>NZ_CM132446.1:8252500-9953659 GCF_053764795.1 Plantactinospora sp. DSM 117369 | reverse complement strand
CGTCGCGCCACCCCCATCGCCTCTGCGTCTCCGGCCGCCGTTGCCGTCCCGGTCGACCGTTCCAGGCTTGCTGACGTGCTCGAACAGGCACGACGCGGCGCTCGGCGGGTGCCGGCGCCGTCCACAGGTTATCCACAGCCTGTGTATCGACCGATTGTGTCGCCCGGCCGGGCGTCCGTGTCGGCTGCCCCCGGCCCGACCTGCGTTGACGCGGGTTCATCTGTCGAACGATCGACGAGCTTGTCCGGTTTTGCCCGTCAGCGGCATCCCCACCCCCTGACGCTGACGTGCAATCGGGCACGCTAACAGCGTTGTCCACAACCCTTCAACCGTCGGCGCCCCGGGGCCTTGCCGACATCAGCGAAAAACCCCGCCTGGCGGGACGGTGGTCCCGACGTCCACGCCTGTCGCCCGACAGTCCGGAGCCCCGTGCCGGCGGCGCGGCCGAGCCGGTTGCGATCATGACGTTTGACGGCCGTTGTCGGGCTGCGTAGGCTCCAACGGTTGCTCTGTCGCCCTCTGCTAGGGTGATGGGAGACTGTTGACCGCGGCCCGGCACGGGCCGTGGCTGACGCCTGGACGGCATCGACACCCGGCCGTCCCGGCGGTCGACGCCAGACAATCACACGACCCCGCTGTCGCACGACCGGGGCGTACGACGACGGAGAGCCTGACGTGAGCAAGCGCACCTTCCAGCCGAACAACCGCCGGCGCGCGAAGACCCACGGCTTCCGGCTGCGCATGCGCACCCGGGCTGGTCGCGCCATCATCTCGGCCCGCCGTGGCAAGGGTCGCACCCGCCTGTCGGCCTGACGGCTGGCAAGGCCGGTCCGGGGATGTAGGCAGTCGTGCTGGCGGCCGCACAGCGACTGCGGCGCAGCAGTGACTTCGCCGCGGCGATCCGGGGTGGGCGCCGTGCCAGTCGAGGAACCGTGGTGGTCCATCTCGATTCGGCCGGAACGCCGGCACCAACGTCTTCCCCGACGACCACGACGGCATCGGAGCCGGTTCGGAGCGCTGGTGCGGGACACGAGCCCGCGCCCGCCCGGGCCGGCTTCGTCGTGTCCAAGGCGGTGGGTGGCGCGGTGGTCCGGAACAAGGTCCGGCGCCGCCTGCGACACCTGGTCCGCGACCGGTTGCCGGGTCTGCCCCCCGGCACCACCCTGGTGGTACGCGCACTGCCCGGTGCCGCCGACGCCGCGTACGCGCGGCTCGGCACCGATCTGGACGCCGCGATCGCGGCGGCACTCGCCCCCCGGAAGTCCTCCCGGCGGTCCCGATGACGACGTCGTCCGACGGTACGTCCGAGATGACACTCGGTGCCCGAGTGCTGGCCGGAGCCATCGTCGCGTACCGTCGTTGGATAAGCCCGGCGCTGCCGGCCCGCTGTCGGTTCTACCCGTCCTGCAGCGCGTACGCCCTGGAGGCGGTCGCGCGGCATGGTGCACTCCGGGGAGCCGTCCTGGCGGTCCGGCGGCTGTTGCGCTGCCACCCCTTCCACCCCGGTGGATATGACCCGGTGCCGGAGCCGGGCGCACGCCGCCATGCCGATGTGACTGGAGCCCCGAATTGAGTCTCGACTGGATCTACTGGGCGATCTCGTGGATCCTGCTGCTGTGGCACTCCGCCTGGGACGCCATCGGAGTGTCGGCGGGGGCGGTCCTAGGCACCAACTGGTCCTGGATCCTGGCGATCATCTTCCTGGTGGTCACCCTGCGGGTGATCCTCTTCCCGATCTTCGTCAAGCAGATCAAGTCGCAGCGGGCGATGCAGGCGCTCCAGCCCCAGCTCAAAGCCCTCCAGGAGAAGCACAAGGGTGACCGGGAGACGCTCCAGAAGGAGATGATGGAGCTCTACCGGAAGGAGAAGGCGAACCCGCTGATGGGCTGCCTTCCGATCTTCCTGCAGGCTCCGGTCTTCATCGGCCTCTTCCACGTCCTCCGCCGGCTGGACCCGGCCAACCAGGGCAAGACCCGGTACGGCTGGACGATCGACCAGTTCGAGAGCGCCACCCACGCCCGGCTCTTCGACGTGCCGATCGCCGGCAAGTTCGGCTCCAGCGCGGCGGAGCTGGCCCGGCTGAACGCCAGCGGCACGTCGGTCAAGATCCTGGCCGGCGTCCTGGTGGCCATCATGATCGCCACCACCTACCTGACCAGCCGGCAGATGATCCTCAAGACCGGCTGGGCCGAGGACCCGCAGCAGCGCATGATCCAGCGGCTGATGCTCTACGGCATCCCCGCCTCACTGCTGGTCTCCGGCGCGATCTTCCCGATCGGTGTGGTCATCTACTGGGTCACCAACAACCTCTTCACCCTCGGCCAGCAGCAGTGGGTGCTGCGCAAGTACCCGCCGCCGCAGACCGCCCCCCGGCTGCCGAAGCCGGGCGAGTCCGCCCCTCGGCGTCCCACCGGAGCCGGCGGCGGCGCCGGTCGGCGGGGCACTGACTCCCGTAACCCGGTGCAGCCCGGCAAGCCGGCGAAGCCCGCCGGGCGGTTCGGGCGGTCCAAGGCCAACGGTGCGCAGCCGGAGAAGCCGGCCGTCGACACCAAGGCGCTGGCTCCCAAGCCGGGCGCCAAGCCGGTCAACCCCAAGAAGGGGCGTCCGGCGAAGCGTCAGGGTTGACGCGAGCGGCCACCGGTCGTAACTGTCGGTCGGTGGCCCGATAGGACTTCGGGCCGTGCTGCCACCAGCGCTGGCGCCGGACCGGAATCCGCCGCGCCTCGTGACGACGGGCAGCGTTGCCCGTGCAGACGTGCCCGTGGCACTCGGCGATCTCCCGCCGGGCCCGGGGAACCAGCGGGACCGTACGGTCCGGCCGAGAGAGTACGGAGATGAGACGGTGACCGACACCAGTATTCCGCGCGCCGAGCAGCCCATCGGCGACACCGACCCGGTCCTGCCGGCGGGCTCGCCCGCGGACGCCGAAACCACCGAGGCCGTTGCGGTTGCCGGAGACGTCGCGGACGCCGGTCCGGGGCAGGACGACGACGTAGACGACGAGGAGGAGGGCGACGAGGTCGAGCAGGCCAGCAACGGCGGAAAGCCGGCCGGGGCGACCAGCGACGCCGACCTGTTCCGGCAGAGCGAGATCGCCGCGGACTACGTCGAAGGGCTGCTCGACATCCTCGACTACGACGGCGACATCGACGAGCTGGTCTCCGCCGGACGACCCGTGGTCGAGGTGGTCGGCGGGCGCCTGCAGGCGCTGGTTGGGCAGCGCGGCGCCACCCTGGAGGCGCTCCAGGAGCTGACCCGGCTCGCCGTGTTCCGGCAGACCGGATCGCCCAGCCGGCTGCTGCTGGACGTCGGCGGCTACCGGGCAACCCGCCGCAAGGAGCTCTCCGCGGTGGCCAAGAACGCGGTCGAGAAGGTCAAGCAGCACGGCGAGGCCGTCCGGCTGGAGCCGATGTCCGCCTTCGAGCGCAAGTGTGTGCACGACGTGGTGAACGCCATCGCCGGGGTGGAGAGCGAGTCCGAGGGCGTCGAGCCGAACCGCCGGATCGTCGTACGCCCGGTCGACTGAGCGGTCGATGACGTACCGATCCGTTTCCGGCCCGGGTGGCGAACCGCCGCCCGGGCCGTCGGCTGTCCGGGCCGGAGGCGACAGCTCGCCGGCCGTACCGCTTCCGGCCGAACTTGCCGAGCCGGCCCGTACCCTTTTCGCGGAGCGGCTCCCGCTCGCGGCCGCGTACGCGGAACTGCTGGCCGGCCCCGGCGTTCTGCGCGGCCTGATCGGCCCCCGCGAGACGCCCCGGATCTGGGACCGGCACCTGCTCAACTGCGCCGCGGTGGCGGAACTCCTGCCGGTCGGTGCCTCGGTCGTGGACGTCGGCTCCGGTGCCGGGCTTCCGGGAATCGTCCTCGCGATCGCCCGGCCGGACCTGGCCATCACGCTGGTCGAGCCGCTGGCCCGGCGGGCGGTGTTCCTGGCCGAGGTGGTCACCGCACTCGACCTCGCGGAGACGGTGACCGTGGTCCGGGCCCGGGCGGAGGAACTTGCCGCGAGCCGGCGTGAGCGTGCCGCTCTCCGGCGGCGGCGAGCCGGCCGGAGCGGCCGGTCCAGCGGCCCGCTTCCGGTCGAGCCTGGTAGCCCGGTTCCGGTCGGGGCCGGCGGGCCGGTGGATCTGGCCAACCTCCCGGCCGAGTTGCGGGTGCCGGCCGACGTCGTGACGGCCCGGGCCGTCGCCCCGCTCGACCGGCTGGCCGGCTGGTGTCTCCCACTGGCCGTCCCCGGCGGGCGTCTGCTGGCGCTCAAGGGAGCCAGTGCCGCCGAGGAGGTGGCCGAGCACGCCGAGGCGGTACGCCGGCTCGGTGGGTCGGCACCGGTCGTCCGGCAGGCCGGCCTCGGAGTTGTCGACCCGCCGACGACCGTCGTGGAGGTGGTCCGGGAGCGCACCGGTCGACCGGCGGCCCCGGGTGCACCGGGCGGTCGGCGGGGCAGCGCGGCCCGGTAGCGACCTCACGCCGACGGGCGGCGGTGGCCGTCCACCTGCTGTGCCCCGTCGCGCGGCTTCGGGCGTACCGGTCCGGGGACTCGACGGGGAGCATGCCGGCTATACCCTGTGCCGGTGATGCTGCCCCTGCCGTCCGGCGAGTTCCGCGCGTACCTCTTCGACTGCGACGGCACCATCGCCGACTCCATGCCGCTGCACTACGTCGCCTGGCAGCAGGCGCTGGCGGAGTGGAAGTGCGACTTTCCGGAGGACCTCTTCTACGCCTGGGGCGGGCGGACGGTGGTCGACATCATCGCCACGCTCAACGAGCAACAGGGTCTCACCATGCCGCCGGAGGCGGTCGCCCGGCGCAGGGAGGAGCTCTATCGGGAGCTGCTGCCGCGCCTCACTGCAGTACCCGAGGTGCGGCAGCACATCGACCGGGCCTACCGGCGACTTCCGCTCGCCGTGGTGTCCGGCAGCACCACGGAGTCGGTCACCGCCTCCCTGAAGACGCTCGGCCTGCTGGAGAAGTTCGACGTGCTGGTCTGTGCCGAGGACTACACGATGGCCAAGCCGGACCCGGAGGGCTTTCTGCTCGCGGCGGGCCGGCTGGGCGTACCCCCGGAGTCCTGTCTGGTCTTCGAGGACACCGAGTTGGGCATCCAGGCGGCGACGGCGGCGGGGATGGCGTCGGTACGCGTACCGCAGCCCCGGCAGCGTCAAACGGCGGTCGACCGGCAGGACCCTCTTGGTGAGGCGTCGGCGGCACTTTGACGGAAACGCTTCCGCAGGTGTCGGCGATGAGCTGCCAGACCTGCTTCGATAAGCGTTGATGCAGTGGCGTTCGTCGTCGGCTGTATCCGCGGGGCGGGAGCGCGAGCCGTCGTGGCGGTTCCGATCCCACGTGGTGTGGGATCGGAGAGCGGCTCACTGGCGGGCGGGATTCCGGGAATCGGATGGCGGCCCGGGCGGCGCGTGGGTGTCCCGTCTCGGCGGTGTGGCGGGCCACAATTGTTGGTGGTCGAGCTGAGGCGTCGAATCCGCTGATCAGACCAGGTCCCCGGAGACAGATCTCCGGAACGGCGGGTTTTCATCCTGCGGACAGCCGTGGCCCTATGTGCCCAGCGGCCGTAGGCTGACCGCGCGTCGATAGTGTAGACCGGGCAGCGGGTGGCGCCTCAGGCCTTCGCTGCTTCTTGCCGGACCGCACGCTAACGCCCAAGGCGCGGGCATGGGCGCTGACCGGGCCGACACCATCCGAAGCTGGCAGGGATGACACGGTGCATGACAACGGTAGGTATGACGATCCAGAGATGACGGACTCCGGGGGCTACCACTCCGGCGGCGCCGATGTTTCACGTGAAACCGACTACGAAGGTTGGTCTGCCAGCGGCCGGGCTCGGCCGCCGGGACGGGGCGACGGCTCCGACGGCCAACCGACGGGGTATGACTCCACACCGCCACCTGGTCCGAGTCGCGGTACCGCCCGGGTCACTCCACCGCCCGGTGCACCCGGGCACGGCGGGCCGGGATACCCCCCGGTGGGTTCGCCGTTCGTGGCAGAGGCAGCCGGCCCGGGGCCGGCAGCGGATCTGCCCCGTCAGCCGGTGCCCGGACCGGGGCCGGACCCGTCCGGGAAAGGTCCGGAGCATCCGAGGCCGGCCGGGCGGGCGTCGGCACCGACGTTCTCGGCGCCGACGGACGTACCGCCGCAGCCGGCGGCCCCACGCCCCGGCGCCCAGGCGCCGGTTGCGCCGCCTGTCGGCGCTCAGGCTCCGGCGGCCCCGGGCGGGTCGCCGGCACCGGCCCGCGCTGACGGGACGGGTCTGGCCCCGCGCCCGATCGTCGAGCCCGAGTCCCCGGCCGACACGCCGTCAGCGGTACCGGAGACCTTCCCCGAGGACGCCGCGTCCGACGCGTACGTTTCACGTGAAACCCCGTCGCGCGAACAGGACGATCCCCCGTTGGCAATGGAGGCAATGCGCGCTGTGCAAATCCTGAACCCGAGCGGCGAGGTGACGATGCCGCGTCCGGACCGGCCACGGATCATGTGTGTCGCGAACCAGAAGGGAGGCGTCGGCAAGACCACCACCACGGTCAACCTGGCGGTGGCCCTGGCGCTGCACGGCAACCGCGTCCTCGTCGTGGACCTCGACCCGCAGGGGAACGCCTCGACCGGACTGAACGTGCCGCACCACGCCGGCGTACCGGACGTCTACGACTGCCTGATCGACAACGTGCCGCTGGCCGAGGTGGCCCAGCCGGTCGAGGGGATTCCCGACCTCTGGTGCGTACCGGCCACCATCGACCTGGCCGGTGCCGAGATCGAGTTGGTCTCGGTGGTAGCCCGGGAGTCCCGCCTCGCCCGAGCCATCGCCGGCCACCCGGCACAGTTCGACTACGTCTTCATCGACTGCCCGCCCTCGCTCGGCCTGCTCACGGTGAATGCGCTTTGCGCCGCCCAGGAGGTGCTGATCCCGATCCAGTGCGAGTACTACGCGCTGGAGGGCCTCAACCAGCTGATCAACAACATCAACCTGGTACGGCAGCACCTGAACCCGACCCTTGAGGTCTCGACGATCCTGCTCACCATGTACGACCGGCGGACCCGGCTCGCGGACGCGGTCGAGCAGGACGTCCGGAACCATTTCGGCGACAAGGTGCTGCAGGCGGTGATTCCGCGCAACGTGCGGGTGTCGGAGGCTCCGAGCTACGGCCAGTCGGTGATGACCTACGATCCCGGTTCGCGGGGTGCCACGAGTTACTTCGAGGCGGCCCAGGAGATCGCCATGCGTGGGGTCAAAGAGTCTGTTGGCCGCAATGCATAGCTTGGTTGATGCGTCGGGAGGCGTGGCATGAAGAACCGTCCGCGGGGCGGGCTGGGTCGTGGACTGGGCGCGCTGATTCCCACAACACCGGAACCAGCGGCCGGGGTGGTGACGGCGGAGCCTCCGGCCGGTCGACCGGAGGCCGCGCCGTCGCTGCCCGGAGAATCCTCCTGGTCCGCGTCGGTGCCCTCGGCTCCGGTGCAGCCGACCGGGCCGGAGCTGGCGCCCGTTCCCGGAGCCCGATTCGCCGAGATTCCGCTCGACGCGATCGTGCCCAACCCGAAGCAGCCACGGCAGGTCTTCGACGAGGAGGCCCTGGAGGAGCTCAAGCTTTCGATCCAGGAGGTCGGCTTCCTCCAGCCGATCGTGGTACGCCAGCTTCCCGGCGACCGGTTCGAGCTGGTGATGGGCGAACGGCGCTGGCGTGCGGCACAGGCGGTTGGTCGGGAGTCGATCCCCGCGATCGTCCGGGACACCCGGGACGACGCGATGCTCCGGGACGCGTTGCTGGAGAACATCCATCGGGCCAACCTCAACCCTCTGGAGGAGGCGGCCGCCTATCAGCAGCTCCTGGAGGAGTTCGGCGCGACGCACGAGGAGCTGGCTCGGCGGATCGGCCGCAGCCGCCCGCAGATCTCGAACACCATCCGGCTGCTGAACCTCCCCGCCGAGGTGCAGAAGCGGGTGGCCGCCGGAGTGCTCTCCGCCGGCCACGCCCGGGCTTTGCTCAGCCTCGATAGCTCGGCAGCGCAGGAGGAGCTCGCCCGGCGGATCGTGGCCGAAGGGCTTTCGGTACGGGCCACGGAGGAGGTCGTGAAGCTGACCGAGACCTCCCCCAGCCGCCCCAGCCCGGCAAAGCGGCGCGCCAAGGTGCACGCCCCGGGACTGACCGATCTCGCGGACCGGCTGTCGGACCGGTTCGACACCCGGGTCAAGGTCGACATCGGGCGTAACAAGGGGAAGATCACCATCGAGTTCGCCACCGTGGACGACCTTGAGCGGATCGTCGGCCTCATCGGAATGACGGGCTCGGAGGCCGAGCCCGACGAGTCGGTCTGAGCGCAGGCCCGCACCCGCCGTTCGGGCGAGGTGGGCGACCCGGCTCGACAGCGCGCGAATGGCCACCATCCCGGCTGGATCGGGGTGGTGGCCATTCGCATCGTCGACCCGAGGAGTCGGTGCGCTGGTTTCACGTGAAACCAGCGCACCCGCAGCGGGCGGACGTCAAGCCGTTGCGCGGGCCTGGCCGGTTCGTCTCTGGGACCTGCGGCGGCGGCGAGGGGTCTGGGGATTGGCGTCGGGTTGCCGGGCCGGATGGTCAATCCGGAGGTCGATGGCGCGGGCACCGCGAGCCGCCAGTCTCGGTTCTCGGTCTTCGGTTCTCGGGCTCAGATCTGGGCCCTCGGCTTTCGGTCCTGAGCCCTCGGCCGTCAGCTCTCGGCCGTCAGTGGGGATCCATGTGCCGGAGCCGCCAGCCGTGCGCAATCCGCGAGCTATGAGTTGCGGCCGTGCCCGGTCGCGGAGACTGGCGGCAGCCGCCAGCGGACGCCCGCAACTCGGCACGCTCACCACTGGCTGCCCGCCACGGCCAACCGGAGGCCGCTGTCCGATGGCCACCCGTTGGCATCCGACGGCTACTACCGCCGTCCGAATGCTCCGGGCGCCGGGACGACAGCCGACGAACGGCGGCAGCGCTGGGCGCCCCTTCTGGGTGCCGGTGATGTGGACGGATGCCGGTCGACTGCCACCACGCGGGGACGCGGTCGGCCGGCGGGGATGGATTCGGCTGGAATACGCCCAGGGGTCTGCTGTCCGCCATCTCCCCTTCAGGGTCGGTGGCTCTGCCTCTCCGCCTCGTCCGGTGCGTGGGATCGCGATTGAGTTCTGCACGGTGTGGGTTCGGAACGCCGCCAGGTGTTGGCTAGGCCCGGCAGCCGGCTCAGCCCCGCCTTCCACCCCGACCCGGAGGAGTTGTCGCTGCTGCGGAGATCTCAGCGGTCCCGGGAGGCGGATGCCTGTCCCGGGCCGGATCCGTTCCGGAGCGGCTGCCCGGCGGGTGCCATCGCGACGCGGCGACGGGCGGCTTGGCTACCGCTTCTCCACCGTCCGCTCGGTGACCAACAACGGACATAGCGCGGACGGGGATGGGATGCGACGCGTGCCCGGAGACGGCGAGAAGTAATCCACAGGGGTTGTCCACAGGCATCCCCCGTTTCACGTGAAACAGCGCGTGGAACGCGGTGTCGGCCTGTGGATGACGGCGGTGAAATCCGCCCGGAGGGGCCTCTGTTCGTGTCGGCACCGGCCCGGAGGACGGCGCGCCGGAGACCAGGCAGCCCCAGGAGGGCGGATGAGTGACCCGAGGGCGGCGGACACCTGTGAACCCGAGGACGGAGGCCGCAGGACCACCGGACGCCGAAACAGGCGGGGACGCGGCTGGCGCCGGACACACCGGGAACCGACGAGCGGGACGGTGGCCCGAGTCGAGCCGCCGGGCGAACCTGTTCAAGCCGTTACGGCGGTGCGCCGCGAATCGGGTTGGTGGCCCTTGCGAGCCGGCTCGGTGCCGCCGTACCGGGAGCGGTTCGCGTCGTCCGTGCGTCGACCAGGAGACGGCGGAAGTGGTACGGATGCCACGCCGCGACGTCGATGATCGGCAGCCGAAACAGGGTAGGGACAGCGGTCCCGAACTCGGTTAGGGTCAGCGTCGTGCCCCACACCCCTCCCGCTGTACCAGACTTCACCAGGTGGCCTTCGTTCCCCTTCGAAGGCGAGTTCCGGGTCAAGCAACTCGACGAGCCGGTGGCGGTCGAGCCGCCGCGCAAGGGCGAGGGTTCCGGCGAATGCCACTCCTGCAACGCCCCCGACGACGCCTACATCTGGGTCAGCGAACGCTGGCGGGTACGCGCCATGGATCGGCCGACCGGGCTGCCGATGGTGCTGATCCTCGAGTCACGTTCGCATCTGGACCTGGGTGACCTGCCCAACCTGCTCGCTGCCGAACTCGGGGTGATGACGGTACGGCTCGAACGGGCCGTACGGTCCCTGGACGGGGTCGCCCGGGTACACGTCAACCGCTGGGGTGACGGTGCCGCACACCTGCACCTGTGGTTCCTGGCGCGGCCGTACGGGCGGCTCCAGTTGCGCGGCACCTTCCTGTCCCTGTGGGACGACATCTTGCCCCCGATCCCCGAGCCACAGTGGCGGGAGAATCTGGCGCTGGTCGCAGCCTGGCTCGCCGAGTTCGGCGGACGCCCGCTGGCCGAGCCGCCCCGCATCCAGTGGCAGGCACCGTCGAGCCTGGCCCAGCAGGGCGGCACGGGGCCATCCGCCGTCGCACCGGTAACCGGCTCGGCGACGTCGACCGAGCCAGCCGCCGCTGCTCCACCCCCGGCTACGCCGACGGTGACCGAGGCGGAGGCGGGGCCGGGGATACCAGAGCCGGCGGACTCGACGGACGCCACCGATCCGGGCGCCCGCGAGTCACCCGGTGATCCGGCCACCCGGGCCTATTAGCCAGCCGGGCGACGACGAGGCACCGCTCCTCGACCAGCGCGGCATGGTCCCGCCCGGTGCCGGGCGCGTTCGCGCGGTTGCTGGCCCTCGGCGGGTGGGCCAGTGCGCGGAGCCGGCGAGCGTCGTGGGTCAGGGGCGGCCGAGGGTACGGCGCTGGGAGGCGCGGGCGACCAGGGTACGAAGCAGCTCGCCGAAGTCGAGTCCGGCGGCGTTCACGGCGAGCGGGAGCAACGAGGTCTCGGTCATGCCCGGCGAGACGTTGACCTCCAGCACGTGCGGCCGGTCGTCCTCGTCCACGATCAGGTCCACCCGGGACAGGTCGCGGAGCCCGAGCGCGGAGTGGGCCGCGAGGGCGGTTTCCGCTACCCGGGCCGCCACGGTGGCCGACAATCGGGCCGGGGCGTGCCAGGTGGTGAGCCCGGCGGTGTAGCGGGCGGCGTAGTCATAGACGCCGTTGCGGGGGACGATCTCGACGGCGGGCAGGGCACGCGGGCCGTCGCCCAGGTCGACCACCGAGACCGCCACGTCCATTCCGGGTACGTAGCGCTCGACGAGCGCCGTCGAGTCGTACGCGAAGCAGCCGACCATCGCTGCCGGCAGCGCGCCGGGATCCCGGACCACGGCGGCGCCGAGACCCGAGCCGCCCTGGGCCGGCTTGATCATGAGGGGTAGTCCGAGCCGGTCGACGATCCGGTCCAGCACCGCCACCGCACCGAGTTCGGAGAACCGGTCGTGCGGCAGCGCCACCCAGTCCGGGGTGGGGATGCCGTCCTCGCGGAGCACCGCCTTCGCCGACGGCTTGTCCCAGGCCAGTCGGGACGACCGGGCGTCACAGCCGACGTACGGCACGTCGCAGATGTCGAGTACGCCACGCAGCGAGCCGTCCTCTCCGGTCGACCCGTGCAGGGCGATCACCACCGCGTCCGGGGGATCCTCCCGAAGCAGTGGCAGCAGCGAGACGTCGGCGTCGCGGAGTTCCGCCTCCACGCCGACCGAGCGGAGTGCGTCGAGCACCCGCCGGCCGGACTTCAGCGACACGTCCCGCTCGTAGGAGAGTCCGCCGGCGAGCACCAGGACACGCAGCTCGGCGGTGGTGTCGCGAGGTACGAGGTCAGGCCATTCGGCGGCCTGGAGCGGATCGTCGGCAGAGTGCGTACCCATGCCGGAGATCATGCCAAGTCGGGACCTGGCACGTCCGCGCCGGCCTGCCCACGACGGCGGGGCGGCGCGCCGACAGTGCCGAAGACCTCGCGCATCGCGGCCTCCTGCTCCATCACGGTCGCCAGCCGGCGCACACCCTCGCGGATCCGCTCCGGCGGCGGGAAGGAGAAGTTGAGCCGCATGTGGCCCGCCCCCGTGCCGTCGGCGTAGAAGCCGGTGCCGGGCACGTAGGCGACCCGGGCGGCGATGGCCCGGGGCACCATCGCCTTGGCGTCCAGGCCCTCCGGCAGCGTCGCCCAGACGAACAGCCCGCCACCCGGCTCGGTCCAGCTCGTGCCGGCCGGCATGTAGTCGGCCAGCGCGTCGAGCAGGGCGTCCCGGCGCTCCCGGTACAGCTCACGGTAGATCTTGAGCTGCTGCCGCCACGGCATCGTCGACAGGTATGTGGTGACGGCGGCCTGGGCGAAGGCGCTCGGGCAGAGGATCTGCGCCTCGCTGGCGATCACCAGCTTGTCGCGTACGGCGTGCGGGGCCAGGATCCAGCCCACCCGCAGCCCGGGGGCGAAGGTCTTGGAGAAGGTGCTCAGGTAGAACACGCCGTCCCGGCGGCGTGCCCGCAGCGGCAGCGGCGCCTCGCAGTCGAAGCCGAGCTGGCCGTACGGGTCGTCCTCGACCACCAGCAGGCCGGCCCGTTCGCAGATGTCGAGCACCCGCTCCCGGCGCTCCTCGCTCAGCGTCACGCCGGCCGGGTTCTGGAACGTCGGGATCGTGTAGAGGAACTTCGCCCGCCGACCCGAACGGGCGACCTCGGCGATGGCCAGCTCCAGCGCCTCCGGGATCAGTCCGTCGGCATCCATCGGGACGTGCACCACCTGGGCCTGGGCGCTCTGGAAGACACCGAGCGCGCCGACGTAGGTGGGCCCCTCGGCGAGTACGACGTCGCCGGGGTCGAGGAAGAGCCGGGCGATCAGGTCCAGCGCCTGCTGCCCGCCGACTGTCACCACCACGTCCTCCGGGGAGGCGCCGCAGCCGACGTCGATGCCGGAGAGCGCCATCACCTCGCAGATCCGCTCCCGCAGCTCCAGCGTGCCCTGGCCGATGCCGTACTGCAGGGTGCTCGCGCCCTGGTCGGCGGCGAGCTTGTTGAGCATCTCGCCGACCGCGTCCAGCGGCAACGCGGCGATGTACGGTGCGCCGCCGGCCAACGAGACGACCTCCGGACGGCTGGCGACGGCGAAGAGAGCTCGGATCTCCGATGCCGTCATCCCGCGTACCCGCCGGGCATAGCGGTCCGTGTAGTCGTCCAGCGTCGTGCCGGTCATGCCGCCTCCTCGCTGTGCTCTCTCCTCGTCACGACGCCCGCGACCGAGCCGGGGGATGCCGGCGCCGCTGCCCGCTCGTCCCGCCTCCCTGCGCTCGTCGTGCCTCCCCATGATGATGGCCGGGACGGTCACCGAAACGCATTCCCGAAACAGGTCGTTTGATCCCGCCCGGGCGCCCTCGGCACCTCGAACGCCGCGCCCGTTCTCCGTCCCGGTCCGCTCGATCCCCGCCGTGCGGGCGGGTCGGTGGGGCTGTCCGGCAACTCCGCCGGTCGGCGCTCGTCGCTCGATCGTAATCCCGATCACCCGGTAAGGTCCTCGGCCCGGCGGTCCGTCCACATGTCGGACCGGTTGACCTGCCCGGTCACCGGCTGAGCCGGGGGAACGGTGCGTAGTCGACCCGTCCTCTCCCGAGCCGGGAGGTTCCGGCGTACGATCGCTCGTTGGGGGTAGGGACCGGAGATGGCGATATTTGCGGTCTTTGGACCCCGGGGACGATTTGTGGGGATGCGCCGATGTCGCGACGTCTGGTCAGTCTGACCCTCGACACTCTCGAAGACCTGCCCCGGCCCTGCCGCCGGTGCGTCTACTGGGAGCTGGATCCGGTGGCGGCCGAACGTGCCCGCGAGGCAGGCGACCCCGGCCTGGAGAAGGAAGCCTGGGTCTCGCAGACGCTGCTCGAATGGGGCTCCTGCGGAAAGCTCGCGTACGTCGACGGTATGCCCGCCGGATTCGTGATGTATGCCCCGCCGGCCTACGTCCCCCGGTCGATGGCGTTTCCCACCTCGCCGGTCTCGGCGGACGCCGCACTGCTGACCACGGCACACATCATCACCACCTTCGCCGGTGGCGGGCTGGGCCGGATGCTCGTCCAGGGGGTCGCGCGGGACCTGACGAAGCGGGGCATCAAGGCGATCGAGGCGTTCGGCGACGCGAAGTTCGGCGACGCCGGTGACGGCGCGGGCGGCTGTGTCGCCCCGGCCGACTACTTCCTCTCCGTCGGCTTCAAGACGGTACGACCCCATCCGCGTTTTCCCCGCCTCCGGCTGGAGCTGCGTACCGCACTGTCCTGGAAGTCCGACGTCGAGTACGCGCTGGAGAAGCTGCTCGGCTCGATGAGCCCGGAAGGACTGCTCCGCCCGGTACGCCCCGCCACCCGCTCGGCCGCCGGCTGACGGTGCACGGCTGACGGTTCACCGGCCGGCCGCAGCCGGTCAGTCGTGGGCGGCGGCGCCGGCCGCCACCATCGCCCGCAGCTCGCTGACGTCGATCGAGCCGGTCGGCACGTCCTCCTCGACCGGGAAGTACATCCGCTGCACCGCAGCGACGATGGCGTCCACCACCCGGTCCCGGAACCGGGGGTCGATCAGCCGGGCCCGGTCGGTGGGTGAGGTGAGGTAGCCGACGTCGACGCGTACCGCCGGCATCCGGGTCAGCCGGAGCAGCTCCCACGTCTTCGCGTGGGTCTGGCAGTTGCGCAGCCCGGTCCGGGCCACGATCTCCCGCTGGACGAGCCCGGCCAGCCGTTCGCCGACGCTTGAGGTGACCCCGTTGGCGGTGCCGTAGTGGTAGGTGGCGACCCCGTCCGCCTCCGGGTTGGCGTGCCCGTCGATGTGCAGCGAGATGAGCAGGTCGCCGCCGAGTTCGTTGGCCAGGTCGGCCCGGGTGAGGTCGGCCAGCGGCGCGGCCGGCGCCGGGCCCCGGGTGAGGTGCACCCGCATGCCGGCGGCGGCGAGCCGGCCCTCCAGCCGGGCGGCGAGGTCGTAGGCGAGGTCCGCCTCGGTCCACCGCATCGTGCCGTCCTGCACCACGAACCCGGGATCGAAGGGGTCGTGACCGGGGTCGACCACGATGACCTTGCCGACCAGGTTCGGGCCGGACTGGCGGAACGCGTCGGACTCGCGGAGCAGGGTCGGCCGGCCGCCGACCACCTTCCGGCCGAGCCGGCGCAGCGCGTTCATGGTGTGCGGGCCACAGGCGCCATCCGGGGGGAGCCCGACCTCGCGCTGGAACTGGGCGACCGCGCGGGCCGTTCGGGCCCCGTACACGCCGTCGGCGCGACCGACGTCGTAGCCCATCTCCAGCAGGCGCTCCTGGAGGGTACGCACGTCCTCGCCGATCAGCGGGTCGGGAATCGCCTGGTAGAGGGTACGGGCACCGAGGCGCCAGCGGGCCGCGTCCAGCGCCCGCCAGGTCTCCGGGCCGACCTGACCGTCGACGCTGAGCCCACGGTCCTGCTGGAAGGCGCGTACCGCTCGCTCGGTCTCCGCCTCGAATTCGTCGGCGCCGGGCGGCCCACCGGCGGGCAGCAGGCCCAGCCCGACCAGGACGGCTCGGATCTCGGTGACCGCGCGTCCCCGGTCACCACGTCGGATCGGACGCACGGACAACCTCCCTCTGCGTGCCTGCGGCTGACTGCCCGGCTGTCGGGCGGGTGTGCCGGATCGGCCCTGCGACCGGTCCGGCGGCGGACGGTTCGTGGCTCCTCCGGGCGGCCCCGATGGACCGGTCGACGGGGTCCGGCCCGGCGGCGCCGGCGCACCGTCGCGAGGAGGAACGCTTCCGGAGCGTACCGTGGCGCTCCGGCCCCCGCCCGTCGTTGACCGTACGGTATCCGGCCAATCCCGCCGATGAGCTGGGGATATACCCGTTCGGCCGGTGCCCGACGCGTGCTGGCCGCGATTGTGGCGGATCAGTCTCGACCGGTGGCCGGTCCCGCCGGCCGGAACGCCGACGCGCCCGCGTCCGAGGATCCGGAGACGGGCGCGTCGGCGTGGCGGTGGCGTGCGCTACAGCGCTGTTTCGATGAGCTTGATCAGGTCGCTCTTGGGGCGGGCCCCGGCGATGGACTGGACGGGCTCGCCGCCCTTGAACATCGTCAGGGTCGGCACCGACAGCACCCGGTAGGCACGGGCCGTCTCCGGGTTGTCGTCGATGTTGAGCTTGACGATCCGGACCTTGTCCCCCAGTTCGCCGGCGATCTCTTCCAGCAGGGTGTCGACCTTGCGGCACGGCCCGCACCACTCGGCCCAGAAGTCCACCAGTACCGGCGTATCGGACTGCAGCACGTCACTGGCGAAGTTGGCGTCCGTGACGGCGCTTGTTGCTCCCACTAGTCCTCCTCGGGGGTTGCTTCGTGCGTTGGTGTTCAGTCTTCGTCGAGCGTCGCGAGGAACCGCTCGGCGTCGAGGGCGGCGGCACAGCCGGTGCCGGCCGCGGTGATCGCCTGGCGGTAGGTGTGGTCGACCAGGTCACCGGCGGCGAACACGCCGGGGATGTTGGTCCGGGTGCTCGGCGCCTCGACCTTGACGTAGCCGTTGTCGTCCAGCTCCACCTGACCCCGGAAGAGCTCGCTGCGCGGGTCGTGGCCGATCGCCACGAACACGCCGCTGACGTCGAGCGTCTTGGCCTCGCCGGTGTGCGCGTTGCGCAGGCGTACCCCGGAGACCTTGCCGTCGTCGCCGAGCACCTCCTCGACCACGCTGTTCCACTCGACGTGGATCTTGTCGTTGGCCAGTGCCCGGTCCGCCATGATCTTGCTGGCCCGGAACTCGTCGCGGCGGTGCACGATCGTCACCTTGCTGGCGAACTTGGTGAGGAAGGTCGCCTCCTCCATCGCGGAGTCGCCGCCGCCGACCACCACGATCTCCTGGCCGCGGAAGAAGAAGCCGTCACAGGTGGCGCAGGACGACACACCGTGCCCCAGATATTCCTGCTCGCCCGGCACACCCAGCGGTCGCCAGGCCGAACCGGTACTCAGGATGACCGCCTTCGCCCGGTACGCCGTCTCACCGACGTACGCCGTGCTCACCCTGCCTTCGCCCGGTACGCCGGTGTCGACCAGCTCGACCCGGGTCACGTCGTCGGTGACGAACTCGGCCCCGAACCGCTCGGCCTGCTTGCGCATCGAGTCCATCAGCTCGGGACCCATGATCCCGTCCGCGAAGCCGGGGAAGTTCTCCACCTCGGTGGTGGTCATCAGCGCACCACCGGACTGCACACCCTCGATGACCAGCGGTTTGAGATTGGCGCGCGCGGCGTAGACCGCCGCGGTGTAACCGGCCGGCCCAGAGCCGATGATGATCAGGTTGCGGACCTCGTCCACTGCCGTCTCCCGATGTGTGTCTCTGCGCCACCGGCGCCAGGCGCCGACGGCGGTCCGAGCGCCGGCCACGTACGGCACCGGCGCCTGCAAGCCAGAACGTCATCGTACGAACCGGGGATTCCCGAGCCGGTCATCCGGTGGGTCATGTCACTGCGTCGACCAAACAGCCGATGAGGCGTTGTTTTACCCTACCCGGCTCTGGTAGATGAGGTCGGCAGCGGGCGAGCCGCAGTTCGGACCGGTCACCCAGGCCCAGCGGGCCCCCGAGCGGTCGGTGAAGACGACGACGAGCGCGGCCCGGCCCTGGAAGGTGGCGTAGTCCACCAGGTCGACCGCGACCGGGCCCTGCGCGTGGGCCGTTGTGATCGCGTCGAGGCAGGCGGCGAGTACGGACCGGTCGGTCAGGCGTTCCAGCGACTTGCCGGCCCCCGTCGGCAGGCAGCACGGCGAGGCGCCGGCGGCCGAGAACGGGCTGGCAGCCGGGGCGGCGTCCTCCCGCACCGGGCCGGAGCTGCGGTTCTGCGGCGCGGACCGGGTGGCCGGCGTGGTCGGGGCAGCCTGCTTGGTCAGGTGGGAGACGGTGTCCGGCAGCGAGTCGGGGGTGTAGTCGGTGCCGGTGGAGAGGACCCGCTCGACGGACGGTTCCACCACCGTCCGGGGCGGGCCGGAGCCGAGGACCTGCGGTGCGGCCGCGTCCTCGCCGGAGTTCATCGCCGTACCGGCGGGCTGGTCACCGGCGCTGTCGCCGCCGTCCACGAGACCACTGACGGCGAACCCGGCGAAGCCGGCGACCACGGTGGCGAGCAGGATCGGACCGGCCATCCGTCGCGTCCAGCGCCGCCGCCGACCCGGTCGGCCGGGACGCTGCGCGCCGCCGGGCTGCGCGGGTACGCCGGGCAGGTGTCGACGGGGCCGGCCGCTCGGACGCGTCGGTCCGCCCGACGGGGATCCGCCCGACGGCCCGGTCCCGGAGTCCGGAATGGCACCGGACCGGGTATCGGCACCCGCTGCCGGGACACCGACCGGCTCCGCCGAGGCGTCGTCCGGCTCGTCGGCCGACTCCGCCAGAGCCTCGTCCGGCGCCTCGGCGGGCTGGTCCTGGGCTGCGGCGGCCGGGTCGGAGGTGCCGGGGGTGGCAGCGCCGGCCAGCGCCGAGCTGAGCCGGTCGACCACCACGGGCGGCATCGGGGTCTGCGCGGCGGCCAAGCCCGCCAGGTCGAGGCGTACCGCGTCGAGGCCGGCGGTGAGGTCGGCGAACGCCTCCGCCCAGGCCGGGTCCTGGTCGACCAGCCGGGCGATCTCGACCTCGTCCGGGGTGCCGTCCAGCGCGCCACCGACATAGTCGGCCAGCAGGTCGAGATCGACCTCCCGGAACTGGCCCCCGGTCACGATTCCTCCTGGTCCTGGTCGGTCCGGCCAAAACGCCGGTCCGGTGCCACCTGCCTGTCCGCCGCGAGCCGGATCGATTCCGATCGGACGCCGCCACCGGAGCCGAGGTTCCCGCTGGTGACCGACGGCACCCTGGGGCTCGGCGCGGGATCGCGACCGGTCGCCGGTCGGAGGTGGCCGAGCAGCACGGCGAGTCGGGCCCGTCCCCGGGCGCACCGGCTCTTCACGGTGCCCTCGGCGACACCAAGGATCTCGGCCACCTCGGCGACCGGATAGCCCTGTAGGTCCACCAGCACCAGCGCGGCCCGCTGCTCGACCGGGAGTTCCGCGAGCGCCTGCCGTACGACGAGCGTGGTGTCGTGGTCGATGGCCGGCGCGGCCGGCTCGACGCCACCCTGCCATCGGGCGGTGTCGAGCGGGCGGGTGCTGTCCGGCAGCGGCACGGTCGGATGTGCCTGCCGACGGCGGATCCGATCGAGGCAGGCGTTCACCACGATGCGGTGCAGCCAGGTGGTGACGGCAGCCTCGCCCCGGAACCGGGCCGCCGAGCGGTGCGCCGAGAGCAGGGCGTCCTGGAGGGCGTCCGCCGCCTCCTCCCGGTCGGTCACCGTACGCAGCGCCACCGCCCAGAGGCGGTCCCGGTGCCGGTGGAAAAGGGTCGCGAAGGCGTCCCGGTCGCCGTCGACGTGTGCCCGGAGCAGCTCGGCGTCGCTGCGCTCCGGGTCGCCGGTCCATGCACCGCCGGCGGCCCGGGTCACCCCGTCAACCTGGTTCGACACGTCCGTGGCCGGCGTTGTCGCGTCCGTGCGCGGCGGCGCCCCGGCCGGACCCGGCTCGTCCGTCGACGACCCGATCCCGGACGGAGTGAGTCCGTCGGACGCCCTGGGGGCGTCGGGGCGGGTGGTTGAGCCGATTCGGGTCGAGGAGGCCGGCCAGGTCGTAGGGTCGGTCCGGCCTCCGGTCTGCGGTCCGTGCGGGTCGGTGTTGCCCATGGTCGGGCCTGCCGGCCGGGCCGGGTCGGTCGGCGCCCAGGGGCGGGCGGAGGGCGAGCCGGCCCGGCCGGCAGCGTCGGAACCCAACCCGCCGGTCATGGCCGCACGATAACCGAGTCACGCACGCACTGGGACGACCGGCAGCTCACCGACTCTGGACCGTGATCTCCTGAACGCCGATCTTCCACCGGCCGGAACCCGGCTCGGTCTCCGGCAGGTCGGTGATCCACAGCATCAGGTACTGGTATTTCTGGCCCGGCGCGAACTGGCTGAACAAGACCTTGGTCCGGTCGCTCTTCTCGTACGCGTTGCCGATCCGGGTGCTGTACGCCTCGACGAGAGCCCGGTCGCCGCTGGCGGTCGCCGGGAAGTCTTTGGTGCCCGAGCGCAGCTCGGCGGAGACGCCGCTCTCGGAGAAGTCCACCTGCACGCTGGTGACCTCGCGGGGCTCACCCAGGTTGATCAGGATGCCCATGCCGGACTTCTTGTTCCCGAACTTCGACCCGTTCCGGTAGGTCTCGGTCTCCCAGCCCTCGTTGACGTCGCCGTCAACCGCCTTCTCCACCTCGTCCAGTTCGCTCCGGGTGCCGTCCGGGTCGATAACCCGGACCTGGTTGCCCGTGAGGTCGACCTTGCGCGGGGTGGCGGCCGGTGGCTCCGGGTCGCCGGCCACTGCGGGTTGGGTACTGGTCCCGGTGCTCGGGGTCGGTCCGGCCTGGCCGTCGGTCGAGTTCCGATCGCCGACCAGCGCGTTGATGCCGAGCGAGAGCCCGACCAGTGCGATCACCAGCAGGGCGGCGATGCCGATCAGCATCCTGCGGTTGCTGGGCGTCGGCAGGTCGGGGCCGCCGTCGTCGCCGGAGGTGAAGCGGAGGGGCCCGCTGTCGAGGTAGTGCTCCTCGGCGGCGGCGTCGAGCCGGCCCAGCTCGGCGGCGAGGACGTCCGAGGACGGCACCGCGAGCTGCGAGTCGAGCAGGTCCATGGTGAGGTCGTCGAGGTAGGCGGGGACTCCGGCCCGGACCTGCCGGGGGGCCGCGATGGTGCCGCTCGCGTCCCGGACCGCGTCCGGCAGCGGCGAGCGGGACCGCCGGGTCGAGCCGGCGGTGAGGGACGCCTCGGTGTGCGGCCAGTGGCCGGTCAACGCGTAGTAGAGGATGCCGCCGACCGCCCGTACGTCGGTCTCGGGGGTGTCCGCGCCGTCGGTGCGCGCGTCGGCGAGCACCACCCGGCCGTCGTCGCCGACCATCACGGTGCCGGGGTGCAGGTTGCCGTGCACCATGCCGGTGGCGTGGATTGCGGAGATCGCCCCGGAGACGGCGTGCGCGATGCTGGTGGCCCGGGCCGGGTCGAGTACGCCCTCGGCGACGAGTTCACGCAGGGAGTGGCCGTCCACCCACTCGCGGACGACGTACGCCCGCTCCTCCTCGTCGATCGCGTCGTAGACGCCGACCAGGTTGGGGTGGATCACCCGGCTGGCCGCCACCGCAGCCTGGAGCATCTCCTTCGCCGAGTCGCCGCCGGGATAGCGCAGCACCACGGCGACCGGTCGGCGCAGCACCACGTCGACACCGCGCCAGACCTGCCGGCCCGCGCTGTCGTCGTTGATGTGTTCGGCAAGCTCGTACCGTTCGGCCAGGATCTCACCGACGGCGGGGGCACCGAAGGTCATCACGGACGGAGCTGCCTCGTCCGCCTCCTGACCTTCGCCGACCTGGGTCACCCGTCCTCCCTCGGTGATCGTGTCGATCGATGGACCCGTGCTGCTAGGCATCTGGCTTCCCGCTCCGCCTTCGAAGGAAATCGGACGGCCACCGGCACTCCTAGCCTAGGCGCTCGCCGCACTCGTCGAGAGCGACCTTACCCGGGTCTGACTGATCCCCGACACGTCATCTTGCGGCCGTACGTGGACCTGCTGGGCGGATGTGTCGGGAAGCGCGCTGGATCGTCCGCTGTCAGCCACCTTGATGGCCCGTGCTTTTAGTAATCTATAGGTTAATTTCAACAGTTTGCTACCGGGTCGGTGTGCCGGCCCCGCCGCCCCCGCCCGGCACCCTTGTCGTCCGGGGCGTCGGCGTGCACCCGGCACCTTCCCCCGTGCGCCGGAAGTATGCCGGACGCCCGAGGTCGACAGCATCCGGGTGGTTGCCGAACGGCGGTCACGTCGGTCACACCGCAACGGTGCTCCGCAGCGCCGGCACGTCGGTGTCGAGAGCCGGACCGGCCGGGTTATCCACAGGTACGTCCCCAGTCCGCACTCCGACCGGTCACCGGCCGAGCCGGCGGCGGACCATGCCGACCACCGTGGTTATCTCCCGGATCCGCAGCAGCAGGGCCAGTCCGAGGTACGTGGCGCCGATCGCCGCTCCGCCGATCGCCACCTCCAGGAAGCCCAGCCAGCGGTTCTCGGTCGCCTGACCCGGCAGCAGGGTCACCACCAGCAGGCCCACCAGGGTCGCGCCGAGGGCCGCCACGAGTACCCGGCCGAAGGTGTTGAACATCGCGCCGAGGCCGATCCGGCCGATCCGGGGGCGCAGCAACCAGGCGGAGATCACCGCCGCGGCGACGTACGAGACGGCGTTGCCGAACATCATCCCGGAGGCGAGTACCGAGGTGGAGAACGCGGCGAAGACGAGCACCTGCACCAGGATCCGGAGCAGTACGACCGGGATGTTGATCAGCGCCGGCATGCGGGTGTCGGGCAGCGCCCAGAACGCGAAGGTGAAGACCTGACTGACCGCGAACGGGATCAGCGCCAGCGCGGCGACCAGCAGCACCGGTGAGATGGCACCCGCGTCGCCCCGGGCCGCGCCGTAGTCGAAGAGGCTCACCGCGATCGGCTCGGCGAGTACGGCGTAGCAGACCGCGATCGGCGCGAGTACGGCGGTGACGGTCCGGACGGTACGGGACAGGTCGCTCGCCATGTCCTCGAACCGGCCATCGGCGGCGGCGGCGCTCATCCGGGGCATCAGGGCGGTGATGATCGAGACTGCGATGATGCCGTGCGCCATCATCAGCAGCAGGAAGACGTTGTTGTAGATGGCCGGTCCGGCCGACTCGCCCTCCACCTGGTTGAGCAGGTTGAAGAGCACGATCAGGCCGACCGAGTTGACCGCCACGTAGCAGAACATCCAGCCGCCGAGCCGGCCCAGCTCGCGCAGGCCCAGCTCCCGGAAGTCGAACCGCCACCGCCAGCGGAAGCCGACCCTGCGCAGCGCCGGCAGCAGGCCGACGGCCTGGACGACGATGCCGAGCAGGGTGCCGCCGCCGAGCAGCAGGATCCGACCCGGACTCATCTCGTCCGGCTCGATGATCTGCGCGCCGTAGATGGCGATGTAGAGCGCGCAGGCGGCGATGATCACGAGGTTGTTGAGGATCGGTGTCCACATCGGCGCCGCGAAGTGCCCACGGGTGTTGAGCACCGCGGCGACCAGCGCGCTCAGCCCGGAGAAGAAGATGATCGGCAGCAGCAGCCGGGAGAGTGTGGTGACCAGGCCCTGGTAGTCGTCGCCGCGGCCGCTGGCGTAGATCTCGGTCAGCACCGGGGCGGCCACGATGGCCAGCACCGCGGCCACGCCGAGGGCGAGCACGGCCAGGGTGAGCAGGCGCTGGGCGTACGCCTGGCCGCCATCGGCGTCGACCCGGCGCCGGCGTACCAGCACCGGCACCAGCACGCTGGTCAGGATGCCGCCGAGCAGGAACTCGTAGACCATCTGCGGGATGATCAACGCGGTGGCGTACGCGTCGTTGACGGCGAAGGCGCCCAGCGCGGCCGTCACCATCAGGGTGCGCAGGAAGCCGGTACCCCGGCTCACCAGGCTGCCGATCGCCATGATCGCGCTGTTGCCGGCGGCGCTGCCGGCGGTCTCCGGCGGCGGTGCGGTGCTCTCCAGGGCCGGCGACGCGGAGATCAGCGTCGCGCCGTCCTGGGGCGGCGGGACGCCGTCGGGCATGGCGTTGGCGCTGCGGTACAGCCCGCCAGCCATCTCAGCCTCCCAAGGGGTACGGCGGGCAGGGGCGCCCGCCGGCACTGTTGGAACATTAGTCAACCCGGTCACCCGGCCGCCCGGCCGCGTCGCCGGTCAGTTGGTGTGCCCGGCGCCAGCCGGTGCCGGACGGTTCAGTAGGCTGGCGATCCCATGTCCGAAACATCCGCCCCGCACAGCGCCCCGTCGACGCCGTCCGCCAGCCGGTCGGCCCTGAGCGCTGCCCAGCGCAATGCCGTCGCGGAACTGCTCCGGGTCTCGCCGGTCGCCGACGAGTTGGGTCGCCGGTTCGCCCGGGCCGGTCACGAGCTGCACCTGGTCGGCGGTTCGGTCCGGGACGCCCTGCTCGGCCGGCTCGGCGAGGACCTCGACTTCGCTACCGACGCGCACCCGGACGAGACGCTGCGGCTGCTGAAGGGCTGGGCCGAGGCGACCTGGGAGACCGGGCGCGAGTTCGGCACGATCGGCGCCCAGCGGGACGGGCTGCGGCTGGAGATCACCACTTTCCGGGCCGAGTCGTACGACCAGGTGAGCCGGAACCCGGTGGTCCGGTACGGCACCGACCTCGCCGACGACCTGCGGCGCCGGGACTTCACCATCAACGCGATGGCGGTCAGCCTGCCGGGGCACGACTTCACCGATCCGCACGGCGGGCTGGCCGACCTCGCCGATCGGGTGATCCGGACCCCCGGCACCCCGGCCGAGTCGTTTGGGGACGATCCGCTGCGGATGCTCCGCGCGGCCAGGTTCGCCGCACAACTGCGCTTCGCCGTCGCGCCGGAGGTCCGGGAGGCGATGCGGGCGATGGCGGCCGACCTCGACCGGATCACCGCCGAGCGGATCCGGGACGAGTTCACCAAGCTGCTCTGCGGGGCCGACCCGATCACCGGGCTGCGCCTGCTGGTCGACACCGGCCTCGCCGACCGGTTCCTGCCGGAGCTGTCCGGGCTGAAGCTGGAGATCGACGAGCACGCACAGCACAAGGACGTCTACGAGCACACCCTGATCGTGGTGAGCAACGCGGTGCGGCTGGAGGAGGAGGGCTGCGACTTCGTCCTCCGGATGGCCGCACTGATGCACGACGTCGGCAAGCCGGCCACCAAGGCGGTCGGGCCGGACGGCCGGGTCAGCTTCCACCACCACGAGGTGGTCGGCGCCCGGTTGACCAAGCAGCGGATGAAGGCGTTGCGCTATCCCAAGGACGTGATCGGCCAGGTGGTCGCACTGGTCGGGCTGCACCTGCGGTTCTACGGGTACGGGCGCGGCGAGTGGACCGACTCGGCGGTGCGCCGGTACGTCACCGACGCCGGTGACCTGCTGCCCCGGCTGCACAAGCTGACCCGCTCCGACTGCACCACCCGGAACCGCCGCAAGGCCGCCGCGCTGGCCGCCGACTACGACGCGCTGGAGGAGCGGATCGCGCGCCTCCAGGCGGAGGAGGACCTCGCCCGGGTACGCCCCGACCTCGACGGCAACGCCATCATGGAGCTGCTCGGCGTACCGCCGGGGCCGATCGTGGGTCGAGCCTGGCGGTACCTGAAGGAACTGCGTCTGGAGCGGGGCCCGCTGGACCGGGACGAGGCCGAGGCCGAGTTGCTGCGCTGGGCCCGGGAACAGGGCATCACCGACTGACGGGCCGGTCTGGCGGTCCGACCGATCTCGCCGCGGACCGACATTCGGGGCGGTACCGGGGCAGCACCCGGGCGGTGCCGGTCAGCGCAGCGCCGAGCGGGTCGTCGGAGCCAACCGTAGCTGTCGCGGCGGGGCGACGAGCGCGGCGCGCAGCTCGGGCAGCACCTCGTCCCGCCATCGGGTGGACCGGTCCAGGCGCCGGAGGTGATCGTCGAGCCGCGCGGCATCGGCGAACCGGGTGAGCCAGCAGACGACGTGCTCTCCGACGACGACCGGATGGCGTACGCCGTTGCTCATGACTCTCCCGTCTCCAGGGTCTGGTCCAGCACGTCGGCGATCGACGTACCCGCGAGTTCCCGGCGTAGCGCCCGGTCGACGTCGCCGTAGAAGCCAGCGCGGTGTCAATGCCGGAACGGACGGTTCGCCCGCCGCGTCCACTGGCGATACCGTCCTATCCGGCGTACGACAGGCGGGGAGGTGATCGTGGACGTCTCGGGTCGGCCGGGCGACCGCTCCTTCCTGGTCCCGATGGTGGCGCTGGTGTCGACGCTGGTGGCCCTCGTCGTCGCGATCGTGCTGGTGGTCGTACTCCGGGACGGCGGGTCGCAGGACCCGACCGGCGCCGGCCCGACGGATCCCGCCCCCGCCACCGGCGGCGACCCGCCGGCCGGGAGTACGCCGAGCGGCGCACCGGGCGCGCCCGGCTGCCTGGTCGGCACCTGGCGGGTCACCGAGCATCAGGAGCAGGTGGACGTGCCCGAGGTGGGCCGGCTGAGCTTCACCGGAGGCACCGGGTCGACGCTCTCGCTCAGCGCCGAGGGCGCCGGGATCGCCGACTACGGCGACGGCACGGTCTTCTCCAGCAGTCACGGCGGCCAGGAGGTCGTGCTCGAACTGCGGGGCAGGGTCAGCTACCGCTACGCGCTCGTCGGCGACCGGATCGAGCTGCGGGACGTACGATCCGCGGCCGAGGTGCGGCTGCGGGTCGGTGCCGGTACGCCCGGACGCTGGCGGCCCTTCACCGCCTCGACCGCCCCGTCCAACTACACCTGTGCCGGCGACCGGCTGACCCAGCAGTCCCTGGCCTTCACCACCCTGTACGCCCGGTCGGAGTAGGGAGCCCAGAGCGGCGATCACCACACCGGCACCGCCGGCCGGACTGCTGGACCGGGTTCCGGGACTCGCGGCGGGGGTGACCGTGGGGAGGCGGGGCTCGCTCCGGAGCCCGTGCGGGAGCAGCCGGCCCGCGCGCAAACAGCAGGCGGCCCGGCACCGGAGCGGCAACTCCGGTACCGGGCCGCGGGGTGGAACGTCCCCGGGTGGTCAGCTCTTCGGCTCGACCGCCTTGCCGCCGTTGGTCAGCGTGCCGTCGACGATCTGGTCGACGTTGCCGCGGGCCGCGCCGAGCCGGGCGAGCAGCCCGGTCAGGTCGACCCCGGTCAGGTCGCTGCCGAGCTGGAGTCCCTGGGCCACGTTGGCCGCCACCGACTTGGTCAGCGAGGAGGCGCCATCGGTGGAGATCACCGTGATCTTGTCGATCGCGCCGACCGGGGCGCTCGCCGCCTCGACCACCTGCGGCAGTACCTTGACCAGCAGGTCGAGCACGGCCGCCTCGCCGTACGACGCGAAAGCCTCGGCCTTGCGGGACATCGCCTCCGCCTCGGCCTGGCCCCGGGCGAGGATCGCCGCGGCCTCCGCCTGGCCCTCCCGCTCGACCGCGTCGGCGATGGCGGTACGCCGGCGCTGCTCGGCCTCACCCTCCTTGGCACCCTCGATCGCGTTCGCCTCGGCCAGGGCCGCCCGGCGGGCCCGCTCGCCCTCACCGGTCAGCCGGGCCTGCTCGGCGGCGGCCTGCGCGGCCGCGATGGTGGCCTGCCGCTCGGCGTCGGCGGCCAGCACCGCCGCGTTGCGGGACGCCTCGGCCTCCTGCTCCACCTTGTACCGGGCCGCGTCGGCCGGCTTGCGGACCTCGGTGTCGAGCTGGCGCTGCTTCAGTTCGGCGTTGCGCTCGGCGACCTTCTGCTGCTCGGTCAGGATCGCCTGGTCCCGCTCGGCCTGGGCCAGCGGGCCGGCGGCGGCCGACTTGGCCTTGGCGGCGTCGATCTCGGCCTGGATGCCGGCCTGCTTCAGCGCCAGGTTCCGGTTCGCCTCCGCGATCGCCTCCTCGGCGAGCAGCCGCTCCTGCTCGGCGACCTGCCGGGCCCGGGCCTCGGCGATGGCCGCGTCCTTGAGCACCCGGGCCGCCTCGGGCCGGCCGAGGTCCTGCAGGTAGGAGCCCTCGGCCAGGATGTCCTGGAGCTGGAAGGTGTCGAGCACCAGACCCTGGTTGGTCATCGAGTGCTCGGCCTCCTCGGCGACCGCGCTGGCGAAGGCGGCCCGGTCCCGGATGATCTCCTCGATGGTGAGCCGGCCGACGATCGAGCGGAGCGCACCGGCCAGCACCTCGCGGGTGAAGCTCTCGATCTCGTCCTGCTGGTGCAGGAACCGCTGCGCCGCCGCGCGGATCGCGTCCTCGGTGCCGCCGACCTTGACGATCGCCACGCCGTGCAGCTCGGCCCGGATGCCCTGCTTGCTGACCGCGCCCTTGATGCTGACGTCGATCCGCCGGCTGGACAGGTCGAGCGACTGGAGCTTCTGCACCACCGGCAGGACGAAGACCGAGGCGCCGAGTACGACCTTCTGCCCGGACATGTCGGTGGAGCGGCTGCCGTCGGCGCTCTGCGTCGTACGGCCCTTGCGGCCGGTGACGATGAAAGCCTCGTTCGGCCCGGCGACTTTGATCCGGGAGAGCACGAACATGACGAGGATGAGGGCCAGGAGCACTGCTCCGCCGATGGCGATGAGGATCAGCATGGCACCGTCCATTTCGGATTGGGGGTTGACGTGCGCGGTCGACTGCCGAGGTTCGTGGGGGTGGACATGGTGTTCGGGGTGGGGTGGTGCCGGTGTCCGAGTGGCGGCGCTCGGCGTACGGACCGGCCTGGAGTCAGTAGGTCTCGACCAGGACGCTGGTCTCGGTCAGCGCCTCGACGACGAAGATCTGCGCGCCGAGCGCTATCGGCCGCTCGGCTCTGGCGTTGAGTTTCACCGGCTGGCCACCCACCCGGACCCGCACCTCGCCGTAGCCGGCGTTGGGGATCGGGGTGACCACCACCCCGAGGGCCCCGACCAGGTCGTTGCGGGTCGGGGTGGCGTCGGTGTGCATGTTGCGGGCCGCCCGGGAGAGCCGGGCCGCGAGCCAGCCCGCCGGCACCGCCGCCAGCGCGCCCAGGCCACCGGCGGCGGCGACCTGGCCGAAGGTACGGCCGCCGATCACCTCGTTGGCGATGGCTCCGCCGAAGCCGAGTACGCCGGCGAACCCGGCAATCGTCTCCAGGCTGATCGGGCCGTCGATGTCCGGGTTGCCGAGGTGCGCCAACTCCGTACCGAGCAGGGCGAGCACCAGCACTGCGACTCCGGCGCCGCCGATGATGAGGAAGATCAGAGTCCCCGCTGCCACGACTGCAAGGTAACCGGCCCGGGCAACCTGTGAGTTGGCTGAGCGCTCGGACGCCGGCCGGTGGGCAGCGGATCGGGGCCTGGTTCACCGCACCCACCCCGGCCGGACGTCCGTGCGACATTAGCCGCTCGCCCATCCGGATTGGGGGCAGAACCTGCTCGATCCGCGGTGTGCGTACCGGATCGTTACCCGACGATCACCTGGCCGCGAACCTGATGTCGTCGCTGCTGACCAGTTCGAGCGGAAGTTCGGCCCGCTCGTGCTCGGCACCGGTCGGATCGACGAGCACCGCGGTGAGCCCGCCGGGCCGGGCCGGGTCCAGATAGAGCAGCCGGCTGGGCGTGATCCAGGTTACGTCGGCGCTCGGCAGTTGCCGTACCACCTTCCCGGTCTGCGTCGAGACGAGCTGCGCGGCCACCTTCTCCTTGGTTGGCGGTGCCGGTTCGCCCCGGGCCGCCGAATCCGACGATGCCGAGACCACCACCAGCGAGCCGTCCGGAGACCACGCCGCCGAGCTGGCGACACCGCCCTGGATCGGCAGAAACCGGGTGGGCATGCCGTCGTCGGCTGCGAAGAGCTGTAGGCCGGGCGGAACCACCTTCGGGGCGTCGACGACCGCTTCGGCCTGCGACAGTGCCACCTCCCGGCCGCCGGGAGCCCAGGTGAACCGGCAGACACCGAGGCAGGACACCAGGCGCGTCTTGACCGGGTAGTACTGGAAGCCTCCGGCGTCGGGGGTGAGCAGCCCGATGGTGTACATCCCGGTCTTCCTGTCCTGCAGGGTGGCCAGCAGTCGCCGTCCGTCCGGCGACCACTCGACGCCCATGACCGTCTTGCCGGTCCGGAACCACTCCGGTTTGCCGGTCGCCAGGTCGTACAGCGCGACGTCGGTGGGGCGGTCGGAGCTGCGTACCGCGGCAACCGGGAGGCGCGGAGAGACCCGGACCGACGTGTAGCTCGCCGGGACGCTGACGTAGCGGCGCCGGGCGGCGTCGTACGCCCAGGTCGGGCCCGCCTGCCGGGTCGAGCCGGCACTGAGCAGCAGCGCACCGCCGGGCAACTCCACCGGCCCGTTCCGCCAGTCGCCCGGCGGCTCGGACCGGGGCGTCGGCGAACTCGCCGGCGTGGTCGCCGCCGGTGGTCCGCCGATCCCCAGGGCCGGTGGCTGCGGGTCGGGCCGGAGCCAGACGTACGGTGCCGCGATGGCGCCGATCGCGACGAACGCCGCCGCGGCTGCGATCGTCTGCCGGCGTCGGCGCATCCGCCGGCCCTGGACGATGGCGGTGGCGGCGAAGTTCGGCGGCTGGTGGGGGCTGCCGGCCAACTCGCGTACGGCCTCCCGCAGCAGCCGGTCCGCGCGCTCGCTCATCGCAGTGCCTCCGCCCGTTGGGTCAGCTCCGCGAACTCCGGCACGAGTTCGCGGAGTTTGCTCAGTGCCCGGGACGCCTGGCTGGCCACGGTGCCGGGACGGCAGCCGAGCGCCGCGGCGGTCTGCTCCACCGTCTGGTCCTCCAGATAGCGCAACACCAGTACCGCCCGCTGCCGGGGTGGCAGCATCATCAGCGCGTCCCGGAGCATCATCCGGACCGCCGTGTCGTGGTCGTGCTGGGTGTCGGCGGCAGGTGGCTCCGGCACCTCGGCATGCGGCACCTCGGCCCGCCGTCCGCGCCGCCGCCAGGCCGAGACCTGGTCGTGGTAGAGGATCTGCCGGACGTACGGCTCCGCGTCGCCCCGGATCCGGGGCCACCGGGCGTACGCCTTCGCCAGCGCGTTCTGCAGCAGGTCCTCGGCGGCGTAGCGGTCACCGGCGAGCGCCTGGGCGACGCGGAGCAGCACGTCGCCCCGCTCGTGCACGAACGCGGTGAATTCCCGCTCGGACGCCCGACCCACGGCACACCTCCCGCTCCCTCAGACGCCGGGGACAGCGAAAAGTTTGCCTCGTTCGGAAAACGTGCCGACCAGCGGCTTCGCCGCCGCTGGCGGATGCGGCCGGCGCCGACTCCAGGGTTGACCGGCTCCGCAACGGATCGTGGGCTGTTACTGCCCCGCCAGGGGTAGTAACAGCCCACGATCGGGCGGGGCTCAGACCCCGGCGGGGACCCGTTCGGGTTCGGCGTCGGTGGCCAGGTGCCGGCGCAGGCGTTCGCCCTCGATGTCGACGTTGGGCAGCAGCTTCGACAGCCAGCCGGGCAGCCACCAGGCGCTCCGGCCGAGCAGCGAGATCACCGCCGGCACGATCGTCATCCGGACCACGAACGCGTCGATCGCCACCCCGATGGCGAGGGCGAAACCCATCGATTTGATCACCGGGTCGTCGAGCAGCACGAAGCCGGCGAAGACCGAGGTCATGATGAGCGCGGCGGCGGTGACCACCCGGGCGCCGTGCCCCATGCCGTTGATGGTGGCCTGGGTCGGGGTGTCACCGTGCACGAAGTCCTCCCGCATCCGGGAGACCAGGAACACCTCGTAGTCCATGGCCAGGCCGAACAGGATGCCGATCAGCAGGATCGGCAGGAAGCTGACCAGCGGACCCGGGGTGTCCAACCCGACCAGCTCACTGAGGTGGCCCTGCTGGAAGACCAGCACGGTGAGCCCGAAGGTGGCCCCGACGGTGAGCAGGAAGCCCAGCGCCGCCTTCAGCGGTACCAGCAGCGACCGGAACACCAACATCAGCAGCAGTACCGACAGGCCCACCACGAGCAGCAGGTACCACGGCATCGCGTCGGCGAGCTTCGCCGAGACGTCGATCCCGACCGCCGTCTGGCCGGTCAACGCCACGTCGGTGTCGCCGAGCCGGTCGATCGGGCCGACCTTCTCCCGGATCTGGCGCACCAGGGTCTCGGTCGCCGGGTCCGTCGGGCCGGTCGTCGGGATCACCGCCAGCAGGGCGGTCAGCCGATCCCGGCTCAGGTTGGGCGGGCTGACCGCGAGCAGGTTCTCGGTGCCCTGGAGTACGGCGGTGACCTCCTGGGCGACCGTGCCGGTGCGTTCGGGCGAGTCGCTGGAGACCACCAGGGCCAGGCGGTTGTTGAACCCGGGCCCGAAGCCCTCGGTGATCAGGTCGGCGGCCTCGCGCTGCGGCGTACCGTGCGGGGCGGTGCCGTGGTCCGGCAGCGCGACCCGCATGTCGGCGGCGGGCAGCGCGAGCGCGCCGAGCCCGAGCACGGCGACCAGGATCAGCGGCACCCGCAGCCGGATGACCAGCCGGGCCCAGCGGAAACCGAACCCCTCGGTAGCGGCGGCCGGCACCGCGCCGGTCGCGGTGCGCCGCAGCCGGCGCGGCAGGATGCGCCGGCCGGCGAAGCCGAGCAGCGCGGGCAGCAGCGTCAACGCCACGAGTACGGCGACCGCGACGGTTCCGGCGGCGGCGAGTCCCATGATCGTCAGGAACGGGATGTTCACCACGGCCAGCCCGGCGAGCGCGATCACGACGGTGACCCCGGCGAAGAGCACCGCCGAGCCGGCCGTGCCGATCGCCCGCCCGGCCGCCTCCTCCGGCTCCAGCTGCTCCAGCAGGTTCTGCCGGTAGCGCGAGGTGATGAAGAGCGAGTAGTCGATCCCGACCGCGAGGCCGAGCATCAGGGCGAGCACCGGTGCGGTACTGGTCAGCTCGATGGTGTTGCTGAGCGCGTACAGGCCGGCCATTCCGGCGCCGACCCCGATCAGCGCGTTGAGCATCGTCATCCCGGCCGCGACCAGCGAACCCAGCGTCACGACGAGTACGACCAGCGCGATCAGCACGCCGATGCCCTCGGTGCCGCCCACCTCGGGCACGCTGGACATCACCTCACCACCGTGTTCGACCCGCAGCCCGGCCGCCGTCGCCGCCGAGCCGCTCTGCTCGTACGCCTCGCGCTGCGCCTCGGTGACCTCGTCGGCCTGGTGGGCGAACTGCACCTGTACGAGCGCGTGCCGGCCGTCCTGGGAGAGCGCCCCGGTGGTGAACGGGTCGAGCGCGCCGACCACGCCGGGCAGGGTGCCGGCCTCGCGTACCAGCTCGGCCACTGCCGCCCGGCGGTCCGGCGTGCCGAGCTGCTGGCCTTCCGGCGCGGCGACCACGATGGTGCCGGTCGCGCCGCTCGCCTCCGGGAACTCCCGCTTCAGCGCGTCGATCGCCCGCTGTGACTCGGTGCCGGGGATGGAGAAGTTGGTCGAGGTGGGGCCCATGAACGCCACCGCTGCCCCGCCGAGCGCGGCCAGCAGGACGAGCCAGAGGACCACCACGAGCCGGCGGCGCCGGAACGATGCCCGGCCTAGTCGGTAGAGGAGGGTCGCCATGTCGCTTCCTTCGGTCGAGGGGTCGGACTGGTGGTGGAGGGGGCGGTGCGGGTTCAGTGCCGCGCCGTGCGGTCGGCGGTGGGTACGTCGGCCTCGGGACGCAGCGCGCGGCGGGCCACCCGGAGCAGCGCCCGGCGGAGGTCGGCCTCGTCGTCGTCGGTGTGCTCGATCACCACCGCCGAGATGCCGGCGAGCACTACCTCGGCGGCGATCCGGTCGGCCGGGTCGGTGCAGCGCCCGGCCACGGCGTCGACCAGGCGGGCGGTGACGGAGGCGAGGTCGGTGAAGGCCGGCTGTTCCAGCAGGTGCGCCGGGTCGTCGTAGATCAGCGCGACCTCCCGCCGGTAGGTGAGCACCAGGTCGACGAAGCCGTCGATGGCGGTCTCCCGGGCATCCGGCGCGGCGAGCCCGGCGAGCCGGGCGTCGAGGGCGGCCAGGTCCCGGGCGGCGGGCGCGACCAGCGCCAGCAGGATCGCCTCCTTGCTGTCGAAGTGGTACAGCAGGGTGGCCTTCGAGCAGCCCACCTCGACCGCGATGTCGTGCAGCGAGGTGCCCTTGAAGCCCATCCGGGCGAACTGCCGGGCCGCGACGACCAGGATCTCGTCCCGGGTCCGGCTGCTGCTGCGCGCCATCCGGCTCACCTCCGGACCCGAGCATGCCTGACCGATCGGTCAGAGAGTTGACCGATCGGTCAGGTTGTGACCTGAGCCACTCTCAGGTCAGCACCCGGGCGCCAGGACCAGCCGGGTGCCGCGCAGCTTGCCGGCCTCGACCCGGCGGTGCGCCTCGGCCGCCTCCCGCAGGGACAGGATCTCGGTGCCCCGTGGGCGCAGCCGTCCGGCGGCGAGCAGTTGGTTGATCATCCGAGCCGCCGCGCCGAGTTCGGCGGTCGAGGCACGCGAGATGACGAACCCGACGACCGCCCCGTCCCGGGTGTAGAGGCTGCCGGCCGGGAGCACCGGTCGGGTCCGCAGTCCCGCCAGCAGCACCACCCGGCCCCGGTGGGCGAGCAGTTCGACCGCGTTCTCCAGGTCGTTGCGGCCGTACGTGTCGAGGTAGAGGTCGACCCCGTCCGGACAGAGCGCGCGGACCCGTTCGGGCCACCGCTCGTCGCGGTAGTCGAGGACCTCGGCCGCGCCCAGCGACCGGCAGTACGCCTCGTCGTCGGCAGCGGCGGTCGCCACGACCCGGGCCCCGGCGGTACTGGCCAGGACCACCAGCGCACTGCCCACGTTGCCGGCCGCACCGGCCACCACGACGGTGTCGCCGGGCCGCAGCCGGCCGTGCGTGAACAGCGCGAGGTACGCGGTCGCGGTGGGATGCACCACCGCCACCGCGAGTTCCGCCGGCACCCCGTCCGGCAGCCGGTAGAGCCGGTCGACCGGCACGACGGCCCGCTCGGCGGCGGCACCCTGCCGGCCGTCGTGACCGAGGCTGTTGCACCAGACCCGGTCACCGGCGGCGAACCCGGGTGCGCCCGGACCGGCGGCGACCACCGTGCCGACCAGGTCACGGCCGATCACGAAGGGCAGCGGCACCGGGGTCGGATAGGCGCCCGACCGGACGAAGGTGTCCACCGGGTTGACCACGGTGGCGTCGACGGCGACCAGTACGTCGGTCGGCCCGGGGCCGGCGATCGCGAGGTCGCCGTACCGGATCTCGGTGGCTGCGCCGAGCCGTTCGACGTACGCGGCCCGGGTGGTCAGCGGTGCCGGGGTCATCCGGTCGCGCTCCCGGCCCGCCGTGCCGGCGCGGTCGCCAGCAGGAAGAGCAGCGCGGCCAGCGCACCGGCCGCGCCGACGGCGAACGCGGCGGCCGCACCGGAGGTGATGGCGAGGCCGCCGACCGTGGTGCCGAGGCCGATGCCCAGGTAGATGCCGGAGGAGTTCAGCGACACCACCAGCGGTGCCTCCTGCGGGGCGGCCTCGATCAGCCGGTGCTGCTGCGGAGGCGTCTGGCACCAGCTACTCGCCCCCCAGACCAGCACGAGGACGCCGACGACCGCCGGGGGGACGCTGCCGCCGCCGGCCGCCCAGCCGAGCAGGGCCAGGCAGGTCACCATGCCGAGATATCCGGTGCCGAGCACCCGGGTCGGCCCCCATCGATCGGTGGTGTAGCCGGAGAGCAGGTTGCCGACCACCGCGCCGACCCCGTAAAGGAAGAGCATCAGGCTGACCGAGGTCGGCGGGATCCCGGCCGCGCCCAGCGCGGGGACGGCGTACGCGTAACCGGTGTAGCAGGCGGCCATCCCGAGGACCGTCAGCGGCAGTACGGTCAGCACCCCGGGCCGGCGCAGCACCGCCAACCGGGTGCGCAGCGGGGTACGCGGGTTGCCGGGCAGGCTGGGCATGATCAGTCGTACCCCGACCGCCACCAGCAGGCAGAGCCCGGCGACTGTACCGAGCGCGGCGCGCCAGCCGAGCCACTGGCTGGCCACGCCGCCGAGCGGTACGCCGAGCGCGGTGGCGACGGTCAGCCCGCCGACCACCACGGCGAGGGCCCGGGCCCGCAGTTCCGGACGGACCAGCGCGGCACTCACCGCCCCGGCGTTCGGGGTGTACGCGGCGGCGCCGGCCGCTGCGGCGACCCGGGTGGCGATCAGCATCGGCAGGCTCGTGGCCAGCGCGGAGCCGAGGTTGGCGACGCAGAGCACCAGCAGGGCCCCGACCAGCAGCGGGCGGCGCGGCACCCGGGCGGTGACCGTGGCGACCAGCGGGGCGAGTACGGCGTACGAGAGCGCGAAGACCGTCACCGACTGTCCGGCGGCGGCGGTGGAGACGTGCAGGGTGTCCGCCATCTCCGGCAGGAATCCGGCGACGACGAACGCGTCCGTACCGACCGCGAAGGTCCCCATCGCCAGCACCAGGGTGGGCTTCAGGCCACGGTCCTGCGCTGCCGCTCGCCGTTGCGGGGCGGACCGGTCGGACGGAATCGAGAGCCGGGACATCTACCTTCTCCTGTGCTGGGCCGGGTGGTGGTCAGCCGCGGAGCAGCCGGTGGCGCTGCTGGGCCCGCTCGGCCGCCTGCGGCGGTGCGGCGGACATCAGGTCGGCGAGGGTCTGCCCGGCCAGTTCCCGCCGCCAGGCCAGCTCGGCGCGGCGCATCACCGCGGTGATCGCGCAGGGCCGGCGGAACTCCGGCGCCGACGGGTCGACACCGGGGCCCTGTTGCCGGATCTCGGTGCACCGGAACGCGGGCTCGGGGCCTTCGACCGCCGTGACCACGTCCATCACCGTGATCTCCGCCGGTCGCCGGGCGAGCCGGAACCCGCCGCGTACCCCGGGGGTGGAGCTCAGGATGCCGGCGCGGACGAGCGCCTGGAGGCACTTGCTCAGATAGGCGGGCGGCAACTCGAACCAGGTCGCCAGGCGTGGTGCCGACACCGGCTCGTCGTCGCCGATCCAGGCGAGCGTGAGGCAGCAGTGCAGTCCCCATTCGACCCCTTCGCTTATCCGCATAATCCAGATGTTAGACATCCGGATTCGGTCTGTCTGCCGTCCCGCGCGGGTCAGCTCCGCGCCGCCACCGGTTCGGCGAGCCGGGTACGCAGTACCGAGCCGACCAACTCGTGCAGGATGTCGACGCCGCCCTCGGTGAGGATCGACTCGGCATGGAACTGGATCGAGCGGAACCTCGCCCCGCGCAGTGCGTACACCTCGCCGGTGGTCCGGTCCCGATCCACCTCGACCAGGCCGGCGGGGTCGGCGCAGCGCACCTGGTCCGCCTCGCTCTGCGCGGCGAAGCTGTTGTAGAACCCGACCCGGACCGGACGTCCGGAGAGTTCGATCTCCTTCTGCACGCCCTGGTTCGGCGCGTCCAGCCGGGCCAGCCGGAAGCCGAGCAGGTCGCTGAGCACCTGGTGGCTCAGGCATACGGCGAGGAACGGCCGTGCCTCGTCCAGCAACCGCCGGGCGGTGCGCCGCAGGTGCGCGATCTTCGGGTGGCCCACGGCGCGCGGATCACCCGGGCCCGGACCGAGCACCACCAGGTCGTGGTCGTCGATCGAGTACGGCTCGTCGAACCGCCGGACGGTGACCCGCAGGCCGAGTGCCCGGAGCTGGTGGCCGAGCATGAAGGTGAAGTTGTCCTCGGCGTCGACCACCAGCACCCGCCGCCCGGCCAGCCCGCCGCCCCGCCCGGCGGAGCAGCCGCGCCAGAACCCGGCGACCCGCTCGGTACGCCGGGTCAGCGCGTGCCGGACCGCCGGATGCGTCCCGAACCGGGGAGCCGGTCGGGCCTGGAAGGCGGCGAGCAGCCCGGCCGCCTTCGCCCGGGTCTCCGCCGCCTCGGCGGCGGGTTCGGAGTGCCGGACCAGGGTGGAGCCGACCGTGATCCGGAGCCGCCCGGTCCGGTCGATCTCGGCGGTGCGGATCAGGATCGCCGAGTCCAGGGTGCGTGTGCCGGTGCCGTCCCGGCCGATCAGCGCGACGACGCCGCTGTAGTAGCCGCGACCGGCCGGCTCGTACTTGCTGATCACCCGGCTGGCGCTCTCCACCGGGCTCCCGGTGACGGTCGGGGCGAACATGGTCTCCCGGAGGACGTCGAGCACGTCCCGGCGGGTACGCCCCTCGATCAGGTACTCGGTGTGGGCGAGCCGGGCCATCTCCTTCAGGTACGGCCCGACGACCCGTACCCCGTCGTCGCAGATCCGGGCCATCATCTTGAGTTCCTCGTCGACGACCATGTGCAGCTCGTCGGTCTCCTTCGCCTCGGCGAGGAAGTCGAGCACCCCGGAGAGGGTGGGACCGGACGCCGGATAGCGGTACGTCCCGCTGATCGGGTTCATCGTGGCCGTACCGTCGACCACGCTGACGTGCCGTTCGGGGCTGGCCCCGACCAGCGTGCGGTCCCCGGTGTGCACGACGAACGTCCAGTACGCGCCGGACTCGTCGGCCAGCAGCCGCCGGAAGACGGTCAGCGCCGTCCCGGGCGTGTAGTCGGTGATGTCGGCCAGGAACGACCGCTTGAGCACGAAATTGGCGCCCTGGCCGGTGGCGATCTCGTCGGCCAGCACCGTGCGGACCAGCTCCGCGTAGCCGTCGTCGTCCAGGTCGAAGTGGCCGCCGGAGAGCGTGACCGGCGCGTCCGGGATCCGCTGCCGCACCTCGGCGACCGGGACCACCGCGTGCTGGTCGACGGTCATCGCCAGCAGCGGCGTGCCGTCGTCGGGGGTGGCGTGGCCCCGCTCGGCGATCTGCCGGTAGGGGACCAGCACCAGGGTCCCGGGCCCGGAGCCGCCGGGGACCGGGTCGGGCAGCGGCACGTCCGCGAGCCGCTCCAGCGCGTGTACCCGGCCGAGCAGCACCTCGACCCGGCCCGGTCCGGTCAGCTCCGGCCGGTGCAGCAGGGCGAACGGGCCGGGCCGGTCCGCCAGTACCCGGTCCAGCACCGACGGACCGGGATCGGCGGCACCGCGCGGCGGCCCGGCGGCGGCCGGTGCCGAGGAGAACGTCATCACAGGGTCCTTTCGTCGCGGGCCGTCAACCCGGCACCCGCACGGCCGATAGCTGGGTGAGCAGTGTCCGGGCCGGTGCGACCACGGCACACCGGCCGGCCGCGTAGTCCAGCGCCATCCGGTGCTGTTCGGCACCGAAGTCGGCGACGGCGTCGGCGGCGAGGAAGGGCTGGATGTCGTGCGAGAAGGCGTCGCAGGCGGTCATCAGTACGCCCACGTGGGCGTAGACGCCGCAGACCAGGAGTTGGTCCCGGCCCTCGGCCCGGAGCCGGTCGAGCAGGCCGGTGCGGTGGAACGCGCTGTAGCGGGACTTGACGAAGAACCAGTCGCCCAGTCGGGGCGCGAGCGCCGGCTCCACCTGCCGGTGTGCCGGCTCGGCGGTCATGCCCGGCCCCCAGAAGTCCTTCAGCAGGCCGCGCTGCGCGTCGCTCATCCCGCCCGGCTGCCCGGTGTACGCCACCGGGACGCCGAGTTCCCGGCACCGGTCGAGCAGGGCGGCGACGTTGCGTACCAGGTCGACCAGGGGTGCCGTGCCGGCCGCGAACGGCCGGAGGAAGTACCGCTGCATGTCGTGGACCAGCAGTACCGCCCGGTCCGGTCTCGGGGTCCAGTCGGCGATGTTGTCGGGCAGGTCCCGGGGGACCGGCATGGCGTAGGCGATGCGGTGCGGAATCCCCACGTCGGCTCGCTCCAATCAGACGCCGAGGGTGGCGCCACCGTCGACGGTCAGGTCGTGCATGGTGATGTGGCCGGACTGGTCGGAGAGGAGGAACAGCACCGCGCTGGCCACGTCCGACGGCTGGCCGAGCTTGCCGAGCGGGATGCCGAGCCGGAAGACGTCCGGGGTTCCCTCGATCGTCTGCCGGCGCCCGTTGCCGTCCGTCCACAGCTTGCTGAGCATCGGGGTGTCGGTGGATCCGGGCGCGACCACGTTGCAGCGGATGCCGTACCGGGCCACTTCGAGACCGAGCGTCTTGGTGAACATCGTGGCCGCGGCCTTCGAGGCGGCGTACGCGGCCATCCCGACCCGGGGCGTGCCGGCGGCGTTCGACGCCACGGTGACGATCGCCCCGCGCCGGCGCGGCACCATCCGGTTCACCACCGCCCGGGAGACGTTGAACACCCCGGTGGTGTTCACCGCGAAGGTGGTCGCCCAGGCCAGGTCGGTCAGCGTCCGGGCCTCGCCGGTGTGCAGCACGCCCGCCCCGTTGACCAGGAAGTCGATCGGCCCGAGCCGGCCCTCGACGGCACCGGTCAGGCCCTCGGCCGCGATGCTGGAGGTGACGTCGCCGGGAAACGCCAGTACGGTTCCGGCAGCGCGGATCGTCGCGGTGACCGCGCGCAGCCGTTCGGCGTCGTTGTCGACGGCGGCGACGCTGGCACCCTGCCGGGCCAGCGCCCGGACCAGTTCCGCGCCGATCCCGCCGGCCGCCCCGGTGACCACGGCGACCCGTCCGGCCATGTCGTAGCTGACCATGGCGCCGCTACCGGTCGCCGTTCCGGCTGGCGAGGATCCGCGCCAGTTCGAGCCGCTTGATCTTCGTGGTCGCGGTGTGCGGCAGCTCGTTGAGCCGCCAGTGCACGGGCGGGGCCATCGGCGGCAGGTCGGCGGCGGCCGTCCGCCACGCCTCCAGGTCGAGTGGCCGGTCGTTGCGGGTGCAGACCACCGGTACGGCCCGCCCGTCGGGGTCCGGGACCACGACCACCTCGGTGAGGTCGGCCAGCCGGGCCAGCAGGGTGTCCTCGGCGACCAGCGTGCTGCCGAAGCCGGGGACGATGTCGACCTCGCGGTCGAGCAGGTGCAGGCAGCCCCAGCGGGTCCGGTAGCCCACGTCACCCATCCGCCACCAGTCGCCGTCGACCTGCTGCCGGTAGCGCTCCGGCTCGCCGAGGAAGGTCACCGCGCGCCCGTCGCTGCGTACCTCGATGTAGCCCGGTGACGACGGGGAGGGCGGCCTGCCGTCGCGGCTGACGACCCGGACGTCGGTCATCCCCGGGAACGGCATGCCGACGCAGCGGCCGTCGGTGCCGCCGGTCCAGCGCCGGGTGTACGTCCGGCCGACCACCGGGCCGGTCTCGCTCTGGCCGTAGAGCTGGGCGAACCGTGGCGAGCGGCGACGGGAGGCGTTCAACAGCCGGTGGATCGTACGCGGGTGGATGGCGTCGAACGTGCTGCTGAAGTACCGCACGTTGGCCAGCGGCTCGCGGGGGTCGTCGGCCAGTTCCTCCCAGAGCATGAAGGAGTTCGGGTGTGCCTCGATGACGCCGGGGCGCAGCCGGGCGAAGAGTTCCGCGACGTGGGCCGGGTCCTCGTCGGCGAGGATCAGCAGTGGCGCGCCGCGCAGCAGGGTGATCGCCATCGCGCTGACCATCCGGGAGTGCACGAACGAGACGTGCACCGCCACGGTCTCCCGCCGCCGCACCAGCGCCGCCGCCGTCGCCTGCGGGCGGTACCGGGCCAGCAGCGTCCGGCCGGTGTGCACCGCCATCTTGGGGATCCCGGTCGTCCCGGAGGTGTGCGTCACCAGCGCCGGGTGGTCCGGCGGCATGGTGACCGCAGGCACCCGGGGCGTACCGGCCAGCCCGTGCAGCCCGACGGCGTCCGGGTGCTCACCGGCGGCCAGCAGCACCCGCTCGGCCAGTTCGTGCACCGTCGGCGGGAGTTCGGCGTCCAGCTTGGCGCGGTCGGTCAGCAGGTACGCCGGCCGGGCCCGGCGGAGCAGTTCCGCGGCCGTACCGCCGTCCAGCTTGGGTGAGAGCAGCACCGGTACGGCGCCGATCCGGGCCGCGGCGAAGGCGAGGAGCGGGATGTCGAAGCCGTCGGACTTGTAGACCACCACCCGTTCACCTGGGCGGACCTTCGCCGCCCAGAGCCGGGACGCGACGTCGTCCACCAGGTCGGCGAGTTCGGCGACGGTGCACCGCCGGCCCAGTTCGGGCGCGACGTCCAGGTCGTGGTCGAGGACGACGACGTTGGCCGGGTGTCGGGCGGCGGCCCGGTCGAGGAGGGTACCCAGCCCGATGCCAGAGTTGCCGATCCGTTGCAGCAGCATGTCGATCCTTCCTGGGTCAGCGCGGGGTGCCGGACTCCGGCCCGGTCCCGCTCGTCTCGATCACGGTCTTGATCCGGGCCAGCGTCGTCGCCAGGTCGTCGGCCAACTTGCCGGTCCAGTCGGCGAAGAACCGCTGGCGGTCGGCCGGGGTGAGCCCGGCGGTGATCGACCGGATGCCCTCGGTCGGCGCGCCCATCCGGAACCGGTGGACCAGTCGGCAACCGCCGTCGCCAGCGCCGGTGAACTCGTACGTCCAGACGCTGTCCTGCCGGCACCCGGAACTGTCCCGCATCGCCCAGCTGAAGATCCGGCCCGGCTCGGCGTCGACCACCTCGCAGGTGGTGCTCCAGGTTCCGCGTACCACCGGTGCCCAGGCGACCACCTCGGGATCGCGCCGGTTGTCTCCCTGGAAGATCGCGCCGACGGTGCCGGGAATGCCGGAGATCCATTTCCCGCCGATGCATTCCGGGCTCCATTCGCCACTTCGGGAAAGGTCTGTGACGATCGCGTACACCACGTCCGGCGGCGCCGCTATCCCGGTTTCCGCACGTACCTGGAACAGGGGTTCATAATCCGTTTTCATCGTGTTCACCTGAGCCATCCTGGCCGAGTGGAGTACGGCACGACGTCTCGTAGCCAGACCTACGATCGTCGACATGGGCGGTCAGCCACGCCACTGTGGCTGGTGTGGAGCGTGGCTCTTCACCGATGGTCGGCCAGGAAAAACCGCAGGTAACAGCCGTTGCGCGCGGCTGGGTCGCGGGTGCCCGGGGACTCGGTGGGTCGGCCGTTCGGGCGCTCGCCGGGAATTGTCGCCGACGGTGCCTCCGACGTAATTCGTCGGGTGATCGAGAGAACTGTCAGTACGCCATCGCCTGTCGCCTCCCCGCATGCGACGTTGGCCGGGATACAACGGTCCGCATTCCGTGAACAATCGACGGATGCGATTACCTCGGCCGGACGTTAGACCCCGGATAGGACGGTAGGCAACCCGTCTCCCCGGTCGGGTGGCGGTCGATCGAGGTCCATCAGTACCCAACGTAGTCAGATGATCACGTTTGGCTGATCCCGCCTCCCTCTGCACTCTGTGTGCGCCCCCTCGTGGTCGGGATCGAGGCATACGGAACGTGAGATTGTCTCCTGCGCCCCATCTCCCGAATCCTGGGACGGCCGGCTCGGGTAGGCATCCGGCGCCGGGTGCCCGACGACCGACCGGACCGATCGGCCGACCACGATCCGCATGTCGAACCGCATTCCGCTCCGGTCGGCCGCCCGAGCGCCCGGGGGATCGGCGTCCGGCGTGGACGGTCCGGCCGGAGCGGACGCCGCTCTCGCTCCGGCCCGACCCGGGCGCCCGCTGACCGAGCGTCACATCGAAACGCGCGACGCCAAATCCGGATAAGGCTTGTCGCGGTTCGGTCGGCTCCCCTAGACTCGCCAACCGAACGGAATGTTCCGGCACCGACGCACGGGGGCTGCGGTGTTCGACAACGGGTTTCGACGACGGCAACCCGTGCCACCGCTATCCACGACCCACGATCCGATCTGGCGCGCGACCTGCGCCGACTCCCGCGTGCGCCCGGACTGCCGGCCGACGACGTGTCCGTAACCTGGCTGGGGGTTTGATGTCGCTCCTCGACGAACGGATCATCGACTGGCGGGGGAACCCCGCGGTCGACAACCTCGACCCGACACCGCGCACCGGCCTCGGGATGTGCCGGGGGCACCACGGCGAGTTGCTCCAGGGCGCGTTCTGGATCGACGGCTCGCTGGTGCGGGCCCTGGTCACCCTTCCGCTGCCGGACGTCGCCGCGGTGGCCAGCGCCGAGTTGTCGCCGGACCAGGCCGGGATCGTGGTCCAGCCCGAATGGAAGACCAAGGCGGGCCGGGCGGCCCGGCTCACCCTGGACCTGCTCGGAGTCGAACACGGCTGCCAGGTCTCGCTCAGCTCGGACATCCCGGTCGGGCTCGGGCTCGGCTCGTCCACCGCCGACGTGGTGGCCACCATCCGGGCGGTCTCGGACGCCGCCGGCCACCGGCTCCCGGGCCGTACGGTGGCCCGGCTGGCCATCGCCGCGGAGTACGCCGCCGACTCGGTGATGTTCTCCGGCTCGGTGCCGCTCTTCGCCCACCGGGAGGGCCGGGTCCTCGACGTGCTCGGCCCGGAGCTGCCGCCGCTGCTGGTCGTCGGGTGCGTACTCGCACCGACCGGAGTGGACACCCTGGAGTTGCCGCCGGCCGAGTACACCCCGGCGGAGATCTCCCAGCTCGGCGCGCTGCTCGGGGCGACCCGGCACGCCGTCCGGCACGGCGACCCGGTACTGCTCGGTCGGGTGGCCACCCGCAGCGCCGAGATCAACCAGCGGTTCGTCCCGCTGCCGCTGATGCCGGAGCTGCGTCGGCTCGCCGAGGCGGTGGGCGCGGTCGGCGTACAGGTCGCGCACAGTGGCACCGTCGCCGGTGTGCTCTTCGACGGCCGGGATCCGCGCGCCGCGCGGGCGGCCAGCGAACGGTGCCGGGCCGGACTGGCCAGCCTCGGCATCGCCGAGACCTACCGGTACGCGCCGTACGAGTCGCACTGGCGGGCGGTGCACCGATGACCGGCCGGGCCGCCGACACGTACCCGGACGTCTTCTCCGGGACCTACTCCGACGCCATCGCCATGCCGAAGCTGGTCCGGCTGGGGCCGAACCTGGTGGGCGCGGCGTTCACCCTGATGAAGCTGGTACCCGCGCGGTACATCCTGCGGCGGGCCGCCGCCGACGGCCGGCTCCGCCCGGGCGGGCGGATCGTGGAGACCACCTCGGGCACCTTCGGGCTGGCCCTGGCGATCGAGGCGGCGCTGCACGGCTGGCGGCTGACCCTGGTCAGCGACCCGGTCATCGACGACCGGCTGGCCGCCCGGCTGCGGGACCTCGGCGCGGAGATCGAGATCGTCACCGAGCCGGCGCCGGGCGGCGGCTACCAGCAACCCCGGCTGGACCGGGTGGTCCGGCTGCTGCGCGACGACCCGGCGGCGTTCTGCCCGGAGCAGTACCGCAACCCGGACAACCCGCTGTCGTACTCGGCCGTGGCGGACCTGCTGCTCGAACGGCTCGGCCGGATCGACGTACTGGTCGGCACGGTCGGTTCCGGCGGCAGCATGTGCGGTACGGCCCGGTTCCTCCGCGAGGTCTGCCCCGAGCTGCGGGCGGTCGGCGTCGACACCCACCGCAGCGTCATCTTCGGCCAGCCGGACGGGCCGCGTCCGCTGCGCGGGCTCGGCAACAGCCTGATGCCGGCCAACGTCGACCACACCGTCTTCGACGACGTGCACTGGCTCTCCCACGGCCACGCCGTGCGCGCCACCCGGGAACTGCACCGCCGGCACGCCGTCTACATGGGTCCGACCAGCGGCGCCGGCTACGCCGTCGCCTCCTGGTACGCCCGGCGCGACCCGGGGCGGCTGCACGTGGTGCTGCTGCCCGACGAGGGACACCGCTACCAGGACACGGTCTACTCCGACGAGTGGCTGCACCGGAACACCGAGCCCGAGGTCCCGGCCGCGCCCCGGCTGGTCGACGACCCGCGCGACGGCCTCGACGGGTGGAGCTACCTGCACTGGGACCGGCGCCCGGCGGCGTACGCCGCCGGCCTGGTGGAGGCGGCGGCCGGCGGGGTGCATGGTGGCTGACGCGGCGGGCCCGGGGACCGGGCGACTCACCCGGGCGGCCCTGCCGGGAGCGCGCCGGATCGTCTTCGGCGAGACGGCCGACGCGGCGATCGACGACGAGTTGCACCTGATGACGGCGGTGGACCGGGCCCACCTGGTGATGCTCCGCAGCCGGGGGCTGATCGGGGCCGGCGACGCGGGCCGGCTGATCGCGGCGATCGACGACCTGGACCGGGACGGCTACCGGGCACTGCGCGGCCGGCACGCGCCACGCGGGCTGTACCTGCTCTACGAGTCCCACCTCGCCGAGGTCACCGGTGCCGAGGTCGCCGGCCGGTTGCACAGCGGCCGGTCCCGCAACGACCTCAAGGCGACGATCTGCGCGCTACGCCTCCGGGAGTGGCACGCGGCGGTACTGCGCGAGACGCTGCGTACCGAGGCGGTGGCGCTGAACGCCGCCCGCCGGCACCGGGCGGCCGTACTCGCCGGATTCACCCACTTCCAGCCCTCGGTGCCGATCACCTACGGGTACTACCTGGCCGGGGTGGCGGCCGCACTGGGCCGCGAGGCGGACCGGCTGCTGGCCGAGATCCCGCACCTGTCCCGCTGCCCGCTCGGCGCCGGTGCGATGGCCGGCACCGACCTGCCGATCGACCCGGAGCTGACCGCCCGGCTGCTCGGGTTCGCCGCGCCGCACCCGGTGGCGCTGGACGCCGTGGCCAGCCGGGATTCCGTCTCGGCGGTGCTCGCGATCGCCGCCTCGGTCGCGGTGACCGCCTCGCGGGTGGCGCTCGACCTGCAACTCTGGACCAGCGCCGAGCCGGCCCTGCTCCGGTTGCCGGACGACCTCGTCGGATCCAGCTCGGCGATGCCGCAGAAGCGCAACGCCTACCTGCTCGAACACGTACGCGGCCGAGCGGCCCGGGTGCTCGGCGCCCAGACGGCGGTGCTCGCCGCCACCCGGTCCGCGCCGTTCACCAACTCCATCGAGGTCGGCACGGAGGCGATGGCCGAGGCGTGGCCGGCGTACGCGCACACCATCGACGTGCTCCGACTGCTCCGGATGCACCTCTCCGGCGCCCGGCCCCGGGTCGACCGGATGGCCGGGCACGCCGCCGGGCACTGGACCACCGCCACCGCGGTGGCGAACCGGCTGGTGGTCGAGGGCCATCCGTTCCGGCGGGCGCACGAGGTGGTCGGCCGGCTGATCACCGGGATCGAGTCCGGCCGTCCGGTCCAGCCGGGCCCGCCGATCGAGCGGCGGGCGGCGGAGCTGCTCGACACGCTCGACGTCGGTGAGGCCGTCCGGGCCGCCCGGTTCGGCGGCGGGCCCGGGCCGGAGTCCTTCGCCGCCCTGTGGCCACGGCTGCACGCCGGGCTGCGGGGCCGGGCGGCCGCCGCGGCCGGGCACCTCGACGTCGCGGCGCACTGGCGGCAGCGCCTGCTGGACCAGGTCGACGCCGAGGGCGGCGACGTCCAGGGCAACGACGACCGGGTCGACGACGACCAGCCCGACGGGGGCACCGTCGCCCCGGCCGCCGTCGAGCAGCCGGTCGGCCCGCTGGTCGAGGAGGGCGTCGGTGTCTGACCGGTACGCCGTGTTCGTGGAGAGCAACACCACCGGCACCGGAGGGCTGTTCGCCGAGGCGGCCACCGCGCTCGGGTACCGGACCGCGCTGCTGGCCCGGGAGACCGGCCGCTACCGGCCCTGGCTGGACCGGTACGACGAGGTGGCGACCCTGGACACCGGCAACCCGGCCGAGGTCGCCGGGTGGTGCCGCAGCGTCGGCCCGGAGCGGGTCGCCGGGATCACCAGCAGCAGCGAGTACTTCGTGGTCGTCGCCGCCCGCGCCGCCGAGGAACTGGGTCTGCCGCACCCGTCGGCCGAGGCGGTGCTCCGGTGCCGGAACAAGGAACTCTCCCGCCGGGTGCTGTCGACCGCCGGTGTCGCGGTGCCGGGCTGGCGGCTCTGCACGACCGTGCAGCAGGCCCGGGCGGCGGCGGAGCGCCGGGGCGGCCCGGTGGTGGTCAAGCCGGTCGACGGCTCCGGCTCGGTCGGGGTACGGCTCTGCGCGGATCCGGCCGAGTGTGCCGGCGCGGCGGCGGAGTTGCTGGCCGGCGGGGTGAACGAGCGCGGAATGCCCCGGATCGCGGGCGTACTGGTCGAGGACTTCGTCGATGGTCCCGAGGTGTCGGTCGAGGTCTGGAACGGCCGGGCGCTGGTGGTGGTCCGCAAACACCTCGGCTCCCCGCCCTGGTTTGTCGAGGTGGGCCACGACGTCGAGGCGAACCTGCCGGACCAGCTGGACGCGGCGGTACGCGGTACCGCCGAACGGGCCGTCGCCGCCCTCGGCATCGGCTGGGGCCCGGTCCACGTCGAGCTGCGGCTGGCCGCCGACGGCCCGTACGTGATCGAGGTGAACCCGCGACTGGCCGGCGGCAACATTCCGCGGCTGGTCCAACTCGCCACCGGCATCGACCTGATCGGCCAGCATCTCGCCCAGGTGGTCGGCGAGGCCGTCGCGCCGCCGGTGCCCGCGCACCGGCGGGCGGCCTCGATCCGGTTCCTGCTGTTCGACCGCGCCGGTCGGTTCCGCCGGGTACCGGCCGCGCCGACGGGGTCGGATCCGCGCACGGTCGAGGTGGTGGCCCGGCCCCGGGCCGGGGACCACTACCGGCCGCGCGGCGACTTCACCGACCGGGTCGGGCACGTGTTGTCCTGCGCCGAGAGTCCGGCCGTGGCGGTCCGGGTCGCCGACGCCGAACTCCGGCGGCTGACCGCGCAGTTCGAATGGGAGAACAGCTGAGATGACCGCGACCTCCACACCCGTCCGGCCCGCCGTGCCCCGCGCGGCCGTACCCGGGTTGGCCCTGGCCCTGTCCGCCGCGTTCAGTTTCGGGACCTCGGGACCGGCCGCGAAGGCGGTGATCGACGCCGGCCTCACCCCGCTGGACACCGTCTGGCTGCGGTTGGCCGGCGCGGCGGTGCTGCTGGTCCCGCTCGCCCTGGCGATCCGTGGTCCGGCGCTGCGCACCCTGGTCCGCCGGCACCGGGCACTGCTGGTCGGGTACGGCCTGCTCTCCATCGCCGGGGTCCAGGTCTGCTACTTCTTCGCGGTGTCCCGGCTGCCGGTCGGGATCGCCCTGCTGCTGGAATACCTCGCCCCGGCGCTGGTGATCGGGTGGCTGGTGCTGGTCCGGCGTACCCGGCTGCCCCGGGAGGCGTTCGCCGGTGCCCTGCTCGCGGTCTGCGGCATCGCCGTGGTCGTGCAGGTCTGGAGCGGACTGCAACTGGACCTGCTGGGGCTGCTCGCCGGCATCGGGTCGGCCGCCTGCCAGGCGTCCTTCTTCGTGCTGTCGGACCGGCTGGCCGGCGAGGGCGACGCGCTGGCGCTGGCCGCCGGCGGGATGGCGGTCGGCGCGGTGGTGCTGGGCCTGGTCGCCCAGCCCTGGCAACTGCCGTGGTCGACACTGCTCGGCGAGGCCAGCGTCGCCGGTACGGTCCTGCCGGTCCTCGTCCTGGTCGGCTGGATCGTCGTGGTCAGCACGGTGCTCGCCTACACCACCGGGATCGGCGCGGTACGCCTGCTCTCCGCCCCGGTGGCCGGGGTCATCGCCACCGTCGAGGTGGTGATAGCCGCCCTGGTCGCCTGGCTGGTACTCGGCGAGCGGCTCAGCCCGGTCCAGTTGCTCGGCGGCGTGATCGTGCTCTGCGGCGCCCTGCTCGCCCAGCGCGCCGCGAGCCAGCCCGTCCCACCGCCCTCGCCGATTCCCGGCCCCGCCGTTCAGGAGGCGCACCGATGACGTCCACGATCGTCCGTACCACCGTGGAACTGCGCAGCGACACCTTCACCCGTCCCACCCCGGAGATGATGGCGGCGATCGCCCGGGCCCCGCTCGGCGACGACGTCTACGGCGAGGACCCGACCGCGAACGAGCTGGAGGAGCGGGCGGCCGAACTGCTCGGCAAGCCGGCGGCCTGCCTGGTGCCCAGCGGCACCATGGCCAACCTCGCGGCGATCACCGCGCACTGTCCGCGCGGCAGCAAGGCGCTGGTCGGCGACCAGTCGGACATCTACGTGTACGAGGCGGGCGGCGCCTCGGTGTGCAGCGGGGTGGTACTGGAACCGGTCCGGACCGAGCCGGACGGCCGGCTGCCGGTGCACCGGCTCGCCGCCGCGCTGCCGGAGGACCCGGACGACCCGCAGTTCGCCCCGCCCGCGCTGATCAGCGTGGAGAACAGCCACAACCGGTGCGGCGGCGTACCGCTGCCCGGGGCGTACCTGGCCGAGGTGGCCGAGTTCGGCCGGCGCCAGGGGATGGCGGTGCACCTGGACGGGGCCCGGCTGTTCAACGCCGCGGTGGCGCTGGGCGTACCGGTCACCGAGCTGACCCGGCACGCCGACTCGGTCCAGGTCTGCCTCTCCAAGGGGTTGTCCGCGCCGGTCGGTTCCGTGGTGGCCGGCGACCGGGAGTTCGTCGACCGGGTGCGGCGGATCCGCAAGATGCTCGGCGGCGGGATGCGCCAGGTCGGGGTGATCGCCGCGGCCGGCATCGTCGCGCTCGACACGATGGTCGGCCGGCTGGCCGAGGACCACGCGAACGCCCGGCGGCTCGCCGACGGGCTGGCCGGGATCGCCGGGATCGAGATCGACCCGGCCCGGGTGCGGACCAACATCGTGATGTTCCGGGTCGTCGACGACCGGTTCAGCCACGAGTCGTTCATCGCCCGGCTCGCCGACGCCGGGGTCCGGCTGGCCGAGCTGGGCCGGGGGCAGCTCCGGGCCGTGACGCACCGGCACGTCACCGCCGAGGACGTGGACCGGGTACTCGCGGAGGTCGCCGCACTGCTCGACCCGGCCTGAGGTGAGAATGGTGGGATGCGCTGGACCGTGCTCGACTCCCCGATCGGGGAGCTTTCCGTCGGGGTCGACGACGTCGGCGTCTGCGGCGTGCACTTCGGGCCGGTGGAGGGGGCGCTGCCCGCCACCGCCCTGCCCGAGGCCCCCGACCCGGACACCGCCGGGCTGCCGGCGGCGGTGGCGCAGTTGCGGGCGTACTTCGCCGGGGAGTTGACCGAGTTCGCCGTGCCGCTCTCGGTACGCCGGGGTTCGGAGTTCGAGCGGGCGGTCTGGACCGAGATGTCGAAGATCCCGTACGGCGAGACGCGCACCTACGGCGAGGTGGCGGCGGCGGTCGGGGACCCCGGGGCCGCCCGGGCGGTCGGGGTGGCCTGCAACCGCAACCCGATTCCGGTGATCGTGCCCTGCCATCGGATCGTCGGAGCCGGCGGCAAGCTGGTCGGCTTCGGCGGTGGCCTGCCCCGGAAGCGCCAGTTGCTGGAACTGGAGGCGCGGATCGCCTTCGAGCGCGCCTGGGCGTGAGGACCCTATATATAGGCGTCACCGCACCCGTCGACCGACTCAGCGCGCCGGCGGGGTCAGCCGTACCCGGCGGAGGAGTTGGGCGTTCAGCGCCACGACGATGGTGGAGCCGGACATCAGTACGGCGGCGACCGCCGGACTCAGCGCGATCCCGGCCCAGGCGAACACTCCGGCGGCGAGCGGCAGCGCCACCACGTTGTAGCCGGCGGCCCAGGCGAGGTTCTGGATCATCTTCCGGTACGAGGCCCGGGACAGCCGGATGACACCGGTGACCCCGCGCGGGTCGGAGGAGGCGAGTACCACTCCGGCCGACTCGATCGCCACGTCGGTGCCGGCGCCGATCGCGATGCCGACGCTGGCCCGGGCCAGTGCCGGGGCGTCGTTGACCCCGTCACCGACCATCGCCACCGTCGAGCCCGCGCGCTGGAGGTCGGTCACCTTGTCGTCCTTGTCCGCCGGGAGCACCTCGGCGAAGACCTCGTCCACCCCCGGTCGGAAGCCGAGCTTCCCGGCGACCGTCTCGGCGACCGGCCGGGCGTCACCAGTGATCATGGCGATCCGGCGTACCCCCTCGGCCCGCAGCTCGGTGAGCGCCTCGGCTGCCTCCGGGCGTACCTCGTCCTCCAGCGCCAGCGCGCCGAGCACGCGAGGGGCGGCGCCGTCGAGGCGTACCAGATAGAGCACGGCGGCCCCGCGCGCCGACCAGTCCGCGGTGACCCGGTCGAGGTCGGGGCCGGGCCGGGCGGCCAGCTCGCGCAGCAGCGCCGGCCCGCCGACCGCGAGGTCCCGACCATCGACGTCGGCCCGCACGCCCCGGCCGGTCAGCGCGCGGAAGCCGGTGGCGGTGGCCGCGCCGCCCCGGCCGGCGGCGGCCGCGACGATGGCCCGGGCGAGCGGGTGTTCGCTCTCCGCCTCGACCGCGCCGGCCAGCCGGAGCAGCTCGTCCTCGGCGCCGCCCGTCCCGAGCGCCTCGTCCTCGGCGTTGCCCGTCCGGTCGCCGGCCGGACCGGGGCGGTCCGGAGACGGCTGGTCGGCGGCGAGGTCGGGGCCGGCGGCGACGGCGGTGACGGTGTGCGCGCCCCGGGTCAGCGTGCCGGTCTTGTCGAACAGCACGGTGTCCACCGAGCGCATCCGCTCCAGCGCCAACCGGTCCTTGACCAGGATGCCGGCCTTGGCGGCCACGGCGGTGGAGAGCGCGATCACCAGCGGGATCGCCAGGCCGAGCGCGTGCGGGCAGGCGATCACCAGCACCGTCACCGTACGCACCACCGCCTCGTCGATGTCGCCGAGCGCGGTCCAGACCACGAAGGTCACCGCGGCCGTGGCGGTGGCGATGTAGAACAGCCAGGCGGCGAACCGGTCGGCGAGCACCTGGGCGCGACCACTGGACTGCTGCGCCTGGGCCACCAGCCGCTGGATCCCGGCCAGCGCGGTGTCGTCGCCGACGGCGTCGATCCGGACCCGGATCGACGAGTCGGTCGCCACGGTGCCGGCCACCACCCGGTCGCCGGCGGTACGGGAGACCGGGCGGGACTCGCCCGTGATCATCGACTCGTCCAGCTCGGCGGTGCCGTCCAGCACCCGGCCGTCGGCCGGTACCCGGGCGCCGGGGCGGACCAGCACCACGTCGCCGACACCCAGCCCGGTCAGGGGCACCCGGTGTACGCCGCCGTCGGCATCGACCCGCTCGGCCTCGTCCGGCAACAGGGCGGCCAGTGCCGCGAGTGCGCCCCGAGCCTGGCCGATGGCCTTCATCTCCTGCCAGTGCCCGAGCAGCATGATGGTGACCAGGGCGGCCAGTTCCCACCAGAAGTCGAGGTCGAACGCGCCCAGGCTGGTGGCGAGCGAGGCGACGTACGCGACGGTGATCGCCATCGAGATCAGCAGCATCATCCCCGGCGTACGGTCGCGCAGCTCGTGGAGCCCGCCGACCAGGAACGGCCAGCCGCCGTAGAGGTAGACCACCGAGCCGAGCACCGGCCCGACCAGCGACATTCCGGGGAAGTCGAGCGAGTAGCCGAACCAGTCCATCACCATGTGACTGGTCAGCACGATCGGCGCGGTCAGCGCCAGGCTCAGCCAGAACTTCCGGCGGAACGCCTCCGGATCGTGCCCGGCATGCTTGTCGTGCTGGTGCTGCCCGTGCTGCTGCTCGTCGTGGTGCTGGTGGTCGTGGTGCACGACCGATCACCCCCCTCGGAGTCGAATATACCCCCGGGGGGTACGGAGGCAAGTCGTCCGGGAAACAGCAGACGGGGCCGGACCGTTTCCGGTCCGACCCCGCCTGCCGGGTGTCGTCGTCAGCGCTCGATGGTGCCGGCGATGAAGTCCTCGACGGCCTGGTGGGCGTCGTGGTCGGCGTACTGCTCCGGCGGCGACTTCATGAAGTAGCTCGACGCGGAGAGGATCGGGCCGCCGATGCCCCGGTCCAGGGCGATCTTGGCGGCCCGGACCGCGTCGATGATGACGCCGGCCGAGTTGGGCGAGTCCCAGACCTCGAGCTTGAGTTCCGCGTTCAGCGGTACGTCGCCGAAGGAGCGCCCCTCCAGCCGGATGTACGCCCACTTGCGGTCGTCCAGCCACGGCACGTGGTCCGACGGCCCGATGTGCACGTCGCCCTTGTTGATCTCGTGCGGGATCTGGGAGGTCACCGACTGCGTCTTGGAGATCTTCTTGGAGACCAGGCGGCTGCGCTCCAGCATGTTCATGAAGTCCATGTTGCCGCCGAAGTTGAGCTGGTACGTGCGCAGCAGCTCGACACCCCGGTCCTCGAAGAGCTTGGCCAGCGCCCGGTGCACGATGGTCGCGCCGACCTGGCTCTTGATGTCGTCGCCGACGATCGGCAGCCCGGCGTCGACGAACTTCTGCGCCCAGGCCGGGTCGGAGGCGATGAAGACCGGCAGCGCGTTCACGAAGGCACAGCCGGCCTCGATCGCGGCCGTGGCGTAGAACTTCGCGGCCTCCTCGGAGCCCACCGGCAGGTAGCAGACCACCACGTCGACCCGGGCCTCGCGCAGCGCGGCGACGACGTCGGCCGGCTCGCGGTCGGACTCCTCGACGATCTCCCGGTAGTACTGGCCCAGCCCGTCCAGGGTCGGGCCGCGCTGCACGAGCACGCCGGTCGGCGGTACGTCGCAGAGCTTGATGGTGTTGTTCTCGCTGGCGACGATCGCCTCCGCGAGGTCCATGCCCACCTTCTTGGCGTCGACGTCGAACGCCGCGACGAACTCCACGTCCGAGACGTGATAGTCGCCGAAGGTGACGTGCATGAGACCCGGGACGCGGTCGTTGGGGTCGGCATTGCGGTAGTACTCGACGCCCTGGACCAGGGACGAGGCGCAGTTACCCACACCGACGATGGCGACGCGGACGGAGCCCATCGCGTTTGCCTCCTTTGTGTTCATCACGGCCGCTCCGACTCATTCCTGGACTACCCAGGCGGAGGCGGGATGTTCTCTCTTGACGGACCCGGGTCGGTGCCCGGGGTGGACCCATCCGGGGTCCGGCCGGAGCGCTCGTTGGCGATGAGCTCCTCCAACCAGCGGACCTCGCGCTCACAGGCGTCGAGGCCGTGTCGCTGAAGTTCGAGCGTGTACGCGTCGAGCCGTTCGGCCGCTCGGCTCAACACGTCGCGCAGGCCCTCGCGACGCTCCTCCACCTTGCGGCGCCGGCCCTCCAGGATCCGGAGGCGGGTCGCTCGGTCGGTACGGGCGAAGAACGCGAAATGCACCCCGAACCCGGTGTCCTCGTAACTCTCTGGACCGGTCTGGGCGATCAGTTCGGCGAACCGTTCCTTGCCCTCCGCGGTGATTTTGTAGACGACCCGCCCTCGACGGCTGGTCAGCGCCGGGATCTCCTCCGCGGTGGCCGGTGTCTCGGCCGCCTCGGTGATCCAGCCGGCCGCCTGCAACCGACGCAGGGTCGGATAGAGCGAGCCGTAGCTGATCGCCGCCCGGATCGCCCCGAGCTTGGCGGCGAGTTCCTTGCGGAGCTCGTAGCCGTGCATCGGGGACTCCTGCAGGAGACCGAGGATGGCGAGCTCGAGCACGAGCACCCCTCTCCGTGTCTCCGTCGGACCCCAGTGGCTGCCCGCCGTCGGGAGCCCGTTCACCGGCCCGATGTATCGGCCCGATACATCGCACCGTAGACCCTCTGGAGCAACGAGGCAAACCCTCGTAGGGCACGGGTTCGATCACAGTAAGTGACGATGGTCGCCTCGTCCGGCCGGACCCAGTACTCTTCTGCCCATGCGTTCGCAGCGCCAGGTCGTCGACTACTCGCTACAGAAGCGAGCGGTGCTGCGTGAGGTGCATTCGGGCCGGGTGGGGACGTACGAGGTCTGCGACGCCTCGCCGTACCTCAAGAACGCTGCCCGGTTCCACGGCGAGCCGACCGAGACGCTCTGTCCGGTCTGCCGGCGAGAAAATCTGACCCACGTCCACTACATTTACGGCGATGAGCTCAAGCAGTCGGCCGGTCAGGCCCGCACCCGAGCGGAGCTTTCGGTGCTGGCCATGACCCTGCGTGAGTTCCAGGTCTACGTGGTGGAGGTGTGCCGCGGCTGCGACTGGAACCATCTCGTCGAGCAGTTCCTGCTCGGCCGGGACGGCGTCTCCGGTGACGACAGCGTGGGCGCCGGGCCAGCCGCCGGTGCGGCCGTGGCCGCGTCGACGGGCACCTCGGTCAGACGAAGGCGCGAGGCGCGCCGGTGACTGCGACTCGTTCCCCGGCCTGCGGGATCTTCCCCCCGCCGATGGGACGAGTCTTACCTCGCAAACCGGATAAGTCCGGTTTTTCCGACGCCGCACTATCCGTAGATCGGCGTGTCCGATCCCGGGTGGAGCGTGTCCCAACTCACGGCAACCCGGTGGTGGCGCGCATGGCCATCACCGCGACCGGCAGGGTGTGACGAATGAACTCGTACGGCGATCCTAGTTCCGCGCGCGGTCGGGCCCAGTACCCGGGCGCGAACGGCGACCACGGACCAGCGGACGATCCATACCAGCGCCCGTCCTGGGACGACCCGGGAGCCGCTCGCCGCTCGTCCGACGGTGACCAGGGCGGCTGGCCCGCCAACAGCGGCCGGGCCGGCGGCGCCTCGGCCCGGGCCAGCGTCAGCGGCCGGGCCTCCTCCGGCCGGGCCACACCACCGGGGCGGGCCTCCGCCGACGGCGGTTGGGCCGCGCCGGTGTCGCCCGCCTCCGGTTCCGCGTCGGTCGGTTCCGCCTCGGTCGGCTCGGCTCCTCCCGGCCGGGCCCGGGTCGGTGGCCGGGCCGGCGTCGGCGCCGCGTCGGTCCCCGACGCGCCGGGCTCCGGTGGCGGCTACGGCGCCGGCCAGGCCTCCGCCGGCCGGGCCACGGTCGGCACCGCCTCGGTCAGTGGCGGCGGCGCGAACGGCGCCGCCGGCCGGGCCCGGGTCGGCCGGGCCGTCGTGCCCGTCTCGCCAGCCGGACCGGACGACCCGAACGGGCCCGGTGGCCGGCGGGGCCGTCGGGGCGCGGGTGACCTCGACCCGGCGGCGCAGAAGCGGGCCAAGAAGCGCAAGCGGGTCAACATGCTGATCGCCGCCTTCGCCGTCTTCATCATGCTGGCCGGCGGCGGCGTGGTCGCCGCGACCTGGTATTCGACAAGCGTCCCGATGCCGAACCAGCTCCCGCTGCCGCTGTCGACCACGATCTACGCCGCCGACAAGAAGAACTTCATCGCCAAGCTGGGCGACGAGAACCGGCAGATCGTCACGATCAAGCAGATCCCGGTGCACGTGCAGCGCGCGGTCGCCTCGGCCGAGGACCGCAACTTCTACACCCACGACGGTGTGGACTACGTCGGCATCGCCCGGGCCGCCTGGAACAACTTCACCGGCGGCAGCAAGCAGGGTGCCTCCACCATCACCCAGCAGTACGCCCGCAACGCGTACGAGAACCTCCAGGACGACAGCTACCAGCGCAAGGTCAAGGAAGCGATCCTCGCCTCCAAGTTGAACGACCAGTTCGACAAGGACGAGATCATGCAGCACTACCTCAACACGATCTACTTCGGTCGGGGTGCGTACGGCATCGAGATCGCGGCGTGGACCTACTTCAACAAGCCGGCGAGCAAGCTCAACGAGGCCGAGGGCGCGGTGCTGGCGGCGGTGATCAAGCAGCCGCAGGTCGACACGGCCACCGGACACAAGGGCTTCGACCCGGCGGACAACCTCGAAGAGGCCAAGGCCCGCTGGGAGTACGTCCTCAACGGCATGGTCGAGAAGAAGTGGCTGACGCCGGAGAAGCGGGCCACGCTCACCTACCCGAAGGTGCAGAAGAGGAAGAGCGCCAACGACGGCCTCGGGGTGAAGACCCCGCGCGGCAACGTGGTCAACTACGTCAAGGCCGAGATGGCGGAGCGCGGCCTCTGCACCCTCGGCGCGCCGCCGGCCGGCAAGGTCGACTGCTCCACGGCGCTCCGGGATGGTGGCTACAGGATCACCACCACCATCGACTGGAAGTTGCAGGCGGAGGCCGAGAACGCGGCGCAGCGCAAGAAGGGCTCGCCGATCTACGAGCAGCCCAAGAACCTGATGGCCGCGCTGGTCTCGGTCGAGCCGAAGACCGGCAAGGTGCTGGCCTACTACGGTGGCGACAGCGGGGCGGACTACGACTACGCCGGCCTGAACACCGACTCGGCCGGGGGCCTGAGCGGCGGCCACCCGCCGGGCTCGAGTTTCAAGGTCTACACCCTGGCGGCCGCGATCGAGGCGGGGATCTCGATCGACTCGATCTGGGACGCTCGGCCGTTCACGGTCAAGGACACCGAGATCAAGGTGCAGAACGCCGGTCGTGACGTGCGGAAGACCTGTGACCAGGCCTGCACGCTCAAGGAATCCACCATCAGGTCGTACAACGTGCCGTTCTACCACGTGACCGAGAAGATCGGCGCGGACAAGGTGCTGTCGATGGCCCGGCAGGCCGGCGTCCGGACGATGTGGGAGACCAAGGAAAACCCGCCGAAGTGGCACGACCTGACCAAGGAGAAGCCGGAGGAGCTGGCGCCGGACCCGTTCTTCAACGTGGTGGCGTACGGGCAGTACCCGATCACCGTGCTCGACCACGCCAACGGGCTGGCCACGCTCGCCAACGGCGGCGTCTACAACAAGGCGCACTTCATCGAGCTGATCGAGCAGCAGGACAAGGAGACCGGCCAGTGGAAGAAGATCGGCGGCGCGAAGGCTGATCCGAAGCAGCGGATCCGCAAGGACGTGGCTGACGAGGTCACCTCGGTGCTGAAGAACATTCCCAAGGAGAACAACGGCAACATCGAGGGCCGCGAGGAGGCCGGCAAGACCGGCACCTGGGAATACGCCAAGACCGAGTTCAACGCGCACGCCTGGATGGTCGGCTACACCCCGCAGATCGCCACCGCGGTCTGGGTGGGCAGCAAGGATCCGGACAAGCCCGAGATCAAGACCAAGGGCGGCGCCAACATCGGCGGTAGTGGACTGCCGGCCGACATCTGGCAGAAGTACATGAACAAGGCCCTGGCCGGCAAGCAGGCGATGTCCCTGCCGGACTCCAAGGAGCTCGGCGACAAGGAGGCCGGCAACGGCAAGAAGAAAGAGACGCCTCCGCCGGTTCCGCCGAACCCGGGCGGTGGCAATCCCGGTGGTGGCAACCCCGGGGGCAACCCCATCTGCCAGGGACCGAATCCGCCCCCGCTGATCTGCCCGCCGGCCGGCGGTGACACCGGCGGCGGTGATCCGGAATTCCCGCCGGAGGGCGACGACGGCGGCGGAGGTGGAAACGGCAATGGTCGTGGCGGCGGTGGCTAGCCACCGACTCCCGTTCCACGGGGACAGATAGTGATCGATCGATGCGGCCGGCGGCCGGGTCCCACGACCCGGCCGCCGGCCGCGTTTTCGACTCCATCCGCCGACACGGTGGACCGGGCCGGACGCAACCCGACCGCGTACGGCAGGATGCCTGTTCATGAGCGCGCAGTCGCCGGCTGGCATCGACGAACCTGAGAAGGCTGACCACCCGTCCCGGTCGGACGGCTTCGTCCGAGGGCTCTCCGAGGCAATCGGCGGCCCGATCGGCGCACACGCCAGCGGGGTCGAACGCCGGGGCACCCAGGCCAGCGGCCGGTTCTGGACGGCCGCCCGGATCGTGCTGGCGCTGACCTGCCTCACCCTGGCGTTGCACTGGGTGCAGAAGTCGCCCTGCCAGGACGGCGCCTGGCAGAACAACATCCAGTACACCCGGTTCTGCTACACGGACGTGCTCGCCCTCTATTACGCCGAGGGGCTCAACGAGGGCAAGGTCCCCTACCGGGACCACCCGGTGGAATACCCGGTGGTCACCGGATACTTCATGGGCGCGCTCGGCCTGCCGGTGCACAACATCGGAGTGGACCGGCCCGAGATCAACCAGGCGCAGTGGTTCTACAACCTCAACGCGCTGGTCCTCGGGGCGCTCGCGGTGGCCACCGTGGCGATGATCCTGTCGTTGCGCCGCCGCCGGCCGTGGGACGCCGCCATGTTCGCGCTCTCCCCCGCGCTGCTGGTCACCGCCACCGTCAACTGGGACCTGCTCGCCATCGGGCTGGCCGCGATCGGCATGTACGCCTGGGCGAAACGACAACCCCTGGCCGCCGGCATCCTGCTCGGGCTGGCCACCTCCGCGAAACTGTGGCCGCTCTTCGTGCTCTGGCCGCTCTTCCTGCTCGGGCTGCGTACCGCCCGGGTGAAGGAGATGCTGGTGACGATCGGTTCGGCCATCGTCACGATCGTGGCGGTGAACCTGCCGATCGCGATCCTCTATCCCGACAACTGGCGACGCTTCTTCGACCTGAACAGTGAGCGGGCGGTCGACTGGGGGACACTCTGGTACATCGGCCGCTACCTGGACAGCAAGTGGAACAGCGGCAGCCCTGGCGACCAGGGCCCGTTCCAGTGGCTCAGCAACAACATCCCGACCCTGAACACCGTGTCGTACGCCCTGATCACGCTGGCCTTCCTCGCCATCGGCGCGCTGGCGCTGTTCGCCAAGCGCCGGCCCCGGCTGGCTGCGCTGGTCTTCCTGATGGTCGCGGCGTTCCTGATCTTCAGCAAGGTGTGGTCGCAGCAGTTCAACCTCTGGCTGCTGCCCCTGCTGGTGCTGGCCCGGCCGCGCTGGGGCGCCTTCCTCGCCTGGCAGTTCGCCGAGGTCGGTTACTTCGTCGCGTTCTACGGCGAGCTGCTCGGGGCCGGCGGCAAGCAGGTCTTCCCGGAGGGCGTCTTCGTGTTCGCCGCCACGCTGCGGCTGACCACCGTCGTGGTGCTCTGCGTGCTGGTCGTCCGGGACATCCTGCGGCCCGAGGGCGACCCGGTCCGGAGCAGCTACCTCGACGACCCCGACGGCGGGATCTACGACGGTGCCCCGGACGCCTCCTGGCTCGCCCGACTCCGTGGCCGGCCGGCCCCGGCCGAACCGGCGCCGGCCACGACCTGACCCGTGCCGGCCTAGCGGTACCGGCTTAGCCGTGCCGGCCACGGCCCGACCGGCACCGGCCGGGCCTGCGCCGGCCACGACCCGGTCCGCACGGTCGCGGCAGCACCGACGGGATCGTGGACCGAGCCGGGAGCGCGGACGGCGGAGCGGCCCGGATCAGAGCCGGTAGACGACCGTCTCCCCGACGTCCTCCCGGCTGATTCCCAGGCTGTCGACCGGCAGGTCGACGGTGGCCTGCAACGGGGTACCGGCCACCCGGTCCCGGAGCACGATCACCGTACGCACGCCCATGGTGCGCAGGAAGTCGATGCTTGCCTGGTCGGGGAAGTTCGCGGTGGCCTGGCGTACCTCGGCGAGCCGGTTCGGCGTGAACCCGCTGCCGCCGTTGACGATGTCCTGGAACCGGCTGGTCGACCAGAGCATCACGTGCTGGTCGGTCTTCTGGTCCGAGGGGAGCACCAGGATCGGGCCGTTGGCGACCCGCATCGACGCGGGCTGCACCGGTACCACCGGATGCGGCGTGGTGTTGAGCCCCTCGGCCAGCACCAGCACGATCGGCAGCAGCGTGACGAGCCGCAGGAACGGTCCCGGCCGGGGCGGCACCCGCTCGGCGGCCGAGATCTGCCGGGCCCGCTCCGCGAACGCGCCGACCGAGCCGGCGGCGAGGACGCCGAGCAACAGGGTGACCCAGATCATCAGCCGGCCCGGCGTACGCAGACCGTCCCAGCCGGGCAGGTGCTCGAAGAGCGGCAGGTAGGTCCAGGTGCCGCCGAAGAACCGGCTGCCCATCGCGAGCACCCCGGCGGCGAGCACGGCCGCCAGCAGCAGTAGGCGCTGGCGTACCGTCCAGATCGAGAAGAAGAGGCCGGCGAGGGCGAGCGCGAAGAGGACGTACCCCGGCAGCAGGGTGGTCTCCGGCAGTCCGGGCAGCCCGCCCCGGACCGGCTCGTGCAGGTCGCCCCAGATCAGCGACTCCGGCGGAGCGGTGAGGAAACCACCCGGCGGCGGGGAGTAGTTGTGCAGCTCCTCGGCGGTCCGCCGGGCGTTGGGGTGCAGTTCGGCGACCTTGAAGTACGGGATCGCCAGCAGGGCACCGGTCGCCGCGAAGATCGCGCCGCCCCAGAAGTCGGCCAGCAGCAGCCGGAACCCGAACCACTGCCCTGGCCGGCGCAGGATCCGCCGGACCAGCCAGCTCAGCAGCACCACGACCGCGATCAGACCCATCACGTACGCGAAGATGAGGCCGATGCCGAAGCCGAGGCTGAGCTGCCAGGCGGCGACCAGCCAGCCGGCGAACGCCCAGCCGGAACGTCGACGTTCGGGTCGGTAGCCGTGCCGCAGCGACCAGCCGTGTCCCCGGGCCAGCATGGCCAGGGCGAGCGGGATACCGCCGTTGGAGAGCACGTGCAGGTGACCGGCCTGGCCGAGCAGCCAGGGCGCGTACGCGAAGCCGATCCCCGCCACCGCCGCCCCGATCCGTCCCGCCCCGAACTGCCGTACCAGCGCGTACGCCCCGAGCGCGGCGAGCGCGTGGGCCAGGACGAAGAGGATGTTGTAGCGGAGGATCGCCGCCTCCGGGCCCTGACCGATCATGCCCGCCGGGGCGTACCCGAGCAGGGTGTCGGAGAAGGCGAAGGTCCAGGTCTCCGGGAAGAACGCGTTGCTCTGCCACAACTGGGCCGGCTTGGTCAGCAGGATGTGCCCGGACCAGGCGACCTGCCAGGCCTGTAGCGCCGGATCCCAGTAGTCCTGCGGCAGCGTGTGTCGGGGGTAGCGCAGCGTCGGCCAGGTCATCAGGACGGCCAGGGCCAGTGCGCCGAGCCCGGCCAGGGTCCACTCGTGTACCACCCGACGGCCGACCGCCCGACCGATCCGCCGGATCCGCCCGGGTACCACCTCGGGAGCCGGCGCGAACGCGGCGAACGGGTCGGCGGGCTTCGCCGGCTGGTCGTCACCGGCCGCCTTCTCCTTGCCGTCCTTGCCGTCTTTGTCGTCCTTCTCCTTGCCGGCCTTGTCGTCCTCGGCCTGGCTGTCCTTCGACGTCTTGTCGTCGCCGCCCGCCGCCTCGCCCTCGGCGTCGTCGCCCTTGCTCTCCTCGGCTTTCCCGGCTTCGCCTCCGCCGCTGCCGGACTGCGCCGGCTCCCCGGGCGGGGTGTCGGGCTTCCCGCCTGGCGCCGGGTCGGAGAGCTGCGCCGTCGTTGACGTCACCGCCGTCGCCGGGGCGCCGCCATCGCCGGCTGCCCGCGCGGTCGACGCCGTACCACCGGAGACGGTGGGGTGCGAGCCGCTTCCCGAAGCCGGTACGGCCGACCGCAGGGTCGTGGCGGTCCCGGCCTCGGTCGATGTCGTCCGCCCCCCGGCGGCGCCGGAGTCCGCGCTGGTGGGCGTACCCGATCCGGCCGTCGTGCCCGGGGTCGGGTCCGGGTTGGTGCCGACCGGCGCGGCGCCGGGCCGGGTTGTCTCGTTGGCGTTGGACTGGTCCGTCGACATCGGGTCCTCGTCCCTACCGGCCTACGCGGTCGCGGAGATAGGCGATGTCGGTGGCCTGACCGTCGGCCCCGCCGGGCGTCTCGACGATGACCGGCGCGCCGGCCGCCCGGACCACCGCCACCACCAGTTCCGGATCGATGGTGCCGCTGTCGAGGTTCTCGTGGCGGTCCCGGCCGGAGTCGAAGGCGTCCTTGGAGCCGTTGGCGTGGATCAGGTCGATCCGGCCGGTGATCGCCAGGACCCGGTCGACGATGTCCAGCAGGTCCTCGCCGCCCGCGTGCGCGTGGCAGGTGTCCAGGCAGAAGCCGACGTCGTATTCGCCCACCGCATCCCAGAGCCGGGCCAGGTTGTCGAACCGGCGGGCGCAGGCGTTGTCGCCGCCGGCCGTGTTCTCGATGAGCACCGGGACGTCGTGCCCGCCGGACTCGGCGGCCTGGGCGAAGGCCTTGCGCCAGTTGTCGAAGCCCTTGGCGATGTCGTCTCCCGCGTTGACGTGCCCGCCGTGCACGATCAGGCCCTTGGCGCCGACCGCGGCGGCGGCGGTGGCGTGTCCGAGCAGCAGCTTCCGGCTCGGGATGCGGATCCGGTTGTTGGTGGTGGCGAGGTTGATGACGTACGGCGCGTGGATGTAGACGTCCACCTCGGAATCGCGCAGCCGGGCCGCGTCGGCCCGTGGCTGCGGTGTCTTCCAGTCCTTCTGCGGATCGGCGAGGAAGAACTGGACCGCGTCCGCCTTCCGGAGGGCCGCCTCGTCCAACGGATCCGTGGCATCGACATGGGCTCCGATACGCATGAAGGCGAGCCTACGTCGCGCCGGTCGGTCGGGCGGGGACGGGCGCACCTGTCCGGCCCGGCAGCTCGGGCGCGGCGGTCCCGGGGCGGTCCGCGTCACCGCCGGGGGGATGGATCGTTTCTCCAGGTGAGATCCGTTCGCCCGGCGTACGGGCCCGGATCGAGCCACGAGTTGTGCCGGAAAGAGGGAAGACGTGACCCTGTCGCTCCGCCGCCGAGCCGCAGCAGCGGTCCCCGCACTCGCCGCGGGCGCACCACGGCTGCTGTCCGGCTTCGCGGTCGGGGCGTCGGAGCCACTGTCTGGGCCGGGGTCATGCCGGTCCGTGTCGTCCCCGCCGGGTCGGTCGGGCGGGTCGAGGTGGGGTCGGTGCCGCATGGTCCCGATGTGGCCGGCCCCCGGAGCGCCAGGGCGCCGCAGGACGCGGCGCCGGGCAGCTACCCTCCGCCGCCCGACCGACTCGGCGGGGCTGCCGCCGTCCGGGTGCGCCCGGGTGGCCCTTCCGGCCCGCCGGACGGGTCCGGCTGCTGGGCGCCGGTGGCCGCGGTCTGTGTGGTCGGGGTCTCGACAGGAGCAATTCGGGCGATTCTCGCTCAACGCACAACACAGACTGTTATCGCGTAAGATGACAATACAATAGGCTCCGCGGGGCGCCTTCCATCCAACTCATCGGTGTGGTCGTTCCTCCCCAGGTCCCACCCAAAGAATGCGGACGGGATGCGCCCCGCGGCTCTGCGTCGAAGAGCCTCCTCCGGTCAACGCGACCGGAGGAGGCTCTTGGCGCCGGTCCGAGCGCGGGGCGGCCCGGCGGGCATGGGGTCCGCCGACGTCCGGCGCCGGTGGACCGGGTATTCTGCTCAGGTTGTCCGCGCGCGACGGGATCCCTCCCGATACCGCCTGGCAACGACGCATGACCTCCTGCCACGGAAGGACCGTGGCCGCTAGCCCAGAGGAGGTGAGCACGTCTTGCGTCATTACGAGATCATGGTCATCCTCGATCCAAGCCTCGAGGAGCGCACCGTCGCCCCGTCGCTCGACACGTACCTCAACGTGATCCGGACCGCGGGTGGCTCGGTGGAGAAGCTCGACGTGTGGGGTCGTCGGCGCCTCGCGTTCGAGATTGACAAGAAGGCCGAGGGAATCTACGCCGTCATCGACCTGCAGGCGACGCCTGCGGCGGTGGCCGAGCTGGACCGGCAGCTCCGACTCAACGAGTCCGTGCTGCGCACCAAGGTCATCCGGCCGGAGACGCGCTGACGCGTTTCCGGCACGCCCGGATCAGCCTCATCCGTCCTGTCGTACTGCTCTGGCAGCCTTTCAGGGACTGATGAGTGCGCGAGGAGATGGTCATGGCAGGAGATACCACCATCACGGTCATCGGCAACCTGACCGACGACCCCGAGTTGCGTTTCACCCCGTCCGGCGCCGCGGTCGCCAAGTTCCGGGTCGCCTCGACGCCCCGGTTCATGGACCGGACGACGAACGAGTGGAAGGACGGCGAGCCGCTCTTCCTCTCGTGCACCGTCTGGCGGCAGGCGGCCGAGCACGTCGCCGAGTCGTTGCAGCGCGGTGCTCGCGTGATCGTGTCGGGCCGGCTCCGGCAGCGGTCCTACGAGACCCGCGAGGGCGAGAAGCGCACCGTCATCGAGCTGGAGGTCGACGAGATCGGCCCGTCGCTGCGGTACGCCACGGCGAAGGTGCAGAAGATGTCGCGCTCCGGCGGCGGCGGGTTCGGCGCCTCCGGCGGTGGTGGCGGTGGCGGTGGCCAGGGTGGCGGCGGAGGCAACTTCGACGACCCGTGGGCCACGGCGGCTCCGGCCTCCTCGCGTACGTCCGGTTCGGGCGGCGGCAACTTCGACGACGAGCCCCCGTTCTGATCCGGGTGGCTAACACCCGGGATCGCAAACCAGGAGCAAGAGCAATGGCAAAGGCTGCGGCACTGCGCAAGCCGAAGAAGAAGGTGAACCCGCTCGACAAGGACGGGATCACCTACATCGACTACAAGGACACGGCGCTGCTGCGCAAGTTCATCTCCGACCGCGGCAAGATCCGCGCTCGGCGGGTGACCGGGGTCACCTCCCAGCAGCAGCGGCAGATCGCTCGTGCGGTCAAGAACGCCCGCGAGATGGCGCTTCTGCCGTACACGGCCACGGCCCGCTGAGAGGAGGCACCGACATGAAGATCATCCTGACCCAGGAGGTGTCGGGCCTCGGCGGCCCCGGCGACATCGTCGAGGTCAAGGACGGCTACGGCCGCAACTACCTGCTGCCGCAGGGCTTCGCCATCGCCTGGACCAAGGGCGCGGAGAAGCAGGTCACGGTCATCCAGCGGGCCCGCGCGGCCCGGGAGATCCGGGACCTCGGTCACGCCAACGAGGTGAAGGCCCAGCTTGAGGGCCTCAAGGTCAACCTGACCGCGCGCGCCGGCAACGGCGGGCGGCTCTTCGGCTCGGTGACCCCCGGCGACGTGGTGGACGCGGTGAAGGCGGCCGGTGGTCCGTCCCTCGACCGGCGTCGGCTGGAGCTGCCGGGCGCCATCAAGTCGGTCGGCAGCCACCAGGTGCGGGTCAAGCTGCACCCGGAGGTCACCGCGCGGTTCGACCTGAAGGTCGTACCGGGCAAGTAGCCGGCCAGGCGACAGACAGAGTTCCGGGGTGCCGTCCGATCGGGCGGCACCCCGGAGCCGTCTTGCACCCGGAGCCGTCTCGCCAGCGGGCGGGACCAGACCTCAGCCGACCGGTTGACCACTGATCGCGCTGAAGAAGACGGTGGAGAGCCCACCACCGACGACCGCTGCCGCGAACCCGACGGTCACCGCCCGCCAGGTGCGGTTGAACCAGCGCATCAGGGCCGCGACCACCAGACCGGTCGCCAGCGCGGCGAGGAACCGGGGCACCCCGGCCAGCAGCGCGGACATCGCCTGGCCGCGCTCCGATTCACAGGCACCGGAGACCTCCGGTACGCAGTCCACCGGCACACTGGTGTCGAGCGTGAGTACCCAGACGAAGACGGCCAGCACGGCGACCGCGTACCAGGCGGCGGTGTAGAGGACGGCGGTGAGCGGGCCGCTGGGCCGCGGATCGAGCAGATCGTCTTCGAGTCGTCGACTCAGCGGACTGGGTCGGCCCGTCCTGGTCGCCGAGGTGAGCAGGCTGCCGCTCGGTGCGCGCCGGGTGGCCGTACCCGCTCCGCTGACGCTCCGGGCGGAGCCGACCGTACCGGCGCGACCGCGACCCGGTGCCGGCCGCCGGGTGGGGGTCGGGGGCTCGCTCGCCCGGCGTGCCGGCGACACCGGCCGGGCCAGTGGCGGGTAGGCGACCGCCGGAGAACGCGGCGCCGAGTCCGGGATACCCATCCAGCGCGGGTCGTCGCCGGCCAGCCTGGTGCCGGACCAGAACGTGTCGCCACCCTCCGGCCCGGTGCGGTCCGCGCCCCGGGAGCCGCCGTCGGTGGTGTTGTCGCGCCCGCTCCCGGCATCCCGGGCCAGCCCGGCGAGTTCGCCGTGCCGCCACTCGGTGGTGTCGGTGAACCTGTCCCACTGGCCGGTGTCGGTGCTCCGGTCGCGGCGACGGCCGGGGCCGGGACCTTCCGGCGGCTCGGAGTCGGTGACCCGATCCAACATCCCGGTGTCGGTGAGCCGGTCCCATGGCCCGGCCTCGGTACGCCAACCCGGGCCGGCATCCCCGCCCCGCTCCGGCCCGGGATCGGCGTGCCGGCCCCGGCCACCCCGGTCCTCGCCGACCCGGCGTACCGGTCCGGCGTCGGCCCGGTAGCGGCGGACGGGCTCGGCGTCCGGCTCGCGTTGCCGTCGGCGCGCACTGGCGCCCCCCGGACCGGGCAGCGGATCGTCGCTCCGCGACCGCCGGCCGGTACCGCGGCCCGGGTCGCTCTCGCCGGGCGACCGTACCCAGCGGGGATTCGCTCTCGACCGCTCGGTCTCCGGGCCCGGCTCGGTCGCGGCGATGGCGTCCGGCTGCTCCGCGACCTCCGTCGGGTCCTCCGCGCGGTGCCGGGAACGCCGCCGTCCGGCGGTCGGCACCGGGCCGCTCGGATCGTCGGGCTCCCATCCGGCCGGCTCGGCGCGGCGCCGTCGCCCCGGCGCCCGCCGCGCCGAGCCGTACGTCGTGCCGGGCTCCCGGTCGCCGGTCCGGTCCCACCGGCCGGGCGCGGAATCGTCGGCCGGCTCCCGCCAACCGACCGCGGTGTCACCCCGATCGCGCCGGCCGGTCTCGGTGGACGGCGAATCGACGGCTCCGGCACCCCAACCCGAGGTGGGTACCGCGGTCGGATCGTCGTCCGGGTCGGCCCGGCGCCGTCGGCCCCGGCCGGAGGTCGTGGGAGGGTCACCGAGCAGGCCGCTGTTGGCGCCGGCACCGGTGGTGGGTGCGGCGGCGGCCCATCCGCCGGAGGTGGGTGCCTCGGAGATCCATCCGCCGCTGGTCGGGGCGGCGGCGCCGGCGCCGGTGGTGGGAGCCGCGCCGACCCAGCCGCTGGTGGGAGCCGCGCCGACCCAGCCGCTGGTGGGAGCGGCGGCGGCCCAGTCGTCGGCCTCGTCCCCGCGCCGGCCCGCACCGGCGCGACGCCGGCCGCGCCGGCCGGCCGCCCCGCTGTCGGTGGCCTCGCTCCGGGTGCTCCCGGTCGCGTCGCCGCGCCGCCGGTCGCCGGCACCGCGCCAGCGGTCGTCGTTGCTCTCGCCGCCCGGTGTGTCGTCGGCCGCGCCGCTCGGACCGCGCCAGTATTCGCCGGTGCTGTCCCAGGTCACCTCGGGGGCGACCCGTCGACGCCCGGGCCGGCCGGTCTCCGTCGCCGGCTCGGCCGCCGCGTCGGCGCGGTGGTGCCGGCCCCCGTCGCGACGCTCCGGCTCCGGCTCGGAGGCCCATGTGGAGCTGTCGGCGTACGCCCGGGAGGAGCGGGGCTGGAGCGGCTCGGTGGACTCCCGGGCCCAGGACGGCGTGTAGCTGTCGACCGGGTCCGGTGCGCCACGGTACCGGGCCCGCCGCCGGCTCGGGGTGCGATAGGTGACGTCGGGACGCGAATAAGGATCACCTGGCCAGGGCGTCGCCGGGTCGCTCCGGCCGGCGCTGTCCTGCCACTCATGTCGGGCGAGCTCACCCCGCCCCCGATCCCGATGGTCCACTGCCGAGGCGTGACCTTTCTGGTTAGTCGATCGCGAGGAGTCTGGTAGGTCGTTCGCGAGTAGCCGTACGCAAGATTGCCGTCGCCCGATGATACGCCGTCCCGGTAGCCCGAATTTGACCTGTTTCTTTCCTCCACATGGTGGGGACCGAGTCGGCGCAGGTCAGAGCGGCTACAGGCTATCTTCCCCAATCGTTGTCCACAGCCTGTGCACAGGGCCGCACACACCCCGCCGGGAACCGTCCACAGGTTGTCCCGAACTCCGTCCACCGGTGTGCTTGAGTCCCTGACCTCGACGTCCGTATCGTTGCTGCCCTGACCCTGCCACCCGTGCCGACATCTCCCCCGGTCAAGGCGGCTGGCCAGGGCCGGTCCGGCCCCTCGGCCGGACGGGGCCGTGGGTCAGCCGAGAAATGTCGTACGTCGGCGGTTCGCTAGGAGCCAGCCGGTGTGGCGGAGGGGGATGCCCGTGTCGGTCACCGACGACGTCCGTGGGGAGTCGCGCCCGTCGCGCGGAGAGTCGCGACCGTCGGCGCCGTCGGCCGACGTCCCGGCGCCGCGCGATGGCCAGTTCGACAAGACGCCGCCGCAGGACATCGCGGCCGAGCAGTGCGTGCTCGGCGGGATGCTGCTCTCCAAGGACGCGATCGCCGACGTCGTCGAGATCCTCCGGACCAACGACTTCTACCGGCCGGTGCACTCGACCGTCTTCGACGCGATCCTGGACCTCTACGGCCGGGGCGAGCCGGCCGACGCCATCACCGTCGCCGCCGCGCTCGCCGACTCCGGCGACCTGGCCCGGATCGGCGGCGCGCCCTATCTGCACACGCTGATCGCCAGCGTGCCGACGGCCGCGAACGCTTCCTACTACGCCCGGATCGTCGGCGAGCGCGCCGTGTTGCGGCGCCTGGTCGAGGCGGGTACCCGGATCGTGCAGCTCGGCTACGGCTCGGCCGGTGGCGGCGGGCGGGACGTCGACGACGTGGTGGACCTGGCCCAGCAGGCGATCTACGACGTCACCGAGAAGCGGGTCAGCGAGGACTTCGCGGTGCTCGCCGACATGCTCCAGCCGACGCTGGACGAGATCGAGGCGGTCGGTGCGCAGGGCGGCGTGATGACCGGCGTACCGACCGGCTTCACCGACCTGGACCGGCTGCTCAACGGCCTGCACCCGGGGCAGCTCGTTATTGTGGCGGGTAGGCCTGGTTTGGGAAAAGCCCTGGCGCTCGACACGCCGCTCCCAACCCCCGCCGGTTGGACCACCATGGGCAATGTCAAGGTAGGCGACCAGCTCCTCGGAGCCGACGGGCGCCCCACCACCGTGACGCACGCCTTCGACGTCCTCCACAACCGCCCCTGCTACGAGGTCGAATTCTCCGACGGAAGCGTGATCGTGGCTGACGGCGAGCACCTGTGGAAGACCACCACCAGGGCCAGCCGCCGACAGCGGGCCGAGGGCAAGCGATCCCACCAATGGTCTGCAGATGCACGCGCTACCGCTACCGCCGCACACCAGACAGCCATGGCGGAACCCGATGAACTAATCACATTCCGCGAAGCGGTGGCGCTGACCGGCGAACAGTTCCGGAACGTACTGCACATCGTCGGAGCCGAGGTGGGCTTCGCCGGCGAGGTGGCCCGTGAGTACATTCGGGCGGGCAAGCCGTGGCGCAGGACGAATATCCGCGCCTACTCTCGTCGCGCCCTGATGGCGGCCCTGGCTCGTCGGGTGAACCGGTTGATGAATGTCGAGAACACCGCCAACCACGGTGAGCCGATCACCACAGCCGGCATCGCGATCACGCTCCGGCACCCCACTGACGGGCGACTCAACCACGCCGTCGAGAACGCTCTCCCGATCGAGTTGCCATGTCGCGATGACCTTCCGATCCCGCCCTACACGCTTGGTGTGTGGTTGGGCGACGGCTCCACCCGGTCGGCCCGCTTCACAACCGCCGATCCGGAGATGGTTACCCACGTCAGGGAGGACGGGTTCATTGTTGCACCCGTCGGGACCGAAACCCTCGCCTACTCGATCAAGGTCGCAGGCTTGAATCCGCTCCCAGACCGGGATTGCATTGTCTGCGGCAACAGCTTCACTCCGCGCGGCCCCAGCGTTCGAACCTGTGGGCAGTCCTGCGGGGGAAAGTCCAAAGGTCTTGTGAACCCTGCCGACCGCACCGGCTGCGCGTCCTGCGGGAAGCTTCCCGAGAGCGGCTGGACCGGTGCCCGAAGATGCGCCTCGTGTCACAACCGTTGGGGATCGTTCGTCGGCTACCTCCGCGCGGCTGGCGTGCTCGGCGACAAGCACATCCCGACCGCGTACCTCCGCGCCTCGGAGGCCCAACGGCGCGCGTTGCTCGCCGGATTGATGGATACCGACGGAACTGTCACGCCGACCGGCAGCCTGCAGTTCGCAGTCACGTCGCGACGTCTCGCCGAGGACACTCGCGAGCTGATCGTCAGCCTCGGCTATCGGTGCTCGGTCAACACGAAGCGGGTGAAGGGAAAGACCGAGGAGACCTCCACTGCGTACATCCTGAACTTTTCGACTGAAGACGATGTGTTTCGACTGACGCGAAAGAAGATTGCCCACAAGGAGCGCTGTCGTACGAATGGCACCGCTCGCACCGGTTGTCGGTATATCGTCGACGTTCGCCCGGTTCCCAGTGTCCCCGTGCGGTGCGTAACTGTTGACAACGCCGATCATCTATATCTTGCCGGCCGATCCATGATCCCCACCCACAACAGCACCGCCTCGATGGACTTCGCCAGAAACGCCGCGATCCGGCACAACTGTGCGAGTGCCATCTTCTCGCTGGAAATGAGCAAGGTCGAGATCGTGATGCGACTCCTCTCGGCCGAGGCCCGGGTGCCGCTGCACGTGCTGCGCAGCGGGCAGCTCTCGGACGACGACTGGACCAAGCTGGCCCGCCGGATGGGCGAGATCAGCGAGGCGCCGCTCTTCGTTGACGACACCCCCAACATGAACCTGATGGAGATCCGGGCCAAGGCCCGCCGGCTCAAGCAGCGGCATGACCTCAAGATGATCGTGGTGGACTATCTCCAGCTGATGAGTTCGCCGAAGCGCACCGAGAGCCGCCAGCAGGAGGTCGCCGAGCTGTCCCGAGGGCTGAAGCTGCTTGCCAAGGAGGTCGAGTGCCCGGTGATCGCGGTCAGTCAGCTGAACCGTGGCCCGGAGCAGCGTACCGACAAGCGTCCCCAGTTGTCCGATTTGCGGGAGTCTGGGTCGATCGAGCAGGATGCCGACGTCGTCATACTTCTGCACCGGGACGACTACTACGACAAGGAGTCGCCCCGGGCCGGCGAGGCGGATTTCATCGTCGCCAAGCACCGGAACGGGCCGACCGACACCGTGACGGTGGCGGCGCAGCTCCACCTGTCGCGCTTTGTGGACATGGCAATCGTATGACGGGCCCGATCGAGCGGTGTCTGCGAAATGACGGGTGCCGCGGAGGAGCCGCAGCGCGAACCGTCAGCGACGCTGGCGGGCGTTGAGCCGAGCGGCCTGGCGCGTCAGGTGATCCCGTTCGGCGAGGTTGGGTGCCTTCCGGGCCGCCTCGGCGTACAGCCGTGCCGCCGTCGCCAGATCACCGTCGCGTTCGTGCAGGTACGCCGCCACCGCCGCGTGCCGGGGCAGCGAGTCGTCCAGCGCCGCGAGCGCCGCCAGCCCGGCGCGTGGTCCGTCGGCCTCGCCGACGGCCACTGCGCGGTTGAGCCGGACGACCGGGCTGTCGGTCAGGCGCGCGAGTTCGTCGTACCACTCGACGATCTGCACCCAGTCGGTCTCCTCGGCGGTGGGCGCGTCGGCGTGGAGTGCCGCGATGGCGGCCTGGGCCTGGAACTCGCCCAGCCGGTCGCGGGCGAGGGCCGCCTGGAGGATCTCGACGCCCTCGGCGATCGACTTGGTGTCCCACCGGTCGCGGTCCTGCTCGGCGAGCGGCACCAGACCGCCGTCGGGCGCGGTCCGGGTGGCCCGCCGGGCGTGGTGCAGCAGCATGAGGGCGAGCAGCCCGGCCACCTCGGGGTGGTCGATCGCGGCCGCGAGCTGCCGGGTGAGCCGGATGGCCTCGGCGGCGAGGTCGACGTCGCCGGAGTAGCCCTCGTTGAAGACCAGGTAGAGGACCCGCAGCACGGTGGCGACGTCGCCGGGCTGGTCGAACCGCACGCCGGAGACGGTCCGCTTGGCCCGGCTGATCCGCTGCGCCATGGTCGCCTCGGGCACCAGGTAGGCCTGGGCGATCTGGCGGGTGGTCAGCCCGCCGACGGCGCGCAGCGTGAGCGCGACCGCGGACGACGGCGTCAGCGACGGGTGGGCACACAGGAAGTAGAGCTGGAGCGTGTCGTCCACCGACGGCGCGGGCCCCGGCGCCGGCTCCTCGTCGACGAGCTCCTCACGCCGGCGGCGGGCGGTGTCCGTCCGGGTCGTGTCGAGGAACCGGCGCCAGGCCACGGTGATCAGCCAGCCCTTCGGGTCCCGCGGCGGGTCGGCCGGCCAGACCCGGACCGCCTCGACCAGCGCGTCCTGCACGGCATCCTCGGCCGCCGCGAAGTCGGCTCCGCGGCGGACGAGGATGCCGAGCACGCTCGGCGTGAGGCTCCGGAGCAGCGCCTCGTTCATCTCAGAGGTCACTCCGTGATGGTGGGCGGCTCGGTCAGGAACGGCCGCAGCTCGAGCCACTCGTGGATCGGCTTCCCGCCCGCCCCGGGCGCGGCCGACAGTTCTCCGGCCAGTTCGATGGCGCGCTCGTAGCTGTCGACGTCGATCACCATCCAGCCGGCGATGAGGTCCTTGGTCTCGGCGAACGGGCCGTCGGTGACCGGCGGGCGCCCCTCACCGTCGTACCGCACGAACGTCCCCTCGGGGGCGAGCGCCTGACCGTCGACGAACTCGCCGGTCCCCTCGAGCCGGGCCGCGAAGTCGCGCATGTACTGCACGTGTGCCGAGATCTCCTCCGGCGTCCACTGGTCCATCGGCACGTCGTTGACCGCGGCCGGAGCGCCCCGGTAGTGCTTGAGCAGCAGGTACTTGGCCATCGGGCTTCTCCTCGGTACTGATGCGACCCATCTTGGTCACGTTCACCCGCGGGGACGGAGCCGGTCACGGATTCTCGACATCGCCGCCGGAATTGTTTTGGCGCTCGTGGCTGAGCCTGGTTGAGCCGTCGCTGTCCGGTTCCACGGCGTGGCGCGAGGGCGGAACCGGACGGAGAGTACCCGAGTCTCCGGCGTGAGCCGCCTCGCGGACTCAGCCGAGCAGTGGGAACCAGCCGGCGGCCTCGCCGAGCACCAGCCGGTCGTGCGTGGTCAGCGGGAGCCGCCCCGTCCCTTTCAGCAGATAGTCGGTGTCCGACCAGTCGGCCGGGCGGATCGCCTCGGCGCTGAGCAGTCCGTCCAGGGTCGCCACCGCGATGGCCACGCCGTCCGGCTCCGGGTTTGGCGCGTCCGGGAGGTCCACCGCCAGGTCGAGATGGTGCACCACCGCCTCGGTGACCAGGGTGGCGAGGAACTCCGGCACCGCCAGCACGTGGCCCTGGGTGGTGACGTACCCGAGCGGGTCGGCTGCGGCGGCGGCCCGGACCGCCGCCGGTGCGGTGTCGGTCCAGAGCCGGACCACCCCGCGTGGCCGGTCGAAGGCGGCGGCCGACCGGCGTACCCAGGCCGCGTGCCGCCCCTCGTCCGGATCGCTCGGCGACAGCCAGTAGCTGACGCCGTCCACGTCGGCCGGCCCGACCACCGGGCTGGCGAGCGTGACCAGGGCCCGCTGGGCGTCCAGGACGAGATGCAGGAGCAGGTCGACGACGAACCAGCCCCGGCAGCGGGTCGGCCGGAGCAGGTCGGCGTCGGCGAGGCCGTCGACGGTCGCGGTGATCCGGTCGTACGCCGCACCGATTGCTCGGCACGGCTCCGCCGCCCGGGCGGCCTCACTGCCCGGCGCCGGGGACAGCTCACCGCCCGCCGCCCGGGGCGCCTCCACGCCGTCCAGCCGACCCACCCACCTTCGCCCAATGGCACGAGCCCCGCACCCGGCGACGTACGCCCGCCCGTCGACGACGCGCGAGGTTCGTTGCCGGGCACGGGGTCCGCGAAGACTCCGGTCAGCCGGCCGGTCCGGTAACCGGCCCCGCAGTGGGGGCGGGTACCGCCCTGCCGGCGGGGCCGGTCAGTCGAAGAAGTCGTTCAGGAAGCCCTTCCGCTTCTTGTGCCGGTAGTGCCCGTGGTAGCCGTAGTGCGGCTGCCCGTGCTGCCCGTACGCCGGTGCCGGTGCCGGCGGGTAGCCGTGGCCGGGCGGTGGCGGCGGCGGTGGCGGTGTGTGGCTCGGACCTCCGTAGGCGGGCTGGTGCGGGGCCGGCGGCGGCGGAGGGTACCCGGCGCCCGGCGCGGGTGCGTGCTGCGACGCCGGCGCCTGCTGCTGGCTCCAGTTGGCCTCGGCCTCGAACAGCTTCTCCAACTCGCCCCGGTCGAGGAAGATGCCACGGCATTCGGTGCACTGGTCAACCGTGACGCCGCTGCGCTCGTACTGGCGCATGTCGCCACGACACTTGGGACAGGTCATCTGCATCACTCGACGGTACCCGGTCGAATCACCGAGTTCCTGTCAGCGCGGCCACCACTTCGGCATCGGACACTTCATGGAAGTCGTCGTAGTAACGGCTGACGGCGCCGAAGTCGGCCGGGCGCTCCGGGCAGACCACCTCGTCGGCGGCGTCGCTGAGCACGTCGTACGCCTGCGGCGCGCCGACCGGGACGGCCAGCACCACCCGTCGGGCGCCCAGTTGCCGGCCGACCCCCACGGCGGCCCGCGCGGTGGCCCCGGTGGCCAGCCCGTCGTCGACGATCACCGCGATCCGGCCGTCCAGCCGCAGCGGCGGCCGGTCCTTCCGGTAGAGCCGCTCGCGCCGTTCGAGTTCGGCGGTCTCGGCCCGCACCACCGCGTCCACCTCCTCCGGGTCCAGCCGGTCGGCGATCTCCTCGTTGAGCACCCGCAGCCCGCCCGGTCCGACCGCACCGAAGGCCACCTCGGGTGCCTCCGGCAGGCCCAGTTTCCGGACCACCAGTACGTCCAGCGGTGCGCCGAGCCGTTCCGCCACCGCCGCGGCCACCGGTACGCCGCCCCGGACCAGCCCGAGGACGACCACGTCCGGGTCGCCGGCGATCGAGGTGAGCCGGTCGGCGAGTGCGGCACCGGCCTCCGCCCGATCCCGATAGGTCGCGTTCATGCCTCAGGTTTACGCCCTGCCGGCCGATCCCGCTCGGCAGACGCCCCAGAAAAGCTGTCGGGAGGGCGTGTGGGACGTTCCTCGGGCGGCGGCCCGGCCATCCCGCCGGGTCCGGCGTACCGCCACCGTCCCGGTCGGCCGGGTGGGCGGGGCGGGTCACGGGATCACTGGAGGCTGCCGAGTTGCCAGCCCAGGGCGGCGGCGCCGAGCCCGACGGCGAGGGAGGTCAGCACGTTCAGCACCGCCCAGCCGCGCCCTGCCGGCCCGCTCCGGAGCAACTGCACGGTCTCGTAGCCGAACGTCGAGTACGTGGTCAGGGCGCCGCAGAAGCCGGTGCCGACCAGCGCGCCGACCCAGCCCGGCAGGGCGGCACCGGTGCCGGCGAGCAGGCCCAGCACCAGTGAGCCGGCGACGTTGACCGTGAACGTGGCCCACGGCGCGGGGCGGGACCGGCGCTCGACCAGCCAGTTGACCGTGAACCGGCCGACCGCGCCGACCGCGCCGCCGAGCAGCACCGCCGTCCAGGTCAGCATCGCGGTCCCTGCTGCCCGGTCACGACCGCACCCGGTCCGCCGCCCACATCCCGAGGCGTACCGCGACCAGCGCGCCGGCGAGCGTGCCGAGCAGGTAGCCGACGGCGACACCGGGGCGGCCCGCGGCGAGCAGTCCCCGGGTCTCCACCGCGTAGGTGGAGAACGTGGTGAAGCCGCCGAGGATCCCGGTGCCGAGGAACGGCCGGACCAGCCGGTGCGGGGCGGCGGCGGTGGTGACCAGCCGCATCAGCAGGCCGATCAGGGCGCAGCCGGAGAGGTTGGTGACCAGGGTCGCCCACGGTACGCCGGTCGCGGCGTGCGGCCAGAGCACCACCAGCCCGTACCGGCCGGCCGCGCCGAGCGCCCCGCCGAGGGCGACCACGGCGAAGACATCCCAGCCGGGCCGGTTCGGCAGCGCGGGCGGCTCGTCGGGTTCGTCGGGCTCGTGCGGCTGATGGGGCTGATGGGGCTCAGCGGGTTCGTCAGGCTCGGCGGAGCGGGGCGGGTTCACGGACGGCCGTCGGCATTCACGGGGTGGCCGTCGGCACCGGTGTGCGGTCGGAGTCCGGGGTGTCCCGCGGGGTGCGGGCGAGCCGGAGCGCGGTGACCCAGCCGAGGAAGGCGACCGGATAGAGCAGGTACCCGAACCGGGTCGACGGCATCAGCAGGATCGCGGCGAGCAGCCCGTACCCGCAGAACAGCGCGGCGGAGGCGGCCGTGCGCGGCGGGCGGCGCAGCAGCAGGACGGCGATCAGCAGACCGGCCGCGACCAGCAGCGCGGCGGCGACCACCCGGCCGGCGGGCAGTGCCTGCGCGATCAGGTACCCGGGGAACGGTGACGCGGCCGGGCTGCTGACCAGGCCGTGGCCGAGCGGGAAGCGCAGCACGTTCTCGACCAGCGCCGCCGAGTCGACGAGCTGGGCCGGGACGAGCGCGACCAGCGGCAGGCCGAGCGCCCCGGCGGCCAGCCGCAGCCCGCTCCGGCGGCCCCGCGTGGCGGCGTGTACCAGCAGGACCAGCGCGACCGGCCAGGCGAAGAGTTTCAGTGCCGCCGCGAGTCCGACCGCAAGCCCGGCGGCGACGAAGCGGTCCCGGGCGGCGCAGGCGAGGGCGAGCAGGCAGAGAGCGAGGACCGGAAGGTCGTCACCGCCGGTCGCCAGGGTCAGCGCGCAGACCGGCAGTACCGTCGCGAGCTGCACCGCCCGGACCAGCGCGGCGTCCCGGGCACCGGCCCGCTTCACCGACGGCGCGGTGCGACCGCCGGCGACCGTCGCCGCCGGGCGGCGCAGCAGCAGCACGGCCAGGCCGAGCGCGACGGCGGTGGCCACGGCGAACCAGATCCGGGCGTCCGTCCACCACGCGGTGCCGGCGACGGCGCGGGGCAGCCCGAAGAGCGCCATGCCCGGCTGGTACGGGGTGTAGCCGAGGAGCTGCTCTCCGCCCGGCAGCGCGGCGATGGCGTCCCGGGTCAGGTACGGCGTGCCGTGGTCGAGCAGCCGGGCGCCGGAGTGCTCGACCACCACCACCTCCTCCTGGGCCCGGTCGAGCCGGCCGCCGACCCGCTCGACCGCCTGCCAGACCAGCGGCAGCAGGGCGGTGGCGGCCCAGGTGACGACGGTCAGCCCACCTCGCGCGGCGGTACCGGCCAGCCGGGAGTCGGGCCGGCGGCGCCGGACGAGGAGTTGACCGAGCACCACGATCGTGCCGAGCAGGTAGCCGACGGCGGCGACGCTGCCCCAGGCCCGGTGCGGCAGGAGTGTGGAGGTGGCTGCGGTGACGGCGGCGAAGCCGGTGGAGAGGAGATAGAGCACCAGGTCGGCGGCGAGCCCCCCGGCGGCCCGGTCGGCCCGGCGCCAGTATCTCCGGCGGTCGGCTGCGGCGGTCTCCAGTTCGTCCGTGGCAGTCACGCGGGCAAGTGTGGCAGACCGCCTGCGGGGCGTGCGGTGATTAGCCGGCAGGTGTGGCAGGCGGACGGCGCCGGGTGCGGTGGTCAGGCCGGCAGGTGTGCAGGCGCTCGGCGCCGGGTGCGGTGGTCAGGCCCCTAGGTGTGGCAGGCGCTCGGCGCGGCGCGGTCCGGGCCGGCGGCCGGGGGAGAGTCGGACCACGGCGCCCTCGTCGTGCAGCGCGGGGGCCAGCGTGCCGGGCCGGCCGCCCGCTCCCTGGTGCAGGGCGGCGAGCAGCCGGGCGGCCGGCATCGGTCGGGCGAAGAGGTGCCCCTGCCCGGCGGCGCAGCCCAGCTCCCAGAGCGCGTGGCGCTGCGGCTCGCTCTCCACCCCCTCGGCCACCACGCTCAGGTTGAGGCTGCGGCCGAGGTCGACGGTGGACCGGATCACCGCGGTGGCCTCGGCCGAGGTCTCCATCGCGGTGACAAAGCCCCGGTCGATCTTCAGTTCGTGTACGGGGATCCGGGACAGTACCGACAGCGACGAGTAACCGGTGCCGAAGTCGTCCAGGGCGAGCTGGATCCCCGCGTCCCGGAGCTGGCCGAGCACCTGGTCGACCACCTCGAGCTGGCTCAGCGTCAACGTCTCGGTCAGTTCCAGCACCAGCCGGTCCGGCGGCAGGTCGTGCGCCCGCAGCCGGGCCAGTACCGAGCCGGGGAACCGGGCGTCCAGCAGGCTGCGCGGCGAGACGTTGACCGCCACCGGCAGGTCGAAGCCGGCCTCCCGCCAGGTGTTGGCGGCGATCAGCGACTGGTCGAGGACGGCCTCGGCGAACGCCGGCAGCAGCCCGGACCGCTCCACCGTCTCCAGGAACCGGAGCGGGTCGATGGTGCCCCGGGCCGGATGGCGCCACCGGGCCAGCGCCTCGGCGGCCACCACCTCGCCGCTGCCGAGGTCGACGATCGGCTGGAAGTTGACGGTGAACTCGCGGTCGGCCACCGCCCGGGGCAGGTCGCCGCCGAGCGAGAGCCGGCTGAGGTCGGCGGTGTCCCGGGCCGGGGCGTACGTGGCGATCCGGCGTCCGGCCCGCTTGGCCTGGTACATCGCCACGTCGGCGCGGCGCAGCAGCTCGGTCATTCCGCCGCTGCTCGGCGCGACCGCGATGCCGCCGCTGGCCTCGACGCTGATCCGCATCCCGTCGAGTTCGATCGGCTCGTGCAGCGCGGTGAGCAGCGCCTCGGCCCGGTGCGCGGCGACCGCCGGGGCCGGCAGGCCGTGGAAGAGCACCGCGAACTCGTCGCCGCCGAGCCGGGCGACCAGGTCCTCACCGTGTACGGCGCCGCGCAGCCGCTCGGCCACCTGGATCAGTACCCGGTCGCCGGCCGCGTGCCCGAGGGTGTCGTTGACCTCCTTGAAGTGGTTGAGGTCGATCAGCAGCAGCGCGACGACCCCCTCGGTGCGGCGCTGGCCGAGTTGCTCGGCGCCCCGGTCGAGCAGGTGCCGCCGGTTCGCCAGGCCGGTCAGCGCGTCGTGCGCGGCGGCGTGCGCGTGCTCCTCGGCCACCCGGTTCAACTCGGCGTACGCGGACGCGTTGCGGACCGCCGTGCAGAGCGCCGACGCGAAGGTACGCAGGGTGTACTGCTCCCGCTCGGAGAGCTTGACCGGCCCCCGGAAGCGCAGCCGCAGCATTCCGATGTGGCTGCCGTCGTATCCCTTCATCTCGATCGGGATGACCGAACCGTTGACCGTCGAGGGCTGGCTGGCGAGGCCGTCGTAGGTGACGGCCTCACTGCTGCCCCGGACGATGCGCCGGCTCTCGTGCAACTCCACTTCGACTTCGTCGGCGGAGAACAGGATGGCGGCCTGTGACACGGCGGTGTGCAGCACAGCGTCGATGTCGACGACGTTGAGCGCGTCGGTGGTGTGCGCCAGGTCCTGCCAGGCCTGCCGCTCGGCCCGCGCCCGCACCCGGGTCGAGTACGCCAGGTGCAGGCTGAGCGCCAGCGGCGGCATGGCCACCAGCAGCCAGGGCTCGATCCAGAGGAGGATCAGAGTGAAGACGGCGACGACGAACCGCACTCCGAAGCCGGCGAGTCGAAGGTCCCAGTTCGTCGCGAAGTGTCGAAGCACGTTCGTCCGGGCCGCCAGAGCGATCACCGGTATGCCGAGCGCTTCGTCGAGCAGCGCCGCGACGGCGTAGGCCGCAGCGAGTGGGGCGATCAGGTTCTGTAGTTCGTCCGGTGGCCAAGACCAGCCAAAGAGCATCAGGGTCATGCCGGCCCCGGCTGCCACCAGCATGTTCTTGCTGACAGTGAAAATCGTCTTTATCGAGGAAACCCGCATGATCCTCGTTGCGATTGTCACACCGAGACCGGTGCAGAGCACGACCCAGGAAGTGGGCGCCAAGGCGACACCTATGATGATGGCGGTCTCGACCCATGCGGTCGCGTGAGTCGTCGACCTGATCCGAATTGGAGCTTTGACGGGGAGGCTGATCGTCAGCGTCACGATCAGCAGCGCCACTGTGAGCAGTTGATCGCCTGACCTCGGCGGGTTACCGATGGTCTCGACCAGCGCGAGGGCGGCCACGACCGCAGCGGAAACAGCGACGAGACCGACGAGCAGCAACAGCCGCTGATCGGTCCCGTTGTCGTCTCGCTGTGTCTGACTCACGCCGATTCCTGTGTCGCCAAGACCTGATGGCCTGTAACGGTAGCAACCTTGTGGGTGCTCAGCGTGATGACTGTATCGCTCTCAGAGCCACTCGTTGCCGCGCATGCCGACGCCTCCATCTGAATGCATCCGAGTCACACCCGAACGTGCGGAATGTTCCCTTGCTTACCGGTCGCAATCGCGAGATGGGTGAAGCTTAGGGGACTACGACAGGGTTAGCGACGATAAATGTCGCTATGCTCAGTATTAGCCAAGTGGCGCCGTATTCGTCACGCTCTGTCCATATATGGGAACTGTGAGCGGCTAGCGTGGCTGGCGAACTGAGGTTAGGGAGTGACGGCGCTCGGCTTCCCTCCGGGATACCCGCTCCGACACGTGCGGTGGAAGGTCTGATCCGGTAGTCGTGGGAATCGGATCGTTCGGCCCCGGCGGCTGGCAATGCGGTCGACCGGCGTGCTGCACTCCACGTGATTTGGCGTCGAGTCTCGGCGAACCGACCATGAGTCTCCATCGGCTGACCTGGTAGAACTCGGTTCGTGTCGATCCGTTGACTCTGGGTCTCCGATCAGGCGACAAAAGCGTGCCACTCGGGCTATCCCCGCATTTCGGGTCAATTCAAGTGCCGTGCCATCACTTGACAGGACAATGACGCTGGTAAATGTGTTTCTATGTGGACCGATGGGCTGCGAAGCGTAGCAGGGGTGTCCGCCCCTTCCGGCCGGAGCCACCGGACCCACGCCTGATCGAGGGCCGTCGACCCGAGCGGGCGCCCCGGTCGACGACCGGCGGCCGGTAGGCTCCCGAAGGTGACCGAGTCCGCGCACCTCACCCACGTCGACTCCGCCGGGTCGGCCCGGATGGTCGACGTCTCCGCCAAGCCGGTCTCGGTGCGCCGGGCCGTCGCCGCCGGTCGGCTGCGTACCACGGCCGAGGTGGTCGAGCTGTTGCGCCGGGACGGGCTGCCCAAGGGCGACGCCCTGGCCGTCGGTCGGCTCGCCGGCATCATGGGCGCGAAACGCACCCCGGACCTGATCCCACTCTGTCATCCGATCGCCCTGCACGGCGTCACCGTCGACCTGGAACCCGGCGAGGACACCGTCGAGATCACCGCGACGGTCCGGACCGCCGACCGGACCGGCGTCGAGATGGAGGCGCTGACCGCCGTGGCCACCGCCGGGCTCGCGCTGATCGACATGGTCAAGGCCGTCGACCCGGCGGCCTCGATCGAGGGGGTACGCGTGCTGCGCAAGGAAGGCGGCAAGACCGGCGACTGGACCCGACCGGCGGACCGGCCGTGATCCGGGCGAGGGTCGTGGTCGCCTCCAACCGGGCCGCCACCGGCGTCTACGCCGACACCAGCGGCCCGCTGCTGGTCGAGGGCCTGACGAAGCTCGGCTGCCAGGTCGACGAGCCGGTGGTGGTGCGCGACGGCGACCCGGTCGGCACCGAGTTGCGGCGCGCGGCGGCCGAGGGCGTCGACGTCGTGCTGACAAGTGGCGGCACCGGGATCAACCCGACCGACCGGACCCCCGAGGTGACCCGGGCGCTGCTCGACTACGAGATCCCGGGCATCGCCGAGGCGATCCGGGCGTACAGCCGGGACAAGGTGCCGACGGCGGCGCTCTCCCGTGGCCTGGCCGGCGTACTCGGCCGGATGCTGGTGGTCAACCTGCCCGGCTCCACCGGTGGTGCCAAGGACGGGCTCGCCGTACTCGGGCCGATCCTGGGGCACGCTGTCGACCAGCTCCGGGGCGGCGACCACCCGCGTACCGACTGAACTCCACCGCGCAGCGTCGGGCCGCGACGATAGGCTCGTACGGTGAACGTGAGGAGCGCGCAGCAGCGGGCCGGACGCGCGGCGGGCGGGTCGGCGTGAGCACCGAGACCGCGATCGCCACCGATCCGCCGACCGTCCCGCCGACGCTGAGCTGGGCACAGGCCCGGTCCCAGGTCTACCAGGCCGGCGTCGGCGCCGCGCCGGAGCCGGTCGAGCTGCCGGTCGCCGAGGCGGACGGCCAGACCCTGGCCGAGCCGCTGACCACCCTCACCGACCTGCCCGCCTTCCCGACGTCGAGCGTGGACGGCTGGGCCGTACGCGGCGCCGCACCCTGGCGGATCGTCGGCCGGGTCCTCGCCGGTGGCACGCCGGCACCGCTGGTCGAGGACGGCACCGCCGTCGAGATCGCCACCGGTGCGATGCTGCCGGACGGTGCGGCCGGAGTGCTCCGGGTCGAGGAGTCGACGCGTACCGCCGACGGGCTGGTCGCCGGCACGCTGCGGTCGGCGCCGGAGTGGCGGGCCCCGGGCGAGGAGGCGCACGCCGGGGAGGAGCTGCTGCCGGCCGGTACCCCGGTCGACCCCGGCGTGATCGGGCTGGCGGCGTCGTGCGGCTACGACGCCCTCCGGGTCCGCCGGGCGCCCCGGGCCTCCCTGATCATCTTCGGTGACGAGCTGCTCACCGCCGGCCGCCCCGGCGCCGGCCGGGTACGCGACTCGCTCGGTCCGGCCGTCCCCGCCTGGCTGCGCCGGTACGGCTGCACCATCACCGCCGCCGACGTGGTCGGTCCGGTGGCGGACACCCTGGAGGCACACGTCGAGGCGCTCCGCCAGGGTCTCGGCACCGCCGACCTGGTCTGCACCACGGGCGGCACCATGCACGGACCGGTCGACCACCTGCACCCGGCCCTGCGCGAGCTGGGCGCGGAATACGTCGTCAACACCGTGGCCGTACGCCCGGGCTTTCCGATGCTGCTCGCCCGGGTGACCGGGCCGGACGGCCGGGTCCGGTTCGTTGCCGGGCTGCCGGGCAATCCACAGTCGGCGATCGTCGCGGTTGTCTCCCTGGCCGCCCCGCTGCTGGCCGGGCTGCGCGGCCGGGTGATGCCGGAGCTGCCCCGGGTGACGCTGGCCGAGCCGGTGGCCGGGCGGGGCGACTTCACCCATCTGGCGCTGGTCCGGGTGGACCCCGCCGACAACACCGCCATTCCGGTCCGGCACGTCGGCTCGGCGATGCTGCGCGGGCTGGCCGGCGCGACCGGGTTCGCCGTCATCGCCCCGGGCACCAAGGGCGAGCCGGGCGACCGGGTACCAGTCGTACCGTTGCCACTGCTGCCCGGAGAGCGCCCCGAGCGAGGAGTGTGAGATGAGCGTACGGAGCGAGCCCGCCGTCGACACCGAAGCCGTGCCGCCGAGCGGCCGGCTGCACACCGCCGTCGGCACCGCCCCGCTGGACCTTGCCTTCCACGAGTCCGTGGTCGCCGACGCCGCCGCCGGTGCGGTGGTCTCCTTCCAGGGCGTGGTACGCGACCACGACCACGGCCGCTCGGTGCTGCGGCTGGAATACGAGGGCCACCCGAGCGCCGCCGACGTGCTGCGGGAGGTGGCCGCCGAGATCGCGGCCGATCCGGACGTACACGCGGTGGCGGTCTCGCACCGGCTCGGCCCGCTGGAGATCGGCGACGTGGCCCTGGTGGCGGCGGTGAGCACCGCGCACCGGGCGGCGGCCTTCACGGCCTGTGCGCGGCTGGTCGACGAGGTCAAGGCCCGGTTGCCGGTGTGGAAGCGGCAGCTCTTCGCCGACGGCACCGAGGAGTGGGTGAACTGCCCCTGACCGTCACATGGCGACCCGTCACATGGCGACCGACGGGGTCGATCCGTTACCGCTGGCCGGCGAGCCGGCGGTCGAGCCGGGCGTGCTCGACGTAGAAGGCCGGCTCCGCGCCGGGCCGCCACGGCAGCGCGGCGACCAGCACGATGATCGCCAGGGCCAGGGAGTTCTCCATCAGGGCGCCGAAGAAGCCGTCCTGGTAGTGCGACACCTCCGGCAACTGGTGCTCGTACGGCCAGATCGGTGAGATCAGGAAGAGCAGGTAGAGCCCGACCGCCGCCGCGCCGTGCCGCAGGCCGGTCAGGGTGGGGAACCAGATCGGTGCGCGCAGCCCGGTCATCCCGGCCGGGCTGGTGCCGGCCGTCGACAGTGGCGGACGCGGCCCCGGACCCCGGCTGGCCGTCCGGCGTCGACTCGCGGCGTCGGCGAGGATCACGATCGCCGGGATCACCCAGACCAGGTGGTGCGACCAGGAGATCGGGCTGATCACGTTGGTGGTGAGCCCGACCAGGGTGAAGGCGGTCAGTTCGTCGCCGTCGGCGTGCGCGTGCGAGGCGCGGGACAGCCCGAGCGCCAGCAGCAGCATCGCGAACGCGAGCCAGAGCAGGGTGGGGGTCTCGATCGAGTCGTACAGCCGGGCGAGCACCCCGGCCAGCGACTGGTTCGGCGTCATGTCCGCCGCGCCGACCCGCTCGGTCTGCCAGAGCACCGACATGAAGTAGCTGGTCGACTCGCGACCGGCGATCGCGAAGGTGCCGACGGTGACGGCGATCGCCGTGCCCACCGCGGTCATCGCGGCCCGCCACTGCCGGGTGATCAGGAGATAGACGACGAAGAGCGCCGGAGTGAGCTTGATCGAGGTGGCCAGGCCGATCCCGACCCCGGCCCAGGCGCCGCTGAAGAAGAGCCGGCGCAGCGGGCCGTCGCCGGCGGTGATCCGACTGCCACGCCGGGCCCGCCAGCGCAGCGCCACCAGGTCGGCCATGACGAGACCGAAGAGCAGCAGGTTGACCTGGCCGTAGCCGAGCGTCTCCCGGGCCGGCTCGATGGCGACCGCCATCGGCACGGCGAGACCCAGGGTGAACCAGAGCGACCAGCCGAGCCGGTCGGTGATCGGCTTGAGTAGCGCGGCGAGCACGATCGCCAGGGTCGCGACGCTGGCGACGATGTTGAGCCAGCCGGCGAGGCCGAGCGGGATGCTCGCCATCGGCAGCATGACCAGACCCGCGAAGGGTGGATAGGTGAAGCCGAGGGTGGTCCTGGGTGCGATGAAGTCGTAGAGCTCGTGTCCGCCCGCCCACCAGACCACCGCACCGTGGTAGATCTTCATGTCGAAGAAGTTGTACGGCCGTCCGAACGTGGCAATGGCGAGCCACGCGGCGTAGCAGACGACGGCGACGATGCCGATCCGTACGACTGCTCGACGGTCGATTCCACGAGCAAAGCGGCGGACTGGGGCGAGGCGGCCTAGCCGTCTTTCGACGGTCGCCGGCATGGCGTGGCCACCCCCGTACCAATGTCGGTCTTCCGCCCAGGTCCTCCAGGGAGCCTAGAACGGTGGGTCACTCGAGTGCCTCCTGCGTTATGCGACCGTGTCCGATCCCACACTGGTTCGCGACATTTCCGCCGCGTTAACGCGACGAGTGCGGTTCAGGGGATTCACAGCCGCTCAGTCAGGTGAAACTAGCATATGTCCGGCATGGACCGTGGGCCGATCGGCGATCCCGGCACCGCCCGGCAAGCGGGGAACCGACCCCGGGAACCGGCTCCAGGTGCGGCGGTTCGGCGCTCAGCCAGGCAGTTTCCGGGCCGCCGTCGCGGAGCGTACGGCGATCCGCGCGTCACGCCGCGCGGTGCGCACCGCCCGGCGTACCCGTCGACGGCCGCCACCCACCGCGTGGCTGGTCCGCCAGCCCAGGCCGGGCCGGCCCTCGGTGTCGGCGGCCGCGAGCAGCAGCCCGCCCATCAGCCCGAGGTTCTTCATGAAGTGGATCTGGTGGATCCGCCGCTCTGCCGGGTCGTCCTGCTCCCAGAAGGGGTGCCCGGCGATGGTGGTCGGCACCAGCGTGCCGGCCAGCAGCCCCGCGGCCGGCCGGGTGAAGTGTCCGGTGGCCAGCAGCAGCCCGCCGAGGAGCTGGGCGGCACCGTTGATTCTGACCAGGCTGGCCGGATCGGTGGGGATCCCCTCGTGGATGCCCTGCAACAGCGGGGCGACCTTGCCCGTCACCCGCTTCGCCCGGTTCACGTGAAGTTCGGGATTGGCCACGGCGCGGGCGCCGCTGACCACGAAGATCGTGCTCAACAGGGTGCGGGCCACGGTGCGTACGGGTTTCATGGGTCAAGTCTTACCCGTCCGCGCCATGTTTCACCCGTCGAAGTGGGAGACTGGACGGCGCGGTCGCGGTACCGTCGCGAGCTGTGACAACTGTGCGGCTCCGCGCAGAGGGCTCCGCCGACGCCGTGGCGATCCGTCAACTGGTCGCCGAGGCGTTCGCCAGCCCGGAGCGCCGGCTGCCCCCAGAGGTGCAGTTGGTCGAGGCGCTGCGGGTCAGCGACGCCTGGCTGCCCGAGCTGTCCATGGTGGCCGAAGTCGACGGCGAGCTGGTCGGTTACGCCCTGCTGAGTCGGGTCGAGGTGTGGCCGGGCGGGGTACCGGCGCTGGCGCTCGGCCCGGTGGCGGTGCGGCCGGCCTGGCAGCGCCGCGGCTACGGCCAGGACGTCGTCCGGGCCGCGCTCGACGCCGCCGCCGAACTCGGCGAGCGCCTGGTGGTGGTGCTCGGCAACCCCGCCTACTACCGCCGGTTCGGGTTTTCCCCCGCCGCGCGGTTCGGGCTGACCAGCCCGTGGTCCGGGTTGGGTGATCCGTGGCAGGCGCTGGTGCTGCCCTCGGTGGACGGCTCCGACGACCCGGTGCCGAGCGGCGAGGTGACCTTCCCACCACCCTGGTCACAGGTCTGAGGTCCCGCCGGCCCGGTGGGCGGTGCCGGTCGCGGGATCGCCGGGCGGTGCCGGTCAGGCAGGCTGGGTGCGCAGGTACCGGCCGAAGTGCGGGACCGTGAAGGCCACCGTGCCGCGCTCGCCCGAGTAGATCAGTCCCTTCTTGATCAGCGCGTCCCGGGCCGGTGAGAGGCTGGCCGGCTTGCGCCCGAGCGAGCGGGCGATCTCGGCGGTGGAGACGGCGGCGTCCATGTCGTCCCGGGGACCGCCCCCGGTGCCGTCGTCGCCGTCCGGCGCCTCGACCAGGGAGAGCGCCGCCATCGCCCGCATGTACTCCCGTTCCGCCGGGGTAGCCCGCTCGAAGCGGGAACCGAAGAACCCGACCGCCAACTCGGCCTCGGCCTCGGGCGCGGCGACCCGGACGTCGGCGGCGGTCACCGGTGACCGGGGCGCGGAGTCCCAGGTGGCCTTCCCGTACGCCTGGACGAAGTACGGATAGCCGCCGGACTTCTCGTAGAGCAGGTCGAGGGCCTTCGGCTCGTACTCGACCTGCTCCCGGGCGGCGGGGGCACAGAGGGCCTGGTCGGCGGCGATCCGGTCCAGCCGGTCGATCCGCTGGTAGCGGAAGAGCCGCTCGGAGTAGGACTTGGCGGCGGAGAGTACGGCCGGCAGGTGCGGCAACCCGGCGCCGACCACGATCAGCGGCGCGCCGAGCTGGGACAGCTCGTGGCACGCCGCGCAGAGCCCGGAGACGTCCTCGGGGCCGAGGTCCTGCATCTCGTCGAGGAAGACCGCGATCCCGGTGCCGACGTCGGCGGCGACCTCGGCCGCGTCGGTGAAGAGTTCGACGAGGTCGATCTCGATGTCGCCGGAGTCGGCCCGGCCGCTCGCCGCCGGTACGTCGATGCCGGGTTGCCAGCGGTCCCGCAGCCGGGTCGCCCCGCCACCCCGTCCCGATCCGGCCGGCGCCGAACGCAGCGCGAACGCCTTGAGTACGCCGAGGAAATCGTCGATCCGGTCGGGTGCCCGGTGCCGGGGAGCCAGTTCCCGGATCGCCATGTGCAGGGCGGCGGCCACCGGCCGGCGGATCGACTGGTCCGGCCGGGCCTCGATCTTCCCCGTACCCCACAGCCGGTTGATCGCCTGGGAGCGGAGCGTGTTGAGCAGCACCGTCTTGCCGACTCCGCGCAGGCCGGTGAGAACCAGGCTGCGTTCCGGGCGCCCCCGGGCGATCCGCTCCAGCACGACGTCGAAGACCTCGAGCTCGCGCCCCCGCCCGGCGAGTTCGGGCGGGCGCTGGCCGGCGCCCGGCGCGTACGGGTTGCGGACCGGATCCACGTATCGCACGCTATCGGGCCGTCTAGCCGGGGCGCTAGACATCCGTAGATCGGGGTAGCCGTGTCGCGCCCGGAGGTCGGGCGGGCTGGCGGCGCGGGAGGCGACCGCCCGGGCCGGAGGTCGGCGGGGCGTCGAGGGTCGTCGAGCAAAAACTAGGACCGTCTAGCGTGGATGCTAGACGGTCCTAGTTTTGCCTACCGAAGTGCGCCTGTGCTGGTCAGCGCCGCTTCAGGCAGAGGACGAAGTCGCCCAGGTCCAGCGGGTCGTCCTGTACGTAGTTGGCGTCCGCCTCCGGCGAGCCGAAGATCGGGTCGTTCTCGCACTGCTTCGGGTCGGTGGTGAACGGGATCCGGGACAGCACCTCGTAGGTGCCAGGTCCACACGCCACCTTGCGGAGCTCCGGCTCGTCATCGGTGCCGTCGTTGACCAGGCAGTCGCCCTTGACGTACCGCTCGGACGAACTCGACGGGGTGCTGGCGGGGCGGCTCGGGGTGGACCGCGCCGAACTGGTCGGAGCGGGAGCCCCGATGCCCGGGTCGGAGTCGTCGCCGGATTGGTCGACCGCCCACCAGATCCCGACGCCCCCACAGGCGCAGAGCAGCAGCAACACGATGCCGCCGACGATGAGGGCGATCTTCAGCCCGCCGCCGGACTTCGGCGGGGCGCCGGCCGGGCCGAGCGGCGCACCGGGCGGACCGTACGGGGCACCTGGCGCACCGGGCCCGCCGTACGGCGCACCCGGGGGCTGGTACTGACCTCCGCCCCCGTACGGCGCGCCGGGCGGCCCGGACTGCGGCTGGTCGGTCGCTCCCGGGTACCCGGGCTGGTACGCCCCGCCACCCGACGGGGGCTGCCCCCACTCGGGACTCGGACCGCCGCTGGTGGGCGGCTGCGGCTGCCCCCACTCGGGATTCGGTCCGCCGCTGGTGGGCGGTTGCCCCCAGGCCGGATTCGGTCCGCCGCTGGTGGGCGGTTGCCCCCAGGCCGGATTCGGTCCGCCGCTGGTGGGCGGCTGCCCCCAGGCCGGATTCGGTCCGCCGCCCGACGGCGGCGGACCCCACTCCGAACCCGCTCCGCCACCCGACGGCGGCTGACCCCACCCCGGGCTGGGCGCGTCGCTCGGCTGCCCAGCCCCGGTGCCGACCGGCGGCGGGTAACCGGGGGGTGGATAGCTCGGAGCCGGTGGTGGCGGCGGATAGCCGGCGTCCGGGGCCGGCGGATAGCCGGGGCTCGGCGGCGGGGTGCCCGGTGGTGGGGGTGGACCGCCACCGGCGGGCGGGCCCGACGAGGGGGACTGATCCGGGTCTTCGGGCTGCCCTCCGGCAGGCGTTCCGTAAATCGACATGCTTCTCCAGGGTCGGGCGCGCGCTCCGACTGCGTTACGGACACCTGGGATGGCTGACGCAGGGGTCGGGGTGGGCGCGGATCGTACGCGGCAGGTCGCTCGGACCGCCGCTCATCTCGTCGGAGTGCCGGGTGGCGGCACCCCGGGAGCTATCGTTTCCGAAGACAGAGCACGAAGTCCAGTTCGTCCAGCTCGCTGTTGAAGAAGTAGAAGTTCGTGTAGTTGCGCACCTGGGCACATTTGGTCTTCGCGTCCTGGGCACCGGTGGTGGCGCCGTTGTAGCGGGCGAGCACCTCGTAGGTCTGCGGCGCGCAGCTCGTGATCGCCAGCTTCGGCGTCGCCTCCGTACCCTCGTTCCGGACGCACTGACCGGCCTTGACGAACCGTGCGTCGGTGGACGGTGCGGCCGGCGCGGTCGTCGGTGCCGACTCGGCCGGGAGGCTGGCCTGGTCGGCCGGCTCCTCGGTCTGTTCGGTGACCGGCGACTGGGCGTCCGGCGGCGGCTCGTCGCGGCCGAGCAGGTAGACGCCGATCGCCGCACCGCCGAGGACCAGTACCGCCAGCCCGACCAGGACGGCGACGAAGGACCGGTTGCCGCGCCCCTTCGGCATCGGGTCCGGTGTCGAGGTGGACCATGACGGGTCCGGGGCTGGCGTCGCCCACACCGGGTCGGCGTCGGACGCGGTCCAGCCGCCCGGCGGCGGAGCGTACGGCGCGGACCCGCCGGAGTGGTGCGGCGGCAGAGCGTGGCCGACGTCGTGCCGCCGGGTCGGTGCATAGCCGGCGCCCGGCGCGCCCGAGGGCGGCGCCGCGCCGGGCCCGGCCGGCCCGGGATATCCGGCCGGATAGCCGGGATGGCTGACCGGGGAACCGGGGCCGCCCGGTGGCGCCGACGGCTGCCCGCCTCCCCAGTGGCCCGCCCCGCCCGCCTGGTCCTGCTCGCCCCAGGGGTCGACCGGCTGGCCGTACTCGTCGGTGGTCTGCCGGTCCGGGTCGTTCCACGGCTGCGACGGACCGGGGTACGGTCCGCCGGGCGGTCCGTAGTTGGCCATCGACTGTCCTCCTGGTACGGATCGGTGAGAGGCTCGCCACTCGCCTGGGACGAGCCTGCTGTGGCCACCGTAGCGTGACCCTCCGATGACCTCACCTCCCGGAAGCGCGCCAACCTCGCCGGCCGGGGCCGCCTCGGTCGAGCCGGAACGCGTCGCGCTGGTCGAGGCCGAGCGCGTCGCGCTGGTCGAGGCCGAATGTGCCGCGCCGGTCGAGTGCGAGGTCGAATGTGCCGCGCCGGTCGAGTGCTCGGAGACGCCGGCCGGGCCGGTCGACCGGCCCGCCGTGCCGGCCGGTCCCGCCCCGGCGCCGCCGACCCGCTCGGCACTGAACCTTTTTCAACCTGAACCGCGCGGCGCTCAGGCACCGCGTCCGACCTTGCGGTCCGTCGGACCGCAAGGGGAGGTTGAAAAAGGTTCACTCATCTGGGTCGCGCTGGGCATCGTCTATCTGGTCTGGGGCTCCACCTACCTCGGCATCCGGGTCACCGTGGAGACGCTGCCACCGCTGCTGTCGGCGGCCGCCCGGTTCGTGGTCGCCGCCGGGGTACTGGCGGTGGTACTGCGGCTGTGGCGCGGCCCCGGCGTACTGCGGGTGACCCGGCGCCAACTGGGCAGCACCGCGCTGGTCGGCGTACTGCTGCTGGCCGGCGGGAACGGGCTGGTGGTGCTGGCCGAGTCGGGGCCGCCGTCGATCGCGGTCCCCACCGGGGTCGCCGCGCTGCTCGTCGCCATGGTGCCGCTGCTGGTGGTGGTGCTCCGGGCCGGCACCGGCGACCGGCCCAGGCTGGCCACCCTGCTCGGGGTGAGCGCCGGCTTCGCCGGTCTGGTGCTGCTGGTACTGCCGACCGGAGGCGCCGGCGCGGCCCCGATCGTCGGGGCGCTGACCGTGGTCGGTTCCGCCGTCTCCTGGTCCGTCGGCTCGTTCCTGTCCGGCCGGCTCGACATGCCCGGCGACCCGTTCGTGGCCACCCTCTATGAGATGCTCGCCGGCTCGGCCGCGCTGGCCGTACTCGGTGTCGCCCGGGGCGAGACGCACGGCCTCGACCTCGGCGCGGTCACCACCCGCTCGTGGCTGGCGCTCGGCTACCTCACCCTGGCCGGGTCGCTGGTCGCGTTCACCGCGTACGTCTGGCTGCTGCGCCACGCGCCGATCTCGCTGGTGTCGACGTACGCCTATGTCAACCCGGTGGTCGCGGTCACCCTCGGCGCGCTGCTGCTCGACGAGTCGGTCACCGGGCGGGTGCTGCTCGGCGGTGCGGTGATCGTGCTCGGCGTCGCCCTGGTCGTCTCCACCGAACGCCCACACTCCTCGGCCGGCACCCGTCCGGCCGGCACCGCGACCCGGGGGCGGGGCGGGACGTGACACCGGGCGTGGTGGCGGCGGCCGGGCTTCTCGGAGTCCTGCTCGGACCGCTGCTGCGCCGGCAGATCTTCCGGTACGCCGTGCCCGGGGCGGGACGGCGGACTCCGCAGACCCGCCCGGACCGCCCCGACGTCGCCGGTCTGCGGGACGGTGCCGGTCAGCGGGACGGTGCCGGTCAGCGGGACGGTGCCGGTCAGCGGGACGGTGCCGGTCTTGCAAGGCCGGAGGACCGTGCCGGGCGGACGGGCCGGCGCGACTGCCCGCACTGCGCGGCGGTGCTCGGCACGCCGACCCGGCGGAACCCGCTCGGCGTACTGCCGTCGACCGGGCGCTGTCCGCACTGCCGGGGAGTGGTCGGCCCGCGCCCGGGGCTGGTCGAGGTCGTCGCCGCGACCGGGTACGCCGCGCTCGCCGCCCGGGTCGACGGGGTACTCCCGTTGCTGGCCTACGCCTGGCTCGCCGGCTTCGGCATCGTGCTCGGCTTCGTCGACGTCGCGGTACGGCGGCTCCCCGACCGGCTGACCCTGCCGGCGGCGGCCGGTGCGGCCGGGCTGCTCGGCGCGGCCGCGCTCACCTCCGGCCAGTTCGGCCGGTACGCGGTGGCGGCGGCCTGCGCGCTGGCGCTGGCCGGGGCGTACCTCGGGCTGGTCCTGCTCGCGCCCGGCGGGCTGGGGCCGGGGGACGCCAAGCTCGCCCTGGGGCTCGGCCTCGCCACCGGCTGGTACGGCTGGGACACCGCGTTCTCCGGCGCGCTGGCCGGCCTGCTGCTGGCCAGCGGGTACGCCGCCGTGCTGCTCCGGCTGCGCCGGATCGACCGCCGCGACCACCTGCCGCACGGCCCGGCGATGCTCACCGGCACGCTGGGCGCGGTACTCCTCGCCGCCTGAGCCACGCGCCGCACCACCAGTGAGCCCGGCCCCGGCCGAGGCGGCTCAGAGCAGCCGGAGTTGGCGGTCCTTCGGGCGCCGGGGTGCGTTGTCGCCGAGCCGTTCGAAGAGCCCGGCGTCGATCGCGTCGAGGAACGGCGAGGGTACGCAGTCCCGCTCCTGGCCGTGCCGCAGCCGCCGGCCCACGTGGCTGAGGTAGAGCCGGTCCTGTGCCCGGGTCAGCCCGACGAAGAAGAGCCGGCGCTCCTCCGCCACCTCCTCCTCGCTCGGTGTCGAGCCGGGGAAGCGCAGCGGCAGCAGCCCGTCCTCGCAGCCGGGCAGGAAGACCACCGGGAACTCCAGGCCCTTGGCGGCGTGCAGGGTGAGCAGGGTGACCGCCTCCGCGCGCGGGTCGAGCGCGTCGACCTCGGCCCCGGTGGCCAACTGGGAGAGGAACAGCTCCAGGTCGTCGCCGCAGCGCCGGGCCAGCGGGGTGAGCAGATCCGCTGCCGTCCAGATGTCGTCCGGGCCGATCCCGCCGGTGGCGTCCAGGGTCGGGGTGGCGTGCCGCTCGGCGAGTACCTGCCCGGCCAGGCGTACCCGGGCGGCGACCGAGCCGCCGAGGCCGTCGGCGTGCCGCAGCTCGCGGGCGATCACCGAGACGCCGGGCCGGTCCCGCAGCCGGTTGTGCGAGCGCTTCTGCACCGGGATGTTCGCCCGGGCCAGCGCGTCCAGGATCGGTGCCGCCTGGGCGTCGGTGCGGTACAGCACCGCGATGTCGGAGAAGGACACGTTGCTGGTCCGGCCGTCGATCCGACCGGAGTCGAGGGAGCGGTGCGACAGCCCGCCGACGAGGTCGTCGACGGTGCGTACCACGAAATCGGCCTCGTCCGCGACGGAGGCCGCCGGATAGCGGCCGACCAGCGGCGCCTCCGGGTCGAGCCGGGCCGGGTCGAGCCGGCGGCCCCGGACCAGGGTGGACGGCGCGATCGCCTGTACGGCGGCGGCCAGGATTGGCGCCGACGAGCGGTAGTTGCGGGTCAGCCGGACCAGCCGGGCGTCCACGAAGTCCTGCGAGAACCGCAGGAAGTACGCCACGTCGGCGCCCCGGAACGAGTAGATCGCCTGGTCCGGGTCGCCGATCGCGCAGAGGTTGCCGTCGGCCGGGCTGAGCAGCCGGAGCAGTTCGTATTGCGTGGCGTCCACGTCCTGGTACTCGTCAACGAAGATCCACCGCCACCGGTCCCGGTAGCGCGCGACCAGCTCCGGGTCGTCGCGCAGCAGCGTCACCGGCAGGCCGACCAGCTCGTCCAGGTCGACCAGGTCCTGGCCGCGCAGCAGCTTCAGGTAGGTCGCGTCGTCGTCGCCGGCCTCGGCCCGCGCGGTTGCCCGCTCGGTGTCGTCGGCGATCCGGAAGTCGTCCGGCAGCCCGGCGGCCCGGGCGTTCTCCCGCAGGATGGTCAGGCCGAGCGAGTGGAAGGTGCCGACGGTGACGTCCTCGGCGACCGGCCCGAGCAGCCCGTCCAGCCGGTGCCGCAGCTCCTCGGCGGCCCGCCGGGTGAAGGTGATCGCCAGGCAGTGTTCCGGATAGACGTTCAGCTCGGCGCAGAGGTACGCGATCCGGTGGGTGAGGGTGCGGGTCTTGCCGGTGCCGGGGCCGGCCACGATCAGCAGTGGCCCGCCCGGGGCGGAGGCGGCGACCCGCTGCATCGCGTCGAGCCGGTCCAGCAGCCCGGTGCCCACCTCCTCCATGCCGGCGAGCATCGGCTCGAACGGCTCGTGCGGCGACGGCGGCGGGGCGAGCGGCGGCGCGGGTTCGGCCGGCGGGGTGGCGGCCCGGGGCCGGCGGCGCGGCTCGGCCGGGGCGTCCGGCGCCGGCTGCGTCGGGCGGGCGGCCCGGACCGGCGCCTTCGGCTCCGCGGGTGGTCGCTGTCGCGGCACGGGTACGTCGAAGAGCGCGTCCGCGAAGAGCGTCTCCGCCTGCCCACCGCCCCGACCGGCACCGCCGGAGCCGGACGACAGCTCACCGGGCTCGAAGAGGGTGATCACGCCGTACTCGCCGTCGTAGCCGGGGATCCGGCGTACCTGGCCGCGCCGGAGCCGGGTGATCGCCTCGGCGAGCAGTTCGCCGCCGACCCGGCGGATCTCCTCCACCGGCGTGACGGTGAGGATGTCCAGTTCGGCGCCGAGGCCGGCGACCAGGGTGTTGAGCTGTCCCTCCACCGTCTTCGACTTCGGACCGACCTTGTTGATCTCGCCCAGGATCTCGGCGAGCTGGATCAGGTGGGTGACCTGCGGCGCGTTCGCCGGCCGGTGCCCGTCCGGCCGGTCGGCCAGGTCCTCGACCCGGCTCAGTACGCCGACCGTGAGCGGCTTGCCGCACTCCGGGCAGCGCCCGCCCGCCTCCCTGGTCCGCTCGGGCTCCCAGTTCACCCCGCAGAGCCGGTGCCCGTCCGCGTGGTACTTCCCCTCCTCGGGGAAGAACTCGATGGTGCCCCGCAACCCGTCCCCGGTACGCAGCGCCGCCCGCACCGCGTAGTAGTCGAGGTCGGTGGCGAAGACGGTGGCCTCCCGGGCCAGGGCCGGCGGGGAGTGCGCGTCCGAGTTGGAGACCAGCCGGTAGCGGTCCAGACTGGACACCCGCCAGTTCATCTCGGGGTCGGAGGAGAGCCCGGTCTCGACCGCGAAGATGTGCTCGGCGAGGTCGGCGTAGCAGTCCGCGATCGCGTCGAAGCCGGATTTCGAGCCGAGCGCGGAGAACCACGGGGTCCAGATGTGCGCCGGGACGAGGTAGCCGTCCGGGCTGGCCTCCAGGGTGATTTCCAGCAGGTCCCGGGAGTCCAGGCCGAGAATCGGCCGCCCGTCGGAGCCGATGTTGCCGATCCGGCCGAGTGTGGCGTTGAACCGGGCCACCGCGTCCAGGTCGGGCAGGTAGATCAGGTGGTGCACCTTGCGGGTCCGGTCGTCCCGCTTGTAGATGGTGGAGATCTCGACGCTGAGCATGTAGCGCATCGGGCTCGCCTCGGCGACGCTGGCCAGCCGGGGCGGCAGCCGGCGTGCGATGTCCCGCTCCGCCTCCGGGCTGAGCCGGTAGAGCCCCGGCTCGGCCGGGTGCAGCGTCTCGCGCAGGTGCTCGTACCAGGCGGGGTGGGTGAAGTCACCGGTGCCGAGCAGGCTGATTCCCTTGCGCCGGGCCCACCAGGCGAGGTTCGGCATGGTCAGGTCACGGCTGCACGCGCGGGAGTATTTCGAGTGGATGTGCAGGTCCGCGACGAAGGGCACGGCGGCGGAGGGGGAGCCGTCAGCGGGTGCGGCGCGCAACGGAGACACGCCGCATCCTGTCACGGCCTCACCTGTGGGCGCGTGTCGCCACGCGAGAGTGTGATTTCCCGCCCGCCGCCGCGGCCGTCCCGCCGCCGCCGGCAACGGCGGCGTGCCGAGGTTGCGGTCACAGCCGGCGGGGCAGGTCCTGATCGCCGGGCTTGACGCCGGTGTGCACGAGGTCCCAGGCCACGATTCCGGCCAGAATCGCGACGATCGATCCGGCGAGGAGCACCACGGAGTGCCCGGCCAGTACCGGCGCGGCGGCGACCAGCGCGAGGATGCCGGCCAGTCGTGGGGCAGCGACCCCGACGAACTCGTGTCGCCCGAGCAGCGCGTGCCCGGCGAGGAAGAGCACCGGACCCGCGACGAAGACCGGGACCTCGAACGGGGGCGCCGTGCCGATCGGATCCGCTATCAGCCTGCCGGCCGCCGTGGTGGTGGCGACGACCCCGGCCACCATGACCAGGTGCGCGAGGCCGGCCTCCCGAGGGCGGACCCTGGGATCCGGCGCTGCGGCGAAGCTCGGTGCGAGCCTCTCCCGAATCCGGTGGAAGTAGATCCAGTAGAGCAGCACGGTGATCGCGAACGACAAGACGAACGCGACGCCCCGGTGGGGGGTGAAGTCGCTGTTGTGGAAGGCCAGGCCGCTGACCGCGACGGTCTGGCCCAGCGCGATGATGATGAACTGCCGGTAGCGTTCGGCGAAGTGTTCGCTGGCGAGGTTCAGTTCCCTGGCCGGAGTGCGGCCGATTCCCGGAGCGGGCCAGCCGATGAGGGCGCAGACGTAGTCGATCGTGATGGCGAGGCCCCAGAGGGCGAACCGGGCGTCGCCCTCGACGAACGCGCCGGCCAGCCAGGGCACGGCGGAGACGGCGAACCAGAAGACGGCCCGCAGCGGCCGGAGGCCGAGCTCGTCGTGTCGCAGGACGTAGGCCATGATCGAAGCGCGGCCGAGGTTGATGGCGAGGTAGCTGACCACGAAGAGCAGGCCGCGATGCTCGAACGCCTCCGGGATGGCGGTGGAGAGCGCCAGCGCACCGAACATCGACCCGATGACCAGCAACTGGAGGCTGATGGCCCGGGAGTCGATGCTGTCGGTGAGCAGGTTGGTATATGCCCAGACCCACCAGATGGCCATGAGGATCAGCAGGGTCTGGGCGGCGCCGACCCAGTGCAGGCGGTTGGTCAGCATCTCCGCGAGCCGGAACAGGCTGAACACGTAGACCAGGTCGAAGAAGAGTTCGACGAAGGTGATCGGCTTCGGGCGGTGCAGGTCGCGGACGAGTTTGGACCGCCTGCCCCGGGTCATCCGCCTGCCTCGCCCGCTTTCCGAGGATCTCTCCCGTCGACGGTGGGGGTGAACACCCAAAATATCCGAGGACATGGGTTGACGAGGCGAAAAGACCGATCCCGACGTCGTCGTGGGTCCGGACGGTGCTGCCCGGATCGCCGTCGGTGCCGGGTCAGGCTGAACGTAGCTCGACCAGGGTCACCTGAGGTGGGGCGCCGACCCGGACCGGCGGCCCCCAGAACCCGGCGCCGTTGGTGACGTAGATCTGGGTGCCGCCGATGGTGGCGTGCCCGGAGACGACCGGCTGTTGCAACCCGACCAGCAGGTTGAAGGGCACGATCTGGCCGCCGTGGGTGTGCCCGGAGAGTTGCAGGTCGACGCCGTGCCGCGCCGCCTCGTGTACGTTGACTGGCTGGTGCGCGAGCAGCACCACCGGCCGGCTCGGGTCCCGGCCGCCCAGCGCCGCCGCGAAGTCGGGGCCCTGGGCGAAACCGAGGCTCTCGCCCGCCGGGTCGTTGACTCCGGCCAGGTCGAGGGCGCCGCCCCGGGCCAGGATCTCCTCGCGCCGGTTCTGCAACACCCGCAGCCCGAGCCGGTCCAGCTCGACCACCCACTCCTCGACCCCGGAGTAGTACTCGTGGTTGCCGGTGACGAAGAAGCTGCCGTACCGGGGCCGGAGGTCGCGCAGGGGTGCCGCGGCGGGGCCGAGTTCGCCGACGGTGCCGTCGACGAGGTCACCGACCACCGCCACCAGGTCGGCGTCGAGCCGGTTGATGATCGACACGATCCGCTCGGTGTGCGCCCGGCCGGTCAGCGGTCCGATGTGGATATCGGAGACGGTGGCGATCCGCAGCCCGTCCATGCTCCGGGGGAGCTTGGCCAGCGGGATCTGGACCCGGTCGAGCTGCGGCGGGCCGAGGGCGGTGCGCACGCCGTACCCGACGACCCCGGTCGCGGTGAGCCCGGCGAAGATCGCGGCGCCCCGGGCGAGCAGCAGCCGGCGGCCCGGATCGTGGTCCGGTGCCGGCGGTGCGGCCGGGACCGGCGGTGGCGTGGCGGTCGGGGGCGGCCCGGACGGCGTCGCGGCGATCAGCGCCGGCTCCCGGTCGGGGGCCGCGTCGGTCGGCGGTACGCCACCGATCGGCCGACCCTGAGCAGCGGCTCCGGCCTCCGCACCGCCGGCAGCCGCACCGTCGGACTCGGCCGCGGCCGGGGCGGCCGCCGGCACGGCCACCCGGGTGCGGCGCAGCGCCAGCCTGGCCGCCAGCATCGGGATCTCCAGTACGGCCAGCAGGACGAGCAGGTAGAACATCACGGCCAGCCAGAGATAGCCCGGCCAGGCCAGCCAGTAGAAGCCCTGCTGGGTGCCGACCAGTGTCGCCGGGGTGAGCAGGGCCAGCACCAGCACGGCCACGCCGCCGACCCGGCGCCAGCGCCCCGGCCGGGTGGTGTCCCGGACCAGCCGCTTCCAGAGGTAGAGATGGATCAGGCCGGTGACCAGCGCCAACGTCCCCGCGAAGCCGAGCACCCCGAACAAGCTCGTGCCCTCCTCAGCCGCCCGCGAACGGCGGCAGGACGTCGACCGTCGCACCGACCGGCAGTGGCGCCCGCCGGTCGTGCCAGGCGACGCCGTCGACCAGGAAGCTCGCCATTTCGAGCACGGTGGCCAGCCGCTCGCCGTGCCGGTCGACCAGCTCACCGGCGAGCTGGTCCAGGCTGCCGCCGCCCGGCACGGTCTCCTCCGGTACGCCGGCAGCGGCCCGCGCGGCGGCGAAGTAGCGTACGACCAGGGTGGGTGTGGAGGTCATCGTCAGCCGCCGATCGCCGACATCGGCCGGGCCGGTTGGAGGAACGTCGGGTCGTCGATGCCGTGCCCGGCCCGCTTGCCCCACATCGCCGTCCGCCACCGGTCGGCGAGTTCGTCGTCGGAGGCGCCGCCGCGCAGCGCCGTCCGCAGGTCGGACTCGTCGGTGGCGAAGAGGCAGTTTCGCACCTGCCCGTCGGCGGTGAGGCGGGTCCGGTCGCAGTCTCCGCAGAACGGCCGGGTCACGCTGCCGATCACGCCGACCCGGGCCGGCCGGCCGGCGGCGTCCGTCCAGCCCTGCACCAGCCAGGTCTCGGCCGGCGCCCCGCCCCGCTCGTCCGGGTCGGGCAGCAGGGTGAACTCGGCCCGCAGCGCGGCGAGGATCTCCTCGGCGGTGACCATGGTCGACCGGTCCCAGCCGTGCTGGGCGTCCAGCGGCATCTGCTCGATGAAACGGAGCTGATAGCCGTGGGTGAGCGCGAAGCGGAGCAGCTCCGGCGCCTCGTCGTCGTTGACCCCGCGCATCAGCACCGAGTTGATTTTCACCGGGGTCAGCCCGGCGGCCACCGCCCCGGCCAGCCCGGCCAGTACGGCGTCCAGCCGGGGTCGCCGGGTTAGCTCGGTGAACCGGGTCGGGTCGAGGCTGTCCAGCGAGACGTTGACCCGGTCGAGCCCGGCCTCGCGCAGCGGCCCGGCGAGCCGGTCGAGCCCGATCCCGTTGGTGGTCAGCGAGAGCACCGGCCGGGGCGAGAGTGCGGCGACGGCGGCGATGATGCCCGGCAGCCCGGGGCGGATCAGCGGCTCGCCGCCGGTGAACCGGACCTCGGTCACCCCGAGCAGGCGCACCGCGATGCCGACCAGGCGGACGATCTCGTCGTCGGTCAGCACCTCCGACTTCGGCAGCCAGGGCAGCCCCTCGGCCGGCATGCAGTAGGTGCACCGCAGGTTGCACCGGTCGGTGAGCGAGACCCGCAGGTCGGTCGCGGCCCGGCCGTACCGGTCGACGAGGCCCCCGACGTCCGGCCGGTCCGCCGACGTCCGGTCCGGTGCTCCGCCGGATCGAACGGGAATGGTCATCGCTCGACGGTAGCGCGTCAGACCGACAGTGCGGCGCGAGCCGCCCTACCTACCGCATCCCGGTACGCCGCGCCGAAGAGCGCGGTGTGCACCAGCAGCAGGTGGAGCTGGTGCACCGGCACCCGTTCCCGCCAGCCGTCGGCCAGCGGCCACACCTCCTGGTAGGCGTCCACGATCGTGTCCAGGTGCGGGGCGCCGCCGAAGAGGGCGAGCTGGGCCAGGTCGGTCTCCCGGTGCCCGCCGTGCGCCGCCGGGTCGACCAGCCAGACCCGCCCGTCGGCGCCCCACAGCAGGTTGCCGGGCCACAGGTCACCGTGGATCCGGGCGGGCGGCTCGGCGCCGCCGTACTCCTCGATCCGGGAGATCACCCGCTCCACCAGGGTGACCTCGGCCGCGGCGAGCGCGCCGTTGTCGACCGACTGCCGCAGGTAGGGCACGAGCCGGTGCTCGCCGAACCAGACCGGCCACGGGCCGGCGGAGAGGGTGTTGTCCTGCGGCAGCGCCCCGACGAAGCCCGGCCAGTCCGCCCCGAAGGTGTCCGCGCCGGCCCGGTGCAGCGCGGCCAGGTCGGCGCCGAACCGCCGGGCCGCCGCCGGGGTCGGGTCGCCCGGCTCCACCCACTCCAGGGCCAGCAGCTCCGGCAGCGCCGCGATCACCTCCGGCACCGGCACCGCGCCGGCCGCGCGCAGCCAGCGCAGCCCGGCCGCCTCGGTGGCGAAGAAATTCTCGGGTACGGCCTCCGTCGCACCCTCCGGCCAGGACTTGGCGAAGACGGAGTTGCCGTCGTCCAGGGTGAGCCGGGTGGCGGCGCAGATGTCACCCCCGGGCACCGGCGTCTCCCGGATCCGCTGGTGGGTGAGGAAGAGCGGAAGCTGCCCGGGATGCTCCCGCAGGTACGCCAGGTCCATCTGGGCAAGGTAACTGTTCACCGGCCGCTCTTGGCCAACCAGGTGTCGCGGTGCCGCGATCGGGAGTACATATGAGGGCGTGGCCGCCACCGCGATCCGACCGTACCGGCCCGCCGACCATCGGGCCGGTCGGCGGCTCTGGGCCGAGCTGACCGAGCAGCACCGCGAGCTGTACGAGGATCCGACCTTCGGCGGCGCCGACCCGGGCGCGGCGTTCGAGGAGTACCTGACCCGGCTGGACCTCTCCGGGGTGTGGGTGGCGGAGCGGGGCGACGCCGGGGTGGTCGGGCTGATCGGCCTGATCATGGACGGCCTGGACGGCCGGGTCGAACCGGTGGTGGTGACCGCGCCGCTCCGGGGTCAGGGGATCGGCCGGGCGCTGCTCGACCAGGTGGCCGAGGAGGCCCGGCGGCGCGGGCTGGCCCGGCTCACGGTGAAGCCGCAATCCCGCAACGTGGAGGCGCTGCGCTGCCTGCGCGGCGCCGGCTACGACGTGCTGTCGGCGATCGAGCTGACCGTCGAACTGCGGCCGGGCTCCGGTGCCCGCCGTGGCCAGGTCGAGCTGCACGGACAGCAGTTCCACACCTGACCCGGAGGGCGCAGAAGGTTCCGACTGGTCAACCCCTGCCATGCGCCCACGGCCCCTCCACACCAGGGAGAGGCCGTATTCACGTTGCGTCGTGGCGTGCACCTAATACGCTGCGTGCTGCCGGCAACACAGCGGCCTGCACGACCGGACCATCGCGGTCCGGTCGCACGTCTACGGGGAGGACACATGGCTGCTGCGCGTCTTCGCGCAGTCTCACGCATCCTGGCCACCGCCACAGCGGCCACGGTGCTACTCGGGGCGGCGGCCGCACCGGCCGCCGCGGCGGCGAAACCGAAGATCACCTTCTCCGGCATCGCATTCGCGACGGACCAGGTCGACACCACCACCGGTGGTACGACCGTCACCCTGAACTGGACGGTGAACGATACGTCGACCACTGCCCGCGACCTCAGCGGCAGCATCTACGTGCAGCGTTACAGCGGTACCACCGCGATCGGGCCGGTCGAGCAGATTCGGTTCGGTCTCAACGGCGGCTGGCCCGTCGTCGGGCCGCACACGGGCGGGATCGCCAGCTCCTCCTACGCATACGACTTCCTCGTGACCGAGTACGGTCCGGCTGCGCCGGTGACCTACCGCGTCACCAAGATCACCGCGACCGACGACCAGGGCACCACACGGACCCTGTCCGGCGCCAAGATCGACCCAGCGGCCGTGCTGGCCGCCACCCAGACCCCCGACACCGCGCCGCCGGGGATCGAGATGGTCTGGCTCGACCCGCCAACCAAGGCCCACATGTACGACGACGGCTCCGGCACAACCCTGCGCTACGGCGTACACATCAAGGACGACCCGGGGGCGGGCTTCTGGAAGGGCCGCATCGTGCTGGACGGTCCCGGCGCCGCCGAGATCGTCGCGCCGATCACCCTGTCGTACAGCAACCAGGGCGGAATGCTCTGTGGGGACAGGCAGAACTGGGAAATTTGGCACGTTCAGTGCCAGGTGCCGGTGACGCTGCCGCCGGGTAGTCCCACCGGCGAATGGAAGGTGAAGGCGGTCAACCTGACCGACCGGGCCGGCAACACCAAGCGCTACAGCGGCATCGACGTGCCGACGGTGCGGGTCACCCGCAACGAGGCGATCAGCGCCACCGGATTCGCGCTGAACCCGACACAGGTGAACAACTGGCGCGAGCCGGCGACGACCACGCTGACGTTCACCGCGAGCGGAGTACAGGGCGAGTTGACCGCCACGGTCGAGACCACGACCTGCTCGACCTGGAACCAGGTGCTGACCGAGGGACCGGCCGGCAGGTACTCGCTGCCAGTGGTGATGAGCCAGCTAAGCGACTCATGCACCATCGACGGCATCCTGTTCACCGACACGGCCGGTTCGGTCTCGGTGTACGGCGCCCACTACGGGGGGCCGGCGCTCGACCTGCGGGCCACTCGGGTGCCCGACACGACCCGGCCGGTGGCGATCGCGGCGGCACTGAGCCGCACCGAGGCCGCTCCGGGTGAGGTGGCCCACGGCATCAGCGTCCATGTCACCATCGACGACGTAACGCTCGCTCCGGTGGACGGGTTCTCGACCACCATCTACAACTCCCTCGGCCACTCGGTGGGCGGCGCGTACGGCGGCATCAACGTCGGGTCAGACGGGCGCCTCTCGCTGCCGGTCAGCTTCCGCAGCCTGCCGCCGGGGACGTACACGGTGGGCTTTACACTCACCACCTCGGCCGGCAACAGCGCATCGTGGGGCTACCCCAACGGGGGTACCCCGGCACCGTCCGGGCCGCTGGTGTTTACCAGCCTGCCAGCGGCCTGACCTACCACACAGCGGTAAGTGCGGCCCGCTCCCCGTTCGGGAGTGGGCCGCACATCTTTGGGCTACCCGGGTTGCCGGCCGTTGTCCTGGCCCGCGCTACCGCTGGTGTGTGATGCCCGCGACGAAGGCGTGCCAGGCGGTGGGGGTGAAGGCGAGGATGCCGCCGTCGCGGTCCTTGCTGTCCCGGACGAGTACCCGCCCGGGCAGGTTGTCCGCGACCTCGACACAGCTTCCGCCGTTGGGAGTGGAGCGCGTGCTCTTGCGCCAGACTGCGCCGGTCATGTCCATGACTCTGCCACTTCCTTGAGGAGGTCCAGGGATTGGCGGGCGGGCAACGCGACTGCGCTGACATCGTCCCAGACCGCATGCAGCGCTGTCACGTGGCTTGAGCCGGTGACCATCTGACCCTCCAGGTGGTTGTCCAGATAGCCGACGTCTTCCGCGTCGGTGAAGCTCGCGAGTTCCAGTGGTCCGCCCCAGCCGAGATGCGCCGGAGCGTCGATCGGAATGATGCGAATGGTGATGTTGGGCCGGCCGGCGAGTGCGATGAGATGTTGGATCTGATCCGACATGATCTCTGCCGTGCCACGCCGGATCGCGAGCTCCTCGATGACGGCTGATATGCGCGGTGGTTCTTCTCGATCTAGAATCGCCTGCCGGCTCAACCGGAGCTGCACCCTGCGTTCGATCTCATGGGGCTGGAGAGCGGCGCACGAGAGAACCATTCGCGCGTACCGCTCGGTCTGGAAGAGTCCGGGGATCACGAGCGCGCCGTACAGTCGCAGGGCGGTGGCCTTCTCCTCGTACTCCAGCCAGGGGCGTAACCACACCGGGGCGAGTTCCTGCCTGACGAAGCTCTCGTAGAAGACCGCCAGCGACGTGCCGTACTCGTTGTCGACGGCCTGGAGATAGTCGAGCTTCGCCGGCCGGGCACCCCGCTCGACCGCGCTCACATGCTGCGACGAGAAGTAGATCCGTGATCCCCACTCGCCCTGGCTGAGCCCCTCGACCGCCCGTCGGCGGCGCAGTTCCCATAGCAGAAACTCGCTGGCTGACATGCTCATCCGCGCTCTCCGACTCTCTACGAAAGGTGCTCGATTCTCTACGCCCCAATACCTCCGCAGCCGGCCCGACCACCCGGCCGCCGCCCATCTTCCCGGGTCAGTCATCCCGCGTCCAGAGTGGAAGGCAGGCGCATTCGTCCGGATCCCCCGCACGATTCCCGAAAGGACGGACGGATGTGCGCGGGGGTGGCATCGAGGTGTACGCCCACGACGCCACCCCCGCATCCATCGCGACCCGCCGAGCGGAGGAAGGCACCATGAAATGGCGATCTCGATCAGATTCCGTACACAGACGGGACTGGCGCCGATTGGGGCGCTATTGCCGCTGCGGCCTCCGTTGGCGATGCCCCGACTCGACCACACCGGCGCCGTCCCCGACACCGCGTCTCCGGGCCAGGAACTCCCGGTGGTGAGCCGCCGGCCGTACGCCCGGTTCCGGCCGCACACGCCGATCCGCCCGCTGTTCCGCTGCCGGGAGTGCGGCGGACCCTGGCCGTGCCAGCCCGCCCGGTTGGTGCTGCTGGCGATGTACCGGGACGACCGGCACCGGCTGGCGATCTTCCTGGCCAGTCGGTTGCTGGCCGCGATCGAGGACCAGCCCGGCCGGAAGCCGATGGATCTCGCCGCACGGTTTCTGGGCTGGCTTCCGTCGGCATCGACAAAATGCGATACATCTGGCGGCGGGTCGCACTTGCCGGCTGAGCAGCGGAACTACGAAGAGTAGCTGTGGATAACCGTGGACGTGTCGTCCACAGGTGGCCAATCGGGTACCCGGTCATCGCTGCCGCCTCGGCACGCTGCCCGCCATGACCCCGATCGATCGAGCCGTCCTCGCCGTCCGCTCGACCACCGACCTGCTCGCCGCCGTGCCATACCTGCTCGGCTTCCACCCGACCGACAGCGTGGTGGTGATGGCGCTGCGCGGCAACCGGGTCGTCTTCGTCGCCCGTGGCGACCTGCCCGGCACCACCGCCGGCCCGGCGGCCACCGTCGAGGTCGGCGAGGCCGCCGCGCAGGTCGCGGCGGTCGTCGCCCGGCAGCGTGTCGAGACCACGACCGTCATCGGGTACGGCGGACCGGCCCGGGTCACCCCGGCGGTCGACGCGGTGACCGCCGCCCTCGGCCGGGTCGGGCTGCCGGTGCTCGAAGCGCTCCGGGTGACCGGGGACCGCTACTGGTCCTACCTCTGCGGAGACGCGGACTGCTGTCCGGCCGAGGGGCGGCCGTTCGACTCCTCGACCAGCCAGCTCGCCGCGGCGGCCACCTTCGCCGGCCAGGTCGCACTCCCCGACCGGGACGCCCTGGTCCGGCGGATCGCCCCGGTCGACGGCCCGGCCCGGGACGCCCTGCGGGAGGCGGCCAGGAAGGCGGAGTCCCGCCTCGGCACGCTGCTGGAGAAGGTCCCGCCCGGGGATCCGCAGGGCCGTCGGGCGCTGCGCCGGGCCGGCCGCACGACGGTACGCAGGGCGATGCATCGATACCGTACCGGCGGTCAACTCACCGACGACGAGGTGGCCTGGCTCAGTCTGCTCCTGGTGCACCTGCCGGTTCGGGACGACGCCTGGCGGCGGACCGGTGGCGAGGAGTGGCATCTCGCGCTCTGGACGGACGTGCTCCGTCGGGCCGAGCCGGAACTGGTGCCCGCCCCGGCCAGCCTGCTCGGCTTCGCCGCCTGGCGGGCCGGGCAGGGTGCCCTGGCCAGCGTGGCGGTGGAACGTGCGTTGCAGGCGCAGCCCGGCTACTCGTTCGCCCAGCTCCTCGCCGAGGCGTTGCAGGCCGGGATCGGCCCCTCCGTACTCGACGACTGGCTCGACTCCGACCGCGAAGACTCGCCGCCCTGTCCCGGAGACGAGCGGCGATGACGGCGGGATCTCGGGTGGGATCCGGTGGGCGCACAGGCGGGGCAGCTCGACAGTCCGCACCGCAGACACCCCGGCCCCGCCGGTGCTGGGCGGGAGAATACGGGTCAGAAGGTGATCCGGGTGTCTCCGGCGTACACGTTCATGGTGCCGCCCCGGAGGAAGCCCACCAGCGTCATCCCGGCCTCGGTCGCCAGTTCGGCGGCGAGGGTGCTCGGCGCGGAGACGGCGGCGAGCAGCGGGATGCCGGCCATCCACGCCTTCTGGGTGAGTTCGAAGCTGGCCCGGCCGGAGACCAGCAGCAGGTGCCCGCGCAGCGGCAGCCGCTGCTCCCGGACCGCCCAGCCGATCACCTTGTCGACCGCGTTGTGCCGGCCCACGTCCTCGCGCAACACCACGAGTTTCCCGTCGGCGCTGAACAGCCCGGCGGCGTGCAGCCCGCCGGTACGGTCGAAGCCCCGCTGGGCGGCCCGGAGCTGGTCCGGCAGATCGGCGAGGGTACGTGCCGGCACGGTGACCGGGTCCGTCGACACGTCGTGCCGGGACCGGGTCCGGACGGCGTCGATGCTGGCCTTGCCGCACACCCCGCACGAACTGGTGGTGTAGAAGTTCCGGGCCGGATCGGTGGTCGGTGCCGGTACGTCGTCGGCGAGGACGATGTCCACCACGTTGTAGGTGTTCGGGGTGTCGGTGCCGGCGCAGAGCTGCGCCGTGCGTACGTCGTCGGCGGTCCGGATGATCCCCTCGGTGACCAGGAACCCGATCGCCAGGTCGATGTCGTCGCCGGGGGTACGCATTGTTACCGCCAGCGGGGCACGCCGGTTTGGCCCGGCCGGACCCACCCGGATCTCCAGCGGCTCCTCGGCGGCGAGGTTGTCCTGCCGGCGCGCCGAGACCCGACCGCCCGCCGCGACGGAGTCCAGGTCTATCCGCAGCACACTCCGCCGACCACTGGCTCGTCCCATGCCCACAATCCTGCCTCGCGGCCCGTCGCCCACCGCCGCAAGCCCCGGTTACCGTTACCGCCATGACCGGAACAGGGCCGTCGACCACGCCGGAATCGGCCGAGCCCGTCTCCATCGCGTCCGTCGCGGCCCAGCCCGCTGCGGCCGCGTCCGTCGCGGCCCAGCCCGACGGTGGCGGGTTCGCGGCGGTGGTGCTGGCCGGTGGGGCGGCCCGCCGGATGGGTGGTGCCGACAAGCCGGCGCTGCCGGTGGGCGGTCGCGCGATGGTGGACCGGGTGCTCGCGGCGGCCGCCGATGCCGACCTCCGGGTCGTGGTCGGCCCGGCCGGCGAGCTACCGGCCGGCGTTCGGGCGACCCGGGAGCAGCCGCCCGGTGGCGGACCGGTCGCCGCGCTCGCCGCCGGACTGGCCCTGCTGCCCGACGCAGCCGACACCACGCCGCCCGACGCAGCCGACACCGGCACCGTCGCGCTGCTCGCCGCCGACCTGCCACTGCTGACCACCGACGCGGTGCGCCAGCTCCGGGCCGCGCTGTCCCGGGCACCCGGTGTCGACGGCGTGGTCTACGTCGACAACGCCGGACGGGCGCAGTTTCTCTGCGGGGTCTGGCGGGTCGCTCCGCTGCGGGCCGCGTTGACCCGACTGGCCGCCGGCCGCGACGGCATCCTCACCGGTACGTCGATGCGCGCCCTGATCGCCGAGCTGACCGTGACCGAGCTGGCGTGGCGGGGGACGGGGCCGCCACCCTGGTTCGACTGCGACACTGAGGACGACGTACGCCGGGCAGAGGAGTGGATCAGGTGAACGCGATGGACCGCTGGGTGGCGGCGGCGTGTGCCGAACTCGACGTCGATCCGGCGCAGGTCGACGTGCCCCGGGTACTCGACCTGGCCCGCGACGTGGCGCACAACGTACTCCGGCCCGGCGCTCCGGTCACCGCGTACCTGCTCGGGCTCGCGGTCGGCCGCGGCGCGGACCCGGCCGTCGCGGCCGCCAACCTCGCCGATCTGGCCGCCCGCTGGTCGTCGGAGAACGGCGACGCCGACGCCTAGGCCGGATCCGGCGACGACTCGCGTCGGAGCCGGCCGAGTTCGGTCATCCGCTCGGCCATCCACCGGCACCAGCGGATCCGGGGCGGTGTGCCGGCCAGCGCCAGCTCCAGGGTCGCGAAGGCGCCGAACTGCGGATGGAGCGGATCGTCCGCGTGCCGGGACAGCAGGTCGGCGTGCTGTTCCTGGAAGGCGTCCAGCCGGCGTTGGTACGTCTCGGCCTCGGCGAGATAGAACTCCCGCATCCCGTCCGGATCGGCGGCGGCCAGCGCGTACGTCTTGAGGAGTGCCTCGTCCCGGAACGCCCGGGGTGCGGGCGGCTCGACCAGCCAGGCGGCCAGCGCCTCCCGGCCGGCGGCGGTGAGTCGGTGTGTCTTGCGCTGCCGTGGCCCCGGCCCGGCCTCGGCGTCGTGCTCGATCAACCCACTCGCCGACAGCCGGGCCAGCTCGGGATAGATCTGGCTCTGCTGGGCGGTCCAGTAGTAGCCGATCGGCTTGCGCATCCGCTGGACCAGTTCGTAACCGGTGAGCGGGCCACGGTGGAGAGCGCAGAGCAGGGCATAACCCAGCGCACTGACGGTAGCCAAACTGTTATCTCCCGGAGCGGCTTTGCTATGTCAATTTTGACATAGTCTCCCGACCAGCAACCGCACATCGAACGGGGAACTGATGCGCAGCGTTGGACGATCCATCCTGGCAGCGATCGCGTTGACGGCGGTCATCGGCACGACCGCCGCCTGCGGTGCGGAAGGCGACGCCGGTCCGGAGACCGACCCGAGTGCGTCCCGGGCCGCCCGCCCGGCGGTCTCCCCGGCGCCCGGCGACCACACCCTGGCGATCGACCGGGCCGGCGCGGAACGGACCTGGGCGGTGCACGCCCCGCCCGGGTACCGCCCCGGCGTGCCCACTCCGCTGGTGGTGGCCCTGCACGGCACCGACCAGAGCGTCGACCGGCTGCGGGACACCAGCGGGCTCAACACCCTCGCCGACGCCGAAGGATTCCTGGTCGCCTACCCGAAGTCGCTGAACAGGCAGTTCAGCCGAATCGCCGAGCAGGGCGACGACATCAACTTCGTCCGGGCGCTGGTCGACAAGATGGTCAAGGAGTGGTCCGTCGACCCGGCCCGGGTCTACGCGACGGGGTTCTCCTCCGGCGCCGAGCTGACGTACGCGCTCGGGGTCGAGGCGCCCGAGGTGTTCGCGGCGATCGCGCCGGTCAGCGGGGCCTTCGCCGGCGGCCCGGCGGCCAGTGACCCGAACTACAAGCCGAGCAGACCCGTCTCGTTGATCACCTTCATCGGCCGGGAGGACCGCAACTCCTCCCGGATGTACAGCGGGCTCTCCCGCTGGCAGAAGAACCTGGGCTGCACCGTGGGGAAGCCGGTCTGGGTCGACGCGACCAGGACGGTGAACCGCACGGCGAGCACCTGCCCGGACGGCAGCCGGGTCGTCGACTACACGGTGAACGGGATGGGCCACGCCTGGCCGTCGGCGAGCGGTTACCGGGCCGCCGTCGATGCCACCGCCGCGATGTGGGAGTTCTTCGCCGCCAGTCCCCGTCGCCAGTGACGGTCTGCGCCGAGGGGCCTGTCCTCCGGGTACCCGGGACGGCCCCTCTAGTGTCTGATCGGGGTCCGCACTATCCCGGCCAACCGGTCGGCTGGGTAGGGTGTGCGGTGCCCTGACGGACGGAGGCGGTTATGGCGGCTGACAACCCTGAGGCGCCGGGGGACGAAGTGACCGAGGGGAGCCCGGCCGAGCATTACGAATCGATCCTTCTCGACGAACCGACCACCGCGGACCTCCGGGTGAAGGTGACCGAGGCGTGGCAGGAGTTCGCCCGGGCGCTCGCCGGCCAACTGCGGGGCCTGCCGACCGGTACGCAGATCGCGCTCACCCTCGACCCCACCGCCTCCGGCACCGGGGACGCCGTCTACTCGGTGAGCATCGAGATCGGCGAGGACGGCCAGGTCGACCTGCGGGCGGTGGGCAACGCCGCCCTGCCCCAGGGGTACCGGCTGGATCGGGCCGCGATCGCCGACATGATCGCGCTCGGCTGGTCGCCGCCCGGCGTGCTCGAGGGCTCCGGTGGGCACTTCGGGATGCGGGCCAGCACCAGCGAGGCGGTCCGGCTTGCCACCACCGTGTCGCGGACCCTGCGTGACGTGTACGGCGCACCACACCCGGCCTTCCTCGTCTTCCTGGTCCACGACGAGTCCGACGAGCCGCTCGCGGTCGAACCGCTCGGCACCGCCCGGCCCGAGGTGGCGGCGGATCCGACCGCCGACCTCGACCTCGACGAGGCGCTCGCGGCGGCCCGGACCGCGCAGAGCGGCAACGACGCGCTGGCCCTGGAGGACCGGGTCCGGACAGTGGTCTCGGCGATGCTGAAGTCGTCGGCGGACCAGCTCCAGGTCGACTCCGACGGCGACATCGGCATCCGGGCCGGATCGGCGATGGTCTTCGTCCGGGTCCGGGACAACCCTCCGCTGGTCGACGTCTTCTCCCCGGTGCTCACCGAGGTCGAGCCGACCGAGCAGCTCTACGTCAAGCTCTCCGAGCTGACCAACCGGATGCCGATCGGCCGGCTCTACTGCACCAACGACACCGTCTGGGCGTCGATCCCGGTCTTCGGCCGCAACTTCCAGGCGACCCACCTGATGCTGGCCGTACAGGTGATGACCGGGCTCGCCGACGAGCTGGACGACCGGCTGCACGGCGAGTTCGGCGGCCGGCGGTTCTTCGGCGAGGGCGACAAGCCGCAGAACCGGGGCTCGGGCGAGCACCGGACCGGGATGTACCTGTAGTCCCTCCTAGATGCGGATCACGCCCAGCGTGCCGAGGGTGCCGAGGTCGGTCGCCTTGATGGCGCCGTCGGAGATGGTCCAGAGCACCCCGTCGACCATCAGCGAGCGGCGGATCATCCCGCTCGACTCCGTGGTACGCGCCTCGGCGTGCTCCACCAGGCCCGCCTCGGTGAAGCCGCCGTCGGTCACCCGCAGCACCAGCGCGCCGCCGCCAAGCCTGCCCTTGCCGTCGGTGCCGGCCGCCTGGTACGTGGTCAGCGGCACCACCAGCGTCTTGGTGGCCGGCCAGTAGAGGAACGCGTGCGGGTCGAACTCGGCCTCGGAGTGGCCGTACCGGACGTGGTGCTGGGCGATCCGGGTCGGTTTGGTCAGGTCGGAGACGTCGAAGAGGGAGACCTGGCTGCCCTCGGTCCGCCCCTGCCGGTTGGCCTCCTGGCCGACCCCGATCAGCCGCCCGTCGCCGATCGGGTGCAGGTACGACGAGTAGCCGGTGATCTTCAACTCGCCGGTGACGGTCGGCTTACGGGGATCGCGCAGGTCCACGGTGTAGAGCGGATCGGTCTGCCGGAAGGTCACCACGTAGCCGGTCCCCTCGGCGAACCGCACGCTGTAGATGCGTTCGCCCTTGCCCAGCCCGGTGACCCGGCCGGTCTCGGTCAGCGTCCGCCCGTCGGCGCGCAGCACGTACACCGCCGAGCTGGACTTCGGGTTCTGTCCCCAGGTACGCCCGCTGGTGGTGGCCACCCGGAGGTGTCCGTCCCACTCCGACAGCGCGTACTGGTTGACCAGCCAGCCGGGCACGGTGGCCGCGGTGACGTAGCGGGGCCGGTCCGGGCCGGAGATGTCGAACTGGTAGATGTCGGTCTGCTCGTCCTTCGGGTCGGGCGCCCGGTCGCCGGAGGTCAGCGCCGGCAGCACCCGCCAGCGCTGGTCACTGGCGAGATAGAGCCGCGACCCGTTGCTGTAGACGGTGTCTCCGTCGGCGGCGACCGTCACCGGGTCGCCGTCGCCGAGGCTGGCGGCGCCGAGGTCGAAGCTGAGCAGGGTGACCAGTGAGGTGCCGGAGTAGACCGCCGGCCGGCTCAACCGGTCGCAGCCGACTCGGCCGGTGCTGGTCTGCCCACCGGTGCTGGTCTGGTAGCGGGGCAGCCAGGCGTCGATCGGTGCCTGGTCCACGATATTCCGGTTGGCGGCGAGGTTCTTCTTCTCGTCGGCCGGCCCCGCTGCCTTGTTCAGCGGGAAGTCGAGCCGGGGCCAGGAGCGCACCACCACCCGGACGGTCGGGCCGACCTGCCGGGCGTCGACCAGGCCGCCGTCCATCCGGTAGTCGCCGACGATCTTCGGGGCGCCGGCCAGGTCGACCAGGATCAGTCGGGGACCGACGATGGCCTGCTGCTGGTCGTCGGCGGGGGGCACGCCGGGCCGGGCCCGCCGGCTCAGGCCCGGGTGGACCACGCCGTGCTCCCGGGCCAGCACCAGTGCCCGGTCGCCGTGCAGCAGCAGGTTGGTCTCGGCCCAGCCGACGTCCGGGCCGGAGTCGAGCTTCAGGGTGCCGGTCAGCCGCCGGCTCGCCGGATCGATCACCCGCAGCGTGCCCTGGTCGACCGTCACGATGCGCCGGCCGTCGGTCTTCACCAGGTCCGGCTCGTCCACCCCGGCCTCGTGGGTGTTGGTCCCCGAGTGGCCGGATCCGGCGCCGGGTGCGGCGGCGTTGTCCCGGGCGGTCCCCGCGTCGGCGCCGGCGGCCCGCTCGGCGCCACCGTCGGTGGTCTGGAACGCCGGCTCCATAGAGCCGCCCGGTAGGCCGTACGGCCCGACGTACGCCCTGGCGGCGGCGCGGAGCCCGGCCAGCGCGCTTGCGCAGGAGTCGAAGGCGACCAGCCGCAGCCCACTGGCCGGTACGCCGGTGCCGGGTGGTGGCGGAGTGGGATCCGGCTCGGAGGTGCAGCCGGTCAGCAGCATGCCGGTCAGCGCCAGGCCGGCGACGAACGCCGTGCCGACGGTGGCGCCGGATCGAGTTCCCCGTTCGGGTGTCATGCGCGGTTCGACGCGCCGACCCGCGTCCACGGTTCCCGGCCCCGGTCACCGGTCCCCGGACACGCCCCTGGTGCGGCCGACGTCGGTCGACCGCACCAGGTCTCCTACCGGGCTGCTGCCGGGTCAGATCCTCCACCGGAGCAGGGCGAGAGCCGTCCGGGGGATCACAGCGGCGGGTAGGCGTTGCGGAGCAGCTCCTGGAACTGAGCCTCGAACCAGTGCCCGGAGAGCGGGGCGTCGGGCAGGGCACCGGACATGTTGTTCTGGTTGCGCGGGTTGCCCTCGTAGGTCGGGTCGCACATCCGGTCGAAGCCCTTGCCCTCGTCGTTCTGGATTTCCCGACTGGCGCCGTCCGACTCGCCCGGCGGCTTGATCCAGACGTACGCGTCGATGCCGGGCTCCGGAGACGCGGTCGGCCGCTCGCCGATGCCGGCACCGGACTGGTTGCACCAGTTGCCGAGGTGGATCCGGCGGTCGATGCGCGACTCGTTGACGAAGATCTCCGGGTCGGTCGAGGTGCTGGCCTGGGTCGGCCGGTTCGGGCCGCCCCAGCCGTTGCGGGAGGTGTCGATCAGCATTCCGATGTCGTTGTTGAAGCCCACCGAGATCAGCTCGTCCCGGTACGCCTGGGCGTACGACAGCTCGTCGACGTACCGGTTCCAGTCGACGAAGGTGCTGGCCTCGCGGACCGGCCGGCCGCCGACCACGGTGTTGGCGTCGAAGAACTCCTCGCGCAGTACTCCGTAGTTGGCGGTGTTGCTGATGAAGCCGTGCACGTCGTCCACGGTGGCCCCGGCGGCGGTCGCCGCCTCGTGGAAGAGCTGGGCGGCCGCGCCGAAGTTGTCGTCCCAGCCCAGCCAGCCGTGGTGGCCGATGTCGATGTAGTTGTAGGTGTTCTCCAGCGACCCGAGCTGGGCGAGCGCGTAGCCGACGCCCTCGACGTAGTTGCCGTTTGCCAGCATCTCGTCGCACTCCGGCGTCGCCGTCTCCCGCGAACCCACGTTGGTGATCAGGTTCGGCAGCGAGTCGATTTCGATGATGTTGACGATCCGCAGGTCGGCGTAGGCGGGATCGCCCATGATCTCGACGATCGGGTCGATGTACTCCGACTTGTAGATCTCGATGTCGTCCGGCCCCAGTTCGCCGTTGGAGGCGAGCGCGGCGCAGTCCCGGCCGGGCAGGTTGTAGATGACGATCTGGATCAGGTCGGCGCCCTGCTCCAGTGCCGTGTCCAGGTGCTCCCGCAGGCCACGCGCGCCTTCGGTGCCGGTGATCGCGGCGCGGCGGTCCATCCAGACCCCGGTGGGCTGGTCGGCGATCGCGGCACCGCCGCTGGCGGTGGCCTTCGCGGCCCAGTCCGGGTTCACGTAGACCGTGGCCCCCTCGTAGGGGTTGTCGACCCGGGGAGCGGCGCTGGCCTGGCTGGCCTGACCGACCAGCAGACCGGAGACGAGGGTGAAGGCCGCGGCGGCGGCCAGCCCGCGACGGGCCGGCGACCACTTACCCCGGGACAAGGGGTTCGTGTGCATCTTGACTACTCCTCGCGACGATGGCATCCACCGTTCGCCCTGGTGGGGCGTGACGGCGGCACGTTCGGATCGGGTGGTGCGGCAGACGCCCGCTCCGCGGTAGCGGGTTCCGGCGCGCGGTCGCCCATTTCCTGAAATCGGCTGCCCTGGGCGACGTAATGTTCTTGCCCGGCTCGCGACTCAAGTACCAATTGATGGCCATCATTACATGGGAACGCTCCCATCGCAACCGGAAGGAAACAGGGCAGAAACGCCAACGTGATCGAATGCCGCATCTGCCCCGGACGGTCGCCCGGCGGGCGCTCCCGGTCAGGCCGGGGCGGCTACCACGGTGGGCGAGTCGACCAGCCGGGACAGCACGATCATGCTCCGGGTCGAGGTGACGAAGGGCTCGGCGCGGAGCCGTTCGAGGGCCTGTTCCAGGTGGGCGATGTCGGCCGCCCGCAGGTGGACCAGCGCGTCGGCCTCGCCGGAGACGGTGTAGGCGGCGACCACCTCGGGATGCCGCCGGGTCGCCACGGTGATCTGGGTCGGGGTGGTCCGCCCGGTGCAGAAGAGCTCCACGAACGCCTCGGTGCTCCAGCCGACCGCCGCCGGGTCGATGACGGTGGTGAATCCCCGGATCACTCCGGCCGCCCGCAACCGGTCGACCCGGCGCTTCACCGCGGGTGCGGAGAGCGAGACCCGGGAGCCGATCTCCGCGTACGAGGCACGGGCGTCGGCGACGAGTGACGCAATGATTCGCTGGTCCACGCCGTCGATCTGCAACGTTCCGCCTCTCTCAGGCAACGGTTCTGGCTGTTAGTAAACCTGTACCGTACCTACCCTTGGATCCGTGAACCAGCCGAGGATCCCCAGAAAGCGGACATATCTTCTGTGTCCGCCGGAGTACTTCACCGTGGAGTACGCGATCAACCCGTGGATGGACACCGCCACCCCGGTCGACCGGGAGCTGGCGGTCAAGCAGTGGCACGGGTTGCGGGAGACCCTGCTCGACCTCGGTCACACGGTGCACGAACTCGCTCCGGAACCCGGCCTGCCGGACATGGTCTACGCGGCCAACGGCGCCTTCGTGGTCGACGGCACCGTCTACGGCGCCCGGTTCCGGCACCCGCAGCGGACTCCCGAGGCGGCGGCGCACCGCTCCTTCCATGAGGCGCGGGGCGCGCGGTTCGTCGCGCCCGCCGAGATCAACGAGGGTGAGGGCGACTTCACCTACCTGCCGGAGGCGCACGGCGGCCTGATCCTGGCCGGGTACGGCTTCCGGACCGAGCCGGCCGCGCACGCCGAGGCGCAGGAGGTGCTCGGCCGCCCGGTCGTCTCGCTGCGCCTGGTGGACCCGCGCTTCTACCACCTGGACACCGCGCTGGCCCCGCTCGACGACGGCAACATCGCGTACTTCCCGGAGGCGTTCTCGGTCGCCGCCCAGCGGGTACTGGCCCAGCTCTTCCCGGACGCGGTTCGGGCCGACGAGGTCGACGCGTTCGCGTTCGGGCTGAACCTGGTCAGCGACGGCCGGCACGTGGTGCTCAACAGCGAGGCCAGTGGGATGGCGGCCAAGGTCGCCGCCGCCGGCTACCTGCCGGTCCCGGTAGAGCTCTCCGAGCTGAAGAAGGGCGGCGGCAGCGTCAAGTGCTGCGTCGCCGAGCTGCGCGACTGAGCCCGCCCCGCCGGGACCCGTCCCGCCGGCTCAGCCGAGCGTCGCCAGTTCGTTGATCAGTACGTTGGACAGCACCTGCCCGTCCAACTGCACCTCGCGCAGATACCACTTCTGCTGCGGCGTACGCGGCTGGTTGAACTGCCACGGGCCGCGCGGGCTGTCGATCTGCCCGATCCGGCCGAGCGCCAGGTTGAGCTGCAACGGGTTGAGGTTCTCCCCGGCGATCCGGATCCCCTTGCCGAGCACCTGCGCGGCATCGTAGGAGGCCATCGCGTAGGTGGTCGGGGTCGAGCCGTGCGCCTTGCGGAAGGCGGAGGCGAACCGGCGGTTGGCCGCGTTGTTGAGGTCGGCGGAGTAGTTGAGCGAGGTGACGATGCCCTCGGCCTCACGCGACCTGAGCTGCCCGAGCACCGGCCCCTCGGTGAGGAAGCCCGGCGCGTAGATCGGCTTGCGGTAGCCGGCCTGGCGCAGCTTCTTGAGGAACTCGACCGCCGAGTCGCCGGAGAAGAAGCAGTAGATCGCGGCGGGATCGCGGTTGACCAGTTGGGTGATGTACGGCGCGAAGGCGTTCCGGGGCGGCTTGCCGGGGAAGTACTCGGTCCAGATCACCGGGTCGGAGATCCGCTCGTCGGATTCCCCGAAGCTCTGCCGGAAGCCCTGCACCGCGTCGAGGCCGGCGTCGTACTCCGGAGAGATGATCGCCACCCGGCCGTTCGCCCCGACCTGCTCCTTGACGTACGGCGCCAGCGCCCGCCCCGGCTCGTCGTTGATGTACGACGTACGCCAGATGTAGACCACGCTCTGCAACGTCGACGGGGACGCGTTGGAGCCGATCAGCGGGATCTTCGCCTGCTCCACGGCGTCCCGCAGGCCGAGCATGACCGCCGAGTTGACCACTCCGGTGAGCGCCAGTACCCCCTGCTTGACGAGCTGGTCCAGGGCGGCCCGAGCGGATTCGGGCGTCTCGCCCTCGTCGGCGACGACCAGGTCGACCGGATGTCCGCCGAGCCGCTGGTCGTTCAGGTCGAGATAGAGCTGGAACCCGCGCAGCATCTCGTCGCCGATCGGCTTGTAGACGCCGGACTGGGCGACGATCATGCCGATCCGCACCGGTTCGTCGCTGATTGGCTCCTCGGTTTCGAGGCCGTCCGACCGGCCGCACGCGGCGGCCAGCCCGGTGGCGCCGAGCGCGCCGAGCGAGCCCAGCAGCTTGAGCGCTCGTCTGCGGTCCATCTGCGACACGGATCCCTCCCGGAGCGGCGTTGGGAGCGCAGCTCTCCCGGGGTTCTACCGGGAACGCGGTGCTGCGTCAATGCCGCCTGATCTCCCAGTTAGCCAATGTAACTCGGCCAGTACAACGGTCCACGCGCGGGACAGTGGGTCGATCAGCCCGAAGTGCTCGCACTCGGGCAGCTCGACGAAGCGCAGGTCGGTGCCGTGGGCTCTGGCAGCGTACCGGCGGCTCGGCGCCACCGGTACCTGCTGGTCCAGGGTGCCGTGCACGATCGAGGTCCGGATCGGGGGTGCCGCCGCGCGGGCCGGGTCGGCCGCCGCGTACCGGTCCGGCACCTCCTCGGGGCCGCCGCCGAGCAGTGCGGCCACCGCGCCACCGTCCAGGTCCAGCCGGTACGCCTCGGCGAGGTCCAGCACCGGGGCCAGGGCGAGCACCCCGAGTACCCCGGCCGGGGCACGCAGCGCGGCCCAGAGCGCGAGGTGTCCACCGGCGGAGTGCCCGAGCAGGATCGGCGGGCCCGGCGCCATCCGGCCGGCCGGCAGCACGGCCCCGACCAGCCCGGGCAGCGCGGCGATCCCGGCCGTGACGTCGTCGAAGGTGCCCGGCCAGCCCCCGCCCGGCTGCCCCGTCCGGCGGTACTCCAACTGGGCCACCGGGTAGCCCCGGCCGGCCAGGTCCGCCGCGAGCGGTCCGGTGTGCCGGCGGTCGTACTCGGCCCGCCAGAAGCCGCCGTGCACGACCACCACCAGCGGTCGGGCCGGACCGGCGGGTGCGGCGGGCAGGCGCAGGTCGGCGACCTGCTCGGGGTCGGTGCCGTACCGCAGTCGCAGGTCAGGTGGCGGCGCCGGCCGATCGAGCACCTCCCGCGGATCGGCGGGAGGGGCGGCGGGACGGTCTTCGGCCATGGTGCGACCGTACGGTGCGGGCACCGCCACCAGCCGTTGGGAGGGGGAGCGGCACCGCGCCCGCTCGTCGGCGGTGGGCGGCGCGTGTCGCGGGAGGTCGTTGCGGGAAGATGGGGGCATGACCGACGTGCCACGTTCCCAGGAAGACAACGACGACTCGGCTCCAGCGGGCAAGCGCCCCGGCGGCGGCGCCGTGCTGGTGGTCGGCCCGGACGGGCGCCCGGTCGGCACCGTGCCGACCGACGGCGAGACGCCTGGCGAGGACCCGTCGCGGTTGATCGAGCAGCCGGCGAAGGTGATGCGGATCGGCAGCATGATCAAGCAGTTGCTGGAGGAGGTCAAGGCCGCGCCGCTCGACGACGCCAGCCGGCACCGGCTGCGGGAGATCCACCAGCGGTCGATCGTCGAGCTGGAGGACGGGCTCGCCCCGGAGCTGCGGGAGGAGTTGGAGCGGCTGTCCCTGCCGTTCGGCGAGGACGCCGCGCCGAGCGAGGCGGAGCTGCGGATCGCCCAGGCCCAACTGGTCGGCTGGCTGGAAGGGCTGTTCCACGGCATCCAGGCGGCGCTGGTCGCCCAGCAGATGGCGGCCCGGATGCAGTTGGAGCAGATGCGTTCCGGTGGGCGTCCCGCGCTGCCGATGGGCCCCGCCGGCACACTCCCGGGCATGCCGGGCGGCAACGCCGGGCAACCCGGTGAGGGTCCCGGTCCCGGCCAGTACCTCTAACTCCCCCGACCACCGATCGGCCCGGTCGGGCCCACGAGCCCGGCCGGGCCGGAACCGGAGCGCTGCCGGTCAGGCCGGGTCGGCGATCCGGTCCGCGGCGTGGCTGCCCGGTCCGGCGGCGTCGGCGCCGCCCGCCGGGTCGGAGTCGAGCAGCGCCTCCAGGTACGCCGCCACCCCGTCCTCCTCGTTGCTCGCCGTCACGTCACCGGCGATCTCCAGTACGGCCGGATGCGCGTTCGCCACCGCCACCGCCCGGCCCACCCAGGTCAGCATCGGTACGTCGTTCGGCATGTCCCCGAAGGCGACCACGTCGGCGGCGTCCACCCCGTGCCGGGTGCAGTACCAGGCCAGCCCGGCCGCCTTGGTCACCCCGGCCGCCGAGATCTCGATCAGTCCGCTGTACGACGAGTGGGTCGCCTCGGCGAGCCCGGCCAGTGCCCCGGCCACCACCTTCACGAAGACGTCCGGGTCCTGTGTGCCGGCCCGGGCCAGCAGTTTCACCGCCGGTACGGCGTGCAGGTCGGCCGGACTCTCGATCGTCCGGATGTCGGGGTAGCCCCGATCCCAGCTCAGCGGATAGTCCACCTCGTGCCGGATCTCGCGGCCGTCGGTCACCTCCACCGCGAAGGTCACCCCGGGCACCTCGGCGCGGAGCCGCTGGACCACCTCGGCGAGCAGGTCCGGAGCGAGCGGGTCGGCCCGGAGCACCTGGTCGGCGACCGGGTCGTAGACCACCGCCCCGTTGGCGCAGACCGTCGGCAGCGGCAGGCCCAGTTGGTCGTAGACGTGCTGGAGCCAGCGGATCGGGCGGCCGGTCACCAGGACCACGCCGACGCCCTCGGCGGAGATCCGCGAGATCGCTTCGACGGTACGCGGGCTGACCGTCCGGTCCGCCCGCAGCAGCGTGCCGTCGAGATCCGTGGCCACCAGCCGAGGTAGTCGTCCCATCAACGCGAGAGTAGTCGATCGAGGTAGACCGCGACCCCGTCGTCGTCGTTGCGCAGGGTCACCTCGTCGGCGGCCCGCCGCACGGTGGGGTGGGCGTTGGAGACCGCCACCCGGGCCCAGCCGGCCCACTCGAACATCGGCAGGTCGTTGGGCATGTCCCCGAAGACCAGCACCTCGGCGGGGTCGACGCCGAGGGTCTGGGCCACCACCGCCAGCCCGGTCGCCTTGTCCACCCCGGGCGGGCAGATCTCGATGAAGCCGAGCCCGGCCTGGGTGATCGAGGCCTGCTCCGCCGGTACGAGCCGGCGGGCCGTCGCGAGCAGGGTGTCGACGTCGTGGTCGGGAGTCCGGGCGAACGCCTTGATCACGTCGCTGCCCAGGCAGTCGACCCGGGCCCGCGCCTCGAACCGGTCCTGGTACGGCCAGGTCGCGTCGAAATCACCCCAGAGCGGGGCACCCGGTGCGTCCAGCGCCTCGACCATCACGGTCATCGGCCCCACCTCGGTCTCCAGCACCCGGAGCAGCTCGGCCAGGGACGCACCGGGCAACCGCTCGTCCCGCAGGATCACCGGCCCGGCCGGGTCGGTCTGGTCGACCACCCGGCCGCCGCCGGCCATCACCAGGAAGTCGGCGGCCCGGATGTCGTTGCGGGTGAGCTCGGCCAACCGGGGCCCGCGACCGGTGGCGCCCACCACCGGAATGCCGGCGGCCCGGACCCGGTCCAGCACCTCGTGGGTGTACGCCGAGACGGTCTCGTCGGTGCGCACCAGCGTCCCGTCGAGGTCGGTGGCGATCAGCTTCGGCAACCCGGGTCGGGGCATGGCTCCTCCTCCAGCCCGCCGCCCGCCAGGCTCGGAGAAGTCGCCGGAACTGCTGCTACCGGGTCAGCTGGCGGTGACGGGGCAGCAACCGTATCTCACCTTCCGGGGTGGCTCCATGACATTTGTGTGAAGTGCTCTTCACCGGGAGGGGTTCACTTCGGTTCGAGTACGTCCCGACCGCCGACGTACGGCTGGAGGGCCTTGGGGACCCGTACCGAGCCGTCCGGTTGCTGGTGGTTCTCCAGGATCGGTACCAGCCAGCGGGTGGTGGCCAGGGTGCCGTTCAGGGTCGCGGCCGTCTGCGGGCGGCCCTGATCGTCCCGGTATCGCACGTTCAGCCGCCGGGCCTGGAAGGTGGTGCAGTTGGAGGTCGAGGTGACCTCCCGGTAGCGGCCCTGCGACGGCACCCACGCCTCGCAGTCGTACTTGCGGGCCGCGCTGCTGCCCAGGTCACCCGCTGCCACGTCGATCACCCGGTAGGGCAGCTCGACCTTGGCCAGCATCTCCTCCTCCCAGGCCAGCAGCCGGAGGTGCTCGTCGTGCGCCTCCTCCGGCTGGCAGTAGGAGAACATCTCGACCTTGTCGAACTGGTGTACCCGCATGATGCCCCGAGTGTCCCGGCCGTACGAGCCGGCCTCCCGGCGGTAGCAGGACGACCATCCGGCGTACCGGACCGGCTCGGTCAGGTCCAGGATCTCCCCCGAGTGGTACGCGGCCAGCGGCACCTCGCTGGTGCCGACCAGGAACAGGTCGTCGGCCTCCAGCCGGTAGACCTCGCTGGCGTGCGAGCCGAGGAATCCGGTGCCCTCCATCGCCTCCGGCTTGACCAGCGACGGGGTGATGGTCGGGACGAAGCCGTACTCCACCGCCTGGGCGACGGCGAGTTGCAGCAGGCCGAGCTGGAGCAGTGCGCCCACCCCGGTCAGGTAGTAGAACCGGCTGCCCGAGGTCTTCGCGCCGCGCTCGACGTCGATCGCCCGCAGTGCCTCGCCCAGCTCCAGGTGGTCGCGCGGGTTTTCGATCTCGGGCCGGGTGCCGACCTCGCGGAGCAGCACGAAGTCGTCCTCGCCGCCGGGCGGGGTGCCCTGCTCGACCACGTTCGGGATCGCGTACTGCGCCCGGCGTAGCGCCGCCTCGGCCGCGCCGACCGCGGCCTCGGCCGCCTTCACCTCGGCGGAGAGGTCCTTGGTCCGGGCGAGCAGCCCGGCCTTCTCCGCCGGGTCGGCCTTTGGCATCCGCTTGCCGAGCTGCTTCTGCTCGGCCCGGAGCGCCTCGAAGCGCCCGACCGCCGCCCGCCGCTCCTCGTCGGCCCGCAGCAGGTCGTCGACCACGGACTCGGACTCGCCACGGGCACGCTGGCTGGCACGTACGGTATCCGGATCGTCGCGGAGCAGACGCAGGTCAATCACGGGAACCGAGCCTACCGGTGCGCGGCGGGGCAGGTGTATCGAGATACGCCCGGCCGACGCGCCGCCCGGTCGGGGCGGTGGCGGCCCCCGTCCCCGGCATCCGGACCGTGGCCCTGGCCGGATCCGTGCCAGCCCGGCCGGCGGGGACGGCTCAGTGCGCGAACGGCTTGGTCGGGGTCACCGTCAGGTCGATCGGTGGCGGCCGGCCGTCGTCATCGTCGGCCACCTCCGCAGTGCCGGCCGCCCGGGGCCGCCGCCACGGCCAGTCGGACTCCTCCGCCGGCAGGGGTCCGGCCGGTGCGCCCGGCTCGGCGGCCGGCGCCGGTGCGACCGCGCTCCGCCGGACGAAACGCCCGGCGAGCAGCAGGGCCAGCCCGAACCCGCCGGTGCCGACGTACGCCAGCACGAGGCCCTGGCCGTACTCGATGACCATCCCGTCCAGTTGGCCGTACATCTGCCAGCGGTCGGCCAGGGTGTCGAGCGAGCCGGTGGTGGCGACCAGTACCCCGAGCACCGCCCCGGACACGGCCAGCCCGACGACCCGGGCGTTGTGGCGTACCCCGGGCGAGCCGAACAGGACCAGCGCCAGGCAGCCGAGCACGCCGAAGACCCCGACCAGGTACGCCGTGCCGAACGTCGACATGTCCACCACGCCGCTGCCCAGGGCGACCGCGTTCTCGGCGCCCTCGACCGTCATGCTGGTGACCGCCCAGTCGCCGATCAGCGAGGCGAAGACGGCTGCCGCCCCGGCGGCACCGACCACCGGCACCAACCGGCTGTCCCGGCCGAGCCGGCGCAGGGCCAGCCCGGCCCGCCCCCCGGTACCCGGGCGGTCGCCCCACGACACGATGCTGGCACCGTCCGGTGTGGGTTCCGCGTCGTCGCCCGGGCGTGCCGGATCCTCCGGGCCGGTGTCCCGACGGCCGTCCGGCCCGTCCTGGCGGGGGATGGAGACGTCGTCGGGCATCGCTGACCCCTTCCACGGCGGACTCCTGCCATCGATGATGGCACAGCAGCCGCGGACCGGCCCCGTACCCATGGGCCCGGATGGTCCGCGTCCTGGCCGGGGTCGTCGCGTCGCCGGTCGCTTTGAGCTAGCGTCGGCACCATGCCTATCCGCACCGCATCCGCCCGCTGGCAGGGCAATCTCACCGAAGGTTCCGGCACGATCCGCACCGGCAAGGGCGGGTTGCAGGGGAACTACTCGTTCAAGTCCCGCTTCGAGGAGGGCGAGGGCACCAACCCGGAGGAGCTGATCGGCGCGGCGCACGCCGGCTGCTTCTCGATGGCCTTCTCCAAGGCTCTCGCCGACGCCGGATTCACGCCGACCTCGGTCGAGACCACCGCCCAGGTGCACCTCGACAAGACCGACGCCGGCATGACGGTGACCCGGATCGACCTCGACACCGTCGGCGACGTGCCGGGGATCGACGAGGCCGAGTTCAACAAGCTGGCCGAGGCCGCCAAGGCGGGTTGCCCGATCTCCCGGCTGCTCTCGCCCGGGGCCGAGATCTCGCTCAACGCCCGCCTCGCCGCCTGATCCTGGCGAAACCTCCCCACCCATCCCTCGATCGCGGTGGTCAGGGCACTTCCCGGTACGCCGCCGAGCGCGGCGCCGCCGGCCCTGATCATCGCGATCGTCGACGTTGGTGGTGCGTCCGGTGCGTCCGGGCGGCCGTCGCGCCTCACGACGGGCGCCGGCCCACCCGGTCAGGTGCGGCACAATTGGGCGGTGCCGGTCGAGATGAGCCGCGAGCGTTTCGAGGAACTGGTCGCCGAGGCCCTCGACGAGGTGCCGGAGGGCCTGCTCAACCTGATGAGCAACGTCGTCATCCTGGTGGAGGACGACTCGCCGGAGGACGGCCCCGAACTCCTCGGCCTCTACGAGGGCCACGCGTTGACCAGCCGGGGCTGGGACTACGCCGGGGTGCTGCCCGACCGGATCTTCATCTACCGTCGGCCGATCCTGCGGATCTGCGACACCGAGGACGACGTCGTCGACGAGGTCGCGATCACGGTGGTGCACGAGATCGCCCACCACTTCGGCATCGACGACGACCGGCTGCACGACCTGGGCTGGGCCTGAACCAGCGACCTCGGCCGCGCCTGGCCGGTCCCGGACCTGCCTGACCACCGGGAACGGCCGCCCCCGGGAACTGCCTGGTTGCGCCGGTTGCCTACCCTCGGTCCTCCACCCGTCAGGAGGAACGTGATGCGCAGCGCGCTGTTTTCGGCAGAGAACCTGGAGAAGGAGTCACACCAGCCCGGGATGCGGCTGCAGAACTCCAAGATGCTGAAGATCGAACTCAACGGCGAGGCGATGGCCCGGGTCGGCTCCATGGTCGCGTACCAGGGGCAGGTGCAGTTCCAGGCGTTGGGCTCGGGCGGGCTCGGCAAGTTTCTCAAGCAGAAGCTGACCGGCGAGGGTGTACCGCTGATGAAGATCAGCGGACGGGGTGACGTCTTCCTGGCCGACTACGCGGCGGACGTGCACATCATCGACCTGGAGCCGGGCGACGCACTGTCGATCAACGGCTCCAGCGTGCTCGCCTTCGACTCCACCCTGCAATACGACATCAAGATGGTCGGCGGGGCCGGCATGATGTCGTCGTCCGGGCTGTTCAACTGCGTCTTCAGCGGCTACGGCCGGATCGCGATCACCACCAAGGGCACCCCGGTGGTGCTCAACGTCGACGCGCCGACGTACGTCGACCCGCAGGCCGCGGTCGCCTGGTCGGCGAGCCTGCAGACCGGCTACCACCGGGCCGAGCAGCTCGGCCTCGGCACGCTGCTCGGCCGGCGTACCGGTGAGGCGTTCACGATGAGCTTCGCCGGGCAGGGCTTCGTGATCGTCCAGCCCTCCGAGGAGCCGCCGATCCAGGGCATGGGCCGCCAGGAGCAGGGCGGTGGCGGCGGACTGCTCAACCAGTTGCTGGACTGACGACTGCCGGAGGCGCCCCGCCCGGGACGCCTCCGGCCCCCTGCCGGCCGGTACAGCTCAGAACCGGCCGTACCGCCCGGCGGTGACGCCGGTCAACACCCGGGTCGCGCCGGTGATGCTGCCACTGGCGTAGTAGCCGCCGATGCCGGTGCCGCTGACGCTGCCGCCGGTGTAGATGTCGTACTGCTGGCCGTTGGCGATCCGGTTGGACGAGAAGACGACCTCCCGGATGGTCTGCGACGACCGGAACGAGGCCACCACCGCGCTGCCGGAGACGACGTGCACGATGGTGTTGGCCGCGAGGTTGGTGGTGAACCGGGGGGCCACCCAGCCCTGGCCGGTGTTCGGCACCGCCCGGAACACGGCCAGCGAGGTCAGGCCGGCGCCCACCACCGTGCCGGCGGTGAAGGTTATCGGCCCGTCGGCGTCGAACGCGCCCTCACCCCCGCCTACGGTGCTGGAGCCGTTGGCCACCACCGTGCCGCCGGCGAAGGTCAGCTCGCCGTTGGAGTCGAAGCCGTCGGTCCCGCCGGTGGCCACCACCGTGCCGCCGGTGACCCGGATGAACGCGATCGTGGAGGGGACCCAGTCCCCGAGACCCTCTTCCACGGCGTTGATCGCGTCGTCGCTCGCCACCGCGTTGACGGTGCCGCCGCTGATCGTCGTCCGCAGCCCCTCGATCGCCTCGTACGACCGGGTCACGTTGATGGTTCCGCCGGAGACGTTCACCGCGTTCTCGCCCTTGACGGCGTCGTCGCCGACGGCGGCGGTGATCGTGCCGTCGGTGATGGTGACGACGCCCTTGCCGTCCTCGGTGTCGTTGGACTTTATTCCGTCGCCGCCGCTCGATGTCACGTTGATGGTGCCGCCGTTGACGGTGAGCGAGTCCTTGCCCCGGATGGCGTCGTCCACCGAGTTCACGGTGATCGTGCCCGACTGGATGACCAGGGCATCCTTGCTGACGATGCCGTCGGCGTAGTTGGCGCGTACGTCCAGCGAGCCGGTGCCGCCAATGGTCAGCCCGGCCGTGCTGAACAGCGCGGCGTCCGGCTCGCCGGTGTTGGTGTAGGTCGACGCGTCGGTGAGTCTGTTGCTGGTCCCGGCGGCCAGCGTGACGGTGACGGCGCTGGCGTTGGTGACGTAGAGCGGAGCGGAACGCGAGTTCGTGATCGAGGCGCCGCTGAGGATGAGTTCCACGTTTCCGGTGGCGGCGGTGTCCACGCTGACGTAGCCGTCGTTCAGCGTGCCGCTGATCTGGTAGGACCCGGGAGCCGTGATGGTGACGGCGCTACCGGAGACGGTGACGTTGCTGCCCGAGACGCTCGCGCTGGACCCGTTGAGGGTGATCGTGGCGGTCGGTGCGGCGACGGCCGGGACGGCGAGCGGGCCGGCCAGCAGGGCGGCAGCGAGCCCTCCGGCGAGGGTGGTCCGGCGTACTGCGGATGTCATGAGCGGTCCTGTCTGTCGGGGACGGAGGCTGGACCGAGGCGTGGCGGGGGTGCCTCTATCACCGGCGGCCCGATCATGTACCGCTGGTGAACCAGGGGTATCCATTGATGAGTCTAAATGAGTACAGCCGGGTGTCAGAGACCCCGCAGCCAGAAACTTCTGCTGCCGCGAAGGTCTCCCCGCTCGCCGCCGGCGTCCGGACCGGAGCTGCCCCGCGACGACGGCACGCTCGCGGCATCACCAATCGGCTCGGTGAGGCGTCGGAGAGGGCGTCAGGCGATGCGCTCCGACTCGCCGCGCGCCGGCACCATGACTCAGGAGAGTTCGCCGGCCCGCAGCCGGGCGAGCCAGGCCGCCGCGTCGGCGTAGTCGACGTCGGAGAGCCCGGCCGGCGCCGGGACCGGCCGCTCGGCCACCGCCGTGCTCCCGCGATGCCTCGGGTACGACCCCAGGAAGCGCACCTCGGCGCAGATCCGGCGCAGTCCCTGGAGCGCCTCGCCGACCCGGTCGTCGGCGACGTGCCCGGTGCAGTCGAGGAAGAACGCGTAGCGGCCGAGCGCCTCGCCGGTGGGCCGGGACTCGATCCGGGTCAGGTTGACCCCGCGTACCGCCAACTCCATCAGCACGGCGAGCAGCGCGCCGACCCGGTCGTGCGCGATGTAGACGGCGAGCGAGGTCAGGTCGTCACCGGTCCGGGGCGGCGGCGGTCCCGGCCGGCTGAGCAGCACGAACCGGGTCACCGCGTCGTCATGGTCGGCGATCTTGTCGGCGAGCACGGCCAGCCGCTGCCGGGCGGCGCCGATCGGCGCGCAGATCGCGGCGTCCTGCTGGCCTTCGACGGCGGCGAGCGCCGCGGCGGCGTTGGAGAGTACGTCCACCACGACCGTGTCGGGCAAGTGCTCGCGGAGCCAGCGGCGGCACTGGGTGGACGCCTGCGGATGGGCGGCCACGGTGCGCACCTCGCCGAGGGCCCGGCCCGGCGGCGCGGCGAGCACGAACTCGACCGGCAGCACCACCTCGCGGGTGATCACCAGTGGTTCGCCGTCGACCATCTCGTCCAGGGTGACCGGGACCGCGCCGCCGATGGAGTTCTCCAGCGGCACCAGCGCGGCGTCGGCGTCACCGGCCCGGACCGCGTCCAGCGCCTCCGGGACGCTGCGCGCCGGGGTACGGGTGCCGCGCTCCGCGGCCGGGATGGTACGCAGCGCCTGCTCGGCGAAGGTCCCCTCGGGCCCCAGGTAGACGAAGCGGGTCGGCGGTGTTCCGGGCATGCCCTCCAGCCTACAAACCGCCGTACGCGGGCGGGGGTGCGTCACACACCGTCGTCCGGAGCGCGGGCGGCGCCTCGGCCCGGACCGTGATGGTGCAGACGTCGGAGCCGGCGGTGACCAGCCGCAGGTTCCCGGGGCGGCCCCGGGTCACCGCCTGCAACGGCTCCCGGTCGGCCACCATCACGACGCTGTACTGCCAGTCCTGCACGCAGAGCGGCCCGGTCTGGTAGGTGACCCGGCCGGAGCGGGGCAGGTTCGCGGTGCGGCGCAGCAGTGCGGTCACCTGGTCGCGGCTCGGCCCGCCGGCCGGGCAGGCGACCAGCGAGGTGGGGCTCGGCGTCGGCGTCGGCGACAGGTTCGGCGCGGACGTCGGCGTGCCGGTGGGGCCGACCGTCGGAGTGGGGGTCGGCCGGGTGGGAGTGGCCCGGGGCGTCTGGAGCTCGGGCGGAACGCCACAGGCCGCCAGGGCGAGGCAGCCGGCCAGGGCCAGGCAGCCGAGCAGGGCGCCGGCGGCGCGGAGCCGGCCGGTGGTGGGGTCGGGCGACGGGAGACGGAGCACGGCCGGATCCTCGGGCATAGGTGGCTGCCGTGGGTGGTGCGGCGGATGGCCCCGCCAATGGTAGGGCGTCGGCGTGATCGACCACGCTTCAGGTGGTGATCCGGTGTCCGAACTGCCGCAGCGCGGCGAGCGCCTCGACGAGCCGTACCGAGGGGACCAGCAGATAGTCGGTGTCGAACGTCGAGAACGCCACGATGTTGACCCGGGCGTCGGCCAGCGGGACGACCAGGGAGGCGAGGATCCCGGTCAGCGCCAGGTCGAGCGGGCCGGCCACCCGGAGGCAGCGCCACGGTGTCTCGGCGGTGGCGTCGGCCGGGACCTGGTCGGCGCGGCAGATGATCGACAGTTCGGCGCCGCTCCGGGTCACCGACAGCACGCCGGAGTCCGCCGGAGGGCTCAGTAGGCCGGCCGGCACCGGTGAGCCGGCGGGCAGCCGACACACGGCGTACTCCTCCGGCAGCAGAGCGATGTCCAGCATGAGGAGACCTTACGGGGGGTACGGCACCGGCCCAACACCGCCGCCCTGCGGAAGGGCCAGATCGCGACGCGCGTCACCTGCCCAGCAACCTCCGGGTGGCCGGTACGTCTCGCGGAGCTGTCCAACCGGTGACCGGCGTACCCCCGAGAGCCGCCCCTCGCCGGCCGGCGGCCGGCGGGCCCGCCCAGGGGCCGGGCAGGCGGTGCTCACACCCCGGAAAAGGGTGCTCACACCCCGGAAAAGGGTGCTCAGACCTCGGAGAAGAAGGTGAGCGAGCCGGCGACTTGGCCCTCGGTGAGGACAGGGGTGGCGATCGCGTCCACCGTGGTGGCGTCCGGCCCGTCGGCCTCGGGGCAGCGCACCCGGAGCAGCCCCCGGGCGAGCCGGCCCGAGTGCAGGGCGAGCAGCGGGGGGATCTTCTCGACGTCCTGCTCGGTCAGCTCGCCGCGGGCGGCGGTGAAGTCGAGCAGCCGCAGCCCGCTGCCGAGCAGCGGGAGGCCGAGCGCGTCGAGCGGGGTGCCGAGGCCGAGCAGTTGGCAACAGGACGGCGAGACGGCGGCGATGGTGGTTTCCCGGTCGATCAGCAGGCACGGCTCGGCGGCCGCCGAGACCGTCTCGGACCACCGGCTGAACCCGTCGAGGTGACCTCGCCCGTCGGCGTCGTCGAAGCCGGTGGAGTCGTCGAAGCCGGTGGAGTCGTCGAAGCCGGTGGACCGGTGCCCCAGCGACGGGGTCGCCGGCGTCGGGAACGCCTCCGAGATCGAGAGTTCGACGTGGGCCACCGCGCCTCCTATTTGCCGCACCACGCCCCACGCTAGCCGGTGCCTACCGGGGCCGCGACCCCCGCGGTGCGCCGGCCGGTCGGGCCATCCCGCAGCCCCCGCCGGTACGGCACACACCCCACGGCCCCTGGGGCGGCGACGGGGCGCCGCCCGGCGGGTGGCGTCGGCTCGTGACGCTACCGGCGACCGGCGTGCTTGTCAGCCGCCGTTCGGCCCTCCTCGTACCACCGGTAGTCCGCCGCGGACCGGTACGGGGCGTTCAGCCAGGTGGAGGGGGACTGGGCGACCCGGGACAGCTTCTCCGCAGTGGCGGCGCTGATCCGGTTGCCGCCCGCGACGAGCAGCCGGTCGAGTTCCCGGTGGGTCGCCACCAGGCACTCCTTGGGCAGTCCGTACACGCTGATCACCCCGGAGCCGACGAAGGTCAGCACCGGGGTGACCGGAATGGTCAGGCCGACCGCGTTGGAGAGCGCCTTGGCGGCGCGCTTCGCGTCCCGCCGCGCCTCCGACACGTACGCCGGCCGCTTGCCGTTGATCTGCACGACGTCCCCGGCGATCAGGACCCGGGACCGGCCGTGGTCGGCCACGGTGACCGCGAAGAGTCCGCTGGGACCGATCGCGAGGAAGCCCGCGCGCTCGTCCCGGGACCGGTAGTCCAGGTCGAGCATGCTCGCCTCGGTCATCTCGGTACGCGGCCAGTCGACCACGTGCCACGATGGACCGAGGTGGTCGAGCCGGCTCAGCGCCCGGGCACCGGCGGCCTCGATCCGGCGGGCGTCCCGTTCCGCGCGACGCCGACGGGCCCAGTCCATCGGTGTCGGCCGGACGGCCTCCAGAGGGGGAAGTTGGTTGACCGGCGCGGGAGGGAGGGCCCGCGCAGCGGGAACCGCTGATCGTGCAGAAAAGACAGTCATCGTGACCTCCGGCAAAAGGTCCCTCGAAGTTATCTCCTCACTACGGTACGTGGCCAGACCTAGGGAGCGGCAAGTCGAAGCACCGGAGTGAGTGTGGATGAATGCCCTATTCACCCGAAGCCCTTTTTCCCGGATGGTGCCAACTGCTGGCCTACGCTGCGAGGATGACCCATTTCGTGGACAGCGAGGTCGGGCGTCTCGGCACCGTACTTCTGCATCGTCCCGGGCCTGAACTCGCCCGACTCACGCCCCGGAACAACGACTCGCTGCTCTTCGACGCGATCCCCTGGGTCGGGCGGGCGCAGGAGGAGCACGACGCGTTCGCCGCCGCGCTGACCGGGCGCGGCGTCGAGGTGCTCTACATCGGAACCCTACTCGCCGAGACGCTGGCCGTGCCGGACGCGCGGTCCGAGATGACCGAGCGGGTACTCGCCGACACCCGATTGGGTGACACGCTGCGGCGCCGGGTGGCGGAGCACCTGTCGTACCTCGATCCGGCCGCGCTGGCCGACGTGTTGATCGCCGGCCTCGCCCACGAGGAGCTGCGGCTCGGCGGCCGGGGCGGCGGCCTGGTCTACCGGCTGATGGACCGGCTGGACTTCGTGATCGACCCGCTGCCGAACCTGCTCTTCACCCGGGACTCCTCCACCTGGATCGGCGACCATGCCGCAGTGACCAGCCTGGCCATGCCGGCCCGGGGCCGGGAGACCAGCCTGACCGACGCGATCTACCGGCACCACCCCCGGTTCGCCGGCACCTCCTTCGTGTACGGCCCCGGCCTGGAGCACCTGGAGGGCGGCGACGTACTGCTGCTCGCCCCCGGGGTGCTGGCGGTCGGGGTCGGCGAGCGCACCACCCCGGCCGGAGCGGAGCGGCTGGCCCGCCGGGTCTTCGACGCACGCCTGGCGCACACCATCCTGGTGGTGCCGATCGCGCAGGAGCGCGCCACCATGCACCTGGACACCGTCTGCACGATGGTCGACGTCGACGCGGTACTGATGTATCCGAACATCGCCGACACGCTCTCGGCGTACACGGTGGTGGCCGGCACCGACGGTGATCTCCAGCTCGACGGGCCGGCACCGTTCCTGCGCGCGGCGGCGGACGCGATGGACCTGGACACGCTCCGGGTGATCGACACCGGCCTGGACCCGGTGATGGCGGAACGCGAGCAGTGGGACGACGGCAACAACACACTGGCGCTCGCGCCCCGGCTCTGCGTCGCGTACGAGCGGAACGTGGAGACCAACGCCCAACTGGAACGGGCCGGTATCGAGGTGATCCGGATCGCCGGTTCCGAACTCGGCTCGGGCCGGGGCGGGCCGCGCTGCATGTCCTGCCCCCTCGTCCGGGAGCCACTACGCGCGGGAGCACCCTCTAGGTGATGAGGCCGACCCGCCCGGTCGCCGGATGCTTTCGCCACAGTTGAAGCGGACCCGTTCGGTGTCAGCCGGTGATGAGTGCGGTGACCGTGCTACCTGAGGTGACCGTGCGCCCGGTCGTACGCTGGTAACGCCGGACCAGGTCGTGGCCGCGTGTTTGCCGGCCGATCCGGCGTTCGGCGCGCAGCAGTGGGTTGCGTGACGGCGGCGGGAAGGCGTCGGCCAGGTCGGCGAGCAGGGTCGGGGTGTCCACCCTGGCAGCGCGCAGCGCCCAGGCTGCCCCGGGATCGAGCGCGACGAGGGAGAGGGCGAGGTGTTCCGGCCGGTGCTCGCGGTCCCGGCGGGCGAGTGCGAGCCGGAGTGATGCTTCGTAGGCCGCCTGGGCGTCGAGCCCGAGGGGCGGGCTGGTTCGAGCGCACCGCCGTCGTGCCTTGGCGGCTCCGAACGGCAGCAGCGGCTCGCGTGCGGTCGCCCGGTCCAGTACGGCCGGACTCAGGCGTGACATGAGCCCGTCCACGTCGATGCCGAGCGGTGTCAGGGTGTCGCGGTCGGCGGCGGCTCCGGCGCCCAGCGGCGCGGCTTGGCGTACCGCTTCGCGGATGGCCGCCTCGGTGGCGCCGTGCCGGTCCAGGGCCGCGCTGACGGGGTGATCCGTCGCGGCGAGGGCGAGCAGGAGATGCTCGCTGCCGGCCCGGGGATGGCCGAGATCGCGGGCCATTGCCAGGGCCCGACCCACCGTACGGCGGAGCTCGGGGTGATCGCCTCGGAACATCAGACCTCCTGGTTGCGGCGGTATTTCCGGTGCACGGTCTGCTTGGTGACGCCCAGCCGGACGGCGATGTCCTGCCAGGACCAGCCTGCTCGGCGGGCCGCCGCGACCTGGTCGGCCTCCAGTTGTTCCACCAGGCGGCGAAGTCGGGCGACCGCCGGCAGCGTGACGTCGGGGTCACTGCCGTGTACGGCCCGGTCAAGGTCGGCGATCGCGGACATGTCGTCAGCATATGCTGACGGCGGCAAAATCGTCAACACATGCTGACGAGGGTGGTTGGCCAGTCACTGCGGCGGCCTGCCGAGGCTGCCGCTCGGGGTCCCGATCGGTCGCTCCGTTCCGCTAGACGCAGCCGCCGCAAGCCCGCCTTTGCGATCATCTCCAAGATCCGCCACCCGGATCACCGTTCCGGGCTGCGTCATGTGGCACCGGCATCGCTGGGCGGACGGCCCGGCTGACCAGGATGAGCGGCCCCGACGGCCGACCGGGGAGTAGTCGGTGCGCGGACTGTCGAGCCGGGTGCACAGACGGGGCACGGAGAGCGGCTTGTCGAGACGGCGTGTGGTGATGCGGTTCGGGGCGAGCGGCCGGCGGGACCGGGCTCGGACGGCCTGGGGACCGGGCTCGGGCGGCCCGGACGGCCCGGACGGCCTGGGGACCGGGCCGGACGGCCCGGGGGTGGGTGGGCGCACAAGCGGGGCAGCTCGACAGTCTCCCCGGCAGGTACCCCAACCCCACACCAACCGGAAGCAACGGGTGACATACACGATCAACCGTCAAAGACGGGGCACTGGATACCGCTCTACAGCAACTGCGGACAGCGCCGCAGGCGATCGCTCGCCTGCGGCGATGACCGTCGGTTTGACGGGTCGAGGGTGAGAGCTAGCGGAGGGTGAGCTGGCGGCCGAGCAGCCCCTGCTTCGCCCGGCGACCGGCAGCGTCCAGCGGGGCCGGGTCGGCCAGGGCGGCGGCGTACCGCTTCGCGAAGTCCGCCAGCGGGGCCTCCCAGGACTCCGGTGCGGCGTCCCGGGGGATGTCCCAGACCGGTACGAGCCGGCCGTGTGCCCGGAACATCCCGGCGAACCGGGTCTGCGGGCCGAGCGGCAGCTCACCGGCGGCGGAGAGCCGGGAGAGGGCGTCCAGCGCGGCGTCCTCGTCATCCGGCAACACCCAGCGGACGTGGCTCTTGTCGGTGACCTGGCACCAGTACGCGGCCGGCGCGGCAGCCAGCCGGACCGTCGGGTAGATCGAGGCGTTGGCCCGCTCCAGCGACGCCTTGACGTTGGGATCGTCGCCCGCCCCCGGGTCGAGCCAGAACTCGAACCCCTCGTGCATGGTGATGTCCAGCGGCCCGTCGACCAGCACGTCCGGCAGCCGGGGACCCTCGCCGGGCAGCGCCGGCACCGAGACCGTGCCGCCGGGCTCGGTACGCAGGGCGCAGAGCAGCGCCTCGGCCAGGTCCCGGGAGACGTCGCCGGACTGCACGTGCCGCTGGAGACCGATCATGATCCGGCCGTCCGGCTTGGTGATCGCGGGCGTGGCCATCGGCAGCACGGTGGCCAGGGTGACCGGGCGGTCCCCGAATTCCTCGGCCAGGTGGGGCGCGAGAGTCAGCGGGGCGGAGGCCGCCGGCACCAGCTCACGGAGTGCGATCCACTCCGCCTCGTCGGTCAGCCCCTCGAAGGGGCGGGGCACGAAGATGTCCCGTACCTTCTGCCGCTTCTCGGCCCGGTTCTCCCCGCTCGCGGAGCTGCTGGCGTCCGCCGCGGCGGACCGGGAACTCTTTCGACGCTTGCCCACGGCGAGACAGCCTAGGCGCAACCGGGCGGGCACGGACACCCGGCGGCACTACCGGCGGGTCACCTGCGGCTGACCGTCGGCGGCTCTTCTGCAGCCGCCAACCGGCGCGTCACGGGACGGCGACAGTGTGCCGGACCGGATGCACCAGCCGGGCCCAGACGCTCTGCCCCAGCCCGTCGCGCTCGACCCCCCAGTCGGTGGCGAGCGCGGCCACCAGGAGGAGCCCCCGACCGTCCGTCGCCTCCGGCCCGACCTGGCGCACCCGGGGCGGGCCGGCGGCGCCGCCGTCGGTCACCCGGATCTCCACGGTGTGGGCGGTCGGGCTGGTACGCAGCAGCCAGGTCAGCCGGATCATCCCACCGGGCAGCGGCGGCGCGTGCCGTACGGCGTTGCCGAGCAGCTCGGCCGCCACCATCTCGGCATCGGCGAGCAGCGCCGTCGGGACCGCACCGTCGAGTTCGGCGCCGAGCCGGTGCCGGGCGGTCCGCGCACCCTGGGCGTGCTGTGGCACCAGCAGGCACCACGATCGTTCGGTCGAGACGCTCGACACTCCAAGTGCCTCCTCGACGGACCACCGGGGCACGGCGGCACCGGGCGACCTCGGTTCAGCCTCGGGGCAGCCGTACCTCTGCGACCGTACCGCCCCCGTCGCGCGGGCGAAGGGAAACCCACCCATTCTGTCGCTCGACGATTCGGCGTACGAGGTAGAGCCCCAGGCCAGCGCCGGGATAGCGGCGTCGGTCGCCGGACTCCCCCTGCCAGAACCGTTCAAATGCGCGCTCGACATGCTCCGGACGTACCCCGATCCCCCGGTCGCTCACCCGGAACGCCACCGTCCGCCGGTCGGCCTCGGCGGTCAGCAGCACGGGCGAGCCGTCCGGCGAGTACTTGCCGGCGTTGGTGGTGAGTTCGGTCAGTACCGTCGCCAGGCTGGCCCGGTCGCCGAGCGCCTTCGGCAGGTTCTCCGGAAGCTGGATGACCAGCCGGTGGCGCAGCTCGGCCGGGAGGTCGGCGGCGGCCGCCCGGAGCGTGTCGAGCAGGTCGAAGGGGATCGGCGGGGAGCCGCCGACCGGGCCGGCCTCGTTGGTGGTGGCGAGCAGCCGGTCCACCAGTCGGGCCAGCTCGCCGGCTCGCTGGCCGATCACCCCGGCCGCCTGCCGGCGGTCCGAGTCCGAGAGCGACTCCCAGTGCGTGCCGAGCGTGTCGGCGTACCCCTTGATGACCGTGGCCGGAGTACGGAGTTCGTGGCTGGTCACCGCGACGAAGAGGTCCCGGTCGTGGTCGCGGATGTGCTGGTCGCTGCTGTCCCGGAAGGTCACCACCCGGGATGCCGCCGTGCCCGGCAGTTCGCCAGAGGTGATCTTGAGCCAGCGTCCGTCCGGCAGCCGGTGGTCGAGCACCTGCCCGGGCGGCGGCACCGGAAAGGGCAGCGGCCGGTCGAGTAGTTCGGCGGCGCGCAGCCCGGTGACCTTCTCGGCGGCCGGGTTCCAGAGCTGCACGGTGGCGTCCCGGGTGACGATCGCCAGCCCGTCGGCCAGCGCCGCGACCACCGTGCCGTCGCCGTGCACCGGCAGGCCGGCCTGGTCGCCGTACATGTGCGCGGCGGTGGCGGCCAGGAAGCCGAGCGTCGAGCGGTGTTCGGGGTCGTCGGGGGGCTCGGCGTCCCGATAGAGCGCGTAGAGGTTGCCGATGGTCAGTCCGCCGATCTCGACCTGGGCGGCGAGCATGTGCCGCAGTCCGCGCCCGTCCAGCTCCTCGGCGAGGTCGGGCGGGAGGACGTCGACGCTCATCGCGCGTACTCCCGGGGCGCAGAGCAGCTCGTCGGTCGGCTGCTCGACGATCGGGATCGGTCGGCCGACCGCCCAGTCCAACTCCCCGTTGCCGGAGACCACCCGGCCGCCGTTCGGGCCGAACTCGACGAACGCGACGCCGGGTGCGTGGAGCGCCCGGGCGGCGACCCATAACAGCCGGTTGAGCACTGGAAGACCCACTTCGCCCGTGTTCAGCATCTCCATCACCTCGGCGTGGCCGGCGATGAGGCAGGGGTAATCGGGGCGTTCCGGCATGCTCCGAGTCTGCCCGTTCGGCGGGTCTTTCGGCAGTACCGTCATCCGGCTGGCGTGCTCCGGCCGAGGCCCGGCCGGGCGACCGCCCGGTCCGGCGGTCGCCCGGTCCGGCCCAACGGTCGGACCCCGGCTCGGTTCAGCGATCGGACCCGGCTCGGCCCAGCCGGTCGAGGACCATGGCGGGCCGGTCGGTGATGATCCCGTCCACCCCGTAGGCCAGCGCCAGGTCCAGCTCGGGGGTGTCGTTGACGGTCCAGACGTAGACCCGGTTGCCCGCCCGGTGCAGGGCCGGGACGAGCTGCGGGCGGGTGCGGAGCAGCTTGAGGCTCGGGCCGGCGATCCGGGCACCGAACGGCAGCCGCCCCCGGCGCAGCCCGGGAGGCGCGAGCTCCAGCAGCAGTACCGTCGACAGTCGGGGCGCCAGCCGGTGGATCTGGCGTACGGCCAGCGGGGAGAAGGACATCACGGTCGCCCGTACCGGATCGTCCGGCCGGGGGTCGGCCAGCCCGTGCCGCTCCAGCAGCGCGATCAGGCGGCGCTCGACGCCGGAGCCGCACCGGGCCGGGTGTTTCGTCTCGATCAGCAGCTCGACCTCGCGGTCGGCGGCCCGGACCGCCCGGAGCAGCGCGTCGAGGGTGAGCAGCCGGGTCCGCTCCGGATCCGGCGGCAGATCGCCGTCGGGCGCGGCCCCGCTGTGCCACGAGCCGTAGTCGAGCCGTTCCAGCTCGGCCAGGGTGTACGCCCCGACCGGTCCCCGGCCGTTGCTGGTCCGCTCCAACCGCCGGTCGTGTACGCAGACCAGGTGCCCGTCCCGGCTCAGCCGTACGTCGCACTCCAGCCCGTCCGCGCCCTCGGCCAACGCCCGGAGGTACGCCGCCAGGGTGTGCTCCGGCATCGCCGCCGAGGAGCCGCGGTGCGCGAAGACCAGCGGACGCGTCCGGCGTTCCGGTACTCCGCCCGACTCCCGTGGCCGCGGAACCCGCAACCCCGGCTCGCGCTGCGGGGCGCGCGACCCCGGCTCACTCCTCGCGCTCACGGTGCCCACCGGTCGGGTTAGATGACCCGGGCCGGCTGTCCGTCCTCGCTGGCCAGCGGGCGGCCGGCGGCGGCCCACTGCCGCATCCCGCCGTCGAGGTTGCGCACGTTGTCCCAGCCGTTCTGCATCAGGTAGCCGACCACCTGGCCGGAGCGGCCGCCGGAGCGGCAGACCACCACCACGTCGGCGTCGGTCGGGATCTCGGACATCCGTGCGGGCACCTCCATCATCGGCAGGTGGTGGGCGTCGGGCGCGTGCCCGGCCGTCCACTCGTCCGGCTCCCGTACGTCGAGCAGGTAGGCGTCGGCGGGTACCTCGGCGGCGGTCACGGCGGGAATGTTGGCTGCGAACACGGTTACCAAGGGTAGAGCCTGCCCGGGAGATCGCCGGAGGGCTAGAGCCGGTTGACCCACTTCGGGTGCTGCTGTGCCCAGTTGTCCAGGTCCTCGGCGTGCATCGAGTCGAACAGGGTGTTCGCCGGCTCGTCCAGCAGGACGTACGAGACCTGGTCGATCATCTCGGAGTGGGACGGGAGCTGGATGCCGCGCAGCGCGTCGGAGCGGATCCGGCGCAGGCCGAAGACCAGGTCCTCCAGCGGTACGCCGTTGGTGTCGACCGTGAACGAGGAGCCGATGGCCCGGATCACCTGGTCCAGCCGGAGCGGGTTGCGGAGCATGTCCGTGGTGGTGGCCTTGTCCATCATCGCCCTTAGCAGTTGTTGCTGGTGCCGCTGCCGGTCGAAGTCGCCGTTCGGCAGGTCGTACCGCTGGCGGGCGTAGTCCAGCGCCTGTGCCCCGCTCATCTGGTGGCAGCCGGCCTCGAAGACGTGTCGGGTGTGTATCGACCGGACGGGGGTGTCGACGCACATCCGCACCCCGCCCAGCAGGTCGATGGCGCGCTGGAAGCCGGCGAAGTTCACCAGGGCGGCACCGTCGAAGCGGATTCCGGTGAGCCGGCTCAGAGTCGCGGAGAGCAGTCGGGTGCCGCCCTGGCCACCGCCGCCGTACTGGAACGCCGAGTTGATTTTGTCGGAGCCGCCGGGCCAGCCGACGGCCGGTGCGGGCGGGATCTCGACGAGCAGGTCCCGGGGTACCGAGATCAGGTAGGCCCGGTCCAGCCCGGCGGGCAGGTGGGCGATCATGATCGTGTCCGACCGCTGGTCGTCGCCGGGGCTGGCGGCGGGGCGCTCGTCGGAGCCGACCAGCAGGTAGTTGAGCGGGCCGGCGACGTCGCCCCGTTCCCCCCGGGCGGCCGGGTCGAGGAGCAGTTGCTTGACCACGCTGTTGTCGTAGCGGTTGGCCAGCATGTGCAGGCCGGCGCCGCCGGCTGCGGAGACCAGCAGCAGGACCAGGCCGAGCCCCAGCGCCACCTTCGCCCAGGCCGGCGCCTTGCGTGGGTGCCGTCGCGCACGTTCCGGTCCACCGGTACGCCCGGTGCCGAAGACGCGTCCTGGCTGCCCGGGTTGACCCGGAACTGCCCGCTTGGGTGTGAACGTGACCCCTCCCCGGACCCGGCTGAGTGAAGCTTCCTCACTTCAGGCTAGGGGCCCGGTTTGAGCGTCTAGTGGCTTTTGAGATTTTCGCTGGCGATGTCCGCCGTGGCCTACTTGCTCGGCGCTAGCACGGTCGGATTGTTGATGATGAACTCGTCCAACCTGTCGTTCTTGACCGCCGTGAACATCTGCTGGCTGATCGGCTTGAGAGTCTCCCGACCGTTGCCGTTGCCGGCGAAGTTGCCGTCGTTGGTACGCAGCAGCACCAGGTCGTTGGCGGCCACGCCGCGCATCGTGAAGATGAAGTCGGCGATCGGGGTGCCGCTGGTGTCCAGGATCAGCGCCTCGCCGGCCGCCTTCATCAACTGGTTGAGCTTGCCGATGTCGGTCATCACGCCGTCGCTCATGGCCTTCTTGGCCATCGCCTTGATCAGCTGTTGCTGGTTCTGCTGGCGGTCGTAGTCGCCGTGGGTGAGCCCGTAGCGCTGGCGCGAGTAGTCCAGCGCCTCCCAACCCTCCATCTGCCGGCAGCCCTTCTTGTGCACCACCGGCTTCTTGACGCCGCTGGCCTTGTCGGCCTCGTGGTTCCACATCGGCTTGCCGTCGACCAGTTTCATGTGGTGCGACTTGACCTCCTGGCGCACACACATCGGGATGGTGCCGAGGGCGTCGATGATCTTCTTGAATCCGCTGAAGTTGATGATCGCCGCGCCGTCGAAGCTGATCCCGGTCAGCTTGTTGATGGTCAGCGCCATCAACTGCGCGCCGCCGGAGAGCCCGCCGCCGTTCTGCGCGCCGTGGTAGAACGCCTCGGTCGCCTTGGCGGTGCCGCCGCCGTACCTGCTCTTCTTGAACGCCGGCACCTGCACCTCGGTGTCGCGCGGGATGGAGAGCAGGTACGCCTGGTCGTGGCTGGCCGGGATGTGCAGCACGATGATGGTGTCGGCCCGGACGTTGTCGGCGTCCAGCCGGGCCCGCGCATCGATGCCGAGCAGCAGCAGGTCGATCGGGCCCTCAAGGTCCTTGCCGCCGTCCGCGTCGGACTTGCTCGCGGCGCCGAGCAGGTTCTCCTGCTGGATGGTGCTGGTCGCCTGGTCGATCACGACCTGCATGCCGACGATGGCCACCCCGCTGGAGAGCATCAGCACGGCGCCGAAGACCAGCGTGAGGCGGGCCCAGAGCGGGGTCTTGCGGCGCCGGGCGCTCTTGCCACCCTTGCCCTTGCTCCCGTTGGCCTTTCCGCCGGTGCCGTTCGGCGCCTCCGCCCAGTGGTCGAGAGCCGCACCGGACCCGACCGACGCGGCCGCGCGGGAGGGCGGGACGGTCGCGGCGGGCCGTGGGGGACGTCGGCGGGATTGCACCGGCATGCCTGCTCCAGGGTCAGGGGGTGAGAAGCCGGGACGCCGTGACATGGTGCGGACACCCGCCAGTCGCCCCGAGTTCAACTACGTTACCTGCTCCTGTTCATTTACGGGTGAGCGCGCGGATCGGTTCAACCGCCATTGGCCGGCGTGGGCGTCGGGGCGACGTTCGCCGCGACCCAGTCGTCCATTGTGTCCGCCGCCATCGCGCGGTACATGGCCAGCGCCTTCTCCCGGTTCGACACCACCACCGACTCGCCGTTGATGGTCTCGCTGCCGTTGTGCGGGCTGGTGATGAACTGGAGGTTCTCGCCGCGCAGGTTGCGGAACTGGATCGCCATGTCGATCAGGGAGAAGCCCTCGTCGACGGTGACCGCGCCGGTGACCGACTTGAGAAAGGCGTTCAGCTTGCCCGGGTTGGTCAGCGTGCCGGTGCTGACCGCCTTGTCCATCAGCGCCCGCAGGAACTCCTGCTGGTGGCGCATCCGGGCGAAGTCGCCGTCCGGGAACTGCTTGCGCTGGCGGATCCAGTCCAGCGCCTCGGCGCCGTCCATGTGGTTGACGCCCTTCTTGAACTTCCGGTACGGCTTGTGGATCGAGGTGGTGTCGCGTTCCACCTGCAGGTCGACCCCGCCCAGCGCGTCGGTGACCTCCTTGAAGCCGGCGAAGTCGATCGCCATCACATGGTCGATCCGGACGTCGGTGAAGCACTCCACGGTGCGTACCGCCAGGGGCAGGCCGCCGAACGCGAAGGCCGCGTTGATCTTGGCGCGTTCGCCGCTGCCGCACTCCGCCTTGGCGTTCTCCGGAATCGGCACGTAGAGATCCCGGGGCACCGAGACCAGGTAGGCCTTGTCGTGGCTGGCCGGGATGTGCATCACGATGATGGTGTCGGCCCGCCACTTGCTGGCCTGGTCGATCGGGGCGTCCGGATCGCGGGAGTCGCTGCCGACCAGCAGGATGTTCAACGCGCCGCTGACCGACTTGGGCCGGCCGTCGGCCAGCTCGGCGAACGGGTCGGTCCGGGCCAGGTCGTTGTCGAGCCCTCTGACGTAGAGCCAGAGGCCACCGCTGGTGAGCAGGCCCAGCACCAGCACGGCGACGCCGACGACCAGGGCGATCCGACCCCACCGGGGCCGTGGGCCGCTTCGGCCGGGGCCGCCGGGCAGGCCCGGACCGCCGGGACCGCCGGGACCACCGCCGCCGGGACCGGGCGGCGAGTCGTAGGGACGAGCCTGGCCCGGTACGCCGGAGACGTGCGCCCGGCCGGAGATCCGGCTCGAACCGGCCGCCTGGCCCGGGCCGGGCACCGAGGCCCGACCGGCGGATCCGCCGGCCGTCATCCGGTACGAACTGCTGGCCGCGTTCGGTGCGGGACTCTCGAACATGCCCTCAGGGTACGTAGCGGAACCAAGAAGCCGCTGTGTGCCACGGCCGGGCTGGCACGAAGCCGGTATCCTCCGCTACCCCGCCAACCGCTGGCTGAAGTGCTCGATCGTCCGGCGCAGCCCCTCGGCCGGAGTCACCTCGGGTTCGTAACCGAGCCGCTCGCGGGCCAGGGTGAGATCCGGCCGGCGCATCTCCGGGTCGTCGGCGGTCCGGGTGATATAGGTCACCTGGGACCGGCTCCCGGTCAGCTCGGCGATCGTCTCGGCCAGCTCGCGCATCGACACCTCGTGCTCGGTGCCGCAGTTGATCGGGCCGGTCTCGGTGGAGTCGAGCAGCAGCAGGATGCCGCGGACCAGGTCGCTGACATAGCAGATGGACCGGGTCTGCGCGCCGGTGCCGTGCACGGTCAGCGGCTCGCCGCGCAGCGCCTGGGTGATGAAGGTGGGGATCGCCCGCCCGTCGTCCGGCCGCATCCGGGGACCGTACGTGTTGAAGATCCGTACGATGCCGACGTCGAGCCCGTGGTAGCGGTGGTACGCCATCGTGCTCGCCTCGGCGAACCGCTTGGCCTCGTCGTAGACGCTGCGTACGCCGACCGGGTTGACGTTGCCCCAGTACGTCTCGACCTGCGGGTGCACCTGTGGGTCGCCGTACGCCTCGGAGGTGGAGGCCAGGATGAACCGGGCCCGGTCGGCGACCGCCCGGTCGAGCAGGTGCAGGGTGGCCAGCGAGCCGACCCGGAGGATCTCGATCGGCAGCGTGGCGAAGTCGGTGGGGCTGGCCGGCGAGGCCAGGTGCATGATCGCGTCGAACCGCTCGGCCATCGCCGGGTGGTGCCCGGGGAGTCCCTCCGAGACGTCGGCCTCGACCAGGGTGAACCGGGGATGGTCGGCCAGATGGGCGACGTTCTCCTTGGACCCGGTGACGAAGTTGTCCACCGCGACCACCGTGCAGCCCCGCGCGATGAGCGCGTCGACCAGGTGGGATGGGACGAATCCGGCACCGCCGGTGACGAGGACGCGGTGTTCCGATCCGAAACGCTGGGCTACCACCATATGGTCAGCGTACCCAGAAAGCTGATCACCGGCTGGCCGAGGGACCTATCCGGGACGGTCGGATCGGGACAACGGGACGGGTGGTGCCGGGTCACCTCCGTGCCCGACACCACCCGTTGTGCCGATCTGACTATCGGTGATCGTCGAAATGCGCTGACGGTACGCCGGTCAGTGCGCTCCGGCGCCGGTGAGGGCCCGCACCTCCAGTTCGGCGTACTTCTCCGCGTCCGTCTCCTTGGAGATGATCGTGCCGATCCAGCCGCAGAGGAAACCGACCGGGATGGAGATGATGCCCGGGTTCGACAGCGGGAACCACTGCCAGTCCTGATCCGGGAACATCGCGCTGGGCGCCCCGGAGACCACCGGGGAGAAGAACACCAGCCCGACCGCGCTGATCAGGCCGCCGTAGATCGCCCAGACCGCGCCGGAGGTGTTGAACCTCTTCCAGAACAGGCTGTAGAGGATCGCCGGCAGGTTGCCGGAGGCCGCCACCGCGAAGGCCAGGGCCACCAGGAACGCCACGTTCAGGTTCTGCGCGAAGATCGACAGCACGATCGAGATCGCGCCGATGATCAGTGCCGAGACCCGGGCGACGTTGACCTCCTGCCGCTCCGACGCCTGGCCGCCCTTGACCACGTTGGCGTAGAAGTCGTGCGCCAGGCTGGACGAGGAGGCCAGGGTGAGCCCGGCGACCACCGCGAGGATGGTGGCGAAGGCCACCGCCGCGATGATGGCGAGCATCGCCGCCCCGCCGACGTCGCCGCCGAGGAAGTCGACTCCGAGCGCCTCGGCGAGCTGCGGTGCCGCCGTGTTGCCGGCCGCGTCCTGTGCGGTGATCGCCTCCCGCCCCACCAGGGCCGCCGCGCCGAAGCCGAGGGCCAGGGTGAACAGGTAGAACGTGCCGATGATGCCGATCGCCCAGAGCACGCTCTTCCGGGCCGCCTTGGCGGTCGGCACGGTGTAGAAGCGGATCAGGATGTGCGGCAGACCGGCGGTACCGAGCACCAGGGCGATGCCGAGGGAGAGCAGGTCGACCTTGTTGTAGAACGTCTTCGTCGCGTCTCCGGCGACCTCGACGCCGTAGCGCAGTCCTGGTTCGAGGAACGCCTGCCCCTTGCCGGACGCGTTCGCCGCGTCGCCGAGCAGGGTGGAGAGGTTGAACTTGTAGTGCGCCAGCACCAGGATCGTCATCACCAGGGCGCCGCTCATCAGCAGGAACGCCTTGACGATCTGCACGTAGGTGGTGCCCTTCATGCCGCCTACCGTGACGTAGATGATCATCAGGGCGCCCACCATGATGATGGTGGCGATCTTCGCCGCGTCCGCGTCCATGCCGAGGAACGTGGTACCCGGCCGGATGCCCAGCAGCAGTGCGACCAGCGCGCCCGCGCCGACCATCTGGGCCAGCAGGTAGAAGATCGAGACGGTGATCGTGGAGACCGCCGCCGCGGTCCGGACCGGCTTCTGCCGCATCCGGAACGCCAGCACGTCGGCCATCGTGTAGCGGCCCGAGTTCCGCAGCAGCTCCGCCACCAGCAGCAGGGCGACCAGCCAGGCGACCAGGAAGCCGATCGAGTAGAGGAAGCCGTCGTAGCCGTACAGCGCGATGATGCCGGCGATGCCGAGGAAAGACGCGGCGGACATGTAGTCGCCGCCGATCGCCATGCCGTTCTGGAAGCCGGAGAACGAGCGACCACCGGCGTAGTAGTCGGTGGCCGTCTTGGTCTGCCGGCTGGCCCAGATCGTGATGCCCAGGGTCACCGCGACGAAGACCAGGAAGAGCGTGATGGTCAGGGTACGGGCGGTGTTGCTGCTCCCCGCCTCCGCGGCCAGGGTGAACCCGGCGAGGACGTCGCGACTCATGACGTCGCCTCCTCCTTCTGCTCGTCCGTCGCGCCGTTGAGCTCCGCACGGATCTTGTCGGCGATCGGGTCCAGCTTCCGCTCCGCGTGCCGGGAGTAGAGCCAGGCGATCAGGAAGGTGGAGACGAACTGCAACAGGCCGAAGACGAGGGCCACGTTGATGTTGCCGACGAGCTTGGTGCCCATGAAACCGCGCGCGTACGCGGAGAGGATCACGTAGAGCGCGTACCAGAGGAAGAACGCCACGGTCATCGGGAAGACGAAGCCGCGTAGCGCCTTGCGCAACCCGGCGAACTCGTCCGATTGCTGTACGGCGACGTACCGGTCCGGCGGTGCGCTGGCCGGTGCGGGAGTGTCCGTAGACATGCTGGTCTCACCACCTTCGCAGGGGCAGGGGAGTTTCCGCGCACCGTATGGAGCGGTCCGGATATCGGAAAGCAGTGATCCGGAGCCTGGTCGCCGGCTGCGCCGAACGGGCCGGTGGCTGCGCCCAGTGACCCGGGTCACGCCGCTTGGCGACAGGCCGGGGCTGCGGGAGCGACGCTAGTCGGCCAGCTCGCGGTAGCGGCCACGGTGGTGCAGCAGCGGTGCCGCCGTACCTGCCAGCTCGACCGTCTCGACCGTGGCCTCGACCAGCAGCGCCCAGCCGTACTCCCGGGCGCCGTCCAGCCGGCATCCGGCCCAACCGCCGATCCCGGCCCCGCCCGGCACCGGCCCGTACGGCGTGCGCGTCCACTCCCCGGTGGCGAAGAGCCCGCCCGGGGCCGGAAACAACCCGGCGAACCGGTCGGCGAGCTGCCGGTGCGCCGGACCGAGCAGCGTGACCGCGAACCGCCCGCCGGTGGACGCCGCCGCCCACAGCTCCGACTCCTCGTCGACCAGTCCGAGCAGTCGCCCCGGCTCACCGTCGGCGACCAGGGTGGACGAGACGGTCAGCCCGGCCGGACCGGTCGGCTCGCCGGTCGCGGTCGTCCCCGCGTACGCGGTCCAGAGCGTCACCGGCGCCGGAAGCCGGCCGCGCAGCCGGCGCACCGGGGAGCGGTCCCGCTCTGGGGTGGCGAACGGATCGGTGTGGTGGATCTGTCCGCCCGGCTGCTCGGCTCGGTTCACCGCACCATTGTGCCGGCCCGCCCGGATCGGGCTGGCGGTCGACACCGGGACCTTCGGCAACCGGGCACACCGGGTCAGAGCCGGAGCGTCTCCGGGGCGTGCAGCCGCAGCATCGTCGCGGCGACGTCGGTTGGAGCCCGGCGCCGGGTGGCCCAGGAGACGGTGACCATCACGGTGAAGGCCAGCGGCACGGTCCAGGCGGCCGGCTGGGCGATCAGGACGGCCGGCCAGCCGGCCAACTCCGGCCCGACCACGGTGAAGAGCACCGCGCCGACCGCCGCGCCCCCGCCGGCCAGGATTCCGGCCGCCGCCCCGGCGTCGGTCAGCCCGCGCCACCAGATGCCGAGCACCAGCAGCGGGCAGAAGCTCGACGCGGCGACCGCGAAGGCCAGCCCGACGACCTGGGAGACGTCCAGCCCGGAGACGTTCAGCGCCAGCACCATCGGCACCAGCCCGCCGACGACCGTGGCCAGCCGGAAGTCGCGTACCGAGCCGCGGCCGAGCACGTCGGTGGAGAGCACCCCGGCCACGCTGGTGAGCAGGCCGGAGGAGGTGGAGAGGAAGGCGGCGAACGCTCCGGCGGCGACCAGCGCGGCCAGCAACTGCCCGGTCAGGCCGTCGCCGAGCGCCGCACCGGGCAGCAGTACCACCGCCGCGTCGGTCCGCCCGGTCAGCAGCAGTTGCGGGGTGTAGATCCGGCCGAGCACGCCGTACAGGGTGGGGAACAGGTAGAAGGCGCCGACCAGGGCCAGCACCACCAGGGTGGTGCGCCGGGCCGCCGCGCCGTCCGGATTCGTGTAGAACCGCACGAGTACGTGCGGCAGCCCCATCGTGCCGAGGAAGGTCGCCAGGATCAGCGAGTAGGTGGCGAAGAGTCCCCGGTCGTCGTTGCCGGCCATGCTCGGCAGCAGCCAGTCCGCCCCCCTGGCGGCGTTCACGCTGGAGACGTCCGGCACCGGGTCACCGGCCGCGAACGACAGCTCCTCGCCGGGGCGTACCTCCCGGGAGGAGCCGTCCGGCAGGGTGAGCTTCGCCGGCTCCTCGACCACGACGGTGGTCGCGGCCGCGAAGACCGGACCACCGACCGGGGTGACCGGCGGCCGGGCGTCCGCCTGCCACTGCAACACCAGGAAGATCGCGGGTACGGCCAGCGCGGTCAGCTTGAGCCAGTACTGGAACGCCTGCACGAAGGTGACCGCCCGCATCCCGCCCAGCGCGACGTTGGCGGTGACCACCGCGCCGACCAGCAGCGCACCCAGCTCGTACGGTCCACCGGCGACCGTGGTCAGGGTCAGCCCGGCCCCCTGCAACTGCGGCACCAGATAGAGCCACCCGATGAAGACGACGAAGGCGGTGGCCAGTTTGCGCAACCGTCGCGAGCCGAGCCGCAGCTCGCAGAAGTCGGGCAGGGTGAACGCGCCGGAGCGGCGCAGCGGCGCGGCCACGAAGAGCAGCAGCGCCAGATAGCCGGCGGCGAAACCGACCGGATACCAGAGCACGTCCACGCCGTACTTGAGGATCAGGCCGGCGATGCCGAGGAAGGAGGCGGCGGAGAGGTACTCCCCACCGATCGCCGCCGCGTTCCAGGTCGGGCTGACCATCCGGGACGCCACCAGGAAGTCCGAGGTGGTCCGGGCCAGGGTCAGCCCGTAGAAGCCGATCGCGACCGTGACCAGGGTGACCACGATGATCGCCGGCACCGTGTAGGCGTTGTCCACCTCAGCGCTCCGGCCGCTGAACCACGTCGGTGAAGTCCTGCTCGTTGCGCTCGGCCAGGTGCACGTACGCCCAGCCGACCGCGACCAGGAACGGGAAGGCGGCCACCCCGAGCAGCAGCCAGGGCAGGTTGACCCCGAACAGCTTCGCCGCGCCGACCTCCGGGGCGATCGCGAAGAGCAGCGGCAGACCGCCGAGCCCGATCCCGACCACCAGCGACAGCCGCAGCGCGAGGGCGAGCTGGGCGCGGATCAGTCCCCGGAGCAGGGCCTCGCCGACCTGGGTCTGCTGGGTCAGCTCGGCCCTGGTCCGCTCGGCACCGGTGCCGCTGCGAGCCACCTCGGCCAGTACCACCCGGGTCCGGCGGGGCGGTCCGGGCGGCCCCGGCTCCGGCTGCCGATCGATGGGGATGGCCACCCCGGCAGTCTCACCGGCTGGCCAGGAATGTCAAGTCATCATCGGGGCCGCGTCGGGCAGCCCGTTCGGTTGGCCGCCGGTCAAAGTCCTCCGCCCGCCTGCGGCCCCGACCTCAACCGAACCACCTACAAAGCCACTATTGAGATCGACATCCTCGACACCAGCCCTTGACAGCCGACCAACCCGACTAACCGGACGACGTTGCTGCTAGTGCCTCGTCCTTGAAGGCTGATCGAGTAATCCGGTGGTCCGGGTACCGCTCCGCAGGCTGTCTCCGCGCCTCTGCGATCGTCTCCACGATCCGCGATCCCGGATCACCGGTTCCGGGCTATGTGACGTGGCACCGGCGCCGCTGGGCGGGCGGCCCGGCTGACCAGGATGAGCGACCCGGCGGCCCGGCTGGGGAGTGGTTGGTGCGCGGACTGTCGAGCTGGGTGCCCAGACGGGGCACGGAGAGTCGGGCTTGCCGAGACGGCACATGGCGATGCGGTTCGGGTCGACCGGCTGGCGGAGGTCGGGGCCTGGACGGCCCGGGACAGTGGGCGCACAGGCGGGGCAGCTCGACAGTCTCGCTGGCAGGTATCCCAACCCCACACCACCGCATACACGATCAACGTCAAGAGATCGCCAGCCCGAGAGGTACCCGGAAGCAACGGGTTACCCGATCAACGTTCAAAGACGAGGCACCAGAAGCCGTGGCGGAGGCGTGGGTATCCCCGGGGTCACCACGTCATGGCCTGCCACCGGGCGGGCCTGAAAAGCGCGCAGGGGCCCCGGCACGACGCCGAAAGCCCCTGCGGGGGTGCTGCGGTCAGTGCCGCTTTGCGAGGCCGACGAACGCGCGCCACGCGGCCGGCCCGAAGGCCAGCGTTCCGCCGTCACGGTCCTTCGTGTCCCGGACCAGGACGGCGCCGGGCAGGTTGTCGGCAACCTCTACGCATGACCCGCCATTCGTTGACGAGCGGGTCGACTTCCGCCACCGTGCGCCGGTCACGTCCATCTCTTGGCCACTTCCTTGATCAAGTCAAGCGACTGTCTGTTCGGGAGCGCTTCGCTCCGCACGGCCTCCCACGACCTTGCCAGATTAGCAATGTCGCTGGGGCGCTCGATGATGTCGGCGCCGATCTGGTGGTCCAGGTGGCCGTACTGGCGGTTGTCCTCCATCGTGGCGATGATGAACGACCCGGCCAGCCCGGGGTAGAGCCCGACGTCCGACGGCACGACGTGGACCTGGACGCTGGGCATCTCCGCGCAGACGATCAGGTGGTCAAGCTGCTCGGCCATCAGCTTCCCTGAGCCGCCGACCGTGCGCTCCAGGACCGACTGGTCGAGCACGACAGTGAGGCTCGGTGGCTTCTCTCTGCTGAGGATGCTCTGCCGCTCCATGCGTGACGCCACCCGCTTGTCGATTTCGTCCGGCGAGAACAGCTTGCCGACACCCAATGTCGCCCGCGCGTACGCCTCGGTCTGAAGAATGCCGGGCATGAACGACTGCTCGTACCAGCGGAGCGCCGCTGCCTCGCGTTCCAGCACGATCCACTCACGGAGCCAGATCACGGCCTCCGCATAGTCCTTGACCATCTCGTCCCAGGCGTTCTCAAAGTAGCCGCCCGTCTCCAGCGCGGCGTCCACCAAGCGCAGGTGTTCCAGGGTGAGCGGTGCCGTGCCGTTCTCGATCGCGGATATCTGGGAGCTGGAGCAGAAGCACTTCGCGCCCAGAGCCTCCTGGCTCATGTTCGCGGCCTTACGGCGGCGGCGCAGCTCCCGAAGCAAGAACTCCAAAGGTGAAATTCCCACGCCTTCCACACCTCTCCACGATTTCCCCGAAGCTGCCAGAGATCGCCAGGAGCCGCCGGACCTGGGTCTGATACGCCGGAAAGCAGCTCCTCCACTGTCGACTGTAGGCGCGCGAGCAGCAGAGTGTCACCCAGCAGAACCGTTCGGTGACCGCTTAGCGCCCGAGTGGAACTCGCCCGGGAGCCGGTCTCATTCCCCGCTGAGATTGGCTCCCCTCCAACTCCCTGAGGAGGTTGTGATGAAAAGGCTCCTTCGGCATTTGACCGGGCCACGGCCCCACCACCGGCGGGACTGGCGGCGGCTCTGGCTCTTCTGCCGATGCGGGCACCGCTGGCGCTGCCCCGCTTCATCGCCGTCAGCGTCGGTAACCCCGGACCGCGCTGCATTCCGGGCGGGGGTGCGCCGCGCCCAGGCCGAAGCCGCGATCACTCGCGTGGCCGCCAGGGCGCGGCAGACTCAGCCGGCCCCGGTGCGTCGCGTAGCCAATCGCCGCGACGGATGGAACGGCCCGACCCGCGCGTATCCCAGGCTCACAAACGGCCGGGCCGGAAACCTCACACCCGCTCAGGAACACCGCGCCCGGCACAGCGAGCGGGTCTGACCAGTGATCGGGCCGTGGGCGCGTTGGGATCGGCACATCGCCCGGCGGCGCCGGCTTGAGCGCCAGATCGGCCAGCATCTTCCCGGAGCCACGTATGCCTGTGTGGAGTGCGAGCGCGACTGGCCCTGCCCACACGCCCGCCTGTCACTGCTGATCGGCTTCGACGGTAACCGGGTGGGGCTGATGATGTATCTCGCCGCGCACCTTCCCCGCGCCCTGGAGGCGTTACCCGATCGGCATCCCGCGCTGATCGTCGGCCAGATCCTCTACTGGGTACCGCGCCAGCGATGACGAACGTGCCTCATCACCCAACACCTGCCCCGGGCCGCCAGTTCTACCCCCCATAACGGTGGCGGCCCGGGGTGGGCATCCTGCGCGGGAAAGTCAAGTCGTTGTCAGGGCTGGGTCAGGTCACCATCCGGATCGGGTTGGGCAGAACCTTCGGCTGGTCGCCGGGCGTTCGGCCAGAATCCGCCGGGCCTCGATCCGGGCGAGATTGGTCTCCCGCCAGTCGTCTGGTCGGGAACCGGCCGCCAGGCTCCACAGTGCGCAGTCGCGCAGCGAATCCGGCAGCCGGTCGAGCGCCGGTACCGCGTCGGCGGAGAGCCCGGACAGGTAGGCGACGTCGATCTGGCCGCTCTGCCAGTACCGGTCGACGTTGTGCTCGGCGATCAGCCGGTCCGGGTTCGCCACCGCCAGGGCGAGTAGCGCGAGTACCGCCGTACCGAGCGCCACCCCGGGGAGCCAGCGGGCGGCCAGCCGTACCCCGGCCACCGCGACCAGCACGAAGACCAGCCCCAACCACGCCTCGCAGACCGCGACCAGCAGCCGGAGCCGGGTCGCGCCGTACGCGTCGGCGTAGACGTCCATCCGGAACAGCGCGGAGGCCACCACCACCAGGCTGAGCAGGGTCAACCCGCCGAGCAGGATCCGGACCAGCGCCCGATCCGCCCGGCTCTCCCGGGGCGCCCAGCGGGCGGCGGCACCGATCACCAGCAGGGTGAGCAGGGAGACGGCGAGTAGCTGCCAGAAGCCGCGCCGGGCGTACTCGGCATAGGTGAGGCCGGCGGTCCGCAGTACGTGGTCCGAACCGCCGAAGAGGGTGGTGACCTGCACCGCCACGAACCCGGCAAAGAGTGTGTCGAGCAGTGCGACCGGCAGTATCCAGTCGGCCCGGCGCAGCCGTCGCCGGCTCGGGCCGGACGCCATCCCGGTCAGGTCCGGCGGGGCCGCCAGCACGTACGCCCCACCGAGCAGCGCCGCGCCGACCACTCCGAACACGAACACCCAGCGGAACACGGTGGCACCCGACAGCTCCGGAAGGAGCGCGTCCACCAGCCCGGCGAAGGCCGCGTCGGCGGAGGAGAAGAGCAGGCCGAATACCACCAACAGGCCGACCGAGACCAGGACGCTGACCAGGGTACGGCCGACCGCCGGTCCCCGGCCCGACCGGGCGTTCCCGGCCCGCCTCTTGGCCAGCCACGGCAGCGACCGGATCACGGCCGCCGGTGGGACCAGGGCGGAGAGCAGCATCGCGCGTACCGACCGGCCGTCCACGAGGGTCAGTGTCGCGGTGACCGCCGCGGTGAGCAGGCAGAGTACGAACAGCCAGCCCGCCGCCCGGATCGTGCCGACGCCGAGCAGCGCGACGGTCGTGGCGGCCCAGAACGGCCGCAGCCAGCCGATCCGCCGCCATCCACCGACCGGCCGACTCACCCTCCCGACCGGTGCGGCCGGCCCCTTGACCGCTACGGCCGTCGCCTGGGGCGGTGCGGTTGCCGACCGGGGTGGCGTCGCCGGGCTCTGGGGTGGTGTGGCTGCTGCTTGCGGCGGTGTGGCCGGGGCTTGGGAGGGTGCGGTTGTTGCCTGGGGCGGTGCGGATGGCGGGGTAGCGGGGTCGGGCACGCTCTTCGGCCGGGTGGAGCCGGGGTCGCTGGCCGGGTGGACGGCGTCGGCGGTGGTCGCGGGACGTGCGGTGGGCCAGGCGGCGGTGACCAGGGCCGCCGTTCCGGCGACTCCGGCGACCAGCCAGCCGACACCGGGCCGGGTCAGCGGGAGGCTCACCGCGGCGACGGCTGCCGCTGCGGCCACTCCGACCAGCACCGGCTGGGTCGGGCCGCCGGCCGGTCCGGGCCAGCGGGTCGCGATCCAGGACGGCGGAGGCGGCGGGAGCGGCCGGGATGTCGGGGACGGCGCGGGCGGGCCTCCGAGCGCCGCCCAGGTACCGGGCACGGGCGGCCCCTGCCTCGGAGGCGGTGCGGCCGTCGCGGCTGCTGGGGTCGGTGCCGGGCGCGGGGTGGGCGTGGGCGGCGTGCCGGTGCGGGGTGCCGGATCCGGCTGCCCCTGCGGGGTCGGCCCGTTCGTGGGTCCGTTCGCGGGTCCGGTCGGCTGGTCGTTCATCGTCGTTTCCACCTCGTTCATCGCTGCTCTACGAGTACGGCGGAGTGGTCTCCGGCGGGCGGTGCCACGATCGGCAGGCTCACCCGGATCTGGCAGCCGACCGGACGGTCCGCGCGGTTGGTCGTGTCGGGCTCGACCAGAGGACGGTCGGCGACGGCGATGCTGCCGCCGTGCAGCTCCACCACCCAGTGCGCGATCGCCAGGCCCAGCCCGGTGCCGCCGTCGCTGGTCCGCTCGCCCCGGGTGAAGCGTTCGAACACCTCCGGCCGGAGCCGGGCCGGAATTCCCTCGCCCTCGTCGGTCACCTCGAACCGCAGTTCGTCGCCGACCCGCTGCGCGGCGACCAGTACGGTGCCGCCGGGCGGACTGTGCCGGGCGGCGTTGTCCAGCAGGTTGGCGAAGACCTGGTGCAGCCGCCGGGGATCCGCCTGCACGGTCAGCTCCGCGGAGTGCTGGCGTACCTCGAACCGGACGTTGCGCCCGGCGCCGGCCGCGGTGACCGTGGCCTGTTGGATCACCTCGTCCAGGAACTCCGCCACGTCGACGTCCTTCCGGCGCAGCGGCAGCACCCCGGCGTCCAGCCGGGACAGGTCGAGCAGGTCGGCGACCAGGTGACCGAGCCGTTCGGTCTGGGCCAGCGCGACCCGCAGCGTCGGAAGGTCCGGCTCCGCCACCCCATCGACGATGTTCTCCAGTACGCCCTGGAGGGCGGTGATCGGGGTACGCAGCTCGTGCGACACGTTCGCGATCAGCTCGCGGCGGCGCCGGTCGGCCTCGGCCAGGTCTCCGGCCATCTGGTTGAACGCGGCGGCCAGCGTGCCGACCTCGTCCCGGGAACTGGCCCGGACCTGCCGGGTGTAGTCGCCCCTGGCCATCGCCCGGGCCGCCGCCGTCATCTCGCGCAGCGGCGAGGTCATGCCGTGGGCCAGCACCTGGGAGGTGAGCAGCGCCAGCCCGATGGCCGTCCCGGTGGTCCACGGCGGCAGCCAGCCGATGCCGATGATGAAGACGGTCATCCCGGCGGCACCCGAACCGACGATCAGGATGCCCAGCTTCAGCTTGATCGACCAGATCGGGTCCAGCGGTCGGGGCAGTACGTCCATCGTCCGGTTGACGGTGGTCCAGAAGCTCGTCACGGCCGTACCTCCAACGCGTAGCCGACACCGTGCACGGTGCGGATCAGATCGGCGCCGAGTTTGCGGCGCAGGGCCTTGACGTGGCTGTCGACGGTGCGGGTACCCGAACTGTCGGCCCAGCCCCAGACGTCGGCGAGCAGCCGCTCCCGGGGCAGTACCATCCGGGGCCGGTTGGCGAAGTGCGTCAGCAGGTCGAACTCGGTCGGGGTCAGGTGCGCCTCGACCCCGTCGCGGCGGACCCGCCGCTCGGCCTGGTTGATTTCCAGGTTCCCGATCCGGAGGATCTCCACGCCGTTGCCCGCCGCGGCCGCGGCCCGGTCGACCCGGCGCAGCAGCGCGTGCACCCGGGCGGCGAGTTCGCGCAGCGAGAACGGCTTGGTGAGGTAGTCGTCGGCACCGACGGCGAGCCCGACCAGCAGGTCCGTCTCGTCGTCCCGGGCCGTCAGCATCAGCACCGGGACGGGCCGGTCGGCCTGGATCCGCCGGCACACCTCCAGGCCGTCGAAGCCGGGCAGCATCACGTCGAGGACGACCAGCTCCGGCCGGCCGCTGCGGAACGCCTCGACGGCGCCCGGCCCGTCCCGCGCGATCTCCACCACGAAGCCCTCGGCACGCAGTCGGGCGGCCACCGACTCGGCGATGGTGCGCTCGTCCTCCACGACCAGGATCCGGCGTTCCGTCATGCCCTGACTGTAGAAAGCCCGCGTGCGGGAACGTGGATCACGTTGTGAACAACCTGTGGAGAACAGCGCCGCATTGTGGATAACCGTCCGACCAGGGGAGAACGGTGGCCGGAAGGTTCGTCCCCGGGATGGCGCGGCTGCGATAGGTTGGGCGGCCTTGGGAGGCCGGGACGAGAGGTGGGCATGCCGGACCGGGAACTGAAGCTCAACTCGGTGTCGAGGTACGCCAAGGAGTCCCCGCTGTTCATCCTGGAGGAGCACGGGCACTGCGAGGTGCCGGCCGGCTGCGGTGGCGTGGTGCTCCGCTGGCGTGACCCGCTCGCCGGGGTGCCGCTGCGGATCCGGCTCTACGTCGCCGGGGAGTGCCAGCTACTGCTCGACGGCGCGGAACCGCCCTCGGCCCGCCCCGTCGTCCCGTACGGCGAGCACGTCCTGGCCTGCACCGTCGCCGAGGTCGACCCCGCGTACATCGCGCTGATGTTCGCCGCCGTGTACCGCCCGGCCAGCGACTCCGACGTCGAATCCATTCCCGGGCAGACCGGCGAGACCTCCATTCTGTCCAGTGCGGACGGCACCTGGCGGTGGTCGCCGACCGAGCCGGTGGACGACGGCTGGACCCGGCCGGGCTTCGACGACACCGGCTGGGCGCCGATGGAACTCCGCGCCGAGCGTCGCCCGCCGGACGACACCGGCTGGGACCGGGCCGGCTACCAGGTCCGGCAGCTCGGCGAGCTGGGCGCGGTGGGGCTGGGCGTACCCGACGGCACCGGACCGATCTGGGTACGCAAGACCTTCCGGCTCTCCCCGGACGGCATGACTGACACCTCCGTCGACGATGCGGCGGACGGTTCCGTCGACGGCGGGGTGGCACGGTGACGGACGGAGGAGGTCGGGTGCCCCCGCTGGTGCTGATTCCCGAGTACTTCGGCAGCCTGGTCTTCGACCGCCGCACCTCGCGGTACCTGCCGTTCGACGCCGAGGCGACCGCCCTGCTGCGCCGGCTGGTCGACCGGCCGATCGGGGAGGTGCTGTCGGAGGTCACCGACGACGGGCGGCGGATGCGGATGCTCCGCTTTTACGAGCACTTCTACGAGTTGGGTTTCTTCACCGTGCGGCACCGGTTCGCCGGGGTCGTACTCGACGGTCCGGAGCCGCCGGCCGACCATCTGGCCGGGCCGCTCGCCGTACATCTGGAGGTCGTCTCGGCCTGCAACCTGAGCTGTACGCACTGCTTCGCCGGTGACCTGCCGCGCCGCGAGCAGCGGTTGAGCCTGGCCGAGATCGACCGGCTCTTCGCCGAGATGGCCAGCCTCGGCAGCTTCCGGCTCGGGCTGACCGGTGGCGAGCCGCTGCTCCGCAAGGACCTCTTCCAGATCATCGACCTCGCCACCGCGCACGGGCTCGCGCCCTGCGTGACCACCAACGGACTACTGGTCACCGAGGAGATCGCCCGGGAGTTCGGCCGGCGGGAACTGGTCTGGCTCAACGTCAGCCTGGAGGGCGCCACGGCCGAGACCAACGACCGGGTACGCGGTGCCGGCACCTTCGCGAAGGTGCTCGACCGGCTGGCGGTGCTCCGCCGGTACACCCGGTTCACGCTGGCCTTCACCATCATGCGGTCGAACGTCGAGGAGGTCGAGGCGTGCGCCCGGCTCGCCCGCGAGGTGGGCGCGGACACGGCGGTGTTCCGGCCGCTCTACCCGGTCGGGGTGGCGCAGCGGCACCTGGAGCTGATGCCGAGCTTCGCGGAGTACAACACCGCGCTGAACACCCTGGCCCGGATGGACGACGACCGGATGGAGCTGCGCCAGATCGACCCGTTCGGCCCGCAGACCCGGCGGGAGGCGCAGTCGGTGATCCAGCAGAACTACGGCTGCGGGGCCGGCAACCTGGTCTGCTCGGTCTCCGTATCCGGGGACGTCAACCCGTGCAGCTTCCTCGGCCCACGGTTCGTCGCGGCGAACGTTCGGGACCGGTCGCTGGCCGACATCTGGCGGCACAGCACCGGTTTCCGGGCGATCCGGGCGCTGCCGCACACCGAGCCGGCCAGCACGCGGGGCGGGACCGCCACCTTCGGCGGCGGCTGCCGGGCCCGGGCACTGGTGCTGAACGGTTCGGTGAACGCGCCGGATCCGTGGATCGAGGGCCAGGTGGCGTTGGAGCAGCGGTCGCCGGATCCGGTACGCAACCCGCTGGCCGTACTGGACGTGTCGGCGGGGACAGGTCGGATCCGGCCGGGCTGCGGGAGCTGACCGGGGTGGGTGCGACCGAGGAGTGGCTGCGCGCCGAGCGGGCGGCGACCGGCGGTCCGGTTCGGCTGTGCCGGCTGGCCCGCAAGCTGGTCCGAGTCGGCGAGTTGCGGGCGGCGGCGGCGGTCTACGACCGGGCGTACGCGCTCGACCCGGGTGACGCCGACCTGGCCGGGGCGCGCCGCGAGCTGCTGGACCGGTTGGCCGTCGAGGAGTACGGCCTGACCTTCCGGTACGTCCCGGCCGGCACCTTTCTGATGGGCTCGGACACGGCCGACCCGGACGAGTGGCCGGTGCACCGGGTGCGGCTGGACGGCTACTGGCTCTCCGAGACCCCGGTGAGCTGGTCGGCGTACTGCCGGTTGATGGGTTGGCTGCCGCCGCCGGACGGACGCCCGCCGGAGGACGGTGCCGAGGCCGCCACGATCGACCGGGGCGGGTGGTTCGTGCTGGACGGGGCGAACCGGATCCGCCTGCAATATTGCGAGGACGAGACCACCCGGGCGGTCGACTGGCACGCCCACCATCCCCGGATGTCGCTGACCCGGGGCGGCGAGCCGGTCGACCCGGCGTCCGTGTTCGGCGTACCGCCCCGGGCGGACCCGAGCCGGCCGTGGGGGTACGACCACAAGCCGATGGTCTGCGTCGCCGCGCAGGAGGCCGAGGAGTTCGGCGAGCGGATCTCCACGGCGACGGTCCGTTACCGGCTGCCCACCGAGGCCGAGTGGGAGCGGGCGGCCCGGGGTGGCCTGGTCGGCCGCCGCTATCCGTGGGGGGACGAGCCGCCGACTTCGCAGCGGTGCGACTTCGACCGGTTCGACGAGTTGTCGATCCTGCCGATGCGCCGGCTCCCGCCCAACGGCTACGGCCTGTACGGGATGGCCGGCTCGGTCTGGGAGTGGACCGCCGACTGGTACGACGCCGAGTACTACCTGGAGAGCCCGGTGGACAATCCGACCGGACCGGTCGACGGGGAGCAGCGGGTGCTGCGCGGCGGTTCCTGGGCGGACTGTGCCGGTGCGGTCAGCGTCTCGTTCCGGATGTCTCGCGCCTCGACGAGCTGGCGGGGCGGCGACTGGGGCGACCACCTCGCCCCGAACATCGGCTTCCGGCTCTGCCGCACCGAACGCCCGGCCCCGGCCCCTGACGCCTGACGCGCCTGACGCCTTTGCCGGTGGACGGGTGCGCCGAAAGGGCTGAGGCGGGGCGGTCAGGAGTCCAGGTCGGCCGGGGTCAGCAGGCTGTCGAGCCGGAGTTCCGCCACCACCTCCGGTGCGGCCTCGGCGACCAGGCACGTCGTGCCGAGGACGGTGGCTCCGCGCCGGGCGGCGATCTCGTGCAGGGCGCGTACCTGGGCGCCGCTGGCCACCCAGTCGTCCACCACCAGTACCCGGTCACCGGGCCCCAGGTGCCGGTCCCGTACCCCGAGAGCCAGCCGGCGGCCCCGGTAGTCGGAATCGGTCCACGCCCAGGTGGTCGGCTCCGCGATCCGCCGCTCGCCGGTGTTCTTGTACGCCGGGACGAAGCCGGCGCCCAGCGCGGTCGCCACCAGCGGCCCGAGCAGCAGACCGGTGACCTCGGGCGCGACCACGACGGTGGGCGGGTCCGCCCGGAACGGCTCGGCCAGCGCCGGACCCAGCCCGGCGAGGATCGCCGGGTCCCGCCACCAGCCGGACACGTCGCTGACCAGGTGCGTGCTCTCCGGCCCCGGGTCGGTCCACCGGAACGCCCCGACCAGCCGCCTGCTCAGCTCAGCCCGCACGGAGACCATCTTGCGGCATCGCCGGCCCGCCCCGGGTACGGGCACGTCCGACCCACCCAGGGTCGGATGATCGGCTACACGTTTCGCCCCATATCCGGGCGAAAGCAGATGATCACGTTGACTTCCGAAGTACCACCCTCGTTACGGTCCGACCCGATCTCTGTTGTTCCTGGGAGAGGACGGTGCGGTGGCTGGGAAGCATGCCCGAGTTCGGATCCTGCGCTGGCCAACCGGCATGGTGGCGGCCGGAGCGGTCGCCGTCGCGCTGGTCGGCGCGGGTGCCGCCGGTGTGGTGACGCTCGGCACGGAGCCGGCCGCCAACTCCGCCTCGGTGCCGGCCCTGGTCGACGTGGCCACCCCGGCCACCCCGAGCGGGCCGGTGACGGCGTCGCCCACCCCGGATGCGGCCACACCCACGCCGAACCGGTCGCCCGAGCGCGCCTCGCGGGCCAGTTCCCGCCCCTCGCCGAGCCAGACCCGGACCACCACCGCGAAGAAGCCCGCCACCAAGCGCCCGGCGACCAGCCCACCGGCCCGGGTGGTGCAGAGCGGCTCCTGCGGCGCCTCCTACTACGACCAGGGGCAGGTGACCGCGAACGGCGAGGCCTTCGACCCGAACGCGCTGACCGCCGCGCACAAGACCCTGCCCTTCAACACCCGGGTCCGGGTGACGAACCCGGACAACGGCCGGTCGGTGGTGGTCCGGATCAACGACCGGGGGCCGTTCATCGAGGGTCGCTGCATCGACCTGTCCCGGGCCTCCTTCGAGGCGATCGCCTCGCTGGGCCTCGGCGCCATCGACGTCCGGTACGAAGTGCTCGGCTGAGGTGACCGGGCGAGTGCGCGACGTGAGGTAAGTGATCCAGGAATGTTCATTCGACCTGCAACGGTTGGCTGACTCGTCGACAAGATCCGGCGGGTCCGGACCGGTGGGATGCGCCAGGTGGCCAGAACCCGATCGGACGAGGAGTCAACTTCGTACAATCGCGGTCGTCGATCAGGCATGCTGTTCCGCGTACCCATGCGACTGATGCCACCGGGCCGTCGCCCGCTGAGCCAAGGTTCCCGCGCCGGTCTCGGCGCGGCCCTCGTGCTGCTCGCGCTCGTCTCGGTGGTGGAGTTCGCGGACGAATCCAAGGTCAACTATGTCGGCCTGGTCGCGGCGGCCCCGTTCCTGGCTGCCGCGTTCGCCTCCTGGCGGGTGGTACTCGCGGTCGGCGTGATCGCCACCGTGCTGGCCGGCTCGCTGGCCTGGGGCGGTCGCGTGGTGCCGCTGGCCACCACGGTCAACCTGATCGGCGTGGTGCTGGCCACGGCGATCGCGGCGCTCTTCGCGGTGATCCGGCAGCGGCAGGCGGAGCGGATCGCCGAGCTGTCCAAGCTCGCCTCCGTGGCCCAGCAGGCGGTGCTGCGGCCGGTCGGACCGCAGGTCGGCAGCCTGGCGGTGGCCGGGCACTACATCTCGTCGACCGCCGCCGCCGACATCGGCGGCGATCTGTACGAGGCGATCGACACCCCGTACGGAGTGCGGATCATCATCGGCGACGTCCGGGGCAAGGGGCTGGACGCGGTCCGGCTGGCCAGCATCGTGCTCGGCTCGTACCGGCACGTGGCGTACGAGCGGGCCGACCTGCGGGCCATCGTGGCCGACCTGGACCGGGCGGTGGCCCGCAACGTCGGCGACGAGGACTTCGTCACCGCAGCCCTGGTCGAGGAGCGCGGCGGCACGCTCACGATCGTCAACTGCGGTCATCCGGCACCCCTGCTGCTCCGTCGCGGCCAGGTGATTCCGATGGAGCCGCCGGCTCCCGCGCCGCCACTCGGGTTCATGCCGGTGGTCCGGCCCCGGGTCGAGCGGCTCGAACCGGGCGACCGGCTGCTGCTCTTCACCGACGGGCTCGGCGAGGCGCGCCGGGACGGGGAGTTCTTCCCGACCGTGGACCGGGCCTGGCGGCTGCTCGGGCACGGTACGGTCGCCGACGGCCTGGCCTCGCTGGAGACGGCCCTGGTCGAGTGGGTGCGCGGCCGGCTCGACGACGACATCGCACTGGTCCTGATGGAGTACCCGGGACCGCACTCGGCAACCGCGTCGTCGGTGCCGAGCTGGGAGGTCGGCGCCGCCGATAGCTGACCGGCCCGGCCCGGTGAGCGCGATCGGCCGCACGTCCGGTCCGGCACCGGTCGTCAGGTTGCCGTCACTGTGGTGCGGGTCACTGAAGCCGGTGCTTCGCGGTGACTTACCCGCGAGTAATATAACCCCTGTTACTGCCGGGTAACCTGTGTTCGCGAGTCCGGGGGGCAGAGGCGTATGAGCCACTACAGGAGCAATCGGCGAGACCTCGAGTTCAACCTCTTCGAGGTCTTCGGCGCGGACCAGGCGTTCGGCGTCGGCCCGTACGCCGAACTGGACGCCGACACCGCGCGGAGCGTGCTCGCCGAGGTCGAGCGGCTGGCCCGGGAGGACCTGGCGGCCAGCTACACCACCAGCGACCGCAACCCGCCGGTCTTCGACCCGGCCACGCACAGCGCGCCGCTGCCCGAGCCGTTCAAGAAGTCCTACCACGCGCTGATGGGCTCCGAGTTCTGGCGGATGGACCTGCCGGCCGAGCTGGACGGCACGATGGCGCCCCGGGCGCTCTGGTGGTCGGCCGCCGAGCTGATCCTCGGCGCCAACGCGCCACTGTGGATGTACGCCGGCGGCCCCTCCTTCGCACACACCCTCTACCGGGAGGGCACCGAGCGGCAGAAGAAGTGGGCCAAGCTCTTCGTCGAGAAGCAGTGGGCCGCGACCATGGTGCTCACCGAGCCGGACGCCGGTTCGGACGTGGGCGCCGGCCGTGCCCGGGCGATCCCGCAGCCGGACGGTTCCTGGCACATCGAGGGCGTCAAGCGGTTCATCACCAGTGGTGAGCACGACCTGACGGACAACATCATCCACTATGTCCTGGCCCGGCCGGTCGGGGTGGAGGGTGCCGGCGGCCCGGGCACCAAGGGGCTGTCGCTGTTCGTGGTCCCCAAGTTCCACTTCGACGAGCAGACCGGCGAGCTGGGCGAGCGCAACGGCGTCTACGCGACCAACCTCGAGCACAAGATGGGGCTGAAGGTCTCGAACACCTGCGAGATGACCTTCGGCGAGCACGGCGTACCGGCCAAGGGCTGGCTGCTGGGCGACGTGCACGACGGCATCCGGCAGATGTTCCTGATCATCGAGTACGCCCGGATGATGGTCGGTACCAAGGCGATCGCCACCCTCTCCACCGGCTACCTCAACGCACTGGAATACGCGAAGAGCCGGGTGCAGGGCGCCGACCTGCTCCGCTCGACGGACAAGAACGCGCCCCGAGTGACGATCACGCACCACCCGGACGTGCGCCGTTCGCTGATGCTCCAGAAGGCGTACGCCGAGGGCCTGCGGGCGCTGGTCTGCTACACCGCGACCTGGCAGGACCGGATCAACATCGCCGAGGCGAACGGCGACGAGTCGGCCGCCAAGCTGGCGAAGGGCGTCAACGACCTGTTGCTGCCGCTGGTCAAGGGTGTCGGCTCGGAACGCGCCTACGAGCTGCTCGGCCACGAGTCGTTGCAGACGTTCGGCGGCTCCGGTTTCCTCCAGGACTACCCGCTGGAGCAGTACGTCCGGGACGCGAAGATCGACACCCTCTACGAGGGTACGACCGCGATCCAGAGCCTCGACCTGTTCTTCCGGAAGATCGTCCGGGATCGCGGCACCAGCCTGATGGCGGTGGCCGGCGAGATCGCGGCGTTCGTGGAGTCCGGCGGCGGGGAGCCGGCCGGCGCGGACTCGACCGAGCCGGGCGACGGGCAGCTCAAGGAGGAGCGGGCCGCGCTGGGTCGGGCGCTCGGCGAGGTGCAGGCGATGCTCGGCACCATGACCGGGTGGGTCGGCGACGCGCAGGGCGGTGAGGCCCGGGCGCTCTACAAGGTCGGACTGAGCAGCCGGCGCTTCCTGCTCGCCGTCGGCGACCTGGTGGTCGGCTGGCTGCTGCAACGGCAGGCAGAGGTGGCGCTGCGGGCGCTCGGCGGCGAGGTGAGCGCGGCCGACAAGGCGTTCTACACCGGCAAGCTGGCCGCCGCCCGGTTCTTTGCCCGGGAGGTACTGCCCCGGATCGGTGCCGACCGGCGGATCGTGCAGGGCGCCGACCTGGAGTTGATGGACCTGCCCGAGGACGCCTTCTAGTCGGGCGCGTCGAGCGCTGATCTCCGGCGGCCGGTGGAGCTGTTGCTCCCCGGCCGCCGCGCTATTGTTGAGGCGGTGCTAGGAGCAGTTTGACCTGATTTGTCATGAAAGCCCACGACCCATCGCACGGGGGAGTGCAGCGGACATGGGCATCGGTACGGGAATTTTCCTCATCACCCTGGGAGCCATCCTGACGTTCGCGGTCAGGGCGAACGTCTGGTGGCTCGATCTTCGGGCGGTCGGCTGGGTCTTCATCCTGGCCGGGGTCGCGGTGCTGGCCACCACGATGTGGTACTGGCAGGACCGCAAGAAGCGGGCGCGGACCCTGATCGTCGAGGAGAACCGGCTGTCGCATCCGACGGCGATGATTCCACCGCCGCCGGATCCGCCGCCGCCGAGCGCACCACCCACCTGACGTACCCGGTGCCCGGCCTGGTGGCGATGTCACCGGCCGGGCACCGACCCGTCCCGGTACGCGATTCGATGGTCGATCAGCCCCGGGCGGTGTGCCACTTCACGATCGGTCCCGCCTGGGCGCATACGTCCGTCCACTCGCCGGCGATCCGGTGGATCACGATTCCGCTGGTACGCAGCCCTTCCGGGTCGGCATGCACCGGATCGAGCAGAGTGGACAGTTCCGAGATGGTCGGGTTGTGCCCGATCAGCAGCAGGGTGCTCGCCTCCGGATCCGTGGCACGGACGAGTTCGAGCAGGTCCGCCGCGTGCCCGTGGTAGATCCGCTGGTCGTACCGGACCGACGGCACATCACTGTCGCCGGACAGGCCGGCGGGGGCGGTCTGTCCGGCCGGGACGCCGAGCGGGCGGATCGGCGGTGCGGCCATGCCCAGCGCCACGTCGTGCCAGGTCTGCCGGGTGCGCTTGGCGGGCGAGCAGACGACCACCGTCGGCAGGTAGCCGCCGTGACCGAGCCAGGCACCCGCGGCGGCGGCATCCGCGTGCCCACGGGCGGTGAGCGGGCGGTCGGCGTCCGGCGCGGTCGTGGGCCGCTCGGCCTTGGCGTGCCGGAGCAGCACCAGGCTCCGCCCGGGTACGTCCGGCCGCGCCGCGCCGCCCGGGTCGCTGTGTCCGCCGGTCCGGCCGGCCGCGCTGGTATCCGTCACGTTGGTCTCCCTGGGTCGCGTGGCGTGTGCGTCCCGTCGGTCCGGCCCCGGCTGGCGCGGCCCGTCCGGTCCGGCCGTCCGGTCCGGCCGCCGTCCTGCCGGTTCGGCACCGACAGCGACGCTCTTCCCAGCTTGCCGGATTCGGATTTGAAACGCCTGGGTATGTCGATGGATGCCGCGACCGTAGCCGGGACCGGCACGACCACCAGTCGACAGCCTAGGAGGGCGGCACAGTGGGCATCGGTGGAAGCATCTTTCTCATCGCTCTCGGCGCGATCCTCGCCTTCGCGGTGAACGTCGAGACGGGCTGGCTCGACCTGAACGTCGTCGGCTGGGTACTGATGCTCGCCGGCCTGGTCGGGCTGATCATGACCAGCTACCTCTGGCGCAACCGCCGCCGTACCGTCGTCACCCCGGTGGTCGACCCGCGCGTGCCAGGGCGGGAGGAGCAGATCGTCGAGGAATACCACGACGTGCGGCGCCCCGGCCCCCCGCTCTGACCCGGCCGGACCGGACCGCCGACCGCCCGGCGCGTCGGCGCCGCCCCGATCGCACTGCGCCGGCTGGCGGCCGGTCCGGGCCGTTCCGCCGACGGGTCGGCCGGACCCGGGGACGGTCAGGCGAACAGGGCGAAGTAGATCGCGACGTGGTGGCAGATCGCCGCGACCAGCGTGCAGGCGTGGAACAGTTCGTGGTGCCCGAAGACGGTCGGCCACGGGTTGGGGCGGCGTAGCGCGTAGCAGACGGCGCCGACGCTGTAGGCCGCGCCTCCGGCGACCAGCAGCGCGAGCACGGTGACCCCGCCCCGGTCCAGGATGTCCGGCAGGACCGCGACGGCCACCCAGCCCAGTGCGAGATACAGCGGCGCGGAGACCCAGCGGGGCGCGTGCGGCCAGACCAACTTCATCGCCACCCCGGCCACCGCGCCGGACCAGACGATCAGCAGCAGTACGGCCGCGCTCGTCGCCGAGAGCACCAGCAGGCAGAACGGGGTGTACGTGCCGGCGATGAACACGAAGATCATCGAGTGGTCGAGCCGGCGCATCACCCGGTAACCGCGTTCGGACCAGACCCGCCGGTGGTAGAGCGCGCTGGTGCCGAAGAGGCCGCAGACCGTCACGCTGTAGACGACGCAACTGACCAGGGGCGTCCAGCCCGGCCGGGTGGCGGCGATCGCGCAGAGCACGACGCCGGCCACCACCGCGACGAAGAAGGCGTACGCGTGCAGCCAGCCTCGCATCCGCGGTTTGCCCAGGTCGACGGGGCGCAGCCGGATCGGGGCGGAGGTACTCACCCGACCAGGTTACGGCACCGTAGGTTACTCGGGGGTAGTGATTCGGGCAGTGGTTCCGGTCACGTACCCGGTCGAGGGTCAGCTGTCCAGGCCGCGCAGGATGAGCGGCAGCCGGCGTACCCCGTCCGGGGTGACGCGGACCGGCACGCCCCAGTCCTGGCGGCTCAGGTGGCAGGCGGCGTGCTCGGCCTCGGCGTCGCAGGTGGCGGCCTGCGCGACCACCTGGAGCACCCCGGAGCCGACCTGGTCGTTCAGCACCAGCCGGCGGGACAGCTCGGTGCCCACCCCGGCACCGTCGAGCAGCAGTTCCGGCGGGGAGGCGGAGACCTCCAGCCGGGTGGAGGGGCCGAACGAGGAGTCCAGCTTCTGCCCGGGCGGCGGCTCGAAGATGACGTCCAGGCTCAGTTCACCTGCGGCGAGATCGGTCGGCGGGCGCTCCGTACGGTGTCGACTCCCGGCGATCGTGCTGGCCCCGGCCGCGGAGAGCGCGCCCGGCGCCAGCCGGCTCAGCCGGTGCCCGGCGGACTCGACCACCAGCACCTCGCCGTCCGGGGTCAGCACCACGTCACTCGGCTCGGCCAACCCGGAGGCGACCGTCGAGACGGCCCCGGTCTCCGGGTCGAACCGCCGGACCGCGCCGTTGTAGGTGTCGGCCACCAGCACCGAACCGTCCGGCAGCGCGCCGACCCCGAGCGGATGCTGGAACAGCGCCTGCTCGGCCGGGCCGTCGACGTGGCCGAAGTCGAAGAGCCCCTGCCCGACGGCGGTGCTCAGCACCCCGTCCGAGACGAACCGCAGCGCGCTGGTCTCACTGTCGGCGACCCACAGCCGGTGACCGTCGGCGGAGGTCGAGAGTCCGGACGGCTGGGCCATCCAGACGTCCGGCAGCGGCCCGTCCCGGAGTGCCTCCACGGTGGTGCCGGCGTAGACACCGACGGTCCGCTTGATCGGGTCGAACCACCAGAGCTGGTGGATGCCGGCCATCGCCACGATGACCCGGTCGTCGTACCAGGCCAGGTCCCACGGGGAGGAGAGGTCGGCGGCGAGCGCGTCGTGCGCGTGGTCGTCCACCGTGGAGCGCCACTGCCGGCCGGTACCGGCCACGGTGATCACCTCGCCGGTCGCCAGCCGTACGCCCCGGAGCAGGTGGTTGACGGTGTCCGCGACCACGATGTCGTAGCCGGCGACCTCGGCGGCGTGTTCGGGCAACCGGCACAGGCCCTGCGGCTCGGCGAACCGGGCCGCCTCGGCCGGGCCGTCCGACCGGCCCCGCTCGCCGGAGCCGATCCGGCGCAGCACCGTCTCGCCGTCCGGGGCCAGCTCGACCACGGAGTGCCGGGCCGAGTCCGAGACCAGCAGGTTTCCGCCGTCCAGCACGATCGCCTTGCCGGGGAATCGCAGCGCGGTCTCCGGCTCGGCCGGTGGCACGTACGGGCCGTCGCCCCGGTGCAGCGTGCCCTTCGCCTCGTGCGTGGCGATCAACTCGTCGAGCAGCCGGGAGAGCCCCTCGGCGTGCCCCTCGCCGGCCATCGAGGCGACCACGTAGCCCTCCGGGTCGATCACGTTCAGCGTCGGCCACGCCTTCGCGGCGTACTGCTGCCAGACGGCCATCTCCGCGTCGTCGAGTACGGGGTGGGCGACGCCGTACCGCTCGACGGCGGCGGCCAGGGCGTCCGGGTCGCGCTCGTGCTCGAACTTCGGCGAGTGCACCCCGATCACCACCAGGGCGTCGCCGTACTTCTCCTCCAGCGGGCGCAGCTCGTCCAGCACGTGCAGGCAGTTGATGCAACAGAAGGTCCAGAAGTCCAGAATGACTATCTTGCCGCGAAGGTCCGATAGTGTCAGATCTGCTCCGCCGGTGTTGAGCCACCGGCGGCCCCTCAGTTCGGGTGCACGGACGCGGGGCGAAGTAGCCATACGGCCACCCTGCCATGTCGTCGCCGAGAACGGTCCCGGGCCCCGCGCATTGTGGTGCGCCGAACCGGCCGCGCCCCGGCCCCCACCCAGCGGGGCAGGGCCGCAGCGCCCGACCAGCGGGACCGGGCCGGCGGCTACGGCAACGAGTTGACCCGTGGCCGTGCCCTGGTGGCCGGGGCGGCGGTGCCGGTACGGCGGAGCATGTCGGTCAGCGCCTCCGCCAGGGCACCGCCCTGCTCGACGGTGATGTGGAAGACCTGCCGGTCCTCGAAGTCGGTCCGGGCGAACCGGATGAAGGGTCGGGGCTGGGGGTCGTCGATGTACTGCACGAGCTGAGCCCTGACCTCGACCGCCTGCCGGTCATCCTGCGGATTGCAGTCGTACCACCGGCTGGCGTGGGTCGGGGGTGAGGCATCGGGGTGGACGCCGCGAAAGCTCGCGGTGCATTCGCCCGGGTCGCACCAGCCCGGATGCGGATCGGTGGCCATCGGCGGCTCCTTGCGAAACTGTCAGGGTGGGACGCGGAAGTGCGTGGCTGTCGTGGTGAGGTCCCCAGCGCGACGGACACCACGACGTCACGTCGTGCCGGTCCGCTGCCGTAGCGGGCGTTACGCTGCGTGACTCGATGGCGTCGGTCGGCAGCGCCGGATAGACCCTATCCAATGTGTGCTGCCACCACTCGGTCAGGTGTCGGGCAGGTTGCCGGTATTCGATGCGATTGTCTGCTCGCCGATCCGGCCTACGATTCCGGTCACCCGAGCCGTGTTCAACGCGGGCGCCGCCCGATGGTGGAGAGCGCGAGATTGCTCTTGACCCTCAGTTCGGGGACGAGGAGCAGTTGCCGGAAGGCGTCGAGGTCCGTCGGCGACATACCGGCGTCGATCAGCTTCTGGCGGATGGCACCAGCGGTCCCCCACGGGAGCAGGCATCCGTGGCTGCCGCCGGCCCAGGTCCCGGTGTGCCCGACGGTGTCGCACTCCGTCAGGCCGAGGTCGAGCATCGCGCCGTGTACCCGGCGGCTCCACTTCGAGCGGTTTCCGGCGTCCTGCAACGCGGTCTGGAACGCGTCGTGATAGGCGCCGAACAGCCGGTCGGCCTCGTCGGGGTCCGGCGCGGCCAGCACACTCGTACGCCAGGTCGGCTCGAATTCCTCGACGGCCAGGATGCCGTGCGGGTTGAGGGCGTCGACGAGTTTCCTGAGGACGTCGAGCCGCTGCGGCAGGTGTCCGAGTAGGAGCCGGACGTGGATGAGGTCGAACATCCCGGGCAGGGGCTCGGTCACGACATTGTGCTCGCGCACATCGACCCGGGGATCCCGCTGACAGGGGCGCAGGTCGACATCGGTGGCGATCACCTCGCCGCGCGGTGCCAGCCCAGCGATCGTAGTGGCTATGCTGCTCGCGCCCACCGCGACCACCAGACAGCGGGCGTCCTCGGCAATTCCCGCATCGCGAAGCCGGCGTTCGCTGAACGGGTCGTACATGCCCGCCAGCGCCCGGAGCATCACGTCGTTGTCAGTCTCGGCGTCCTGGAATATGTATGTGCTTGTCACGGTGTCTCCTCGTCGCTGTCAGGCGGTGGTGTGCCGGATCCAGGGGGCGAGCGCCCGCAGGGTGGCGGTGAGGGCGTAGAAGAGGTTGATGCTCATCGCGGCGAGCACGACGATCGCCGCCCAGGCCAGGGCCGCGTTGGTGCCGGCGTTCTGGATGACGACGCCGAGCCCCTCGGTCGCGCCGAACAACTCGGCGACGGTCGCGCCGATGAGCGCGAGCGGTAGGGCGATCCGGAGACCACCGAAGATGTGCGGCAGCGCGGCGGGCACCCGGAATTTCAGAAAGGTGGTCCACCGCGAGGCGTTGAGGGACTTGGCCAGCTCCACGAACTCTGCGGAGGTGGCGGTGAGCCCGGTACTCGTGGCCAGGGCGATGGGGAAGAAACACATCAGCCAGACCAGCACCACCTTCGGTCCCGCTCCGAACCCGCCGATGGTGATGAGCAGCGGCGCGAAGACCGGTTTCGGTGTGCTGCTGAGGGTCAACAGCATCGGGTACAGGGCCCGTTCGAGCCGGCGTGATGCCGCGAGGACGGTTCCGAGCAGCACGGCGGAGGCGATCGCGAGAGCGAATCCCGCCATCGCCTCGCCGAGGGTGACGGCTGCGTTCCGCAGCAGATAGCCCGGCTCGTCCCAGATCGCCGCGGCCACCGCCGGTGGCCCCGGCACGATGTACGGCGCGACGTCCAGGGCGACAACCGCCGCCCACCAGGCGGCGACGAACCCGGCAACGCCCACCAGCGGTGTTCCGACGGCGGACAGCACGGTCCGCCAGCGGGGGAGGCGCGCGGAGCCTGCGCGGCTTGGCATGCCGATCCGGCCTACCCGACCAGGTCGGACGCGATGATGTCGCTCGGGGTGAGGCCCACCGGAATCGTGCCGGCAGCCTGGAGGATCGCGATGTTCTTGGCCATCCGTGTCTCGCTGAACTGGCCGAGCGGGCCGTCCGAGATGCCCTCGACGTACGCCCGCAGGGCCTTGACCTCGGCGACCGCCGCCGCGGGCGGCTGTCCCTGAGTCTCCTTCTCCGACGCGTAGATCTGGCCCGCCTCTTCGGGATGGTTGATCGCGTACTCCAGTCCCCGAAGCAGCGCCCGGTTGAAGCGGCGGACCAGATCCGGCTTCTTCTGTGCGGTCTCCGTGGTGACGCCGATGGCGGAACCGTGCAGGTCGCCGATGTAGTCCGTGAAGGGCAGGGTCACGAGATCCTGCTTCGCCACTGTCCGGACCGACTCCACCGCCGGGACGAACTGGCTGATCGCGTCGACCTTCTTCTGGGCCAGCATCGCCGCGTGCTGGGTCGCGATCGGGTTGCTCACCCACTTGACCTTGGAAGGGTCGAAGCCGGCCAGTCGGGCATAGGTGCTGAAGAGGAGGTAGTTGATCCCGCCGGGAAGGTAGGAGAGCGTTCTACCGGCGAGGTCGCGCGGCGTGGCGATACCGCTCGACTTGAGCGCGACGAAGCAGGCCAGGTTCCGCTGATGCAGCACGGAGGTCAGCCTGAAGTTCTTGATGCCGCCGCTACGCGTGAATTCGATCATCGCGCCGTTCACGTCCACCGTCGCGAAGGTGGCCTGGCCGCCGGCCAGGGTCTGTAGGTTGCTCGTGGTGCCCTTGCCCGGCAGCACCTGCACCTCCAGTCCGACCTCGGTGAACCAGCCCTTGGCCCGGGACACGAAGATCGGTGCCTCGCGGCCCTGGAAGCCCGCCCCGCTCAGGATCGAAACCTTCTCCACCGGCAGTTCACTACCGCCGCTGCCGTCGCCGTCGCCGTCGTTGCAGGCCGCTATCGCCGCGGTGGCGGTAACCGCCGCACCGGCCAGCAGGCGGCGGCGGGTCAGTACGAGCGTCATCTGATCTCCTCACACTTGTAAAGCTTGGTAAGCCAAGTCGGTGGTCGGGATCCTCCGGCCAAGGGGACGCCCCGCCGTGGCTGGGCGCGGATGGCATGCGATGCGGGTCATGGTCGGGCCGTTGTGGTGGCACGACGGAGGAGCGGGTGCGGACGGACTCGGAGGAGCCGCCTGCCGTGGAGATCACCCGGACCTGCCCAGCCAACTTAGATTGCCAGGTAAGCCAAGTCAACGTCGATGTCTAGGCTTGCTTGTGTCGCCAGGTCAGTCGTGGTCCGATCTTGGTTGACTACACAAGGGGACCTCATATGCCTGCACCTGCCTCGCCGGCCGAGCCGGTGTACCGCCGCGTCATGCGAGACGTAGAGGCCAAGATCGCGAGTGGCGAGCTTCGGCCGGGCGACCAACTACCCTCGATCAGCCAGCTCCGGGAGCAGTACAAGTGCTCGGCGCCGACCATCAAGCAGGCGTTGGCACGGCTACAGGAGCGGGGTGTGCTCCAGGGGCATCAAGGCAGGGGCGTGTACGTGACCCCCGCTCCCGACTGACCCCGGCGACCGGGGGCGCCGGAACGGCACAGCGACGACCAGCGCCCCGCCTGGAAGCCAGGCGGGGCGCTGAACCGGGTCAGCCGTTCGGGCTGCTATCCGCCGGCGGGAGCCGCCGCCGGTTGCAGGCAGAGCACTTCCTTGCGGTCCGGTACGACGATCGTCTGCGGGGTGTCCGCCGGGCACTCGTTCTTGTCGGTCACCTTCGAGGCGACCTTGAAGACGCCCTGCTCGGCACAGTCCGCGATCACCGGCGTGCCGCCGGAATCCTTGACACAGGCGCCGACCGCCGGGTTGAACGGGGGTGCCGCGTCCTCGCCGCCGATCTTGCCGAGCAACCAGAGCGTGCCCAGCGGGATCGCCAGCAGCAGTATCGCCGCGACCAGCACCAGGAACAGCACCTTGCCGTTGCGTACCTGCGGCGTCGGCGGCTCGGTCTTGGTCTCCGACTCTGCCGCCTCCGGCTTGAACGAGTCGAATCGGCCCTGCTCGCCGTCGTTCGAGCCGCCCCAGCCCGGGCCGGCGGACGCGGGTGACCCGTACGGAGGCGCACCGCCAGGCGGTGCCCCGTACGTCCCCGGTCCCGCCCCGGGCGCTCCGTACGGCGTCGGTGCCGTACCCGCGGCACCGGGCCGGCCGAACCCGGGACCGTCCCCGTCCGGCGGCGGACCGAAGCCCGGTTGCCCGGGCGGTGGCCCGAAGCCCGGTTGCCCGGGGGGTGGCCCGAAGTCGGGCGGCCCGCCGAACCGGTCGGTGCCGGGCGGGGCGGACGCGCCGAACTGGCCGGGGCCGGCCGGGCCAGGTCCACCGAAGCGGTCCCCGTCGAAGGGGGCAGGGCCACCACCGGCGGGACCGGGGCCGAACTGGCCGCTACCGGCCGGTCCGGGGCCGCCGAACCGGTCCGGCTCGCCCTGTCCGGGCCCGCCGCCGAACCGATCCCCGTCGAACGGGGCGGATCCGCCGAACCGGTCCTGCCCAGCCTGGCCGGGTCCGCCGAACCGGTCCTGTCCAGCCCGGTCAGGGCCACCGAATCGGTCCTGTCCAGCCTGGCCAGGGCCGCCGAATCGGTCCGGCTCGCCCTGGCCGGGACCGCCGAAGCGGTCTCCGTCGAACGGGGCCGGCGCATTCGGACCAGGTCCGTCCACCCCGACCCCGCCCTGGCCGGGCATGCCGCCGGGGCCGATCAGATCGGCGAAGGGCGACCCGCTCGACGGGTGGTTCGGGGCGTCGGGTTGTGGTGTCCGGGCGCCAGGAACCGCTACCCGAGTCGCCGGTGGGTCGTCGGAGAAGCCGTCGCCGCGCTCGCCCGGCCCTGGTTGGGCCGGTGGCGCACCGTAGACCGTCGGGCCGGCCCGACGCGCGTCGGCGCCACCCGGCCGGTCGCCGTCCCAGCCACCACCGGGTACCCCACCCGGCCGGTCGCCGTCCCAGCCGGCAGGACCGGCCGGCGACCCTGGCTGGCCGGCGTCCCAGCCGCCCGGTCCGCCGGCCGGCGCCGGCTGCTGGTCAGGCTCGTCCGCGGCGGCCGGGCGGCCGTACACCCGAGGCTTGGGCGCCGGTACCGAGGCCGCAGCGGCGAGGTCGGCGGGGGGCAGTACCCGGCTCGCCGCCGGTACGGACGCACTCCCGGCCACGGCGCGGCCGGTGGGCCGGTCGGGTGAACCCGCCGACTCCGGCTGCCCCGGTACGCCGGGTACGGAGACCCGGCCGGCCGCCGCCGAATCGGTCGGAACCCGCGGCTGCGGTACGACCGGTGCGGCACCGGGCGCGGGCGACTGCGGTGCCGCCTCGGGCACCCCGGGCGCCCAGCCACCCTGTTCCCGGGCCGGCGAGCCGTACTCGCCCGGCGTCTGGCGACCGGCGGACGGGGGGAAGTCGGCCGGCGGTGCCGCCGCCAGGCTGGCACCGGGGATCCGGGTCTCCTGCGGCGGCAGCGGTACGGCGTTCCCGGGCGAGATCCCCGGCGCCGGACGTGGCTGGTACGCCGGCCCGTCCGGCTCGCGCCGGTCGACGTCGGGCTCGCGCCGGTCGAACGCCGGCTCACGCCGCTCGAAGTCGGGCTCACGCCGCTCGAACTCGGGTTCCTGGCGGTCGAACTCGGGTCGGGACGGCTCGAACGGGCCGGGCCTGTCGTCGCCAGGTCCCGTCGACCAGGTCGGCGCCTGGGGTGCCCAGGCGGAGGATTGCGCCGCACCGCCGTGCGCCGCGTCCGGCTCGGCCGGGTGGGGACGGTCGGCGGGGTGCTGTGGATAGTCGCTCGGCGCTGCGCCGGAGTCCGGGCGGGACCCGGAATCCGCGCGGGACGATGCGGCACCCCATACCTCGGATGCCGGCCACGGCTCACCCTCGGGAATGGCCGGGCGGTTGACCGGCGGATAGCTCGGCGGCTCGGCCGGCTGGGCGGGGCTGCCCGGTGCCGCCGACGGGTACGCCGGGGCACCGTACTGCTGGCCGGGGTAGCTCGGGGCACCGCCGGCCGACGGGTCCGGGTAGCCGGGCGCTCCGGCGGGCGAGCCGGGCTGGTCGGGATAACCCTGCGGGCCGGGCGCGGGCGGATATCCGGGCGGGCCACCCGACGGCTCGGCGGGTTGGCCGGCGCCGGTCCAGCGCGGTGGACCGGACTGGTTCGGCGGGCTTCCCCACTCCGGCGGGAAGCCCGAGCCCTCCGAGGGCGTCGGCGGTGTGCCGGCGGACTCCGGGGGCGGGCCCCACGGGCCGTCCGGGCGGGGGCCGGGCCTACCCGGGTCGTCGCCCGGCGTCGCCCAGCCGGCCGGGCCGGGGTGGCCGGGGGCTCCGCCCGGTGATTCGTTCCAGGCCACCGGCGTACTGGCCCGCCCGGTGGGCGGCGGCGGAGCCCAGCCGAAATCGGCCGGTGGCGTACCAACGGAACCCTGGGGCGGGAACCGGTCGTCGTGGTGTGGTGCGGGGTTGCCGTACGGGGCTGGGCCTGCGGCGCCCGGCGCAGCCTCGTCCGGCCACCGGCCGGGTTGCTGCGGATCCTCGGACGTCATGCGCGCGCCTCCTCCATCACATGTAGGCCGCGCCGGTCTCACGCGCCGATCGCCAGCCAGGTTGCCGGCGACTCCGGCGTGACACCGGGCTGGGCAAGCTCCCCGCACGGTAGCCGGTCCAGGCCGGCACCGCCCGGGCAGCGCGGGTCGCCGGGCCCGGTCGTCCAGGGTGAGCCGAACTGACATCTGCTCGGCGCACGTCCTACCGGCCGGTCGGGGCGGCGACCGAGCCCCACCGTACCGGGCGGTGTCGTGGGGGCGGTACTCCGGTGGCGTGCGGGTGGGAAACACCGACGGCCCGTCCGGAGCGCTCCGGACGGGCCGTCGGTGTGGTGCGGAGGAGGTGAGGAGTCTGTCGAGGTCAGCCGTAGTAACGCTGCGCGGCGATCAGGATCTCGTCCCGGACGGCCGGCGAACTCGTCGCCCGCAGCGCCCGCTCGATCGCCCGCGCGCGACGCGCGCTGTCCCGGCGGTTACGAAGTCGATTGAGCATGCTCATGGTGTTGCGCCCCCTGGCTATTCGGTTGTGACCGCGTCTGATGTGTCCATTGAACCTCGCAAGCGCGGCGTCTGCCACCGATTAGTAGGTGAGCTGAGACACCAGCCGAAGAATCGAAGGTTTGATGGCCACCGAGGCGACGGTTCTTCGTAACCTTACGGGAACGGCCGGTGTGCCCGGGAGTAACCCGGGGCACACCGGCCGTTGCCGTGATCAGGTGTCGCCGTGTGGTGGAGGTCAGGTCCAGCCGAGCAGCGCCGCCTCCGGATCGGCCAGGAAGTCACCCACGTCGCGCAGGAACTTCGACCCCAACTCTCCGTCGATGATCCGGTGGTCGAAGGAGAGCCCGAGCGTGGTCACCTGGCGGACCTTGACCTTGCCCTTGTGCACCCAGGGCATCTCCCGGATCGCCCCGAACGCCAGGATCGCCGACTCGCCCGGGGGCAGGATCGGGGTACCGGTGTCGACACCGAAGACGCCGACGTTGGTGATGGTGAGCGTGCCGCCGGACATGTCCGCCGGAGCCGTCTTCCCCGCCTTGGCGGTCTGCACCAGTGCCGTCATCGCGTCGGCCAGCTCGCGCAGACTGAGCCGGCCGGCGTCCTTGATGTTCGGCACGATCAGGCCGCGCTCGGTCGCCGCCGCGATGCCCAGGTTGACGTACTCCTTGACGACGATCTCCTCGCCGGCCCAGGTCGAGTTGACCATCGGGTGCCGGCCGACCGCCAGCAGCACGGCCTTGGCGACCAGCAGCAGCGGGGAGACCCGGACGTCCTGCCACTCCCGGCGCTTGCGCAGCCGGTCGAGCGCCTTCATCGAGCGGGTCACGTCGACCGTCAGGAACTCGGTGACGTGCGGCGCGGTGAACGCCGACGCGGCCATGTTCTGCGCGGTGAGCTTGCGTACGCCCTTGACCGGGATCCGCTGCTCCCGGTCCGGCCCGAAGGCCGGCGCCGTCGCGGTCCCGGTCGCCAGCGCCGGCTCGGCCGCCGTCGCCGTGCCCGCCGCCGCCAGGTGTACGTCGTCCCGGGTGATCGAGCCGAGCGGCCCCGACCCGGTCAGGGTACGCAGGTCGACCCCGAGATCCTTGGCGAGTTTGCGCACCGGCGGCTTCGCCAGCACCAGTCCACCCGGTGTGGCGGCACTCCCGCCGGTCCGGGGTGCCGGGGCGGCAGCCGCCGGACGCACCGGCTCGGCTGCGGCCGGCCGTACCGGCTCGGGCGCCGGAGCCGTCACCGGAGCCGGCGCCGAAGCTGCCACCGGCACACCGTTCGAGGCGGGTACCCCGGCGCCCTTGCGAGGGCGGCGCTTCGCGGCACCGGTGCGCGGGCCGTACCCGACCAGCACCGCCGTCCGGCCACCCGGAGCGGGCCCGCCGATCAGGCCGGGTTCGACGGCGCCCTCGGCGGGCGCGATCTCGACGGCGGCCAGCGACGCCGCCGACGGCTCCGGCAGGTCACCGGCGCCCGGGTCGGTGTCCACGGCGAAGATCGGCGTGCCGACGTCGACCACCGTGCCCTCGTCGTGGAAGATCGCGGTGATCTTGCCGGCCCACTTGGCCGGGATCTCGACGGCCGCCTTCGCCGTCTCGACCTCGACGACCGGCTGGTTCAGCTCGACGGTGTCGCCGACCGCGACCAGCCACTTGAGGATCTCGCCCTCGGTCAGCCCCTCGCCGAGGTCCGGCAGGGGGAACTCCCTGACGCGCGACATCCCGCTCACCACCCGAAGGTGCGGTCGACGCCGTCGAGCACCCGGTCGAGGTTGGGCAGGTAGTCCTCCTCCAGCCGGGCGGCCGGATAGGGCGTGTCGAAGCCGGTCACCCGGAGTACCGGGGCCTCCAGGGAGTAGAAGCACTCCTCGGTGATCCGGGCCGCGATCTCGGCGCCCAGGCCGAGGTTGCCGGGGGCCTCGTGCACCACCACGCACCGCCCGGTGCGCTTCACCGACTCGTAGACCGGGCCGAGGTCCAGCGGGGAGAGGGTACGCAGGTCGATCACCTCAAGGTCCCGACCGTCCTCCTCGGCGGCGGAGGCCGCCTCCAGCGCGGTACGCACCATCGGCCCGTACGCCAGCAGCGTGGCGTCCCGGCCCGGCCGGACCACCCGGGCGGCGTGCAGCGGGTACGCGTCGCCGAGCGGGGCGTCCAGGTCCACCTGCCCCTTCTCGTGGTAGCGCCGCTTCGGCTCGAAGAAGACGATCGGGTCGTCGGAGGCGACCGCCTGCTGGATCATCGTGTACGCGTCCTGCGGCGACGAGCAGGCGACCACCTTCAGCCCGGCGGTGTGCGCGAAGTACGCCTCCGGGGACTCCGAGTGGTGCTCGACCGCGCCGATGCCGCCCCCGAACGGGATGCGGATGACCATCGGCACCCTGACCTTGCCCTGCGAGCGGTAGTGCATCTTCGCCACCTGCGACACGATCTGGTCGTACGCCGGGTAGACGAAACCGTCGAACTGGATTTCGCAGATCGGCCGGTACCCCCGGATGGAGAGCCCGACCGCGGTGCCGATGATGCCGGACTCGGCGAGCGGGGTGTCGATCACCCGGTTCTCGCCGAAGTCCTTCTGGAGCCCGTCGGTGATCCGGAAGACGCCGCCGAGCTTGCCGACGTCCTCGCCCATGATCACGACCTTGGGGTCGTGCTCCAGTGCGCGGCGCAGGCCGCGGTTGATCGCCTTGCCCAGGGTGAGGGTCTCGGTGGCCATCAGTGCACGCTCCCCTCGAACGAGTCCAGGTAACGGGCGGTGAACTCGCGCTGCGCGTCCACCTCGGGCGAGCCGTTCGGGAACACGTGCTCGAAGAGGGTCAGTGGCTCGGGGTCGGGCATCTCCAGCACCCGTTCCCGCAGCCGCAGCGCCTCCTGCTTGGCCTGCTCCTCCACCTCGGCCAGGAAGGCGTCGTCCGCGATGCCCTGCTTGGTGAGGAATGCCCGTACCCGTGCGATCGGGTCCTTGGCCTGCCATGCCTCGACCTCGCTGGCGATCCGGTAGCGCGTCGGGTCGTCCGTGGTGGTGTGCGCGCCCATCCGGTAGGTGTACGCCTCGATCAGGGTGGGGCCCTGACCGTGACGCGCGTTGTCCAGCGCCGCCCGGGTCACCGCGTACGTGGCCAGCACGTCGTTGCCGTCCACCCGTACGCCGGGGAAGCCGAAGCCGGCGGCCCGCTGGTAGAGCGGGATCCGGGTCTGCCGTTCGAGGGGCTCGGAGATGGCGTACTGGTTGTTCTGGCAGAAGAAGACGATCGGGGCGTTGAAGACGGCCGACCAGATGAAGGCCTCGTTCACGTCGCCCTGCGCGGAGGCGCCGTCGCCGAAGTAGGCGATCACCGCCTCGCCGTCGTCGGTGCCGGTCCGGCCGTCCATGTTCACGCCCATCGCGTAGCCGGTGGCGTGCAGCGTCTGCGCCCCGATGACGATCGTGTACATGTTGAACTTGAACTCGTTCGGGTCCCAGCCGCCCAGGTCGACGCCGCGGAACAGGCCCAGCGGCATGATCGGGTCGATGCCCCGGCAGTAGAGCACGCCGTGTTCCCGGTAGGTCGGGAAGGCCATGTCCTGCGGCCGCAGCGCCCGGCCCGAGCCGACCTGCGCCGCCTCCTGGCCGAGCAGGCTGGCCCAGATGCCCAGCTCGCCCTGCCGCTGCAACGCGGTCGCCTCGGCGTCCAGCCGGCGGACCAGCACCAGGTCCCGGTAGAGGCCGCGGTATTCCTCGTCGGTGAAGTCGACGCGGTACTCCGTGCCGTCGGACCAGGTGACCTTGTCGATCCGGTCGCCCTCAGGCGTGAGTAGTTGCACCAGGTCACCGGTGCCGGGGGATTTCCCGCCAGACCGTGCGGACCGGGGTGTGGCTCGCCTGCCGCGGGCCGTACCCGCGGGATCGCCCTTCGCCATCCCTATCTCCCTGTCGTTCGTGCGTCGGCACCGGGGGTGTCCCGACCGCGCAGCTGGTGCGCCCGTCCGGCTGCTGCCGGACCGGGGGTGGCTGCCGCGCCTGTCCCCGGTAGGGGTAGCCACGCGGCATGGACCAGATTCTGCCGAGCCTGGTCCATCGAGCGCCGGCACCACGTCCTGCCTGCCGCGGGGGTGCGCGAAGGTCGCGGCCGCGTTGCCGTCGGCTCCATATTCGCAGAGCAGGTCGGTACCGCTACAGCTCGGCCTCGGTCGGATCCGGGCCGCCGCCGGCTTCGCACCACATCAACCGATTTGATCGGGTACGAACACCGAGTCGACCGAAACTCGATTGCTGACACGCTGTGTAACGCTGGCCAACGCAGGGTTACTCGGCCACTGTAGGTAGCAGCGGTGTCACCCTCGCCGCGATCCGTGTACCACCCGGCCGCCGCCTGGCCCGCGCCGGTGACGACGAGGAGTTTTCCGTGCCCAACCACGGTTACGAGCCCCCGGCTCCCGTGCTGCTGGCCCGGCACCGCCGGTCCGGCGGCGCGCACGTCGGATATCGGAGGGTGACCGGGGTGCACCGGGCGGAAGGGCTCGGAGGCCCGGCCCGCCGGTACCTGTTCACGGTCGCACTGCTGGCCGGTACCTCCTCGTTGCCGATCCTGGCCGCCATCGGCAGCGGCTCGGCGACCGTCTCCGACGGGATGCGCCCGGCCGACGCCACCCCGTTCGTCCCGCCCTCGCCGGGGGTACTGCCGAGCTACCCGACCGTCCCGCCGCTGGTGGAACCGGGACCGGCCGGTACGGGGGCCAGATCCGAGCAGACCGGCTGGCTGCCGTTCCCCGTCCCGACCGGCGCCGTGCCCGACCCGCCGTCCCTGTCCGCGAGCGAACCCGGATGGGTGCCGCCGGAGATCGACCTGCCCGGTGCGAACGGGCCGGGTACACCGCTGCCGCCGACCGTCCGACCGCCGGCCCAGTCGCCCGCTCCGACCCCGCCACCGGTGACGTCGCCGTCTCCGGTGCCGTCGCCGTCGTCCGGCTCCTCGACCGGGGCGCCGTCCGCCGCGCCGACCAGGTCACCCGCGCCGACGGGTGCGCCGTCCGTCCCCGCCGCACCGGTGCCGTCCCCCTCGCTGCCGACCAGCCCGGTGCCCACGCCGGGCGCTACGGCCTCGGCGGGACCGACCGCCACCCCGGGACCGACCGGCCATCCGGCCACCCCCGCACCGACTCCCGCGCCGGTACCCAGCACCCCGCCCGGTGGCACCGCGTCCTGAGCCGCCCCCGGGAGGACGCCGTCGAACCGCCCCTCGCGGTAGCCGCCCGGCGGACCGGACCCAGCCGGGCGGGACCGCCGTCGAGTTGCCTGTCGGGGTAGCCGTCCGGCGGACCGGACCCAGCCGGGCGGGACCGCCGTCGAGTTGCCTGTCGGGGTAGCCGTCCGGCGGCCCGGACCCAGCCGGCGCGAGCGCTGTCGAGCTGCCCCGTCCGTGCGCCCACCTGGGCGGTCCGGTGACGGATGCGGTGAGGGCGGGCCGGAGTTCAGCTCCGGGTGACCGACGGGCGGAGCATCGGTGGGTGCAACAGCTCGGCCGGACCGCGTCGGAAGAGCTGGGCGGGCCGTCCGCGGTCGCCCTCGGTGACCCGGCCGGCCGGCTCCACGAATCCGGGGGTACTGGTGACCTTGCGATGGAAGTTGCGCGGGTCCAAGCGGCTGCCCCAGACGGTCTCGTAGACCGTGCGCAGCCGGGCGATGGTGAACTCCGGCGGGCAGAACGCGGTGGCCAGCGGGGTGTACTCCAGCTTCGCCCGGGCCCGTTCGAGCCCGTCGGCCAGGATGACGTCGTGGTCGAACGCGAGTTGGGCGTCGGCGACCCGGGACACCGGCAGCCAGTCCGCCGCCGCCGCGTCCGTACCGGCCACCGGCGGGGGTAGGTCCGGCAGCAGTGCCAGGTACGCCACGGTGACCACCCGACCCCGCGGGTCCCGCTTCGGCGACCCGTACGTGCCCAACTGTTCGAGATGGCCGATCGGCTCGGGAACTCCGGTCTCCTCGGTCAGTTCCCGGGCGGCGGCGTCCGGCAGGTCCTCGTCGAAACCGACGAACCCGCCAGGCAGCGCCCAACGATCGTGGTACGGCGGCACGCCCCGGCGTACCAGCAGGATGCAGAGTTCGTCCGCCCGCACGGTGAGGACCACCAGGTCGACGGTCACGGCAAACGGCGGAAATTCGGCCATCTGAATTATCACCACCTTGACGAGAAGCTATCACAGTGGTTATCGTCAGTAGGACGAGAAAGGATTCGGTCCCGCACTCACCGGCCGGACCGAACTACCGGGACAAGGTCGTCGACCGGCAACGACGGCCTTCGGCGGCGCTGGCCCTCGGGCCAGCGCCGCCGCCTCGATCGGCTGGCGGGGGGCCAGGCCGCTCACCGGTGGTGTCGGCGGGACCGACCTGCTCCCCCAGGTCGTGGCCCGCCGGCCGTCGATGGCCGATCGTCGGCGGAAGTCCCGCACTACCGGGCGGTAAGCACACTCGTGTGGACTATTCACCGGCCAGTGACGCATAGCTATGCTGACCTCCCTCGATAAGACCGGTAACCCCGGTGACCCGACAGGGAGGCAGCGTGGGTCGCACCCGCAATCGGTGGAGCCGTGGCCTACTGGCCACCACCCTCGTGACAGCGCTCGCGGTGGTGGCGGCGCCCGCGCCGGCACAGGCCAGCTCCGGCCTCGGGAGCCTCGGCTCCTGGGTGCTGCGCAAGGCCGTCACGGCCAAGGGCGTACACAAGCATCTCAAAGAGCTGCAGAAAATCGCGGACCGCAACAACGGCAACCGCGCCTCGGGCGCGCCCGGATATGACAAGTCGGTCGACTACGCGGAAAAGGTGTTCCGGAACGCCGGATACCGGGTTACCCGGCAGGCGTTCGACTTCCAGACCTTCCTGATCAACACTCCGTCCGAACTGGAACGGGTCTCGGCGCCCGCCGGCGACCTGCCACATCGGATCATGAGCTACTCGGGCAGCGCCGACGTGACCGCTCCGGCCAGCGTGCCGGCCGGCGACTCGCAGGGTTGCAACCCGGGCGACTTCGGCCCGGCGAACGTCGGCACGATCGTCGTGATCAGCCGGGGCACCTGCCCGTTCGGGCAGAAGGCCAGCACGGCGGCGGCGGCCGGCGCGGCGGCGGTGGTCATCTACAACAACATCCCGGGTGACCTCTCCGGGACCCTCGGCAACGCGTACACCCTGGACTTCGCCGCCCTCGGCGTCTCGCAGGCGCTCGGCCAGGAGTTGGTCGGCCAGGTCGCCAGCGGTCTGACCCTGCGGGTCTTCACCGACACCTTCCGGGGCCAGGCCACCACCGAGAACATCTTCGCCGAGTCGCGCTGGGGCGACCCGGGCAACGTGGTGATGGCGGGTGCGCACCTCGATTCCGTGCCGGAGGGTCCGGGCATCAACGACAACGGCAGCGGCAGCGGGGCCCTGCTGGAGATCGCCGAGCAGATGCGCTGGTTCCCCACCAGGAACAAGGTCCGGTTCGCGCTCTGGGGCGCCGAGGAGGCCAACCTGGTCGGCTCGACGTACTACATCGCCAACCTGCCGCAGGCGGAGCGGGACAAGATCGCCCTCTACCTGAACTTCGACATGGTCGGCTCGCCGAACTACGTCCGGTTCGTCTACGACGGCGACAACTCGGCCTTCCCGCCCGGCACCGGGTCCGCGGCCGGCCCGCCCGGCTCGGGAGCGATCGAGAAGCTCTTCCACGACTACTTCCGGTCGCAGCGGCTGGCCTCGGCCGAGACGCCGTTCTCCGGGCGTAGTGACTACGGGCCGTTCATCGCGGCCGGGGTGGACATCCCGTCCGGCGGCCTCTTCACCGGGGCCGAGCTGGTCAAGACGGCCGAGGAGGCCCGGGTCTACGGCGGCACCGCCGGCCAACCCTACGACCCCTGCTACCACCAGCGGTGCGACGACATCGACAACATCAGCCTGAAGGCGATCGACGAGATGTCCGACGCGGTCGCGCACGCGCTCATCACGTACGCCTACGACACCCGCAGCCTCACCACCCCGCTGACCGGCCCGACCCGCGGCACCACCGCGCCGGCCGGTGGTGGCGGCGGCCTGCACGACGACCACGAGGTCGCGATCTGATCCATCGGGTACCGGACGACGGGGCGGCGCGAATGCGCCGCCCCGTCGTCCGGTACGTGAACCTGTCGGTGCTCTCCGTTAGCGTGGCGCCCGTGAACGTCCCACCCGTAGCCTTGACCTCGTGGCTTCCCCGACCGATCCCGGAGGTTCTCCGATGAGTGCCGCCCCGATCGCCCTCGACCGGCCCGGCCCGCACGGCTACACCACGGCAGACCTGCACGCCCTGCCCGATGACGGCCGGCGCTACGAGCTGATTGACGGGAGCATCATCGTGTCCCCCTCGGCCACGATCGACCACAACACCATCGCCTTGTGGATCGCGACCATCCTGTGGGATTCCAATCCCTCCGATGAGTACGTGGTCGGCACCGACCAGTCGACCACGGTCGACGCGCACAACGAGCCCCGGCCGGACGTGGTGGTGACCCGGGCGGAGCACCTGCGGCGTACCCCGTTCCCGATCACCGACGCGCTGCTGGTGGTCGAGGTGGTGTCACCGACCTCGGCGCTGCGGGACACCGAGACCAAGCGGGCGCTCTACGCCCGGGCCGGGGTACCGGCGTACTGGATCGTGGTGCCGGAGGAGGAGAAGCCGACGATCTCCCTCGCCGAGCTGGTGCTCGACCAGGGCAGCCGGAGATACCGGTACGTCACCCACTACACCACCGAGCCGTTCGCGACCGCGCAGCCGTGGCCGGTCCGGGTTGACCTGCCCGCGCTGACCGCCCGCCGGGCCAAGCTGCTGGGCCAGCCGGTCGAGCAGGGCTGACGGCCGCTATGCCGGCTCGTCGTCCATGCGCTGCCGGTTCGCCTCGATCCAGGCGTCCAGCGCCGCCGGGTCGTTCGGGTCGACGCCGTCGGCGATGAGCTGGGCCACCGCCGCCGTCGCCGGGCTGCGCCGCTCCCCGGTGGTGTAGAGCCGGACGAACTCCGGCACCATCTCCTCGATCGAGGTGTCGGTCTGGGACGCCGCCTCGGCCGGCAGCCCCCGCAGCCGGGCGGCGTACGCGGCCCAGCTCCGGACCACCCGGGGCAGCATCGCCGCGTCGTCCATGTCGAGTACCGCCCGCCGGTGCACCCAGTCCAGCAGGAACAGGCCGGCCACCGCCGGGCTCCAGCGCAACGGGTCCGGGTCGGAGAAGGTCGCCGAGTGGTCCAACACCAGGCTGAGGCAGAAGTGCAGCGAGGCGAGGTCGGCTTCGGGCACCTCGGGCAGCCCGAACCGGGCGGCCTCGGGCGAGGCGAGGAAGGACCGGACCAGCCGGTCCCGCTCGGCCGTGGAGAGCGGCTCCGGCTCGTCGGCGACGGTGGTGGCCGGCGCGGGCGGGGGCAGCAGTGCCAGCCGGGCGCCGACCAGGGTCCGGTCGGTGGCCAGCGAGCCCTCGTCGGGCAGGTCCCCCAGCTCGTCGGTGATGACCAGATGCCGGGCCACCTCGCCGCGCAGCCGGGCCGGATCCTCCTCGCGGAACCAGGTCAGCGCGTCGCCGGCACACATCTCCCGGACCTGACCGAGGATCCGCTCGGCGGGACCGCCGACGAAGACGTCCTTGGTGATGCCGATGTTGTGGTCCACCAGGGCCACCACGGCGTGCTCCGGGCCACCCGACGCGCTGTCGTCGTAGGCGAAGGTGGCGAGGTAGGAGGTCTGGTCGCCGTACACGTCGCCGTAGGCGTAGCTGCCGGTCAGGCGTACCTTGCCGAGCTGGCCCGACCAGGACGGCGCCTGCGCGCCCGGTTTGACCGAGGCGGCGCCGTCGGCGTCCGGCACCAGGGCCGCGAAGACGGTCCGGATCGTGGTCGCGGCGGCGGTACGCCGACGGGACGTCGCGGAGAGGAAGTCGCCCACGAAGTCCCGGACGGCGCTGTTGCGATCTTCCTCCGCGATCGCATAGACGCTGCCCAGCAGTGCGGTGCCGAGCATCTCGGCGTCGAGCGCGCAGTCGAGCTTGGTCACGTCGCGGGCGGCATGCAGCACGGCTTCAAAGGGGGTCCGAGGCGAGGCCATGGACCGACCCTACGCCCGAGGACGCCGATCCAGCACGAGCAGCGCGCCGGGGCCGAGCACGCCGAGCAGCAGCGTGCCCCGGCTGGCGAGCAGATCGGCGCTGCTCAGCGTGCCGATGTGCGCCAGGTGGAAGACCAGGTGCACGGTACTGAAGATCAGCAGCCCGCTCAGCACCACGGCGGTGACCCGCCGGTCGTCGAACCAGGCGGCGGCCAGCAGCATCGCGCCCAGGGTCAGGAACGCCGCCCCGACGTCGGTCATCAGGTGCGAGTTGTACGGCGGGTAGCCGGCCGTCCAGGAGAGCCCGAAGCCGGGGAAGTTGTCGAAGAACCAGCGCGGTGCCAGCACGGCGGGCACCCCCCAGGAGACGTGCAGTACGCCGAGCAGCACCAGCCCGCCCCGCACCAGTACCGGCCGCCACCTGCCCGTGGCCGTCCCGGTGTGCCGCTCGCCGAGGGCGCGGCGGCTCATCGGCGCCCGGCGGCGACGCCCAGCGCGGAACGTGCCTCGGCGTACGCCCGCAGCACCTCGCGGACCGGGGTCACCACGTACCCCCGGGCGGCCTCGGCCACCGCGTCGTGCATCCGGCCCTCGGCCCGCCACCGGGCCCGCCGGGCGGCCCACCTGATCACGGGCTTGACCAGCAGCGAGAGCAGTGCACCGCAGAGCAGGCCGCCGAGCAGCCCGACGGTGGGCAGTGGCGCCACCCCGACCATCGGATAGTCCAGTTCCGGCAGCCCGAGGGCGCGTACCGCGTAGCCGAGGAGCAGCCAGCCCAGGCCGATGACCGCGGTGACGGTGACCAGCCACTGCACCGCGTTGACCAGCCGCCACCAGACCGGCTGGCGGTCCACCCCGAGGTCGGTGGTGGCGACGGCCCGGTCGAGCGCGTCGGGCAGGTCGGCCAGCCGGGACCGGGCCGCCGCGGTCACCGCCGCCGGCCAGGGACTCGGCAGCGTCGCCCCGGCCCGGTCGGCGACCGCCCGGACGGCCAGCCCGACGGCGGAGCGCTGTGCCGCGCTCGGCTCGGGTACCGAGGTCGCCGCGACCGGCGGGCGCTCGATGCCCAGCAGCCCACCGGGCTCCGGCGGACGTTCCGGCTCGGCGGGTGCCCCGGTCAGGTGCAGCCGGCGGAGCGGGTCGGGGCGGAGCCGTCGTAGGCCCCGGGCCAGCGGCCAGCCGGTCGCGGCCACCGCCCGGTGCCGGTACGCCTGCTCGGTCGCCTCGGCCACCGCCGGTACGCCGGCTGCGGCGGCCAGCGCGTCGATCAGCCGGCGGATCGTCGGCCGGTCCACGTCGTCGTCGGCCCGTCCGGGGTCGACGAGCCCGGCTAGCCCCTCGACGACCGTGTCCACGTCTCCGGAGAGCCGCCGCAGCGCCGCCTGCCGCTGCGCGACCGCCTGCTCCAGGGCGGCTCGCAGCGGTGCCGTACCGGCGTCGCCGAGCGCCGAGGTGGCGAGCACCGGTACCCCGGTGAGCTGGTCGGCGTCGACCAGCCGGCGCAGGTCGGCGAGCACCCGGGGCAGCTCGTCCGGGGACAGCCGGTCGGCCTGGTTGAGCACCACCACGGTGACGTCCCGGTGCCGGTGGAGCTCGCGCAGGTAGCTGCGGTGCAGCACCTTGTCGGCGTACTTCTGCGGGTCGACCACCCAGACGACCAGGTCGACCAGGCCGAGCAGCCGGTCCACCTCGGAGCGGTGCGACCACTCCACCGAGTCGAAGTCGGGCAGGTCGAGCAGGACCAGGCCGTGCAGCGCCGCCTCGTCCGTACCGTCCAGCGCGCTCTCCCGGACGAACCGGTGCCGGGGCAGTACGCCGACCCAGTCGAGCAGCCGGATCGCGCCGTCCAGCGGCCCCCAGACGCAGGCATGGGTGACCCCGGTGGTCGGCCGGCGTACCCCGACCGGTGACATCTCGAACCGGGCCAGCGAGTTGAAGAGGCTGGACTTGCCGCTGCCGGTGGCACCGGCCAGTGCCACCACGGTGTGGTTCAGCGAGAGTGCCAGCCGGGTGCCGGCCCGCTCGATCAGGGTGTGCGCCGGGACCAGCCGCTCGTCGGGCAGGTGGCCGTCGACGGCGCCGAGGAACCGGTTGACCGCGTGCAGGCGCTCGACCAGCCGGTCCGGGTCGGCCCGCTGGTCGGGACGGAACGCGTCCCGGACCCTGCCCAGGATGTCGGTCATCGGGCCTCCGCTCCGGCGGTCTCGGCGGCGCCGGCCCGCGCGGCGTCGACCAGCCGGGCCGCCTCGCGGAGTTGGTCGCCGTGGCCGGCATCGACACCGGCCGTCGCGGTGCGGGCCAGGTAGCGGGCCGCCTCCTCGTCGAACAGCCGGTCGACCATACCGAGCAGCTCGGCCCGGGCCCGGGTGGCCAGGTTGCGGGTCGCCTGGTCGCCGAAGATCGCTTCCAGTACCTTCTGCGCGGCGACCGTGGTGCCGCCGGCCGCTGCCACCTCCAGCCCGGTCGGGATGAACGCGGTGGAGGCGAAGACCGCGATCATCACCGCCAGTCCGGTGGCGTTCACCGCGTACGCCGCGCTGCGGGCCACGAAACGCTTGTCGCCGCCCTGGGCGCGGACCAGCTCCAACACGCCGCGCTGCCAGTCCCGGACCAGCCGCTCGGCCCGCTCCGGCAGGTCCTCTCCGGGTCGGGACAGCTCGCTGGTGAGCAGCGCGGCGCCGGCCGGATGGGTCTGCCAGGCCGCGGCGGTCTGCTCGGCGGCCGTGGCGGCGGACTCCCGCAGCAGCGTGACGAGCTGCGACTCGATCGCGCTCCGGAGCTGGGCGTTGGGGGCGGGGCGACCGGTCACCGCGGCGACGAGCCGGTCACGGAGCTGGCCGACCCGGGCCTCCAGGGTGCGGAAGAGTTCACCGGTGCCGACGAACTCCTGCCAGCGGGCCAGCACCTCGCCGCGGAGCAGCCGGCCGTCCCGGAGGGCCTCCTCGACCGAGCGGCGGGCGCCCCGGTAGCCGCTCCGGACCCGTTCGTCCAGCGCCTGTGCGGCGTTCGCCTGCTGGTCGGCGGTGGTGGCCAGGCTGTCGACGGCCGGGCCGAGCGCGGCGACGGCACCGTCCAGGGTCTGCCGGATCACCGCCGCCCGGGCCTCCGAGTCGGCGGCGAGCCGACCGAACCAGGAGCGCAGCGGCTCGGTCAGCCGCCCCGGCAGCAGCCCCTGGCCGTCGACCACCGTCTCCGGGAGTACGAACAGCGGCGCGGCGCCGAGCTGGTGTTCGGCCAGCATCTCGACCAGGTGCGCGGTCACCTCGTCGGTGGCGGCCGGCGGCACCCGGTCGAGGACCAGCGCGATCGCCGTACCGCGGAGTCGGGCGGTGTGCAGCAGTTCCCAGGGCACCGCGTCGGCGTACCGGGCGGCGGTGGTGACGAAGAGCCACAGGTCGGCGGCGGCGAGCAGTTGGGCGGCGAGCGCCCGGTTGGCGTCCACCACCGAGTCGATGTCCGGGGCGTCCAGGAAGGCCAGCCCGGCGGGCAGGGCGGGTGCGGTGACCAGGTGCAGGGTGTCCGGCTGGTCGCCGGGGGCGGTGGTCCGGGTCAGCCCGGGCAGCAGCTCGCCCTGCCGGAACCAGGCCGCGTCGAGCGGGCTGCAGACCAGCACCGGCGAGCGGGTGGTCGGCCGGAGCACGCCGACACTGCTGACCCGGGCCTGGACCAGGCTGTTGACCAGGGTGGACTTGCCGGCGCCGGTCGAACCGCCGACGACCACCAGCAGCGGCGCGTCGAGCCGGGCGAGTCGGGGTAGCAGGTAGTCGGCGAGCTGGGCCCGCAGCGCCGAGCCGAGTTGGCGGGCCTCGTCCGCTCCCGGCAGGGCCAGTGGATAGGCGGTGACGTCGATCGCGGCCCGCAGCCGGGTGAGCGCCCAGCGCAGGTCAGCGGCGGCGTCGCCGGCCGGGGGCCGACCCTCCGCGGCGGGGACGGTCTCGGGCGGCGTGGGGACGGTCGGGGGCACCCGGTCCGCCGGGCCGGCCGGGTCGCCGGCCGGTGGGTCCAGGAGGGTGGTATCGGCCTGCTCGCGATCCGCGTCGGCGATGGGGTTTTCCGGGCCGACCAGGGGCGTGCCGAGGCCGGTGGCCGGTTCGCCGTGGGTCGTCACGGGGTAAAGACTGCCCGATCCCTGCAACACAGACAACAGGCACCGTTGCTCGCGGATCAACGCACAGCCCGCCGCCGGTTTCCTGGCCGGCTGTCCGGATCCCCACGACCACTGAACCTTTTTCAACCTGGACCGCGCGGCGCTCACGCACGGCGTCCGACCTTGCGGTCCGTCGGACCGCAAGGGGAGGTTGAAAAAGGTTCACTGTCGATGCCCTGCCGTGCCGAGGCATTCGCGGTGGTGGAAGCCCTGACACGGGTTGCGTCGATGTGACTCAAGTCCGACTTTGCGCGTACGGCAGATCGTGGCACTATTGAGTCCGGTCCACTCAACTTGCGGTGGGTGCGCTGCGGGCGGTGCCCGTCACCTGCCTTGTAACGAAGCGAGGAAGCGAAGATGGCACGTGCGGTCGGAATCGACCTCGGCACGACGAATTCCTGCGTCAGCGTTCTCGAAGGCGGTGAGCCCACCGTCATCGCGAACGCCGAGGGCTCGCGGACGACTCCTTCGATCGTCGCGTTCGCCCGCAACGGCGAGGTGCTCGTCGGTGAGGTCGCCAAGCGTCAGGCGGTGACCAACCCGGACCGGACCATCCGGTCGGTCAAGCGGGAGATGGGCACCAACTGGTCCGTCGACATCGACGGTAAGAAGTACACCTCACAGGAGATCTCCGCCCGGACGCTGATGAAGCTCAAGCGGGACGCCGAGGCGTACCTGGGCGAGCGGATCACCGACGCCGTGATCACCGTCCCGGCGTACTTCAGCGACGCTCAGCGGACCGCCACCAAGGAGGCCGGGGAGATCGCCGGCTTCAACGTGCTGCGGATCGTGAACGAGCCGACCGCGGCGGCGCTGGCGTACGGGCTGGACAAGGGCTCCAAGGAGCAGACCGTCCTGGTCTTCGACCTCGGCGGCGGCACCTTCGACGTGTCGCTGCTGGAGCTGGCCGAAGGGGTCATCGAGGTCAAGTCGACCAGCGGTGACAACCACCTCGGTGGCGACGACTGGGACGAGCGGATCATCGACCACCTGGTGAAGACCTTCCGGGGCCAGCACGGGGTCGACCTGTCCCAGGACAAGATGGCGATGCAGCGGCTGCGCGAGGCGGCCGAGAAGGCCAAGATCGAGCTTTCCGCCGCCACCACCACCAGCATCAACCTGCCGTACATCACCGCCGGTCCGTCGGGTGGCGACGGTGCCCCGTCGGCGCCGCTGCACCTCGACGTGACGCTGACCCGGGCGGAGTTCCAGCGGATGACGCAGGACCTGCTCGACCGCTGCAAGGGCCCGTTCGACCAGGCCATCAAGGACGCCGGGGTCAAGGTCTCCGACGTCGACCACGTGATCCTGGTCGGCGGCTCGACCCGGATGCCGGCCGTCTCCGAGCTCGTCAAGCAGCTCACCGGCCGGGAGCCCAACAAGGGCGTCAACCCGGACGAGGTCGTCGCGGTCGGTGCCGCGCTCCAGGCCGGCGTGCTCAAGGGCGAGGTGAAGGACGTCCTGCTGCTCGACGTGACCCCGCTGTCGCTGGGCATCGAGACCAAGGGCGGCATCTTCACCAAGCTGATCGAGCGCAACACGACCATCCCGACCAAGCGCTCCGAGGTCTTCACCACGGCCGACGACAACCAGCCGTCGGTGCTGATCCAGGTCTTCCAGGGCGAGCGGGACATCGCGGCGTACAACAAGAAGCTCGGCACCTTCGAGCTGACCGGCCTGCCGCCGGCGCCGCGCGGTGTGCCGCAGATCGAGGTCACCTTCGACATCGACGCGAACGGCATCGTGCACGTCAACGCGAAGGACCTCGGCACCGGCAAGGAGCAGTCGATGACGATCACCGGCGGCTCGGCGCTGCCGAAGGACGACATCGAGCGGATGATGCGGGACGCCCAGGACCACGCCGACGAGGACAAGCGGCGCCGGGACGAGGCGGAGACCCGCAACCAGGCCGAGCAGCTCCAGTGGCAGACCGAGAAGTTCCTCGCCGAGAGCGGGGACAAGCTGCCGGCCGAGCCGCGTGACAAGATCAACGAGGCCCTCGGCGACCTGCGCTCCGCGCTCGGCGGGACCGACCTGGAGAACGTCAAGTCGGCCCACGAGAAGCTGCTCAAGATCTCCCAGGAGGCCGGCTCGCTGCTCTACGCGCAGCAGCAGGCCGAGCCGGGGCAGCCGGGTGCCGCCGGCGCGGGCCCGGAGGCCGGGCCGACCGGTGCCAAGGGCGGCGCCGACGACGTGGTGGACGCGGAGATCGTCGACGAGGACGACAAGAAGTGAACCTTCTTGAAAAAGGTTCAGTGACGACGCGCTCCCCGCGTACCCGGGCTGGCCGTAAGCACAACGGATCGAGGTAGCTGAATGACGGACAAGCCACGAGCCGCCGAGCCGGAGTCCACCGGATCGGCGCCGGGTGGCTCCGCGCCCGCCGGCCCTGCCTCGGGCACGGACGGCGAGGGCGTCGTCATCCGGAACAACCGGAAGATCAACCTGACCGGCGACCAGCCGGGCTCGGGCGGTACGACCGACGGGACCACCCTGGCGGCGAAGGATCCGAACCCGGATCCGGAGCCGCCGGGTGACGCCGAGCCGGTGGTGGCCGCCGGAGAGGTGGACGACACCGCGTCGACCGGTGCCGCGGCCTCGGTCGACGACGCGAAGTCGGCCGAGGGCGGGCCGGAGGTGGCGGACGACGCGACCACCGACCCGGGGGACGTGACCGTCGACGACTCCGGTGTGGCGACCACCGACCCGGCCACCCCGGTGGTCGACGACACCGAACTCGCCGAGGTGCTGGCGGCGGAGCGGCCATCCGGCACGGACGGGCCGGTGGTGGACGCCCCGGCCACGCCGGTCACCGAGGCCACCGCCGACGTCGACGGGCCGGGCCCGCTCGGCGCCGAACTCGCCGCGCTGCGGGCCGAGTTGGACGAGCGGACCAGGGACCTCCAGCGGGTGACCGCGGAGTTCGCCAACTACCGCAAGCGGATGGACCGGGAGCGGGCCAGGGACGCGGACCGGGCCACCCGGGTCGTACTGGCCGCGCTGCTGCCCGTACTCGACGACCTGGACCGGGCCCGCGAGCACGGCGACCTGGTCGGGCCGTTCGGCACGGTGGCGGAGCAGTTGAACACCGCCCTGGCCAAGTTCGGGCTGACCCCGTTCGGCGAGAAGGGCGACCCGTTCGACCCGAACCAGCACGAGGCGGTCGCGCACCAGACCTCGACCGAGGTCACCGAGCCGACCTGTGTCGAGGTGCTGCGCCGCGGCTACCAGGTCAACGACTCGCTGCTGCGGCCCGCGCTGGTCGCGGTGGCCGATCCGGAGCCGGGGTGAGCGTTCCTGCGCCGGAGAAAACCGGGTCGGAGCGAGGTTGAGCCGGTGCGTCGCGGTCGAGGTGCCACCCGTACGCCGTCCGTCGGATGGGGTGCGGGCGGCACCTCGACCGCGCCACAGGGGAAGGAGGTGGACGACCGATGAGTTCCAAAGACTGGCTGGAGAAGGACTTCTACGCCGTACTGGGGGTGGCAAGGTCCGCCTCTCCTGACGAGATCAAGAAGGCCTACCGCAAGCTGGCCAGGGAATCGCACCCGGACCACAACCCGGGTGACGCCCAGGCCGAGGAGCGGTTCAAAGCCGTCTCCGAGGCGTACGACGTGCTCGCCGACGCGCGCAAGCGCAAGGAGTACGACGAGATGCGCTCGCTCTTCGGCTCGGGCGCGTTCCGCCGCAACGCCCGGTCGGGCGGCCCCGGCGGATATCCGTTCGACGTCTCGGACCTCTTCGGCGGGGTCGGCCAGCCGGGCGGTGCGGCCGGCGGGGATCGCCGGTTCGGCGGGGCGGGGTTCTCCGACCTGTTCAGCTCGATCTTCTCCGGCGGCGGTCCCACCCGGACCCGTGGCCCGGCCCGTGGTCGCGACGTGGAGGCCGAGGTCATGCTCGACTTCGGCGACGCCGTACGCGGGGTGACGGTGCCGTTGACGCTGCGCGCTCCCGGCGTCTGCGACACCTGCCACGGTGACGGCGCCAAGCCGGGGACGCTGCCCCGGACGTGCCCGCAGTGCCGGGGCGCCGGAGTCGTCACCCGCAACCAGGGCTCGTTCAGCTTCTCCGAGCCGTGCCGGGAGTGCCAGGGCGTCGGCACGATCGTGGACGAGAAGTGCCCGGAGTGCCGGGGCACCGGCGGGGTGACCAAGTCCCGCACGCTCAACGTGCGGTTTCCGGCCGGGGTCGCGGACGGCCAGCGAATCCGGCTCGCCGGCCGGGGTGAGCCCGGTGACCGCGGTGGCCCGCCCGGCGACCTGTATGTCCTGGTCAACGTCCGCGAGGACGATCTCTTCGGGCGCAGCGGCGACGACCTGACCCTGACCGTGCCGATCACCATCGCGGAGGCGGTGCTCGGGACGGACCTGCGGGTGCCCACGCTGGACTCGTCGGTGACCCTGCGGGTGCCGCCGGGCACCCCGAGCGGCCGTACGCTGCGGGCCCGGGGCAGGGGTGTGGTGAGGCGGGACGGCCAGGCCGGTGATCTGCTGGTGACCGTGGAGATCGCCGTTCCCGAGCAGCTCTCCCCGGAGGCCAGGAAGGCGCTGGAGGAGTTCGCCGCGCAGACTCCGGCGGCGGCACGGGAACATCTCGACGCCCGGGTGCGTCGTTTCAACTGAGCTGTTGGCAACGCGGAGGTGATCAAGGTGGCCGAGGAGTACGTCGTCGTCTCGATCGAGCAGGCGTCCGACGCCAAGGTTTTGATGATCTCGGTCGCGGCCCGGATGGCCGGCATGCACCCGCAGACCCTGCGCCAGTACGACCGGATGGGGCTGGTGCAGCCCGGTCGGGCCCCGGGCGGCGGCCGCCGGTACAGCGCCCGGGACGTCGCGCTCCTCCGCGAGGTGCAGCGGCTCAGCCAGGACGACGGTGTCAACCTGGCCGGCATCAAGCGGATCATCGTGCTGGAGCAGATGGTCGACGAACTTCAGCAGCGGGTCGCCGGCCTACAGGCCGAGTTGGAGGCCGCCTACCGCCGGGTGGCCGAGTTGGAGGCGCTCGGCGGGCTGCCCCGCCGGGACCTGGTGCCGACCAGCCGGCCCTCGACCGCGCTGGTGGTCTGGCGCCCCCGCCGCACCACCGACCCGTCGGCCTGACCTCTCCGGGTGATCCGAAACCACTACCCCGGGTGTTTCGGGAACATTACGCCCGATTCTCGGAATCCGTTTGCCAGAAGGCTCGGAAACCATTACCCCGGGGAGCCCGGGAGGCTTCACCGTACATAGCGGTGGCGTCGGAGCCCGTTGTACCGCCGGTCTCCGGCATCTTTCTCCGTGCGCCTCCGGTGAAGGTCATGAAGCGTCTTGTCCATCCGACCTGGGTCTGGGTAAGGGGTGGCGGGCCGCCGAGCCGTGTCTTGGTGCCGCGCTATGACGCGGCTCTGCGGATGCTTGTGACCCGAGAAGGAAATTGATCAACAGTTTCCGGAATGTGCACGGTTACAAGATTGTTTAATTGACGGCTATCAATGTTCTGACTATGGTGGGCTGCGGGCGCGACCGCATCGCGACGACCGGAAGGGAACTACCATGTCCAACGTGATGGCTGTCGGCGGCGTACTCGCGGCATTGTTTGCCTCGACGGTAGCTACCGAGCCTTTGGTGACTCCTGCCGAGAGGGTCACCATCAGCGTGGAGACCGTCAATGGATCGGGCTGCCCGGCGGGGACGGCCGAGGTGAGCACCGCAGCCGACAACACGGCCTTCACGGTGAGCTACAGCGACTACTTCGTGCTGGCCGGTGCCGGGGCGAAGCCGACCGAGTTCAGGAAGAACTGTCAGCTCAATCTGCGGGTCAACATCCCACAGGGGCTCACCTTCGCGGTGGCCCAGGTGGACCTGCAGGGCTTCGCGTACCTCCAGCGGGGAGCCAGCGGCTCGCAGCACTCGCACTACTACTGGATGGGCAGTTCGTCGACCGCGCAGACCAGCCACGAGTTCACCGGGCCGTACAGCGGCGGCTGGCGCACCTCCGACCGGGCGGCTGCCCTGGTCTACGCACCCTGCGGTGAGACGCGCAACCTCAACGTCAACACCGAACTGCGGGTCGACGGCGGCGACGCCGACAACGGCACGAGCTTCATGACGATGGACTCAAGCCGGGGCAGTGTGCGCAGTGTCTACCACCTCAGCTGGAAAGAGTGCTGATCGCGCCGCCGTAAACGCATCCCCTGACGGCGGTCTGTGGGATTAGCGCGAATTGGGGCCCCTGGGTCTGTCGATGGAATGTGAATGTCCATCGCGCCTGACCCGGGGGCCCCTGCGTTTTCGGTAGCGGATCGTTGTAGCACTTTTCGCGCCCCGCGCATTCAACTTTAAGACATTGACGAACATCAATAAATAGAGTTAAGGTGTGCCTGCGCGCGCGACATTATCGCCACGATCGGGAGGGAACCCATGATCAGTGTGCTGGCCATTGGCAGTCTCGTTGCCTCGATGCTCGGCGGGATTGTCATCCCGACGGATCCGCCCGTGGAGCCTCCGGACGAGCAGATTGTCATCGAGGTCATTACCATCAATGGTTCGGGTTGCCCGGCCGGGACCGCGGCCGTCGCGGTCGCCCCCGACAACACCGCCTTCACGGTGACCTATAGCGACTATCTCGCCCAGGTCGGCGTGGGGGCGCGGCCGACCGACGCCCGGAAGAACTGCCAGTTGGCCCTGCAGGTGCACGTCCCGGAGGGCTTCACCTACGCCATTCTCCAGGCCGACTACCGCGGCTACGCCTACCTGGCGAACGGTGCGACCGCGGTGTCGCGGGCGAACTACTACTTCCAGGGCTCCTCGCCGACGACGTACAAGAACCACAACTTCAGCGGCCCGCTGGACGACAGTTGGCAGACGACCGACACCTCCGAGCTCACTTCGGTGAGCTACGCGCCCTGCGGCGAGATGCGCTTCCTCAACATCAACACCGAACTGCGGGTGAACGTCGGGACGTCCAACCCGGCGACCACCACCAGCTTCATGGCGATGGACTCGACTGATGGTGGCATCAACACCATCTACCACTTCGCATGGAAGAAGTGCGAAGAGTCCTGACGTGAGACCTCCGGGTTGGGATGCGGGAATCTGCTCCGGCATCCCGGCCCTGGAGGCGGGGGCCCGCCCGGTCGGCGTTGTCCGGGCCGTGCGGGCACCGGCGAAGAGGGCCATCCGATCGATGGATGACGTTTGATACATCGCGCGGGCAACGGCTCGCGCGACGGTGACCGAAGGGAGCCCCGGAAATGTTGCACACATTAGTCATCGGCAGCCTGGCGGCGTCGTTAATGGGTCTGCCGGTACTCGCCGATCCCGTACCGACCACGAATCCGCCGGCCGAGCGCATCACGATCGAGATCGTGACGGTCAACGGGTCGGGTTGCCGGCTCGGCACGGCGGCGGTCGCCACGGCGCCGGACAACACGGCCTTCACCGTGACCTACAGCGACTACCTCGCCCAGGCCGGCGCGGGTACCGCGCCGACCGACTTCCGGAAGAACTGCCAACTGGTCCTCAAGGTGAACGTTCCGGGTGGCTTCACGTACGCGATCGGGCAGGCCGACTACCGTGGCTTCGCCCACCTCGAACGCGGTGCCACCGGCATGCAGCGGGCGAGCTACTACATCCAGGGCACGTCGCCGACGGCGGCCGAGTCGCACTCCTTCGCCGGCCCGGTCAGTGACAGTTGGCAGACGACCGACGTCACGGACGTGGCCTCGCTGGTCTACGCCCCCTGTGGCGAGGTGCGGCTGTTCAACATCAACACGGAGCTGCGGGTGAATCGGGGTACCTCGGACCCGAAGACGACCAGCTTCATGATGATGGATTCCACCGACGGCGGCGTCAGCACGACGTACCACTTCAACTGGATGCGGTGCGAGTAGACCCCGCCGGGACCGGGTCCCGGCGTGCCCGAGCCAGGGCGACATCCACGCACACCGGTACGGCATCCGCCGTCCGGCGTCGCGACGGTTCAAGCGAAGAACTCGGCTGGCGCTCGTCGAGAGGTGCTTCGAGCGCCAGCTCTTCCTGCCGGACCCCGGGGCAGTGCCCCCGAAGGGTCCCGCTCCCGACCCGCTGCCCGGTTTCCGGCACGCGGGACCGGTGAGATCAGTAACCTGACTGGTGGTGCGGCTCCCGCAGATCGCGGTCCTCCGGTACGCAGGTCAGGTCCCGTGCTCCGGTGGTCCGGGGTCCACGGGGGGTCCCGGCCCGCCGCTCGTCCGGCCGCCGGCCGACCCGGGTCAGCCCAGCCGGCGGGACTGCCGGACCAGGCCGCCCTCGCACCAGTCGCGGTAGTCGAACAGCTCCGGCCTCGCCTGGAGCATCCGGGTGTTGTGCGCCCAGATGACCATCGGCTCGTCGCCGAGCCGCTCGGCCTGCTCGACCAGCTTCCGCAACCGCCGCTTCGGATGGGCCTGGAACTTGGTCCGGATGCCGTCCGCGGCATAGATGTAGAGGCAGTGCAGCGCGAACCGGCGGGCCGGACACGACGGGTCCATCGCCAGATCGAACAGCGTGCCGATCAGCCGGTCGCCGGAGACCAGCAGGTCCCAGTCCTTCGGCATCGTATGCAGCGGAACCGAGTCCGGCTCGTAGGCCCAGGCTCGAAGCTCGGCGGGGGATGGATCCACCGGGTTGGCAAAGCCCCGGAACGCAGAGTCCTGCACGCTCAACGGGCCGCCTTTCCGCTCGCGCGGCTGCCGGGCTCCCCCGGCCCCCGCAAGACCTGTGGCTACTGCGGCGACACGGTAACGCGCTGTTGCCAACCTGCGAAAGGGCCGCCAAGTGCTATTTCATCAACCCGTTACGCGTTGGTGGAACCGGCCGAACGGTGATCCCGGTATGTGGAGCGCGGCACCCGCCGCGCCCCGGCTCACTCCGTCGCGGGAGCCGGTGTCGGGCCACCGGCGGCGGACCGGCGCAGCCACCGCTTGAACCAGCCGGAGTCGGGCAGCCGGGCCAACATCGGGCCGGTCACCACGGTGATGAGCACATACGCGGTGGCCAGCGGGCCGAGTTGCGGGTTGACCACGCTGGTGGTGACGGCCAGCCCGGCGATGACGATGGAGAACTCCCCGCGCGGCGACAGGGCGAGCCCGGCCCGCCACCGACCCGGCAGCCCGATCCCGACCCGTTTCGCCGCCAGGTAACCGGTCAGCACCTTGGTGGCCATGGTGACCACGGCCAGCGCCAGCGCCGGCAGCAGCACCGGCGGGATCGCCCGGGGGTCGGTGTTCAGGCCGAAGAAGACGAAGAAGACGGCGGCGAAGAGGTCCCGCAGCGGCGAGAGCAGCTCCGTCGCGTTGTGTGCCACCGGTCCCGAGAGGGCGATGCCGACCAGGAACGCACCGACCGCCGCCGACACCTGGAGCCCGGCAGCGAGGCCGGCGACCAGCAGGGTCAGCCCGAATACGCCGAGCAGCAGTGCCTCCGGATCCCGGGCGGAGAGCATCCGGGAGATGAAGTTGCCGTACCGGATCGCCACCACCAGCACCAGGACCACGGTGAAGACCGCGATTGCCAGCGCGATGCCGCCGCCGAGCAGGCTCTGACCGCTGAGGATCGCGGTGACCAGCGGCAGGTAGAGCGCCATCGCGAGGTCCTCGATGACCAGCACCGACAGGATTACCGGGGTCTCCCGGTTACCGACCCGGCCGAGGTCGGCCAGCACCTTGGCGATGACGCCGGACGAGGAGACCCAGGTGACCCCGGCGAGTACGATCGCACCGACCCAGCCCCAGCCGAGCAGCAGCCCGAAGGCCGCCCCCGGCAGCGCGTTGAGCAGGCCGTCGACCAGCCCGGCCGGGGCTGCGGCGCGCAGGTTGCCGACCAGTTCGCTGGCGGAGTATTCCAGGCCCAGCATGACCAGCAGCAGGATCACACCGATCTCGGCGCCGACCTCGAAGAACTCCTCGCTGGCCGAGAGCGGCACCAGCCCGCCGTGCCCGAAGGCGAGCCCGGCGAGCAGATAGAGCGTGATCGGTGAGAGCCCGATCCGCCGGCTGAGCCGGCTGAGCAGTCCGAGGACGAAGAGCAGCGCACCGACCTCAATGAGCAGGACAGTGGTGTGATGCATCTCCCGTCAGCCGTCCGGGTCGGTCTCGGCGAGGATCGCGGTGACACCGTCGAGTCCCTGGCGGGTGCCGACCACGACCACGACATCGCCGGCCTCGAACCGGAAGGTCGGATCGGGTGAGGCGATCACCTCGCGTTCCCGGAGGACCGCGACGATGGATGCGCCGGTACGGGTACGGGTCTGCGTGTCGCCCAGCCGCCGGCCGACGTACCGCGAGCCGGCCGGGATGGCGATCTGCTCGGTGAGCAGCCCGGCGGCCTGCTGGCGAAGCCCGGAGAGCTGGCCCAGCATCAGCGAGGCGCCGAGGATGTCGGCCAGCGCCTCCGCCTCGTCGTCGGTGAGCGGGACGTCGGCGGTGCAGGAGTCCGGATCGTCGGGGTCGTACAGCACCAGATCCCGTCGGCCGTTGCGGTGCGTGACCACACCGAGCCGGCGTCCGGAGGCGGTGACCACGTCGTGGCGTACGCCGATCCCGGGCAACGCCGTCTGCTCCACACGTACTCGCACGTAACCAACCGTACCCGTTTGTCGATCGAGGGCTGAAAGGGCCAGACCCGCCCCCGGTGGCCGATCGGTCCGGAACCGTACCGTCGGTCGGGGGATCGGTGCTTCGTGGAGGTGACCGATGCGCGTTTCCGAAGGGCGTACCGGATCGGTGTCGGCGGTGGCCCTCGCCGTCGCACTCGTCGCCGGCTGCACCGCCGGCCCGATCGGGGAGATCCGGCGCACCGCTCCGCCGCCGAGCCGGCCGGTGGACCCGGGCCCGCCGGTGGAGCCGCGCCACCCGCGGCTCGCCGTCCCGCCCGGCGCGGTGCTGCACCAGCTCGAGTTCGTGGACGCCGCGCGCGGCTACGCGCTCTTCGTCGACGACGGCACCGGCACGGGCACGCCGACTCCCGGACCGCCCGGGCCGAACTCGACCAACCTGCTCTTCGGCACCGCCGACGGCGGGCGTTCCTGGCAGCGGCTCCGGCATCCGCACCCGGCCGGCCTCCACCAGCTCTATACCGGCAATGGCCGGCTGGTGCTCTGGGTCGAGCCGGTGGACTGGTACGTCTCCGTCGACGCCGGCCGGACGTTCCGGCACTACCGGGGCGAGCAGCCGCCGGCCGCGTACCAGCCGACGCAGGGGAGCTACCAGGTCTGCTGCGACGGTGACGATCCGCCGAGGGTGGTGCGGTGGATCGGGGAGGAGCGCCGGGACGTGCCGACCCAGCCGCGTCTGCCCGGGATCTCCGGAGTGGCGGACAGCGGTGACCGGCTGCTCGCCAGCGGGCTGGCGGACGGTCGCCCGTACGCGTCGGTCTCGCCGGACGGCGGGCGGAGCTGGCGGACGACGGCGTTGCCCGAGGTCGACGGCGACCTCGGGGCCGTGCTGCCGGTGTTGGCGGCCGACGGCGACGCCTGGCTGGTCGGCTACCACGCCGAGGACCGGACCCGGTTCCCCCGACTGTGGCGGCGGGTCGGTGCCGAGGTCCCGTCCCGCTGGGTAGCGGTGGATCCGTCGGGCAGGCCCGACCGGTTCACCTCGGTGGTGCCGCTCGGCGACGGCCGGCTGGTGGTCTCGTCGCCCCAGGGCACCGGGCTGGTCGCGGACGGCCGCTACGTGGACCTGGCCTGGCCGGTCGGGGAGCACTACCTGCGGATGCTGGACGACGGCACGCTGTTCGCCGCGCATCCGCCCGGCGGCGGGGCGTGGCTGGGGCTCGGCTCCGGTACCGAGCGGCGGTGGGTCGAGGTGCGGTTGGCCGGAATGTGACCGACGTCACGACGTTGGAGTTGAGTGGAATAGACTCAACTCTGGTTGTGTCGTTCGTACTGGAGGTGGTGTCGCCGGGCCGCGGCGTCACCGCCCGCCACGCTGCCGATGCCGGCCCGTGCCCACGGCCGGCGGACCGTATTGGGAGCCCATGAACGCCGAACGTCTCACCACGAAGAGCCGCGAAGTCATCACCGGCGCCGTCGCGACGGCGAACCAGCGCGGCCACGCCACCGTCGAACCGTGGCACCTGCTGCTGTCCCTGCTGGACACCGGCGGGTCCACCGCCGCCGGGCTGCTGCGGGCGGTCGGGGCGAATCCGGCCGACATCCGGCGGGCCGCCGCCCGGGCCGTGGAGAACCAGCCGGCCGCCCGGGGATCCAGTGTCGCCGAGCCGAGCCTGTCCCGCGAGTTCGTCAACGCGATCGGCGCGGCCGAGCAGATCGCCCGGCCGCTGGGCGACGAGTACACCTCGACCGAGCACCTGCTGGCCGGGCTGGCCCGGGTCGGCGGCGCGGTCGCGAACACCCTCAAGCAGGCCGGCGCCACCGAGGAGAACCTGATCGCCGCCTTCCCGGCGGTACGCGGCGGCGACCGCCGGGTCACCACCGCCGACCCCGAGCAGACCTACCAGGCGCTGGAGAAGTACGGCGTCGACCTGACCGCGAGCGCCCGGGACGGCAAGATCGACCCGGTGATCGGCCGGGACGCCGAGATCCGCCGGGTGGTCCAGGTGCTCTCCCGGCGTACCAAGAACAACCCGGTGCTGATCGGCGAGCCCGGCGTCGGCAAGACCGCGATCGTCGAGGGGCTGGCCCAGCGGATCGTCGCCGGTGACGTCCCCGAGTCGCTCCGGGACAAGAAGCTGGTCTCGCTCGACCTCGGCGCGATGGTCGCCGGTGCACAGTACCGGGGGCAGTTCGAGGAGCGGCTCAAGTCGGTGCTGGAGGAGATCAAGAACTCCGACGGCCAGGTCATCACGTTCCTCGACGAGCTGCACACCGTGGTCGGCGCCGGCCGGGGCGAGGGCTCGATGGACGCCGGCAACATGCTCAAGCCGATGCTGGCCCGGGGCGAGCTGCGGATGGTCGGCGCGACCACCCTCGACGAGTACCGCGAGCACATCGAGAAGGATCCGGCGCTGGAGCGGCGCTTCCAGCCGGTGCTGGTCGGCGAGCCGACCATCGAGGACACCATCGGCATCCTGCGCGGGCTCAAGGAGCGCTACGAGGTACACCACGGCGTACGCATCACCGACGCCGCGCTGGTCGCCGCCGCCAGCCTCTCCGACCGGTACATCACCGAACGGTTCCTGCCGGACAAGGCGATCGACCTGGTCGACGAGTCCGCCTCCCGGCTCCGGATGGAGATCGACTCCCGGCCCACCGAGGTGGACGAGATCGAGCGGGCGGTACGCCGGCTGGAGATCGAGGAGATGGCGCTGGCCAAGGAGCCCGACCCGGCCTCGGCCGAGCGGCTGATGCGGCTCCGCAAGGAGCTGGCCGACAAGCGCGAGCAGCTCACCGCGCTCAGCGAGCGGTGGCGGCTGGAGAAGGAGCACATCACCCGGATCTCCACCGCCAAGGAGGAGCTGGAGCGGCTCGGCGGCGAGGCCGAGCGGGCCGAGCGGGACGGCGAGCTGGAACGCGCCGCCGAGCTGCGCTACGGCCGGATCCCGGAGCTGAAGGCCGCGCTGACCCGGGCCGAGGGCGAACTCGCCGGGTTGCAGGCCGACGGGGCGATGCTCAAGGAGGAGGTCGGCGCCGACGACATCGCCGCGGTGGTCGCCTCCTGGACCGGCATCCCGGCCGGCCGGCTGATGGAGGGCGAGACCGCCAAGCTGCTCCGGATGGAGTCGTCGCTCGGCGCCCGGGTGGTCGGCCAGGCCGAGGCGGTCGCCGCGGTCTCCGATGCGGTACGCCGGGCCCGCGCCGGGGTCGCCGACCCGGACCGCCCCACCGGCAGCTTCCTCTTCCTCGGCCCCACCGGTGTCGGCAAGACCGAGCTGGGCAAGGCGCTCGCCGAGTTCCTCTTCGACGACGAGCGGGCCATGGTCCGGATCGACATGAGCGAGTACGCCGAGAAGCACTCGGTGGCCCGGCTCGTCGGCGCCCCGCCCGGCTACGTCGGGTACGAGGAGGGCGGGCAGCTCACCGAGGCGGTGCGCCGCCGGCCGTACTCGGTGATCCTGCTCGACGAGGTGGAGAAGGCGCATCCGGACGTCTTCGACGTACTGCTCCAGGTGCTCGACGACGGCCGGCTCACCGACGGCCAGGGGCGTACGGTCGACTTCCGCAACGCCATCCTGATCCTCACCTCCAACCTCGGCACGGCGGTCGTCTCCGACCTGACCCTCGGCGAGGAGGAACGCCGGGAGGCGGTGCTGGCGGTGGTCCGCTCGCACTTCAAGCCGGAGTTCCTCAACCGGCTCGACGACATCGTGGTCTTCGCCTCGCTCACCGGGCAGGAGCTGCGCGGGATCGTGGACATCCAGCTCGACAGGCTGCGGCGGCGGCTCGCCGACCGGCGGCTGGGCCTGGACGTCACCGACGCGGCCCGGAGTTGGCTGGCCGAGCACGGGTACGACCCGATCTACGGTGCCCGGCCGCTGCGCCGGCTGGTGCAGTCGGCGATCGGGGACCGGCTGGCCAGGGCGCTGCTGGCCGGCGAGGTGCGGGACGGCGACACCGTCCGGGTCGACCTGGCGGACAGCAAGGAGTCGCTGACCGTCGTCCGGGTCTGAGGACATCTCCGGCGGGGCCGGCCCGATCCCATGGCGGATCGGGCCGGCCCCGCCGTCCGTCGATGAGCCCGAGCGCCCCGGCGCCCTGCCGGCGAGCGCTCCGAGCCGGGCCGGGTCACCATTGGTGGCATGACCGAGTTTCCGGGACAGGTCGACGACCTGACGACGGCGGTACGCGAACTGGCCGGCGCCGACGTCGTCGCGTTCGGCGGGGTGGGCCTCGCCGGTCAGGTGCTGGTGCCGACCGAGGCGTACCGGACCGTCGAGGCGGCACTGCCCGGCCGGGCCGAGGAGATCCGTCCCCGGCTGACGTGGTTGCTGGCGAACGGCTCGGCCGCCGGCAAGGCGTACGCGGCGACGCTGCTCGACCGGCTGGACCCGGCGGCCGCCCGGAATGCCTGGCGGGGACTGCTCGGTGACCCGGCCGAGCTGACCACCTTCAGCGGCTGCCTGATGGACCAGACCACCCTGGGCGAGTACGCCGCCGCCCGGCTCGACCAGGACTGACGGCGGTCCGGCCGGCTCCACACCGCACCGGCGGCGGTTCACCCCGGGCCGACGGGACCGATACCGATACGGTGGTCCGGAATCTGGGATTTTCGATCCGGGAACACTCGACCCGCACAAACCGATCCCGGGACCCCGAGCCGGGGACCCGAGCCAGGAAAGGAGAGCCGTGTCGGAACCAGCCAATCCCGCGCCGACCGCGAGGCCGCGCCCGGGCACCGTCACCAACGCCAGCTATCTGCTCTATCTGGCGGCCGCCCTGATCGCCGTCTCGGCGGCGGTCAGCCTCGCCACGCTCGGCACCGTCTCGACCGTCTTCCGTGAGGAGTACGCCGGCACCTCCGCCGAGGGCACCGAGGGCTTCGCCGTCGGCGCCACCGTGTTCAGCGCCGTGCTGCAACTGCTGATCGCCGTCGGCCTGGTGGTGCTGGCTCTGCTGAACAACCAGGGCCGCAACGGCGCCCGGATCGCCACCTGGGTGGTCGCCGGGATCGGGGTCTGCTGCACCGGGTTCGGTGCCGCTGGCACGGCGCTCTCCGGGATGGGCACCGGCGGCGGCTCCACAGGGGACCTTCCGGACGCGGCCGAGATCCAGCGCCGGCTCGAGGCGGAGTTGCCCTCGTGGAGCGGGCCGCTCACGCTGGTCTGCTCGATCGTCGCACTGCTGGCGCTGATCGCCGCGATCATCCTGCTCGCGCTGCCCGCGTCGAACGAGTTCTTCCGCAAGCAGCCGGCCGGCTGGGAGCCGCCGGTGCCGGGCGCGGCGTACCCGGGCCAACCGCCCTACCCGGGCCAGGGGCCGACCTCCGGCACCGATCCCGGGTACCCGCAGTATCCGCCGGCCGGGCCGCCGTCGAATCCGCCGGGCAACCCGCCGACGAACCCGCCTCCCAACCCGCCGGCGAGCTGAACTCCCGCACCACGGATCCCCCGGTCGGCACCGGCCGCCGGGGGATCCGGCACGTCCGGCGGCCGGCGGTGACCGGGTGTGCGGCGGGTCCGGCAATCGGCGTCCGGGCGCGCCGCCGGAGCCTGTCCCCGCCCCGTGACGGTCTTTTCCGATTCGGGCCGCTCCGCTACGTTGTGGGAGCGGTACCGCTGCTGCGGTAGGCCCCGCAGGTGCGGCCACACGGTGCGCCCCGCGTCGCGGTCCGCCTCGACCAGAGCCCGGTTCCGCCGTACGCCAGCGAAGTCGTCGAGGTGAGGAAGCCAGTGGCAGAAGCCGTTCCCCCGTCGGGCGCCGGCTCCGACGCCGGTCAGCGCCCCGGGGTGGACCGGAGCGGAAGCCGCCGCGCCCTGATCACCGGCGCCACGGCCGGGATCGGCGCGGCGTTCGCCCGACGGCTCGCCGCTGACGGGTACGACCTGCTGCTGGTGGCCCGGGACGGCGAACGGCTCGCGGAGTCCGCCGCCGAGCTGACCGGCCGGCACGGCAACACGGTCGACGTCCTCTCCGCCGACCTGGCCACCGACCAGGGGTGCGGCTCGGTCGAGGAGCGGCTCTCCGACGCGTCGGCGCCGGTCGACATGCTCGTCAACAGCGCCGGGATCAGTCTCAATCGGTCCTTCCTGCACTCGACCGTCTCCGACGAGTCCCGGCTGCTCCGGCTGAACGTGCACGCCGTACTCCGGCTGACCCTCGCCGCCCTGCCCGGGATGGCCGAGCGGCGCCACGGGGCAGTGATAAATGTCTCTTCCGTCGCGGGCTTCGGGCCGGTCATGCCCGGGTCGACGTACCCGGCCAGCAAGGCGTGGGTGACCAACTTCAGCGAGTCGGTGGCCCAGTCGGTCCGGCCGATGGGCGTACGGGTGATGGCGCTCTGCCCCGGCTACACCCGTACCGAGTTCCACGACCGGGCCGGCATCAACATGTCGAAGACCCCGGACTGGATGTGGCTGCGCGCCGACGACGTGGTGCGGGACGCCCTTCGTGACCTGGATCGGGACCGCATGGTGAGCGTCCCGGACTGGCGGTACAAGGTGGCGGTCTTCGGCCTGCGGCACGCGCCGGGCCGGATCTGGCGGGCGGTGGCCAAGGATGCCCGGGGCCGGACCGGTCGCGGAGAGTTGTGATCCGGCTGCACGACGCGGTACCGGCGCTCCTACGCCCGCGATGACGGCGGCGTACGTAGGCAAGATTCAGTGCGGAGAGTAGCCGATTTTCCGGCCCATCGGCCACCGTCAGACCGACGCGAACGGCCGTCCTGCCGGGTCGGCCATTCGGCTCTCACCTTGGCGCAGTACCCTTACCGGCCATGGGGGACCACGACGACCTGCGTAAATTCATCACTGACCTTGCCGTCGTGCACGGTCGGGTGGTGCTGTCCTCTGGTCGTGAGGCGGACTGGTACGTCGATCTGCGGCGCGTGACCCTGCATCACGCGGCGGCACCGTTGGTCGGCCGGATCATGCTCAGCCTCACGGCGGACTGGGATTACGACGCGGTTGGCGGCCTGACGTTGGGTGCGGACCCGATCGCCGTCTCGATGCTGCACGCCGCCTCGGCGACGTCGCGTCGACTCGACGCTTTCGTGGTGCGCAAGGCCGGCAAGACGCACGGGTTGCAGCGCCGGATCGAGGGTCCGGAGGTGAGTGGTCGCCGGGTGTTGGCGGTGGAGGACACCTCCACCACGGGAAGCAGCGTGCTGACCGCAGTGGAGGCGTTACGGGAGGCCGGAGCCGAGGTCGTGGGCGTGGCGGTTATTGTTGATCGTGGTGCGGGCGACGCCGTACGAGCCGCCGGATTGCCATACCGGGCAGCCTATACGTTGGCTGACCTCGGCCTAGTGGCCTAAAAGTTTGCCGATTCGGATCTGCTGATATGCAGGCGGGTCGATGCTGCTGGTGGAAGGATGGAATACGTGGGAACTGCGTTGGCCGAAATGACTATGCCTCAGATCTCGCCGCTTGCCGGCGAGCCGATCGAGCGCGCCGACGCTGAGCGGCTGGCGGGGGTCCTCAAGGCCCTTGCCGACCCCGCTCGGCTTCGACTGCTCAGCCTGATCCAGTCGGCACCGGAGGGCGAAGCGTGCGTGTGTGACCTCACCGCGCCGCTTGGTCTCTCCCAGCCGACGGTCAGCCACCACCTCCGTATCCTCACCGAAGCCGGCTTGCTGGAGCGGGAGAAGCGGGGCGTGTGGGCTTACTACCGCCTGGTGCCGACGGCGATCGCCACGATCGCCGATCTGCTGACCCCGCCGCGTAAGCGGGCCACGAAGAAGGCCCGCTGAATCAGTGGCCGGCCCGTCTGGCGTCCGCCCTGTGCAGGACGGCGCCAGACGGTCCAACCGCTGCTGACGCGGTGGGGTGGGGCGGGCTTCCGGCGTGAACTATCTCCAGGGAGACCTGCGGGATCAGCTCGCGTACGTCGGGCAGGACGTCGTCCGGACCGGTCTCGTGGTCGGTTCCGGCGGCAACCTGTCCGCCCGGTTGCCCGACGGCGATTCCTGCTGGGTGACCGCTGGTGGCACCTGGCTGGACCGGCTTGACCGTCCATCCTTCGTCCGAGTGCGCATCTCGGATGGTTCCGTCCTTACGGACTATCCGGCTCACTCAGACGTTTCGCTCCGCTCTGGAGATCCGGCCGCCGACGGTGGCCCGGCACAGCCGAGCCGGCCCGCCGGACAGGTACTCCAGGACGGTGCCGCCCTCCCGGACGGTACGGCGCTGCCCGTACCCCGGAGCCCGGACACCGCAGCCTCGGTCGCCGGTGCTGCCTCCGCGTCCTCCGGTGTGCCCGCTTCCGGCGCCGGTGCTACCGCAACGCGGCATTCCGCGCTCCCGCACGCCCAGGGCGCGGGCGGCCCGTCGCGCGCGGAGACCGCGGGCGGCCCGACGAGACCGGCGGCCGCGCCGACCAGCGAGGTCGAGCTGCATCTCGCCACCTATCGGGCCCGGCCGGACGTGAACGCGATCGTGCACCTGCACCCGCAGACCGTGTTGCTGCTCGACGCCCTCGGCGAAGAGGTCCGGCTGGTCACCACCGACCACGGCTTCTATCTGCGCCGGGTCACCCGGGTGCCGTTCCGGCTGCCCGGCACCACCGAACTGGCCGAGTTGGCCGCCGACGCGACCCGGGACGGCACCAACTGTCTGGTGTTGAGCCGGCACGGCTGCTCGGTGCTGGCCGACAGCGTGGAGCTGGCGCACAAGCGGGCTGCCAACCTTGAGGAGGCGGCCCGGCTGACGTACCGGGCGCTCGCCGCCGGGCGGCTGGCCGAGCTGCCGGAGCTGCCCGCCGAGTTCCTGGCCCGGATCGAGGGCGGCGCCACCACCGTCTGAGCTGAGTCCGGGCTCTGGATCGGGGTGACGCGCGCGGTGTGTCGCCAGCCGCGCCGCTGCCGGCAGTCGTCGGCGGACTGCTGCCGGCTCCGCCGATCCCGCTGACTAGTAGCCCTGGCGGTGCCGCTGCGTCTCCTGGGCCGCGTGCTCCAGCTCGGCCCGCTCGGCCGCAGTGGTGCCGCGCCGGGCGGCCATCCGGGCCCGGAGCAGCTCGATGATGATCGGGATCACCGAGACGAAGACGATGGCGATCAGGATCAGCTCGATGTTCGTCTTGACGAACGGGATCTGGCCGAGAAAGAAGCCGAGCACCGTGACCCCGGTGCCCCAGAGGATGCCGCCGATCACGTTGTAGACCACGAACGTGCGGTAGCGCATCCCGCTGACCCCGGCGACGATCGGGGTGAAGGTACGGACGATCGGCACGAACCGGGCAAGTACCACCGATCGGGCGCCGTACTTCTCGAAGAACTCATGCGCCTTGATCAGGTTCTCCTGCTTGAACAGCCGCGAGTTGGGGCGGCGGAACAGCGCGGGACCGACCTTCTTGCCGAACGCGTACCCGACCTGGTCGCCGGCGATCGCCGCGATCGTGATCAGCAGGCAGACCAGCCACAGCGGGTAGGTGATGTATTCACCGTCGGCGGTCAGCAGGCCGGCGGTGAACAGCAGCGAGTCGCCGGGCAGGAAGAAGCCGATCAGCAGTCCGGACTCGGCGAAGACGATGGTCAGGATGCCGAGCAGCCCGAAGGTGGAGATCAACCACTCCGGATCCAGCCAATCCGGACCCAGGGCCAGCGTGGTGGTGGGCGTCGGCACGAGGAGACCTCCGGAACTCTCGGCATGGCGCGGTGAGGGGCCGCCAGCATGGTGGCGGGTACCACAGCAGTCTAGGCGGACCTTCCCGGCAGCCGCCGCGCGATGCCGCCCGCCGGCCGTACCCGGACCGGACGTCGACGGCGGTTTCTGGACGAGCGCCCTGGTCGGCGCCGGAATGACCCGGGCCGCCGACCAGGGCGGGGACCGCCCTAGAGTCGGGGATCGACCGGTTCCGACTCGCAGGCGAGGATCGCGAAGACCAACTCGTGCCGCCGCCACAGCGGGGCGCCGTCGGCCAGCCGGTCCAGCGCGGCCAGGCCCAACCCGTGCTCGCGCAGGGCCAGCCCGCGCTTGCGGCCCAGCGACCGCTGCCGGAGCACGGCCAACTGGTCCGGTTCGGCGTACTCCGGGCCGTAGATGATCCGCAGGTACTCCCGGCCGCGGCACTTCAGGCCCGGCTGGAGCAGCCGGCCCTCGGTGTCCCGGGCACCGAGCCCGGCGTACGGCTTCACCACCATCCCCTCGCCGCCGGTCCCGGTCAGCTCCAGCCACCAGTCCGTCGCCGCCTTCTCCGCAGCGGAGTCCCCGAGGTCCACCACCCGGCGCCGGGTCGGGGTGAACAGCTCCGGATCGGCGCTGTGCAGCCGGTCGGCCAGGGCCAGGTGCCAGCCGTGGTCCTGGCCGGCGTGCGAGACGCCCTCGCTGGCGAGTACCGCGAACGGCGCCAGGGTCACCCCGGCGAGGCCGTCGGTCGGCCGCACGTAGCTCCGGTACGCCTCGGTGTAGCGGTCGAGGGCGGTCGCGCGGCGGGCCATCCGGTCCCGCAGGCCGGCGACCGGCAGGTCCCGGCCGGCCGCCCGGTCCAGCGCGTCCAGCACGGCCGGCAGCGCGGCCCGGCCCGCCGCGCCGACCGGGGCGTACTGCTCCCGGATCAGCGCGCCGGCCTTGGCCGACCAGGGCAGCAGTTCACAGTCGAGCAACAGCCAGTCGGTGTCGAGTTCGGCCCACAGCCCGGCACCGCCGACGGCGGCGCGTACCCGGGCCAGCAGCGCCCGGTCGAGCGTGCCGCCGAAGAACGGCCGCCCGGTGCGGGTGTAGACCACCCCGTCGCCCGAGCCGAACCGGGCCGGGCCGGACCGGCCTGTGCCCGCTGGTGCCGCCGGGTCGACCTCGTCCCGGCAGACCAGCACCACCGCCCGGGACCCCATGTGCTTCTCCTCGCAGACCACCCGGTCGACCCCGGCCCGCCGGTAGTCCTCGAACGCCTGCGCGGGATGCTCCAGGAAGCCCTGCACGGTCGAGGTGGAGCAGGGCGCCATGGTCGGCGGCAGCCAGGGCAGCCAGCGCGGGTCGACGGCGAACCGGCTCATCACCTCCAGCGCCGCGGCGGCGTTTTCGGCCGGTACGGTCACCGTGCCGTAGCCGTAGTCGAGGTGCCGGCGCCCGGTGACGTCCCGCAGGTCCAGCCCGAGGTCGTCCCGCTCGCCGGCGCCGGTGCTGCCGGACGAGGCGGCCGCGGCCCCCGACGGCAGCGCAGCCGGTGTCGGGGTCAGCGGCCGGACCGGCGGGTAGTACTCCTTCGCCGCCGGTACCGAGACGAGTTCCCGGCTCGGGTAGCGCAGCGCGGTCAACGTGCCGCCGAAGACGCAGCCGGTGTCGATGCAGATGGTGTTGTTGACCCACTCGGGAGCCGGGGTGGGGGTGTGGCCGTAGACGACCATGGCCGAGCCGCGGTAGTCCCGGGCCCACGGGTAGCGCACCGGCAGGCCGTACTCGTCGGTCTCGCCGGTGGTCTCGCCGAAGAGCGCGAACGCCCGGACCCGGCCGGACGCCCGACCGTGGTATTCGGCCTTGAGTCCGGCGTGCGCGACCACCAGCCGGCCGCCGTCCAGCACGTAGTGGCTGACCAGGCCGTCGACGAACGCGGCGATCTCGGCGACGAACCCGGGTTCCTCACCGTCGAGCTGGGCCAGCGTCTCGGCCAGGCCGTGCGACACCGTGACGTTGCGGCCACGCAGCTTGCGCAGCAGCTTCTGCTCGTGGTTGCCGGGCACGCAGAGCGCGGTGCCGGCACCGACCATCCCCATCACCAGCCGGAGTACGCCGGGCGAGTCCGGCCCGCGGTCGACGAGGTCACCCACGAAGATCGCGGTACGACCCTCCGGGTGCGTCGCGTTCACCGGCCGCCCGGTCCCGTCGCGGTGCAGCGTCCAGCCGAGCCGGAGCAGCAGCGCCTCCAGCTCGGCCCGGCAGCCGTGCACGTCGCCGATGATGTCGAACGGTCCGGTCAGCTCCCGGCGGTCGTTGAACAGCTTCTCGTAGCGGATCTCGGCGGCCTCGATCTCCTCGACGCCGCGCAGCACGTGCACCTTGCGGAAGCCCTCCCGCTCCAGCCGCCCGACACTGCGCCTTAGGTCCCGCTGCATCCGGCCGAGCACCTGCCGGCCGAACGTCCGGTCCGGGCGGGCCTGCGTACGCTCCCAGCAGAGCGGCTCGGGCACGTCCAGCACGATCGCCACCGGCAGTACGTCGTGTTCCCGGGCGACGGTGACCAGCCCGGCCCGGGCGTGCTGCTGGAGGTTGGTGGCGTCCACCACGGTCAGCCGGCCGGCGCGCAGCCGCTTTCCGGCGACGTGGTGCAGGACCTCGAACGCGTCGCCGGAGGCGGACTGGTCGTTCTCGTCGTCGGCCACCATCGCCCGGAAGGTGTCCGAGGAGAGCACCTGGGTCGGCGCGAAGTGCCGGCGGGCGAAGGTCGACTTGCCCGAACCGGAGACGCCGACCAGAGCCACCAGGGCCAGTTCGGGAATGTCCAGCGTGCTCATCGGTCGTCTCCTCCGTCACCGCCGGTGCTGTCACCGGTCGTACTCCTGGTGGTCGTGCGGCCGGTGCCGGCCGGTGGCGGTGCCGTGCCGGGCGGGCAGGTCGGTGTCCCTCCCGACGGCGCGGTGCGGGCGAAGACCGCGAGCTGGGTCGGGCTGCCCACCTCGGGGTCGTCGGCGCCGACGCCGCTGATCGTGACCGCGTAGCCGTATCCGGCGCCGACCGCACCGGCCCAGTCCGCGAACTCGGCCCGGGTCCACTCGAACCGGTGGTCGGTGTGCCGGAACCCACCGGCGGCCAGCCCCGGATACCGCACGTTGTACTCGACGTTCGGGGTCGTCACGACCACCGTCTCCGGCCGGGCGTGCCCGAAGACGGCCGCCTCCAGCGCCGGCAGGCGCGGCGGGTCGAGGTGCTCGACCACCTCCATCAGCACGGCGGCGTCGTACCCGCGCAGCCGGTCGTCCCGGTAGGTCAACGCGGACTGCCACAGCTTGATCCGGTCGCGCTGCCGGGGCGGCAGCCGGTCCAGCCGCAGCCGCCGCTCCGCCATCGCCAGCGTCCGGGACGAGACGTCGGTGCCGACGATCTCGGTGTACCGGCGATTCTTGACCAGCTCGGTCAGGAGCGCGCCGGCACCGCAGCCGAGGTCGAGCACCCGGGTGGCGCCGGAGCGGTCCAGCGCGTCGAGTACGGCGGCCCGGCGCAGCGCCGCGAGCGGCTGCCGGTCGACGGTGGCCGGCAGCCCGGCCTCCTCGTCCGCACCGCCGTCGGGCGCCTCCACGATGGTGTCCGGGTCGCCCGGCTCGTCCGCGAGCCGCTGCTCCGCCAGCCGGGCCAGCGCGGCGCCGGCCAGGGCCCGCCGGTGGGCCAGGTAGCGGCGGGTGATCAGCCCTCGTTCCGGATGCTCCGCCAGCCAGCCGGCGCCGGCCCGGAGCAGCTTGTCGATCTCGTCCGGCGCGACCCAGTAGTGCTTGGCGTCGTCCAGCACCGGCAGCAGCACGTACAGGTGGTTGAGCGCGTCGGCGAGCCGGAGCGTGCCGGTCAGGGTGAGGTCGACGTACCGGCTGTCACCCCAGTCGGGGTGGGTCGGGTCCAGCGGGATCGGGACGGCGTTCACCGTCCAGCCCAGCGGGGCGAAGAGGCTGCCGGCCAGCTCGGCCCCGCCCCGGCAGCGCAGCGCCGGCACCCGCAGCTCCAGCGGGATCGGGGTGGCGGCCAGCTCGGGCCGGTCCTTCGAGGTCCCGCGCAGCGCCGACCGGAACACGGTGGACAGTGCCGAGGAGAGCAGGCTGGAGGCGGCGTACCCGCGGTCGTTGACGTACTGGCCGAGGGTGAAGCCGTCCGGCGTCGGGTTGCCGCCCCGGCCGGCCTTGCCCCGCCGCGCCCGGCCGCCGTGCAGCGCCAGCGGGTCGATGTCGAGCAGCAGGGCGGCGGTGCAGCGTGCGGTGCCGGCCTCCGGGTACACCACGTACGCCGTACCTGTGGGCATCTCGAAGGTGTGCACCCGGTCGGGGTGCTTCACGAGCAGGTAGCCCAGGTCGGTGGCTGGCTGGTGGGTGGTGGTCACGGTGATCAACACGTCGACCATGCTGACAGTTCACCGACCGCCCGTCGCGTCGATTACCACGGCGGCACGGCCGCGAGCAGCAGGATGCCGGCTCCGGCGACGATGCCGGTCCGGGTGGCGCCGGTCGCGGCCAGTCGGCCGGGTTCTTCCCGGTGACCTTGAGTCCTCGTACTCGGCACCGGTCATCCACCGGATCTCGCCGCACGCGCCGCCGGGTGTCCCGAGTGGTGGATCCGGCCGAACGGCTGAGTTCCAAGTCAGGCAATCTTCCCGTCTCACGCTTCCGTCTATAGAGGAGGAGAGGCCCGGAGGTGTCCGTGACGTACGAGGAGTTCGCCGACTCCAGACTCACCGCGCTGCTGCGCTACGCGGTGATGCTGACCGGCGATCCCCATCTCGCCCAGGATCTCGTGCAGGAGACGATGGTGCGGGTCCAGCTCAATTGGCGTCGGGTGGCCCGGGCCGACGCGCCCGAACGGTACGTACGCCGGATGCTGACCAACCAGTACCTCGACTGGCAGCGCGGCTCCTGGGTACGGCGGGTGCTGCTGCGCGCGGAGCCCGACGAGGCGGTGGCCGTACGCCCCGACCACGCCGAGAGCACGGTGGACCGGGACCAGGTGTGGAGCTGGCTGTCCCGGCTGCCGCGCCGGCAGCGGGCCGCACTGGTGCTCCGCTACTACGAGGACCTGCCGGACGCCGAGATCGCCGAGGTGCTCGGCTGCGCGGTCGGGACCGTCCGGTCGGCCATCTCGCGCGCCCTCGCCACCCTACGTGCCGAATTCGTGGAGGCCTGAGAATGAGCGACGACGACATCCGGGTGTTCGACGGCTCGCCGGGGTCGGACGAGTCGGGTGCCGGCCCGGACCCACGGCGGGTCGAGCAGGAGTTGCGGGCGGCGTTCGCCCGGTACGAGTCGCTGACCCCGGAGCCCGGGCCGCTGCGGGCGGCGATCGACCGTCGAGTGGTACGCCGACGCCGCCGGCGGCGCGCCGCCCAGATCGCCGGGGTCGCCCTCGCCATGCTCGGCGTGCTCGCGGTGCCGCCGTTCGGCCGTACCGTGGGGGTGCCGCCGGTGCCGGAGGTCGCCCCGCCGCCGCTCGCGGCCCGGCCGACCGGCCCGGCCGAGCCGCTGAACTTCCTCGTCCTCGGCGTCGACGGCGGTGACGGCCGGAGCAACGGCCACCGCGCGGACACCGTGCTGCTGGTGCACGTGCCGGCAGACCGGAACCGGCTCTATCTCGTCTCGATGCCCCGGGACCTCGGCGTCGAGGTGCCCGGGCACGGATTCGGAAAGCTCAGTGCCGCGTTCTACCTCGGCAGTCACCGGCCGGGGAGCCGGCCCGACCTGGCGGCCGGCGCCGCGCTGACCGAGCGGACGGTCAGCGCGCTGACCGGGATCCGGTTCGACGCGACCGCGACGCTGACCTACGCCGGGCTGCGCCAGCTCACCGACGCGGTCGGCGGGGTCCGGGTGTGCCTGCCGCAGCAGGTGCGGTCCCACCACACCGCCCGGGTCTTCCCGGCCGGCTGCCAGCAGCTCGACGGCGCCGCCGCGCAGGACCTGCTCCGCCAGCGGTACCGGCTGGACCAGGGGGCGCACGACCGGGACCGGAACGGGCAGCGGTTCGCCGAGGCGCTGCTGCACGAGGTCACCGATCCGGCTGACGGGCTCAACCCGGTCCGGGTCGCGGAGATCGTCCGGGCGCTCGGCCGGGACCTCACCCTCGACCTCGACGGGATGACCCTGCAGGAACTGTTCGGCACGCTGCGGACGGTGGCCGCGGCGGACGCGGTGGGGATCGGCTGGACGTACCACCCGGACCGCGGGCCGGTGGGCGAGGTCGAGAGCCTGGACCCGGCCCAGAGCCGCAGCCTGTTCGACGCGTTCCGTCGGGACGCCCTGGCCGAATGGATCGGCAAGCACCCGGAACGGGTCACCCCCTGAACCTTTCACCGATCCGATCCGATCCGACCGACCCCGACCTGACCCGACCTGTCCGGTTCCTGTCGCGCGCTGTTCACCTCCGCGTCATGTCGTTCCCGCCCTGGTCGTCGGGGTTGGCCCGTACACTCGCCGGGTCCGTGGGGCGGTGCGTGGGACGGAGCCGAGATGACGCCTGACGATGCCGGGGCAGGCCGCCACTCGCCGGGCCGGATCGTCATGCTGGTCGACAACGGCGTCAACGGGGACTCCCGGGTGCAGAAGCAGGCCCGGTCGGCGGCGGACGCCGGCTGGGAGGTGATCCTGCTCGGCCGTTCGCCGACCGGGGCGCCGCAGCGCTGGCAGCTCGGCCGGGCGCAGGTCCGGCTGCTGCCGATGCCGGAGCCGCTGTTCCGCAAGCGTCACCAGTACCGGCGCGCCTGGCTGCGCTGGCCGCTCGGCTACCCGCCGAACGGGATCGCCGAATACCGGGCCCAGCAGGTGGCCGCCTGGCGGGCGGACCTGCGGTTCCGGGGCGCCCAGCTCGAACTGGCCGCCCGGGCGGGGCGGCGGGACCGCGCGGCGGAACTCTGGCTCCGGCTCCGGCTGGTGCTGGCCGCCCTGGCCGGCCGCTGGGTCTGGGTCCGGACGAAGATGCACAACCGGGGCCTCTACGGCCGTCGCTACCGCAACCCGTGGGATCGTGCGTACACGCTGTTCTGGCAGTTGACCATGGGCGACGGGGCCTGGCGCCGGCTCGAACCGGGGCTCTGGGACTACGAGCTGGCGTACGGGCCGGTGGTCGACGAACTGGCGCCGGACCTGATCCACGCCAACGACTTCCGGATGCTCGGGGTGGGTGCCCGGGCCAAGACCAGGGCGCAGGCCGCCGGCCGGCCGGTCAAGCTGGTCTGGGACGCCCACGAGTTCCTGCCGGGCATCCGGCCGTGGCAGCCGCACATCCGCTGGCTACCCGCCATGCGGGCGCACGAGCGCGAGTACGCCCCGTACGCCGACGCCGTGGTCACCGTCTCCGACGCGCTCGCCGACCTGCTCCGCGCCGAGCACCACCTCGACGAGCAGCCGGCGGTGGTGCTGAACGCGCCCGCCGCCGAACACGCCCCGGACGGGGCGGACGGTGCCGTTCCGGACCTGCGGCAGCGCTGCGGGATCGGGCCCGACGTTCCGCTGGTGGTCTACAGCGGCAGCGCCGCCGAGCAGCGTGGCCTGCGCACCATGGTCGACGCCCTGCCCGAGCTGCCCGGGGTGCACACCGCGCTGGTGGTGAACCCCGACCTCCAGTACGTGCGCAAGCTCGTCGCGCGCGCCCACCGGATCGGTGTCGCCGACCGGGTGCACGTGTTGCCGTACGTCGAGCACTGGCAGGTGGTGCCGTTCCTGTCCGGCGCGGACGTCGGGGCGATCCCGATTCACCACTGGCCCAACCACGAGATCGCGCTGATCACCAAGTTCTTCGAGTACGCGCACGCCCGGCTGCCGTTGGTGGTCAGCGACGTGAAGACGATGGCGGAGACGGTCCGGTCGACCGGGCAGGGCGAGGTCTTCCGGGCCCGGGACGTCGCCGACTACGCCCGGGCGGTCCGGGCGGTACTGGCGGACCGGGAGCGGTACCGGGCCGGGTACGACCGGCCGGGGCTGCTGGAAGGCTGGACCTGGGCGGCCCAGGCCGAGATCCTGACCGGGATCTACCGGCGGCTGCTCGCCGGGGCGGGCGGGGGGACGGAAATCCCCAGCCCACCCTCGGGGGTCCCGGACAGTCCGGCAGAGTTACCGGTGCCGGCGGCTCAGCGGTAGTCGTCGTCCGGGGTGCCGACGACCCGGGCCTGCTCCAGGGCGTCCCACTCGTCGACCTCCAGCCCGCGTTGGACGTCCGGCTGGTCCTCGGTGTTCGGGTCCGCGACGGTCGCCTGCTCCACGGCGTCCGCGGCCGGCGCCTCCGGGTCGCGCTCATCCGGGGTCAGGTGGTCGCCGGGAGCGAAGTCCTCGTCGGGCTGGCCCATGTCTACTCCTGCCGATTGGTGCCGCTGGTTCCACCGTACGGGCTGATCGGGTGGTCCGTACCCGGAGCACCGTGCCCGGTCCCGGAGCGGACTAAACCGCCCGTCCGGCTCCGGAACGCGTGCCACGATGAGGCGGTGGGCTTCCTGATCAGGCTGGTGATCGGTGCGTTGGCGCTGTGGATCACCAGCCTGGTGGTGCCCGGTATCGAGCTGACCGGGCGGTCTGCCGGAGAGAACGCGCTGACCGTACTCGTCGTGGCGTTCATCTTCGGGGTGGTCAACGCGGTGCTCAAGCCGATCATCCACGTCGTCGGCTGCGTTTTCTACGTGCTGACCCTGGGACTCTTCGCGCTTGTCGTCAATGCGCTGCTCTTCCTGCTCACGGACTGGATCGCGCACGTGTTCGACCTACCGTTCGACATCGACGGCTTCTGGCCGGCCTTCTACGGGGCGATCGTGATGGCGGTGGTGAGCTGGCTGATCGGTGTCGCGTGGCCGGGCCGGTCCGAACGCTGAGCCGGGGCCGGGTGGGTTGAATTGGCGCGAGCGGACTACGGGATACTTCGGGGCGGAGGACAGCGCGGTCCGGGCGCACCCATCGAGTCTTTTCCCACCTGAACCGCGCGGCGCCCGCGCATCGACCCTCACCCGCGACCACCGGCCGCGAGGGGAGGTGGGAAGAGGTCATCCAGACAGCGGCCGAGCAGGCCGAGAGCGGTTAGTAAGGAGCGTTTCACATGCCCATCGCTTCCCCCGAGGTCTACGCCGAGATGCTGGACCGCGCCAAGGCGGGCCGGTATGCGTACCCGGCGATCAACGTGACGTCCTCGCAGACCCTGAACGCGGCGCTGCGCGGCTTCGCCGACGCGGAGAGCGACGGCATCATCCAGGTCTCCACCGGCGGCGCGGAATACCTCTCCGGCCCGACGGTGAAGAACATGGTGACCGGCGCGGTGGCCTTCGCCGCGTACGCCCGCGAGGTGGCCAAGAACTACCCGGTCAACATCGCACTGCACACCGACCACTGCCCGAAGGACAAGCTCGACAAGTTCGTCCGCCCGCTGATGGCGATCTCCAAGGAGCGGGTGGCCCGGGGCGAGGAGCCGCTGTTCCAGTCGCACATGTGGGACGGCTCCGCCGTACCGGTCGGGGAGAACCTGGAGATCGCGGCGCAGTTGCTCGACGAGGCGGCGGCCGGGCACATCGTGCTGGAGATCGAGGTCGGCGTGGTCGGCGGCGAGGAGGACGGCGTCGAGAACGCGATCAACGAGAAGCTCTACACCACCGTCGAGGACGGCATCGCCATGGTCGACGCGCTCGGCCTCGGCGAGAAGGGCCGCTACATGGCGGCGCTGACCTTCGGCAACGTGCACGGCGTCTACAAGCCCGGCAACGTCAAGCTCCGCCCGGAGATCCTCAACGAGATCCAGCAGGCGGTCGGCGCCAAGTACAACAAGGGCGACAAGCCGCTCAGCCTGGTCTTCCACGGCGGCTCCGGCTCGCTGCTGGAGGAGATCCGCGAGGCGCTCGACTACGGCGTGGTGAAGATGAACATCGACACCGACACGCAGTACACCTTCACCCGGCCGGTGGCGGACCACATGTTCCGCAACTACGACGGCGTACTCAAGGTCGACGGCGAGGTCGGCAACAAGAAGATGTACGACCCGCGGGTCTGGGGCAAGGCGGCCGAGGCGGGCATGGCGCAGCGGGTCGTCGAGGCGTGCGAGCACCTGCGCTCGACCGGTACGACGCTGGCCAAGTAGTTCCGGCAGTCCACCCCGGCGGCGGGTGGGCCCACGGTCGCCGATCCCGGCACCGGGCAGGCCCACCCGCCCCGGGCGGGTCGCCCCCGTTACGGCGTGGCGGTGAGCAGCCGGACCGCCTCGTGCACGTCGTCGGTGATGTGCACCGAGCGGGCCAGGTCACCGGCGGGCGCGAGGGCCAGCAGCGGGCGCAGCAGCGCCTCGATCGGCAGGGTCCGGGTCCAGAACGCGCTGTCCAGGAAGACGTACGGCCCGCTGTCGCCGTCGGTGCCGTAGAACGTCTTGGTGGCCGCCTGGAACACCTCCTGCACGGTGCCGGCCCGACCGGCGGCGAAGACGATCCCGCCCCGGGCCAGCCGGAGGATGGTGTCCTCCCGGATCGCGTTGGAGAAATACTTGGCGATCCGGCCGGCGAAGAGGTTCGCCGGCTCGTGCCCGTACAGCCAGGTGGGGATGGCGAGCCCACCGCGCCGGGCCCAGCCGTCCGGATCGGCGCCCCGGTTGCCGTTGCCGTTGCGGGGCTGCGGTACCGCCGGCGCGAACCGGGCCCGCACCTGGAGTGCGGCGGCCGTGTAGGGGTCGTGGTCGGTGAAGTCCGGCGCGGTGGCCAGCAGGTCGATCGCCGAGCTGAGGTCGGCCGCCGGGCGTTCGGAGAGGTAGGCGCCCAGGTTCGCCGCCTCCATCACCCCCGGGCCGCCGCCGGTCACCACCAGCCGGCCGGCCCGGGCGAGTTCCCAGCCGAGCGTCGCGGCCAGCCGGTACGCCGAGGTGCCGCGCGGCACCGCGTGCCCGCCCATCACCCCGACCACGGAACCCGGGCCGTGCCGGGCCAGCCAGGCGCGGGTGGCGTCGGCCAGCGCGTTGTCGACGGCGTGGTCGTGCAGCCGCTGGGCCAGTGCCTCCCGCAGCTCCGGCAGCGCACCGCCATGGCCGCGGAAGTGCTCGTAGACCACGGTGTCGTACATCCCGGCGAAGCCGCCGGTGTCGAACCCGGCGGCCAGCTCGTCCGGGGTGTAGAGCCGGGACGGGTGCGTCGGGTACGGCAGCGCCGCGAAGTCGGGTACCACGGTCGCGCCGCGCCGGACCAGCTCCGCCTCCACCTCCCGGGAGACGAACCGGCACCCCGCGAAGAGGGTGCCGGTCAGGTCGACCGCGGTCAGGTCCGGCACCGGATCGAGATCCAGCCGGAGACCCTGCACGGTCAGCTCGGCGAGGCTGCCGGTCCGGAGGTGGAGATCAAGTTCCGCGCGTGACTCGATCTCGTCGGCGGTGTCGTCGTGCGGTTCGAGCACGTCGGCGGGGGGCGGGGTGGGCACCCTGCCATCTTGCCCCGACCCGGCAACCGGCCCACGCCGGACCCAAGGTGAGCTTATGGCGGGCTCATGGCGGCCGAAACGGTAAGCCGGGCACAGGGCGGCAGGAAACCGGCGAGAGCCCGGCGACACCAGGTCGCCGGGCTCTCTGTTACCGGGTCCTGGGGAGGCTCCGGATCTCTATTTGTAGTCCAGTGCCGCCCGAACCGCACCGGCCGCACGCGTGACGGATCCCTCAGCCGTTCAGTCATCCCACGTGACACACCCCGCTCGCCGAAGCCGGTGACGGCCGGGTTGAATGGTCCGATGCAGAACCTCTTGCCCGAACCGCCGGCCACCCTGCTTCCCGCAGACGACGCCGCCGAGGCGGCACTCGACGCCGCGCGGGCGGCGGACACCGACGAGGCGTACGCCTCGGCCGCCGCGCAGCACCCGACGTTCAGCGCCGCCTGGGCGGCCCTGGCCGCGCGGGCGCTCGGCACCGGCCAGGTCGTCGCTGCCTACGCGTACGCGCGCACCGGCTACCACCGGGGCCTGGACCAGCTCCGCCGCAACGGCTGGAAGGGTCACGGTCCGGTGCCGTGGAGCCACGTGCCGAACCAGGGCTTCCTGCGCTGCCTGCACGTGCTGTCCCGGGCGGCCGGCGAGATCGGCGAGTCCGACGAGGCGGCCCGCTGCGCGCAGTTCCTCCGCGACTGCGACCCGGCGGCCGGCGACGCCCTCTCCGGCACCTGACGCCGAGCCTGGTTCGGCGACCCGCCAACCGGATCATTGCCCCGCCCGGCGCTGGTCACATGCGCCCTTGCCGTCCCACCGCTGAGGGGCTTCCGACCGGCTAGCCCGGACGGTGGGCGCTCCGGAGCGGCTACGACCAGCCGTCGAGCCGGAAGGCGTCACCGGCCCGATGGGCGGCCACCGCCGTGCGGCTGTGGCTGTAGGTGTTGCTCGGCAGCAGCTCTGCCGGCGTCCATTGGATCTTGGCGCACTTGTGCGGTTCGGCGTTGACCGGCTCGTCGTGCCGTTCGGGGTCGTACGCGGCGGCGAAGACAAGACCGATCCGGCCCTGTCCGCCGGGGCTGCGGTGGTGCACGGTCACCGCCAGCCGCACCTCTGCCGGATCGAGGTGCACCCCGATCTCCTCCCGCGCCTCCCGGATGACCGCACTGCGGGCGTCCTCGCCGGCCTCCAACTTGCCGCTGGGCAGGTTCCACTGCCCGTCCGCGTACCCGGTCCCGTCGCGCAGCGCGAGCAGCACATGATCGCCGTGGGTGAGGATGAGCAGTACGTCGACCGGATGAGTCGGTGTCGCCATCCGTCGACGGTAGGCGTGCGGACCCGGCCAATCCGAGCGGCTCGCCGCGGCCACGACGTGCGGGTGGTCGACGTGCTCGGGCCGGCGACGGCGTACCCGAACCAGCGGGGCGGTTACGCTCCCGGCGCGGCTCCGACCGAAGCCGTCGACGCGGCTCGTGTCGAGGCACCCGGCCCGGCTCCGCTCGTCCAACCGGATCGGGTGAACCGGGTCGCCTGGAACCTGCCGGCCCGGTTCGACGGCCGACCCGTGCTCGGGTACGGGCACCGCCGCCCGCTGATCCTGTTGGCGTCCAGGCTGGTCAGAGCCCTTCGGCTACCGACGCTGCGATCTTGAGCCAGGCGTCCCGGGTCGCGGACGAGAGCTGGGCGTACCGGATCGGCTCGCCGGTGTCGATCAACCGCTCGTACGGGGCCAGCAGCACCGCCCTGGTGCGGGCGGCGAAGTGCCGCTGGATCGCCGGCAGGTCGATCTCCTTGCGGGACGGTGGCATGGAGACCACCGTCACCGCCTGGCGGACCAGCCGCTGCCGGCCGCTCTGCTCCAGGTGGTCGAGCATCCGGGCGGCCGTCTCGGCGGAGTCGTTCCGGGCCGACATGGTCACCACGAGCTGGTCGGTGGCGTCGATCGCCGCCTGCCAGTTCTGCGCCCGGACGTTGTTGCCGGTGTCCACGAAGATCAGCTTGTAGAACCGGCTGACCACCTCGCGGATCTCCGCGAAGGCGGCGGCGGTGAGCATCTCGCCGCCGGTCGCCGACTCGTCCGAGGCGAGGACGTCGAACATGCCCTCGCTCTGCGACCGCACGTACTGCGACAGGTCGCCGACCCGGCCGTGCGCCCCCTTGAACTGGTAGAGGTCGCGCAGCATGTCCCGCACCGTGCGGGAGTGGAAGTCCTGCTGGGCCCGCATTCCCAGGGTGCCCTGGGTCTCGTTGTTGTCCCAGGCCAGCACGTACCCGCCGCGCTTCTGCCCGAAGGTCATCGCCAGCAGCAGGATCGCCACCGTCTTGCCGGCACCGCCCTTGGGGTTGACGACCGTCACCTGCCGGAGCCCGCCGAAGTTCCGGCGGATCATCTCGATGTCCTGCTTGATTTCCTGCTCGTGCCGCCCCGGAGCGAGCTTCACCAGCCCCAGGGTGGTCTTGTTGACCGCGGCGCGTACCCCCATCTGCGCGACGGGGTCGGCGGGACGTACCGCGCGGCGCCGGGCGAAGTCCTCGGCGGTGGGCGTGCCGGAGTCCGGCGTCCAGAGCGGGTCGGGGTAGGCGTTCGCCGGTTGTGGCGGCACCCGTTGCACCCCGGCCGACTCGGCGTACGGCTGCTGCGGCACCTCGGTCACCCCGGGGTGCGGCGGCACCGGAGGCACCGGCGGGGGTGCCCAGCCGGACTGCGGCCCGGGTACCGGCGGGGGCGGATAGCTCGGATAGCCGGGCTGGCTCGGATAACCCGGCGGACCGGGCTGGTCCGCCGGCTGCGGCGGGTACGCCGGGTGCCCCGGAGGCGGCGGCTGCGGCGGGCCCGGTTGTGGCGGCGGCGGATAGGCCGACACCGGACGCGCCGCCGCCGAATACGGCCCCGGCGTGATGGTGGGCGGATAGGGACCGACCGGCGGGGCCGATCCGGTTGCCGGATCGGCACCGGGACCGGGGCCGGAGACCGGCTGTACCGGGACCGGCTGCGGAGCCACCGGCTGTACCGGGACCGGCTGCGGAGCCACCGGCTGTACCGGGACCGGCTGCGGAGCCACCGGCTGTACCGGGACCGGCTGCGGAGCCACCGGCGGTGGCGGGACCGGCTGCGGAGCCACCGGTGCCGCGCTGCCCTGCGGCGGGCCGAGTGGCCGCTGCGGCGGCTGCGCCCACGGTGACTCGGCGGGCGGCCGGCCCGGGCCGCTGTCCGGCTGGGGCCGGCTGGTGGCCGGCAGTGTTGCCCGGCCCCGGGCCGGCTCGGCGGCCCGGGCGGATTCCCGCTGCTCGGCCGGCTCGGCCTCCGGCTGCGCCACGCCGGCCTCGGCCGCGCCGTCTCCGGGGCCCTGGCTGGTCGCCGGCTGGCTCTGCTCCGGACCGGACGAGGATTGGGCCGCCCCGGTAGCCTGCCCGGAACCTCCGCCCGCCGCCCCGCTGACCGGAACCGCGCCGCTGATCGGGGTCGTGCCGCTGGTCGGGGTCGTGCCGCTGGTCGGGGTCGCGCTGCTGGTCGGCGCGGACCCGTTCGTCAAAACGGCGCCGCTGGTCGAGCCCGCCCCGCTGGCCGGGGCGACGCCGCTGGGCGGAACGGCCGGGTTCGCCCCGGTCGCCGGCCCGACCGTCGCCTTGCCCGCGGCCGGGCTCACCGTCGCCTTGCCGGCGGCCGGAGCGACGGACGCCTTGCCAGCGGTCGTGCTCACCGGGCTGACCGTCGCCTTGCCGGCGGTGGGGCTGACGCTCGCCTTGCCGGCGGCCCGAGGCTCGGCCGTACCGGTGCCGCCGGTGCGCTCCTCGCCGGTCGCCGACCGGGCCGGGGATCCCGGCCGGGCCAGGCCGGCCGCCTCCGGATCACCGGTGTTCTCCGGCCGGCCGGCGGTGTCGGGGCGCCGGATGTCACCGGTACCCACCGAGGCCCGGCCCTGGTTGCCCGGGGAGACCGTGGGCCAGACCCGGGTCGGTGAGTGCACCGGATTCTCCGCCGGGCCGGTGCTCGGGACCGGACCGGGCGGTGGCGCCGGCACGGGCGGTGCCGGCGGATGCACCGGTACGGCGGTCACCGGCGGGACCGGCGGCGGCTGCGGAACGGGTGGCCCAGGTGGGATAGGCACCGGGGAGAAGGTGGGCGGCACGGCCGGGACCGGCGGTATCGGGATCGCGGGTGGCGGAGCGGGAACCGCAGGTGGCGGAGTGCCCTGGTAGGGCTGGTGCGCGACAGGCTGCGGCACCCCGGCCATCGGGCCCGGCGGGGTCGCGTCCGGAGGCGGTGGCGTCGGCGCCCAACTGATCGGATTGGACTCGTCGCGGGGCTCGGCGACGATCTCGTCCGGCGGCCACAGCGGCTCGGCCTCCTGCGGCGCCACCGGCACTTGGCCCGGCACGTACACCCGGTCTCCATGATTGTTCACCACGGCCTAGCTACCTCCCTCCCACACCCGAGGATATGCCCGCCGATCGGCCTCGGGCCGGGCACGGAGGTCCCCACGTACAGCCTTCCACAACAGATCAGTGGTCGTACACCGCCCATGCCCCCGGCTCGATCCACCACGATCGCTTGCGGGTCAGGGTGCCCGTTACCCCGTCGTCCAGGAACGGAACCTCCGGATCCCGGGGCGTGACCGCGACCGCACGGCCCCGGGCCCGGCGCACCTCGAGGCGTACCGTCCGGCGGCCCCAGCGGGTCCGGGCGGCCACCGGTACGGCCACCGCGACCTCGACCGCGCCGTCGGCCGGGTCCGCCGTGGACAGCAGGCGTACCCCGCCGAGTTCGGCGTAGCCGCCCGCGTTGCCGATCGCACAGGCGAACAGCGGATCGTCGCCGGCCGACAGTACGGTGTCGTCGACCTCCACCCGGCCGCGCCAGGCCAACGGGGTGCCGGCGTCGTTGGCGGCACCGAGCAGCGCGCCGTCCAGGGTGACCGAGCCGCCGTCGTTGCGGAGCAGGTCGAGGCGGCGTACCCGACCGTCGAGTACGGCCGCGGCGACCGCCGCCGGTTCGCGGGGCAGGCCGAGTTGCCCGGCGAGGTCCCGGGGCGGGCCGGACGCCGTCGACCGGCTCGGGTCCAGCGGCAGTACGCCGATCGCCGGCAGGTCCGGCACGGTCCGGTTGTCGGCGAGGTCGGCCGGACGGCGGCTGGGCGGCGGGGCGTACCGGCGGACCAGCCGGCGCATGACGGCGCGTAACTGTGCGTCACTCGCTGTAGCGACCACGAGTCGGGTCTTGCCGTCCGGATCGGGCCAGTCGAGTCCGTCCGGCCGGGGCGGACCGTCCAGCCGGGCCAGCACCGAGTCGATCTCCCGATCCGAGTGGGCGGTCACCGTCTCGACCCGGGCGCCGCGCTCGGTGATCGCGTCCGCGCAGGCCAGTACGGGTACTCGTGGAGTGTCCGCGCAGTCCGCCCGGTCGGGTGCCGCACCGGACGAACAGCAGTCGCCGCCCGCGCCGCAGCCCGCCGGGTCGTCCTCACCCGGGGCGAGGGTGAGCAGTACCACGTCGTACACCGGGAGTCGCCTCCTGCCGCCAGCCGGCCTCTGCCGGCCGGGTCGTCACTTTTTGTTAGCCTGACACCTCGGGCTCGCCACGCGGTCGCCACCTGGCACCCGAGCCCCCTGGAGGCGGGTTTAGAGATGCCGGCGATCGTGCTCATCGGGGCGCAGTGGGGCGACGAGGGCAAGGGCAAGGTTACCGACCTGCTGGGTGACCGGGTCGACTACGTCGTCCGTTACTCGGGCGGCAACAACGCCGGGCACACGGTGGTGACCCCGGACGGGCAGAAATACGCGCTGCACCTGATGCCGTCGGGCGCGCTCTCGCCGAGCGCGATGATCGTGATCGGCAATGGAGTGGTCGTCGACCCGAAGGTGCTGATCTCCGAGATCGACGGGCTGGCCGAGCGGGGCGTGGACGTCTCCCGGCTGCGGATCTCCGGCGACGCGCACCTGATCATGCCGCACCACCGGGCGCTGGACCGGGTGGTCGAGCGCTACCTCGGCTCGTCCCGGATCGGCACCACCGGCCGGGGCATCGGCCCGGCGTACGGCGACAAGGTGGCCCGGATGGGCATCCGGGTGCAGGACCTGCTCGACCCGGGCATCCTGCGCAAGAAGCTGGAACTCGCGCTGCGGGAGAAGAACCAGATCCTGTTCAAGGTCTACAACCGCAAGGCGCTGGACGTGGACGCGGTGACCGAGGAATACCTCGGCTACGCGGAGCGGCTGCGGCCGTACATCGCGGAGACCCGGGTGATCCTCTGGGACGCCCTGGACCGGGGCGAGACGGTGCTGCTGGAGGGTGCCCAGGCCACCATGCTCGACATGGACCACGGCACGTACCCCTTCGTCACCTCGTCCAACCCGACGGTCGGCGGGGCCTGTGTCGGGGCCGGCATCCCGCCGATGGCGATCAACCAGGTGATCGGGGTGACGAAGGCGTACACCACCCGGGTCGGTTCGGGGCCGTTCCCGACCGAGCTCTTCGACGACAACGGCGCGCATCTGCGCAAGGTCGGCGCCGAGTACGGCACCACCACCGGCCGGGAGCGCCGGTGCGGCTGGTTCGACGCGGTGATCGGCCGGTACGCCGTCCGGCTCAACGGCATCACCGACCTGGTCGTCACCAAGCTCGACGTCCTCTCCGGGATGGAGAAGGTGCCGATCTGCGTCGGCTACGAGATCGACGGCAAGCGGTACGACGACATGCCGATGACGCAGACCGCGATCCACCACGCCAAGCCGATCTACGAGGAGCTGGACGGCTGGTGGGAGGACATCTCCAAGGCGCGGTCCGAGGCCGAACTGCCGGAGAACGCCCGTCGCTATCTGGCCCGGATCGAGGAGCTGTGCCGGACCCGGGTCAGCGTGGTCGGCGTCGGCCCCGGCCGGGAGGAGAACATTGTCCGGCACGAGCTGATCCCGGCCAGAAGCTGAGCGAATCCCGCTCGGGACCCAGTTGATCCCGTCCGGAACCCGGTGATCCCGCGCCGGACCCGGCCGAGCGTGGCGGGAGCCGGCCGAGCGTGGCGGGAGCCGGCCGAGCGTGGCCGGGAGCGAGCGGCTCCGGGCCGGACCCGTAGGATCGGTGGTCGTGCGCGTACTACTCATCGGTGGCGGCGGGCGGGAGCATGCTCTGGCGCTCGGCCTGGCCGCCGACCCGGCCGTCGACCAGTTGATCGCCGCACCGGGCAACCCCGGCATCGCGTCGGTCGCGGAACTGCGTCCGGTGCAGGCCACCGATCCGGCGTCGGTCGCGGCGCTCGCCGTCGAGGTCCAGGCCGACCTGGTCGTGGTCGGTCCGGAGGCGCCGCTGGTCGCCGGGGTCGCCGACGCGGTACGCGCCAAGGGGATCGCCTGCTTCGGCCCGTCCGGCGCGGCGGCCCGGATCGAGGGCTCCAAGGCGTTCGCCAAGGACGTGATGGCGGCGGCCGGTGTGCCGACCGCCCGGGCCCGGACGGTCGACAACCCCGGTACCGGCGTCGGGTCCGCCCTGGTGGCGCAGGCGCTCGACGAGTTCGGCCCGCCGTACGTGGTCAAGGACGACGGACTCGCCGCCGGCAAGGGCGTGGTGGTCACCGGGGACCGGTCGGCCGCGCTCGACCACGCCGCCGCATGCGGCCGGGTCGTCGTCGAGGAATATCTGGCCGGGCCCGAGGTCTCGCTCTTCGTGGTCACCGACGGCGAGACCGCGCGGCCGCTGCTGCCGGCCCAGGACTTCAAGCGGGTCGGCGACGGCGACACCGGCCCGAACACCGGCGGCATGGGGGCGTACGCGCCACTGCCGTGGTTGCCCCCGGGCACCGTCGACGAGGTGATGGCCACGGTGGTCGAGCCGACCCTGGTGGAGATGCGACGCCGGGGCACGCCGTTCGGCGGGCTGCTCTACGTCGGGCTGGCCATCACCCGGCACGGGCCACGGGTGATCGAGTTCAACGCGCGGTTCGGCGACCCGGAGACGCAGGTCGTACTCGCGCTGCTGGAGACGCCGCTCGCCGGCCTGCTGCACGCGGCGGCCACCGGTACGCTGGCCGCGCATCCGCCACTGCGCTGGCGGTCCGGTGCGGCGGTCACCGTCGTGCTCGCCTCGGAAGGCTATCCGGACACCCCCAGGACCGGTGCCGTGATCACCGGTGCCGAGCGGGCCGGGATCGTGCACGCCGGTACCGCGCGCCGCGCCTCGGACGGCGCGCTGGTCTCCGCCGGGGGCCGGGTCCTCTCCGGTACCGGCCTCGGTGCCGACCTCGATGCCGCCCGGCTGGCCGCCTACGAGCTGATCTCCGGGATCGGCCTGCCGGGAGCGCACCACCGGACCGACATCGCGGCGCTCGCCGCGGCGGGCCGGCTCGCCGCCCCCGACCGGATGGAGCCCTCGGCCGGCTGAGCCCCTCCAGCACCCGCCCGCGGGTGCGGCCCGCCCCAGCACCCGCCCCGCGCGTGCTGGCACGAAACCGTGATTCGCCGATCGCACCGGGTTTCCTACCGTGAGATCACCCCCGGCCGTCGGTCTCGGGGGATCCCAGCGGCGGAGGAGCGACCATGCACAGGTACCTGACCCGGGCGGCCCTGGTCGCCCTCGGCGGCGCGATCGCGGTCGCGGCGACCGGTTGCGTGACGATCGAGACCGGTGGGTCCGCACCGGCCAGTTCGGCGCCGGCCACCGGCGACGCGGGCCTGGGCAGCGCCCCGCCGGACGAGACGGCCGCGACGCCGGCACCGACCGGCAGCCCGGCGGGGCACGGCGGCCAGCCCGGCGGTGGCGGCAACACCGGTGGCGGCAACACCGGCGGTGGCGGCAACACCGGCAGCGGTGGCAACAACAACAGCGGTACGACGGGCAAGAAGCCGAACGGCCCGACCATCGTCTACTACCGGATCAAGCAGAAGCCGCAGTGCGACCAGGGCACGAACGTCAACCGCATCCCCGGGGTACCGGTGATCCTGGAATGGAAGGTGACCGGCACCGACAAGGTGACCCTCTCCGTCGACGGGCCCGGGATCTACGACACCTATCCGGCGGTCGGCACCGCGACCATCGACTTCCCGTGCGCGGGCATTCCCGGCGAGCACGTCAAGCACACCTACCAGCTCCGGACCGTCGGCGGCGGCGAGGTGCGGTCGAAGACCCTGACCGCCTCGGCACTGGTGCACGAGATCCCGATGGTCTAATCAGGCCCGGTGGTAGCGGCGCAGTTCCCGGGTCAGCACCTTGCCGGTCGCGTTGCGCGGCAGGGCCGGTACGAAGAGCACGTCCCGGGGCACCGAGAACCGGGCGCGGTAGCGGCGGACGTACTCGCGTACCGCGTCCGGGTCGAGCGTCTCGCCCGGATGCAGCACCAGGTACGCCGCCAGCCGCTGCCCGTACGTCCGGTCCGGAACGCCGATCACCGCCACCTCGCGTACCTGGGGCAGCTCGGCGAGCAGGTTCTCCACCTCGGACGGATAGACGTTCTCGCCACCGGAGACGATCATGTCGTCGGCACGGCCGTCCACATAGAGCAGTCCGTCGGCGTCCAGGTGGCCGAGGTCGCCGGTGTCCAGCAGCCGCCCATCGACCGGACCGTCCTGTTCCCGGCCACCCGTCGTGTACCCCTCGAAGAGCAGCTCGTTGCCGACCAGGATCCGGCCGACCTGGCCGGTCGGGGTCGGCTCGCCGCGCCGGTCGACGATCACCAGCCGGGTGCCGTGCGGCGGCCGGCCGGCGGTGGTCGGCGCCCGGCGCAGCTCGGCCGGGGTGGCGATGGCGGCCCAGGAGACCTCGGTGGAGCCGTACAGGTTGTAGAGCACGTCGCCGTAGCGGTCCATGAACCGGGTGGCCAGCCCGCCGGGCAGCGCCGAACCGCTCACCGCGACCACCTCCAGCGGCGGTCGGGTGGCCGGCGGCGGCACCTCCAGCAGCCGCTGCACCATCACCGGTACGGCGAACAGCGCCGTGCAGGAGTGCCGTTGCACCGCCGCCAGCGCGGCCAGCGGCTCGAACCTGCGGTGCAGCACGACGGTGCCGCGCAGCGCGAAGGCCATCTGGAGCGCGGCGTACCCCCAGGTGTGGAAGAGCGGGGCGGCGATCATCATCCGGACGCCGCTGCGCAGCGGGATCCGGCCGATGATCGCGACGAGTGGGCCGAGGCCGCTCGGGGTGGGCCGGCGGGCACCCTTCGGCGTACCGGTGGTGCCGGAGGTGAGCACGATGGTCCGGCCGTCCCGGCCCGGCGGGCGCAGCTCGCCCAGCGGTGCCCCGGCGACCAGCTCCGGGTACTCCCGGTCGTCGATCCGCTCCACCTCCGCCGGCAACCCGACCACCCGGTCGAGGAACTCGGCGTCGTGCACCAGCAGCCGGATCCGTTGTTCCTCGGCGACGGTCGCGAGCTGCGCCCCGGAGAGCCCGGTGTTCACCAGTACGATGTCGGCGCCGAGCAGCCCGCCGGCGAGGGCGGTCTCCACCAGCCCGGCGTGGTTGCGGCAGAGCACCCCGATCCGGTCGCCCTCCGCGACGCCGTAACGGGCCCGCAGCGACCGGGCCAGCCGTTCGGCCCGGTCCAGCAGCTCCCGGTAGCTGATCTCGCCGCGCTCCTCGTCGATCAGCGCGACCCGGTCCGGATCCCGGGCCGCCGCCTGGCGCAGTTCGCCGGCCAGGCTGAACCCCCAGTTCCGCAGCGCGCCGAGCTGCGCCGCGACCCGCCGGGGCGAGCCGGGCTTGAGCAGCCCGCGCCGGGTCAGCGTGGTGACGAGAAACGCGAGGTCCGAGGGCAAGGAGCGGCTCCGCTGGTTGTCGTTCTACTTCGGGGAAGGTGCCCGCCGGTCGGGGCGGCACCGGCTTGGCTCGGCGGCACCGGCTTGGCTCGGCCGCCGCCGGGCTGGCTTGGCCGCCGCCGCGACCGGGCTGGTCAGCGGATCTGGCGCCCGGAGATGGCCCGGGAGATGACCAGCCGCTGGATCTCCGAGGTCCCCTCGAAGATGGTGTAGATCTTGGCGTCCCGGTACCAGCGCTCGACCGGGTGCTCGCGCAGGTAGCCGGCGCCGCCGAGGATCTGCACCGCCTTCTCGGTCACCGAGACCGCCACCTCGCCGGCCTTGAGCTTGGACATCGAGCCCTCACCCGCGCTGAACGGGCGGTTGTTGCGCCCCATCCAGGCGGCCCGCCAGACCAGCAGCCGGGCGGCGTCGATCTCCATCCGCATGTCCGCGAGCTGGAACGCGATCGCCTGGTTCTCGATGATCGGCCGACCGAACTGGACCCGCTCCTGGGCGTACGCCAGGGAGTATTCGTACGCCGCCCGGGCCACCCCGATCGCCTGGGCGCCGACGGTGGGCCGGGAGAGTTCGAAGGTACGCATCGCCGCCTGGCTGTTGCCACGCTGGCCGGAGCGGGCCCGGTCGAGCCGTTCGCGCAGTGCCTCGCGCCCGCCGAGCAGGCAGCGGCCCGGCACGCGTACCTCGTCCAAAAAGACGTCGGCGGTGTGCGAGGCGCGCAGGCCGAGCTTGCGCAGCTTCTTGGTCGCGGTCAGTCCCTCGGTACCGGGCGGCACCACGAACGCGGCCTGCCCGCGGGAGCCGAGTTCCGGCTCCACCGAGGCGGTCACCACGTGCACGGCGGCGATCCCGCCGTTGGTGGCGTACGCCTTCTGCCCGGTCAGCACCCACTCGTCGGTGGCCTCGTCGTAGCGGGCCCGGGTACGCATGGCGGAGACGTCCGAGCCGGCCTCCGGCTCGGTGGTGCAGAACGCCGCCACCGCCGGCCGGTCGGTGTCGCCGTAGCACTGCGGCACCCATTCGACCAGTTGCTCGGGGGTGCCGGAGCCGTAGATCGCGGCGACCGCGAGGGTGGTGCCGAACAGCGCCATGCCGATCCCGGCGTCGCCCCAGAAGAGTTCCTCGTTGGCGAGCGGCAGGGAGAGACCGGTCGGGTCGGCCCAGCAGTTCGCGATGAACTCGAAGCCGTACAGTCCGACCTTCGCCGCCTCCTGGATCACCGGCCAGGGGGTCTCCTCGCGGGCGTCCCACTCGGCGGCGGCCGGGCGGACGATCTCGGCGGCGAAGCCGTGCACCCAGTCGCGCAGGTCCCGCTGCTCTTCGTTCAGGTCGAGCGAGAACTCGGTCACGCCGTCCCCTCGTCGTCGGTCGTCGGGTCGGTCCCCGGTGCCGGCTCGGCCGGCCCGGTGTCGGGGTCAGGCCTTCGGGATGTCGAACAGGTTGGCGATGTTGGCCGCCAGCCCGAGGTCACCCTTTGCCTTCAGCTTGCCGGTCATGAACATCATCACCGGGTTGGCGCCACCGGAAACGATCTTGAGGAACTCGACCGGGCCCATCGTGAGGGTGAGCTTCGGGTCCCGCTGCGGGGTCTCCGAGACCTGGCAGGCCCCGTTCTCGATGACGATCTCGTAGGTGTCGGAGCCGCCGTCGGGCCGGCCGGTGATGGTCCAGTGCAGGACCGTGTTGGTGTTGCCGGCCCGGTCGGCCCGGAACAGCGTCGGCATCCGGCCGAACACCGCGTCGAGCACGTTGCCGCGCAGGTCGCCGCTCATCACCTCGGCCAGCTTGTCGTCCGGGGTGGACTTGACGATCTGGGCGAACTGCTTGGGCTCGAGCGAGGCGAAGTTCGCCGGGTCGAAGTCGGTCATGCGAAGGCCCTCCGGGCTGCTGGTGATGGTCGCTTTCCGGTCAACATTATTGGTTACTCGCGCGTAACCTTACGCACGAGTAGGTAAGCTCGCAAGGTGTCGACTCCGCCCGCCTTCCGGCGGCTGCCCCGGGCCGTACGGGAGCAGCAGATGCTCGACGCCGCGGTCAAGGTCTTCTCCCGGCGCGGCTTCCACGCGGCGAGCATGGACGAGGTCGCCGACGAGGCGGGCATCTCCAAACCGATGGTCTACGCCTATCTCGGGTCGAAGGAGGAGCTTTTCACCGCCTGCCTGCACCGGGAGGGGACCCGGCTGCTGGAGGCGATCGTCGGCGCGGTCGTACCGGACGTGCCGTTCGAGGAGCGGCTCTGGCGCGGCCTGCGGGCGTTCTTCCGGTTCGTCGGGGCGCACCGGGACGGTTGGGCCGTCCTCTACCGGCAGGCCCGGGGCGAGCGGCCGTTTGCCGGCGAACTGACCGCGATGCGGAGCCGGATCATCGAGGTGGTCGCCGGGATGCTCGCCCGGGGCCTGGCCGCCGACGGCCGCGAGGTCCGCGCACCCGAGCTGGAGGTCATGGCGTACGCCCTGGTCGGTGCCGCAGAGTCGGTCGCGGACTGGTTGGCCGACCACCCCGAGGCCGACCCGGACGCGATGGCGGGCCGGATGATGGCCTTCGCCTGGACCGGCGCCGGCAACCTGCTCGCCGGCCGCCTCTGGCGACCACCGTCCGCCCCGACGGACTGACCGCTGTCCGTTCCGACGGACTGGCCACCGGCCGCCCCGACGGACTGACCGCCATCCCTTCCGCCTCCTGGGCGGGCGCGACGCTGTCGTGAATCCGCTGCTTGACGTCTGCGGTCCAGGGTGTCAGTCTCATCTGACAGGGGGTGTCAGTCTCATCTGACACCCGGAAAGGGAACCGGACGCATGGATCAGGCCCCGCCCTCGGGGGAGCAGTTGCTGCGGATGCTCACCGCGCTGGCCAGCCCGCACCGGCTGCGGATCGTGGCGGCCCTCGTCGAGGGCCGCAGCTACGTCAGCCAGCTCGCCCGCCGGCTGGGGATGAACCGGCCGCTGCTCTACATGCACCTCCAGCGGTTGGAGGCGGCCGGGTTGGTCGTCGGCGAACTGGAGACGGCCCGGGATGGCAGCTCGGTGAAGTACTTCGAGGTGGTGCCGTTCGCGCTGACGCTCACCCCGCAGTTGCTCGCCGACGCCGTCGCGACGCTGGGGGCGGCGGAGCCGGGAGCGGGCGGGACAGGGCAGAAGGGCCCGGCAGCGGGCGGATCGGGAGAGGACACGAGCACGTGACCACACTGTTGGCAGCCGACCTGGACATCGCGCAGACCGCCACGATCGCGTCGGCCGCGCTGGCGGTGGCGCTGGCCGCCGTCGTCGGCTTCGTCGGCCTGGGCTTCTACCGGGCCCGGCGCAGCACGGCCGGGGAGGCGGCGTACCGCGTCCTGGTCGAGCGGATCGTCGAGGCGGAGAGCCGGACGGCGGAGGCCACCGCGGCGACCGCCGAGGAACTGACCGGGCTGCGTGCCGAACTGCGCGGCACCCGCGACGAGATGACCGAGGTCAAGCAGCGCCTGGCCGAGCTGGAACGGCTGCTCAGTCAGATCGGCTGAGCACCGGCCGGCGGCACTTTCCACGGGGGAGGAAACCGAAATGAGCGACAGGCTGCGAGACGCCGTCCTGCGGGTGCTGGCGGCATTGGTCGCCCTGCCGACGGCGGTGGCTACCGGGATCGGTCCGGCGGCCGGGGCGCCGCCGCCGGAGGAGATGGTCCGGGTGGAGAGCTACCTGCGGGAGTACATGTCCGAGGTACGGACGCCCGGGCTGGCGTACGCGGTGGTGCGTGGCGAGCAGGTCGTCGGGCAGGGCGCCTGGGGCGTCGACGGGGACGGAGAACGGATCACCCCGCGTACGCCGTTCGTGCTCGGCTCGGTGACGAAGTCGTTCACCGCGCTGGCGGTGATGCAACTCGTCGAGGCCGGTCGGGTCGAGCTGGACGCACCGGTCCGCCGGTACGTCCCGTGGCTGCGACTGGCCGACGACTCGGTCGCGGCCCGGATCACCGTACGGCAACTGCTGATCCAGACCACCGGGCTGCCGCAGGTGGTGGCGATGGGGCTCACCGACCGGTACGACAACACGCCCGGCGCCCTGGCCCGCTCGGTACGGGACCTGGCGGCGGTCCGGCCGACCGCCGAGCCGGGCACGGTGCACCAGTACAGCGACGCCAACTACATGATCCTGGGCGTACTGGTCGAGGAGGTGACCGGGGAGACCTACGGCGGATACCTCCGCCGGCAGGTACTCGATCCGCTCGGGATGGTGGACTCCGCCGCCACCGCGGCCGAGGCGGCGGCGGTCGGCGTGCCGCCCGGGCACCGCTACTATTTCGGCCGCCCGCAGCGCTTCGCCCCGCCCTTCGACGGCTCGGGGGTGTCGTACGGTTTCCTGGCGGCGAGCCTGACCGACCTGACCCACTACGCCACGGCCCAGCTCGCCGACGGCCGGTACGCCGGCCGCGCGATCCTGTCGCCGCAGGGCGTCGCCCGGTTGCACGCCGGCCAGGTCCCAGCCGGTGGCGGCCGGTACGCCATGGGTTGGCGGGACGGCACGCTCGGCGATCCGGCCGAGCGGATCGTCTGGCACGCCGGGGCGACGGCCAACTCGTTCGGCCACATCCTGCTGGTACCCGGATCGGACCTGGCCGTGGTGGTGCTGGCCAACATCTACAGCCTGATGATGGACGGCCCGCTGGTCGCGGCCGCCTTCAACGTCGCCCGGATCCTGGCCGGCGGCGAGCCGGAGGTCGGGGCGGCGAGGGATCCCACCTTCACCCGACTGCTCGGCGGGCTGGTCGCGGTCGCCGTACTCCTGCTCGGCCTGCTGGTCTGGTCGGTGGTCCGGTCAGTCCGCCGGCCGGTCGGGCCGGCGCGGTCGGGCCGGCGGACCGTCGCCGGAACGCTCGGCTGGGTCGCCGGCTGCGCCGCGCTGGCCGCCGCGGTGACCTGGGCGGTCCCGGCGGCCTGGGACGGCGCCGGCCCGGCCCAGGTCCGGCTCTTCGCCCCGGACGTCGCTGACGCGACGGTGGCGGTGGCGGTGCTGGCCGGCCTGCTGACCCTCGCCCGGGTCGGCGTCGCGGCCGTCGCTCTGACCGGCCGGTCCCGGGTGCCGGCCGAGCGGCCGCGCTACGAGGCGGTCGGCTGACCGGCCGCGCTTGCGGGGAGCGCACCGACGGCGGAAACGGGGGTACGGGTGCTCCGGTCCGGTGGGACCGGAGCACCCGTCACGTCGCCGGTGGCGCGGGTCGGATCGGCCGACGCCGTGCCGACGGTCAGATCCGGCCGGTGCCGGCGCCGCCGGTGACGATGGACTTGACGTTGGCGGCCGGGTCGACGCTGACGCTGTACGGAAGGCTCCGGACACTGCCGCCGGCCTGGCCGCTACCCGAGTTCACGAAGTGGTTGTTCCGGGCGACCAGGGTGCCGGGGCCGGAGCTGGCCTCGCCGAGGTGGTACGGGTCGTCGGTGTTCTCGAAGTAGTTGCCCTCGACGAGCACGCCGGCGCCTTCGGTCGAGGCGACACCGTAGCCGCCGACGTTGTTGTAGTAGTTGTTGAAGACGTGCACCGGGTTGCCGAACCGGACCCGGGGGTGGCGCTGGTTGGAGCCGTCGAACCAGTTGTGGTGGTACGTCACGCGCAGCTTGCCGGAGTCCTCGCCCGCGTTGTCGTCGGAGTGGCCGAGCAGGAACGACTTGTCGTGGCCGTAGACCCGGTTCCAGGAGACGGTGGCGCAGTCCGAAGCGCGCTTGATGTCGACCGCGCCGTCGTTGCCGTTGGTGAAGCTGTTGTGGTCGATCCAGACCCGGGTCGAGTACTGCACGTTGATCGCGTCGTCGCTCCAGTTCCGGAAGTTGATGTTCCGGATGATGACGTTGCTGACGCTGGCGACGTTGAGCCCGCCACCGGTGATGGCAGCACCGCTGCCCACACCGATGATGGTCTTGTTGGCGGCGACCTTCTGCATGCCGCTGATCGACAGGCTGCCGGAGACTCGGATCACGCGCGCGCCGCTGGCCTGCATCTCGCTGACCAGTTGGCTGCCGCTGGTGACCGTCACCGGGGAGGCGTTGCCGCCGCCGGTGGTGCCGCCGCACTGGGTCGCCCAACCCTGCATGTTGAACGAGGCGGCCGACGCGCTGGGCATGGCGACCAGGGAACTGCCCACGAGCGTGGCGGCGGTGGCCGCAGCGAGCAGCGGGAGCCGGGAGAGCCGCCGGGTACGGCGGGTGGTGGATTCGGTGCTGGACACAGGAAACCTCCGAGCGGAAGTGGTCCACCCCGGCGGCCGGGTCGCGGGTGGGACGCGGACGCCGCCAGCGGTGAGTGGACGGTGCGGCCGGCGGGTCCGGACCGCACTGGGGACGGGAGCTGGAAAGCGCTTTCCAGCATCAAGCGAAGACTATCGATGTGCATCAGTCGTGTCAACGACAAATCTCGATGTTTGTTCCGTCCTGTCGGGCTTGGCCCGAGAGAGTGATCAGTCCGGATCACCCGCATCAGTCCTGGGTCGCGGCGACCCCGGACCAGTCCTGGGGCCCGTCCGGATCAGTCCCGGGGCGCGGCCACCTCGCCGAGCAGGTAGGGACGGCCGCGCGACGGATCGTGCAGCCCGAAGCTCCAGCCCGGGGTCGCGGAGAACGCGACCGTCCCGGGCAGCGGCACGGGCAGCTTGAACGCCACGTCCACGGTGTACGCGTCGGGCAGCCGTCCCTCCAGCGCGGCCAGGCACCGGGCCTTGCTCCACATGCCGTGCGCGATCGGCCGGGGGAAGCCGAACAGCCGGGCGGCGATCCGCGAGGTGTGGATCGGGTTGTGGTCGCCGGAGACCCGGGCGTAGTCCCGGCCCACCCGGGAGTCCACCCGCCACAGCGCGGTCGGGGCCGGCGGGGCCGGTCGCTCCGTGCCGTCGCGTCGGCCGCCGTCGGCCGCCGTACGCTCCCGCCGCAGGTACGTCGACACGCCGCGCCACACCACCTCCCCGCCGGCCGAGGCGGTGCAGACCACGTCGAACTGCCGGCCCCGGTCGTGCGGGCGCAGGTCGACGGCGCGTACCGCGAGGTCCAGCGGCTCCGCCGCGTCCACCCGGCGGTACGTGGTGATCCGGTTCGCCACGTGCACCAGACCGACGAGGGGCAGCGGAAACTCCGGCGCGCTCATCAGGCGCAGGGCCAGCGGGAAGGCGAGTACGTGCGGATAGGTCGGCGGCAGCGCGTCGGCGAGCCGGAACCCGCACACCCGGTCGTACGCCGCCAGGTGCTCCCGGTCGACCGCGACTTCCCGGACCAGCAGTTCGGTCTCGGGGAGCCGGTCGGCGCGCCGGGCCGGACCGAACCGCGGGGCCAGCCCGATCGCCGCCCGCCGGTAGAGCGGCCCGGCGGCCGGCAGCGCCGCCAACTCGACCCCGGACTTCTCCGGCGCTCTCCCGGGCTCGCCGTGCGGCCCCTCGGTGGCGTTCGGCAGCTCGGACATCAGGCCCCCAGCAGGCTCTGGCCGCAGACCCGCACCACGTTGCCGGTGACGCCGGCCGAGCCGGGCGAGGCGAACCAGGCGATGGCCTGTGCGACGTCGACCGGCAGGCCGCCCTGCGCCATGCTGTTCATCCGCCGGCCGGCCTCGCGGAGCACCAGCGGGATCCGGGCGGTCAGCCGGGTCTCGATGAAGCCCGGTGCGACCGCGTTGACGGTGATGCCGCGCTCGGCGAGCACCGGAGCCATCGAGTGCACCAGGCCGATCACCCCGGCCTTCGAGGTCGCGTAGTTGGTCTGGCCCCGGTTGCCGGCGATCCCGGCGATCGAGGAGACCCCGATCAGACGCCCGCCGCGCGGGATCAACTCGCGGTCCAGCAGTACGTCGTTGATCCGCTCCTGGCTGGTGAGGTTGACCTCCAGCACCGAGTCCCACCAGTCCGGGCTCATCCGGCCCAGCGTCTTGTCCCGGGTGATCCCGGCGTTGTGCACCAGCACGTCCACCCGGCCGTGCCGGTCGGCCAGGTGGTCGGCGAGCCGCAGCGGCGCGTCGGGTGCGGTCAGGTCGAGCTGTACCGCCGTACCGCCGACGGCGTTGGCGACCTCGGCGAGCGCGTCACCGGCCGCCGGTACGTCCAGCGCCACCACCTGGGCACCGTCGGCCGCCAGTACCTCGGCGACCTTCGCCCCGATCCCCCGGGCGGCCCCGGTGACCAGCGCGATCCGGCCCTCCAACGGGCGGGCCCAGTCGACCTCCGGCACCTCGGCCGGGCCGATCCGGACCACCTGCCCGGAGACGTACGCCGAGCGGCCGGAGAGCAGGAAGCGCAGGGTCGACTCGACGGCCCGTTCGGCACCCGGCGCGACGTAGACGAGCTGTGCGGTCGTACCCCGGCCGAACTCCTTGCCGATGCTCCGGGTCAGCCCTTCGAGGGCGCGCTGCGCGGTCGCCTCCCGGGGCGTGCCGCAGGACTCCGGCGGAGTGCCGAAGACGACCACCCGGCCGGACGGGCGCAGCGCCCGGGCCAGCGGGTGGAAGAAGTCGAAGAGCGCGCGCAGCCCCGACGAGTCGGTGATGCCGGTGGCGTCGTAGAGCAGGGCGGCCTGTGGCGGCACCCGGCCCGCACCGTCGCCCGGCTCCGTCGCGGTGGCGCCCGGGGTGGCGGTCGCGGTCGGGCCGGTCGCGGTGGCCGCCGGGTCGGTGATCTCGACGCCGGCCGAGGTGAGCAGCTTGGCCAGCGGTTCGACCAGGCGGCCGCCGGAGGCGGCGTCGAGGCGTACCGGGCCGTGCGTCAGCGGGTCGCCGGGGTGGTAGCGGCGCAGCTTGGGCGGGTCGGGCAGGCCGAGGCGCTTGACCAGCGCCCGGCCGGGACCGGTGTGGGCGAAGCTCGCGTACCTGTCGCTCATGACCGTAGCCTACTCGCGGGTAAGGTAGGAACAACCCTGCGTTCTGGAGGCGTCACCATGGAAGCCGTACGTCGCGTCGCGGTCCTCGGAGGCAACCGGATCCCGTTCGCCCGCTCAGGCGGGCGGTATGCCAAGGCGTCCAACCAGGACATGCTGACCGCCGCCCTGGACGGGTTGATCGCCCGGTTCGGCCTGGCCGGCGAGCGGCTCGGCGAGGTGGCCGCCGGTGCGGTACTCAAGCACTCGAAGGACTTCAACCTCACCCGGGAGGTGGTGCTCGGCTCCCGGCTCGACCCGCGCACCCCGGCGTACGACCTCCAGCAGGCCTGCGGCACCGGCCTGGAGGCGGCGATCCTGGTCGCCAACAAGATCGCGCTCGGCCAGCTTGAGGTCGGGGTCGCCGGTGGCGTGGACACCACCTCGGACGCGCCGCTGGCGGTCAACGAGGATCTGCGGCGTACCCTGCTGGAGATCAACGCCGCCCGTACCCTGGGCGGGCGCCTGAAGGCCGCCACCCGGTTGCGCCCCGGCCAACCGTTCCGGCCGGAGATCCCGCGCAACGCGGAGCCGCGTACCGGGCTGTCGATGGGGGAGCACGCGGCGATCACCGCCCGGCGGTGGAACGTCGACCGGCAGGCCCAGGACGAGTTGGCGGTCCGCTCGCACCAGCGGCTCGCCGCCGCGTACGACCGCGGGTTCTTCGACGACCTGGTCACGCCGTACCTCGGGCTGACCCGGGACCAGAACCTCCGACCCGACACCAGCGTGGAGAAGCTCGGCAGGCTCAAGCCGGTCTTCGGTACCCGGGGACCGGACGCCGAGCACGCCAGCATGACCGCCGGCAACTCCTCCCCGCTCACCGACGGGGCGTCGACGGTGCTGCTCGCCTCCGAGGAGTGGGCCAAGGCACACAACCTGCCGGTACTGGCCTGGTTCGGCCCGTCGGCGACCGCCGCGGTCGACTTCGTACACGGTGACGAGGGGCTGCTGATGGCCCCCGCGTACGCCGTGCCCCGGCTGCTCGCCCGGGCCGGGCTGACCCTGGCCGACTTCGACTACATCGAGATCCACGAGGCGTTCGCCTCGCAGGTGCTGGCCACCCTGGCCGCCTGGGAATCGCCGGAGTTCTGCACGGACCGGCTCGGCCTGGACGCCCCGCTGGGATCGATCGACCCCGCGAAGCTGAACGTCAACGGCTCGTCGCTGGCCGCCGGCCACCCGTTCGCCGCGACCGGCGGCCGGATCGTGGCCACCCTGGCCAAGCTGCTCGCCGAGCGCGGCTCGGGGCGCGGGCTGATCTCGATCTGCGCGGCCGGCGGTCAGGGCGTGGTGGCGATCCTGGAACGCTGAGCGGGCGCCGTCTCGGCGAGGTCTCGTTGCCGTGGGTCAACCCGATCCTCCGGACCAGTCGAGAAAGCCGGACCAGTCGAGAAAGCGGGTACGCCGCTCCTCGGGCGACAGGTCGGGCAGGTCTGTGGCCGCGAGTGCCACGTACCGGCCGAGGTGGCTGAGCAGCGCCAGCCGGTTGTGCCGGTAACGGCTCAGGAATCGCGCCCGCTGGTCGGGCACGGCCAGTCCTCGCCGCAGCCGGCACAGGTCCAGTCGGGACGCCTCGGAAGGTGCGCCCGACGGGGGCTCGTCGTCCCGTCGAAGGACTCTGGTTGTCGCTGGTCGACCCGTCGTTCGGGTGGATGTCGGCGCGACAGTGGACCGGGTCGGACGGCCACGGCGTCCAGCCGGACCAGTACACGTCGCTGGCGTAGTCGTATCCCGTCGGGAGGTTGCAGTTCGACTCCGCGCAGGTGGAGCCAGAGGCCGTCAGTGTGCCGTTCCCGGCGCCCCAACTCGATGACTTCCAGGATGAGTCTGCCGAGGCCGAAGCAGTAGTAGCCTTCGGCGACCTCCAGGATGTCGCCGGCCCGGATGTCGGGCAGCCGGGCACTCACGTCTTGGCTGTGGTGGCCGTCGTGCCTAGGGGGCGTCGCCAGGCGGCGGTAAGCAGTGGCGCGGTGCGCGGCAGGGATCGCCGGACTGTGCTGAGCCAGCCATGCCAGCCGCCCGATCGATGATTTCCGTGCGATCGGTGCTTCGCAGGTTCGGGAGTGAGAACCTGCCGACCCAACTCCACGAGGCGGTTCGCCGCCGCGTTGGCCGGTCGGCAGGGTCCGGGCGTCAGGCAGACCAGGCAGAGCCCGGTCTCCCGGTCGAGTACGTGTGCGTCGAGCATGTCGTACGCGGCCTGTGCATCGGCCGTGTCCCGCTCGGCAAGGCTGCTGGACAGGTAGACGGTCATCGAGTCGCCTCTCGTCGCCTCGACGTGGACGTACGGCGCCTAGCCGAGCCGGACCGGATCGCGGCGCGGAGAGCCGTATTGCCGTACGGCCCGAATGGCGGTGGCTCACTGTTCGGGCGCCGCACGCCTACTCGGAAGGCCGGCCTGGCTGTCGGGTCAGCTCGCGGGCGGCCCATTTCGGCAACCTTACTGCATTTCAAATAAGGTAGCAAGGATCACTTGCACTGAATGGGCCGGAGAGTTGGGAGTGGGCCTAGTCTGTGACGGGTGCGAGTCTGGGCTGCCGCCAGGTGGAACCACCACAGGAGTCGATCATGGAGAGTTCGGAGTGGGTCAGCATCTCGACCCCGTACCTGACGCCGCGGTCGAGCGGGGATTCGGAGGCCTGGGGTGCGGAGGCTGAGGCGAAGGGCGGTGTCGGCAGTCAGCGTCTGCTGGGAGTGAGCGAGATCGTGCCCGGGTCAGAGATAGCGGAGGCCCTGGAGATCGATCCTGGGTCTCGGGCTGTCGTGCGTCGTCGTTTGATGTTGTTCAACGATCAGCCCGTCGAACTGACGGACTCCTACTATCCGTTGTCCATTGCGCAGGGAACCGCGCTCGCCGAGCCTCGCAAGATCAAGGGTGGTGCGATTACGCTCCTCGGCCAACTGGGCTATCTTCCCGTGAAGGTACGGGAGGACGTGTACACCCGGCAGCCGAGCGAGTGGGAACGCGCGACGCTCGGGTTGGGCGATCATGAGTGGATACTGGGACTGAGCCGGGTGTCGAAGACGGCTGATGGACGGTCGGTCGAAGCAAGTGTGATGACGATGGTTCCCTGGGGCCGCCGGCTACGTTATGAGTTGTCGATCGACCGACGATGAACGGAGGGCCGTCGTGGCCAGCGGGGGTGACGGACGGCCTCGTCACGAGCAGATAGCCGCTGACATTCGTGCCCAGATCATGGCGGGTGAGTTCCCAGCCGGCACGCAGTTGCCGTCCATCCCGACACTGGTGACGACATATCAGGCGGCGACTGCGACCGTTCAACGCGCTCTCGGAGCGTTGAAGGCAGAGGGCTCCGTCTACAGCGAAACAGGCCGGGGCGTGTACGTGCGGGATCGGCAGCCGCTCGTGGTGGCGGCCGTCGCCTACATCGCGCCTACCCAGGGCGGCTACGAGTACCGTCTCATCGACGTTGCCGAGGTCGTGCCTCCCACCGAGGTCGCGCAGGCACTCGACTCGGGCGACGACTTGACTGTCGTGCGGCACCGGCTGCTGTTGCAAGGCAACGAGCCGGTCGAGCTTTCCTGGTCGTACTACCCGGCCGCGATCGCCAGGGGTACGGAGCTGACCGGGCGCCGGAAGATCGCCGGTGGCGCCGCTCGCGTGCTGGCGGACAACGGCCACCGGCAGCGCGATCTGCACGACCGCATCTCGGCGAGGATGCCCACCACCGAAGAGGTCGAGGCATTGGCACTGCCGCCATACGTGCCGGTCATCCGTCAGTTTCGCGTCATCCGCGACGAGTCCGGCCGTCCGGTCGAGGTGTCGATCCTGATCAAGGGCGGCCACCTGCACGAACTCCGGTACCGCCAGGCCATCCCGCCGGAGAACTGACCATCGGGATCGGTGACCTGGACGCCAGATGCGCTAACCGTCCGGATAACGCCTCTGGCGTCCAGGTCGTGGTCGTCGGCATGGCGAGGCGGCGGCGGCAGCGGTGGCGGGGGTTGCCGTGGCTGTGGTGGGAGCAGAAGCGGGGCAGCTCGACAGTCTCTGCGGCGGGTATCGCCCGCCGCCCGCCACCCCGCGTCGCGGCAAGGCGCGTCCAGCGCTCGCCGGGCACCACTCCCAAACAACTGTTTGATAGTTGAGCTGACGTCTCCTACGCTCCCAAACATGTCTTTGGGAGTTGACGAGCCAGAGCACGATCCAGAAGACGAGCCGGGCGCCGACGACGCGCCGGATCCGACCGCCCGGCTCCGGGCGCTGGCCCATCCGGTACGGATGCGGATCCTCTCCCTGCTCACCGCCTCGGCGCTGACCGCCGCCGAGATCGCCCGCGAACTGGACCTCACCCACGCCAACGCCAGCTACCACCTGCGGCACCTGCTGGCCGCCGGCCTGATCGAGGTGGCCGGCGAGGAACGCATCCGGGGCGGCGCCGCAAAGCGCTACCGCTACGACCCGGCGAGCGAGCCCACGCTACCCGCCTCGACGCCGGCCGGCGGGCGGGCCACTCCCGAGCACCGGCTGCTCTACGACGCGCTCGCCGCCGAACTGCGCCGCCGCGCCCACCACCTGCGGCCCGGCCCGAGCAACTTCCTCACCGACGCCGAATTCTGGGTCGACCCCGAGACCTGGGACGAGATCCGGAACACCATCGCCGAGGCGTCCGCCCGGCTGCACCACGCCGCCCGGCCCGCACGTACCCCCGGCACTCACCGGGTGAGCGCCACCGTCGCGCTGTTCCGGATGGAGGAGTGATCGTGGGCACCCGGGACAGCGCACTGGCGCCGCTGCGGCACCGGCCCTTCCGCTACCTGGCGATCGGTCGGTCCGCCACCATGCTCGGCAACGCGGTCGCACCGATCGCGCTGGCGTTCGCCGTACTCGATCTCACCGGCAGCGTGCGCGACCTCGGCCTGGTGGTCGGCGCGCGGTCGCTGACCCACGTGGTGTTCCTGCTCTTCGGCGGCGTGCTCGCCGACCGGCTGCCCCGGCAGGCGGTGATGGTGGTCTCCTGCACGCTCGCCGGGCTCACCCAGGGCGCGGTCGCGGTGCTGGTGCTGACCGGCACCGCGACGATCCCGGCGCTGGTCGCGCTCGCCGCCGTGAACGGCGTGGTGGCCGCCTTCGCCTGGCCGGCCGCCGCCGCGCTGGTCCCGCAGACCGTGCCGGCCGAGCTGCTCCAGCCGGCCAACGCGCTCAACCGGCTCGGCGTAAACGCCGCCATGATCGGCGGCGCGTCGCTCGGCGGCGCGCTGGTGGCCGGCGTCGGACCGGGCTGGGGCCTGCTGGTGGACGCGGCGACCTTCGCGCTGGCCGGGCTGGCATTCGCCCGGGTACGCGTCCGCGCGGTCACCGCCCCACGCACCGAGCGCGCCAACCCGGTCCGCGAACTGCGCGAGGGCTGGACCGAGTTCGTCGCCCGCTCCTGGGTCTGGGTGGTGGTACTCGGCTTCCTGCTGATCAACTTTGCCTACGCCAGCTCGGTCAACGTCCTCGGCCCCGCCGTGGCGGACGAGACGATCGGCCGACCCGCCTGGGGCGTGGTGCTCGCCGCCCAGACCGCCGGCATGGTGGCCGGGGCGCTGGTCGCGCTCCGGATTCCGGGTACGCCGGCTGCTCCTGCTCGGCGTGCTCTGCATGTTCGCCGACGTACTGCTGCTGCTCGGGCTGGCCTGGGCGCCGTCCGTGGCCGTACTGGTCGCCGCCGCCTTCGTGGCCGGGTTGGCCGTCGAGCAGTTCTCGGTCGCCTGGGAGACCTCGATGCAGCAGAACATCCCCGCCGACAAGCTCGCCCGGGTCTACTCGTACGACGCGCTCGGCTCGTTCCTGGCGATCCCACTCGGCCAGATGGCGATCGGTCCGGTGGCGGAGGCCATCGGCACCAACCCGACCCTGCTGGTCGCCGCCGGCATCGTGCTCGTTGCGGTGCTCGGGATGCTGGCCGATCCCGGCGTACGCCGGCTCCCCGCCGACCTTCCACCTGCCGGCGCGGCTGCGGCTCCCGGTGACAGCCCGGTACCCGGAGCGGCGCCGGCGGTGGCAGCGGGAGCGGCAGCGGCGGGCGGGAAGGGCGACTGACCCGGAAGTGCCGGAACGGGATTGCCGGAATCGGCGACTCCTGGGTAGATGGTGCGGCGTTCTTCGTACTTGTTGCTGGCGGCCGGTACGGTCGCGGTGGCCGGACAGGCGAGCGGCGGGGGCATATGTGATGGGCTATCCAGGGCAATCATCCGGGACGGTGCCGGTTCCGCCGGCCGGGCAGTATCCGGCTCCGCAGGCTGGAGCGGGCTCGGCGGGGCGTGCGCTGCTCGGCCTGGCGCTGCTGCTGCCGGCGCTGATCGCGCTGATCTGGTCGTACGTCGTACCGACCGCCTCCACCGTGCTGACCAGCTTCCGGCACGAGAACCTCTTCAGCGAGCCCCGATCGGCCGGGATCGAGAACTATCAGGCGGTCTTCGAAGACGGGTTCCTGGGCCAGCTCGGGTTGGCGCTGCTGCTCGGTCTGCTGCCGCTCGCGTTCGCGTTGCTGGTCGCGCCGCTGCTGGCGCTGGTCGCCGACCGGGCCGGCCGGCTGGGTCGGCTGCTCACCCGGGCGGTGCTGGCCGTGCCGATCGCCGGGTACGCCCCGGTCGCGGTGTTCCTCGGCTGGCGGCTGCGGCTGGCCGAGTCGGGCTCGCTCGCCGACGGCGCGCGGTTCGAGCTGACCTGGGTACTCGCGGCGACCTCGTTCGGGCTGGTGGTGGCGGTCGCCGCGACGGCATTCCTGAGTGCGCTGCGGCAGCGGGAACCGGGCCGCTGGCCGACTCCGGCCCTGCTCACCGTCGGTGGGCTGGTCGGCTTGGCCGTGCTCGCCCTGTCACTCCAGATCTTCACCGCACCGGCGCTGCTCACCAACGGCGGGCCGGCGCGTTCGACCATGACACCGGTCCTCGGGACGATGCAGACGAGCTTCACCACCTTCCGGCTCGGCCTGGGTGCGGCCACCGCCACGCTGCTGCTGGTCGTACTCGGCGGGCTCGGGCTCGCCGCGACCGGGTTGCTGCTGGCCAGCCGTACCCGGATCGAGTTCGACGGTTGGCGGGACCGGCCCGGCGGCCCGCCGGCTCCGGCGCGCGGCCCCTCCGCTGTCCACCTCGGAATCGTCATCGCGGCGCTGGTCGTCGTGCTCGGGGTCTTCGGCTGGGCCTCCGCGCCCTGGCTGCGGCATGCCTTCACCGGGGCCGACCTGCCCGGCGGGGTCAGCACGGCGGGCGTACTCGTCAACACCTGGCTGCCACCGTTCGTCTCGGCGCTGGTGTCGGTCGGGCTGGCGGCGGTGGCCGGGTTCGGCATCGGGGCGCTGCGCCCGCTCGGCCGGTGGAGCGAGTTGCTCCTCCTGCCGTTCGCGCCGTGGCTCTTCGTCGGCATCGGTCCACTGGCCGTCGCCGGGTTCAAGCGGGTCAGCGAAAACGGCCAGGTCAACACGTTCCTCGGGATGATCCCGCCGGTCTGGCTCAGCGTACCGGCGCTGTTCGTCTTCACCCTGCTGTTCCGGGGACAGCAGCCGAAGTGGCGGGCCGGCGGGGACGGCGTCCGTACCCTGCTGCTGCCGGCACTGCCGATGCTGGCCGTCGCGCTCCTGCTGACCTGGCTGTTCAGCGCCGAGCAGCCGTTGTGGGCCCGCCTGGTCACGTCCGACCCGGAGAACGCGTCGGCCCCGTTGCTGGCCGAGATGCTGATGGCCGAGTTCGGCAACCGGGGCACCGGCTTCCTGGGCCTGGTCCTGCCGCTGCCGTTGCTCGTGTTGTTCCTACTGGCGTTCGCCGGGCTCCAGATCGGTTACCTGGACCGGCTGGCGATCCGGGTGGGCCGGTCAGCCGCCGAGCCGGCGCAGCAGCCCGGTCCGCCGCCGCAGCAGCCCGGTCCGCCGCCGCCGCACGTCGGGTTCGCCGGCCAGCCGGTGCCCGCACAGCCGTACGCTGCCCCGACCCAGCCGTACCCGGCGCCGTCGTACGGAGTGCCGCCGTCGCCGTACTCGCCCCAGTCATCCCAGTCGCCCTGGGCCGCACAGACTGAGCCGCCGTCGACGGGGAAGGCGGAGTAGCGCCGCGCCCGATTGCCTACCCGTGTTGCCCAGAGGGTGACCTGGACGTGGAAGGCGCTACCCATGCCCGGTGACCGCCTTTGGCCTACAGGTGAAGGGTCCCGCTGCGTTCGCGGCTAGCCGGCCGGCGCCTTGGCGCTGATCGCGAGCGCGCCGAGCAGCCAGGCGTCGCGACCGGTCCGCGCGGTGACGACGGCGGGTCGGTCGCTGGGCAGGCGGGTCTGGAGTACCCGTGCGTCCGTACCGAAGGTGTTCCAACCGGCGGCCGTACCGTCGGCCCGGCTGGCGGCGGTGTTGTTCGGGTTTTTCCGGTCGACCGGGCTGGCGTTGATGTCGAGCCGGTCGCCGACGCTCGCCCGGTCGGTCTCCCAGCCGACGAACCCGATCTGGGCGTCGGCGCCGGGAGCACCCGGCAACGGAACGGCCACCGAGCCGCTGCGCTGGAGCGCCAGGGCGCCGTCGAGCACCGCGACGGCCCGGGCTGGGCCCCCGTCGGCGACCACGGCGACCAGGCTCCAGCCGCCGAACGCGCCGATCCCGCCGAGGAAGGCACCACGGTGCAGCCCGACCCACCAGGTGCCGGACCCGGCGCTACGGGCGAGCCGGGTCACGTCGGCGAACGCCTGGTAGCCGCGCCGCCCCTCAAGGGTGGTCGGGAAGTCGTCGACCCGGGAAGCCCGGACGGGGGTGTAGCGGGTGCCGCCCGGTGCCCGGACGTACGCCGTCGGGCTGGCCGGCGAGTGCCCGGTGCCGGCCCAGTAGAGGCCGGCCCAGAGGACCCGGCCGGTCAGTCTCACGGTGGCGGCGCTGACCATTCCTCCGCCGGGCGCGCCGGCCGGTGCACCCGGCGCCGAGTACCGGGTCATCAGGTAGTGGCCGTTGTCGACGCGACCGAGGGCGGGGCGACCCGACCGGGCCGCCCGGCAGGTGAGGTCGAGGTCGGGGCAGGACAGCAGCGAGTTGCCGGCGGTGGTGAGCCGGGCCGGCACCGTACCGGCGAAGACCGCGGAGAGACCGGTGCCGGCGACCGTGAGTTGGGCCGACGCGGTGTGGGTCGGCAGGCCGGGCGTGTCGAGGGTGATCCGCACGGCGCCGCCCCGGGCGGTGCCCGCGACTGTGACCGGCAGGTACGCCGTACTCGACGACGCCGGGCCCAGCGGCCCACGCCGACAGGTGCCCGAGGTCCCGGCGGTGCAGGTCCAGCCGTCCCCGGCAGCGCCGGCGCGCAGCCGGATCCCGCTCGGCAGCGTCAACCGGGTGCTGAGCGGACCCGTCGCGGCGGCGAGTCCGGCCCGGAACGTCCCGGGTAGCCGCCCCCCGCCGCCGTTCGCCCCGGCCTGGTTGGTGACGGTCATGGCGAGCACCGCGGACCGGCCCCGGACCAGCGTGCCGACCGGCGCCAGCGCGACGGCCAGCGCTCCGGGCCTGGCCGGGCCGGCGGCGCCGGGCGGGCCCCCGTCCGCCGCGCCCGCCACACCCGACCCGCCCGGCGGCTGACCGCCGACGGTGCCGGGCTCGGTGGGGCCCGGCGGACCGGGAGTGGGCTCGGAGGTCTGTCCCGGATCCTGTGGTCCGGTCGGGGGTACCGGGGCCGGTTGTTCCGGTCCGGCGACCGGCCCCGGGTTGCCGGTGAGGGTCAGCGCGACCGCCGCCACGGCGGCGAGGACCAGGCCGGCCGCGACGAGTTGGGTGACCCGGCGGCGGGCCACCCGCCGGACCCGGTTCCACACGGCGCCCGGAGCCGCCGTACCGGCGCTCAGGTAGCCGCCGGCTGCGGTCGTGCCGACCACGGCGGGAGCCAGCACGGCACCGAGGCCGGCGTTGATGTCGCCGAGTTCGACGAAAAGCAGATGGCAGGCCCGGCATCCGGCGAGGTGGCTCTCGACGTCGGCTGTCTCCCGCCGGGACAGTCCGCTCCGGACGTACGCGCCGAGCCGCTCGGCGACCCAGCGGCAGGTGTCGTCGGTACGAGCGGCGGCATGCTCACGCAGATAGTTCTGGCGTAGGCGCTCCCGGGCGCGGTAGGCGAGCGCCGAGATCGTGTTGGGGCGGACGCCGAGCAGGCGCGCGACCGTCGACGGCGGATCGCCCTCCACCTCGGTGTGCCAGAGCACCAGTCGCCACCGTTCGGGCAGTGCGGCGAACGCCCGGGCGACCATCGCCTGTTCCAGGTTCCGCACGGCGGGGTCGGTGAACGGTTCGCCGGCATCGTGGCGAGCCACGTCGTCGACGAGTTCGATCCGGCGGGCGCGGCGGGCCTCGTCGTAGAAGACGTTGCGCACGGTGGTGAGCAGGTAGGTGCGGAAGGCGGCACTGGGTCCGAGCCCGTCCCGCAGTACGGCGAGGACCCGGGTGAAGGCCTCCGCCACCAGCTCGTCCACTTCGGAGGGCCGATGATCCAGCGTACGGGCCAGCCGCCGGGCCGCCGCCTCGTGCCGGCTGTAGAGGGTGGCGTATGCGTCGGTGTCACCGGCTCGAACGGCCCGGATCAGTTGTAGGTCGCTCCGCACGTCAACGGCAGCGCTGTCGTGGTCGTCCGCCATGTCCTGCCAAGTCCTGAGGTGTGGTCAATCCGTCGTGGGCAGTGCGGGCGGGACCAAACTACCAACAGCAAGTGGCCAGAGGCAGAAGGTGAGGGAGTGTTGTTGAGCTGCCTGCACCATTTATTCGTTTTGCTGCTTTTATTCCTGGCGCCGTCACGGTCCTCCGCAATCTCCGTCTAGACGAGAGGAACTGCCGCGACGAATGGAGTACCAACCCGGATGGACGACGAACGCCGACTGACACCGACGGCGGCGCACCGCCGTGCACGCGCCATCACCCGCTTCCGCACCGAGGCGGTCGTCCTGCGTGAGGCGTGGCGGGCGGCGGCGCTGCACCGCTGCCCGGAGCGGACCGGCGCGTGGTGGACGCCTGCGGTCGACAGCCTGACCAGAGCCATCGCGGAGACGCGCGATCCACGGCCGGCCTGTACCCGGCTGGGCCGGGCCAGGGCCGCCGCCGGGATGGGCGTCGACGACACCCTCGCCGACCTCACCGCGCTGTACCGCCAGCTCCCGGCCGGCGAACCCCCCGCCCACCTGGTGCGGACAGTCTGCGACTCGTGGACCGCCGCGACCCTCGTCCCGGACCACGCGGCGGCCTGTGTCGGCGCGCTGCCCCGGCTCGGCAGCGTCGGCCAGCTCCGGGCGGTGCTGAAGGAGATCGTCCGGCGCGCCTGCCGGGCCGGCGTCCCGCTCGGCAACCGGCACGTGCTGCTGGTCGCCGACCTCGCCGTCCCGCCCTCGGCGGCCGGTACCGTCCCGCCACCGGCGGCCGGACCTGCCATCCCACCGACGGAGTGCGGGGAAGACCTGGCGATCGCCGAGGAGTCCGTGCTCCGGGCCCGGGTCGCCACCCGGTTCCGGGCCAGTTTTCCCGACGGCGAGCCGATCATCCGGCTCTGGCCCGGCGGATACGTCGTGCCGACCACCGCCTCGGCCGAGCTGGCGCACCGTACGGTGGTGCTCTCCCGTGGGCTGGCCCGGATCGGGCTGGCCACCGCCCGGCTGTGGTGTCAGGACCTCCCCGACGACATCCCCGCCACCCAGGTGCTCTTCCGGCACCTCACCGACTTCCGGCACCGCACGGAGGGTTGAGGGCGCGGCACCGAGGGCTGAGGGCACCGCGCGGCGGGCTGGGACACCGGCCCCGGGCGAGACGGTTCCGCTCGGCCGGTGGCCGGTAGGCCGGTCGGTCGCGGGATGGTCGAGAATGGCGGGGTGACCAGCATCCCCAACGTCCTCGCCAACCGCTACGCCTCGGCCGAGCTGGCCGCCCTCTGGTCCCCGGAGGAGAAGATCCGGATGGAGCGCCGGCTCTGGCTGGCCGTACTCCGGGCGCAGCGCGATCTCGGCGTGCCGGTGCCGGACGGGGCGGTCGAGGCGTACGAGCGGGTGCTGGACCAGGTTGACCTGGCCTCGATCGCGGCCCGGGAGCGGGTGACCCGGCACGACGTGAAGGCGCGGATCGAGGAGTTCAGCGCGCTGGCCGGGCACGAGCAGGTGCACAAGGGGATGACTTCCCGGGACCTGACCGAGAACGTCGAGCAGCTCCAGATCCGCGCCTCGCTGGAACTGGTCCGGGACCGGGTGGTCGCCACCCTGGCCCGGCTGGCCCGGCTCGCCGTCGAGCACGCCGACCTGGTGATGACCGGCCGCTCGCACAACGTCGCCGCCCAGGCGACCACGCTGGGCAAGCGGTTCGCCAGCGCGGCCGAGGAACTGCTGATCGGGTACGAGCGGCTGACCGACGTGATCGGACGCTATCCGCTGCGCGGCGTCAAGGGTCCGGTCGGCACCGCCGCCGACCAGCTCGACCTCTTCGACGGGGACGCGGCGAAGGTGGCCGAGCTGGAGCGCCGGGTCGCCGAACACCTCGGGTTCCGCCGCGTGCTGGACAGCGTCGGCCAGGTCTATCCGCGTTCGCTGGACTTCGACGTGATCTCCGCGCTGGCCCAGGCCGCCGCCGCGCCGAGCAGCCTGGCCACCACGATCCGGCTTATGGTCGGCCAGGAGCTGGCCACCGAGGGCTTCCGCCCGGGTCAGGTCGGCTCCAGCGCGATGCCGCACAAGATGAACACCCGGTCCAGCGAACGGGTCAACGGCTTCGCGGTGATCATCCGGGGCTACCTGTCGATGGTCGGCGAGCTGGCCGGCGACCAGTGGAACGAGGGCGACGTCTCCTGCTCGGTGGTACGCCGGGTCGCGCTGCCGGACGCGTTCTTCGCCACCGACGGGCTGTTCCAGACCTTCCTGACCGTGTTGGACGAGTTCGGCGCGTACCCGGCGGTGATCGCCCGGGAACTCGACCGCTACCTGCCGTTCCTGGCCACCACCAAGCTCCTAGTGGCGGCGGTGCGGCGCGGGGTCGGTCGGGAGACCGCGCACGAGGTGATCAAGGAGCACGCGGTCGCGGTGGCGCTGGCGATGCGGGAGAAGGGTGCCGCCGAGAACGACCTCTTCGACCGGCTCGCCGCCGACGGCCGGCTCGGGCTGACCCGGCCCGAGATCGACGAGCTGGTCGCCGACCGCGCCGGCTTCACCGGGGCGGCGTCCGCGCAGGTCCGGGCCGTGGTCGACCGGATCGCCGCAGTGGTCGCGGCGCACCCCGAGGCCGCCGCGTACGACCCGGCGCCGATCCTCTGAGCCGCCGGCCCTGAGCGCCGACACGCCGGGCGCCCGCCGAGCGGGCCCAGCCGTCGACCCGCCGAGCGGGCCCAGCCGTCGACACGTGTACCCGGTGGCGGCCGGGCCGCACACTGGGGCCATGCTCGACGACCTCGCCGACCGGGTGTCCCGGCTGGACCGTGCGATCGCGCCGATCGCCAACCGCCCCGTCGACCTGGCCGACCCGGAGTGGGCGGACCGGCTGCGGGCGGCGCCGCCCGCAGTCGAGCAGGCCGGTGTGGCCGACGAGGCGGCCGTCGTCCTGGCCGCGCTCCTCACCCTGTACGCCGAAGGGGACGACTCGACGCGTACGGCGATCCGGGGGCTGTTCCGGAAGCACCGGTCGTTCCAGTGGGGGGTCGGGATGTCGTTCCCGGCCGACACGGCGGAGCGGTTCCGGCGCCAACTGCTGCTGCTCTCCGCCCGCGACCAGGGCCTCGACACCCGGGACGAGCTGCTGACACTCACCGAGCTGTGCCGGGAGGCGAGGGCGGCCGGGGTGGCGCTCGGGCCGGTACTCCGCGAGGTGGCGGACCTCTCCAGCGACGTCGACCGGTACGGCATGGGCTCGATGCGGCAGATCCTGCTCCGCTGCGTACCCGGATGACGCCTACCTGCGTGGCACCTTCCGCAGCGTCAGTTCCGCGGAGTCGGGGTGCCGGCGGCGCTGCCCAGGTCCGGTGCGCTCGGCGCTTCGGCGATCGCACCGGAGTCCAGCGGCTCCGCCAGGTGCGCCGTCTCAGCCGCCACCTTCGGCTGGTCGCTGGGTGGATTCTCCGGTGGCTGCCGGACCGCCACCACCGCCGTGCCGTACGCGCACAGCTCCATCCACATCTCGCCGACCTCGCGGTGGTCGAACCGCATCCCGATCACGGCGTTCGCGCCGAGCCGGGTCGCCTCCTCACCCAACTTCTGCACGGCGTCGGTACGCCAGCGGGTGAGGTTCTCGGGCGCCTTGGGGTCGTAGGCGCCACCACGGAGGTTCTTCACGCCTTCCCGGTACGGGTTCCGGGTTCGGGCTTGGGAAGATACGACCTCGCCGAGTACTGCGCGGATCTCGTACCCCGGTAGATGATCCGTCGTCACGACCAGCACACCTTGATGCTGGCAGAGCCGGGCCCGCCCGCTTTGCGAGGGCTGTTCACATCGCTCCAGTTTGCGAAACGGCGCGGCTGCCGCGAAAGGGCGCCGGGAGCCCGACACCTGCCCCCACGCCGTCAAACGGTCCGGAGTTGACGGAAACGGCGCGGCGCGGACGTCCCAACGCAGCTGGAACGTCCGCGCCATACCCCTGAGGAGGGTGTGGAGTGGTGCCTAGACGCCGGAGACGGAGGTGATCCAGGAACGGTTGTAGGCGACGCTGCCGTAGTTCTGGATGCTCTGCCCGTCGGCGGTGGACGCGACACCCACCTGGGCGCCGTTGTAGACCTGCGGGCCGCCGGAGTCACCGCGCCAGGCGTTGCCGTTGATCCGGGTGCTGCGGATCGCCCGGCCGCCGTACGCGTCGGTGACGTTCGTGCTGGTCACCCGGACCGTGGCGGTCTTCAGGGTGGTGGACGCCGAGCAGCCGCTGTAGCAGGTCATCCCCCACCCGTAGATCGAGTTGGTGGAGTTGACCGGCGGGTACGCGCTGGACAGGGGCATGTAGCTGGTGTTGATCGAGGTGGACAGGTTGAGCAACGCCAGGTCGTACCGGCCGTAGCTGGCGGTCACCCCGCTGGTGGTGCCGCCGGAGGACCGGTTGACGCTGCCGACCCGCACCGACATCGTGCCGCTGACGCAGTGCCGGGCGGTGAGCACCCAGCGGGCCGCGATGATGGTGCCGGAGCAGGTGAACGAGCCGTTGCTGAACACGGCCGCGGCCCACGGGGCCGACGAGACGGTGCCGCCGCCGATGATGAACGGGCTGACCGGGGCGGCTGAGGCGACGGACGGCGCGACGAGCGCGCCGGCCAGGGCGGTGGCGAGCATCACCAGGGTTCGGCGAAGACGCACGGGGGGCTCCTTCCGGGGGGTTTACCCGGGGTCACCGGGTCGGTTCGAGCCGCCGTAGGCGGGAGGATGTCCGCCATACGGGTCTGGACACTCAACGTTCGGTGTAGGTAACCGGACGTTTGACGCCACACGCTAAGCCGTTCGTCACCTATTCACAAGGGTGAACCTCTGCGGTCGGTTTCCGACCCTCTCCGGCGGGTGACCGGGTCCACCGGAGGCGCCCGGCGGGCACCCCGGGTCCGTCGGGGCATCGACGCGCCGGCCCGTGCGTCAACTCGCTGGTCGGCCGGGTACGCTGGCTCCGCTCGCCCCTTTCGTGGGCCGGCACCCAACTGCGTACACAGTCAGGAGTGCCCAGTGCCTCGCGTCGTCGTCGACGTCATGCTCAAGCCGGAGATTCTCGATCCCCAGGGCCAGGCCGTCGCGAATGCGCTGCCGAGGCTCGGAGTCACGGACGTGTCCTCCGTGCGCATCGGTCGGCGGATCGAGATCGAGTTCACCGGCCAGCCGGACCTGGACCGGGCTCGGGAGATCGCGGACAAGTTGCTGGCCAACCCGGTGATCGAGGACTTCGCGGTCCGGGTGGCCGAGGCCGGGGATGCCGAGGAGAGCAATCCATGACCGCCCGGATCGGCGTGGTGACGTTCCCCGGCTCGCTGGACGACCGCGACGCGGCCCGGGCCGCCCGGATCGCCGGCGCCGAGGTGGTGTCGCTCTGGCACGACGACCCCGACCTGCACGGCGTCGACGCCGTGGTGCTGCCCGGCGGCTTCTCCTACGGCGACTACCTGCGGTGCGGCGCCATCGCCCGGTTCGCCCCGGTGATGGAGACCATCGCCGCCGGAGCCCGGGACGGCCTGCCGGTACTCGGCATCTGCAACGGGTTCCAGATCCTCTGCGAGGCACACCTGCTGCCCGGCGCGCTCACCCGCAACCAGCACCTGCACTTCCGCAACCGCGACCAGGTGCTGCGGATCGAGTCGGCGGGCACCGCCTGGACCAACGCGTTCCAGCCCGGGCAGGAGATCCTGATCCCGGTGAAGAACGGCGAGGGCTGCTACGTCGCCGACGAGCGCACCCTCGACGAGCTGGAGGCGACCGGCCGGGTGGTGGCCCGCTACCTGGGCGGCAACCCGAACGGGTCGCTGCGGGACATCGCCGGCATCCGCAACGAGGCCGGCAACGTGGTCGGGCTGATGCCGCATCCGGAGCACGCCGTGGAGGCGCTGACCGGCCCATCCCTCGACGGGCTCGGCTTCTTCACGTCGGTCCTCAAGCACCTCGCGGGAGCACCCGCATGATCGAACGGAGTGAGGTCATGGGCCAGCCAGAGCCCGCCCTCGCCGACCACCCCTCGGCATCCGGCCCCGCCGCGCGGCCCGGCCCGGCCGTCGACCCGGTGGGTCAGCCGGCTCCGGCGGAGCAGCCCGTGCCGGGCCAGGCGGTGCCGGCGAGCGTCGCCGCGGAGCTGCCGGTGAACGGCTACCCCGGCGGCGTGGACACCGTCTCGAACGCGGCGGCCACCCCCGGCGACCTCCAGCCCTACGCCGAGCTGGGCCTGCGCGACGACGAGTACGACCGGATCCGGCAGATCCTCGGCCGCCGCCCCACCCAGTCCGAACTGGCGATGTACTCGATCATGTGGAGCGAGCACTGCTCCTACAAGTCGAGCAAGGTGCACCTGCGGCAGTTCGGCGAGAAGGCCCCGCCGAGCGACCGGCTGCTCGCCGGCATCGGCGAGAACGCCGGAGTGATCCAGATCTCCGACCAGCTCGCGGTGACCTTCAAGGTCGAGTCGCACAACCACCCGAGCTTCGTCGAGCCGCACCAGGGCGCGGCGACGGGGGTCGGCGGGATCGTCCGGGACATCCTGGCGATGGGTGCCCGGCCGGTCGCGGTGATGGACCCGCTGCGGTTCGGTGCCGCCGACCACCCCGACACCGCCCGGGTACTCCCCGGCGTGGTCGCCGGGATCGGCACCTACGGCAACTCGCTCGGCCTGCCCAACATCGGCGGCGAGGTCGTCTTCGACGCCTGCTACCAGGGCAACCCGCTGGTCAACGCGCTCTGCCTCGGCGTGCTACCCGTGCAGCGGTTGCAGAACAAGGCCGCCGCCGGCCCCGGCAACGTCGTGGTGCTGCTCGGCGCCAAGACCGGGCGGGACGGCATCGGCGGGGTCTCCGTGCTGGCCAGCGCCACCTTCGACGACGGCAGCGCCCAGCGCCGCCCGTCGGTGCAGGTCGGCGACCCGTTCATGGAGAAGCTGCTGATCGAGGCGTGCCTGGAGCTGTACGACGCCGGACTCGTCGTCGGCATCCAGGATCTCGGCGGCGCCGGGCTGACCTGCGCGCTCACCGAGACCGCCGCCGCGGCCGGCACCGGCATGCGGGTCTTCCTGGAGCGGGTACCGCTGCGCGAGGCGTCCATGCAGCCGCACGAGATCCTGGCCAGCGAGTCGCAGGAGCGGATGCTGCTGATCGTCGCCCCGGAGAAGCTCGACGCGGTGCTCCGGATCGCCGAGAAGTGGGGCGTACCGGCCAGCGCGATCGGTGAGGTGACCGGTGCCCCGGAGGGCTCCGGTCCGGGCCGGCTGCTGGTCACCTGGCAGGGGCACACCGTGGTCGACGTACCGCCGGGGTCGCTGGTGGACGACGGTCCGGTCTACGCCCGCCCGATGCGGGAGCCGGCCGACCTGATCCTGCTCCAGGCGGACCGGGCCGAGACGCTGCCCCGGCCGGCCACCGCCGAGGCGCTCCGGGAGACCCTGCTCCGGATGATCGCCTCGCCGAACCTCTGTGACAAGACCTGGGTCACCGAGCAGTACGACCGGTACGTGCTCGGCAACACCGTGCTGGCGCAGCCGGAGGACGCCGGGATCATCCGGATCGACGAGCGGTCCGGGCTGGGCGTCGCCATCTCGGTCGACGGCAACGGCCGGTACGCCCGGCTCGACCCGTACCACGGTGCGAAGCTGGCGCTTGCCGAGGCGTACCGGAACGTGGCGGTGACCGGTGCGAAGCCGGTCGCGGTGACCGACTGCCTGAACTTCGGCTCGCCGGAGGACCCGGGCGTGATGTGGCAGTTCGCCGAGGCCGTACGCGGGCTCGCCGACGGCTGCGCCGAGCTGGGCATCCCGGTCACCGGAGGCAACGTCAGCTTCTACAACCAGACGGGTGCGGCGGCGATCCACCCCACCCCGGTCGTCGGGGTGCTGGGCGTGCTGGACGACGTCGCGCAGCGGGTGCCGATGGGCTTCGCCCGGACCACCGGGGCCGACCACGACCTGATCTTCGTGCTCGGCGAGACCCGGCTGGAACTCTCCGGCTCCGAGTGGGCCTGGGTCACCCACGAGCACCTCGGCGGGGTACCGCCGAAGGTCGACCTGGCGGCCGAGCGGGCGCTCGCCGAGCTGATCGCCGAGGCGGCCCGGGTCGGGCACCTGCGCTCCGCGCACGACCTCTCCGACGGCGGCCTCGCCCAAGCGCTGGTCGAGTCGAGCCTCCGGTACGGCGTCGGCGCCAGGATCGCCCTGCCGGAGGGCTTCACCGCCGGCTCGATGCCGTTCGTCTTCCTGTTCAGCGAGTCGGCTGGCAGGGCGATGGTGGCGGTGCCGCGCGGGCACGAGAAGGCGTTCACCGCGCTCTGTGTCGAGCGGGGCGTGCCGTGGACCCTGATCGGGGTCACCGACACCGCCGGAAACGAGCTGGAGATCCGGGACCAGTTCACGATCGGCCTGCCGGAGCTGCGCGCGGCGCACAGCGCGACCCTGCCGAGCCTGTTCGGCGAGGGCTCGGCGACGCTGGCCGAAGCCGTCGCGACCGGCACGAGCACCCCGGACCCCGGGCCAGCCGGCTCCGACCGGGGCGCCGCCGAGCCGCTCGTCGACACCGACCCGGCCGAGCCGGACGCCGCCGACGGGGCCGACGGGACCGAGCCGGTGGACTCCGGCGCTACCGCGTCGGCGCCGGCCGCCGGTCCGGAGGCCGCCGCAGGTCCCGCCACCGTTGCCGCTCCGGACGACACCGCCGCTGCCGGTGACGCCGCTCCAGCGGCTTCGGCTCCGGTGGACGCCGCTCCGAGCACCGCCGACGGGCACCAGGAGGCGGCGGCCCGGACCGACGCCGGAGATCGCCCGACGGATTGATCCGACCGCGCGGCGGTCGGATCTTCCGGTGGCGAGGGAACCGCATCGTGACGGAACCAGCAGGACCGGCGGAGTCGGTCTACGCCCAGCCCGGTACCGGCGCCAGGCTGGACTGGGGGCTGGCCGGCGCGGCCGAGTTGAGCCGGGTCTGCGCGGTGCTGGTGGTGGTCGACGTGCTCTCCTTCACCACGTCGGTCGAGGTGGCGGTCGCGCGGGGGATGCGGGTGCATCCGTTCCCCTGGGGCGCCCAGGCCGCCGAGTACGCCACCCGGGTCGGCGCGGTAGCCGCCGTCGGCCGACGCGCGGTGACGCCGGAGCATCCCTGGTCGCTCTCCCCGGCGGCCCTGTACACCGCTCCGGTCATACCGGACCTGGTGCTGCCGTCCCCGAACGGCTCGGCGATCAGTGCCGCCGCCAGCGCCACCGGGCTGCCAGTGGTGGCGGCCTGCCTGCGTAACGCCACCGCCGTCGGGCGCTGGCTCCTCGCCCAGGGGTACGGCTCGACCACGGCACCGATCGGTGTCGTCGCGGCGGGGGAACGCTGGCCGGACGACAGTCTCCGGCCGGCCGTCGAGGACCACCTCGGCGCGGCTGCCGTACTGGACGCACTCTCCACAGTGTCCGGCGGGCTCTCCGTCGAGGCGGCGCTGGCGCTGGCCGCGCTGAACAGTCTCCCCGACATATCGGCGGCGGTCCGGGGCAGCGTGTCGGGGCGGGAACTCGTCACCCGGGGATTCGGCCAGGACGTCGAGATCGCGGTCCAGGTCGGCGTCTCCGACGTGGTGCCGGTACTCCGCAACGGGGTCTACTCGCCGGCCTGACCCAGATCTTCCCCGTCGCCGTCCCGGGTAACGGACCCATGCGGTGGTGAGAACCGGCAGGGGCCCGGCTCGCCGTCGCGAACCGGGCCCCTGCGGGTTATCTCGTGCGTGCCGCCTCGGTCAGTCGTCCAACCAGTCGAGCGACCGGCGCTCCGAACGGCTCGACTGCTGCGGTGCGGCGGACCGGCTGTGCCCGGCCCGTGGCGCATCGTCGTAGTAGCCGCCGCCAGCCTGCTGCTGGTCGTAGCCACCCCGGTCGTCGTAACCGTTCTGGTCGTCGTAGCCACCACGCGGCTGGTCGTAGCCGCCACCGGTGGTCGGCTGGTCGTAGCCGGCCCGGTCGGCGTCGTAACCCTGCTGGTCGTAGCCGGCCCGGTTGTCGTAGCCCTGCTGGCCGTAACCGTCGTCGGCGCGGTCGTACCCGGCACCGGTACGCGGCTCGTCGCCGTAGCCGCCCTGGCCCGCGCCGTAGCCCCCGGCGTCGTAGCCGTCGTCGTCCCGGCCGTACTGCTGGGTGGGCTCGTAGCCACCGTGGCCGGCACCCGAGGACGGGCGGTAGGCGTTGGTCTCGTACGGGTCGGCCGCCGGGCCGTACTCGTCAGCACCACCGCGGCCACCGGTGTAGCGCCCGGTCGGCTCGTCGTACCCGTCGTCGTAGCCACCGGCACCGTTGGCGGAGTATCCACCGCCGGAGACGGGCGCACCGTAGCCGGCACCCGAGCCGGGAGCGTTGCCGTAGCCGGCCCCGGAGGCGGGAGCGCCGTAGCCGGCACCCGAGCCAGGTGCGTTGCCGTACGCGCCGGCACCCGAGCCGGGGCGGTCACCGTAGCCGTTGGCGTTGCCGCCCCAGCCCGGCTGTCCGGCGCCGTAGCCCGGCGTCTGCGGCCCGGGCAGCGGCGCACCGTACGGATCCGGGAACTCCTCGTCGACCAGTGGGGCACTGTGCATCATGGTCGGTGCGTCGGCCAGGTTGCCGCCCCGGTTGACCATCGTCGGGTCGGCACCGGCCCGGTTGGTGACCCGGGTGGCGTCGTCGTAGCCGCCCCGGCCGGCCCCCGCGCCCGAGCGCGGCCCCGGCCCGCCCGGCCCGTCCTCGTCGTCATCGCCGCCGTCTTCCTTGCGGCGCATCAGCAGCAGCACGATCGCGCCGACACCGAGCGCGACCAGCAGGCCGCCGGCCAGGATCAGTACCCACGAGCCGAGCCCGCCGCCGGACTCCTCGTTGGCGGCCTGGTCCGCCGCGCCGGCATCCTGGCTCTCCTCCGCGGCGGCGTCCTCGGTCGGCTCCTCCTCGGCGGCGTCCTCGGTCGGCTCCGCCGAGGTCTCCGGTGTCGCGCTCGGCGCACCGGCCAGGGCGAGTTGGATGCCCTGGTTGTTGACCCGGGCGCCAGCGGCCCCGTTCACGTCCTTGGTGTCGGTGATGCCGTCCTTGGTGGCCCGGATCTGGAGCCGCCCCGGCGCGATCGGCCGTTCCCGCGAACCAGTGAACCGGTAGCTGCCGCTGTTGCTCGTGTTGGTCGTGTGGGTACGACCCTGCCCGTCGGTCAGCCGGACGCTGGCGTTGGGAACCCCGTCTCCGGTGGTCTCGTTGGTGACCCGCCCCGACACCTCGGCGACCGTCTGCACCGGCGGCGGCGCGGGTCGACCGACCAGAGTTACTCGGGCGGTGGCTGTATCAGTGGGGCCGTTGCCGATAAGGGCGTCCTCCGTGGCGCGGACAGTGATCGTCGCACTCTGGTTAGAGTCAAGCGTTGCCGACGTCCGTTTGAAGACGGCCGTGTAGCTGCCAGCCTCGGCATCTTGCACGGAGCATCCATCCGTGCAAGTCAGCCGCGAGTTGTCGGAACTAACCTGGATGTCGGCGTTGTCACCACTGCCGTTGAAGGCGAGCGTGAACCTGACCGTCGTGGTGCCGTTGACATCGACAGAGCTAGGCGAGGCGGTAACGGTTCTGAGGTCTGGGTCAGCCAATGCTGGTGTGGTGGGTAGAGCGAATACAGCGCTGGCTGCCAGCGCTACGACCACACCGGCCCGGGAGATCCAGGCTCGTCGGTGTGCTGTCACGTCCACCGCCTTCCGGGGCTCCACCGCCGACCCGTCGTCGGCCGGGGATCAACCCATACGACTACACCGTCGGCAACTATGCCTTGTCTGACCGGATGAGCGCGACCCAGGGGCGGCGAAAAATGCCACGAAGCCGGGTCGTATCGTCCCGACGTGTCCTCTCCGCACAATAAGTCCGCAGCGGTCGCGGCCGCGCTGGCGGACCTCGACGCCGGCCGTACGCCGGACCGGACGACGTTGCGGGACGCCGTTCGTGCCCTGCTGAGCGACCTGGCCCGGGCTGCGCCGGGCCGGGCGGTAGAGGTCCGGGTGCCACCCTATGGGGCGATCCAGTGTTGTGCGGGGCCCCGACACACGCGTGGCACGCCGCCCAATGTGGTGGAGATGGCACCGGAGACCTGGCTCCGGCTGGCGACCGGGCGGATGTCCTGGTCGGCGGCGGTCGCCGAGGGCCTGGTGCAGACGAGTGGCAATCGTGCTGATATCTCCCCATTCCTTCCTGTCTAGCCATGCTTATCCATCACCATCCGTCACTTACGGGGGCCATAACGTGGCTCTCTGTGTCGGCTGCGGTTCGCGTACACTGTCTGAGTCGACGGAACCCGAAATCACCCGGGTGACAGGCGAGTCCGAGCAGATCAGCAAGAGGGAGCGGCAGGTGCCCCGAGGCGACGGCCGGTTGAGCCATGACCTCGACCCCCAACGACCCGGCCCACAGGACGCGTGCGGCGTTTTCGGAGTCTGGGCTCCGGGCGAAGAGGTGGCGAAGCTCACCTACTTCGGTCTCTACGCACTCCAGCACCGTGGCCAGGAGGCTGCCGGCATCGCCGTCAGCGACGGGTCGGGCGTGGTGGTCTACAAGGATCTCGGCCTCGTCGCCCAGGTCTTCGACGAGCCGACGCTGGCGAGCCTGCGCGGCCACCTGGCGATCGGGCACACCCGATACTCCACGACCGGCGGGTCGACCTGGGAAAACGCCCAACCGACCATCCGGGCCAACACGGCGGGCACGACGATCGCGTTGGCGCACAACGGCAATCTGGTCAACACCGCCGAGCTCGCCCGGGACGCGGTCGAGCGCGGCATGGACTCCGACGGGTCGACCTCCGACACCGCCCTGGTGACCACGCTGCTGGCCAGCCGCCCCGACCTGTCGGTCGAGGCCGCCGCGCTGGAGGTGCTGCCGACGCTGCGCGGCGCGTTCAGCTTCGTCTTCATGGACGAGACCACCCTCTACGCCGCCCGTGACGCGTACGGGGTCCGTCCGCTGGTGCTCGGCCGGCTGGAGCGCGGCTGGGTGGTGGCGAGCGAGACCGCCGCGCTGGACATCGTCGGGGCGAGCGTGGTCCGCGAGGTCGAGCCCGGCGAGCTGATCGCCATCGACGAGCACGGCCTGCGGTCGGCCCGGTTCGCGGCACCGGAGCCGAAGGGCTGTCTCTTCGAATACGTCTACATCGCCCGGCCGGACACCACGATCGCCGGCCGCAACATCCACGCCGCCCGGGTCAGCATCGGCCGGCAGCTCGCCCGGGAGCACCCGGTCGAGGCCGACCTGGTGATCCCGGTACCGGAGTCCGGCACTCCGGCCGCGATCGGCTACGCGGAGGAGTCCGGCATCACCTACGGCGCCGGCCTGATGAAGAACCCGTACGTCGGGCGCACCTTCATCCAGCCGTCGCAGACGCTCCGTCAGCTCGGCATTCGGCTCAAGCTCAACCCGCTCCGGGAGAACGTCCGGGGCAAGCGGGTGGTCGTGGTGGACGACTCGATCGTGCGGGGCAACACCCAGCGGGCGATCGTCCGGATGCTGCGCGAGGCCGGTGCCCTGGAGGTGCACGTCAGGATCTCCTCGCCGCCGGTCAACTGGCCCTGCTTCTACGGCATCGACTTCGCCACCCGGGCGGAGCTGCTCGCCAACGGGCTGGACAACGAGGGCATCCGGCGGTCGATCGGGGCCGACAGCCTCGGGTACGTCTCCCTGGCCGGTCTCATCGCGTCCACCGAGCAGCCGAAGACCCGGCTCTGCCGGGCCTGCTTCGACGGGGAATACCCGATCGAGCTGCCGGCGGGGAACCTGATCGGCAAGCACGTACTCGAAGGAGTTGACCGCCGGGTCGCCGGCGCCGGGGCGGAGGAGGCGGTCCCGGACGGGGCCGCCCGCGGTCCGGGCGGTCAGCCGTTCGTGAGCAGTTCCAGTGGCGGCGAGGTGTCGTCGCACGCGTAGGCACCACGCCGGGTGGGCTCATGGGCACGACGCCCGGCGACAGGACCGGCCCGACCGGACACATCCGGCCGGGCAGCACGAAAGTCGAGCGATCCTCGACCGCTACCGACGCGGCCAGCCGCGAGAACCACAAAGGGGAGAACCGTGACGCACGTGACCGAGCGCAGTGGTGCAGGAAGCGGCCCGGGCGGCACCCATCAGCCCTGGACGGCGGGGATGGGCCGGTCCGGCCGCAAGCGCACCGTGTCGTACGCGGACGCCGGCGTCTCGATCCACGCCGGTGAGCGCGCGGTCGAACTGCTCCGGCCGAAGGTGCAGGGCACCCGGCGCCCCGAGGTGATGGGCGACATCGGCGGTTTCGCCGGCCTGTTCCGGCTGGACACCCAGAAGTACCGCAACCCGATCCTCGCCTCGTCGACCGACGGGGTGGGCACCAAGCTGGTCATCGCGCAGCAGATGGACATCCACGACACGGTCGGCATCGACCTGGTGGCGATGGTGGTGGACGACCTGGTCGCCTGCGGTGCCGAGCCGCTCTTCCTGCTCGACTACATCGCCTGTGGCGAGGTCGTCCCGGACAAGGTCGCCGAGATCGGCGCCGGCATCGCCGACGGTTGCCGGTACGCCGGCTGCGCGCTGCTCGGCGGCGAGACCGCCGAGCACCCCGGGGTGCTCCGTCCGGACGAGTACGACGTCTCGGCCACCGGCGTGGGTGTGGTGGAGGAGAGCGAGATCCTCCGCCCGGAGCGGGTCGAGGTCGGCGACGTCGTGATCGCGATGGGCTCGTCCGGCCTGCACTCCAACGGCTACTCCCTGGTCCGGCACGTGCTGCTCGGCGCCGGCCGGATGCGGCTGGACAGCGTGATCGAGGACTTCGGCCGGCAGCGCACCCTGGGTGAGGAGCTGCTGACCCCGACCAAGATCTACGCGCAGGACTGCCTGAAGCTGATCGCCGAGGCCGAGGTACGCGCCCTGGCGCACGTCACCGGCGGCGGCATTCCCGGCAACCTGGTCCGGGTGCTCCCGGACAACGTCGACGCGGTGGTCAACCGGGCCACCTGGCGGCCGCAGCCGATCTTCGACCTGGTCCAGGCCAAGGGCCGGATCGAGGACCAGGACATGGAGTCCACCTTCAACATGGGCGTGGGCATGTTCGCGATCGTGTCGGCCGAGGACGCCGACCGGGCACTGGCCTGCCTGACCGGCCGGGGTGTCGAGGCCTGGCAGGCGGGTGAGATCATCGAGGGCACCGGTGAGGTGCACATGATCGGCCAGCACACCCGGGGCTGACCCGGCGCACGAGCCGGCGGCCACCCGGGGCGCGACCCTGCCACCCGGGCCACGACGCCGGGCCGAGCACAACAAAAACGCCAAAACCCGCATCCGCGATATTTGCCCGTGATTCTCGGCATACCTGGTCAGGACTTCACCGGGGTGGCTACCGCCACCTAGCCTGAGGGGCACCTCAGAGGCGGGGGAGGAGGGCCATGGCTGTCCGTGGACAGGAGTTTTCCGGCATGCGGGGGATCGCCGCGGTCCCCAGCTACGTGGTCATGCAGCCGACCACGCTCTGCAACCTCGACTGTGCGTACTGCTATCTCCCGTTGCGGGCGGCGGACCGCCGGATGACGGTACCGGTGGCGGCCGCGGTGGCCGGGCCGGTCAACGACTGGGCCCGGCACGGGCGGTTCTCGGTGGTCTGGCACGGGGGTGAGCCGCTCGCCGCCGGACGGGAGCATCTGGCGGCCCTGCTGGCGCCCTTCGACTCCTCGGTCGAGCACCACGTGCAGACCAACGCGACGCTGATCGACGACGCCTGGTGCGAGTTCTTCGCCGCGCACCGGATCCGGGTCAGCGTCAGCATCGACGGACCCCGGGACCGCAACCGGGAGCGGGTCGGCCGGGGCGGCCAACCGTCGTACGACCGGATCATGGCGGGCGTCGAGGCGCTGCGCCGGCACGGGATCCCGTACTCGGCGCTCTGTGTGGTGAGCCGGCCTGAGCCGGGGCTCGCCACCGAGCTGTACGACTACTTCCTCGACCTCGGCTGCGACGTGCTCGGGATCAACATCGAGGAGACCGAGGGGGTCAACACCCGGCGCAACGCCCATCCGGCCGAACTGGTCAGCGGCTTCTGGGCGGAACTGGTCGCCGCCTGGCGCCGGGATCCCCGGATCCACCTCCGGGAGATCGAGTGGTCGCTGCGGTACGCTGCGGCCGTCCTCGACGGGGCCGAGGACGACGTGCTGCCCCGCCAGCTCGACCCCATCCCGACCATCGGGTACGACGGCTCGGTGGTGCTGCTCTCCCCGGAGCTGGCCGGCTTCTCCGACCCGGACTACGGCGACTTCAGCAGTGGAAACGTCCTGGAAACCCCGTTGGGTGACATTCTCGCCACGGCGGCACAGACGCCGTGGGTGACGGAGTTCCTGACCGGCGTGGAGGCCTGCCGCGCCCGCTGCCCGTACTTCGGATTCTGCGGGGGTGGGCACGCCGCCAACCGCTACTTCGAGCACGGGCGTTTCGATGGTACGGAGACCGACCACTGCCGCAACAGCAAGATCCGTCTACTAGAGGGAGTGTTGGACCATGCCCGAGACCACGAGCCAACGGCCGCCTGAGCCCGTCGAGGCCGGACCGCACGATCCGCTGGCCGCCCGGGTGCTGGGTGCTCGGGCCGGGCTCACCACGCTGCTGCGGGAGGCGGCGGAGGCGCGACGGCTCCGGGCCGAGGTGGCGACCGGCGGGGACGGTGCGGCTGCGGTCTGCGCCTGGAACCACTTCGAGAACATCCCGACGTTCTACAACTGGAACAACCGCCCCCGCTGAGCCCGAGGACGGTCGATCCGCCCGAGCGTCCGGTTCCGTCCGCCGAGGGGTCGGACGTCCCGTGGTGCGGCGTACGACGGTACGCGGAGGGCGGTGGGGCTTTCCCGGTGTCGGGGAGGACGGGCCACGGCCAGCGGTAAGGACCTGCCGAGGGGTTGGAGACAGGCTCCGTCCCCGGCAGGTCCTTACCGGTTGGCGTCCCGATCGGCGGTACGGCCCGCAGGCACTCGGACACGCGTGAGCACGCGGTGTTACCGCGTGCTCAGATGTGACCGGAGGTCAGCGGGTTGACGCCCAGTTGCCCGGGTCGTCGTCCGCGTCGTGATCCTCGTCATCGTCGTCGACATACTCTTTGTAGTCGTCGTCGAAGTCGTGGTCCGACTTGCGGCTGCCGCCGAGTTCTCGCTGCAAGGCGGCGAGGTCGGTGTTCGGGGAGTGGTACTTCAACTCCCGGGCGACCTTAGTCTGCTTGGCCTTAGCACGGCCGCGCCCCATGGCTCGACCCCCTCGCACAGAATTCGGGGCAGCCCGAAGGCGGGCCCCGATGACGTCAGGCATCTCTCGTGGCTCTTACGGTACATGGGGATGCCCCGGTTCGGCACCTCGGGTTACCACCGCCCGTGCCCGCGCGTCGCGGGGACATCGACGGGCGGTCCCATGCTACTCAGTAAGGAGCGCCGGCCCGGCCTGGCCGTGACTTGTTTGGGGCCTCCAGCCCCATCAGTCCAGTACAGCGTACTTTCTGCCTGATTAACCGGCAATCGACCGGGCGTCCGTCCGGAGGTGGGCACCGAGCCGGTACCCGCATCGGCCCCACCCCCTCGCGGACGGCGGACCGGTCAGCGCAGGTGGATGGTGCGCAGCCGGCCGACCTCGGCCATCCGGCGCTCGGCGAGCCGGTCCGCGGCGACCGCCGGCGGCACTCCCTCGGCGTCGGCCAGCCGCAGGATCTCCCGGGTGGTGTCGAAGATCCGGGTGGCCCGCAGCTTGGCCCGCTCGAAGTTGAAGCCCTCGATCTCGTCGGCGACCTGGATCACCCCGCCGGCATTCACCACGTAGTCGGGGGCGTACAGCACGCCCCGGTCGGCGAGCAGCTTCTCGATGCCCGGGTGCGCGAGCTGGTTGTTGGCCGCGCCGACCACCACCGAGGCGCGCAGCGCCGGCACGGTGTCGTCGTCCAGGGCGCCGCCGAGGGCGCACGGGGCGTACACGTCGATGTCGGAGGTGATCAGGGCCTGGGTGTCGGCGACCACGTCGACCTGCGGGTAGGCCTGCCGGACCCAGGAGAGCGCCTGTTCGTTCACGTCGGTCGCCACCACCGAGGCGCCGTCGTCGATCAGGTGGCCGGTCAGGTGCTTGCCGACCTTGCCGAGCCCGGACACCCCGACCCGGCGCCCGGCCAGGGTCGGCGAGCCCCAGGTGTGCTCGGCGGCGGCCCGCATCCCCTGGAAGACGCCCCAGGCGGTCAGCACCGACGAGTCACCGGCTCCGCCGTGCTCGACGCTGCGGCCGGTCACGAAGCGGGTCTCCCGGGCCACCAGGTCCATGTCGGCGACGTAGGTGCCGACGTCGCAGGCGGTGTAGTAGCGGCCGTTCAACGACTCCACGAAGCGGCCGTACGCCCGCAGCAGTGGCTCGGTCTTGATCCGCTCCGGGTCGCCCCAGATGACCGCCTTGCCGCCGCCCAGGTCCAGCCCGGCGAGCGCGTTCTTGTACGCCATGCCACGGGACAGGTCGAGCACGTCGTGCAGCGCCTCGGCCTCGGTGGCGTACGGGTAGAACCGGGTGCCGCCGAGCGCCGGGCCGAGCGCGGTCGAGTAGATGGCGATGATCGCCTTGAGTCCGGTCTGCTTGTCCTGGCAGAACACGACCTGCTCGTGGCCGTCGGATTCCGGACCGTCGGTACTGGCGAATACGTCCATGTCTGGCTCCTGATCGCAGGTGGGCATCCTTGTGGGATGCGGGCGGGAGGGGGCTCCCGGTATGCCGGCGGGGGATGGTGCCGGCCTGCTCCGAGCCTAATCGCGATCGGCCTCAGGGTGGATCGCGGCCGGCGCGCCCGAGACTGATTGGAGATGCTGGAGACTCCGCCGCTCTCGTTTCGTGGGAGGATCGCGCCGTGCCGTCGCTCTTCGCTTCCTACCTGCGGGTGTACGAGCCGTTGACCGCCTTCGATCGGGACCGGCAGCTCTTCTGGCGTCGGTACGTCAAGGAGGGCAGGGCGGTGGCCCCTTTGGAGGGGCCGGTCCGGCAGCGGACGGCGGTGATCGAGGCGCTCGGTGCCGGCTGGACCCGGCTGCCCGACCTGCCCGAGGAGGCGTACGTCCTGGAGGCCGACGACACGCTGCTGGTCTGCCCCTGGAACCTGCGGGTGCGGGTCGCCGAGGCGGCGCTGAGCGCCCGGGACGGCGTGCCTCCGGTGCTGGCCGACGCGTTCGTCCCGCCGGTGTTGGCCGGCCAGGCGAAGGCCGTGGTGGAGGACTGGCGCAGCGGGGCCCGGGTGCTGGAGCACGGGGTGCCGAGGCTGCACGAGCAGATCGCCACCTGGGGTGTGCCGCTGCGCTGGTTCGTCTTCGTCGACCCGGAGGAGCGCGAGCTGACCACCCGGCCGGACCGGCGGGTGCTGCGCTACCGCACCGAGATCTCCAAGGCCCGGCGACGGGCCTCCCGGGGCCTGTCGGTGCTGCGCAAGTCGGTCGGGGACGCGCCGATCACCGAGGCCGTCGAGGAGGGGGCCCGGTGGCTGGAGGAGTTCCATCCCCGGTCGGTGGTGGAGCTGGACTACGGCGGGCTGGTCGACCTGCTCCCGGACGAGGCGCTGGCCGCGGACGACTCTCCGGAGCTGGTCGCGGCCGGGCTGGCCGGGCTGTCCCGGGGCGACGCGGAGGCGGCCACCGAGGCGTACGAGAAGCTCGTGGCGCGCTGGCGGGCGGTCCAGTTACTGGAGCGTTGCAATTAGCGAACAATGCGGCTCAGGGCCCATTGGGAGCGCGCACAGGTGAATGCCCCTCGTAATATCGACGTCACGAGGGGCAATCGGCCGTCCGGTTAAGTCTTTTTCTGGCATAAAAAAGGACCATATATCGGTCATTGTTCATCCGTCCATCCAGGGACCTTCGGCCGTTCGGCCCATGTCGGACATCGGGGACTAGCCGGACCATGGGAGACGCGTCGGCCGGCGGGACCCCGGCCGATGTCTATAGGCACCTGTGGAGGAGTGACCGATGGCATCGCGTACGCATGAACCTGAGCCGCTACTCACGCCGGCAGAGGTCGCGTCGATGTTCCGTGTCGACCCGAAGACCGTGACCCGGTGGGCTAAGGCGGGGAAGCTCAGCGCGATCAGAACGCTGGGCGGGCACCGCCGTTACCGCGAGTCGGAGGTTCGTGCCCTGCTGCAGGGCCAGATCCCCCAGCAGCGGCAGGGCGACTGAGACTCGAAACCGAACGTCGAAACAGGGGTGGGGCTCGTACGAGCGTACGAATCCCACCCCTGAATCGTGTCCGGGCGAGTCAGCTCCCGGTCAGCACCCCGTCTTGCCGCTCCGCCCCGTCCACCAGCCGGCCGTCGCGCAGCGTCAGGACCCGGTCCGCCAGGTCGATCAGGGTCGGATCGTGCGTGGCCACCAGCGCGGTCATCCCTCGGGCGTGCACCAGCGCGCGGAGCAGGTCCATGATCGAACGACCGGTCTCCGAGTCGAGCTGGCCGGTCGGCTCGTCCGCGATCAGCAGCGCCGGATCGTTCGCCAGTGCCCGGGCCACCGCGACCCGCTGCTGCTGGCCGCCGGAGAGCTCGTACGGGCGCTGTGCCGCCTGACCGCCCAGCCCGACCAGTTCGAGCAGCATCGTCACCCGCTCCTCCCGCTCCGCCCGGCGCCGCTTCGCCAGCCGTAGCGGCACCCCGACGTTCTCCGCCGCGGAGAGGATCGGGATCAGCCCGAAGGACTGGAAGACGAAGCCGATGGTGGAGCGGCGCAGCTCCAGCAGTTCGCTGCTCCCGGCGGCGGTGATCTCGTGCCCGGCGACGTGTATCCGCCCGTAGCTCGGCCGGTCCAAGCCGCCGATCAGGTTCAGCAGGGTGGTCTTGCCCGCGCCGGACCGGCCCCGGATCGCCACCAGTTCGCCCCGGGCGGCGCTGAACGAGACGTCCCGGACCGCGTGCACCACCCGGTCCCCGGCGGCGTAGTCCCGGCCGACCCCCTCGACCCGGACCAGTTCCTCCGCCATCCCGAGTCCTCTCCCGCCGTCTCCGTCCACTTCCGCTTCCCGGTGCCGCTGCACTGCGCCGGTCACGGCCGCGCACCGTCCCCGCCCGGCCGGACCTGCACGTGGTCCGGCTCCAGGTTGAGCCGGACCCGGTCGCGCAGGCTCAGCGCGTCCACGAAGGCGGCCGGCAACTGCATCCGGCCCGACCGGTCCAGCAGCGCGTACTCCTCGGTGACCAGCTCTTCCACCCCGTCGGCGCCGAGCCGGGTGGAGCGGCGTACCTCGGAGGCGGTCCGCCCGTCGCGGATCGCGACCGTCCGGCGGACCTGGGACGAGACGGCGTGGTCGTGCGTGACCACCACGATGGTGACGCCGAGTTCGGCGTTGATGGTGCGCAGCGCGCCGAAGACGTCGGCCGCGGTCGCCTCGTCCAGCTCACCGGTGGGCTCGTCGGCGAAGAGCACCTCCGGGTCGTTGGCCACCGCGACCGCCACCGCACAGCGCTGCTGCTCGCCGCCGCTCATCTGGTCCGGCCGCCGGTCGGCGCAGTAGCCGACGCCGACCATCTCCAGCAGCTCGGTCGCGCGTTCGCGGGCCGCCCGGCCGCGCAGCCCCCGGGCCAGCCGCATCGGCAGTTCCACGTTCTCCCGGGCGGTCAGGTACGGCAGCAGGTTGCGGGCGGTCTGCTGCCAGACGAAGCCGACGGTGTGCCGGCGGTACCGCAGCCGGCGCTTCGGCGACATCGTCAGCAGGTCGAAGTCGGCCACCCGGGCGATACCGGCGGTCGGCACGTCCAGCCCCGAGAGGATGTTGAGCACCGTCGACTTGCCCGAGCCGGAGGCGCCGACGATGGCGAGCAGCTCGCCCCGGTCGACCACCAGGTCAAGCCCCTGCAGCGCGACCACCTCCACGCCCTCGGTCTTGAAGATCCGGACCAGCCCGTCGCAGACGATGTGTCCCCGCAGCCGGTCCTCGCCGCCGGCCCGGGCCGCCGCCCGCTCCGCGGCCCTGCGCTGGAGTACGGCGAGATCGGGCACCGCAGCGGCAGTCGTCGGACTCGCCATCAGTCCTCGTCCCCTCTCCGAGCCATCAGTTCTCCTCTCCGAGCCGGAGCACCTCGCCGAGGCGCATCCGGCGGTTGATCAGATTCTCGACACCGAGGGCGGCGACCAGCGCCGCCACCACCAGCAGCAGTACGCCGACCACCAGCAGCGGATCCAGGTGGATCCGGGCCGGCAGGCCGCCGGTGAACCCGGACAGCCCCAGCGCCGGCCCGAGCAGCCGGGGCAGGGCCACCCCGACCAGCCCACCGGCCAGCACCGCGACGCCGAGCAGCGGCACCAACTCGTAGACGAGCAGCCCCCGGCCCTGCCGACCGGAGAGCCCCATGGTGCGCAGCCGGGACAGCATCCGGCCCCGCCCCGGCGCCTCGGCGAGTACGGCGAAACCGACCGCCAGCAGCGCCAACGCGGTCGCTCCGGCCACCCCGGTGCCGAAGGTGAAGCTGAGCAGCCGGTTCACGCCGCCGCGTTCCAACGCCTGCCGGTGTGCCGACCAGGTGGCGACACTGACCGGCGTCTGCGGGCGTACCTGCTCGACCGGCTGTGCCAGCACCTTCGCCAGGTACTCCCGCTGGGCGGTGTCGACCGTCGCGGTCAGCTCGGCGGTGGCGAAGCCGTCGCCGGCCACCAGGAACTGGTTGGACCGGATCGGCTGGAACTGCGGCACCGGCAGCGCCTGCCAGGGAAGTACGACGAACCGGCGGACGTCGGCCGCCAGCCCCGGGAAGCCGGACGCCACCCGGTCGACCCGGAACTCGTACCGCCGGCCCTGCACCTCGGTCACCGCACCGGCACCGACCGCCTCGGCCACCTCCGGCGAGACCAGCGCCGGCACCGGACCGTCGATCCGCCCCGGCGCGGCCAACCCGGCCGGCACGGTGACGTCGACGCCGCTCGCCGCCAGCACCCGGGCCAGCGACGGGCCGTCCACCACCAGTACCTGGGTCTGGCCGAGGTCGCGGCCGCCGAGCAGGTTCGGGGTGGGTGAGCGCAACGGCTGGCCCACCTCGACCGCCAGCGGGCTGACCGCACTCACTCCGGGCAGCGCGGCGAGCCGGTCGGCGGTGGCCTGGTCGGAGTAGGAGCCGATAACCCGGGCGTCGGCGCCGATCTCCTGGTCGGTGACCCGGTCCCGGGCCTCGGCGACGGTGCTGGTCACCACGCTGGTGAAGACGCCGGTGGCGATCGCGACGACGAGCACGGCCAGCGGCCCGACGGTCACCGGCGCGCCCCGGCCGGCCCGGGCCAGCCCGACGAACGGCACCACCGTACGGGCCCGGGCGGCGATCCGGCCCACCTGGCGCAGCGGCCACGGCACCAACCGCAGCGCCACCAGAGCGGCGGCCACGGCCAGCAGCACCGGCACCGAGACCAGGTACGGGTCGACCCCGCTGTCCTGGCTCAGCCCGCGCCGTTGCAGCAGTACCACGCCGAGCACCGCGAGCAGCAGCACGAAGAGTTCGGCGGTCAGCCGGCGTACCGACGGGCGGTGGCGCACCAGGTCCCGGCGCCGGCCCACGAAGCTCGCCCGGCGCTGGCTCAGCATCGCCAGCAGCGGAATCGCCAGGGTGGTGCCGACGGCCACCAGCGCGACCCCGAGCGGCTCGGCCCCGGCCGGGCGACCCGGCGCCAGCCGGCCGAGCAGCCAGCCGGCGAGTACCGCGACCGGCAGCACGCCGACGGTCTCCCGCAGGGTACGGGCACCGATCGCCACCGCCGCCGCCCCTCTGGCCCGGAGCAGGGTGAACTCCTCCCGGCGGCGCTGCACCGCCAGCCCGGCGGCGAGGGCGACCAGCCCGAGCAGGGTGGCCAGGATGCCGGCCTGCACCACGGCGAGCAGTGCCTGCACCGCGCGGAGCTGGCCGTCGAACCGGGTCAGGCCGCTGTCCAGGCCGGTGGCCAGCACCAGCCCACGCTCCGGCGGGGTACGCCGGGTCGCCGCGATCGCGGTCAGCACCTCCGGAATGTCCCCTGTGGTCATCCGCTCCTCGTCGACCCGGTAGCGCCACTCGTAGGTGAGCCCGAGCCGTCCACCGGCGGCGGTCATCCCGGACAGGTCGGTCAGCAGGGCGGCCCGGTGGGTGGTGCCGGCGGTCGGGTCCGGGCAGGGCACCTCGGCGATCCGGATCCCGTCCCAGGCGGGTGCGGCCGGGTCGATCGGGTCGTACAGCCCGACGATCCGGACCGGGACGGAGCCCTGGGCGAACCCCTTGCCGCTGAGCACGACGGTGGTGCCGACCCGCAGCCCGAGGATGCCGGCCGCCTCCCGGGACAGCGCCGCCTCGACCCCGTCCCGGGACGCCGGCCAGCGACCCTCGACGACCCGCAGCTCCCGTTCGACGTCGGCCTGGCCGCGCAGTTGCAGCTCCGGCCGGCAGCTTCCGCGCAGCGACGGCGCGTCGCCCGCCACGCCCAGGTCCTTCGGGCCGATCCGGCCGGCGAACCACTGCTGGCCGACCAGTGACGGCAGCGGCCCGGGCAGCTTCTGCCGGTACCGGTCGAGTTGGGCGGCGGCCAGGTGGGCGTCCGGGCTCTGGATCGCGTCCTGGTTGGCCGTGTAGGTGAGGTCGCGGACCTGGTACGGCAGTCCGCGTACGTCATGCCGCATCCCGTCGTCGGCGAACTCGTTCGCCAGCCGGGGCGCCCCGGTGACCAGCAGCGCGGCCACCAGCCCGAGTACGCCGAGCAGCCCCAGGTAGCCGGCGAAGATCCGGGCCCGGCGCAACGGCCCCGGCAGTCGAGCCCCGGACCGCCTCGGCACCGATCCACCCCGCACAGCGTCCTGCCCCTCCACGGTTCCCGCGTTCACCGGTCCTCCCCGATCCGCAGCTGGGCCGCGGCCAGCCGTTGCCGCATGGTGGCGGCGGTCAGCCCGCTCAGCGCGAGGGCGAGCAGCAGCAGTACGGCGGCGGTCCCGGTCGCGGGCAGCCAGGCGACGTCCAGCAGCGGCGCCGGTACCGGCCGCTGCGCCGACGGGGTGAGGACGACCAGCGGGGCCATCGTGGCCGCCACGCCGACTCCCACCCCCAGCCCGACCAGCACGCCGATGCCGGCGAGGAACGCCTGCTCGACCAGGAGCGATCGGGCCAGCAGCCGGGGGCCGGCGCCCAGGGTGTGCAGCACGGCCAGCTCGGTGACCCGGCGCCGGGCGGTGGCCCGGACGTCCACGGTGACGCCGACCGCAGCGAGCAGGATGGCGCCGAGCGCGGCGGCGAAGAGAGCGGCCCGGGCGCCTACGCCGTACGGGTCGTCGCCCGAGCGGCTGGCCACCTCCACCCGGTCGGCGACCTGGAGCCCGCCGAGCCCGGCCGCCGCCCGGGCCGCCTCGGCGTGCTGGCCGGGGCGGGTGGTCAGCCACCACTCCTCGGGCGCGGCGAGGATGCCCCGCTCGTGGAAGAGCGCCGTAGCAAGCGACGGCAGGTCGACCAGGAGCCCGGCCGACTCCGGTACCCCGGGCAGCGCGGCGACCGTACCGGTGATCCGGACGTCGACGGCTCCGCCGGCCAGCACCAGTACGGTCTGGTCGCCGACCCCCAGTCGCAGCGCCGCCAGCGCCTCCGGGGTGGCCACCACCGGCACCTGCCCCGGGCCGGGCGCGACGGTCACGGCGAACGAGATCAACGAGCTGACGCCCGCCCAGCCCCCCGACGGAGACGCCTGGTACTGGGCGGTCAGCCCGCGCGGTCCCGCCGTCGCCGGTCCGGTCTCGCCGGAGCGGTGCACCGCCTGCCACTGCCGGCCGTCGGCGACCGGCACGGCGGTCCCGGCGCCGCCGGCCGGGGCGGCGCGGAGGTCGGTGAGCTGCCAGTCGACGACGTACCCGGGAGGTCCGTGGGTGTCCACCGCGAAGCCGGCCAGTCTCGGCGGGGTGTCCCCGCTCGCCGGTAGCTGCACGCTGAACAGCAGCGGCTCGTCGTCGTAGCTCGCGCCGAGCGGGATCCGGAGGTGCCCGCCGTGCGGCTCGGTGAAGACGGCAGTGGTGCGGACCGGAACCCGGGCGGAGCCACCGGTGCCGGTGGTGGTGATTCGACCGGTCAGCCGAGTGGTTCCCGGCGGAAGCTCCACGACCGGGGCGGTCACCCGGGCCCCGGCCATCCCGGTGAAGAGCCCGGCGGCGTCGCCGTCGACCAGGTCGTCCCGGAGCCGGACGACCCGTCCGGCCTCGGCGGCGTCCAGCGCGACCATTCCGGCCGGCACGCCGTCGGTGCCGAGCCGGGGACTGTCCCGCCAGGCGGGCAGGACCAGTTCGGTGCCGGGCAGCTCGGCGAGCTGGCCGGCCCGGGCCGGCGGCGCGACCCCGCTCGACTCGACCAGCCGCAGGTCGGCGCCGACCTGGTGGTTGGCCTGGTCGGTCAGGGACCGTTCCGAGGTGGCGGCCAGGCACCAGGCGAGGGTGCCGACCGCCACCGCCAGGGCGAGCAGCAGCACCGGGCCGGCGTGCGGCCGGCGGCCGGCCTGCCACATCCCGAGCATGGTGCCGGTCCAGGACCTGCGGTCGACCCACCGCTCGGCGAGCCGGGCCATCGGAGGCAGGCCGCGCAGCGCGAGGACCGCGCCGGCGAGTACCCCCACCGTGGGGGTCGCGGCCAGCAGCGGGTCGATCCCGAGGGCGCCGTCCGGGCGGGAGCCGGCCAGCGGCGAGGAGTACTGCCGCAGTTGCAGCCAACCCAGCACCGCCAGGGCGACCAGCCCGACGTCCAGCCCGGCCCGCTGCGCGATCGTCCGCCGGCTCGGCCGGGACCGGCTGGCCAGCTCGCCGACGTAGCTGCCGCCGCGGCGCAGCGCCGGGCCGAGCATCGCCAGCGCGCAGCCGAGCGCGGCCAGTGCGGCGATCAGCCAGGTACGGGTGTCGAGCCGGGGATCCAGCCGCAGCGCGGCGGCGGCCAGCATCGGGGTACGGTCGGCCAGCCGGACCAGTTCGGTGGCGAGCACGGGCGAGATCACGGCGGCCGGCAGGACGACCAGCAACGCCTCCCGGGCGGCCAGCCCGGCCAACTGGCCCCGCCCGGCGCCCCGGGCCCGGAGCAGTGCCGCCTCGCCCCGGCGCTGTTCGGTGAGGAGCAGCGCGACCAGCAGCAGCGCGTACCCGCCGAGGACCACCACCAGCAGCATCGGGGTGACCAGCGCCGACCGGCCGACCAGCCCGGCCCGGTCCAGCCGCTGCATGAGCTGGTCGAGCTGCGTGGTGACCAGTCCGGAACTGCCGAGCCCGGTCTCGGCGGGCAGGCTGGCGCTGGTCTGGCTGGCGGCCTCACCCAGCCGGCCCAGCGAGGTCATCGTCACCCCGGACAGATCGGGTTCGACCAGCCAGCCGGCGGAGGCGTTGGCGATGAAGTGGTCGAGGAAGTCGGCCCGGTCGACGGCCAGCGGCCCGTACGTGGCGGACCCGGTCGCGACCCCGTCCGTCACCTCGGGCACGAGCCGCCAGTACGGGTCCCGGATGTCGCGCGGCTTCCAGACGCCGGTGACGGTCACCTCGGTGACCCGGTCGGTGACCCGGTCGGTGATCGGGATCCGGTCACCGACCCGGGCGCCGAGGATCTTCGCGACCGGCTCGGCGAGCGCGGCCTGCACCGGTCGCCGGCCGGGGCTCGGCCACGCGCCGTCGGTCAGCAGGGCGTGCCTCGGAAGGTCGTCGAGGAAGACCACCCGGGCGAAGACCAGGCCCTGGGCGTCCGGTACGGCATCTCCGGTGCGCCCGGCGAACTGCCGCCCGGCGGCGTAGCCCGCCCCGGAGATGTCGGCCGGTACTCCGCCGAAGCCGCCGGTGAACCGGGAGCGTACCGCCTCGTCCCGCTCGGCGAGGCTCTCCGGTGTGCTGCCGGCGGTGCCGCGTACCAGGATCGACCGCTCCTCCTGGGAGGCCGACGCGACCGCACGCTCGGTGCCGGAGTCGACCACCTCCCGGCTGTAGCCGGCGAGCCCGGTGAGCAGGGCGGTGGCGATCAGGGTCGCCCCGGTCGCCGCGAGGAGCAGACTCTTCGCACCCCGGGCGCGCCGAAACACCAGCCTCATCGTTCTGCTTCTCCCCCATGGGCGAGGCGGGCGGCGTCGGTCGTCGCCCCTCATGGCTGCGAAGCGCCCGAGGGCGAGCGAAAGGTTGGCGTACGGCGGAGTGAATTGCCTGACAGGCGACTTCGTGACCCGATCATGACGGAACTGAGATCGAGTTGTTGTGGATCACCACTGGCCCGGGCGGTGGCGGCACGGCACCGTCCGGGACGATTTCGGGTCCGACAAGGCCGTGGCGGCGGCTCTCCGGATCCGACGTACCCGGAGAGCCGCCGCCACGGCCACGATCGGCCTGGCGCCCGGCGGCGTCGGTCAGGTGGTCGGCGGAAGGCCGCCGTCCCCGTCCACCACCTCGTCCGGCTTGCCGTCCTCGTCGGCGTCGACCATGGTGATGTCGACTTTGCCGTCGCCGTCGGTGTCGAACTGGAAGAGGTCCGCCTTGCCGTCGCCGTCGGTGTCCACCACCCAGACGTCGGTCTTGCCGTCCTGGTTGGCGTCCGCCCGGAGCAGTTCGATCCGTTCGTCACCGCGGGTGTCGACGGTCTCCTGCGACTCGCTCATCTGTTGCCCTTCCGTCAGCTAGAAGTTCTGGCCACGCCGGAACCCTCGATCTGCGTGCCGCCCGGACACCCACGAGAAACTCCCCGACACGACTACCGCACTGTGCCACCTCGCACTACCCCTGTGGGGCCCCGACCATGCCGACCGGGGCACGGCGAGACCCGGGCACAGGCAGCCGAGCTGGACGGATCGGGCAGCACGACGGCCGCCGTACGCGTCCGGCGGCGTTCGCCGCCGCGATCAGTTCGTGACGTACGGGTTGGTCTGCCGGTCCTGGTAGTTGACCTGGTCGACGGTGCCGTCGTGATCGGTGTCCACCATCAGCCGGTCGGCCTGGCCGTCCTCGTCGGGGTCGACCCGGATCTCGTCCGGGCGCCCGTTGAAGTCGCTGTCGGTCATCCAGGTGTCCGGCCGGCCGTCGAAGTCGGCGTCCGCGACCACCCGGTCCACCACCCCGTCCCGGTTCGCGTCGGTGACCACCGAGTCGACCCGGCCGTCGCCGTCGTTGTCCTCCAGCACCTGGTCGACGTGGCCGTCCAGGTTGGAGTCCCGCTCGACGCTGTCCAGCCGGCCGTCCCAGTCGGTGTCCTGGTAGCGGACGTCGGCCACCCGGTCGCCGTTGACGTCGAACTCGAGCAGCTCGGCGTAGCCGTCGCCGTCGAGGTCGGTGGCGACCTCGGTGATGCCGCCCGCGTAGTGCGTCACCACGGAGGTGACCGGCGGGGGCTCCTCGGCGATCTCCGGCGGGTCCAGCCCGAGCGGGTCCGAGGAGAGCGGGTCCGAGCCGAGGTCCGCTGCCGGTCCGAGGCCCTGCTGGTCGTCGACGCCGGGCAGTTCGTGCTCCGGAAGGGCGTCGCCCAGCGCGCTGGGGTCGTCACCGTCGTAGCTCATGTCGTACCTCCCCGGTCTCCCTGTGCCCGGCGGGACCGCCGGACACACGGGTAACGCTAGGCCGACCAGCCCACCCGGCGACTCCCGGAAGTGTGCCACTCCCATCGGGTACCGGCGGACCGCCGCTCGGGCGGGTGAGGTTACTGCTGCTGGATGTGCACCCCGGCGGCGGCGAGCGCCTCGATGACCCTCGCCGACTCGCCGAAGCCGATCACCAGGATGGCGTCGGCGCCGAATTGCTTGATCTCCTGAGCGCCCTTGGTGAAGTCCACCGGCGGGGCGTCGGGGCCGTCCTTCACCTCGTAGTTGAACAGCCGTACCTGGTCCGAGCCGTGCCCGGCCCGCTCCAACTCGGCCCGGACGTTGCCCTGGAGCCCCTCGCCGTACGAGTCCTGCCGGGCCACCAGCGCGATCCGGCTCGGCCCGTCCCGCAGGATCATGTCGGCGAGCGCCCGCCCCTGGAGGATGTCCGACGGGGCGGTACGGAAGTAGAGCCCCTGGTCGTCCACGGTGCTGAGCCCGGCGTCGGTGTTGCTCGGCGAGAAGAGCACCAGCCCGGCCGCCATCACGTCCGGCAGTACCGCCCGGGAGATGCCGGAGGCGCCGGCCCCGATGATCACGTGCACCCCGGCGCGTACGTGCTGCGCCACGGTCGCCTTCGCGGTGTTCGGGTTGGTGCCGTCGTCGCCGTCGACCCAGACCACCGGCTTGCCGAGTACGCCCTCGGCGGCGTTGACCTCGTCGACGGCCAGCGCCACGGCCGCCGCCATCGGCGGATAGGCGAGCGCCAGGTCACCGGTGCGGGGCAGCAGGCCACCGAGCTTCAGCGGCGCGCCGCTGCTCTGCTCGACCGCCTTCGTCTGCCTCTTGCCGGCCGGCGGCTTCTTGACGCTGGCCGTGGACTCGTCACCGGCGCCGAGGAACTCGGTCTTGCCGTCGTCGAGCTGCTCGTCGCTGCCGAAGTGCAGGGTGGCGTAGCTCGCCGTGGAGGGCTCGCCGGCGTCGGTGAAGCCGCCCCGGCTCAGCGAGACGCCCCGGTAGGCGACGTCGGTGCCTTCCCGGGCGAGTTGCAGGCAGGCCGCGATCGAGTCGCAGCGCTCCCCGCCGGTGGTGACCCCGACGATCTGCCCGGCGATCTGGGCCGGCTCGGTCGAGCCGGCGAGCTGCGCCGCGATCGCGCTGATCGCGACGGCGTCGTACGACTCGGCGGCGTAGAGGAAGTCGGAGAGCTTCGGGTCCTTGCGCCGCAGCCGGTTCTTGAAGTCCTCGGAGAGCGGGGTGAGTGGCGTGGTGCCCTTCATGCCCTTGAGCAGACCGGTCTGCTGGTCGAACTCCGCCTTGAAGGAGTTCTGCATGTTGCCGTCCGTGCCGTACAGGCGGACCTGGGTCGGCCGGGACTGCTCGGCCTGTCCGGCCTCACCGTCGCCATCCGAACCGCAGCCAGCCAGCAGCAGCGCCGCACAGGCAGCGGCGGACAGTGCGGCGCGGCGGGTGCCGCGGAATACGAGCATGGGGTCGTCCTTCCTCCCCGGAGATCCGTTGCGCAGATTAGCGCGCCTGCTCCCGGCGTGCGCCCGCGGTCGACCGTCAGTTGGCGACCGAGGGGCTCTATCATCCTGGATAGGTATCGTTCATGCCGTTTGTCGGACGCTGCTTGACCTGGCGGCATACCCTTCCGCACGTGACGGACGTTCCGCAGGAGACGCTGGATGACGCCACCGCCGTGCTCACCTCCGCGCTGGCCGGTGACAGCGACGGCGTGGTCGGCACGTTCGACGCGGTGGTCGACCGGTCCGGCGTCGCCGGTGCGTACGAGGTGGCCTGGTGCCTCGCCGCCACGATGGTCGGCGACGGTGTGCCCCGGGGCGCGTGGACCCTCGACTTCCCCGGGATCGACGAGGCGGGTTACGACGCGCGCTGGGTGGCCCGGTTCGTCAGCGCGTACGCGAACGCCGACGGCGACACGGGTGCCGCACTCTTCGGCGCCGCACTCGCGGACGGGCAGTTGCCAGAATGCCTGCTCACCCTTGCCGGGTCGGCCGTCGCGACGTTGCGGCACCGCGCCGGATAGCTCTCTCATCGACGTCCATCTTTGCATGCTCCTCATCCGGTTTGTCCAGCGGGCAGCCGCCGGACCGGTGTGATAGCTCTGGTGCATGTCCGACGCGATGCTCAGCAAGGTCCGCAAGTTGCTGGCCAAGGCGGAGGACCCGGCCTGCACACCGGCCGAGGCCGAGGCGTTCACCGCCAAGGCGACCGAGCTGATCGCGCGGTACGGGGTGGACCGGGCGCTGCTCGCCGCCCGTGACCCCGGCACGGACCCGGTCGGCGACCGGATCGTCGACATCCCCGCCCCGTACGCCCTGGACAAGGCGGGCCTGCTGGCCGGGGTCGCCGACGCGTTGCGCTGCCGGTCGGTACGCCGGCGCGGCGGCAGCGGGTTCGTCATGCACCTGTTCGGCTTCGCCAGCGACCTGGAACGGGTGGAGCTGCTCTTCACCTCGCTGCTGGTGCAGGCCGCACACGGCATTTCGGTCGCGCCGGTCCCGCCAGGCGACCATCCGGCCGCGTTCCGCCGCTCCTGGTTGGCCGGCTTTGCCGCGGCGGTCGCCGGGCGGTTGCGCCGGGCCGAGGCGGCGGCCGCCTCGACGGCTCCGTCCGGCGCCCCCTCGGTGGCCCTGGTCCTCGCCGACCGGTCCGACCGGGTCGACCGGCGCCTCGCCGAGGCCTACCCACGACTGCGCACGGCCGCGCCCCGCCGGCTGCTCGGCGGCGGCCTGGAGCAGGGCGCGGCGGCGGGCCGGCGAGCCGACCTCGGCGGCACCGAACTCCGCTCCGGCCGGCCGGCGCAAAGCGTCGGCGGGGCGTCGACGGAGGTGAGAGGGTGAGGGCGGGCGGCCATGGGGGCCGCGTAGCGCCGCTGCCCTGATCTCCGCCGCGCCTGGCTGGCCGGTCGGTCGGGTGGGAGCGGCAGAGGGCACCCATGACCAGGATCGGCGTCGTGCAGTGGCTGCGTCGGCGGGACCCGGACTACCGGGTACTCCGCCGGGGTCTCCGGCTGGCGCTGGTCGCCGGCGCCGGACTCTTCGGCGGCAGGTACGGCCTGGGCAACCCGCTGCTCGGGCTCTACACCCTCTTCGGGGCGATCGCCCTCGGCTTCATCTCGCAGGTACCCGGTGGCTCCACCCAGCGGGCCCGTACGCTGCTCGCCGCGCTTCCGGCCGCCTGGCTCCTGGTGACCGTCGGGTCACTCCTCGCGGTCAACACCTGGGTCGCGGCGGCCGGCATGCTGGTGGTGGGATTCGCCATCCCGTTCGCCGGAGTCGGCGGGCCACGGATCCTCGGCCTCGCCACCGGATTGCAGCTCTTCTACATCGCGGCGTCGTTCCCGCCGTACCAGCCGGAGACCCTGCCGTCCCGGCTCGGCGGGGTGACGCTCGGGGTGGGCCTGCTGATCGCCGCCGAACTGCTGCTCTGGCCCGACCCGGCGCCGCCCGGCTACCGGCAGCGGCTCGGCGAGGCGGCCGGTTCGGCGTCCCGCTTCCTCGACCTGCTGGCCGGGCTACCCGGCGGTGCGCCGGTCGACCGCGCCGAACTGTCCCGCCGGGAGGAGGAGGCGGCGCGGGCGATGGAAGGGGTCTGGCTGGCCCGGATCCCGCCTACCCAGCGGCCGGCCTCGGCCGGTCCCCGCGACCGCGCGCTGCGGCACGGCGACCGGCTGCTGCGCCAACTGCTCTATCACGCGTGCCGGATCGCCGGCGACCTCGGCGACGTCCGCGACGACGAGCTGGCCGGGCTGCTGCGGCAGTCGGCCGGCGTCCTGCACGACGCCGGCCGGACACTGCGCAGCGGGCCGGAACCGGTCGAGATGACCCGGCTGACCGAGTTGGAGGCCCGGATCAAAGACCTCTACGACCGGCCGCCGACCACATCGACGCAGGAGTCCGGCCCGGCACACCTGCGCTGGGAGGCGATCTGCCTGCGGGCCGCCGACCACGCCCACGCGTTCGGCGTCGCGGCCCGGATCGCCGCCGGGTCGCGTCCACCGGCCCGGTCGCCCGGCGGACCGGGCCCGGACGAGTTCTGGTACGCCCACCGTTCGCCGTTCGCGCTCTACTGGCACCAGTTCCGATTCCATCTGACGACCCGCTCGGTCTATCTCCAGGGGGCGGTACGGGTCTCCCTGGCCCTGGCCACCGCCCGGGTGGTCGCGGGCTTCCTGCACCTCAACCACGGGTTCTGGGTACTGCTGGCGATCCTCACCCTGATGCGGACCTCGGCCGTCGACACCCGCAGCGCGCTGCGCCCGGTGCTGCTGGGCACGCTGCTCGGTGCCGCTGCCGGCAGCCTGCTGCTGTTCGGCGCGGGCGAGGCCGCGGAGGTACTGCTGGTGGCCCTGCCGGTCGCCATGGTGCTGACCTTCGCGATCGGCCCGCTGCTGCCGCAGCTCTGGGGGCAGTCGCTGTTCACCGTGCTGTTCGTGATGGTCTTCGCCCAAGCCGGTCCGGCGAACCTGCAGATCGCCGGTGCCCGGCTGCTCGACGTGACGATCGGTGCCGTGCTCGGGGTGCTGGCCGGCCTGCTGCTCTGGCCGAAGGGTGGCAGCGGGGAGCTGCGCCGCTCCATCGCCCGCTATCTGGCGGTGAGCGCCGCCGCGGCCGAGGAGGTGACCCGGACGCTGTCCGGCCGGCCGTCCCGGCAGGACGCGGTCGATGCGGCGCGGCAGGCGTGGGTCCTCGCCGAGGCGTCGTTCCTGCAGTACCAGATAGAGCGGGACGACCCCCGGTTGCCGCCGGTCAACTGGCAGGCGGCGCTCGCCGCCGGCCAGCACCTGCACCTCGGCGCGGTGTCCCGGCTGCGCCGGGGCGCGCACGCCCGGCTGACCCGGGTGCAGGACGCCGCCGGCCCGCTCGACGACCTCGCCGGACGGCTCCGCCGCCGCTACGCCGACCTCGCCGAGCAGGTGTCCACCGGCCGGCTCAGCCGTCCGGTGACCCCGCCCCGGCCACCGGAGGACTTCCCCGCCCGGGTACGCGATGTGCTGGCGGCGGGTGAGTCCCGGGCCGCCGCGCTGAACCTGGTGGACGTCGAGCTGTGGCTCACCGGCGCCGGGGCCGAACTGGAGCGGATCCAGCCGGAGATGGCGAAGGCGACCGCCGGCCACGGTCAGCCCGGCTGACCCGGTATGCGCGCCGGGCTTCAGCCCTGGCCGCTGGCGCTTTCGACGGCCGCCGCGTAGCGGGAGAGCAGCTCGTACCAGCCGGCGGTGAGCGCCTCGCGGTAGCCCTCGGCGGCCTCGCCGTGCCGGTCGAAGTCGCGGTGTTCCACCTCGACCAGGGTGGTTCCGTCGGCCTGCGGCGCGAACCGGGCCTCCACCACGCTGCTCCGGGCCGGATCCGGCACCGGGGCCCGGTCCGGGCCGATCTGCCAGTTGAACACCAGGCGCCGGGGCGGCTGCCAGTCCAGCACCCGGCCCCAGTCGGCGCGGAACCCGTGCGGGCCGATCTCGTACAACATGCCGCCGCTGCCGGGCTCGATGCCGAGCTTGGCCAGTTGCTGCGGGCCGGACCAGGTGTATTCCTTCACCCACCAGTCGGCGAGACCCTCGGTGAAGACGGTGAATGCCCGGTCGGCCGGGCCCGGGACACGGAGGCTGCTGCGCACCGAGTACGTGGTGGTGGCCTGCTGGATATCGGAGGCGTTCGTAGTCTCCTGTCCCATACGCCGGGACCATACCGGCTGCTGCTGAGCTGTGCAGCTTCTACATCGACGGACGGTCGATCCCTGCGCCGAGCGGTAGATCATCAATGAACCTTTCTCAACCTGGAGCGCGCGGCGCTTACGCACCGCAGCCGACCTTGCGGTCCGTGGGACCGCAAGGGGAGGTTGAAAAGGTTCGATGGACGGTCCGACCGGGCCGCGCGACTACCATCGACCGGGAGCACTGGCCGAGCGAGTCGACCCGGCCGCACCCGGGGCGACGCCGGTGGGAAGGAGATCCGGCGTGCCCGACGATCCCGCCGCGTACCGCCTCGACGGGCGTCGACTCCGGCGCCGACTGCTGCTGGTCGCGTCGTCGTACCTGTTGGCAGTGTTGGTGTCGGCCCTGGTGGCCCGCGCGGGCCTGGCGGCGGGCCGGTCCGGCGCCGACCGGATCGGGCTGCCCTGGGCGGTCGTCGGGCTGGCCGGGATGCTCGGCGCCGGCACCCTCACCGCCGCCGCCTGGTACGCCCGCCGTGGCCTCGGCACCGGCCCCGCCGATCCGACCCGGCTGGCCCGGGCGGTACTGCTGGCCCGGGTCGGCCGGATCGGGATGGTGCTGGTCGCGGCGGTCGCGGCGGTACTCGGGGTGGTGCTGGCGCCGGACGGGGCCGAGCGCGGCTTCGCCATCCTGGCCAGTACCGGCCTCGCCGCCCTGCTCGCCCTCTTCGCCGTACTCGCCAACGACCTGACCCGCCTCCTACCGGACGAGAGCGGCAGTACGTAGCGTTTGGCCGGCTATAGCCGGCCAAACGCTACGGGATCAACGGTCACTCGCAGCCCACGCCGTCGCCGTCGCGGTCGAGATGGCGGCCGTAGCCGGGGTCGCCCCTGCGGATCGGGTCGGCACCGGCGGCGCGGACGGCGGTGCAGTTCTTGTAGTAGACCGAGGAGGACCCGCCGTCGTCGTCGTTGTCGTCGTCACCGGTGCCCGGTGCCGGCCCCTCGGCCGACTCGCACGCCCGGCCGTCGCCGTCCCGGTCCAGCCCCGCGCGGTAGCCGGGCTGGCCCTTGCGTAGCGGCGCCTCACCGGCGTCGCGTACGGCGGAGCAGTTCTTGTAGTAGACCGGCTTCGGCGGGGCCTTGCTGGTGGGCTTCGGCGGCGGCGGAGGTGCGGCGGCGGTGGTGGCCGGCGGGGTGGGCTCCGGTGCGCTGGTCACCACGACCGGCGCTGGTGTCGTCGGTTGACTGCTGGCCTGGGCCGCCGCCGGCTCCCGGTCGGGGTCTGCGTCGTCCGGGGAGAGCGCGGAGATGACCGAGGTTCCGCAGCAGGCGAGCACGAAGAGGCCGAAGATGCCGAGTACGGCGACACCGAGCTGCTGCGCGGTGGTGAGCTTGCGAGGTTGCCGCCCCGGCCGGAGCGGTTGTGTCGGGTGGATCGGCTGTCGGCCCGGGACGGCGGGTGGCTGATGGCGGTTCCAGGGGTCTTGCGGTGGCGGATAGGACATCGTCGCAGTGTTGCGCTGTGGATACGCTCCGGATAGCGCTTGATCGGGTCTGACCGGCGGCCGACCGTCCGTCGAGGCGTGCGGAGTCGGCCTCGTTCGCCCGGCCATCCGTCCGGCGTTCCGGGCCGTCCTGCCGGTCGGCGGTCCAGCCAGCCACCTGTGGCTTGCCCGGTGCCGACGGAGGGTGGCGCCAGGCGGAGCGGAGACGGGACGTACCGGCAGTGCTCGTGTCCGTTCGGGCCACACAGCGGAGGCGGACGTGGCGTGGAATCGTCACCGGCTCGGGGTATGCGTCGTGCTCCCACTTGGGCACGGACGTGGAGATCATCTCGATGCAACCATCGATGGATGCAGCAGCTATGACAAAGAGCGGTGACCGCGTTTCCGCTGGTCACCGCTCTTAATAGCCCGGCGAAAGGCTATGTGGCCAGGGGCGGGGTCGAACCGCCGACCTTCCGATTTTCAGTCGGACGCTCGTACCAACTGAGCTACCTGGCCGGGTTACTCGGCTCATGTTACCTGGGTGACCGACCCGCTGCCGCCCTAGGTAACCTGCTCCGAACGCAGAACGCCGCGCGTTGCACACGCGCGGCGAGCGGCGCTGGCGGTCCTGACGGGACTTGAACCCGCGACCTCCGCCTTGACAGGGCGGCGAGCACTCCAACTGCTCCACAGGACCTTGCTCTTACTGCTGCCCGGCCGAGGCCGGGGTCGTGCCCCCAACGGGATTCGAACCCGTGCTACCGCCTTGAAAGGGCGGCGTCCTGGGCCGCTAGACGATGAGGGCGGCCCCGCCATCATTGCACATGACAACTTCAGCGGCTGTGCTCCCATCCGGCCCCGCCGGAGGCTCCGAAAGCATACGTGATGGCCAGCCGCCCGACCAAACCGGTATTGGCTATCGGACAAACCACCCCAAACTATCTCACCGAAGCCGGGTTATCCCGTACTTCCGCTTCAGGGAGCTGATCACCTGGGGGCAGGCGCCGAGGGTGCGACTTCGATCACCGCCGCCGTCGTGCAGCAGCACGATCGAACCGGGCCGGGCCTGCTGGGCGACCCGACGGCGGATCTCCGAGCTGCTGGTGTCGTCCCAGTCCGCCGGATCGACGTCCCAGTGCAGCGGCTTCATGCCGAGGGACTTGGCGACCGCGACGATCGACGGGGTCCACTTGCCGCCGGGCTGGCGGTAGTACCGGACCTTGATCCCGGGCACGGCCCGCTGGATCTCCAGGTCGGTCCGGCGCAGGTCCGCCCGGATCTGCGCCGCGCTCCGCTTGCCGAGCTTGAGGTCGTGCTGCCAACTGTGGTTGCAGAGTGTGTGGCCCTCGCGCACGATCCGGCGTACCAGGACGGGATACTTGCGGACCTTCACCCCCACCACGCAGAAGGTGGCCCGGACCCTGGCCTTGCGGAGCTGGTCGAGCACCTTCGGCGTCCACTGCGGGTGCGGGCCGTCGTCGAAGGTGAGCGCGACCGCGCGTACCCCGGTCAGCCGCTGGGTGTTCAGCGGGCCGACGGTGCCCCGGGCGGCCGGCTTCTTCCGGCTCGGTTTTTTCGGCGGCGGCTGCGGGGTCGGGGTGGCCGGCGCTGTCGTGGTCACCTGGGGAATCGGCGGGTAGGGCAGCGGTGACCTGGCCGGAAGCGGCTTCTCGTTCGCGCAACCGGTGGACAGCAGCACCAACAGGACGAGGCCGGCGGCGAGCGCCGTACGTCGGGTCATCGAGCGGCTCCCGAGGGGTTTTCGGGTTACGGCTGCCCCACGTTAGCGGAGTGCGTACGGTGGCGATGTCCCGAATGCTCGGTAGCCGAGTCAGCGCCCCGAAGATCCGGGTACGTCCCGTAGCATCGTCAGCGTCTCGGCCAGCGTCGCCGGGGTGCGTACCCCGGGAGGCAGCAACCCGGGCGGCCAGCCGGGACCGGCGGCGACCAGCAGCGGCGGCCGCCAGGGGCCGGCCCGCACTGCGGTGAGCTGGGTCGGGTCGCCGGTCGCCGATCGGTGCGACCAGACCACCACGGCCTGCGGGGCGGTCCGGCCCACGGCGTCGACCAGGGCCGTCACCGGCACCCGTGCGCCGAGCAGCCGGCAGTGCACGCCGACCTCGGCGAGCGCGGCGGCGAGCGCCTCCAGCGGCAGGCTGTGCTGCTCCTCGTCGGCGCAGGAGAGCAGGATCCGGGGTGACGAGCCGCCGGCGGGCGGTCGGGGTACCGCCGCCAGCGCCTCCGACACGCAGCGGGACAGCAGGTGCTCCACCTCGATGAACGCCGCGCTGGCGGCGTGCCGTTCGCCGATGCCGACCAGCACCGGCCGGAGCATCCGCTCCCAGGTGGCGACCACCCCGCCGGCCTCGATCGCCGCGCCGATGCCCGCCCGCATCGCCAGCGGATCGAGCCGCATCGCCGCCCGGGCCAGGCCCCGGGCCGCCGGACCGGCCCGACCGACCGCGATGGCCGTGCCTCCGCCGGCCCGCGCCGGCAACGGCCCGCCCCGGTCCGGCGCCTTTTCGGGTACGGCGCCCCGGCGCGCCCAGTCCGCCGCCTCGGCCGGGGCGATCCCCTCGGCGGTGAGCCGGCGCATCACGTCCAGCCGGTCCAGGTCCTCGACGCTGTACCGCCGGTGCTGACCCGGCACGTGCCGGGTCGGGCCCAGCCCGTACCGCCGGTGCCAGCTCCGCAGGGTGGTGACGGCGATGCCGAGCCGCCGCGCGACGGCTCCGGCGCTCAGCCCGTCATCGGCCACCCGACCGCTCCGCCGGGTTGTCCTCCTGACCCGTGGGGGCCGGGACCTGCTCCCACCGGCCGCGGTTCTCCGCCCGGCGTGGCGGCCCGGCCGGGGACGATGGTGCGCCGGCCGGGGACGATGGTGCCGGGCCGGTCAGCCGGCTCAGCACCCCGGCCAGCCACGGGGCGTACGCCTCCGGGTCGGCGTCGAGCCCGGCCCGCAGCTCGTCGGGGTGTACCCAGCGCAGGTCGGCCACCTCGTCCGGGTCGGGCAGCACCGCGCGGTCGGCGTCGAAGTCGCCCCGCAACACGTGGTCGTACTCGTACTCCACCCGGCCGGTGCCGGGATCCTCGGCCCGGTAGAGGTACACCCCGATCTCGGTCAGTGGCACCGCCTCGATGCCGAGTTCCTCGCGCAGCCGCCGGCCGGCGGCGGTGTCGAGCGACTGGCCGGGCTCCGGGTGCCCGCAGCAGCTGTTGGCCCAGCGCAGCGGGAACCTGGTCTTGGCGGCGGCCCGCTGCTGGAGCAGGATCCGGCCGGCCGGGTCGACCAGCAGTACGGAGAAGGCCCGGTGCAACTGGCCGGGCGGCCGGTGCGCCTCGTCGACCGTACGGGCCCCGAGCGGGATGCCGGCCTCGTCGACCAGCTCCACCAGGTGCCGCTCCCGGTCGGTCGGGCGGCCCCGCTCTCCGGCGTTGTCGCCCCGGTCGTTTCCGCCACGGCTCGCGGCATCGTCGCCCCGGGCTGCCCCGCCGCTGCGGCGCTCGGTCTCGTCGCCCCGGGCCGCCCCGCCCTTCCGGCCGGCGTCGTCGCTCCGGCCCGGCGTGTCGCGGTCGGCTGTCATCTGCCACCTCCAGTCACCCGGGCGGCGGCGAGCTTCCCGGAGATCATCACCATAGGCACGCCCACCCCGGGTTGCGTGCCGGAACCGACGAACACCACGTTGGGCAGGTCGCGGTGCAGGTTGCCGGGGCGGAACGGGCCGGTCTGCCACAGGCTGTGCGCGGCCGCGAACGGCGTGCCGGCGGCCATCCCCGCGTCGGCCCAGTCGGCCGGGGTGACGATCCGGAGCACCTCGACGCTGCCGGCCAGCCCGGCGTAACCCCGGCGTTCCAGGGTGGCGAGCAGGTCGTCCGCGTACCGGCGGGGCAGGTCGCCGCGCCAGTCCAGCCCGGCACCCCGGTCGAGGTTGGGCACTGGGGCGAGCACGTAGTAGCCGTGCCGGCCGGCCGGCGCGATCGACGGGTCGGTCCGGCTCGGGTTGGTGACCAGCAGGGACGGGTCCGACATCAGCTCGCCGCGCCGGATCACCTCGTCGAAGGTGCGCCGCCAGGCCCGCCCGAAGTGGATGTTGTGGTGGGCGATGCGCCGGTAGCCCTGCCCGGCGCCGACGTGCAGCACGACACAGGAGGGCGAGTAACGCAGCCGGCGCGGCGCAGCACCGTCGGGCAGCAGGTCACGGTATGCCACCGGCAGGTCCGGGTTCAGCACCACCACGTCGGCGGGGACGAACTCGCCGTCGACGGTGCGTACCCCGGTGGCCCGGCCCGCCGAGGTTTCCACCCGGTCGACCGTGCTGCCGTACCGGATCTGCACGCCGTGCTTCTCGGCGGCACCGGCCAGCGCCCGGGGGAGGGCGTGGATGCCGCCGCGCGGGAAGTAGACCCCGGCGACCGAGTCGAGGTAGGAGATCACGGTGTAGATGGCCAGCGCGTCGTGCGGGGCGAGGCCGGCGTACATGGCCTGGAACGAGAAGATCCGCCGGGTGCGCGGGTCGGCGAAGAACTGGTCGACCTTGGTCTGCAACCGCCGGAACGCACCGGCGGCCAGCAGCCGGAGCAGGTTGGCGGTGAGCAGGTCGGTCGGGCGGTCCAGGTTGCGGTCGATGAAGTCGGCGCGTTCGAGCTGCCAGAGCCGGCGGGCGTAGTCGACGAACCGCAGATAGCCGTCGGCCTCCCGGGGACCGCAGACCCGGGCGATCTCCGCGGCCATCCGCGCGGTGTCGGTGACGACGTCCAGGGTGGACCCGTCCGGATAGTGCGCCCGGTACGCCGGGTCGAGCGGGGCGAGGTCGAGCCAGTCGTCCAACTCCTCGCCGACCGCCCCGAGCGCTTCCGCGATCAGGTCGGGCATGGTCAGCACGGTCGGTCCGGTGTCGAACTCGTACCCGTCGACGCTGAGCCGGCCGGCCCGCCCGCCCGGTACGGGCTCGCGCTCCAGCACGGTCACCTGGCGTCCGGCGCCGGCCAGGTGCAGGGCGCAGGCGAGGCCGCCCAGGCCGGCGCCGACCACCACCACCCGGTCGGTCCGTCCACGTACGGTTCGCACCCGATCACCTCCTGGAACCGACCATCATCCTGGGTCCAAGGTCAGCAGGGCACCATTCTTCTCGTTTTTGTAACTGAAAGATCCCTTGTTGACACCTGGACAGGCCGCGACCCGGCGCCTGGGCCGGCCGCGAACCGCGCGCGAGAGCCGGTCGAGCGTACCCTGAAGCCTACGAGTTGCGTCGATTGATGCGTCGATTAGCCCCTGGAGGGTCGGTGGACACCAGTCTCGGCGGGTCCTACGAACGCTGCCGTGAGCTGCACAGACGGCACGGCCGGACCTACTATCTCGCGACCCGGCTGCTGCCCGCCTGGAAACGGCGGCACGTGCACGCGCTCTACGGCTTCACCCGGTACGCCGACGAGATCGTGGACCGGACCGAGGAACTACCGACCCCGGTCCGGTCCGCCCGGCTCGCCGACTGGTCCGAGCGGTTCCTCGCCGGGCTGCGGGGCGAGCCGGTGACCGACCCGCTGCTGCCGGCCGTGCTGCACACCATCGCGGTCTTCGACCTCGACCGGGCGGACTTCGCGGCCTTCCTGCGCAGCATGGCGATGGACCTGACCGTGACCAGCTACCCCCGCTACGCCGACCTGCTCGACTACATGGCGGGCTCGGCCGCGGCGATCGGCACGATGATGCTGCCGATCCTGGGCAGCACCGATCCGGCCGCCGCCCGCGAGCCGGCCCGGCAGCTCGGCCTCGCCTTCCAGCTCACCAACTTCATCCGGGACGTCGCCGAGGACCTGACCCGGGGCCGGGTCTACCTGCCGGCCGAGGACCTGGCGAGGTTCGGCGTCACCCCGGCCGACCTGGTCGCCGCCGCTCGGCGGGGGCGGGCGACGCCGCCGATCCGGCAACTGATCGAGTACGAGGTGAGCCGCGCCCGGGAGCACTACGTCGCCGCGGCGTCCGGGGTGACCCTGCTCGCACCCGCCTCGCAGTCCTGTATCCGTACCGCCTACCTGCTCTACGGCGGCATCCTCGACGAGGTGGTCGCCGCCGGGTACGACGTCTTCGCCGGCCGGGCCGTCGTGCCGCGCGGACGCCGGGCGGCGGTCGTCGCCCGGGCCCTGCTGACCCCGACCGGTACCCCGGTGGCTGTGCCCGGGGCGCCGACCGGGGTGCGGCGCGGGGCGGCCGAGCCGTTGGCTATCCCTTGATGCTGCCGGTGGTCAGGCCGGACATGATGTTCCGCTGGAAGATCAGGAAGATCACCACGGTCGGGATCGCGGCGATCACCGAGGCGGCGATCACGACGTTCATCGGCGTACCGCCGGAGAAGGCGTAGATGCCGACGCTGACCGTACGGGTCTCCGGGGACGGCATCACCAGCTTCGGCCAGAGGAAGTCCTTCCAGACCGCCGTCACGGCGAAGATGGAGACCACCCCGAGGATGGGGCGCGACATCGGCAGGATGATCGACCAGAGTGTACGCAGCGGCGTCGCCCCGTCCATCACGGCCGCCGCCATCAGGTCCTCCGGGATCGAGTCGAAGAACCGCTTCAGCAGGAAGATGTTGAACGCGTTCGCGACCAGGGGCAGCCAGATCGCGAACGGCGAGTCGAGCAGGTTGATGTGCAGGATCGGCAGGTCGATCACGGTCACGTACTGCGGGACGATCAGGACCATCGCCGGGATCATCAGCGTCGCCAGCATCAGGCCGAGGATCGCGTTGCCGAAGACCGGTCGCAGCTTCGACAGCGAGTACGCCGCGGCGGTGTCCAGGACGAGCTGGAACAGCAGCGCCCCGGCCGCGTAGTAGAACGTGTTGAAGAGCAGCTTCGCCAGGTCGAGGTTGTTCCACGCGTCGGCGTAGTTCTGCGGCTGCGGATCCTGCGGGAAGAGCGTCGGCGGGGTTTGGGCGATCTCCTGACCGGACTTGAGCGCGCCGGTGACCATCCAGTAGAGCGGACCGAGGAAGACCAGCGTGAACACCACCACGACGGTGGTGAGCAGCGTCCAGTAGACGACCTTGCCGCGTCCCCGGCGGAGCTGGGCGGCGGAGATGAGGGTCCGGGTGCCGGAGTCCTGTGCCATTGGTTGCCCGTCCTAGTCCTGTTTCGCCGTCAGCCGCGCGTAGACGGCGGAGAAGCCGGCCAGCACCACGAGCATGATCACGCCGAGCGCCGCCGCGCCGTTGAGGTCGTTCTGGAAGAACCCGTGCTGGTAGATGAGGTACGCCACCGAGGTCGCCGAGTCCTCCGCGCCCGCGCCGTTGGCGAGGATCAGCGGTTCGATGAAGAGCTGCATCGTGGCGACGATCTGGAGCATCGCCAGCAGCAGCAGGATCAGCCGGGTCTGCGGGATGGTCACGTTGAGAATCCGCCGCCAGATCCCGGCGCCGTCCAGCTCGGCCGCCTCGTAGAGCTCGCCGGGGATGTTCTGCAACGCCGCCAGATAGATCAGCACCGCGCTGCCCATGTTCATCCAGGTCGAGGCGATCACCATCGCCGGCATCGTCATCTCCGGAGACTGCATCCACTCCGACGTCGGCAGGTGCAGCCCCTTGAGGATCGCGTTGAAGAGCCCGGCCTCGCTGGGGTCGTAGGCGTAGTACTTGAAGAGGAAGAGCGCCGAGGCCGGCGGCAACATCACCGGCAGGTAGACCAGGATCCGCAGGTATCCCTTGGCGTGCCGGAACTCGTTGAGCAGGATCGCCACGAAGAACGGCACCGCGTACCCGAGGACGAGTGCCAGGACCGTGAAGTAGATGGTGTTCTTCCAGGCGGGCCAGAAGCTGGGGTCGTCGAGGATCCGCAGGTAGTTGTCCCAGCCCACCCAGGTGGTCTCGCCCCGCCGGGTGCGCTGGAAGCTCATCACGATGCCGCGGATCATCGGGTACCAGGAGAAGACGACGAAACATGCCACCGCGCCGATCAGGAACGCGTGTCCGGTGAGGTTGTCCCGGACCTTCCGGCCGAGGCCGGTGCTACGCCGTGGCCGTTCCGGGTACGGCCGCGTGGCGCGACCCGGCCTGGTGGTACCCGGGGCGGTGGTGGTCGCCAAGGCAACTCCTGGAAAAGTCGGTGACCGTACGGTGCGGCGGGGACGCCGGTGGGGGCCGGTCGCGCCGGCCCCCACCCCAGCGGGATCAGCTCTCGGCGGCCAGGAGCTGGTTGACCTTGTCCTCGGCCGTCTTGAGCAGCGCGTCGACGTTCGCGTTCGGGTTCGTCAGCACCCCGGACATCGCGGCGTCGAGCACCGCGTAGATCGCCTGTGCGTTGCGCGGCTCCCCCTTGATCGGGACCGGGTTCGCCTCGAAGAGCGCGAAGTTCGCGGTGTCGAGGTTCGCGTTCGCCTTGCGCAGTTCGAGCTCCTGCTTCTGCGCCTCGCTGCCGCCCGCGAAGAGCAGCGGCTGCGGCAGGCCCACCGGGTAGTTCTGCGGCTTGGCCCGTACGTAGTCGAACTGGCCCTTGCCCGGCGTTAGCTTCTGGTACGCGATCCACTTGAGACCGGCCTTGACCTGCTCCGGGGTGAGGCCCTTCTTGAAGAAGTAGCCCTCGCCGCCGCCGAGCGTCCCCTTTGCCGGTCCGTCCTGGCCGGGCATCGGGCCCATCGCCCAGTCCTGGAACTTGCCCTGGAACTGGCTGACGATCGCCTGGGTGGAGTCCGGCGCACCGATGAACATGCCGACCTTGCCGGCGGCGGCGTTGGTCAGCAGGTCGCCCCACTGGAGCAGTTGGCGGGCCCCCATGCTGTTGTCGCCGTACCGCATGTCCTTGAGGTTCTGCAGGACCTGCCGGCCCATCGGGTTGTTGAAGTCGGCCTTCTTGCCGTCCGGGGTCAGGATCTGGCCGCCCTGCGAGTAGAGCAGGGCGGTGAAGTGCCAGCCTCCGGTGTTGCCGGCGCTGTATTCCGAGTAGCCGGCGATGCCGTTGCCGAGCGCCGAGATCTTCTTGGCGGCGGCCCGGACGTCGGCCCAGGTCTTGGGCGGGTTGTTCACGTCCAGTCCGGCCCGCTGGAACAGCACCTTGTTGTAGACCAGGCCCATCGAGTAGTTCTTCACCGGTACGGCGTAGAGCTTGCCGCCGTCGGTGAAGACCTCCTTGAGCGCCGGGTCGACGCTGTCCCAGGTCGGCACGGTCTCCTTGTTGGCGTACTCGGTGATGTCCATCGCCTGGCCGGAGTCCAGCACCTGCGCCAGGTCGGTCATGTACCCGTAGAAGACGTCGGTCACGGTGCCGCCGGCGAGCCGGGCGGTGAAGTCCGGCGGGTTGTTGCACTGCTCGCCGACGCTCACGCTCTTGATGACGATGTCGGGGTTCTGCCGCTGGAACTCGGCGACATCGGCGTTCCAGTTCTGCAACAACTCCTTCTGGGAGCCGACCGGCTGGCAGTCGACCGTGATGGTGACCTTGCCGCCGGCGTCGGAGTTGTCGTCGCTCTTCGTGGAGCATGCCGTGAGGCTGAGTCCCAGGCCGGCCACGAGCGCCAGCGCCGCGACCTTCCGGTACTGCGGTACGGACATCTGTCCATCCCTTCGGGAACGGGAGTCTCCATGACCTGTGCTGATCCGCGGGATCGTCACCGTGGCCGTGCCCTGCTGCTGGTCTGCACCCGCCATGTGACCGGCCCTGGAGCTGTGTGGCGTCGAGTGTGAGTGGGGTCACTGTAGCGAGGCGAACTCATTTCAGCAAGATATCGATCGCGCGATGAAAAGACACGACTTGATTACGGCAGATGATGACAAGTGCATGAGGGCCGGGGGGAAATCAGGCGCCTTCGGGTGTTTCAGTGGAAGATGGCTTCAGCCGCTCGGCACCTGGCTGACCGGGGGGCGGATCGGGAAAGCTGGCGGTATGGCTGAACAGGAGCGGGCGCACGTGGAGGCCGACGAGATCGTGTCCACGGACGTGACGGCGGTCGTGGACGTGGTGGTGGTCGGGTTGGGCGTGGGCGGTGAGGAGACGGCGAACCGGCTCGCCGCCGCCGGCCTCTCGGTCGTCGGCATCGAGCGCAACCTCGTCGGCGGCGAGTGTCCGTTCTGGGGATGCGTGCCGAGCAAGATCATGATTCGGGCGGCGAACGCGCTGGCCGAGGCGCGCCGGGTCGACCACCTGGCCGGGCAGGCCCGGGTCGAGCCGGACTGGAGCATCGTGGCCAAGCGGATCCGCGAGGAGGCCACCGCCGGCTGGACCGACGACGCCGGGGTCGAGCGGTTCACCTCGAAGGGTGGCCGATTCGTCCGGGGCTCCGGCCGGCTGGTCGGCCCCGGGCTGGTGCGGGTCGGCGACGAGACGTTCCGGGCCCGGGTCGGCGTCGTGCTGGGTACCGGCACCACCCCGGTGATCCCGCCGGTGTCGGGGCTGGCCGGCACGCCGTACTGGACCAACCGGGAGGCGATGGAGCTGGCCGAGCTGCCCGGGTCGGTGGTGATCCTCGGCGGCGGGGCGATCGGCGCGGAGGTGGCACAGGTGCTCGCCCGGTTCGGCGTACGGGTCGGCATGGTGGAGGCCGGCGAGCGGGTGCTCGCGCAGGAGGAGCCGGAGTCGTCGGAGCGGGTCGCGGCGGCGCTGCGCGCGGACGGGGTGACGGTGCACACCGGGGCCCGGGCCGAGCGGGTGGAGCACGACGGCAGCGGCTTCACCGTGCACCTGACCGACGGCGACCAACTCCGGGGCGAACGGCTGCTGGTGGCCACCGGCCGGCGGGCCGTACTCGACACGCTGGGCCTGGAGACCGTCGGGCTGGACCCGACGCGGCGGTTCGTGGAGACGGACGACCGGATGCGGGCCGCCGACGGGATCTGGGCGGTCGGCGACCTGACCGGGCACGGCGCCTTCACCCACGTGGCGATGTACCAGGCCGGGATCGCGATCGACGACATCCTGCGCCGGGCCGGCGTGCTCGACGGGGCGGCCGGCGACGGGCCGCGGGCGGACTACCGGGCGCTGCCCCGGGTGACCTTCACCGATCCCGAGGTGGGCGCGGTCGGGCTGACCGAGCGGCAGGCCCGGGAGCGGGGGCTGAACGTCCGGACCAGCTTCACCCCGCTCTCCGAGTCCAGCCGGGGCTGGATCCACCAGGTGGGCGACGAGGGTTTCATCAAGCTGGTCGCCGACGTCGACCGGGGCGTACTGGTCGGCGCGACCTCGGCCGGCCCGGTCGGGGGCGAGGTGCTGAGCGCGCTGGCGGTGGCGGTGCACGCCGAGGTCCCGGTGAGCACGCTGGCCGGGATGATCTACGCCTATCCGACCTTCCATCGCGCGATCGAGACGGCGGTGCGGGGTTTGTTGCAGTAGCCCGGCGAACTTCGGTTCGGTTTTTGCAACTGCCTGTCGTACGATCGCGGCCGTGACCAGAAGACTCACCGAGGTGGCCCGGAAGGCCGGGGTCAGCGAGGCCACGGTGAGCCGGGTGCTCAACGGCCGGGGCGGCGTCTCCGAGAGCACCCGGGTCGCCGTACTCACCGCGCTGGACGTGCTCGGTTACGAGCGCCCCAGCAAGCTGCGCGGCGAGCGGGCCCGGTTGGTCGGGCTCGTCCTGCCCGAGTTGCAGAACCCGATCTTCCCGGCCCTGGCCGAGGTGGTCACCGGATCGCTCGCCCAGCGGGGGCTCACCCCGGCGCTCTGCGCCCGCACCATCGGCGGAATCTCCGAGATGGACTACGTGGAGATGCTGCTGGACCACCAGGTCTCCGGGGTGATCTTCGCCGGTGGCTCGTACGCGCTGGCCGACGCCCCGCACGACCACTACCGGCGGCTCACCGACCGGGGCCTGCCGGTCGTACTGGTCAACGCCGGCGTCGACGAGCTGGGCTTCCCGTGCGTGTCGACCGACGACGCGGTGGCGGTCGAGCAGGCGTACGGGCACCTGCGGTCACTCGGCCACGAGCGGATCGGCCTGGTGCTGGGCCCGGCCGACCATGTGCCGTCGCGCCGGAAGCTCGCCGCGATGGCGAACGTCGCCGGTTGGGCCGACGACGAGGAGTGCGTCGAGCGGTCCAGCTTCTCCATGGAGGGGGCCCGGGTCGCGGCGAGCAAGTTGATCGAGCGCGGCGTGACCGGGATCATCTGCGCCAGTGACGTGATGGCGCTCGGCACCATCCGGGCCGCCCGCCGGCTGGGGCGGTCGGTGCCGGCCGACATCTCGGTGGTCGGCTTCGACGACTCGGCGTTGATGACCTGTACCGACCCGCCGCTGACCACCGTCCGGCAGCCGATCGAGATGATGGGCCAGGCCGCGGTGGACCTGCTGGTGAACCAGATCGAGGGTGTCGGGGTGCTCACCGACGAGCTGCTCTTCGAGCCCGAACTGGTGGTACGCGGCTCGACCGCGCCGGCACCCGGGCACTGACGGACCGGTTACCCGCGCCGAGCACGTCGCGCGGCCCGGTGCCCCGCACGTCGTCGGGCCGGTGGCCCGCCCGCCCGGCCGCGCCACCGCAGCCCCGGCCCCACACGTCTGCGGCTGACCCGCCTCGATCGACCCGGCTCGGCTGACCGGGCACTTTCACGACCCCGCGCGGGGGCTCCTCCGCGCCCCGGCGCCCTGCTCGGCACAGCTCTGCCGCCCGCCGGAAGCCGGACGATCTAAGTCGTCATCTTTCAGAATTCTGTCGCATTATTGCGGTGTCGCAATCGAGTTTGTATCGTCATCGGCACGAAACGCGGCACATCAGAGGTCCCATCACACTACGACCGCCCGGACCCAGCGTGCAGGTACCGGTGGAGAGCTCACCGGACCGATCCAGAGAGCAGGTACTCGTGTCCACATCAGAGCGCCGCCGCCGGTGGTGGCGAGACGCGGTGATCTACCAGGTCTACCCGCGCAGCTTCGCCGACGACAACGGCGACGGCATCGGCGACATCGCCGGCATCCGGAAGCGGCTGGGCTACCTGTCCGGGCTGGGCGTCGACGCCATCTGGTTCGGTCCCTGGTATCCGTCGCCGATGGCCGACGCCGGCTACGACGTCTCCGACTTCCGGGCGGTCGAGCCGGTCTTCGGCACGCTCACCGAGGTGGAGGAGCTGATCGCCGAGGCGCACGGCCAGGGCCTGCGGATCATCGCCGACCTGGTGCCGAACCACTGCTCGGATCGGCATCCGTGGTTCCAGGCAGCGCTGGCCGGCGGCCCGGGTGCACCGGAGCGGGAGCTGTTCTGGTTCCGCCCCGGCCGCGGCCCGGACGGCGACCAGCCGCCGACCGACTGGGTCGGCGAGTTCGGCGGCCAGACCTGGACCCGGACCACCAACCCGGACGGCACCCCGGGCGACTGGTACCTGCACCTGTTCGCCGCCGAGCAGCCCGACTTCAACTGGGACCACCCGAAGGTACGCGCCGAGTTCGAGGAGATCCTGCGGTTCTGGTTCGACCGGGGTGTGGACGGCATCCGGATCGACTCGGCGGCGCTGCTGCTCAAGGACGCCACCCTGCCCGAGGTGGTGGAGGGGACGCCGCATCCGTTCCACGACCTGGACGGGGTGCACGACATCTACCGGAGCTGGCGGCGGATCGCCGACAGCTACCCGGAGCCGCGGGCCCTGATCGGCGAGGTGTGGCTGCCCGACCGGCAGCGGTTCACCAACTACCTGCGCCCGGACGAGCTGCACACCGCGTTCAACTTCGACTTCCTCACCTGCGCCTGGGACGCGGCCAAGCTGCGGGAGAGCATCGACGGCACGCTCGCCGAGCACGCCCCGATCGGTGCCCCGGCCACCTGGGTGCTCTCCAACCACGACGTGACCCGGGTGGTCACCCGGTACGGCCGGGCCGACACCACGTTCAGCTTCGCCAGCAAGCGCGAGGGGACGTACACCGACCTGGAACTGGGTACGGTGCGGGCCCGGGCCGCCGCGCTGCTCTCGCTCTCGCTGCCCGGCGCCGCGTACGTCTACCAGGGCGAGGAGCTGGGGCTCTGGGAGGTCGAGGACATCCCACCGGCGCTGCGGCAGGACCCGATGTATCCGCGCTCCGGATTCGTCGACCCCGGCCGGGACGGCTGCCGGGTGCCGCTGCCGTGGTCGGGTGACACGGCGCCGTTCGGGTTCAGCCCGGACGACGCCTCGGCCCCGCCCTGGCTGCCGCAACCGGCCGCCTGGAAGGACCAGACCGTGCAGGCGCAGACCGACGACCCGCACTCGATGCTGGAGCTGTACCGCGAGGCGATCCGGATCCGCCGGAGCCTGCCGGCCCTCGGCGACGGCACGCTGCGCTGGCTGCCGGCGCCGGACGGGGTACTGGCCTTCGCCCGCGATCCCGGGTTCGCCTGCGTGGTGAACCTCTCCGAGGCTCCCGTGGAGCTTCCGCCGCATCAGAGCCGCCTGCTGGCCAGCCGGCCGGTGGACGGTGATCTGCTGCCCTCCGACACCGCCGTCTGGCTGCGTACCGCCGACCCGAGTTGACGGTGCGCGGGCCGGTCGTGGCCACCGTCCGCGCGGTGGCGCTGGCACCGGTGAGTACGCCGACCTCACCGGTGTCGCGGTGGTGCACGCCGGCGGCGGGGACGCCGACCCCGCCGCCGGTGGGCTCACCGCCGCGGTAGCCCGCCGGCCCCTTCCCGGCCGCTGGGAGTTGCCCGGCGCTACTACGGTGGGCCGGAGCTGACCAGGGAGGATGGCCGGATGGGAAAGAAGTACGACCGGATCGACGGCAGGCTCCGCAGCTTCATCGAGGCACAGAAGGTCTTCTTCGTGGCGACCGCGCCGCTCGCCGCCGACGGGCACGTCAACCTCTCGCCCAAGGGGCTCGCCGGGTCGCTGGCGGTGCTCGACGAGCAGACCGTGGCATATCTCGACTTCGGCGGCAGCGGGGCGGAGACCGTCGCGCACCTGCGGGAGAACGGGCGGATAACGCTCATGTGGTGCGCTTTTGACGGTCCGCCGAACATCGTCCGGGTGCACGGCCAGGGCGAGGCGGTGTTCCGGGACGACCCCCGGTGGGCAGAGCTGGTCCGGCACTTCCCGGAGCAGGCCGGTGCACCGGGTCTGCGGGCGGTCGTGCTGGTCAGCGCGCGGCGGATCAGCGACAGTTGCGGCTACTCCGTCCCGTTCATGGACTACCGCGAGGAGCGGACGCTGCACGCCGACTACTTCGGCCGGAAGACCGACGAGGAGTTCGCCGCGTACTGCGAGCGGAAGGATCACGTCGGCAGCAGCCTCGACGGCCTGCCCGCGCTGCCGCTCCCGCTGCCGCCGCTACCGGCCTGACCCGCCCGCCGGCCTGCCCCCCCGCAGGCCGGGCCTCACGCCGGGCTGTACGACCCGTGCCGGCCCTCGCCGGAGGTGAACCGGGCCACCCCTTCGGTGGCGTCGGTGGCGAGCGAGTTCATCCCGTACGCCAGCTCGGTGCGCATCGCCTCGTCCTCCGGCCGGCCGGCGGCGGCCAGCGTCGAGAGCCGGTCGTTGCGCAGGCAGGTCTGCGGGAAACCGGCGATCTCGGCGGCCAGCGCCTCGGCGGCGGCCCGTGCCCCGCCCGGCTCGACGAGCCGGTTGACCAGCCCCATCTCGTACGCCTCCGGGGCCGGCACCGGGCGGCCGGTGAGGACCAGGTCCATCGCCCGGCTCTGCCCGATCAGCCGGGCGAGCCGCACCGTCCCGCCGTCGATCAGCGGTACGCCCCAGCGGCGGCTGAACACCCCGAAGACCGCGTCGGACTCGGCGACCCGCAGGTCGCACCAGAGCGCCAGCTCCAGCCCGCCCGCGACGGCGTACCCCGAGACGGCGGCGATCACCGGCTTGCCGAGCCGCATCCGGGTGGGGCCCATCGGGCCGTCGCCCTCCGGCTCGACCCGGTTGCCGCTGGGCGTGGTGATCGCCTTCAGATCGGCGCCGGAGCAGAACGTGCCGCCCTCGCCCCAGAGCACCGCCACCGAGGCCCGCGTGTCGGCGTCGAAGCCCCGGAACGCGGCGGCCAACTCCCGCGCGGTCGGGCCGTCCACCGCGTTCCTGGTCTCCGGCCGGGACAGTACGACCGTCCGCACCGGACCGTTCTCCTCGACTCGTACGCCCACCGGACAAGGATGCCCGCACCGGACCCCGGTGCGCATCCCCCGATCTCGTCACCGGCTCCGCGTCAGCCGGACCGGTCGGGCCGGCCGGTGATCGCGCCCAGCGAGGCGGCGACGACACAGCCGATGCCGAGCAGATGCGGCCAGCCCAGCGTCTCGTGCAGCAGGGTGAGCCCGACCAGCGCCGCCACCGCCGGCTCCAGGCTGAGCAGTACCGCGAAGACCCGGGCCGGCATCCGGCGCAGCGCCGCCATCTCGGCCGAGTACGGCAGCACCGAGGAGAGCAGCGCGACCCCGAGCCCGAGCGTCATGGTCCACGGGTCGAACAGCGCCGCCCCGCTGCCGGCCACCCCGAAGGGCAGTACGCAGACCGCCCCGACCGCCATCCCCAGGGCGAGCCCCCGACTCCCGCCCAGCCGGGTACTGACCGCCTTGCCGAGCACGACGTAACCGGCCCAGCCCAGCGCGACGAGCCCGCAGCAGAGCAGCGCCGTCGCGTCGAGCCGGCCCGTACCGCCGGAGCCGGAGCCGGAGCCGGCCAGGGCTCCGAGGTCGAGCAGGCCGGCGAGCAGCGCCACCCCGAGCCCGGCCAGGCCGACCCAGCCGAAGTCCCGGAGCCGGCGGCTGGCCGCGACCGAGACCAGCAGCGGGCCGGTGAACGCGATGGTGACCGCGATGCCGAGCGGCACCCGTTGCAGGGCGGTGTAGAAGGCGAGGTTCATCCCGGCCATCGCCACCCCGAACGCCGCCACCAGCCCGGCGGTGCGCCACCCGAGCCGCAGTGTCGGCCGGGCCACCGCGAGCAGCACCAGGGCGCCGAAGCCGAGCCGCAGCGCGGTCGTACCGCCGGGGCTGGTGGTCCGGAACAGCTGGGTGGCGATCGCCGCGCCGACCTGGGTGGAGACCATGCCGAGCAGCATCAGCAGCGGCGGCGGCACCGCGTCCGGCCCGACCAGGGCGGCGAGCCGGCCCGCGCCGGCCGGCGCCGGCTCCGGCCCCGCCGGGCCCACGGTGCAGGTGTACGTCCCGGACATGCCGATCATCCTCCGGCCCGGGCCGCCTCGGAGGCGAGCGGATTACCGGCCGGTGCGCGGGGTGCCGCCCAGTGATCCGCCGCCGCGTCGCGCCGACGAGGCGGCGGGTCGGCAGTGCGTTATCACCCGGTGAGCATGTCGAAGCCGTCGGCGGCCAGTTCGGCCAGCTCGTCGAGGGCCTGCCGGGCCCGGGCCGCCGTGGCCGGATCCCGCTCGGGCAGGCCGCTGGCGAGGAACTCGTCCTCGTCGAGCCGGAGCACCCGGCTCAGGTCGGCGGACGCCCACAGGTCGAGGTCGAGATCAGGTACCACGACCACGCCGTCCCGCACGGTCGCCGGCCGGGCCACGTCGCAGTACCAGCCCTTGAGCCTGCCGGCGGCGTCGTAGACCTCCTTGACCGAGTACCACCGGTCCCGCCAGTAGTGCTCGGTCCAGAGGTCACCCGGCTCGAACCGGACGAAGCCCATGTCCCGGACCACGTCGCCGGCCCAGGGCGCCCGGACCGCCAGGTGGATGCCGTCGTCGGAGAGCACCGACGCGGGATAGCGCAGGTCCGGGCGGGGCGCCTTGACCAGATGGATCGTCACCGGCTGGCCGACCGCGAGGATCTCGCCACCGTGGTCGTAGTCGCCGTCCCGGACCGTCATGCCGTACCGCTCCCGCCGCTGGTGCCGTCGCGGCCGACGGTACCGGAGCCTCGGGGGGTGCGTACCGGTCGGTCAGGAGGGTGGCGAGAAGGGCCACTCCTCGAACGCCGCGCACCGGCCGTCCCCGGCGAAGGTCATGATCCAGAGGTCCCGGAACTCATCGCCGTTGCCGTACCGGACCTCGATCCGGGCCACCCCGACGTCGCCGTCCACCGCCACGATCTCGCTGGTCATCTCGAACTCCTCGTCCGGGCCCTCCCGCTCGGCCTCCCACATCTCGCCGATGTCCCGCAGGCCGAGCACCGGCTCCCGGTACGGCCCCGGCAGGTAGCTCGCGTCCGGGGTGAAGAGCGCGGAGAGGGGTTCGGTTCCCGGCGTACGCCAGGCCCGCTCGTAGCCGGCGATCCAGTCCTGCACCCGAGTCCGGTCCATGGCGCCCCACTGTGCCACCGGCAGGTGCCCGAGGCCCGTCCCTTCCCGGCTCCGTACCCGAAAGGGCCATGGCTCCGTGCCCCCGACAGGCCTATCCCCGCGCGGCGGGTCAGGCCGCCTGACGGCCGGCGATCCGCTCGATCGGCCGCAGCGGCGGGCTGGCCGTCCCCGAGCCGGCGGCGATCCCGGCGAGCAGGTCGCGCAGCGCGTCCCGGGCGTCCCGCCGGGGTCGCCAGCCCAACTCCCGCTCCGCCCGGGAGCAGTCCAGCAGCGGCACCGCCGCACCCATCTCCAGCCAGCCCTCGTCCACCGGCACCAGCCGGGTCCGCCAGGCGACCTGGCTGAGCAACCGAAGCAGTCCCAGCGGCAGCGGCGCCGCCCAGCCGCCCAGTTCCGCCGCCACCAGCGGCCCGTCGACGACCGGTTCGGCGGCGATGTTGAACGCGCCGGTCCGGTCGCTGCGCAACGCCCGCAGGTACGCCTCGGCGGCGTCGTCGGCGTGCACCACCTGGACCCGGAGCCGCCGGTGCCGGGGCACCACCGGCAGCCGGCCCGAGCGGAGCAGCGAGATCGGGGCGAACCGGCCGAGGAAGTACCGGGTGATCTCGGCTCCGGCGTCGTGCTGGAGGACCAGCGCGGTACGCAGCCGGGTGACCCGGAGCACCGGATAGTCCCGCTCGGCGTCGACGAGCATCGCCTCCACGGCCGCCTTGTCGACGCTGTAACCGGACCGCCCGATGCCGGTGACCGGCCAGTTCTCGTCGACCCGCCGGTCCTTCGGCCCCGGCGCGTACGCCCCGATCGAGGAGGCGTACACCAGCTTCGGCACGTCGGCCGCCAGCATCGCGTTGACGACGTGCCGGCTGCCGTTGATGTTGGTCTGGCGCAGCCGCGCCCGCTGGTGACTGGGCTGGATCTGCCAGGCCAGGTGCACCACGGCGTCCATCCCGGCCAGCCGTTCGGCGAGCGGGTGCAGGCAGGCCGGGTCCCCGAGGTCGGCGGCGTGCCACCGTACCCCGTCGTAGGGTGGCCCGGCGTCCGGCGGCGGGCAGCGCCGGGCGATGCCGATCACCTCGACGTCCGGCTCGCCGGCCAGCCGACGCAGCAACGCCGTACCGACGTTGCCGGTGGCTCCGGTGATGGCGATCCGCATGTCGGCCGGTCTACCCCGAGTGCTTCCCGGTAACCCGTCCGGGGGTATCCGGCTGATCCGCGAGGACGCGAGGTTTGTCCGGCCACGCGGCGGGTAGTCCGGGTCGGTGCGAGCGATCCTGAGACTTGAGCAGGCGACCGGCCTGGACCGGACGGCGGAACGCATGCAGCGGATCGTCGCCGCGGCGATCCGGCCGCAGCGGCTGCGCGACTTCCTGCACGGGGTGCCGATCGGGCATCCGCTGCACCCGGCACTGGTCCAGGTGCCGATCGGCGCCTGGCTGAGTACGGCGGTGCTCGACCTGATGCCCCACCAGCGGCGGGCCGCCACCACCCTGGTGGCGATCGGTACGGTCGCCGCGGTGCCGACCGCGATCTCCGGGTGGAACGACTGGGGGTCGCTCTCCCGGGAGCAGCAGCGGGTCGGACTGGTGCACGCGCTCGCCAACGGCATGGCCATCGCGCTGTACGCCGGCTCGCTGGCCGCCCGACTGACCGGGCGGCACGGCCTCGGCCGTACCCTCGGCTACCTCGGCATGGCCGCCGTGAGCAGCGGCGGGTTCCTCGGCGGGCACCTCGCCTACAAGCAGGCGGCGAGTGTCAACCAGGGGGTTCCGGACCTGCGCCGGATCGAGGACGGCTGGCACGCGCTGGCGGACATGTCCGCCCTGCCACAGAACAAGCTGCTGACCCGCCGGATCGACGACATCGCGGTCGTCGTCTACCGGGACGGCGACGACGTCACGGTGATGCTGGAGCGGTGCGCCCATCAGAGCGGCCCACTCGGCGCCGGCCAGGTCGTCCGGGAGAACGGGCGTACCTGCGTGAAGTGCCCCTGGCACGGCAGCACCTTCGAGCTGGACGGCGGCGAGGTGGTGCACGGCCCGGCCAGCAGCGACCAGCAGGTCCTGCCCACCCGGGTGGTCGGCGGCGTCCTACAGACCCGCCTTCCCTGAGGATCGCCAACACTCGGTCGCCACGATCTGCCACTTCGGGTCCGTCAGATCAGCTCACTTGCCCATGCCGCCGCGCCACCAGCCCTTTACGTCAGTCCCTTCCCCGGACCAGAATTCCAGGAGATCTCCCGGCGCGAGTCCGAGGGCTCGTTCGATCTCGCCCGGTGTGAGGTTGCGCAGGGAATCGGAGAGCGACCGGGTCAGGTCGAGCCAGTAGCCACGGAGCGTGGATTCGCTCACGAACAGTTGCTTGGCGATCTGGGCGTAGGTCAGTCCGCGGGCCCGGCCGTGCAGGATCTGGCGCTGGCGCTCGCTGAGCAGGGTGATGCTGTCCCGCCGGACCAGAACCTCGAGTATCCCGACGACCGACTGAGGTATGACGGTGCCACCGGCGGCGACGTCGAGGAGGAGTTGTTCGGCCCGGCGGGTCGGCAGCGCCTTGGAGACCAGCCCGCTCGCACCCGCCGCGATGGACGCCGCAAGGACGAAGCGGCGCTCCTCCTGGCTGTAGACGCAGACCCGGTAGCCGCAGTGCGTCAGCGCGCGGATCGCGGCGATGCCCTGCCGGACGTCGGGCTGCTGTTCGAGGTTCGCCAGGTGCAGGTCGAGCACGACCACCTCTACCTCGGGGCGGAGGCGCACCAACTCCTCCACGGTCGCGACCGCAGCGACGACGTCGAGACCAGGCATGAGCAGGCCGAACGACTCGCGTATCAGCGACGCGTCGTCGACGACCGCCACCGGGGGCCTCATGCCGCGTCCGTGACGGCGTCCCGGTCCGGACCGACGACCGCCGGCCCAGGGCCGGACGAGATCGTCACTGTCGTCCCCTCACCCACGGCGGACTCGATCTCGACGTCGAGCCCGCGCCGCCGCAGTTCGCCCACGACGACCTCGCGCAGCCCGACTCCGGCGGTCACCGACGCCGGGTCGAAGCCGACGCCGTCGTCGCGCACGGTCAGCGTCCAGCTCCCATCCGTGCCCCGGTCGAGGTGGACCACGACTGCCTCTGCCCGGGCGTGCACGCGTACGTTGAGCAACAGACTCTCGAGCGCGCGCTCAAGCGTCTCGGCTTGCGCGGCGGGGAGTTTCAGGTCGGCGCCGAGGTCGAGCAAGGCATCGACGTTCAGGTCGGCGAACCGGTCGCACACCCGCTCGATCATTGCGGCGAGCACCACGGGGGCGTCGGAATTGGCCCCTCCGGCGGGCACGTCTCCGTCCGGCGCCCGGCCACGCAGGTAGGAGCGCATCCGCCGCAGTTCCGCCTCGGCCTGGTCGATGAGCCGGGAGCGCGACTCGTCGGTCCCCGGCTCCGTGAGCAGCCGCATGAGGGCGACCCCGTTGTGCATCATCACCTGGGCGCGTCGTTTCTCCTCGCGCCGTGCCAGCTCTGCCGCGCGAGCACGCGAGGCGTCAGCGTCGTGCGCGATGCGGCGCGTGTATCCGAAGAACATGCGGGCGACCAGCGCGTACACCACGTAGGTGAGGACGTTGCCGATGGCGGTCGGGACCATGTCTGCCCCGACTTCGCCGCGGAGATACACCACGTAGCAGGCGATAACGCCGAGGAGGCCGCCCACCCAGTGGGTGCGGCCGCGGACCCCGCCAGCCGTGATGATGATCGACAGCGCGTAGGCCGGCTGGAACGCGACCCAAGTACCCAAGCGTTCCCCCGGCGCCAGCACCAGCGGCCCCAGCACGAGCAACAGGCAGGCCAGCGCGAAGTCCGCTGCCGAACCCGCCGCGCCCAGCGGGCGACGGCGTACCAGCGTCACCACGCTCACCGCGATGGCCGCACAGGCCGCGGCGAGCCAGCACGCGAGGTAGCCGACGCCATGCGGTGACGTCGCGACTCCGATGTGTACCGCCGGGACCATCTGCGCGAGCGTGCCCAGCCGGACTCCCGCGACGAAGTACGAGAACGCCCGCTCGACGCCGGCCCTGGTCGTCGGCAGATCCGCGACCCGCCAGAGCCCGTTCCGCCTGCTCATAGTCCTCCCCGCGTGGCCGACGGCCTGGGACCGAGGAAACCTTGCGGATTCGTTGGGTCACAGCGAACCCGCGAAACGCGATGATCAGCGTACTTCAGCCAACGGCGCTTGATATCACCAGTTTGTCCGAGAGGACGCAGTAGATGCGACGAGTCCTGGCCCTGCTGACCTCGCTGGGGGTCACCGCTGGCCTGACAGTGGTCGCCGGAGCCCCCGCCAGTGGCAACGACACCAAGAACAATGCGGCAACTTTTGTGAACGCGAGCGTGCCGGTGCGGGCCGTGCCGACGTCGGCGGGCACGTTCCGAGTGACCGGGACGGGCCGGTCCGCCCTGGCTCTGGACGACGCGACGATGCAGGACCTGACCACGTACGCCAAGGAGAGCGGACAGGACCTCTCCGCCGTCGTCGCGGCGCACCAGGGCATCCACGAGTTCAGTGCCTACATCACCGAGCTGGAGGAGACCAGGCCGGACACGTTCGTACGGGCCGGTCTGGCTAGCCCGGGCGGGGCGGCCGGTCACTGGATCCAGTTCACCGCGAAGCCGAGCGCCGACGTTATCGCCGAGCTGGAGCGTCTACCGGTGAACACCGAGGTGCAGTACGGTGCGCCGGCCAGTTCAAAGGAACTGGCCGACCTGGCCTACGTGCTCACCACGTCCCTGGCGGCCCGCACCGACGTCATCCGGTCGGCGGGGACCCGCTACGACCACGAGCGACGCGTACTGCGTCTCCAGTACGCGCCGGTCGGGGGGACCACCCGGACGAGCGCGCTCGACTCGGTCTTCCACGAGGCGCTGACCGCAGGCACCGTCGGGGGACAGCTCCCCATCGACGTCGTGCTCGAACTCGATGGCGACCAGGTCGGGGTCGTCGAGCGCACCGTCGAAGGCGGGCGGGACCTCAACCTGGCCAACGGCGACTCCCACTGCACCGCAGGGTTCACCGTGGTCCGCTACGGCAACCGGGGTGTGCTGACGGCGCGGCACTGCAACAACGCGCTCCGGTACGGCAACGCCACGGGGGTCATCAGCACCAACCCGGGCCAGACCCCGAACGACGCGATCGATTTCCAGTTCCACCGGACCCTGACCGAGAACGGCCACTCGACGAACAAGCAGTTCCGGGCGACCAGCCGGCAGTCTGGCGGAGACCGGACGGTGACGGCGGTCGGGAACGCACCGATCAACTCGGCCGTGTGTCATTGGGGCCGGAACAGCGGGTACCGCTGTTCCCACGTCGCCGACACCGACACCTGCCGGACGTTGAGCGGCCATCGATACTGCGGTCTGGATGTCACCGATGACGATGTCTCGACGGGCGGTGACAGCGGCGGCCCGTGGTTCTTCGGGAACACTGCCCGGGGCGGCCACAGCGGCGCCTCGGATGGCGTGGCGAGCTACTTCACCCGGATCGGTCGGGTGCGGGTCCACCTCGATGCCACCGTATTGCAGAACTAGAGCTGAGCCGGCCGGTTAGGCGCTGCGGAGCTCCGGTAGCGAGGTGTGTCCTCCGACATCCTCGACACCGGAGCTCCGCTGTCCGCTCAGACCGTCCTGTCTTGGCTCGCTCAGTCGCGTGGCCGGTGCCGGCCGTTGCCGAAGATGGGGCGGCGGCCCGAGCGGTTCCGGAGCCCGAAGACCGCACCCACCTGCGCGCCGACGATGCTGGCCACGGCGATCACCGCCGAGACCGCGAGCGGACGGTTCAGCTCCTCCGCCGCACCGGCCCGGGAGGCGGTGACCGCGTAGCTGGTGCCGTCGCCGTCACCACCGGACCGCTGGGCGGGCGGCGGGTCGGCGGGCGGCTGCGGACCGGCCGGTGGTTGCGGCGCGTCGGGTTGCCCGGCCTTTGGCGCCGGATCCACGGGTACGGTCTCCGGCCAGCCGCCGGGCGGCGGCGGGGTCGCGACCAGCCCGGTGGCGTGCTGGCGTGCGCCCCGGTCCTCGGCGCTCGGGGGCAGGTGCAGCAGTTGGCCCGGCCGGATCCGGTCCGGATCACGGATCTCGTTGAGTCGGGCCAGTTCCGGATAGCGGTCGAAGTCGCCGAGGTAGCGGCCGGCGATGTGGCCCAGGTAGTCACCCTTCTCCACCCGGTAGACCGGCTCGGGCTGCTCGGCCCGCTCTTCCGGCTCGCCGGCCAGCCACTGCGGCGCGGGTCCCGACGCCGGCTCCGCCAGCCAGTGCGGCGCCGGCCCCGAGGCCGGTCCCTCGCCGCTGACCGGCTGCCCCCCGTTCACCACCTGCGGCACACCGACCGGCTGCCCTGTGATGCCCAACTGCCCTGCGGCAGCGGGCTGCACCGCCGTCCCCGGCCGGGCCGCCATTCCCGGCTGGGCCGCTGCCGCCGCCGTCGTCCCGAGGACCGTACTGGCGGCGGTGGCGGCCGGGCTGACCGCCAGGACCAGCGCCACCGAGCCGACCAGGGTGGCGGCCCAGCGTTGCTGGCGGCCGAGTCCGGGCAGCCGGATCGCCGGCCGGCGCAGGATCCGGGCCGGGATCTCGACGAGGACCGAGAGGGCGAAGGTGGCCCAGCCGGCCCAACCGACGACCGCCAGCGCCCGGAGGAAGAGCTGACCGTCGTCCCGGCTGGTCAGCGCGGTGCCGATCTCGTCCAACCCCGGTAGGTGGTCCGGTAGCGGGTTGCCGGCCAGGGCCAGCAGCGCCAGGGGCGCCCCGACCAGCAGTCCGATCAGGACGATCAACGCCCCGAGCCCGGTGCAGAACTGGCCGGCGCGGCGCGCCGCCCGGGATGCAGGCATGACGATGCCCCCTATTCAGCGGTTCGTCGTGGTGAGGAGTGTCGCGGTGGCCGTACCGGGCACCGTGATGTTGTCGGCGAAACCGAACAGGTCGAGGAAGACCGTGTCGTAGTCGAGTTCGAGGGTGACCGTCAGCGTGGAGTTGTCCCCGGCGACCGCGAAGTCCACGTCCCAGCGGTCGACGCCGTCCACGCTCGCGAGGTAGTTGCCGACGGCGGTCCTCGCCGCAGTCTGGTCCAGCAGGGTGGTGCCGTCGAGGAGTAGCTGCCCCAGGTCGATCGCCTGGCCGCCGGCCCGGGCCGCCTCGGCCGCCAGGTTGTCGGCGCGCTGCATCGTGCGGAGCTGGCCGGCGCCGTCGTACGCCAGCCCGATGATCGCGAGTACCCCGATCAGCGCGACCGCGAGAAACAGGCTGACCCGCCCCGCATCCGGCCCGACCGGGTGACCCGGCCCGACCCGGTTACCTGCGGAGCGGCCCCGGGCGCTCATTGGGCGCTCCGGCCACGGTAGCGGTCCAGTGGGGACGCGAAGGTCGCCTCGACGGTGCTGTACGTCCGCACTCCCGGCAGCAGCGGCATCCGCAGGTCCCGGACGGAGACGTCGCAGGTGACCGTGACTACCACCGAGGCGTCGGTGCCGAGGCCGGTGACGTACACCTCGTCGAAGCCGGCCCGCTGGCCGTTGACCGTACCGGCGAAGTCCACCTCGGGCTCGTCCGAGCAGGCGAGCCCCTCCGCGTCGAGCCGGCTCCGTACCGCCGCCCGCGCCGCGTCCCGCCCGTCGCCCGCGGTACGCGAGATCGAGGCGGCCCGGGCGGCGTCGTGCGCGGCGGCATCGATCGCCTCGTGCGCGACGGCGGTCCGGCCGGCGACCCCGGCCAGCGCCACCAGGGCGAGAAAGGCCGGGGTGAGGATCGCGGTCTCCACCGACACCGAACCCCGGTCCCGGCCGCGCACTCCGCGCAGCATGCCCGCGCCGATCACGGCGCCTCCTCGTCGGTGAACCGCTCCACCGTGCCGAAGGCGGTCTCGCTGATCGGCGGCAGCGAGATCAGCGGCATCACCCGGAGCGGCTCCCCGGTGACGGTGGCGCTCACCTGCGTGTCGTCCGGCTCGGGGACGGTCACCGTGACCTCCCAGCCGATCAGCCAGTCACCGGCCCGCTCCAGAAAGTCTTCGGCGCGCTGCTGCCCCACCCCCGGCTCGGCCTGGTAGGCGCGCTGCGCGCTCACCGCCGACTGGGCGGCGTTCAGCGCGGTGGCCCGGGCGATGAACCAGGAGGCGGCCTGGATCGAGGCGAGCAACAGGATCAGGATGGCCGGCATCAGCACGGCCAGCTCGACCGGGTTGGCACCCCGGTCCCGCTCCGCGCCGGCCATCCGGTCCACGCGCACGATCCGGCGCCACCGGGCCCCGGCCGTCGTCGCCGGGAGCCGGTACCGGATGCTGCCGCGCGGTCGTGGCACGGATCAGTCCTGCGGCAGTCCAGCGGGGTCGCCGCCGGTGTCCGCGCCGCCGCCCGGCTCCGGAATGGCGTCCATCCAGTCCGTGACGCTGCGCGACACGGCGACGGTCACGGCCAGGGCCGCGGCCACCAGACCAAAGATGATCACTGCGGTCGGGACCGGGCTGTCGCCCCGATCCCCCTCACCGGTACGGCGCAGCTCGGCGATCCGCACGACGAACGCAATGTGCAGGTAATTGATGATCGACATTGCGGTCTCCCTTCAGTGCAACGGTGGGTCGGGGTCAGATCCGGGCCACGAACGGATAGAGGACGAAGCCGACGAGTACGAAGACCAGCAGCGCGCCCGGCACGTCCAGCCGGCTGGTCACCGCCTCGGCGCGGGCCAGGTTGTCGGTCCGGATCTGGTCGCGCAGCGAGTCGGCCCGGCCCCGCAGCGAGTCGTGCACCTGTGCGCCCTCGGTGCCGGAGGACTGCATGATCGCCCCCACGTCACCGAGTTCCGGGATGCCGATCTTCTCGGCCAGTTCCCGCAGCTCGTCCCAGGGCGAGTGCATCTGGAGCTGGGCCAGTCGCAGCGCCTCCCGGATCCGCTCGAACACCCAGCCGTCGCAGACCTCGGCCGCCCGCTCCAGCGCCTGCACCGGACCGTGCGCGGCCGACAGTTGCAGGGCGACCAGGTCGAGATAGGCGCAGACGGCCTGCCGGAACTCGCGCCGGGCCCGTTCCGCCTTCACCAGTACGCTGCGGTGCGCCATCAGCACACAGAGCAGCGCGAAGCCGAGCGCGCCGACGGTCGGTACCACGAACGGCAGCCGGATCCCGGCGAGGAAGAGGATCGCGGTCGACACCGCCGGAGTCGCCAGCCCGATCAGCCCGGAGAGCAGCAGCGACAGCGTGTACTGCTCGGCCGACTGCCCGATCAGCGCGAGCTGCCGATGCGGTGGACGCAGCCAGCGGGCCGCCCCGACGAGCCAGTCGAGGTCGTGGCGGGAAGCCCGGCCCGGCCGGCTCAACCCGGCCGGCTGGTGTAGCCGGCGCAGCGCCGGACCGAGCGCCGGAGTCGCCGGCAACGCCTCCCGGACCAGCAGGAACAGTCCCAACCCGACCGCAGCACCGCCGAGTACCCCGAACGTCAGGTGCCAGTTGAGGATCACACCGTCCTCCGGTCCGCTCGCGACTGCGGGGCTCGCAAACCCGGCTCACTCCTCGCGCTCGCTGTGCTGGCTGTCGTTCGCGACTGCGGGGCTCGCAAACCCGGCTCACTCCTCGCGCTCGCTGTGCTGGCTGTCGTTCGCGACTGCGGGGCTCGCAAACCCGGCTCACTCCTCGCGCTCACCGGAGCGCCTCCTCCTGGTCCGGCGGGGCGAGGAACCGGGCCGGCCGGGGCGGCAGGCTCATCGCCCGTACCCAGGCCAACAGGGCGACGAAGGCGGCACCGAGCAGCACCATCACCAACTGCCCGTCCGGCGTACCGTACGGCTCCATGTAGTCCGGGTTCACCAGCCCGTACGCCAGGACCAGCAGGGTCATCCCGGTCAGGAAGCGCACCGCGAACCGGGGTTGCGCCCGCTTCGCCTCCACCTCGCGCCGGGTCACCACCTCGGCCGCCGCCGCCGAGGCGATCGCCCCGAGCACGTCACCGAGCCGCTCGCCCCGGTCGGTCAGGTGCAGGATCAGCGCGGCCACGACCTGGTCGCAGACCGGGTCACCGATCTCCTCGGCGAACGCCAGCAGTGCGGCCCGACCCTGCCAGCCGGCCGCCAGCCTGGCGGCGAGCAGGCGTACCTCCTCGTCGATCTGGTCCGGCGCGGTCGCGACCGTACCGATGATCGCCTGCTGGAGGCCCTGGCCGGTGCCGGAGACGTCCTTCAGCCGGCGGGTCCACTCGCCGATCGCCTCGATCCGGTTGATCGCCCGCCGTTCGGCCCGCCCGGTGCCGAGCAGCCACGGCACACCCGGCACCGCGACGGCGACCAGCAGGCCGACCACCGGTAGCCCGGTGAGCAGGAATCCCACCGCCCCGGCCAGGATCGCCCCGACCAGCAGCGTCTGGTGCGCCCGCCGTTCCCGGGCACTCGTCCCGTTGCCGAGCCAGAGCCGGCGCAGCACCGAGTCGCGGCGCGGTCCCGCCGGCCGCTTCGTACCGACCAGCGCGGCGACCACCAGCACCAGCCCGGTCGCGCAGGCGATCCCGGAGAGCACGGCGATCAGCTCGATGTTCGACGGCAGCGTCACCATGCCACCCCCGGACCCGCGGGGCGGCCCGCGACCGGCCCGGCCCTGCCCCGTGCGGCCGTACCCGACGTCACCGGCTGCCACGTCGTCATGCCGGCCGCCCGAGCCGACTGTGCCGAGGCCGCCGCCACGCGCCGGTACCCGCCTCGATGTAGCGGGTCAGCAGTCGCGCGTCGTACCCGACCCGGAGCAACTGGTCGCGGACCCGTTCCGGCAGGTGGCGGGGGACCGCCCGGCCGTCCGGCCCCGGCCCGAAGACGGTGGTCGTGGTGATCCGGTTGCCCTCGCCGACCCCGATGACCTCCTCGACGTGCGAGACGAACCGGTGCTTGCGGCCACCGATCGCGGTCTCGTCCTCGATGGTGACGTAGACGATCAGGTCGAGCGCGTTCCCGGCCATCCGGCGGGCCTGCTCGACGGTCATCTCCCGGCCGTGTGACAGCGCCAGCTCGATGATCCGCTCGCTGACCCCGGCCGGGCTACGAGCGTGGATGGTGCACATCGAACCCCGGCTGGTGGTCATCGCCTGGAGCATCGGCACGATCTCCCGGGACCGGACCTCCCCGACGATGATCCGGAGTACCCCCATCCGCAGCGCCACCGGGATCAGGTCGGCGATGGTCACCTCACCGGCCGGTCGGCCGTCCGGCCCCCGGTCGCCGTGCCCCTCCCGGGACTCGAAGCTCATCACCGCCCGGTGCTTGCGTCCGCGCCGGGCGGGCAGCAGCTCCCGGCTCTCCTCCAGCAGCACGTACGGCTCGTCGGCCGGGATCTCGTCCATCAGCGCCCGGACCACCGTGGTCTTGCCCGCCCCGGCCAGCCCGGCGACCATGATGTTCAGCCCGGCCCGCATCGCCGCCCGGAGGAAGTCCCGGATCAGCACGTCGAGCATCTCGTCCAGGTCGGCCCGGGCACCGGTGATCTCGTCGAGGGTGACCTCGATGGTGTTGTGCTTGCGGATCACCGCGTACGGGCGGTGGCTGACCAGGAAGACCGCCGCCAACCGGCTGCCGTCCGGCAGTTGCAGGTCCAGGGTCGGCTTCGAGGTGGAGAGCGACCGCTCGGTGGCCCCGGCCCGGCGCGCCGCCGCCTGGAGGATCTCCACCATCTCCTCGTCGCTGTCGGCGATCGGCTCGGCCCAGTCGACGCCACCGCCGCGCCGGGTGATCCGCACCGAGTCGCAGCCGAGGATGTGCACCTCTTCGATCGAGTTGTCGACCAGCAGGGTCTGCAACCGGCCCAGCCCGACCAGTTCCGCGTTGACCTGGTCGAGCAGCATCCGCTCCTCGGTCGCCGACATCGGGGTACCGGCCCGGCGGGTGGAGTCGGCGTACTCGGCGACCACCGCCACGGCGAGCCGGGCCCGCTCGACGTCCTCTTCCGCGGTGCTGAACTCCCGGCCGCGCTGCCACAGGGTCAGCCGTTCGCTCAGTTCGCGCCGGAGTTCCCGGACCACCGCGAAGTCGACCCGGGGCCGGGGCGGGACGGGCGGCGTCACCGGCTGTGGCACCACCGCGTACGGCGGCACCTCGCCACCGCTCGGCAGCGGTACCGGCCGGTGCCCGTTGTGCGGGACAACCTGCCAGATCGGAGTGGTGGAGGCGGCGTCCGGGTCCTGGGGACGCGGGTCGGAGTAGACCGGCTCAAACCGCACCCGGCACCCCCTCGATCGCGGCCGGCCAGCCGAGCCGGGCCCGCCGCCGGTCCAGGACCGCCCGGACCGGCACCTCCAGCGCGCTGGCCGCCCGCATCAGCGGCCGGTTGGCGCGTACGGTCCCGCCGTGGCTGAGCACCTCGGCGGTACGCGGGTCGTCCGGCAACTGCGCGATGACCGGCAGCCGGAGTGCCTTGCCCACCTCGCTGCGGCCGTGCTCGCCGCCGATCAGCAGCAGTCGCAGCGTGTCGGCCGGTACCCGGTGTTCGGCGAAGTCCCGCTCGATCGCCCGGATGGTGGCCTGGGCGCTGGACAGGTGCGGCAGCCGGGCGGTGGTGACGACCAGCACGAGATCGGCGGCCCGGAGCAGCGGCCACGGTGGACCGACCACCTGGAGCCGTCCACAGTCGACCAGCACGTCGTACGCCGGACGGCCCTTGGCCAGCCCGGTGAAGAAGTCGGCGAACCGCTGCCAGAGCGGTACGACGCTGCCGGCCTGCGCCGGGTCGACCACGCCGGGCAGCAGCAGCCGTTCCCGCTTGGGCGCGTCGAGGTCGACGAGCTGCGACCAGAACGCCTCCTCCAGGTTGCCGTCCCGCAACTCACCGACGGCCAGCTCGCCGATGCCCCGGGGCCCGGCCAGCGCCCCGCCGAGATAGCCGGCCAGCACCGATCCGCCGGACGGGTCGCACTCGGCCAGTACCACCCGGTGGTGCCAGGTGAGCGTGCAGGCGAGCGCGGTGGTGGTGACCCCGGGGGATCCCTTGGCCGAGACGAGGGCGACGATGGCCACGGTCAGGCTGCCGCGTTCAGCACGACCGCGATCCGGTCGCTGGTGGCCAGCGCCACCACCGCCGGGACGTCCTTGGCCGCGAGCGCGAGGTAGAGGACCACCGAGTTGCTGGCCGGGGCGGCCATGTCGATGACGGTGGCCTGGAACCGGGTGGCCGGCGCGGCGGCGCCCCGGGCGTCGTCGCCGGCCGTGCTGAACAGCAGCACCTTGTCGCCGGGACGGAGCCGCTTCGCGGGTACCTCGCTGGGGCGCAGCCCGACCGAGATCTGCTGCTGCCCGGGGCCGAGCAGCGGCTTGTCGGTGAGCTGCGCCATGGTCAGCAGGGTGCCCGGGGTGAGTGTCACGGTGGCCCGCTTGCCGAGTACCTCGTCGATCCGGTCGGCGGCCACCGGTTCGAGGCCCTGGCCGCCGGCCACCTGCACCGCTACCAGGTCGTCGGCGGTGAGCGCGGTGCCGACCGGTACGGCCCGGGCGACCGCGAGATAGCTGCCGGTGGCGCGTACGGAGGTGATCGCGAACGCGGATCCGAGCCCGCCGAGCGCGATCAGCAGTACGGCGAGGCCGAGCAGCCCGGGTCGCATCCGGCGCTGCCGGACGATCCGGGGCGGGGTGATCGGCGCGTCGATCGGCGCCCCTGTGGTCGGACTGGTCGCCACGGTCACCTCGTCACCACCTGAAGTTCGTCGATCTGGATCGAGGTCGTGGCGTCGCGGCTGGTGGAGAGGGCGTCCTGGTCACCCTCGCCGGTGCTGCTGCCCCACGGCACCGTCCAGTGCTTGACCGCGGTGATCTCGTACCGCCCGCCCTGCTTGGTGCTGCTCGCCCGCGGATAGCCGGGGTACGCGCACGCCTCGCGGGGTGGCTGGCGCGGGTCGTGGACGCCGGCCTTGAACGGGATGCCCGCCGAGGTGCACTCCAGCGTCTCGCCGTTGCCCATCCGCCAGACGATCTTCGTCGGAATCGCCTCGATCCAGACCGTCACGCCGCCCTCGACGTCCGTCCTCCGCTCGGGCTCCCAACTGGACGCGTCGTAGAGCCACACCGGCACGCCGACCAGCCCGGGTGCGCCGCTCGGCGCGGTCCGGATCTCCGGCAGGTCCAGCGTCAGGTTGGCGAACAGGTCCAGCGCCATCTGCTCGGGGTCCGGCGGTGCGAACCCGGCCGGCGGGTCGGTCAGTTGAACTATCTGGGAACTCCCCGCCGCGCTACAGGTCTGCAGGTACGCGGTCTTCCCCGGCTCGACGTCCGTCGGCTGCGGCTCGGCCCGCTTGTAGTAGCAGTCGTCGGCGCTGTTGAACCAGCCGAGCACGTTGTCGTAGCAGGGCACCACCGTGCCGTCGTCCTTCTCGCAGACCCGGTCTCCGCCGCCGGAGCCGCCGCCGTCACCGGAGCCCGAACCGCCGTCGTCGTCGCCCGGCTCGCCGGGCAGGTGCTCCCAGACGTCGCAGTTGCCCTGCCCGGGCGGGCACTCCGCGACCGGGTCGGCTCCGGCGGGACCACCGGGCACCACCAGCGCGGCGGCCAGCGCCAGCCCGGCCACGGCACCGGTCGCGAGCGCCCGCCGGGTCAGCACGGCTGGTCCTCATGCGACGCGCCGACGTTGATCAGCCAGCGGCCGTCGGGATAGCGGGTGGCGGTCGCGGTGGCGAGGTGCCGGCCGCTGGCCGAACCGGGGACCACCTTCTTGTCCTTCTTGTAGACCAGCCGGTAGCCGGTGGCGTCGATGCAGTCCTGGATCGAGACGGTGGCCGGGTCGGAGTCGAGGTCGACCGCGGTGACCGTCGGATTGGAGACGAGCTTTCCGGTACGCATCGCGCCGTGCTCCTTCGCGTCGCGAATGGTGAGCCTGACCCGGGTCAGTAGTGGATCGGCGAGATATTTCCGCAGTTGCGGATCAAGCGGATCGCCGGTCTGCTCCGCTTTGCGGACGGCGGCCAGATAGCCGGCGTAGGCGGCGAGCGCGGATTTCTCCGCCTCGGCGGCCCGGGCGTCGGCACTGGCGGCCGGCTCGGAGCCGGTGCCGCGCGGCGCGGCGCTGCCCGGCCGGTTGCCGCAGCCGGTGCCGCCGACGAGCAGCGTCACGGCGAGCAGGGCGCTCCAGAGGTACGCCGGTTGCCGCGTTCGCAACGGTGCCTCCTCCTCCTGCTGCGCCGCTGACCGCCCACCTGAGCGGAGTTGACCGGGTTGCTCCCGCCGAGTCGATCCGTCGGCCGTGACGTGGGCACGGCCGCTCCGCCCCGAAGGCCCTCGGCCGGGCCCGGCGCCGCTGCATCCACATTCGGGTGAGTCGATCTAGATTCTGGGTGTGGTATTGCCAATCGATCTTTTTGTTGCCTGTTGGTCGACGGTTGTGCGCCGTCCAGATGGCGAGCATAGGCTGACCGCCGACGATACAACAGGGGCTATTTGAGAGAATACGTACGGTTACGATCTCTGTTGGCGACCGGCATCTCGATCATAAGATGTCGGTCGATGGTTCACATTTGATCAATGGGTGGCGGTCGGGATGGATCCGCCGCCCCTTCCGTTCCGATTGTGCCGGCCCGGTGGAGCGAAATGCCATGGATGACGATGATCTGACAGCTTCCGTACCGGGGCTTCCGGGTGGCCGGGCCGGGATTGCCGGGCTGCCGCGACAGCGCGATCCGGCCGTCGCCCACTCGGCGGACACGCGCCCGCCGGACCAGGGAAGATCCGAAAAATGCGATCATGAAGTTACTCTGCGTACTCAGAACCGGCCCGGCTCCCGCTGGCCGGCCCGGAGTCTCGCACTGCTGTGCGTCGCCCCGGCGCTGCGCTGGCTCGTCGCTGCCGAGTCGGTGCCGTACGGCCAGCCGCGCCGGTCCGGCTGCGACCACTGTGGTACCCCGATCGGCCTGGCCGGTCCACTGCGCCCGCTCACCCCGGCGGCCCGGTGCGCCGGCTGTGGCGGCAGGGTCGGCGCCCCACCGCTGGTCGTCGAGCTCGCCCTGCTCCTCGCGGTGGCGGCGGTGGTCGTGGCGGCCCGGTCACCGATCGAGTCGATCGCGTTCGGCTGGTGGGTGGCGTGCGCCGTGCCGCTGCTCTTCGTCGACGTCGCCGTACACCGGCTGCCGGACCGGCTCAGTTACGCCGCCGCGGCCGGCACCCTGGGCCTGCTCGGCGTGGCGGCCCTGGTCGCCGGCGACCCGTCGGCCTGGTGGCGGGCCGTACTGGCCGGGCTCGGGGCGGCCCTGTTCCTCGCCGGCACCACCCTGCTGCTCGGCCGCCGGGGCTTCGGGCTGGGCGACGCCAAGCTGGCGCTGAGCGCCGTCGCGGTACTCGGCTGGCTGGGCTGGCCGGCGGTGGTGCTCGGCGCGCTGCTCACCTTCGGCGCCTCGGCGCTGTGCGGGCTGGTCCTGCTCGTCACCCGCCGGATCGGCTGGGGCGGCCACCTCCCGTTCGGCCCGTTCCTGGTCCTCGGCACCCTGGGCACCCTGGCCCTGAGCTGACCACCAGCGCTCGGCGGCCACCAGTGCTCAGAGGCCACCAGCGCTCGGAGACCAGAGGCGCACGGAGAGCACCAGCGCACGAGGCCGCCGCCAGGGCACGAGGCCGCCGCCAGGGCACCGAGGACGGGTCAGCCAGCGGCGCCGGAGCGGGCGGCCGACCGGCCGGCCCGGTAGGCGCGCATCTTGGCCCGGCTGCCGCAGATGCTCATCGTGCACCAGCGGCCCCGTCCGGCCGGGCTGTGGTCGTAGTACACCCACTGGCAGCGGTGCGCCGCGCAGGCTTTCAGCCGGGGCCAGGTGCCGGCGGTGGCGGCGTTCAGGATCGCGGCCGCCACGCCGGCGATGAGCGCCGCCGACCCGCCGAGCCCGGCCATCGGGATCGCCCGCGCCGCGCCGGTGCGGTCGATGGTGAGCAGCAGCGGGGACGTGGCGAGGGTGTAGCGCAGCGCGGCGGCGGACGCGGCCGGCACCTCGCTGCCGGCGTGCCCCCGGCAGGCGTCCCGCAACGCCTCCCGGAACCGCCTCGTCTCGGTCACGTCGGAGTCGGTGAAGCTGAGTCCGGTCGTGCCGTGCGCGGCGGCGAAGGCGGTGAGTTCGGCGATCGTACGCAGCCGGTCGCAGCCCGCCTCGATATCGACAGTGTTCAACAGATCCTGCACCAGTGCTAGCGGTCCGGGTGCGGGAGCACGGTCACCGGGCTGCCTCATGGCGCCACCGTACGCACCCGGCGCCAGATACGGAAACGCCTGTCGATATGTTTTGCGCCGTCGAGTCCGGGACCACTCCTTCGGCCGTTATCGCGTGGCGCAGTCGGCGGGCAGCGGACCGAGGGTGTCCACGCCCTCAGGTGCCCCGTCGTCGCAGCTCAACGTCGTACGCAACCGGTCCACCCGGCAGCGTACGGCGTCCAGCAGCCGGACCGACTCGGCGACCCGGTCCCGTTCGGTGGGGGTGGCCCGGACCAGCAGCTCGGCCACCTGCCGGTGCTGCCCGTCGAGAAAGGCGTCCACCGAGTCCAGTGCCGCCGGGTCCCGCCGCCGGACGGCCGAGGTGGTGAGCAGCCAACTGCCCTGCCGGATGTCGTCGTCCACGCCGTCCAGCAGGGCGCCGAGGTCCTCCCCGCTGTCGCGGTGGGCGCTCGCCTCGTCCAACCGGGACCGCGCGATCCCGAGGAGCAGCCGGCCCTGGTTCGGCGCCGAGGCGGCCGGCTCCGGTTGGACCGGTGCGCCGGAGCGGTCCAGCGCGTACACCGGACGGGCCGGGCGGGTGCTCCCGTCTCCGGCCGGGCGGGTGCTCCCGTCTCCGGCCGCAAGTGCGGAGACGGCGATCGTGACGACGCCGAGGCTGGCCACGACGGCGTCCCGGCCCCGGGCCCGGCCCCGTCTCCACCCCCGGCCGCGGCGGCCCTTGGCGTTCTGCCCGGCCCGCCCCGTCACGACGATCCGGGATCCGCTCCGTACCGCACCGCCGGGCGTGCCCGGTGCGGCGCCGTCGGCTCCGGCCATCGTGACCGCCGCTCCGCCGACGATCGCCAGCAGCATGCTCCGCAGCCGGGCGTCCGAGTCCGGCGTGAGCAGTGAACCCTGGTCAACCTTCCCCAACGGCCCGCCGTGGCCCCAGGTCGGAGTCGGGGCGTACGCGCCGCTCTGTTCGGGTTGAAGAGGGTTCAGCGGTGGCGGGCAGGCGATCGGGTGCTGTGGGCACGGCGCAACAGCGCCGCTGGACCGCGTGGTCGGGATGGCCCGGAGCTGGAGCCCGAGCACGATGAGCCGGTCGGCACCGTGCACGACGCCCCGGCCGGCGGCCGACCCGCTGTCCTCGCCGTCGCCCCGGAAGAGATCGGGCGGGCTGGGGCGGAGCAGCTTGCGCAGCAGGTACCGGGCCCGGTGCACCCGCCGCCGAGTAACGTCCGGCCAGGGCGGTGGCGGGCCGGGCGGCAGCAGTCGGGTGAGCGCGCGGACGGCCCGGTGCTGTACGGCCCGGACCCGGCTCTCGGTCTGCCCCATCGCCCGCGCGGTCTCCGCCACCGAGAGGGCCTGGAGGAACCGGAGGACGAGGCAGTCCCGCTGCTCGGCGTCGAGTCGCCGGACCGCGGTCAGCAGGGGACCGTTCACCAGCTCCGCGCCGCTGTCCCGGGCCGGGTGGTCCGGGTCGTCGACCGGCGGCAGCGGCCGGTCGTCCGGTGGGTGGTCGGCCAACACCTGGCGGGCGGTGCCGATCAGCCAGGCGCCCAGCTCGCGGTCGGGACCGGTGAAGGTGTCGATCCGGTGCAGCACCCGGCGTACGGCGGTCGAGGTCAACTCGTCGGCGAGCCGCCGGTCGCCGACCCGGTAGTAGACGAACCGGAAGACGCTGTCCAGATACCGGTCGACGACCAGGTGGTACGCCTCCGGCACGCCCTCCCGGGCCGGGTCGGGCGGGGGCGCGGGCGGCCGGCCCGGGGTGACGGCGACCGGCCGGGCGGCGACCGGGAGCGGGGTGGCGGGGCTCGCCGCGCGCAGGTCGGCGTACCGGTCCTCGGCGGTGGCCAGTTTCTCGCGCAGCCGTACGGCCTCCGGATGGGTGGCGGGCAGCCGGGCGGTCAGGTGCTGGCCGGCCAGCTCCATCACCTCGATCGCCGACTCCACCAGGTCGAGCCGTCGGCGCCGCATCGCCAGCGCGAACTGGGTCTCGGCGAGGTCCCGCAACTCCTCGGCGGTACGCGGCGGATCGGTGGCGGACCGCTCGATCGCCTGCATGGCACTGGCTTCCGCGCTGGCCAGCAGGTCGGCCGGCCACTCCGCCGGACGCTCGGTGCTGATCGCGGCGGTCAGCGCGGCGGTCGCGTGCCGGGCGGCCCGGCCGGACTCGCCGGTCTCCAGGCAGAGGACGGCCAGGTTGGCGTGCAGTTTCGCGCTGGTCACCGAGAGCCGGTCGGTGGTGCGCAGGGCCAGGTCGAGCAGGAGCGCCGCCCGGTCCCGCTCGCCCCGGGCCGCCGCCAGGATCGCCCGGACGTTCTCGGTGGCCAGCCAGGCGTCGCTGCCCCGGGTGGTCCGCCAGGCCGCCCAGTCGAGCAGCCGTCCGGCCTCGGCGTGCAGGCCGAGCCGGGTGAGCAGCATCGCGAGCCGGTGCACGGCACCCGGGTTCCGCTTCGCGTCGAAGGCGGCCAGCGAGGTTACCGCCGGCCGGAGCAGGTCGAGCCCGGCCCGTCCCCGGTTCGGCCGCCGCAACGCCGCCTCGGCCTCCGCGATGGCCCGGGGCAACACCTCGTCGAGTACGAGTTCGTCAGGTGCGGATTCGGTCACGGTTGCTCCTGGCGATCCAGTACCGGAGGGTCCGATCCAGGACCTTGTGCAGAAAACGGCGGGCCTTCCGGCGCCCCAGCAGGCCCCGGCTGATCATGCGGTCGAGCTGGTCGCCCATCACGTTGATTTCCCTGAGCTCCTGGGTCAGCGCGACCGGTTCGGCGTCGGACGCCCGTTGCAGTGCCCGGGTGTTCTCCTGGGCCAGCCGCCGGGCGTCGGCGAGGACGTCGAGTTCGGCGAGGGCGTACTCGGCCTGCACCGCGATCAGCACGTTGGTGGCGTCTCCGGAACGGTTCCACTTCGGTGCCTGCTCGACGAGCATGCCGAGTACGACCGGCGGGCCGGGCTCGTCGGACGGGCGCGGTACCCGTTCGACCGGACCGCCGCTGTAGCCGTGGTAGTCGCCGAGTTCCTGTTCGACCTTGAGTTCGAGGGCGGCGATCTCACCGCCACCGGCGCACCGGTGCCGGAGGTCGGCGTTGAGCACCGAGCCCGTCAACCGGTGCGGGCTGGCCTCGGGTCGGGCCGGTGCCACCCATCCGTCGTTGTCCGCGGCCCTGGCCAGGACCGGCCGGACCACCGCCCGGGGCGGCGTGCCGGTGACGCAGATCAGACCGAGGTCGTCCCGCTGCGCGATCCGCACCACCCGCCCGTCGACCGTTCCGCTGCCGGCCAGGGTCATCCGGACCGGCTCGTCCTCGGCCAGCCTGGAGAGGCAGTGCCCGGCGGTGATCACCCAGTGGCTGCTGACCAGGAACCCGACGGTGTATCCGGGTGGTGCGTCGGGCTTGTCGCGCGGACGGATCCTGACCAGGTACGAGTTCCGCGACTCCACGACGGCTCAGGCACGTTCGATGGTGAGGGTGACCTCGAACGAGACCTCCGCCGACGCGCGCGTGACCACGACACCGCCGCTGGTGGCGAGGCTGAGACCGAAGGTCGAGGTCACGTTCGACACCCGGAATCCGGTGTCGTCGGGTTCGGTGTCCACCGACTCGCGCAGCATCCGGGAGATGTCCCGGACGGCGGTGCCGATCTCGTCGGCGCGTTCCTGTAGCAGCGTCGTGAGTCGGCGACTCGGCCCGATCTGGCGGAGACCGGCGTCGTCCGTCGGGAAGACCTCGACTCTGACCGTTGTGTTCGACATGTATTCCGTCCGGTGACAGGGGGACACTCGGGCCGCTGCGGCGGGCGTACGCCGGACGGCAAGAGTCCTAACGAGACATCGATGCGGCGGAGACGCTGTCGAATGGTGTATCAGCGGGTCTTATCCGGATTTTTGCAGGTCTATCCGCTGAGACTGGGCGGGTGATTCACGTCACAGGGCGGGTTGGAGCGAGCTCGGGCCGCTCAGGCGGTGAGTGAGTGCGGTGTGCCGGCGACCGGTGCCGGCGGTGCGGACCGCGATGGCCAGCGCCTTGCGCGACCCGGCCAGTACCACCAGCTTCCGGGCCCGGGTCACCGCCGTGTAGAGCAGGTTCCGTTGCAGCATCGTGTAGGAACTCATCGTCACCGGTATCACCACCGCCGGATACTCGCTGCCCTGCGACCGGTGCACCGTGATGGCGTACGCGTGTTGCAGCTCGTCGAGCTCGTCGAAGTCGTACCCGATCTCCTCGGCCTCGTCGGTGCGGACGGTGAGCTTCCGGTCCTCCACCGACAGTTCGGTGACCACCCCGACGGTGCCGTTGAAGACCCCGGCGGCGCCCTTGTCGTAGTTGTTCCTGATCTGGATGACCTTGTCGCCGACCCGGAAGATCCGCGCACCGTGCCGGCGCTCCGGCTGCCCCTCCCGGTACGGCGAGATCGCCTGTTGCAGTGCGGTGTTCAGGCTGCCGGCGCCGGCCGGCCCCCGGTGCATCGGGGTGAGCACCTGGATGTCCCGGGGACGCAGGCCGAACCTGCGCGGCACCCGGCGGGCGACGATGTCCACCACCAGTTCGGCGGTGGCCTCCGGCTCGTCCACCGGAAAAAGGAAGAAGTCGGGATATTCGCCGAGCAGCGGCGACTGGCCGGCATTGATCCGGTGCGCGTTGACCACCACTCCGGACTTCTGCGCCTGCCGGAAGATCTTCGTCAACCGGACCCGGGGGATCGACTCGGCGCCCAGCACGTCCCGGAGCACCTCGCCGGCACCGACCGAGGGCAACTGGTCGACGTCGCCGACCAGCAGCAGGTGCGCGCCGGGCGCGACCGCCTTGACGAGCTTGTTCGCCAGGATCAGGTCGAGCATCGACGCCTCGTCCACCACCACCAGGTCGGCGTCGATCGGGTTGTCCCGGTCGTGCGTCGGGTCGCCGCCGGGCCGCAGTTGCAGCAGCCGGTGTACGGTCGCGGCCGGATATCCGGTCAATTCCGTCATCCGTTTCGCGGCCCGGCCGGTCGGCGCGGCCAGCACTATCTTCGCGCCCTTGGCGGCAGCGAGTTTGATCACCGACGAGACGGTGAACGACTTGCCACAGCCGGGTCCGCCGGTCAGCACCGCGACCTTCGAGGTCAGCGCGAGCCGGACCGCGGCCTCCTGCTCCGGGGCCAGGTCGGCACCGGTCCGGGTACGCAGCCAGGCCAGCGCCTTCGCCCAGTCCACGCTCGCGAACGCCGGCATCCGGTCGCTGTGGTGCCGCAGCAGCCGGAGCAGGCTGGCCGCGAGCGCGGACTCGGCCCGGTGGAACGGCACCAGATATACCGCCGGGATCGTGCCGCCCTCGCTGCTCGGGTTCGGCACCGCCTCCCGGACCACGCCCTCGTCGGCCGCGAGGTCGGCCAGGCAGTCCCGGACCAGCTCGACGGGGACCCCGAGGATCTCGGCGGCGTCCGCCACCAGATTCGGTTCGGGCAGGTAGCAGTGCCCGGCGTCGGCGGCCTCGGAGAGGGTGTACTGGATGCCGGCCCGGACCCGCTGCGGACTGTCGTGCGGGATGCCGACGGCCTGGGCGATGGTGTCGGCGGTCTTGAAGCCGATCCCCCAGACGTCGGCGGCCAACCGGTACGGCTCGTTGCGGACGATCGAGATCGACCCGTCGCCGTACTTCTTGTAGATGCGTACGGCCAGTGAGGTGGAGACCCCGACGCCCTGGAGGAAGACCATCACCTCCTTGATGGACTGCTGCTCGATCCAGGCGGCAGCGATCAGCTTCGTCCGCTTCGGACCGAGCCCGGGGACCTCGACCAGCCGCCCGACCTCCTCCTCGATCACCCGCAGGGTGTCGACGCCGAAGTGCGCGACGATCCGTTCGGCCATCTTCGGCCCGATCCCCTTGATCAGCCCAGAGCCGAGGTACCGCTCGATGCCCTGCACCGTCGCCGGCAGCACCGTCGTGTACGACTGCACCTCGAACTGCCGCCCGTACTTCGGGTGCGAACTCCAGCGCCCGACCAGCCGTACGCTCTCGCCGGGCTGCACCCCGAGCAGCGAGCCGACCACGGTGAGCAGGTCGGACCCGGTCCGTTCGGTGGCGAACCGGGCGATGGTGTAACCGGTCTCCTCGTTGGCGTAGGTGATCCGTTCCAGCACCGCCTCCAGCACCACCCCACCCGGCGGCCGGTCGGTGGGTCGGCGCTCGGCGGTCGGCGCCTGCCGTACGGCGGTCGGCGCCTGCTCTCCGGTCACCGGAGCATCATGCAACACAGCCGTGCCACCCGATGCCCAGCCGCCACCCTGAGCCCGCTGTCCCCGGCAGTCGCCACCTCGGTCGATCCGCGCCCGTCGCGGGGCGACCCGGCTTAGCGTGAGGCCATGGACGACGGGGAGCGGGCCCTGGTTATCGACGGTGAGCTGCACGAACTCCTGGTGATGCTGGCCAACGCCCGGGGCGAGACGGTCGGCGAGACCGCCACCCGCCTTATCGAGGCGGAGTTCGACCGGATCAACCCGGGGATGCTGGACGACATCCGCCGCCCCGGCGCGGCGATCAAGCGCTTGTACGCGGCGACCGGCCGGCCGGTTCCGCCGGCCTTCCAGCAGATGGTCGACCGCGAGTTCGGTGGCGCCGCCGGGCTGCGTGAACTCGACGAGACCGGCGAACTCCAGCGGATGTAGCCGCGCTGCGGGATCGCGACCACCGGGGAGGGGGATCCGCTGTCCCCGGTGGCGCGGCGGGCCGGGTAAGAATGGCCGGGATGATCGAGGCCATCGAACTGACGAAGCAGTACCGGCGGGTCCGGGCCGTGGACGGAGTGACCTTCTCCGCCGTACCGGGCCGGGTGACCGGATTCCTCGGGCTGAACGGCTCGGGCAAGACCACCACCCTGCGGATGCTGCTCGGGCTCAGCCGGCCGACGTCCGGCCGGGCGCTGGTCAACAAGCGGCGGTTCCGCGATCTGGCGTACCCGCTGCGGCAGGTCGGCGCCGTCCTTGAACAGGGCGTCAGCCATCCCGGCCAGACCGGCCGGGCCCACCTGGTCACCCAGGCCGTCCTGGCCGGCGCCGGCCGGTCCCGGGTCGACCACCTGATCGAGTACGTGGGATTGGCGCACGCCGCCGACCAGCGCACCGGCGACTACTCGCTCGGCATGCGGCAGCGGCTCGCGGTGGCCACCGCGCTGCTGGGCAGCCCGCCGGTGCTGGTGCTCGACGAGCCGGCGAACGGGCTCGATCCGGAGGGGATCGCCTGGCTGCGCGAGCTGCTGCGCGACCACGCCCGGGCAGGTGGCACCGTCCTGATCTCCAGCCACCTGCTCGCCGAGCTGGCCCAGCTCATCGACGACGTGGTGATCATCGCCAGGGGGCGGGTCAGGTGCGCCGCCCCCCTCGCCGAGCTGTACGGCGGCGCCACCCGCCGGCTGCGGATCCGGGGCCGTGACCCCCGGCGGCTGTGGCAGGCGTTCGAGCGGGCCGGCGGCCGGGTCAGTGCGGACGGGTACGTGCTGGAGGTGGTGGGCCTCTCCCCGGAGGACGCGGGTGAGATCGCCTTCGAGGCGCGGGTGCCGATCTACGAGCTGACCGAGGACGCCCCGAACCTCGAACAGATCTTTCTCAACCTGGCGGCGGCCTGATGATCGCACTGGTCCGCAGCGAGCTGTACCGGATGGCCACGATCCGGTCGAGCTGGGTCTCGATCGCCGTGTTCAGTGTGCTGGGTGCGCTCTTCGGCGCGGTGAACGTGGATGCCTGGGCGTTGCTGGCCGGGATGGGCGCGTTCGGCCTCGCTGTGTTGGGCGTGACCCAGCACTTCCAGCACCGTACGGCCGTGCTGCTCTATCTGGCCCGACCGGCTCGACTGCTCACCCTGCTCGGCCAGGTGGTGGCCAGCGTGATCGTGGCGGTCGGGTTCGCCGCCGTCAGCGGGGTGACCGTGCTGGCCAAGGGCGACCTGACGCAGTACCGGAACACCCTTACCCTGGTGCCGGTGATGGCGGTCTTCGGCGCCGCCAACGCAGCGGTGGTACGCCGCCCCACCTGGCTGTTCCTCGGGTACGCCGGCTGGTTCGTCTTCGTCGAGGGACTACTCGGCCGGCTCTCCGCGCCGCTGCCGTTCTCCGCGTTCCTGGGCGCCGGCGGCGGTGACCGGACGAGCCTGCTGATCGCCGCCGCCTGGACCGCGCTGGCCCTGGCCGCCGCCGCGATAGCCACCCGCCGCGACCTCAGCACCGACTGACCACCACCGCTGCGGCAGACCCCTTGAGTATTGGCCGGGTGGGGGATCCTGGGCGCCTATCCATCGTTCACGATGAATACCCCGACGTCCGGCGCCCCGGCGTCGGTAGTCGAGAGCGAGGATTCCCGTGCGCAGTCGTCCGTCCCGACCGGCCCGCCGCTGGACCCGTACCCTGATCCTGCCCTTCCTCGTCGTCACCCTGGCCGGCACCGCCGGCACCGCGTACGCGGCGGAGGACACCGAGCCGCCGAGCGCCCCCGGCCCGATCACCGTCGTCGGCACCACCGCCACCTCCGTCCAGCTCGGCTGGGCCGCTTCCGCCGACAACGTCGGGGTGGTCGAGTACCACGTCTCGCAGATCTTCACCGACATCGCGATGCTGCACCGGACCGCCACCAACAGCATCGTGGTCACCGGAATGCTGCCGTCCCGGACGTACACCTTCGGGGTCTGGGCCCTGGACGCGGCGGGCAACCGTTCGACGGCGCCGCCGATGCTGCGCTTCACCATGCCGCCCGGGGACGGCCAGCCGCCGACCGCACCCACGTCGCTTTCCGTGGGAGCGGTCGGGGAGACCACCGTCGGCCTGAGCTGGGGTCCGTCCACCGACAACGTGCTGCTCGCCCAGTACGAGGTGCTGTCGCTCACCCTGACCGGCAACACCGTGGTCGGACGGGTCTACCTGCTGCCACCCGCCTATCCCAGCACCAGCACCACCGTCTCGGGGCTGGCGCCCCGCACCACCTACCGGTTGGCGGTGCGGGCGGTGGACGAGGCGGGCAATCCCTCGGCGCTGTCCAACGTGGTGACCGTGACCACGGGGCCGGCGCCGACCTGCGCGGTCTCCTACTACCGCCGGGGCCCGGAGACCTGGATCTCGGTCCGGAACATAGCCCCGACCACGGTCGACGGGTGGACGCTGTCCTGGGGGCTGCCGGATTCGCAGCGCATCGCCGCGATCTGGAACGCGGCCCTGGTCGGCCACACCGGCGGCGTCGTCACCGCCCGGAACCTCAACTGGAACGCGGTGATCGCGCCGGGCGTCGCGGTGACCATCGGGTACCTCGCCGCCGGGACCTTCCCACCCAGCGGTATCGCGCTGAACGGCCAGCCCTGCCAGGCCGGATAGCGGCACCCCGGGTAGCCGGCGCTGGCCGTCGGCCCGGTACGGGTGGAGGGCGCGCCGGAGCGTGCGCGCCCTCCACGACCACTGCGCCGCCGGGGCCGCCGTCCGTCTCCGGGCCGGTTCCCCGGATCCGGCTACCGCGTGTCCTGTGGTGCCGACCGGCGTTTACCAAGGTAATCGCACCTGTGCCGGTGCTGTCGATTGACAGGACTGCCGATATGAGGAGGAGCGTCCGACCGCATGTGCCAAGGGTCGGGATGCTGACCGGTGGGGCAACTGCCACCGTACGCCGCGGAGATCGCCGCTCAGGTCGAGCGGGTGGCGTCGTCGTCAGCCGGCGTCGACGAACAGGTGGCTGAACTCTTCACGGTGCTGCGTCGGCTGGTCCCGTACGAGGCGGGAGCGCTCCAGGTGCTGGATCCGGAGCGCTACGGGCTCGAAACGGTGTGCGCCGTCGGCTACGACGAAGCGATCATGGAGCACCTGCACAGTCCCGAGCACTACCAGGACGTGGAACAGCTCGGACTCGGCCCTGACCGCGGCCCGGTCCTGGTTCGGGACGCCCTGGTGACGGCGCCCGAAATCTGCTCTTGGACCGAGCACTTCGCGCCGGCCGGCTTCCAGGACGGCATCGGCGTCGCGTTGTTCAGCCAGGACGGCCGGCAGGTGGGTGCACTGGGTCTGCACACGGAGGCCACCGAACATCCGACCGACGAGGCCCGCGACTTCCTCGGCCTGCTGGCACCGTTGATCGCCGAGGCGGTCGATCCGATGCGGTCCGTCGCCGCGCTGTCGACGGTCGTCACCGCCGCGGTCGCGGGGGTGGTGCTGACCCGTGGCGGTGACGTGCTTCCGCTGCCGGGACTACCGGACCACCCGCAACTCCGGCCCGGCTCGGCGGTGCTCGCCGCCGCGGCCGAGAGCCTGGCCGAGGAGGAGCCGCACGCCGCGTTCCTCTGCCACGGCGACCCGGAGGTGGGGGATCGCGGGTTCGCCCGGATCACCGTTTTGGCGTGCCCGCAGCACGTACCGGCGTACCTGCGTGCCGTGGTGCTGCTCTCGCCCCCCGGTGAGCTGCGCGGGCTGACCCGGCGGGAACTGGAGATCCTCGGCCTGCTCATCGACGGCTGCTCCAACCGGCGGATTGCCAACACCCTGGTGATCGCCCCGCGCACGGTCGCCGCACACGTCGAACACATCCTGGCCAAACTGGCGGCCCCGTCCCGGACCCTGGCAGCCGTACGCGCGTTCCGGCAGGGCCTGTACCTGCCGCGGTCACTGACTCGGAGCAGAAGATGACGCGTTCCCAGTCGCTCACCCACCTCCTCCACGCGGCGGCGGCGGTCGCCGCGAGTCCGGTCGGCGCCGACCGTCCGGGGCAGTGGCTCTCGCTGCTGCGCCGGGTGGTCCCGTACGACGCCGCCTGGCTCTCCCTCTTCGACGAGCGGGACCAGTTGTTCTCCGAGGTCGCCAGCACCGGGTACGACGACCGGATCCGGAACTACTTCGGCACCCGGGAGGTGGTGCGGCAGGCCGAGCAGGCGGGGCTGACCGAGTCGCCCGTCCCGCAGCGCGGCCGGGACCTTCCGGTGCCGGCGACCGAGTATCCGGTCTGGAGCGACTACTACCTTCCGGCCGGATTCCGGGAGGGGCTGGCGGTCGGCCTCTTCACCCGGGACCGCCGGCACGTCGGCATGCTCGTGCTGAGCACCCAGGACGCGGACCATCCCACCGACGTGCAGCGGGACCTGGTCGGGGTACTGGCACCACGGATCGCCACCACCCTCGACCCGTTGCGGTCGCTGTCGGTACTGGCGAGGGTCGTCCACCAGGCCGTCGCCGGGGTGGTGCTGACCCACGCGGGCGACACGCTGCCGCTCTGCGGCCTGCCCGGGCATCCGCTGCTGGCGGTGGGTTCGACGCTGCTCAGAGTGGTCGGCGAGCACGCGCCCGGTGGCGGCGGCTCGATCTCGTTCCTCTGGCCCGCCCGGTCGCCCCGGCGGCCGTCGTGCCGAGTTGGTGGCGCCAGGGACGCGCGGGACGGATTGTTCCGGGTCACGGTGCTGGGCTGCACGACCGCGCCGGCGCCGCTGGTCGGGGTGGTGATGCTCGCTCCGCTGCCGGGTGGGCGGTGCCCGGTGGACCGTCGCGAGCTGGTGGTCCTGGGGCTGCTCCTGGCGGGCTGGACGGACGAGCGCATCGCGGTCGGCCTCGACCTCCCGCTCGCGGCGGTCGCCGAGGCGGTGGAGCGGAGCCTCGCGGTCCTCCAGGCCCCGGACCGGCACGTCGCCCTGCTCCGGGCGGCCCGCCGGGGCTGGTTCATCCCACACCTGCCGGGGACGGCGCCACTGGGTTGAGCACCATTCGTGTCCGGTGCCGTTTCCGGGGGCGGCGCTCGCCGTTCTCTTAGGTAACCGCGTCGGTGCGGACGGTGGATTGACAGGACTGCCGATACGGCGAGGAGTGGATCATCATGCGGGCGACGGCTCGGGGTACCGGTATGGGGGATGGTTGACCTGCCACCCGGTGCCGCCGAGGTCGTGGCCGATATGGAGCGGATCGCGGCGCTACCGGGAGATGTGCGGGACCGGGTGCCGGAACTGCTGAAGGTGCTGCACCGGCTGGTGCCGAGCGGCGGCTCCATGGTGCACGTGCTCAATCCGGAGCGTCGGGAGTTCGAGGGGATGGGCGAGTCCGGCTACACGGAGGCGGCTCTCGCCTTCATGCGCGGGTCGGACCACTACCGGGAGATGGAGTTGCTCGGCATGGACCGGGACCGCCCGCCGATGTGCGTACGCGATGCGCCCGTGCCGCCGGGCGAGTTGCAGTCCTGGGCGGAGTACCTGGAGCCGGCGGGCTATCGGGAGGGGGTCGGCCTCACCCTGTTCAGCCGGGACGGGCGCCACCTCGGGTTGATCACCCTGCACACCGACGACCCGGGGCAGCCGAGCGACGAGGTCCGGGACTTCCTCGGGCTGCTCACCCCGATGATGGCCGAGGCCGTCGACCCGATGCGGTCGATCGTCACGCTCTCCAGGATCGTCGCCGACGCGGAGTGCGGCGTGGTGCTGACCCGGGCCGGCAACGTACTGCCGCTGCCCGGGCTGCCGGACCACCCGCTGCTCCGGGTCGGGTCGGCGGTGTTGGAGGTGGCGGCGGCGGGGCTGCGCGAGGGGCACGTGCACAACTCCTTCCTGTGCCCGTACCCGGCGGCGGACGATCCCGGCGGCCACCTCCAGGTGACCGTGTTGCCCTGCCCGACGTCGGCCCCGGCCCACCTGCTGGCGGTGGTACTGACCTCTCCCGCCGGGGACCTGCGCGGCCTGACCCGGCGGGAGTTGGAGATCCTCGGCCTGCTCGTCGACGGCTGGTCCAACCAGCGGATGGCGAACCAGTTGGTGATCACCCAACGGACCGTCGCCGCGCACATAGAACACATCCTGGACAAGATGGCTGCTCCGACCCGTACCCTGGCCGCCGTCCGCGCGCTGCGCCTGGGCCTGTACGTCCCCCAGCCCCTCGCCCGGACCCGACGCTGACCCCGTCCCGCGCCGGGGTACCGGCCCGTCCGCCGACGAAGGTTCCCTGATGACCGCTCCGCCACCGCCCCCGTCGAACATCATCCGCGACCTGGCCGAGATCGCCGGGGCTCCGGGGCACGACGGTCAGGCGGCCGAGTTGCTCGCCCGGATCAGCCGGGTGGTGCCGGCCCAGGCCGCCTGGCTCGCCCTGCTCGACGACCGGCACCGCCGGTACACCGAACTGGCGAGCTTCGGTTACGACACCCGGATCCGGAACTACTTCGGCTCCGTGGCGCTGCTGGAGCAGGTCGAACTGGTCGGGCTGGCCAGCTCACCCGTGCCGCAGCGGGGCCGGGACTCGCCGGTGCCGCTGGCCGAGTTGCCGGTCTGGGGCGACTACTACTTTCCGGCGGGATTCCGGGAGGGGGTCGCGGTCGGGCTGTTCACCCCGGAGCGCCGGCACATCGGGATGCTCGTCATGTGCACCGACGACCCCGACCATCCGACCGATGCCGAGCGGGACCTGGTCGCGGCGTTGGCTCCCCAGGTCGCCGCCGCCGTCGACCCGGTACGGACCCTGGCGGTGCTGGCCCAGGTCGTCCGGGACGCCCAGGCGGGGGCGGTGCTGACCCGCACCGGCGCGGTGCACCCACTGCCCGGCCTGCCCGGGCACCGGCTGCTCGCCCCGGATTCGGCGCTGCCCGGCGTAGCCCTGCACCAGGCCACCCACTGTGGCGGCTCCGCCTCGTTCCTCTGGCCGGTCTGCGTCGCGGGGGAGGAGCGCGACGACCGGTCGGGGCTGCTCCAGGTCGCCGTGCTGGGCTGTCCGACCGCTCCGCCGTCCGTGGCCGGGGTGCTGGTGCTGTCCCCGCTGTCCGGCGGCCGGTCGGTGCTGACCCGCCGGGAACTGGTGGTGGTCGGTCTGCTGCTGGAGGGGTGGTCCGACCGGCGCATCGCCGTCGGCCTGGACCTGCCGGTCGGCACCGTCACCGAGACCGTCGCGCGGGTCGTGGCCGGGCTCGACGCCCCGGACCGGCACACCGCGCTGCTCCGGGCCGCCCGGCGCGGCTGGTTCATCCCGCCCTGCGCCGGCCGGGCCCCGCTGGGCTGACCGTCCGGTCCGGTCGAGTACTCCGGATCGTCGTAGTGGTCTGGATCACAAGCCGGAACATGGGGCACCGTTTGTTACTTGAGTCGTACAAGCTCAACTAACGATGGCAGGTGTGTGATGGCAACTCTTCCGGTTCTTCCTCTGACCGACGCTGTCCTGCTGCCCGGCATGGTCATCCCGGTGACCCTGGACGCGACCACCCAGGCAGCGGTGGACGCCGCCCGGGCCACGGGCGACAAGAAGCTTCTGGCCGTGCCCCGGGTCGACGGGGAGTACGGCTCCATCGGCGTCATCGCCACGATCGAGAAGGTCGGCCGGCTGCCCAGCGGCGAACCCGCCGCCGTGGTGCGCGGGCTGTCCCGGGCCCGGATCGGCTCCGGTGTGCCCGGCCCCGGCGCGGCCCTCTGGGTCGAGACCGTGGAGGTCACCGAGCCGGCACCGGCCGGCCGGGCCAAGGAACTCGCCCGGGAGTACCGGGCACTGGTGACGTCACTGCTGCAACAGCGCGGCGCCTGGCAGGTCATCGACGCGGTCGAGCGGATGACCGACCTGACCGAACTGGCCGACTCGGCCGGCTACGCGCCCTGGCTCACCCTGGAACAGAAGATCGAACTGCTGGCCGCACCGGACGTGACCGCCCGGCTGGAACTGCTGGTCGGCTGGGTGAAGGCGTACCTGGCCGAGCAGGAGGTCACCGAGCGGATCAACACGGACGTCCGCGAGGGGCTGGAGAAGTCCCAGCGGGAGTTCCTGCTCCGCCAGCAGCTCGCCGCGATCCGCAAGGAACTGGGCGAGGACGAGCCGGACGGCTCGGCCGACTACCGGTCCCGGGTCGAGTCCGCCGACCTGCCCGACAAGGTACGCGAGGCGGCACTGCGCGAGGTCGGCAAGCTGGAGCGGGCCAGCGATGCCTCCCCGGAGGCGGGCTGGATCCGTACCTGGCTGGACACGGTGCTGGAGATGCCGTGGAACACGCGTACCGAGGACAACACCGACCTGGTGCAGGCCCGGCAGGTGCTGGACGCCGACCACGCCGGCCTGGCCGACGTGAAGGACCGGATCCTGGAGTACCTGGCGGTGCGCAACCGGCGCGCGGCCCGCAACCTCCAGGTGGTCGGCGGCCGTGGCTCGGGCGCGGTGCTCGCCCTCGGCGGCCCGCCCGGAGTCGGCAAGACCAGCCTCGGCGAGTCGGTCGCCCGGGCGCTGGGTCGGAAGTTCGTCCGGGTATCCCTGGGCGGCATACGGGACGAGGCCGAGATCCGTGGCCACCGCCGGACGTACGTCGGCGCGCTGCCCGGCCGGATCGTCCGGGCGCTGCGCGAGGCGGGCTCGATGAACCCGGTCGTGCTGCTCGACGAGGTCGACAAGATCTCGGCGGGGTACGCCGGTGATCCGGCCGCCGCCCTGCTGGAGGTGCTGGACCCGGCGCAGAACCACACCTTCCGGGACCACTACCTGGAGGTCGACCTCGACCTGTCGGACGTGCTCTTCCTGGCCACCGCCAACGTGGTGGAGGCGATCCCCGGCCCGCTGCTGGACCGGATGGAGCTGGTGACGCTCGACGGCTACACCGAGGAGGAGAAGGTCGCGATCGCCCGGGACCACCTGCTGCCCCGGCAGATCGAGCGGGCCGGACTGACCGCCGACGAGGTGAGCGTCTCGGACGAGGCGCTGGGCCGGATCGCCGCCGAGCACACCCGCGAGGCGGGGGTACGCCAGCTCGAACGCGCGCTGGCGAAGATCCTGCGCAAGGTCGCGGTCGCGCTGGCCTCGACCGAGGGTCCGGTACGCGTCGACACCGACAACCTGGCCAGCTACCTGGGGCGGCCGAAGTTCACGCCGGAGTCGGCGGAGCGGACGGCGGTGCCCGGAGTGGCGACCGGGCTGGCGGTGACCGGTGCCGGCGGCGATGTGCTGTTCATCGAGGCGACCAGCATGGAGGGCGAGCCGGGGCTGACCCTGACCGGGCAGCTCGGCGACGTGATGAAGGAGTCGGCGCACATCGCGCTCTCCTACCTCCGGTCGAACGGCCGGGCGTTGGGGCTGGACCCGAACGCGCTGGCCGGGCGGCGGATCCACCTGCACGTACCGGCGGGTGCGGTGCCCAAGGACGGGCCGAGCGCCGGCATCACCATGGTCACCGCGCTGGCCTCGCTGGCCAGCGGCCGGCCGGTACGCCCGGAGTTCGGCATGACCGGCGAGGTCACCCTCTCCGGCCGGGTACTGCCGATCGGCGGGGTGAAGCAGAAGCTGCTCGCCGCGCACCGGGCGGGGCTGACCGAGGTGATCATCCCGGCCCGGAACGAGCCGGACCTGGACGACCTGCCCACCGAGGTCCGGGAGGCACTGACCGTGCACACCCTGGCCGACGTGGCGGACGTACTGGCGCTGGCCCTGCGGCCGGCGGACGACCCGGGGCTGCTCGACACCGCCGACGGCCCGGCGCTGGCCGCCGCCTGACCTGACCCGACAACCACCGACGGGCCGCCCGCGATGCGCGGGCGGCCCGTCGCCGTCTCCGCCGCCGGGCCCTGCCGTCCGCGCCGCCGGGCCTTCAGGCCGGCGGCGCCGCCGGGTGGCGGTGGTATCCGGCCACGGTCGCCTGGCCTGCGGGTGCCAGTAACGGGTACCGGCCCGACGATTCCGCCGGACGTTGACCTCGATATTGCTTGAGGTCCTAATGTCGGTGGGCGCCGGTAGGGTCCGGGCGACTCGGTGTTCACGGAGGGTGCCAGCGATGGATATGGAAGTCACGGCGTGGAACTCGTTGTACCACGCGATGCACGCCCAGCAGGACAGGCGCCCGTTCTCCATGGCCACGCTCCGCCGCATCGCCGGCTTCGCCCGGCCACACCGCCGGCGACTGACCCATTATCTGCTGCTCAGCGTGGTGATGGCGGTGCTCGCGGTGGCCACGCCGGTGCTGGCCGGCCGGGTGGTCGACGGGATCGTCGGCGGCGGGAGCACCGACCTGGTGGTCGGGCTGGCCGTGCTGATCGGAGTCGTCGCGCTGGCCGAGGCCGGCCTGGCGCTGCTGACCCGCTACCTCTCGGCGAGCATCGGCGAAGGGCTGATCCTCGACCTGCGTACGGCGGTCTTCGACCACGTGCAGAAGATGCCGGTCGCCTTCTTCACCCGGACCCGCACCGGCGCCCTGGTCAGCCGGCTCAACAATGACGTGATCGGCGCGCAGCGGGCGTTCTCCGACACCCTCTCCGGGGTGGTCGGCAATCTCGTCACGTTGCTGCTCACCCTGGTCGTGATGATCGGGATCTCCTGGCGGATCACCCTGCTCGCACTCGTGCTGCTGCCGGTCTTCGTGCTGCCGGCCCGCCGGATGGGCACCCGGCTGGCCCGGCTGGAGCGCGAGGCCGCCAACCACAACGCGACGATGAGCACCCAGATGACCGAGCGGTTCTCCGCGCCCGGGGCGACCCTGATCAAGCTCTTCGGCCGGCCGGCGGAGGAGTCGGCCGAGTTCGCCGACCGGGCCCGCCGGGTCCGCGACATCGGGGTACGCACCGCGATGGTCCAGTCGGTCTTCATCACCGCACTCACCCTGGTCTCGGCGCTGGCGCTCGCCCTGGTGTACGGCCTCGGTGGCTTCTACGCGCTGCGCGGCCAACTGGAGCCGGGTGCGGTGGTCGCGCTCGCCCTGCTGCTGACCCGGCTCTACGCCCCGCTGACCGCGCTGGCCAGCGCCCGGGTCGAGGTGATGAGTGCGCTGGTCAGCTTCGAGCGGGTCTTCGAGATCCTCGACCTCAAGCCGCTGATCACCGAGAAGCCCGACGCGGGCCGAGTGCCGGACGGGCCGGTCTCGGTCGAGCTGGACGGGGTGACCTTCGGCTATCCGTCGGCCGACAAGGTCTCGCTGGCCTCGCTGGAGGAGGTGGCGACCCTGGACACCCGGGGCGGGGTCGACGTGCTGCACGACGTGTCGTTCCGGGTGGAGCCGGGCGAACTCGTCGCCCTGGTCGGCTCCTCGGGGGCCGGCAAGTCCACCATCGCCCAGCTCGTACCCCGGCTCTACGACGCCGACTCCGGTGCCGTACGCCTGGCGGGACAGGACGTCCGGGACCTCTCCGCCGACTCGATCCGGGACACCCTCGGCCTGGTCACCCAGGACGGGCACCTGTTCCACGACACCATCCGGGCCAACCTGCTGCTGGCCCGGCCCGGGGCGACCGAGGAGGAGCTGTGGGACGTGCTGCGCCGGGCCCGGCTCGCGGACCTGATCGAGGGACTGCCCGACGGGCTCGACACCGTGGTCGGCGAGCGCGGCTACCGGCTCTCCGGCGGCGAGCGGCAGCGGCTGACCATCGCCCGGCTGCTGCTGGCCCGGCCCCGGGTGGTGATCCTGGACGAGGCGACCGCACACCTCGACTCCACCTCCGAGGCGGCGGTGCAGGCGGCGCTCGGCGAGGCGCTGGCCGACCGTACGGCATTGGTGATCGCGCACCGGCTCTCCACCGTACGGGCCGCCAACCAGATCCTGGTGGTGGAGGAGGGCCGGATCGTGGAGCGCGGCACCCACGACGAACTGCTCGCCGCCGGTGGCCGCTACGAGGAGCTCTACCGGACCCAGTTCGAGCAGGACGAGCGGCCCCGGGCTGAGGAGGAGGCGCTGGTCGCCGGCTGACCGCCGCGACGCGGTGACGGTGTGGGGGACGGGTGCTCGACCGGTTCGTCGCCGAGGAGGTGCACGGCACCGGGGGTGGCATGGCAGACCGGCGCGGCCCGACCCGACAATGGTGGGGTGACAGCCGAGCCATCCCGACCCGTGTCGTCTGCCGGATCGGTTCCCGCCCAGCCGGCGCCGCCGGAGATCGCACCGGAGGTCGTGCCGGAGACCTCGCCGACCCCCGAGACCTCGCCGCCGGAGGTACCGGCCACTCCCGGTGCGCCGGACGCCCCGGCCACCGCCGAGGCGCCGACTTCGCACCCCGCGACGCCGACACCTGCGGCGCCCGAGCCGGCGTCGGCCCCGACCGACGAGGGGGCGTCGAGGTCGTCGGGCGACGGCTCGGCCAGTCCGACCAAGGTCCGGATCGACACCCCCGGCGCCACCATCGAGATCGAGGCGAACGAGTCGCTGGCCGAGGTGGTGGCGACCGCGCTGCGGCTGTTCCACGAGGCCGGCGGCTGGCCGCAGGTGAACAGCCGGGCCGCCGGGTTCGCCCAGGCAGAGCGCCGGGAAACCTATCCGGTGCAGCCGAGCTCGATGCCGTACGGACCGGGGTCATATCCCGTACAGATGCCGTAACCGACGGGTGCGGAGGTACGCGGGCCGAGCCGCCGTGGTGGTGCCGGATCCGGCGGTGATCGCCCACCCGCGGCGGATATCCGCTCGCGGGGTGGGTCGGCCCGGCCGCCGTGCCGCCGGCCCGTCACCGGTGCTTCAGGGCACGTCCCTGCCAGGCATGCGCGGCGAACGCTGACCCAGGGGCGGAGCCGGGCCCTTGTCACGGCCGCTCGCCGGCAGTCGGGCGCACAGGGCCGGGATGGAGCTTGGCGCGAGGATGAACCGGACGTCCTAGTTCGGCGTGTGACCAGACGAGGCCTCACACGCAATCACTTCCGACGATAGGAAGGACGAACGACGATGCCAACGGAACCATTACGCGCGGCGCGCGTGTGGGGAGCGGCCGTGCTGGTTGCCGGTGCCTTGCTGCTGGGGGCCGCCCCGGCCTCTGCTGAGCCGGTCGCGGGCGCCATCGCGACACAGCAGGCACCCACCATGCTGCGTCCGGTGTGTATCGGTCAGGAGATGTCGCTGAGCTGGACGGCCGTACCGGACGCATTCGGCTATCGGATCTTTGCCGACGGAGTCTGGGTATCCGGTACCCGCTCGACAATCGACGTCTTCTACGGCTGGGACCCGGACATAATCTGGAGCGTTCGCGCGATAGACCAGTCGGGGAACTACATCTCACCGATGAGCAACAGTGTGAGGGGTGGCTGCCAGGGCGCTGGCTGACAGTGCCGATCACGGGTAAAGGTCCGGGCCGGTCAGCCGACCAGTCCGGGCCTTTGCCCCGGCATTCTCGCGGGCGTTCGTCCGCCGGGAAACTCCATGTACCACGGGTAGCCGACTCTTCCCGGCCAGGATGGCAGGTGTGCACCGGCCGGGGCAGCGGGCCTGCCCTGATCGGGCGACAATCCCAGCCATGGGCTACACCCACTACTTCTCGTACCACCCCCGGAGCACGCCGTTTCTCGAAGCGTGGCCCCGGATGCGGGCCGACGCCGAGCGCATCCTCGACCGGGTGGCGGCGGCCGGCGTACGGCTCTGCCGGGATCCCTTCGAGGGAACGCTGCCACCGGAGTACGAGGTCATCGCCGTCAACGGCAGCGGCGAGGACGAGGAGGACGGTGAGCCGCTGGTGCTGGCGCCCCGCTGGCCCGGCTACCGCCACGAGAGCGCCGACGGCCGGGTGACCGGGTTCTGCAAGACCGGACGCCAGCCCTACGACCTCGCCGTCAGCGCCATCCTGCTCCGCTGCCACCGGTTGCTGCCGAACGGGTTCGCCATCCACAGTGATGGCGGCTGGGACGCCGAGTGGCGGGACGGGAGGCGGATGCCGCCTCCGGTGCTGCCGAGCGCCCGTGACCTCGTCGCCGAGCTGTTCGGCGACGAGACTTCCACCTGCCCGTTCGACCGCGACCGGGTGTTCGGCCCGGTCATCGACGGTTGACCGGGCCGAACCCGGATTGCGCCTGTCGGCCCGGGCCCCGGCAGCTGGAGTGCCTGGGCACGTACTGTGGCCTGGTGGGCAACCCCTTGCAGACCCTCTCCCTGGCCGACCTGCGGCGCCGTACCAGCGAGAAGTGGCGGCGGTACCCGCCGGACGTACTGCCGCTCTGGGTCGCCGAGATGGACGTGCCGCTCGCCGAGCCGGTCGCGCGGGCGCTGACCGAGGCGGTCGCGCTCGGTGACACCGGCTACCCGCCGGACGGTACGGACTACGCCTCGGCGCTCGCCGGGTTCGCCCGGGAACGCTGGGGCTGGGCCCCGAAGATCGAGCACACCCGGCTGGTCCCCGACGTGATGCTCGGCGTCGTCGAGATGGTCAAGCTGGTCACCGGGTACGGCGACGCGGTGGTGATCAACCCGCCCGTCTATCCGCCGTTCTACGATTTTCTCCGGGGCGCTGACCGGCGGGTCGTCGAGGCGCCGCTGAACGCGGAGTACCGGCTCGACCCGGACGCCCTGGCGGCGGCCTTCGCCGATGCCGTTGCCGGGGGCCGGCGGGCCGCCTACCTGCTGTGCAGCCCGCACAACCCGACCGGCACCGTGCACACCGCCGACGAACTCGCCATGGTGATCGAGCTCGCCGACCGGTACGGCGTACGCGTCGTGGTGGACGAGATCCACGCGCCGCTGATCTATCCGGGCGTGACGTTCCGGCCGTACCTCTCGATGCCCGGCGGTGAACGCGGCCTCGCGCTGTACTCCGCGTCGAAGGCGTGGAACCTGGCCGGGGTGAAGGCGGCGCTGGCGGTCGCCGGGCCGGCGGCCGCCGACGACCTGGCCCGGATGCCGAAGGTGGCCGGCGACGGTGCCAGCCATCTGGGCGCGCTCGCGCACACCGCCGCACTCCGCTACGGCGGCGGCTGGCTCGACGAGCTGCTGGCCGGGCTCGACCAGAACCGCCGGCTCCTCGGTGACCTGCTCGCCGAGCACCTGCCGCAGGTGCGGTACCGGCCGCCGGAGGGCACCTATCTCACCTGGCTGGACTGCCGGGGCCTGACCCTGCCGGTCGGCGACTCCGGTGCACCCGCCGACCCCGCGCAGGTGTTCCTGGATCGCGGCCGGGTCGCGTTGGTCTCCGGGCCGCTGTTCGGGACCGGTGGTGCCGGACACGCCCGGTTCAACCTGGCGGCCTCTCCGGAACTGGTCACGGAGGCGGTCCGCCGGATGGCCGCCGCACTGCGCTGACCGCCCTGGCGGCGGCTCAGAAGTCGCGCCAGTCGTCGAACCAGGTGTCGGCGAGATCCGCCGGTACGCCGGCCCGGTCGGCCAGGGCGAGGAACGCGTCCCCGGCCTGCTCGCGGTTGACGGTGTCGATGATCTCGTAGCGCTGCTCGATCCGGTTGAGCGCGTCGACGAGGGCCCGCAGGATCGGCTCGGCCGCCTCGACCCGCCCGGCGCCGTCGGCCGGCAGCCGGTCGACGGCCCGCAGCGCGGTCGCGTACGCCCGGCAGGCGGCCGTGCCGCCGCGCGGATCGTCATCGACCCAGTCCCGGAACGGGTTGCCGAAGTTTGCCTCCAGCCACGCGTCGGACTTCGCGCCTCGGAGCAGCAGCGCGACGCCGGTGCCCTGGTAGCGGGACCGCAGGGGAGCGACCACCGAGCGGCGCAGCCCGTCGACCTCCAGATGGCGCAGGGCCGGCAGCTCGGGCAGGGTGTCGGCGGCGCAGCCGAACCCGTCGAGCAGTTCGACGGCGTACAGCCGGGGCAGCGTCGCCAGCGGGTCGGCGTCGACCAGCAGGCCGGGCGCCTTCTGCCAGCTCAACAGGAGCGTCTCCAGGTCGGCCAGCTCGCCGAGCGACGCCGCCGAGATCACCCCGCCGCCGCGCAGCCCCAGGCGGCGTACGCCGTGCAGCCCGGCGGGGACCGGCACCGGAGTGTCGGTGACCTCGACGCTCAGGCTGATCCACCGCCCCCGCTCGGCCGCGTCGACGGTGGCCGGCACGCTGCCGGCGAGTCGGCAGCGCAGCAGGGTGGGCGGCAGCCGCAGGGTCCGCACGCCCGAGCCGTGCAGGGTGAGGTCGGTCAGGCTGCTGGCCGCGAGGTCGACCTCGGCCGGGGGATCGTGCCAGGTCAGGCTGGAGACGATCGGCCGGGCCGCGAGCGCCTCGGGCAACCCGCGGGCCGGGCCGCGCCAGGTCAGCGTGGTGCACCGGGGCAGCGCGTCGAGGCCGGCCCAGCGTACGTCGCCGGTCGGCGGCAGCAGGGCGGAGCCGGTGAGGTCGAGGCGCCAGGTGGCCGCGCCCATCGTCGCCGGCTCGCCGCCGAGGTCGACCTCGACCTGGCCCCGGGTCCGCGCCGCCCGGTATTCCGCCTTCACCCGCTCCGGCAGCCGCAGGTCCCACTCGCGCTGCCGGTAGACCTGGTCGGGCAGGTAGGACCAGCCGGCGTAGCTGGCCGAGGTCTCGGGCGCGCCGGGCCGGAGCGGCTGGTCACCGAGCCAGTCGAAGTCGAGCGGGACGGGGCCGTCCCGCCGCACGTTGATCGCCGCCACCCCGCCGTCGTGGCTGTGGTGCCGCAGGCGCAGCGGACCGGCTCCGGCGAGCTGCGCCAGGGTCGGCCGCTGCGCCGAATACCAGTCCAGGGCGTACGCGAGCAGAGTCTCGTCGCCGACGGAGACCACCTGGACGGCACCGTACCCGCCGCGCGGCAGCGTCAGCACCGCCACCGCGCCCGGCCGGATCCCGGCCCCGGTGGCGGCCTCACTGGTGGGAGTCTCCGACATCCGGCCATGCTATGTGGACGGTACGACAGCCCCCGGTGGCAGACTGCTCGGCATGACGGGTGGAGATCCGGCGGGCCGGGACCTGCGGGTGGCGCTCGGTGGGGGTACGGGCCAGCCGGTGCTGCTGCTGTTGCACGGGATGGGCGCGACCGGTGCCGTGTGGCGGGGCTGGGCAGAGCCGCTGGCCGACCGCTGGCCGGGCCGCTGGCTGGCGCCGGATCTGCCCGGGCACGGCGGCTCGGCCCCGCTCGACCGGTACTCCTTCGACTCCCTCGCCGCCGGCCTGGCCGGGCTGTTCGCTCCCGGTGACCGGGTGGTGGTGTTCGGGCACTCGCTGGGCGGTGCGGTCGGTCTGGCCCTGGCGGGGTGCGGGTCGGACGAGCCGACCGGTGCCGGGACCGGCTGGGCGGTCGAGGCGGTGATCGCGCTGGGTGTGAAGGTCGGCTGGACCCCCGACGAACTCGGCAAAGCCGCCGCGCTGGCCGGCCGCCCGGTGGCCTGGTACGACTCCCGGGCCGAGGCGGCCCAGCGGTATCTGCGGGTCTCCGGCCTGGTCGGCCTGATCGAACCGGACGATCCGGTGGTCGACGCCGGAATCGTGGCGACCGAGGACGGCCGCTGGCGGCTGGCGATGGATCCGGGCGCGTTCGGCGTCGGGGCTCCGGAGATGGGCGAGTTGCTGTCGGCGGTCTCCGCGCCGGTGCTGCTGGCTCGTGGCGAGCGCGACCCGATGGTCGGCGACGACCAGTTGGCCCGGTTCGGCGTGCCCTCGCGCACGCTGTCCGGTCTGGGGCACAACGCCCATGTCGAGGATCCGGAGGCGGTGCTGGCGCTGCTTGAGTCGTACGTCGATGTCCGGTCCTAGGCCGGGTGTCCGGTTTTTGGTCATGATCGAGTGGGTGGTGCGGGCGGATCGCGGAACACCGGGCCGCCGGCCACGGTTATACCTGGCGTACGTCCGCAGCAGCGGGCCCGGCCGATCCGGGCGGGTACGGATCTGTGGGCGGGCCGGTGCGTGACCCCGCCGGGGAATGGCGGGCCGCCGGTCACGGTTACATCCCCCTGGCACACCCGAGCAGGAGCATCCGCCGGGCCGGTGCCGATCCCCCCGAACCTTGTCTTCGGGTTTCTTTCCTTTCGACACACCGGGTCTTCCGGCGTTGTCGTACCCCCGGAATGGAAGGCGACCATCATGACTTTCGTCAGCCGATGGCTACCGGCCATCACCGAAACTCCGATCCGCAAGACCGCGCTGGGTATCGCCGGGCTCGCCGTCGTCGGCGGCGCGTTCGCCGGCCCCGCGATCGCGATGGACACCCCGAGCACCGGCTCGCCGACCGCCGCGTCGGTGACCGCCGACATCAAGGATCTCGACAAGCGGGCACCGTCGAAGGTCCTGGACTATCAGTACAAGGCGCAGGAGAACTTCTACTACTGCGCACCCGCCGCCACGAGGATCGCGCTGTCGGCGCAGGGGCACACCCCCAGCCAGGACGACGTGGCCAAGCAGCTCGGCACGACCGAGGCCGGTACGAACTCGGCCGAGGACACCACCCGGGTGCTGAACAAGGCCGGCGGTAGCGACTACAAGACCGTGGCGATCCCGGACACCACGGCCAAGCCGGCCGAGATGGACCGGCTCCAGGTCGACGTCGTCAAGGCCATCGACGCCAAGCGTCCGGTGGTGATGAACATCAAGGGCACCGCCACCGATGTCGACGGTACCCCGCACTCCTACGAGGGTGGGCACTACCTGACCGTCGTCGGCTACGACGACCACGGCCGCAAGGTCAAGATCGCCGACCCGGCCAACCCGAACCAGAGCGAGTACTGGATGAGCACCATCACCCTCGCCAACTGGGCCGCCGAACGCGGTTACTCCGCATAACGCACCAACCCGAAAGGGCCAGCCCCCACCCGGGGCTGGCCCTTTCGTCGTCTCCGGAGCACCGGCCGTACCCGGCAGGCCCGCCGCCCCCGAACCGGCGGGCCTCAGGTGCCGAAGTCGAATCGGGGACTGTCCCGGCTCAGGATCGCGGTCGTCGGTTCGACCGACCAGAGCGTGGCCAGTTCGTCCGCCAGCGCGGCGGTGAGCTTCGGAACGTCGACCGGCGCCGAAGCGTGCAGCGCCTCGACGACGATCAGGACCTCGTCGGTGCCCTCCCGGACTGCCGAGTAGCCACTCTGCCGGTTGGTCCAGCGCCGGGCGTGGGCCCGACCGACGGCGTCGGCGAAGACGACCTCACCGGCGCCCGGATTCTCCGGCTCACCGGAGAAGGTCAGGTAGGTCTCGGTGCCGTCGGCCGGCCGTACCTCGATGCCTCCGGTGATCCGGGCGGTGTCGAAGACCGCGACCGGGATCGCGTAGCCGAGCGAGCCGGCGTTGCAGAGGTCGATCAGCGGATGGATCCGGGGCAGCGATCCCTCCCGGGCGAAGCGCCGGAGCAGTGCCTCCGCGGCGCACCGGTACTGCGTCGGCTTCAGCCCCATCCGGGAGAAGGCGCGGCGCCAGGCCCGGATCTCGGGCTGCTCGGCGGCCGGGCCCGTGACCAGGCGGGTCTCGGCGGCGGCGGTGAACGTGGCGATCACCGGGTCGACCGCCGGGCCGAGCGCGGTTCCCCGGGCGAGCCCGGTGGCGGCGACGACCCCGGCCACCAACTCGGGATGACCGGACCAGATCTGGGTCGAGTGCTGGAAGTACACGTGTCACCCCGTCGTTCGTACGCCCTCCGACGACCTGCGGCGGCGGTGTCGGTCCGCCCACTCTGCCCGGCACAATGGCCTGATGGACAGGGCCAAACAGGAAGCAGTCGACCGGTCCATACCCTCCGGCTCCGACTTCCTCCAGCTCGACATCGGGGAGGCGCCGGCCGGCGGGCGGGCCGACTGGCTCGCCAACCGGTTGCGGTCGGCGATCTCGGACGGCCGGGTACCGGTGGGCGGGCGCTTGCCGGCGACCCGGGTACTCGCCGCCGAGCTGGGCGTCTCCCGGGGCGTGGTCACCGAGGCGTACCAGCGGCTCGTCGAGGACGGCCACGTCACCGGCCGGGGCCGGGGCGGGACGGTCGTCGTCTCCGCCCCGGTCGACGCGCCGGCCGTGCCGTCCCCGTCCACCGGCACCCCGGCACCGGGCGCCGGGCCCTTCGCCACCGGCACCCCAGCAGCGGCCGCCGGACCCTTCGCCACCGATCCCCGCCCCGACACCTTCGACTCGCTCCGCGCCGCGCCGGCCCGGATCGACCTGACGCCCGGCGTACCCGATCTCGCCGCCTTCCCCCGCGCGGCCTGGCTGCGGGCCGAACGCGCCGTGCTGCACGACCTGAAGCCCGGCGACTTCGGCTACGGCGACCCGAGGGGTGCGCCGAGACTGCGGGTGGCCGTCGCGCACTGGCTGGCCCGCAACCGGGGGATCGGCGTGGACCCGGACGACGTGCTGGTGGTGGCCGGGGTCGCGCAGGCGCTGACCCTGCTCGGACAGGTATTGCCCGGGGACGGGGTGCGGACGGTGGCGGTGGAGGACCCGGGCTCGCTCGGGGTGCGGCAGCAACTGCGGAGCTGGCAACTGGCGACGCCGCCGATCCCGGTCGACGCCGGTGGGCTGCGCGTCGACGAGCTGGTGGCCAGCGGTGCCCCGGCGGTGATGCTGACCCCGGCACACCAGTTCCCGACCGGGGTGGTGCTGGACGGTGCCCGGCGGCGCGAGCTGATGCGCTGGGCGGCCGACGGCGGGTTGATCGTGGAGGACGACTACGACGCCGAGCACCGGTACGACCGGCCGCCCGTACCGGCGCTCCGGGCCGTGCTGCCCGAACAGGTCTGCTATGCCGGCAGCGTCTCCAAGCTGCTCGCCCCCGCCCTGCGGGTGGGCTGGCTGCTCGCGCCGAGCCGGTACCGCGCCGCCCTGGTCGACGCCAAGCGGACCGCGGATCTCGGCAACGCCGCGCTGCCGCAACTGGTGCTGGCCGAGCTGATCGAGTCGGGGGCGCTGGAGCGGCAACTGCGGTTCCTCCGGCGTCGCCACGTCCGGCGCCGGGACGCGATGATCGCCGCGATCCGGACCCACCTGCCGGACGCGGTCGTGCACGGCGCGGCGGCGGGACTGCATCTCATGATCACCTTTTCCAGTGGCGTCGACGACGTCGAGCTGGCGACGGCGGCGCTGGCCCGGGGCGTCAAGGTGCAGCCGCTCTCCTGGCACCGGCAGCGTCCCGGCCCGCCCGGACTGGTGCTCGGCTACGCCGCCAACACCACCGCCGAGATCTCCGACGGCATCGCCGCCGTCGGCGCCGTACCGCGCTGACATGATCGAGGCTGTCGAAAGGAGTGCGACGTGGTGGACGCGACGCAGGTGACGGACCCGTGCTGCCAGCATGCCGAGGGACCGGTGTGGGATCCCCGGACGGGCCGGCTGTTGTGGGTGGACATGCTGGCCGGTGACGTACTGACGATGACGCCCGGGACGGCGCGGGTGGACCGGCACCACGTCGACACCGTGGCGGCGGTGGTCCGGCCCCGGGCCGGTGACGGCTACCTGGTCGCGGTCGAGCGCGGGTTCCTGTTCACCGACGCGCAGCTCCGGCCGGTACGCCGGCTGCCCGACCTCTGGACCGGTCCGGACCTGCGGATGAACGAGGGCGGCGTCGATCCGGCCGGCCGGTTCTACTGCGGCTCGATGGCGTACGACACCCGGCCGGGTGCGGCGGCGCTCTACCGGCTGGACGCCGACCTGGTGGCCCGGCGGGTACTCGCCGACGTCACCATCTCCAACGGCATCGCCTGGTCTCCCGACGGCACCCTGGCGTACTACGTCGACACCCCGACCCAGCGCATCGACGTCTTCGACTACGACCCGGACGAGGCGATGCTGACCGGCCGGCGGCCGTTCGTGCGGATCGAGCCGTCCGACGGCGCCCCGGACGGGCTGACCGTGGACGCCGAGGGCGGGGTGTGGGTCGCGCTCTGGGGCGGCGGCGAGGTGCGCCGCTACGCGCCGGACGGCCGGCTCGACGTACGGATGACGCTGCCGGCCCGCCAGGTCACCGCCTGCACCTTCGGTGGGCCGGAGCTGCGGGACCTCTACGTCACCACCTCGCGGCTCGGCCTGGCCGACCCGGAGCCGGCCGCCGGGGCGCTGTTCCGGGCCAGCCCCGGGGTCGCCGGGCTGCCGGTCACCCCGTTCCAGGACTGAGCCGCCGCCCCGGGCGGTCACCTGAGGTTGCGCCGGCGAGTTGAGACTTTCAGCCCTCGTGACGGAGGCTCGTGGTCGAAGAGTTTAAACGTCGAAGTTCAACGATACAGTTGAGGGAATGAGTGTCGTTGAATCTCCGGCGCAGAGTGCGCCGATCGCCGAGTGGATCCGGGTCACCGGAGCCCGCGAACACAACCTCGCGGCCGTCGACGTCGAGATCCCCAAGCGCAGGCTGACCGTCGTCACCGGCGTCTCCGGGTCGGGGAAGTCGTCGCTGGTCTTCGAGACGATCGCCGTCGAGGGCCAGCGACAGATGACCGAGATGCTGCCGATGTTCGTCCGCAACTTCCTGCCGAGTTCCGCCCGCCCGGCCGTCGACCTGATCGAGCACCTGCCGGCGACGGTCGCGATCGACCAGCGACCGCTCACCGGCGGGCCGCGGTCCACCGTCGGCACCATCACCGACATCGCCCCGCTGCTGCGGCTGCTCTTCGCCCGGGTCGGCGAGCCGTTCGTCGGTTACCCCGACGCGTTCTCGTTCAACATGCCCGCCGGGATGTGCCCGGAGTGCGAGGGCCTCGGCGAGGTCACCGACGTCGACCTGGCCGCCTTCCTCGACCCCACCCGGTCGCTCAACCAGGGGGCGCTGCTCGCCCCGACCTTCAAGGTGGGCAGCCGGGACTGGCACCTGCTCGTCGCGTCGGGCCGGCTCGACCCGGACAAGCCGGTGTCGGCGTACTCCGAGCGGGAACTCGACGACCTGCTGTACGCCACCGACGGCACGGTGCCGCTGGAGGTCGCCGGGTCGACGCTCAACCTGAGCTACGAGGGCGCGGTGGTGAAGTTCCGCCGGCGGTACCTCGACCAGCAGTCCGAGCCGGCGGAGCGGACCCGGCGGATGGTGCGGGACTACACCACCACGGTCCCGTGCCGGGCGTGCGGCGGCAGCCGGCTGTCGCCGCTGGCGCTGTCCAGCCGGGTCGGCGGGCACACCATCGCCGAACTCTGCGCGATGGAGGCGGAGGAGCTGCTCGGCGTACTGGCCGGGCTGGAGGTGCCGGCGGCCAAGCCGGTGCTGGACACCCTGGTTGCCCAGGTCGGGCACCTCGTGGAGATCGGGCTCGGCTACCTGAGCCTCGACCGGCGTACCGGCACGCTCTCCGGGGGCGAGTCCCAGCGGGTCAAGATCGTACGACACCTCTCCAGCAGCCTGAACGATTTGCTGTACGTCTTCGACGAACCGAGCGTCGGGCTGCACCCCCGGGACGTGCACCGGCTCACCAACCTGCTGCGCACGCTGCGGGACAAGGGCAACACGGTACTGGTGGTCGAGCACGACCGCGACGTGATCGCGGCGGCGGACCACGTCCTCGACCTGGGACCGGGTGCCGGTACGGCAGGCGGCCGGGTGGTCTACGCCGGCGGGGTCGGCGCGCTGGCCGGGGCCGACACCCTGACCGGCCGGGCGATGACCCGGGGCACCCGGCTGAAGGAGGCGGTACGCACCCCGACCGGGGTACTGCCGATCGTCAACGCCCGCACGCACAACCTGTGCGACCTCAGCCTCGACATCCCGGCCGGTGTGCTCACCGTGATCGCCGGGGTGGCCGGCGCGGGCAAGTCGAGCCTGGTGGGCGGCGCGTTCCGGGTCCAGCATCCGGAGGCGGTGATCGTCGACCAGTCGATGCCGCACGCCAACCGCCGGTCCACCGCCGTCACCTACACCGGGGTCGCCGACCAGATCCGGGCCGAGTTCGCCCGGGCCAACCGGGTCAGCCCGGCCCTGTTCAGCGCCAACTCCTCGGGTGCCTGCACCACCTGCGCGGGGCTGGGCGTGGTGCAGACGGACTTCGGCGCGCTGGAGGGCGTCTCGCTGGTCTGCCAGACCTGCGACGGCCGCCGGTTCTCCGACGAGGTGCTGGGCTACCGGCTGCACGGGCGGACCATCAGCGACGTGCTGGAGATGACTGTCGCGCAGGGGCGGGAGTTCTTCGCCGGCAACCGCCGGATCGCACCGGTGCTGGCGGCGATGGCCGACGTCGGGCTGGACTACCTGCGGCTCGGCCAGCCGCTGACCAGCCTCTCCGGTGGCGAGTGCCAGCGGATCAAGCTCGCCACGCACCTGCACGGCGGTGCCCCGGCGTACGTGCTGGACGAGCCGACCACCGGGCTGCACATGGCGGACGTGGGGCGGCTGCTGGGCGTACTGGACCGGCTGGTCGACGAGTACGCGGCGACCGTACTCGTGATCGAACACAACCTGGACGTCGTCGCGCACGCCGACTGGGTGGTGGAACTCGGTCCGGAGGGCGGCAGCCGGGGTGGCCGGGTGCTGTACCAGGGTGAGCCGCGCGGCCTGATCGAGCGGGACGGCTCGCCGACCGGCGTGCACCTGCGCCGGGCGCTCGGTGTCGCGGAGGTGACGGCATGACCCCGGTACCCGACGAGGACCGTCGCCGGTTCGCGGCCGACGTCGCCGAGACCGCCGGGGCGGTGGCCGAGCTGCTCGGCGCGTACCAGTTGCGGCCCGGCACGCCGTTCCCGGTGGCCGAGGTGCTGCCACCGCTGACCGTGCGGCACCGCGCCCTCCAGGCGGCGGTCGACGGGTACCCCGGACCGCTGTCCGTGGACCCGACCGGCCGGCCCGAGCCGCTGGGCCAGGAACTCGCCGGCCTGATGAGCTGGCTACAACTGCTCCAGGTGATCTACCGAGGGCTGGACGACATCCCGGAGCCGCTGCGGGTCACCGCCGGCCGGAGCTTCTCCGCCGCGCACCTCGCCGCCCGCCGGGTACGCGACCGGGCCCGCCGGCTGGCCGGCTGACGACTCCCGGCCGGCGCACGCCCGGTCGCCGGTCGACGCCTCGGTCTGCTGCCGCAGCCGCTACGCCTCGATCCGTTCCTTGCCGAACCGGATGATGAGCCGGCTGACCACCGCCGCGTAAACGATCATCAGCACCGCGAGCAGCGGCATCAGGGCGAGCGGCGGCGGCACCAGGGCGACGGCGCCGACCAGCCCGATGGCGACCGCTGCGATCCCCAGCCGCAGCGGTGGCACGGTGCCCAGCGCGATACGTTGCAGGGCCAGGCCGCCGACCATCCAACTGGCCAGCGAGACGGCCAGCAGCAGGCGGAGCATCTGGGGCAGGTCCTCCCGGCCGGCCCCGACCTCGCGGACGGCCTGTCCCAGGCACCAACCGAGCAGCAGCAGTGTGCAACCGATCGCACCCTGCACGGTCGCGTAGCCGAGGCCGGCGCTCAACCGCGAGGTGGTCAGCCCCATGGTCACGAAGGTGGTGTAGACCCACCACACCGACGCGGGAATGAGGAACGCGGTTATCCCCACCACGACGACCGCCGGCGACGGCCGGGTCGGCACCGCGCCGATCAGGTCGGTCAGGCTGACCCCGAGCAGGATGATGGTGAACTGCCCGATCCGCTCCGGCAGGTGTGACGGATGGACGGGATGCTGGACCAGCCAGCGGCGGCCGAGCCATGGGGTCAGCAGTTCGACGACCAGCCCGATCAGCCAGAGCATTGGACGGTGGCGCGCCGGTACGGCGAGCGAGGCGACCCAGAACACCAGGCCCGCGCTGAACCCGATGAAGTAGACGGTGGTCAGCCGGCGTGCGGTGGCGCCGGTGCCGCGGACCCGCAGGTAGAGCACCAACAGGGTGCCCCGGACCACGAGGTAGCCGATCGGCAGCAGCAGGGTCTCCGGAGCGTCCCTGACGCCGATCGCCATGATGCCCGCCCCGACCATGCCAAGGAGTACGACCAACCGGTGGCCGAGGTCGTCGGGGTCGAACCGGGTGTCGTAGAACGCCTGCCCGACCCAGGCCCACCAGACGATCACGAAAAGGCCGGCGGTCCGGAGGATCTCGTCGACGTCGGGTACCGCATCGGTGAGCCGGTTCTGCACGGCGGCGAGGGCCAGTACGAAAACCAGGTCGAAGAAGAGTTCGAGCCAGGAGGCGTGCCGCGCCTCCTCCTCGCCGGGCAGGGACTCGGGATCCAGCCCCCAGCGCTGGATGATCCGACGCGGCCGGATCACGCCGTGCCCCCGCCGCCGGTCCGACCCGCCGGGCCTGGTACGCGGTGCGGCCTCCAGCTCACAGCCGGTAATCCTCCCGCGCGCGGTGGGTCGGGTGTGGTGGATCGGCGAATTCCGTTCGTCCGGCGGATCGGCGGCAGACCTGCACCGAGCAAGCGCTAATATGCTCGGCTTTTTCCATAACTATCCCTTTTGTGCATCAGCCGTTCGGCTAGCCTCAACCAATACCAACGGGCTAAGGTGATGCCTGAACAGCCACACAACAACCCACCACCCGACCACCCGAACACCCACCAGACAACCCCATCCCCGCCACAACCCAGTGCAGGGAGGACCACCATGACCACCACCACAACCACCACCCGGGCCGACAACCCCACCCTCACCGACACCGCCACCGACCTACTCCACGCCATGACCGCCCTACCCACCCACCACCCCTCCCGACCCACCCTCCGCGACAAAGCCATCGAAGCCTGGCTCCCCCTCGCCCACCACCTCGCCCACCGCTACAGCGGACGCGGCGAACCCACCGACGACCTCACCCAAACCGCCGCCGTCGGCCTCATCAAAGCCATCGACAAATGGGACCCCACCCGCGGCGTCGACTTCGCCGGCTACGCCATCCCCACCATCATCGGCGAACTCAAACGACACTTCCGCGACCGCACCTGGGACATCCGCGTCCCCCGCCGCCTCCAAGAACTCCGCCTCGCCATCAGCGAAGCCAACAGCACCCTCCTGCAAACCCTCGGCCGCTCCCCCACCATCACCGACATCGCCACCCACCTCCACCTCACCGAAGAAGAAATCCTCGAAGGACTCGAAGGCGCCCGCGCCTACAACGCCGTCTCCCTATCCACCCCCACCGGCGACGGCGACCGCACCACCGAACTCGGCGACCTCCTCGGCACCGAAGACAACGAATACGAACTCGCCGAACTCCGCGTCGCCCTCGGCCCCGCCCTCGCCACTCTCGACGAACGCGAACAGAAAATCCTCACCCTCCGCTTCTACGGCAACCTCACCCAATCCCAAATCGCCGAACACATCGGCGTCTCCCAAATGCACATCAGCCGCCTCCTCACCCGCGCCCTCACCAAACTCCGCGGCCAACTCGCCGACACGTACTGACCGGTGCCGGGCCGCCCAGGGCCGGGCGGCCCGCCGGCCGGTTATCCCCGGGGCAGACCGGGCACCGTCCGGTACTCTGTACGGGCTAGCGGGCTGTTAGCTCAACCGGCAGAGCAGCGGACTTTTAATCCGCGGGTTCTGGGTTCGAATCCCAGGCGGCCCACCGCAGACGACCTGGACCTGCCCCTTCGGCCGGTGACCGGTACCGTCGAGGTACGGCAACACCGGGTCCGGAGGTAGTGCGCTGCTGGCGGTCGCGATCGGCGTGGGCCTGAGCTTCGTGGTGGCGGGCCTGGTCGGTTGGCGGGCACGTCCGGGCAACCGGACCGGTCCGCTGCTGGTCGCCGTCGGCCTGGCATGGTGGCTCGCCAAGCTTCCCGTTCCGCTGTCGCTGCCCGACGGTCTCGCCGTGGTACGCGCCGGACTCTGGGCCGCCGTGCTGGCCCACCTGGTGGTGGCCTTCCCGTCCGGGCGGCTGGCGACGTCGGCACCGCGCCTGGTGGTGGGGTTGACCTATCTGGGCGTCGCCGTGGTCGGTACGTTGACCGCGCTGCGAACCGGGACCGCGAGCGGCGCGGCCGGGCGGACCGGCGGGGCCGAGTTGGCCGGTACGGCAGAGCCGGCCGGCGGCGCGGGCGGGATCGCCGTCGTCGCGGTACTGCTGGGCGGCTCGGCCGTGGTCGGCCTGCAACTCCTGCGCTGGCGCCGGAGCAGCACCACCCGACGCCGCTACCTCAACCCGATGTTCGGCACCGCCGTGCTGGCGGTGGCGATGTTCGTGGTGGTGAAGCCGGCGACGATCGCCGGCCGGGACGTCGCGGTACTCACCGTCGGGCTGCACCTCGGGTTGCTGGCGGTGCCGCTGGGATACCTGGCCGGACTGCTGCGTCGTCGCGTCGACCGGGGTGGGGTGGCGGACCTGGTCGTCCGGCTGCACGCCGCACCGCGTACCGGGGGCATCGCGGAGACGCTGTCCCGGGCCCTGCACGATCCGACCCTGCGGATCGGCTACTGGGCACCGGAGTCCGGCCGCTACGTCGACATCGAGGGCCGTACGGTGACGCCGCCGGAGGAGGGGGCGACGGACCGGGCGGTCACCCGGATCGACCGTGCCGGGGAGCCGGTCGCGATACTCGTGCACGACCGGGCGTTGGCGGAGGAGCCGGAGTTGATCGAGGCCACCTGTGCGGCGGCGGGGCTGGCGCTGGAGAACGAGCGGCTCACCGCCGACCTGCGGGCCCGGGTCCGGCAACTCGCCGACTCCCGGCTGGCGCTGCTGCGTGCGGGCGAGGCGGAACGGCGCCGGCTGGAGCGGGACCTGCACGACGGCGTACAGCAACGGTTGCTGGCGATCCCGCTGACGCTGGGGCTGGCCGGGTCGGCGCTGTCCACCGACCCGGAGCGGGCCGCCGGGCTGATCGCCGAGGCGCGCAGCGGGACGCTGGCGATCCTGGCCGAGCTGCGGGCGCTGACCCAGGGACTGCATCCACCGCTGCTGACCGAGCGCGGCCTGGCCGGTGCGGTACGCGAGCTGGCGGCACTCTCGCCGGTACCGCTGCGGCTGCCGGACGACATTCCCGACCGGTTGCCGGCAGAGGTGGAGACGATCGCCTACTACGTGGTCGCCGAGGCACTGGCGAACATCACCAAGCATGCGGCCGCGGCAACGGCCGAACTGCGGATCGGGCGGCGCGACGGGCGGCTGGTCCTGGAGATCGGGGACGACGGCCGGGGCGGCGCGGATCCGGCGGGCGGGTCCGGGCTGCGCGGGCTGGCCGACCGGGTCACCGTCGTCGGCGGCTCCTTCGAGCTGGCGAGCCCGGCCGGCGGCGGTACCCGGATCCGGGCGGTGCTGCCGTGCGGGTAGCGCTGGCCGAGGACAACACGCTGCTGCGGGAGGGGCTGGTCCGGCTGCTCACCGAGGCGGGTTTCACGGTGGTCTGCGGTGTCGAGGACGCGACCGCGCTGCTGGCCGAGGTGGCGAGGCACCGACCGGAGGTGGCCGTCGTCGACATCCGGCTGCCGCCGACGCGTACCGACGAGGGGTTGCGGGCGGCCCGGGAGATCCGGCGCCGCCATCCGGCGACCGGGGTGCTGGTGCTCTCGCAGTACGTCCGGGTCAGCTACACCGTGGAACTGCTCGACGGCGGTGCGCGCGGAGTCGGCTACCTGCTCAAGGACCGGGTCTCCGACCTGGCGGAGTTCGCGGCGGCGGTCCGGCGGGTCGGCGCCGGCGGCACGGCGTTCGACCCGGTCGTCATCGACCAGCTCGTCGGGCGGCGGGACCGCGACGACGATCCGCTGCGCGGGCTGAGTGACCGGGAGCGGGGCGTCCTCGCACTGATGGCCGAGGGGCGGACCAACCAGGCGATCGCGGAACGGCTCGACATCGCCGAGCGGACCGTGGAGAAGCACTGTACGAACATCTTCGCCAAGCTGGCCCTGCCCGCCTCGCCCGACGACCACCGCCGGGTACTCGCCGTGCTGCGCTATCTCAACGGCTGACCGCGTATCCGCCCCGCCGTCGCGCCCGGCCGAGGTACGGGTAGCCGCACCAGCCGGGTACGGCCGGCCCGGTGCGCAGGGCGTACTGGCTCGCTTCCGCCGGCCGCCGCGCGGGCCGCAGACTCGTCGCCATCGGTTAAGGATTCCGGAGGGGATGACGATGGCTGGTCCGCTTGTCGGAAGACTGGACACGGTGACGGTGGCCCGGGGCGCCGCCGCCGCGTTGACGGTGGTGATGGTCTGGTATTTCGCGACCTCGGACGCGCTCCGGTCGGACAACCCGTTCCTGGTACCCGACCTGCTGGTGCTGGTCTTCGCGCTGGGGTCGTCGCTGCTGCCCCGCCGGGCGGCCGTACCAGTGATGATCTTCACGTTCGGCTGGGCGGCGGGCGTCTTCACCACGTCGCTGTTCCACTACGTGGTCCGGGGTGAGTTTCCGGTGGACCACATCTTCCTGATCCTGCCCGCCCTGGTGATGGCGGTGCTGCTCGGCCGGCTCGCGGCGGGGCGGGTCCCGGTGCCGGAGCGCCCCCGGCCGGCACCCGCGCGGGTCTGACCGGAGCGGCCCGCCCGGGTCCGGCCGCCGCCGCTCCCGGGCACCGCGCGCACCGTCAGCCGAGGGGCAGCCGGTCCACCAGCTTGTCGAGCTGGATCGGCAGGGTACGCAGCCGCAGCCCGGTCGCGTGGTGCACCGCGTTGGCGACGGCCGCCGCCGAGCCGACGATGCCGATCTCGCCCAGCCCCTTGATGCCGAGCGGGTTCCCCCGATCCTCGTCCGGCACCCAGTACGCCTCGATCCGCTCCACGTCCGCGCAGGCGGTGACGTGGTACGTGGCCAGGTCCCGGTTAACCCAGTCGCCGAACCGCTGGTCGAGCAGCCCCTCCTCGTGCAGGGCCATGGAGATCCCCATGGTCATCCCGCCGATCAACTGGGACCGGGCGGTGGTCGGGTTCACCACCCGGCCGACGGCGAAGACCCCGAGCATCCGGGGGACCCGGATCTCGCCAGAGTCGACGTTCACCCGGGCCTCGACGAAGTGCGCGCCGAAGGCGTACCGGGGGGCGCGGGGGAGTGCGGCGGTCTCCTCGGCGGTGTCGACCCGTACCGAGAGGCCGTCGGGCGGGGCGGTGCCGCCGTACCGCTCGTCGAGCCGTCGGCGCAGGCCCCGGCAGGCCCGGTCCACCGCCAGGCCCCAGCCGGCGGTGCCGGTCGAGCCGCCGGCGACGTACGCCGGGGGAAGGTCGCTGTCCCCGATGCTGATCGCGACCCGGTCGCCGGGCACCCCGAGGGCGTCCACGGCGATCTGCCACAGCGCGGTCCGGGCGCCGGTACCGATGTCGGTGGCGTTGATCCGCACCTGGTACGTCCCGTCCGGGCCGGCCGCCGCCTCGGCGGACGCGCCCGGGGTCCGGGCCGGATAGATCGCGCTGGCCATGCCGGTGCCGACCAGCCACCGGCCCTGCCGGCGTACCCCCGCAGCGGGATCGCGGTCCGCCCAGCCGAACCGCCGGGCCCCGTCCCGGAGGCAGGCCGCCAGGTTGCGGCTGCTGAACGGGACACCCTCCTCCGGATCGACCTCGGTGTCGTTGCGCAGCCGCAGCTCGACCGGGTCGACCCCGCAGGCCACCGCCAGCTCGTCCATCGCACACTCCAGCGCGAACGATCCCGGGCACTCGCCGGGGGCGCGCATCCAGGACGGCGTCGGTACGTCCAGCCGGGCGAGCCGGTGTGTCGTCCGGCGGTGCGGTGCCGCGTACAGCGCCCGGGTGAGTACGGCGGTCTGCTCGGCGAACTCGATGCTGGTGGAGCTCTGGCTGATCGCGTCGTGGCAGATCGCCGCGAGCCGGCCGTCGGCGTCGGCGCCGAGCCGGATCCGCTGGATGACCGGGGTGCGGTAGCCGACCGGGCCGAAGATCTGCTGCCGGGTCAGGGCCAGCCGCACCGGCCGGCCGACCTGCCGGGCCGCCATCGCGGCCAGCACCGGCGTGCACCGGGGCGAGCCCTTGCTGCCGAAGCCGCCGCCGACGTGCTCGGCGGCGACCCGGACCGTCTCGGCGGGCAGCTCGAAGAGCCGGCCGAGGGCGGCCTGGACATCCGTGCTGCCCTGGCTGGAGTCGTGCACCAGCAGCCGGCCGTCCGCCCAGGACGCCGTCGCGGCGTGCGGCTCCATCGGGTTGTTGTGGTACGCCGGCGTCCGGTACGTCTGGTCGAGCCGCACCTCCGCCGCCTGGTAGCCGCTGTCGAAGTCGCCCACCCAGGTGTCGGTGGGGTACGCCGGGTTGACGTGGTCCGGCTTGTAGAGGCTCGGATGCCGCTCGGTCAGCACGCTGCTGTGCGGTTCGGTGTCGTAGTCGATCCGGACCAGTTGGGCACCCTCCCGGGCCGCCTCCAGCGACTCGGCCACCACCACCGCCACGATCTCGCCCCGGTAGCGCACCCGGGGCTGCTGGAGCAGCAGCAGTTCCGGGCTCTGCGCCGGGTTCAGCCGGGGCGCCGTCTCGTAGGTCAGCACCGCCAGCACCCCTGGCTCGCGCATCGCCGCCGTGGTGTCGATCCGGATGATCCGTCCCTTTGCCACGCTGGACTGCACCGCCCAGCCGTACGCCAGCCCGTCCGCCGGGTGCTCCACCGCGTACCGGGCGGTGCCGGTGACCTTCTCCCGGCCCTCCAGCCGGGGGTGCGCCCGGCCGACGGCGGCGGCCGGCGCGCTCACCGGTGCACCTCGGCCGACCCGCTCGCCGGGTCCGCGGGTTGCTCGACCAGCTCCGCCAGGGTCCGCACGGTCAGGTTGCGGATCAGCGGGACCTTGAAGGCGTTGTGCGCCAGCGGCCGGGCGGCGGCGAGTTCCTCCTCGGCGGCGAGCCGGAAGGTCTCCTCGGTCGCCGGCTGCCCGCGCAGCGCCGCCTCGGCCAGCCGGGGCCGCCAGGGCCGGTGCGCGACCGCGCCCCAGCCCAGCCGGACGTCCCGGACCAGCCTCCCGTCCAGGTCGATCGCCGCCGCGACCGAGCCGGCGGCGAAGGCGAACGAGGCCCGGTCCCGCGCCTTCCGGTACGCCGAGCGGCGCGCGAACGGCAGCGCCGGGATCCGTACCGCGGTGACCAGCCCGCCAGCGGCCAGGGTGGTCTCCAGGTCCGGCCGCTCGCCGGGCAGCCGGTGGAACTCGGCCAGCGGGATGTCCCGGGCGCCGCCCGGCTCCAGCACCTCGACCACGGCGTCGAGGGCGACCAGCGCGACCGCCATGTCCGAGGGGTGGGTGGCGACGCACTGCGGTGACCAGCCGAGGATGGCGAGTTCCCGGTTCTGCCCCTCCAGCGCCGAGCAGCCGGCCCCGGGCTCGCGCTTGTTACACGGCCGGCTGACGTCCTGGAAGTAGTAGCAGCGGGTGCGTTGCAGCAGGTTGCCGCCGACGGTCGCCATGTTGCGCAGCTGCCCACTCGCCCCGGCCAGCAGCGCCCGGGCCAGCATCGGGAAGTCCCGCCGGACCGTCGGGTGCGCGGCCAGGTCGCTGTTGCGGACCGTGGCGCCGATCCGGAGCCCGCCGTCCGGCAGCGACTCGACCGAGTCCAGCGGCAGCCGGGTGACGTCGACCAGCAGCCCGGGCCGGGCCACCCCCAGCTTCATCAGGTCGACCAGGTTCGTGCCCCCGCCGAGGTAGGCCGCGTCCGGTTCACCGGCCACCAGCGCCACCGCCCGGCCCGGGTCGGTGCTCCGCTCGTACCGGAAGCTCCTCATCGGACGCCCTCGGCCGCCGCGGCCTCCCGGATCGCCGAGACGATGTGCGGGTACGCCGCGCAGCGGCAGATGTTGCCGCTCATCCGCTCCCGGATCTCCGGGTCGGTGAGTCCGTCCGGGCCGGCGGCCAGGTCGGCGGTGACCTCGCTCGGCCAGCCCCGGCGTACCTCGTCGAGCATGCCGAGGGCGGAGCAGAGCTGGCCGGAGGTGCAGTAACCGCACTGGAAGGCGTCGTGCTGGACGAAGCAGCTCTGCAACGGGTGCAGTTGCCCGTCCTCGGCCAGTCCCTCCACGCTGACCAGGTCGGCGCCGTCCGCGGCGACGGCGAAGACCAGGCAGCTCTTCACCCGCCGGCCGTCGAGCAGCACCGTGCAGGAGCCGCACTGGCCGTGGTCGCAGCCCTTCTTCGCGCCGATCAGCCCCAGGTGTTCGCGGAGCGTGTCGAGCAGGGTGGTCCGGTTGTCGAGGTCGAGTTCGTGCGGTCTGCCGTTGACGGAGAGCCGTACCGGCGACCGGTGCGGCGGCTCGGGAAGGTCGGTACCCGGACTGGTTTGCACCATATGTCGAGATTACCGAGCGGGGCTGCCGGCGCGGGACCAATGAACCTTTTCCGGTGGCTGCCGCTCACTCGGCCCGGGTCGGCTGCGGCGGGAACCGCCAGACCCGTACATCGCCGAACTGGGTGCGGCAGGCGAGCGCCCCGGTCCTCACCTGGCAGGAGGAGAGCGCGAACGGCAGCGGGTCCAGCGGGCGGACCGCCGTACCCTCCGGATCGAGCAGGCCCAGCCAGGTGCGGAGGCCGCTGCGGGTCCGGCGCAGCAGCAGTGGACCGGTCGAGGAGAAACCGTTGGCCTCGGTCCACCCGGTCAGGTCCAGCACGGTACGCCCGGTGCGCGGGTCCACCGCCCGGCGGACGGTGCCGTCCAGGCCGTATTCCACGAGGTGGACGCCGTGCGGGGTCAGCCACACCTGATCGGTGAACCGCCACACGGTGTCGCCGGTGACCGGATCGAGCCCCTCGACGGCCCTCGGGTCGTGGCGGCCCAGGCACAGCACCGGCCCGCACACGTTGACGGACCCCTGGTCCGCCGGCATGGCCCGGATCCATCGACGCTGCCGGAGATCTGCCGAATAGACGGCGACGTGCGACTCGAACCGCACCAGCAGCGAGTCGCCGGTCACCTCCGCGTACCGGGGCGGGCTGGCCGCCGAGTCGAGCCGCTGAAGGACCGCTCCGGTGCGGAGGTCGCGCAGTTCGAGCCGGCCGTCCCGGTGCCCGGTCAGCAGGGCGGTGGGCCGCCCGGCGGCGGCCGGCACGGTGGCGATGCCGGCGACCAGCGGGGAGGTCCACAGGTCCCGGCCGGTGTCGAGGTCGATCACCCGGCCGGTCTCCCCGAGCGACGGCGCCGTGTACATGCCGCCACCCCCGGACCCGCGGTAGATCGGGGTGGTCACCGGCGGCGGGTTGTCGGGATCGACCCGTGAGCCCGGCGGGAAGACCTCCTCGACGGCCAGCGCGACCCGCACCTCGGGCAGCACGGTCAGGTGGGACTGCACCGACAGGCGCGTCTGCCCGGTGTCGGCATCCAGGACGACGGTCTGGAAGGGGCGGTTCTGCGGCTGACCCTCCTCCACCACCATCAGCAGCCCGCCGTGCGGATAGAGCCCCACCTGCTGCTCGATCCGGTACGTGCCGCTCCAGAGCTGCCGCCCCCGCCCCAGGTCGTACGCGCTGACCCGGTGCGCGCCGCCGCCGAGCGGCTCGGTGACGAAGAGCCGGTCACCGGACAGGGTGAAGTCGCCGCCGCCGTCCAGCGGCGCCCGGTAGAGCTCGGTCAGCAGCGGCGCCACGGGTGGCGCCGCACCGCCCGCGCCGAGCACCAGCGCACCGGCCAGCACCAGTGCGGTCGACCGGAGCCGCCGCCGGCGCAACCGGCGGGGCGGAACCGGGCCGGCCGGCGCGTCGTAGCGCTCCTCGCCGAGGTCGATCACGGCCACCGTGCCGCCCCCTCCCGCCCGGGCCGATCGCGGCCGGGTCGGCCATGTGATGGGGCAATTATTCAACCTGAACGGTGCGGCGCGGGCACTCCCGACTTCCACCCGTGGCCGCGACGGACCGCGAGGGGAGGTCGAAGAGGGCTCACTCGGCGGTCACGTCCGCCACCACCAGCGTCACGTTGTCCGGGGCACCCGCCTGGTGGGCGAGCTTGACCAACTGTCGCGCGCACTCCTCGCGGTCGGGGAAGCCGGCCAGCGTCGCGGCGATGGCGTCGTCGTCGACCACGTCGGAGAGGCCGTCGCTGCACAGCAGCAGCCGGTCGTCCGGCTGGGCGATGAGCGCGACGGTGGCCGGTTCGAGGTGGCCGCCCTGCACTATCCGGGTGACCAGGGACCGCTGCGGGTGCCGCCGAGCCTCCTCCGGAGTCAACCCACCCTGGTCGACGAGCGCCTGTACGAAGGTGTCGTCCCTGGTGAGCTGTGCCAGCCTGCCGGCCCGCAGCAGATAGCCCCGGGAGTCGCCGACGTGCGCGACCGCGAGCCGGCGGCCGGCGAGCAGCATCGCGGTGATGGTGGTGCCCATCCCCTCGGTGGCCTGGTCGGCGACGGTCACCGCACGGATCTGGGCGTTGGCCGCACCGATCGCGTCCAACAGGGCCGCCACGGGTTCCGCGTCGGGCGCGGACCGCTCCACCGGGGCCAGGCTGCTGATCGCGATCTCGCTGGCCACCTCGCCGGCCGGCGCGCCACCCATGCCGTCGGCGACGGCGATCAGGCGGTTCCCGGCGAACGCCACGTCCTCGTTGTTCGGCCGGACCAGGCCAGGGTCGCTGACGGCCAGGCTGCGCAGGACAAAGGTCATACCGTGCAGCTTGCCCCGAGATCCACGGCAAAGTCACTACGCAGTACTGCGTAGGGTTGGACGAATGATGCCGGTCTCCATGGTCGGGCGTGCCGGCGAACTGGCCGAGTTCGCCGCCGCCTGGGCCACGGTCGCCGGTGGCTCTCGCCGGGCCGGCTGCGTGGTGGTCACCGGCGCCGCCGGGGTGGGCAAGAGCCTGCTGATCAGCGCCGCCCTCGACGGCCTCTCGCCCCGACCGGTGACCATCCTCACCGGTACCGCCCGGGTGCACACCCCGGCCCCGTACGACTGGCTCGCCGCCGCGCTCAGCGGTCGGGACACCAGCGAGCTGCCGCTGCCGCCGGACGCGCTGGCCTGGCTGGCCCAGCATCCGAACGCGCCCCGGGAGCGGTACGCCCCGGACGCCCTGTTACGCCTAGCGGTACGCACCGTACGGGCCCTGGTTGGTGCCGGGCCGGCGGTACTGGTGGTGGAGGATCTGCACGCGCTCGACCCGGCCAGCCTCAACCTGGTCGGCGAGCTGGCCACCGCACCGGATCTGCCGGCCCTGCTGCTGGTGGGCAGCCGGCCACCGGAGGAGGCGGTGTCGCCCCGACTGGTCGCGGCCACCCTGGCCCGGCTCTCCGGAGCGCCGGGTGCGATCCGGCAGCATCTCGGCCCGCTGGGCCGGCCGGACGTGGCCGCCGTGCTCGGTCAGGTCTACCCCGGACTGCCGGTGCCGCCGGCCGTTGTCGAAGCGCTGTGGCGGCGTACCGGCGGCAACCCGTACCGGCTGGTGGAACTGCTGGTCGCGGAGCGGGGGCGGCGACCCGAGGAACTCGTCGCCGAGCCGGTGAACCTGCGGCTGCTCGTCGAACCGCCACCGGCGCCGACCGCCGAGCTGACCGGCCGGGAGATCGAGGTGCTGTCCTGTCTGGCCGCCGGCATGTCCAACAAGCAGGTGGCCCGCTCGCTCGGCATCTCGGTACGGACGGTCACCGTGCACGTCTCCAACCTGCTCCGCAAGACCGGCTCGGCGTCGCGTACCGAGGCGGCGCTCTGGGCGGTACGCCAGCAGCTCACCGACCCGGCCCGGCACGGCTGAGCCGACCCGCGGCGCCCGGGTTCGCCGGACGACGTTCCTGGTGGGCGGCTCGCCGAGGTGTTCCGCCCGCCTTGACGCGTACGCCATCATTGATGGATAGGCCCGAGATGCGAAGGGGGTGGCCGCGGTGAAGCGTGGCACCACTGTGGAGAGGCCGACCAGTGCGGCGTTGACCAGCGTCTTCCTTTGATTCGTGCCCGGTCGTGGAGCCGGGGCTACCGCAGCCGGTCGGTCGCGTCTCTATCATCGAGGCACGTGCGGGAGCCGCGAGGTCTTCCCGACGTACAACATGAGTGCCGCTCGACCTAGCCGGTGTTTTTCGCGGATGGTGGTGCACGATAGATGAGGATCCAGCCCCGTCAGGAGCTACTGGAGATCTGGGCGGCCACCGTCCGGTCGAGCTGGCAGGACGGAAAGTGGCAGTGGGGCGGGCGGGACGGCCCGAACTCGATTAGTGACGCCGAGCAGTTGCTCTGCATCCTGCTGCCGGCCACCCAGGCGGACTTCGGACTTGACCGTCCCGACGAGACCGCCGAGGAAATGATCAGGGCGCTGCGCCCGCTCGGCACCGCCACCCAGATTCCCCGGGTACTGATCCAGGTGCTCACCGAGTATTACCAGCGCTACACCGACAAATCGGGGACGCCGGTCTTCTCCGGCCGAACATATTTCCAGACCGACGGCGGCGAGCCGTCCGAGCAGCAACTCGACCTCGACATCGTCGACTCGTTCGCCATGTCGATCACACTCTCCCTGGCTGCCATCGGTTTCGCCCGGGTCTTCCGCACCGTGGTACGCCGTGAGGAGATCCTCCGGGAGATCGACGAACTGGAGCACATGGCGAGCGCCCGGCTCTCCGCCGCCATGGTGGGTCTGCTGCGCAGTTTCGCGGTGAACGTCTTCGACGTCGACTCCGACGAGGGCCAGGCGCTGGTCCGTACCCTCAACCAGAGCAACCTGCCGCAGCGGCAGATCGTCGCGCAGTTGCGCCGCCGGCTGCGGCAGACCATCGCGAGCTTCCGCGAGGTCATGATCGGTTCTGGCCAGGTGGCCGACCTGGACAGTCCGAACCGGCTCTTCGAGTGCGGCTGGTCCTGGGGCATCGTCCGGGAGGCGCCGGAGGTCGAGACGACCGAGTCGGTCGGCCAGCAGCCGTCGGGTGTGGCGCCCGAGGAGCCCTACCTCTACTTCACCGTCATCGCGATCGACGCGATCGAGGAACTCTTCACCGAGCGGACCCGGATCCTCGGCCTGCTCAACGAGGAACAGCAGCGGCTGTCCCGGGCGCTGCAACTGCGGTGGGACCTGACCCGGGGCTACTGGGCCACCGTCGCCACCTTCGGCGACGGCCACCGCTGGCCGCTGGAGGACATCCCCTGGCGGACCACCGACCGGGACGCCACCGACTACTACACCCTGCTGGTGACCTCACTGGCGGTCAAGGGTCTGGTGGTCGAGCGCGGTGCCGACGCCGATCTTAGCCGGGTCGGTGCGGTGCTGGAGGAGTTGGCCAACCGGGCGCGGATCACCCGCCGGCCGTTCGACCAGGACCCGGCGCTCACGCTGCACTCTCCCGGCGTACGGATGACCCTGCAGAACAGCGACAAGCTCGGCGGGCCGACGCTGCGCTGGGCGGTGACCGAGTTCTCCGCGCTGCTGTTGCAGCGCACCGCGTACATCGCCGGCCTGCTCAGCGATGCCGACCAGCGGGCCAGGATGCTGGAACTCGCCGACCGGGTCTGGGACCATCTGGTGCTCCGCCGTCTCGAACGTGGCGCCGGCCGTAGCCTGTGGGACCAGCCGGCCCGGGTGTTCCAGCAGTTCGACGAATACCACGACGAGCCATCGTGGTATTACACCGAACGGGTGGTGCAGTCACTGGTCACCACCGTACGCGTGCTGCGTCGGCCGCCGCTGCGCAGCGACCGGCTCACCATGCACGCGCTGGACCTGCTCAACGAGGCCGAGCACCTCTACGACGTGGAGCTGCTGGCCGGCGCGGCGGAGGCGGGTCCGAAGATGCAGCAGACCCTCCAGGTGGTCCGGGTCAACCTGCGACGGGCCCGGGAGATCGTGCACGAGCGGCCCGGCACGGCGGCGGCGCTGACCAGCTCGGTACTGCGCCGGTTGGACGAGTTGAACGCGGCCCGGCGCGACGTCGCGGAGGCTGGCTGAAATGCTGATCTTCGCGGCCTCCGACAAGGGCGGCACCGGGCGCTCGGTCACCAGCAGCAACATGCTCTACCGGAGCGCGTTGCAGGGCAGCGACGTCTGCTATCTCGACTTCGACTTCGGGTCGCCGACGGCCGGCGCGATTTTCAACATCGACTCCGCCGTGCACGGCACCACCCGCGGCGGGCTGCACGACTATCTGGACGGCGCCCTGGCCGAGCCGCAACGGATCGAGGTGTGGACCGAGTCCGACCGGCCCAGCCTGCGCAACCGGCCGCCCGGCGCGGGCCGGCTGGTGCTGCTGCCCGGCGACAGCGGCGGCGGGGAGTTCCCGGCCACCCGGGAGCGGATCGAGCGCTGCGCCCGGCTCTTCCTGCGGCTGGAGGAGGAGTTCGACCTCAGCCTCGTCGACCTGAGCGCCGGCCGGTCGTACGCCACCCAGATGGTGCTGGCCGCCACCGCCATGCCGGAGTTGAAGTCGGTACGGTCGCGCTGGCTGGTCTTCCACCGCTGGACCCGGCAGCACGTCCTCGCCGCCTCGGGGCTGGTCTACGGCACCCGGGGCATCCTGGACGCCGGCACCCGGGCCGGACACGACTACGAGGACCTGATCAACCGGCTCCGGTTCGTGCGTACCGCCGTGGTCGACCCGGACTCGCCCGAGCTGGAGGGGCTGCGGCCGGCGCAGGTGGCCTGGCTGCGGGAGTGCAACCAGGACCTGCTGGAGCTGGCCAGCAACAACCGGGTGGGCCGGACGATGCTGATCGGCTCCGTGCCGCTCGACCCGGTGCTGCAATGGCGCGAGCAGCTCATCTCCGACAACGACGTGTACGCGCGCAAGATCGCAAACCTGGAGACCGTGGAGGCCTTCTCGGCACTGGCAAAGCTCATCGTCGACGACGCGGCCTGGGAGATGCTGTGATGAGACCGGATGTGACCTTCGAGGAGACGGCGGCCAGACGCAGCGTCGAGTCCGTTCCGCTCTCGCACCTCTCCGTCGAGCTGGGCCACCTCTACATCGAGGAGTTCGCCGGCGGTATCGACCAGCTTCGCCGGCACTTCGCCCGGGTTGCGCCCTGGGCGGCGGCGGCCCGGCAGACCTGCGCCGACCGGATGCCGGGCGGCCGAGCCCGGATCAGCACCTGCTTTCTGATCGACGACTACTTCACCCGGTTCAGTACGCCCCGGGTGGTGATGGAGCAGGTACGCGAGGCCGCGCAGGAGACCGGGCTGGTGATCGACTACTTCGCCCGGGAGGCCGGCTGCGCCCAGGCCGACGACATCCCGCTCGCCGAGCTGGTGCTCACCCAGCTTGTCTCCGATCCGGTCCCGGAGACCACCGGGGACCGCCCGCCGACCTCGGAGACCGGCTGGCTCTGCAACGGCAAGCGGTCGCCGGTCTCCGGCCCCGGTCAGGCGATGAGCGCCGGCCGGGCCTGGCAGCCGCCGGTGCAGAACGCGGCGAACCGGCACTCCATCTTTATGGACGTCGAGCTGTGGGACTACGAGGAAAACGGCCAGCGGCGCTGGTCCTGCCCGTTCCTGGCGGCCGTCTGGCAGCTCATGCGGCTGGGCCTGCTGCGGCACGAGGGCGAGGGCGTGACCAATCCCTACCAGCTTGACGACTGGCCGGACGACTGGGACGAGATGCCGGCGGTGGTCAAGCTCAACCCGCACGCCGCGCCGTTCAGCGCGTATCGGACCTTCTCCGTGCTCGGCTCGCGCTTCCTGCCGATCGAGCACGCCGTCCGGACGATCCTGAGCCAGGTCTCGATCAGCCCGGCGGTGCTGGACCAGATACAGACCCGCAGCCGCAACGAGCACATCGACCTGCCCAAGGACCTGGTCGAGCGGACGGAGTACGTCTTCGTCGGCGACTGACCGTGGAACGCTCACCGCCGTACGTCCGGCAGGTGGTCGGGGTCGGCGTCGGGTAGCCAGGTGAGTACCTGACCGGCTCGGCGTCGGAAGCCGGGATCCGGGTCGTCCCGGGCCAGTTCGGTGAGGAGTTCTCGGGTCTGGTGGTCGTCGCCGAAGTGGGTGCCGAGGGCTTGCACGGTGGCGGCCCGTACCGACCAGTCCTGGTCGCGTAGCCGTTCCACGAAGAGGGTACGGACTTCGGGATGTTCGGCGAGGCGTTCGCCGAGTACTCGGAGTGCCTCGCGGCGTACCTGTACGTCCTTGTCGTTGCCGGCCCGTTCGATCAGCAGTTCGCGTACGGCCCGGTCGGCGCCGAAGTGCTCGCCGAGGATGCGTACGGCCACGGTGCGGATCTGTGGGTCCTCGCCGGTGGCCCGGGCCATCAGGACTTCGCACTGCTCGACGTCGGTGCCGAGCCGGGTGGCGAGTTCGACGGCGGCTTCGTGTACGAGTTCGGCGTCGGGGTCGTGCCGGATTCGTTCCAGTAGTGCCTCTCGGACGTCGGCGTCGATGCCGAGCCGCTGTACCAGTAAGCGTACGGCGGCGAGCCGGAGCCGGGCGTTGCTGTCGCCGTGTACTCGTCCGGTGAGTAGGTCGTGTACGTCGTCGCGGGACGCGCCGCGTTCTACCACTGCCGTGGCGGCGAGGGCGAAGACGGCGGCGTCCGGGTCGTGGTGTGCCCGGTCGACCAGTACGTGGTGGACCTGTTCGGATAGTTGCGGCTCTCGGGTCAGTGCGCGGAGTGCGGCGAGCCGTACCTCGGCGTCGGGGTCGTTGCGGGCTCGGTCGAGGATCACTTCCCGGGTGGCGGGATCGCGGCGTGCGGTGTCGGCGAGGGCGTTGACGGCGGCGAGGCGGACGGTCGCGTCGGAGTCGTCCCGGGCGAGCCCGGCGAGTACCTCGGAGACGGCGGAGTCCATTCCGACTCGCTCGATCAGGGCTCGGGCGGCGACCAGCCGGATCCGGGCGTCCCGGTCTCGTAGGGCGAGTTCGCCGAGTGCGGCGCCGACCGAGGCTTCGGCGCCGATATCGTCGGTCAGGGCTCGGGCGGCGAGCAGGCGTACGTCGGCGTCCCGGTCGTGGCGGGCGGTGGTGACCAGCAGCTCGATCAGCGCGGGGTCCCGCTCGAAGGACTCCACCAGCATCCGCAGCGCGACCAGCCGGATCGTCTCGTCGGTGTCCCCGCCGGTGCGGCTGACCAGCAGGTCCCGGGTGGCGGTGTCCGGGCCCTGCTGGTCGATGAGGGCGCGGGCGGCGGCCCGGAGCACCCCCGGGTCACGGTCTACCCGGACCCGGTCGATCAGCACCGCCCGGACCTTGGCGTCGGTGGTCAGCCGCTCGCCGAGGACCCGCACGCTGGTGCGCCTGGTCACCGGGTCGGTGTCGTCGCGGGCGCGTTCGATCAGCAGGTCCCGGACGTGCCGGGTGGCGGCGAACCGCTCGACCAGGACGTGCGCGGCGGTACGGGTCACCTCGGCGTCGGTGTCGGTACGCAGGCACTCGACGAGCACGTCCCGGAGTTCGTCGTCGCCGCCGTACCGGTCGCCGAGGGTCTGGATCGCGGTACGCCGTACGCTGGCGTGCTCGTCGGCGTGCGCGCGTTCCCGGAGCAGGTCGCGGACGTTCGGCTCGTCCCGGAACCGCTCGCCGAGCGCCTGCACCGCGGCGAGCCGCACCCCGGCGTACCCGTCGGCCCGGACCCGTTCGATGAGCAGGTCGCGCGCCTCGGGGTCGGTGCCGAACCGCTCCCCGAGAGCCTGCACGGCGGCCAGCCGAACCCCGGCGTGGTTGTCGGCCCGGGCGCGCTTGATCAGCCGGGTCCGGGCCCGCGCGGCGGCGGCCTGGTGGGCAGGGCTGTCCACGGCGGTGGTGGCGAGCAGGGCCAACTCGGCCAGGCCGGCGACCGAGGCGTAGGAGGCGGGGCTGTCGTCCATGGTGGCGAGCACGTCGTCGAAGAGGTCGTCGATCCGTTCGGCCGGGGTGGAGAGCATCGCGGCCAGCCGGGCGGCGTGGGTGGAGACCGGGTTCCAGACGACCCGGACGCCCCGGCGCCGGTACCAGGAGAGGTAGATCTTGCGGCCGGGCCAGTTCGGCCCGATCGCCTTGGCGGCCGGCAGGATCTCCTCGTCGATCAGCCGGGCGGTCTCCCGGTCGTCGATCGAGACGCAGTGCTCCAGCAGCAGGATGAGCTGCCGCAGCAGTGTCTCCGCCGGCTTGGCGGCGGCGCTGTGCAGGTTGCGGACCTCGGCCAGGCACTGTACGGCCAGCGCCAGGTTCCACGGCGGCGGGGCGAAGTCGGCCGGCGGCCAGGGCTGGTTGACCTCGGTGGTGAGCAACTGGATGAGCTGCGCGGTGTGGTTCTGGTGCAGCGCGCCGGCGAGCAGCCGGAGTACCTCCCGCCAGGACAGGTCGGCCCAGTGCTGCCGGAAGAGGTCCTTGAGCTGCTCGAAGGAGAGCACCTGGTCGTGCTGGAACTTGGCCAGGATGGCGTCGGCGCAGAAGAACTCCAGGAAGGTGCGGTGCACGAAGCCGTAGACCTGCGGACCGTACCGGCTGAGGATGAAGTTCCGCTCCCGGAACTGTTCGATCATCGCCAGCGCGATGGTCCGGGCGGTGGCGGCGTCCCGCCGGTAGCGCTCGACCAGGTATTGCTCGAAGACGTCGCTGAGCTCCGTCCGGTCGATGTAGTTGACCGTCAGCCCGCGGTCGGCCGACTGCATTCGGTACGCCAGCCGGCGCAGCAGCTCCTTCTTGTCCTCCGGGTCCAGGAAGCCGGCGGCCGGGGACTCCTCCCGCAGGTGCCGGTCGGTGTCCCACTGCGCCACCAGCACGGTGGCGGCGTGGTCGTAGAGCTTCCAGCGCTCCCGGGGCAGCGGCTGGTGCTTGCCGATGATCGCCAGGATGGTCAGCAGCAGCGGGTTGCCGGCGAGTTCCCGGATCGCGTGCGAGTGCCGCATCGCGTCCAGCAGCCGGGCCCGCTGGGCGTGCGCGTCCTCCGGCCGGTCCCGGATCGCCAGCCGGTACCAACTCGACAGGAAGTCGCCGGTCTGCTCCTCGTCCAGGTCCTGCAACGTGTAGTGCACGAACCCGACACTGGTCAGGATCCGCCGCGAGTAGCCGATGATCCGGGACGTGACGATCATCCGTACCTGCGGGTGGTTGGCGGCGAAACCGGCGATCTGCCGGGCCACCTCCTCCCGGCGGTGCCGGTCGAACACCTCGTCCAGGCCATCCAGGACCATCACCGCCCGGCCGCCGACCCCGAGGTGCCGCAACAGCGCGCTCCGCTCGATGCCGAGCCCGTCGGTGCTGGCCCGGTGGTCGAGATAGTCGACGAAGTTCTCGCACTTGCCCTCGGCGGCCAGGGTGATGAACGAGCGCAACTCGATCAGCAGCGGCAGGTGGTCGGCGAGCGCGGTCAGCCGGTCGTCGACCGGCCCGCCGGTGAGGCTGAGCGTCACGTACCGGGCAACGGTCGACTTGCCCGAGCCGGGATCGCCGAGCAGCACGATCGCCCGCTGCTCCGGCGCGCCGAGTACGTCGAAGAGCCGCTGCAACGGCTTCGCCCGGTACGACTCGTGCAACTGCACCAGCTCCCGGGGATCCACCTCCTCCGGCACGTCCTCGGTGCCGATCCGCCCCTCGGACTGCATCCGCCGCAGCCACTCCCGGGGCAGCTCGGCCGGGGGCGGATCCTCGCGTACCCACTGCTCGACGAAGACCGACATCAACTGGATCCGGAGGTAGTCCTCGGTCTGCTCCGGGGTCAACGCGTCCAGGTCCAGCACCCCGTAGTGCTGCCGCAACCGGAGCAGGTACTGCTTGAGCGTGTCCCGGCTCAGCGTGTGCATGCCACCGCCGGCCGGCACCCCGGCGTCGGTGAGGCAGTTCGCCACCGCCGCGGTCACCATCGCGGCCAGGTCGGCCGGATCCCGGAAGGTGCTGCACATGTGCCGGTCGGCCAACTCCGCCCGGAGCGCCTCGATCCGCTCCGCGTCCCGGCCCCGGTCGACGAAACTGCGCGGCCAGGGCGCCTCCTCGTCCAACAGGAAGATCAGACACGGCTTGCCGCCGGTCAGCGCCTCCCGGTATTCCAGCTCGGTGATCGAGCGGTCGTAGCCGGCCGGGATGAAGCCGTACCGCCAGGCGAAGATACCGACGTAGACGTCACACTCGGCGACGTCGGCCAGGCAGCGTTCGAGCGGGCGCCGGTCCTCGGCCACGTACGACTCCATGGCCATGTCCTCGACCCGCAGCCGGCGCAGCGCCAGCTGGACGGCGGCCCGGCACTCCTGGAGATCCCGGAAAGTGGCCGAGACGTAGACCTTGGTCACGGCGGCTCCTAGGGGGCGGCTGAGCGGCGCGTAACGCAACCGTATCAATAGGACGCAAGAACGTGGTTTCCGCTGGTGGGAGGGGCCGATCGCCGTCTACCGGACGTGTCCGGGCGTACCATGGTGAATTGCCGGTCGCCGATCACCGTGCCCGTCGCGGACATCGGTTACGGTGTCGCTGTCACGGCGACGCGGCCCCGGTGATGCCGGTCACGGTGCCCAAGAGGTTGCGGAGGAGCGCAATGCTAACCCTGGGCGAGGTCCACACCGGACTCCTACAGAACTCCAGCTCGCTCTCGCTGGAGAACACCGCCCAACTCCTCGACTTCCTGGTCGGCCAGCGGGTGCGCCGGTCCGAGCGCCCGATCGCGTACGCGGTCTCGCCGGACCAGCTCACCGGGGTGGACTGCCGGCTGCCGACCCGCTCCGGCAGCCGTACCAGGGGCGTCGGGACGGTGGTCTCGCACGCGGCGGTGACCGGCGGGCACGTGTTGCAGGGCTCCACCTACACCCGGCTGGACCGGGCCGCCAGCAACCGCCGGCTGATCTGGTCGCACTACCTGTCCCGGCCCGGCTGGGTGGAGACGATCGGCAAGGTCGACATCCGGGACGTGGCCCAGGGCTTCCTCGGGCCCACCTACCAGCCGCAGACGCTCAACCTGGGCGCGATCAGCGCCCGGCTGATCGACGCGGTGCAGAGCTCGTCCCGGCTGGACCGCCGCCCGCCGTTCCGGACCAAACGCACCCGACTGCGCTGGGCGGTGCTGCCGGCCGCCGACCCGGGGACCGAGGCGCACGGAAAGTTCCGGATCGAGTCCGACACGCTGCGCACCCTGGAACTGACGGCGCCGCAGGAGACCGTACCGGCGCTGGTGGAGTTCTGCGAGGACCTCGCGCTGCACGACTGGCTGCTCACCACGCTCCTGTCGCTGATCGAGTTCAGCCTCACCGGGCCCGGCACCCGGACGCAGAAGATCGACCGGCTCCGCCCGGCGATCGACTGCCTGCTGCACCTCTGGATGCCGGCCGCCCGGCTGGACGAGTCGGTGCTGCCGGTCTGGCGGGATCTCGAACACCGGCCGGGGTTCACCCGGCAGTGGCAGACCTCGGTGACCCGGATCCGCGACCAGGTCACGCTCAGCACCATCGCCCTACTGGAGGCTTCGCCCCGCTGACCGCCGGGCCACCAGGTTGACCGCCGGCGTCTGCCCGGCGCCGGTCGGTCAATCGGCGCCGGGCGGGCGGGCGGAGAGTTCCCGCCAGGTGTCCGGCCCGGCCAGCAGGGTCCGGACCACGTCGTACGCCGCGTCCTCGCTGTCGAACTCGTAGAACCGGGAGATCCCTTCGGCTCCGCCGGCGCGCTGCTCCACGTGCCACTGGTCGGCATCCGCCCGGAGGTAGACATCGCGCCGTGCCAGGCGCCCCCACTTGCCGTTCCACCAGTGCTTTCGTTGTTCCATGCCGGGACCTTATCGAACGTACGTTCGAGAAGATCGCCGGGTGCCGGACCCGTCATCCGGGCAGGTGACGCCGCGGGCTCAGGGGCGGCGCGGCGCCGGCGGGTACTGCTGGCCGAAGCGCTCGTCCGGGCCCTCGGGGTGCCGGTTCGGCGCCCGGCCGGCGGCGACCAGCGCGTCACGGATCTCGGTGAGCAGCTTGATCTCCTCGCTCGGCGCGGCCGGTGCCGGCTCCTCGCCCCGCCGGCGCCGCTCGGCGAGCTTGTTCATCGGGAAGACCACCAGGAAGTAGAGCACGGCGGCGGTCATCAGGAAGGTGATGACGCCGTTGATGAAGGCCGCCCAGTCGATCACGGCGTCGTTGGGCAACTCCCAGGTGCCCGCCTCGATGCCTTTGCCGTCACCGAACATGCTGATCAGCGGCTTCAGGAACGAGTTGGTGAACTGGTTGACCAGGCTGGTGAAGGCCGCACCGATGACCACGCCGACGGCGAGGTCGACGACGTTGCCCCGCATGATGAAGTCTTTGAAGCCCTTGAGCATTGGCGTCTCCAGGTTGCCGGATTCGTGTCGGTCGACAACCTAGTGCCCAGTGCGGTGCGGACGAAAAGCGGTGGCCGGCGGCCAGCGGAGGACCGGCGGGATGGTGCCGTCAGTCGGTGCCGGCGGGGCCGCCGGCCACCGCCTCGTCCACCGTGGCGTGCGTCTGGAGCACCTCCACCAGGCCACTGACCTCAAGGATGCGCAGCACCCCCCGGCGCGGCGCGGCCAGCCGGACCATGCCGCCGGCCTCGTCGGCGCTGTTGCGGGCGCGAACGAAGACGGAGAGCCCGGTGGAGTCGCAGAAACTCAGTTCGGCCAGGTTGAACACCAGCCGGGTGTGCCCCTTCTCCAGCAGGTCCGTGATCTGGTCCTGAAGTTTCGGCGCGGTGGCCATGTCGAGTTCGCCCGCGACCGACACGACGACGACGTCGGCGCGCTCCTCGGTGTGCACCGTCAGGGACATTCGCGACCTCCTGGGATATCGGTCGAACCGTACTCCACAACCGGCCCGGTACGCATGACGGGCGGCGGAAGTCAGCCGTCGGCCCGATGCGGGAGTCGGACCTGATCCGCTCTGCGCGAACAGGGGTTACCGGATGTCACCCGAGCCGGGCACCATCGCCGGATGCGAACCCTCGTCCTCGGCGGCACCGTGTTCCTCGGCCGGGCTGTCGCCCGGCAGGCCCTCGCCGCCGGCCACGACGTCACCTGCGCTGCCCGGGGCTCGTCCGGGGACCCGGTGGACGGCGTCCGCTTCGTCCGGGTGGACCGCACCGACCCGGCCGGCCTGTCCGCGCTCACCGGCGACTTCGACGCGGTCGTCGACGTGGCCCGGCGCCCCGACCAGGTCCGGCACGCGGTGACCGCGCTCGCCGGTCGGGTGGGGCACTTCACGTTCGTCTCGACCGGCTCGGTGTACGCGGACACCACCACCGTCGGCCAGCGGGTCGACACCGCCCCGGTACTGGCACCCGCGCCCCGGGACGCGGAGGACCCGGAGCTCTCCGCGGAGTCGTACGGCGCCTGCAAGGTGACCTGTGAGCAGATCGTGACGAAGGCGTTCGGTGCCGACCGGGTCTTCGTCTGCCGGGCCGGGCTGATCGTCGGGCCGGAGGATCCGAGCGGGCGCTTCGCATACTGGGTCCGGCGGGCGGCCCGGGGTGGCGAGGTCCTCGCGCCCGGCTCGCCGGACGACGCGGTGCAGCTCGTGGACGTACGCGACCTGGCCGCCTGGATCGTCGCGGCCGCTGAACGCGGACTCACCGGCACGTACGACGGCACCGGCGCGCCGATGACCCGGGCCGGGTTCCTGGCCGACGTACTCCCCGACGGCGCCGCCCTGAGCTGGGTGGCCCAGGAGTTCCTGGCGGAGCAGGGGGTGCAGCCCTGGTCCGGCCCGCGGTCGCTGCCGCTCTGGCTGCCGGTGCCCGAGTACGCCGGCTTCCTGACCCGGGACGTGACTCCCAGCCTGGCGGCCGGGCTGCGGACGCGGCCGCTGGCCGAGACGGCGCGGGACACCGCCGCCTGGCTCGCCACGGCCGGCCCGGAGGCGGACCGGCGGATCGGCCTCACCGAGGCCGAGGAGGCCGAGGTCCTGGCGGCGTGGCACGCCCGCTGACCCGGCCCGGCTCACCACTCCGGCACGCCCGCTGACCCGGCCCGGCTCACCACTCCGGCACGCCCGCTGACCCGGCCCGGCTCACCACTCCGGCACGCCCGCTGACCCGGCCCGGCTCACCACTCCGGCACGCCCGCTGACCCGGTCGGGCTCGCCACTCCGGACCGCCCCGGCTATCCGGTGCGGACCTGGATTCCGGGTGAGGTGGCGGAGGCGCGTAGCCGGAGCCGGACGATCCGGGCGTCGGGCGGAATGTCGTAGACGACCGCCCCGGTGACCCGGTTGCCGGGGTTGATCTCGCTGAGGAAGCCGAGCTGGTCGGCGTTGGCGAGCAGCCCGGCCGAACTGTCCACCCCGAACCGCTGCCCCGCCGGCCCGTACGCGATCTGCAGGCTGTCCTGGAACGTCACCGGTCGCAGGCCCAGGTTGCGCACCGCCAGGCCGACCACGCAGAACTGCCCGATCGCGAGCTGGCTGACCAGCGGGTCGCCGACCTCGGTGAGCCCGCAGCGCACCTCCTGCACCTGGAACTCGAGATCGCCGTCCCGGGCCGGCTGGTTGAGGCCGACGACCCGGGGGCCGCGGTCGCGCAGCCCGGTGTAGAAGTCCGGCCCCCAGGTCAGCGCGACCACGGCGGCGGCCACGCAGCAGCAGGAGAGGACCGCGGCGACGAGGCCGAGGAGGAACCACCACCGCCGGTCGGTCGGGCGCACGAACTCGGGAGCCTTTGCGGTGCCGCCCGGCGGTGGTCGGCCCGCCTCCGGCCCGGCCCCGCCCTCCGGCCCGGTCGGTCGGGGTGCCCAGATCGGCGGCTGCGGCGTCGGCGGCGGGTACCCGCTCAGCGGCGGGGTGCTGACCCGCGTCTCCGGCGTGGACCAGTCCGGCGGTGCCTCGGCGGGCGGCGAGGATTGCGCTGCGGCGGGCCGTTCGGGACGCGGTGGGGAGGGTGGGCCCGCGCCGGGCGCGACCGTGTCCGGGAAGCGACCGGTCAACGGGAGCGGATCCGGGACCTCGTCGACCGTCGGTCCGGCCGCCGGATCCGGGGTCGGCTCCCGGGTCGGCCCCTCCGGCGGCGGTGGGTCGATCGCCCAGTCCCACGACTGGGGGACCGGCTCGGTTGGCCGGTCCCCGCCCGTTGGCGGATCGCCGGAACCGGCGCCGGGCCGGTACGGCTGCTCGCCGGGCTGGTCGGCGCTGGTCATCACGATCCTCGTATCATCCGGGGCCTCTGGAAAATAGTAGGCTTTAGCCGTATTCATCCCGGTGGGATCGTCATCTTCGTACCCAACGGCGGGGCGGGGGAGGGCTCCGGCCGAACCGCTCCGGACCGGGGGGTGAGCGCAGTGGCAGGATGATCCGGTGGATCTCGTTACCGTCGATGACGTACGGGCCGCGGCGGGGGACCTGACCGGTGTGGTGCTGCGTACGCCCCTGCTGCCCTGCCGCTGGGACGACCAGCTCTGGCTGAAGCCGGAGAGCCTGCAACCGGTCGGCTCGTTCAAGCTGCGTGGTGCGACGCACGCGGTGGCCCGGCTCGACGCCGACCGGCGGGCCCGAGGCGTGGTCACGCACTCCTCCGGCAACCATGGGCAGGCGCTCGCCTACGCCGCCCGGGCCCGGGGCGTGTCGTGCACGGTGGTGATTCCCGAGGGTGCTCCGGCGGCAAAGGTCGACCAGGTACGCGCTCTCGGCGCCGAGGTACGCATGGTCGCCCCGGCCGATCGGCTGGCGGTCGCCGAGTCGATCGCCGCCGAGCAGGGGCGGACCCTGATCCCGCCCTTCGACGACCGGCGGATCATCGCCGGCCAGGGCACCATCGGGCTGGAGGTGCTCGACGACCTGCCCGAGCTGGACGTGCTGCTGGTGCCGGTCGGCGGCGGCGGGCTCGCCTCCGGGGTCGCCACCGCGGTCAAGGCGCTGCGCCCGGGTGCCCGGGTCATCGGGGTCGAGCCGGCACTCGCCGCCGACGCCGCCGAGTCGTTGCGCGGCGGCGAGCTGCGCCAGTGGGAACCGGCCCGCACCTATCGGACCAGCGCGGACGGGCTGCGGACCAACCTCTCCGCGCTGACCTTCGCACACCTGCGCGCCCGGCTGGACGGCATCGTGACGGTCAGCGAGGAGGAGATCGCCGCCGCGACGACCCGGTTGGTCCGGGGCGCCCGGCTGGTGGTGGAGCCGAGCGGCGCGGTGGCCACCGCCGCCCGGATGTTCCACGCCGCCGAGCTGCCCGCCGGGCGTACGGTGGCGGTGGTCAGCGGCGGCAACGTCGACCCGGCGGTACTGGCGGCCGCCGTCAACCGCCCCGACGCGGGCTGACGGCGCGGATGCGGCCCGACCGAGCCGACCGGCGGCATTCCCTACATTGGAACCATGGCTGACCGGACCGGTGCGAGCGCCTCGGACAAGACGTTCGCGGTGTTGGAGGCACTGGTCGAGCACAGCCGGCTGACCGACATCGCGGCGGCGACGAACCTGCCGAAGGCGACCGTGCACCGGATTCTCCAGGTGATGGTCGAGCGCGGGCTGGCCCGACCCACCGGCAACGGGGACTACTTCACCGGCCCCCGGATGCTCGCGCTGGCCGGCCGGGTGATGCACCGGCTGGACCTGCCCGCCCGGGTACGCCCCGAGTTGGAGGAGCTGCAACGGCGCACCGGCCGTACGGTGCACCTGGCGCTGCTGCACGGTGACGAGGCGGTCTACGTGGCCAAGGTGGAGGCGGGCAAGCCGTACCAGCTCGCCTCCCGGGTCGGGATGAGCCTCGACCTGCACAGTACGTCGATCGGCAAGGCGGTCCTGGCGACCCTGGACGACGACCGGGTGGTGGCGCTCGCCGAGCGGACCGGGCTGCGCCGGCACACGCCGGGCACGATCGTCGAGGTCGGGCCGCTACTCGCCGAGCTCGCCACGGTCCGGTCCCGGGGCTGGGCCGAGGACCACGAGGAGAACGAGCCCGGGGTCTCCGCGACCGGTGCGGCGGTGTACGACCACGCCGGGCACGTGATCGGCGGGGTGAGCGCGGCGACGCTCAGCTACGAGGCGGCGGACCAGTCGGCGGACGAGGTGGGCCGGCAGGTGGTCGAGGCCGCCGGAGAGGTCTCCCGGGCCCTCGGCGCCCGCACCGTCCCGAGCTGACCTGGCCGATCCGGCCCGGCCCCTGTCCCGGGCCGATCGGGCCCGGCGCCCGCTCTGGTGATTCGGCGCCGGTGCCTGTCTCGGGTCGATCCGAATTGTTTCCATCCGGTTGCGCTGGTCGGTGTTACGGGCCAGACTGTGACGAAGGTTACTGTGGAACGGTGTTCCGCAGGGCGGAACGGCGTGCTCCGGAGGTGACGCCAGATGGCGCGCGGCGAGGACCGGAACCGGATCGACGACAGCGCGGCGGCGCACCGTCCGCCGTCCTGGTCGACCGTGCCGAGCGGCCACGCGCCGGACCACCCCGCACGGCCGGTCGACGACGAGATGCCGCCGGTTGCCGTACCGGCGGACGAACTGGTGGAGATCGCCGCCCGGATCCTCACCACCGCCGGCAGCCCGGAGCCGCCCGCCCGGGCCGTCGCCACCTCGCTGGTCGAGTCCGACCTGGTCGGGCACGACTCGCACGGGGTACGCCGGCTGATCCCGTACGTCGACGCGGTGCGTGGCGGCATGATCGATCCCTCGGCCGACCCCGTCATCCGTCGCCGGCACCGAGCCACCGCGGTCGTCGACGGCCGGCGCGGGTTCGGCCAGCTCGCCGCCCGGCTGGCCGTGACCGAGGCCCGCGAACTCGCCCGGGAGTACGGCGTCGGCGTGGTGACGATCGGCAACTGCAACCACATCGGCCGGCTCGGCGAGTACGTGCAACTGCTCGCCGAGACGGACGCGATCGGACTGGCCTTCTGCAACATCAACCCGACCGTCGCCCCGTACGGCGGCCGGGAGCGCCGGCTCGGCACCAACCCGTTCGCCTGGTCGGCGCCCCGAGCCGAGGGGCGGCCACCGGTGGTGGTCGACTTCGCCACCTCGGCGATCGCCGAGGGCAAGCTCGCGCTCTCGCTGGCCCGGCAGGAACGGGTCGGTGCCGGCCTGCTGGTCGACGCGGAGGGCCGGGATTCCACCGACCCGTCCGACTTCTACGCCGGAGGCGCGCTGCTGCCGTTCGGCCAGCACAAGGGCTACGGCCTCAGCGTGATGATCGAGATTGTTGGCGGGCTGCTCTCCGGCGCCGGAATCTCCAGCCTGCCCGGCTACGACAACACCAACGGCACCGTACTGATCGCCATCGACATCGGGACCTTCCTGCCGGTGTCCGGGTTCCGGACCCGGTCGGAGGGGTTCTGCCGGCTGCTCGGCGACACCGCGCCCGCCGTCGAGCGCGACCCCGGCCCGGACGGCGTGCTGGTGCCCGGCGAGAAGGAGGCGCACACCCGCGCCGCCCGGATCTCCGACGGGATCCCGCTCGCCCCGTCCACCTGGCGCGAACTGGCCGAACTGCCGGGCGGGCCCGAGCTGCCCGCCGTACCCGTACCCCACCCCCGAAGCCGCGCGGACCGCGCGGCCCCCTCGCCCGAGGAGGATCGTGATGACATCGCCGGTGGACCCCGCGCCCCCGCCTGAGCCCGAGACCGCCTCCGCGCCGTCCGACCAGGAGACCACCCCACCCGCCGAGCTGCGCCGGGTCGTCTCAGCGTCGCTGGTCGGCACCGCCCTGGAGTGGTACGACTTCTTCATCTACGGCACCGCCGCCGCGCTGGTCTTCGACGAGATCTTCTTCCCGGACGCCGAGCCGGCGGTCGGCACGCTCGTCGCGTTCGCCACCTTCGGGGTGGCGTTCCTGTTCCGTCCGGTCGGCGGGTTCTTCTTCGGCCGGCTCGGTGACCGGATCGGCCGGCGCTCCACACTGATCATCACCACCCTGGTGATGGGCATCGCGACCGGGCTGATCGGTTTGCTGCCGACGTACGACCAGATCGGGGTCTGGGCGCCGATCCTGCTGGTGCTGATGCGGATCTGCCAGGGGCTCGGCGCCGGAGCCGAGTTCGGCGGCGCGTCGACCCTGCTCGCCGAGCACGCCCCACCGCAGCGGCGCGGCTACTACGCCTCGTACGCCCAGACCGGGGTGCAGATCGGTCTGGTGCTCGGTACCGTCTCGTTCCTGCTGGTCGGGATGCTCCCCGACGACCAGCTCGAATCCTGGGGCTGGCGGATCCCGTTCCTGGCCAGCTTCCTGATGATCTTCGTGACCGTCTACGTACGGCTCCGGGTCACCGAGTCGCCGGTGTTCCGCCGGCTGGAGCGCAGCCGGACGGTGGTGCGGACCCCCGTCCTGGACACCCTGAGGCTGTACCCCCGCAACTTCCTGGTCGGGATCGGCGCGCACATCTGCGACACCGCGATCGTCTACATCTTCGCCACCTTCAGCGTCGCCTACCTGACCAACGAACTCGACCGGCCGCGCTGGGTGGCGCTGACCGGCGTGATCCTGATGGGCCTGGTGGTGATCGCGGTCCAGCCGATCTACGGCGCGCTGTCGGACCGGATCGGCCGCAAGCCGCTCAACGTGTTCAGCGTGGTCTTCACCGCCGCCTTCGCCTTCCCGTACTTCTGGCTGCTCAACTCCGAGGTGACGGTGCTGATCTGGCTGGCCCTGATCATCGCCGGTGGCATCGGCTTCGCACCGATGATCGCCGTACAGCCGGCGTTCTACGCGGAGCTGTTCGGTGCCGGGGTGCGGTACACCGGGTTCGCCGCCTCCCGGGAGATCGGCGCCGCCATCTCCGGCTTCTCCCCGCTGGTCGCGGCGGCACTGCTCAGCACCGCTGACGGCTCGCCCTGGCTGGTCGCGCTCTGGATCATCTTCACCGCGGCCGTCTCGCTGGTGGCGTTCCTGGTCGCCCGGGAGACCCGGACGATGGACATCGGCGCCGTGCACGCGTACCAGGAGGAACCGGGCGGGAAGGCGGCGGACGGGCCGCCGACGGCCTCGACTCCGATGGAGACCGCGCGATGAAGCTGGAGAAGACCGTCGCGGTGGTCACCGGCGGTGGTACCGGGATCGGCCGGGCGGTGAGCCTGGCGCTGGCCCGGGCCGGCGCGGACGCGGTGGTGGTCAACTTCAGCCGGTCGCGGGCGGAGGCCGAGGAGACCGCGACGCAGGCCCGGGAGTGGGCCGGCCGGTCCCGCGCGGTCGCCGCCGACGTCACCGACGACACCCAGGTACGCACCATGGCCGAGCAGGTGCTCGCCAGCTTCGGCCGGGTCGACGTGCTGGTCAACAACGCCGGCGGTACCCGGGCGGTGGAGCACGCCGACCTGGACGGGCTGTCCGACGAGATCTGGCGGGACGTGCTCGACGTCAACCTGCTCGGCGCGTTCCGCTGCGCCCGCGCCTTCGCCCCCGCGCTGCGGTCCTCCGGCGGCGCGATCGTGAACATCTCGTCCATCTCCGGCTACCGCGCCGGCGGCTCCTCGATCGCGTACGGGGTGAGCAAGGCGGCGATGCTCCAGCTCACCCGCAACCTGGCGGTGGCGCTCGCCCCCGAGGTACGGATCAACGCGGTGGCACCCGGCACGGTGCAGCACACCCGCTGGCAGCCCGGCCTGCACGGCGAGCAGGGCTTCGCGGAGCGCAGCGCCCGGGAGCGCGAGGTGGTGCCGCTGCGCCGCACCGCCGACCCGGAACACGTGGCGCAGGCGGTGCTCGGGCTGCTCGGCATGGACATGGTCACCGGCGAGGCGGTCATCGTCGACGGCGGTAAACACGTCGTGTACTGATCGAGCCGGTTTCCGCGGCGGGGTGGAGTTAGCTCCACCCCGCCCCGGGACCTGACGCTCCTGACCGGCCGGCCCGCCGCTGGTGTGCTCGACTGGTGAGCACAGTTACCGCCGCCGCAACGGCCTCCCGGACCCGCATCCCCGATCTCGACGCACTGCGCGCCTTCGCGCTGCTCGGCATCCTCGTCGTCAACATCACCTTCGTCGCCACCGGCTACAGCTTGAACGTCACCGACCCGGCGTACGACTCGTGGCTGGACGACGCGGTGCGCTGGTTCAACCTGAGCTTCTTCGGAATGAAGTTCTACCTGCTCTTCTCGTTCATGTTCGGCTACAGCTTCGTGCTCCAGACGGAGGCGGCGGCGCGGGCCGGGGCGGAGTTCCGGCCCCGGATGGTACGCCGGCTGCTCGGCCTGCTCGCCCTCGGTGCGATCAACATGGTGTTCCTGATCAGTGGCGACATCCTCACCGTCTACGCGCTGCTCGGCGCGATCCTGCTGGCGATGCGCGGGGTACGGGACCGCACGGCGCTGATCGTCGCCGCCGCGCTCTACGGCTATCTGCTGCTGGGCATAGGGTCGAGCATCCTGTTCCTGGACACGTCGAGCTACTTCGACCAGGCCAGCCAGATCGCCGCCGCCGAGGAGTCGACCGCGAACCTGGCCGGCGGGTTCGGCTCGGTGGTCCACGAGCACATCGCGATCCTGCCGCTCTACGCTCTCTCCCAGGTGACCGTGCAGGGTCCGACCACCCTGGCGATGTTCCTGCTCGGCATGGTCGCCGCCCGCCGGGGGCTGCTGGTCGGGCTCACCGGCCGGGAGTCCTGGCTGCGGATCGCGCAGCTCGTCGGCTTCCCGGTCGGGATCGCCGGTGGCGTGGTCTACGCCTCGCTCGGCGGCAACGGCGACACCCTCGGCGTGCTGGTGAGTGCGATGACCGCGCCGCTGCTGGCCGCCGCGTACGCCGCGACGCTGATCCGGCTGGTGCACAGCGAGCGTGGCCGGTGGCTCGGCACGACGCTGGCCCCGGCCGGCCGGATGGCGCTGTCGAACTATCTCGGCCAGTCCGTCGCCATGCTGCTGATCTTCACCGGGGTCGGTTTCGGTCTGGTGGGTCAGGTGTCGCCGCTGGAGATGCTGGTCTTCGCGGTCGCCATCTTCGTCGGCCAGGTGGTGGTCAGCCGCCGGTGGCTGGAGCGGCACGGGCACGGCCCGGCCGAGTGGCTGCTGCGCTGGTTCACCAACGCGGAACGCCCCGCCTGGCGGCGCCGCCCGCTCAGCCGGCCGCAGGTTGGCTAGTCACCGGGACCGGAGTCGCCGCGCGCTCGTCGTACCTCGCACGGGCCGCAGCGATCTCGTCGAGGTGGGACTCGGTCCAGTGCACCAGCGCCTGGATGGTGTGGTGCAGGGTGACGCCGAGCGGGGTGAGCGCGTAGTCCACCCGGGGCGGTACGACCGGGTGGACGGTGCGGTGCACGAGCCCGTCGCGTTCGAGCTGGCGCAGTGTGACGGTGAGCATCCGCTGGCTGATCCCGTCGACCTCCCGGCGCAACTCGGTGAAGCGCAGGCTCTGCCGGTCGAGCAGGGCGATGACCAGCAGGGACCACTTGTCGGCGATCCGGTCGAGGATCTGGCGGACCTCGCAGTCCTCGCGGCCGTCCCACTGCCTGGCCGTGTAGTCGCCCTCGGTTCCGGTGCAGTAACCGGGTGACTTCGAAGTGCCTTCTTCCACGATGGTCAAGCCTGACCGACGATCTCCTTGGTTACAAGAGGGAACTGGCCAGCCGGGTGGTAACCGAACGACGCGCCCCGGCGGTTTCCTCGCGCGTACCCATCGCCTCACGAGGAGCGGTCCGTTGCCCAGTTCACCGTCAACCCAGCAATCCGGCGCCCCGCACCGGCTCGATCCACGCGCCTGGGGCGTACTCGTGGTGATGTGCGGGGCGATCTTCCTGGAGGGCATCGACGTGGCGATGCTCAACGTCGCCCTGCCGTCGATCCGCGCCGACCTCGGCCTGTCGACCGGCGCGCTGCAATGGGTGATGAGCGCCTATGTCCTCGGCTACGGCGGCTTCATGCTGCTCGGCGGTCGCGCCGCCGACCTGTACGGCCGGCGCCGGATGTTCCTCTGCTGGCTGCTCGTCTTCCTGCTCTTCTCCGGACTCGGTGGCCTGGCGACTGAGAGCTGGATGCTCATCCTGGCCCGGTTCGTCACCGGCGTCGCCGCCGCGTTCATGACCCCCGCCGGGCTCTCGATCATCACCACCAGCATTCCGGAGGGACCGCAGCGCAACCGGGCGCTGCTGGTCTACGCCGGGATCGCCTCCGGCGGCTACTCGCTCGGGCTCGTCGTGGGTGGCCTGCTGACTGCTATCGACTGGCGGTGGGTCTTCTTCGCCCCGGTACTCCTCGCGCTTGTCCTGCTGATCGTGGCGGTACCGCTGGTGCCGAGGTTGCCGCGGCCCGAGCCGATTGGCCAGGGGGTCGACCTGGCCGGCGCGGTCACCGTGACCGCCGCCCTGCTGCTGCTCGTGCTGGCGGTCGAGCGGGCCACCCACACCAGCGCCGTGCAGACCGTCGGTACGGCCGCCGCGTCGCTGGCCCTGCTCGGCGCGTTCCTCACCATCGAGGCGCGGTCCCGTGCCCCACTGGTCCGGCTCGGCATCCTCCGCTCCGGAGCGCTGGTCCGGGCGAACATCACCGGGCTGCTCTTCCTCGCCGCCTTCTTCGGGTTCCAGTTCGTCGCCGTGCTCTACCTCCAGGAGCTGCGCGGCTGGTCGACTCTGGAGACGAGTCTCGCCCTGCTGGCCGTCAGCGTGGACATCGTGCTCGCCCCGCTGTTGACGCCCCGGCTCGTCGCCCGGCACGGCAATCCCCGGGTGATCCTCGGCGGCCTGCTCCTCGCCGCCGTCGCGTACGCGCTGTTCCTGCGGATCGGCCCGGACACGACGTACGCGGCGATGTTCCCGACGGTGATCATCCTCGGGGTGGCGTTCGCGCTGGTCTACGGACCGCTCACCATCGCCGCCACCGACGGGATCGAGCATCGGGAGCAGGGCCTGGCCGGTGGGCTGCTCTACACGTCGATCCAGTTCGGTGCCGCCCTCGGGCTCTCCGTGGTGGCTGCCGTCAACGTCGCCGCCACCGGCGCCGGCGCCAGCCCGGCGGCGATGCTCGACGGCTACCGCGCGGCCCTGGTGGTGCCGCTCGCCGCCATCGTCGTCGCGGCCGTGGTCACCGCCTCCGGAGTCCGCCGCCGAGCCGATGCGGGAAGTGTCGGCCCGGGGGACGGGGCCGACCTGCCGGCCGCCGCCGTCAGGGCACCGGCGGAATCTGGCCGCTGACCTCTATCGGGTACGGGCCAGCCTCGGCCTCGCGGCTGGCCCGTACCCATTGGGACGTCACCGGGTTGCCGTTGCCGGGTCAGATGCGACGGGTCGGGAGACGGGGGCACCGGCCGGAGGTGGGCCGCCCGTGAAGTACGAACGGGACTCGGCGGTGCCGGCCGCCTCGTCGACGTCGACGATGACATTGGTGGTGACGTGTCTGGTCCGCGGCGTCCCGTCGTCGTACAGCCGCAGCGTGTCGTGGGCCAGTCGCTCGACCGCGTCCCGACCGTCCATTGTCTCGCCGCTGCCCAGCGTGAAGCTGGCGTCGGCGAGCAGGTCGGCGAGCCCGGCGAAGTCCCCGGTGTCCACGAGTTCGGCATACGTGAAGATCAGATTCTCGATCGCCCGGTGGCTGGGCAGCTCGACGGGCGGGGCGTCGGCGAAACGGTCGGTGTCCATCTGGCTGCCTCCGGGCAGGTGAGATGCCGGGCGGAGGTGGCCGAGGTCAACTGTACTGTCGCGCGGCTGGTCATGCCTGCGGGTCGGCCGTGCCGATGGACCGGGCGTACCAGCGACCGGCCCCGCACCGGGATCGGTGCGGGGCCGGGGTCGCGGCGGGTCGGCGTGCCGCCGCGCGTCTGACGGGTCAGGCGCGCCGCCACTTCTGGTTGGCGCCGCCCGTGCACTCCCAGAGCTGGAGCTTGGCGCCGTTGGCCGTGCTCCAGTCGCGTACGTCGACGCACTTGTTCGCCTGCGGGTTCACCAGGTCGCCGGCCGCACTCAACACGAACTGCTGGGCCGGATTGCCGTTGCAGCCGACGATCTGGATGTTGGCGCCGTTGGCCGTCGAGCCGTTCGCCACATCCATGCACTTGCCGAGGGCCCGGACCGTACCGCCGGTGAAGGTCCAGCGCTGGGCGGCGGTGCCGTTGCAGTCCCAGATCTGCAACTGGGTGCCGTCGGCCGGGTTCGCGCCCGGTACGTCGATGCACTTGTTGCCGATTCCGATGAGCTGGCTGCCGGTGCCCGGGTTGCCGCCGCCGGTGTTCCAGGCCCAGACCCGGACGTAGTCGACCAGCATCTGCTGCGGGAACGTGGTGCTGCCGTCCGGGTACCCCGGCCAGTGGCCGCCGACCGCGATGTTCATGATCATGAAGAACGGGTGGTCGTAGACCCAGCGGTTGCCGTTCAGGTCGGCCGGGGTCTTGCGGCCGTACTGGATGCCGTCGACGTACCAGGTGATCGAGTCCGGCGCCCAGTCCACGGTGAAGGTGTGGAAGGCGTCGGCGAACGCCTGGCCACCAGGGAGCGTGTAGCGGGAGCTGATCGCGCTGCCGCCGGAGTAGCCGGGGCCGTGCAGCGTGCCGTACACGTTGCCGGGCTCGCGGCCGATGTTCTCCATGATGTCGATCTCGCCCATGTCCGGCCAGGGCATGCCGCCGAGCATCCAGAACGCCGGCCAGATGCCCTGACCGCGCGGCAGCTTCATCCGGGTCTCGAACCGGCCGTACGTCTGGGTGAAGCGGTCCGCGGTGAGCAGCCGGGCCGAGGTGTACTGGCAATAGCCGTAGTGGCACTGGTAGTTCGCCGGGTTCTCCCGGCGGGCGGTGATCACCAGGTTGCCGTTGCCGTCGTGCGCCGCGTTGCTGGTGCTGTTGGTGTAGTACTGCTGCTCGTTGTTGCCCCAGCCGCCGCCGCCGATGTCGTGCTTCCACTTGCTGCCGTCGGGCGGGGTGCCGGCTGGCGCGTTGAACTCGTCGCTCCAGGTGAGCGCGCCCGGCTCAGCGACGGCCGGGCTCGGTGGGGTCACCACCAGCGTCGCGGCCAGCAGGGCCAGGACGAGGGTGGCTCGGCGTGTACGCATGTCAATGTTTCTACGCCAGAGAGCGCTTTCTTGCAAGGTTGTTAACTAAAAAGAAAGTTGCGGAGCCGCAGTCTGTCGAGAGGATCGCCCCTGGATCGAATCGCCCTGCTGTGCGAGCGAGGTCCGTCGTAGACGGTGGCGCGCTTGTGGGGCATCGGCAAGGGCTAGCCAGGTATCGCCGCCCATGAAAATATCTCTCGGAGTAGTTACGTCGACACCCACAGCTCTCTCTCGGCTGGAGGCGCCATGACGCAACTCGACCTGCTCGATAGCCGCGACCGGACGCCACTTGAGGCACTCCGATTTCGAGCGGCTTATCACTACCACTGCCACGAACCGGGCTGCGGTGGGCACCGGCAAGGAATCCTGGACTGGGAACTCGTCGCCCTGCAACGCAATCTGCGGGGCCGCTCCGACGACGAGGTGCGGCGAGCCGTGGAACAGAAGTTCCTGCACGAACTCTGCGGGCCCCACGCCGACCAGTCCGGAGCGGTCGTCCGACAAGACCGTCATGCGAGTCACCCTTCCACAACCTTGCGCTTTACGCGGCCACGCCCAGCCGGTCGAGGATCCAGGCGGCGACGAACGCCTCCTCCTTCCAGGAGTCGTAGCGCCCGCTCGGGCCGCCGTGCCCGGCACCCATCTCCGTCTTGAGCAGGTACGACCCCTGCGGTGCGACGGCCCGGAGCCGGGCGACCCACTTCGCCGGCTCGTGGTAGAGCACCCGGGTGTCGTTCAGGCTGGTGACGGCGAGGATCGGCGGGTAGTCCTGCGCGGTGACGTTCTCGTACGGCGAGTACGACTTCATGTACGCGTACACCTCGGGGTCGGCCAGCGGGTTGCCCCACTCCTCCCACTCGGTGACGGTGAGCGGCAGCGACGGGTCGAGGATCGAGTTGAGCGGGTCGACGAACGGCACCTGCGCGACGATCCCGGCGAAGGCGTCCGGGGCGATGTTCGCCACCGCGCCCATCAGCAGCCCGCCGGCCGAGCCGCCCCGGGCGACCAGCCGGTCCGCCGAGGTCCAACCGGCCTTGACCAGGTGCCGGGCGGTGGCCACGAAGTCGGTGAAGGTGTTCTTCTTGCTCAGCAGCTTGCCGGTCTCGTACCACCGGCGGCCCAGTTCACCGCCGCCGCGCACGTGCGCCACGGCGAAGACGACGCCCCGGTCCAGCAGGGAGAGCCGGGGGATCGAGAACCACGGGTCCATGCTGGCCTCGTAGGAGCCGTAGCCGTAGAGCACGCACGGGGCCGAGCCGTCCCGGGGGGTGCCGACCCGGCAGACCAGCGAGATCGGTATCCGGGTCCCGTCGTCGGCCAGCGCCCAGTCCCGGTGCTGCTCGTAGCCGGCCGGGTCGAAGTCGCCGAGCACCGGCTTCCGCTTGCGCAGCACCATCTCCCGGGTGACCAGGTCGTAGTCGTAGACCGAGTCGGGGGTGGTCAGCGAGGCGTAGTGCAGCCGGACGCTGGTGGTCTGGTATTCGGGGTTGCTGTCCAGCCCGACGTTGTAGAGCGGTTCCGGGAAGTCGATGTCGTACGACTCGGTGCTACCCACCGGCAGCACCCGGATCCCGGTCAGCCCGGCCGTACGCAGCGACACCACGATGTGGTTGGCGAAGGCGTCGACCGCCTCCAGCCGGGTGCCGGGAGTGTGCTCGATCATCGGCACCCAGTCCCCGGGCGCGTCCGCCGAGGTGTACGCGAGCGCGAAGTCCTCCGCGCCGTCGTTGTGCAGGATCAGGAGGCGATGCCCGTGGTGCTCGACCGAGTATTCGACGCCCTGCCGGCGGGGCGCGATCACCGCCGGCTCGCCCGTCGGGTTGCTGGCCGGGATGACCCGTACCTCGCTGGTCACCTTGCTGTGCGAGTCGATGACGACGAAGTTCTCCGAACGGGTCAGCCCGACGCCGACCCAGAACCGCTCGTCGTCCTCCTGGTAGACGATCTCGTCGGCATCCGGTGCCGTGCCGACGGTGTGCCGCCACACCCGGTAGGGCCGCCAGCTCTCGTCCACGGTCAGGTAGAACAGCGTGGAGCCGTCGGCCGACCAGGCGCTGCCGTAGAAGGTGTCCGGTACCTTGTCGGCGAGCACCTCGCCGGTGGAGAGGTCCTTGACCCGCAGGGTGAACCGCTCGTCGCCGGCGAAGTCGGTGGAGTAGGCGAGCCAGCGCCCGTCCGGGCTGACGTCGAAGGTGCCGAGCGCGAAGAAGTCGTGCCCCTGCGCCAGTGCGTTGCCGTCGAGCAGGATCTCCTCGCCGTCGAGTGGTGCGCCGTCCTCCGGCATCGGCGGGGCCGTCTCGCCGTCCCGCACCGATCGGCGGCAGTGGATGCCGTACTGCTCGCCTTCGACCGTCCGGGTGTAGTACCAGTGGCCGTTCTTGCGGGTCGGCACCGATAGATCGGTTTCTTTCGTCCGCCGCTTCGTCTCGTTGAACAGCGTCTCCCGCAGCAGGCCGAGCCGGGCCGTGGTCTGCTCGGTGTAGGCGTTCTCGGCGGTCAGGTAGCCGATCGTGTCCGGGTCGTCCTTGTCGGCGAGCCAGGCGTACTCGTCGATCACCGTGTCGCCGTGGTGGGTGCGCTCGGTCGGCACCCGCTTGGCGACGGGGGCGGCGGTCGTCTCAGTGGTCACCCGGTCACGTTACCCGTCCGGCTGGCCGGTGGGCGGCCCGGTGCGGCCCGGGGCGTTGCCGAAAATTAGTACATGTGTACGATGACCAAGGTGGGGGAGATTTCGATAGAACGGCGCGGGGGCGCTGACATCGCACGGCGACTGGCGGGCATCTGCGGTGCCCACTTCGCCCGGGCCGCGGGAGCGGCCGACGGGGTGGCCGGCGCGGCGGCCCGCTGGGTCGCGGCGCCGGGCAGTCCGGAGGCGGTCACCGAGGTGGTCCGGCTCGCCGCCGAGCACGACCTCTCGGTGGTCGCCCGGGGGGCCGGCACCAAACTCGACTGGGGCATGCCCCCGTCACAGGTCGACATCGTGCTGGACACCGGGCGGCTCGCCGGGGTCTGGCAGCAGCCGGAGGGCGAGCTGGTCGCCGAGATCGGGGCCGGCACACCGGTCCGGGCCGCCGAGGCGATCCTGGAACGGACCGGCCGCCGGCTGCCGATCGACGTGCCCTCGGTCGGCGCCACCGTCGGGGGCGTGGTCGCGGCCGACGAGAGCGGTCCGCTGCGGCACCTGCACGGCCGGCCCTGCGACCAACTCGTCGGGGTGAGCTACGTGGACGCCTCGGGGGTGCTCGCGCACGCCCGGGCCGGCGCGACCGGCCGTCCCGGGGAGCGGCCCGACGCGGTGCCGGCCCATCCCGACGTCGCCCGGCTGCTCTGCGGGTCGCAGGGTGCGCTCGGCGTGCTGGTCTCGGCGACCCTGCGGGTGCAGCCGATCCCGGCGAGCCGGAGTTGGGTGGTCCGTTCGGTCTGGACCCCGCTGGAGGTGCACGACCTGGTCCGTGCCGTCCTCGACGCCGAGCTGCGGCCGACCGCGATCGAGGTCGACCTGCCCGGCGGCCGGGCGCCGACGACCGGCCGCGGCGTCCGGCGCCCCGGCTCCGGCGGGCACCTTCCGCCGGACGGGCCGGGTGCCACGGGGGCACCCGGCCCGTCCGGACGGGCCGGCGGGCGAGGTTGGTTCGAGGCCCCGGCCCGGCCCGGCGCGCCGAGCCGATCCTCGGGCGCAGGCGGATCCGGTGACCGGGGACAGCCCGGGCTCGGCGGCGGTCCCGGGCCGCGCGGCCAGTTCGGCGAGCCCGGTTCCGGCAGCCTGGCCGTACTGCTCGAAGGCGGGCCGGCAGAGGTGGCCGAACGGACGGCCCGGTTGACCGCGCTGCTCGGCGGCGACGCCCAGGTGGTCGGGGCGGCGCCGGGGTGGTGGCGCCGCTATCCGTTCCAGCCCGACCAGGTGGCGCTGCGCATCGAGGTGTCGATCGGCGACCTGCACGCCGCCATCTACGCGCTGCGGGACGCCGCCGGGGCGCCGGTGCCGGTACGCGGCTCGGCCGGGCTCGGTGTCGTGCACGCCGCGCTGTCGGCCGACTCGTCACCGGAGCGGGTCGGCGCCATCCTGGACGGCGTACGCGCGGTGCTGCGCGCCCGTTCCGGCCGCTGCGTGGTGGTCGCCGCTCCGGCCCGGATCCGCGAAGCCGTGGATGTCTGGGGCGAACTGCCCGACCTGCCGATGCTGCGCCGGGTCAAGGAGCACTTCGATCCGGCCCGACGACTCGCCCCCGGGCGCTATCCGGGCGGCATCTGACCCGATAGCCGAACCCGCGCGTCGCCGGTGTGCGGCGTGGACGCCGCCATGAGACGGCAAGTAGCCCTCGGGCTGCGTCCCCTTGTGGTTACTATGCGTGCTTATGGGACTAACCAACCTTTCGACAACTCATGAGACATTCTTGGGAAAACAGGCGGATATTCGCCTCAACCTGGGCTGTGGACTACGGGCTCCGGCCGGCTGGATCACCATCGACAGGTCACCAAGTTCGACTCTGGCGCGCGTACCGGGTGCCAGATCGTTCCTCCGCCGAGCCGGCGTCCGCAGCGAGGAACACATGGTCCCCTGGCCACGGTCCATCAAGCAGTTCGACGTAACCAAGCCGCTGCCGTATCCAAACGGGCCCGGGCAGGCCGATGTGGAGCACCGACCGGACAGCCTGTTCGTGGAGGCCATCCGCTGATCCCGAAGACCCTAGCCGAGAAGGAACAGGGGAAAGATCCGATCATGATCGTCTTCGTCGTCGAGTGTCCTAGCCCGTATCACACGCCGGTGCTCAACCGGCTACAGGAGGAGCTGGGCGACCAGCTATGCGTGTTCTACCTCTACGGCGCCGACACCTCCCACGGCTGGGGCCATGTCGCGGCGACGCACCGCTACATCGTGCTCGACCACCTCCGCGGCCAGGTCGCACTCGCCAAGGCTCTCCTATCGCCGAAGCTGCGGGCGGTAGGCGTGTACGGATACCGCGGCCTGGCCAGGCTGGTCTCGGCGAACGTCGCCCGGTTGCGTGGTCTCCCGCTCGTGTTGCGGGGTGCGGCCAACGTCCGCGACGAATCGTCCCGGCCGGCGTTCCGCCGACTACTCAAACGCTGGTACCTAAGGATGCTGTTGGGGCAGCCGGAGGTGTGGACGAACGGATCGGCCAACACCGCATACTGGCGGCTGTTGGGCCTGCGACGGCACCATCTGATCCCGTACGCGCTGCAACAACTGCCGGGAAACGAGTCAGGAGCCGCGGCGCTACGAGCCGGGCTCGGGCTCACCGAGCGTTTCGTCTTCACCTTCGTGGGCAGGCTTGAACCGATCAAGGGCGTCACCGACCTTCTGCAGGCGTACGACGTCGTACGCCAGACGGTGCCCGACGGCACCACCGCTCTCGTCATCGTCGGTAGTGGGTCGCTGGAACCGCAGGTCCGCCAGTACGTCGACGCCCACGACGACTGCCGCTACCTTGGCACGATTCCCCAGCAGCGGCTGGGTGCCGTGTACGCCGCGGCGGACGTCTTCGTGGCTCCGTCCCACCGCGAGCCGTGGGGTTGGGTGATCAACGAGGCACTGGGTTTCGGCACGCGGGTCATCGCGTCGGTCGAAATGGCCTCCGCGGACGATTTGTGCACCGAGGAGACGGGCCGCCGCTGCCCCGTGGCGGACCCGCCCGCGCTCGCCTCCGCGATGCTCGCCGAATACCGGACCGGTCCGCGACGCGCGCGGCGGCTGGAGTGCATGGACACCGCCCGGCTCATGGCGGACCGACTGCGCGAGCTGACCGGACACCGGATCTCCGTGCGGTTGCCACGGCCTCACGACAATGGCTCTGCCCCAGACACCGCAACCGGCCCGGACGTGTCGCTACCCCCGGAGGGTGCCCGCCACCTCTGACGACATCGGGCGCGCCGGCCCCGTGCCGGTCAGCCGGTCGAGTCGTTGCGCAGCACCAGGATGGCGATGTCGTCCCGGGGCGACTCGACCGAGAAGTTGATCGCCGCCGCGCGCAGCCGGGCGGCCACCACCTCCGCCGAGTAGCCGGCCAGCGGCGCCGCCGCGTCCCGAAGCCGCTCGATGCCGAAGAGCTCCCGGCCGCGCCGCCGCTCGGTCACCCCGTCGGTGTAGAAGACCAGCGCGTCGCCGGGGCCGAGCCGCACCTCCGCGACCGGCGAGGTGATCGAGTCGAGCAGGCCGAGCGCCGTACCCCCGGAACCCACGAACGACGCCCGCCCGTCGGCGCGGACCAGCACCGGCCGGTCGTGACCGGCCAGATAGAGCGAGACGGTGAGCCGGCCGGTCCGGTCCCGGTCCACAGCGGCCAGCGCCAGTGTGCAGTACCGGCCGCCACCCCGCTCCACCAGCGTGCCGTTGAGCCGGGCCAGCGCCTCCGGCAGCGGCTTGCCGTCGCCGACCAGGACCCGGATCACGTCCCGGACCAGCCCGGTCACCGCCGCCGCCTGCACGCCCTTGCCGGAGACGTCCCCGACCACCACCAGCCAGCGATCCTCGGACAGCGGCACGACGTCGTAGAAGTCACCGCCGACCTCGGCCGCGTCCCCGGTCGGCACGTACTCGGCGGCGAACCCGATCCCCTCCACCACCGGCAGCACGGGCGGCAGCAGCGACTGCTGGAGGGTGTGCGCGACCTTGCGCCGCTCGTCGTGGATCCGGGCGTTCTCGATCGCCAGCGCCGCCCGCCGGGCCACGTCCTCCAGTACGGCGATCTCGTCCGGGTCGTGCCGGTGCCGCTGGTGCCGCCCCACCGCCAGGGTGCCGAGCCGCTGCCCCCGGGCGACCAGCGGGATGGCGAAGCCGTCCATCGGAGCGCCGATCGGTACCTGCCCCTGGCTGCGGGACGCCTCGCGCAACCGGGACTGCACCGACTCCGGACCGTCCTCCTTGAGCATCTTGTGTAGTTGCGGCAGCACCGCCTCGTCGGCGTGGGTGGCCGCGGCCAGCTTCAACCGCCCCCACTCGTCGGTGACGTGCACCGCGCACCACTGGCCGAGCCGGGGGACCACGAGCTGCGGGATCAGCGCCATCGTCAGCTCGACGTCGAGCGACTGGGCGAGCAGTTCACTCGCCTCGGCGAGGAAGGTCAGCCAGGTCTGCCGGCGTACGTCGGCCCGGCGCAGCCGGTCGTTCTCCAGGTGCAGGGAGAGCCGCTCGGCGACCAGTGCGGCGAGCGGGCGGGCGTACCCCGACGGCGCGGCGTCGAGTTCCAGCTCCCCGGCGTACGGCCGGTGCACGGTCAACGGCACCCGGAGCAGTTCGTCGCCGGGTCGGGGCTGCCGGCCGTACCGGGCCAGGAGTTGCCAGCCGGCGCCGTCGCCCCGGTCGAGGCGTACCGCCCCGCCGGCCGCGCCGACCATGTCGCCGACCCGGACCAGCAGGTCGGCGGCGAAGGTGGGCAGCGGATCGTCGGCGTACGGATCGGGGGCGGTCTGCATCAGCGCGCTCATCGCCCCGGCGCTCGGCGCGGACGGGCCGGGCGGGCCGCCGGCGCCGCCGGTGGACCCCGCGTGCCCCGCCTCCAGCGCGTGCGGCCCCACGGCCGGGTCCTTGCGGTCCAGCCGGAACCAGACGCCCTTGCCGGTGGCCTGGTGGGTGGTGCCCCACCGGCTGGCGAAGTGGTCGACCAGGAGCAGCCCCCGGCCCCGCTCGGAGACCTGCGAGATGTCCGTCAGGTCGTTCCTGGGCCGGGCCGTCACGTCGTCGATCGGTCCGGCCGCGAAGTCGGAGACCGTCACGGTCAGGCCCGAGGAGTCCGCGACGACCTCGATGTCCAGTTCCGTGCGGGCGTGCTCGACCGCGTTGGTGGAGAGTTCGGTGGTGAGCAGCAGTGCCTCGTTGAGCAGTTCCTCGAGGCCGGTCTCGGCGAGTACCGACCGGACCAGGGCGCGGGCAGCCGCCGGGGTACGTCGGTCGGCGGGTAGCCGTACCCGGCGCAGTTGATCGCCGGTGCCCCCGGTGGCCGCTCCGCCGGTGCCCGTGCCGCCCGCCTCCGCTGACACCTTCCGTATCCTCCACCGATCCGAGATCCAGGCCACCCTATCCGGGCCGGGCAGGTCTGCGCCGCGCTCGTGCCCGGCAGGCGGTCGGAGCGGGGCCGCGCTACGCTGAACCGTGCCCCACTTGACCGTTCTGCCCGCTTTACCTCCTGGTTGGTCCCGCCGACTGCCGCTCCCGACTCCGGTGTGCGCCGAGGGTGGCATTGGGTGGACGAAAGGCACAATGATGGGTGTGGTCGCCGCCCGCGCGGAACCGCGCGGGCGCGGCAGAGCGGATTCGCCGACCACCTGGCGGCGCGGGCCGGCCGGGCTGGCCCACCTCCTTCGAAACCTGAGCGAGGAACGATGACCACGGCGAAACAGATCTCTGCCGAGGAGCGGTCCGCCAGCGAGGACGCGGTGCTGCTCAGCGAACTCGCCGACGCGTTGCGCCGGGTCCGTCGCGGCGATCTGAAGGTACGGCTGCCCCGCCGGGCCGGTGTCGCGGGCGAGGTGGCCGACGCCTTCAACGAGGTGGTCTCCCTCCAGGAACGGCAGCACCTCGACCTGCGCCGGATCAGCCGGATCGTCGGTCGGGACGGCCGGCTCACCGAGCGGTTGGACGAGGAGGGGCTGGACGGCGCCTGGGCCGAGGGGCAGCGGGCGATCAACCAGCTCATCGACGACCTGGGCCGGCCGACGACCGAGATCGCCCGGGTCATCGTGGCGGTCGCCGACGGCGACCTCTCCCAGCACATGGCGCTGGAGATCGACGGCCGGCCGCTGCGCGGTGAATACCTGCGGATCGGCCGCACCGTCAACACGATGGTCGACCAGCTTTCGTCCTTCTCCAACGAGGTGACCCGGGTGGCCCGGGAGGTGGGTACCGAGGGTGAGCTGGGCGGCCAGGCCGACGTACGCGGCGTCGCCGGCACCTGGAAGGACCTCACCGACTCGGTGAACACCATGGCGTCGAACCTGACCTACCAGGTGCGGTCGATCTCGCAGGTGACCACGGCGATGGCCCGGGGCGACCTGTCGCAGAAGATCACCGTTTCCGCCAAGGGCGAGGTCGCCGAGCTGGCGCACACCATCAACGGGCTGACCGACACGCTGCGGCTCTTCGCCGAGCAGGTGACCCGGGTGGCCCGGGAGGTCGGCACCGAGGGCAAGCTGGGCGGCCAGGCCGAGGTGCCGAACGTCGCCGGCACCTGGAAGGACCTCACCGACAGCGTCAACTCGATGGCGTCGAACCTGACCGCCCAGGTGCGGAACATCGCCCAGGTGTCGACGGCGGTGGCCCGGGGCGACCTGAGCCAGAAGATCACGGTGGCCGCGCAGGGCGAGATCCTGGAGCTGAAGGACACCGTCAACACCATGGTGGACCAGCTCTCGTCCTTCGCCGACGAGGTGACCCGGGTGGCCCGGGAGGTCGGCATCGAGGGCAAGCTCGGCGGCCAGGCCCAGGTACGCGGCGTCTCCGGCACCTGGCGGGCGCTGACCGAGAACGTCAACCAGCTCGCCGGCAACCTCACCTCGCAGGTGCGGAACATCTCCCAGGTCTCCACCGCGGTGGCCAAGGGCGACCTGTCGCAGAAGATCACCGTCGATGCGCAGGGCGAGATCCTGGAGCTGAAGTCGACGGTGAACACGATGGTGGACCAGCTTTCGTCGTTTGCCGACGAGGTGACCCGGGTGGCCCGGGAGGTCGGCACCGAGGGCAAGCTCGGCGGCCAGGCCGAGGTGAAGGGGGTCTCCGGCACCTGGCGGGATCTCACCGACAACGTGAACTCGATGGCGTCGAACCTGACCGCCCAGGTCCGGAACATCGCCTCGGTCACCACGGCGGTGGCCAAGGGCGACCTGTCGCAGAAGATCACCGTCGATGCCCGGGGCGAGATCCTGGAGCTGAAGTCGACGGTGAACACGATGGTGGACCAGCTTTCGTCGTTTGCCGACGAGGTGACCCGGGTGGCCCGGGAGGTGGGTACCGAGGGCAAGCTCGGCGGCCAGGCCCAGGTGCGCGGCGTCGCCGGCACCTGGCGGGATCTGACCGACAACGTGAACTCGATGGCGTCGAACCTGACCGCCCAGGTGCGGAACATCGCCCAGGTGTCGACGGCGGTGGCCCGGGGCGACCTGAGCCAGAAGATCACCGTCGACGCGCAGGGTGAGATCCTGGAACTCAAGCAGACGGTGAACACCATGGTCGACCAGCTCTCGTCGTTCGCCGACGAGGTGACCCGGGTGGCCCGGGAGGTCGGCACCGAGGGCAAGCTCGGCGGTCAGGCCGAGGTGAAGGGGGTCTCCGGCACCTGGCGGGACCTGACCGACAACGTGAACTCGATGGCGTCGAACCTGACCGCCCAGGTCCGCAACATCGCCTCGGTCACCACGGCGGTGGCCCGGGGTGACCTGTCGCAGAAGGTCACCGTCGACGCCCGGGGCGAGATCCTGGAGCTGAAGGGCACCGTCAACACGATGGTGGACCAGCTCTCGTCGTTCGCCCACGAGCTGACCCGGGTCGGCCGGGAGGTCGGCGTCGAGGGCAAGCTCGGCGGTCAGGCCCAGGTCAAGGGCGTCTCGGGTACCTGGCGGGACATCACCGAGAACGTCAACCAGCTCGCCGCCACGCTGACCACCCAGCTCCGGGCGATCGCCCAGGTCTCCACGGCGGTCACCACCGGCGACCTGACCCAGCGGATCGCCGTACAGGCGCAGGGCGAGGTCGCCGAGCTGAAGGACAACATCAACCAGATGATCGTCACGCTCCGGGAGACCACCAAGAAGAACGCCGAGCAGGGCTGGCTCGACTCCAACCTGGCCCGGATCGGCGGTCTGCTCCAGGGGCAGCGGGACCTCGGCGAGGTCTGTCGCATGATCATGACCGAGGTGACCCCGCTGGTCGACGCGCAACTCGGCGCGTTCTTCCTGGCCGACACCGACGAGGCGGTGATGCGGTTGCGGCTCACCGCGTCGTACGGCTACGTGGCCCGGCACCACGACGTCACGTTCGGCCCCGGTGAGGGGCTGGTCGGGCAGGCGGCGTTGTCCCGGCGGACGATCCGGGTCGGCGCCCCGCCGAACGGCAGCCTCACGGTCCGCTCCGGACTCGCCGCCACGCCCCCGGCCGACCTGGTGGTGCTGCCGGTGCTCTTCGAGGGGGAACTGCTCGGCGTCATCGAGTTCGCCAGCGTCTCGCCCTTCTCCGACCTGCACCTGGCCTTCCTGGAGCGGCTGGTCTCGACCATCGGCGTCGCGCTGAACACCATCCAGGCCAACCGGCGTACCGAGGAACTGCTCTCCCAGTCCCAGCGGCTCGCCCACGAGCTCCAGGAACAGTCCGCCGAACTCCAGCGCACCAACGCCGAGCTGGAGGACAAGGCGCAACTGCTCTCCGAGCAGAAGGGCAACATCGAGACCAAGAACCGGGAGATCGAGCTGGCCCGGATCGGTCTGGAGGACAAGGCGCAGCAGTTGGCCCGGGCCTCGGCGTACAAGTCGGAGTTCCTGGCCAACATGAGCCACGAGCTGCGTACGCCGCTCAACTCGCTGCTGCTGCTGGCCCGGTTGCTGGCGGACAACTCGGAGGACAACCTGACCGAGAAGCAGATCGAGTTCGCCCGCACCATCCACAGTGCCGGCTCCGACCTGCTCTCGCTGATCGACGACATCCTCGACCTGTCCAAGATCGAGGCGGGCCGGATGGACGTCGAGCCGACCGAGGTGCGGTTCTCCGAGATCCGCAGCTACGTCGAGCAGGCGTTCGCGCCGCAGGCCGAGGAGCAGGGCCTGGACTTCCAGGTACGCATCTCCAAGGAGCTGCCGCCGACCCTGGTCACCGACGCGCAGCGGTTGCAGCAGATCCTCCGCAACCTGCTCTCCAACGCGGTCAAGTTCACCGACAACGGGGCGGTGACGCTGCGGATCGGTCCGGCGCCGGAGGGAGCGTTCTTCGACGTACCGGCGCTGGCGACCGCGCACCAGGTGGTGGCGTTCACCGTCATCGACACCGGCATCGGCATCTCGGACGACAAGCTCGGGCTGATCTTCGAGGCGTTCCAGCAGGCCGACGGCACCACCAGCCGGCGGTACGGCGGCACCGGGCTCGGGCTGTCGATCAGCCGCGACCTGGCCCGCCTGATCGGCGGCACCATCACGGTGTCGTCGGCACCGGGGCAGGGCTCGACGTTCACCCTCTTCGTACCGGACGTACTGGCCCCGGACGCGGTGGTCGCCCCGGTGCCGGTGCCGCCGATGCAGACGCCCCGGGGCGGGCTGCCCGCCATGCTGCGTACCCAGAACGAGCCGGACCGGCCGATCACCCCGGCGGCCCGGCAGCTCGACGGCGCCACCGTGCTGATCATCGACGACGACGTCCGCAACGTCTTCGCCCTGACCAGCGCGTTGGAGCTGCACGGCATGACGGTGCTCTACTCGGACAACGGGGTGGACGGGGTGCGCCTGCTCGCCGAGCATCCGGAGGTGGACATCGTCCTGATGGACGCGATGATGCCCGACCAGGACGGCTACGAGACAACCCGGGCGATCCGCCGCAACCACCGCTTCACCGACCTGCCGGTGGTGTTCCTGACCGCCAAGGCGATGCCGGGAGACCGCGAGTCGGCACTCGGCGCCGGTGCGAGCGACTACATCACCAAGCCGGTGGACCTGGACGAGTTGATCGAGCTGATGGCCTCCTGGGTCAACGGGGGCGGACGGGAGGTCGAGGGGTGAGCGCGGATGATGCGGGCATGATCCGAGGCGGGGGGACGTTCGAGTGAGCGAGCTGGCCAAAGCCCTGCTGGTCGACGACCGGCGGGAGAACCTGATGGCGCTCGAGGCGATCCTCCAGGGGCTGCCCGTCCAGTCGGTCGCGGTGGAGAGCGGCGAGGCGGCGCTGAAGCAGCTCCTGGTGGAGGACTTCGCGGTCATCCTGCTGGACGCCCAGATGCCGGAGATGGACGGTTTCGAGACCGCCAGTCACATCAAGCGGCGGGAGCGTACCCGGCACGTGCCGATCATCTTCCTCACCGCCGCTGACCGGGACGCCCAGCTCGCCCTGCGCGGGTACGCCGTCGGTGCCGTCGACTACCTGACCAAGCCGTTCGATCCGTGGGTGCTGCGGGCCAAGGTCTCGGTCTTTGTCGAACTGTGGGTGAAGACGCGGCAACTCGCCGCACAGTCCGAGCTGGTCCGGGAACGGGACAACCAGTGGCGGACGATGGCCGAGGCGGTGGACGACGCGGTGGCGCTGCTGCGCTCGGACGACCCGGCGGGGCGGGAGCGGGCGGTGGAGGTGCTGGAGCAGGCGCGTTGGGGTGCGGTGGCCTGAAGGGGCCGGGTGCCTGACAAGGCGGTAGGTCGCTTCCTCGCCGTCGTGCGGGGGGTTGGGGGCCGGATCACCCGCTCTGGGCGGTCAGGCTTGATCCCGACGCGGGCGATCCGGCCCCCAACCCCGACGTGGTCGGGTCGCCGCCGGTCGGGTGGTCGCGTCGCCGTCGGGCCGCCGGTGGCGTCAGCCGGTGGCCTGTTCGTTGCGGATCATCAGGGCGGAGCGCAGGCCGGTGATGTCCAGCACCCGGAGCAGGAAGTCGCCGACGTTGGTCAGCACCAGCAGACTCTGCGCGTGGCTGGCCTTGCGACTGAGTACGACCAGGGTGCCGAGGCCCTGCGAGTCGCAGAACGTGACATCGGTGAGATCCAGCACGATTCGGGACGGTGCGTCGCCGAGCACCTCGTTGACGACGCTGGACAGCCTGGCGGCGGTGAGCATGTCGATCTCGCCGGCGAGGATGAGTGTCACCTCGTCGGTGCCGCGCTGCACGCCGATGGTCAGGTCCGCCCGGTTCACCCGTTCAGCCTATCGCGACCTAGCCGAACCGGCCTCTGACGGCCGGTCGCCCCACCGGACGGTAAGGGGACCGGGCTCGGGTTATCGGCTGTCGGCGTGACGTGCGCGACGGCCCGAGGGGTGGGTGCCGGGCGCACAGGTAGCGCTGACAGAATGGCGGCACCGTGAGTGAGACGTACCCCGCCGGCCCCGGTCGCTATCCGGCTGCGGCACCGGCCTCCCAGGCCCTGTTCGACCGCGCCCGCACCCTCGTGCCGGGCGGGGTGAATTCTCCCGTGCGCGCGTTCCTGGCCGTCGGCGGCACGCCCCGGTTCATGGCCCGGGGCGAGGGCGCGTGGCTCTTCGACGTGGACGGCCGACGTTACGTCGACCTGGTCTGCTCATGGGGGCCGCTGATCCACGGGCATGCCCATCCCCAGGTGGTGGCGGCGGTGCAGGCAGCGGCCGCCGACGGGACCAGCTTCGGCGCCCCGACCGGGGCCGAGGTAGAGCTGGCCGCCGAGATCGTCGCGCGTACCCCGGTCGAGCAGGTCCGCCTGGTCAACTCCGGGACCGAGGCGACCATGTCGGCGATCCGGCTGGCCCGGGGCTTCACCGGCCGGGGCAGGATCGTCAAGTTCGCCGGCTGCTACCACGGGCACGTCGACGCGCTGCTCGCCTCGGCGGGGTCCGGGGTCGCCACGCTCGGCCTGCCGGACTCGCCCGGGGTCACCGGCGCGGCGGCGAGCGAGACGATCGTGCTGCCGTACAACGACGTGGCGGCGGTGGAGGCGGTCTTCGCGGCCCAGGGGTCGGAGATCGCGGCGGTCATCACCGAGGCCGCTCCGGGGAACATGGGTGTGGTGGCACCTCGGGACGGCTTCAACCAGGCACTGGCCCGGATCGCCCACGCGCACGGCGCGCTGCTGATCCTGGACGAGGTGATGACCGGGTTCCGGGTCTCGGCGGGCGGCTGGGCGGGGCTCGATCCGGTCGACGCCGACCTCTACACCTTCGGCAAGGTGATGGGTGGCGGGCTGCCGGCGGCGGCGTTCGGCGGCCGGGCCGAGGTGATGGGGCGGCTCGCCCCGGCGGGCCCGGTCTACCAGGCCGGCACGCTCTCCGGTAACCCGCTGGCCACCGCGGCCGGGCTGGCCTCGCTGCGGCTGGCCGACGCGGCGACCTACCGGCGGCTTGATGAGACGGCCGCCACCGTGGGCAAGCTGGCGAGCGACGCGCTGGCCGCCGCCGGGGTGCCGCACCGGCTCTCGTACGCCGGGAACATGTTCTCGGTCTTCTTCACCGACGCGGACGTCTACGACTACGACACCGCGCGGACCCAGGACGTGGCGGCGTTCCGGGCGTTCTTCCACGCGATGCTGGCCGGCGGGGTCTACCTGCCGCCCAGCTCCTTCGAGTCGTGGTTCGTGTCGACGGCGCTGGACGACGCCGCGCTGGAGCAGGTCGCGGCCGTGTTGCCGGTCGCGGCGGAGGCTGCGGCGGCGGCCGGTCACGGGGGGTAGGGAACGTGGGCAGCACAACGGTCGTGCACGTGCTCCGGCACGGTGAGGTGTACAACCCGGAGAAGATCCTCTACGGCCGGCTGCCCGGCTACCGCCTCTCCGAGCTGGGTGTGCAGATGGCGAAGGCGGCCGCCCAGGCGCTCGCCGAGCGCAACGTCACGCATGTGGTGGCGAGTCCGCTGGAGCGGGCCCAGCAGACGGCGGAGCCGATCGCGGCGCAGTTCGGGCTGCCGGTCGGGGTCGACGAGCGGCTGATCGAGAGCGCCAACTGGTTCGAGGGGAAGCGGGTCTCGCCCGGCGACGGTTCGTTCCGGGACCCGCGCAACTGGTGGGTACTGCGGGACCCGGTCACCCCGTCCTGGGGCGAGGCGTACACCCTGATCGCCGAGCGGATGTTCGCAGCCCTGCACGCGGCCCGGATCGCCGCCGAGGGGCGGGAGGCGGTCTGCGTCTCGCACCAGCTTCCGATCTGGACCCTGCGCCGGTACGTCGAGCACAAGCGGCTCTGGCACGACCCGCGCAAGCGGCAGTGCGGGCTGGCCAGCCTGACCTCGTTCCACTTCGACGGTGCCAAGATCGTCGGGATCGGCTACACCGAACCGGCCGCGCACCTGGTCGCCATGTCGCCGACCGCCCGGACGGCCAAGGGGGCATGAGGTGAGTCGCCCCCGGTGGTCCGCCGGCCTCGGCGCGCTGCTCGCCGTCGCCGTGGCGCTGGCCGTGGCCGGCTGCTCGGGCGGCGACGGGGGCGGGAACGACTGGAAGGACAACTGCACGACCACGGACGGCATCGTCGAGTGCGCGCCGGAGCACCGCCCGGCGGCTCCGCCGGTCTCCGGTGAACTGCTGACCGGCGGGACGTACGACCTGGCCGGGGAGCGCGGCCGGGTGGTGGTAATCAATTTCTGGGGTTCCTGGTGCGCGCCGTGCCGGGCCGAGGCCGACGACCTGGAGGCGACCTACCAGGCGACCAAGGACCGGGACGTCCGCTTCCTCGGCATCAACATCCAGGACGGGCGGGACAAGGCGAAGGCGTTCGAGGCGGCCTACAAGGTGAGCTATCCCAGCCTCTTCGACCCGCCGAGCCGGCTGGCGCTGGCCTTCGACATCCCGCCGAACTCGATCCCGGCCACCATCGTCCTCGACCGGGAGAACCGGATCGCGGTGGTGATCCGGGCCGGCACCACCCGGGACAGGCTGGAGCCGATCGTCGCCCGGGTGGCCGACGAGAAGCCGCCGGGCGGGCCGAACTGATGGGCGGCCGGTGGTGATCGGCGGGGGCGTCGCGCCGACGGGTGTGGGCTTCGCGCCGACGGGTGTGGGCTTGGCGCCGACAGGCGGCTTGGTCTGATGGGCGAGACCTTCGCCGAGCTGGCCGAGAGCGGGCCGGTGCTGCTGGCGATCGGGGCGGCCGCGCTGGCCGGCCTGGTCAGCTTCCTCTCCCCGTGCGTGCTGCCGTTGGTGCCCGGCTACCTGTCGTACGTGACCGGGTTGGCCGGCAGCGACCTGGAACAGCGCCGCGCCGCGACCGACCGCGCTCCGGACGGGCCGGGCGGGGAGTCGGCCGGCGGCGCAGTGGCGGTGGCGACCCGGCCGGTCCGGACGCCCCGGGCGGTCCGGGGGCGGGTGCTCGCCGGCACGCTGCTCTTCATCGCCGGCTTCACCGTCGTCTTCACCCTGACCGCGGTGCTGGTCACCGCCGTCGGGCAGGCGCTGTTCGCGCAGCGGCGACCGCTGGAGATCGGCATCGGCATCGTGATCATGGTGTTGGGGCTCTCCTACCTCGGGCTGGTCCCCGGGATGCAGCGGGAGTTCCGGATCCGCCGGCTGCCCTCGGCCGGCCTGCTCGGTGCGCCGGTCTTCGGGGCGGTCTTCGCGCTCTCCTGGGTACCCTGCGTCGGGCCGACCCTCGGCGCGGTGGTCGGGATGGGCACGGCGAGCGGTCAGGCGGACCGGGCCGCGCTGCTCGCCGTCGCGTACTGCCTGGGGCTGGGGTTGCCGTTCGTGGTCTTCGGGCTCGGCTTCTCCCGGCTGCTCGGGCTGTTCCGGGCGGTGCGCCGGAACAGTCGCTGGGTCACCCGGGTCGGCGGCGCGCTGCTGATCGCGATCGGGCTGGCCCTGGTCACCGGCGGCTGGCAGGACCTGGTCATCTGGTTGCAGACCACGTTCGGGGTCGGCGAGGTGAGCATCTGATGTCGACCGAGGAGCGGGAGGCCGTGACCGGGGCGGGTGCCGCGCCGGCCGGCGTTGCCGAGGCCGAGCCGCCGGCGGCCGGCGGCCCGACCGGGGGTGGCCAGCCGTCCCGGGTACGCCGTACCCCGCTGCCGCTGGCCCTGCTGCGCAACTCGTGGCGGCAGCTCACCAGCATGCGTACCGCGCTGATCCTGCTCTTCCTGCTGGCCCTGGCCGCGATCCCCGGCTCGGTGCTCCCACAGCGCAACATCAACATCGAGAACGTCAACCGGTACGCCGCCGAGCATCCGGACCTCTTCCCGATCCTGGACCGGCTCGGCGGCTTTGACGTGTACGCCTCGCCGTGGTTCTCGGCGATCTACGTACTCCTGTTCACCTCGCTGGTCGGCTGCATCGTGCCCCGGCTGCGCGACCACGTCCGGGCGCTGCGCGCCGCCCCGCCGCCCGCGCCGAAGCGGCTGGACCGGCTGCCCCGGCATGCCGTGCTGACCGACTCCGACGGGGACCTGGCCCGGATCGCGGCGGTGCTGCGCAGGCGGCGGTGGCGGGTGGTGGTCCGCGGCGACACCGTGTCGGCGGAGAAGGGCTATCTCAAGGAGACCGGCAACCTGCTCTTCCACTTCTCGCTGATCGGGGTGCTGCTCGGCATCGGCCTCGGCTCGTGGTACGGCTGGCACGGCAACCGGCTGCTGGTCGCCGGCCAGGACAACGCGTTCTGCAACACGCTCCAGCAGTACGCGGAGTCCAAGCTCGGGCACCGGGTGGACAGCAGCGACCTGCCGCCGTTCTGCCTGGAGCTGACCGACTTCACCGCGAGCTTCCTGCCGACCGGGCAGCCGTCGTCGTTCCGGGCGACGACGCTGGTGGAGCAGGGCGACCGGGCGCCTTACCAGGCGAGCTTCTCGGTCAACGACCCGTTGCGGCTGGACGGGGCCAGCGTCTATCTGCTCGGGCACGGCTACGCGCCGATCCTGCAATACACCGACCGCAACGGCAAGTCGGTGGAGAGTGACGAGGCGTTCCTGACCATCGACGGCAACCTGACCAGCGAGGGCGTGGCGTTGTTCCCGGACGTCAACCTCGACCCGGTGACCGGGGCGCGCAACCCCGACCTTCAGGTCGCCTTCGAGGGGCTGTACTTCCCGACCGCGCCGGACGCGCCGCCGTTCGTCCGCTCCACGTACCCGGCGGAGCGGTCTCCGGCGGTGATGCTCTTCGCGTACCGGGGCAACCTCGGGCTGGACGCCGGGATCCCGGGCTCGGTCTACCGGCTGGACCAGCGCCAGGTGAGCAGCGGCAAGCTCAAGCAGCTCGGCGACGGGAAGCTGCTGCGCCCGGGTGAGAAGTGGACGCTCGACGACGGCACGTCGGTGGAGTTCGTCGGCACCCGCCAGTACGTCACCATCTCGGTCCGGTACGACCCCGGCGAACGGATCGTGCTGATCAGCTCGGTACTGCTGCTGGTCGGGCTGATGCCGTCGCTGTTCGGGCGGCGGCGCCGAGTCTGGTTCCGGCTTTCTCCGGCACCGGCCGACGCGACCACGACAGGTCGTAGTAGTTTGGTGGAGGTCGGTGGCCTGCCGCGTACCGAGTACGCGGGGTTCGCCGACGAGTTCGACCGGCTCGTCGCCGCGACGCGATCCGGCGGGGTGCCAGGCGACGACGTGCCGCGACCCGACGTGCCGCGACCTGACGGGTCGCGACGTGACGGGGCGACGGAAGAGGGGACCGACTGATGGCCGCGCTGTCCGACCAACTCCTGGTGGTCACGATCCTGGGCTACCTGCTGGCGATGATCTGCCACGCCGTCGAGTACGCCTTCGGCACCCGCAGCGTCATCGGCCGGGCGGCGGCGCGACCCGAGCGCGAGCGCGAGCGGGTGCTGGTCGGGGCGGGTGTCGGCGCGGCCGGCGGATCCGGTCCGGTCGACGCTCCGGCGCCGGTCGCTGGGACCAAGCTCGCCGCCACCGACCCGCCGGTCCCGACCGCCGGGGCGCGGTCGCCCCGGGCGGTGCTGGCCGGGCGGGCCGCCGTCGCGCTCACCGTGCTCGCCGCCGTGGTCCACCTCGCCGTGCTGACCACCCGGGGCATCGCCGCCGAGCGCATGCCGTGGGGCAACATGTACGAGTACCTGCTCTCGGTCACCTTCGTCGGGGTGGTCGGCTGGCTGGTGCTGCTCTACCGGCGTTCGACGCTGCGGCACCTCGGGCTCTTCGTCGCGCTGGCCATGGTGCTGCTGCTGGCCGTCGCCGGGCTGGTGCTCTACGTACCGATCGTCCCGCTGGTGCCGGCGCTCGACTCGTACTGGTTCGTCGTGCACGTGGCGACGATCGCCACCTCGTCCGGCATCCTGCTGCTCGGTGCGGTGCCGGCGGTGATGTACCTGATCCGGCACGGCTACGACCAGGGCAAGCGGAGCTTCCCGTACAGCCTGGGCGCTCGGGTGCCGGCCGCCGACACGCTGGAGCGGCTGACCTTCCGGCTGCACGCGTTCGCCTTCCCGATCTTCACCTTCGCGGTGATGGCCGGCGCGGTCTGGGCCGAGGCGGCCTGGGGGCGGTACTGGGGCTGGGACCCGAAGGAGATCTGGGCCTTCATCTCCTGGGTGGTCTACGCCGGCTACCTGCACGCCCGGGCCACGCCGAGCGTGAAGCGCCCGGTGGCGACCTGGATCGCCGTACTCGGCTTCCTGACCATGCAGATGAACCTGTACGGCGTGAACATCTTCTTCGAGGGTTTGCACTCGTACGGCGGCCTCGACTGAGGCTTCCAACTCCTCCAGCGCGCGACTATCTTCAGCCTTGACTTATATAAGCGAGGCGTAGAAGATCGGTCGTGCGTGCGGCGAACCGCGCGTGCCCACCCTGCCGCCGTGCCACGAAGGAGTTCCGCGAAGTGTCTGCGATCGCGTCCCAGAAGGTCACCCCGTTCCTGATGTTCCAGGACGGCAGGGCCGAGGAGGCGATGGCCTTCTACACGTCGCTCTTCGACGACGGCGAGGTGCTCGCCGTCGACCGGTACGGCCCCGGCGAGGACGGTGCCGAGGGGACGGTGCGGCACGCCACCTTCCGGCTCGGCGGCCAGCAGTACATGTGCATCGACAGCAGCGTCACGCACGGGTTCGGCTTCACCCCGGCGGTCTCGCTCCATGTGACCTGCGAGTCGGAGAAGGAGATCGACCACCTCTACGGTGCGCTCGTCGAGCGCGGCCAGGAGCTGATGCCGCTCGGCTCGTACGGCTTCAGCGCCAAGTTCGGCTGGGTCAACGACCGCTTCGGCGTCTCCTGGCAGCTCACCCTGCCGACCGAGGCGGCCGTCGCCCAGTAGCGCTCAGCAGCAACGTCGCAACCGGCCGACAACGCCACGACCGCGGACGCGCGGGCTGTTCGGCCGGCATCGTGCGGATCCTGCCGCCGGACGCGGGTGCGCTGACGACCAATGGCGAACTCACCCCGACCGGGGCGTACCCGGGTGCGGGTTCGCTCGCGGGATCAGTCCGGCTTTCACCTGGGTTCGACGAGCGTCAACTCGTGCGCGACCCGGTCGCGTAGCACGACCGGGTCGGCGCCGACCCGACGGAGCAGAGCGCCCACGTCGGCATTGCCGTCGACCAGGGCAGAGAGCAGGTGCAGGGTGCCCGCGTACGGGTGTCCCATGCCGAGCGCCATCTCCTCGGCACGCCGGTACGCCGTTCCCATCGTGGTTCCCATCGGTGGATCTGCCGAACGGCTCCGTCTCAACGTCTCGATCGACAAGTCAGGATCGGCCTCCTCCGTGACGCCCTGCTGCACCGCGTCAGCGAACACGGCGAGGGCGGACACCCCGCACAACCGCAGCACCCTGGCTCCGCTGTTGGCCTGCTGGTCGGCGGGCCGCAGCCGGAGCCCGGTGAGCCGCAGGCGGTCGTCCGTGCGCAACATCGACAGCATCATGTGGCTGGCCGTCACGATGCCCTGTCCGAGCCGGACAGCCTGCCGTCGGGCCTCGCCCTCCAACGGAATCCGTAGCGGCCCTAACCGGCTGACCCGCGCCATTTTCCGGATAACACCCCACTTGAACCGGACCCATAGCGGAGTCTGACCCCGACTCGCGAACAGGGACTCGAAGGCGGTGTTGTGCCTGTGGTTGGCGCCGTCCTGGTCGAGGTGCGGATGGGCGAGGATCTCTCGGCGTAGTGTGGCGACGTCCAGACGCTGGCGCCCGATCGCCTGGATTGCTCGGTGCGCTGGATCGGCGGTCAGCCCCAGCATCAGGTGCAGGGCGTTGGTGCTGCTCAACCGCGCCGGGTACGCCCGCAGCAGCGCGTCGGCAAGCGCGTTTCGCACCCCTGGCGTCCACTCCGGTTCGCTGCGGAGTGCCGGGGTGCGGCTGATCCTGGCAAGCAGGGCGGGGATCGGGCTCAGGGTCCCACGTCGCACCAGCCACTGGGTCTCGCGGAGCGTGCCGTCGATTTCCCAGTCGAGACCGGGCACGGGTAGCTGCGACACGGGGTTGTCAGGGTGGTCCGGCTCGGCATCACCCCGACGGAAGCGGAACACCTGGCGGGTCCACCGTTGCGGCCAGTCGAAGGCTTCGTACCTGGCCACGTCCGGCAACACCTGCCAGAGGTCGTCGGTTCGCACCGTGGCCCGGCCAGCCGATGCTGCCAGGTAGTACGCCATCCACAACGCGTGGTGCGTCAGGTCACCGAACTCAACCGGTCGAGTCGACGGTCCTAGCTGTTCGACCATGCCACCCCCACGTCAGCCGGGATCCGCCTGCAGAATCACCATCCATCCCGCATCGTCGGGCCTGATGTCAACCGGATCACCTCAGCCCGCTGCCGGCCCGAGCCGGATTTCGACCGGTGGAGGTGGTCGATCGTAGGCTCGGACCATGTCGTGGACGACCTATGGCAGCTTCCTCGTCTTCGCCGTCGCACTGATCGTGGTGCCGGGCCCGGACTTCGCCGTGGTCACCCGGAACACGCTCAGCGCCGGGCGAGGGCGAGGGTTGTGGAGCGCCGCCGGTGTCGCCTGCTCCAACGCCGTACAGGGCAGTGCGGCCGCGGCCGGGCTGGGTGCGGTGATCGTGCGGTCCCAACCGCTGTTCCAGACGATCAAGTGGGTGGGCGTCGTCTATCTCGCCTTCCTCGGCTGCCAGGCCCTGCGGTCGGCGTGGACCGGTCGGTACGCCCCGCTGGGCGGGAAGCCCGGCGGAGGGCCCCCCGGCCAGGCCCTCGCCGGCTGGCGCCAGGGCTTCCTGTCCAACATCACCAATCCGAAGGTGCTCGCCTTCTACCTGGCCGTGCTTCCGCAGTTCGTCGGGGGATCCGCGCCGTTCGTCGTACTGCTGCTCTTCGCGCTCAGCCACGCGACGCTGTCGTTGCTGTACCTGTCAATGCTGGTCAATGTGTTGCACCGGGCCCGCCGGCTGCTGTCCCGGCGTAAGGTCCGTCGCTCGCTGGACGCGGCCACCGGCACCGCGATGCTCGGCTTCAGCGTCCGGCTCGCCGCCGAGCGGGCGTAGCAGGGCCGGCTCGTCACCGAGCGGGCGTAGCGCGCTAAGTCTTGCTGTTGACAAGATGTCCCCTCGTGCGGGAATCTTGACGTCGACAAGTTGCCGCTTGTCGAGCTACCGACAGGAGATTCCTGATGTCGTCCGCGACGCAGAGCACCGCCGCGATCCTGCTGATCACCGTCTCGACGATCGCGTTCGGCGGTCTGTCCCTGCTGATGCACCTAGTCCGCCGGATCCCCGGCTACCTGGACAACCCCGTCCGTCGCGCGTTGTGGACCGCCGGACACGCCCACGCCGGGGTGCTGGTGCTGTTCGCCCTGGTGGCGCTGCTCTACCTCGACCGGACCGACGTCGGCGACGGCACCCGGACACTGATCCGTACCCTGCTGGTCGCCGCGCCGGTCCTGATGCCGCTCGGCTTCTTCCTGTCCGTGGTACGTCCCACCGACACCCGGCCCAACAAGCTGATCTGGCTCACCGTGCTCGGTGGGCTGAGCCTGATGGCCGGCACCCTGCTGCTCGGCGTCGGCCTGTTGTGAGGACCGAGCCCCGCAGGCGGGGCCCGCCGTGCGGCAGGACGCCGGTCACGGCGGGGGACCCGGCCTCGTCGCTCGGTCGGGCGGTGCGACAGACTAGCGGCCATGGCGGCTCGTGGCTTCCCGTACACCGATCTCCGGGAGTTCCTCACCGCGCTGGAGGGCGCCGGCGAGTTGCGCCGGGTCCCGGTGCCCGTCGACCCGACGCTGGAGATCAGCGAGGTGGTCACCCGTACCGTCCGGGCGAACGGGCCGGCCCTGCTCTTCGAGCGCCCCACCCGGGGCGAGATGCCGGTCGCGATCAACCTGTTCGGTACCGAGCGGCGGATGGCGATGGCGCTCGGCGTCGACCGGCTGGACGAGATCGGCGAGCGGATCGGCGCGCTGGTCAAGCCGGAGTTGCCGGTCGGCTGGTCCGGCATCCGCGAGGGCCTGGGCAAGGTGATGCAGCTCAAGTCCGTACCGCCGAAGAAGGTCAAGACCGCCCCCTGCCAGCAGGTGGTCTACCGGGGCGCCGACGTCGACCTGAACCGGCTGCCCGGCCTCCAGGTCTGGCCCGGCGACGGCGGGATCTTCCACAACTACGGGCTGACCCACACCAAGCACCCGGAGACCGGCAAGCGTAACCTCGGGCTCTACCGGTTGCAGCAGCACTCGCACAACACCCTCGGCATGCACTGGCAGATCCACAAGGACTCCACCGCACACCACGCGGTCGCGGAACGCCTCGGCCAGCGGCTACCGGTGGCGATCGCGATCGGCTGCGACCCGGTGGTCAGCTACGCCGCCTCGGCCCCGCTCCCGGGCGACATCGACGAATACCTCTTCGCCGGCTTCCTGCGCGGCGAGCGGGTCGAGATGGTCGACTGCCTGACCGTGCCGCTCCAGGTGCCGGCGCACGCCCAGGTCGTGCTGGAGGGCTACATCGAGCCCGGTGAGCGGCTGCCCGAGGGGCCGTTCGGCGACCACACCGGCTTCTACACCCCGGTCGAGCCGTTCCCGGTGCTGCACGTCGAGGCGATGACCACCCAGCGGGAGCCGGTCTACCACTCGATCATCACCTCCAAGCCGCCGCAGGAGGACCACGGGCTCGGCAAGGCCACCGAGCGGATCTTCCAGCCCTTGCTCAAACTGCTGATCCCGGACATCGTGGACTACGACCTGCCGGCCGCCGGGGTCTTCCACAACTGCGCGATCATCTCGATCCGGAAGCGCTATCCGAAGCACGCCCAGAAGGTGATGAACGCGATCTGGGGCGCCCACCTGATGTCGCTGACCAAGCTGATCGTGGTGGTCGACGAGGACTGCGACGTGCACGACTACGCCGAGGTGGCCTGGCGGGCCTTCGGCAACGTCGACTACGCCCGGGACCTGCTGCTCACCGAGGGCCCGGTGGACCACCTGGACCACTCGTCGTACCAGCAGTTCTGGGGCGGCAAGGCCGGGGTGGACGCCACCCGCAAGCTGCCGACCGAGGGCTACACCCGGGGCTGGCCGGAGGAGATGACCATGTCGCCGGAGATCCGGTCCCTGGTGGACAAGCGCTGGAAGGAGTACGGCATCTCATGACGGCCGTGGCGGAGTCGCCGGGGCGGGTCAAGTCCTTCCTCCGGCTGGTGACGATCGAGCACTCGGTCTTCGCGCTGCCGTTCGCGTACCTCTCCGCGCTGACCGCGATGCAGCGGCACGGCGGGCAGGTGCGCTGGCTCGACCTGCTGCTGATCACCATCGCCATGGTCGGGGCGCGGACCTTCGCCATGGCGGCGAACCGGATCATCGACCGGCGCATCGACGCCCGCAATCCGCGTACCGCCGGGCGGGAACTGGTGACCGGGGCGGTGAGCGTCCGGACGGCCTGGACCGGCGCGATCGTCGCACTGCTGGTCTTCCTCGGTGCCGCCGCGGCGCTCAACCCGCTCTGCCTGGCCCTCGCCCCGCTCGCCGCGATCCCGCTGGTGGTCTATCCGTACGGCAAGCGGTTCACCGACTGGCCGCACGCGATCCTGGCCCTGGCCCAGGCGGTCGGCCCGGTCGGCGCCTGGCTCGCGGTGACCGGCACCTTCGACGGCTCCGGCCCGGCCTGGCTGCTCGGCGCGGCGGTCGGGCTCTGGATCGGCGGCTTCGACCTGATCTATGCCTGCCAGGACATCGAGGTCGACCGCCGGATCGGGGTACGCAGCGTCCCCGCCCGCTACGGTCTCCGGTTCGCGCTGCACGCGTCGACCGTCGCCCACGTGGCGACCTTCGGCCTCTTCTTCTGGTACGGGCAAATGGTCGGGCTGGGCTGGCTCTGGTGGGTCGGGCTGGTGCTGACCGCGCTCGCCTTCGGCTACCAGCACGTGCTGGTCACCCCGACCGACCTGTCCCGGGTCAACCGGGCCTTCTTCACCGCCAACGGTTTCGTCGCGATCGCCCTGTTCGTCTTCGCCCTGCTCGACCTGGTGATCCGGCTCCACCTCGCCGGCTAGCGGAGAGCGGCCCCCGGCGAGCGGAGAGCGGCCCCGGCTAGCTGGACGGCTCGGTCCGGGCGCCGATGCCGTTCGGCGGCCGGTCGGGGCGGCGGCGCGGCTCGGCCCGGCCGAGCGCTCCCGCCGGGCGGGCGCCGGCCAGGGCGTCCCGGTAACGGGCACTCTCCATGGACCAGTCCATGGTGCCGCGCACCGAGTTGCCGAGCCCGTCCAGGTATTGCCGAAGGGGCCCGTCCAGGGCCGGCCCGAACGACGGCACGGCGTCGCGCAGTTCGACGAACCGTCGCATGCTGCGCTGCCAGCGCCGGACCACCGCCTCGATCGCCGCCTCGACCGGGATCCCTTCCTCCCGGGCCACCGCCAGCACCAGGTTGTGCCCGCCGGAGGTGGCCACGTCCCGCTCCAGGGAGAGCAGATCGTTGAACCAACTGAGCAGGTCGTTGGCGGTGTCGGCGACCTCGCGTACCGCCGGGTGGTGGTAGATCGCGTCCGGCACCGGCCGGCCGGTGGCGAACTCGATCAGGGCGTACGAGACGTACGCGGCGGAGGTCGCCCGGCGCAGCGGGATGTACTCGGCGACGCCGGGCAGCCGCCCGCTCGCCTTGTTGATCGCCTCGGTGACCACGCCGGCGAGGTGGTGCGCCACCGCGTCGACGAAGCGGTCCCGCCAGGCCGCCGACATCCGCTGGTACGGGGTCCGCCAGGCATCCGCCAGCATCCGCCGGAGCGGCCCGTCGAACGCCTCCGGCCTCGGTGCCGGCTGGTTGGCCGCCCGGCTCTGCGGCGGGGTGGTGAGCCGGGCCGCCGGCTGGTTGGTCGACCGGGCACCTGTCGCGGCCGGCGGGTGGTGCGCGGGCCGGGACTGCGCCGCCGAGGGGTGTCCGGTCCGGGGGCCCGGGGCGGCGGCGTGGGACGGCCGACCGGGGGTGGCCGCCGGTGCGGGCTGCCCCGACCGGGACGGCGACCCGGGCGGCGGCCCGGCCGGCGTGGAGCGGAGCAGCCGCAGCACCCCGTCGCAGAGCGCGGAAACCTCGGCCGGCCGGGGGCGCCGGGTCGCGTCGCAGGCGTCGTCGAGCAGGAAGAACCAGGTGAAGAGGGCCGCGATGACCCGCAGGTCGGCCTCGCTGGCGTCCGGATACAGCCGGCCGGCGTACCGGGCGACACCGCCCCGGGCGAGCCGGTCCCGGGCCGCCGCGTCGAGCGGGCCGATGATCAGGTCTGCCCAGTCGACCAGCCACTCCTGCACCTCGTCGGCGTGCGGGCAGAGGCGTGCCGGTATCGGACACCTCAGCTCGGCCGCCCACGAGCTGATCCCGTACATGCCCGGCCCCCTTCGTCCATGCCGCGCGGGCAGACGTGAGCAGCATTGCAGTTTCCGGCCGGTCTGTGACTGCCGTCGGGTACGTCCTATTTCGCAGTAAGTGATGATCCGGTCGCTCTGCGGGCCGCCCCGCAGGTCGCGGCCGGGGCCGGTCGGCGCCGGCTCCGGTGCTTGCGGCAGGCTGGTGGGCATGAGAAGGCCGTGGGTGGTCGGCGTCTCCGGGGCATCGGGTACGCCGTATCCGGCCGCCGTGCTCGGCGGGCTGTTCGACGCGGGTGAACCGGTGGACCTGGTCGTCTCCCGGGCGGCCCGGCTGACGATCCTGGACGAGACCGGCCGCCCGTTCCGGGACGCGCACTGGAAGGACGACCTCGCCGCCTGGCTGGGCCGGGACCTGGCCGGCGCGGACGTGGCGTACTGGCCGGCCGGAGATCTCGCGGCCGGGCCCAGCAGCGGGTCGTACCCGGCCCGGGGCATGGTGGTGGTGCCGGCGAGTACGGCGGCCTGCGCCGGAATCGCGATCGGCCTCTCCAAGGACCTGCTGCAACGGGCCGCCGAGGTGAACCTCAAGGAGCACCGGCCGGTGGTGGTGGTGCCCCGGGAGACTCCGGTCACCCGCAGCCACCTGGAGCACCTGATCACCCTGCACGACGCCGGAGCGGTGGTGTTGCCGGCGAGTCCCGGCTTCTACGGTGCCGGGGCCGCCGCCTCCGCGCGGCAGCTCGTCGACTTCGTGGCCGGAAAGGTGCTCGACGCGCTCGACGTGCCGCACTCCCTGTTCCGGCGCTGGTCCGGCGAGCTGGGGGCCGATCGGGGCTGAGCGCCCCGGTGCCGACCCCCTGCCCGGTGTCGGTCAGTGAACCCTTCGACCTCAGCGTGCGGTCGTCGTGGCCGCAGCTGGACGTCGGGGCGCATGCGCCGCGTTGTCCAGGCCGGAAGAAGGTTCAGTGCAGGCCGACGTTTCCGGCGCCGGCCGGGCCGGGGCCACTCGGGGTGGCGGGTCCGGCGTTGCGCGGCCGGTTCGCGAGGCCCTCGTCCACCTCGTCGAGCATGCCCTCACCCTCAAGCAGCGCGCGTACCTCCGACTCGCGGAAGCGGCGATGTCCGCCCGGTGTTCGGATGCTGCCGATACGCCCGGCCGCGGCCCAGCGTGTGACGGTCTTCGGATCGACGCGGAAGAGCGCTGCCACCTCGCCCGGCGTCAGCAGACGATCTCCAGTGTCCACAGCCCCCTCCTCGCGTCTACGAAGCCCCCGGACTGGTAGGACCGCCCCCAGAACACATGCTTGCCAGAGCCTTCGTTTAAGGGACGTACGGCAATTACAACACCGCCGGAGTGCCGTGTCCGGCAAACGCGAAAACGTACCGTGTGTGAGGTTAGCCGGGACGATTTACGGCATTTAAGCGCTATGTCGGCAACAATGCTGCCGACCCCGGGCGGCCCGTTCACCCACCCGGACTAGGGTCTCAGAACGTGGACGCGATCGACCTGAGCCTCGTCGAGCTGCTGCGCGGCAATGCCCGCCTTTCGTACGCCGAGCTGGCCCGGCAGGTCGGCCTCTCCGCGCCGGCAGTGCACGAGCGGGTGGGCAAACTGGAGGCCGGCGGCATCATCCGGGGCTATCGGGCGGACGTCGAGCCGGAGGCGATCGGGCTCGGTGTGACGGCGCTGATCGGCATCGTGCAGGACTCCGGCGGCGACACCGACGACGTACTCGAGGCGATCCGGGGCATGCCGGAAATCGAATCCTGTTACTTCATGGCCGGAGTGGAATCGTTCCTGCTCAAGGCGCGAGTTGGCACAATTGCCGAGTTGGAGCAGCTCATCCTGCGGCTGAACCGGACCGCCGGAGTCGCCTCGACCCGGACGGCCGTCGCACTCTCGACGAAATGGGAGAACCGCCCCCAGCCGGTCAGCCCGTCCTGACCCGGCCGGCCGCCGGGGCGGCTTGCTACGTTCCTGGTCATGGAACAGCTCGACCGGTGCGACGACGCCGAACGCGCCTGGGTCACCGAGGCGATCGCGGCGGTGGAGGCGGACGCGAACCGATCCGCCGACACCCATCTGCTCTGCTTCCCGCTGCCCCGCCAGTGGGGGATCGAGCTCTATCTCAAGGACGAGTCGGTGCACCCGACCGGGTCGTTGAAGCACCGGCTGGCCCGGTCGCTGTTCCTCTACGGGCTCTGCAATGGCTGGATCGGGCCGCGTACCACCATCGTGGAGGCGTCGTCGGGCTCGACCGCCGTCTCGGAGGCGTACTTCGCCCGGATGCTGGGCGTGCAGTTCATCGCCGTGATGCCCGCCGCCACCTCGCCGGAGAAGATCGCGTTGATCGAGTTCCAGGGCGGAAAGTGCCATCTGGTGGACGATCCGGCCGCCGTCGTGGTCGAGGCCCGCTGGCTCGCCGAGGACCTGGGCGGGCACTTCATGGACCAGTTCACGTACGCCGAACGCGCCACCGACTGGCGGGGCAACAACAACATCGCCGAGTCGATCTACGCGCAGCTCGCCCTGGAACGGCACCCGGTGCCGGACTGGATCGTGGTCGGCGCCGGTACCGGCGGCACCAGCGCCACCATCGGGCGCTACCTCCGCTATCGGCGGCTGGCGAGCCGGCTCTGCGTGGTCGACCCGGAGAACTCCGCATTCTATCCCGCGTGGACCTCGGGCGACTGGTCGGCCACCACCGACGCCGGATCCCGGATCGAGGGGATCGGCCGGCAGCGGGTCGAGGCGTCCTTCCAGCCGAGCGTCGTCGACCGGATGGTGCGGGTGCCGGACGCGGCCTCGCTGGCCGCCATGCGCGTCGCGTCGACCGTGCTGGGCCGGCGGGTCGGCGGGTCGACCGGCACCAACCTGTGGGGCGCGTTCGGCCTGATCGCCGAGATGCGGGCCGCCGGCCGGACCGGGTCGGTCGTGACGCTGCTCTGCGACGGCGGCGAACGCTACACCGACACGTACTATTCGGACGAGTGGGTGGCCGACCGGGGCCTCGACCTGGCCGCACACCGATCCACAGTGGAACGTTTCCTGGTGACCGGCGAGTGGTCCGGATGACGGACGACCGGCCTGCTCGGGTCAGTGCCGGTGCGCCAGCCCGGGATAGTGCAGCACGTAGCCGTCGGCGTCGAGGGTCAGGTCGGCGGTGAAACCCTCGCTGGTGAACCGGACGTTGCCGCCCTCCAGCACCGTGTAGGTCTGCTCGGCCGGCACCACCTGGAGGCTGGGCACCAGCACCCAGACCGCGACGATCCGGTGCGAGCTGCCCGGTGTGGCCTCGCGCAGCCGGAGGCGGCGTACCGGAAGGGTGTTGAACAGCGGCGAGGCGCTCAGGTCGACGTCGACCGCTTCGGCGAGCCGCTCCGGCTCCTCGGTGCCGGGCAGGCCGACGCCCGGCTGGCCGGCGGCGGCCAGCGCCGCGTCCAGGTCGCCCTGCTCGGCCGTGCTCGCCCGCCAGCGGCCGGCCGCCCGCTCCAACCGCAGCGTGCGCAGCCAGCCGGCGCCCTCGCAGCTCACCTCCAGCCCCTCCGCCGCCCAGTGCTCGTCGGTGCGCAGCTCGTAGCGGCAGGTGAAGGCGATCGGGTCGACGGCGAGCGCGGTGCCCCGGGCGGTCAGCCCACGGTGGTCGGTGGCGAGCGTGTGGTCGGCACCGGGCACGTCGGTGCGGCTCCAGAACAACGTCTTCGACATGCTCGGCATGTCCATGGACGTTACCGCCGCCGACCGACAGGAATGCCCGAGCCGCCCGAATCACTCACGCCGGTCGCAGGACCCGGCGGCCCGACCAGCCGATGGGTGACCGTCAGCGGGCCAGGCCGACCTGCGGATGCGGACCGTTCAGCGGGTTGGGGTCGGCCGCCGGCCGTCGAACCGGTGGTCGCGGTGGCCCCGCCGGTCGTCCGGCCGGTCCCCGGGGGCCCGGTCGTCGCGCGGGCGCTCGTCCCGGGATCGGTCCCAGACCGGCCGGTCGGCGTGCGGCCGGCCCTCGTGCCGGAAGCCGCCCTGCCGCCCGCCGGAGCGCCACTCGCCGCCCCGCTCGGCGCGGCCGCCCTGCGGCGGAGCACCGCCGTCGCCGAACCGGCGGTCGCCGTAGTGGCGCTCGCCCTGGAAGCGGTCGCCGTAGCGGCGCTCACCCTGCGGACCGTCGCCGTGCCGGCGCTCGGACTGCGGCCGGTCGCCGTAGCGGCGGTCAGCCCGGGGCCGGTCGCCGTACCGGCGGTCGGAGCGGGGACGGTCCGGGCGCGTACCGGACCCGCGGCGCGGTGCCGGCTCGTCGACCACGGGTACGCCACTCGGCTCCCGGGCACCCGTCACCTCGGCCAGCGCGGCGTCGCCGGAGCGTACCCGGGTCTGCTCCGGCTCGACACCGGCCTTCTGCAACATGGCCAGGGTGGACCGGCGCTGCTTCGGCAGTACCAGCGTGGCGACCGCACCCGACTCGCCGGCCCGGGCCGTACGGCCGGCCCGGTGCAGGTAGTCCTTCGGGTCCTTCGGCGGGTCCACGTGCACCACCAGCGAGACGCCGTCGACGTGGATGCCCCGGGCCGCCACGTCGGTGGCGACCAGCACGTTCGTCCGGCCCTCCTTGAACTCGGCCAGGGTGCGGGTGCGTACCCGCTGGGTCTTGCCGCCGTGCAGCGCGCCGGCCCGGACGCCGACCGCCGCCAACTGCTCGACCAGCCGGTCGACGCCCATCTGGGTCCGGGCGAACATCATGGTCCGGCCCTGCCGGGCCGCGATCGAGGCCGCCACCGCGAACTTGTCGTGCGGCGGAATCAGCAGCATGTGGTGGTCCATCGTCGACACGGCGGCGGTCGGCGGTGCCGTCGAGTGGGTGACCGGATCGGTCATGAACCGCTTGACGAGCGCGTCGACGTCGTTGTCGAGAGTGGCGGAGAAGAGTAGCCGCTGGGCATTGGCCGGCGTCTTGGCGAGCAGCTCGGTGACGTCCGGCAGGAAGCCCATGTCGGCCATCTGGTCGGCCTCGTCCAGCACCGTGACCTCGATGTCGTCGAGGCGGCAGACGCCCCGCTCGATCAGGTCGGCCAGCCGGCCCGGGGTGGCCACCACGATCTCCACGCCACGGCGCAGCGAGTCGATCTGACGGTCGTACGGCACACCGCCGACAGCGGTCTTGAGGAACACCCCGACTGCCCGGCCGAGCGGCATCAGCGCATCGTTGACCTGCATCGCGAGTTCCCGGGTCGGCACCAGGATCAGCGCCCTCGGGTGGTGTGCCCGGGCCTTGGGGCCGGCCGCCATCCGGGCCAGTACGGGCAGCCCGAAGGCGAGCGTCTTGCCGGAGCCGGTCTGCCCCCGGCCGAGTACGTCCCGCCCGGCGAGCGCGTCCGGCACGGTGGCCCGCTGGATCTCGAACGGCGTGTCGATGCCCTCCCGGTGCAGCGCCCGGACGAGCTGCCGGGGCAGCCCGAGGGCGGCGAAATCAACCGGCTCGGCCTCGGTCGGCTCGGCCTCGGCGGGCTCGGAATTGACCGGCCCGGAAATGGCGTCGTCCTGCCCGGCAATCGCGTCCGGGGCGGCCACGGTGAGCGTGCCGGAATCGTCGACGGTCACCGTGTCGGCGGAATCAGCGTGCGCATCGGCAACAGCCGGCACAGTCAAAACGGCTTGCTCATCAGACCCGGAGGTCTCTGCGGCAACGGAACCGGATTGTGCGTCGAATACGGACGGAAACATGCTGGGGTCAGCAAAGGTCGTCAAAGATACCTCTCAAGCGGGGCGCATCTTCGCGATGGCCCGCCGCGACGAGGTCGCCGCTGATTCGCCCGCAAGATCGCCCGGAGGCGCGTGGCACGCGCCAGGTCAACAATCCATCCGAGTGTACGGGGGCCAGCCGCCACCGCCACCTCGCCGCGCACGCCAGTGGGCAGGCTCACCACCCGCGCCCGCCGAACCGCCGACCGCCGGGCGGCTCCGTCAACTGCTCAGCATGCCGTCGAAGAGGCTGCTGAACGCGTCCCCGGCCAGCAGCACCACCATCAGTCCGACCGCGACCAGGATGCCGAGCCCGATCAGCAGTACCAGCACCACCTTGCCGGTGTTCGCCTTCTGCGCAGGGGTGTCCGTCCAGCCCTGGGCCAGGATGTGCCCGGTCAGCGAGCCCGAGTTCTCGAGCTGGTTGGTGGGCATCGAGACGGTGACATGGCCCTCGGGGCCGCCGTACACGGTGCCCTCCGCCCGCTGGTCCCGGGCCCAGTCCCGGTAGCCGGGGGAATGCGGTGTCGTCGCGCCGGCGCCCGGCTGGTGCGGTGAGGCCGGGCCGGCGCCCGACGGGCGGCCACCGGTCGGGGGCCGGCCGGCCGGTTCGGCGGCGACGGCCGGGCCCGGGTCGGCGGTGGGCAGCGAGTAGCCCGGCGTACCGCCGCCGACCAGGTTGGCCGAGGACATCGGGTTGGTCGGTGGTGGCCAGCTCGGCAGGGCGGGCGCCGGAACCACCAGCGGGGCCGGTGCCGGTGGATCTGCCGGCCGGCCAGCCGGCCCACCGGAGACCGGCGTGGCCGGGTACGCCACCGAGGCCGCCGCCGACGTCGGCGGGTACGGCACCGGGCCTGGCGGCACCGGGCCGGGGTTCGGCGGGTACGGACCGGGGCCCGGGGGTACCGGACCGGGTGGAGTCGGGCCGGGGTTCGGCGGGTACGGGGCGGGGCCCGGGGGTACCGGGCTCGGGCCCGGCGGCACCGGAGCGGGCCGGGGCGGCGCGGGCGGGTACGGCGACGGAGCCGGTGGCACCGGGTCGGGCCCCGGCGTGGGCACCGGAGGCACCGGTGCCGGGAAGGGCGTGGGTGCCGGGCTCGGGTCCGGCGGTTCGGGTGCCGGTGGCGCCGGCGGATATGCCGGCTCGGGCGGTCCGGCCGGCTCCGGCGGACGTGCCGGTGCGGGCGGGCCAGCCGGATCCGGTTCGGTACGCCGGTAGACCTTCGCCACTCCCGGCACCGCGGCCACGGCGGCGGCCTCGTTCGGCAACACCGGAGACAGCCCCGGCACCGAGGCACTGGCCCGGGTCGTACCGGCACTGCTCCGCGGAGCGCTGCGCTGCGGCGGCACCGTGTACGACGGGGTGCCGCCAGCGGGCGACCCGGCGTCCCGGGACAACTGGCCGGGGGCGGCCGGCGGTGCTGACACGCTGGCTGCGGGCGGGGCCGTGAAGTGCACGGCCCCGGGCCGCTCCCGGGTCTGGCGTACCGGCTCGGCCGAGGTCGACCCGGAGAGTCCGGTGACGGCCGGCGAGACCGATGCCGACCCGACGGGCGGGACGGATGCCGAGCCGGCCGCCGACACGACGGCCGATCCGCTCGACGGGGCTGGCGGGGACTTGACGGCGTTGGCAAACGCCGACCACGGGGAGTCGAGTGCCGGAGTCTGCGGACGCCGTCGTTGTAGCGGCGGCACCGGAGTCCCCGGGGGCGCCGGGGCCAGCACCGGTGCCGGTGAAGCGGCGGCCGGTGCGGAGGAGTCGGCCGCCGCAGTGCCCGGCGTCGAGGACGCGGCGACCGGGGCGCTCGGTGTCGAGGAGTCGGCGGTTGTAGTGCCCGAGGCCGGGGAGGCGGGTGCCGGGGACGCGGGTGCCGGGGTGGCGGCCGCCGAGTTGGCGGGGGTGGCCAGCTCGCCGGCGCGGTAGGTGCGGCTGCCCGAGGAAGCGGCGGGCATGGCGGCGATCTCCGCTGCGGTAGGGGTGGTGGCCGCCCTACTCACGGCGCGGCCGCGGACCGGCTCTGCCGTGGCGCTGTCGTCGGCCTGCTCCGGTGCGTCGGACGAGTCGCCGGAATCGTCGGACGGGTCGCCAAAACTCGTCTGGGCGTCCGGGACGGCATCCGCGTCCAGCTCACCGGATGGGTCGGCGGACGAGCCGACGGACGGGTCGGCGGTGCGGCTCGCCTCCCCGTCCGGCACCGAGCCTGGATCGTCCCGGATCGAGCGGGAAGCGTCCCGGGCCGAGTCGGAGCCTGTGGAACCGGCCGGGCCTGCTGCGGGCAAGTCCGGTGCGGTCGGGTCTGCTGCGGTCGGGTCTGCTGCGGGCAAGTCCGGTGCGGGCGGGTCTGCTGCGGCCGGGTCCGGTGGCGCGTCCGTCCAGAGTGCTCCGGCGGCGGGCGGCGGAGGCGGCTGGTAGGCCTCGGGGAGCTCCTCCTCGGCTGGCGGTTCCGGCAGCGCGGTACCGACCGGCGGGGGCGGCGGCAGCGGGGACAGTTCGCTCTCGTCCACGCCGTCCCGTCCGGACCGGGTGGCCGCAGCCCGACCGTCAGTATCCGGGGATGCCTCCCCGACAGCCGGTCTGACCTGCGATTCGTCCATTGTTGCCTCCCGCGCCCACACCCGGGCCGGTAGGCCGGGTCGGAAGTACGTCAACCCTCACCGTGCCACATCTCAGCACGAGCGCACAGTCGGCCGGTGACCGGCACCCTCAGTCGCTGTCGGAGCTACCCTCCGCAGCCGGAGCCGACCGGCTGGCGTCGGACGTACCCGCGGTCGGCTGGGCGCCCGAGGTGGTGACCGGCGGTGTCTGTGGCGTGGAGGTATCCGGTGGGTTCGGGGTCGGTGCCGGCGTCACCGGCGGGGTCGCCGGAGGCGTGGTGGGCGGAGGCGTGGTGGGCGGCTTGGTCGCCGGAGGCGTGGTCGGCGGGGTGGTGGGTGGCTTGGTCGTCGGCGGCGTCGTCGGCGGCTTGGTGGTCGGCGGCGGCGTGGTCGGTGGCCGAGTGGTCGGCGGCGGGGTGGTCGCGTTCGGGGCCGGCACCGCCGGGAAGATCCGGGTCGCGGCGTAGAACCGCGACCACCAGACGGTGGAGACCTTGACCACATCGCCGGTGGTCGGCGCGTGCACCATCTTGCCGCCGCCGATGTACATGCCGACGTGGTGGATGCTGGTCCAACTGCTGCCGGAGGCGAAGAAGACCAGGTCGCCGGGGAGCAGGGCCTCCCGGGCCACACTCTGGTTGCGGGTGCTGTTGTACTGGTTGCGGGAGACCCGCGGGATCCGCTTGCCCACCGAGAGATAGGAGGCGAGCATCAGCCCGGAGCAGTCGAACCGGTTCGGACCCTCGGCGCCCCAGAGGTAGGGGTCGCCCCGCTGGGCGAGCGCGTAACGCATCGCGGCCAGCGCCTTGGGGTGCGCGACCATCCCGGCGACGCTGTCGCTGCCGATCGTTGCGCCGATGCGCTGCTCGGCGGCTTCCCGGGCGCGCTCGATCGCCTTGAGCTGGTCCGCGTTGTCGCGCTTGAGCTTCAGCAGGGCGGCGGAGCGTTCCTTGTACCGCGTCTCCGCGGTCGTGAAGGCGGCGACCTTCTGCTGGTAGGTGCTGGACGCGGTCTGGTATGCCGCCTCCGCCTGCTGTTCGGCCTGCTGCGCTCGGGCCACCTCACCAGCGGCCAGTTCGGTGTCGCCGGCACGCTCCTCGCCGCGCTGGATCCGGCCGAGCAGGTCCAGCCCGTGCAGGTCGGAGCCGAACGCACCCGGTGGCAGCCCGGCGGCGTCCTTCAGCGCGCCCGCCGCCGCGTTGTCGGCCGCCGTACGGGCGTTGGCCAGCTCCAGCCGAGCCGTCTGCCGTACGCCGTCGGCGGTGGTCAGCTCGGTGGTGGCCTTGTCCCGCTCCTGTCGTAGTTGCAGCAGTTGGTCGCCGAGTTGGGCGACCTCGACCTCCAGCGCCATGATCTGGCTGGCCAGTGGACCGTTCACGCTCGGCGGCAGCGGATAGGGCGTCGTCGGTGCGCCGGTGCCGGTGGGCACGCCGGGCGCTCCGGCCGGCAGCGGGCGTACCCCGGCGTCCGGAACCGTGTTCGGCAGCGGCGGTTCGGCGTAGACCGGGGTCGCCATCGCGCCCGCCACGATCGCGCCGACCAGGGCTGACCAGACCAGCGGGCGTAGCACCGGCGAAACCGCGTTGACGGGCCGGTCCGGTCGTCCGCGCCTGCTGTTGGCCATGCCGCTCCCGTCCGTGCACAGCAGCGCGCCCGGCGCTGCTGTGGTATCGCCATTAGTGGTGCATCGCGTCCTACTTTGTCTTACCTCAATGCGCCGGGGATGTCGATGCGACGTCGGGTAACGAGACGCTGAGAAGCAGGTTAAGGGTACCTGGGCAAGGTGAACCAGACCGCTGCCGCCACCGCCTTCGCCGGCACCTCGGGCGCTCCACGTAGGCTTGTCGCGGAGATCGTGCCTGGAGGGACGTGCTGCGATGGACGCCGGACGCAAGCGTGAGCTGGAAGAGAAGGTCTACGCGGGAGTTCGGCTCAGCCGTGCCGACGGCGAGGCGCTGTACGCCAGCGACGACCTGGTCTGGCTCGGCCGGCTGGCGCACCACCGGCGTACCGGGGCGGGGGGCGACGGCCGGGTGCTGTTCGTCGTCAACCGGCAACTGAAACTGGCCGACTTCTGCGCGGCCGGCTGTGCGTACTGCTCTTTCCGCCCGGAACAGGGCGAGACGGACCCGATGCCGGTCGACGAGGCCGTCCGGCAGGCCACCGCGCTGGCCGCTGACGGGCTCACCGAGCTGGACCTCGTCAACCCGGTGCACCCCATGCTGCCGTGGCGGCACTATCCGGAGCTGCTGCGCGCGCTGACGGCGGCGTTGCCGGACGTCCGGCTGACCGGCTTCGCCGCGACCGAGCTGCGCTGGCTGGAGCGGAGCACCGGACTGCCGGCCGACGAGATCCTCGACGAACTCGTCGCCGCCGGGCTCGCGTCGCTCAGCGGCGGCGGGGCCGAGATCTTCGACCCGGAGGTACGCCAGCGGCTCGGCCTCGGCGACTGCACCTGGGAGGACTGGTCCCGGATCCACCGGCTCGCCCACGCCAAGGGGCTCGGTACCCCGGCGACGATGCGCTTCGGTCACGTCGAGGAGCCCGGGCACCGGGTCGACCACGTACTGCGGCTGCGCGAACTACAGGACGAGACCGGCGGCTTCACCAGCTTCCTGCCGCTGCGCTACGAGCACGACCTCGTGGCCCCGGCCGGCGGCGGACTCCGGCCGCAGCCGCCGACCGAGACGGCATCGACGGCATCGCCGGCCGAGTCGCTGAAGACCTTCGCGGTGTCCCGGCTGCTCCTCGACAACGTGCCGCATCTGACGTGCTGCTGGGCGACCCAGGGGCCTTCCGTGGCGCAACTCGCGCTGCACTTCGGCGTGGACGACCTGGCCGGCGCGGCGGCCGAGCACCGGATCGGGCACGGCGCCGGCCCGGCCGGTACGCCCGCCGCGGTGTCCCAGGAAGACGCGCTGTCCCGGGAGGAACTGCTCCACCTGATCTGGGACGCCGACTTCCGCCCCGCCGAGCGGGACAGCCGGTACGCGGTGCTGCGCGAGTACGACGCCCCGCCGAGCCTGGCCGAACGTCGGGCCGAGCCACAGCAGGTCTGGGCCTGATCCGGGGCGCTCCGGGACGGCTCAGCCGAGGGCCAGGTCGGCCCGTACGCCGCCGCCGGGGCGGGGGGTCAGGGTGAACCGGCCGCCGTGCGCGCGGGTCACCGCGTCCACTATGGCCAGTCCGAGGCCGGCGCCACCGCCGCCGTACACCCGGTCCTGCCGGCCCCGCCGGAACGGTTCGACCAGTTCACCCAGGCGCTCGGCATCGACCTCGTGGCCGGTGTTCTCGACCACGATGGTCGGCCCGTCGGTGCGGATCCAGACGGTACCCCCGGGATGGTTGTGCCGGACCGCGTTGCGGACCAGGTTGTCCACCAGCAGCTCCAGCAGGACCGGATCACCGGAGACGGTGCTGGCCGGCAGCCCGGCCCGCACCTCGATCGACCGCTCCGCCAGCTCGGCCGCGCGCCGGTCGAGCGCCTCCCGGGCCAGCCGGTCCAGCCGGACCGGGCAGAGCGTACTGGTGCCGTGCTCGCTGCGGGCCAGCGCGAGCAGCCCGGTGACGATCCGGTCCTGCCGGTCCAGCACCGTACTCAGTTGCCCGGCTAGCACCGCCAGGTCCGGGCTGGCGCCCGGCGTCGCCGCCGCCACCTCGACCAGGGTCCGTGAGGTGGTCATCGGGGCGCGCAGCTCGTGCGAGGCGTTCGCGGCGAACCGGCGCTGCGCCTCGAACGCCGTCTCCAGCCGGTCCAGCATGCCGTTGAAGGTCTCGGCGAGTTCCCGCAACTCGTCGTCGGGCCCGGAGACCGGGATCCGCTGGTCGAGGTTGCGTTGGGAGAGCCGCCGGGCGGTACCGGAAACCAGGTGTACGGGCCGGAGCACCCGACCGGCCATCAGCCAGCCCAGCCCGGCGGAGGCGAGCGTCATCACCCCGATGGTGAGGGCGGAGTTGCGGACCAGCCGCTCCCGCAGCTCCCGGCGGGCCGCCTCCTTGGCCTGGAGCACTCCGTCCGCCTGGTTCAGCTCGTCCAGCGTCGCGGTGAACTTGGCCGGTGGCGGCGACGCGCTCTTCCGCAGCTCGACGGCCTTCTGCGGCGGCTGGCTCTGCGACGACGGGGCGAAGGTGAGGGTGATGATCAGCGTGGCGACCGCGGCCCCGGAGAGCGCGAAGAGGGTGGCGTAGAGCAGGGTGAGCCGGGCCCGCACGGTGAGCCGGAGCCGCCACCCCCGGCCGGCCACCTCGGGCCGGGCCGTGCTCCGGGCGCCCACGATGCGCCGGGCCGCGCTTCGGCCGGCCATCACGGAATCCGGTAGCCGGCGCCGACCACGGTGTCGATCACACCGGGTTGGCCCAGTTTCTTGCGCAGCGTCCCGATGGTGGTCCGCATGGTGTTGGTGAACGGGTCCGCGTTCTCGTCCCAGGCCCGCTCCAGCAACTCCTCGGCGCTCACCACCGCACCCTCGGCGGAGAGCAGGACGTAGAGCACCGCGAACTCCTTCGGAGCCAGCCGGACGTAGCGGGAGTCCCGGGTCACCACCCGCTGCGCGGGGTCGAGCCGGATGCCGGCCCGCTCGATCACCGGCGGCCGGGCCGGAGCGACCCGGCGGAGCAGCGCGTGCACCCGGGCGACCAGCTCGGCGAAGGCGAACGGCTTCGGCAGGTAGTCGTCGGCGCCGAGGTTCAACCCCTCGACCCGGTCGGCCAGCGTCGACGCGGCGGTGAGCATCAGGATCCGGGTCTGCTGGCCGCCGTCGTGCACCAGCCGCCGGCACACCTCGTCGCCGAGGACCTCCGGCAGGTCCCGGTCGAGCACCACCACGTCGTACCGGGTGGTGCCGGCCCGCTCCAGCGCCTGCGCCCCGTCCAGGGCCACGTCCACGCTCATCGCGTGCTGCCGCAGCCCTCGGGCGATCGCGTCGGCCAGTATCTCGTCATCCTCGGCAACCAGAACCCGCATGTCGTCGAGTAAACGCCCCCTGGCTTAAAGACGACCTCAAGAATTCCGCGCATCTCCTGTTGACACCCCGGTCCCGATGCTGGCCCGGACGGATCTCGAACGGAAGGAACCAGCGGATGCGGACCAGAATCGGCGGCGTACCGGTCGCCGCGCTCGCCCTGCTGATCGGGCTGGCACTGCCCGGCTGCGGCGGCGGCGACGGGCCGGACCCGGGTGGCGGCGCGGGTACGGGCACCTCGGCGGCGTCCGGCGGAGCCGACCCGGCCGGCGAGCTGCGGGCCGCCGCGCTCCAGTTCAGCTCGTGCATGCGCGAGCGTGGCTACGACGTACCCGATCCGGTCTTCGACGAGCGGGGCTTTCCCGGCTTCGCGGAGCCGGAGCTGCGCGGCGACCAGCGGTACGAGGCGGCCCGTGCCGAGTGCCGGGTGGCGCTGGACTCGGCGGCGGTGGCGGCCGGCGCACCGACGAAGGACGAGATGGCCGAGCAGTTGCTCGCGTTCGCCCGGTGCATGCGGGAGCGGGGCGTCGACATGCCCGACCCGCCGGCCGACGGCGGACTCCGGTTGGACGGCGACCTGCTCTCCGCGCCGAACTGGCGGCCGGCCGCGCAGGCCTGCCGGGAACACCTGCCGGCCAAGTACGCCGACCTGGTCAACGGAATGCCGGCCGGGCCGAAGGGAACGGGGCAGACGAAGTGACCGCACCTGTGCCGGCCACGCCCCACCGACGCGCGGCGGCGGTCCCCGCCGAGCCGGCGCCCGTCCCCGGCGCGGTAGCTCCTGACGAACCGTTCCCGGCGCCCGTCCCCGGCGTGGTAGCCCCTGACGAGCCGGGCCCGCCGCCTGGCTCCGGGCGGCGCTGGCCGCGCCGGTTGGCCGGCGCCGCCGCGATACTGCTGCTGGCCGCCACCGGACTGGTCGGCTACCGGTACGTCGGCCGCCAGCCCACCGAACCCCGCCCGGCGGCGGCGACCCTGCCGACCCGGCCGGTGACCCGGTCCGATCTGGTCTCCTCGGTGCAGGCGACCGGCCGGCTCGGCTTCGCCGGCGCGTACCAGCTCGTCGGGCAGGTGGCCGGGACGGTGACCTGGGTGCCCCGGCCCGGCCAGGTGGTCGAGCGCGGGCAGCGCATCCTCGGCGTCGACCTGCGCCCGATCCCGCTGCTGTACGGCTCGGTGCCGTTCTACCGGCCGCTCGCCCCGGGCAGCAGCGGCGCCGACGTACGGCAACTGGAGCGGAACCTGGTCGACCTCGGGCACGCCGATCCTGACCGGCTGACCGTCGACGACTCCTACACGGCGGCGACCGCCCGGGCGGTGCGGCGCTGGCAGGACGACCTGGGAGTGGACGAGACCGGCGAGCTGGCCCCGGGAGACGTACTGGTGACACCCGGGGCGGTCCGGGTCGGGGCGGTGCAGCCGCTGATCGGCCAGCGGATCCAGCCGGGCGAGACGGTGCTGACCGGGACAGGCACCGGGCACAGTGTCCAGCTCGACCTGCGGCTGTCGTACCGGGCGCTGGTCCGGGTCGGTCAGGCGGTCCGGGTGCAACTGCCGACCGGCCGTACCGTCGACGGCACGGTGGCCACGCTGGGCAGCGCCGCGCAGACCTCGTCCAGCCAGGGTCAGAGCCTGCCCGGCGGTACGGCGGCACAGGCCGGTGGGCAGCCGACCGGGTGCCAGGGGAACTCCTGCCCGCAGACGGTGCCGGTCGAGGTGCGGATCACCGCACCGGAGAGCCAACTCGGCGGGGTCTCCGAGGGGACGGCCACGGTCACCCTCCCGGCCGAGACCCGGCGCGGCGTACTCAGCGTGCCGGTGGAGGCGCTGACCGTCGGACCCGACGGGGCGTACGCGGTGGTCGTGGTGGGCCCGGAGAGCGGCCGGCGGAGCGTACCGGTGCGGACCGGGATGTTCACCTCCGGCCGGGTCGAGGTCTCTGGGGCGGGACTCGCCGAGGGCGACCAGGTGGAGGTGCCGACGCTGTGAGCGGACCGAGCGGCGGACCCGTCCTCGAACTGCGCGCCGTCTCCCGGCGGTACGGCGACCTGCCGGTACTGCGCGACGTCGACCTGCGCGTCGACCGGGGCGAACTGCTGGCCGTGGTCGGCCCGTCCGGCTCCGGCAAGACCACCCTGCTCCAGTTGATGGGCACCCTGGACCGGCCCACCGGCGGCACCGTCTACGTCGACGGCCGGGACACCGGGCGGATGCGGGAAGCGGAGCTGGCCGCGCTGCGGGCGTACCGGATCGGTTTCGTCTTCCAGCAGTTCTTCCTGACCCCGACGCTCTCCGCCGTCGACAACGTCGCCACCGGCCTGCTCTACACCGGCCTGCCGGCGGCCCGGCGGCGGGAGCGGGCGGTGGCGGCGCTGCACCGGGTCGGGTTGGCGCACCGGCTACGGCACCGCCCCGGCCAGCTCTCCGGCGGTGAGTGCCAGCGGGTGGCGATCGCCCGCGCGGTCGTCGGCGACCCGGCGGTGGTACTCGCCGACGAGCCGACCGGAAACCTCGACTCGCGCTCCGGCGCGGCCGTGCTGGCACTGCTGCGCGAGCTGAACGGTGACGGCACCACGGTCGTGGTGATCACCCACGACCCGGGGCTGGCGGCCGCACTGCCCCGCCGGATCGGCATCCGGGACGGCCGGGTCGTCTCCGACCAGCGCACCGCCGAGCCGCCGCTAGCGCACCGCGCCGAGCCGACGGGGGTGGCCGGATGACCGGCGCGGGATTCGCGGGCCGGCTGCCCCGGTCCCGGCTGCGGGCGGCCGACGTGCTGCCGCTCGGCCTGCTCGGCATCCGGGGCCGGCCGGCCCGGGCGGCCCTCTCCGGCCTCGGCATCGCGATCGGCATCGCCTGCGTCGTCGCGGTGCTCGGGATCTCCGCGTCCAGCCAGGCCGGGCTGCTGGCCCAGATCGACGCGCTCGGCACCAACCTGCTCACCGTGCAGCCGGGCAAGTCGCTCACCGGTGAGGACGCCCACCTGCCGGCCGAGGCGCCGGCCATGATCGCCCGGCTGCCCGGGGTGCGGGCCACCGCGCACGTCGGCCGGGTCGACGGCGGCGTCTACCGGCACGACCGGATGCCGGCCGGCAACAGCGGCGGCATCGCGATCCTGGCGGCCAGCCTCGGCCTGCCGGCGACCCTGGAGGTGCCGGTGGCCTCCGGAAGCTGGCTCAACGCCGCCACCGAGCGGTACCCGGTGGCCGTGCTCGGCTCCGCCGCCGCGCGCCGGCTGGGCATCACCGAGGTACGCAGCAGCCCGCAGATCTTCCTCGCCGGTCACTGGTTCACCGTGGTCGGAGTACTCGGGCCGGCGGTCCTCGAACCGGCCGTCGACTCGGCGGTGCTGGTCGGGGTACCGGTGGCAATGGAGCGGCTGGGCTTCGACGGGTTGCCGACCCGGATCTACCAGCGGTCGGCCGAGGAGGCCGTGCCGAGGGTCCGGGAGCAGTTGCCGATGGTCGCGAACCCGGCCAGTCCGAGCGAGGTCGAGGTGAGCCGGCCGTCGGACGCGCTGGTCGCCAGGGCGGCGGCCGAGGCGGCGTACACCGGGTTGTTCCTGGGGCTCGGCGCGGTGGCGCTGCTGGTCGGCTGCGTCGGGATCGCCAACGTCATGGTGATCGGGGTACTGGAGCGGCGGGGCGAGATCGGGCTGCGCCGGGCACTGGGCGCGACCCGGGCGCACGTACGGCGGCAGTTCCTGACCGAGTCGGTGCTGCTGTCCGTCTCCGGTGGTGCGGCCGGAGCCGTGATCGGGGCGGGAATCACGATCGGCTACGCCGCCGCCCGGGACTGGGCGGTGGTGGTACCGGTCGACGCGCTCACCGGCGGGTTGCTCGGCAGCCTGCTGGCCGGCGCTCTCGCCGGGCTCTACCCGGCGGCCCGGGCCGCCCGGATGCCGCCCACCGAGGCGCTCCGGGCCGGGTAGGCCGGCGACCGGTACTCGGGTGCTCCGCTGTCGCCGTGCGCACCGCCCGGCCCGGCAGGGGTGGTTCCGCGCCCGCTCACGTACCCTCGAAAGGTCATGAGCGGGCGGAGCGGGCGCGGATCGGGGTCGACGTCTGCCGGTGGAGCGCAGCGGAGAGGCGGCATGACCGAGCGGAGCGAGCGGGCACCCTTTCCCCGCCGGGACGACCAGGGGCGGATCGTGGTCCTGGCCGACCTGCTCGGCGTCGCCCTGGTCGGGGTGGTCGTCGGGCTGGTGGCGCTGCTCGTCATCGACCTCGGTGCCTCCCTGGTCGGCCTCGGCGAGTTCGGCCGGGCGAGCGGGTGGCTCGCGGTGGTCCTGCCGGCCTGGATCTTCGTCGAGGAGTTCCGGGCCTGGCGGTTCGGCCCCGCCCGGGTCGCGGCGGCACTGGTGGCCGCGGCCGTCGGGATCGCCGCCGGACTGCTCGCCGCCGGGCTGGCCGAGTCGACCCCGCCACTGGTCTCGGGCGGGGTGGCCGCGGCGGTCTTCGCCGTGGCGTACGCGTTGGTCTGGTTTGTCGGCGTCCGCTGGCTCGCCGGCCGGACGAACTGATCGGAGATGCGCAGATGAGTCCCGCGGTGAAGTACACGCTGGGCCGGATCGGGCTGTTCGTGGCGGTCGCCCTGGCGCTCTGGCCGGTCGAGATGAACCTCTTCCTCAAGCTCATGCTGGCGGTGGCGTTCTCCGCCGCACTGGCGTTCTTCCTGCTGCGCGGCTGGCGGGACGAGATGGCCCAGCAGTTGGCCGGGGCGGCGGAGAAGCGCCGGGCCGAGAAGGAGCGGCTGCGCGCCGCGCTGGCCGGCGAGGAGAAGCCGACCGACGCGGAGAAGCCGACCGACAAGGCGTAGGCACGGCCGGCACGGCACCGACCCCGCACCCGGACGCCGTTGGCCGGGTACGGGGCCGGTGATCCTCCCCAGGTGAGCTGGCGTCGGTGCGGCTACCAGTTGGTCGAGCCGGCCAGCTTCGGCCAGGGCCTCCCGCACGGCTTCATCAGGTACGCGATCCCGCCCGACCCGCCGGAGACCCCGCCGCTGGCGTTGATCCGCTTGGTCCGCAGCCAGATCTGCTCGAACTGGTCCCGCCGGTAGACATTGCGCACCGCGTCGTTGGCCGACGACGCCGGGTCGTTGACCACCACGTCGCCGTCGGCGGTGAAGCCGACCACCACGAACAGGTGCCCCGAGGTGCCGTAGTTGGCCCCCTCCAGCTCCTCGGCCAGGAAGGACTGGCTGGTCACCACCGGGATCCCGGCGTTGATGAAGTGCTCCACCTCGTCCAGCGAGTGCAGTCGGGTCACCTTGGCGTCCAACCCGTACGAGGCGGCGTACGCGGTGTTGAACGGCCAGTTGCCGCAGCCTTCGTACGCGTAGTCGTAGGTCATCCGGGCGGCGTGGTTGACCGACGGGTCGGGGTAGCTGGGGTCGACCCAGGAGGTCTGCTCGGCCGACGGCTTCCGGCCCCAGTACTCCAGCACCATGGTGGTGGAGGTCGGCGAGCACCAGGCCTGGCCGCCGCCGTTGTACTCGGGGTAGTGCCCGGCGTGGATGTTCTGCGAGTAGCGGGGCACCGCCAGCTCCCGGCCCCAGGCGATCCGGCCGGTGCTCGCCGGCACGGTGAACCGGTCCGGCACCAGCGAACTCATCGCGCCGAGCAGCCAGACCCGGGGGGAGCGGCGGCTCTCCGGCGCGCGGTAGAGGGTCAGCCGCAGTTGGTACGCCCGCAGTAGCACCCCGGTCGCGACGTCGTCGATCGAGAAGGTGTCGGTCCAGATCGTCGAGTACGGGTCGCCCTGCCGGTTCACGCTGGTACGCCGGATGTCCTGGTCGCCGGCGGCCCACCGGCCCATGACGTACCACGGGGTCCGGGCGCCGGTGTTGTAGGTGCCCTGGAGTTCGACCTGGATCCAGGTGCCGGCCGGGGTCTCGGCGTTCCACGAGGCGACCAGTTCGCTGGCGTCGAAGCCGACCGGGGTGACCGGCGAGGTCCAGGTGGCGTACGACCAGGTGCGGGTGGTGCCGGTGTGCGGATCGGCGTATTCGGTGCTGCCGGCCGGGCGCAGCATGGTGATCCCGGTCCGCGCGCCGGGAAGGGCGATGGTGCCCTGGTGGGTGCCGCGCCGCCAGTCGGCGTAGCTGGAGAAGCCCTGCCAGGTGATCTGCTCGTCGTGCGGTGCCGGGCGGGGGCGGCCGGTCGCGGCGCCGGCCCGGGCCGGCACGCCGGTGCCGAGCAGGGCCAGGCCGGAGAGGCCGGCGAGGGTGAAGGTGCGTCGGCTGATCTGGTTCGGCGAACTGGCCATCGATGCTCCGCAGGGGGACGAAGGTCGGGGTCCTGTCGCCACTATTCCGCTCGGCAGGAACTTTCGCCAGATGTTCAAGCTAAGAAAATCTTTGCCGGGAGAAGGGTCCAACTGGCATGGGACGCCAAGTGATCCATATTGATATGACCATGGTACGGATGGTGCAGTGTGCACTACCCAGCGGAGTCCTCCCTACCCCCAGGAGGTTTACATGCCCTTCCGCACCTGGACGTCCGGGCCGTCGATCCGGCACCGGGCCCGGGCCGGCGCGCTCGCCGGCACCGTCGTGCTTGGACTCGTGGTGGCCGGCATCGGCCCGGCGGCCGGCGCCGCCAGCGCTCGACCGGACCGGGCCGAGGCCGGCTCGGCGACCAGCGCCGAATACCGGGTGACCGGCCCACGCACCCTGGCCGACCGCAACGCGGTGGCCGCCACCGGCACCAGCATCGACTACGTCGAGCACGGCACGCTCTACGTCACCGCCACCGCCGCCGAGGTGAAGGCGATCACCGCGCTCGGCTTCCAGGTGGCGGCCGTACCGGCGGCGCCGGACCGCGGCCAGCACGAGCACGGCGACGTGGGAGTGCTCGACTTCCCGCCGGCCGACTCGGCGTACCACAACTACGCCGAGCTGAACGCGGTGCTCAACCAGGTGGTCGCCGACCATCCGACCATCGCCCGCCGGTCCAGCATGGGCACCTCCTACGAGGGGCGCGACCTGCCGGTCATCAAGATCTCCGACAACGTCGGCACCGACGAGAACGAGCCGGAGATCCTGTTCAACTCGCAGCAGCACGCCCGCGAGCACCTGACCGTCGAGATGGCGATCTACCTGCTCAACCTCTTCACCGACAACTACGGCTCCGACTCCCGGATCACCAACATCGTCAACAGCCGGGAGATCTGGATCGTCCCGACGGTCAACCCGGACGGCAGCGAGTACGACATCGCCACCGGTTCCTACCGGTCCTGGCGGAAGAACCGGCAGCCGAACAGCGGGTCGTCGAACGTCGGCACCGACCTGAACCGGAACTGGGGCTACAACTGGGGCTGCTGCGGCGGCTCGTCCGGCTCGACCTCCTCGGAGACCTACCGGGGCCCGTCGGCGTTCTCCGCGCCGGAGACCGCCCGGCTGCGCGACTTCGTCAACAGCCGGGTCGTCGGCGGTACCCAGCAGATCAAGGTGAACATCGACTTCCACACCTACTCGGAGCTGGTGCTCTGGCCGTACGGCTACACCACCGCGAACACCGGGCCGGGGCTGAACGCCGACCAGGAGCGAACCTTCCGAACCCTCGGCCAGCAGATGGCGGCCACCAACGGCTACACCCCGGAGCAGTCCAGCGACCTCTACATCACCGACGGGGACAGCCTGGACTGGATGTGGGCGACCCACAACATCTTCGCGTACACCTTCGAGATGTACCCGGGCTCGGCCGGTGGAGGCGGCTTCTACCCGCCCGACGAGGTGATCCCGGCGCAGACCTCCCGCAACCGGGAGGCGGTGCTGATCCTGAGCGAGTACGCAGACTGCCCGTACCGGGTGGTCGGGCTGCAGGCGACGTACTGCGGCACCGGCGGCGGCACCACGGTCTGGTCGGACACCTTCGAGACCGCGACCGGCTGGACCGTCAACCCGGCCGGCACCGACACCGCCACCTCGGGGGCGTGGGAACGGGGTACCGCGCAGGCGACCACCTCCAGCGGCGCCAAGCAGCTCGCCCCGTACGCCGGCAGCAACGATCTGGTCACCGGCCGGCTGGCCGGCGCGGCGGCCGGTGACCACGACGTGGACGGCGGCCTGAGCACCGCCCAGTCACCGGCGATCACGCTGCCCGGCAGCGGGACGTTGACGCTCTCCCTGGCCTGGTATCTCGCGCACGGGTCGAACGCCTCGTCCGCGGACTACCTGCGGGTGAGCGTCGTGCACAGCGGCGGGACCAGCCAACTGCTCAACCAGGCCGGCGCGGCCAGCAACCGCAACGGCAGTTGGACGACCGCCACCGCCAACCTGTCGGCGTACGCCGGGCAATCGGTGCGGCTGCTGGTGCAAGCCGCCGATGCCTCCGGGGCCAGCCTGGTGGAGGCGGCGATCGACAACGTGACGATCACCAGCTCGTAGCGGTCCGACCCCCCGAGCCCGCTCGGTGGCGGGCTCGGGGGCGCCTCATCCGGCGAGGGCGTCCAGGATCTGCTGCCCGTACTTCGCGAGCTTGTTCTCCCCGACGCCGTTGACCCCGGCCAGCTCGGCCAGGGTCGTCGGCGGCTCGGCCGCGATCTGCCGCAGCGTCGCGTCGTGGAAGATGACGTACGCCGGCACGCCCTGCTCCTTGGCGGTGGCCGCACGCCAGGCCCGGAGCCGTTCGAAGACCGGCTCGGCGTCCGGCGGCAGCGCGACGGCGGCGGCCCCGGCGGCCCGGGGCTTCGCGGCCCGGCCGGTGGACGCGGCCCGGGGCGCCTCGCGGCGCATCATCACCTCGCGCCGCTTGCCGAGGACGTCTGCGCTGGTCTCGGTGAGCACCAGCGTGCCGTAGTCGCCCTCGACCGCCAGTAGCCCCTGGGCGAGCAGTTGCCGGACCACGCCGCGCCACTCGGACTCGGTCAGTTCGGTGCCGATGCCGAAGACGCTGAGCGTGTCGTGCCGGTGCTGGGTGACCTTCTCGGTCTGCCGGCCGAGCAGGATGTCGATGGACTGGCCGGCGCCGAACCGCTGGTCGCGCTCGCGGTGCAGGCGCAGCACCGTGGAGAGCAGCTTCTGCGCCGCGATGGTGCCGTCCCAGGACTCGGGCGGGCTCAGGCAGGTGTCGCAGTTGCCGCACGGCCCGCTCTGCTGGCCGAAGTATCCGAGCAGTTGGATCCGCCGGCACTGGACCGTCTCGCAGAGCGCCAGCATGCCATCGAGGTGTGTGCCGAGCACCCGGCGCCGGGCCAGGTCGCCGTCGGAACCCTCGATCAGCTTGCGCTGCTGCACCACGTCCTGCAACCCGTACGCCAGCCAGGCGGTGGAGGGCAGGCCGTCCCGACCGGCCCGGCCGGTCTCCTGGTAGTAGCCCTCGATCGACTTCGGCAGGTCGAGATGGGCGACGAAGCGTACGTCCGGCTTGTCGATCCCCATCCCGAAAGCGATCGTCGCGACCATCACCAGCCCGTCCTCGCGGAGGAACCGCTGCTGGTTGGCGGCCCGGGTCGGCGCGTCCAGCCCGGCGTGGTAGGGCAGGGCCGGTACGCCGTTCTGCACGAGGAACTCGGCGGTCTTCTCCACCGAGGCCCGGGACAGGCAGTAGACGATGCCGGCGTCACCGGGATGCTCGGTGCGGAGCAGGTCGAGGAGCTGCTTCTTCGGCTCCCGCTTCGGCACGATCCGATACTGGATGTTGGGCCGGTCGAAGCTGGCGACGAAGTGCCGGGCGTCCTTGAGGTTGAGCCGGGCCGCGATCTCGGCATGGGTGTCCGGGGTGGCGGTGGCGGTCAGCGCGATCCGGGGGACCGCCGGCCACCGCTCGTGCAGCATCGACAGGGCGAGGTAGTCGGGGCGGAAGTCGTGGCCCCACTGGGCGACGCAGTGCGCCTCGTCGATCGCGAACAGCGCGATGGTGCCGCGGTCGAGCAGTCGGAGCACGTGTTCCGAGCGCAGCGCCTCGGGGGCGAGGTAGAGCAGGTCGAGGTCACCGGCGAGGAAGGCCGTCTCCACCAGTCGGCGGGCCTCGAAGTCCTGAGTGGAGTTGAGGAAGCCGGCGCGTACCCCGAGGGTGGTCAGGGCGTCGACCTGGTCCTGCATCAGCGCGATGAGCGGCGAGATCACCACCCCGATCCCGTCCCGGACGAGCGCGGGGATCTGGTAGCAGAGCGATTTGCCGCCGCCGGTCGGCATCAGCACCAGCGCGTCGCCGCCGTTCACGAGCTGGTCGATGATCTCGCGCTGCTCGCCTCGGAAGCTGTCGTAGCCGAAGACCCGGCGCAGCACGTCGAGGGCGTCGCCGGTCCGCTGGTCGGTGGGGAGGGCCATTCGGCGGATTCTACGAGGCTCACCCGACGGAAACCCGTCCCCGGCCACGTGCCGCCGGAAAGGTCCGCCCGTCCTGAGCGGCCGCCCGGACAGCTTCTGATCAGCGGGAACGGTGTACGGATGGCGCTATGCCGCTGCCGGGTCACGGAGCGGATGCGCTACCGTTGCCCCGACCACCCCGCAGCGAAGCCGGTGTGAAACCGGCGCTGTCCCGCAACTGTGATGCCTCCCGCACCCGCTCGCCGCCCTCGGGCGGCCCCGAGCCCGGCATGCGGAGGATGAGCCAGGTCGCCTGCGGTGCGGTCGCGGAAAGCGCCTTCGAGGAAGGGCGCCCCGTGGGCGGGGGGCACAGGCACCTGTCGGCGGAGCACCAGACCTCACCCGACAGGAGGACCGATGACCCGACGTACGCCCCGACTGCTGGCCGCGCTGCTGGCCGGCGCGGCGCTGGCCCTGACCGGCTGCGCCGCCGACGACCCCGGGCAGGAGGCGGCGCCGAGCGCCAGCGGCGCCAGTTATCCGGTGACCGTCGGCACCCTCACCCTCGACAAGCGCCCCGAGAAGATCGTCGTACTCGGCCCGACCGCCACCGAGATGCTCTTCGCGATCGGCGCGGGGGGCCAGGTCGCCGCCGTCGACGACAACTCGAACTATCCGGCCGAGGCGCCGAAGACCGAGTTGTCGGCGTTCACCCCGAACGCCGAGGCGATCGCGGCGAAGAACCCCGACCTGGTGGTACTCACCAACGACCTGAACAAGATCGTGGACCAGCTCGGCCAGTTGAAGATCCCGTACTACCTGGCACCGGCGGCGAAGACGCTGGACGACACGTACCGCCAGCTCACCGACCTCGGCACGCTCACCGGGCATCCGGCCGAGGCGGCCGACCTGGTCGGCCGGATGAAGGGCGAGATCGAGAAGCTGGTGGCGGACGTGCCGCAGCGGCCGGCGAAGCTGAGCTACTTCTACGAGCTCGGCCCGGAGTACTACTCGCTGACCAGCAAGACCTTCGTCGGTTCGCTGTTTGCCATGGTCGGGTTGGAGAACATCGCCGACCCCGCCGACGCCGACGGCTCCAAGGGCGGCTATCCGCAACTCGGCGAGGAGGCGATCATCAAGGCCGACCCGGACCTGGTATTCCTGGCCGACACCAAGTGCTGCCAGCAGTCCGCGCAGACGGTCTCGGCCCGCAAGGGCTGGTCCGGGATGACCGCGGTGAAGAACAACCAGGTCGTCGGGCTCGACGACGACGTCGCGTCCCGGTGGGGCCCCCGGGTGGTCGAGCTGCTCCGGGTGATCGTGGACGCGGTCGCCAAGGTGCCCGCTTGAGCACAGCCGGTGCCCCGGCCCGCCCCGCCGCCCCGGTCGTGCCCGGTCGTGCCGCCCGGGACGGCCGGCCCACCCGGCCCGCCGGGCTGCGTCGCCGATGGCTGGTCGCGGGCTTCGCGGCGGTACTGGCCGCAGCGGTGGCCGGCATCGCGTTCGGGCCGGTCAGCCTGCCGCCCGGCGGCGTCGCGATCGAGCTGCTCAACCTCGTGCCCGGGGTACACCTGCACAGCGGCCTGAACGAGCGCGAGATCGCCATCGTCACCGAGCTGCGGCTGCCCCGGGTGGTGCTCGGCCTGCTCGTCGGCGGGATGCTGGCCCTGGCCGGCGGCTGCTACCAGGGCGTCTTCCGCAACCCGCTGGCCGACCCGCACCTGCTCGGCGTCGCCGCCGGAGCCGGTCTCGCGGTGACCGCCGTGATCGTGGTGCGCGGGGTCACCGGCGCCGACGTCACGGTCGGGCTGCCGGTCACGGTGCCGCTGGCCGCGTTCGTCGGGGCGCTCGGCGCGGTGCTGCTGACCTACCTGCTCGGCGCGGCCGGCGGCCGGGACCGCTCCCCGGCCACGCTGATCCTGGCCGGGGTGGCAGTCTCCGCCTTCCTGGCCGCCGGCCAGACCTACCTGCTGCAACGCAACGCCGAGAGCATCCAGGAGGTCTACTCGTGGATGCTCGGCCGGCTCGCCACCGCCGGCTGGCACGACGTACTGGTGGTGCTGCCGTACGCGGTGTTCACCACCGCCGTGGTGCTGGTGCACCGGCGCGAACTCGACGTACTGGCGCTCGGTGACGACGAGGCGAGCAGCCTCGGGCTGCACCCGCAGCGCTCCCGGCTGCTGCTGGTCGCCGCCGCCTCGCTGGCCACCGCCGCCGCAGTCTCGGTCTCCGGGCTGATCGGCTTCGTCGGCGTCATCGTCCCGCACGTCGTACGGATGCTGGCCGGGGCGAGCTACCGGGCGGTGCTGCCGCTGTCGGTGCTCTTCGGCGGCGCCTTCCTGGCCCTGACCGACCTGGCTGCCCGGACCGTCGCCGCACCGGCCGAGATCCCGATCGGCGTGGTGACCGCGCTGCTCGGCGGCCCGTTCTTCGCGATCGTGCTGCGCACCACCCGGCGGGTGGCGGAATGACCGCCTCGACCCGGACGACCGCCCCGACCGGCGTCCCGAACGGTGTCGCCGTCGAGGTGACCGACCTCGGCATCACCCTCGGCGGGGCACGCATCCTGACCGGGGTCAGCCTCTCGGTCCGGACCGGGGAGTGGGTCACCGTGATCGGACCCAACGGCGCCGGCAAATCCACCCTGCTCCGCGCGGTCGGCGGGCTGCTGCCGGCCAGCACCGGGTCGGTCTCCCTCTTCGGTACGCCGATCGCCCGGCTCCGCCGCCGGGACCGGGCCCGGACGGTGGCGACGGTGCCGCAGTCCCCGGTCGTGCCGGCCGGAATGGCGGTACTCGACTACGTGCTGCTCGGCCGTACCCCGTACGTGCCGCCGCTGGGCCGGGAGTCCGCCGCCGACCTGGCGGTCGCGTACGACGTACTGGACCGGCTGGACCTGACCGGGTTCGCCGCCCGGCCGCTGGCGACCCTCTCCGGGGGTGAACGGCAGCGGGTCTTCCTGGCCCGGGCGCTGGCCCAGGGCGCCCCGCTGCTGCTGCTCGACGAGCCGACCAGTGCGCTGGACATCGGTCACCAGCAGGAGGTGCTGGAACTCGTCGACCAGCTCCGCACCGACCACGGACTGACGGTGCTGGCCACCATGCACGACCTCTCGGTCGCCGGCGAGTACGCCGACCGGATGGTGCTGGTCGCAGCCGGTGCGGTGGTCGCCGACGGCCCGCCCCGGGCGGTGCTCACCGACGACCTGCTCGGTACGCACTACCGGGCCCGGGTCCGGGTGATCGAGGGGGAACACGGCCCCCTCGTGGTCCCGGTCCGGACCCGCCGCGCCGCCGACTAACTAAGGCGAGGAGTCGCGGCGGTCACCGGGAACAGGCCGGTCGATCTCGTCCCGGACCTTCGCAGAGCAGTCGAGCCGGCATCCGCACCCCCGTCAGACCCTCGATCCCGGCCCGGGCCCGGTGTGCCGCTGACTACCGGCTCCGGGATCTGGCTGGCCAGCAGCCATATGCCCTTCGCGCGTGATACCACGGTGTCATCAGGATGACTCCGTGGTATCACCGTGCAGCGGGAAGTGCTCGCCCGGCGGGCGACACCCGACTAGCTGAACCGGCGCCCCTCGTCCCGCCGGTACGCCCAGCCGGCGATCGCGGCCAGCAGCACGACCCAGACGCCGAGCATCACCAGCGAGAGCCGGTCGACCGGGAAGTCGCCGACGGCCGCCCACATCAGCTCGACCGCGCCCCGGGTCGGCAGGTAGGGAGCGATCGCCTCGATGAACCCGGGCGAGTCGCCGGGCGGGAAGAGCAGCCCGCCGCCGAAGGCCAGCGGGAAGAAGACGACCTGGGCGACCACGATCGCCGCCTTGCTCGGCAGCGAGTAGCCGATCGCGAGCCCCATCAGGGTGAACGGCACCGCGACCACCACGACCGTACCGAGCGCGGCCAGGAAGGCCGGGCCGGTCAGCCGGGCCTCGGTGGCCACCGCCGCGATCACCACCACCGGGAGCAGCGAGATCAGGGTCAGGATCAGGCCGGCGAGGATCCGCCCGGCGAACCGGGGTGCGGCCCCGGCGGGCAGCGTCCGCAGGTACGGGTCCCAGGGCTGCGCCCGGTCCTCGGCCACCCCGATGCCGTACTGGAAGATGTTGGTGCTCATCACCGAGAAGGTGACCATCGAGGCGGTGGCGTAGGTGGCGATCACCGGATCGTCGCCGCTGAACGGGACGACGAAGAAGAGCATCGAGGCGGCCGGGAAGAAGGCGCTGCCGACCAGCGCGATCGGGATCCGGACCGTCTCCAGCAACTGGTATCTGGCGTGCACGAGCGAGAGTCGCACGATCGGTTCCTCCGTCACACGTCGGCGGGCTGGGGGGCGGGCTGTGGCTGCGGCTCGGACTGCGCCCGGCGGTCGGACGGCGCCTCGGTGATGGCCAGGAAGGCGTCCTCCAGGCTGCTCGGCCGGATCTCCAGGTCGGCGAAGGGGACACCGCTGCGCACCAGGTCCCGGACGAGCTGGTCCGCGTCGGTGGTGAGCAGGTGGGTGACGCCGTCGACCCGCTCCACGGCCCGTACCCCGGGCAGTGCCGGCAACTCCGGGGCGACCAGGCTGACCCGGCGTACCCCGACCAGGTCGCGGATCGCGCTGACGCTGTCGTCGGCGAGTACCCGGCCGTGGCCGAGTACCACCACCCGGTGCGCCAGCGCCTCGATCTCCTCCAGGTAGTGGCTGCTCAGCAGCACCGTGCCGCCGTCGGCGTGGAACTGGCGGATGCCGTCCCAGAGTTCGCGGCGGGCGGTCACGTCCAGTCCGGTGGTCGGCTCGTCCAGGAAGACCAGCCGGGGACGGCCGACGAAGGCGAGCGCGACTGCCAGCCGGCGCTTCTGCCCGCCGGAGAGGCCACCGGTCTGCCGCCGGACCAGGTCGTCGATGCCGAACCGGCCGAGCAACTCGGCCCGGGGGACCGGGTCGGCGTAGTGCGCGGAGACGAAGTCGACCACCTCGCCGACCCGCAGGGTGGGCGGCAGCCCGGTCTCCTGCGGCGTCATCCCGATCTGCCGGCGGCACGCCGGGTCGCGGGGGTCGCCGCCGAAGAGTTCGACCCGGCCGGAGCTGACCCGGCGCAGCCCGACCAGCAGGCTCAGCAGGGTGCTCTTGCCGGCGCCGTTCGGGCCCAGCAGGCCGACCAGTTCACCGGCCGGAAGTTCGAGGTCGACCCGGTCGAGGGCGGTGACGTCGCCGTACCGGCGGGTGGCCTGGACGGCGCGGGCGAGAATCATGGCTTCTCCTCCGTCTGGGGCGGATCGAGCAGGGCACGTACCGCCAGGGTGTATTCCTCGAAGGCGAACCGGCCGCGCTGGGTGAGCCCGACGAGCGTGGTCGGGGTGCGGCCGTGGTGGGTCTTGACGATCTCGACGTAGCCGGCCTCTTCGAGCTTGCGCAGGTGCACCGAGAGGTTGCCGGCGGTCATCTGGAGGATGTCCTGGAGCCGGGGGAAGGTGATCCGGTCGCCGCCCCGCAGGGTGGCGAGGGTCGCGGTCACCCGTAACCGGGCCTGTGCGTGGATCACGGGGTCGAGTTCGGGAAGGCCGGTCACGAGACGCTCCGGGCGCTCCCGCTCGGGGTGCCCGGCATGCCGGCGGCGAGGTTCCGGCTGCGAACCCGGTCGCGGAGCAGGAAGTGGACCCCGGCCACCAGCATCCCGCCGCCGCCGAGGACCGAGATCACCAGGGCGTGCCAGCCGGAGCCGGCGATCAGCCCGGCGATGTTGATGACGCTGATCCAGACGCCGAGCCGGAACAGGTTGCGGTCCAGCCAGATCGCGCCGCCGGCCATGTGCAGGGCGCCGGTGAGCCCGACGGCCACGCCGGCCCAGAGCAGTCCGGCGACGTCCTCGGGCAGGTGGTCGGAGACCCGGCCGAGCACCGTGCTGATGCCGCTGAACCCGAGACCCCAGGCCAGGCCGTACCACAGGCCGCGCCGGTTGGAGTCGCCGGTGACCTGCCCGTACGTCCGGCCGCCGACGATCCCCGAGATGATCCCGGCGGCGACCAGCAGGGTGAGCAGGGTGAGCAGTGGCAGCCAGGTGGGCAGGTCGACGAAGACCCGGCCGTCCGGCCCGAAGCGCAGGAAGAACAGGCCGAAGCCGATCAGCCAGGCGAGCCCCCAGGGCCAGTAGTACCAGAGCAGGTTGGGGCTGAGCCTGCGGGCCGCCTCGGCCTGCTGCTCGGCGATCAGCCGCAGTGCGGCGGCCGGGTCGGGGGGCGGCAGTTCGTCGCGGTCGTCGGTGGGGCTTCCGGTGCGGTCGTCGTCAAAGTTCCCGGTCACGTAAACGAGTTTACAATACAAAGCCCATTACCGCACCAAGTAGGTTTCGGGCGGTCCAACGGGTCGTCAGCCGGCCAGGCGGATGCTGGTGTTCCCCCTCGAACTCTGGCCGGGCGGCGCCCCGCCTCCGGTCACAGGGGTGCGGGCAGCGGTTCGCTGTGCAGCACGGCGAGCCGGGAGACCGCCCGGGTCAGCACCACGTAGAGCCGGTGCAGGCCGCGCGGTTCCGCCGCCACGATCCGGGCCGGCTCGACCACGATCACGTGGTCGTACTCCAGACCCTTGGCCAGGGTGGCCGGCACCACGGTGACCCGGGCCGCCGCCTCGACCTCGTCGGCGCTCGCCGTCGGGATGCCGGCACCGGCCAAGGCGGTGCGCAGCCCGTCCGTCTCGGCCTCGGCGGCGATCACCGCGATCGAGCCGTCGTGGGCCAGCGCCGTCCGCACCTCGGCCACCGTCGCCGCCGGCAGGTCGGTCACGGTACGGATGTCCAGCGTGCCGTCGGAGCGCAGCGACTCGGCCGGCGGTACGTCCACGGCCAGCGCCGGCAGCAGCCGGTTGGCCAGCGCCACCACCGCGGCCGGTACCCGGAACCCCATGGTCAGCGGCACCACGGAGGCGTCCGGCTTGCCGAGGTGTCGCAGCGACTCCCGCCAGTCGGTGGCGGCCCACGGGGCGGTGCCCTGGGCGAGGTCGCCGAGGAGCGTGATCGAGCCGTGCTCGCTGCGCCGGGCGATCACCCGGCACTGCATCGGGGAGAGGTCCTGGGCCTCGTCGACCACCACGTGCCCGAAGCTGGGCAGCCGCTCGACCAGCCCGGCCGCCTCGTCGACCAGTACGGCGTCGGCGACGGTCCACTTCGTCGCCTTCGGGGTGCGCGGCGGCTTCGACCAGGTCAGCAGGGCCTGCTCGGCCTCGGTGAGCAGCCCGTCGGCGGCGGCCGCCAGTGCTTCGGGGTCGGCCAGCAGGCGGTGCACCAGCCCGTCCGGGGTGACCGCCGGCCAGCAGTGGTCGAGGAACTCGGTGACCGGCTTCGACCGGCCCATCCGGCGCAGCCAGCTCTCGCCGGGTGAGTCGCCCCGGCGGGCCTCCGACTGCCGTTGCAGCAGCCCGACCACCCGGGCCCGGACCCGCTCCCGGCCGGTGGCGTACGGCAGCCCCTCCCGGCGGGCCTCCTCGACGATCCGGCGCAGCGCCTCCGCCGTCACCCGCCACCGGTACGAGCCGTCGGAGACCACGATCGGCTCCTCCGGTGCACGCAACTGGCCGGCCAGCGCCCGGCGCAGTACCTCGGCCATCCGGGGATCGTGCTTCAGCCCGGCGGTGGCCGGGGGGTCCACGGCACGTACCGGGGTGCCGAGCAGGTCCTCCACGGTCGTCTGGGTCACCTCGACCTCGCCCAGCGCCGGCAGTACCGCCGAGATGTACGACAGGAACGCCCGGTTCGGCCCGACCACCAGTACCCCGGACCGGCGCAGCCGCTCCCGGTGCAGATAGAGCAGGTACGCGGCCCGGTGCAGGCCGACCGCCGTCTTCCCGGTCCCCGGCGCCCCCTGCACGCAGATCGAGTCGGCCAGCTCGGCCCGGACCAGCTCGTCCTGCTCCGGCTGGATGGTGGCGACGATGTCCCGCATCGGCCCGACCCGGGGGCGTTCGATCTCGGCGGTCAGGATCCGGCTGGCGGTGCCGTACTCCTCGCCCCGGTCGAGGTGTTCGTCCTCGAAGCTGGTGAGCTGGCCGGCGCCGAAGCCGAACCGCCGCCGGACCCGTACCCCCTGCGGGTCCCGGACGGTGGCCCGGTAGAACGAGCGGGAGATCGGGGCCCGCCAGTCCAGCACCATCGGCTCGCCGGCCGGGTCGGTGACGTGCCGCCGCCCGATGTGGTGGCTGGCGTCGGCGAAGTCGAGGCGGCCGAAGAAGAGCGGGGTGCCCGGATCGTCGGCGAGTTCGGCGACTCGCCGGGAGAGGGTCCGGCCGAGCGTCTCGGCCGCGTACGCGTCACCGGCGACGTCCTGGCCGGTCCGGAAGAGCGACTCGGCGTGCTCCCGCATCCGCCGCAGGGCGGCCCGGGAGGCGGCCAGGTGTGCGCGTTCGTGATCCAGGTCGGTGTCGAGGTCCTGTGCGGGCATGCTGGTTTCCCATCGGCGCGTCAGCGCGTCGGCTGCTCGCTCGCGTATCCGGGGGCGGATGGCCGGCACCCGGCGCGGGGACGTCCGCTGCGGTGCTTTCTCACCTCGGCCGTCAAGCGGGCAGCAAGCCTACCTGCGGCTCAGCTCCCGCTCCACCGAATTTCATCCGCCGCGCCGGCCGGACCGCCGGCCGGGTGTGCTCGCCAGCATGTCGGCCGGGGTGAAGGTGCGGACCTCCGGGTGGCCGGCCAGCGTCTCGTCGCCACCGCCGCGCGACCAGAGCCCGAAGGTCAGGCCGGCCGGTCCGGGCGGCGGCAGGTGGCCGGCCCGGCGCCGCAGGTCGGTCAGGTCGCGCAGGGTGAGCGGTCTGGTCTGCCAGCGGGCCTCGCCGACGAGTACGGGATCGTCGCCGGCCAGGCCGAGCACGTCGATCTCGACGGTCTCGTCCTTCCACCACCGGCCGACCACCGTCTCGGCGGGCAGTGCACCCGTGGCCACCAGACGCTGGGCGTGCTCCCGGGCGGCCGCCTCGAACACCCGGGCGAGGTGGGTCTGCCACCGCCCCCAGGTGCGTCGCCGGACCGCGGGCCCCTGCCCGCCGTCGATCAGGTCGGCGTCGTCGCGCAGCACGGCGAACCAGTACGCGAGGTAGTCGTCGGCGATCTCGTACATCGGGTCGGCCGAGCCGCCCGCGCCGACCGGGCGTACCGCCCGGACGTAGCCGGCCCGGCGCAGCCGGTCAAGGGTGTAGTCGATCCGCTGCTGGGCGCGGCCGGCGATCCGGGACCGCCGCCGGGCGCCGCCGGCCATCGCGGTCAGCACCCGCTCGTAGCCGCCCCGCCAGTCGAGGTCCTCGGAGAGGATGTCCGGCGCGTCGCGCAGCAGCAGGCCGCCGGGGGTGAAGGCCAACTCGTCCAGGTTCTCCTCCGTGGAGCGCCGCGCCGACCAGCGGCTCAGGTGCAGCGGGTAGCCGCCGCAGGCCGCGTACGCCTCCAGGAACTGCTCGGGAGCCAGGTCGGGCAGGAAGGCCCGGGCGTCCAGCAGGGGAAACGGGTCCATCCGGCGCTCGACGCCGGCCCGGCGGTGCAGCCCGCCCTGCGGGCCGAGCATCTGCTCCATAACCGCGACCGCCGACCCGGAAAGCACCAGCAGTAGCCGCTGGTCGCGGACGTGGTTCTCCCAGACCGCGGAGACGGTGTCGGCGAAGTCGGCGTGCCCGCCGGTCAGCCGGGGCGCCTCGTCGAGCACCACGAGCAGCGGGTCGGTGCGGGCCAGCCGGGCGACGAACCGCAGCGCGGCCTCCCAGTCGGGGAAGGTCGCCGGGGCCAGGTCGGTCACCTCGTCGCCGAGCTGCTCGCGCAGCGCCTCGGCGAACCGGCGGAGCTGCCGGTCGTCGGCGTCCTGCCGGGTGGCGGTGAAGTAGACGGCCCGCTTGCCCCGGGCGAAGTGGGTGAGCAGGTAGGTCTTGCCGACCCGGCGGCGACCCCACACCACCGCCAGCTCCGGGTTGCCCCCGGCGGCCCGCTGCCAGGCCGAGGTCAGCTCGGCCAGCTCGGCCACCCGCCCCACGATCGGCATAAAGGCAGCCTACTACAAACTGTTTGTACCTCCGGCTGGTTGTACTACAAACAGTTTGTGCCACCCGCTTGTCCCTCCTGCGGCCGGGTCGCTGCCGCCGGGCGTCCGGGAGGCGGAATCATGGGCGCATGACCGAGCAGCCCGTCGAGCAGCGGCCGATGATGATCAGCGACCCGCAGGTGATGCGGGCCCTGGCGCATCCGGCCCGGCTGGAGATCATGGAGCACCTCACCACCACCGGGGCGGCGGTCACCGCCACCGAGTGTGCCGAGATCGTCGGGCTCTCGCCGAGCGCGGTCAGCTATCACCTGCGGGAGCTGGCGAAGTACGGGCTGGTCGAGCAGGCGCCGAGTCGGGGCGACGCCCGCGAGCGGCTCTGGCGCAGCAGCGTCGGCTCCTGGGGGGTGGAGGTCGGTCAGGACGCCTCGCCGGAGGCGCGGGCCGCCGAGGAGACCCTGATCGAGGTCTACGCCGCCCGCGACATGGACCGGATCCGGAACTGGGCCCGGCGGGCCGGCGAGGAGCCGAAGGAGTGGTACGACGCGGCCCGGTACGGCGGTGCGGTGCTGATGCTGACCGCCGAGGAGTTGGTGGAGCTGAACGACCGGATCCGCGAGCTGATGCGGCCGTACCGGCGGCGGGAGCGGGTCGACCCGCCCGAGGGTTCTCGCCCGGTGATGGTGCACTACGCGGCGCTGCCGATGGAGTGAGCTGACCGGCTCGGGCGGGGCGGCGGTTGCGTACGGCAGTTGTGAAGGATTACTTTCGAAATATGTCCTTCATAACTGCCGGTCCCGGCGTACCCGACGACGACGGCACGCCGACGGTCTCCCGCTGGCGGGACGTCTACCTGGCCGCCGGTGCCCGGGCGGTGTCGAGCTGCGGCGACTTCCTCGCGGCGACCTCGCTGGCGCTCGCCCTGCAATCCGCTGGCGCCGGTGGGCTGGCGGTTTCCGGGGTGATGCTGGCCGCTACGCTGCCGCTGGTGTTGCTCGCCCCGCTGACCGGTCGACTGGCCGACCGGGTGGACAGCCGCACCCTGCTGATCTGGGCCGGTGCCGGCCAGGCGGTGGTCTGCGCCGCACTCGCCTTCGCCGGGAACACCGCCGTGATCCTGTTGCTCGCCGCGCTGCTTGCCTGCGGGCTGGCAGTGACCCAACCGACCCTGGCCGCCCTGCTGCCCGAGATGGTGCGCCGGGACGACCTGCCCCGAGCCAGCGCGATCAACCTGACCGCCGGCTCGGTCGGCATCCTCGTCGCGCCGGCCCTGGCCGGGCTGCTGGTCGGCCAGTTCGGTGCCCGGATCCCGCTGCTGCTCGACGCCGGTAGCTATCTCGCGCTGATCGCGGCCGGGCTGCTGCTGCGTACCCGACGGGGTGGGCGACGGCCGACGGGAGCGGCCGGCGGGGCGAGCCCGGCACCGACGGCCCCGGCCTGGCGGCTGCGCCGCGACCCGCTGCTCTGGACGATGGTGGCCGCGATCGCCGCGACGGTGGCCGGGGTGGGCGCGGTCAACGTGATCGAGGTCTTCTACGTACGCGAGACCCTGCGTTCCTCGACCACGATGTTCGGCCTGGTCAGCGCGGCCTGGACCGCCGGCATGCTGATCGGCGCCTGGCTGCTGGCCGGCACTGCCCGGCGGGCCCGGGACGACGGTGCCCGGGTCAAGGGCGTGCTGGGCATGCTCGGCGCGGCCTGCCTGCTGGTCGGGCTCGGCGCCACCGTGCCGGCCGCCGGCTGGCTGGTGCCGCTCTGGCTGGTCGGCGGCGTCGCGAACGGCGGGCTGAACGTCTTCAGCAACCTGGTACTGGCCAGCCGGGTGCCGCCGGCGGCGCGCGGCCGGGCCTTTGCCGCGCAGGGCGCCGCGATCCAGGGCGCCGGGATGTTCGGCTACCTGGCCGGTGGCATCCTGCTCGCCGGCTTTTCACCCCGGCCGCTGGTCGCGGTGACCGGGCTGGCCGGGCTGGCCGTGGTCGGCGCGGTGACGCCGGTGGTGCTGCGGGCCGCCGGGCGGGAGCGGGCCGCGATGCGTCCTGGGCCACTTCCGCCCCGGTCGGCCGAGCGGCCGGTCGAGCCGGCGGCTACGGTCGGATCATGAGCGAGCTGCGGCGACCCCGGGTAGGCCATATCCAGTTCCTCAACTGCCTCCCGATCTACTGGGGGCTGATGCGCTCCGGTGCACTGATCGACGTCGAGCTGCACAAGGACTCGCCGGAGCGGCTCAGCGCCTCCCTGGTCGCCGGTGACCTCGACATCGGGCCGATCACGCTTGTCGAATATCTCAAGCACGCCGACGAGCTGTTGCTGCTGCCGGATCTCGCGGTCGGCAGCGACGGCCGGGTGCTCTCGGTCAACATCGTCTCCACCCGGCCGCTGGCCGAGCTGGACGGCGCCAAGGTCGCCCTCGGCTCCACCTCCCGGACCGGGGTGCTGCTCGCCCGCATGCTGCTCGCCCAGCAGTACGGCATCGACCCGGAATACTTCACCTGCCCGCCCGACCTGACCACCATGCTGCTGGAGGCCGAGGCAGGGGTGCTGATCGGCGACGTGGCGCTGCGCGCCCTCTACGAGGCGCCCGGGCGCGGGCTGGCCGTCACCGACCTCGGCCTGGCCTGGCGGGAGTGGACCGGGCTGCCGATGGTCTTCGCCGTCTGGGCGGTACGCCGGGACTTCGCGGCCAGCCATCCCGGGCAGGTCAAGGACGTGCACCAGGCGTTCCTGCGCTCCAGGGATCTCTGCCTGGCCGAACTGGACGAGGTGGCTGAGGCGGCGGCCCGGTGGGAGCCGTTCGACGCGGCGACCCTGGCGTCGTACTTCCGGACGCTGGACTTCTCGCTGGGCGAGCGACAGGTGGCGGGGCTGCGGGAGTTCGCCCGCCGCGCCGTCGACCTGGCCGGCGTACCGCCGCTGCCGGCGGGCGGGCCGGTCTTCTTCTCCGCCTGACCGGCCGCTGCCCGGAGCGGACTCAGGTGGCGTCGGAGGCGGCGCGGAGCTGCCGGGCCACGTCCTCGCAGATCTTCGCCCCGTAGGTGTAACCGAGGTCGATCGCGTACCGGGTCTCCACCGCCATCGTCCAGCCGTCACCGATGGCCAGGCAGTTCACCGTGTACCTCTGCTCGCGCTGCCGGTCCACCCAGCCGTTCTTGACCGCGATGGTCTTCTGCTCGGCGGCCGGGAACGCCTTGCGGATGCCGAAGTTGCCGACCCCGCGTACCGCGCGCATCTCGTCGAGCAGCCACTCGGTCCACTGCGGCCCGGCGGCCCGGCCGTCGGCGATGCAGGCGCCCATCCGGGCGGTGTCCCGGGCCGAGAGCGCGGTACGGCTCCAGCCGCCGTCGGCGGCCGGGCTGCTGTCGGTCAGGTCGCAGATGCTGATCAGCCGCTTGATCGACGCCGTGCCGCCGTTGAGTTCGTAGAGGGTTTGCGCGGCGTTGTTGTCGCTGTCCCGGATCATGATCGACACCTGGTTCATCCGGGTGTCGCTCGGGGTGTCACCCTTCTCGTCGGCGCGGCGCAGGAAGTCCGCCCCGATCCACGCCTTGATCATCGAGGCGGTCGGGTTGGTCTCGTCCATGTTGGCCGAACCGGAGATCTTGCCGGTCCGGGTGTCCATCAGCGCCCAGTTCCACCAGCCGGCTTTGTCGATCTTCACGTTGGTCGGCGCCACCGGCAGCGGCGGCAGTTCGGGGCTGGGCGTCGGGGTGGGCGTGGCCGGCCTGCCCGGGGTGGTGGCGGTGGGTCCGGCCGGGCCGGACGGTTCCCCCCACTTGGCGGCGGCGGTACTCGCGAGCGGTGAGCCGGGCATCAGCCGCAGCCCGACCAGCACCAGCACCAGCAGTACGCCCGCGATCAGGGTCAGCCGCAGCAGGGTGGACCGGTTGGACCGGGCCCGCCGCTCGGCGGCGCGTTCCTCGGCGCCCATCAGGAGTTCTTCACGGTGAGCGGCTGCGGCACCCTGAGCACGGCGCCCGGCTGTTCGGTGACCAGTTGGCTGGCGACGCTGGCGCAGACGTCGGCGCCGAAGTCGAGCCCCTTGGCGCCGGAGTAGCGGGTCATCACGGAGAGCACCCAGTCGTCGGTGATCGCGAGGCAGTTCAGGTGCCACTTCCCGTCAGCGTTGATCAGCGTCCAGCCGTTCTTGATGCTGACCGGCCCCTGCGCAAGGATTCCCTGCGGCAGGCCGTCGATGATGCCCCAGCGACCGCCGCCCTGCCGAGCCCGCTGATCCTTCGCGGCGGTCGTACCGCGTACCTTGGTCATCTCGTCCAGCACCCACTTGGTCCACTTCGGTCCGGCTGCCGTGCCGTCCTTGACGCACTCTCCCATCCGGACCGCGTCCCGGGGGGACATACTGGTGTAACTCCACCAAATGCGGTTCTCGCCGGCAGGAATCTCCTTGGCGGTCTCGGTGAGGTTGCACATCTTGATCAAGCGGTCCAGGGTGCTCGCGCCGCCAGCGGCGCTGTACAGGGCGTTCGTGGCGTCGTCGTTGCTGTCCCGGATCGCCGTGCTCGCCATCTTGAGGTACGCCGCGGGCGGCGTCTTGTCCCCGAGGCGGCGGAGGTAGTCCGAGACGATCCAGACCTTGATCATCGACTCGGTCGAGTTGGTCGAGGTCATGTTCTTGGAGCCGGAGATCTTCCCGCTCTCCCGGTCCAACAGGGCCCAGCCGAGGAAGCCGTCCACCCCCTTCACCGTCACCGGCGCGGCGGCCAGGGTCGGCGGCGGCGGTGCGGACGGCTCGATCCCGACCGGCGCCTCCTCGGCCGAGGAGGTACTTCCGCCGGAGTCGGCCAGCCGGGCGTACGCGGCGGGCACGAGCAGCAGGCCGCCAAGCACGACTGTCGTGATGGCGAGCACCAGGGTCACGCGGGGACGCATGAGGATGGGGCTCCAAGGGTGAAGGCCGGGGGGCCGCTGTGTCCAGGGCGCTGTGCGTCTTGCGGTGTGTCGGCGGCGCCTCCGCCAGCCCCACACCGGCGGTCTGCTCCGCGCCCGAACTGCCGGGGGAGGTGGCAGGTCGGAACGGGGGAAAGTTTACGTGGCTCGGTCCAATCCGCCAGATAGCGCAGGCCGGGAGTTCGCTGGTGGCGACCGGAAATCACCGCTTATGTCGGTATAGATGATGAATATTTGGGCCGATGTGACCAGGCTCATTCACCCATCAGTGCGGACATTTGGTGCCGATCGGCTGACCAGCTCACGGCCGGGTCTGGGCGGCATTTCTATTACACGTCTTGGTTACTGGCTAGTTGAGCTGTAACACTTGCTGCGTGGACGGACATGACTTCCCGGTCCCGGATGACGGACCCGCCGGCGGCCTGCTCGATCAGGTCGAGGCGGCGGAGGCGGCGCTGCGGGCGGCCGCCGACCGTGGCCGTCCCGGGGAAGACCCGGCCGCCGACACCGACCCGCAGGACTACTTCACCGCCCTGATCGACGCGGACCAGAAGATCGAGCCCCGGGACTGGATGCCGGAGGCGTACCGGAAGACCCTGATCCGGCAGATCGCCCAGCACGCCCACTCCGAGATCATCGGCATGCAACCGGAGGGTAACTGGATCAGCCGGGCACCCTCGCTCAAGCGCAAGGCGATCCTGCTCGCCAAGGTGCAGGACGAGGCCGGGCACGGGCTCTACCTCTACGCGGCCGCCGAGACCCTCGGGGTGACCCGGGACGAACTGGTCGAGCTGCTGCTCGCCGGCCGGCAGAAGTACAGCTCGATCTTCAACTACCCGACGCTGACCTGGGCCGACGTCGGCGCCATCGGCTGGCTGGTGGACGGTGCCGCCATCGTCAACCAGGTCCCGCTGTGCCGGTGCTCGTACGGGCCGTACGCCCGGGCGATGATCCGGATCTGCAAGGAGGAGTCCTTCCACCAGCGGCAGGGCTACGAGATCCTGCACACCCTGGCGGGCGGCACCCCGGAGCAGCACGCGATGGCCCAGGACGCGGTGGACCGCTGGTGGTACCCCTCGCTGGCGATGTTCGGCCCGCCCGACGGCGACTCCACGCACAGCCAGCAGTCGATGGCCTGGAAGATCAAGCGGTTCTCCAACGACGAGCTGCGGCAGCGCTTCGTCGACATGTGCGTGCAGCAGGCCGGCGTGCTCGGCCTCACCCTGCCCGACCCCGACCTGCGGTGGAACGAGTCCCGGCAGGCGTACGACTACACCCAGCCCGACTACGCCGAGCTGATGCGGGTGATCGCCGGGGACGGGCCGTGCAACCGGCAACGGATCGCGCACCGCCGCCGGGCGGACGCCGACGGTGCCTGGGTACGCGAGGCCGCGCAGGCGTACGCGGCCAAGCGGGCCGCCGCGCGTACGGCGGTGCCGGCGTGACCGCCCCGAGCCAGGGCCGGGCCGGCTGGCCGCTCTGGGAGGTCTTCGTCCGGGCCCGGCGCGGACTGTCGCACACCCACGTCGGCAGCCTGCACGCCCCCGACGCCGAGCTGGCGCTGCGCAACGCCCGGGACCTCTACACCCGGCGGCAGGAGGGGGTCTCGATCTGGGTCGTACCGGCCCAGGCGATCACCGCCTCCAGCCCGGACGAGAAGGACGCCTTTTTCGAGCCTGCGGCCGACAAGGTCTACCGGCACCCGACGTTCTATCCGGTGCCGGACGGGGCGGCGCACCTGTGAACACCCGTGGCGGACCCGTGCACACCACCGTCGACTACCTGCTCGGGCTCGGCGACGACGCCCTGGTCGCCGCGCAGCGGCTCGGCGAGTGGGTCACCGCCGCGCCCGAGCTGGAGGAGGACGTCGCGCTGGCCAACATCGCCCTGGACCAGCTCGGCGCCGCCCGGCTGCTGCTGACCTACGCCGGGGAACTGGAGGGCGCCGGCCGGGACGAGGACGCGCTGGCGTACCTGCGCTCGGACCGGGAGTACCGCAACTGCCTGCTGGTCGAGCTGCCGAACGGCGACTTCGCGATGACCATGGCGAAGCTGCTCTTCCTGTCGGCGTACCAGCTCCCGCTCTACACCGCGCTGAGCGGCTGCGCCGACGAACGGCTCGCCGCCATCGCCGGCAAGGCCCGCAAGGAGGTGGCCTACCACCTCGACCACGCCAGCCTCTGGACGGTACGCCTCGGCGACGGCACCGCGGAGTCACACCGGCGGATGGCGGCGGCGGTGGACGAGCTGTGGCCGTACACCGGCGAGCTGTTCGCGGCCGACCCGGCCGCACCGGTCGACCCGGCCGGGCTGCGCTCCGCCTTCCTCGCGAACGTCGAGCCGGTGCTGGAGACCGCCACGCTGGAGCGTCCGGCCGACGGCTGGGGGCCGACCGGTGGCCGGGCCGGGCTGCACACCGAGCACCTCTCCTACCTGCTCGCCGAGCTGCAGGTGCTGCACCGGGCGCATCCCGGAGCCCGCTGGTGAGCGAGGGCCGATCCGGGCGGGCGCGCCGGGCCGCGGCGGCGGTGGTCGACCCCGAGCTGCGGGTGCTGACCATCGAGGACCTCGGCGTGCTGCGGGAGGTGACCGAGGACCCGGCGACCGGCCGGGTCACCGTGACCATCACCCCGACCTACACCGGCTGCCCGGCGATGGACGTGATCCGGGCCGACATCCGGGCCGCGCTGGCCGCCGCCGGGCATCCGGACGCCGAGGTCGTCACCGTCTTCGCCCCGGCCTGGACCACCGACTGGATCTCCGAGGCCGGCCGGGTCAAGCTGGCCGCCGCCGGGATCGCCCCGCCGGGGCCGGCGGGCCGGCGCCCGGTCCCGGTCACCCTGAGCGTCCGCTGCCCGCACTGCGGTGCCGCCGACACCGAGCAGGTCAGCCGGTTCGGCTCGACCGCCTGCAAGTCGCTGTGGCGGTGCCGGGCCTGTCGGGAACCCTTCGACCATCTGAGGGCGTTTTGAGCGTAACCATCAACCGGCCGGTCCGGCGCCGGCCGGTCTTCCACCCGCTGCCGGTCCGGGCGGTCGACCGGCTCACCGAGGACGCGGTCGCGGTCACCTTCGAGGTACCGGAGCAGTTGCGGGAGACCTTCGCCTTCCGGGCCGGGCAGCACCTCACGGTCCGGCGGATCCTCGCGGACGGGGCGGAGGTGCGGCGGTCGTACTCGATCTGCTCGACCCCGGCCGAGCTGGCCGCGACCGGAGAGCTCCGGATCGGGGTGCGGGAGGTGCCGGGCGGCGCCTTCTCCAGCTTCGCGGTCTCGACGCTGCGGGCCGGCGACACCGTGCAGGTGCTGCCGCCGCTGGGGACGTTCGGCACGGCGTTCACGCCGGACCGGGTCCGGCACTACGCCGGGGTGGTCGCCGGGTCCGGCATCACCCCGGTGCTGTCGCTGGTCGCGACCGCGCTGGCCGTCGAGCCGGCCAGCACCTTCACCCTGGTGTACGGCAACCGTTACGGCCGCACCGTGATGTTCGTGGAGGAGCTGGCTGACCTGAAGGACCGCTATCCGGAACGGCTGCACCTGGTGCACGTGCTGTCCCGGGAGCCGGGCGAGTCGCCGTTGCTCTCCGGCCGGGTCGACGCCGACCGGCTGGGCCGGCTGCTCGACACCATCGTGCCGACCGCGCGGATCGACGAGTGGTTCCTCTGCGGCCCGTACGGGATGGTGCTGGACGCGCGGCGGGTGCTCGCCGAGCGCGGGGTGCCGGAGCGGGCCGTACACGCCGAGCTGTTCCACGTGGACGCGCCGCCCGCGCCGCCGGTCCGGCTGGCCGACACGGCGGCGGACGCCGGCACCGAGGTGACGATCCGGCTGGACGGCCGGGCGTCGAGTTTCCGGATGGGCCGGGACGAGCGGGTGCTCGACGCGGCCCTGCGGGTCCGGGGCGAGCTGCCGTACGCCTGCAAGGGCGGGGTCTGCTCGACCTGCCGGGCGAAGGTGGTCGCAGGCGAGGTGTCGATGGCCCGCAACTACGCCCTGGAGCCGGACGAGGTGGCCGCCGGGTACGTGCTGACCTGCCAGGCCAGCCCGGTCACCGACACGCTGGTGGTCGACTACGACGGCTGAGGCGGGTTGTCCCGGGTCCGTTGTGGTGCGGGCGGACATAGATCGCCATCGGTGGGTTCGACGCGTTGCGCGGATGACGGAAACCTTGTCGCGCGCGGCTCGCAACAGATAGGCCGATCTCTATCTTGAGTCGGTAGCGCCGCCGATGACTCGGTGGTGCCGCGGATCACGAGGAGAACCTATGCGTCGAGTTCGGACTGTCGTGGCGCTCGTCTTCGCCGGCGCGGCGTTGCTGGTCGGAGCCGGTGCGCCGGCCCAGGCCGCGGTGTCGGTCGAGCGTCAGGCCATGGCCAGCAACCCCTCCCCCTACCCCTTCGGTTCCTACTACACCTACGAGGCCTGTCGCTACTACGGGGAGAGCCTCGTCGCGGGTGGCGCGTGGCGTTACTACAACTGCGTCTACGAGTGGCGCAGCGGCCAGCCGCAGGGCTACTACTACCTCTACATGTACAACTGAGGTCGTCGCGGCCGACGGATTCGGCGGAGCCGGGGCAGCATGGCGGCACAGCCTGTCGGGCTGCCCCGCTTGCGCGCCCGCCTGGCGGTGCGGCGGCGGCGGAGTCGGCCGCGTGAGGTTGAAGAAATTCTTCGCCACCCGTTGCTCCATTGAAGGACGTGTACTACCAAGGTATCCATGAGGATGCTCCGTACGCGTCGCGCCCGGGCCGGACTCGCGTCCTTCGCGGCGCTCGGCCTGCTGGCCACCAGCCTGCTCACCCCGCCCGCCGTGGCCGCCGGCCCCACCCCGGCGGACGCCGGTGACGGTGCGGCCGCCGCGGCTGATCCCTTCCCGGCGTACACCCGGTTCAACATCCCGGCCGAGGACGGCGCCCGGGACCGGACCATCGAGGACGAGCTGGTCCGGCTGGCCGACGGCGCACCGGCCGGCGGCTACATCCGGGGCATCATGTACAGCTGGAGTTCCCCGGTGGTGGCCGAGGCGCTGAAGCGGGCGGCGGCCCGGGGCGTGATCGTCCGGATCGTGCTGGACGAGACCGGTGGCGGGGTCAACACCGGCGCCGACAACGCCGCGATGGCGGTGCTCAACTCGGCCAACCTCGACGACCTGGTGATCTGCGGCAAGACCTCGTCAACGGTGGCCGGCTCGACGGCGTGCATCGGCAACAAGAGCAACTCGATCAACCACAACAAGGTCTTCACGTTCTCCACCAGCGGCACCATGAAGCGGGTCGTCTTCGTCAGCTCGCAGAACCTCACCTTCAGCCAGAACAACCTCTTCAACAGCGCGCTGATCGTGCACGAGGACTACGACCTGTACGACCACTTCACGGCGTACTTCAACGACATGCGGGCGCAGCGGAAGAACAACGACTACTTCAACGCCGCCAACGGCTACTACAAGTCGCCGAATACCGCCGTCACCGTCTACCACTCGCCCCGGGCCGACAGCGACACCCTGGCGAACCGGCTGGCCGAGGTGAGCGCGTACGAGAGTGGCTGTGCGGTGGACGTGGCGCACGCCCAGTTCACCGACGCCCGCCCCGAGGTCGCCACCCAACTGCGCCGGATCGGCCGGCTGGGTTGCCGGGTCCGGGTCGTCTACGGCTCGATGGGCAGCACCGCGTATGCCACCCTGAACGGGCAGCCGAACGTCTCGCTGAAGAAGTACCACGACGCCGAGGCCAGCAACTACGACGGCCGGGTGGTCACCGTGCACTCCAAGAACATCATCATCAGGGGCACCTTCGCCGGGGTCGCCGGGCGCAGCGTGGTCTTCACCGGCTCGCACAACGTCACCGACCCGGCGTTGACCGACCACGACGAGACCCTGGTGAAGATCGAGCACCCGACGGTCTGGAACGACTTCCACAACAACTTCGAGACGCTCTGGAGCCGGGCCAAGTGCGTCAACCCGGACAACGGCAGCTGCACCACCTGAGACGTACCTGGCCTACCTCGCATCGGTCTGGCGCGGATGGGTGGTCAGTACGTCAGGTCGGAGCGGTGCTCGACCAGGGTGACCGGCGTACCGCACATCTCCGCGATGTAGTCGGCTGCCTCTTCGAGGTCGACCGGAGTCTCGTCGCGGTAGGCGTCCTGGTAGATCCGGAGTCCCACGTCCGTGATCCACGCGCCTGGCTAGGACAGGGCTACGGAGAACATCCGGGTGACCGGGCGGAAGCCGGCCTTGTCATACAACCTGCGGGCGGGATTCTGGTCGACCACCGACAGGTCGAGGGTCGGTAACCCGGCAGCGTGGGTGCCCCGGAGGGCATGCGTCAGCAGCGCCCGGCCCAGCCCACTGCCCTGGGCGTGTGGGGCGACGGCGATGTTCAGGATCCAGCCGCAGGTGTTCGTGGTCCAGGGCACCGGACCGGCGCAGAGGACGTGCCCGGCGCTGCGTCCGTCCGGACCGACCACCCGCGCGGACGCGCCGAGTAGTGGCGGGACTGGCTCGGCATCGTCGAACATCGCCCGGATCTCCCGGGTGTCGGCGGCCTGCCATTCGCCGTCCGGGTGCTCCGGACCGTACGCCGAGGCACACGCCACCGCGAGGTCGTCGTCCCAGCCGGCGTGGACCAACGACCATCCGTCGGGCAGTGCCGCCGGTGGCGGCAGCTCGGCCAGGTCGTGTCGCAGCCCGGTAGCGGCCCGGTGGAGCGTGAGGCCATCCGCCAACAGGGCCGCCACCAGGCCCTCGTGCGTGGTCTTCAGCATCCTGCCGGCGAGGTCCCGGCGCAGTTGCGCGGCAACCTTCGCCGGGGCTGCCCCGGGCAGCGGCCGAACATCCTTGACGGCCGGCTCACGGCCGTCGTCCTCCAGCCGTAACCTGGCGAGCGTGGCGCCGTCGTCGGCGAGCAGCAGTGAGTCGACTGCGCTCTCGGGGTCCGGGCGTACGGGCATGGGCCGGACACTAGCCGCGCCAGCTGTACGACAGTCAACGCAATTTCCGCAGCGCAGTGAATTGCGACGCTCGGCGAGTCGTCGCGGCCGGGCCTACTCGTTGCGCGGCTGGCAGCTACAGCGACAGCAGGTTGACGGGGACGCTGGCGTAGCGTGCCGGGGGTCAGGCGCCGTCATGTCCGCCGATCCTACGCGTGGGTGCCGACACTCATCTGGGACACGACGTGCCAGCAGGTGCCGATCCACTGCTGCGGACGTACGTCCGACGGGCGTCGACTACGGATCACATTGCTCGGGGTGGTGGTCGAGGTGGGGCGGGCCGGCGACGTACCCTCGGGTACGTGACGGTGAGCCGGGAGATCGACAGCATCCTGCAACGTGGCGCGGACGGCGGGCGGATCACGCCCGAGGAGGCGCTGCTGCTCTACACCGACGCGCCGCTGCACCCGCTGGGTGAGGCGGCCGACGCGGTACGGCGGCGGCGGTATCCGGACAACATCGTGACGTACCTGATCGACCGCAACATCAACTACACCAACGTCTGCGTGACCGCCTGCAAGTTCTGCGCCTTCTACCGGGCGCCGAAGCACCGGGAGGGCTGGACGCACCCGACCGAGGAGATCCTGCGGCGCTGCGCCGAGGCGGTGGAGCTGGGTGCGACCCAGGTGATGCTCCAGGGCGGCCACCACCCCGACTACGGCGTGGAGTACTACGAGGAGCTCTTCTCCTCGGTCAAGCGGGCGTACCCGCAGCTCGCCATCCACTCCATCGGACCGAGCGAGATCCTGCACATGGCGAAGGTCTCCGGGGTCGGCCTGGAGGAGGCGATCAGCCGGATCAAGGCGGCCGGGCTGGACTCGATCGCCGGTGCCGGCGCGGAGATGCTGCCCGAGCGGCCCCGCAAGGCCATCGCTCCGCTGAAGGAGTCCGGCGCGCGCTGGCTGGAGGTGATGGAACTCGCACACCGGCAGGGCGTCGAGTCCACCGCCACCATGATGATGGGGACCGGGGAGACCAACGCCGAGCGGATCGAGCACATGCGGATGATCCGCGACGTGCAGGACCGCACCCGGGGCTTCCGCTCCTTCATCCCATGGACCTACCAGCCGGAGAACAACCACCTCAAGGGCCGTACCCAGGCGACCACCCTGGAGTACCTGCGGCTGATCGCGGTGGCCCGGCTCTTCTTCGACACCGTGCCGCACCTCCAGGCGTCCTGGCTGACCACCGGCAAGGACGCCGGACAGCTCGCCCTGCACATGGGGGTGGACGACCTCGGCTCGATCATGCTGGAGGAGAACGTCATCTCCTCGGCCGGTGCGCGGCACCGCTCCAACCTGCACGAGTTGATCTGGATGATCCGCTCCGCCGGCCGGATCCCCGCGCAACGGGACACCCTCTACCGGCACCTGGCGGTGCACCGCACCCCGGCCGACGACCCGACCGACGACCGGGTGGTGTCGCACTTCTCCTCCATCGCGCTGCCCGGTGGCGGCGCGGGCCGGAGTCTGCCGCTCGTCGAGGCCCGCTGAACTACCCTCGTCCATTCGGCCACCGCCGGCTGGGCGAGGGGCCGGTCCTTGGCTCCGATCCGGCGGCAAAACGTCGAGCGCGCCGGATAAATGGCCTCTGACCAGGACATTCTTGGAAGCCGGGCGGGTCCGGGCGGTCATAACGGTTGGATCAAGGGGAGCGCGACCAGGCCGGTCGAACCGATAGCGTGCCGGCACACGTACCCGCTGACCGTCGTGGACGGACCGGCCTCCGGGTCGGGACGCGGCGCACCGGGGTCGTCCTCTATCGGTCCATGAGGGCCGTTCACATAACGCACGGCATCGCGGGCGGGGTGGGAGACCACCTCGCCCGCGGTGTGTTCCGGCTCGGGCGCGGCAGGCGCCGGACTGTCGCCCGGAGCCCCGGCCGCGCTCCAGCAGGGTGCCGGCCCGCCCCGGGCCGACCGGCCAGGCCGGTGGCTGGCAGACTGTTCCGGCGTGACCCGTACCCCGTCCGGACGCCGGGCCAGCCTGGACAAGCAGCCGCACGAGGTGGCGGCGATGTTCGACGAAGTGGCGTCCCGGTATGACCTGACCAACACCGTGATCTCGTTCGGGCAGGACCGGCGGTGGCGCCGGGCCACCCTGGCCGCCCTCGACCTGCGCCCCGGTGACCGGGTGCTCGACGTGGGCGCCGGCACCGGGGTCTCCACCGCCGAGCTGGCCACCTCGGGGGCGTACGCGGTGGGGTTGGATCTCTCCATCGGGATGCTCCGGGCCGGCCGACGGAGCCGGCCCGAGGTGCCGTTGCTGGCCGGTGACGCACTCCGGCTGCCGTTCCCGGACGAGACCTTCGACGCGGTCACCATCTCGCTGGCGCTGCGGAACGTGGTGGACACCGAGGCGGCGCTCCGGGAGATGGCCCGGGTCACCCGGCCGGGCGGCCGGCTGGTGGTCTGCGAGTTCAGCACCCCGACCAACCCGGTCTTCCGGACGGTCTACCTCTCCTACCTCATGCGCTCGCTGCCGGCGGTGGCCCGGGCGGTGGCGAGCAACCCGGACGCGTACGTCTATCTGGCCGAGTCGATCCGGGCCTGGCCGGACCAGGCCGGGCTGGCCGGGCAGATCGGCCGGTCCGGATGGCACCGGGTCGGCTGGCGGAACCTGACCGGGGGCATCGTCGCGCTGCACCGCGCGATACGTCCCTGATTTTCCGGCTCATGCTGCTTTAGCCGGTTTTGATCCGCGAGCGGCTTTCCGGCCGTAGGCTGCGCCCATGGCGGGGGCAGACCGGCGGGTCGACGGCGACGAGCAGCCGGCCGAGGAGACGCCGGCGGTCGCGGGCCCGCCGGACGCGCGGCACCGGAGCGACGACGCACCGGACCGCGACGTCGCCGAGCCGGCGGGCGGTGCTGCCACCGACCCGAGCCGCGACACCGCCGAGCCGGCGACCGAGGACGTCGATCCGGAGGCCGAGGCGGCCGAGTTGATCGCGCAGATCCGGGAGCTGGCCGGGCCCGACCCGGTCGCGGTCCGGACCGTGGTCGCCGAGGTACTGGCCGCGCTCGACCGGGTCAGTGGCGGCACGCTGCGGGAGCAACTGCCGTACGAGCACGAGCGCACCCCGGACGGCGACCCGGCGCCGGCCGGCAGCTATCCGAGCGAGCGGCCGACGGCGACCGGCGGCCATCCGGTGGAGGGGATGTCGGAGAACGGCGGTGCGGCGGCGGGCGGTGCTCCGACCGGGCGGCTGTCGGGAAACGGTGCCGGGCCGGCCGAGGGTCATGCCGCAGCCGCCGGTTACCCGGTCGAGCCGCATCCGGTGGAGCCGCATCCGGTGGAGCCGCATCCGGTCGAGCCGCATCCGGTCGAGCCGCATCCGGTCGAGCCGAACCCGCCGGAGCCGCATCCGGCACAGCCGCAGCCGGGGCAACCCCAGCCGGGGCGGCCCGGCCCGGCCGACCCGCATCCGCCGGCACCCGGGCCGGGACAGCCGCATCCGGCCGATCCGCACCCCTCCGATCCGCACCCGGTGCGGCCCCCGACCGATCCACATCCGGCGGAACCAGGGCCGGTCACCCCGGGTCCGATCAAACGCCGTCCGGCGCAACGCAGCGGCGAGGACCGGACCTGAGGTGAGGCATGCCCGACCGGCCGGAACGACGGGCCGCGACCGGGGCCGGAACGGGCCCGGGAAGGTAGCCAACACGCCTACCTCGGCAACTTAGGGTCGCCTAACCGGTCGCCGGCCACTTCGCGGTTCTAGACTCCTCCCCGGACGAGGCTTGTGAAGCATTTCACGAGCGATCGGGAGGGGAGGCGCGGATGACCACGATCGACTACGACGCGGACGTCATCGTCGTCGGCGCCGGTCCAGGTGGATCGACAACCGCCTATCACCTGGCCCGACACGGCGTACGCGTGCTGCTGCTGGAGAAGACCGAGTTCCCCCGGGAGAAGGTCTGCGGCGACGGGCTGACCCCGCGGGCCGTCAAGCAGCTCGTCAAGCTCGGCGTCGACACCTCGCCCGAGGCAGGCTGGCTGCACAACCGGGGACTGCGGGTCATCGGCGGCGGCGTACGGCTCGAACTCGACTGGCCCGAGCTGGCCAGCTTCCCCAACTACGGACTGGTGCGTACCCGGCTCGACTTCGACGACCTGCTGGCCAAGCGGGCGGTCGAGGCCGGCGCGGAGCTGCGTACCGGGGTGAACGTCACCGGCCCGGTGCTCGGCGAGGACGGCCGGGTGGTGGGGGTCACCGCCGAGAGCGGCCCGGACAAGGCTCCGGCCCGCTTCTCCGCCCCGCTGGTGATCGCCGCCGACGGCGTCTCCGGGCGGCTCCCGATCGCGCTGGGCCTGAACAAGCGGGAGGACCGGCCGATCGGCGTCGCCGTCCGCCGCTACTACCGCTCGCCGGCCAAGCACGACGACAACTACCTGGAGTCGTGGCTGGAGCTGCGCAGCAAGGAGCACCCCGACAAGCTGCTGCCCGGGTACGGGTGGATCTTCGGGATGGGAGACGGCCGGGTCAACGTCGGGCTGGGCGCGCTGAACTCCTCGGCCGCGTTCGGCAAGACCAACTACCGGCGGCTGCTGGTCGACTGGCTCGCCGGCACCCCGGCCGAATGGGGCATGACCGACGAGACCAACGCGGACGGGCCGATCCTCGGCGCCGCCCTGCCGATGGGCTTCAACCGGGTGCCGCACTACACCCGGGGCGTGCTCCTGGTCGGCGACTCCGGCGGCATGGTCAACCCGTTCAACGGCGAGGGCATCGCGTACGCGATGGAGTCCGGCGAACTCGCCGCCGAGATCGTGGTGCAGGCGCTGGCCCGCCCGGCGGGTGCCGATCGGGAACGCGCGCTGGCCGGCTACCCCGCCGAGCTGAAGGCCCGGTACGGCGGCTACTACCGGCTCGGCAACATCTTCGTGAAGATGATCGGCAATCCGCACGTGATGCGGATCGCCACCAAGCACGGCATGCCGCATCCGACCCTGATGCGGTTCGTGCTCAAACTGCTGGCGAACCTGACCGATCCGCGCGGCGGGGACGCGATGGACCGGGTCATCAACGCGATGACGAAGGTGGCTCCGGCCGTGTGAACCGCCGCCGGCCCCGGCAGGGGGCGCCAGTGGCACCCCGGGCAGCGTCGCCCGGACGACTGTGAATAGTGTGAATTTGGAAATTGACCGAGGGCCGGGAAGGACGAGCAGGGGAAAACAATGTCGCTCTCGCCGTACGTACCCATCATCGGGCTGTTCGCCCTCGCCGCGGCGTTCGCGCTGTTCTCCGTCGCCGCGGCGCGCTTCGCCGGCCCCCGGCGCTACAACAAAGCCAAGCTCGAGGCGTACGAGTGCGGCATCGAACCGAGCCCGCAGCCGGTCGGCGGCGGCCGGTTCCCGATCAAGTTCTACCTGACGGCGATGCTGTTCATCGTCTTCGACATCGAGATCATCTTCCTGTACCCGTGGGCGGTCAACTTCGACATGCTCGGGCTCTTCGGCTTCGTGGAGATGGTGCTGTTCATCGTCGCGGTCTTCGTCGCGTACGCCTATGTCTGGCGGCGTGGCGGCCTGGACTGGGACTGAGGGAGGTCGTCAGATGGGTATCGAGGAGAAGCTCCCGGCCGGGATCCTGCTCACCTCGGTCGAGAAGCTGGTCAACTGGTCCCGGAAGTCGTCGTTCTGGGGCGCCACCTTCGGCCTGGCCTGCTGCGCGATCGAGATGATGGCGGCGGGTGGCTCCCACTACGACCTCGGCCGGTGGGGCATGGAGGTGTTCCGCGCCTCGCCGCGACAGGCGGACCTGATGATCGTGGCCGGCCGGGTGAGCCAGAAGATGGCCCCGGTGCTGCGCCAGATCTACGACCAGATGGCCGAGCCCCGCTGGGTGCTCTCGATGGGCGTCTGCGCCAGCAGCGGCGGCATGTTCAACAACTACGCGATCGTGCAGGGCGTCGACCACGTCGTACCGGTCGACATGTACCTGCCCGGCTGTCCGCCCCGGCCGGAGATGCTGATCGACGCGATTCTCAAGCTGCGCGAGAAGATCGGCCACGAGCCGCTCGGCCCGAACGGCCGCAAGATGCTCGAGGCACGCCAGGCGCGCGGCGCCGTACCGCTGGTGACGCCCGGCTCGATGCCCTCGTCGTACCGCAACGACAAGGCGCGGCGGGCCGAGTGGACCCGGGCGGTTGCCGAGGGGCGCGAGGAGCAGCTCCGGATCGAGAACTGGATGAAGGCGCAGAACCACCTGGTGGGAAGGGCCGAGCGATGAGCGAGCGGAGCGAGCGGACCGGCCGGCTCAGCGCGAACGTGCCTCATGTCGGCCCGGAGCGCAGCGGAGGGACGGCATGAGCGAGCCCAACAAGACCAGCGAGCAGCCGGGCGGCGGCGTGCCGGTGGCCCGGCCGCCGATCGGGGCGACCAGCGGGGCGCCGGCCGAACTGCCCCCGGCCAGCCCGGCCGGGCGGGGCATGTTCGGCATCCACGGCAGCGGCGACACCTCCGGCTTCGGCGGCCTGGTCCGGCAGCGGGTCGGCGTGGAGAGCAGCCCCCGGCCGTACGGCGGCTACTTCGACGAGGTCGCCGACGCGCTGGAGGAGGCGTACCCGGGCTTCGCCGACGCGATCGAGAAGGTCGTGGTCGACCGGGGCGAGCTGACCCTGCACATCCGCCCCGAGCGGATCGTCGAGGTCTGCCAGGTGCTCCGGGACGACCAGGCGCTCCGCTTCGAGCTCTGCTCCTCGGTCTCCGGGGTCGACTACCTCGGCTCCGACGCCCGCCGGCTGCACGTCGTCTACCAGCTCACCTCGATGACCTACCGCCGGCAGCTCCGGCTGGAGGTCGCGGTGACCGCCGAGGAGCCCCGGGTACCGAGCGTCACCTCGGTCTACCCCACGGCGGACTGGCAGGAGCGGGAGGCGTACGACATGTTCGGCGTCGTCTTCGACGGCCACCCCGGCCTGACCCGGATCCTGATGCCGGACGACTGGGAGGGCCACCCGCAGCGCAAGGACTACCCGCTCGGCGGCGTGCCGGTCGAGTACAAGGGCGCCGAGATCCCACCGCCCGACCAGCGGAGGTCGTACCAATGAGCACCTCGACGAACCCGAGCTACGCCGAGTCCCGGGAGACCACCGAGGGCCGGGTCTTCACCGTCACCGGTGGCGACTGGGACCAGGTGGTCAGCGGGCACGACCCGATCAACGACGAGCGGATCATCGTCAACATGGGTCCGCAGCACCCGTCGACGCACGGCGTGCTACGGCTGATCCTGGAGCTGGAGGGCGAGACCGTCCGGGAGGCCCGGGCGGTGGTCGGCTACCTGCACACCGGGATCGAGAAGAATCTCGAATACCGCAACTGGGTGCAGGGCAGCACGTTCGTCACCCGGATGGACTACCTCTCGCCGCTGTTCAACGAGACGGCGTACAGCCTGGCGGTGGAGAAGCTGCTCGGCATCACCGACGAGGTGACCGAGCGGGCCACCACCATCCGGGTGCTGATGATGGAGCTGAACCGGATCTCCTCGCACCTGGTCTGGATCGCCACCACGGCGATGGAGCTGGGCGCGGTCAACGTGATGCTCTACGGCTTCCGCGAGCGCGAGTACGTGCTGGAGATCTTCGAGCTGATCACCGGCCTGCGGATGAACATGGCGTACGTCCGGCCGGGCGGGGTCGCCCAGGACATCCCGGACGAGGCGATCGTCAAGATCCGCGAGTTCCTGAAACTGCTGCCGAAGCGGCTCAAGGAATACGAGGACATGCTCTCCGGCCAGCCGATCTGGCTGGAGCGGACCAAGGACGTGGGTGTGCTCGACGTCACCGGCTGCCTGGCGCTCGGCGTCACCGGCCCGGTGCTCCGCTCGGCCGGGCTGGCCTGGGACATCCGCAAGACCATGCCGTACTGCGGCTACGAGAACTACGAGTTCGACGTGCCGACCACCTCCAGCGGTGACGTCTGGGGCCGCTACCTGGTCCGGATGGCCGAGATGCGGGAGTCGCTCAAGATCGTCGAGCAGGCTCTCGACAGGCTCCGCCCCGGCCCGATCATGGTGGCCGACAAGAAGATCGCCTGGCCTGCGCAGCTCGCCATCGGCGTCGACGGGATGGGCAACTCGCTGGAGCACGTCGCCAAGATCATGGGTCAGTCGATGGAGTCGCTGATCCACCACTTCAAGCTGGTCACCGAGGGCTTCCGGGTGCCACCGGGCCAGGTCTACGTCGGAATCGAGTCGCCCCGCGGCGAGCTGGGCGTGCACGCGGTCTCCGACGGGGGCACCCGGCCGTACCGGGTGCACTACCGCGAGCCCAGCTTCGTCAACCTCCAGGCGCTGCCGGCGATGGCCGAGGGCGGCCTGATCGCGGACGTGATCGCGGGCGGCGCGTCGCTGGACCCGGTGATGGGTGGGTGTGATCGCTAAATGACTCAGTCTCAGTTTGGCAACGCGGCGTCCCGGCTCGACGGTCTGGTGACCGGGCCGGGCGAGGTGCCGGCACAGCGCAACGGCGGCGGCTCGCGCAGCGCCGACCTGCACGCGAAGCTCGACGAGCGGGCGCGGGAGATCGTCGCCCGCTACCCGGCCGACCGGTCCCGTTCGGCGCTGCTGCCGCTGCTGCACCTGGTGCAGTCCGAGGAGGGGTACGTCTCCCCGGCCGGCGTGGAGTTCTGCGCCGACGTACTCGGGCTGAACAAGGCGCAGGTCGGCGCCGTGGCCACCTTCTACACCATGTACAAGCGCCGGCCCACCGGCGACTGGCTGGTCAGCGTCTGCACCAACACCATGTGCAACGTGCTCGGCGGGCAGCAGGTCTACGACGCGCTGACCGAGCACCTCGGGGTCGGGCACGACGAGACCACCCCGGACGGCAAGATCACCCTGGAGCACGCCGAGTGCCTGGCGGCCTGCGACTACGGCCCGGTGATGACCGTCAACTACGACTTCTTCGACCAGGTCGACCCGGACGCGGCGGTCGCGGTCGTCAACGAGCTGCGCGCGGGCGGTCGTCCGCAGCCCAGCCGGGGCGCCCGGCTCTGCACCCTCAAGGAGATGTCGCTGCAACTGGCCGGCTTCGCCGACCCGCGCGAGGAAGCGGTGGCCGACGGGCTGGCCGGCGACCCGACGCTGGCCGGGCTGCGGCTGGCCCAGCAGCACGGCATCTCGGTGGCCGGCTACGACCCGAACACCCCGATCAAGGGCAGCCAGACCGGTGACAAGCCGGCCCCGGCGACCACCCGGCCGGCCGCCGCCACCGGCAGCACCGCGCCGGACGTGAAGTCGCCGGACAACAAGTCGCCACAGGTGCGTACCGCCGAGACCCGGAACCCGGACGCGAAGACCGCGGTCCCGGACGCGCCTGGGACGACGCCGCCGGTCGACGGCGTACCGGCCGGACCGGCCGACGCGAAGTCCGCCGAGGCGGCCGGCACCGCCGCCAACAAGCCGGCCAGCGACGCCAAGCCGGCCGGCGACGGTGGTACGGACGCGCAGGAGCGCTCGCTGAAGTCGGCCGCGAGCGAAGAGGAGGCTGAGAAGTGACCACGACGCCTCGGCGGGAGACGCTGGAGAAGCTGACCCCGGTGCTCACCAAGCGCTGGCTGTCGCCGGACGCCTGGCGGCTCGACGTCTACCAGCGGCTGGACGGCTACGCGGCGCTGCGCAAGGCGCTCGCCGCCCACCCGGACGACCTGATCCAACTCGTCAAGGACTCCGGCCTGCGCGGCCGGGGCGGTGCCGGCTTCCCGACCGGACTCAAGTGGGGCTTCATCCCGCAGGGCGACGGCAAGCCGCACTACCTGGTGGTCAACGCCGACGAGGGCGAGCCGGGCACCTGCAAGGACCTGCCGCTGATGACCCACGACCCGCACTCGCTGGTCGAGGGCGTGATCATCGCCTCGTACGCGATCCGGGCCAACCGCGCCTACATCTACATCCGGGGCGAGGCGGTGCACGCGGCCCGGCGGCTGCGCAACGCCGTGCAGGAGGCGTACCGGGCCGGCTATCTCGGGGAGAACATCCTCGGTACCGGCTTCGACCTGGACCTGGTGGTGCACAGCGGGGCCGGGGCGTACATCTGCGGCGAGGAGACGGCGCTGCTGGACTCGCTGGAGGGGTTCCGGGGCCAGCCCCGGCTGCGCCCGCCGTTCCCGGCGACCCACGGCCTGTACGCCTGCCCGACCGTGGTCAACAACGTCGGCACCATCGCCAGCGTGCCGTACATCGTGCTGGGCGGGGCGGCCTGGTGGAAGAGCATGGGCACGGAGAAGTCCTCCGGGCCGATGATCTACTCCCTCTCCGGCCGGATCAACAACCCGGGGCAGTACGAAGCCGGGCTCGGCATCACGCTGCGCGAGCTGATCGAGCTGGCCGGCGGCATGCAGCCCGGGCACAACCTGCGGTTCTGGACCCCGGGCGGCTCCTCGACCCCGCTGCTCACCGCCGAGCACCTGGACGTGCCGCTGGACTTCGAGGGGGTGGCGGCGGCCGGCTCGATCCTCGGCACCACCGCGACCCAGATCTTCTCCGACCAGGACTGCCCGGTCTACGCCACCTACCGGTGGCTGGAGTTCTATCACCACGAGTCGTGCGGAAAGTGCACGCCGTGCCGGGAGGGCAACTACTGGATGGTCCGCACCTACCGGCGGATCCTGGCCGGGCAGGGCACCCACGAGGACCTGGACACCCTGCTGGACACCTGCGACAACATCCTCGGCCGCTCGTTCTGCGGTCTCGGTGACGGCGCGACCAGCCCGGTGACCTCCTCGCTGCAGTACTTCAAGCAGGACTACCTCGACTACATCGAGGGCCGGACGGCTCCCAAGCTGTCGGAGAAGACCCTGGTAGGAGCGCACTAAATGACGGACGTTGCGAAGCAGACCGAGACCGTCACGCTCACCATCGACGGCATCGAGGTGACGGCGCCGAAGGGTGCGCTGCTGATCCGGGTCGCCGAACAGCTGGGCATCGAGATCCCCCGGTTCTGCGACCACCCGCTGCTCGCCCCGGCCGGTGCCTGCCGGCAGTGCCTGGTCGAGGTGGAGGGGCAGCGCAAGCCGGTCGCCTCCTGCACCCAGACCGTCGCCGACGGCATGGTGGTACGCACCCAGCTCACCTCTCCGGTCGCCAAGAAGGCGCAGGAGGGGATCATGGAGCTGCTCCTGGTCAACCACCCGCTCGACTGCCCGATGTGCGACAAGGGCGGCGAGTGCCCGCTGCAGAACCAGGCGATGTCCACCGGCCGGACCGAGACCCGCTTCCACGAGCCCAAGCGGGAGTACGAGAAGCCGGTCAACATCTCCAGCCAGGTCCTGCTGGACCGGGAGCGCTGCGTACTCTGCCAGCGCTGCACCCGGTTCTCCGAGGAGATCGCCGGGGACAAGTTCATCGACCTGATGGGCCGGTCCAGCGCCGAAGAGATCAACGTCTACCGGGACGAGTACTACGGCGAGGAGAGCGCCGAGGGCGACGTCCCGTTCAACTCGTACTTCTCCGGCAACACCGTGCAGATCTGCCCGGTCGGCGCGCTGACCGGTGCGCAGTACCGGTTCCGGGCCCGCCCGTTCGACCTGGTCTCCACCCCGAGCGTCTGCGAGCACTGCTCGGCCGGCTGCGCCCAGCGCACCGACCACCGGCGCGGCAAGGTGATGCGCCGGCTGGCCGGCGACGACCCGGCGGTGAACGAGGAGTGGAACTGCGACAAGGGCCGCTGGGGCTTCCGGTACGCCACCGCCAACGAGCGGATCACCAAGCCGATGGTCCGGGACGCCAAGACCGGTGAACTGCGCGAGGCGTCCTGGAGCGAGGCGTTCGCCGTCGCCGCCGACGGGCTGCGCGAGGCGCGCGACTCCGCGCGGGGGGTCGGGGTGCTCACCGGCGGCCGGCTCACCGTCGAGGACGCGTACGCGTACGCGAAGTTCGCCCGGGTGGCGCTGCACAGCAACGACATCGACTTCCGGGCCCGGCCGCTCTCCGCCGAGGAGGCCCAGTTCCTGGCCAGCACGGTGGCCGGGACGACCGAGGTGACCTACGCCGACGTCGAGCGGGCGCCGGCCGTGGTGATCGCCGGGCTGGAGCCGGAGGAGGAGTGCCCGATCCTCTTCCTGCGGCTGCGCAAGGCGTACAACAAGCGCGGGCTGAAGGTGCTGGCGCTGGCCCCGTTCGTTACCCGGGGGCTGGCCAAGATCGGCGCGACGGTGCTGACCGCCGCCCCCGGCGACGAGGCCAAGCTGCTCGCCGGGCACGCCTCGGTCGCCGAGGCGCTGCGCCAGCCCGGCGCGGTGCTGCTGGTCGGCGAGCGGCTGGCCACGGTGCCGGGTGGGCTCTCCGCCGCCGCCGAGCTGGCCGAGCGTACCGGTGCCAAGCTGGCCTGGGTGCCTCGCCGGGCGGGCGACCGCGGCGCGGTCGACGCCGGCTGCCTGCCGAACCTGCTCCCCGGCGGACGCCCGGTGACCGACGCGGCCGGCCGGGCCGAGTTGGCCGGCGCCTGGGATCTGGCCGCCGGGGTCATCCCGAGCCAGCCCGGCCGGGACACCGACGGCATCATCGCGGCCGCCGCCGAGGGCTCACTCGGCGCGCTGGTGGTGGCCGGGGTCGACCCGGCCGACCTGGCCGACCCGAGGCTCGCCGACGCGGCCCTGGAGAAGGTGCCGTTCCTGGTCAGCCTGGAGCTGCGGCACAACGCGGTGACCCGCCGCGCCGACGTGGTCTTCCCGGTCGCCCCGGTGGTGGAGAAGGCCGGCAGCTTCCTCGACTGGGAAGGCCGGCTGCGCACCTTCGAGGCGGTGCTGAACACCACCGCGATGACCGACGCCCGGGTGCTGGACGCGATCGCCGCCCAGCTCGACGTGCGGCTCGGCACCGGCGACGTGAACAGCGTCCGCCGCGAGCTGGGTGCGCTGCCGGCGACCAAGGCCAACCGGACCGCCGCCCCGGCCGTCGAGCCGGCCGCGCCGGTCCGGCCCGGCCCGGGCGAGGCGGTCCTCGCCACCTGGCACCAGCTCATCGACGCCGGCACGCTGACCGAGGGCGACCCGGCACTCGGCGGCACCGCCCGGCCACCGGTGGTCCGGCTCGGCAAGGCCGCCGCTGAGGCGCTGGGAGTGGCCGAGGGCGACGCGGTCACGGTCGGCACCGACCGGGGCGCGCTGACCCTGCCGGCGGCGATCACCGACCTGCCGGACGACGTGGTCTGGCTGCCCACCAACTCGCCCGGCGCGAGCGTCCGGCGCAGCCTGGGCGCCACGTCCGGCGCGGTCGTCCGGCTCAGCGCCGGCCCGGCCACCCCGGTCGCCGCAGACGCGGCGGGCAAGCCGGGGCCGCTGCTGAACAGCGCTGGAGGTACCCGATGAAGCTGGTCTACCTCGCCCAGGATCCGACGCTGCAAGACTTCGGCAAGGATCCGTGGTGGCTAGTCCTGATCAAGATCGTGGGGGCGTTCGTCTTCGCGGTGCTGGCCACCCTGCTCGGCGTCTGGTTCGAGCGTCGGGTGGTGGCCCGGATGGCCCAGCGGCCCGGCCTGAACCAGATCGGCCCGTTCGGTCTGCTGCAGACCCTCGCCGACGGTATCAAGATGGCCTTCAAGGAGGACATCCTGCCGAAGGCGGCCGACAAGGTCGTCTACTTCTTCGCGCCGACCATCTCGACGATCTGTGCGGTGACCGCGCTGTCGGTGGTGCCGTTCGGTCCGATGGTGAGCATCTTCGGTGAGCGGACCCCGCTCCAGGTCACCGACGTCTCGGTGGCCGTACTGGTGCTGCTGGCCTGCTCCTCGATGGGCGTCTACGGCATCGTGCTCGGCGGCTGGGCCTCCGGGTCGACGTACCCGCTGCTCGGCGGTCTGCGCTCCAGCGCCCAGATGATCTCGTACGAGGTGGCGATGGGCCTGAGCATCGTCGCGGTCTTCATGACCGCCGGCACGATGTCGACCAGCGGCATCGTCAGCCAGCAGGCCGACGGCACCCGGCTCAACCTCTTCGGCGTGGTCGACCTGCCCGCCCCCGGCTGGTACGCGATCCTGCTGCTGCCGAGCTTCATCATCTTCTTCATCTCCACCGTCGGCGAGACCAACCGGGCGCCGTTCGACCTGCCCGAGGCCGAGTCGGAGCTGGTCGCCGGCTTCATGACCGAGTACAGCTCGCTGAAGTTCGCGCTCTTCATGCTCAGTGAGTACGTCGCCATGGTGACGATGTCGGCGGTCACCACGACGCTCTTCCTCGGCGGCTGGCGGGCACCCTGGCCGATCACGCTCTGGGAGGGCGCGAACTCCGGCTGGTGGCCGCTGCTCTGGTTCATGGGCAAGGTCATCGGTCTGGTCTTCGTCTTCATCTGGCTGCGCGGCACGCTGCCCCGGCTCCGCTACGACCAGTTCATGCGGCTGGGCTGGAAGGTGCTGCTGCCGATCAACCTGGTCTGGATCCTGGTCCTGGCCGGCATCCGCACCCTCCAGAAGGAGGACCTCGGCGACTCCACCCGCTACTCGGTGATCGCCGGTGCGGTGCTGGTGGTCCTGCTGGTGACGCTGCTCTGGCCGAGTAAGAAGCGGCCGCCGCAGCGGACCCTCCAGGAGAAGGTCAACCGGCGGCCGGCCGGGAGCTTCCCGCTGCCGCCGATGGATCTACAGGTGCCGCCGAGCCCCCGGATGAAACGGGCGGTCGCCGAGCGGGAGCCCGCGAACGTGGGAGCCGGGCAGCCGGGCGACGCCGGTACCGGACACGACGAGAAGGAGGTGTGACGTGGGCGCGATCACCGGGTCGTTCAAGGGTTTCGGGGTCACCTTCTCGCACATGTTCAAGAAGGTCGTCACCACCGACTACCCGTTCAAGCCGCCGGTCTCCGCCCCGCGCTACCACGGGCGGCACATCCTCAACCGGCACCCCGACGGGCTGGAGAAGTGCATCGGCTGCGAGCTGTGCGCCTGGGCCTGCCCGGCCGACGCGATCTACGTCGAGGGTGGCGACAACACCGAGGAGCAGCGCTTCTCGCCCGGCGAGCGGTACGCCAGCACGTACCAGATCAACTATGCCCGGTGCATCTTCTGCGGGCTCTGCATCGAGGCCTGCCCGACCCGTTCGCTGACCATGAGCAACGAGTACGAGCTGGCCCGGGACAACCGGCAGGACCTGATCTTCACCAAGGAGCAGCTACTGGCGCCGCTGCTGCCGGGGATGGAGCAGCCGCCGCACCCGATGCGGCTCGGTGACACCGAGAAGGACTACTACGTCGGCGCGCTGACCAACCCGGGCACCTCGGCCGGCGCCGAGCGGGCGCCCTGGTCCGAGACCGGCACGGTCGACGGCTCCGGTACGACGGGAGAACGGCCGTGACGACATCAGCGGTGCTCGCCGCGGCGGGTGGGGTGACCGGCGGGGAACAGGTGACCTTCTGGATCCTGGCCCCGCTCGCCCTGATCGGGGCGATCGGCACGGTCTGGGCCCGCAACGCGGTGCACTCCGCGCTCTGGCTGGTGCTGACCATGCTCTGCCTGGGCGTCTTCTACGTGCTCCAGTCCGGGCCGTTCATCGGCATGGTGCAGATCATCGTCTACACCGGCGCGATCATGATGCTCTTCCTCTTCGTGCTGATGCTGGTCGGCCGGGACGCGTCGGACTCGCTGATCGAGACGCTGCGCGGGCAGCGGATCGCGGCGATCCTGCTCGGCCTCGGCTTCGGTGCGCTGCTCGCCAGCGGCATGTGGCGGGCGCTCGGCCAGGCGGACGCGGTGGGCCTGGAGCAGGCCAACGCGAACGGCAACGTGCAGGGCATCGCCGCGCTGCTCTTCACCAGGTACGTCTTCGCCTTCGAGGTCACCTCGGCCCTGCTGATCACCGCGGCGGTCGGCGCGATGGTGCTGGCCCACGTCGAGCGGCGCCGTCAGGACCGGATGGACCAGGTCGCCACGATGAAGGCCCGGTTCCGTCCCGGCAACTACCCGGGACCGAAGCCCGGCCCCGGCGTGTACGCCACCTCGTCCTCGGTCGCCACCCCGGCCCGGCTGCCGGACGGCGGGCTGACCGAGCGGAGCGTTCCGAAGATCCTGCCGCAGCGTGAACTCTCCGCCGAGGAGAAGGCGCTGAAGGGGACGGAGAAATAAGATGTCGGACTTCCTGTCGGTGTCGCCGAACCACTACCTGATCCTCGCCTGCCTGCTCTTCACGGTCGGCGCGGTCGGGGTGCTGATCCGGCGCAACGCGATCGTCCTCTTCATGTGCATCGAGCTGATGCTCAACGCGGCCAACCTCGCGCTGGTCACGTTCAGCCGGATCAACGGCGACCTGAACGGTCAGATCATGGCGTTCTTCGTCATGGTGGTGGCCGCCGCCGAGGTCGTGGTCGGGCTGGCCATCATCATGACGATCTTCCGGACTCGGCGCTCGGCGAGCGTCGACGACGCCAACCTGTTGAAGTACTAAGAGGGGCCCACCAGTGGAACATTCTGTGGAGTACGCCCACGCCACGGGGTTGCTGGGCAGCGTGTGGCTGCTGGTGGCCATCCCGCTGGTCAGCGCGGCGATCCTCCTGCTGCTCGGCCGGCGTGCCGACCGGTGGGGGCACTGGCTCGGCGTGGCCAGCGTCGGCGCCATCTTCGTGCTCGGCCTGAGTTACTTCTTCGCGCTGCGGGGGCTGGAGAACCGCTCGGTCGAGCTGAGCCTCTGGGACTTCATCGCGGTCGGTGACCTGCACGTCGACTTCGGACTGCTCTTCGACCCGCTGGCCGCGGTCTTCGTACTGCTGATCACCGGCGTGGGCTTCCTGATCCACGTGTACGCGGTCGGCTACATGTCGCACGACGCCGGCCGGCGGAAGTTCTTCGGGTTCTTCAACCTCTTCGTCGCGGCGATGCTGCTGCTGGTGCTCGGCAACAACTACGTGATGCTCTACGTCGGCTGGGAGGGCGTCGGTCTGGCGTCGTACCTGCTGATCTCCTTCTGGCAGGACCGGCCGAGCGCGGCCACCGCCGGCAAGAAGGCGTTCCTGATGAACCGGGTCGGCGACGCCGGCCTGGCGATCGCGATCTTCATCATGTTCGCCACCCTGGGCAGCACCCAGTACGCCGACGTCTTCAACGGGGCCAGCCAGCTCGCCGGCGGCACGGTGCTGGCGCTCGGCCTGCTGCTGCTGCTCGGCGCGACCGGCAAGTCCGGCCAGTTCCCGCTCCAGGCGTGGCTGCCGGACGCGATGGAGGGCCCGACCCCGGTCTCCGCGCTGATCCACGCCGCCACGATGGTGACCGCCGGCGTCTACCTGATCGCCCGGTCCAACCCGATCTTCTCGCTCGACCCGACGCTGCAGACCATCGTGGTCAGCGTCGGCGCGCTCACCCTGCTGATGGGCTGCATCATCGGCGCGGCCAAGGACGACATCAAGCGGGTGCTCGCCTGGTCGACGGTGAGCCAGATCGGCTACATGTTCCTCGGCGTCGGGCTCGGCGGCGGGGCGTACGCGCTGGCCATCATCCACCTGCTGGCGCACGGCTTCTTCAAGGCCAACATGTTCCTCGGGGCCGGCTCGGTGATGCACGGCATGAAGGACCAGGTGGACATCCGCCGGTTCGGCGGGCTGGCGAAGTACATGAAGATCACCTGGGTCACCTTCGGGCTCGGCTGGCTGGCGATCATCGGCATGTGGCCGTTCTCCGGCTTCTTCACCAAGGAGCCGATCATCGTCGAGGCGTTCGCCCGGGACGACTGGACCGCCTGGCTGTACGGCGGCGCCGCGCTGCTCGGTGCCGGGCTGACCGCCTTCTACATGACCCGGCTCTTCGTGCTCACCTTCCACGGGCCGAAGCGCTGGACCGAGGACATCGAGCACCCGCACGAGTCCCCGGCGGTCATGACCGTGCCGCTGATCCTGCTGGGCCTCGGCTCGGTGGTCGCCGGTGGGCTGATGGCGACGCCGGTCGCCGACTGGTTGACCCCGGTGCTCGGGCACGGGGAGCACCACGAGCCGGTGCTCTCGCACACCGTGATCACCGTGCTCTCGCTCGGCCTGACCGTGCTCGGCGCCGGCCTGGCCTGGTTGCTGTTCCGCAACGGCACCGCACTGGTGGAGCAGCCGGCCGGCCCGGTGGTCCGGGCGGCCCGGCGCAACCTCTACACCGACGCGGTCAACGAGGCGGTCTTCGAGAAGCCGGGCATCTTCCTCACCCGGGCACTGGTCTTCCTGGACAACCGGGGCATCGACGGGCTGGTCAACGCGCTCGCCGCCGCGGTCGGCGGTGGATCGGGCCGGCTGCGCCGGCTGCAGACCGGCTTCGTCCGGTCGTACGCGATGTCCATGCTGACCGGCGCCGTACTGGTGGTGGCGGCGTTCCTGGCGGTCCAACTGGGGTGGTTCGCGTGACCGACGGATACCGATCGGGCACTGACGACGGAGGTAAGGCCGAATAATGTCCGACTTCCCCTTCCTCTCGGTGCTCACCGTCGCGCCGCTGGTCGGCGCGCTGGTGGTGGTCTTCCTGCCGGCCCGCCGTGGCGAGCTGGCAAAGCGGATCGCGCTCGGCTGGTCGCTGGCCGTGCTGGTGCTCTCCGTCTTCATGTGGATCGCCTTCGAGGCCGGCGGCGACCGGCTCCAGCTCCGCGAGTCGTACTCGTGGATCCCGCGCTGGGGGGTGAACTTCACCTTCGCCGCCGACGGCATCGCGCTGGTCATGCTGATGCTGATCGCCCTGCTGGTGCCGCTGGTGATCCTGGCCTCCTGGCACGACGCGGAGAAGTCGAAGCGCTCCGTGCCGGTCTACTTCGCGCTGCTGCTCTTCCTCGAGTGCACGATGATCGGCGTCTTCGCCGCCGCCGACGTCTTCCTCTTCTACGTGTTCTTCGAGGTCATGCTCGTCCCGATGTACTTCCTGATCGGCAGCTACGGCGGCCACCAGCGGCAGTACGCGGCGGTGAAGTTCTTCCTCTACTCGCTGGTCGGCGGACTCTTCATGCTGGCCGCGGTGATCGGGCTCTGGGTGGTCGGCGGCAAGACCTTCGACTGGCAGGCGCTGACCCAGATCGACATCTCCACCGGCACCGAGCGCTGGCTCTTCCTCGGCTTCTTCCTCGCCTTCGCGATCAAGGCGCCGTTCTTCCCGTTCCACACCTGGCTGCCGGACGCCGGTGGCGCCGCCCCGGCCGGAGCCGCCGCGCTGCTGGTCGGGGTACTGGACAAGGTCGGCACCTTCGGCATCCTGCGGTACTGCCTGCCGCTCTTCCCCGAGGCGTCGAAGTGGTTCGCCCCGTACGCCATCGCGCTGGCGCTGATCGGCATCATCTACGCCGCCCTGCTGGCGGTCGGGCAGAACGACCTGAAGCGGCTGGTGTCGTACACCTCGATCGCGCACTTCGGCTTCATCGGCGTCGGCCTCTTCGCCTTCACCACCCAGGCCGGCACCGGCGCGGTGCTCTACATGGTCAACCACGGCCTCGCCACCGGGCTGCTCTTCCTGGTGGTCGGCATGCTGGTGGCCCGGCGCGGGTCCGCGCTGATCACCGACTTCGGCGGCGCCGGCAAGCTGGTACCGCTGCTCGCCGGGGTGTTCTTCTTCGCCGGCCTCGCCTCACTGGCACTGCCCGGCACGGCACCGTTCATCTCCGAGTTCCTGGTGCTGATCGGCACCTACACGGTGAACAAGCCGGTCGCGATCATCGCCACCGTCGGGATCATCCTGGCCGCCGCGTACGTGCTGTGGATGATCCAGCGGACCACCCAGGGCACGCTGAACCCGGCGCTGTCCGGGGTGGAGGGGATGCGGCGGGACCTGTCGGTGCGGGAGAAGGTCGTGGTCGCCCCGCTGATCGCGTTGCTGCTGCTGCTCGGCTTCTATCCGAAGCCGGTCACCGACGTCATCAACCCCGCCGTCCAGGCCACCATGGAGCAGGACCTCGGCACGCAGGATCCGGCGCCGACGGTGGGCACCGTCCAGGAGGCACACCGGTGAGCGGGCCCTCAGTCGCGCACGTAAGGAAGGTCCGGTAATGGATCTGAAGCCACCGAATCTCGACTACGCGGCTCTCGCGCCGATCCTGATCCTGTTCGGGGCGTCGCTGCTCGGTGTCCTGGTCGAGGCGTTCGTACCCCGGAGGAGCCGGCACCTGACCCAGCTCGTCCTCGGCCTGCTGGCCGTGGTCGGTGCGCTGGTCGTGGTGGTGCTGAACGCGCACGACCGGCTGGTCACCGCCGGCTCGGCGATCGCGGTCGACGGCCCGACGCTCTTCCTCCAGGGCGCGATCCTGGTGCTCTCCGGAATGGCGCTGCTGCTGATCGGTGAGCGGTCGGTGCAGCGCGGCGGCGCGTTCGTGGCGCACGCCGCGGTCACCGTCGGATCGCCGGAGGACCAGCGGCAGGCCGCCGACGAGGGCGGGGCGACCGAGGTCTACCCGCTGACCCTGTTCGCCATCTCCGGCATGCTGCTCTTCGTCGCCGCGAACGACCTGCTGACGATGTTCATCGCGCTGGAGGCGTTCTCGCTGCCGCTCTACCTGCTCTGCGCGCTGGCCCGGCGCCGGCGGCTGCTGAGCCAGGAGTCGGCGCTGAAATACTTCCTGCTCGGCTCGTACGCCTCGGCGTTCTTCCTCTTCGGGATGGCGCTGGTCTACGGCTTCACGGTCGGGGCCGGCGGCACCGGCTCCGGTGGTGGGGTCGACTTCGGCACCATCCGGACCGCGGTCACCGACTCCGCCGCCAGCGAGGTGCTGCTCTTCGCCGGGCTCGCGCTGCTCTCCATCGGCCTGCTGTTCAAGATCGCCGCGGCGCCGTTCCACGTCTGGACCCCGGACGTCTACCAGGGCGCCCCGACCCCGATCACCGGCTTCATGGCCGCCTGCACCAAGGTCGCCGCGTTCGGTGGTCTGCTCCGGGTGCTGCACGTCGCGTTCTCCGGGGCGAGCTGGGACTTCACTCCGGTGCTCGGCGCCATCGCGGTACTGACCATGCTGGTCGGGGCGGTGCTCGCGGTCACCCAGACGGACATCAAGCGGCTGCTCGCGTACTCCTCGGTGGCGAACGCCGGTTACCTGCTGGTCGGTGCCCTGGTGCTCTCCAAGGACGGGCTCTCCAGCACGATGTTCTACCTCGTCGCGTACGGCTTCACGGTGCTCGCCGCGTTCGGCGTGGTGACCCTGGTCCGGGACGCGGACGGCGAGGCGACCCACCTGTCCCGGTGGGCCGGGCTGGGCCGGCGTTCGCCGCTCTACGCCGGGCTGTTCACCTTCCTGCTGCTCGCCTTCGCCGGTATCCCGCTGACCAGCGGCTTCACCAGCAAATTCGCGGTGTTCGGGGCGGCGCTCGACGCCGGTCAGGTCTGGCTGGTGATCGCGGGTGTGCTGACCAGCATGATCCTCGCCTTCCCGTACCTGCGGGTCGTGGTGATGATGTGGCTCTCCGAGCCGGGCGAGTCCACTCCGACGGTGTCGCTGCCGGGTGGGCTGACCGCAGCGGCCCTGATGATCGGGGTCGTCGCCACGCTGGTACTCGGGGTCGCCCCGGCGCCCCTGCTGGATCTCGCCAACGGCGCCGCCGAATTCGTCCGATGACGGGCCGCCCCCACGCCCGTTCCGAGGTCAACCGCCCCCGACCAGGGGTTGGCCGGTGGGTGTGGCATGGTTGAAGGCGTGGGGGGAACGGCTGGCGGCATGGCGGCGCTCGGGCTGGACACGATCGGGCTCGAGTTCGCGGATGCCCGCGTGGAAGCATCGGTGGCCAGCGTGCTGGCCAGAGTGGAGACGGAGCTGCGCGACAACGTCGCCAGCGCCGATCCAATGGTGGACGAGGCTGCCCGGCACCTGGTCGATGCCGGCGGCAAGCGGTTCCGGCCACTGCTGGTGGCGCTGGGCGCCCAGTTCGGTGATCCGGCCGCCCCGCAGGTCGTACCGGCGGCGGTGGTGATGGAGCTGACCCACCTCGCCACGCTCTACCACGACGACGTGATGGACGAGGCGCCGGTGCGCCGGGGTGCGCCGAGCGCCAACTCCCGGTGGGGCAACTCGGTGGCGATCCTGGTCGGCGACTACCTCTTCGCCCGGGCCGCCGACATCGCCGCCGACCTCGGCACCGAGGCGGTCCGGTTGCAGGCCCGGACCTTCGCCCGGCTGGTGCACGGGCAGATCGCCGAGACCGTCGGCCCGCGCGACGCCGACCCGGTCGCGCACTACCTGAACGTGATCGCCGAGAAGACCGGTTCTCTGATCGCCACCTCGGCCCGGTTCGGCGGCATGTTCGGTGGCGCCCAGACGACGCACATCGAGGCGCTGGCCGGGTACGGCGAGACCATCGGGGTGGCCTTCCAGCTCTCCGACGACCTGCTCGACATCTCCTCCGAGTCGGTGCAGTCCGGCAAGACCCCCGGCACCGATCTGCGGGAGGGCGTGCCGACCCTGCCGGTGCTCTACGCGCTCGGCGCCGACGACGGCGACGCGGCGTCGGTACGGCTGCGCGAGATCCTCTCGCTCGGCCCGATCACCGACGACGCGCTGCACGCCGAGGCGCTCGGCCTGCTCCGCGAGTCTCCGGCGCTGAAGCGGGCCCGGGAGACCGTCCGCAGCTACGCAGAGGAGGCCCGGTCCTGCCTCGCCCCGCTGCCCGACACCGGCCCGCGGCAGGCCCTCGAATCGCTCTGCGACTTCATCGCCGACCGCACCGGCTGAGCGGCGCGACGGCCCTGCTCCACACGACCGACCGTGGGCACCGTCCCTGGGCGGCCCGTGTCGTACCACGGTGCTTAACTCTCGGAATGGAGTTCGACGCTACATTCGGCCGATTCCGGCAGGCGTGTGTCGACCGGTTCGGCGAGCCGGCGGGCGCACGGCTGGCGGCGCTGGCCCGGCCGGGTTTCGGCCTCGACCGGGCGACCGACGCCGAGCCGGCCACCGGTCGGTCCGCGCTCGGCGGTCCGGCACTGCTCGATCCGGGAACCCCCTGGCCGGACTACGACGGCTTCCCGTTGAGCCTGCTGGCCGTGCTGGACACCGACGCGCTCGCCGGTTGGCTCGGCGAGCACCTGCCTCAGCGGGTCGGGCTGCTCAACGTCTTCATCCTGGAGCCGCGCCGGGGTGTGCCGTACCCGCCGGACATGGACTTCGACGATCCGCGCTGGTTGCGGGTGATCCCGGCGGACCCGGCGACGGCGGTGGAGGTGACGACTCCGGCCGGGGACGCGGCCGTCTTCGACCGGACTCCGCTGCACGCCGAGCCCGTCCTGACGATGCCGGAGAAGTGGAGCGACGCCGTGCACGGCATCGACTTCGGCGGGGAGGACATGCTCAACGTCGCGTACGCCGTGGCCGACCTCTACGAATCCTCCCCGGACGTGGCGGAGGCCGCCGGTCCCGGTTCGACCTTCGGATGGCCGGTCGGAGAGATCGGCGCGATCCAGAAGTGGGAGGACAGCCACACGCACCTGCTGAAGCTCTGCAACGGGCCGTCCGAGATCCCGACGCTCTACTTCTCGATCCCGACCGACGCCTTCCGGGCGGGTGACTTCAGCCGGGCGGTGGTGAGCCAGGAGACGTACTGAGCGGGTCCGGGTGCCGCCGGAGCAGCATCCGCCGGCCGACGAGCATGAGGGCGGCGGCGAGCAGCATCGCCACCGCGGCGGTGAGCCACATCGCCGGATAGCCGAGGTGCCCGGCGATCGCGCCCAGCCCGAGCGGGCCGAGGCAGCCGCCCGCGTACACCCCGGTCTGGGTGATCGAGGTCGCGGCGGCCGGCGCCTGTGGATGGAGCCGGACCACCGCGAAGTTCAGCAACCCTGGCCAGGCCCAGCCGATGCCGAAGCCGAGCGTGACGCCGGCGATCAGCGGCGCGACTCCGGTCAGGGCGAGCAGCGTCAGCGCGGCGGCGCCGACGGTCAGCATGCCGGCGATGACCGCGACGTGGCCACCGGAGCGGCGGTCGGCCCACCAGCCGGCCCCGACCCGACCGACCAGGCAGAGCGCCCCGCCGAGGGTCAGCACCAGCCCGGCGAGCCCGGGGGAGAGGCCGCGGACCACCGCCGAGTCGACCGCGAACGTGCCCAGGGCGTTCGCCGCGCCGGCGGCGAGGGTGGCGGCGACGCCGAGCGTCACCAGCGCCCCGCTGGCCCCGCCGCCCCGCTGCCGGGTTGCCCGGCTGGTCGGGCGCCGGTCCAGCGGTACGAGTGGCAGGGTGGCCAGCGCCAGTCCGGCGGCGAGGACGAAGGCCCAACGCCAGCCGGCGGTCAGCGCCACCGCCGGTACGGCGGCACCGGCGAGCAGGGTCGCGGTCGGGATGGCGGCCTGCTTGATACCGAACGAGAGGCCCTGCCGGCCGGGCGGTACGCCCCGGGCCAGCGCGGTGTTGCTGGCGAGCTGCCCGAGGGCGTTGGCGCCCGCGCCAATCGCCAGCAGCCCGACCAGGGCGGCGTAGGAGCGGGCCAGAGTAGCGACGGCCAACGTGGTGGCCGCGGCGAGCAGGACGCCGGCCCGGGCGACTACGACCGGCCCGAACCGCTCGACGAGCGCGCCGGACGGGATGGAGGCCAGCGCGCTGACGCCGAAGTAGACGGCGACCGCCAGGCCGAGCCCGGCGGGTGAGAAGCGCAGCTCGTCGCCGAGTTGTACGGCGAGTCCGCCGACCAGGAAGACCGGAAGGACACAGGCGACGGTGGTGGCGGCGGCACCGAGGACCGTACGTCCGGGGCGGGAGAAGGTTACGGGGGGCGGGGGCGGCACTGGGAATTCGACCATTTGGGACGAGCCTACGCGAGCCACCCGTATGAACCGATCGTGTCCGCGGCTGTACGCACGGTCGCTGTAGATCTGGCATCCTCAATCCGATCGGGCATTTCGCAGGCGCCCGGTTTTTCATATTCTGTAAGTCCCCGGCGGCGGAGGTGGTTGTGCGCGACCCCTTGGCGGAACCTTCGGACCTGATCCGCAGCGTGTCGCGTGCCTTGCGCGTGCTCGAAGCGGTGGGACGGGCACCGAAGGGCCTGACCGTGAAACAGATTGCCCGGCGTTGCGAGTTGACTGTGGCCACCACCTACCACCTGGTGCGCACGCTCGCCTACGAGGGCTACGTGATCAGGCGCGAAGACGGCACGTACATCGTCGGGTTGGAGGTGGCGGACCGGTACCGCGAACTGGTCACCGCGTTCCGTGGGCCGCCGGCGGTGGGTGAGTCGCTGCGCCGGGCCGCCTCGGACACGGGCTACAGCCACTACCTGGGGCGGTTCGTCGGCGGGCAGGTGGCGGTGACCGCGGTCGCCGAGGGGCCCCGGTCGCCGTACCTGGAGGACCTGGTGCCCGGCTTCGACGAGGGCGCCCACGCCACCGCGCTCGGCAAGGCGCTGCTGGCCACCCTCACCCCGGAGCAGCGGTTCCGCTACCTGCGCGAGTACGGCATGCGGCCGTTCACCTCGGCGACCCTGGTCGCCGCCGACGCGTTCGAGGCGGACCTGGCGGCCGGCGACCGGCGCGGGATGCACCTGGAACTGGGCCAGTTCCGGCACGGCGTCGCCTGCGCGGCCGTGCTGGTCACCCCGGACAAGGACATGGAACGGCGGGTGGTGCTCGCCTGCGCGCTGCCGGCCGCCGAGATGATGACCTCGGCCCGGGTGGTCCGGGCCAAGCTGCTCGCGGTCGCCCGCGCCGTCGCCGACGGCCTCGCCACCGAAACCTGACCCGACCCCCGAACCAGAACGTGGTCTCCTGCTACCCCTTCAGGGGGAGCAGGAGACCACGGCGGAGGCGTTGCTCAGGTCAGCTTCCGACCACGTCGCCGTCGAGGCGCCAGGTGACCACCACGCCGGGCTTGGCGAAGTCGCCGTCCGGCCAGTTCGACGCCGGGTTCTCCAGCGACGCCCCGGTCAGCTCGCCCGGGTGCTGCACCGCGACGAAGACCGAGCGGTTGTCTGTGGTGATGAACGGCCCGCAGGTCTCCGCGCCGACCGGAACGGTGAGAAACTGCTTGAGGTGCCCGCGCTCCGGCCCCTCGATGGCGGTGGCGAAGAGGCCGTCGTTGCTGCCCAGCGCGTTGCCGTCGGTGGAGATCCAGAGGTTGCCGGAGCCGTCGAACGCCACGTTGTCCGGGCAGGAGATCGGCGACACCTTGGTCTTGTCGTAGCCGGCGAAGTACGTCGACGCGTCGGTCGGGTCGCCGCAGACGATCGGCACCGACCAGGAGAACGTCTCCGAGGTGTTGTCGCCCCGGTCCTCGACCAGCTCCAGCACGTGCCCGTGCTTGTTGTTGGTCCGCGGGTTCGCCTCGTCGGCCTTCGGGTTGGTGGCGACACCCCGGTTGGTGTTGTTGGTCAGTGCCACGTACACCTTGCCGGTGAGCTGGCTCGGCTCGACGTCCTCCGGACGGTCCATCTTGGTCGCCCCGACCGCGTCACCGGCGAGCCGGGTGAAGGTGAGCACGTCGGCGGCGGTCATGCCGGGGACGTACGACGTGTTGCCCCGGACCAGCTTGATCCACGTGCCCCGGCCGTTGAACGCGCCGTCGGCGGGCAGCTTGCCCGAGCCGTCGATCTCGCCGGCGCTGGTCTGGTCGAGCTTCGCGACGTAGAGGGTGCCGGACTCCAGCAGGGTGAGGTTGTGCTCCCGGGCGGTCCAGGAGTCATCCTTCTTGAACTTCTTGTCCGAGACGAACTTGTAGAGGTAGTCGAACCGCTCGTCGTCGCCCATGTACGCCACGACCCGGCCGTCCTTGGCCACGATGACGTTCGCGCCCTCGTGCTTGAACCGGCCCAGCGCGGTGTGCTTGCGCGGCTTCGACTCCGGGTCGAACGGGTCGACCTCGACGATCCAGCCGAACCGGTGCGCCTCGTTGGGGTGCTTCGCCAGGTCGAACCGCTCGTCGGCGCGCTCCCACTTGCGGCTGTCCGACGGGTAGCGGGCGGTGGTGGTGATGCCGTACCGGGCCAGCTTCGGCTTGAGCGTCTCCGGCGCCCCGTCGGCGCCGACGAAGTACTGGTTGAAGTTCTCCTCGCCGGAGAGCACGGTGCCCCACGGGGTGATTCCGCCGGCGCAGTTGTTGAGGGTGCCGATCGCGGTCCGGCCCCTCGGGTCGGCCGCGGTCTTCAGCCAGGCCGAGCCGGCCGCCGGGCCGGTGAACTCGAACCTCGTGGTGTGCGCGGTGATCCGCCGGTTGTACTTCAGCCTGCCCTTGCGGACCGGCCGCCACTCGCCGCTCTCGCCGACCCGCTCCAGCTCCACCACCGAGAGCCCGTGTGCGGCCATCGCCACCCGGATCTGCTCGACGCTCATCGCGTCGAAGGTGGTGAAGTTCGGGAACATCAGGTTCTCGTTGGTGTACTCGTGGTTCACCACCAGCAGCGCCCGCTCGCCCTTGCGGTCCAGCGGGAGTACGCCGACGAAGTCGTTGTTGTAGCCGAACTGCTGCGACTGCCGGGCGGCGGTCTGCTTGTGCACGTCCAGCTCGGGCGCGCCGGGCAGCACCGGGTCGCCCCAGCGGATCACCACGGAGTGGTCGTACCCGTTCGGCACCACCAGGCTGTCGAGCTTGTTCGGCGGGATCGGCTTGAAGGTGAGCGCCGCGTTGCCGGGCCGCCGGGCCGGGGTGAAGCTGTCCACCTCGGGCAGCGCCGGGCCGGATCCGTCCCGGGGGGCGGCCATCGCCGGCGACCCGGCGAGCGCGCCGGCTGCCGCGCCACCGAAGCCGAGCACCAGCGCACCGACCGCGCCGGCCCGGACGACTCCGCGCCGGCTCACCTCGGCCTGGACCACGTCCCCGAAGTACGGGTTGTCGGACTCGTTGGGCACCGGGTGCGCACAGGCGTTCCCACAGCGGTATATGCAGGTCATGGCGTCGCGCCCGCCGTGGCCCGCCGGGCCGAGCAGGGGGAGCAGCCGGGGTCGCTCGGTCATGGAGATGGAGCCTCCTCGCCAATGTCAGGGATGCGCGCCCTTGACGCCTCGGGTAATGCGCACGAGGGCGCGTGCCTGCCGGACGCTAGGAGTACGCCGTGAGCGGCGTCCGGCCCTCCGGTGAACCACGGGTGAACATCCCCAGGAAGCGGGCTGTTCCGGGCGCTGTCGTCCGACGGGCCGACGCCGGGATGTCCGGCAGGGTGACCGGGCCCGGCCGGTAGGCCGATGTCGTCCCGCCGTCCCGTCCTGAGTTCACCCCGGCCGAGCATCTCGCCCGCCTCCGGTTGAACCGTCTTGGCGGCGGATGCGTGAAACCGAGAGCCGGGGCTGGTCGGAGCCGAGCGGGCGGGAGGCGAGGAGACATCAGCGACCAGGACGCCGAACTGCTGCGCGCCATGCACGACGAGCACGGTGACGCGCTGCTGGCGCATGCCCTGCGACTGACCGGCGGCGACCGGCAGCGGGCCGAGGACCTGGTGCAGGAGACGCTGTTGCGGGCGTGGCGGCATCCGGAGGCGCTCGACCCGCAGCGGGGGCCGGTGCGGGCCTGGCTCTTCACCATCGCCCGCAACCTCGCCATCGACGCCTGGCGGCGGCGTAGCGCCCGGATCGGCGAGGTGATCACCGACGAACTGCCCGAGCCGCCGCAGGTGGTCGACGAGGCGGACCGGGCGGTGGAGGCATGGACGGTGGCGGAGGCGCTCAACCGGCTCTCGCCGTCGCACCGCGAGGTGCTGGTGGAGTGCTTCTACCAGGGCCGGTCGGTGACCGAGGCGGCCGCCCGGCTGGGCGTACCGCCGGGCACGGTGAAGTCGCGGACGCACTATGCGCTGCGGTCGCTGCGACTGGTACTGGCGGAGATGGGGGTGACCGGGTGACGAATTGCGAGTACGCCCACGACGACGGGGCGTACGTGCTGGGCGCCCTGTCTCCCGCCGAGCGGGCCGCGTACGAGCGGCACCTGGCCGGCTGCCCGGCGTGCCGGGAGGCGGTCGCCGAGATCGCTGTACTGCCGGGGCTGCTGGGCCGGCTCGATCCGGCTGGGCTGGAGGAGATCGCCACCGCACCGAGCACCGGTGAACGGCTGCCGAAGCTGCTCGACGAGGCCCGGGCCCGCCGGCACCGGGAGCGGCGACGCGGCCGGCTCCAGGCCGCCGGGCTGTCGATGGTCGCCGCCGTCCTTGCCGCGCTGGTCGGATTCGGCGTGGCCGTACCGGTGGTGGGTCGGGAGCCCGGCACCGACGTCGAGGTGCGGATGGTCGCCATGCAGCCGGTGCAGGGGAACGTCCCGGTCAGCGCCGAGATCGGCTTCGACGGTACGCGCTGGGGCACCGTGATCACGATGCGCTGCCAGTACGCGAAGACCAGGGACTACACCAAGGCGTACACCTTCCGGCTGGTGGCGCACGGACCGAACGGCGAGACGGAGCAGATCGGCTCCTGGCTCGCCGCTCCCGGTGACGACGCCACCTTCACCGGCGTCACCCGGTTCACCCGCTCCGAGCTGATCCGGCTCGAACTTCTCCGTTACGACAACACCCCGCTGCTCGCCTACGACGTCCCGTAGGTCGCGGGCGGTCGTGTCCCCGGGGCGTCGCCGGGGCACGCCAGCACCGGCGAGGCCACCGGTTTGACGAACCCGCTGATCGAGTACCACTTCATCTGGGTTCTGTCTCGCGGATCATGAGGTTGACGAGCGACCCGGACCGGCCGACCCGGATGGCCGGTCCGGGCAGTAGTGGTGCGGTGCGTGGACTGTCGAGCTGGGTGCACAGACGGGGCACGCAGAGCCGGGTTGGCGGTTTGGCGGGTTGCCCGGACGGCCCGGGACAGTGGGCGCACAAGCGGGGCAGCTCGACAGTCCCTCGGGCAGCTACCCCGACCCCGGCACCACCGCACACCCGACCCGACGCCAGGAGACCGCCGACCCGAAGGGGTGAACTCACTACGAAGATCCACGCCCTGGCCGACGGCGTGACCGTTGCCTCGCTACCCATCATCCTCGAGCCCAACGACAGGTCGCGAACAGGAAGCGGCGGGGACGACGCGACTCCGGGCCGAAGCTGCCGCCGGCAGAAAACTCAGCGCGGGCGGTCGACCCGGCCCTCGGTCCAGACCGGCTCGTCGGTCTCGGTGACCCGGCCATCCGCGCCGAAGAGCAGGTAACGATCGGTGTGTGCGGCGAACCATCGGTCGTGGGTGACCGTGAGAACCGTGCCGGCGAAGCCCTCCAAGCCCCGTTGCAGCGCGTCGGCGCTGGCCAGGTCGAGGTTGTCGGTCGGCTCGTCGAGCAGCAGCAGGGTCGCCCCGGCCAGTTCGAGCAGCAGGATCTGCAACCGCGCCTGCTCTCCGCCGGAGAGGCTCTGGAACGGCTGGTCCCAGGCGGGCGCGATCTCGTAGCGGGCCAGCGCCGCCATCGCGTCGTTGCGGATCAGGGCATGCTCGGTCATCAGGATCTCGGCGGGGGTCCGGCCGTACAGGTCGGGGCGGGCGTGGGTCTGGGCGAAGAGCCCGGGTACGACCCGGGCCCCGAGCCGCACGGTGCCCCGGTGCGGGACCTGATCAGCCCCGGCCAGCAGCCGGAGGAACTGTGACTTGCCGGATCCGTTGGAGCCGAGCACGGCGACCCGTTCGCCGTACCAGATCTCCAGGTCGAAGGGGCGCATCAGCCCGGTCAGTTCGAGCTGCTGGCAGACGAGGGCCTGTTTGCCGGTACGCCCGCCGCGCAGCCGGATCCGCACGTTCTGCTCCTTCGGCGGCCGGGTCGGCGGCCCCGCCTCCTCGAACCGGGCCAGTCGACTCCGCGCCGCCCGGTACGCCGAGGCGAGCGCGTCGTTGCGGGCGGCGCCCTGCCGGGCGGTGTGCACCAGGTGCCGGAGCCGGGCGTGCTCCTCCTCCCATCGTCGGCGTCGGTCGTCGAGCCGGTCGATCCGGTCCCGCCGGGCGGCCGGATAGCTGGCGAAGCCGCCGCCGTGCACCCAGACCTGCCGATCCTCGACGGTGACGATCCGGTCGGCTGCCTCGGCGAGCAGTTGCCGGTCGTGCGAGACCAGCAGCACGGTCTTGGTGCTGGCCCGCAGTTGCCGCTCCAGCCACTGCTTGCCGGGTACGTCGAGGTAGTTGTCGGGCTCGTCGAGCAGCAGCAGTTGGTCGGGGCCGCGCAGCAGGGCCTCCAGTACGAGTCGTTTCTGTTCGCCGCCGGAGAGGGTGTTGACGTCCCGCCCGGCGGCCCGCTCGTACGGCAGCCCGAGCGCCTCGGTGGTCACGGCGTCCCAGACGACTTCGAGGTCGTAGCCGCCGGCCTCGACGTACTCGGTGACGGCGTGCGCGTAGCGGAGCTGGGCCCGCTCGTCGTCGCGTTCGCGCAGCGCCTGCTCGGCGGCGGCGAGTTCGGCGGCGGCCTGGCGGATCCGCTCGGGTGCCACCGAGAGCAGCAGGTCGCCGACGCTGCGGTGGTCGCGGATGGTGCCGATGAACTGGCGCATCACGCCGAGCCCGCCGGAGGTGACGATCTCGCCGGCGACCGGGGTCAGGTCTCCGGCGACCAGCCTGAGCAGGGTGGTCTTGCCGGCGCCGTTCGGCCCGACCAGCGCGGCGGTGACCCCGTCGGCGACCCGGAACGAGACGTCGTGCAGGAGTGGCCGCCCGTCCGGCAGCCGGTGGTGCAGGTGCCTGATCTCGACGTGTGCCACGGGACCTCCGGCGAGGCATCTAGACCGACGTTCTAGAGTCTAGAACAACGTTCTAGAGCCGGAACACCGGACTAGAATCCGGGGCATGACAGGTGTGTGGTTGCGACCTCCGCGCTCCCCGGGCCGCAGCGGGCCGCCGCTGCACCGGGACCGGATCGTCGCCGCGGCGGTCGAACTGCTCGACCGGGAGGGCGTCGCCGGGCTCACCATGCGCCGGCTGGCCGAGCGGCTGGGCGCCGGGTCGACCACGCTCTACTGGCACGTGACCAACAAGGACGACGTACTCGACCTGGCGCTGGACCAGATCTTCGGCGAGGTGGCACTGCTCGGGGCGTCGACCGGGGACTGGCGGGCCGACGTCGAGACGCTGCTGCTCGGCTGGCGAGCGGCGATGCTCCGGCACCCGTGGTCGGCGGCGCTGGTCGGCCGGCCGCTGCTCGGGCCGAACGTGCTGACCCGGACCGAGTTCCTCCAGTCCGCGCTGCACCGGGCCGGGCTGGTCGAGCCGGATCTGAGTGCCGCCACGCACGCGCTGGCCAACTACGTCATCGGCGCTGCCGTCACGCTCTCGTCGTGGCGGCGGCTGGACGATCCCGAGTCGCGGCAGGCGGCCCGACAGCACCTCGCCGCCCAGCGGGACCGCTATCCCACCCTGGTCGAGACCGGGCACCTGGACGACCGGGACGAGGACGACACGTTCCGGCGCGGCCTGGCGTACCTGCTCGACGGCCTGCCCGCCGAGGGGCCGCGCCGAGCGGTCAGCGGCGGCGGAGCTTCTGGCGCAACCGGGCGGTGACCCGGCCCGGGGTGACCGGCACGACCGAGATCATCAGCCGGCCGGACTCGTCCCGGGTCGGGGTGAGCAGATAGAGCCGGGCGCCACGGCGGCGTACCAGCGGCACCGCCCGGTCCAGCCGCGGTGCCCGCAGCGCCGCCGCGCCACCCGCACCCGCCGCGCTGTTCGCGCCGAGCGCGCGGTCGGGGTCGAACGGGCCCACCTGGGCCGAGACGATCCGGCGCCGGCCGGTCGCGATGCCGCCGTCGAGCAGGTCGGCGGCGCGGAACCTGATCCGTACCGTGCTGCCGGCGTCGCCCCGGGCGAGCACCACGGTCTCGGCCGGGATCTCCTCCGCGCTCACGGTGAGCGGGTCGGCACCGGCCCCGGTCAGGTCCGGCAGCGGCGAGTACGCGGTGATCGTCAGCACCCGCTCGCCCCGCTCGTCGTCCTCCCAGCCGAAACCGGTGGCGTCGAGCTTGGCCGGCCACTCCGGTACCGCCGTCACATCGAAACAGGAGTCCGGCAGGCCGCGCGCCGGATCGCGGAACCCGGGGTACGCCGCGTACCGCCGGGCACCCTCGACCACCGTCGCCGGCACCCCGACCTCGGCGTCCTGCCGGATCACCGCGAGCAGGTCGTCGAGGCCGCCGTCCCGGGTCAGCGCGAACCGGATCCGGGTCTCCGCGCCCAACTGGTCGGCGATCTCCTCGGTCAGGTGTTCCGCCACCAGCCGCCCGACGCCGTCGTGCACCGCCTGCTGACTGGCCCGGTCGAGCCGGAGCAGGTCGTCCTCGACCAGCTTGGCGACCTCGTGGTCGAACCGGCGCACCATCACCGCGTCACGGCGCTTGCCCGGCTCGATCAGGTCGGCCACGAACGCCAGGTTCGCCTCGACGGTACGCAGCCGTTCCAGGTGCCGGCTCAGATAGGTGATGTTGGTGGCGCTGAACCGGCGTACGGCGTAGTAGAACTCGTAGTCGGCCAGCACCGAGATGCGCCGGGCCCGGTAGCACGCCTCCAGGGTGAACGGCAGGTCGCTGGCGATCCGCAGCTCCTCGCGGTAGCGGATGCCGTGCCGGTCGAGCAGATCCTTGCGGAACAGTTTGGTGTTGGCCAGCGACCGGGGCAGGGCTGAGTCGAAGAGGTCCACGTCGGCCGCGTTGCGGGCGAAGATGTCCTGGTAGATGTGCCGGCTGTTGACCCCGACCACCTTGCCGAGCACCACGTCGGAGTCCCAGGCGTCGGCGGCGGTGACCAGCCGGTCCAGCGCCTCCGGGCCGAGGTGGTCGTCGGCGCCGACGAAGAAGACGTACCGGCCGGTGGCGGCGTCGAGGCCCCGGTTGCACGGGCCGGCCGGGCCGCCCGAGTTCGGCTGGTGGATGACGGTGAAGACCCCGGGATAGCGGGCGGCGTACCGGTCCAGCTCGGCGCCGCTGCGGTCGGTCGAGCCGTCGTCCACCGCGACGACCTGCATCCGGGGCAGTCCGATGGTCTGCCGGACCAGCGAGTCCAGGCACCGGGTCAGATAGGGCATGGTGTTGTAGACCGGCACCACCACGCTGACGTCCGGCGCGCTCATCGGGCGTTGACCTCCATTTTCCACAGGTTCACCTGCCCGATTCCTCGAATTAACCCATTCGATTACCCGGGCCCGTACCGAATCGACGGAGAGTGTACGTCAATAACCCGTCCCGGCACTCCGCTGCCGTTGTTCACCTAGTGTTCACCCAATTCGTCAAGGCCCTGCCTGGCGGCTCCGACACCGTACGGTCGGTTGCCGCCTCGCTAATGTACGCGCGTTCTCCGCCTGGAATTAACCTGCGCATCCCGTTGGACAAATAGTCTTCACGTCCGGTATTGCCCGGCACGGATCCCCCGACGAGTTAGCGGGTCTTCATGTCCTCCACACCTGACGTCAGCGTCGTGATCCCCACCCGCGGTCGGCCGGACCTGGTGACCCGTGCGGTCCGCAGCGTACTGGCGCAGACCGTGACCGATCTCGAGGTCGTCGTCGTGGTGGACGGGCCGGACGACGCGACCCGGGACGCGCTGGCCGGACTCGGCGACGACCGGCTCCGGGTGATCGAGCTGCCCGAGTCGGGTGGGGCGCCGAACGCCCGCAACGTCGGGGTCGGCGCGGCGCGGGCCCGCTGGACGGCCCTGCTCGACGACGACGACGAGTGGCTGCCGACCAAGCTCGCCGTGCAGTTGGAGCTGGCCGAGAGCGCCCGGGTGGCGATGCCGATCGTGGCCTGCCGGTTGCGCAACCGGACGCCCCGGGCCGAGTTCGTGATGCCGCGCCGGCTGCCGGCGGTCGGCGAGCCGCTGACCGAGTACCTCACGGTGCGGCGCGGGCTGTTCCACGGCGACGGCTTCATCCAGACCTCGACCATCCTGGCCCCGACCGAGTTGCTGCGCCGGGTGCCGTTCACCGTCGGGCTGCGCCGTCTCCAGGAACTCGACTGGACGTTCCGGGCGTTGAGCCATGCCGACGTCGACCTCGTCTACGCCGCCGAGCCGCTGGTGATCTGGCACCAGGACGAGGACCGGCCCCGGATCACCTTCGACACGGTCTGGGAGGAGCAGTTCGAGTGGCTCCAGCGGAGCCGACCGCTGCTCACCCGCCGGGCGTACGCTGCACTCACGATGAGTGTGATCAGCTCGATGGCGGCGCCGACCCGGAGCGCGTCGGCGTTCCGCACCCTGCTGCGCGAGGCGCGTCGGCACGGTCAGCCGGGGATCTTCGACTACCTGGCGTTCGGGCAGATCTGGCTGATCCCGCCGCAGCTCCGGCGTACCCTGCGGGACCGGATCCTGCGCAAGCCCGGCGCCAGCCGCGCGGCCGCTCCGGCGGACCGGCCCGGCGCGGCCGCCAGCACCGACGCCCCGCAGCCGGTCGGCTCGGCCCGGCGGGTCTCCGGCGACGCCGGCAGGCCGAGCGAGATCGGCGCGTGAGCATCCCGCCCCTGCCCGGTACGACCGGTCCGGCGCCGACCGTGGTGATCTGGCGCAGCGGCCTGCTCGCCGGATCCGAGACGTTCATCCGCAACCAGGGCCTCGCGCTACCCCGCTGGCAGCCGAGGTTCCTCGGCGCCACCCGGGTCGGCTCGCCGCTGGCCGCCGACACCGACGTGATCGCATATCCGGACGGCGGACAGGACCGGCGGGCCTTCCTGCGGCTCCGGCTGACCGGCGAGTCACCGAGACTGCGGCGGCTGCTGGCCGGGCTGCGGCCGGCGGTGGTGCACGCGCACTTCGGCAACGACGGCTGGCTGATCAGCCGGACGGCCGCACAACTCGGGGTACCGCTGGTGGTGACCGTGCACGGCTACGACGTGACGCGGCAGCCGCACGCGCCGGGCCTGCGCGGTGTGCGCTACCGGCGCAACCTGCGCCAGGCGTTCGACCGGGCCGCGCTGATCCTGGCCGTCAGCGGGTTCATCCGGGAGAAGGCGATCGCGGCCGGCGCGGACCCGGCGAAGGTCCGGGTGCACCACACCGGAGTACCGATCCCGGCCGAGGTGCCGGACGTGCCGAAGCACTGGGACGTGGTCTTCGTCGGCCGATTCGTCGAGAAGAAGGGCGTCGACGACCTCGTCGAGGCGCTCGGCACCCTGCCCGACCGGCGGCCCCGGGTGCTGCTGATCGGCTCCGGGCCGCTGGAGTGGCCGATCCGGGAGCGGGCCGCCGCCCTCGGGCTGGACGCGACGTTCCTGGGTGCACAGGAGCCGTCGGCGGTCGCCCGCTACCTGGCCGAGTCGAAGGTCTTCGTCTCGCCGTCCAAGACGGCCGCGGACGGGGACGCCGAGGGCCTGCCGACGACGATCCTGGAGGCGGCCAGCCTGGGCCTGCCGACGGTCTCGACCTACCACAGTGGAATTCCGGAGGCGGTGCTGCCCGGCGAGACGGGTCTGCTCGGCGCCGAGGGCGACCGCACGGCCCTAGCCGGCAACATCCGGCAGCTCCTCGCCGACGACGACCTGCGGACCCGGCTCGGCGGACAGGCCCGCCGGTACGTGACCGAGCACTTCGACCTGCACAAGCAGACCCGGCTGCTCGAAGAGCTGTACGAGTCGGTGGCCGCCGGCCGCCCGGACCGGGTGCACACGCGGGCGTAGCACGCGCCCGACGGCGGGTTCGCGGGTCAGCGGGCGGCGGTGGCTGCCGCTGGCTCCGGGGTGGCGGAGAGCAGCGCGGTGCGGGACCGCCGGACGTTGCGGATCCCGTCCACCGTGAAGACCACCAGGGCCAGCCAGACCAGCGCGAAGCCGGCCAGCCGGGCCGGAGGCATCGGCTCGTGGAAGACGAGTACGCCGAAACCGAGCTGGAGGATCGGCGCCAGGTACTGCAACATGCCGAGCGCGGTCAGCGGGAGCCGGTTCGCCGCACCGGCGAACATCAGCAGCGGGATGGCGGTGGCCGCACCGGCCAGCATCAGCAGGGCGGTGTGCCCGGCGGAGACCTGACCGAAGCTCGACTCGGCGCGCCAGGTGAGCCAGCCCAGATAGCCGAGCGCCGGCAGGGTGAGTGCCGCGGACTCGATGAACATGCCCTCGGCGGCCGGCAGCCCGAGCCGCTTCTTCACCAGGCTGTACCCGCCGAAGCTCGCGGCCAGGGTGAGCGCGATGTAGGGCAGCCGGCCGTAGTCGACGGTCAGCACCGCGACCGCGAGGCCACCGATGCCGAGCGCCACCCACTGGGCGGCCCGCAGCCGCTCGCGCAGCACGGTGACCCCGAGCAGCACGACGAAGAGCGGGTTGATGAAGTAGCCCAGCGCGGTCTCGACGACGCGTTCCGAGTTGACGCCGTAGATGTAGGTGCCCCAGTTGACCGCGATCAGCGCGGCGGCCAGCCCGATCCCGGCGAGTCTGCCCGGGCGGTGCCGCAGCTCACGCAGGAAGCCCCAGTTGCGGACCGCCGCGAGCAGCAGCGCGACGAAGACCATCGACCAGACCACCCGGTGCGCCAGGATCTCGATCGGCCCGGCCGGCTCCAGCAGCCGGATGTAGAGCGGAAAGAACCCCCACAGGGTGTACGCGCCGATCCCGTAGAGGTATCCGCGCCGCACCTGGCTCATCGTTCTACCGTAAGGGGCTGACTCGGATCAGAGTCCTTTCCAGTGAGCGGTCTCACCGATTCCGGTCCCATTCCGCCGACCGCCCCGCCGCTGTCCGTCTCGCCCCCGGCCGTCCCGCCGCCGGCACCGTCCGCCTCGGCGGGCAGCGGTCGCAGCATCAGCTCCATCCACTGCGTCGGGTTGGCCAGCGGGGTGAAGCCGACCTCGGCGTACACGCCGTGCGCGTCCCAGGTGGCGAGCAGGATCCGGCGTACGCCCAACCGGGCGAGATCCTCCCGGACGGTACGCACGATCCAGCGGGCCAGCCCTCGACCCCGGGCCGCCGGGTCGACGTAGACGTCGCAGAGCCAGCCGAAGGTGGTCCCGTCGGTCACCACCCGGGCGAACGCCACCTGACGGCCGTCGCCCGGGGCGTACACCCCGTAGACCGTCGAGCCCTCGATCGCCCGGAGCAGGACCTCACGGGGCCGGCCGAGCGCCCAGTACGCGTCGGTGGCGAGCCAGTGGTGCACCCGGTCGACCTCCACCCGCTGGGGATCGGTGCAGAGCTCGTACCCGTCGTCTCGTGTCACGGTCAGCACGCCGCGACGCTATCCCCGCCCCGCCCGGTCGGCCCGAGCCAATTCCCGACCAGTGGTCGGCGGCTGCCCGGGGCCGGCCGGTGATCGGCGCCGGCCGAGGCGGACGGCGCTCAGTCCCGGTCCATCAGCAGGCCGAGCAGCCAGGTGACCAGGCTCACGAACAGCGCGCCGAGCACCGCCGCCGGCCAGAACCCGTCGACCTCGAACGGCAGGCCGAGCCCGCCGGCGATGGCGCTGGTGAGCAGGAACAGCAGCGCGTTCACCACCAGCGCGATCAGCCCGAGGGTGAGCAGGTAGAGCCCGCAGCCGAGGGTCTTGATGACCGGCTGGAGCACGCCGTTGACCACCCCGAAGATGATCGCCACCAGGACCAGCGTGCTCACCGCCTCGCCGACCGAGTCGGTGTCCAGGGTGATCCCCGGGATGATCAGCGTGGCGAGCCAGAAGGCCAGGGCGGTGCCGGCGAGCCGGACGAGAAGCCCTTTCAGGAAACCCATGCCCGCAGATAGTGCCACGTGATCTCAAATCCGCCCAGATCAAACCCTGGCCGGACGATGGCTGGCGACCGTCGTGCAGCGGGCGCGGCTACCGGGCCGGCGGGCCGATCAGCTGCGCCTCGATCGGGGTGGCCGAGAGCAGCGCCCAGCGCAGCACCCGACGGTTGATCACCCCGACCATGTCGGCCCGGATCCGGGTCAGCCAGTCCGCCGAGTCGCCGAGCCCGAGCGCCACGCCGGCCAGCTGGGCCTCGTGCGGCCGGAGCGGCTGCAACACCACCAGGTCGGCCCGGGAGACGGCGTCGACGTCGACCGGAGCCAGTTCGTCGCGTACGACCAGGCTGGTCTGCCAGCCCGGCCCCGGCTGCGAGTCGGCCGCCACCGGGCCGACGTCGACCACCACCAGCAGCGGGTGCAGTTGGGTGCCGGGCGGGCCGCCCACCGGCCGACCGGGCGGGATCATCGCGATCGGCGCGCCCGGCCCGCTGGCCCCGCGGACGAACGGCTCCCAGGCGCGCGGCCTGGCGGTCTGCACCACGATCCGGGCGCCGAGCGCCATCGCCCGCAGCGCGACGAGCTGCGCGGCGCGTACGCCGCCGATCAGCACCACCCGGGTGGTCTCGGCCCGGAACAGCCGGGCGACCACCGCCGCGCCGTGCCGGTTGGCGCCGAGCATCAGCCCGGCCAGCCCGATCGGCAGGTCGAGGGCGTCCACAGAGGAGGCCGGCAGGGTGGTGGCCGGTGCCGGGGCGGTCGGACCGGCGCCCAGCACCCCCAGCGGCAGGGTGGCGGCGACGCCGTCGAGCTGCTCGCCGTCCAGCCGCCGGGCCACGGCGTGCTCGGCGGAGAGCAGCCGGCGCAGCGCCTGGACGGCGGTGCCGAGCGCCTGGGGGCTGTCGGCGGCCAGCCGGACGGTGACGTCCACCCCGATGCTGTCGGTGCCGCCGCCCGCCCACGGGCCGGCGCTCACCGAGACCGTGGTCGCGGTCGCCGGCAGCGCCAGCAGCCGGGGAATGAAGCGGCGCCCGGTCTCCGTCCGCAGGTCCGGCCAGCGGCGCAGCCGGAAGGTGGTCTGCAACAGCCCGCCCAGGCTGACGCCCTGCCAGTTCTCCCGGGCCGGTTGCGCGCCGTCGTGGTGCACCGTCTCCGCGAGTACGCCGAGCGCGGCGCGTTCGCCGAGCACCCGGGTCGGCACCGGGGCGAGCCGGCGGCGCACCTTGCGTACCGCGCTGGAGAGCGCACGGCGCAGGTCCTCGTCCGACCAGCCGTCGGCGCGCAGCACCCGGACGGCGAGCAGGGCCCGCTCGTGCCCGAGCAGCCGCCCGTCGGTGAGTTGCCGGTACGACGTGGCCGGGGTGCCGGTGCCCGCGCCCAGCGTCGGCGCCGGAGCACCGGTCAGCACCAGTTGCACCCGCATCGGCGGGGTCTCCGCGCTCGCCGCCGGCAGCAGACCGGCCGGGGAGAGCAGCGACTGCGGGGTGTCGGCGAGCATGCCGACCTGGTCACCGAGTTCGAGTACGGCGGTCAGGCCGTAGGCGTCGCTGACCATGCAGGCTGCGTCGCCGGCGAGGTCGACCGGCAGCACCACGGCACCGGGGTTGACCAGGTCCAGCAGGGCCTCCGGCGGCGCGGCCTGCGGCAGAGTCCGCCGCCGGGAGGAGTAGCGCATCCCGATGGCGATCCACTCGAAGAGCCAGCGCCGACGCATCCGGATCCAGGTCAGCAGCACCAGGGCGACGGCGAGCAGTGCCGCCCCGGCGAGCAGCAGTGGGCCCTGGCTGGCGGCGGCGAGGATGAGCGCCAACGCCACCTGGAGGGCCACGATCTGCCCCGCCCGTACGCCGAACAGGCCGGACCGGGTCGGAGTGGACGATGCCGGCAGTGGCGCCGGTGGCGACCGGTCGATCCGGCTGCCCGGGGTGCCGGTGGGCCGGGTCCGGTTGTCTGCCGCAGTTAGCGTCACCGCGATAGCCTCCCCTGGATGGGCGTCGGCCGTGGGCCCGCCCCCCGCAATTCGCTCAGGGGCCTATCGTATGGGCCGGACCAACCGGAGAGGGGGCCCGCATGCCGTCGCGGCAGGATCAGTTGCATTCCTACCAGTTCATGGTCCAGCGTGTGGTGGGCGCGCTGGTCATGCGGGAGACCGATCCCGCGCAGTCGCCGTTCCGGCGAGCGGCCGGCGCCACCCTGGCCAGCGTGCTGATCGCGCTGATCGGGATCGGCGGTTCGGTGGTCTACGGGGTCTTCGTCGGCGGCGGTGCCACCAAGTGGAAGAACTCCTCGGTGGTGATCGTCGAGAAGGAGTCCGGCGCGCAGTACGTCTATATCAGCGACACCCAGACCCTGCATCCGGTGCTCAACTACGCCTCGGCGCTGCTCATCGTCGGCCAGCCCGCCCCGAAGACGGTGTCGGTGTCGCGCAAGTCGCTGGAGGGCCAGCCGCGCGGCGTGACGCTGGGCATCCGCGACCTGCCGGAGTCGCTGGCCCCCAGCAACCGGCTGGTCTCCGGCGGCTGGACGATCTGCTCCGAACCGCGTACCGGTGGCGCCGGCGGGCAGCCACAGTCGACACTGCTGATCGGCAAGGCGGCACCGGGCGGTCGGGAGTTGGGCGACGAGGGCCTGCTGGCGGTGCACCCCAACGGCCAGCTCTTCCTGATCTGGCACAACCGCCGGCACCTGATCCAGAATCCCGATCTGATCATCAGTGCGCTGACCTGGGGCAGCGAGCGGCAGGTACCGGTGGCGCCGGCCCTGCTCAACGCCCTGCCCGCCGGGGCGGACCTGGACGAGATCCGGATTCCCGACGCGGGCGAGCCGTCCGACGCGGTGGAGGGCGCGAAGATCGGTGAGGTGTTCCTGGTCGAGCGGCAGGGCGGCGGCGGCCAGTACGCGGTGGCCAAGCGCGACGGCCTCTACAACATCACCGAGGTGCAGGCCAACATCCTGCTGACCAAGGATGTCGTGAAGCAGGGCGACGAGACCAAGCTCTCCCAGGGCCAGTACGGCGCGATGCCCAAGAAGGGCGACCTGGTGCCCGGCAACGACGCGGCGGCACCGGCGACCACGCCGAAGATGGCGGCGGCGGAAGGCGGCGTGGTCTGCGGCGACGTGCCGGACGACCGTGGGGTGCAGGGCATCCGGCTCGGCGCCGACATGTCCGGGATCCCCGATCCGCCCGCGACCTCGGCACAGTCGGCCCGGGGCGGTGCGCTCGCCGACCAGGTGGTGCTGGAGCCCGGCCGGGGTGTGGTGGTCGAGGCGGCTGCCGCACCCGGTGCCACCGGCGGCGCCATCTCGGTCGTCACCGACCAGGGACGGCGGCATCCGGTGACCGGCGGCGAGGTGCTGGGCAACCTCGGCTACGGCGCCGCCAAGCGGGTACGGATGCCGAGCATCCTGGTCACGCTGATCCCGGACGGGCCGGCGCTGGATCCCGAGAAGGCCCGCGACCGGGCCGGCGTGCAATAGGCGAGCGGGAAAATGTGCTGGTGGGAAAGAATATCGGTGACCGTCGGTAGCTGCCGGTCCGGTTCATTGCGGTACGGGTTTGTCCACAGGGTGGCCCGAAGGGGTATCCAAGGCTTGCCCTGGCCCGCTACCGTCGGCTACGGAAGTAATTGCCAAGTTGTGCCGTGACCCGTCGGGGGAGCGGACACGAGCCGGGGAGTCCACAGTGGGCGCTCCGGGTTGACGACGAGTTAAGGGAGCGGGGTGACTTCGGGGGTGTCCCAGACGCAGGCAGAAGCCGCGGTGATGGAAACGACCGCCACGAAGTTCGAGTCGGTCGACCAGTCGCTGCAGAGCATGCTGAGCAGCCTGATGGGTCAGCTTGAGGTGCTGCAGAACCAGTGGCGCGGTGCTGGTGGCCGCTCGTTCGAGCAGGTCAAGCAGCAGTGGGCGCAGAACCAGGAGCAGATCCACCGCGCGCTGCGCGAGACCGCGACTGCGATCCGTACCTCCGGCCAGCAGTACGACGCGTCCGACACCGAGGCGTCGAGCCGGATGAACGCCACCAACGCCGGCGGCATGACGCTGCCGCTCTGATTTGGACCGGGGAGGGAAGATCCGATGAGTGACGGCCTTCTTGTCGTCAATTTTGCCGCGTTGCAGCAGGCCAGCGCGGACATCCAGAAGGCGCTGAACACGCTCGACTCGCAGCTCGACCAGCTGGAGTCGGACGCCGCGCCGCTCGTCAACACCTGGGAGGGTGAGGCGCAGCAGGCGTACTACCAGCGGCAGACCAAGTGGCGTCAGGGTGCGCAGGACATGTCCAACATGCTGCGCGACATCAAGATGGCGCTGGACGAGTCCGCCGCGGACTACCTCAGCACCGAGAAGAAGAACACCGGCCTGTTCCAGTAAGGCCTGCCGTAACACCCAGACTGCCCCGGGCTGCCGCGCGATCCGCGCCGCACCCGGGGCATCTGCTTGGGCGTACCGCCTCCGGGTGCCGGCGGCGCCCGCCGAGGGCTAGGGCGTCGGGCCGGCGGGGCGCCAGCCGCGGCGGGCTCCCCGGGGCAGTACCACGGCGAGCAGCAGCGCCGCCAGCGCGACAGTGCCGGCGAGGCCGGCCACCCACAGGGCCCGCTCCTGGCTTGCTGAGCGCCGCTCCGCCTGGGCCACCTCCGCCGGGTCGACCTGGTGCGGTGGCAGCCCGGCCGCCTCGGGTCGCCGGGCCGGCGCCGCCGTGTCGGTGACCGCCCGGTACGGGTTGAGCATCCCGGCGCCGTAGGCGTCCCGATCGGAGCCCGGCACCGGATCGGTGGTGGCGATCAGGCGCTGCGCCACCTGCTGCGCGTTCAGGCCGGGCCAGTACTGCCGGATCAGCGCGACGGTGGCGGTCACGAACGGGGTGGCGAAACTGGTGCCGTTGTCCAGCACGTGCCCGCGCTCCGGCACCGCGACCACCACGCCGCCGCCGGGCGCGACCAGGTCCACGTAGTCGCCGCGCTGGGAGAACGGGGAGACCAGCCCGTCCTCGCCGACCGAGCCCACCCCGATCACCCCGTCGTACGACGTCGGGTACGGCCTCGGGTTCTTGTCCGCGTACAGGTTGCCGGCGGCGGCGACGATCACGACGTCCTTCTCCAGGGCGTACTCCACCGCCCGCTTGAGCTCCGGGTTGTCCTGGTAGTACACGACCGAGAGGTTGATCACGTCTGCCCCGTTGTCGACCGCCCAGCGGATCGACTGGGCAAATGTCCCGACGGTTACGCTGTCGCCGTTCTCCTTGCCCTCGATGACCTTCTGCTCGCTCACCCGTATCGGAAGGATCTTGACCTGGGGCGCGAGCCCGCGGAAGGGGGTGCCCTCCCGGGGGGCGGCCGCGATGATGCTGGCCACACCGGTGCCGTGCCGGACGCAGTCCCGCTTCCCGTCGGAGTCCGAGCCGAGGAAGTCCTGCCCGCGCAGGACTCGGCCGCGCATCTGCGGGTGCGTGTCGTCGACGCCGGAGTCGATCACCGCCACCGTTACGCCAGCTCCGACGGTCAGCGGCGCCAGCCGCTCCGGGGCGTACCGCTGTTGCGCCCACGGCAGCGTGGTGATGGGCTGGGCGGGTGGGGTGTTGTTGTCACAGCCGGGCAGGGTCCGCTGGGCGGCCGGCGGGGCGAGCGGTGCCGCCGTGGCCGGACCGGCGGCGATCGGCGGGACCGCCAGCACGGTGATGGCGCCAACCAGCGTGAGTCGTATTGTCCGGCCACGCATCGGTCGCCTCCGAAATCGGTTCGGTCCGCCATCGGGCCGGATCGTCATCGGTCCGGCTCCGCCCACCGGATGCTATCGGTGGATCGCCGCGAACGGCATCCACCGCCAGCCAACCATTGTGATCCGGTCCCCACCTTGTAGGTTGTACGCGATGCTTGTGGCCTGTTCGGCGAGAGGGAGGTGGCCGTGACCGAATGGGAGCCAGCCACCGAGACCGAGGCCGCGATGCGGGACGCACTGCGCGCGGGCGACCAGGAACTCTATTTCCGCATTCTCGCCCGTACCGATCTTCTGTTGCCGGTCTCCGCAGAGGCGCTCGCCGGTCGTGCGCCGATGGGCTGGGGCACCTGGACCACCGGTGGCCGGACGCACGTACTCGCATTCACGTCCACCGCCGCGCTGCGCGCGTGTCTCGCCGAGAACGCCGGATCGACCCGGCGGGCACCCTACCCCGAACTGGCCACCGGATGGCCCAACCCGGAGTGGTGGCTCGCGGTGAACCCCGGGCTGCCGATCGAGGGTTACCTGCCGGCCTGGTTCGTCTCCCAGCTCTCCCGGGGCGACGTACGGCTGCCCGGCCGCAGCATGGGTGCCCGGGCCCGGCTGGAGCAGGTCGAGCGGGCCGCCCGGGCCCGGGCCACGGCCGCCGTACCGCGCCGCCCGCCGGACGGGCCGAGGGCGGAGCCCGCACCGGCCGGGGCGTTCCGGGCGGCCGAACCGGACGGGCTGCCGTTCCGGCCGACTGACCCGGACGGGCTGCCCTCGCGCTCGCCCGGGGTGTCGCGGGAGTCCGCCGATCCGTTCCGGTCGACGGACGCCGACCCGTCCCGGTCGGTGGACTCGGACTCGCCGGGGCTGCCGCTGCGGTCGCCTGGGGCGTCGCGGGAGGCGGCCGAGTCGTTCCGGTCGGTGGAGCCGGAGCCACCGGCGCACCCGTACCGGCCGGTCGAGCCGTCTCGGGAGCCGGCCGAGTCGTTCCGGTCGGTCGAGGCCGAGGGCGAACCGACCCCGATGGTGCCGCCGGCCGGCGAACGGGCCCCGGTGGCGCCCCCGACCGGCGAACCGACAGCGTTCCCGTCGTCTCCGGAACCGGCCTCGGCCCCGCCGAGCGGCACCCCGGCCACGGTGCCGGTGATCGCACCGACGCCGGCCCGGGGCGGGCTGGGCGGAGACTTCGGCAGCCAGATCTCGGAGGACACCTCGGCGGGCTGGATGACGCCGGCGGGTCCGACCCGACCCACCTCGCCGAACACGGCGAACGGCAGTTCGCCAGCCGTGCAGGGGCCGGCTGGTCCGGCGTCCTCGGTGTCCGCGCCGCCGTCCAGCGGTGCGCCGGGCGGCCCGCCACCGGCCTGGCACGGGCTCGCGGGCCAGCAGGTCGACCGACCCGCCGAGCCGGTCGAGAATCGGACGCCGGAGGAGCGACCCGGCACGCCCGCTGCCCCGTGGACTCCGCCGTCGGAGGTCCCGGCACCGGCGGCCTGGACGCCACCGGCCGCGCGCTCCGAGCCGTCGCTGTTCACCCCGGTCTCCCGACGTCCGGCCGGTGACTCGCCGTCCGAGGCGGGCGAGCCGTGGTCCGGCGTGACCGCTGAGGGTCCGACGACGGCGTACGAGGTGGCCGGTCCCGGACGGCCCGGCACCGATCCGGTTCCCGCGAGCCGCACAGCCGCCGATTCGGAACCCGCGGAGGCTCGTCCCACCGAACAGATCCTCACCGGTACGGGTCTCACCCAGTCGTTCTCCGGCCGGTCGTTCGCGACGGAGTCCCTGACGATGGGCTCGCTGCCCACCGAGGGGTTCGGCGCCGCCCCGACACCCACCGATCAGTTCGCTGCCGCCCCGACACCCACCGAGCAGTTTTTCGCCGGCCCGTCCGCCACCGAGCAGTTCGCCGCCGGTCGATCGGTCCGCGAGCAGTCCACCGCCGGCCCGTCCGTCCGCGAGCAGTCCGGCTCCGGGTCGGCCCCGACCGAGCCGATTCCGACCGAGCCGATTTCGCCCGAGCCGGCCGGTGGCCGGCCGCCGGCCGTTGACCAGGGTACGACCGGACCGCTCGCCGCCGAGCCGCAGGCCGGCGCCGATCCGCTGCCCGCCCGCCGGTTGCCACCGGACTTCGTACCGGCCAACGAGGTCGAGCGGAGCCTGCTGGACGCCGCCGGTGACGGCAGCACCGACACGTTCCTCTCCACGCTGCTGCTCGCCAGGGTGCTGCTGCCGGTGGCGTTCAACTCGGCCCCCGGCGCCCGACCCGGTGACGACGGCTTCGAGTGGCGTACCGAGCTGTTGGACGGGGAGCGCTACGTCGTGGTGTTCACCTCCCCGGAGCGGCTCGGCGACCACCTGCCGGAGACCATCGACACCGTCGAGGTCAAGTTCGCCCAGTTGATCCGGCGGTGGCCGGACGACAACTATTCGTTCGCGGTGAACCCGGGCACGCCGGTCGGCGCCAAACTTCCGGGTGGGCAGATCGTCGCGCTGGCGAACTGGGCCGCCGAGGTGGGCCTCGGCGACGACACCGGTGAGCCGGTGCCGCAGGCTCCCGCCGAGGAGGAGGCGCCCCGGCCGACGTACGCGCCGGCTCGGGACGATCCGGGGCGGCCGACGATGATGCAGAAGACCATCGCCCCCAGCCAGCTCTCCTACTATCTCGACCGGGGCTACGACCGGGTGTCGGGCTTCGTGCACCGGGCGTCCGAGGTCGCCCACCTGCGTACCCCGGCGAAGCTCTACGCCGCGCTCGGCCTGAACTACCCCGGTTCGCCCTTCGACCGGGACGCCGAGGAGATCTACGTGCTCCGCTGGCCGGCGTACCGGCCCAGCCTCTACCGGATCCCCTACGGTGGCCAGAACGAGGCCGCCATGCGGGCGATGGAGGGCTGGGTTATCGAGCGGCCGCCGTTTCGGGGCAACGGGTTCGCGCCGGGCGAGAGCAGTGACGTGGTGGCCGAGTTCAAGGTGGACAGTGTACGGCTGCCGCACGGCGCGCAACTGCACCGGATCGGTCTCGACGGCACCGAGCGGCTGGTGGCGACGCTGGACTGCGACATACCCGTCTGGCGCCGGGCCGAGGAGGGCTGATGCGCGACGGTTACGTGGCCCAGTGGCGCGGCCGGGAATACGAGGCCAGCCCGGCCGGTGACGACGTACGCCTCTACCAGGCGGAACCGGGCGAGGGCTTCGAGGAAGTCCGGCCCGGGCGGTACGTCCGGGTGGTGGCCGCGGCCGAGGTCGGCGAGCTGGTCTACGTCCGGACCAGATGCTCGTGGCAGGGCCAGCCGTTCATCGTGCTTGCCCAGCACGACAACTGGCTGCGGGTGGAATACACCGGCGGGCGCTGGCCGGTCGCCGAGGCGATGGGGCTGGAGGCGTTCGACTTCGGGGTCTACCAGGGGTGGGCACCGGCGGCCGAGGTCACCGACCTGCGGGAGAACCGCGCCTGACCCGCGCTCGCAGGCGGCCGTCCGCGAGCCGGGGCGGGACGACGGTCAAGACTTGGCCCAACGCAGCACCTCGCCCAGCACCAGGTCGGTCGCCTCGACGTGCGGGAAGTGGCCGACGTCGTCGAGCAGCCGCCACTCGTACGGGGCCACCACGTAGCGGCTGGAGCCCTGGGCGGTACGCGGCAGCGACGCCTGGTCCAGCGCGCCGTGCAGTTGCAGGGTCGGGGTGATCAGCGGCTTCTGCATCAGCTTGACGAACCGGTAGCCGTGCAGGCGCAGCACTGACCGGAACGCCCAGCGGTAGCCCTCCATCGCGCAGAACGCGGCCTGCGGAATCCGCATCGCCTGCCGGCAGCGCTCCGCGTAGTCGGCGAAGCCGGGGCTCCGCACCCAGTGCGGTCCGCCCCAGCGTTGCAGGAAGTAGCCGACCAGCGCCGCGTCGTCCCGGGTCAGCACGTGCTCGTACCGCGGGATCTGGAACTTCAGCGTCGGGGTGGCCGCCGCGAACTGGCCGCGCGGGTCGGCGAAGATGCCGGCGCGCAGCCGCAGCGGATGCGGTGCCGCGAGCACCACCAGCCGGCGGACCAGGCTGGGGTGGAAGGAGGCGGCAGTCCAGCCGATCATGCCGCCGGCGCCCGAGCCGACCAGCACCGCCGAACGTTCGCCGAGGGCCCGGATCAATCCGGCCACGTCGGCGGCGAGCGTGTAGCCGTCGTACCCCCGGGGCGGCTTGTCGCTCGCGCCGTAGCCGCGCAGGTCGACCGCGACCGCCCGGTAGCCGGCGTCGGCGACCGCCGGCAACATCTCGTGCCAGGCCCACCAGAACTCGGGGAAGCCGTGCAGGAACAGCACCAACGGCCCGGTACCGGCCTCGACGACGTGGAACCGGCTGCCGTTGGCGCCGACGAACCGGTGCGTCCACGGCCCGTCCACCAGTACGCAGGACTCGTCGACGACCGACCTGCGGCCGCCGCCGCGCTCGCTCATGCCGCCTCCCCCGGTGTGCCGGCGAGCCCGGCGGCTTCCCACGACTTCACGGTGCCCCGGGTGTCGGGACACAGCCGGCTGCGCTCGCTTCGCCGCTCCTCGCTGACCTGGCCGGTTCGCTCCCTCATGTCCACAGCCTAGGGCCACCGGTGCGGGACGGATCCGGCGCAACCTACGGATCAGGGGATCGTCCGGGAATTTCCCGGGCCACCCGGGCCGGTCTAGGTGGTTACGACTAGTTCTACGAGGTACTCCGCGAGGCCAGCCGCGACGGGCTTCGGTGGGTCGGTTCCGAGCACCTGCTGGTCGCGGTGCTATCTCTGCCGGACAGCGCTGCGGTCGCACCTCCCTCGCGGCGCTACGCTCGGCCAGCGACGCGGCCCGCGACGCCGGTCACCCGCACGCCGGCACGACCCACCTTCTCGCGGCCGTCCTGGTCGAGGCCGACGGTCCGGCCGCACGCCTGCTACCCAATCTCGGCGCCGACCCCGCAGCTATCCGGCGGCGAGCCGTCGCCCGTCTCGCAACGTCTTCGCCCTGAGCCATCGGTCAGCCGGCCCGTCATCGAGAACAGGCCGGCGGGGTACGAAGGCGTAGGTGGACATCGCCTGGCAGTAGTTTCTTCGGCATGACGCTGCTTGTAGATCTTCGGGTCCAAGACTGGTGGCCGGCCGCCTTTGGAATCCTTGGCCCGTCGGTGGGCGTCCTGGTCGGTCTTGCTCGGGAGGGTCGCGGCGATGCCGCGCCAGGGGGTCGGGAACGCCGGTGACGTCGACCGGGTGGTCCGACTAGCGTGCTGGGATGACTTCCGCCCGTCGGCTCGACCATTCCGACCTGCCGGTGCCGCTGATCCGGGTGCAGGGCACACCGGCCGAGTGCGGTGCCGGGTACGGTGCCGCGGCCCGTGACCTGATCACCGCCAACCTGGAGTTCTACCTGCGCCGGTTCCGCGAGGAGGGCGGGTGGGACGAGGCGGCGGTGACCGTCGCCGGGCGGGCGTTCCAGGAGGCGACCCGGCGGCACCATCCCCGGGTCGCCGAGCTGCTGGACGGGGTGGCCGAGGGGGCCGGGGCCCGGGTCGAGCAGGTCTACGCGCTGAACGCGCGTACCGAGCTGATCTACGGCCGGCACCGGGACGGCGGGTCCGCCGCCCCGCCGGACGCCGATGCCGGCGGCTGTACCGCGGTCGGGGTGCTCGGCACCCACACCGGCAACGGTCACCTGCTGCTCGGGCAGAACTGGGACTGGCACCCCGACCAGCGCGACGTGATGCTGCTGCTGGCCACCCGGGACGAGCGCGGGCTGACCGTGCTGACCCTGACCGAGGCGGGCATGGTCGCCAAGACCGGGCTGAACTCGGCGGGGGTCGGCGTCTGCGTGAACATGCTCGGCTGTGACCGGGACGGGCTGCCGGGCCCCGGGGTCGAGCCGGGCGTGCCGTACCACGTGCTGCTCCGGGCGGCGCTGGAGGCGGAGAGCCTGGCCGAGGCACTGAAGGCCGCCGTCCGGGGTACCCGGAACAGCTCGATCAACCTGCTGCTCGGCCAGGCGGCGGAGGCCGGCGGCGAGCTGATCGACCTGGAGCTGGTGCCCGGCGACGCCGGCTGGCTGCACCCGGTGGACGGGTACCTCACGCACGCCAACCATCTGGAGACAGGGCTGCCGGTCCACGACGCGATGAAGGACTGGGGCGGTTCGTCGCTGTTCCGGTCCGCCCGGGCCAGGCGGCTGCTGGCGCCGAGGGCGGCGGTCGGCAAGGTCGGCGAGGGCGACCTCGCGGCGCTCTTCCGCGACCACGCGAGTTTTCCGCACGGCATCTGCCGGCACGTCGACGAGCGGATGCCGCTGGCCGAGCGCTCCGAGACGGTCTATTCGGTGCTGCTGGACCTGGACGACCGGCGGTTCGGCATCGCGGCCGGGCCGCCGTGCGAGCACCGGTACGGCTGGCTCGACCTGGCCGCCGGCTGACCACCGTCCCCGTGCACGGGAGCGGGGCCGGAAGCGCTGTCCGCGCTTCCGGCCCCGACCGTGGTACGTCTGATCAGCGGATCAGTTGGTGATCTTGATGATCGCCAGGTCGCTGATCAGGCGGTTCTCCAGCAGCAGCTCGATCTTGGTGCCGGTGCCGGCGACCTTGACCGAGTTCATCGGGTTCTGTGCCGTCCAGTACCGGTTCGGGTCCGAGTCGTTGAAGACCGTCACCGGGTTCAGCTTCGGCACCGTGGTCGCCACCCCGTTGAGGTGGAACGTCTGCGCCGGCTTGGCGAACCGGCTGAACGTGGCGTCGTAGCTGCTGCGCCGGTTGGTGACGTTGCCGACCCCGGGCACCGTGATCGGGCCGGGCCGGACGTCGACCGGCAGGTTCAGGCCGAAGCCCGGGTGGACGATGGTGTCGTTGTCCTCGTACGCGTAGTTCACGTACCAGACGAGCAGGCCCTGCGGGTTCTTGAACCGCTCCACCCAGTCCGGCTTCGAGTTCTGCCAGCCGAAGTTGTACGGACCGGTCTCCAGGGTCTTGTCGTACCCGTAGTAGGTCCGGTACTCGGCGATGTAGAAGCGCGGACGCAGCTCGGTGACCGAGCCGACGGACCGGGTGAAGCCACGGGCGGTCCACTCCGGCTGCTCGGTCTCCGCCCCGTCGGTCCAGACCGGCGCGCCGTTCTTGACCAGCGAGATGTTGTCGAAGAACGCACCGGCGAGGTTGGTGCCGTTGTCGCTCTGGTAGCGGTAACGGAACTGCACCGTCTTGCCCAGGTACGCGGAGAGGTCGTAGTTCAGGTCGACCCACTCGTCGTTCGTGGAACCGTCGATGCCACTCTCGCCCGGCTCGATCAGCGGGTTGGTCAGCTTGGCCCAGGTGGCCCCGCCGTCCGTCGACACCTCCGCGAAGAGGTAGTCGAAGTTCTCCTCGATCTCGTACCACGCCTTGGCGTTGACCGCGGCGCTGGTGGCGCCGGTGAGGTCGAGTTCCCGGGTCAGCGTGTTGTTCAGGTTGTCACCGGTGCCACCCCACCACTCGCGCTCGCCCGCGAACGGAGTGTTGTAGGGGATGGTGACCTCCTGCCCCGGCAGATTGACCACGATCGCCTGGGCGAGGCCGTCGGTGTCGCCGGCCGCTCCGAGCGTGGCGTACGTGGTGCCGCTGTCCCAGTCCACGGTCGAGTAGTTCAGCCAGCCCAGGTAGAGCTTGGACCAGGGGTCCATGTAACCGGGCGTGGTGCCGATGTCCTGCTTGCCGTGGTTGAGCCAGGAGCCGGAAGCCATCAGGCTCCAGAACCCGACGCCGTTGTCGCCGCCCTGCGTGTCGTACAGGTCGGGCAGCCCGAGGTCGTGGCCGTACTCGTGGGCGAAGACGCCCAGGCCGCCGTTCTCCGGCTCCGTGGTGTAGTCACGGATCCAGAGCCCGGTGTCGCCGATCTGCACGCCGCCGGCCTTGTTGAACTCCGGCCCGGCCGAGCCGGCCAGGTCGGTGAAGGCCGACCAGCGGTGCGACCAGATCGCGTCCGCGCCCTGTGCGCCGCCGCCGGCCTCCTCGCCCTCACCGGCGTGCACCGCCTGGAAGTGGTCGACGTAGCCGTCGGCCTCGTTGAAGTCGCCGTCGCCGTCGTGGTCGTACCGGTCCCAGACGTCGAACTGGGCGAGGTACTGCTTGATCTGCTCCTGGGTCTTGCCCGCCGCGACCTGCGACTCGTACCAGGCGTTGGCGGTGTCCTTGACGAAGTTCCAGTAGCCGTCCCGCTCGGCGATCTCGTTGCTGCCGTACCGGGCCTCGTTGAACGGCACCTGGACCCAGTCGCTGACGTCGCCGCCGACGGTGTACCGGCCGCCCGACTGCTTCAGGTAGAAGTCGGCCATCGACTCCTTGCCCTTGGCGTAGAAGAGGTCCAGGTACGACTGGCGGTTGTAGTCGGCCCGCCAGATGGTGCTGTTGTCGTCGGTCGCGCCGCCGTCGTAGGTGCGGTCCGGCTGCTTGATCTGGTTGTGCAGCGGGCCGTCCGTGCCGCCGGTACGCGGGTCCTTCTGGTTGCCGAACTCGACCAGGATGGTGAAGATCGGGTCCGTCTTCGGGGGCTGCTGGTATTCGACGAACCGGTCAGCCTTGATCTGGATGACCTTCGACCCGTTGCGGGTCTGCAGCTTGGCCTTGCCGGAGAGCAGGGCGGAGATGGCCTCCCTGCGGACCTGCTGGTGCTCCTCGGCGAGCGGGTCGGGCAGGTTGTCGGCCCGGTGGGCCGCACCCTGGGGATCCCGGTCCGCCGGGGCAGGCGCCGCCGGAGCGGCGGACGCCGGCACGGCGACCGCACCGGCGGCCAACAGCGCGGCCGTGGCACCCGCCAGACCGGCTGTGACTCGTCTCCTCAAAGGTCCTCCTCCTTTGTGGAAGTGTTACAGAACAGGCCGGCTCATGGCGGGCACTGTCATCAGACGCGACCATCACCATTGCAGATGGACCGAACGCTGTCACGGGTCGAAGACGGCTCGTCGGGGTAGTCAGACCTACGTCTAATCAGGGCGAAAGCATTCTAACGGCCACCTATTTTCGCAGATAGGAATGTCACGATTCGGCTACGGCAGGAACCCCGACCGTTCGTGCCACGTCCCCGCGTCGGCAACCGGGTGAATGGCGCCGGGTCGCGCCCGCACCCACCCGTACCCCCTGACCGGCCCGACCACCCACGGCGGACACGACGATGGGCGGACCCGGAGCGGGTCCGCCCATCATGCGGTGTGTGCTGGTTCGGGCCGTGCGGTGGTCGTCGCCGGTCCGGGCGACGCGGGTCAGTCCTCGTCGGACTTGCCGGAACGCATCCCGGATGAGATCAGGTCCATCACCGAGGAGTCCTGCAACGTGGTGACGTCACCGAGCGAGCGGTTCTCGGCCACGTCGCGCAGCAGCCGGCGCATGATCTTCCCGGACCGGGTCTTCGGCAACTCCGGGACCAGCATGATCTGCCGGGGCTTGGCGATCGGGCCGAGGGTCTTCGAGACGTGCTCCCGCAGCTCGGCGATGAGCGCCTCGCCCGCGTTGCCCTCGGTGTCGACGGAGCCGCGCGGGATGGTGAAGGCGACGATCGCCTGCCCGGTGGTCGGGTCGGTGGCGCCGACCACCGCCGCCTCGGCGACCGACGGGTGTGAGACCAGCGCCGACTCGACCTCGGTGGTGGAGATGTTGTGCCCGGACACCAGCATCACGTCGTCGACCCGGCCGAGCAGCCACAGGTCGCCGTCGTCGTCCTTCTTCGCCCCGTCGCCGGCGAAGTAGAGGCCCTCGAAGCGGGACCAGTAGGTGTCGACGAACCGCTGGTCGTCGCCCCAGATGGTGCGCAACATCGACGGCCACGGCTCGCGCAGCACCAGGAAGCCGCCGCCACCGTCCGGCACCGACTGCGCCTGGTCGTCCACCACGTCGGCGCTGATCCCCGGCAGCGGGCGCATCGCGCTGCCCGGCTTGGTCGAGGTCACCCCGGGCAGCGGGGAGATCATGATGGCCCCGGTCTCGGTCTGCCACCAGGTGTCGACGACCGGGCACTCGCCGCGGCCGATGTTCTCCCGGTACCAGATCCACGCCTCGGGGTTGATCGGCTCGCCGACGCTGCCCAGCAGGCGCAACGAGGAGAGGTCGTACCCCTTCGGAATGTCGTCGCCCCACTTCATCATGGTCCGGATCAGGGTGGGGGCGGTGTAGAGGATCGTCACCTTGTGCTTCTGCACCAGCTCCCAGAAGCGGCCCTTGTGCGGGGTGTCCGGGGTGCCCTCGTACATGAGCTGGGTGGCGCCGTTGGCCAGCGGGCCGTACACGATGTAGGAGTGCCCGGTCACCCAGCCGATGTCGGCGCTGCACCAGTAGACGTCGGTCTCCGGCTTCAGGTCGAAGACCGCGTGGTGGGTGTAGGCGACCTGGGTCAGGTAGCCGCCGGAGGTGTGCAGGATGCCCTTCGGCTTCGCCGTCGTGCCACTGGTGTAGAGGATGAACAGCGGGTGCTCGGCGTCGAACGCCTCCGCGGTGTGCTCGGTCGAGGCGGTCTCCACCGTCTCGTGCCACCACAGGTCCTTCTCGTCGTTCCAGGCCACCTCCTGCCCGGTACGCCGGACCACCAGCACCCGCTCGATCGTCGGGCACTTGGCGATCGCCTCGTCAACGGTCGGCTTCAACGCCGACGGCTTGCCCCGGCGGAACCCGCCGTCGGCGGTGATCACGACCTTGGCGCTGGCGTCCTGGATCCGGTTGGTCAGCGCGTCGGCGGAGAAGCCACCGAACACCACGCTGTGGGTGGCGCCGATCCGGGCGCAGGCGAGCATCGCGACCGCCGCCTCCGGGATCATCGGCAGGTAGATCGCCACCCGGTCACCGGCGGTGACCCCGAGGTCGGTCAGCGCGTTCGCCGCCTGGCTGGTCATGGCCAGCAGGTCGGCGTAGGTGATCGTGCGGTTGTCGCCGGGCTCGCCCTCCCAGTGGATGGCCACCCGGTCGCCGTGCCCGGCGGCGACGTGCCGGTCCAGGCAGTTGTAGGCGACGTTGAGCCGGCCGCCGACGAACCACTTCGCGAACGGCGGGTTTGACCAGTCGAGGATCTGGTCCCACTCCTTCGACCAGTCCAGCCGCCCCGCCTGGCGTGCCCAGAACGCCAGCCGGTCCCCGGCGGCCTCGTCGTAGGCGTCCGCGGTGACGTTGGCGGCGGCGGCAAGGTCGGCCGGCGGCGGGAACTGCCGGGTCTCCTGCAACAGGTTTGCCAGAGTCTCGCTCATGGTGGATGGCTCCTCAGGCGTCGCGTCAGTGTCGTTCGGTAGGAGGTTAATCGGGCCTGGTAGCTGGGGCGAGGGGTCCGTACCACTCACGCGACCAGACGCGCCGAATGGCGGCGTTCCGGCGCTCGCCGGTCACCGCACGTGCCGGCACCGGCGGACTGTCCGGCTGATTCCGTCGGGCTGATTCCGTCCGGAAAGCGCCGAAGCGTTGGACGGGTGTCGGTTCCGGCGCTCGGCGCTGGCGTGCCCGGGCCGGCAACTACGGTGACAGCATGGCCACCGACCCGCTCGCCCCGCTGCTGGACCTCGCCGACGTCGCCCCCGCGGTCGACCGGGCCCGCGAGCGGGTCGACCAGGCGCTGCGGCACCGCGCGCTGCGCCGGCACGGCGGCCAGGTCGCGGCCGAGGTCAGCCTGCGGTCCGCGGTGGCCAGCTCCGCGCTGGAGGGGTACGCGCACGAGCGCGAGGCGGTCCGCGCCGGCACCGTGACCGATCCGGTGCTGCAAGGTGCCCTCCGGGTCGCCGGAGCGCTGCCCGGGCTGACCGACCTGTGGCCGAAGGCCCCCCGGCAAGTGCTCGCCCGGCTGCACACCCTGGCCGCCCGGGGAACGGTGCCGGAGGAGGCGCTCGGCCGGCCGGCACCGGCTCACGGCCCCGCCGCCGGAGCGTCTGTCGCGCCGGAAGTGCTCGGCGCCCGGCTGGACGGGCTGGCCGGGCTGGTCGCCGGTGGGACGTCGGCGTCGCCGGTGGTGCTGGCTGCCGTCGTACACGGGGAACTGCTGGCGCTGCGACCCTTCGCCGGCCCGTCCGGGGTGGTCGCCCGGGCAGCCGCCCGGCTCACCCTGCTCGCCACCGGATTCGACCCGCGCGGCCTGATCGCGGTCGACCTTGGCCACTCCGAACGCGAGCCGGAGTACGTCGGCGCGGCCGGCGCCTTCGCCACCGGTACCCCGGACGGGCTCCGCTCCTGGCTCCGGCACTACGCGACGGCGGTGGAGGTCGGCGCGGAGCGGCTGACCGAGATCGGCGACGAGGTTCTGGCGAACCCGGCACCCGGTGGCGCTACGCCGGACGGGTCGGGGGTTGCGGGATCGGGTCCCGGCGGCCGGGGACCGATCGATCCCGGCCCGGCCTGATCGCGAGCTGTCAGGCGGTGGTGGTGCGGGTCCGGCGGTGCCGGCCGTACCAGGCGATGCCGATGGCCACCCCGACGCCGACCCCGATGGCCGCCGCCGCGACCGGCACGGCGGGACGCTCCCGGAGCCGGCGACCGAGCGGTACCGGGTGCCGGAACTCCAGCACCGGCCAGCCGTTCTCCACGGCGAGCTTGCGCAGCGCCCGGTCCGGGTTGACCGCGCTCGGATGGCCGACACACTCCAGCAGCGGACGGTCGCTGACCGAGTCGGAGTAGGCGTACGAGGCGGTGAGGTCGTAGCCGCGTTCCTTGGCCAACTCGCCGACCGCGTCGACCTTGCTGGGGCCGGCCGCGTAGAACTCCACCTCGCCGCTGTACCGCCCGTCCACCACCGTCATCCGGGTGGCGATCACGTCGGCGACCCCGAGCAGCTCACCGATCGGCCGAACCATCTCCTCGCCGGAGGCGGAGACGAGTACGACGTCCCGACCGGCCGCCTGGTGCTCCTCGATCAGGGCGGCGGCCTCGGCGTACACGTAGGGGTTGATCAGCTCGTGCAGCGTTTCGGCGACGATCTGTCGAACCTGGTCCACCGGCCAGCCCTTGCACAGCGTCGCCAGATAGTCGCGGGTACGCGCCATCGTCTGCTCGTCGGTGCCGCCCAGCCGGAACATGAGCTGGGCGTACGCGGACTTGACCACGTCGCGGCGTGTGATCAGCCCGTCCCGGTAGAACGGCCGACCGAACGCCAACGCGCTCGACTTGGCGATGACGGTCTTGTCCAGATCGAAGAAAGCGGCGCTTCGGCCCACGGCGCGAAAGTCTAGCCGGATGGTCTATGGTCAGCGGGTGCGCGGGGTCACCTTTGGCACCTGCCGACCGGTTACCCCCTGATCGGCCGATCAGCCTAGGGGTGATCACGGTCACAGCCCGAAGGCGGACTTTCGCAGGGAGTGGAAGTTAACGCCACTCGACGTATACGGGTCGACTCAGGCATGCTTGTAGTTACGACACACTTTCATATCCTCTGTGCTCGGTAGACCTCGGCGGTCGCACCCCCCGTGACCGCCGAGCGGGTTCGGCTCGACCCCCCCGGAGCCGAACCCCAGACGACCCCCGTCTCCCCCCGACGGGGGTCGTCGCTTTTGCCGGTGAAGCGCATTCACGCTGGTCACGACCCCTCTGATGATGGCTCGTCCGGCTCCTCCGGTGGCTCTGGAGGATCGAAAGTCAGCGAATCGTCAGCGAAGGTCCGGCGGACCCGGTCGGCGTAGTCATCCGGGGTGTGGGTGTATCGGTTGAGGGTTGTCGACGCCTGCTCGTGTCCCATGACCCGCTGGACGAGGTTGATAGGGACGCCATCGGTAACCAGCCATGTTGCGTATGAGTGGCGCAGGTCGTGGAATCGCAGTCCGCCCGTTGCCTCCTTGGCGACATGCGTCACCGCCGCCCGCTCGGTGGTGAACTCTGCCGACTGGTCCATGCCGTCGGGATCCGGCCAGACGGCCCGCCAGCGACGCGGCCCGAGGTTGACGACCTGGCCCAGCAGCCCGGCCCGGACCAGCGATGGGAGCCAGATCCGGCGCCGGAAGTTCGACCGCCGCAGCGGGCCGCCGTCCCGGTCGGCGAAGACCAGCGCCCGCGCGTCCGGCTTCGCGTCGCCGAGCTGCTGGCGTAGTGCCTCGACCAGGAACGCCGGCATGGGCACCGTCCGGACGCCCGCGCGGGTCTTCGGGTACGGCCTGATCACGATCTCGCCGTGCGTCTCCACCGCCACCTGGACGACGCGCAGGACGGACCGGTCGAGGTCGACCGACCCCCACGCCAGGCCGGCGCACTCGCCCCAACGCAGGCCCGTGCCAGCGGCAGCGGCGACGAGCGCCCGATGCTCCGTGGGGACGGCCGGCAGCAGCTTGCCGAAGAAGACCTCTCGGGTGATGGTGGTCGGCCGGGCGTCGCCGGACCGGTTGCGCGGCACCTTCACACCCTCGGCCGGGTTGACCGCGATCAGCCGGTTACGGATCCCGGTTTGCAGGATCATCGACAGCAGGCCGTAGCACTTGGCGACCGTTGCCGGGGCGAGTCGCTTGCCAAGCTCCGTCACCCACTCCTGCACCGCCAGGTGGTCGATCCGGTTGAGTGGCCAATCTGTCCATTTAGGCAGAAGGTGAACGCGCAGCATGGATTGCGTCCGCTCAGCCGTTCTCGCCTCCACCGAACGGCCGGCCAGCCAGCGCCGCGCGAACTCACCGAACAGCACCTTGCCGGCGTGCGGATCGACGTAGGTGCCCTTGTTCAACGCGCCCTCGACCTCGGCCAGGTACGCGTTCGCCTCCTTCTTGGTGCGGAACGTCTTCGCCTTCTGCCGGTTCGCAGCGTCCCGCCAGTTCGCCCGGTAGGTCCCGGCCGGTGTCTTCCTGACGAAGCCCATCGGTCACCAGCTCCTTGCAGACGTGTCGGTACCAGTTGCCGAAAGGGCGGAGGAGCCGGCCGAGGTGCCGTCCAGCCAGGCGTGGAACCGGGTCCGGGGAATGACCCAGCGCCGGCCGAGTCGTTCGGCGGGGATGTCACCGGACCGGACGAGCGCGTACGCCGTGCTGGTCGACAGCGACAGGAGCCCGGCGACCTCCCGCACGGTGTAGACGGCACGCGCCGGACGGGTTCCGGGCGCTGGGAGCGAGGCGAGGTCAGCCGGTCGGGCTGCCCGCCGGGGGATGAGGGGTACGACGGTGGACATGAGTTCCCTTCTGTTCAGGCTGCGGGGGAGAGGAGTCGGACAGTTGCCGAAACGGCACCGGACGCCCGTTGACGGGCCGCGTCGAGGTCTGTTCGCCAGCGGATGCGGGCGGAGACGGCGCGCAGGATCCGGTGTTCCAGGGGCAGCACGTCGGGGTCTTCGGGGCGGGCCAGCTCGAACCGGTACCGCTGCGGGTTGTCGGCCGCCGCCTGGTCCTGGCCGTGCCCGTCGCCCTGGTCCTCGTCGGCCGGATCGGTGTCGGCCATGCCGCCAGCGAGGATGGCGCGGATCCAGGCTCGGTTGTCTGCCCGGTGGTCGGCCAGGGTCTTGCCGGACCACTGCCGGGAGACCAGGACGCGCCGGCCGGTGAAGCCGAGGGTTGAGCGTTGGTGGACCTTGCCGGTGCAGCGGCCGGGGGTCAACCCTGCCTTGATCCCGTCGGGCTGGACGCCGTAGAGGAGCCAGTTGGCGCAGGTCGGCGAACACGGCAGGACAGCCAGTTCGGCGTGGAGCCGGTCGAAGTGCGCCTTCTGCGCATCCGAGCGGGGTCGGGCCTGGTCGGTCAGGTCCTTGGTGACGTACTTCGTGACGTAGCGGATCGACCGCTCCGCATCCTTGGTGCCCTGCTCGATTCCCCGGGCGTCGATCCGGCCCAGCCGGGCGACATATGCCGGCCGGGAGTCGGGTTCCTCCAGCTCGTCCAGGGCGTGTGACCACGGCGTCAACGGCTCGCGTGTCTTGGGGTCGACGTACGCCTGTTGCTCGACGTCCCAGACCGGCGGCCGGTCAACGGTGTAGACCGGTTCGTCGAAGGCCGGCCACCAGACTTGGTGGTAGGTCGCGGCGGCGATCTGCTTCAACAGTCGTCGGGGCAGGGTGCCCCGGATGGCGAAGTGCGCGTGTGGGGCAAGCCGGCGCTGGAGTTCGACCGCTCCGGCGTATTGGACGTTCCAGCCGGCGGCCCGGCGGACGTTTTGCCACCACCGGTCCAGGACCCGGGCGAAGTGGATCGAGTCGAGTGCCGCCCGCCGGTAGTCGTAGCCAGCCGGGTCGACCGGGGTACCGAGTACGTCATCGTGTGGGCCGTGTCGCTGGCCGCATTCGCAGGGTGCGGTGTAGGCGCCCCGGCGTAGGTGGGAGTGGACCGGGCCGTGCGAGTCGAGGGTGAGTGTGATGAGCATCGACGGTCGGTGGGTCTTGCCGGCCCGTCCGGCGTAGGCGCGGCCGACCGTGCGCGGGTCGACGGGCAGCCGGGGCAGGTCGGGCGAGTCCTGCCGCCGTTTCGTGGACCGCTTCCGGCGGGGCCGGTCGGTCCGTTCCCGGGGCGTGAGGTGCCCGCGTAGGTCAGTCTCGCCCAGGGCCTCATCGAGTTCGCTGATACCCGCGTCCAGGTCGGCCAGTTGCGCGGCCCGTTCGTCGGGGTGCATCGGCTGGTACTGGAGCGCTTCCCGCTCGAACTCCATGTGTGCCCGCACTCGCACCAGGGCGAGAACGTCCTCGCTCGGATGCTCGGGGCGGATGGCGGGTTCGTCGGCGAGGTGCCAGCCCTCCCGGATCTGCTGGATCCGCAACCGCCGCCCACGTTCGGCGCAGGGCTTGCACTTCGCCGCGAGGGTGGCCCCGCACGGCACCTCTACGACCTCGGTCACCCCGGTTTCGGTGTCGGTACGCCGCAGGGCCAGGGGGCGGACGCAGACGCCGTGCTGTTCGGCGAGCTGCCGCAGCGCGTCTTTGGCCAGCGGCTTGCGCATCCGGTCCGCCCGGGAACCTGGCCGAGGCTGCTCAGCGTTGCCGGTCGGAACGGTCGGGGTGGGTGGAAGTGGGGTGACGGTCAACGGTTCACCTCGGGGCTCACGGGTCGGTGTGTGCCGTTGCGGGCCACGAACGCGGTTGCGGGGACGGGGACGAGTGCGGGCCGGTCGGGTTCGCGGATCAGCCGGAGGAGGTCGGACGCCGTCCCGTTGGCGACCCGTAGAGCGGCCCGGAGTTCGTCACGGGTGATCGCCCGCCCCGTCGCTGCCCGATGCTGCGCGGCAGCCTGCCGGGCGAGCCGAACAAGGTCCACGGGCGCCGCCTGGCCGTCGTCCGGCCATTCGTCCCCGCCGTCCCGAGAGTCAGCCTGCTCGTCCCGGCCGTCCCGACGATCGGCGTTCTCGTCCTGGCCGTCATCGGTCCCGTCCTGCTCGTCCTGGCCGTTGACCTGGGCGGGTACCGGCTCAGGACGAGGCTCGTCCTTACTGCCGGCACCGGCAGGAGTCGGTTGACCGGCCGGGGACGCGGTTGGGGTGGGTTTGGTGGTGAGGACGAGTTTGGACAGGCCGAGGAAGGCCAGTGCGGGGACGGCGGACAGCAGCCACCCGGACAGGCCGGGCTTGGCCACCGCGAGTTGCGCCGACAGGGACAGGGCGACGGCGGCGATGAGGAGGAACATCGGGTAGCCGATCGGTCCGCCGGTGCGGCGTCGGCGGCGGATGGTGAGGAGTGCGGCGAGGGGGATGAGTTCGGAGATCGCGGCGTTGGCCCAGCCGAACCAGTCCCCCGTACCGGTCGGTGAGTTCGCCATGGTCCAGTCGTGGACGTGGGTGAACGACGCCGCGCCGGCCAGCCCGCCGACGACGAGGAGGATCGCGACTAGGACCACACCCTCCACCCGCTCACCACGGCTCTTGCCATTGCTGGTCATGCCGACACCTCCGGCTGCTGGTCGTTGTCGGAGAGCCGGCGGTAGGTGCGGCCGAGGTCGCGGATGTCGGTGTCGGTGAGGTAGGAGAAGCGGACCCGAACCGGTTCCCGGACGCCGTCCAGTGCGACGTAGCCGACGCCGGCTGCCGTTTCGGGGATCTGGTCGCACAGTGCGCCTCGGTCGCGGGCGCCGTCGCCGAGGACGAGGTCGCATTGCTCGGGTTCGGTGAGCCGTAGCCCGATCCGGGTGGGGAACAGGTCCCGGAACGGCAGCACCTCCTTGCGCGGGTCCTGCAACGCGGCGACCACATGCACCCCGACTGCCCGGCCTTGCGACAGCAGCAGCGACAGTGCGTCCTTGATGCGTTCCTTGACCTTCCGGTCGGAGATGTAGGCGGTCAGCGAGGCCAGTTCGTCGACGACGAGGACGATCAGCGGGTCGTCCGGGGTCGGGGTGTGCTGGCGTGCGACGCCTCGCAGCCGGGCCGCCCGCAGCCGCATGCGTTTCACGGCTTCTTCCAGGACGCCGGCCATGCTGTCCGGGTCGTCGTAGGCGAACCGGGCGAACAGCGGCAGCCCGGCCGCCAGTTCCATGCCCCCCTTGGGGTCGAACACCCACAACTCGACCAGACCCGAGTGGACCCCGCCGGCCAGGGAGGCGATCAGCGACCACAGCACGGAGCCCTTGCCGGAGTTCGTCGCCCCGGCTACCAGCACATGCGAGCCGGCCAGCCGCAGCCGGTAGGTTGCCCCGTCCTCCCGCACGCCGAGCGGCAGCCCGGCGAGGTCCGGCACGTCGGGTACCGGCAGGGGTGCCACCGTGGCGGCGAGGGGGTCACGGCGCAGGAACCGCAGGACCACCCGATCCGGGCGGCCGGTGGTGCGCGCCTGGCCGTCGCGGAGCCGGAACGCGTACGCCAGCCGTTGCGCCGCTCCCGCCCAGTCGTCGGGTAGCTGGCCGGGCAGCATCCGGACGGTGACCTCATCGACGTACCGGTCACACCGCACCTTGAGCAGTTGCGGCACGTACCGGTCCCCGGCAAACGCAGTCGCGAGACCGCAGGTGGCCATGGTCGACGCCCAGCCACGCCGGTACACCCACAGCCGCCGCCACCGGGCCACCATCGGATACCAGCCGAACCGCAGCCACGATCGGGGATGCCACTGCCACCAGCCGACACAGCCGCCGGCCACGGCCAGGACGACGCCGGCCAGGACCAGCGGCCCGTACCGGGCATGCACCCACAGCGCGGCGACGGTTGGGCCGGTCAGCCACCAGTACCGGACGGCAAGCACGGTCAGGCGGACGAGGCCGCGCAGCGCCCACCACCCGACGAGGAGCCAGCCGGGCACCCGCCACGCCGGAAGCCGCATGTTCATCGGTGCTACGGGGATCTTCTCCCCGGGAATGATGTTGATCAACGGCATGACCGGTCACCACCCCGGACCGGGCGGGCAAGGGTGGTAACGCAGGTTGTGCAGGCCATGTGCTCCAGGTCGAACCGGCGCGGCTTGACCCACTGACGGCAGCGCGGGCAGCGGATTGCGTCGACCAGCAGCGGCCCCGGCGGCAACCCCAACAACTGCCGCAAGATGACGAGCAGGTGCCACGTCAGATACCGGAGCCCTGGGAAGCGGAGACGGTTCATCATCGGCCCTCCCGCCGCAGCTCATCGGCTTGCACCCGGGCGAGGCGGGCCAGCTCCGACACCTCGGCCCGATCCGAGCCGGGACCGTCGGCGACCTGCTCCAGCAGGTTGGCCTTACGGTCGAACCAGGCGGCCCGCTCAGCCGGTTTCGTGGAGCGGCCGGGCAGCGAGGCCAGCAGTGCGGACAGGTCAGCGGCGAACGACGAGAGCCGGTCAGTCATCGCGGCCACCGCCCACCAGGTCAGCCGGGTACGTCTGGCCGGCGTCGGCCGCGCAGACGTCACAGACGCTCGCGTGAGGGGCCATGGCGGCCAGTTCGTCGCAGCACTCGCAGTGCCGCCACACCTCCCTGCGCAGCGTCGTGACGCAGGCAGGAGTCATTACCATGGGCGTCACAGCCCATCCCCCTTCCAGGGTCGATCGGGTTGGGAAGCGCGGGACGGGCCGGAATCTTTGGACGGACGAAAGCCCGCCCCGCGCGTTCGTTACAGCCGGTCAGCCGGCGGTGATGTCCGCCGAGGCCGGGACGATTCCGGTGGCCCGCAGCGAGTACGCCATGCGTGCCCGGCACTGGCCGGACGCCTTGCAGCGGTGCGAGTCGACGTACGGCGTGACGGTCAGGCCCTCGAACTGGATCGCGGCCGGGTAGCCCGGCACTGCCGACGCCGGGGGTACCGGCTGCTGCGGGCTGATGACCTTCACCTTGACCTCGGTGGAGCGGCCGAACTTGCCCGCCTCCGGGTCGAGGTCCATGACCCGGACCACCCAGATCCGCTCGCCGGTCTCCTTGTCCCGCGCCTGGTCGTCGGACTCGCCCCGCCGGTCGAAGTCGACCTGTGGGCCGACGCCGAGGAACAGCGCACCGGCCGGGAACGCGTAGTCGAACGGAACCGGGACCTTGATCGAACCAGGAACCACGTAGCGCCTCCCCTTCTGAACTGGCCGAGGATCAACCGCTCTAGCAACTCGACCAGTTGACTTGTTAAGTGGCTTCAAAGGTAGGTCTGACTGACTTGACTTGTCAAGTGGTTGAGTGAAGGTGCTGGATCAGTCGAGCGGGTACACGTCTTCGAGATCGTGCCGGGATGCCGGCAGCAGCAGGTCAACCGCAAGCTGTGGTGCCCCGGTCCGATCGCAGATGGACAGCAGGACCGTCAACACCGGCTCTGACCGGTCGGCCCGCAGCAGCGACGCTTCGTCTTCGGAGGGAAGCCGGGCGGAGATCCGCTCGGCGACGTGATCGAACCGGACCGCCTTCCGGGACGCGATGTGGCGCAGCAGCCCATCCGAGAGCGGGTCTGTCTTGTCGAGGTCGGTACCGTCGGCCAGGTCGAGGGGAACGAAGGCGGTTCCCAACTCGACCGGCCCCAGCTCGTCGACCACGACCAGGCGACGCCGGGCGAGTACTGGTGTCCCGGGCGCGATGTTCAACGCGGAGGCCGCACGTGGGGGAGCGGGTACCACCTCAGCGGCAAGCACCGTCGAATCGGTCCGTTCGGCGCTGTCCAGCGCCGCATAGACCCGTTCCCGGCTTCGCTGCCCCGCCCGCGCCGGCCGCCCGAGGACGAAGCGGCCCTTGCCCTGCCTGCTCTCGATCCACCCGTCCTGGCGCAACAGGTCCAGCGCCCGCACGACGACCGGGCGCGACGCCTTGAACTCCCGGATTAGCTCCGTCTCACTGGGCAGCATCGAGCCAGGTGGGTAGGCGCCGCTCTCGATCCGCTCTTGCAGCGCGTTCACGATCACGACGTACTTCGGCGCGGCGACCTCGATTGGCACCCGTACCCACATCCTCAGTCGACAACTCAACTTGCCAAGAGGCTATCGGCGCTGCTGGCGCCCTGTCCATCACCCCCTGGCGGGTTCAATGCGGATCACTGGCCGGGCCACCATCAGCCGATCATGCGAGCCCGACACCTACCCGCCCCACCACCGCCACGAACCCGAGGCGCCGGCCAGGTCCGGGCGAGAGGCACCAGGCAACCGGCGAGGCAGGCGCCCGTAACGACGAAAGATCAGCAACGCCGCCATCCGTCGCCCGCACGGGCCGATCTCACCGCACGACGGACAGCGGCCGTCCGCGCTCGACTCGGTGTGCTGGTCAACCTCCCTCTGCGCCGCCCGTAGTTCGTCCAGGGCCGCGCCTGCTAGGTAGACGCTCATCGATCGGTCCGGTACGGGGAGAGGAGCGACGCGCGTACGAGGATCTGTACCGACTTGCCGGACTGGCCGTCGTGCATCATCTGCACGCCCTCCAGCCAGACCCACTCGTCCCGCTCGGGCCGGTTCAGCGCCAGGCGGACGCCGGTCACCCACACAGCGATTGGTCCCATCTCGGGCCGGAACCGATCCTTGGCATCCAGCCGAATGACCGCGCCGAGCTGCATCCGTACGTCAAGCACGACGACCGCCGACCGGACGCCGCGCTGCCCCCACCGGCCAGACCCGCGCGGGAGGTCGGAGGATCTGTAGCCCGGCGGGTTGGACGAAGATGTCTCGCCGGTCCACCGCCTCGCCCGACTGGTCGAGGACGTAGCCGGTGATCCACGCCCACCCGTAGTAGGTGGGCTTCGGATCCACCTGCACGACCCGGAATATCAACGCCCGACTGCCGGCGAACTGGACCGAGGCCCGCCCGGTCACGCGCACGAGGTCTCCTGTCTTCGGCACCACGGCAGATGTCCCCTCATCGAGTGGCGCCGAGGTGGGCGGGTTCTACGGACCGGCCGCCGTCGGGTCGACGGACACGAGTCTCTGCCCAGCACCCACCCCGGGCCTATCTCACCCCGGCCGGCTCCCCGTCCGCGCCAGGAACCCACGAACCGCTCACACCGGTACCGCCGCAGTCGATGCAGTCCCGTCGCTGCACGCGGGCGGGATGGGCCGGAGCGCGTAGCGCGCGGCGAGGGCTGGCTACCTTCCAGCCGTGGCCCCCGCACCCCCGGCACCACACCGTCGGCCCGGCTCCGAGGTCGATCGGGGACCTCAGCCGGAGCGCGGTCGGGCACCGCAACCCTGGCTCTCGCAGCCGGATCACGACGTGCACCCGCCAGCCCTCGGAACCGGGCTCGGTCCGGGTTAGCCTCGAATCAGCGGTTGCGCTGTGTGGAGCGGTCACACACCGATCGTGGATCGATCGACACGGACCGTTCGAGGACCCGTATCGACATCTGTGGAGGACATGCGGCGGACATCCCGAGGACCTGTATTGATGCAAGGACCTGGACGGGTCAGCGTAGGGACATGCCCAACTAGCGAGAGGCGGAACGGATGGCCCGGGAGCGGCGCGAACCCCGCACCCTGCTGGAGCACCTGATCCAGCAGAGTGACCGCACGTACGAGGAATTGGCCGAGGAGTTCTCCCGGCTCGACTCCCGTGCGGCGATCAGCGCCCGCCACCTCGGCCGTCTGGCGCGCGGCGAACGGGACCTGTCCGGTTCGACACCGGCAACCCGCCGTGCCCTGCAAGCTCTGTTCGGCCGACCGGTCGACGAGTTGCAACGCCCCTGGGCTCCCGACATCCCCTCCAGCATCCCGGAACAGCGCGGCACCCTCGCCTTGCCCGGGACAGGTCCGGAAAGGACGATCCTCGCCATGGCCGCCCAACGCGCCCGCCAGTACGCCATGCTCGCCGCCGAAGCCACCACCCCCGCCGCGATTCAGCAACTCGCCGAAGACGTACAGCGGCTCGCCCTGGCCTACCCGCAGCAGCCGGTCAACCAGCTCATCGGCGACCTCGCCGAGACCCAAGACACCCTGTTCACCCTGCTGGAGCGGCGCCAGCCGCCGAACCAGTCCCGCGATCTGCACTTCCTGGCCGGCATCACCAGCGGCCTACTCGCCAAGGTGTCGCACGACCTGGCCGACCCGCACGCCGCGATGCTCCAATCCCGTACCGCCGTACTCTGCGCCGAACAGGCTGGACACCCCGGCCTGCAAGCCTGGCTGCGCGGCATGCAATCCCTCGTCGCCTACTGGGCCGGCCGGTACGCCGAAGCCGTCCGCTACGCCGACGCCGGACGCGAACACGCCATCGAAGCCGGCGGCACCACCGCGGTCTGGCTGCCCGTCAGCGCCGCCCGCGCCTACGCCGCCCTCGGCAACGCCGAACAAGCCAAAGCCGCCATCACCGAGGCCGAGCAGGCATGGTCCCGGGTACGGCCCGACGACCTGGACGCCATGGGCGGAATCTGCACCTTCAACCAACCCCGCACCCTCTACTACGCCGCCGACGCCCTGGCCTGGCTCCCCGACCAGGCCACCGAAGCCGAGGACTACGCCGGCCAGGCTGTCACCGCCTACGCCGATCCCCACGACCCGGCATGGGCGTTCGGCGACCAGGCCGGATCCCACGCCGACCTTGCCATTGCCCGGATCGCCGGCCGCGACCTCGACGCCGCCACCGACGCCATTGCCCCCGTACTGGAGTTGCCGGCCGACCAGCGGATCAACGGCATCGTTCACTCCGTCCGCCGCGTGCACCAGGCCGTGACCCGCGCCGGACTCACCGCCGACGCCCGGGACCTGGTCGACGGCATCGAGCACTTCACCCACACCCCCGCCAACGCCCTACCCCGATAAGCCAGGATCAGAAGCGTGTACCCGATCGACACCATCACCGGCAGCCTGGTCAACCTCCGCGACTTCCGCCCCGACGACGTAGCCGACACCCTGGCCATCGTCGGCGACGACCGCGTCACCCGATGGCTCTCCTACGACAGCCGCGACCACGACCAGGCCGCCGCCATGATCGAAGGCGCCATCCAACGCGCCCAGACCGAACCCCGCAACGAGTACTACCTAGCCATCACCGACAAGCAAGACCGGATGATCGGCTTCGGGAGGCTCGGCCTGGGCGGAGTCAAAGCCGCCAAGCTTGGGTACGCCATCCACGCCGACCACTGGGGCCACGGCTACGCCACCGACGCCGCCCGCACCCTCATCACCTACGGCTTCACCACACTTGGCCTGCACCGCATCAGCGCCGCCATGGACCCCGAGAACGCTGCATCCATCGCCGTGGCGAAGCGCCTCGGCATGCAGTACGAAGGCCACCTACGCGACCACGTCTACACCAACGGCGCCTGGCGAGACTCCCTGCTTTTCTCCATCCTCGCCCACGAATGGCCGATCAGTCCAACCGACGCGTAGCCGCCGCCGCTGGTCAGCGCGTCGGGCCGGTAGGAGAAGATCACCATGCGTCGCAGGTCTGTAGCATTCGGACATGCGCGACGCAGCCACGCCCCCCGACGACGGCCACGACGCACTCCTCAACGCCACGCCTGTGCCTCAGCAACGTGCCGCCGCCATTCGGACCGCCGCTGCCGAAGTCGTCACTCGAGTACAGGAATGGCGCGATTCCCCGAACTGGCACGACAACGAAGCCAACCGCCACCGGTACCAACTCACAGTGGACACCATCGCCACGCTCGATAAGCTGCCCAACCCCGGATCGCAGGAGACTGTTCCCCTGCTGGTCGACGCCATCGGTCTCGTCCTCGCGGCATGGCGCCCGAGCCGGCCAGGTCCCGAGCAAGCCATCTTCGCTTCTGTGGAGAGGCTGCAGCGTGTAGCCCGCTCAGCGCGCCTGTAGGCAAAGCAAGTTTCTATACGTCTGGCGGCCCGTAACGGGCCGCACGCGCCGCCGCCTGGGCGCGCGCCGGCCGCTGCCGCTATCGCTTTGCGGCCGACACGCCTGATGCCCGCCGGCTGACGCGGAGGACGGGAAGCCCGGAGGGGCAGCCGCAGCACGACAGACGGCTGATCGTTGGTGTGGTGGGCCGTCAGCCGAGCCACTTGGCCAAGGACTCGGCCGCACGTGACGAGCGAAGTGCCAGATCCATAAAGAGAGGTTTAACATCCCAATGGCAGACTGGCTACGGGTTAGCCGCTTGCGGCCGGCCTAGAGCTAATGAATGTAACGCTTGACTCTGTCAAGCTCTTGGTGGAACAGACGACTAAGCTCATCGTCTATCTCAAATGTTATATGCATCTCGACGTTGTGAGGGCCAGCTTGACCGTTGGCCAACTTGTCGATTACCCCTTCAATATTTCTAATGAACTCATCCACAAAGTCATGCGTTCGCTCTATCGGTTGTGTTGCGTATGTCGTAAGGATCTCCTTCAGTCGGTCTGCCCAGTCTGGTAGCCGTAGTGCTCTCGTTTCTTCCGTCCACCCGAGCAGGAGTGCGTAAAGATCCATGAGGCGTCGCGCCATATGCTCAATGAGGATTGGGTCGCCGGGCTCCCCTGGCTTGCCGAAAGCTCGCTCTTGTGCAGTGCTGGATACAATGGACTCTAGGTTCCCTACGATCGCGCTGACATGCGACAGGCGCTCACCCAGTACGTCGGGTACCTGCGTTGGCTCGATGACTGGACCGATTTTGAGGCTGTATCCAAGTTGGAAATCGCGCCAGCGCGCCTCATGTTCGGTGCGCGCAAGATGTAGTGCGTTGCCGAACAGCAGGTATTCCCAGAGTGGCGGGCGCAGAGCTAGAAGCTCTAGCCTTCCGCTTTCATCTAGCGGTACGCGACGGACAGAGTATTCGTCATTCTCAGTCATTGCCTGAAGGCCTTATTCTCTCAAGGTGTTCTGGTAGCGTCTGGCCGTGTAAGCCTGCCGCCTGCGCGCGAAGTCGCATCCCGCGATCACGCGTCAGGAGAATCAAGCGGCTTTCATTCAACTGGGCAAAGTAGTTGGACTGGCGAACGATCTCATCGTCCTGTCCCTGCTGTCGTTGATGGCCTGGAGGCTCATCCACAAGTTGAAGCCATACATTTTGGCGCAGCGGTATGGGGGCCAGCCAATTTTTACCTTGAGTTATTCTATCGAGGGCTCGTAGGACGCTTCGCGCTCGCCGTCCAAATTCTGGGTCTCGATCCTTGATGCGGTCCAGTTCGTCAAGCACAACCAATGGCATGACGACTGAGGCGCGGCGAGCATCGATTTCCCGGTGCCACTCCACCTCGTGAAAAAGCTTGCCGTGTACATAAACGTTCGTGTCCGGCACAACGATCCAGTGATTGGCGGGCAGCGTTAATATGGAGATGTAATGCCGTAGCTGTGATAGCAACTCTTCCAAGTGTCGTTTTTGCAGCTCGATTTCAGCGACTATTAGTGGCGTTGGCCGACTGGTTACAGCATCCATGGCCCGAATCCGCCAATACCTTTCGGATTGCAGGTGCCGTGAGATCGCGAAACTCTGGTAGGTTGCCAGAAGCCGTCGCTCGGCTTTCTCTGCCCACATTAGGTAACTGTTTGCGGCTACTATGGGGTTGGCTGGTAGTCCGCCCGCGAGCCTGTCAAGTTCCTGAACCAGCTCGTCCAGGTCTGCGGCAGCCTGCGTGCCGTTCTGTCCTGAGCGAAGGAAGTTCCACACGGGGCAATGCTATTGGTGACGATCCTCCTGCAACAGTCCTGCTGACGTCTGCACGAAAGGACGATGTTGGAACGAAACTTTTCCTCTAATCTGGCGTGTCCGGTAGCCAGCAGACTGAGTGGGTCGCAACGATGGCCGCTCGCTCCTGTCAGTGAGGGGCGCATAGGGCCGCGTGACGCTGTCAGACGTCGTCAACCAGCCAGCAACAATGGCAGCCCGAGACACCGTGCGGGCAGGTGTCGTCGGGCTGACCAACTAGGTGACGATGGGCACGAGCAACGTCCGACGCCCATGGACTCCGGCGGATCGTTTGGACAGCTCAGCCAACTGCTGGCGCAGCTCACCGACGGCTAGTGGTTCCTTCGGGACGAAGCGGTCACGAGAGTGGCTGTGATGGCAGCAGGGCGGACGGTCCAGACCGCACCCTATGCCGATAGGCTTCTGTGCCGTTGCTTCTGTGTCGTTCACTGCCGAAACGTTCTCATCTGGATCAAGGCGCCGCGCTCGCGCGGCGCAGAAGCGGTAAGCCGCCCGGCGGCACGCCGCCCCGGCTCGCTTCGCGGCCGGGGCGGAAGGCCACCGACACCCGGCGGACGCCGCTCCCGTACCAGCAGAGAGCCGTCGGCAAGTAGGCGTCCAGCGCGCCAACCACGGCCAAGGCGCCGAACACGCGAGTACGGAAGCCGGCCGGGCTGGTCGTCGTCGCGCTCGGGGCTTCCGGCTGCCGCGCCAGTCCAACCCCGGGACTGGCTTGCCACCGAGCTGCCCGGGTCGCCGGGGATCCTGCGTCGGCTCAAGTGTCGGCGGGACCGGGCACACTGCCGGCATGACTTACGACCTTGCTGTCTGGGAGGGCGACCGGCCGACCGATGATGTCGCGGGCGCTGTGGCGTTCGTGCAGCTTTACGGGAAGTACATCGGAGCGGATGAGGATGTTCCGCCGACCCCGGGTATCCGCGCCTACGTCGAGGCCCTACTTGACCGCTGTCAACATGACCGAGGACGAGGACGACGTGAGTCCCTGGTCTGATGGGCCGCTGATCAACAACGCGTCGGGTCCGATCATCTACTTCGCTATGCGGTACAGCATGGCTGAGGAGGTGTCGGCCGAGGCCGCGCGCATGGCGGCCGAGCGTGGTCTTGTCTGCTTCGATGTGCAGCAGGACCGCCTTCGGTCGGCACCGGAAGAGCAGCAGGTCGAGCCATCCACGGGTGACAAGCCGGTGTAACTAAAAGCCAAACCGGGTCATCCCAGACCGCGTCGACCAGGCGAAGCGCCCTACCAGGACCGGTCTCGGTCCAAATCCCCAAGCCGCCAGGGCGGGCTCGATGTCCGTCACCAGCTCGCAACTGAAGGGCTGTTCAGGACGCCGGTCGAGCCGGGGCATCTGATGTTCCAAGGTCCGTGATCACGTTGCCTGCCATTAGCCCTAGCTCGACGGTGGTGTCGGCGGATCTAGTGGCTGTGAATCCGGGACGGGTGCCGGTGCGTTTGTCGATGATCCTGCGGAGGGCTCGGCGAAGTTGAGAGCCTGGTTACCGGAGAGTCGAGACATAAGCCAGCGAACGAGGCGTTCGATGATCTGCCAGGGCAGGAGCATGCTGCCCCATGTCTTGGCATCGAACGCCTCCATAACCTTCGGTGCCCGATCAAGGAGTGCATCGCTGTTCGGCATCTTCGCGAGCGAACGCCAGAAGATGAGCCAGGTCACGAAGGTGAGATAGAGAAGCCCTGCAAGTAGGAGGAGGAAACCGCCAAGGGCATAGAACATGCTCGTGTTCACGACGCGAAATCCTTCTGGTCGATCGCAACTGATGAGTAGGCACCCGAGCCGAAGACGGGATGTCCACGGACTCTTGCCTGTGCTGGCGACCTTCAGGCCGCCGGGGCTACTGCACCTCCTTCTCGCCGTGCCCGTGTTTCTCATCAGCGCAACCCCTGCGCCGGTATCGAGCGCCCTTGTGACAGTCTGATCGGCTTAGGTCGATCGAGCTGCTACGAGAGAACCCCATATCGATGCATGGTGGCGCTTCCAACAGCATGCCACGGCTGTCAATGGGCGCCTACCGGTGCATCCCGGAACGCCGGTCATCTCGCGCGGTGGTAGAGGGTTCGTCTGCTGTCATCCAAGACTGGCTCGCCAACGATCGGCGGGTTGCCGTCGGTCGCGATGCCCCAGCGCGTGTACGCGGCCACGCCTGCCCCCTACGTGCCCGAAGCGGCGGGAAACCACGGGGAGGCACGGGTCAACCACGGGCACCGTGACCAGGGGCGCGGCGCGTTGACCTTGGCAGGGATCGGCACCGCAGCGAGTTCCCAAGCTGACAGTGCGGGTCCGCTTCCCTTCACCCGCTCAGAACCGAAGGGCCTGGTTAGGACGTCAGTCCCATCCAGGGCCTTCGGTGTTCCAACATTTGGGGAAGGAATTCAGCCGCTCTCGGTGGTCTTCTCTTCGCCACTCGGTTCGGATTCGCTCTGACTTCCCTCGTTTCGTTCGGAGGTCTTCGTACCGATTTTAACCTTACGCCTTTTGAGCATAGGTAGGTAGAACACGGGCATTCCGAGGCGATTGGTCATCGTTGCAAGAAATTCCCGGAAGAACGGCGTAACGTGAAGAAGGGCACTTGTTGACCCGAACTTTTCTATCTCTTCCTCGCTTGGTTCAATCTCGCTTTGGACGTCGTAAAGAGCGGCCATTGAGACCTCGATATTGACAACAACTTGACCATCTGAATTGTTGAAGATGTGGTGCGCGCTGACGGAATAGGTCAAGAGCTTCCCGTTGGCGTCGTATGCTGGCTCTATTGTTATGGTTGACGCAACCTCGCCAGGATTGTCATGATCGGCATCTCCACGCTTAATGCTGCATTCGTCCAATAGGATGGCGCGGAGTTCGAGCGCATCAACAAAGGCCGCGTTGGGTATGGGCAATGCTCTCTCCAAGCTATGCGGAAAGCTCGGCCGGGTCCGACCTGGTCTGCCAGTTGTGACCTGCCGTACGCGCGCGAAGAGAGGCACCTGACCTCCTTAGAGCGGCAACACGTACTCGACCGGCGTAGGTGGGCTTGCCATGCGGAACGCAGCCAAGGACGTCATCCGTGGGCACGAACATGGGCACCTGCATGACGCCATCCGTGGTCAGGAAGAGTTGCTGGTAGACGTCGAAATCGCCGCGTTGTTGATCCTGCTCGCGGCGGCGGCGTTCGCGACGAGAGGTGATCTCAAGCGGCTTCAGGCCCTTTATGAACGGTATGGCACGAAGGGAAATGTCGTACCCCATTGCGTGCATGAATCGGGCCAGTGTTGCTACGTGAACGTTTCCGTCACCGTTGAGGACCTGGGAAACCCGGCCTTCCGTTATTTGCAGGCGGGACGCGATTTCCTTAGCGGATAGGCCTGCCTCGCTCTTGGCCGAAAGGAAGAGCCTTATTACTTGAAGCGCGAATCGCGCAGCCGACAGTCCCTGGGCTCCTGTGCGAGAAGCTTGCCGCTGCTCGAACATGGACGGCTCGTCGGCACCCTTAGACGTCATGACTCAAGTCCTCCTCCCTAACTTTAAACGAAGTGGCTATATCATCCGGGAGTGCTTTAGGTCCTAATTTGGGGAAGGCGTAACCAAGGCGAACCTCTGGATCAAGATCCGGAAACCACCAAAATTCATCGTCATTGACAGCTTCATCGCGGTCCTTGATCTTTGCTTTTGGGATATAGCTTCCGTCGCCTGGCGTGTCGTAGAAGGACAGCCTCTTTGCGCCTATCTTGAATTCCCAGATGCCGTCTTGGAGGTAGTTGACGGCGTGTGTGTAGGGCGGTAGTCCATCGTCAGCAAGGAGTTGGCACCACGCGAGAAGCTTGTCACAGTCGCCGATTTGGGCATCGTCGGGTAAGCCGGAGAGATCGGGATCTTCAACCCAGCTCCCCGAGGCAAGCTGATCGAGGAACGCGGCGGCTGGCGATGTCACCCCGTCCTCCCTAACGGCGCACTCCACGGTGCAGTAGTCCCCTTGCGCGACCATCCTGCGCCTCGCTTTAGTCAACTGTAAACCCCTCGGCTCGGTTCTGCCGCCTTTTTGATAGCTGAGAGTTGCCGTAGGTGTGCAGTACGTCAAGGCGTCCGCCGGTGCGCGAGGGTAGTAGTTATACCGACGCTGCGTGATTGCCGCTTGCTTGGTTGGTGCTGGTCGGGCAAGTCGTGACCCTTGGGAAGTGTGACGAGGGAGGCCGCGCGGGTCCGTTCACCCTGACCAGCGCGCGATCGGAAGGGTCGCTCTGGGTGATGATTTCTCCGTCCGGCTTCTGGATGACGCAACAACCGACGTATTGGGCAAGGTCGCCCTACCGCCTGCAGGCTGTCAACTCGGGCAAGTTGTTCCGCTTTGGACCCCTCTCCGCGGCCGCCAAGCCCGACAAGCGACGCCTGCCGCCCTGCCGAGACGAGTGGAGGCAGGTGTCACGCGCTCGGGGGACCGACGCTGGTCGGTCTGGAGTCATGATCTTCGAGAAGGCGGAACTCGCCCATCGATGCGTTGTGAAGATCAACCCTGTCCTCCCTGTAGGCAGGAAGGACAGGTGATGTCGACGGAGTTCGCCAGAGCTGAGGCGGAGCCGGGTCTGGACGACACGCCTCGGCGTGCCATTAGCGTGCCATTGAGGCAGGACAACCGAGGCCACTGGAGGCCGCCGTAACAGCGCGCTGGCCGGTCCCGCCCCGCATTTTGACACTTCCCAAGCGACAGTGTCGGCAAGCGGCTGGGCGCTTGCGGACTGCCCTGCGGGCGGCCTCCGGCCGTCCTCGGGCGCCCGCAGCGCACCGACCACCCGATGCCGCGACGATCGCCAGGACTGGCGTCCGTCATCGAGTGTCGGGCGATTCGCTACCGCGCCGCTTCGCGGCTTGCTACCGACTACGACCAGGGCGCCGCCGACCGTCAGCAGAAAGTCAGCGAACGCCGTACCACGCGGCCGACGGCGATCATGCTCCACGGCACGACCACCACTCCTGACCACGCGGTACGGCACTCGATCACACTCGGCACTACGGCCGATCACTCTCCCCCCGACGGGGGTCGTCGCTTTTGGCAGTGAAGCGCATTCACGCTGGTCACGGCCCTTCTGTCGGCGGCTCGTCCGGGTCGGCGGCGTACCTCGGTCGGCCCGACCTGTCCGGGTCGACGCGGTCGGGCCGCGCCCATTCGTCGCGCGGGTTACCGACCCGGCGGTGTCGGCCAGGGCCGCCCGTTGCTACTCAAGTGATCCGGCGCCCCCTACTCAAGTGTCGAGCCGGCAGCCGAGCGGGACCTACCCGAAGTCGGCGGCCGTGATCCCGTCGGCATGCCCGGGCGGCCACTGCACCAACTCGATCCGGTAGCCGTCCGGGTCGGTGAGCCACGAGGTCTGCGGGCCGCCCGGGCCGGCGGGCTGTTCCACGGGACCGGGCCAGAGGCCCGCTCTGATCAGCGCCTCGACCGTGCCGGCGAGGTCGTCGACCTGGACGACGAGGTGGCTGAACCCGGTGCCGACGTCCACCGGTCCCGCGGCCGGCCGGTGCACCAGCTCCAGCGTGACGACATCCTCGTCCGGGAACTTGAGGACGGTCAGACTCGCACCGTCCCCGACGTCGACCCGACCGACCACGGTGTATCCGAGCGCGGTGTAGAAGGCGAGCGACGCGGCGAGGTCCGATACGCGGTACGCCGTGTGGAGGGTCTTCACCAGGCTAACCATACGAGGACGGGGCCGAGACGGCTCGGTTCCCGGCGCCCGTTCCTGCGAGGGCTACTCGTGGTGCAGGGCGCGGGCCAGCGTCGTCGCGGCCTGGGCGGTGACCGCCTGTGCGGCCTGGGTGGTTGCCAGCGCGTCCAGCATCGCCATGTCGTGGATGATGCCCTGGTAGCGCACCTGGGTCACCGGTACGCCGGCCCGGCGCAGCTTCGCCGCGTACGCCTCGCCCTCGTCGCGCAGCACGTCGGCCTCGTTTGTGGTGACCAGGGTGGGCGGCATGCCCCGGAGTTGCTCCGGGCTGGCCCGCAGCGGTGACGCCATCGGGTCGGCCCGCTCGGCCCGGTCCGGCAGGTACTGGTCCCAGAACCACATCATCAGCTCCCGACTCAGGTAGTAGCCGGTGCCGAACTCCCGATAGGAGGCGGTGTCGAAGTCGGCGTCGGTCACCGGATAGAGCAGCACCTGCCGGGCGAAGCGGGGGCCGTCGCGCCGGGTGGCCAGCATCGCCACCACCGTCGCCAGGTTGCCGCCGACCGAGTCACCCGCGATGGCGATCCGGGTCGGGTCCAGGCCGTAGTCGTCGCCCTGGCCAACCAACCACTGCGCCACCGCGTAGCACTCCTCGATTGCGATCGGATACCGCGCCTCGGGCGACCGGCTGTACTCGGGGAAGACGATCGCCGAGTTGGACTGCACCGCGAGTTCGCGGATCAACCGGTCGTGGGTGAGGGAGTCACCGAACACCCAGCCCGCGCCGTGGATGTAGAGCACCGCCGGCAGCATGCCGCCGACTCCGCGGGGCCGGATCATCTCCTGGGCGGCGGAGCGGAGCCGGTCGCCCAGCCCTCCGCCCGCGCCACCGAGCCGGCCGGCGCCCCGGGGCTTGACGATCCGCACCGGTACCTGCCCGGTGGGGCCGCCGGGCACCATGATGTCCTCGATGTCGACCTCTGGGCGGGGGATGCTGCCCGACTGCATCTCGACCAGCTTCGCCCGCCCCTTCTCCGGAGCGAGCTGGAACGGAAACGGCGGATTCGCCGTCATCCGGACCACCTCCTCCGCGGCCGGTTCCAGCACCACCGAGGTCGTGCTCACGGACTGCGCCATGACGGCTTCCTCCCCCGATTTTCACCGCCGCGTCGCGGAGTAGCGACCCGCACCGCCCGGGTACCCCCGCCGGTGGCAAATATGGCCTGGCCGACCGCGTCCGCCCCGCTCGGCGACCGTCCGCCGCGCCCGGCCCGCGCACCGCCGCGAGACCCCCATCGGGTACGCACCCAGCCGCTCGCGCCCACTGCCGGGACCACCGCTGACCACGCCGCTGCACATACCAGATCCACTGACTCGACGGGCGTTATCCACAGCCGGCCCAGTTATCCACAGCGCAGATTTCCAGTGCCCGGAACGGAGGTTCGGGACGCCAGGGTGTGGCGGTAACCGGACCGCCCGTTGGAGCCGGATCCCACCGCTGGAGGACGTGATGCCACCGCGTACCCCGGTCCGTCCCGGACCGCGCCTGCCCCTGGTCGTGACCTCGGACAACGAGCTACTCGACGAACTGCTCCGGCTCGCGGCGGCGGGTGGTGGTGAGGTGGAGGTGGCCGCCGATCCGGCGTCGGCCCGGTCCCGGTGGGCCGGCGCGCCGCTGGTGGTGGTCGGCACCGACCAGGCGCAGGCCTGCCTACGGGCGAGACTGCCCCGCCGGCCCCGGGTGGTCCTGGTCGGCCGCGCCGGGGAAGGTAACGGCGGCTGGGAGGTGGCCGAGCTGCTCGGCGCCGAGCACGTCGCCGTGCTGCCGGCGGCCGAGCCCTGGCTGGTCGACCGGTTCGGCGAGTGTGTCACCGGCCGGGGTGCGGTGGGCGGCCCGGCCCGGATCGTCGCGGTGATCGGCGGGCGCGGCGGGGCCGGCGCGAGCGTACTGGCCGGTGGGCTCGCCATCACGGCGGCCCGGTGCGGCCTGCGCACGCTGCTGGTCGACGCCGATCCGCTCGGCGGCGGCCTCGATCTGGTGCTCGGCTGGGAGCAGTTGGAGGGTCTGCGCTGGCCCGCGCTGACCGAAGCGGACGGTCGGGTCGACGCGCCCGCCCTGGTCCGGGCGCTGCCGAGCCGGGGAGACCTGGTGATGCTCTCCTGGGATCGCGGCGACCTGCTGGCGCTGCCGGCCGAGGCGATGGCGGCCACCATGGACGCCGGCCGGCGTGGCCGAGACATCGTCGTCGTCGACCTGCCCCGACAGCTCGACGACGCGGCGGTGATCGCACTCCAGGCGGCCGACCAGGCGTTCGTACTCGTTCCCGCCGAGTTGCGGGCCACCGCAGCGGCGGCCCGGGTGGCCGCGGTCGCCGGGCTGCACTGCGCCAACCTCTCGGTCATCGTGCGCGGCCCGGCCCCGGGCCGGCTCAAGGCCCGGGAGGTCGCCCGGGCACTCGACCTGCCACTGGTCGGCACGCTGCGACCCGAGCCCGGGCTCTGCCGCAACCTGGAACGCGGCGAGGCCCCGGCGGCTGCCGGGCGCGGCCCGCTGGCGGCCCTCTGCCAGCGCATCATCACCGACCTCACCGGTGCGGCCGGCGTTCCGGCCGAGGCGCGATGATCGCCTGGAAGCGGGTCGCCCGCACCGATCCGGCCCAGGGTTGCGCCGCCCGCACCGACCCGGCCCAGGGACGGGCCGCCCGCACCGACGCGGCCCAGGGTCGGGTTGCCTGCACTGACACGCCGCAGGACCGGGTTGCCTGCACTGGCGCGGCCCGGAGTCGGGCCGCCCGCGTCGAGGCGGCCCGGCCATGAGGCACGATCTGGCCGCCCGGGTCCGGCGCCGGTTCGCCGCCGAAGGGACGACGGTGACCCCGGCCGCCGTCGTCGCGGCGGTACGTGCCGAGCCCGGCGCCGCCGTCCTCGGCGACACCACCGTGCTGCGGATGGCCACCCGCGTTCACCACGACCTGGTCGGTGCCGGCCCGCTGACGCCCCTGCTCACCGACGAGCGGGTCACCGACGTGCTGGTCAACGGCGCCGAGGTCTGGGTCGACCGGGGCAGCGGGCTGTCTCCGGTGTCGGTGCCGCTCGGCGGCCCCGACGAGGTACGCCGGCTGGCCCAGCGGCTCGCCGCCGCCTGCGGTCGACGGCTGGACGAGGGCAGCCCGTACGTCGACGCGCGGCTGCCCGACGGCACCCGGCTGCACGCCGTACTGCCGCCGGTGGCGACCAGCGGGCCCTACCTGTCGTTGCGTACCTTCCGTCAGCGTCCGTTCACCCTCGACGACCTGGTACACCACGGCACCCTGCCCCGCGCCGCCGCCACGCTGCTCGCGGCGGTGGTCGCCGCCCGGCTCGCCTACCTGGTCGTCGGCGGGACCGGGTCGGGCAAGACGACCCTGCTGAACACGCTGCTCGGCCTGGTGCCGCCGACCGAACGGATCGTGCTGGTCGAGGACGCCGCCGAACTGCGCCCAATGCATCCACACGTGGTCGGCCTCCAGGCCCGCACCTCGAACGTGGAGGGTGCCGGCTCGGTCGGGCTCAGCGACCTGGTGCGCCAGGCCCTGCGGATGCGGCCCGACCGGCTGGTGGTCGGCGAGTGCCGGGGTGCCGAGGTGGTCGACCTGCTCTCCGCCCTGAACACCGGGCACGACGGCGGGGCGGGCACCCTGCACGCCAACGCTCCGGCGGACGTGCCGGCCAGGCTGGAGGCGCTGGGTCTGCTCGGCGGGCTGCCCCGGCCGGCCCTGCACGCCCAGGTGGCCGCCGCGCTCCAGGTGCTGCTCCAGGTCCGCCGCGCGTCGACGGGGCGGGTGCTGGAGGCGGTCTGCCTGTTGCTGCCGGCGGGGCCGGAGCGGCTGGTCACCGTCGTACCGGCCTGGCGTCGGGACCGGGGTCTCGGGCCGGCCGCTCCGGCCCTGGCCGCGCTGATCGCCGAGCGGGGAGTGCCGGTGCCACCCCTACTGGACCCCGCATCCCGATCCTGGCCGCCGTCCTCGCCCGGCCGGCGGGAGATCACCCGGGGTACGCCGTGACCACCTGGTGGCTGGCGGCCGTCTGTCTGGCCGGCGCGGCGACCCTGGTGGGCTGGCCGGTCAGCCGCGCTCGGGCCCGGCGTCGGGCGGTGATCGGCGGGCGCCACGCCGTGCAGGGCACCGCCCGGCGGCCCGATCCGGGAGGCTGGTCGGCAGAAATCGGCTCGGCGAAGTCGCGGGTGTCCTGGTCGACCGCGCTGGATCGGCTGCTGGCCGCTGTGCCGCCTCGGCGGGCCGTGGTCGTCGGTGTCGTGCTGGGTGGCGTCGGCGGGACGCTCGCCGGTGGCCCGGTCGCGGGGCTCGCCGTCGCCGCCTACACCGGTTTGGCGATACGCGGTCTGCTGCGCCGCCGGGCCGGCCGGTCGGCCGAGCGGGCACAGCGCCGCCAACTCGACGCACTCTGCGGCCTCGCCGCCGACCTGCGAGCCGGGCTGCCACCGTCGACCGTCATGCTGGCGGCCGACGGGTCGGACCGACTGGCCAGTCTCGCCCGGGCGGCGGTACGCCTCGCCGAGCAGACCGGGGCGCCCTTGGCCGACCTGTTAGAGCGGATCGAGGCCGATGCGCGGGCAATGGACCGTGGGCTGGCCGCCGCCGAGGCTCAGGCGGCCGGTGCACGTGCCACCGCCTGGTTGCTGGCGGGGCTACCGGCCGGCGGCATCGCCCTGGGCTACGGCATCGGCGTCGACCCACTGGAGATCCTGTTGCACACCCCGATCGGTGCTGCCTGCGCGGTCGGCGCCATCATCCTGCAACTCACCGGCCTGGTCTGGGCGGGTCGCCTGAGCGGCGCCGGCCGCGCGGACCGACTCGGCAGCGAGGCCGACCGGGCCGACAGGGTTGACGAAGTTGGCGAAAGTGCCGGCGGGGCCGACAGATTCGACGGTGGGTTCGGCAGGGCCGACAGGTCCGGTGGTGGGTTCGGCGGGGGCGACAGGTCCGCCGGGATCGACAGATGTGGTGGTGGGTTCGGCGGGCTCGCTGGTGGGGCCGGTGAGGTCGACGGATTCGCTGGCCGAGCCGGTAAGGCTGGCCGGGTCGCGTCCGTCGCCACCTCGGGGCGCTGACGACGGTGCGGACCCTGGTCCCGGGAGTTCTGACCGGTCTCGCCCTGCTGCTGGCGCTGGCCAGGGTCCCCGTCCGCCGGTCGTCCCGACGGCGGCTCGCCGCGGTCGGTTCCGCCGGACTGTCCACTCGGGCAGCCGGGGCGACCGGTCGTCGAGCGCGCCATGCCATGACCCACGCGCTTAACGACCTCGACGAGCGCGGCGACCGACAGTCGGGAAGCGGACTGAGCCAGAGCCGGGGCGGGTGGAGGCAGCGCCAGCGCGGGTGGGACGAGAGTCCGCCAGGCTGGTCGGGCCGGATCGACCTAGTCCGGCTCGCTGCCGGGTTGGCCGGGCTGGCGGCCGGGGTGCTGCTCGGCGACTGGCTAGGCGTGCTGCTCGGGGTGGCGACGGCGGTCGGCCTCGACCGGTTGCTGCACCGGCTCGAACCAGCGGCTGTCCGGCGGCGCCGGCTGCGCGAGTCAGCCGACCTGCCGCTCGCCGCTGACCTGCTCGCGGCGGCACTACGGGCCGGCGCGCCGATCGACCGTGCCGTCTGCGCCGTCGCGGAGGCGCTCGCCGGCCCACTCGGTGAGCGCCTTATCGAGGTCGGCCGGACCCTCCGGCTCGGCGGTACCCCTGAAGAGGCGTGGGCGCGCCTCGGGCCGGTGCCGGGCGCGGAGCGGCTGACGTCGGCGGCGGTCCGCTCCTCGGCGAGTGGCGCGGCACTGGCCGGGGCGTTGACCCGACTTGCCGACGACCTGCGGGCCGACCGGGTGACCGGCGCCGAGGCGGCGGCTCGGCGGGCCGGTGTGCTGATCGTGTTGCCGCTCGGCCTGTGTTTCCTGCCCGCCTTCATTCTCGCCGGCCTGGTGCCGGTGATCGTCGCCGTACTCGGCGACGTGCTGTGACCGATTCGAGAAGGGAACTCCATGCTGCGCAAGTTGATCGCCCGGCTCCGCGGCGACGCCGGGATGAACACCGCCGAGTACGCCGTCGGCACCCTCGCCGCCGTCGCCTTTGCCGGGATTCTGCTGAAGGTACTCACCTCCGGTCGGGTGCAGGCCGCACTGGCGAGCGTGATCGACCGGGCCCTGTCGTGATCCGGCGCTGGCTGGGCGACCGCGACCGGGGCTCGTTCACCGCCGAGTTGGCGGCCGGCCTGCCGGCGCTGTTGTTGTTGCTGCTCGCCGGGCTCACCGCCGTGAACGCGGTGACCACCAAGGGGCAGTGCGTGGACGCGGCGCGGGAGGCGGCCCTGGCTGCCTCCCGCGGTGCTCCGGGCGTACCTGCCGGTGCCCGGGCCGCACCACCGGGGGCGGTGGTGTCGGTCTCGGTGGACGGCGACCGGGTGGTGGCCACCGTACGGGCCCCGGTGCGCGCACTCGGTGCACGGTTGCCCCGGCTGACGGTGAGCGCGATCGCGGTGGCGGCGGTCGAGCCCGGTGCACCGGAGCCGCCGTCATGACGACCGACCCCACCGCGAGCGCGACCCGGGCGGGTCCCGGACTCGACTGGACTCGGCGGGGCCGGGCTCGGTGCCGCCGAACGGTTCAGCATCCCGATGGAGGGCCCCGCTCGACCAGACACTCCACGGCAGGTTGCCGGCCGGTCCCGTACGGCGGCGGATCCGATCGGGGCAGCGCCACCCTGTGGCTGCTCGCCATGGGGCTGGTACTGGTGGTGTTCAGCCTTGGCGCAGCCGCGATCGGCGCCGCCCGGGTGGCCCGGCACCAGGCTCGGGTCGCGGCAGACCTCGGCGCGCTCGCCGGCGCCGTCTACGCGCTGGACGGCCCGGATCGGGCCTGCGCCCGGGCGGCGGTCATCGCCGCCGCCAACAGCGCCCGGATCACCGACTGCACGCTCGACGGGTTCGACCTTCAGGTCACCGCCGAGGTGACGGTCGAGCCACTGCCCGGGATGACCAGGGCCGCCCGCGCGACAGCCCGAGCCGGGCCGGTGCGCGGCGAGGCGGACCAGCGCGCCTGACGCCTTGGCGGACAACCCGGCCCCGGTGTGGCATGCGCTCGGCCGCCTCGTTCGGACACCCCGCGAGTTCGGCTGGCAGGCCCTGGCCGGTGGGCCCTACTTCCCGGGTGCTTTTCGGAATGGTGGTGTTGGGAGCCAGGTCCTGAGGGTGCTGGAACGGTTGCCGTGTCGGCGTTGATATATGGCGTATCCGGCGAACAGGGCCAGCACCAGTGTGGAGGTGGCGAGGCCGCCGAAGAGGACGCTGAGGGTGTTGTCGCTGCCAGCGTCGCTTCGGCTGGCGGTGGGGGGCGTGAAGGTTACCTGTGCGGTGGCGGTGCGGCGGGTCCAGCCGCTGTGTAGTTCGAGTTTGGCGGTCCAGGGGCCGTCCGGTATGTGTTTGCCGACGGGTACGTCGATGGCGGCGGCGGCGCCGAGAGCGAGGGTGGGGGCGTCGACGGTGAATCGTCCTTTGGTGAGGTCGTCTGGACCGTTGGTGAGGGTCAGGGTGCCGTCGAGGTCGAGGGCTCGTTTGCCGGTGTTGGTGACCTGCGCGGTGAGTCGGGCGGTGCCGTCGGGGGCGCGGGTGCCGGTGAGGCCCTTGATGGTGAAGTCGGACGGGGGCTCGCCGCCGGGGCCGACGGAGAGGTAGATGCGGATTCCGGCCCGGCCGATGTGGCGCACGGTCGAGTCGCCGATCCCGGGGGTCTCGGCCCAGATCACCGCGTAGCGTTCCCCAGTGGACGCGTTTTCGGGTACGCGGATGGTGGCCCACACCGTCGCCTCTTTGGCGGGTGTCAGGTCGTGGTGGTCGCGGTCCAGGGTGACCCAGCTGGACAGTTCGTTGGCGGTTCGATCGGGGGCGACGATCCATTGGTCCTCGTCGACCGTGGCGGCGGCCGGGTACACGGCGATGTCGCGGCGAATCTGCGAGGCGTTGGTGACGATGATCCGTCGACGGATGGTTGTTCCCGGCGTGACGTGGTCGACGATGTACTGGTGGGCGCGGGGGTCGTCGCGGCGGTTGACGGGCGCGTCGAGCAGCCGGACGCTGACACCGACTTCTTGCGGCGTCGGCGTCGGCGCCGCGGTGCCGGGGGCTGCCGCCAGCGCCAGCGTGGCGGCGGTGAGTGCGAGTACCGGCAGGGGTGCGTGGTTACGACACAGAATGGGTCACCGTCCCGTTGTAGAGGCCGCCAACGGCGTCGGACGGGATGTTGATCTCCAGGGTCGGGTTCCAGCTGGCGGAGTTGTTGCCGCTGCCGGAGGTCTTGGAGAAGGCGGTACGCGGCGCGCTGAGGCTGACCCGCTCGGCCTGGGTGGGCTGGCCGGGCACGAAGGTGCCGGTGCCGGTGGTGGCGGTCGTCGGGCCGGACCAGTACTCGACCAGCTGCGGCTGGATGACCTCGGTCGGGTCGCCGGTGCCGGTGGTGAACGAGGAGGCGACGACGGAGGCGGTCCAGGTGGCGTTCGCCGCCGCGCGCTGGTCGCGGACGGTCACGGTGCCGAGTTGCCCGACGAGTCGCGCGCCGGGGAACGCCGAGCCGAGGTTGACCGAGGCGGACATCTCGATGTTGAGGTTGGCGGTGGCCACCGTGAACGTGACCGTGGTGTCCCCGGACGGCTGCGCGGCCGCAGGTGTGGCGATGGTGAGGGCAGCCGCGGCGAGGCACAGCAGGGGCGCGAGCTTCTTCTTCATGCCTCAGGTTCTAACACGGCATTGCCGACTAAAGCCGGCAATTCGGGTAAGGGCCCCAGTGGCGTGCTCATGAGACGGAATGAGTCACCGTGCCCCGGTAGAGGCCGGTGAGCGCGTCGGACGGGATGGCGATCTCCAGGGTCGGGTTCCAGCTGACCCGGTTGACGGCGTTGCCGGAGGTCTTCCGGAACGCGGTGCGCGGCGCCGTCAGTGCCTGCGCCTGCCCGCCGGTGGGCTGGCCAGGGATCAGGTTCCCGCCGCCGGTGGAGCGGGTGGCCGGCCCGGACCAGTAGGACACCCGGCTGGTGGGGATCGTCTGGGCGGGCGTGCCGGCACCGGTGGTGAACGGCGTGGAGAACACGGTCACCGTCCAGGTGTTCGGGTTGACCGGCCGGTTGTCTCGCACGGTGACCATGCCGATCTGCCGGCTGATGGTGGTGCCGGGCATTCCCGCGCCGAGACTGACCGCCGCTGGGACCGTGATCGTCAGCTCCAACTGAAGTGCACGCGAAATGACATAGCTGGCGCCGGCAGCAGGCTTTGGCGGCGTGGCCACCGTGCCGATTCCCAGCAGAAGAGCAAATCCGACTAAATGTCGTAAACCTGTCACAGCATGAGTATATGGGCATGATTTGCTAGCTTGCTGGCCCCGCATCCGGCGGTGCGTTGATCGGACGCGGCTCCGGCGGCCGGGCGGCAGAGACGCTTTGCTGCCCCTGGTGGCGCTCGATCAAGGTGCCGGAATCAACGCGTTCGATCGTCTCGTTCGGCTCGGCTACCTCCGGTCGAGGTTCCACTGTCGAGGCAGGTCCCCGGCGCAGGCGACGCAGCTGAAGTCGTCGTCCCGGACCACGTTGCACAAGCCGCAGTCCGGGCAGCGGCGGAAGATCAGGCCGGCCGTGAAGCCGTCCGGGTGCGGCAGTCCGGCCCGGTCGAGCGCGGAGGCCACCGCCGGCCAGGAGTCGAGGTCGGGACAGTAGCCGGTGGATTGGTTGCTGACATAACTGACGACCCAGTGACCAGACGGGACGTTCCGCCCGCCCGCCTGATCGGGTACGAAGGCGACCTCCCCGGCACCGAGTACGTCCTGCCCTCCGGCGCAGGCGACGTGCTCACTGCGCCTCGGCGCCAGTCGCAGTACGCCGGTCAGGTCCACCACGTAGCTAACCGGCTCGGCCAGCTCCGGTACGGCCACTGACGCCACCCAGCGTGCGAAGTCCGCCGGGCAGGTAACCCGGTACCCGGCACCGTCCGGGCGGATTCCGGCCCGGATCTCCGCGGGTCCGACGTACCGGTACCGGCGTGCCGGGGTGGCCATGCGCCGACGGTAGCCGTTCGCGGCACCGCCCCGCGAGCGTGAAATCGCCGATGTACACCGGATCGACGGCGTTGAGCATCCCCGGTCGGAGCGGTATCGGAGCACAGATCACCCGCTCACCAGGTGGTGCCCCGCCGAGCGGGTCGCCGGGGCCCGCGGCCCGCCCTACCGGCTGGCCGGCGGCGTCGGAGGTGGGAGGAGTTGCACGGTGGGACTGCTGCTGGCGTTCCACGACGCGTCGTACGCGACGACGTGGACCGTCTCGTAGCCACCGCGCGGCGCGATCACGGCGCTGTTGGTGCCGACCTTGGCGTCGACCCTGACCTCGTCCACGACGAACACGTGGTAGACGTGGTATTCGACCACGCCGATGTCGTCCGTCGCCGGTTCCCAGGTGACCAGATAGCCGTCCGGGGTGACAGCGGTAACCACCGGGGTTCCCGGCGGGCTGGGCGGGACGGTGTTGTCACCACTGCGCGGGAAGGTCGGCGGCTGCCGGACGGACGTGCGGGAGGAGAACCCCGACGTGTTGCCGGCCGCGTCGCGGGCGGTGACCGAGAAGTGGGTCTGCGCCGCCGTCGGGGCGAGCTGCAGGGTCAGCGGGGAGTTGTCCGGTACGACCCGGGCCAGATACTGCGAGTAGAACTGGTCGCCCTGGTAGACGTAGTACTGCGCCACCCCGACGTTGTCGGTCGACGCCGGCCAGGTGATGGTGACCGCACCCGGTACGACCGACAGCACCTGCGGCTGGCCGGGCGTGCTCGGCGGCAGGATGTCCGGGGCCGACGGTTCCACCAGGACGTCGTCGAACCAGCCGGTGGCGTAGCTGGTGGCCAGGCCGATCCGGCCCCTGGCGAACTGGCCGTCGGTGGCGGTGACCGAGACCGTCCCGAGCTGCCCGACCAGGTGGTCGCCCCGGAGTGCGAGCCGCAGCGTCTGCCAGCCGCCGATCGCCGCCGTCACCGGGGCGGAGGCGAGCACGGTGACCCGACCGGAGACGAGTTTGCCCAGTTCGAGCTGGCTGTTTCCGCGCAGGTTCAGGTAGTAGTGACTGGTGTTGGACTGGACCCGGGCGAGCAGCCCGATCGAGGAGCGCGCGGTACCCAGCGCGTTCGGCCTGACCTGCGCGCTGACCGCGTAGTCGGTCCAGCTCGGGTCACCGGTCCGGGCACTGGCGACGGCACTGCCGGAACGCTGCCGGTACACCCACGTGGTGTCGCTGCCGACCGACCACACGCCGCCGACGGTTGACCAGCCGGCGGCGTTGCCGTCCTCGAAGTCGTCCCCGAACAGCGGTACCGCCACCTCCGCTGCGGAGTCGGTCCGACCTGGTGCAGGGTCTCGGTGCGCCCGGGCCAGATCTGCGCCAGCGGCCACCGGCGCGGGCAGCGTCCCGGTCACCTTTCCGGACAACGTCCCGGCCGCCGGCCCTCCGGCTCGCGCGGCTCCGGCTGGGGCCGATCCGACCTCCGCCGCTCCACCCGGCACGAATCCAGCTACCAGTGCGCCGTCCGTGGCCGCCCCGGCGACGGGTGAGGGCAGGACGGCCGCGAGGGCGGCGGTGGTGACCAGTGCCAGGCCGGCGGCGATCGGGGCGTACGGACGGCGGCCAGGCCGGTGGCGGCCCTCGACGGTACTGACGGGGACGGACACGGCGACGACCTGCCTTCGGCAACGGACCGGGCGGCGTCGCAGTCGAACGACGGTGGACCCGACCGGCAGTGATAACTGAGCGTGAGAAAAGCCAACTCTATGTATGGAGATCGGAGGATGTCAATGTGATCGCGAGGGGCGCGGCTTCGCCCGAATGTGATCGGTGGGTATCTATTGACTTAGTTTGGAAGCAAAACTAAATTTCTTCGGTGAGCGATGTCGCGCGCGCCATCTCCAGGCCGCAGTCGAGCCCTCGACTGCTCCGGCTATCCCGGCGTCCGTCCCGTCAGCGCCGGGCCGACAAGGAGGTCATCGTGCTGCGCACCGCACGTCTGGCGATCGGCGCGTTCGCGCTCGCCGCCGTACTGACCGTCACCGCCGCACCCGCGCCCGTCCAGGCTGCCGTCTGGAGTTCCAGCGACCGCTGGGGCACCTGGTCCAGTGGCGGCTACACGCTCTACAACAACATCTGGGGCTCGGGATACGGCCCGCAGACCATCTGGGCCAACTCGCCGAGCAACTGGGGGGTCTGGGCCGACCACCCGAACACCGGTGGGATCAAGGCGTACCCGAACGCGACCCGGTACATCGGGCGTCGGGTGAGTGCCCTGGGCAACGTCACCAGCAGCTTCAACGTGACGGTGCCGACCAGCGGCAGCGGCATCGCCTACACCACGGCGTACGACATCTGGACCACCGACCACGGGCACGAGATCATGCTCTGGATGAACAAGTACGGGCCGGTCGGCCCGCTCGGCAGTTTCCAGGTCAGGGCATCGGTCGGCGGGCACTCCTGGGACATCTACCGGGGGTCGAACGGATCCAACCAGGTCTACTCGTTCATCCGGACCAGCAACACCACCTCCGGCACCGTCGACATCCGGGGCATCGCCACCTGGATCCGCGACCGTGGCTGGTTCGGTGACGTCACGATCGGCGACGTCCAGCTCGGCTACGAGATCACCTCGTCCGCCGGTGGCCGGGACTTCGTCACCAACAGCTTCTCGGTCTCCGGCTGAGGCAACTCCGGCTGCGCGGAAGGGACCCCTTTCGCGGAAGATCCGCGGGACGGGTCCCTTCTGTGTGCCCTCGGCGCACGCCGCCGCGCCCTCGGGAGGACTGCCGGTGGCCCGCTGCCACGCCCTCAGCGGATGCTGCCCTCGGTGGCCCGGCGTACCACCCAGCTGTTCAGCACCTGGTGGATGCTGTGCAGCATCTGGTGGATCTGGTCCAGGCGTTCCGCCTGGGCCAGTGCCGCGTACGCCTGCGAGAGCGCGATCTGCTGGTCGACGGTCAGATGTGCCTGGTCGATGGTGTACAGCAGTTCGACGGTCTCGGCGATGGTGTCGGCCACGACGTCCTCCTCAGGCGGATCCGTGGAAGCGCTCCCAGCGTAACTTAACCGGATCCACATAGATCCATGCATGCGAATACCGACTATCCGCGATCAGCCTGTGATCAGGCCACGATCAGGTATCGCCGGGCTCGGCCGGAGCCACCTGGGCCAGGTTGGTCAGCACCACGTCGAGGACCCGGACCGCCTCCGGCTTGGCCAGCGGGTTGTTGCCGTTTCCGCACTTCGGGGACTGCACGCAGGACGGGCAGCCGGCCTCGCAGCCGCACTCCGCAATCGCGTCCCGGGTCGCGGAGAGCCACGCCGACGCCGCCCGGTACGCCCGCTCGGCGAAGCCCGCGCCGCCAGGGTGTCCGTCGTAGACGAAGACCGTCGGCGCCTCGGTGTCCGGATGGTTGGCCGTGGAGAGCCCGCCGATGTCCCAGCGGTCGCAGGTGGCGACCAGTGGCAGCAGCCCGATCGCGGCGTGCTCGGCCGCGTGCAGCGCACCGGGCACCTCGGCCGCCTCCACCCCGGCCGCCGCCAGCGACTCCGGCGAGACCGTGAACCAGACCGCGACCGTACGCAGCTCCCGGGCGGGCAGGTCCAGCGGCAGGGTGGCCAGCACCTCGCCGGAGGCGAGCCGGCGGCGCTGGTACGACACCACCTGGCTGGTCACGTCGACCTCGCCGAGGAACATCCCGACCGGGCCACAGTCGAGGTAGGAACGGACCGAGACGACGGAGAGCGAGGTGACGTCCCGGGGATGGGTGGACCAGTCCGGTTCCTCGGCGTGCACCAGCGCGCACCCGTCGTCGAGATCGAGGTCGTCCACCACGTACGACACGCCCTGGTGCAGGTAGACCGCGCCGGGGTGGACCTGGAAGTGCGACGAGGCCGGGTCGACCGTGCCGAGCAGCCGGCCGGTCGACGACTCGACCACGTCCACCGGGGCGCCGCCGGTGCCGCGCAGGTCCACCTCGGGCCGCCCGGCGTGCCGCCAGTACCAGCCCGTCGGGCGCCGCCGGAGCGCGCCGCCGGCCACCAGCGCCTCGACCGCCTCCTTCGCCCCCTCGCCGAAGAGTTCCAGGTCGGCCGGGGTCAGCGGGGATTCCGCCGCCGCGCAGCAGAGCTGCGGCCCCAGCACGTACGGGTTGGCCGGATCGAGCACGGTCGCCTCGACCGGCCGGCCGAACAGCGCTTCCGGATGGTGCACCAGATAGGTGTCCAGCGGGTCGTCCCGGGCCACCAGCACCGCCAGCGCCTCCCGGCCGGAGCGCCCGGCCCGGCCCGCCTGCTGCCAGAGCGAGGCCCGGGTGCCCGGGTAGCCGCAGATCAGCACCGCGTCCAGGCCGACCAGGTCGACGCCGAGCTCCAGCGCGCTGGTCGAGGCGAGCCCGAGCAACTCACCGCCGAGCAGCGCCTGCTCCAGCGAGCGGCGCTCCTCGCGCAGGTAGCCGGACCGGTAGGCGGCGACCCGGGCCCCCAGGCCGGGCACGGCCTCGTCCAGCGAGCGCCGCGCGGTGGTGGCGATCACCTCGGCCCCGCGCCGGGACCGGACGAAGGCCAGCGTCCGGACTCCGGCCGCGACCGTGTCGCCGAGCAGGTCGGCGGTCTCCCGCAACGCGGAGCGGCGTACCGGGGCGGCGTCGACCCCGGCGCCCGCCGCCGACTCGGCGAGGTCGGCCGGGTCCGGGCCGTCCGACGGCGGTGGCAGCAGCGGCGGTTCCCAGAGCGCGAAGGTCAACCCGCCGCGCGGCGCGGTGTCCTCGGTGACCGCGGTGACCGGCAGCCCGGTCAGCCGCTCGGCCGCCGCGGCCGGGTCGCCCGAGGTCGCCGAGGCCAGCACGAAGACCGGCCCGTCCGGTGCCGGCCCGGTGCCGCCGCTCGCGCCCCGCTGCCCCGGCACCGACCTGGGGGTACCCGGATAGCGCGCGGCCTGCCGCCGCAGCCGGCGCAGTACGTGTGCCACGTGCGACCCGAAGACGCCCCGGTAGGTGTGACACTCGTCGACCACCACGAACGCCAGCCGGCGCAGGAAGGCGGACCACTTGGCGTGCCCGGGCAGGATGCCGTGGTGCAGCATGTCCGGGTTGGTCAGTACGAACCGGGAGTGCTGGCGTATCCAGTCCCGCTCGGCGCGCGGGGTGTCGCCGTCGTAACACGCCGGCCGTACCCCGTCGAGGCCCAGCGCGGCGACGGCCCGGAGTTGGTCGGCGGCGAGGGCCTTGGTCGGGGCCAGGTAGAGCACGGTGGCCCGGGGGTCGGCGAGCAGCGTGGCCAGCGCCGGGAGCTGATACGCGAGCGACTTTCCCGACGCGGTGCCGGTGGCGACCACCACGTGCCGGCCGGCGTACGCGTGCCCGGCCGCCTCGGCCTGGTGCCGCCACGGCGCGACCACGCCCTGCCCGGCGAGGGCCGCGCGCAGCTCCGCCGGCACCCACTCCGGCCAGTCGACCACCGTGCCGGGGCGGGCCGGCACCCGCTCGACGTGGGTCACCGGGGTCCCGGTCGTGCCGCCGTGCGCCCGGGCGCGCAGCAGGTCCAGCAGCTCACCCGCCCCGGGCCGACCGGTCGGGCGGGAGTCCCCGACCCCGGTACCGGCCGATACTGTTGCGGGAAACGTCACGCCCTGCACTCTTGCACTCTCGTACGTGCGTCGGAAGGCCGGGTAGCGGTCGGTCCGCCGTCGCTGCGCGGTCCGCTGGTCGATGGTTAGATGCCCAGGAGCGTTCCTGGCCGGTCAGAGGAGGACTGATGGATCTGTCGCTGACGACCCGCGCCATCGGTGAGTACACGGTGTTGGAGGTTGGCGGCGAGGTCGACGTCTACACCGCTCCGCGGCTGCGCGAACGTCTGGTCGAGCTGATCGACGGCGGGGCCCGGGCGATCGTCGTGGACCTGGGTCGGGTGGACTTCCTCGACTCGACCGGCCTCGGCGTGCTGGTGGGGGCGCTCAAGCGGCTGCGTCCCGTCGGCGGGACCTTCGGGCTGATCTGCGACAAGGAGCCGCTGCTCAAGATCTTCCGGATCACCGCCCTCGACCAGGTCTTCCCGATCTACCCCACGCTGGACGCCGCCACCTCGGCCGACTCCTCCGGTGCCGATGCCTGATGTCGACGGTCGACGCATGATGTCGAAGGTCAGACTCTCCTTCACCCCGGCCCCGGTCCACGTCCGTACCGCCCGGTTGGTCGGGGTCGCGGTGGCCCGGCGGGCCGGCGTGCCCGAGGAACTGCTCGACGAGGTACGACTGGCGATCGGTGAGGCCTGCGCCCGGGCGGTCGCCCTGCACCGCCAGTACGGGTTGAGCGATCTGGTGCTGGTCGAGATGTCGGACGGTCCGGCGTACACCGTCCGGGTGATCGACCGGGCGCCGATCGAGGCCGGGTTGGGGTTGGCCGCGCTGCCCCCCGACGAGCTGGCCGACGAGTCGCTGACCGACGAGGCGCTGACGGTGGGTGTCGGGTTTGCCCTGCTCGCGGGCTTTGTCGAGGACCTCCAGGTGCGTCCGGTCGACGAGGGCGTCGGCACCGAGGTCCGGATGGCCTGGCCGCTCGGGCGGTAGCCCGGCTGCTCGCCGGCACCCGCATTACCAGAACCGCGCGGCTAACACAGCGACGAAGATCATCACGACCGGGTGGGTCCTCTGTGTGACCTCCAACACGGCGGACCGCTAGAGTACCCGGGGTTATCAGCAAGTGTGCTGGTCCCGCTCCTGTGGGTGGGGGAGCATCGCCGATCGCGGGGGCAGGTGGGTCGGCGGAACGCTTGCGAATTTGTCGCTCCACGCGTGGAGACGTCTGGCCGGTTCGTCCGCCGGCCCGGCGCGAGTGTTCGGTACAGGAGGACATAGATGTCCCAGTTTTGGGCCGCCGATGGTGGCGGGCTGTCCCTCGGCGGCGAGAACCTGTCGTATGTCGTCGTCGCGGCGGTTATCGCCCTGGTGGCGCTCGGCTTCGCGGGTGCGCTGACCAAGGCCGTGCTCTCGACCGGCAAGGGCACCGAGAAGATGCAGGAGATCGCGGGGGCCGTGCAGGAGGGGGCCTCGGCCTACCTGCTCCGGCAGTTCCGCACCCTCGGCATCTTCGTCGTGGCCGCCGTGATCCTGCTCTTCCTGCTGCCGGTGCACGACACCGAGGGCAACGAGACGCTGGTGAAGATCGGCCGATCGGGCTTCTTCGTGGTCGGTGCCCTGTTCAGCGCGTTCATCGGTGGTGCCGGCATGGCCCTGGCCACCCGGGCCAACCTGCGGGTCGCGGCCGCCGCCCGGGAGCACCAGGGCGGCCGGGAAGCGGCGATGCAGATCGCGTTCCGTACCGGTGGCGTCGTCGGCTTCCTCACCGTCGGCCTCGGCCTGGTCGGTGCGGCGGCGGTCGTCCTGATCTACAAGGGTGACGCGCCGACCGTGCTGGAGGGCTTCGGTTTCGGTGCCGCGCTGCTCGCCATGTTCATGCGGGTCGGCGGCGGCATCTTCACCAAGGCGGCCGACGTCGGCGCCGACCTGGTCGGCAAGGTCGAGCAGGGCATCCCGGAGGACGACCCGCGCAACGCGGCGACCATCGCCGACAACGTGGGCGACAACGTCGGTGACTGCGCCGGCATGGCGGCCGACCTGTTCGAGTCGTACGCGGTGACCCTGGTCGCCGCGCTGATCCTCGGCCGGGCGGCGTTCGGCGAGCACGGGCTGGTCTTCCCGCTGATCGTCTCCACCATCGGTGTGCTGATCGCCATCCTCGGGGTGTTCATCACCCGGCTGCGGGCCGGCGACCGGTCCGGGCTCACCGCGATCAACCGGGCGTTCTACGCCTCTGCGGTGGTCTCGGCGATCCTGGTCGCGGTGATGGCCTTCGTCTATCTGCCGGCCACCTGGGCCGAGCTGCTCGGCAACGAGTGGCGCAGCGCGCTCGGCCTCGCCGAGGGTGCGGCCGAGCCGATCGACCCGCGGATCCTCGCCATCGGCGCCGTGGTGATCGGCATCGTGCTGGCCGCCGCCATCCAGGCACTGACCGGGTACTTCACCGAGACCAACCGGCGGCCGGTGCAGGACATCGGCAAGTCGTCGCTGACCGGCCCGGCCACTGTGGTGCTGGCCGGGATCAGCGTCGGGCTGGAGTCGGCGGTCTACTCCGCACTGCTGATCGGCGCCGGGGTCTTCGGCGCGTTCCTGCTGGGTGGCGGCTCGCTCACGCTCTCGCTCTTCGCGGTGGCGCTGGCCGGTACCGGTCTGCTCACCACGGTCGGCGTGATCGTCGCGATGGACACCTTCGGGCCGATCTCCGACAACGCGCAGGGCATCGCCGAGATGTCCGGCGACATCGACGAGCAGGGCGCGCGTACGCTCACCGAGCTGGACGCGGTCGGCAACACCACCAAGGCGATCACCAAGGGCATCGCGATCGCCACGGCGGTGCTCGCCGCCACCGCGCTGTTCGGGTCGTACACCGACACGCTCGGCACAGCGCTGCGGGACGCGGGTTCCGACCTGTCGATCGACGGGCTGCTCAACGTGGCCAACCCGCGCAACCTGGTGGGTCTGATCGTCGGTGCCGCGGTGGTCTTCCTCTTCTCCGGTCTGGCCATCAACGCGGTCTCCCGCTCGGCGGGTGCCGTGGTGATGGAGGTACGCCGGCAGTTCCGCGAGCTGCCCGGGATCATGGATTACAGCCAGCGGCCGGAGTACGGCAAGGTGGTCGACATCTGCACCCGGGACGCGCAGCGCGAGCTGATGACCCCGGGGCTGCTCGCCATCCTGGCGCCGATCGCGGTCGGTTTCGGGCTCGGCCCCGGTGCGCTGGCCGCGTACCTCGCCGGCGCGATCGGAGCCGGCACCCTGATGGCGGTCTTCCTGGCCAACTCGGGTGGTGCCTGGGACAACGCCAAGAAGCTGGTCGAGGACGGCGCGTTCGGCGGCAAGGGCTCGGACGCGCACGCGGCCACGGTGATCGGTGACACCGTCGGTGACCCGTTCAAGGACACCGCCGGGCCGGCGATCAACCCGCTGATCAAGGTGATGAACCTGGTCTCGCTGCTGATCGCCCCGGCAGTGGTGGCCTGGAGCGTCGGCGAGGACAAGAACACCGGGCTGCGGATCGGGGTCGCGGTCGTCGCGGCGCTGATCATCGTCGCGGCGGTGGTGTTCAGCAAGCGCAAGCCGGTGGCCATGTCGGACTCCGACACCGGTACCGGCAGCGGCAACTCCGACCAGCAGCCGCAGACCGCCAACGTCTGAGGCCGGGACAGTCCGGATCCGGGCCCGTCGCGTACCCGCGACGGGCCCGGACCCGTTCCCGGACCGGCGACGGCGGCCCCGCCACCGGCTCGGGCGGTCTGGCATTGCGGCGTCGCTGCTCCGGTTCGGGCGGTTCGACGTGCGGCGCCGCTGGTGCGGCTCGGGCGTCCGAAATGGGGTCCGGGGCGGCTCGGCCGATTACCCCCCTCGCGAAGCCCGCTCCAACCCGTACGCTGCAACGCATGCGTACCCCCCGCACGGCATCCGCCGGAAGGTTCACGGCGGCCCTGTGCACGATCGCCCTGCTCCTCGGGGGCTGCGCCGGGGGACCCACCCCGCAGGCCTGGGCCGCCGCCGTCTGTGCGGCACTGGCGCCGTGGCGGGCCGAGATCGGGACGCTGACCCGGAGCACCCAGCAGCAGATGACCGCGCAGACCAGCCCGGCGCAGGCCAAGGAGAATCTGGTCCGGCTGCTCAGAGGTGCCGAACAGGCCAGCGAGACCGCCCGGCAGAAGGTGGAGGCGGCCGGCGTACCGGACACCGAGAAAGGTGAGGCGGTCTCCAAGGGCTTCGTCGCCTCGCTGACCGCCGTCCGGGACGCCTACGGCCGGGCCGGCGCGGCGATCGACGCACTCGGCACCGGGCAGGCCAGCGAGTTCTACGACGGCGTCAAGGCCGCGGTCGACACCCTCAACAAGGAGTACGACGCCAGTTCGCTCGACACCAGCGAGCTGGATTCGGTGGAGTTGAAGCGGGCCTTCGACGAGGTTCCGGAGTGTCGCTGACGCCCCCCGTCCCGCCCGTACCGGCCGAGTCGCCCGACCCGGCCGGCATGGCCGCCGAGCCACCCGAGCCACCCGAGCCACCCGACCCGCCCTCGGAGCCGACCGGCCCGATCCCGGCCCAGCCCCAGCCGCCCGGCGTAGCAACGGCCGAGCAGCCCGAGGCCATGGATGAGCGGTCCGGGGCAACGGCCGAGCAGCCCGAGCTGGTCGGGGTGGTGCCGGAGCGGCCCGCTCCGGATGCCGAGCCGGCCGGCGCGGTGCGGGGAGAGCCCGAGCGGCCGGACGGGGCGAGGAGTGAGGCCGTCCCGCCGGTACGGCAGCTCTCGCTCTTCGGGGTGGAGGCCGCCGACCCGTCCGTCGGTGACCTCGCCGGGCTGCTGGCCGGGCCGGGCGAGCTGGTCCGGATGGGTGGCACGGCCCGGATCACCATGGTGGTGGACGCCGCCTGGCGGGTGCACGTACTCGTCGCCGAGCTGGCCCGCCGGGGGTTGACCGCCAGCTGGTTGGGCCGGGTGGCGGAGCAGCACGGGGTGCAGACCTCCTACAGCACCCTGCTCGCCCCGCTGGCGGCGGGTTGGCTGCGCGGCACGGTGAAGCGGCCGCCCGGCAACTTCTTCCTGACCGGTCCCCGGCTGCGGCTCTGGGCGGCGGCAGCCGGCACTCCCGAGCCGCTCGGTTTCGTGCTCCGGCTCGGTGCCGCCGACGAGGCGTGCTGGGAGCCGGTCGGTGCCGCGCTGGCCGCGATCGGCCTGCCGGCGGTGCTGCTCGACGCGGGGGCCGGCGGCCCGGCGTACCGGATCACCGGGCGACGCCGGCTGGCCCGGTTGGCGGAGTTGGTGGGTGACCGCCCACCGACCGCCCCGCCGGGTCAGTGGCCGGGTGGGGTGTCCTGAGTACCCTCGATGGAGTACCCGCCGGAGACCCGGAGGAATCGACCGGTGTCGTAATCCGGACAGCCAGAAGTCAGATTTGTTCGGTTAATCCGGTTAGCGACCCACTGAGTGGGGCATGATCCGTCCGGTTGGTCCCGCACGGATCGCTCGTGGGTGTACGGTGTCGCCGTCCGGCATGACCGCCCGTCCCGTGTTGTTGCACCCGGTGTCACCGCAGCGTAGCGGTGGTCTTCTCGGGCCGCGCAACTCCACGGTCGGGGAGCGCGTTACGTTGGACGTCTGGCCACCGGGCGGCCGATCCGGCCCCGGCGGCGAGCGCGGACAGGGCGGTCCGCAGGGGGAAAGATCGTGAGTGAGGTCAGGAGAGACGTGCCGAGCAACGCCAGGAGCACCCGTCTGGTCATCGTCGAATCACCGGCGAAGGCGAAGACGATCTCGGGCTATCTCGGCCCGGGATACGTCGTCGAGGCCAGCCTGGGTCACGTCCGTGACCTGCCGCGCAACGCCGACGACGTGCCCGCCAAATACAAGGGTGAGTCCTGGGCCCGGCTCGGGGTCGACGTCGACAACGGGTTCGCCGCCCTCTACGTCGTGTCGCCGGACCGCCGGCAGCAGATCAGCAAGCTGACCCGGCTGGCCAAGGAGGTGGACGAGGTCTTCCTCGCCACCGACGAGGACCGCGAGGGCGAGGCCATCGCCTGGCACCTGGTCGAGACGCTCAAGCCCAAGGTACCGGTCAAGCGGATGGTCTTCCACGAGATCACCCGGCAGGCCATCCAGGCCGCGGTGGCGAACCCGCGCGAGATCGACCGCGACCTGGTCGACGCCCAGGAGGCCCGGCGGATCCTGGACCGGCTCTACGGCTACGAGGTCTCCCCGGTGCTGTGGCGCAAGGTCCGCTCCGGGCTCTCCGCCGGCCGGGTCCAGTCGGTGGCCACCCGGATCGTGGTCGAGCGCGAGCGGCAGCGGATGGCGTTCCGCAGCGCGGAGTACTGGGACATCCTGGCCACCCTCGCCGTGCGGGGCACCGCCGAGGGCCCGCGCACCTTCTCCGCCACCCTGGTCGCGCTCAACGGCGACCGGATCGCCACCGGCAAGGACTTCGAGCCGACCACCGGCCAGGTGAAGCCGGGTGCCGGGGTGATGCACCTCGACGAGGCGGGCGCCCGTGGACTGGCCGCCCGCCTCGACGGGCGGCCTTTCACTGTGACCCGGGTGGACGAGAAGCCCTACCGGCGCCGCCCGTACGCGCCGTTCATCACCTCGACGCTCCAGCAGGAGGCGGCCCGGAAGCTGCGCTTCTCCTCGCAGCAGACGATGCGTACCGCCCAGCGGCTGTACGAGAACGGCTACATCACCTATATGCGTACCGACTCGGTGAACCTGTCGGAGACGGCCATCGCGGCCGCCCGCCGGCAGATCGCCGAGCTGTACGGCGAGCGGAACGTGCCGCCGGAGCCCCGCCGCTACACCGGCAAGGTGAAGAACGCCCAGGAGGCGCACGAGGCGATCCGCCCGGCCGGGGACAACTTCCGCACCCCCGGTGAGCTGGCGAACGAGCTCTCCGCCGAGGAGTTCCGGCTCTACGAGCTGATCTGGCGGCGGACCATCGCGTCCCAGATGACCGACGCGGTCGGCTCCAGCGTCTCGGTGCGGATCCGGGCGGTCTCCGGCGCGGGCGAGGAGGCCGACTTCGGCGCGACCGGCAAGACCATCACCGAGCCGGGCTTCCTGCGGGCGTACGTGGAGTCGTCCGACGACGAGAACGCCGAGGCCGAGGATGCCGAGCGGCGGCTGCCGAACCTGGTCAAGGACCAGCCGCTGACCGCCGACGAACTGGCCGCGACCGGGCACCACACCCAGCCGCCGTCCCGCTACACCGAAGCGTCGCTGGTCAAGTCGCTGGAGGAGCTGGGCATCGGCCGGCCGTCCACGTACGCCTCGATCATGGCGACCATCCAGGACCGGGGGTACGTCTTCAAGCGCGGCCAGGCGCTGATCCCGTCCTTCCTGGCGTTCGCCGTGGTCGGCCTGCTGGAGCGGCACTACCCGCGACTCGTCGACTACAACTTCACCGCCGCGATGGAGAACGAGCTGGACGAGATCGCCGGTGGCGACCACGCGGCGGTGGACTTCCTGACCTCGTTCTACTTCGGCAGCGAGATGGGCGGCGACCAGTCGGTGGCCCGGTCCGGCGGGCTGAAGAAGATGGTCACCGAGAACCTGAGCGAGATCGACGCGCGCAGCGTCAACTCGATCCCGCTGTTCCGGGACGACGAGGGGCGCGACGTCGTGGTCCGGGTCGGCCGGTACGGCCCGTACCTGCAACGGAGCCTGCCCGGCGCGGAGCCGGCAGCCCGGGACACCGGCGACGGCGGCCCGCCCGAGGACACCTCCCCGGCCGGTGACCGGGCGCCGATCCCGGAGGGTGTGGCCCCGGACGAGCTGACCCCGGAGAAGGTGCACGAGCTGTTCCTCGGCGGTGGCGGGGAGCGCAAGCTCGGCGAGCACCCGGAGACCGGCGAGCCGATCGTGCTCAAGTCCGGCCGGTTCGGCCCGTACGTGGCCAGTGGCGAGCGCAAGTCGTCGCTGCTCCGCTCCCAGTCGCCGGAGTCGCTGACGATGACCGAGGCGCTGCAACTGCTCACCCTGCCCCGGGTGGTCGGGGTGGCTCCGGACGGCGCCGAGGTGCTGGCCGCGAACGGCCGCTACGGCCCGTACGTGAAGCGCGGGGACGAATTCCGGTCGCTGGAGTCGGAGGAGCAGCTCTTCACGGTCACCCTGGACCAGGCGCTGGCCCTGCTGGCGGCGCCGAAGACCCGGCAGCGCCGGGCGGCGGCCCCGCCGCTGCGGGAGATGGGCGCGGATCCGCTGACCGAGAAGCCGTTGGTGATCAAGGACGGCCGGTTCGGGCCGTACGTCACCGACGGCGAGACCAACGCGTCGTTGCGGCGCGGCCAGACTCCGGAGGCGCTGACTCTGGAGGAGGCGTCGGAGATGCTGGCCGAGAAGCGGGCCAAGGGCCCGGCGCCGCGCAAGCGGGCAGCCAAGAAGGCGACCGGCAAGAAGGCGGCGACAAAGGCCACCGGCGGCGAGACGGCCGCGAAGAAGGCGACCGCGAAGAAGACGGCGGTCAAGAAGACCGCCGCGAAGAAGACCACCGCCGCGAAGGCGACGGCGGCGAAGAAGGCTCCCGCCAAGAAGGCCGCCCCGCCGAAGGCGGCGACCTCCGCCGAGCCGACGGAGGGTTGAGCACGCCGCCGGGCCGGTATGAGGCATCGTCTGGTCCGCCGGGCCGAACGATTTCCGGCCGGGTCAGGCCCCGAGCACCTGCTCGGTGTAGGAGTTCGCGAAGACCCGGTCCGGGTCGAGCCGGTCCCGCACGGCCAGGAAGTCGGCGAACCGGGGGTACGCCGGGCGCAGCGACTCGGCGTCCCGGTAGTGCAGCTTGCCCCAGTGCGGCCGGCCGCCCAGTTCGGCGGCGATCCGCTCGAAGGCCCGGAAGTACGGCTCGGCCGGCATGCCGGCGTACTGGTGGATCGCCACGTACGCCGACTCGCGCCCGTGGCCGTGCGAGAGCCAGATGTCGTCCGGGGCGGTGAACCGGACCTCGACCGGGAAGAGCACCCGGAACGGCAGCTCGTCGATCACCCGGCGCAGCCCGGCCAGCGCCTCCGGCAGGGCGGCCCGGGGCAGGGCGTACTCCATCTCCTCGAACCGCACCCGGCGCGGGGTGCAGAAGACCCGGTCGGAGCGGGCGGTGTAGCTGCGCGCGGTGAGCGCCCGGGCGGAGACGGCGGAGATCGTCGGTACCAGGGCCGGGGCGGCCCGGCCGAGCCGGCAGGCTCCGGCGAAGACGGAGTTGGCCAGGAAGTCGTCGTCCAGCCAGCTCCGGAACCGGGGCAGCGGCCGGTCGTCGGCGGGTACCCGGTTGTTGACCTTCACCTGCACCCGGTCGGTGTACGGGAACCAGTAGAACTCGAAGTGGTCGTTCCCGCCGACCAGTTCGGGCAGCTCGGCGAGCACCTCGGCGAGCGGTGCCGGGCGCTCGTCGGCGCGGAGCACGAAGGCGTCCACGCAGTTCAGGGTCACCTCGGTGATCACCCCGAGGGCGCCGAGCCCGACCCGGGCCGCCGCGAAGACGTCGGGGTTCCGGTCGGCGGAGCACTCCAGCAGCTCACCGGTCCCGGTGACCAGGGTCAGTCCGGCGACGAAGGTGGAGAGGCAGCCGTAGCCGGCGCCGGTGCCGTGGGTACCGGTGGAGATCGCCCCGGCCAGCGTCTGCGCGTCGATGTCGCCGAGATTGGCCAGCGCCAAATCGTGTCCGGCGAGCACCTCGTTGAGCGCGTGCAGGGTGATCCCAGCCGGTACGGTGATCAGCCGACGCCCGGAATCGACCCGGACCGGTCCGGTCAGCGCGGTGAGATCGACCCGCTGGTCGTCGGCCCGGGCGATCGCGGTGAACGAGTGGCCGCTGCCGACCGGCTTGATCCGCCGGCCGGTGGCCCGGGCGGCCCGGACCGTGGCGACGACCTCGTCCACGGTCGACGGTCGCAACGCGTCGCCGATGACGCGCTGGTTGCCGGCCCAGTTGGACCATGAGGAGGTGACTCCGGGTGGTGCAGTACGCCCGCTCATCTGACCTCCCCTGGCTCTGACCAGGTCGCCGATGGACAAACATGAATTAGACTCGCGTCAAGGTGTACCAGGGCGAGTAAATCAGGATCGTCACGGCGAGTAAATACCGATATCCGTTCGGCTCGTTAGTCCGGATAGCGTTTCGAAACCGTGACGCCTAGTAACCTTCACCCCGTCGAAAGGGAGTGGCGACGAGTGTCCACGTCAACCGCCACATCCGGTCCACTGCGCCGCGTACCGGTGCAGGGCCGCAGCGTCGCCCGGGTCCAGCGCATGCTCGACGCCTGTGCCGAGATAGTCGACGAGGTCGGCTACGAGGGGCTGACCACGACCCTGCTCGCCGAGCGCGCCGGAGTGGCCATCGGGTCGGTGTACCAGTTCTTTCCCGACAAGCGAGCGATCGTGCAGGCACTGACCCTGCGCAACATGGAGGCGTACCTGGAGCGGCTCAGCGACCGGTTCTCCCGGGGCGACCTGACCCACTGGTGGGACGGGGTCGACGCCGCGATCGACGAGTACATCACGATGCACCGGAGGGTGCCCGGCTTCCGTACCCTGCACTTCGGCGACGTCGTCGACGTGCACCTGCTGGACGAGGACCGGGACAACAACGGCGTCATCGCCGAGCAGTTGGCCCGGGTGCTGGTCGAGCAGTTCGGCACCACCGACGCGCCCCGGCTGCGCTTCGCGCTGGAGATCGCGGTCGAGGCGGCCGACGCGTTGATCAAGCTGGCCTTCCGGCGCGATCCGGAGGGCGACGAGAAGGTGCTGACCGAGGCGACCGCGCTGATCCGGGAATACCTGCACCGGCACGTCGACGCCGCTCCCTCGGCCGGCTAGCCGGCCACCGGTCCACCAGTCCCGCGGCCGGCCGGTGCGCGCTCAGAGAAAGGCCCGGCCCTCGCCGCGATAGGTCGGCACCGTGCCCACGACCCGGTCCGACTCCACCAGGTGCAGCTCGCCGACGTGTTCCGCCAGCTCGCCGGCCTTGGCATGCCGGAACCAGACCCGGTCGCCGAGCCGCAGCGACTCGGCGGCGGCACCGGTCACCGGGGTCTGCACCTCCCCGGCGCCCTCGGTGCCGGTCAGCCGCAGACCCGGCGGCAGCCACGGGGTGGGCAGCCGGGTCCGGTCGGCCGGCCCGGACGCCACCCACCCACCGCCGAGCAGGGTCACCACCCTGGCGGCGGGACGGCGGACCACCGGCAGCGCGAAGAACGCCGCCGGTCGGGGCCGCCAGCTCTGGTAGGCGTCGAACAGCGTCGGCCCGTACAGGCCCGACCCGGCGGTGATCTCGGTTACCGCCGGGTCCGCCGCGGTCAGCGCGACGCTGCCGGTGCCGCCACCGTTGACGAACTCCAGGTCGGCGTGGTCGCGTACCGCCGCGACCGCCGCCGCGCGCCGGTCCACCAGTTCCCGGTACGACCGCCGTTGCAGCAGCCGGATGGTGGCACCGCGAACCGCCTGCCGGGGCGGTGCGTCGCCGAGCCCGGCGATCTGCGCCTCGTACGCCATCAGACCGACCAGCCGGAAGCCCGGCCGCTGCGCGATGGTGCCGGCCAGCGTGCCGGCCTCGTCGGCCGAGTGCACCGGTGAGCGGCGGATGCCGACGTGCAGCCGGCCGCCGAAGGCGTCGGCCATCGGGCGCCAGGACGCGTCCAGATCGAGGCAGGTCCGGATCTCCGCGCGGGAACCGGCAGTGGCGACCGCGTCGACCAGGTCGAGTTGGCCGGGGTTGTCCACCATCAGACAGATCTTGGCGGCCAGTTCCGGGTCGGCGGCGAGCTGGGCCAATGCCTGCCGGTCGGTGGTCGGGTAGCCGACCAGCGCGTCGTCGGTCACGCCGCTGCGGACCAGCCAGATCGCCTCGGCCAGCGTGTACGCCATCACGCCGCCCCAGCCGGGTCCGGCCAGGGCCCGGCCGAGCAGGGCCCGGCAGCGCAGCGACTTGCTGGCGACCCGGAGCGGCTTGCCGCCGGCCCGGTCGGCCAGAGCGCTGGCGTTGGCGTCGAACGCGTCGAGGTCGACCGCGGCGAAGGGCGGTTCGAGGTGCGCGGTCGCCCGGTCGAGGCGTTGACGCAGGAGGTCGCGTTCGGTGGCCATTTGAGCACGCTAACGCGCAAAACGATAATGCGAAACTGTCTCGCATATCCGGGCGTGGCGTCCGGGGCGACCCGTAGCCGCCCGACGCCGCTTGCCGGGGAGATCCACGATGCGCCCCCTAGGCCCAGGTTCCGGGGAATGTCGGGGTCGGGGCGGATCCGTACCGCGATTAGAGTGTGCTCGGGGGAGCCCAGCCATGGGCCGGGGCGTGGAGGGGTACGGCCATCGACGACAACGACAGGAGCGCGGAGCGCACAGCGCAGTCGCCGCCGAACACGCCCACGCCGGCATCCGCCGCCAGCCCGGTCGACCGGACCGGCTACCAGGCGCTCCGCTCGGTCATGCGGATCCGCCCGTTCCGCCGGCTCTGGCTGGTGCTCGGCGCCGCCTCGTTCGGTGACTGGCTCGGCCTGCTGGCCACCTCGATCTTCGCGTCCAGCCAGGTCACCGGGGACACCGCCAAGGGTCTCGCGTTCGGCGCCGTGATCGCGGTCCGGCTGCTGCCGGCCCTGCTGCTCGGCCCGATCGCCGGGGTGCTCGCCGACCGGTTCGACCGGCGCTACACGATGGTCATCTGCGACCTGCTCCGGTTCGTGCTCTTCGCCTCTATCCCGCTGGCCGCCCTGCTGGACGTCGGCGGTGGCCTGGTGGTCGGCTGGGCGGCGATCGCCACCTTCCTGATCGAGGCGATCACGCTGATCTGGATCCCGGCGAAGGAGGCCGCGGTCCCGAACCTGATCCCCCGGTCCCGGCTGGAGATGGCCAACCAGCTCACGCTGATCACCACGTACGGGCTCACTCCGGTGCTCGCCGCGGTCAGCATCGCCGTACTGGACCGGAGCATCCGGGCGGCCTCCGGCGGCCCGCCGCCCGGCTGGGCCGACCCGACCCAGTTGGCTCTCTACTTCAACTCGCTGAGCCGGCTGGCCACCGCGCTGGTGGTGTTCTTCGGCATCCGCGAGATCAGCGGTCGCAGCGGTCGCCGGGAGAGCGTCGAGAAGGTCGAGCAGAGCGTGCTGCGCCAGTTCGTCGACGGCTGGCGGTTCATCGGCAGGACCCCGCTGGTCCGTGGCCTGGTGCTGGGCATCTTCGGCGCCTTTGCCGGCGGCGGCGTGGTGATCGGTACGGCGAACTTCTTCACCAAGTCGCTGGCCGCCGGTGACGCGGCGTTCTACCTGCTCTTCGGCTCAATCTTCCTCGGCCTGTCGCTCGGCATCGGGCTCGGGCCGATGATCGTCCGGGAGATGTCCCGGCGGCGCTGGTTCGGCATGAGCATCGTGCTGGCCAGCGCCTCGGTGCTGGTACTCGCCGGCTCCATCCACCTCTCCATGGCGATCCTCGGCGCGGTGCTGGTCGGCGCGGGTGCCGGAATGGCCTTCCTGGCCGGTACCACCCTGCTCGGCGGGGAGATCGCCGACGAGGTACGCGGCCGGGTCTTCGCCGTGGTGCAGACCGGGACCAGGCTGGTGCTGATCCTGGCCATCTCGGTGAGCAGCCTGCTGGTCGGCGTCGGCGGCTCCCGGCAACTACGCATCGCCGACCTGGGCATCTCGGTCTCCTCGACCCGACTGCTGCTGCTGGTCGCCGGGGCGGCCGGCATCCTCACCGGGATCAAGGCGTTCCGCCAGATGGACGACAAGCCGGGCGTACCGGTGCTGTCCGACCTCTGGGGCTCGATCCGGGGGCGTCCGCTCTTCCCGGCCGAGCCGTTCGCCGCGACCGGAGCCTTCGTGGTGTTCGAGGGCGGTGAGGGCGCGGGCAAGTCGACCCAGGCGAACAAGCTGGCCGAGGTGCTGCGCCGGCAGCACCACGAGGTGGTGGTGACCCGGGAGCCGGGCGCGACCGGAGTCGGGGAGCAGATCCGCGGCCTGGTGCTCGGCCGCACCACCGGCCCGGACGCGCTCGCCCCGCGGGCGGAGGCGCTGCTCTACGCCGCCGACCGGGCCCACCACGTCGCCACGGTGGTCCGCCCGGCGCTGGCCCGCGGCGCCGTGGTGATCAGCGACCGGTACGTCGACTCGTCCCTCGCCTACCAGGGCGCCGGCCGGACCCTGCCGGTCGAGGAGGTCTCCTGGCTCTCCTCCTGGGCCACCGGCGGCCTCAAGCCCGACCTGGTGGTACTGCTCGACATCGAACCCCGGACCGGCCTGGCCCGGGTCGACGCCCGGGGCGGCGACCCGGACCGGCTGGAGGGCGAGTCGATCGAGTTCCACGACCGGGTCCGGTACGCCTTCCTCGACCTGGCCGCCGCCGACCCCAAGCGCTACCTGGTGCTCGACGCCTCCCGGCCGGTCGACGAACTCGCGGCGGCGGTGGCCGAGCGGGTCACTGGGATGCTCGCCGACCCGGACGCGGCCGGTCATCCGGAACCGGCGAGCCCGCCGGACACCTCGGCCCGACCGGAGTTATCCGAAGCCGAGCTGCGGGCGCTGGTGGAATCGCGGGCCGAGGCGGAGCCCGGGGCCGGGGCGGATCCCTCGGTCGCCACCGAGGCGGTCGCGGAACGGCAGCGGGCGGCCGGAGCACCCCGGGCGCACGGCGACGGGGCCACCGGGGCCGACAGCGACGGGGCCACCGGGCACGGTGACGGGGCCACCGGGGCCGACGGTGACGGGGCCACCGGGGGGCACGGCGACGGGGCCACCCGGGCGAGCGAGGACGCCGCCACCGGCCGGCCGGCCGATCAGGAGGGTGCGGCCGCCGCTCCGGTCCGGTTGGTGGGCCGGCCTGGGCAGCCGGTCGACGACGGCGTGCCGGGCCGCACCGCGCCGCACCGCACCGGCAGTGCGACGGGCGGCGTCGAACTCGAACGGCGACCCTGATGCCCGAGGTCTTCGCCGATCTGGTGGGCCAGCCCGAGGCGGTCGACCTGCTCCGCCGGGCCGCTGCCGCCGCGGAGACGATCCGGGCCGCCGCGGTCGCGGAGAGTGTCGCCGCCGATGGCACGGGCCCGGCCGGCGGGGTCGACCCGGCCGGCGGTACCCCGGACGCGGCCGGTGCCGGCAGCGCGATGACGCACGCCTGGATCTTCACCGGACCACCCGGTTCCGGGCGGTCGGTCGCGGCCCGGGCGTTCGCGGCGGCGCTGCAGTGTCTGCGGGGCACCGGCTGCGGCGAGTGCGCCGGCTGCCACACGACGCTCACCGGGACCCATGCCGACGTACGGTTCGTGGTGCCGGAGGGACTCTCCATCGGGGTCGGCGAGATGCGGGCACTGGTGCTGCGGGCGGCCAGCACGCCGAGCGGGGGACGCTGGCAGGTACTCGTCATCGAGGATGCGGACCGGCTCACCGAGGCGGCCGGCAACGCGCTGCTCAAGGCGATCGAGGAGCCGCCGCCGCGTACCGTCTTCCTGCTCTGCACCCCGTCCACGCACCCGGACGACATCTCGGTGACCATCCGCTCCCGGTGCCGGGTGGTGGCGCTGCGCCAGCCGCCGGCCGAGGCGGTGGCGGCCGTACTCCGGGACCGGGACGGCATCGCGCCCGACGTGGCGGCGTGGGCGGCAGCGGCGGCCCAGGGGCACGTCGGCCGGGCCCGCAGGCTGGCCCGGGACCCGGAAGCGCGCAAGCGGCGGGAGGCCGTGCTGGCCCTGCCGCGCAAACTGACCGGCGTCGGCGCCTGCTTCGACGCCGCCTCGGCGCTGATCGAGGCGGCCGAGGCCGAGGCGGCGTCGGCGGTGGTCGAGGCCGACGCGGCCGAGCGGGCCGCGCTGGAGACCGCGCTCGGCGCCGGCGGCACCGGGCGGGGCGCGTCAAGCGCGATCCGGGGCGCCGCCGGGCAGCTCAAGGACCTCGAACGCCGGCAGAAGTCCCGGGCCACCCGCGCCCAGCGGGACGCGCTGGACCGGGCCCTGGTCGACCTGGCCGGCTTCTACCGGGACGTGCTCACCCTCTCGCTGCGTGCCCCGGTCGAGCCGGTGCACACCGACGTCGCCGGGATGGCCAGCTCGGCCGCCGGGAAGTGGACCGCCGAGGGCACCCTGCGCCGGCTGGAGGCGGTGCTCGGCTGCCGTACGGCGATCGAGACCAACGTCAAGCCGCGGATCGCCGTCGAGGCGATGATGCTCGCCCTCTGGCGCGGCTGACCGGCCCGGCCCGGTCGGTCGCCGATTCGCCGACTGCCCGGGAGTTCCGTCCTGATCAGGGAGATCTTGGGGCGAAGGGTTCCCTTCGGGCGGCTCGCCCGGTACGGTTCGGTGCCGTAACGCAGCGAAGGTGACACATTCGGTGAGCCGATGTGCGCGGCTTCGCCCCGGCGAGGCCGACGACGACCCGACCCGCCCGGCCCGGCCCGGCCCGGCCCGGTGCGGGGTGGCGCCCGGCGGCATCGGGAAGCGCGCAATCGGGGAAGCGGGCATCGGGCAAGCGGGCAATCGGGGAAGCGGGCATCGGAAAGCGGGAGGACCTGCCGGTGGCGCGGGAGATCGACCAGTCCTGGGTCGAGGAGGCGATCGAGCGCTATCGGCGCATCGAGGCGCTGCGGGCCGAGTTCGACGAGGCGATCCGGCGGGTCCAGGTCACCGTCCGCTCCCCGGACGGGCTGGTCGAGCTGATCGTCACCGCCGACGGGTCGGTCAACGACGTGCGGTTCCTGGGACCGCCGCAGGTGCGTACCGGGCCGGAGGTGGCCCGGTCGGTCCGGGCCGCCATCACGGCCGCCGACGACGCCGCCCGGTGGGCCCGGGAGAAGCTCTACACCGAGACGTTCGGCGAGTACCGCCGACTGACGGAGGACTGAGTGGACGGCCTTCGGGACCTCGCCGGCCGGCTCGACGGCGCGGGTGGCCGCCTTGCCGACCTCGCCCGGCGGCTGCCGTACGCCGGGCCGTCCGGCAGTGCCTTCGGTGCCGACGGCCCGGGGCGGCTCGGCGAGGTCGGTGGACTGCTGCACCGGCAGTGGGCGGCCGCGCTCGACGACCGGGCCCGGGAACTGCTGGCCACGGCCGAGCGGCTGACCGACACCGGCTCCGCACTGCGGATCGCCGAGACGGCGTACGCCGACAGCGAGGCGGCGGCCTACCGTCGGCGGCCGGAGGAGGCGTGATGGATGTCCTCGACCAGCTCGCCGAGCCCGCCGTCACGCTGTCCGGGCGGGTCGACGACCTCCTCGCCGCCGCCGGTGCGCCGGACGGGCACCGGATCTGGCCGCTGCTGCGCCGGCTCCGGGTGTTGCCCGGCGACGCCGTGCGGGCGGTGCTCGGGCTGCGGCCGGGGGAGCTGGCCGCCGCCGGTGAGGTGAGCGGGGAACTGCGCCGGGCCTACCGCGAGGCCGGGGCGGTACTGGCCGACGGCGGCTCGTGGCAGGGCCCGGCCGCCGAGGCGTACGCGGCACACCGCACTGGGCTGGCGGGTCACCTGACCGACCTGGCGGGCCGGGCGGACGCAACGGCGGCGTACGCCGAGGCGGTCGCCGGGTGGATCGCCGACACCCGGTACGCGCTGGCCCGCACCCTCGCCGACGTGCTCGGCTCGGCGGAGGCGGTCGCCGTACTGACGGTCCGGGGCGGCGGGTTCGGGTCGGCGCCGTCCGGCGTGACGCCCGGAGGGCTGCCGGTCGAGTCGGCCGCCGCCGAGATCGGCGCCCGGATCCTGGCCACGGTCGCCGAGGCGTACGACCAGGCGGAGGGGCTGCCGCAGCGCTGGGCGGCCGAGCTGGACCTCCTCGACCACCGTTCCCCGGAGGTCCCCGTGGTACGCCCCGACGGCGGCCGGATCGTGCTCTGATCTCCGGGTGCGGCCGAGCGGCCCGAGCCGGCCGCTGACCGGTCGGGCTCCGGACGAGGTTCGGCGGACGCGGCGATCCGTCGTAGGGTGAGCGCATGGGCATGCTGTGCGCGGTCAGTTTCAACCGTTACGGCCGCCTCTACTACCTCGACCCGGGTGAGCTGCGGCCGGCGGTCGGCGACCGGGTGCTGGTCCCCACCGACGAGGGGACCGAGGTGGCGGAATGCGTCTGGGCCGCGCAGTGGGTGTCGGACGACACCAGCGGCTTTCCCCGGCTGGCCGGCCTGGCCGGCGAGGAGGACCTGCGCCGCGACGAGATGCTACGCAAACGGAAGGCCGAGGCGAAGGTCGCCGCTAAGCGGCTGATCCGGGAGCACGGGCTGCCGATGAAGGTGGTCGCCGTCGACCACATCATCGAGTCGCCGCCGAACGGGGGGTCGAACGGGTCCCGGACCACCATCTACTTCACCGCGCCGCACCGGGTCGACTTCCGGTCGCTGGTCCGCGACCTGGGCGCCACCCTGCACTGCCGGGTCGAGCTGCGCCAGCTCTCCGCCCGGGACTCGGCCCGGGTGCAGGGCGGCATCGGCTCCTGCGGGCGGGACCTCTGCTGCGCCACCTTCCTGACCGACTTCGAGCCGGTGACCATCCGAATGGCCAAGGACCAGGAGTTGCCGCTCAACCCGCTGCGCATCTCCGGCGCCTGCGGGCGGCTGATGTGCTGTCTGAAGTACGAACATCCGCTCTATCAGCAGTTCCAGGCGTCGGCACCGGCGGTCGGGTCCCGGGTCTCCACTCCGGAGGGTTCCGGTCGGGTGGTCGCGCACAGCGTGCCGCGCGACTCGGTGGTGGTCCGGATGGACGCCGACGGCTCCCGCTGCTCGTGCAGCCGCGCCTCGGTCTGCGGCCCGCGCAAGGCCCACGACGAGCACTACGCCGGCTGACTCCCGGGCGGCCGGTCGGCGCGGGGCGGGTCAGCGGAGCGTGAACGGCGGTTCGGCGAGCCGGAACGCCAGTGGCTGGCTCGGCGTCAGCCAGGCGGCGTCCGGGGCGCCGTCCGGCTCGGCCCGCCAGCGCCGGCAGATCCTGTCCACCGCGACCGGATAGCCGGTGAGCGTACCGTCGGCGGCGATGTGCAGCCGGAGGAAGCTCTTCGCGTCCTCGATGCCCTGGCCGGCGAAGAGCTCGTTGAGGTTGACCCCGAACGAGCCGGCCACCAGCAGATAGAGCGCGGTGAGCTGGCTGGCCACCAGCCCGGCGATCGGCCCGTAGACCACCGCCGCCGCGACCACCGGCAGCGGCCACGGCCACGCGTGGAAGAAGAGCTGGAGCCAGAGCCAGGTGCCGGCGGCGGCCAGCCCGACGTGCGCGAAGCCGTGACAGAGCCCGAGGATCCAGTGCCGGGCGTGCCGTTTGCCGCTGGCGCTGGGCGGCTTGGCGAAGAAGAGCGCGCCGACCAGGGTGACGATCAGCATGACGGCCAACGGGATGCTGAACAGCCGCTGGGCCGCCGCCTCGGAGCGCGGGGCCACCACCCCGGCCATGGCCAGCATCAGCAGGGTGTGCAGGCCGCCGAGCAGGGTGGTGAAGCCCGGGTTGCGCAGCGGCAGCCGGCCGAAGATGCCCCAGCCGTACCGCCGGGACCGGGCCGCGTCCGGATAGCGGCCGGCCAGCTCGTACGACTGGCTGGTGCTGGCCCGCCGGACCAGAGTGTCCTTCGGCGGCACCTCGATGCGGGCTGGCAGCTTGTGGGTGGGATAGAGGTAGGCGCCGCCGCCACCGCAGGTGACCAGGTCGCGGTCCGGTCCGGTATACCGGGCGTAGTGGTGCAGGTCGCCGGAGAGCAGCAGCCGCACCCGGGCGCCGGTCGGCGCGACCACGGTACGGATGAAGTAGTCGACGGTGTCGTACTCGTGGGGCTTGTCGACGGCCTTGACCCAGCTCGGTTCCGGCACCGCGATGATCACCTTCGACCCGGCGGTGAGCTTCTTCGCCGCCTCCTCGAAGTAACGCAGTTGCGGGTCGTCGAGGTAGACCCCGGACTGCCCGTCCAGCCCGAACAGCCACCAGCCGGCCGGCAGTTCGACGGCGAAGTACGACCGGCTCTGCGGGGTACGCCAGCCGCCGACGTTGTCGTCCCGGGAGCGGACGAAGAGCCGCAGGAAGGCGGTGAGGCCGTCGTACCAGTCGTGGTTGCCGGGGACGGCGTAGAGCACCGGAGCCGGGCCGTCGGCCGGCGGCTGCGGCATGGCCGCCTGGTAGGGCCCCTTGCACCGGTTCTCGTACGCCTCGCCGCTGGCCGTCGGATAGACCTGGTCGCCACCCATCAGCAGCATCTGGCCGCGCGGCAGCCGGTGCCCGTCCACCTCCAGTTCCGGGCGGGTGAGCAGGTAGGCGACCGAGTAGGTGGCGTTGAACCCGTCGCCGAGGTCGGCCACGAAGTCCAGCCACAGGTCGCCGTCCGGGCCCACCTGCCGGGTGACCGTGCCGGGCAGCGAGTTCTGCAACTCCCGCTTGTCCAGGTACGCACCGAAGAGCAGGGCCAGCAGGGTACGCAGCCCGGTGCTGATCAGCAGCAGCGGCGCCAGCCAGGGCACCGGGCGCTGCGGGGTGAAACCGAGTTCGCGCGGATCGAGGCTGCCGGGTCGGGGTGGGGCCGCCGGCTGCGCCGGGATCGGCGGCGCCTGATGATCGGTCATCGATGGAAGCCTAGTCGGGGCGCCCGTTACCGCACTGTCCGCCTGCCGACCGTTCGGGGCGGTGCGCGGCGGCTCCCGGCCCGGATCCGGCGGAGCGCCTCGGCCGGCCGGGCGGGTTTGGCGGGTGCCACGATTGTCTGCCGGGGCACACCGCCGGGAAACCCCCGAGCCGGGTCGGCGCCCGGTGTCGTACACTTGCCGGCGTTGCCGCCTTAGCTCAGTCGGTCAGAGCGACGCACTCGTAATGCGTAGGTCGACGGTTCGATTCCGTCAGGCGGCTCAGTAAGCGGCCCCGGCCAGCAGAAACGCTGGCCGGGGCCTCATGTTTGCCTATATGGTTTGAATCGGCCCCCGCCCCCCAAAAACGCCTGTCGGCGATCAGGTTCGACATGTCGGCTGATGGGGCGCCGCCATCCGTGCGGGGCTACACGGCTCGGCGCGGCCGGTGACCTTGGCGTTCAGGGTCGGTAGCCTCCTTGTCGACGAGGGTGGCGCGGTCTTGCGGAACGTGTGCGGAGTCACCCGTTCGGGTCCGGTGTCGGCGCGGGCGTCAGTCGCTGGTTGTCACTTGGCCGAGACGGAGAGCGTGTTGAACCGTTCGTCTCTCAGCGGGCTGACGACCAGACCCGTAACGTCCTTGGTCACCACGATCGCCTGCGGTGCGTGCCAGATCGGCACGGCCGGCAGCCACTTGCTGGCGATGTCCCGGTTGACCTGCTCCCAGGCCGTCTTCTTCGCGGCCTCGTCAACGGTCCCGTCGGCCTTGGCGATGGCGTCGAACATGTCGGTCATCGCCTGGTCTCCGAACTCGGCACTGTCCCGACCGAAGAACGTCCCGACGAAGTGACCCGGGTCGCTGTTTTCAGCAATCCAGCCGAGGAGGTGCAGGTCCTGCTTGCCGGACTCCCGCACGTCCTCCAGGAAGTAGTGCCACGGCCGTGGGACACCGTTGACCTTGACGCCAACGGCCCGCAGGTCGTTCGCGAGAGCGGTGAAGGACTCCCGCGGGTTGGGCATGTACCCCCGGGAGACGTCCGTCGGGTAGTAGAAGTTGAGGGTCAGCCTCTCGGCGCCGGCCTCCTTGAGTAGCTGCTTGGCTCTGTCCGGGTCGTACTCGTACTTCTGCGCGTCCGGCGCGTGGCCGAGCACGGTGTCGGGCATGAACTGACTGGCCACCGTGGAGCCGGCGGGGGCCAGGGTTCGCACCATCTGCTCGCGGTTGAGCGCGTACGCGATCGCCTGACGTACCCGCAGGTCCTGGAGCTTCGGGTTGTTCCTCTGGTTGATACCGAGGTAGAGGATGTTGAAGGCCGGGCGGTTGAGCACCTGGAAGCCCTCGATGGCCAGCGCCTCGCGGTCCGCCATGGCCGGGAAGTCGATGCCATGTACGGTGCCGGCTCGCAGTTCCTGCTCACGGGTGCTCTCGTCCTCGATGACTCTGATGATCACCTTTTCGACCTTGGCCTTGTCGCCCCAGTAGTCCGGGTTGCGGTTCAGCGTGATCTCGTTCTTGGCCTTGTCCCAGCCACCGAAGGCGAACGGGCCGGTGCCGACCGGGTTCGCGGTGGCGAACTGGCTGGGCCGGTAACTGAGGCGGTCGTCGTCCTCTACCGGGTCGGCGGCGTACTTCTTCAGCGCCGCCGGGCTGGCGATGGAGAACGCGGGGAGCGCGAAGGCACCCGGGAAGGCGCCCCTGTACCTGTTGAGGATGAGGACCGCGGTGGCATCGTCCTTGGCCGCGCAGCTCTTGTAGACCGGGTCGCCCACGTCCGTGACCTCGTTCTTCGCGAACCCGTCGAAGACGTCCTTGTAGTGGAACATCCGGTCCTGGGCGCTGGGGCTCTTCATGTTGTACCAACGCTCGAAATTGAAGCAGACCGCGGCCGCGTTGAAGGGCGTACCGTCGTGGAACTTCACGCCCTTACGCAGCTTGAACGTCCAGACCTTGCCGTCGGCGTCGTGCTCCCAGCTCTCGGCCAGGCCGCCGGTCAGCTCCGCCGTACCCGGCTTGTGGGTGACCAGGGTTTCGTACATCTGCCGGATGGGTCGGAGCGACTCCTCGTTGAAGTTGAAGATCGGGTCGAAGTCATCCGGGTCAGCGGCACCGGCGAAGATGAAGGTGCCGCGCGGTTGATCGCCGGATGAGTCCGGCCCGGTTGGCAGGAAGCGCCATAACCCGGTGGTGGCGATGATGGCCAGCACCAGGGCAATGGTGCCGCCGATAGTTGCCTTGTCGCGGCGGGTTCGGGGCGGCCAGCGTGGCCAGCGGACCGGGGTGGCGTCGAGGGCGGCGCGCTCCGCTGTCGCATCGCCAGGGGTGGTATCGACTGCTGTTGGCTGGTCGATGTGGTGGGCATCGGCGTCGGCGGTGGTCGAGGTGTCGGCTGGGGGTGCTGGATTCGTCGGGGTCGGGGTGGCGGGTGTTGGGGCCGGCTCGGTGGGGGTCGGTGCCGCTGGTGCTGGCGGGGTGGGTTTGGTTGGCGGGTGGGTGGTGGTGGTTGGGGTGTGGAGGGCGCCTTCGGCGACGACGAGTTCGGGGTGGTCGAGGGCGGTGGGGGCGATGCGGAGGGTGCGGTGGAGTAGGGAGGCGGCGAGGGGTACCCGGGAGGAGCCGCCGACCAGGAAGATCCCGGCGATGTGTTGCCTGGGTACGCCGGTGTCGCGCAGCAGTGTGGCGGTGAGGTCGACGGTGCGGTCGAGGTAGGGGCGGGCTGCTGTTTCGAATTCGTCGCGGGTCACGTGGACGACGGCGTCGACCAGCGGGATGTGCAGGTCGGCGGTGGTGTGCCGGGACAGTTGTTCCTTGGCGGTACGGGCGTCGCGCCACAACTGTTGGTGGGCGCGTTGATCGGTGGGGGTTTGCGGCCACTCCAGCCGTCCCCAGGCATCACCGGCAGCGGTGGTCAGTGAGCGGGCGTGGGTGACGATGGCGGCGTCGAGGTCCAGGCCGCCGACGTCGTTCAGCCCGGCGGTGGCGACCACCTCGAGCCCGCCTGCGGTGCGGCGGACGATGCTGACGTCGCAGGTGCCGGCACCGAGGTCGTAGACGACGAGGCAGCGGCCGACCGGCAGGTCGCGGCCGAGGACGTCGGCGAAGTACGCCGCTGCGGCGACCGGTTCGGCGACGAAGGAGCAGTCGCCGAGTTGTGCCCGGTCAGCGGAGGCGGCCAGGATGCCGAGCCGGGTACGGCTCCACCCGGCGGGATGGGTGAGCACCACCGCGCCCGGTGGCCGGCCGGCGACCCGGCGTGCCTCGACGCTGATCCGGGTCAGCACGGCGGTGATCGCGTCGGTGACCGTGACTTCCCGTTCGGCGAGCCAGATGACACGATCGTCGATCCGCCGTTTCGGGTTGGCCTCGAAGCCCGCGGGGTGGGTCGACGCGGCCCGTTCGGCGTCCGTCCCGGTGAGCAGCGGGCCGGTACCGGGGCCGGCGTACACCCCGGACGACAGCAGCGGCGACGCGTCGAACAGCAACGGCCTCGCCCGTCCGTCCGGACCTGCGAGCATCGCCACCGTCGACGAGGTACCGAAATCGACCCCGAGACGATACCCACCCAGTGCCACCCGATCACCCTAGAGGGCGCCGCCAAATCATGGTGCGGCTCAGCGCGGGGACCTAGCGCCGCTGGCATTCACCCGAGTACGGCCATGCACGCGCGGTTGGCGGCCTCCTGCCGCCGTGACAGTCGTGGCCGGTGCCGGTGGCGTTTGAACGGCATCTTGACGCTGCCGCGGCGGTCCGATGCCGTCGGTCTGCCCAGATCTCGCGTCGCTCCAGCTGGGAATCATCGATCAGCCCGCCTCGCAGGCGGGCGCTGCTCGGGCAATGCGGAAACCTGGCCTCGGGGATCCATCGCCGTACCGCCGAGGCCCTCCGCGATCGAGCGCAGCCCCCCGTCTACAGCCGGAACGCCTCGTCGGTGCGGGTTACGCCGCGCGTGTCGAAGAATCGCTTCGCCTTGGCGGCGAGCTGGTCGGCGTCGTAGGCACGGTGGTTCTGCACCAGGATCACCAGGTCGGCCGAGGCGACCGCGGTCTCCAGGTCGTCGACGGGCAGGGCCTCGACGCCCGGGCGCCAGTCGCGGACGTGCGGGTCGTGGTAGGCGAGCTTCGCGCCGAGGGCGGTCAGGTCACGAGCCAGCGGGACGGCCGGCGACTCGCGCTCGTCCGCGATGTTCGGCTTGTACGTGACGCCCAGCAGCAGCACGGTCGCGCCGTTCACCGCCAAGCCGGCGTCGTTGAGAATGTTCTGGGCGCGCCGCGCCACATAGGCCGGCATCGTCGCGTTGATTTCCTCCGCCAGCTCGACGAACCGGAACGGGTAGCCGAGCTTCACGCGCACGTTGTGGCTCAGGTAGTTCGGGTCGATCGGGATGCAGTGACCGCCGACCCCCGGACCCGGGTAGAAGGGCTGGAAACCGAACGGCTTGCTCGACGCCGCCTGGATGACGTCCCAGAGGTCGATCCCGAGCCGGTGACAGAACTTGGCCATCTCGTTGACGAGCGCGATGTTGACGTGCCGGTAGGTGTTCTCGAGCAGCTTGGCCGTCTCCGCTTCACGGGTGCCCTTGGTACGCACGACCGTGTCGACGAAACGGCCGTACAGGGCCGCGGCGGCCTCGGTGCACGCCGGTGTGTGCCCGCCGACGACCTTGGGCGTGTTGCGGGGGCCGAACTCCTTGTTGCCCGGGTCGATGCGCTCCGGCGAGAACGCCAGGTGGAAGTCCTTGCCGGCGAGGAGGCCGCCGGTCTCCAGGATCGGGCGCACCAACTCGTCGGTGGTGCCCGGGTACGTCGTCGATTCCAGGACGACCAGCATCCCGGGCCGGAGGTTGCGGGCGACGGCCTCGGTGGCGGACTGGACCGCGCCCAGGTCCGGGCCTCCTTCCTCGGCCAGCGGCGTCGGGACGCAGATCACGGCTGCGGCGGCCCCGGCGATCTCGCGCTCGTCGGTCGTGGCGCGGAAGCCGCTTTCCTTCATGGCGACGATGTCGTCGTCGGATAGGTCGTCGACGTGGGACCGGCCGGCGTTGAGCGCTTCCACCAACGCTTCGTTCACGTCGAAGCCGATTACCGACATACCCGCCAGCGTGGCCTCGCGGGCCAGCGGAAGCCCCACATATCCGAGGCCGAGTATGACTACGTCGACAGCCACTGCTGCTCCCTTGTTGCTAAATGAAATGGGCGTGCCAAGCCCAATGGGCTGAAGCGGTGCTGGCGGTTGGGCCCGAACCGCGAAATTGGCCAGAGGTTGGTGCCGCGGCCTAACGGTCACTCGTCAAGGCAGGTCATGTTCGGGACGACCGACTTCTTGAAGGCCTTCAAATTGTCCGGGGTCTCGTCGAACCGCCAGTCCGCGCTGGAATGCGGCGGTGGCGCGTCGGTCCAGATGAGACCGATCACGTTCGGGTTGTCCTTCAGCCAAGGACCCAAACTGTTGATCCACCTGGACTTGTACTTTCCGTTTACTCCGGTTTCGGCGAGGACGACCGGCTTCTTCGGGTACTTGTCCAGAAGCTTCATGGTCGGATCGAACGTCTGGCTCGCCTTCGTCTCGAAGCCGAACGAAGAACTACCGACACCGTAACCCGTGAACCCGACCAGGTCGACGTAGCTGTCGCCCGGCCAGAACTTGTGGAGGTCTTTGTTGATCGCGCCGCGGAGGATGTTCGGAGCCCACATCCAGAGGACGTTGGTCGCGCCCGCCTCCCGGAACAGGTCCACCACGTGACGCCACGCCTTGACGTACTGGGCCGGGGTGTTGCCGTTGACACCCACGCCCCACGGCGACCAGTTGCCGTTCATCTCCGGCGCGTACCGGATCACGACCAGGTCGCCGTACTCGATGATGGTGTTGGCGACGGAGCGGAAGATGTCGTCGCGCTTGCCCGCGATCGTCTGCGACAGCGACCAGGACTTCTGCTCCACGGTGGAGCCCAGGTCTTTCGGCTGCACCGTCAGGAACGGGGTGCCCGCGGCCTCGGTGAGCCGGGACAACTCGAACGGGGCACCGATCGAGGCGTAGACCCCGCGCCACATCGGCCGGCAGCCCGTCTCCTTCGCCGTCAGGTCGGACTCCTCGGCAGGGGGCCGGTCCGACGTGATGCCGAACGCGGGTTTGTCCTCCCGGATCATCGAAACGGTGGCTTTGATCGGGCTAACGCGTGTAGCTGGATCGATCGTGCTGACGGCCGACTGTCGGGCCTGGAAAGAAGACGGTGGTTTCGTCGCGCATCCAGCCAGTAGCAGCAGCGGTAGCACCAGCAAGAACCTTTTCATGGTCACCTCCAATCGCGACCTCGACCTTCTGCCGGGTGCCCCACTTGAAGCGCATGCAGGAGGCGATCGCCCAGATCCGCCACACCCGCAGCACCGACCATTGCCAGATGGTGGCGATCGGGGCGAGGAGGAGGAACCAGCCCAGCTGTGCCGCCCGGTTCTGATCGGAGCGCCGAACGGTGAAAATCCGCAGTAACTGTACGTAGCCGAACACGACGAGCATGCCGAGCGCCAGCCCGAGCATCTTCGCGTCCGCGATCAACGCGTCGGCACCTGCACCGCGCGCCCAGGCGACGGCATCGATCACCGGATCGATCACGGCCAGCCAGGACACCACCATCGTCGAGGCGACGGTCTGCACCCACTTGAGCAGGTGGAACCAGTACGCGAGCCGGTTGAACGGCAGGTACTTGAAGCGCCAGAAGGATCGGATGAACGAGCCGCGCAGCCACCGCATGAACTGCCGCCGGTGGTTGCCGAACTTTTCCGGCATGACGCAGAACGCGAAGGCGTTCGCCTGCTGGACGGTTTTGCCCCGGAGCAGCGCCTGGAGTGTCAGGTAGGAGTCGTCGGAGAACTCGACGTGCCGCCCGAAGAAGGTCTCGTTCGCGTAGCCGTGCCGGGACTCGTCGATCACCCGGGCCCGGTACAGCGAGAGGCCGCCCGAGTTGACCAGTACTGACCCGAACGCGGAGGTGGCCGCCCGGTCGGTGAGCTGCGACGCCGTGCAGATCAGGTCGACGGCTCGGGCGACGGGGCCCTTCAGGTTGTAGGTGAAGAACACCCCGGCCACCGACATGACCTTGGGGTCGACCAGCGGCTTCATCAGGTTCTCGAGCGCGTCCGGCGCGAGCACCGAGTCCGAGTCGATTGTCAGGTAGGCATCGGCCCAGCCGGCGTACCGGAGCGAAGCGGCGACGTGCGTGGCCCGCTTGCCCCGGTTCCGGTCGCGGATCCACACGAGCGGAACGTTCGCCTCGTTCGCGGCTTCGATCGCCCACAGCTCGGTGGCCACGTAGTCGACCTTGTTGGAGCCGTCGTCGCGTATGAAGATCGCGTCCAGGGGACGGGTCTGCGCGAGCAGGCCCCGCACCGTCGCGATGACCGCGTCGACGTCTTCGTTGTAGAGCGGAACGACCGCCACGACCTTGAGCTTGGCCAACTGGGCGGCCTGTTTCGGGGTGGTCCGCTTGGGCCGGTCGAACGTCGCGAGCAGCAGCTGCCCGAAGTACATCAGGAACGCGAACGCATAAACGATCTCGAACGCGGACACATCGGTATCGAAGTTCTGGAACCGTGTCGCATGGTGGTACAGCCAGAGCGACGAGCCACCGACCATGAGGGCGACCGCGGGTACGGCCCGCCCCGGAGTCGACTTTGCGGTTTTGGCCGCTTTCGTCACGGCTTCATTCCGCGGCGCCAGAAGACTCGTACCGCCAGGGCGAACGCCGTCACGACGCCCAGCGCCGCGAGGATTACCTCGAAAAGATGGATTTGGGACCCCACGTAAACCAGCTCTCGTCAGGGGAAAGATCTCCCACGGTAGCGGCGCATATGTTACGCGTACGAAGCGTTCTCGCGAAGTCCGCTGTTACCAAGCAGGGACGAAACGGCCCTGACCGTATGCCTCTGCTGTGATCCTTCGGTCTTTCAGCTACCGTCTGCGCCGTGACCTACGACTACCGCGAGGGCGCGACCCCACGTGGTCGGGGCCAGCACTGGGGTCGGCAGAACGCCCCGGCCGGTACCGACGCCGCTCGGCAGGGGGGCGCCGGGACGCAGTCTCAACACCCGGGCGATTCCTATCTGGACGGCCGCGACGGCAGTACGTATGAGACGCCCGGCCCGGCTGTTTACGGGAACCCGCCGAGTTACGGGAATCCGCCGAGTTACGGAAACCAGCCGAGCCGAACGGGCAATGTTTTCCCACCGTCCGGCCAACCGCGCCGCGAGCAGGGTGCCGGCGGCGGTCAGGGCGGCGGCCCGGAGCGGAACCCGCGGCGTGGCAAGCGTCGATCCCGCGCGCCGCTCGTCTTCGTGCTGGTCCTGCTGCTCGCGCTCGGCGCCGGCGGCGGATGGTACTTCCTCCAGGGCCCAGGCAGCGGGCGCTCCAGCGAGCAGGATCGGCAGATCGCGGACCGGCAGGTCGACCCGACGCCGTTGACCGTGGCCGAGGTCTTCGACTCCGAGACGGTGCCGGGAACCGAGGGTGCGTTCAAGGTCCTCAAGACGCAGTCGTCCGACAACTGCGCGACGGCCGCCAGCGGCGCCGTCACCGAGGAACTGGCCAAGGCGGGCTGCACCCAGGTGGTGCGGGCCACACTGATGTCGCCCGACGACACCCTGGTCATGACGGCGGGGATCTTCAACCTGGAAACCCGGGAGAAGGCACTGACCGCGGCGGCTGCGATCAAGAAGGCGGTGGAGGAGGGGAAGGGTCGCTTCGCGGGCATGGTCGCGGGTGACAAGTCCAACATCGTCAGTCGGGCGGCGGCGAACCTGTCCTGGGAGGTGCGCGGTCACTACCTGGCGTACGGCCTGGTCGCGCACGCGGACGGCAGCGCCATCGAGGAGGACCACGAGCGCGCGGACGTCGTCCTGAACGACCTGGTCAAGTCACACCTCGGCAACGACGTGCTCCAGAAGCGGGAGACCGGCGGCGCCCCGGCGGTGACGCCCTCGCCGTAACCGGCCCCGTTACGGCATTCCGCCCGGTTCGGGCCTTGTTGCCGGTGGGATCGGCAGAGGGAATGCCCGAAACGGGGTGTTCGCTGCGTGGCGATAACATGAGATAATTTCGTACGTGCCAGTAAGCAAGACTCAGTTGATCGCAGTGCTCGCTAACGAGTTGTGGTTGTCGACCCTATCCCCCAACGTGCCCTGGCTTTCCGCCGAGCTACGTGAGCGGATGAAGCGGCCCCACGTCGGTGACCTCGTCGTCGAATTCTCCGCGGGACAGCGGGGTGACGCGGACGGTGTCGGCTGGCTCCGCGGCATCGAATTCGCGGACGGCCGCGGTGGCGGTAGCGTGAACATCGACGGCCAGCGCGTCGTTGACGCCTGGATGATCGAGCCGATCGACATGCCCGGCCAAACGATCCGGTGGAGCAACGCGACCTTCTTCGCGATTCCGCTACAGAGCGCTCGGCAGTGGCTGTCCCAGAAGCCGGCGCAGTAACACGTTTCCCCGCCGGCTGCCCGGACTGAAATCGAGCATTGCCGTCCATCGATGACGATGGCGTTCGAATATCGAATAGGCGCGGGGGCCTGGCTTGGGGATGGCGCCGGGAACGGCCGGCGCGGCCCGGGTCGTGGATCGGCGCCGCCCGGGTGCGCGTACGCCACGGTCGTTCGGCAGACTATCGGGCCATGAGACAGGTGAAGGTTTCCCGGCGGGGCCTGCTCGCCGCCGGTGCTCTCGGGGCGGCAGCGCCCACGACCGCCATCGCCACGCCCGCAATGGGCGCACCGACGTCGGCGGCGTACGGCGATGGAGCACCGATGGTCGCCCCAACCTTCCCATCGGGGTGGCGGGACGCCTCCCGCATCGTCACGTCGATGCAGGCCGGGCACGGATGGACGAGCACCGGCACGATCGGCGGCTCCAACCTCAACGACAGCGCGGTCTTCGTCCGAGGCAGCCAGTCGGCGTCGATCACGACCAACGGGGCGGGCGCCACGGCGACGCTGCGCCGGTTCGGCCTGCCCGCGATCGACCTGACCGGCAAGGCGTTACGGCTGCTGTTGCGGGTGGACAACTACACGAGGGTGAACGCCCTCAACTTCTTCGTCGGGACGTCCGGCCTGGCGAACAACATCAAGTGGCGGTTCAACGCCTACACCAGTTCGTCGCAGATCGGCCTGGCCGGTGACTGGGTCGTGGTGACTCTCCAGTGGTCGGAGATCAACACCGTTGCCGGCGCCTACACCCTGTCGCCGACGGGTGCGCCGAGTACCACCAGCGGGTTCACGGACATGCAGATCCAGGTCTCCGACAAGGGCACGGGTCCGGTCACCCTGTGGTTGCAAGCGGTCGAGCTCGTCGACTCGGCGGTGTCGACGTGGCCGAATGGCATCATCTCCATCACCTTCGACGATTCCAACGCCTCCGCCCGGCTGGCCGTACGGAAGATGGACACGCTGGGCTTCCGGGGCACGCAGTACACGATCGCGGACGCGATCGGAACGCCGGGCCGGCTAACCCTCGCCGAGTTGCGGTCACTGCAGGCCATGTCCGGCTGGGAGATCGCCGGACACTCGTACGCGTCGGCGGCGCACGCCACCCGCTACCCGAACCTCACGGCGCAGCAGGTGGACGACGACGCCCGCAGCCTGAAGGCGTGGCTGGTCAGCAACGGCTTCCACGGCGACAGCTTCGCGTACCCGGGCGGTCAGTACGAGAAGACCGTCGACGGGGTGCCGGTCGACCAACTGGTGGCCCGCTACTTCGGCTCGGCCCGGACGATCCTGTCCGAGGTAGGGGTGTCGACGCACGCGGCGATCGACGCGATTCCGGCGGCAATGCCGTACCGGATGCGTGCCCTGTCCTCGGTCAGCTCCCTGTCAAACGGCCCGAACAAGCCCACCAAGCTGACCGCGGCGGGCGGAATGCTCGACAAGGTGGCAAGCAACGGCGGCTGGCTCAACCTGGTCTTCCACCAGATCGTGACCGGAGCGCCCGCAGACCCGGCTGAGATCACCCAAACCGACTTCAACACGATCATGGACGCCATCGCCGCACGGGGCATCCCCGTCATCCCGGTGAGCGACGTCGTTCGCAGGGCAGGTGTCTGACATCTTTCCCTGCCAGCCGAGCGTCCGGGTGGTAGACAAGGCCGAACATGCGGGTCAGTGCAGGTGTCGGCGGCGTTTGTGCAGCTCAACGCCAAGAACTCGCGATCAATGACAAGTCCGGCGCCCCAACGGTCGACAAGCGTAGGTTGACGGTTCGATTCCGTCAGGCGGCTCAGGGAGAGGCACTGACCAGCAGAAATGCCGGTCAGTGCCTCATGTTTATCTATGTGGTTTGAATCAGCCCTCGAAAACCCCAGAAACGCCTGTGGGCGATCAGGTTCGACATGTCGGCGGGTGTGGTGCCGCTGTCCGTGCGGGGGTTAGGCGGCTTGGCGCGGCCCGTGACCTCGGCGTTCAGGTCCGGTGGCCGCCTGAGTTGCGCCGAGCTGTTCGAGTATGTGAGAACTGTCCGGGGCGAGGGCGGGCTTGACGATGTAGTGCTTCATGGTGATCTCCTTGGTCTTGTGGCCGAGTTGGGCGGCGGCGCGGTCGGCGTTGGCCTCCTTGTCGATGAGGGTGGCGACGGTCTTGCGGAACGTGTGCGGAGTCACCCATTCGAGACCAGTGTCCGCGCGGGCTTGGCGCCACTGGCGACGAACGTTCTGCGGGGACAGCCAGGTGCCACGCCGGGAGGCGAAGATCGCATCGTGCGGGTTGTCGGCAGTGGTGATCTTGCGGGCCATCAACATCCCGACCGCGAACCGAGGCAGAACAACTGCCCGGTGGCCGGCGTCGGACTTCGTCCACTCCTGCCGGAAGAAGCCCTTGCCCTTGACGTAGACGATCGTGCCGCAGATGGTCAGGGTCGGGTGTTCGGCGGCGAGGTCCACGTCTTCCCAGCGCAGCGCCAGGATCTCGCCGATGCGGGCGCCGGTGGCGAGCATGAGGTCGACGATGTCGGCCAGATCGGTGGTTGGCCGGGGTCCCGACTTGCCCGGTGTGGGCTGTTGCCACTTCCGGATGGCCGCGCGAACGTCGTCCAGTTGCTCCGTTTCCAGAGCGACCACCTTGCGGCTTGGGTTACGTAGTCGACCGGTCTCGCGGATGGGGTTGGTCGTCAGCGCGCCACGGCGTACGGCCAGGGCGAGCATCTGCCCGAGGACGACCTTTGCGCTTCTGGCGGCTGACGGGCGATCCTCTGCGACCTTGCGCAGGAACTTGTCGATGCGGCCCGCGCCGGCCTCTCGGATGCGCAGGAGGCCCAGGACGGGCACGATCGAGACACGGACGCTGGTCTCGTATCTACGTCGTGATCGCGGAATCGGGCTCGGGCGCAGTACCGGTTGGGGCCGACCTTCTCGGTACGGATGTTGCCCCAGGTGCCGATGGGTAGTGGAGGTCGTGCCATGGCTCACCGCTCCGGGTCGGTGTGGTTGTCGAGCCAGCGTTCGACCTCGCTGCGCCGGTAGCGCAGGGTGTTGCCGACCCGGATGGCACGTGGCCCCGTGCCTCGGCTGTGCCAGGCGTAGAGGGTGTTCTTTGGCTTGCCGAGCCAGGCGGTGACGTCATCGATGGTCAGTAGAGGGTCGGGCCGCCATTCGGCGGCGGTCGGCGCGGTCATCGGCGGTCTGCCGCGTCGGACGGGCCGGGCTGTCAGGGTGTTCTGTCGTCGCCGGTAGATCGCCGGTGGTCGGTGGCGTCTGGTCGTACGGATCCCGGCATGGGACGTGGGTAGGGCAGGCACGGATCCTCGGGACCTTGAACAAGATCGCGATGGGGCGTGAGTGCGCCCGGCGAGAGCCGCTCGTGCAGAGAGCGCTTGGCCGTGGCGGTCCCGGGCGGCGGCGCGTAAATTCGTCCCGTCGCCGGCTGCCCCGGGACGCCGTACGCTATGACCATAAGCCAGACTGGCGGCCGTGAGGCATGCGAAGGTTTCTCGGCGAGGGTTGCTCGTCGCCGGTGCGGTCGGGGTGGCAATGCCTGTGGCCGCCATCGCGACGGGACTTCCGTCGAGGTGGCGGGATCCCGCTTCTCCGCCGAGGTGGGGGGACGCCTCGCGCATGGTCACGGCGATGCAGGCCGGGCACGGGTGGACCGCCGCCGGCACGATCGGCGGCTCCAACCTCAACGACACCGCGGTATTCGTGCATGGCAGCCAGTCGGCATCGATCACGACCAACGGGGCGGGCGCCACGGCGACGCTGCGCCGGTTCGGCCTGCCGGCGATCAACCTGACCGGCAAGGCGTTGCGCCTGCTGCTGCGGGTGGACAACTACACCAGGGTCAACAGCCTCAGTTTCTTCGTCGGTACGTCCGGCATGGCGAACAACCTCAAGTGGCGGTTCAACGCCAGCACCAGGTCGTCGCAGATCGGCCTGGCCGGTGACTGGGTCACCGTGACCCTCCAGTGGTCGGAGATCAACACTGTTGCGGGCGCCTACAGGCTGTCGCCGACGGGTGCGCCGAGCACGACCGCCGGGTTCACGGACATGCAGATCCAGGTGTCCGACAAGGGCACGGGCCCGGTCACCCTGTGGCTGCAGGCGGTCGAGGTCATCGACTCGGGGGTGTCGATGTGGCCGGACGGCATCGTCTCGGTCACCTTCGACGATTCCAACGCCTCCGCCCGGCTGGCCATCCGGAAGATGGACGCGTTGGGCTTCCCGGGCACGCAGTACACGATCGCGGACGCGATCGGAACCCCTGGCAAGCTCACCCTCGCCGAGCTGCGGTCGTTGCAGGACACGTCCGGTTGGGAGATCGCCGGGCACTCGTACGCGTCATCGGCGCACGCCACCCGCTACCCGAAGCTGACCGCACAGCAGGTGGACGACGATGCCCGCGAGCTGAAAGCGTGGCTGGTCAGCAACGGCTTCCACGGTGACAGCTTCGCCTACCCGGGCGGCCAGTACGAGAAAACCGTCGACGGCGTGCCCGTCGACCAGCTGGTGGCCCGCCACTTCGGGTCGGCGCGGACGATCCTGTCCGAGGTAGGTGTGTCGACGCACACGGCGATCGACGCGTGCCCGGCGGCGATGCCGCACCGGATGCGCGGCCTGTCCTCCATCAGCTCGCTCTCGAAAGGCCCGAACAACCACAGGAAGCTGACCGGGAAGGGCGGGATGCTCGACCGGGTGGCGACCAACGGCGGCTGGCTCAACCTGGTCTTCCACCAGATCGTGACCGGTGCGCCCAAGGACCCTGCCGAGATCTCGCAAACCGACTTCAATATGATCATGGACGCCATCGCCGCACGGGGAATCCCCGTCATCTCCGTCAGCGACGTCGTCCACCGGGCAGGCGCGTGACGGCTGGATCAGTCGTCAGGCGCCCGCCCACCGGCCTTTGGCCCGGGCCGTAGGCCGAGCCCATATCGATCATCGTGCGGTGGACCGCCACAGCCACCGCCCCGCCGCTGTCAGCGGCTGAAGACGGCGACCCAGTTCTTCTCTCATGGCCGCGATCGAGTCCGGCGAGCTGTCCGACCCGTACGCCGACGTGATCAACGAGGCCACCGCGACCCTGGGCCTCGACGCGCCCACCACCCGGAAGCGCCCGTAAGTAGCCGTCCTGAGCTGCGGGTTTCCAATCCGAGGCTCGGATTTGTAATCCCCTAGTGCGGGACCGTTGATGCCTACAGCTGCGCGGCGGGCCTCCACGGCTCGCCTGCCCTGGGCGTGTGGTCTACGCGGTGGTGTCGTGGATCGGTACCCCGCCGACCGGGTCCACCGGCAGCTACGCCGCGACGGCATCCGCGTCGAGCGCTGCGACCAGGACTGATCCTCCCGCGCCGGCTCCGCCGAACCCGGCCCGCGACCCGCCGCCCGGCTGGCAAGCTGGGCGGGGGCGGGCTGATGGAGCGGGACGGGGACCGGCGGTCGACGCGCGGTGGTGGCGGGCTGTACGGGCCGGCTTTCGTCGAACTCTTCTTCGATCTGGTCTACGTCTTCGCGCTCACCAAGCTCACCAACGAGCTGGTCGGCGACCTCACCTGGGCCGGCGCGTTCCGGATGACCGTCCTGCTGCTGGCGGTCTGGTGGGCCTGGTCCGCCACTGCCTGGGTGGTCGCCCGCTTCGACCCGTCCCGCCCGTCGATCCAGCTCCTGATCGTCGGCACCATGCTCGGCAGCCTGCTGCTGGCCGCCGCCCTGCCGGAGGCGTACGGCGATCGTGACCTGGTCTTCGCCGGGGCGTACGTCGGGGTGCACATCGTCCGGGGGATCTACCTGTTGCTGATCGTCCGGGGCCGGGAGGCCCGGCACCGGGTCGGCAGGATCCTCTGCTGGTATCTCTTCTCCGCCGTACCGTGGATCGCCGGGGCGCTCGCCGAGGACCCGCTGCGGGGCGCGCTCTGGATCGTCGCCGTGGTGATCGACTACTCGGCGGACATGCTCCAGTATCCGACTCCGGGACTGGGCCGGCAGCGGATCTCCGAGTGGACGGTGGCCGGCGAGCACCTGTCGGCGCGCTACTTCCAGTTCATCACCATCGCCTTCGGTGAGCTGATCCTGGTCGCCGGGGCGGCACTGGAGAGCGGCGACTTCACCGCCGAGCGGACCCTGGCCTTCGTGCTCGCCTTCGTCGGCGCGGTGCTGCTCTGGCTGGTCTACTTCCACCGGGGCAGTGCCCTGATGGGCGAGGCGATCCGGTCGGCCGCCGACCCGGTCCGGATCGGCCGTTCGGCCTCCTACGCCCACCTGCTGATGCTGGCCGGGGTGGTGGTGACGGCGGTCGGCGACCACATCGTGATCGACCATCCGTTCGGGCGGACCACCTCGCCCAAGGTCGCGGCGATCATGAGCGGACCGGCACTGTTCCTGCTTGCCCGGGCCCTCTTCGCGTACCGGGTGCTGGGCGGGGTCGCCCGGTCCCGGTTGGTCGGCTTCGGCGTGCTCGTGCTCCTCGGCCCGCCGATGATCTTCCTCTCGCCGCTGCTGATCCTCTGCACCGCGAACGCCGTGCTGCTCGGGGTGGTAGTCGCCGACTGGCGGGCGCTGGCCCGGCACCCGGGGGCCCGCCAGCACCACCATTCAGCCCCGAAATAGCGGAACAGCTCGGTACGGAGGGTTTGCGGACGGACAATTCGGGTACGGCGTCAGCAGCGGGTAGCCGCGACCGCGACCTACATGACGAGTCCGTCGGGTACGACGGCTGCGGCGCCGGCATCCGCTGAGCCTGGGAGGCGACGATGATGGAGAGCCGACTCAAGGTGCTCGGGCACCCGGTCCATCCGATGCTGGTGATGTTCCCGATCGCCCTCTTCGTGTCCGCCACGATCTTCGACATTATCGACGTGGCCGGCGGCCCGGCCTTCCTCGGCGAGCTGGCCTACTGGAACATCCTGGTCGGCCTGATCGGCGGGGTACTGGCGGTGATGGCCGGTGCGGTGGACCTGCTGGCCGTACCGTCCGGGACCCGGGCCAAGCGGGTGGGGGTGGCGCACGCCTCGACGAACATCGCCGTGTTGCTGCTCTTCGCCGCGGTCTGGGCGGTGCGGCTGGCCGCGGACACCCGGGCGGCCGGCGGTGCCCTGGTCGCGATCGAGGTGGTGGCGGTGGCCGGTGCCGGGCTCGGCGCCTGGCTCGGTGGCGAACTGGTGGACCGGCTCGGCGTCGGGGTGGATCCGGAGGCCGACCTGAACGCGCCGAGTTCGCTGCGCCCCAGGACCACCGCCGCGGCGTCCGCGGACCGACCCGAGAAGCGGTGAGCGGCGCAGGCGACCCTGGCCACGGGCCGATCCGGGCGCTGTCGATCCGGATAAACCGACCGGCGAGAAACCAGGACCCGGCGAAGCATCAGGGGCGCGACCAAGGAGCAGGACCCGGCCAAGGAGCAGGGCTCGGCGAAGGAGCAGGGCTCGGCGAAGACCGTGCCGGCCGGTGGGTGGCGGGCGGTGGATCCGACGAACGGCAGGACACGACGGGAGGAAAGACGGCGGCATGGCTGAGCCAGGACGTGGCACCGGAGACCGGGGTTGGGACCCGCTCGGTGAGTTGCAGGCGCTCCGCGCGGAACTCGGCCGGCTGGTCGGTTCCGCGCTGGTCGGCGGCCGGGGCGGGCAGCCGGACGTCGAGCTGAGTCCGAGCGACGACGGCTGGACGGTGGTGGCTCGGCTGCCCGGGGTGGCCCCGGAGGAGGTGGCCCTGGAACTCGACGACCGCGAGCTGTGCATCCGGGCCCGCTCCGAGGCCGAGGTCAACGCCGACCACGGAATGGTCGGCAGCGGATCGCAGGCCCGAGCCTTCGAGCACCGGGTGCACCTGCCGGCACCGGTCGACCCGGATCGGATCGACGCCGTGATGGACCACGGTCTGCTCACCGTCAGGCTGCCGAAGGCGCCCCGGCCGGGCCGGCGGACCATCACCATCGGCGGCCGCCGCCACGACCCGGGCCAGCGCGCCGGGCGTACCGCTGGAGCCGGCGTTCGGCCCGGCGGCGTGGACCCGGCCGCCGACCGGGAACTGCACCGGCCGGACACCGCCGCCGGTACCCCGGGCCCCGGGTTCACGGGCTGAGCGGACCCGTACCAGATGACCGGCAAGGTGCGCGATCTCGTCGGTGACGTCGAGCGGATCGCCGTACTGCGGGCCAACGCGCTCGGCGACTTCATCTTCGCGCTGCCGGCGCTCGACGCGCTGCGGGCCGGCTATCCGAACGCCGAACTGGTGCTGATCGGCGCGCCCTGGCACGAGCGGCTGCTCCGGGACCGGCCCGGCCCGGTCGACCGGGTGCTGGTGGTGCCGCCCGCGCACGGCATCCGGGTGGCCGGACCGGACGAACCGGAACCGTCGGCGGAGTCGATGGCCCGGTTCCTCGACGCCGCCCGCCGGGAGCAATTCGACCTCGCGCTCCAGATGCACGGCGGCGGGGCCAACTCCAATCCGCTGGTCGCCGGGCTCGGTGCCCGGGTGACCGCCGGGTTGCGCAGCGAGGACGCACCGCCGCTGGACCGGTGGCTCCGGTACGTCTACTACCAGCCGGAGGTGGTCCGCTACCTGGAGGTCGCCGGCCTGGTCGGCGCCAGCCCGACCGGCCTGGTGCCCCGGCTCGTCGCCACCGAGGCGGACCTGGCCGAGGCGCGCACGGTGCTGGGCGAGCCGGTACGCCCCCGGATCGCCCTGCACCCCGGGGCGAGCGATCCGCGTCGCCGCTGGCCGCCGGAGCGTTTCGCCGAGGTCGCCGACCAACTCGTCGACGACGGCTACGAGGTGCTGGTGACCGGTACCCCGGACGAGCGGGACCTTGCCGGGCAGGTAGTGGCGGCGGCCCGCCGGCCGGTCCGCTCGGTGGTCGGTGAGCTCTCGCTCGGCGGCCTGATCGGCTGCTACGCCGGCTGCGAGGTGGTGGTGGCCAACGACACCGGTCCGGTGCACGTCGCCGCCGCGCTCGACACCCCGACGGTCGGCATCTTCTGGGTCGGCAACGTGATCAACTGTGCGACGCCGCTGCGCGCCCGGCACCGGCCGATCGCCTCGTGGACCCTGAACTGCCCGGTCTGCGGCCGGGACTGTAGCCGGGAGATCTATCCGGCCCGGGGCGGCGGTGGGCCGGCCTGCCCGCACCGGGTCTCCTTCGTCACCGACGTGCCGGTGGTGGAGGTGCTGGCGGCGGTGGCCGATCTGACCGGGCGGTGACCTCCCAGGCCTCCATGGTCCGCTCGGTCACCGTGGTCGGCGCCTCCAGGTGGTACGCCCCGCTGGGCAGGACGCCGGCTCCGGCGTACCGGGCCATCACGGCGAGCTGGGCGGCCACGTCCTCGCCCTGGTGCCCCGGATCGAGCCGGGTCCAGAAGTCGAACCCGCCCGCCGCACGCAGCCGGGACCGGTCGTAGAGCACGCAGCCGCCGATCCAGGAGACCTTGTACGCCCGCCACTGCCCGGCCGGCAGCCGCCGCGCCTCCGTGACGTGCAGCAGGTTGGCGGCGGAGTGGATCTGCGCCCGGTCCCACTCCGGCGTGCCCGGGCGGAGCCGCTCCGGCTCCGGCGGACCCTCCCACTCGGCGTAGTGCCGGTGCGTCTCCGGCCGTACGTCGTCCAGATAGGAGAGCCCGTGCACCGCGTTGCCGACGAAGCCGCAGTCGAGTTCCCGGATCGCGGTGAGCAGCCGGTCGACGCTGCCGGGTTCGAGCCAGACGTCGTCGTCGAGGAAGAGCACGTACCGGGCCGCCGAGGCGTCCAGCAGGTAGGCGCGGTGCTCGGCCAGGCCCCGCCGGGGCAGCCGGCGGGTGAGCAGCACCGGATGGCCCCGGTGCCGGAGTACCCGCACCATCGCCGCCGCTGCGGGTTCGGCCCAGCCGGGTTCCCCGTCGGACTGGTCGCTGACCACCACCCCGAACCCGTCCGACCCCTCCGACCCGGCCGGGCCGGTGTCGGCGGCCTGCGTGCCGGCCCCGGCGGGGCGCTGGGCGGCCAGCCCGGCCAGGGTGACCGCCAGCTCGGCGGGGCGGTTCCGGGTCGGCACCAGCACGTCCAGCAGCCGGGGCGTACGGAAGTCCGCCGCGCTGCCCGGGTCGAGCGGGCGGGTGATCGTCCTCGGCGCCGCGCCGCCCTGGGCGCGATGTGGACCCGCGCTCACGCCCGGCGGCTCGGCCCGGACACCGTGCCGCCGGGGTCCGCCGAAGCGGGAACGGCCTCCCTGCTCCCCTCCGGCGAGGCGCCCTGGCCGCCGTCCGGCGAGGAGTGGCGCTGGCCGCCGTCCGGCGAGGAGTGGCGCTGGCCGGCCCCGTCCCCGGAACGGGCGGCCGCCGCCTGGCGCCGGTCGTCGCCGTGCGAGCGGATCCGGTCGATCACCGCCGAGGTGGACTTGTCGGGTACGTAGCCGAGGGTGCGGACCTGGCCGCCGAGCCGGCGTACCAGGGGTGCCTCCGGGACCATGTCCGGCGGGTAGTCGCCGCCCTTGACGTACACGTCGGGGCGGATCGCCTCGATCAGCGCGCTCGGCGAGTCCTCCTCGAAGACCACCACGTGGTCCACACAGGAGAGCGCGGCGAGCACCGCCACCCTGTCCTCCACCGGGTTCACCGGCCGGTCCGTGCCCTTGAGCCGCCGTACGCTGTCGTCCGAGTTGACCGCCACCACCAGCAGGTCGCCGAGTTCGCGTGCCTGGTCGAGATAGCGCACGTGCCCCCGGTGCAGTACGTCGAAGCAGCCGTTGGTGAAGACCACGGCCCGCCCCTCGGCCCGGTGCCGCGCGACGAGTTCCACCAGGGCGTCCCGGTCCAGCACGATCCGGGCCGGTTCCTCGCCGGCCGAGCCGAGCGCCGCGAGCAGGTCCTCGCGCAGGCAGACACAGGTGCCGGTGTCCGAGACGGTGGTGGTCGCGGCGAGCTGGGCCAACTGCGCAGCGGTCGGCAGTGGGGCGTTCGCGGCCAGCGCCAGCGTCATCGCGGCCAGGTACGCGTCACCGGCGCCGACCGCGTAACTCGCCGGTACCGGAGTCGCGTGGCTGCGCCGGGACCGCCCGTCGGCCCCGCCCACCACCGCGCCCTCGGCGTCCAGGGTCACCGCCACCACGTCCGCACCGGTGCGTTCCCGCAGCTCGGCGAGGCGGGCCTGGGCGACCAGCGCCCGGCTGGCGCCGCCGGCCGCGACCGGACGTCCACCGGCGGCGCTCGACGTCTCGTCACCGGCCACCACGATGTCGTCGCCGGAGACCCCGATCTCGTCACTGGTCACCGTGAGGCCGTCCCCGCCGACCGGACCCGGGCCGTCGCCGCTGCCCGGCGGCGTACCCTCCGGCGCGGCGGAGCCGTCCCCGTCCCGGCCGCCGTCCTCGGTGCCACCGGCGGCGACCGCCGGTGCCGGCCCACCGGCGTTCTTCCCGATGCCGGCGGCGCCCGACCCCCTGGCGGCGGCAGCGGCGTCCTTGCCGGCGGCAGCGGCGTCCTTGCCGGCGTCCGCGCTGTCGGTGTCGCCCGTTCCGCTGCCGGCGTCGCGCATGCCGCCGGTGGCGTCGGCCTTACCGCCGGTCGCCACCGTGCTGCCGTCCTCGGCGACGCTGACCCGGGTGCCGGCGACCGCCGACGTCGGGCTGGCCGGACCGGCGGAGACCGCCTCGTTGAGCAGCCGGGTCGCCTCGGCGAAGCTCGGGGTCACCACGGTCGGGGCGAGCCCACGCCAGTAGGCCAGGTCGTGCGCGTCCAGGGCCACGGTGGCGAAGGAGTCGCGGTGCCGGACCAGCCAGCTCCGTACCGCCTCGGGCAGCGCACCCAGGCCGTAGTCGCAGACCACCAGGGTCGGTGGCTGGCCGTCCCGGTCCGCCCGCAGCTCCTCGGTCGCCCGGGCGAGCGCGTTGAGCATCCGGTGTACGCCCTCCTCGGGCAGCGTCTCGTCGGCGTCGCCCTCGTCCTCGCGCAGCAGGATCTGGTCGGCGGCGAGCAGCCGGCGCTTCACCGGCGTCGGCCGACCGGGCTGGCTGATGGTCCGGTCCCAGACACCGGCCCGGTCCAGGCAGTCGTGCAGTTCGTCACCGGCCACGTCAGCGCCGACCGGGGCGACCAGTGCCGCCCGGCCGCCCAGCGCGGTGAGGTTGACGGCGGTGTTCGCGGCGCCACCGGCCGCGGTCAGCCGACGGCGCAGGGTCAACACCGGCGCCGGTGCTTCCCGGCACAGCCGGTCCGACTCGGCGAACCGCCATTCGTCCAGCATCGCGTCGCCGACCACCAGTACGCCCCTGCCGAGCCAGCTCTCCACCACCGAGGCCAACCGGCGCTGTTCCGCTGCGTCTGTCGCCATGTGGCGCGGGTCCCCGGTGCCCGGCCGGGCAAACCTGGTACTGCCGCACGGCACGACCCGGCGCTGACCGTACGGCGGGTTTGGCACCCGGCGTACCGGGAACGTCTTTTTCACGGGATGCGACCAAAAGGTTCGTCGCCGCATATCCCCCCGTTTCCTCGGAAAGGAGAAGCGAATGACCGCGACGTTGCAGGGCAAGCGCATCGCGTTCCTGGCCACCGACGGCGTGGAGGAGGTCGAGTACACCCGGCCCCGGCAGGCGGTCGAGGCGGCCGGCGGCCGGGCCGAGCTGGTCTCCCTGGAGGGCGGCCGGATCCAGGCTTTCAGCCACCTGGACAAGTCCGGGACGTACGACGTCGACACGACCGTGGCCGAGGCGGACCCGGCGGCCTACGACGGCCTGGTGCTGCCCGGCGGGGTGGCCAACCCGGACGCCCTGCGGGCGAGTCCGGACGTGGTCCGGTTCGTCCGGGCGTTCTTCGACGCCGGCAAGCCGGTCGGGGCGATCTGCCACGCGCCGTGGACGCTGATCGACGCCGACGTGGTGAAGGGTCGCACCGTCACCTCCTGGCCCAGCCTGCGGACCGACCTGTCGAACGCGGGCGCGCACTGGGTCGACGAGGAATGCCATGTCGACAACGGCCTGGTGACCAGCCGCAAGCCGGACGACCTGCCGGCGTTCTGCGCCAAGCTCGTGGAGGAACTCGCTGAGGGCCGGCACTGATCCTCCGGTCCTCCGGCACGCGGCTGGAGAGGCGACGCCTCCGGCAGGCGGCTGAAGGGGCGACGCCTCCGGCAGGCGGCTGAAAGGGCGACGCCTCCGGCGCGCGGCTGGAGCGGTGACTCCGCCAGCGGCTGAGGGGCGAACGAGCAGACCCGCCCACCGGGCCCCGCCGACCGCTCGCCGGACTGGCGGGGCCCCGGCCCAGCGCGGCCCGCCGAGGGCGCATGATCGTGATCACAGCGTTCGCGTTCGCCTGGGCTGGACGGTGGCCCAGGCCGAGACTGGCGGTAGGCATTTTCTGTGCCAACGGGGGGAGAAGGCACTATGACCACCGCTGAGGACGCGCGGCCGACCCTGACACACCGACAGATCCTGCTCCTGATGAGCGGTCTGATGACCGGCATGCTGCTCGCCGCACTGGATCAGACCATCGTCGGTACGGCGCTGCCGACCATCGTCGGCGAACTCGGCGGGATCAACCACTACTCGTGGGTGGTCACCGCGTACCTGCTGGCGTCGACCGCCTCGACCCCGCTGTACGGCAAGATGGCCGACCTCTTCGGTCGCCGTCCGGTCTTCCTCTTCGCCATCGGGGCGTTCCTGGTCGGCTCGCTGGCCGCCGGCTTCGCGCAGGACATGACCCAGCTCATCATCACCCGCGGGGTGCAGGGGCTCGGCGCGGGCGGTCTGATGACGCTGGCCTTCACCATCATCTCCGATGTGGTGTCGGCCCGGGACCGTGGCCGTTACCAGGGTCTCTTCGGTGCGGTGTTCGGGCTCTCCTCGGTGGCCGGGCCGCTGGTCGGCGGCTACTTCGCCGAACACGACTGGCGATGGATCTTCTTCCTGAACGTGCCGCTGTCGGTGGTCGCCATCATCGTCTGCTACCACGTGATGCGGCTGGTCCCGTTCCAGCGCCGGCAGCACGCCATCGACTGGCTCGGTGCCGGCCTGCTGGTGGCCGGGGTGAGTTCGCTGCTGCTCGCGCTGAGCTGGGGCGGCAACGAGTACGCCTGGGGCTCCGGGATCATCATCGGGCTGTTCGTGGCCGGCGGGGTGCTCGGCGTGCTGTTCCTGGTCCAGGAGGCCCGGGTGGCCGAGCCGATCCTGCCGCTCAAGCTGTTCCGCCGGTCCACCTTCGCGCTGGCCAACACCGCGGGCTTCATCCTCGGCCTGGTGATGTTCGGGTCGATCATCTTCATCCCGCTCTATCTCCAGATCGTCAAGGGTGCGTCGCCGACCGACAGCGGTCTGCTGATGCTGCCGATGATGCTCGGCGTGATCGTCACCTCGGTGCTCTCCGGGCGGGCGATGAGCCGGATCGGCCGGTACAAGTGGTTTCCGGTGGTCGGGGCGGTCGTGCTGGTCGCCGGCATGTTGCTCTTCACCCAGTTGCAGGTCGACACCCCGCTCTGGAACGCCTTCCTCTACATGGTGATCATCGGCGTCGGGCTGGGCCTCTGCATGCAGTCGTTGATCCTCGCCGCGCAGAACGCGGTCGAGATGCGCGACCTCGGCGCCGGTACCTCGGCCGCGACCTTCTTCCGGTCGCTGGGCGGCTCGTTCGGGGTGGCGATCCTCGGTACGGTGCTCTCCACCGGGCTGTCCGGCGGGCTGGCCGACCGGTTGCCCGGCGCGATCGCCCAGCTCCCGCCCGAGCAGCGGGCGCAGTTCGCCGGCGCCACCACGGAGTTCTCGGTCAACGAGCCGTCCCGGATCCTGGCATTGCCGGAACCGATCCGGGCCGCCGTCCAGGAGTCGTTCGTCGGCGCGCTGCACACCGTCTTCCTGGTCGCCGGGCTGATCGCGTTCCTGGCAGTGGCGGTCACCTTGGCGATGCCGAACCAGGAACTGCGCGGCGGCCCGCCGGCCGGCTCCGGCGAGGGACTGGCCCGGGACCGGAAGGGCGACGCGGCCACCGAGATGGAGGCGAACGCCCAGACGCTGATCTGAGGCCCTGGCGGTGCCGCTCCTTGGGGGTACGGCAAAGGGGGTACGGCAACGCCCCCGGCGCCGCCGCGCACCGGAGGCGTTCGGCTCGGGGGCGTTCGGCTCGGGGGGTCAGCGCGCGGCGACGCCGTGCACGAAGTGCCGCCAGGCGGCCGGGCCGAAGGTCAGGGCCGGCCCGTGCGGGTCCTTGCTGTCCCGGACGAGCACGCGGCCGGGAAGGTTGTCGGCGACCTCGACGCAGTTGCCGCCGTTCGCGTTGCTGCGGGTCGACTTCCGCCAGGTGGGCGTCATAGCTCGTTCGCCATCCTCACGATCAGGTCCCGGGACATGTCTCGGGGGAGCGCTACCGAGCGTATCGCGTCCCAGGCCCGCGCCATCGCGGCAACCTGGTCCGGCTCGGCCAGCAGCCGCCCGGCCGCCTGGTCTTCGAGGAACGCCACGTCGCCTCCGCCGGGCAGGGAGGCCAGGACCAGCGGGCCCGTCTGCCCGAGATGCAGCCCGGCGGATCGCGGCACGACGTGGATGAAGATCTTTTGCCGGGTCGACATCTCGACCAGGTGCGCCAACTGCTCCTTCAACATCGCCCGAGGCTCGCCGCGCATCAGCGCCAACTCGTCGACGATGAAGGTGCAGACCGGCGGCTTCTCGCGGCCGAAGACGGCCGCCTGGCGTTCCATCCGGAGCGCCAACTGCTGCTCGACCTCGTCGGCGTCGAGCAGACCGGAGGTCAGGACCGCCCGGGCGTACGCCTCGGTCTGGAGCAGGCCGGGCACGTAGTTGGCCTCGTGCCCCCGAATGGCGACCGCCTCGCGCTCCACGTCGGGCCACTGGCGGAACCACTCCTGCGGCGCGGTCTTCCGGGCGGCGGCTGCCGTGCTCTGGACCAGATCGCCGCTGCCGAACAGCTCGTCTAGCTGTTTCGCGGTGTCCGGCATGGGTACCAGCCGGCCCGTCTCGAACTTGGCGATCAAGGACGTGGAGACGTTCAGCCGTTCGGCGACCTGTTCCTGGGTCATACCACCGTTGAGGGAACGCAGGAACTTCAGGATCTGCGGAACACCACTGTGACCCATTTATTCTCGAACTTTCTCGCGGCGGCTCGGAGCCGGAATGGTGGACGGATGCTGACCGCCGCCTATTTTTCGCCGAGTTCGGGCGATAGTCCAGGATGGATATCGACGAATCCGACCAAGCCTCTTGTTGCTTTCGCTTTACCCTCGCTATTTCAGGACGACCTGACCGGTCTGCTCGAACGCGGCCAGGTCGTCCAGGGTCTCCAGCACGGTGGAGGAGACCGGCGCGGGCAGCGCCCGGGGCGGGAAGAAGCCGGCGCCGGTGGTCTCGTCGGTGCTGGTGAGCAGCTCGCCGGACCAGGCGTCGACCCGGAAGGCGACCACGAAGAGTTGGTACGTGTCGCCGTACATGTTGGTGAAGGTGCGGTCCGGGCCGGTGTACATCGCGAACGGGGTGACCTCGGTGGCGGTCAACCCGGTCTCCTCCCAGACCTCGCGGACGGCGCACTGGGCGATCGACTCGCCGAGTTCCATCGCACCGGCCGGCAGTGCCCAGTAACCGTTGTCTGAGCGCTCGATCAGCAGCACCTGGCCGGCCGCGTCGCGTACCACGCCCCGGGCGCCGACGAACATCAGCGTACGGTCACCGGCGAGGGCGCGAAGCTGGCCGAGGTAGGACTCGGCCCACGGGATACTGCTCATCGGGTTGCCTTCCGGGTGGTCAAGGTGTGAGCTGCGACACTAGGTTGTGGTCCATGCGTAGCACGATGATGGATGCACCCCTGCTGGTTTCCCGCATCCTCGAACACGGCAGCACGGTGCACGGCACCGCCGAGGTGGCCACCTGGCTGGGCGACGGCTCCCGCCGGATGACGTACGCCGAGGTGGGTGCGAGCGCCGCCCGGCTCGCGCACGCGCTCCGCGACGACCTCGGGATCACCGGTGACCAGCGGGTTGCCACCTTCATGTGGAACAACGCCGAGCACCTGGTCGCGTACTTCGCGGTGCCGAGCATGGGCGCGGTGCTGCACACGCTCAACATCCGCCTCTTTCCCGACCAGGTGGCCTACATCGCCAGCCACGCCGAGGACCGGGTGGTGCTGGTCGACTCGACGCTGATCCCGCTGCTGGCCAGGGCGCTGCCCGAGATGTCCACTGTAGAGCACGTGGTGGTGGTCGGCGGCGGTGACCCGGCGCCGCTGCGCTCGGCCGGGGGCGGGCGGATCGCCGTACACCGCTGGGACGACCTGCTGCGGGACCGGCCGGACCGGTACGACTGGCCGGAGCTGGACGAGCGCGACGCCGCCGCGCTCTGCTACACCTCGGGGACCACCGGCAACCCCAAGGGCGTCGCCTACTCGCACCGGTCGATCTGGCTGCACTCGGTGCAGATCTGCCTGCCGGAGTCGTTCGGGCTCGGCCCGACCACCCGGGAACTGGCCATCGTGCCGATGTTCCACGCGATGTCCTGGGGCATCCCGTACGCCGCCTTCCTCTCCGGAGCCTCGCTGGTGATGCCGGACCGGTTCCTCCAGGGCGCCCCGATCGCCGCGATGATCGCGGCCGAGCGGCCGACCCTGGCCGGCGCGGTGCCGACCATCTGGACCGACCTACTCAACCACCTGGACGCCAACGAGGTCGACACCTCCTCGCTGACCGAGGTGATCGTCGGCGGCTCGGCCTGCCCGCCGGCGCTGATGCACGCCTTCGCCGAACGGCACCGGATCGACGTGATCCACGCCTGGGGGATGACCGAGATGTCCCCGCTCGGCTCGGTGGCCCGACCGCCGGCCGGGGCGACCGGCGAGGAGGCCTGGCGCTACCGCTACACCCAGGGGCGGGTGCCGGCCGGAGTCGCCGCCCGGATCGTCGGCCCGGACGGCACGCACCTGCCGGCCGACGGCAAGGCCGTCGGCGAACTGGAGGTCCGGGGTCCGTGGGTGACCGCCCGGTACGTCGGCGACGACGCACCCGACCCGGAGAAGTTCCGGGATGGCTGGCTGCGTACCGGTGACGTCGGCACGCTCTCGGCGGATGGCTTCATCACCCTCACCGACCGGGCGAAGGACGTGATCAAGTCCGGTGGTGAGTGGATCTCCTCGGTCGAGTTGGAGAACGCGCTGATGGCGCATCCGGCGGTGCGGGAGGCGTGCGTGGTCGGCGTACCTGACCCGCGCTGGGACGAGCGTCCACTTGCGACGGTGGTCCGGCAGGAGGGTGCCGAGGTGAGCGCCGAGGAGTTGCGGGACTTCCTCGCCGACCGGGTGGCCGGATGGCAGCTCCCCGAACGGTGGGCCTTTGTCGACGCCGTACCGAAGACGTCGGTGGGCAAGTTCGACAAGAAGCGCGTCCGCGCCGACTACGCCACCGACACTCTCGACGTGATCGTGCTCCCGACCTGACCCGTACGTGTGCTGTTGCTACCCGTGGAGGGGCATCGGGAGAACACGTTTGCCGGTTGCCTTCACGGGCGCCAGCCGGCGGCCAGCAGGGCGGCGCGCAGTTGTGCGGCCACCTCGGCCGGGCGGTCCCGTACCAACCAGGCGGGGAAGCGGAGTATCCGGATGCCGCTGATCCAGAGATCGTTCTGCCGGCGCATGTCCGCCCACCAGTGGCGTACCTCCAGATGCTGTGCGCCGTCGATTTCGACCATCACCTTCCACTGCTCGAAGTAGACGTCGAGATAGCGGCGGCGCCCCCGGGAGTCGGTACGCCGTACCTGCCGGTTGGGTGGCGGCAGGCCCTCCCGCCGGCAGAGCCGGAGCAGGTCTGCCTCCGCGACGGACTCCGCACCGACACGCGCGTCCGCGGCTGCCGCCACGATGAGGCCCCGCCGACGCAGCCGGGGTAGCCGGGCCAGGGCCCTGTCCAGTTCCGGGCCGTCGACCAGCCGCTGCTGGAAACCGGCGGCGATGATCGCCCGGGCCCGCTCGTCGTCCCCGGCCCACTGTGCCGCGTCGAGCAGTGACCGGGCCGGCATCGTGCACGGCGGCTGGCCCAGCCGATGAACGTCGGCGGCGGTCAGATGCCGGGTACGGTGCACCACGACGCCCGGTGGGGGATCGCGATCCTGGCGACGCGCGGAAATCAGGACGTGCAGCGTCGCGCTGTGGTAACCGCGCATCCCCAGCACCTCCAGGGCGGAGAGTCCGGCCAGCACGGCACGCCGTCCGGCGCCGCCCGCGAGCACCGCCGCCCAGCGTCGCTGCTCGCGGGTCACCGGGCCGTTGTGCGCGAGGTAGACGCCCCGGGACATGATCTGCCACCGGCCGGTCGCCAACCGGTGTTGCAGCGCCTTGGCCGACAGGTGCCGCAGCGCCTGTCGCCGGCTCACTACGTCGTCCTGGAGCCAACACAGGTAGGTCAACTCGTCCGCGTCCGGTGGCGGTGGCGGCCGCAATCCGGGCACTACCTCCCGACGCGGTCCCGTCACGCCAGCGCGACGCGGTTGGGGATCCATGGCAGGGCGCGGCATCCGCCGACTATCCCGCGCCCTGCCACCCGCCTCCACCCCCGTCCCTGCCCCTGTGGACAACCGATGGGTGCCGCTGGATCGTGTGCTGTTGGTACCCCCAGAGGGGCAGTACCAGCACACGATCCAGCGACACCCGGGGCCACCTGCCGGTCCGGTCCCTGTCCCGCCGCCGGCCGGTCGGGTCGCGATCCGACCCGTTGCCAACTCGATGTCGTGCCGGGAAGGATGTTGGCCACGCGGAAGGGGCGAGCGATGCGAGCGGTGGCGGTGACGGCACTGGGCGGTCCCGGTGTGCTGGGGGTGGTCGCGCGGCCGGACCCGGTCGCCGGCCCCGGCGAGATCCTCGTCCGGGTACGCGCCGCGGCGGTGCACCCCGCCGACGTCGCCGCCAGGGCCGGTCAGATCCCCGGCGGCCCGATCGAGCCGCCGTTCCTGCTCGGCTGGGACTTCGCCGGTGACGTGGTGGCCCTCGGGGACGGGGTCACCGACTACCGGTCCGGCAGCCGGGTCGCCGGAATGGTGCCGTGGTACCTCACCCGGGGCGGCGTCGGGGCGTACGCCGAGTTCGTGGTGGCCCGGCCAGACTGGCTGGTCGGCGTACCGGACGAGCTGGACGCGGCGGAGGCGGCCACCGTGGCACTGAACGCGCTGACCGCCCGGCAGGGGCTGGAGATGATGTCGCTGGCCTCCGGGTCGACGGTGCTGGTCACCGGCGCCAGCGGCGGGGTCGGCGGCTTCGCCGCCCAGTTGGCGGCCCGGGCCGGTCACCGGGTGATCGCGGTGGCCAGCTCCGACGACGAGGAGTGGGTACGCGGCCTCGGCGTCGCCGAGGTGGTGCCCCGCTCCGCCGAGCTGGCCGAGCTCGGCCCGGTCCCGGCGGTCTTCGACGCGGTACCGGTCGGGGCGGCGGCCGGCGCCGCGGTCGCCGACGGCGGCACGCTGGTGACGACCCGACCGGTACCGCCGCTCGATCCGCCGCGCGGGGTACGGCAGCAGACAGTCATGGTCCGGCTCGACCAGCCGATGCTGGCCGAGTTGATGACCGAGGTGGCCAAGGGACGGCTGCGGACCCGGGTCGCGGCCTCGCTGCCGCTGGCGGAGGCGGCCGACGCCCACCGGTTGGTGGAGGCGGGGCGGCTGCGCGGAAAGATCGTCCTCGTGCCGTAGCGGCGCACGGGCCTGCCCCGCCTACCCGCACGCCGAGCCGGCCGGTGCCGCACGCCAGGACCGAGCGGTCACGGTGCCGGGGTGACGCTGCCGGTGTGCACGGAGCCCGGTTCGGGCGCCCGCCGATTCGGATGTCACCGGACGACCCGCCGGAGCGGCAGGAGGAGAACGGCACCGTCTCGGAGAACGTCGCCATCTACAAGGGCAGCGCGATCCGGGTGAGCTGGGACGGCGGGCGCAACTGGCGGCAGTCGGTGCTGCCCGAGGACGTCGAGGCGGGTGGCAACGCGGGGGCCGCCGTACTGGCGATCGGCGACCGGGTCGCGTACGCGGTCGGCCAGGTCGACGGCGAGCTGCGGGTCTACCGCAGCGTCGACCAGGGGCGGAGCTGGCGGCGTACGGCCGCGCGGGCCCAGGTCGGCGATCGGATGATCGATGCCGCGGTCCGGCCCGACGGTGCGCTGGTGATCCAGGCCGGAATCCTGGCCGGCGAGAACCCGATCATGTTCGAGGGACTCGACCAGGGTGAGCGGCTGCGGGAGATCCCGGTCGGCCCGGGTGCCTCGGCGGTACCCGTTCCCGGCGGCTACGCCCAGTCCGGCAACCAGGACTCCTCCGGCGGATGGCTCTCCCCGGACGGCATCACCTGGTCGTACGCCGGCCCGCCCACGATCCACCGCTGACCCCGCCCGGCACGGGCCGACCCGGACCGGTGGTGGTCAGGACTCGCTGGTCAGCACCAGTACCTTGCCGACCGCCGAGTTCTGCACGGCAGCGTGCGCCTGGGCCACCTCGTCCAGCGGGTAGTAGTGCAGCGGCAGGCCCGCGTCGGTGCCGATCCGGAGCACCCCGGACGACGCGGCGGCGGCGACGTCCGTCACGGCGTGCGCCTTGGCCACCGCCGACAGGGTGTAGAGCAGCACGAACTGCCAGCGGACGTTCGGCACCATCAGCGGGCGGACCGGCAGGGTGAGCGCGGCGCCGTCGTCGTCGGCGTACACCGCGACCGCGCCGTTCGCACCGATCACCTGGCAGTCGATCTCGGCGTTGCAGGCGGCGGCGACCTCGACGATCGCGTCCACCCCGTCCGGCGTGATCTTCCGGACCTCGGCCACCACGTCCTCTTCACGGTAGTTGATCACGTACGACGCGCCGGCCGCGACCGCGAGCTGGGCCTTCTCGGCGCTGCTGACCGTGGCGATGACGGTGGCGTCGGCCCACCGGGCGAGCTGGATGGCGGCGTTGCCGACCGCGCCCGCCCCGCCCTGGACCAGGACGGTGCGCCCGGTGAGCGCGCCGACGTCGAGGCGGTCCGGCATCGTCTCGCCGACCGTCAGGCAGCGGTGCGCGGTCATGAACGGAATGCCGAGGGCCCCGCCGAGGTCGAACGAGGCCGAGCCCAGCCGCACCACCTGCCGGACCGGCACCACCGTGTACTCCGCCGCGGTCCCCCACGGCCGCTGCCAGGCCGCCTCCCAGATCCAGACCCGCTCACCGGTGAGCTTCGCGTCGACACCGGTACCGACCGACTCGATGACCCCCGCGCCGTCCTGGTTCGGAATCTGCCAGCCGCCCCGAGGCGGCGCGCCGGAACCGTCGCCCTGCCGCGACTTCCAGTCGGTGGGATTCACCCCCGAGACGGCGACCCGGACCAGCACCTCACCCGGACCCGGCTCCGGCACCGGCCGGTCCACCACCTCGAGCACGGACGGATCGCCGGTGCGCTGGTAGACCGCCGCCTTCATAGTCGACTTCTCCGGTGCTGCCACGCTCGATCACCTCTCGTCTCGATCCGCGGGCCGCCCGCTCGCCCCGATCCGCCGGCCGGACCCGTACGCGTTACGACCGATCACCATCTTGCTGCCCGAACGGGTGGATCGCCGGAGTTTCGTCGCCGGGCCCGGGTGTGCGGCGTCACAGACTGGGCCGGGCGGCCGCATCTCGTGCCGCCGTCGCCACGGGGCTGACCGGTGGTCGACCTCCGGCGTCTGGCGGGCGGTCGGCCGGGTCAGGCCGGGAAGCGACGGGGAACACGCCGCGAATGCCCGGTCAGGGATCGTTCAGGTTTGTCGGGTAGGACTGTTGGGCAAGGGTCCGTCTGTCGCGGGCGCCGGCCTGCCGGGCGGTTCGGCTGGAGCTGGTGGCCGGGCGGGCGGCGTTGGCGGGGAGTCGCCGGAGGCGTTCCGGGTCGCCCGTTCCGACGACGTACGAGTCGCCCGGGACCGTCGGGCGCGGCCGACCGGAGACGTGGAGACGCCGATGGGAACCTCAGCCGAGCCTGCGGTGCCGGCTGCGGTCGTACCGGCAGCTGGGCCGGCGGACGGCTCGTCGGGTGCTCGGGCCGGCGGCTCGTCGGGCGGTCGGGACCGGTACCTGGACCTGTGGCGGGCGGCCGCGCTGGTCCGGGTGGTGACGTACCACGTACTCGGCTGGATCTGGCTGACCGTGCTGTTCCCGGCGATGGGGCTGATGTTCGCGCTCGCCGGCTCGCTGATGGCCGGCTCGCTGGACCGTACCGGCCGGGGCGCGGTCGGGCGGCGGCTGCGCCGGTTGCTGCCCCCGCTGTGGGGGTTCGGGGCGGTGGCGGTCACGCTGCTGCTGGTCACCGGCTGGCGTACGGCACCGACCGCGGCACTCGGCTGGGGCGAGCTGGTCTGGTGGGTCTTCCCCGCCCGTACCCCGCCGGTCGGCGACCAGTCGTGGGCCTGGGCCTACAACGTCGTGCTCTGGTACATCGTCACCTATCTGTGGCTGGTGCTGCTCTCGCCGGCCCTGCTCGCCGCGTTCCGCCGCTGGCCCTGGCACAGCCTGGCGCTGGCGGTGGCCCTGCCGATCGCGTTCCGGTTCAACATCGTCAACGTCGGCGGGTACTTCAACGAGCAGGCGACCAACGTCAGCACGTACCTGGCCTGCTGGCTGCTTGGTTTCGCGCACCACGACGGGCTGCTGCGCCGGATCCCCGCCCGGCGGTACGCGCTCGCCGTCGGGCTGCTCGCGCTCACCGGGGCCGGTTGGGTGCTGGCGGTCGGCTGGTCGACCGGCAACTACGACCTGAACCGGATCGCCGGCGGCAACACCCTGTGGTCGATGGCGTTCGTCGCGGCGGTGCTCCGGTTCCGGCCCCGACTCGACTGGCTGGGCCGGATCCGCCTGCTGGACCGCCTCGTGGAGCTGTTGAACGCCCGGGCGGTCACCGTCTATCTGTGGCACCTGCCGCTGGGGGTGCTGGCCGGGGCGCTGATCGCCCCGCTGGCCGTCTCCGGCTGGGTGCAGACCGTCACCCTCCGGCTGGCCGCCGTCTGGCTGCTGGTGGCCGTGGCGGTGGTGCTGTTCGGCTGGATCGAGGATCTGGCCGCCCGCCGCCGGCCGGCGCTGGTCCCGGCCCGGGTCAGCCCGTCCCGGCGCGGGACCGCCCGTACCGGGCCGTCGGGACCGACGGTGTCGCCCGGGGTGGCGGCGCGGCGCTGGCACCGGGCGATGGCCTCGACCGTCGCGGTGCTGGCCGTCAGCCTGGGGGTGATGGCGCTCAACCTGTGGCCCGGGGTGACGACACGCAGCCAGGCCCAGCCCTCCCCGGCCGAGGTCACCTACTACCTCTCCGACCTGCCGATGCTGCTGGACGGGAGTTCGGAGCGGCCCTCGCCGACCCCGGCCGCCGGATCGTCCCCCGGTTCCGTCACCGTGCACGGCCAGGTCTATCCGCGCGCGGTGCTCACCGCGGCGCCCAGCCGGGTCCGGGTGCAGCCGCCCGCCGGCTGCGAACGGCTCCGGGCCGTGATCGACGTCGGCGCCGACGATGTCGAGGTCGCCTTCGCGGTACGCGCGGACGACGTGACCGTCTTCGAGTCGGGCGTACGTAGCCGGGCGGACAGTGCCGAGCAGATCGACGTGGCGATCGCCCGCGCCAGCTTCGTCGACCTGGTGACCAGCAGTCCGTCCGGTGGCGCGGTCGGTGTCTGGGCCGATCCCCAGTTCGTCTGCGTCCCGTAGCCGTCGGTGCCCGCCGGGTCGGCGACGCCCGCCGGGGTCAGCGCGACCGGAGCACCACGTCCTTGCTGAGGTCGCCCCAGCCGGTCTCCCGGGCCCGGGCGACGGTGTCGCGCAACTGCGACTCGTCCACCGGCTGCTCCCGGCCGCCCTGTTGCAGGGCGACCGCGAAGTTGGCGCAGAGGTATTTCAGCAGGTCGTCGTCGGCGTGCAGGATCTCGCAGATGCCGGCGGCCCGGCGGCGGTGGAAGAGCCCGGCCATCCCCGCCAGGGCGGCCTGCTCGTGGCCCTCGACGTCGATCTTGAACAGCAGCGAGTCGTCGTCGCCGAGCGCGATCCGCTCGTCGAGCCGGAAGCACTCCACCTCGACGCCCCGGTCGTTGTGCACCCGTAGGGATGCGACGCCGGTGTGCTCGTGCAGATTGAGCCGGGCGGTACCGGACCGGTCGCTGGCGGCACCCGCGTGCAGCACGGTGCCCGGGTAGTCGCCGGTGGCCGCCGCGATCGTCTTGCGCAGCCAGGGGAGTACGGCCGGGTTCGGTTCGACGAGATGCAGTTCGCGCAGGCCGTAGTAGCAGGTCGAGAAGGCCACCTCGCCGTAGTTGGCGCCGACGTCGATCGCCACGGTGGGCCGGATCTCGGAGACCAGGCGCCGCCAGGCTGCCACCGCCTTCCGGTCGAGGTTTCCCTTGTAGACGGCGAGTTCGGTGCCCCTGATGTCGGTGTGGTCGGCGTGCAGTACGACGCCGATCTCGTTGCGGAACGCCCCTGCCCGGGTACGGAGGGCGATCCGGTGGGCGGCCCGACGGACGTGGTGGGCACCGGACTGGTGGTAGGCGCGGCGCAGCGTCGATCGAAAAGTTGGCATACCGTTGACCGTTCTCGCTGATCGTTGGGGGTTGTCACGCGTCCGGTGGGCCGCCGGCTCCAGCGACCTCCTCCAGTAGGGCCTGCTCCTCGGGCATGGTACGCAGACAATCACCTAGAGCAACAGTGCTGATACTCAACGGAGTAATATGCGGAACCATCTCGCGTTTTCCCTGGTAGTGCCCAGGACGCGGGACACTCCCGGCGCACCCGGTCGTACGCCGCACAAACCCCGTTGTCAGGCGCTGTTCCGTCGGGCCCGTGAATCTGCCCGGGGGTCCCCGCCGGGCGCGGCTGCCGGCCGGAGCCGTCCCACCCCACCGACCGATCCGGTCGGAAAGCCGACACCGGTCCGCCCGGCGCCCGGGCGGCGGACAGCCGGGCCGGACGCGCCGACGACTCGCCAGAGCCTCCCGCCCGATCGCGGCGATCCGGGGGTGCCGGGGCGGCGTACGGGAGACGATGGCCGCATGCGGGCAGTGCTGATGCGGCGACACGGCGGACCGGAGGTCCTGGAGATCGTGGACGCCCCGACGCCGCAGCTCGGCGCCGGTCAGCTCCTCGTCGACGTCGCCGCCGTCGGGGTCAACTTCACCGACGTCTACCAGCGGCAGGGCGTCCAGCCGTACGCGGGCGACCTGCCGGCGGTGCCGGGGCAGGAGGGCGCCGGCACGGTCGCGGCGCTCGGGCCCGGGGTCGAGGGTTTCGCGATGGGCGACCGGGTGGCCTGGGTGAGCGTGCCCGGCGGGTACGCCGAGCAGGTCGCGATCCCGGCCGAGCGGGCGGTGCCGGTACCCGAGCACGTCGACTTCCCGGTCGCGGCGGCGGCGATGATGCAGGGGCTCACCGCGCACTACCTGTCGCACACCACCCATCCGGTGACGGCCGGCGAGCCGGTCGTGGTGCACTCGGCGGCCGGTGGGGTCGGGCTGCTGCTCACCCAGCTCGTCAAGCTGCGCGGTGGCGTCGTCGTGGGCACCACCTCGACGGACGAGAAGGCCGAACTGGCCCGTCAGGCGGGCGCGGACCACGTCGCCCGGTACGACACGTTCCTGGACACCGTCCGCGAGGTGACCGGCGGTGCCGGTGCGGCGGTGGTCTACGACGGGGTCGGCCGGACCACCTTCGACGACAGCCTGGCCGCGCTGCGCCGCCGTGGCCTGCTGGTCGCGTACGGCGCCAGCAGCGGGCCGGTACCGCCGTTGCAGACCGAGCGGCTGGCCGCCGGAGGCTCGCTCTATCTGACCCGGCCAACCCTGCCGCAGCACATCGAGAGCCGCGCCGAGTTGCTCGGTCGGGCCGCCGACCTGTTCGGCTGGATTGACGCGGGGCGGCTGTCGATCCGGATCGGCGCGACGTACCCGCTCACTGACGCGCCCCGGGCACATGCCGACCTGGAAGGCCGGCGTACCAGCGGCAAGTCGCTGCTGCTGCCCGGTTGAGTCCGGTGACCGGCGGCCGGCTGGCGCTGTCGCAGGGCCGGCCCGGGGCTGGCCAGAGGAGTCCGGTGGAGAGACTGTAGAGCTGGGTGCACAGCCGGGGCACCTGATCGCCGTGGATTCGGTGTCGCGGGCTGGGCGCACAAGCGGGGCAGCTCGACAGGCTCGCGAACAGGTACTGGTATCGGCCGGCGGACGTGGCCGTTCGGGAGAGATCGACGCCCGTCCCGACCTGCGGCACGTACGCCACCAGATCGGGGTGCTGGCGCCGGTCGCGCACTCGTTCCTGATTCCCGACAACCACCTCGGCCGGGGAGAGCCCGGCGTTCGCCGGGCTGCCGCCGTTCCGGGTCGGCGTGGCCGCCGGTCTGCGCCGGCTGCCGAGCTGGAAGCGCACCGCCGACCTCGTGTTCGCCGCGGCTGGAGGGCCGGGGATAGCGCTGCGCAGCCGGAGTGACTCAGCAGGTGGAGTGACTCAGCAGGTGGAGTGACTCAGCAGGTGGAGTGGAAGAGGCCGCCCGTCGGCTCCCGGGCGGCGAGGCTGTTGTAGAGCTCGACGGCCTCGTCGGTCCGGGCCACGTGCACCTCGGCCGCCCGTTCATGGAGGAACCGCAGCGTCGCCGGGTCGACCCGGAGCCGCCCGTCGAAGCCCTCGGCGAGCACCACCCGGGTCGCCCCGTTGTCGAGCAGTTCCTCGACGTCCGCCGGCTGGATCCCGGGCTCGTGCCGGGTGCCGGTCTCGGTCCAGTCCCAGGGCCGGCCGCCACCGGGATAGAGCTTGAAGTCCTTGCCCTCGCCGAGCCCGTCGACCACCATCCGGCCCCAGGAGATCTCCTGGATCCGCGGCGACCGGGCCGGCGGCACCGTCTCCTCGGTGAGGTCGGTGACGTGCCGCAGGACCACTGCGGCGAGCTGTTCGGCGTCCGGGTCGAGCGGGTACGACCCGTGCGGGATCGCCACCACCCGCATCCCGGCGGCGGCCGCCGAGCGTACCCCGTTGCTGGAGTCCTCGATCGCGACGCAGCGGTCGGCCGGCACGCCGAGGCGCTGCGCGACCGCGAGGTAGGCGTCCGGGGCCGGCTTGCCCCGGGCCACCTCCTCGGTGGAGAGCGTCGCCCGGAACTGGTCGGTCAGCCCCATGGCGTCCAGCGCCACGTCGATCAGCCGGCGCGGGGACGAGCTGGCCAGTCCGAGCGGCCAGTGCCGGGCGATCCGGCGGACCACCTCGGGCGCGCCGTCGATCACCGGCAGGTGGCTCTGGTATTCCTGGGCCATCTTGTCGACCACGTCGGTCGCGATCTGCTCGGCACTGCCGGGTACGCCGAGTTCGCCGAGGTAGCGGGCCCATTCGCCGGTGCTCATCCCCATCAGCCGGCGCTGGGTGTCGGGCTGCCACCGGCCGCCGGAGGCGTCGACGTGCCGTCGGCGGACCCGCTCCCAGACCGGTTCCGAGTCCACCAGTACGCCGTCCAGGTCGAAGACCACCGCATCCACCACGCCTCCATCCTGCCCCAGTCGCGCGCCGCCGGCCGTACGCGCGGCGCGGCCATCCCGGGTCCAGCCTAAGCGGATTATCTTCAGATAAGGGGCTAATACCCCCTGGCAGGTGTTGACAGTCGCGTATGCCACCGGATAGGTCCGGCGAGCCGTCCTTGAAACTATTCATGCCCGAACACCATGCGCGGCACGCTGGCCTGCGCCGGCCGGATCGGCCGCCAGGGTAGCGGCTGGTCCGGCTCTTTTCGCTGGTCGAGTCGGGTATCGGACCAAGGTTCCTGACTGGTCACTCAGATTCGGAATGATGTCGACATTGACGTCGATCATCATCTGGGGGGCGGACATGGGACGGTGGACGGCGACGCGGACTCTGCTGGCGACCGCGCTGGGCGTGACCGGAGTGCTGCCGCCCGCCCCACCGGCCGGCGCCGCGCCGTCGCCGTACCGACCGGACGGGGCGGTGGTCCGGGCCGCCGTCCCGGACACCTGCCCGGACGGCGGGGCCGGATGCGTGGACGACACGATCGCGCGGCTGCGGGAGCGGTTCGCCGCGCTCGGCCGGTCCTGCGACCACCACGCCACCTTCACGCTCGCCTACCTGCGGACCACCCAGGGCTTCAAGTGGGGGCGGGACCAGGACGGATACTTCGCCGACAACGCCTGGGTCAACCGGGAGGGCGCGCTCTTCGCCGAGTACTACTACCGGGCGTACGACGACTGGGCCGCCGGGCGGCGCTCCACCGTACCGGGAGCCTGGCTGGCCGCCCTGGACGCGGCCCGGTCCCGCCGGCTCAGCGGGGCCGGTGACCTGATGCTCGGGATGAACGCGCACATCAACCGGGACCTGCCGTACGTGCTCGAACGGGTCGGGCTGACCGCGCCGGACGGCAGCAGCCGCAAACCCGACCACGACAAGGTGAACGAGATCCTCGCCGCCGTGATCGACCCGCTGCTCGCCGAACTGATCGCCCGGCTCGACCGGGAGGGCTTCGACACCGGCATCCCGACCAGCGCCGCCCTCGGGCTGCTGGTCAGTTGGCGGGAGCAGGCGTGGCGCAACGCCGTACGACTGGCGGGCGCCCGTACCCCCTTCGCCCGGACCCTTGTCGAACTCGACATCGAGTCCAGCGCGGTGGCGATCGCCACCGGACTCGCCACGCTGACCAGCTACGTCCCACCGTTCACCGGGCCGGAGCCCCGGGCCGCCCACTGCGCCGAGCGGAACGGCACTCCGCCGCCGGTGGCGTACCCGTTCGGCCTGCCGCCGGCGTACTGACAGCGGCGGAGCGGTCAGGCGGTCTTGCGGGGAGCCTTCTTCGGGGCGGCCTTCTTCGCCGCGGCCTTCTTGGCCGTACCCGACTTGGTCGCCGCCTTCTTCGCCCCGGCCGCCTTCTTCGCCCCGGTGGACTTCTCCGCCGTCTTCTTGGCCGCCTTCTTCGCGGCCGGGGTGGCCTTCTTCGCCGCGGCCGCCTTCGCGGACTTGGCGGCCGAGATCGGGGTGGGCTGCCCGGCGCCGGCCCCGGCCGGCTCCTCGCCCCGGGCGGCCCGGGCCCGGTCCACCGAGGCGCGCAGCGCCGCCATCAGGTCGACCGCCGCCGCCGGCGCCTCCTCGACCTCCTCCGGCTGCACCACCTCCCGGCCCTCGACCTTGGCGTCGATCACCTCCTGAAGGGCGGCTCGGTAGTCGTCGGTGAAGATGTCCGGCTCGAACTCGCCGGCCATCGAGTCGATCAGCGAACTCGCCATCGCCAGTTCCGGCGGGCGCACCTTGATGTCCTCGTCCAGGAAGCCGAAGTCGGGGCGGCGGATCTCGTCCGGCCAGAGCATGGTGTTGAGCAGCAGTACGCCCTCCCGGACCCGCAGGGTGGCGAGCTGTTCCCGCTGCCGCAGCGCCACCTTCACGATGGCCACCCGCTCCGAGTCGGTCAGCGCGTCCCGGAGCAGCACGTACGGCTTGGCGGCCGCACCGTCCGGCTCCAGGAAGTACGCCTTGTTGTAGAGGATCGGGTCGACCTGCTCGGCCGGGACGAACTCCAGCACGTCGATCGCGTGCGAGGTGCTCAGCGGCAGCTCGGCGAAGTCTTCGTCGGTGAGGATGACCATCTCGCCGCCGCCGATGTCGTACCCCTTGGCGATGTCGTCGTAGCTGACCTCCTCGCCGTCGATCGAGCAGACCCGCTTGTAGCGGATCCGGCCCCCGTCGGTGCGGTGCACCTGGTGGAACCGGATGTCTTTCTCCTCGGTCGCCGAGTAGACCCGTACCCCGATGGAGACCAGCCCGAACGAGACGGCTCCGCGCCAGATAGCCCGCATGATCTGAGTACCTTCCCCTCTCCGGGCGGATATTCACCCCGTCGAGTGAAAAGTGCCCCCCGAGCAGCCGGTACCCCCGCCATGCCGGTGCGGACGACCGGTTCGATCCAGGATCGCACCGGATCGAACCGGACGCGAGTGTTTCGGCGCGGACCTAGAGTGAGGATCGTGCCCGGCACCCCGGTCAAGCCGATGCTCGCGGTCACCGGGGAGCTGCCCGCAGGCCCCGGCTGGGTGCATGAGTTCAAGTGGGACGGGGTACGGGCGATCTCCGACTTCGCCGGTGGCGAGCTGCGGCTCTACGCCCGATCCGGCGTGCAGATCACCGCCGCCTATCCGGAGCTTGCCGCGCTCCGCGCCCAGCTCGCCGAGCGGGGGCTGGCCGACGTGGTGCTGGACGGCGAGGTGGTGGTGCTGACCGAGCAGGGGCAGCCGTCGTTCACCGCGCTGGCCGAGCGGATGCACGTCCGGGAGCCGGCCCGGGCCGCCCGGCTGGCGGCGAGCCTGCCGGTGACGTACATGATCTTCGACCTGTTGCGGCGGGACGGGACGGACCTGACCGGGTGGCCGTACCGGCGTCGCCGGGAGGCGCTGGAGGCGCTCGGCCTGGCCGGGCCGCGCTGGGCGGTACCGCCGGTTTTCCCGGACGGCCGGGCGACCTACCAGGCGGCCGGCGAGCACGGGCTGGAGGGCGTGGTGTCGAAACGGGTCGACGGGGTCTACCGGGCCGGGGTCCGGTCGCCGGACTGGGTGAAGGTGAAACTGGAGATCACCGACGACTTCGTGGTCGGCGGCTGGCGGCCCGGCGTACGCCGGATCGGCGGGCTGCTGGTCGGGGTGCCGGCGCCGGACGGCGGGCTGGTCTACCGGGGCCGGGTCGGCGGCGGGATCGGCGCGGCGATCGAGCGGGAACTGCTGGCCGTGCTGGAGCCGCTGCGCACCGGCGTCTCGCCGTTCGTGACCCCGGTGCCCCGGGAGGATGCCCGGGGCGCGATCTGGGTAACTCCGCAGATCGTGGTGGAGGTGAAGTACGGCCAGCGCACGCCGGACGGCCGGCTGCGGTTTCCCCGGATCCGCCGGCTGCGCACCGACAAGACTGTGGCGGACGTCGATGGCGCGTGAACAGCGGGTACGGGTCGAGGTCGAGGGCCGGAGCCTTGAGCTGTCCAACCTGGACAAGGTGCTCTATCCGGCGTCCGGGTTCACCAAGGGTGAGGTGATCGCCTACTACACCCGGGTCTCCGAGGCGCTGCTGCCGCACCTGCGCAACCGGCCACTGACCCGGATCCGCTACCCGAACGGGGTCGACGGCGCGTTCTTCTTCGAGAAGAACGCCCCGGCCAGCACCCCGGACTGGGTACGCCTGGAGCGGCTGCCGTCGCCCGGCTCGTCCAAGGACCGGGAGGAGTTGGACTACGTCGTCTGCGACGACCTGCCGACACTGGTCTGGCTGGCCAACCTCGCCGCACTGGAGCTGCACACCCCACAGTGGAAGGTCGACGCCGACCCGGACCTGATGGTGATGGACCTCGACCCGGGTGCCCCGGCGGGGCTGGCCGAGTGCTGCGGCGTCGCCCTGCTGATCCGGGAGCGGCTGGCCGCCGACGGCGTCGAGAGCTACCCGAAGACCTCCGGCCGCAAGGGCATGCAACTGCTCTGCCCGATCTCGGGCCGGCAGTCCGCCGACACCGTCTCCGGGTACGCCCGGCGGGTCGCCGACGAGCTGGCCCGGGAGGCGCCGAAGTCGATCACGGCGCAGATGGCGAAGCGACTCCGCCCCGGCAAGGTCTTCATCGACTGGAGCCAGAACAACGCGGCGAAGACGACCGTGGCGCCGTACTCGCTGCGGGCCCAGCCGGTGCCGTCCGCCTCCACCCCGCTGCACTGGGCCGAGGTCGAGGCCGCCGCCGAGGGCGAGCCGGGCGCCGTCCGCCAGTTTCCCGCCGCCGAGGTGCTGGACCGGATCGAGGAGTACGGCGACCTGCTGATCGAGCTGCTCGACGGCGGCCCGGAGCTGCCGATGAGGTGAAGCCGATCTGAAGCCGGTGCCTGGCACCCTCGACGCGACTGTGTGCCGCACAACCGTACGGGGGGGAAACGTGCCGTCCTTCAAGGCCGATCCGGCGGTCATCCGCGAGTTCGGCGCCGCGCTCACCGACCTGGTCAACGACTCGGTGGGCGCACAGCAGTACAACGACAAATGGCTGGAGATCAGCGGCTCGTCCGGACCGCTGTTCCAGACGGTGTTCGACGCCGTCACCAGGATCAAGAACCAGTTGTACCTCTCCTACGCCCAGCTCGAGAACGTCCTGCGACTCTCCGCCGAGGAGGTCGAGCGGGTCGCGCACTTCTACGAGACCACGGACGCGGCGGCGGCCGAACAGCTCGACCGGACCTACTGAGCGTCGGCGGGGAGAAAGGACAACTTGGCATGGCCGATCCGCTGGACGAACTGATCGATCCTAAGGTCGAGGACCCGATCCCGGACAGCCTGGAGAACTACCTCGGCGTTTCCCAGTACATCAGCCCGTCGTACTGGCTGGGCGAGGCGATGAACCTCGTCATCGGCACCAACCCGTTCCAGTGGGCCGCCGAGCAGTTCACCGGCGACTGGCAGGCGGTGCAGACGGCCGGCAAGGCCGTGCAGACCTTGGCCGCCTTCAACGAGGCGTGCGCGAGCGCCCTCAACTCCGCGGTCGCCGTCGTCGGCTACGGCTGGGAGGGCAACGCCCGCGACGCCGCCGACGAGTACTTCAGCGGCGTCGGGCAGGTGCTCAGGGACCAGATCAGCGTTCTCGTCCAGCTCGGTTGGCAGTTGGACGTGACGGCGTTCAGCGTCTACGAGACGGCCGGCGCCCTGAAGGGTCTGTTGGAAGGGCTCGTGGATCTGCTGATCGCGATCGGCATCGAGATGGCCGCGACGGCGGCATCGGCGCCCACCGTCATCGGCCCGATCCTCGGCGGGGCCAGCATCGCGTTCACCGCCAGTCAGGCCGTGGCGAAGTGGAATCAGATTCTGAGCTTGCACAGCACCATCTGGAACGCCGTGCAGGCGTTCAGTGGGGTGGTCGCCGGCCTGCTCGGCCAGGTGAGCGACACCAGCCTGCCGCACCTGCCGTCCAGGGAGTACGACCATCCCGCGGTGCGACCGCCGGCCGAACCGCCCGTCTCCCACCACCGCGAGTGAGCCGGAGCCGCAGATGAGACCACCGAAGGACGACGAACCGCTGCTCGACGTCGCCGGGGGCGACCCGGCGCTCTCCCACCGGCTACGCGACTCGCTGAAGATTCTCAGCGAACGGACCGACGACCCGGAGTTCCGCCGGCTGGTGGCCGACGTGCTGGCCGGCCGGCGCGGACTGCGCGACACAGCGACCTCGCCGGTCTTCGCCTCGGCGCTCAACCCCCGGGTCGAGCAGTTCGCGCGGCGCTGGGCGGAGACCTCCGAGGAGGAGAAGGCCGAGCTGGCCGCAGAGGGCGAGCGGGAACTCGCCGCGCTGCGGGAGCGGTTGGCGCGGGAGCGCCGCGACCGGGAACGGTGGTGGCGCGACCACCCCGACGGGTACTGAGCCTCCCGCCCCGCTCAGTCGACGCTGGGCAGCGGCGGGCCGAGTACGTCGTCGGCGTCGACGATCGTGTACGCGTACCCCTGCTCGGCGAGGAAGCGCTGCCGGTGCGCGGCGTACTCGGTGTCGATGGTGTCCCGGGAGACCACCGTGTAGAAGTGCGCCTGCCGGCGGTCCGCCTTCGGCCGGAGTACCCGGCCGAGCCGCTGCGCCTCCTCCTGCCGCGACCCGAAGGTGCCGGAGACCTGGATCGCCACCGCCGCCTCCGGCAGGTCGATGGAGAAGTTGCCGACCTTGGAGATGACCAGGGTGGAGATCTCGCCGGCCCGGAACGCGTCGAAGAGCCGCTCCCGCTCCTTGTTGGTGGTCGAGCCCTGCACGATCGGCGCGTCCAGCGCCTCGCCCAGCTCGTGGAGCTGGTCGATGTAGCCGCCGATCACCAGCACCTGGTCGGAGGAGTGCCGGTCGACCAGGGCCTTCACCACCGGGAGCTTGGTCCGGGCGGTCGCCGCCACCCGGTAGCGCTCCTCCGGCTCGGCGACCGCGTACGTCATCCGTTCGGCGTCGGTCAGCGTGACGCGTACCTCGGTGCAGTCCGCCGGGGCGATCCAGCCCTGCGCCTCGATGTCCTTCCACGGCGCGTCGTACCGCTTCGGGCCGATCAGCGAGAAGACGTCGCCCTCCCGGCCGTCCTCGCGGACCAGGGTGGCGGTCAGGCCGAGCCGGCGCCGGGCCTGGAGGTCGGCGGTGAACCGGAAGATCGGCGCCGGCAGCAGGTGCACCTCGTCGTAGATCACCAGCCCCCAGTCCCGGGCGCCGAACAGGTCCAGGTGGGTGAAGGCGCCGCCGCGCCGTGCGGTCAGCACCTGGTACGTCGCGATGGTGACCGGACGGATCTCCTTGCGCTCGCCGGAGTATTCCCCGATCTCCTCCTCGGTCAGCGAGGTGCGGGCGATCAGCTCCCGCTTCCACTGCCGGCCGGCGACGGTGTTGGTGACCAGGATCAGCGTGGTCGCCTTCGCCTCGGCCATCGCGGCGGCCCCGACCAGGGTCTTGCCGGCCCCGCAGGGCAGCACCACCACGCCCGACCCACCGGCCCAGAAGGTCTGCACCGCCTCCCGCTGGTACGACCGCAGCTCCCAGGCAGGCCGCCCGTCGGTGCCCTCGGTGGCCAGCTCGATCGGGTGCGCCTCGCCGTCCACGTAGCCGGCCAGGTCCTCGGCCGGCCAGCCGAGCTTGAGTAGCGCCTGCTTGAGCCGGCCCCGCTCGGACGGGTGCACCACCATGGTGTCGTCGTCCACCTTCGCGCCGAGCATGCCGGCGAGCTTCTTGCTCTTGGCGACCTCGATCAGCACCATCCGGTCCACCGCCCGCAGCACCAGGCCGTGCGTGGGATGCGCGACGAGTTGCAGCCGGCCGTACCGGTCCATCGTCTCGGCGACGTCGACCAGCAGCGCGTGCGGCACCGGATAGCGGGAGAACCGCAGCAGCGCGTCGACCACGCCCTCGGCGTCGTGCCCGGCCGCCCGGGCGTTCCACAGGCCCAGCGGGGTCAGCCGGTAGGTGTGCACGTGCTCCGGCGAGCGCTCCAGCTCGGCGAAGGGCGCGATCGCCATCCGGCAGGCCAGCGCGTCCGGGTGGTCGACCTCCAGCAGCAGGGTCTTGTCCGACTGCACGATCAGTGGTCCGCCGCTCACGCTGCACGCCCTTCCGTTCCAGGTCGGGCGTCCCACGCGCCGACCCTCCAGTCTTGCACGATGGATAACGAACCGGAAAAATTCTTCACCTGGCGCAACCGAAGCGGTACTCCCGTGCGTCTAGCTGTCGACGGCTTCTGGGGAGGGCAGATGGTACTGGCGCGTCTCGGCACCGGTCTGATCACTCTAGTGGCAGTCGCCCTGTTCGGCGCCGGTGCGTGCGCGTTTGATCCGCAGTCGGACCAGTCGGGAGCCGCCGGGGGGCTCACGCCGGTCGGGGCGGAGGACGCAACGGGGGCGAGCGCGCCGCCCGCGCCGGATCAGGGAGCAGCCACCCCCAGCCCGCGTACCACCCGGGGCAAGCCCGCGCCGACGACGTCGCCGCGCACGAAGACGCCGACGAAGAAGCCGGCCCGCAGCGGTTCGCCGAAGCCGCCGGCCGGCTGCCCGCAGGGGGAGCGGCAGCGCGAGGTCGAGGGCTATCTGGCCCGGCTGGGCGGGTTCGGCGAGGTCACCGTCGACGGCCGGCAGTCGGCCGCCGACTGCGCCGCGATCAAGAAGTTCCAGCGCCGCTACGACATCCGGCCGGCCGAGGGCCGGGCCGGCCCGACCACCGCCGACGTGGCCCGGCGACTGGCCCGCACCGACACCGGCAGGTGCAAGACCGGCAGCGGTACGACCTTCTGCGTCGACCTGACCCTGCAGACCGTCTGGGCGATGCGCGGCGGCAAGGTGGTGATGCCGCCCACCGTCACCCGCACCGGCATGTCCGGGTACGCCACGCCGGCCGGCACCTACAGCATCAACTTCCGGAACACCAAGGAGTGGTCGGACCCGTACGAGGTGTGGCTGCCGTACTGGCAGCGCTTCGTCGGCGGGATCGGTTTCCACGAGACGACGACGTACCTGCACAACAAGGCGATCGGCTCACACGGCTGCGTCAACCTGCTGCCGGGTGACGCCCGCCGGATGTGGCAACTCGGCAAGGTGGGGACCCGGGTGCACGTGATCGGTCGCCGGCCGGGCACCTGACGCGACTTCGGCCGGTGAACCTGTCATAACCGCCGGCCAGGTGCGAGTCTGGACTCTCGGGCAGACCGCGGTGGTGGGAGGTTCGCAGATGACGGTCGACGGCGAGGTGAGGTCCGAGACAGACCCCCCGACCGCCCCTCCACCCGTCCCGGCGCCCGTCTCCCGGGCCACCGTGCTGGCGTACGCCACCGTGGCGGTGCTGCTGGCCAGTTGGGTGCTCTTCGGCTGGCTGGTGCAGCAGCAGGGCTTCGTCGACTCGCTCGGCGAGGGGCTCGGCGCCGCCTTCACCCTGCTGCTCATCGTCTCCGTGGTCGGCTCGGTCCGGCAGCACCGCCGCGACTGAGTCACGCCGGACGGGTCACTCGTCCAGCACCGCCGCCGTGATCCGGTGCAGCGCGAAGGTGTGCAGCATCTCGGTCCGCTCGTCCTCGGCGCGCAGGTAGCCGGCGCCGATGGAGACCGGCCGGACCAGCCGGGACGCGGTGGCGCCGTGCGCGTCGACGTACCCCACCCAGACCAGCGCCTTGTCCCGGACCGCCTGCTGGAGTACGGCCAGCGCCTGGGTGTGCGCGTGCGCGGTCGGCATCCCCGGACCCGCCCCGCCCGGCTGCCCTGCGCCTCGGACCGTGCTCGGCGCCCGCCGCGCTGCCCGGGCCGCGGCGTCACCCCGGCGGATCTGCTCCACGATGCCGAGCAGCCGGGGCGGGCTCAGTCTCGGCGTCGCCAGTGGATCGGCGACCCGGTTGGCGACCGAGCCTCGGGCCGGCGCCCGGCGTACCTTCGGCCGGGTCAGCACCGTCGCACCGGTGGCGTCCTCGGAGACCGGCGCGTACCCGGCCTCGCGCAGCGCGGCGAGCAGCCGCCCCACCAGGTGCGGGGTGGTGAGTACGGTCGGCGCCAGCCGGCGCAGCGACATCGGGGCGAGCCGGCGGTCGGCGAGTACCTCGGTCAGCAGCGCCTCGTCGTCACTGCGCAGGTACGCCCCGGCCGAGCCGACCCGGAGCCCGCCGTGCTTGCGGGCCACGTCGTCGATCAGGTACGTCAGCCCCTGCGGTACCGGCGTCCGGGACCGGCGCGTGAAGAGCGCGTGCAGGTCCTCGGCCGCGTACCCGGCGTCCAGCGCCCGGCGCACGCTCGCCCCGGTGACCCGGTACACGCTGGCCCCGCCGGCCGACTCGTGCTCGGCCACCGTCGCCAGTTCGGCCGCGACGGTCGGCTCCGGCGGCCCCGGCACCACCACGGTCAGGTCGGCCTGCACCAGGAAGTGGTCGACCGGCGCCGGCAGCAGCGCGTCCAGGGCCCGGACCGCGGCGGAGCCGCCCCCGGCCGCACCGTCCGCGTCCGGCCGTACGCCGAGCGGATCGTCGCCGGGCTCGCCGGGCCGGGTCTCCCCGGCGGTCCACTGGGCCAGCAGCAGCCGGCCGTACGTGGTGAGCGCGCCGAGCCCGGTGACGCCGAGCAGTGCCGCCTCGGCCAGTACCTCCCGCTGCCCGGCCTCCCGGCCCAGGCTGCGCCGGGGTGAGCGCCAGGCGAGCAGGTCGACCACCTCGTCGACGCTCGGCGCCGCCCCGGGTTCCAGGTCACCGAGGACGTCCAGGACGGCCCGACGCACCGCCGGTACCCCGGCCCGCTCCGCCTCGGCGGAGAGTACGGTGATCGGCCGGTCCCGGTCGTCGCGCTGGCCGACCAGCCCCACCTGGCGGGTCATGGTGAGCCAGGCCCGGGCCAGGTGCTCCCAGCGGTGTGCCAGCGAGCCGTCCCGCCAGCCCTCGTAGCCGGCGGCCGGCAGCATCTGCTGGTCCGCGCCGTTGCGGGTGGTGGCACCGGGCAGGTCCAACTCGCCGAGCAGGCCCGCCGCGTACGCCACCTCCAGCAGCAGTGCGGCGGTCGACTCGTCCAGCCCGGTGGCCCGGGTCAGCCGGCGCAGGTCGCGTACCCCGAGCCCACCGGAGCGGAGCACCGGGGCGGGTTCGGCGGCGAGCTGTTCGAGCAGCGCCTCGGCGTGCCGTACCGCCTCCATCGCCTGGCCGGCCCCGGCGGAGTCGGCGGCCTTCGGCTCCCGGGCCGTCCCGGCCACCGTCGGCGGGGTGGGACGGAGCGGGCCGAGCGGGCCGGACTCGCGGCGCAGCAGCAGGCCGATCTCCCGGGGCAGTTCGACGGCGGTCGGCTTGCCGGCCAGGCCGCTGGGCTCGGTGATCGGCACCAGCAGGCGGTTGTCGACCAGCCAGGAGACCGGGGCGGCGGCGCCCTCGCCGGGCGGGGCGGCGGCCGGCAGCGTGCCCACCGGGGGCCCGGCGGCGAGCCGGTCCAGGATCGCCCGGGCCGGCGGCGGCGCGGCCAGTAGGGTCCGGCGCAACCGGGCCGGGTCCGCGACCAGCGCCGCCGTCTCCGGGTCCAGCTCCGCCGCCGGCCGGCCGAGCCCCGCCGGGTACGGCGAGCAGACCTCGTCCACGCCCGGCACGATCCGCAGGGACTCCTCCGGCCCGTACAGCAGGAAGAGCGCCCGGAGCCGGTCGACCGCCGACCGGATCGCGGCCCGGTCCACCCGGCGGCCGGTCCCGGCGACCAGAGTGAGGATCGTCTCCGTGGCGGTCTCGCCATGATCTGGGTCACGGGTGAGCCGGGCCGCGTCCAGGATCCGCAGGGTGAACTCGTCGAGCCCGTCCAGGGCCCGGGCCACCGACACCCGGGACTGGGCGCGGACCGCCAGGGCGGACAGATCGGTCGGTACCGGCACGACGAGGTCCGGACGCAGCCGGAACAGGGCGGCCAGCGCCTCGTCGGGCAGCGCCCGCAGGTGGTCGGCGAGTGTGGTCATCGTCTTTCCACGCTATCCGGCCAGGCGCCCGTCGTGCGCGCCGGACGCCGAGCGGAGCCGAGGGTGGTTTCCGCCGAGCGTGCGATCATGGCGGCGTGACTGCCGCAGCGGTCGGGTTCGACCTCGACATGACCCTGATCGACACCCGGCCCGGGATCGCCGCCGCCTACCGGGCGCTGACCGCCGCCACCGGGGTGTACGTCGACGCCGACGCCGCGGTCTCCCGGCTCGGCCCGCTGCTCCGCACCGAACTGCGGAACTGGTTTCCGGCGGAGCGGCTGGAGGAGGCCGTCGAGCTCTACCGGTCGCTCTATGCGGAGTACGCGATCACGATGTCCCGGCCGCTGCCCGGCGCGGTCGAGGCGCTGGCCGAGGTACGGGCGGTGGGCCTGCGGGTGGTGGTGGTCACCGGCAAGTACGGCCCGCTGGCCCGGCTGCACCTGGAACACCTCGGCATGCAGGTCGACGAGTTGGTCGGCGAGCTCTTCGCGGCGGAGAAGGCGACCGCGCTGACCACGCACGGCGCGGAACTCTATGTCGGTGACCACGTCGCCGACATGCTCGCGGCGCGGACCGCCGGCATCCCCGGACTCGGTGTCACCACCGGCTCGCACGACGGCGACGAGCTGCGGGCGGCCGGCGCCGACCTGGTGCTCGCGGACCTTACCGGATTCCCGCAGGCGCTCCGGCGGTTGATGCGGCTAGCCTTGTGAGGACAGAAATCTCATCAGGGGAGTCGAGGTCTTCAGGTGCCGACGGGTCGAGTGAAGTGGTACGACGCGGCCAAGGGATACGGGTTCGTCACCAGTGACGAGGGTGGCGACGTATTCCTGCCGAAGGGCGCGCTGCCGGCTGGTGTCACCGACCTGAAGGGCGGCCAGCGGGTCGAGTTCGGCGTCGTGGACAGCCGCCGGGGCGCGCAGGCGCTCGGGGTGAAGCTGCTGGACGCGCCACCGTCCATGGCGGAGCTTCGCCGCCGGCCGGCGGAGGAGCTGCACGGCCTGGTCGAAGACATGATCAAGGTACTGGAGGCGAAGGTCCAGCCGGACCTGCGCCGGGGCCGGTTCCCCGACCGGAAGACCGCGCAGACGGTGGCTCAGCTCGTCCACGCGGTCGCCCGCGAACTGGAGATCTGAGGAGTCAGTCCGGCGGCCGACGCGCGGCCGAGCAGGGCGTCGACCGCGGCCTGGCCCTCGGCGCCCAGCTCGGCGGTGAACTCGTTGACGTAGAGCGCGATGTGCCGGTCGACCACGTCGCGCTCCATCTCCTGGGCGTGCGCGAGCACGTACTCCTCGGTGCCGGCCGGGTCGGCCCAGGCCCGGCGTACCGAGTCGCGGATCCAGCCGGTTGCCTCGGCCGGGTCGACGGAGCCCTTGCGGGCCAGGATCGCGCCGAGCGGGATCGGCAGGCCGGTGTCGGCCTCCCACCACTCGCCGAGGTCGACCAGGGCGGTCAACCCGTGCCGGGGGTACGTGAACCGCGCCTCGTGGATGACCAGCCCGGCGTCGTACCGGCCGGCTGCCACGCCCGGCATGATCTCGTGGAACGGGACCACCTCGATCCGCGCCGGTGGTCGCTGCGCCGACCAGAGCCGGAACAGCAGGTACGCCGTGGTCCGGTCGCCGGGCACCGCCACGGTCGCCCCGGTCAGGTCGGCGCTGCGGCCCGTCCGGTCTCCCCGGGTCAGCACCAGCGGTCCGCAGCCACGGCCCAACGCCCCGCCGCAGGGCAGCAGGTGGTAGTCGTCGAGCAGCCAGGGCAACGCCGCGTAACTCACCTTGACCAGGTCGTACGCCCCGCGTTCGGCGGCGGTGTTGGTGACGTCCACGTCGGCGTAGGTCACGTTGACCGCCGGGGCGTCGGGCACCAGCCCGTGCACCAGGGCGTGGAACACGAAGGTGTCGTTGGGGCAGGGCGAGATCGCCAGGGAGAGCGGCACGGGTCCCACGCTAACCCGGCCGCTCCCGCCGCCATCCGGCCGTCCGCGACCGGTTGGCTAGCTCACGTCCGCTTGGTTAGCTCACGTCCGCCGCCGCCCCCTGAACACCCTCGCCCGGAGACTGTCGAGCTGGGTGCATGAGCGGGGCGGTGGGGTCTGGGCCCTGGTGGGTGGTTGGTGTGGGGGCTGTCGAGCTGGGTGCATGAGCGGGGCGGTGGGGTCTGGGCCCTGGTGGGTGGTTGGTGTGGGAGCTGTCGAGCTGGGTGCACAGACGGGGCGGGTGGTCTCGGCGAACCGGTGGTGGTCGGTGCGGCGGTGGACCCCGGGTGCACAGGCGGGGCAGCTCGACAGTCTGCGGAACGACATAGCACTGGTCCGGTGCTGGGTCCGGATCAACCAGCTGTCCACGGGTTTATCCACAACCTGGTGCCGTTATCCACAGGTCGACGATGCGGGCTGGCGGACTCGACCGGGTGCCGGAATTATCGATGCCCATGACGGGGCAGGGTGACCCGGTCGACCTGGGCGGACTGCTCCGGCAGCTCCGCCGGCAGGCCGATCTCAGCCAGCGTGAGCTTGCGGTCCTGGCGGGGGTGCCGAAGAGCACCATCTCGCGGATCGAGGCGGGGCGGGCCCGTGATCCGAAGTTCCGCACGGTCGAGCGGCTGGTGCTGGCCGCCGGCGGCACGTTCGGGCTGGACGGCTTGCCTCCGCATCCGCACGAGCACCGCCGCGACCAGGGTGGCCGGCGCTATCCCGCCCACCTCGACGTGCGGGACGTGTACGGGCCGAAGGACTGGCCGGGAGCCTGGTGGGCGCACTGGTACACGCTGCCGCCCGAGCGATGGCCGCTCAGGGTGCCGGAGGCGACCTTCGACCTGTGCCGGGATCGGCGCGACCGGCGACGCTGGCGCGAGGAGGTACGCCGTCTGGTGCGGCTGCGTCCGGTGACCGAGGGCCTCCCGCCCGGTGGCTGGCAGTGGGTGGCCGAGTTGCCCGACGGCGGGCTGGTCGGTGAGCTGCGGGCCCACCTGCGCGGGCGGCATCCGGTCGAACTCTGCTCCCTGGCCGAGCCAGACCGGGAGGTGGTGCTGGACGGGATAGTGGTCGTCGCGGAGTGCCGGGGGCTGGGCATCGGGCGTCGACTCGTCACCGAACTGCTGGCCGAGATGGATCGGGCCGGGATCCGGGTCGCCCAGGCCATCACCGAGTTCGACGGCGTGGAGTTCCTGGTCCGCTGCGGGTTCCGGCCCGAGTCGAGCCGGCCAGTGCGGCTGACCCTGCACCGCCCTGACTGACGAGGAGCGTCGGCGCAACCGATCCGGGCCGGCGCAACCGGTCCAGCCCGGCGCCACGGTCGGCTCAGAGCTTCGGGCCGACCGTGGCGAAGGCGGCGGTCAGGGCGGCGAAGGCGTCGCCGATCCGCCACGCGGAGCGGTCCCGGGGCCCGATCGGGTTGGAGATCGTACGCAGCTCGGCGAAGGGGAGTCCGGCGGTGACGGCGGCGGTGGCCACCCCGTACCCCTCCATAGCCTCGGCCACCGCGTCCGGGTGCCGGGCCAGTAGGGCGGCGGTGGTCGCGGTGGTGCCGGTCACGGTGTTCAGGGTGAGGACCGCGCCGGTGACCGCCTGCGGCAGCCCGGACCGGAGCACGTCCAGCAGAGCCGGGTCGGCAGGCAGGGTGGTGGTGCCGAAACCCAGCTCGTCGAGGGTGAGGAAACCGTCCGGCGATTCGGCGCCGAGGTCGGCCGCGACGCTGCGGGTCGCGACCACGATCCCGCCGACCGGAGCCCGGCCGGGAAAGCCGCCGCCGATGCCGGCGCTGAGCACTCCCCGGTACGGTCTCCCGGCCGCCTCGGCCAGCGCGATCAGCCGGGCGGTGCCGGCGGCGGCCGCGGCCGGGCCAACCCCCACCGGCTCGACGGTGACCGCGTCGGCGACCAGGCCGGCACGTACCGCCTCGGCCTCGGCCGCGACGGCCGTGACCACGAGTATCGCCTCGCCCACTACTTCCCCCGGGTTTCCCGGCGCGAGCCCTCCTCGCCCGGTCCGGAGCCGGGTACGGCGGACGACGGCCGGTAGATGTGGTAGCCGGGGGGCGCGAGCTGCGCGTCCTCGTCGCTCTCCGCCGCTACGTCGCTGGCCGGCTCGTCGGCTTCGGGACGGTGGGCCACGGGGGCCGGGGAGGTGGGCGCCGAGTGGTCGCCGGTGGGCGCCGGGTCCTCGCCGGATCGCCGGTCGTCGGGCTGTTCGCCCTCGGCCATCGCCCGTCCGGACAGCCGCTCGCCGCGCAGCCGGGTGGCGACGACGAACGCCCAGACGGTACCGACGGCGGCGAGGCCGGTGAGCAGGCCGACCCCGAGCCGGCCGTCCAGCGGTACCAGGCCGAGCCCGCCGCCGGCCACGAAGGCCAGCATCAGCACCGTCTCGGAGTGCGCGAACCCGGTGGCCCGGAGCCGCTCCGGGACCCGTTCCTGGATCGAGGCGTCGACGGCCAGCTTCGCGATGCCGCTGATCACGGCGGTGACCAGGCAGAGCAGGGCGACCAGCAGCAGCGAGAACCGCAGTGTGGCCAGTACCCCGACCCCGGTCACCGCCACCAGGCCGGCGGCCTGGAGCACGACCGGGCGGTGGATGCGCAGCCGGGTACCCAGGGCGGTGGCCAGGAACGTCCCGATGCCGAGACCGGCGCCGACCACCCCGAGCGCGACCTCCGCGCCGTGCTGGCGGCCGAAGAGTTCGGTGTCCAGGTCGCCGGCCTTGATCGCGAAGGCGAGGAAGAGCAGCAGGAAGCCGTAGACGCCGCGCAGGACGGCGCTGCCGACCAGGGCACTGATCACCAGCCGGCCGCCGGGGCCGCTGCGGCTGAGTGCCCGTTCCCGCCCGTTCCGGCCGGGGCGGAGCGCCTGGAAGGCCCTGGGCACCGTCTCCGGCGGGTCGGAGTCGGCCCGGGGTGGCAGGCGCAACGCGATCACCATGCCGACCAGGAAGATCACCGAGGCGACCCGGAGCGGCCACTGTGGACCGAACCAGAACGCGGCCAACCCGATCGGCAAGACCACGCCGCCGGCGATCGAGCCGTACACGCTGGCCCGGGCGCCGGCCTGGGAGAGTCCGATCCCCTCCGGCAGCAGCCGGGGCACCGCCGCCGACCGGGCCACCCCGTACGCCCGGGACAGCGCCAGTACGCCGAAGGCGGCCGGATAGAGGCCGAAGCCGTGGATGTAGTCCGAGATCAGCCAAGCCAGGAAGGCCCGCCCGAGCATGGTGGCGGCCAGGGCGTAGCGGCGCCCGTGCCGGAAGTGATCGAGCAGCGGCCCCACCACCGGGGCGAGCAGCGCGAACGGCACCATGGTGATCAACAGGTAGAGCGCGACCTTGCTCCGTGCCTCGCCCAGCGGGGCGTTGAAAAAGATCGTCCCGGCCAGGCCGATCGTGATCAGCGTGTCGCCGGCACACGAGGCGGCGTGCAGGTCGAAGAGCCGGACCATCCCGGTCTCGCCGCCGGCGCCCTTGGCGCGTACCCGGGCGACCCGGCGGGTCGTCCAGCGGGCGCTGCCGAGCGAACCCCGGAAGAGCAGCCTCACGGCCCGGATCGCCGTACCGACGACACGCCCGGGGACCGATCGCCCAGAGCGGGTGAACAACGGCATGAGCATCATCCTCGCCCATCCGGTCGACGACCGTCGGATCTGTGCCGAGATATCTCTGCGGTGAAAAGTGCCGGGGAGTGCCGCCGACCCGCCGTCAAGGATAGGCAAGAATGGGTGAGTGACCAGGAGCACCGCGGCCAGAGCCGTCCGTCTCGACCAGGTCTGCGCCAGTGCCGTCGACGTGGCGCGGGAGGGCATCACCGAGGTCGACCCGGCTGACGTCGGCGACCACCAGGGGGCGATCGCCGAGGGCGACCGCCTCGTGACGCATCTCTTCGAGTGCAAGATGGCCGGCTACCAGGGCTGGCGGTGGGCCGTGACGGTGACCCGGGTGCCGCGCAGCCGGCACGTCACGATCTGCGAGACGTTCCTGCTGCCCGGCCCGGACGCGTTGCTCGCGCCGAGTTGGCTGCCCTGGCAGGAGCGGCTCCAGCCGGGCGACCTCGGGGTCGGCGACCTGCTGCCCACCCCGCCGGACGACGAGCGGCTCGCCCCCGGCTACCTGCTCTCGGACGATCCGGCGGTGGAGGAGACGGCCTGGGAGCTGGGCCTCGGGCGGCCCCGGGTGATGTCCCGGGAGGGCCGGATCGAGACCGCCCAGCGGTGGTACGACGGCGATCACGGGCCGAGCGCGCCGATCGCGGTCGCCGCACCGCGGGCCGCCCGCTGCGGCACCTGTGGCTTCTATCTCCCGCTGGCCGGCGCGCTGCGGCAGTCCTTCGGCGTCTGCGGAAACTTCTTCGCCCCGGACGACGGCCGGGCGGTCAGCGCCGACCACGGCTGCGGGGCGCACTCCGAGACGCTGGTCGAGTCGGCCGAGACGCCGGTCGAGGAGCTGCCGACCATCTACGACGACAGTGAGGTCGAGGCGGTCGCGGTCAGCCGGGCACCCGGCTCGGTCGGGGCCACCGAGCCCCCGGAGCCGTACGGGCACGGCTGACCGAGGACTCCCGCGACGGGGACTCCCTCAGCCGCCGGCGCGACGGCGACGGCGGTTGGCGTCGTGCCGGAGCATCACGGCCAGCCCGGGGAAGCCCGCGAGGAAACCGGCCAGGCAGGTCCAGAGCCAGTGCTCGCGGCCGGTGTCGGCGAGCCAGTCCCGGAAGAAGACCAGTAGCACCAGCCCGACGACCGCCCAGACCACGATCCCGGCGACGGCGAACGGGACCATCGGCGGGTCGAGCGGCTCGATCCGCGGCTCCTCCTCGGGCACCGCTCCAGCGTACGGCCGTGCTGGTGGGGGTTGGTAACCGGGAAGGACTTTGCCGGTAACCGGTGATCTGGGACGATGCCCCGATCAACGATGCCCCGATCACTCTCGTACACCCCCTGCGAGGATCCGATGGACAACGCCCCGACGAAGCCGGCCGGCCGGTCCGGCGCCGGTAACGCCTTCGACCGGTACTTCGAGATCACGGCGCGCGGCTCGACGCTGGGCCGGGAGGTGCGCGGTGGGCTCGCCACGTTCTTCACGATGGCCTACATCGTGGTGCTCAACCCGCTGATCCTGGGCAACGCGGTCGACTCCGACGGCGCCAGGCTGGCCATCCCGGCGCTGGCCGCCGCGACCGCCCTGGTGGCCGGGGTGATGACGATCCTGATGGGTGTGGTCGGCCGGTTCCCGCTGGCCCTGGCCGCCGGGCTCGGCGTCAACGCGCTGGTGGCGTTCGAGATCGCCCCGCAGATGACCTGGGCCGACGCGATGGGCCTGGTGGTGATCGAGGGTGTGATCATCGCGGTCCTGGTGCTGACCGGGCTGCGTACCGCCGTGTTCCGGGCGGTGCCGACGCAGCTCAAGACCGCGATCGGGGTGGGCATCGGACTGTTCCTGACGATCATCGGGCTGGTCGACGCCGGGTTCGTCCGGCGGATCCCGGACGCCGCCAACACCACGGTGCCGGTCGGGCTCGGCATCGGCGGCAAGCTGGTGACCTGGCCGGCGCTGGTCTTCGTACTCGGGCTGCTGGTCACGCTGGTCCTGGTGGTACGCCGGGTCAAGGGCGCGATCCTGATCGGCATCCTCACCTCGACCGTGCTGGCGATCGTGGTGGAGGCGATCGCCAAGGTCGGTCCGTCGGTGGTGGACGGGAAGCCCAACCCGGCCGGCTGGTCGCTGAACGTGCCGGCGCTGCCGGAGCGGGTGGTGGACACCCCGGACCTTTCCCTGCTGGGTCACTTCGACCTGCTCGGCTCCTGGCAGCGGGCCGGCGTACTGGTCGCGCTGATGTTCGTCTTCACGCTGCTGATCACGGACTTCTTCGACACCATGGGCACGATGGTGGCGGTCGGCCAGGAGGGCGGGCTGCTCGACGAGCAGAAGATGCCGCCGCGTACCCGGGAGATCCTGCTGGTGGACTCGGTGGCCGCGGCGGCCGGCGGTGTGGCGAGTACGTCGAGCAACACGTCGTACATCGAGAGTGCCGCCGGGGTCGCGGAGGGCGCCCGGACCGGGGCAGCCAACCTGGTCACCGGTGGGTTGTTCCTGCTGGCGATGTTCCTGGCCCCGCTGGTCGTGGTGGTGCCCTTCGAGGCCGCCTCCGTGGCACTGGTGATCGTCGGGTTCCTGATGATGACCGCGGTGCGGACCATCGACTGGAACGACTACGAGATCGCCATCCCGGCGTTCCTCACCATCGTGCTGATGCCGTTCACCTACTCGATCTCGAACGGCATCGGGGCCGGCGTGATCACCTTCGTGCTGGTCAAGCTGGCCCGGGGCAAGGCACGGGAGGTGCACCCGCTGCTCTACGGGGTGGCCGCGCTCTTCGTGGTCTACTTCCTGCGCGGCCCGATCGAGACCGTGCTGTTCTAGCCTGTGGAACAGCACGGCGCCGGGTCTCGGTGACAGTGGTCATAATCGGTGGTCGTTAGCCTAGCTTATTAGTTAGGCTAACGACCGTGACGGAGTGGACGGTGATGGCGAAGCGCATGCCACCGGCGCAGCTTGCGACGTTGCTGCGCGATGCGATCACCAGACTCAACCGACGGGTACGGCAGACCCGGCCGGTCGGCGATCTCACGGGGACCCAGCTCTCCGCCCTGACCAGCCTGGAGCTGGCCGGTGCGCTGACGCCCCGCGAACTGGCCGACACCGAACGGGTCCAGCCGCCGACGATGACCAAGATCGTCGCGAAGCTGGAGGAGCGCGGCCTCGTGCAGCGCACCCCCCATCCGACCGACGGCCGACAGGTCATCCTCTCGGCCACCGACACCGGCCGCGCGATGCTCGCCCAGTTCGACCGGGCCCGCAACGAGTGGCTGGCCGGCCGGCTCGCCGAGCTGACCCCGGAGGACCGCGACGCGCTCCAGCGCGCCGCGGAGATCCTGCAGAAGGTGGCGCGCGACTGAGCGCCGCAGAGGACCGGGTCCGCTTCGTCCGCTAGGACCTTCCGGCCGCAATGTCGAGGCCGGAGGTCGGGATGACGCGTACGACCCGAGGAGGCGCACCCCGAGTGCGGGCAAAGCTGAGCACCACCTTCCAGTCCCTGACGGTTCGCAACTACCGGCTCTTCGCCACCGGTCAGCTCATCAAGCTGATCGGCGTGTGGATGATGTTCACCACGCAGGACTGGCTCGTCCTGGACCTCTCGGACAACTCGGCCTCCGCGCTCGGCGTGGTCATCGCCCTCCAGTTCACCCCGGTGCTCCTGCTGACCCTGCTCTCCGGCCGCCTCGCCGACCGGTACGACAAGCGCGTGCTCCTCTTCGTCGCCAACTGCACCTGGAGTCTCCTGGCGCTCGGCATGAGCGTGCTGGTGATCACCGGTGTCGTGCAGCTCTGGCACGTCTTCGTCTTCGCCGCGCTGCTCGGGGTGGCGAACGCGGTCGAGACTCCGGTACGCCAGTCCTTCGTCTCCGAACTCGTCGGCACCCCGCTGCTGCCCAACGCGCTGGCGCTCTCCGCCGCCACCTTCAACTCGGCCCGGATCATCGGCCCGGCGGTGGCCGGCGTGGGGATCGCGCTCTTCGACGTCGGCCCGGTCTTCCTGGTCAGCGCGCTGAGCTCGGTCGCCCCGGTGGTCTTCGTGGTGCTGATGCGCTCGGCCGAGCTGCACCGCGACGAGCTGCCGCCGCTCGCCGAGCGCGGCTCCGCCCGGGTGATCGACGGCCTCCGGTACGTCGCCCGCCGGTCCGACCTGGTGCTGCCGATGGTGCTGATGTCGGTGATGGGGCTGGCCCTGTTCAACTTCCAGCTCACCCTCTCGGCGCTGGCCAAGACCACCTTCAACACCGGCGCCGCCTCGTTCGGCCTGTTCACCACCGCGCTCGCGGTGGGCGCCCTGGCCGGGGCGCTGGCCGGCAGCGGCCGGCGCAGCCGGCCGTCGGTCTGGGTGGTGCTGGGCGCCGCCGTGGCGACCGGCGCCTGCGGCACCCTGGTCGGACTCGCCCCGACGTACTGGCTGGTGGTGGCCTTGCTGCCGCTGACCGGGTTCTTCATGGTCTTCTTCGCCCAGGCGTCCAACCAGCGGGTGCAGCTCGGTGTCGACGCGGCGTTCCGGGGCCGGGTGATGTCGCTCTGGGTACTGGTCTTCCTCGGCACCAACCCGGTCGGCGCGCCGATCATCGGCTGGATCGCCGAGCGCTTCGGTGCCGGCGCGAGTATCTGGATCGGCGGTCTGATCTCGCTGACCGCCGCCGGTACGGCACTGATCTGGCAGTTGCACCGTACCGGTACCCGGCTCCGGCTGCGCATCCTCCCGTTGCCCCGCTTCTACGTGGTGCATCCCGCCGACATGTGAGGCACCCGGCGGAGGTGTCCGGCGCCCCGGGGCCGCGCCGTCGACCGTCGCGCGTCGATGGCGCGGCACCCTGCGGGCGTCGGACCCCTCTGGTTAGCTGACCTCATGCTGCGTGTGCGACTACTGGAGTGCCTGGCCGCCGACCAGGCCCGGCTGCGTCAGGTCGCGTCCGCCGATCTGGCTGCGGCCGTGCCGAGCTGTCCGGACTGGACCGTCGCCGACCTGGTCCGGCACGTCGCAGTGGTCTATCTGCACAAGGTGGAGTGCATGCGGACCGGGCGGATCCCCTCGTCGTGGCCGCCCGAGCTGTCCGCGGAGGAGCCGTTGGCGCTGCTCGACCGGGCGTGCCTCGCGCTGCGCGCCGAGTTCGACAGCCGGGATCCGGCCGCGCTCGCACCCACCTGGTACGACCCGGACCAGACCGTCGGCTTCTGGCTCCGGCGGATGGCGCAGGAGACGGTCATCCACCGGGTGGACGCGGAACTGGCGACCGCCCAGCCGGTCGCGGAGATCCCCGCCGACCTCGCCGCCGACGGCATCGACGAGCTGCTGCGGATCCTCCTGGGATACGGCACGCGGCGGTGGCCCGAGGACTTCACCGACGTTCTCCCCGATCCCGCGGTCCAGGTCCTGGCCACCGCCGGGCCGGCGAGCTGGCTGGTCCGGCTCGGCCCGGACGGTGCGACGGTCGCGTCCGACCGGGCATCGGTCGCCCGGAGCGGAGCGGCGGTGCCGGTGCAGAACGGCCGGCCGGACGCGGCACCGGTCCGGAAGCCGGCCGGTGCCGGCGCGGCCGGCGGCAGAGCCTCCGGGGCGGGAGAAGGCCCGCCGGCCGAGGTCGGGCCGGCGGCGACCATCAGCGCGAGTCCGGAGCGGTTGCTGCTCTGGCTCTGGCGGCGCTCGGCCGACGACGCCGTCAGTTGGGCCGGCGACCGGGCGGCGGTCGAGCGGCTGCGCCTGGCACTCGCCCCGGCGACCCGATGAATGAACCTTCCACCCTGAACAGCGCGGCGGGTCCGCCCCGACTCTCCACCTGCGGCCACGGCGGACCGCAAGGGAGGTTGACAAAGGTGCAATATTCGTTGATTGCAAAACCGGTGGCGGGCCGGGGTGCCGCCGGTTAGCGTCGGAGGATGTGGCCATCGTGCATGCTTTCGCGCTGCCGCTGGCCCTCCTTGCCGTAGCCGGCCTGCCGGCCGCCGTGGCCGCGCTGATCTGCGCCGACGAGCTGATCGACCGGTTCGCCTGCTGGTTCGCCGACCGCCGGGACAGCCGCCGGTTGCGCCGGGCGATAGACCGCCTCGACCGGGCGTTCGAAGTGGACGCGCTCGCCCGCGAGGTCGACCTCACCGAGTTCGACCGGGTGGACCACCCGGCGATCGAGCGGATCGCCGCCGACCTGCGCCGGCTGGGCGACCAGCGGCTGAGCCTCGCCGGGCGCTCCCGGCTCTGGCAGGACGCGGTGCTGGAGGCGTACGACGACCGGCTGCGCCTGGCCAGCCGGTGCCTGGGCGTGGCCGAGCACCTCGGCGACCTCGACGGCGTCGACCTGGAGATCGAGCGGGTACGCGTCGAGGGCGAGTTGCAGGCCGCCGGCCTGATCCTGCCGTCCCCGCACGCCGGGCCGCGCCAGGGCAGCGGTTGACCCGCCGACCGGCGACCCGCTGCCGGAAGCGGCGCTGAGGTGCGACTCTTCGTGGCCGTCTATCCGCCGCCGGAGGCGCTGGACGACATCGTCGCGCAGACGCACCGGCTCCGGATCGGCGCGGCGGCCGACGCCGGGATCAACGTACGGCTGACCGCCCGGTCGACCCTGCACGTGACCGTCGCGTTCCTCGGCGAGGTGCCGGACGACCGGTTGTGCACAGTGGAGGAGGCGCTCTCCCGGGCCGTTGACCTGTGGCGGCACCCGCCGGTCCGGCGCCGGCGCGCGGCCGACCGTCGGACCGGATCCGTCGAGCCGGAGGCGGGCGGTGGGCGGCGGGCGCCCCGGCTCCAGCTCGGCGGCGGTGGGCGGTTCGGGCGGGGGCGGTTCACCGTGCTCTGGGTCGGGCTGCTCGGCGAGGTCGACGCGCTGCACCGGCTGGCCGCGACGGTCCGGCGGGAGTTGCGCCGGTCCAGGATCCCGTTCGACTTCCGGCCGTTGCGGCCGCACCTCACCCTGGCCCGCCCCGGCGACCGGCTGGACCGGGAAAGCCTCGACGAGGACCTGCGTACCCTCGACGGGTATCTCGGGCCGTCCTGGCCGGCGACCGAGCTGGTGCTGGTACGCAGTCATCTCGGCCCCCGGCCGACGTACGACCGGCTGGCGACCTGGCCGCTGTAGCGGCTCCGGCTCCGGTGGGTGCGCCCAGACTTGTCCCTTCCCTTTCGGGCTGAACTGGCGCGTCCAGGTCAACGTGGCGGATGATCTGGCGGCGCCCAGCTTCCTCAGCCGTCCGTGACTGCTTTTCGCAGGGCCACGGCCTGGCTGACCGCGAAGGCTGCGACCTCGACGGCCACTGCGGCGAGGAGCACGGTGAACGCACCGTCCCACGGCCGGACCGCCGCGAACGCAGCGAGCAGGGTGGCCGCTACGACGTTGGCGGTGAGCACCGCCACCAGCCACGGGCGGAGCCTGGGACGCCGGGCGACGCGGTGGAGCGCGAACGCCCAACCGCCGACACCGACCGCGATCGCGATGGTCACCGCCGGTGGCATGGTCAACCGCTCGGACACCGGATTGACGAGCAGGATCAGCGACACCGCCGCCACCGCGCAGTAGATCGCGTCGAGCTGCAACGAGAGCCGTCCGGCATGCCGTGTCCGCATGGCCGCGACGGTACCGCAGACCCCGGGCCGGAACGACTATGTCGTCAGGAGGTTTCGCGGGCGGCGGGGCCGCTGCCGAAGAGGACGTCGTCCCAGCTCGGCAGGCGCTTGCGCGGCTTGCCGGAGGCGTCACCGGACTCACCGGAGCCCGGCCCGGTGGCGGCGCGGCGTGGCCGGAGCACCGCCAACGACGGTACCGCCGGGACCTCCTTCGGCGCGTCGGCGTCGTCGTCGAACGCGGAGCCGGAGCCGCCGCCGAGCAGTGCGGCGGCGCCACCGGAGACCGGACGCTGCCGGGGCGCGTCCGGCGACGCCATCGACGCGGCCGGGTCGAGGCCGCGCCCGGCGGTCGAGCCGAGCGGCCGGTCGAGCCCGGCGAGCAGCGCGTCCCGGCCGGCGCGGATCGGATCCCGGCCGGGCCGGGCGTGGTCGCCGGCCGCCGCCGGCAGGCCGTGCCCGCCACGACCCGGCTCCACCCGGGACGGACCGGGCAGGGCGTGGCCGCCGCGTTCCGGCGCGGGCTCCTGGCCGAGTAGCGGCGCAGGGCGCTCGGCGCAGAGGTATTGCGCCATGTCGTCGTGCGGCGTCACCGCCTGGCGCGCCTTGTCGAGATCCCAGATCGCCTGGGCGGTGGCCTTGCCGGAGGGCCAGGTCGCGATGATCCGCCAGGTGCCGTCGTCGCGCCGGTAGGCGTCCCAGGAGATCTTCTCGGTGTCGATGCCGTGCTGGGAGAGCCGGCCGTCGACGATCTCGGCGAGCGGCGCCTGGTTTTCCGCGTTCTTCAGCCGGGTCCGCCGGGCGTGCTGGGCGAGCATCGCCCGCTCCTGGAGCACCGGGCCGGCGTAGCGCAGCACCCGGTCGACCGGAACCCCGGCGATCCGGGCCACGTCCTCGGCGGACTCGCCGGAGCGGATCCGGGCCTGGATGTCCCGGGGCGACAGCGAGGGTGCCGGCTCGGTGCCGGAACCGACCGCGGCCAGTGGCGCGCTGCCGGGCTCGTTGTGCAGGACGGTCGCGACCCGCTCGTCGATCGGCAGCGCGAGAAGACGGCCCACCTCGTCGGTGAGCACCATAGCTTGGCCGTCCTCGGAGAGGGCGACGAAGCGTACTGGCCGCATCGCGTTGCCTCCGTCCCGCCTCGCTGGCCCCACGCCACAGGTCAGCCACCCGGGCGTCCTCGTCACACGGTACGCCGGTCCGTCACCCGTTGGGGAGAGGCGCGCCCGCATGTCGCGGGTGAGCTGGAGAAATCGATCACTCGGGTCGGGCGGTCCGGCCGACCGGCCCGACCCGAGGGACGGTTCGACTCAGAGTCGGTCCACCACGTAGTCCACGCAGGTGGTGAGGGCTTCCACGTCGCTGGGCTCGACCGCCGGGAAGAGCGCGATCCGGAGCTGGTTGCGGCCGAGCTTGCGGTACGGCTCGGTGTCGACGATCCCGTTCGCCCGCAGCGCCTTGGCGATCGCGGTCGCGTCGACACCGTCGGCGAAGTCGACCGTGGCCACCACATTGGAGCGCAGCGCCGGATCGGTCACGAAGGGTGTCGCCACGGCGGAGCGCTCGGCCCAGCCGTACACGATGGCGGCGCTCTCGGCGGTGCGCTTGGCCGCCCAGGCCAGCCCGCCCTGCGCGTTCATCCAGTCGGTCTGCTCGGCGGCCAGGAAGATGGTGGCCAGCGCCGGAGTGTTGTACGTCTGCTCCAGCCGCGAGTTGTCGATCGCGGTGACCAGGTCGAGGAAGGCCGGGATGTAGCGCCCCGAGGACTTGATCTCGGTCGCCCGGGCCAGCGCGGCCGGCGACATCAGGGCGAGGAAGATCCCGCCGTCGGAGCCGAAGCACTTCTGCGGGGCGAAGTAGTAGACGTCGGTCTCCCGGACGTCCACCTCCAGGCCGCCCGCCCCGGAGGTCGCGTCGACCAGCAGCAGCGCGTCGTCGTCGGCACCGGCCACCCGGCGGATCGGCACCGCGACACCGGTGGAGGTCTCGTTGTGCGGGGTGGCGTAGACGTCGACGCCGGCCTCGGCGACCAGCGACGGCGCGGTACCCGGGTCGGACTTGCGCACGGTGGGTTCGCCGAGGAACGGCGCGTCCTTGACCGACTTGGCGAACTTGGCGCCGAACTCGCCGAAGCTGGCGAACTGGGCCCGGTCCCGGACCAGCCCGAAGGTGGCCACCTCCCAGAAGGCGGTGGTGCCGCCGTTGCCGAGCACCACCTCGTAGCCCTCCGGCAGGGAGAAGAACTCGGCGATGCCGTGGCGCAGCCGGGCGACCTGGTCGCGTACGGTCTTCTGCCGGTGCGAGGTGCCGAGGTACGTCGTGGCGACGTCGGCCAGCGCGGAGACCGCCGCCGGACGCACCTTGGAGGGGCCGCAGCCGAACCGGCCGTCAGCGGGTTTGATCTCGTCGGGAATCCGAATGGTCGATACGTCAGCCACGGTTACGAAGATCCTTCCGGTGGGCCGAGAGGCCCGTGAGCCGAGCGGTTGATCCGGCGACGCTGCCGCCACCCCATCCTCGCACCTTGGTCGCGCGGCCCGGGGGACGATCCCACCGCGGCGACTGAGGTCTGCCCCACATCCGTCCCGGCGCCGGACCGGAGACGACGAAGGGCCCCTCCCCGGTCCGCGGCGGCGGTCGGAGTGGGGCCCTTAGCGCAGCTCAGGCGTTGTGCGGGACGGCGTCCCAGCCCTCCACCTCGGTGGGCTTGCGCGGCCCCGGGCCGGTGTACCGGGCGGCCGGCCGGACCAGCCGCTTCAGCTTCTTCTGCTCCAGGATGTGCGCGCTCCAGCCGCCCATCCGGGCACAGGTGAACATCGAGGTGAACATGTGCGCCGGTACCTCGGCGAAGTCGAGCACCACGGCCGACCAGAACTCGACGTTGGTGGCGAGTACCCGGTCCGGCTTGCGGTTGTGCAGCTCCTCCAGGGCGGCCTTCTCCAGCGCCTCGGCGATCTCGAAGCGGGGCGCGCCCAGCTCCTTGGCGGTACGCCGGAGCACCCGGGCGCGCGGGTCCTCGGCCCGGTAGATCCGGTGCCCGAAGCCCATCAGCCGCTCGCCCCGGTCGAGTACGCCCTTGACGTACCCCTCGGCGTCGCCGCTGCGCTCCACCGCCTCGATCATGTGCAGTACCCGGGACGGTGCGCCGCCGTGCAGCGGGCCGGAGAGCGCGCCGATGCCCGACGAGATGCAGGCGGCGGCGTCCGCACCGGTCGAGGCGACGATCCGGGCGGTGAAGGTGGAGGCGTTCAGGCCGTGCTCGGCGGCGGAGATGAAGTAGGCGTCGACGGCCTTGACGTGCCGGGGGTCGGGTTCGCCCCGCCAGCGCTTCATGAACCGCTCGACGATGGTCTCCGCCTTGTCGATCTCCTTCTGCGGTACGGCCGGCAGGCCGAGCCCGCGCGCCGACTGGGCGACGAAGGAGAGCGCCGTCACCGAGACCCGGGCCAGGTCCTCCCGGGCCTGCTCGTCGGAGATGTCGAGGAACTGGGAGAGCCCCCAGTACGGCGCCAGCATCGCCACCGCGGACTGCACGTCGACCCGGATGTCGCCGGAGTGCACCGGTACCGGGAACGGTTCGGCCGGGGGCAGGCCGGGACCGAACCGGCCGTCCACGAGCAGGGCCCAGACGTTGCCGAAGGAGACCTGGCCGATCAGGTCCTCGATGTCGACCCCGCGATAGCGCAGCGCCCCTCCTTCCTTGTCAGGCTCGGCGATGGCGGTCTCGAAGGCGATCACGCCTTCCAGCCCCGGTTTGAAGTCGGACATGCGCGCTCCTGGATCGGTCGTCCGTGCATTCAGGGCCCACCCGGCGGTACCCGGCGCGAACCCTTGGCGAACTCAGCGATGTATTCGTGCCATCTTGCCTGCTGGGTAACTAACTTTGCGAGAGGTCACGGTTGTGCTACGCGCGACACAACGCGGCAAGGACGGGCCGGCCCCGGGGTCGCCCGCCGGCTCGGCCGGGTCGGCGCCGGTCCTCCGCTTTCGATTGACGAACAGGGATGTGACGTGATGCGGGACACACCGCCGGCCGAACTGCGCCGGGAGTACGGGTCGGCCGACGGGCTCGCCGAGGCGGACCTGGCGCCCGACTGGTGGACGCAGTTCCACCGCTGGTTCCTCGACGCGGTCGCGGCCGGGCTCCCCGAGCCGAACGCGATGGTGGTGGCCACCGCCGACGCCGAGGGCCGGCCCAGCACCCGGACCGTCCTGCTGAAGGGGTACGACGAGCGCGGGCTGGTCTTCTACACCAACTACGGGTCGCGCAAGGGCACCGAGGCGAGGGTCAACCCGTACGCCAGCCTGCTGCTGCCGTGGTATCCGATCCAGCGCCAGGTGGTGATCTGCGGCACGATCGGGCCGGTCGACCGGGCCGAGACGGAGGCGTACTTCGCCAGCCGGCCGCGCGGGTCGCAGCTCGGGGCCTGGGCGAGCCCGCAGTCGGAGGTGCTTTCCGACCGGGCCGCGCTGGATGACCGGTTCCGGGTCGCCGCCGAGCGGTTTCCCGACGGCGTACCGGTGCCGCCACCACCGCACTGGGGTGGCCTGCGGGTGGTGCCGGCGACGGTGGAGTTCTGGCAGGGACGGGCCAGCAGGCTGCACGATCGACTGCGCTACCGTCTGACCGGTGCGGACGATTGGATCATTGAGCGGCTGGCGCCTTGACCGGAGTTGACCCGGACGCCGACCGGGTCGGCGGCGACCCGGCGCCGGACGGCGGGACGGTCGCCGAATCCCCCGCACCGGGGCCGGGCGAGACCGCCGAGCCGGCCGCCGTCGGGAAGGCGCGATCGGGCCGGTTCGCCCGGTGGGCGATGGACGTACGCCCGCTGCGGGTGCCGGCGTACCGGCGGCTCTGGATCGGCAACGGCGTCTCGATGTTCGGCTTCCAGCTCACCGCGGTCGCGGTACCGGTGGAGATGTTCGCGCTGACCGAGAAGTCGCTCTGGGTCGGGCTGCTGGGCATCGCCGGATTCGTCCCGTTGCTGGTCTTCGGCCTCTGGGGCGGCGCGGTCGCCGACGCGGTGGACCGCCGCAAGCTGCTGCTGGCCAGCTCGATGCTGATGTGGCTCTCCACCGGAGGGCTGCTGCTCCAGGCGCTGTTTCGGGTCGGCAGCCCGGTCCTGCTGCTGGTGCTGGTCGCGGTGCAGACCACCGCGTTCGCGATCAGCTCGCCGGCCCGACAGGCGATCATCGCCCGGCTGGTACCCACCTCGCTGGTGCCGGCCGCGAACACGCTCGGCTACACCACCTCCACCGCCGGTGGGGTACTCGGTCCGCTCGCCGCCGGCCTGGTCTTCTCGGCCGGACCGGTCGAGGTGGTGCTGCCGGTGGCGTACGGGGTGGACGCGCTGCTCTTCACCGTCTCGCTCTGGGCCACCTACCGGCTCCCCTCGATGCCGCCCCTGGACGACGGCGGGCCTCCCCGGCGGGTCGGCCTGGCCAGCGTGGTGGACGGGTTCCGCTACCTGGCCACCACTCCGGTACTGCTGCTCTCCTTCGCCGTCGACATCATCGCGATGGTGCTGGCGATGCCCCGGGCGCTCTTCCCCGAGGTGGCGCAGGAGCGGTTCGGCGGCGGTTCGGCGGTCGGCTGGCTGTTCAGCGCGATCGCGATCGGGTCGGTGCTCGGCGGGCTCACCTCGGGCTGGATCAGCCGGGTCCGGCGGCAGGGGTTGGCCCTGGTCTGCGCGGTGGTCGGCTGGGGGCTGGCGATCGCCGCCGCCGGGCTGGCCCGGCAGCTCTGGCTGGCCGTCCTGCTGCTCGCGGTGGCCGGGGCGGCCGACCTGGTCAGCGCGGTCTTCCGGCAGTCGATGTTGCAGGTCTACGCCCCGGACCGGCTGCGCGGCCGGTTGCAGGGCGTGAACATCACGGTGGTCGCGGGTGGCCCCCGGCTGGGTGACCTGCGCGCCGGAACCACCGCCGCCGCCTTCGGGGTCGGCTTCGCCTGGGTCGGCGGCGGGGTGGTCGCGGCCGTACTCGCGCTGCTGCTGGGGATCTTCTTCCCGGCGCTGGCGCGCTACCGGGCGCCGCAGCCGGAGGACGAGGATGCCGAGCCGGGCGCACCCGCCGGTTCCGAGCCGGGCGGTTCCGGGTCCGCCGGTTCCGGGCCGGCCGGTTCCGGGTCCGCCGGTTCCGGGCCGGCCGCTGCGGCCGCCGGTTCCGGCTCGGGCAGCGGCGCGGCGTCCGGCCAGCCGGGCGCCGCCGCCGGGTAACGGCTATCGTCCCGGCATGGACAACGTCAAGGCGGCCCGGCCGCTCTCTGGTGCACAGTGGACGATTTCGGCCGCCGGCCAGGAGGCCGTGGTGGTCGAGGTCGGTGGAGGGCTGCGGGCGTACCGGGCGAACGGCGTCGACTACCTCGACGGGTACGCGGAGGACGAGCTGCCGGCCGGCAGCGCGGGTCAGGTGCTCGCCCCGTGGCCGAACCGGATCCGCGACGGCCAGTACACCTTCGCCGGCCAGGAGTTGCAGCTTCCGCTGACCGAGCCGCAGCGGCACACCGCGATCCACGGTCTGGTCAACTGGCTGCCGTGGCGGCTGGTCGAGCAGCGCCCGGACGCGGTGGTGGTGGGCTGCGAGATGCCGGCCCAGGTCGGCTACCCGTGGCCGCTGTCGCTGCGCGCCCAGTGGCGGGTCGGCGCCGACGGGCTGCGGGTACGCCACGAGGCGACCAACGTCGGCACGGCGCCCTGCCCGTTCGGCTTCTCGGTGCATCCCTACCTGCGGCTGCCCGGGGTCGCCGTGGACGACCTGCGGCTGCGGGTACCGGGTCGCAGCCGGCTGCTGCTGGACGGCCGGCTGCTGCCGATCGGCGCGGCCAAGGTGACCGGCGGGGAGTACGACTTCACCGAGCCGCGCCGGATCGGCCGGGCCGTCCTCGACCTGGCCTTCGGTGACCTCGACCCGGCGCTGACGCACGACTGGGGTTCCAGCGTCACGCTCTCCGGCCCGGACCCGGAGGCGGCGGTGAGCATCTGGGCCGACCCGTCGTTCGGCTGGTGGCAGGTCTTCACCGGGGACACCCTGCTCGGCGACCGCTACCGGCGGTCGGTGGCGGTCGAGCCGATGACCTGCCCGCCGGACGCGTTCCGCTCCGGCCGGGACGTGATCGTCCTCGAACCGGGACAGACCTGGCAGGGGAGCTGGGGCATCCGGCCCGGCGCCTGACGCCTCGGCGAGAGCGTGGAGGGGCGCGATGGAGTTCTCGACGGTCGTCCGGCGGCGACGGATGGTGCGCAACTACGACCCGGACCGGCCGGTACCGCCGGAGTTGGTGGACCGGTTGCTGGAGCACGCCGTCCGGGCCCCGTCGGCCGGGTTCTCCCAGGGCTGGGCGTTCCTGGTGCTGACCGAGCCGGCGGACCGCGAGCTGTTCTGGACGGCGACCACCCCGGAGGGCGCCCGGCGCGACCCGGCCGCCGAGGGGCAGAGCCGGTGGCTGACCGGGATGCGGCGGGCACCGCTGATCGTCGTACCGCTGGCCGACCGCTCCGCCTACCTCGACCGGTACGCCGAGCCGGACAAGGGGTGGACGGACCGCGACGAGGCCCGCTGGCCGGTGCCGTACTGGTACATCGACACCGGCTTCGCGGCGCTGCTGATGCTGTTGACCGCGGTGGACTCCGGGCTCGGCGCGTGCTTCTTCGGCATTCCGCCGGAGCGGACCGGCCCGTTCCGGGAGGCGTTCGGAGTGCCGGAGGGCCTCACCCCGATCGGCGCGCTCAGCATCGGTTATCCGGCAGCGGATTATCGATCGCCGTCGTTGCGACGTGGTCGCCGGCCGCTGGAGACGGTGGTGCACCGAGGACGCTGGGGCTGACATCCTGACCGATGCGGGTCAGGATGCCGCCGGAGGTAGTAACGAAACTGACATCCGTGGACAAACCAAGAGCTCGTCGGAGGTCGCTAGGCTGACGGGCGTCATCGGTACGATGCGGCTCGCGCAGGTGGCGGGCCGCCGGAGTAGCAGCAAGGGGTCGGGCCAGCACGGCCATGGGGAGGAGCGTGCCGTCGTGATCTTCAAAGCGGTTCGGGACGGGCGTCCCTACCCGGACCACGGGCTCACGTTGAAGCAGTGGGCAGAGATCCCGCCACGCCCGCTGCGCCTCGACCAGCTCATCACGACCAAGCGGGAACTCGCGCTGGACAAGCTGCTCGCCGAGGACTCCACCTTCTACGGCGACCTCTTCCCACACGTCGTGCAGTGGAGCGGCGGTCTCTATCTGGAGGACGGGCTGCACCGCGCGCTGCGCGCCGCGCTCCAGCAGCGCAACCAGATCCACGCCCGGGTCCTGGTGCTGCCGGCAGCCTGAGCCCGAGGGCGCCCGATGACCGGCCGTTAGGGTGGCGGTCATGACCGAGGCGACGCACCGGACACCCCCGCTGGACCTGCTCGACCTGGACGGTTCGCTGACCGAGGAGGACCGGCAGATCCGGTCCGTGGTGGGCCAGCTCGTGGCGACCCGGGTACGCCCGCACGTCGCCGGCTGGTACGAGACCGGCCAGGCCCCGGTGCGGGAGCTGGCCGTGGAGTTCGGCAAGGTCGGCCTGCTCGGCATGCACCTGACCGGGTACGGCTGCGCCGGCGCCTCGGCCGTCGCGTACGGGCTGGCCTGCCTGGAACTGGAGGCCGGCGACTCCGGGGTACGGTCGCTGGTCTCGGTGCAGGGATCGCTGGCCATGTACGCCATCTGGCGGTACGGCTCCGAGGAGCAGAAGCAGCACTGGCTGCCCCGGATGGCGGCCGGCGAGCTGATCGGCTGCTTCGGGCTGACCGAGCCGGACCACGGCTCCGACCCCGCCTCGATGACGACCCGGGCCCGCCGGGACGGCTCCGACTGGGTGCTGACCGGCGGCAAGATGTGGATCACCAATGCGCCGGTCGCCGATCTCGCCGTCGTCTGGGCGCGTACCGACGAGGGAGTGCGGGGTTTCGTCGTACCCATGCAGACGCCCGGGGTGACGGCGCGGGAGATCCGGCAGAAGATGTCGCTGCGCGCCTCCTCGACCGGGGAGATCCTGCTCGACGAGGTCCGGCTGCCGGCCGACGCCCAACTGCCGGCCGCGACCGGGCTGCGGGCCCCGCTGAGCTGCCTGACCGAGGCGCGGTACGGCATCGTCTGGGGTGCGCTCGGCGCCGCCCGGGACTGCCTGCACGCCGCGATCGACTACGCCACCAGCCGCGAGCAGTTCGGCCGGCCGATCGCCGGTTTCCAGCTCACCCAGGCCAAGCTGGCCGACATGGCGGTCGAGTTGCAGAAGGGCTATCTGCTGGCCCTGCACCTGGGCCGGCTGGCCGACGCCGGCCGGCTCCGGCCGGAGCAGGTCAGCGTCGGCAAGCTGAACAACGTCCGGGAGGCGATCGCCATCGCCCGGCAGTGCCGGACCATCCTCGGCGCGAACGGCATCAGCGGGGAATATCCGGTGCTCCGGCACGCCAACAACCTGGAGAGCGTGCTGACCTACGAGGGCACCTCGGAGATCCACCAGTTGGTGATCGGGCAGCGGCTCACCGGGCTGTCCGCGTTCGGCGGCTGACCCGGCACGCCGGGCGGCTACGTCAGGCCACCTTGCGGGCGGAGCGGAGCGCGCCGGCCAGGTGTAGTAGGTTAGCCTGACCTAAGTTCGTGTTGTCAAGTCGCGGGTACCCCGCCCGCCCTGGCTGACCTGCGGGATTAGAGCCGCCGGCCGGGGGTAGCCCGCCGCGTGGAGGCCGGAGGAATCGCCGAGCACGGACTGCTGGCCGACGGGCGCAGTGCCGCGCTGGTCGACCGCTCGGGCTCGGTCAACTGGTGGTGCCCGGAGCGCTTCGACGCGCCCTCGGTCTTCTGCCGCCTGCTCGACGTCACCGGTGGGCACTGGTGGATCCGGCCGGTCGAGCGCTTCGAGGTCCGCCGGAACTACCTGCCCGACACCCTGGTGCTGCGTACGGTGTTCCGGACCGAGCACGGCGAGGTGTCGCTGACCGACGGGCTGCTGCTGGAGGCGGGCGCCCGGGGACACGGAATCGGCCGTAAGTCCCCCGGAGTCCTGGTCCGGGTGGTGGAGGGCCTCTCCGGGGCCGTTCCGATGGAGCTGTCCTATCACCCCCGGTTCGAGTACGGCCGGCGGACCGCGTACCTGGTGTGGCGGGACGGCGAACTGACCGCGACCTCCGGGCCGACGACGCTGGCGATGACCGCCCCGATGCCGCTGACGGTGCAGGGGTCCGAGGCGGCGGCCCGGTTCACCGTCGGTGCCGGGCAGCGGGACACCTTCGTCCTCGCCTACCGGCCGACCTTCCACGAGACGGCGCCGCACCCGGTGGACGAGACGGACGCGTTCGGCGACACGGTCTCCGGCTGGCGGTCCTGGGCGGCACACCACGACTACCAGGGCCGCTATCCGGAACTGGTCCGGCGCAACGCCCTGGTGTTGCAGGGGCTCACCTACGTGCCGAGCGGCGCGGTGGTGGCCGCCGCGACCACCTCGCTGCCGGAGGAGCTAGGCGGTGACCGCAACTACGACTACCGGTACGCCTGGCTGCGCGACTTCAGCCTGACGCTGCGGGCGCTCTGGGTCGCGGCCTGCCCGACGGAGGCGAACCGGCTCTTCGGCTGGGTCGCCTCGGCGGTCGGCCGGATCGACGGCCAGCCGGTGCCGATCATGTTCGGTGTGGAGGGGGAGCGGGACCTGACCGAGCGCCGGATCGAGACGCTGCGCGGCTACGCCAACAGCTCCCCTGTCTGGGTCGGCAACGAGGCGTGGCGGCAGCATCAGCTCGACGTGCCGGGCGAGGTGCTGGACGCGGCCTGGCGGCTGCGGGACTACCTCGACCCGATGCGTGCGGAGGTCCGCGACCTGCTGCGCAGCCTCGCCGACCAGACGGTGACGAGGTGGCGGGAGCCGGATGCCGGGATGTGGGAGGCCCGGGACGTCGCCCGGCACTATGTGTCGTCCAAGGTGGGCTGCTGGGTGGCGCTGGACCGGGCGGTGCGGTTCGGCGACCGGCTGGCCGACCCGGACGACCTGGCCCGCTGGGTGGCGGCCCGGGACGAGATCCGGGAGACGGTACTCCGGGAGGGCTGGAACGCGCAGGTCGGTGCCTACACCGGCGCCTTCGGCTCGGAGCAGCTCGACGCCAGCGTGCTGCTCATGCCGCTCGCCGGCTTCCTCCCCGCCACCGACGACCGGATGCGGGCCACCATCCGGCTGATCGAGGAGCGGCTCTCCCGGGGTGGTCTGGTCCGGCGCTGGGCGGGCGATCCGGCGGCGTTCACGATCTGCTCCTTCTGGCTGGTGCAGTGCCTGGTGCTGGCCGGCGAACGGGACCGGGCGGCGGCGATGTTCGAGAACGTGGCGGGCGTCGCCAACGACCTCGGGCTGCTCGCCGAGCAGGTCGACCCGCACACCGGGGAGCAGCTCGGGAACTTCCCGCAGGCGTTCTCGCACATCGGACTGATCAGCGCGGCCTGGGAACTCACCACCGCCTCGGACGAGACGGTGCCGACAGGGGGAGGAAGCCGATGACTGGACGGCTCGAAGGAACGACGGCGCTGATCACCGGTTCGGATTCCGGAATCGGTCAGGCCACCGCGATCGAGTTCGCCAAGGAGGGCGCCGACGTGGTGGTGCACTACCTGCACGACCACGACGGCGCACAGCACACCCGGCAGCAGGTGGAGCAGGCCGGCCGGCGGGCCGTCGTGGTGCGCGGCGACATCAGCGAAGAGGACCAGGTGGAGGCGATGTTCGACACCGCGCTGGCCGAGTTCGGCGAGCTGAACGTGCTGATCAACGACGCCGGGGTGGACGCCTCGGGCATCCCGGTGATCGACCTGGACACCGAGACCTGGGACCGGGCGATCCGGATCAACGTCTACGGCGCCTTCTTCTGCTCGCGGCGGTTCGCCCGGCACCGTCGGGACCAGGGCGGCAAGGGCAAGATCATCAACATCACCTCGATCCACCAGGAGGTGGCCCGGGCCGGCGGTTCGGACTACGACACCAGCAAGGGCGCGCTGCTCAACCTCGCCAAGAGCATGGCGCTGGAACTGGCGCCGATGGGGATCAACGTCAACAACATCGGGCCGGGCATGGTGCTCACCCCGTTCAACCAACGGGCCATCGACGACCCGAAGTACCTGGAGGAGCAGGTGCAGAGCATCCCGTTCAAGCGAGCCGCGGAGCCGGTCGAGATCGGTCGGGTGGCGGTCTTCCTGGCCAGCTCCGACGCCGACTACGTCACCGGGTCGACGTACTTCGTGGACGGTGGCCTGATGCAGAACCAGGGTCAGGGGGCCTGACCAGACCCCGAACCGCGGAGGAGAAGCCGTGTCCCACTATCCACGCGCGATCGTACCGATCGACCACGTCGAACCCTGCGCCCGGCGGATCCGCGGCGTGCTCAACGGCGAGTGGGTCTTCGACACCACCAACGCCCGGTACGTCTGGGAGGCGCAGCACTACCCGCACTACTACATCCCGATCCGGGACGTCCGCCAGGACCTGCTGGTCGACGAGCACGACCTGGAGCAGTACAGCGTCGGTACGGCCCGGCAGTACGGCATCCGGGTGGGAAACACCTACCACTCGGGCTGCGTCCGGGTACACACCGAGAAGTCGGTCGAGGGGCTGGCCGACATGGTGCGCTTCGAGTGGGACACCCTGGACACCTGGTTCGAGGAGGACGAGGAGGTCTTCGTGCACCCGCGTGACCCGTACGCCCGGGTGGACGCGCTGCGGTCGACCCGGCGGGTCCGGGTCGAGATCGACGGCGAGGTGCTGGCCGAGACGGGCTCGCCGGTGCTGGTCTTCGAGACCGGCGTGCCCACCCGGTACTACCTGAACCGGGCCGAGGTGGACCTCGGCCGGCTGATTCCCACCGAGACGGAGACCGCCTGCCCGTACAAGGGCCGGACCAGCAACTACTGGTCGGTCCGGGTCGGCGACACCACGCACACCGACGTGGCCTGGGCGTACGACTTCCCCACCCACCTGATACAGCCGATCGCCGGGATGGTGGCGTTCTTCAACGAGAAGGTCGACCTGTTCGTCGACGGTGAGCCGGTGCCCCGGCCGAACACCCGCTGGTCGCCGGAGTAGGGGTCGCCGGATTGCCCGAGGAACTGCTGGCTCGCGTCGTCCAGGTGCTGGTCACCGTCGTCGAGGCGGTGGGGGCGGCAGTGATCTTCGTCGGCGCGGTCTGGACCGCAGGCCGGTTCGTGGTGGCCGGGATCCGGCACCGGTCGGCCGCCGTGTTCACCCCGATCCGGCTGTCGCTGGGCCGGTTCCTCACCCTGGGGCTGGAGTTCCAGCTCGCCGCCGACATCCTGCGTACCGCCGTCTCGCCGACCTTCGGCCAGCTCGGCCGGCTGGCCGCCATCGCCACCATCCGGACGGCGTTGAACTACTTCCTCGGCCGGGAGATCCGGCAGGAGCAGCGCCAGCTCGGCACCCCGGACGGTGGTGTTCCGGCGGAGCGGGCCGGACCGGCCGGCGAGGGGACGGGGCGGCGGTGAGGGAACTCGGCACCCTGCTCACCGCGCTCGCCCTGGCGGTGGCGGCGGTGACCCTGCTGACCACCGGCTCGTGGCGTACGGCGCTGCGGGTGCTGCTCGACCTGCTGGTGGCGGCCAGTCTGGTCCGGCTGGCCACCCTGGAGAGCTGGACGGATCTCGCCGGCGCCGCGATCGTCGTCGCGCTCCGCCAGCTCGTCTCGGCGGCCCTGCTCGGCTCCGGCCGGCCCGGCGGTGGGGCCGGACCGGCCGGAGACCGGGTGGTGGTGGGATGGTCGAGGGTGAGGTGGCCGGGAACGGGCACGGGCCGGACCCGCTCCCGACCGACCTCCTAGAAGCCGCGCCTGCTGTTCGGGTCGGAGGCGACGGCGAGTACCTGCTGGAGGCCCCGGTAGGCGGCCTTCGGCTGGAGGTTCTCGTCCAGCGGGGTGGCCGAGCCCTGGCCGTCGAAGAAGCCGGGGACCCAGGAGTACTTGTCGGTGAAGCCCCACACGGTGAACATCACACAGCGCGGGGTGAGCAGGCAGGCGGTCAGGAGGGTGTTGAAGCTACCCACCTGCCCGGCCTCCTTGTAGGTGTCGACCGGCAGGAAGAACCGCACGTCGACTTCGGTGAACGCGGTCTCCAGGCCGAGCTTGTCGAACCGCGCCAGGTTCTGCGGGGCGTCGATCGGCAGCGGGTACTGGAGGTCCAGGTGGCCCTGGAAACCCATCCCGTGCAGCGGCACCCGCTGCTTGCGGAGCTGCTTGGCCAGCTCGTAGTAGGCGGTGCTCTTCGGGTTGACGTTGTCGATCGCGTAGTCGTTGAGGAAGAGCTTGGCCCGCGGGTCGGCCGCGTGCGCCCAGCGCAGCGCGTCGGCGATGTAGTCCGGGCCGAGGTGCTGGCGGAAGATGGTGTCCCGGAGCACCGGGGCGTCGCCGTCGGTGAACGCCTCGTTGACCACGTCCCAGGCCCGGACCTTGCCCCGGAAGTGCTTCACCACCGTGCTGATGTGGTTGCGCACGATGTCGCGCAGTTCGGCGGAGTCGATCGAGCCGTCGGCGACCCCGTCGCTCAGCCAGGCGGGGAGCTGGCTGTGCCAGAGCAGCGTGTGGCCGTGCACCTGCTGGCCGTTGCGTCGGGCGAACTCGATCAGCTTGTCGGCCGGGCCCCAGTTGTACTGGCCCCGGGTCGGCTCCAGCTCCGACCACTTCATCACGTTCTCGGCGGTGACCGCGGAGAACTCCCGGGCCGCCCGCTCCCGGTACGGTGCGTCGGTCTCCAGCGCGTTCATGTCGATCGCGGTACCGATGCCGAGGCCGTGCTTCCTGGCCAGTACCCGCAGCGGAAGGTCCGTGGCCGTCCCGCCGGGTACGTGTGCGGCGGAGCCGCCCTTGGCCTGCGCGACGCCGAGCGGCGCGTGGGTCGGGGCCGCGGTGGCGGTCGACGGCCCGACCGGGTAGAGCGCGCCGGCCGCGAGTACGCCGACCAGGGCTATCCGAAGTTTTCTCATCGAGACAAGGCCTCCAGGGTGTGGTTCGACATCAGCCGCCGGCCGGAACCGGCGGGGGCGGCGCGCGGGGACGCATGCGCGTCGATCCCTACCGGAACGCGAGCCGGACCCGGCTTTGCTGCCGCATCAACTGTCAGAGATCCGACACTTTGCGGCGGCGGATCGACATTCCCGGAGAGTCGTCGGAGATGCCATGTGGATCGGCGGCTGTGCTCAGCCGGCCTCCGCCATCGCCGCCGCGAACTGCTCCGGGGTGAGTTCCGCCCGGAACAGTCGGCGCAGGTTGTCGAGGAGTGCCGTGGCGGCCGCCGGCTCCAGCGCCTGGTCCCAGGCCAGCCCGTACGACGGGGCCCGGGTGACCAGTTCGTGCACCGAGGTACCGAACCCGGCGTGCTCCGTACCGCGCAGCCGGTCGGCCGCGTCGGTCACCGGCGGCACCTCGCCGTCGGCGGCCAGGTCGTCCAGGTAGTCGTCCGACGCGACCGCCCGGACGAACCCCAGGGCGGCCTCCCGATGCCGGCCGCCGGCCAGCACCGAGAAGTAGTGGGTCGGCACCCCGACCAGGTCGGCCGGGTCCCCGACCCCACCGGCGACCGTGGGAAACGGCACGAAGGCCAGGTCGCCGTCGGCCACGAAGTCCGGGTTCCGGGCGAGCTGGGTCGGGTATTCCCAGGTCCCCATCAGCTGCATCGCGGCGTGGCCGCCGGCCAGCCGCCCGGAGGCGGCGCCGTCGTCGTAGCTGGTCGAGTCGAAGTCGGCGCCGAAGGCGCCGCTGGCGGCGAGTGCCCGCGCCTCCCGTAGCGCCTGCACCACCGCCGGCTTCGACCAGGCGCCGGGGTGGCCGGCGATGATGTCGGCGGTGGTGCCGGGGCCACCGATCCGCTCGGCCAGGTACATCACCCACATCAGCTCGGTCCACCCGTGGGCGCCGCCCAGGGAGATCGGGGTGATGCTCCGGGCCTTGAACGTCTCCACCAGGGAGAGCAGCTCGGCGTAGCTGCGTGGCGGTTGCACTCCGGCGTCGGCGAAGACGCCCCGGTGGTAGAAGAGCACCACCGGGTGGGTGCCGCCCATCGGGATGCCGTACTGCCGGCCGTCCACCACGCCGCCGGCCAGTGCGCTGGGCAGGAACCGGCCGGCGACCCCGGGCTCGTCCCGCAGCGGGGTCAGGTCGGCGAGCAGCCCGTCCCGGGCCAGCCCGGTCAGGTTCGCGCCGCCCCAGCTGGCGAAGACGTCCGGACCCTCCGGCGAGCCGACCTCCCGCAGCTTCGCCTTGTACTCCTCGTTGCCGAAGGTACTGAGATCCACGTCGACCTCGGCGCTCCGGTTGTACCGGTTCACCAGCTTCCGCAGCGCCGGCTCGGCGCCCGGCTGGGTGATCGCCCAGACCCGGATCGTCCCCCGCGCCCCCTCGCCGGCCGGTGGCACCGACGGCACTCCCGGGGTCAGTTGGGCGCCGGTCAGGGTCACCGCCAGGACCAGGACCGCCACCGCGAGGCTGGCCAGCCCGGTCCGCTGCCGCCGTTTCCGCCGGTAGCGCTGGCGGATCGCGACGATCGCCCCGGGAGCGGCCGCCGGCAGGGCGTCCTGTGCCTGGGTCAGGGTGGCGGCCAGCTCCTGGGCGAGCCGGTCGTCCACCGGACCTTCCTCGTCAACCACGTCCGCTCCGAATCGTCGACTGGGCGGGGGCCAGGTGCGCCCGCAGCGCGCGCTTGGCTCTCGCGTACCGGCTGGAAACCGTGCCCGGAGGCTCGTCGCAGATGCCGGCGATCTCGCTGAACGTGTACCGGTACAGCACGTGCAACACCACGACCGTCCGTTCCGCCTTGTCGAGCTGCTGCAACGCCTGCCACAGCGCGCCGTTGCCCACCGCGGTGGCGGCCGGGTCGTCGGGCCGGTGCTCGACGTCGTCGGTCAGCACCTCCCGGCGCCACCGCCGCCACCGGCTCACGTTGCGGGTCACGATCACCTGCCGGGCGTACGCCTCGGGGTTCTGGCCGGCCTTCGGCCACCGCTGCCACACCTCGACCACCGCGATCTGGGCCAGGTCGTCCGCCTCGGCCGCGCTGCCGCTGATCAGGTACGCGAACCGCCGCAAAGCGTCCAGCCGCGCCCGAGCGAACTCCTCGGCGTCGCTGAACGCACCGTGGGCCAAGGGTCCTCCTCCGGGCTCCTAAACGCCGGCCGCCGTCGATTTGCTGCACCGCGAACCTATCGGTCGAGGTGTTCCGGGTCACCCGTCGAAGTGGTGGACTGCCCGCTCGGCCAGTTCGACGGCGTTGCGGAACAGCATCGCCACGGTGGTCGGGCCGACCCCGCCGACCCGGGGTGTGATCGCCCCGGCGACCGACGCGCACGACTCGTCGAGGTCGGGCAGCAGCCGCCGTCCCTGGTAGCGAACCCCGCCGCCGATCGCGACCGCGCCGGGCCGCAGGTGCTCCGGCCGCACGATTCCGGGTACGCCCACCGCGGCGACCACGATGTCGGCCCGCCGGGTGTGCCGCGCCCAGTCGGGTACCCCGGTGTGCAGCACGGTCACCGCCGCGTCGGCGGTGGGTCGTTTCTGGCCGAGCAGCAGCGACAGCGGGCGGCCCAGGGTCGTACCGCGACCGAGGATCACCACGTCCCGACCGGCGACCGGGATCTCGTGGAAGGCGAGCAGCGCCTCGATCCCGGCCGGGGTGCACGGGACCGGGCCGGGCAGCCCGGCGGCGAGCCGGCCGAGGCTCTCCGGGTGCAGCCCGTCGACGTCCTTGGCCGGGTCGATCGCGCCGATCGCCGCCGGATAGTCGAGGTGGGCAATGGGGTGCTGCACCAGGATGGCGTGCACCCCAGGGTCCTCGTTGAACTCGTGGATCGCCCGGACCAGGTCAACCTGGCCGGCGGTGCCGGGCAGGTGGACGTGCGGCGACGCGAAGCCGAGGTCGGCGGCGCGCTGCTGCTTCATCCGGATGTAGCCGGCGCTGGCGGAGTCGTCGCCGACCAGGATCGTCGCCAGGCTCGGCACGACACCGGCCCGGCGCAGCGCGGCGACCCGGGCGGTGACCTCGGCGAAGACCGCCTCGGCGACGGGACCACCGGGCAGCAGCCGGGCAGTGTGGACCTCGGGGGCACGGGTCTCGGACACGGTCACGGGGCTTCCTCTCGACGTGGAAAGCCCCGGCACCCAGGCGTACGGCGACGGAGTCGAGCCCGGCGGTCGCTTCCCGGTGGTGCTCCACCCGACGCCAGTCACGACCGCCACGGCGAGCCTACCTCCGGCTGTCCCGCCGCTGCCGGTGTTGCCGTCCTGAGCTGGGCAAACGCGAGGCCGGTCCGGGTCGGTCCGGCTCGACTCGCGGCTGTCGTACCGGGGCCGTACCGTTTTCCTCAGGTGCTCCTCGAAAAGGACGGTGAGGGCGGATGTCCCGAGAAGGCGATGTCAACCAGCCCACGCGTGAGTTCCCCGGCTATGCGAAGGGGCAGGCCACCCCGCCCGACCCGGCCGACCCCTGGTCCGACGGCACGGCGGACGGCACCCGGCCGCTCGACGCAGACGAGGCCCGGCCGGACCGGTCCGAACTGGAGCCGACCGGCGGCAGCCGGTGGGGCCGTGGCCTGTTCGTCCTGGTCGGCATCATCGGCGTGGTCGCCGTGCTGGTGCTCGGCGTGCAGGTCAGCGGGATCCTGCCGGACTGGCGCAACCCGTTCGCCAAGGAGGAGACCGACCGCAGCCAACCGCCGCTGCTGAAGTCGATCCAGGACCTCAGCCGGTACGTCGCGGCCGAGGGCAACTTCGAGGTCGTCGTCGACCTGGAACGCAACCGGAAGTACGTTCCGGACTTCCTGCTCGGTGAGCGCACCCTCTTCGTCGGGGCCGGCACCGTCGACGCGTACGTCGACTTCGGAGCGCTCCGCGACGACGCGGTGGTGGTCTCCGCCGACCGGAAGTCGGTGGAGATCAAGCTGCCGGCGCCGCAGCTCGGTCAGGTCAACCTCGACCTGGACCGGAGCTACGTCTTCGCCGAGAAGCGCGGCATCCTCAGCCAGCTCGGCGAGGTCTTCGGCAGCGACCCGAACCGGCAGCGCGAGGTCTATCTCAAGGCCGAGCAGAAGATCGCCGACGCGGCCAAGAGCAGCGGGCTCGGCGAGCGCGCCCAGGAGAACACCCGGAAGATGCTGGACCAGATGCTCCGGTCACTCGGCTACGAGCAGGTGACCATCACCTACGTCCAGCCGTGACCGCCGCGGCCCTGAGCGTGCCGGCGGCACCGTCGGCCGACGAGCCACCACTGCTGTTCGGGGCCGCGATCTGGTCCATCCTGGTCATGGCGGTCGTCCTCGTCGCCAACCTGGTCGTACACCTGCTGCGGAACTGGGTCGGCCCCCTCGACCGGCTGGTCGAGGGGGCCCGGCAGGACGTCTACCTCACCCACGTCCGGGGGCCGGCCGCCGCCGTGATCGTCGCGGCCACCAGCGGGTACGGCATCAACATCGTCACCGGGGACGGTGACTCCCCGCTGGCATACCTGGGCCTGCTGATGGCGCTGCCGCTGCCGCTGGCCATGGTCATCTGGGCCGGTGTCCGGGCGGTACGCCAGGCCGATTTCGCGCAGGCGTGGCCGCCGGAGTCGATACCGGTCGAGGACCGGGTAAAGGTCCGCTACGTGCTTCGGCGGGTACGCGCCGAGGCGGAACGGCTCGCCGGGATGCCGGCCGGGGATCTCGACCGGCTCGGCGCGCTGGTGACGAAACTCTCCGACGAGACGGTGCCGGCGCTGCACGCCCGACGCGACCGCGGGCTGCGGCGGTGGCTGCGCGACCATCTGGTGGTCGCCGTGGGACTCGGCGGGTGGAGTGCGCTCACCGTCGGAGCCGTCGGGGTCGCCCTCGCCTCCCGGTACGACCGGCCGGGGCGGATCGCCGCGGTCGTCACCGGGTTCGCGGTGGTGGTCCTCGGCATCCAGGCCGGGCTGCTGGCCGTGCTGCGTCGGCGGAGCCGATACCGGTCCGCCCTACTCGCCGACGAGGTCGAGGCGACCGCCGGTGGCATCCGGCGACGCATCACGGAACAGCGGCTGGGCCTGGGCAGCGGTCCGGCCGACCTGCCCGGCCGGCAGCGTCGGCGGGGCTGACCGCCCGGCCGGCAGCACCGGCGCGGCTGAGCCGGGCCGGTGCTGCCGGGTCAGTGCGCCGCGACGTAGTGGCGGTCCTCGTTCGGCATGATGATCCAGAGCGCCAGGTAGATCACCACCTGCGTGCCGGGCAGCAGCAGCGAGAGGATGAAGAGCAGCCGCATCATTCCGGCGGACATGCCGAAGCGGCGGGCCAGGCCGGCGCAGACACCGGCGATCATGCGGTTGTCCCGGGGGCGGGTGAGCTTGCGGCTCATCGACGTCTCCTCTGGTAACGGTGGAACGGGCGGCTGATTCCACGGTAGGAACGGGGGGCTGCGCCGCCCTCGGTCTCCAGGCGGATCCGGACACCAGGTACCCGTAGGTACTTACCCGGGCGGGGCCGGCGGACACCCGGGCCCGGTGCCGGCGACCGGGGGCGGGGGGTCTCCGCAGGCTGTCCCGCCCGCCGGCCCCGGGTGACCCACGCGGCCCGGGCCGGGGCCGGGTAGGCTCGCGGACCGGCAGCTCAGGGGCATGCTTGGGGAACAGCGGCGACCGCCCGGGGGCCAGGGGTCGGCAACGGGGCCGGCCCGGGAGGAGTTTCGATGATCAGCGCTTTCGACCTGTTCACGGTCGGGATCGGGCCGTCCAGTTCGCACACCGTCGGTCCGATGCGGGCCGCCCGGACCTTCGCGGCCGGGCTCAAGGCCGACGGGCTGCTCGCGGAGACCGCCCGGATACGCGCCGAACTCTTCGGCTCGCTCGGTGCCACCGGGCACGGGCACGGCAGTGGGCCGGCCGTACTGCTGGGGCTGCTCGGGGAGGCGCCGGAGACGGTCGACCCGGACCGGGTCGCCGAGACCGTTGCCGGGATCCGGGCCAGTGGCCGGCTGGGCGTACTCGGTGCGCACGAGGTGGACTTCGACGCGGACCGGGACCTGGTGCTGCACCGCCGCCGGTCGTTGCCGTTCCATCCGAACGGGATGACCTTCACCGCGTACGACCCGGCGGGTGGACCGCTGCGGGCCCGGACCTACTACTCGGTGGGCGGCGGGTTCGTGGTGGACGAGACCGCGACCGGCGCGGACCGGATCAAGCCGGACAGCACCCGGGTCCGGCACCCCTTCGGCACCGGGGCCGAGTTGCTGGCCCTGACCGCCGAGACCGGGCTGCCGATCAGCGGGATCATGCTCGCCAACGAGCGGTCGTGGCGGAGCGAGTCGGAGATCCGCGCCGGCCTGCTGGAGATCTGGCGGGTGATGCGGGAGTGCGTCGACCGGGGCAGCCGGCGGGACGGGACGCTGCCGGGCGGGTTGCGGGTCCGGCGCCGCGCCGCCGAGCTGCGGCGGAGCCTGGAGGCGGACCCCGGTTCGGCCGACCCGCTGCGGGTGATGGACTGGGTGACGCTCTTCGCGCTCGCGGTCAACGAGGAGAACGCGGCCGGCGGCCGGGTGGTGACCGCCCCGACGAACGGTGCGGCCGGAATCATCCCGGCGGTGCTGCACTACTACACCCGGTTCGTGCCGGGGGCGTCCGAGGAGGGCGTACTGCGCTTCCTGCTCGCCGCCGCCGCGATCGGCGTGCTGTTCAAGGAGAACGCCTCGATCTCCGGCGCCGAGGTCGGCTGCCAGGGCGAGGTCGGCTCCGCCTGCTCGATGGCGGCCGCCGGGCTGGCCGAGGCGCTGGGCGGTACGCCGGCCCAGGTGGAGAACGCCGCCGAGATCGGCATGGAGCACAACCTGGGGCTGACCTGCGATCCGGTCGGTGGCCTGGTGCAGATCCCCTGCATCGAGCGGAACGCGGTGGCCAGCATCAAGGCGATCACGGCGGCCCGGCTGGCGCTGCGCGGCGACGGGAAGCACGCCGTCTCGCTGGACAAGGTGATCAAGACGATGCGGGAGACCGGCGCGGACATGAAGGTCAAGTACAAGGAGACCGCCCGGGGCGGGCTCGCGGTCAACGTCATCGAGTGCTGAGTCGCCGGCTGACCGGCTCCCAGGTGGCTGCTCGGCCGCCGGGTTGGTAGCAGCCGGCCGTCCGGTGTACGGCGGGCGTCTCCGAGGTGGCGTGCGGACGGCCGTCGGGTAGCGTTGGCATGTTGTCCGGGAAGATGCCGTGGCCGGGTCGATCCTTATTTGGGGCGATTTTCCCGACTGCTACCCTATGTCGGGCTCGACTGATCGGACCGTGACGAGCGGGAGGCGGCTGTGACGTCTGGCGTGGTGGCGGTGTGGTCGCACCGCAACACGCTGCGGCTGCTCGTCCGGCGGGACCTGGCGGTGAAATACCAGCAGTCGGTGCTGGGCTACCTCTGGTCGCTGATCGAGCCGCTCGGCATGGGCGTCATCTACTTCTTCGTCTTCGGGGTGCTCTACCGGTCGGCCACCGACCGGCACCTCGGTGACGCCGCCGACTCGTACCCGCTCTTCCTGATCACCGGCATCTTCGCCTGGATGTGGACCAGTTCGGCGATCGGCGAGGCGACCGCCGCGCTCACCGGGCAGGCCCGGTTGATCACCACGATGAACCTGCCCCGGGAGGTCTTCCCGATCGGCCGGGTCGCCGGCCGGTTCGCCGAGTACCTCGCCGGGCTGCCGATCCTGGTCGCCGTCGCTATCGTCTACGCCTCGCTCGACCGGATCGAGTTCAGCTGGTCGCTGCTGGCGCTGCCGCTGGCGGTGCTGATCCAGGCGACCCTGCTGGTCGGGATCGCGCTGCTGCTCTCCTCGCTGAACGTGCTGATGCGGGACATCGAGCGGCTGATGCGGCTGGTCACCCGGGTGCTCTTCTACGCCACCCCGATCATCTACCCGCTCACCCTGGTCCGGGACTCCTCGCTGCCGGACTGGGTCAAGATCGTGTACGAGCTGAACCCGCTGGTCGGGATCTTCCAGCTCCACCACGCGGTCTGGTACCCGGACGAGTTCCCCGACGCCCGGCTGCTCGGGGTGGCGGTCGGTGGCAGCCTGCTCGTGCTGCTCGCCGGCTGGTGGGTGTTCCGCCGCCTCGAACCCGCCGTCCTGAAGGAGCTGTAGTGGCCGGGGCGATGGTGCAGGCGGAGGAGCTGGGGATCCGGTTCGTCCGGAACCGGCGACGCAACCTGCGGCTGCGGGAGATGTTCATCCACCGGGGCGGCCGGCAGCCCGCCGCCGGGGTCTTCTGGCCGCTGCGCAACGTCTCGTTCTCGGTGGCGCCCGGCGACACCGTCGGGATCATCGGCCGCAACGGCACCGGCAAGAGCACCCTGCTCCGGCTGATCGCCGGGGTGCTGATCCCCGACGAGGGGCGGATCCGGGTCGGCGGCGCGGTCGCACCGCTGCTGGAACTCTCCGCCGGCTTCTCCAACGACCTGACCGGGCGGGAGAACGTCCACCTGGTCGGCTCGCTGCACGGGCTCAGCCCGAGCTTCCTGCGTCGGCACTTCGACGAGATCATCGAGTTCGCCGGCGAACAGATCGCGAAGGCCATCGACACGCCGGTCCGGCACTACTCGTCCGGGATGAAGGTGCGGCTGGGCTTCTCGGTGATCGCCCAGCTCCAGCACCCGGTGCTGCTGATGGACGAGGTGACGGCGGTCGGTGACGCCGACTTCCGGAAGAAGTGCTACGACACCATCGACCGGCTGATCGCCGAGGGCCGTACCGTGATGCTGGTCTCGCACAACGAAAACGATCTCACCCGGTTCTGTAGCCGGGGACTCTACTTCGACGGAGGACGATTGCGGGTGGACGGCACCATACGCGAGGCTCTTGACGCATACCACGACGTGGTCAGGCCGTGATGCTGGCGATCCTGCTCACCCCCACCCGGCCGGGTACGCCGCTGACCCGTCCAGACGGCATGCCGCTGGCCGCCGCACTCCGGGAGCAGTTGCGCGCGGCCGGCGCCCGGGACGTGGTCAGCACCGACGATCCGGGCGAGGTCGCCGTGCTCGCCGGCACCGCCCGGGAACCGGTACTGCTCTGCTCCGGCGACCTGGTCGCGCACACCGCCGTACTCCGGCACCTGGCCAGCAGTCCGATGCCCGGCACGGTCGCCCTGGTGCTGCCCGAGCCGGGCGCCGGCCCGGTCGGCGTGGTCGAGGACCGCAACCAGGTGGTCGCCGCCGGCCCGGCCGGGGAGGCCGGCTCCGTCGGGACGCTGACCGCCGCGCCGACCGGTGCCTCCGGCGGAGCGGTACGCGTCGGCGTGTCCGACCTGCCCGCCCTGGTCGCCGCGGCCCGGGCTGTCGCCGACCTGCCCGACGGCAACGTCGCCGCGGCCCGGGCCGTCGCCGAGGCGCCCGCCGATCCGGTCCCGCTGCTGGACCGGCTGCTCGCCGCGCTGACCCGCCCCGGACCGGTATCCGGCACCGGCATCACCATCTTCGCCCACCGGGCACGCCTGCTCGTCGCCCGCCGGGTCGCCGATCCGGCGGCGCTGGCCGAGGCCGAGGCGGCGGTGGCGGCGGTCGACTCCGACCGGGCCGAGCTGCGGCTCTCGGTCAAGGAGAAGGACGACTTCTTCACCACCTACTTCGTCAGCACCTGGTCGCCGAAGGTGACCAAGCTCTGTGCCCGGCTCCGGCTCACCCCGACCGGGGTCACCGCGATCTCGGTCGCCTTCGCGCTGGCGGCGGCGGTGCTCTTCGCCGTCGGCGGCCGGCCGGCCCTGGTCGGCGGGGCGATCCTGCTCTACCTCGGCTTCGTGCTCGACTGCGTGGACGGGCAGTTGGCCCGGTACACCCGGCACTTCAGCCCGTGGGGCGGCTGGCTGGACACCATCGCCGACCGGGCCAAGGAATACCTGGTCTACGCCGGCCTCGGCATCGGGGTCGAACGGGCCGGCGGCCCCGGCTGGGCGCTCGCGATCGCCGCGATCACCCTGCAGACCGTCCGGCACATGACCGACACCTGGTACGGCGCGCTGCACGACGAGGCGGCCAAGCGGCCCAAGCAGACCGGCTCGGGCGGGCTCGGCGACCGGCTCAGCCAGGCGTCGAACCGGGTCCAGGCCGACACCGGCTCGCTGACGTACTGGGCGAAGCGCACCGTGGTCTTTCCGATCGGCGAGCGGTGGGCCCTGATCGCGCTGACCGTGGCGATCTTCAATCCGCTGGTCAGCCTGGTCGCGGTACTGGTCTGGGGCGGGCTGGCGGCGCTGTACACGCTGGCGCTGCGTACCCTGCGGGCCCGGTCGATGCGGGTGGCGGTGCTGACCGGGGTCGACACCACCCTGCACCGCGACGACGGGCCGGCGGTGCGCTGGCTCGCCGCGCTCGGCAGGAGTGCCGGGCTGCCCGGGCCGCTGCCGCTGGCCCTGCTCGGGGTGGCGGCCGGGCTGGCCCTGCTCGGCGCCGGCCTGGCCGGGCTCGGCACCGGGCCGGCGCGCTGGCTGGTGCCGCTCGCGGTGCTGGTCGTGCTGGTCGCCGGGCTGCCGGCGGCGACACCGCACGGCGGTGCGCTGGACTGGCTGGTGCCGGCCGCGCTGCGGGCCGCGGAGTACCTGCTGGTGATCGGGGCCGGGCTGCTGGTACGGGCGGACGGTGCGGTGATCTTCGCGCTGCTCTTCGTGCTGGCGCTGCGGCACTACGACCTCACCGCCCGGCTGGAGAAGCGGGAGCGCGCGCCGCTGATGCACGCGCTCGGCCTGGGCTGGGACGGCCGGTTGATCCTGCTCGCCGTCGCCGTACTCGCCGGCCCGGTCGCCGGCCGGGTGGCGCTGCTGGTGCTCACCGGCTACCTATCGGCGATTTTCGTAGTGAACGCGCTCCGTGGCTGGGTACCCAGGGACATTCCCGCGCCACGACAGCCGGCCGACGCCGCCGTCGGGTCCGGTGGCCACCCCGCCGCCTCCGACACGTTCGCGACCGCCGGGGCGGGGGAGGGCCACGCCGCGACCCCGGGGCGACCGGACCGGACCGGTACGCCGGAGCGGCGGGAGTGGGACGGATGACGCCGCCGGCGGGATGACCGGGCACCTGCCCGGGCGGCGCGGCGGAAAGGGACGGATGACGCTGCCAGCGGGGGTACGGCGCCGATGGCGCTGATCAGTTTTGTCGTACCGGTCTACCGGGTGCAGGGCTACCTGCGGGAGTGCCTCGACTCGATCCTGGACCAGCCGGTGGCCGACGTCGAGGTGGTGGTGGTCGACGACTGCTCGCCGGACAGCTGCGGCGAGATCATCGCCGAGTACGCCGCCCGGGACGACCGGGTCCGGGTGGTGACCCTGGACCGGAACGTCGGGCTGGGCGAGGCCCGCAACATCGGCCTCGACCTGGCCACCGGCGAGTACGTCTGGTTCCTGGACAGCGACGACTGGCTGGTCGACGGCTGCCTTCCGGCGGTGGCGGAACGGCTGCGCCGGGTCGGGCCGGAGGTGCTGCTCGTCGATCACGTGCGGGCGTACTGGAACCACCGGACGCTCGGCAGCGGCCTGGACCGGACGGTGCCGGACTCCGGCGCGGAGGTCTTCGCCGTCCGGGACCGGCCGGAGGTGCTCGACCTGCTGCACACCGCCTGGAACAAGGTGGTACGCCGCCGTTTCCTGGTCGACTCCGACCTGCGGTTCGGCCCCGGCTGGTACGAGGACGTGTCGTTCAGCTATCCGGTGCTGCTCGCCGCCGGCCGGATCAGCGTGCTGGACGCGGTCTGCGTCAACTACCGGCAGCGGCGCTCCGGGGCCATCACCCGGACCCGGGACGACCGGCACTTCGAGGTGTTTCCGCACTGGCACCGGGTCTTCGAGCTGATGGCGCGCTGGGGGCCGGAATACGACGACCTCCGGCCCCTGATCTTCGAGCGGATGATCTGGCACTACCTGATCGTGCTGGGCAACGGGCGGCGGCTCTCCCCGGAACTGCGCCGGAGCTTCTTCGACCAGGTGGTGGCGGACTACCGGCGCTGGCTGCCGCCGGGCGGTTACCGGCTGCCGGGCGGGGTCGACGGGCTGAAGCACCGGCTGGTGGCCGGCGGCCACTGGCGGACGTACGCGGTGCTGCGCGCGCTGCACCACTCCCGGCGGGGCGGGGTCCGGCGACTGGCCGACCGGTCGCTGCCGTCGCTGCCGTCGTCGCGCTCGCGCCGCCCGGCGTCCCCGGCCGGGTCGGCCCGGCTGCCGGCCGTGCTGCCCGGGGCCGCCCGGCTGATCCGGGACGGGCTGCTCCGGGTGTACTACCACGCGCAGTTGCGCCGTCCGCTCGATCCGGCGCTGGCGCTCTACGCCGCCTATTGGTACCGCGGCTACGCCTGCAATCCGGCGGCGGTCTACGAGAAGGCCCGCGAGCTGGCCCCGTGGATCCGGGGCGTCTGGGTGGTACGCCGGGACCTGGTCTCCAGCCTGCCGCCCGGGGTGCCGTACGTGGTGCCCGGCACCCGGCCGTACTTCCGGGCGCTGGCCCGGGCGAGGTGGCTGGTCAACAACGTGAACTTCCCGGACTACGTGGTCAAGCGGCCCGGCTCGGTGCACCTGCAGACCCACCACGGCACCCCGGTGAAGGTGATGGGGCTGGACCAGCAGCGCTATCCGCGCGGCGCGGCCGGGCTGGACTTCCCCGGACTGCTGCGCCGGATCGACCGCTGGGACTACAGCCTCAGCGCCAACACCTTCTCCACCCAGATGTGGGAACGGGCCTATCCGGCGGAGTACCGGACCCTGGAGGTCGGCTATCCGCGTAACGACCGGCTGGTGAACGCCGGGCCCGCCGAGGTCGAGGCCGTCCGGCGCCGGCTCGGCATCCGCCCCGGCGAGCGGGTGGTGCTGTACGCGCCGACCCACCGGGAGCACCGGCCGGGGTACTCACCACCGTTCGACCCCGGTGCGCTGCTGGAGGTACTCGGTCCGGCGGGCCGGCTGCTGGTCCGGGGCCACTATCTCGACCCGGACGCCTGCCCCGCCCCGGAAACCCCGGCCGCCGTCGGCACCCCGACCGGTGCGGCGGTGCTGCCGACCGGCGGGCCTACGACGCCGGCCGGGCCGGACCGGGTACGGGACGTCACGGACCATCCCTCGGTGGAGGACCTCTACCTCGCCGCCGACGTACTGGTCACCGACTACTCGTCCGCGATGTTCGACTACGCCACGCTGGACCGGCCGATCGTGGTCTACGCACCGGACTGGGCCGAGTACCGGCGCGAGCGCGGGGTCTATCTGGACGTGCGCGCCGAGGCGCCGGGGGTGGCGGTGACGGAGTTTCCGGAGCTGCTGACGGCGTTCCGGACCGGTGCGGTGGAGGGCGTGCCGGCCACCCTGGCCCGGGAACGTTTCCGGCGCCGCTTCTGTGCGCTGGACGACGGCCGGGCGGCCGAGCGGGTGGTCCGGCAGGTCCTCCTCGGCGAGCCCGACTCCAGGCGGGACGCGGGACCGGCCTAGGACCCGGAGTCGTCGTCGCCGGGCAGGTGCTGGGCGGCCCAGCGGGAGATCTGCTCCAGGGCGGGCATCAGCGCCTGACCCCGTTCGGTCAACCGGTAGGAGACCGCGATCGGCGGCCCCTCCTGGACGGTCCGGACGATCAGGCCGTGTTCGGTCAGTTCGGCCAGCCGGTCGGAGAGCACCGAGTCGCTGACCTTGCCCACGGCCCGGGAGACCTCGCGGAAGCCGGCCGGGCCGGAGCGCAGGCTGCCGAGCACCGGTGCGGTCCACCGCTTGCCGAGCACCGCGAAGGCCCGGGCCAGCGCCGCGTCCGCGCGGGCACAGCGCTCCGGGCTGGGTACCTCGGGGGTCTGCCTGGTTGGCGGCATACCGGAATACTATCGCTTCCGATGGCGCTAGCATTTCAGAAGCGGCTAGCATATGAAGCGCAACTTCTAACTCTTCCTGGGAGCACAATGAGCGAGCAGACTGACCCGCGGCCGAGCGTGCTGGTGGTGGGTGGCGGATATGCCGGGATCAACGCGGCGAAGGCGCTGGACGACGTCGCCGAGGTGACCCTGGTCGACCCGACCGAGGCGTTCACGCACAACGTGGCGGCCTGGCGGGCGCTGGTCGAGCCGGAATGGCTGGACCGGATCTTCTTCCCCTACGAGCACCTGCTCAAGCGTGGGCGCTTCGTCCGGGACCGGGTGGTGGCGGCCGACGGCCGGGAGGTCATCCTCGACTCCGGCGAGCGCCTCACCCCGGACTACCTGGTGCTGGCGACCGGATCGTCGTACCCGTTCCCGGCGAAGGTGGACGAGCCCGACCTGGCCACCACGCGGGACCGGATCCGGAACGCGCACGGGGTGCTGCGCGACGCCGAGCGGGTGCTGCTGGTCGGTGCCGGCCCATCCGGGCTGGAACTGGCCGGCGAGATCAAGGCGTACTTCCCGGAGAAGCATGTGACCGTCGCGGACGTCGCCCCCGACATCCTCCCCGGGCCGTACGCGCCGGAACTCCGCGAGGAGCTGCACCGCCAGCTCGACAAACTCGGCGTCGAGCTGCGGCTCGGCAGCCCGCTGGACCTGCCGACCGCCGAACCGGCCACCCGGGCTGCGATCTCGGTCCGCACCGGAGACGGCGACGAGCTGACCGCCGACGTCTGGTACCGCTGCTTCGGGGTCAGCCCGGCCACCGGCTACCTGCGCGGCGCGCTCGCCCAGGCCCGCGACGAGCGGGGCTACCTGCGGGTCGACGGCCAGTTGCGGGTCGCCGGCCAGGACCGGGTCTTCGCGATCGGCGACATGGCCGACGCCGACCTCAACATGGCCGGTCGGGCGGGCATGCAGGGCAAGCTGATCGCGGCGAACATCCGCGCCATGATCACCGGGGAGGGCGAGCCCGCCGACTACCAGCCGATGCCGCCGGTGATCGTCGTGCCGCTCGGCCCGGAGGGCGGCGCCGGGCAGATGCCCGACGGCGTCAAGGGCCCGGAGGCAGCCGCCGGGATCAAGGGCCGGAGCATGCTGGTCGAGATGTACTCGGCGCTCTTCGACGCCGCCCCGACCTCGGGCTGAGCGGTGGCGACGCGGTCCGGGTCGGGTACCGCACGACGCGGCCGCCCGTCCGGGCCGGCGCTCTGCGCCGTTGTGGAGTGGCCGTGCGCGGCCGCCGGGTCGCCGTGCGCGGCCGCCGCGGTGGCCGCGCACGGCGACCCGGGCCGACGAGGGCTGTGCTGGCGACTCTGCCGGTCAGTCCATCTTCCGGCGGGCCTGGTTCACCTCGCGAACCACGTCCCAAGCGTCCGCCACCGGGCCCAGGTGTCCGAGCTTGTCGGGGTTGAGCACCACACGGATCGCCTGGATCCGCCCGTCGAGGATGTCGAGCGCGCAGGTGTTGACGACCCTGCCGTCCCGGTCCCGGAAGATCGCGCCTGGCTCGCCGTTCACCTCGTGTGATTCCATGACCCCGCCGATCCGGAAGAACGGCGCGATGGTCGCGGCCAGCAACCGGGCGACGTTCTCGGCGCCGAAGACGCCCTTGCCCCACAGCGGGGCCTTGCCCCCGCTGTCGCCGGTCATCTGCGCGTCGGCGGCGAGCAACTCCCGCAGCCCATCCAGGTCCCCCTCCCGGAAGGCGTCGAAGAATCGCCCGGCGAGCTCCTCACGCTCCCCTCGGTCGGCCTCGAAGCGGGGCCGGCCCGCGTCCATGTGCCGGCGCGCCCGCACCGCGAGCTGGCGGCACGCCGCCTCGGAACGGCGCACCGCCGAGGCGATCTCGCGGAAGTCGAACCCGAAGACCTCCCGCAGTACGAAGACCGCCCGTTCGAGCGGGCTGAGCCGCTCCAGCAGCAACAGGGCCGCCATCGACACCGAGTCGGCCAGCTCCGCCGACCGCTCCGGGTCCTCGTACGGGTCGGTCAGCAGTGGCTCCGGGAACCACTGCCCGGCGTACTCCTCCCGCCGTACCCGCGCCGAGCGCAGCACGTCGATCGCGATCCGGGACACCGTGGCCGACAGGAACGCCTTGGCCGACCTGGGTTGTGTCGAGGAGCCCGCGTAGCGCAGCCAGGTCTCCTGGACCGCGTCCTCGGCCTCGCTCACGCTGCCGAGAATCCGGTAGGCGATCGAGAACAGCAGCGGCCGCAGCTCCTCGAACTCCTCGGCCCGGGTCACGCCAGCTCCTCCTTGAAGCCCTGCCGCCAGGAGGGGCAGCGCAGCCGCCAGCCGAGCTCCCGGGTGGCCTTGGCGGTGGAGAAGCCGCGCCCGCCTGTACTCGTCGGGTCCAGCGGCGGCACCGGCCGCCGCCCCAACACCCCGGCCCCGCCCGCCACGAACACCCTCATGACCAGCACCTTCCCGACATCCGTCCCGGTATCCGCTACTCAAGACGAGACAGCCCGCCGGTTCTGTGACATGTCACGGAACGGCCGGGCTGTCTCGTCTCGGGCGAGACAGCCTCTCGGACAGGAGCTTGGGCATGAACGAGCACACCACACACCAGAAGGTCGCGCTGATCACCGGGGCGAACAAGGGGATCGGCCGCGCGACCGCCGAGCAGCTCGCCGCGCTGGGCATGACGGTCCTGATCGGCGCCAGGAATCCGCGACGTGGCGAGGAGGCCGCCGCGGCGGTGCGCAGGGCGGGCGGCGACGCGCACGCGGTCATCCTGGACGTCACCGACCCGGCCACCGTCCGCGCGGCCGCGAGGTGGGTCGAGGAGCGCTTCGGCCACCTTGACGTCCTGATCAACAACGCCGCCATCACCGGTTCCGGGCAGGTCTCGCCCGAGGACGCCCATGACCAGGTCCCGAGCTCCGTCGACCTGGACATGGTCCGGGCGGTCTTCGGGACGAATGTCTTCGGGGTCATCGCGGTGACCAACGCCCTGCTCCCGCTGCTGCGGCGGTCGCCGGCGCCGCGCATCGTCAACGTCAGCAGTGCCGCCGGGTCGCTGACCCTCGCCAGCGACCCGGACGGCCCGCTCGCCGGGCTGCTGGCGTCCGCCGCGTACTCGCCCTCCAAGTCCGCGCTGAACGCGCTGACCGTGCAGTACGCGAACGAGCTGCGGAAGGACGGCATCCTGGTCAACGCCGCCGACCCCGGCTTCGTCGACACGGACATCAACAACCACACCGGGTACCTCAGCACGGCGCAGGGCGCCGCCGCCGTGGTGCGGCTGGCCACGCTCGACGCCGACGGACCCACCGCCGGGTTCTTCGGCGAGGGCGGCCCGGTGCCCTGGTAGGCGTTCAGCCCGGTCACCTGTCGTTCGTACACATGTTCTGTCCACAGCCTGTGGATAGAACATGTGTACGACGGCGGATCATCGGTCGACCGCGGACGGGCGGCGTACCCGCTGTCGGACCCGGTCGGCGGCGAGTCCGGCGTACCGGCCGGCGACGAACCGGGTGGCGGAGGCGAGCGACCGGATCCCGCCGACCGGGATCGTCTCCACCCCGGCCAGTGCCGCCCGCCGGGCCCGCTTGTCCGGCCGGACCACCAGCCGGGGCCGGGGCGAGGACCACTTGTTCTCCGGCAGCAGCCGCAGGTCGATCACCCCGAAGTCGTCGCCGCTGACCCAGCGCCGCCCGGCCACCTCGGCGACCACCTCGTCCAGGGACTCGTCGGGCCGGCGTACCCGGAAGGCGCGGCTGAGCGCGGAGGTGCGCCAGAGCGACAGCCCGTCGTCCGGTGCCGTCGCCCCGATCGGCAGCAGCCGGACCAGACCGACCTGCCACTGGTCGGCGGCCGTCACCAGCCGGCGTACGGTGTCCGCGTCCACTCCCAGGTGCGACCCGAGTTCCAGCAGGTACGGCGCCGGGTACGCGGTCGTCGGGGGCTGCCCGGCCAACTCCACCCGGGGCTCGGAACGGTACGTCGCGGCGAGCAGTCGCAGGTCCAGCAGCGGGTCGGCCAGTACCGAGCGGCGGTGATCGGTGAGTTCGGCCCAGTCCGCCACCAGCGCCACCCGCAGGTCGGTCTGGTCGCCGGCGAGCAGCCGGTCGACGCAGGTGCGGACCATCTCGTACGGCCCGTCGGCCCGGACCACCGCCACCACCAGCGGTACGGCCCAGCTCCGGTGCGCGGCGGAGCGCAGGTAGCGGGGCTGCGGCATCAGGTCGGCCAGGAACGGCCGGTTGTACCGGCGCAACGCCTCGCCCCGGGCCATCATGTGGGACCGCCCGAGGTGCCAGCTCCGGGCCCGCGGCTCGGGCACGAAGACCGCACCCGCCTGGGCCAGCCGGTAGCCGAACTCGGTGTCCTCGCCGAGCCGCAGGTCGGGGTTGAGCCCCCCGGTCTCGGCATAGAGGCTGCGGGCCAGTGCGGCGGTGGCGCCGACGTGCGCCCGGAAGTTCAGGTGGTCACCGCCGCGGAGCTGGTCGGTGTCGTCGATGAGGCGTTCGACGTACTCGTGCGGCTCGGAGTCGTCGAGCCGGAAGAGCCGGTCGGCGGTGCCGGCCGCGCAGCTCTCGGCGACCTGTTCCGGGGTGGGCCAGTCGGCGTCGACGAAGCGCTTGTAGCCGAGGGTGACCACCTCGTCGCTGACGTGTTGCCAGCGGGCCTGCGCCGCCACATGCTCCGGGAAGACCACCATGTCGGCGTCGAGCCAGTGCAGGATCTCGCCCTCGCTCTGCTCCGCGCCGACGTGCAGCGCGGTCGACCGGCCCCAGCCGCTCGCGTGGTCGGCGACCCGGAGCAGCCGGCAGTTGTCGGGGCGGATCCGGGGCAGGACCAGCGGCGGGTCGCTGCCGTCGTCGACCACCACCACCTCCAGCAACCCCGACGGGTACGTCTGGGCGCGCAACGCGGCCAGGGTGAGGTCGAGGGAGGGCTGGCAGTCGTGGGCCGGGATGATCAGCGAAACCGACCGGGTCGGCTGCCAGCCGTCCAGCTCGGGTGGGGTGAGTCGACTCCAGTCGTTCCGGAACAACCGGACCGGGGGATGGGCCGTGGTGGCCCGGGCAGGGCTGGACACGCGGCACAGTGTAACTATCCGGTTGCCGAGAGCTGATATCTGCGCGCCGCGTGGCGGGTTTCGGTCGAAATCAGTCGCGCGGTCGACTACCGTAAGTGCCTTCGCGATAGCGCCACGTAGGTTGGCGTCGGTGGTCGGCCGACGAAGGGATCGGCGTGCCAGGCAGGGACGACCCGGAGAAGTACCTCCGCTGGCGGGTGGCCGTCGGCGAACCCGACGGCCGGCGACGGTGGCCGCTGGTCACGCTCGGCTCCCGGCTGACCGAGATACCCGGCCCGCCCGCGTCGAGCCGGGTGCCCCGGCAGGGCCCGGCGGCGGACCGGGCGGCCGGTGCCGGACCGGCCTGGCACCGGATGTTCGTCGGCCGGATGGCCGTCGCCGCCCGGTCCGTGACCTGGCTGCGGCACCTGCTCGACCACCCGGTCGGGCTGACTCGGGTACGCCGGATCAGCATCGTCGTGCAGGACTGGGAGATCCCGCAGCGCGGCTGGTCCGGCCGGCTGGGGCCGGTGCCGCACCTGCTCGCCCAGCGGATCACGCTGCCCCGGCACGACCGGGGCCGGGTGGCGGCCGAGATCGAGCTGCGCTGGTCCGTACCGCTCCGCTCGGTGCTGGCCGCCGTGCTGCCGCTGCTCACCCCGATCCGTCCACTGCCGACCCCGGGCAGCCCGGAGGTGACCGCCCAGGATGTCTTCCCCGGCTGGCTGGGCGCCGGACCCACCCTCGCCGTCGTCGCGGGGGAACTGCCCGGCAACCCGGCCGTCCGGCCGTACGACCTGGTGCTCCGGCCGGACGGCGCCAGCCCGTCGGTGGCCGGGGACCCGGCCGGTACGGCGTACCGGGCCCGGCTGACCGTCGACCGGTTGGGCGTGCCGGACACCGAGGACGGCGGCCGGACCGGGCCGGTACTGCTCGACGCCGAACACGCCGTCCCGGTCGGCCGGTACGGGCCGTTCGGGCCGGACGCGCCCCGGGCCGAGCTGAACTTCTCCCCGGGGCCGGACGGCGGGAGTTGGCGGATCCGGGGACCGGACGGGCTGGACTGTGAGGGTCGGCTCGACCGGCCGTGGCTGACCGAGCGGACCCGGTCGGCGCTGGCCGGGATCGGGCTGCTCGACTGCGCGGTGCCCGGGCTGCGGCCCCGGGCCGAGGCCGCCCTGCTGCTGCACCTCGCGCTGGCCGGCGTACTGGTCCGGGCACCCGGCCTGCCGGTCTCCTGCCGGGCGCAGTTGGCCGACGAGGTGGTCGAACTCTTCCGTGCCCCGCTGCCGGACCGCCCGACCGGCCGGCCCGACCCGGAGACCGACCTGGAGTGGGAGGCCCGGGCGGTACGCCAGCGCCGGGCGGTACTGCGCCGGCACGCCCGGGGCTTCGCGCTGCCCCGGCTGGCGGCGGCCACCTTTGCCGGCCTCGGCGCGTTGCCGCCGGTCTCGGTGCTGCTGGTGACCCGTCGGCTGGAGCACGTCCTCGACGCGGTCGCGGCGGTGGCGGCGCAGAGCTATCCGGAGCTGGAGATCGTGCTCTGCCTGCACGGCGTGGGGCTGCCGGTCGAGCTGCGCCAGCGGCTGGCCGACTGCGGGCGGCCGGTCGAGGTCGTCGAGGTGCCGGCCGGGCAGAGTTTCGGCGAGGCGCTGGTCGCGGCCACCGCCCGGGCCCGGGGCACCCTGGTGACGAAGTTCGACGACGACGACACGTACGGGCCGGAGCACGTCTGGGATCTCGTCCTCGCCCGGCACCACTCCGGCGCGACGATGGTCGGCAAGGCGGCCGAGTTCGTCTATCTCGGTGCGCTGGACACCACCGTACGGCGGGACGCGGGGGCGCCGGAGAGCTTCGCCCCGGTCGTCGCCGGCGGCACGATCCTGATCGGTCGGGGCGACCTGGCCGAGGTCGGTGGTTGGCGCCCGGTGCCGAGTGCGGTCGACCGGGGCCTGATCGACCGGGTCCGCCGGGCGGGTGGGCTGGTCTACCGGACCCATCCGCTCGGCTACGTCTATCAGCGCCGGCCGGCGGGACACACCTGGGACCCCGGATTGGAGTACTTCCTGCGGGACAGCGGCGTGCAGTGGACCGGGCTGCCCCGGCACGGTGAATTCGGCACCTCCGGCACCGAGCCGGTGCCGCCGAGCAGTCGGTGGAAGTTGCATCAGCAGAGGTCGAATCGAGTCTGGTAACCGTCATGTCACAACGTGAACATGGCACGTTTACCCGATGGGCTTCTGTGATGATCCTCGTCACAGTCATTCCCGGGGCCGGCCATAACGCTGCGGGGAGGTGACGGTGACTACCGTCGCGCTCAAAGACGTCACGAAGGTATTCCCGGATGGGACAGTGGCGGTCGACAACGTCAGTCTCGACGTCAACGACGGCGAGTTCATGGTGCTGCTCGGCCCTTCGGGCTGCGGAAAGTCCACCGTGCTCAGGATGGTCGCCGGTCTGGAGGACCCGACCACCGGCGCCGTGCTGCTCGACGGCGAACTGGCGAACGACCTGCCGCCGCGGGATCGCGGAATTGCCATGGTCTTCCAGGATTTTGCGCTGTATCCGCATATGTCGGTGGGAGCGAACATTGCCTTCCCGCTCCGGCTCTCCGGCGTGGAGGAAGGGCCGCGCGGTGAGCGGGTGGCCGACGTGGCGAGTGCGCTCGGCATCGCCGACGTACTCGGCCGCAAGCCCAGCCAACTCTCCGGCGGGCAGCGGCAGCGGGTGGCGATGGGCCGGGCCATCGTCCGGCGACCCGGGCTGTTCCTGATGGACGAGCCGCTCTCCAACCTGGACAGCGGCCTGCGGGCCGAGCTGCGGGCCGAGATCTCCGGACTGGTCCGCGAGCTCGGGGTGAGCACCATCTACGTCACCCACGACCAGGCCGAGGCGCTGACCATGGCGGACCGGGTGGCGATCATGCGCAAGGGGGTCCTCCAGGACGTCGGGACCCCGACCCAGGTGTACGGCCGGCCGGCCACCCTCTACGTCGCCGCGTTCCTGGGCAGCCCCCGGATGAACCTGCTGGAGGCGACCGTCTACGTGCACCTCGACCGGTACGTCACGCTCAACCTCGGCGAGCAGGCGCTCTATCTGCCCTGGGACGACATCCGGGCCCGGGCGGTGGCGCACTACCACGGCGAGCGGATCGTGGTCGGGATGCGGGCCGAGGCGCTGACCCCGGTGGCTCCGGACTCTCCCGGCGACGTGTTGCAGGGACGCATCCGATACCTGGAGCACCACGGGCACGAGTCGCTGGCGTTCCTCGACATCGGGGCGACCGCGATCGTCGTCGACGACCTGGGCGGCCCGGTGACCGACGAGCGTCCGGCCGGAGGGGGCCGGGGGCTCCGGCGGCTCGGCCAGGTGATGCAGCGGCTGACCGGGCGCGCCGTCGGGTCGGCTCAGCCGGCCCCGGCGGCCCGAGGTGCCCGGGACAGCGTGCTGGACCCGGGTCGGCACCACCGCCGCCCCGCCGAGCTGGCGGTGCGGCTGGCGCCGTATCCGGCGGTCACCTCCGGCCACCCGATGGCCGTCTCGGTACGCATGGACGCGGTGCACTTCTTCGACGAGCGCGGCGACCGGATCGACGTGGGGTGGCGCTGACCGCTTCCCGTCCCTTAGCGTCTGTCGATTCCTCCATCCCTGGTGGTCCCGTTAGGAGAGCCGTTCGTGTCACAGGAACGACCCGGCCTGTTCGTGATCGAGCGGATCCTCCGCGACCGGCACAGCGTCTGGCAGCAGATCGTCGAAGAGCGCGACCTCAACGGGCTCACCGGCCAGATGCTGGCCAGCTCGGCGATCGCGTTGGCCTGCTATGGCGCCGTGCTCGGTGCCTTCCACAGCGTGCTGATGGCCCTGACCTCGGCGGTGAAGCTGCCGCTGCTGTTCCTGGTCACGCTGGCCATCTGCCTGCCGACGCTGTACCTGTTCAACCTGGTCTTCGGGGCCCGGCTGTCGGTGCGGCAGGCCATCTCGATGGTGATGGTGGCGATCACGGTCACCTCGATGCTGGCGGTGGCGTTCGCGCCGATCAGCCTCTTCTTCCTGATCACCGCACCGGACTACGCCTTCTTCAAGCTGCTCAACGTGGCGATCCTGACCCTGTCGGCCCTGGTCGGGCTGCGCTTCCTGACCGGTGGCATGCAGGTGCTCAACGCACACGGCCTGCTCGCCCCCACCCCCACCGGCCAGCCGGCCGCCGTGAGCGCCGGCCAGCCGGCGGTGGCCGCCTCCGCTCAGGGCAGTCCCTGGGCGGCGCCCCAGTCGGTGACGGCGCCGCAGCAGGTGCCGGTCGCGGTCGGCGCGGTGAACGGCGAGACGCCGGCCCCGGCGACCACCGCCAACGGGGACGGGCCGGCCACGCCCACCGAGCCGGCACCGGCCACGCCCGCCCAGCCGGCACCGGCCACGCCCGCCCAGCCGGCGGTCGCCACGGCGGCTCCGGCTACCGTGCCGGCGGCTACCGTGCCGGCGGCTCCCGTCCAGACGGCTCCGACGCAGGTGGTGCCCGCTCCGGCCCAGCCGGTGCCGGGGCAGTACGGCTACCGCGCGGCGGAGCCGTACCCGATCGGCCGGCCGGGGGTGCCGCCGTCCCCGTCCGGCGGCCCCCGCCCGGCGAGCATGACCCTGCTCTACATCTGGATCCTGCTGTTCGGGTTCGTCGGCACCCAGTTGGCGTGGACGCTGCGGCCGTTCTTCGGCGACCCGGAGCAGCCGTTCGCGTTCTTCCGCAGCATCGACGGCAACTTCTACGCGGAGATCCTGCGTAGCCTGGGCAGCCTCTTCTGAGGCCGTCCGGGGCCTTGCCGGGACAAGTTACCAGCGAGTAGCGTACGGCCATGGCTCCCGACGTACGGCAGATCGCCGCCGGCCTGCTCGAGGCCGTACCGTTCGCCCGGACTCTCGGCTTCGAACTGGTCGAGGTGACTCCGGAGGGGGCCGGCGGGATCCGCGCCGTCGTCCGGCTGCCCGACTCGCCGCCGACGCACAACCACGTCGGCGGCCCGCACGCCGGTGCGCTGTTCACGCTCGGCGAGACCGCCTCCGGTGCGGTGGTGCTCGCCGCCTTCGGTCAGCTCTTCGAGCGGGCGGTACCACTGGCCACCCAGGCGGAGATCCGCTACCGGCGGCTGGCGATGGGCGCGGTCCGGGCGACCGCGCGGCTGGGCCGCCCGGTCGCCGAGGTGGTGGCCGAGTTCGAGGCCGGCAACCGGCCCGAGTTTCCGGTGTCGGTCGTGGTCGGCACCGAGGACGGCGTGCCGACCACCGAGATGACCGTGCACTGGACGCTCAAGCCGCGCTGACCGCGCGGCTCCGGTACGGGCAGGTTGACCAGCCTCGACAGCCGATCTGTCGCTCCGTCTGGCCGGGATCCGGCTCCCCCGAGGGATCCGTCCGGGTCTCCCTGAACCGTCCCTGACTTCCGGCGCCTGGCATGGACGATCCCCCGATATGAAGGAAGGCTACATGTAGTCATCTGAGATATAGGGAGGTGTCGCAATGGCCGGCGGGGGATCGCGGCGGTGGCTCCGGGTGCTGCTCGGAGTCTTCTCGGTCGTACTGCTGCTCTGTGGGATCGGCACGGCGGTCGGCACCTGGGTCTGGACCCGGGGTGTCATCGACACCCGTGGAGAGGTGGACTTCGTCAACCGGCTCGCCGTACCGCCGCTGGCGCAGTCGCGGATCGACGGCCAGGGGCGCCGGGTCTTCGACCTGCGCGCCCAGCCCGGCCAGCGCGACTTCGGCCAGGGCGGCTCGACCGCCACCTGGGGCTTCAACGGCGACTACCTCGGCCCGACCCTGCGGGCCAGGCGCGGCGAGCAGGTGGTGGTCAACGTGGTCAACGGGATCGGCCGGCCGACCAGCGTGCACTGGCACGGCATGCACCTGCCGGCAGTGATGGACGGCGGCCCGCACCAGATGGTCCGGCCCGGCGCCACCTGGTCGCCGCAGTGGAAGATCGACCAGCCCGCCGCCACGCTCTGGTACCACCCGCACCCGCACGGCGAGACCGCCGAGCAGGTCTACCGGGGACTGTCCGGGATGTTCATCCTGGACGACGAGCCGTCGGCCGGGCTGGCGCTGCCCCGCCGGTACGGCGTCGACGACATCCCGGTGATCGTGCAGGACCGCAAGTTCACTTCCGACGGTCGGCTCGACGAGGGGAACTCCAGCCTCGGCGGGACCGGCATCCTCGGCGACACCCTGCTGGTCAACGGGACCGTCGGGCCGTACCTGGACGTCAGCACCGAACGGGTCCGGCTGCGGCTGCTCAACGGCTCCAACGCCCGGACGTACGACTTCGGGTTCGCCGACAACCGCGCCTTCGACCTGATCGGCACCGACGGCGGCCTGCTGGAACGCCCGCACCGGACCGGCCGGATCCGGCTCTCGCCCGGCGAGCGGGCCGAGGTGGTGGTGTCGATGCGGCCGGCGGAACGGGTGGTGCTGCGCAGCTATCCGCCGAACCACGGCGTCGAGTTCTTCGGCGGCCGCTTCACCGGCGGTGAGGACACCTTCGACGTACTCGAACTACGGGCCGCCGGCAGCCTCGCGGCGGCGCCTGAGGTGCCGGACCGGCTGGTACCGGTCGAGCGGCTCGACCCGGCGTCGGCCGCGCAGACCCGCCGGTTCCGGCTGAACGGACGCGAGATCAACGGTCGGGACATGGACCTGGACCGGATCGACTTCGCGGTCACCCGGGGCAGCACCGAGATCTGGGACATCGAGAAGCAGGACGCCACGCCGCACAGCTTCCACGTGCACGACGTGCAGTTCCAGGTGCTCTCGGTGGACGGTCGGGAACCACCGCCGGAACTGGCCGGCTGGAAGGACACCGTGCTGGTCAGCACCGTCGACTCGCTACGGATCATCACCCGGTTCGCCGACTACGCCGACCCGAACATGCCGTACATGTTCCACTGCCACCTGCTCCAGCACGAGGACCAGGGCATGATGGGGCAGTTCGTGGTGGTCGAGCCGGGTCAGCGACCGGGGCGACCACCGGGTGGGCACGGGCACGCCCAGCACCGCTGAGCGATCGGGCTCCCCCCGGATGGCGCGGGTCGCCGGGCGGAGCCCCTCGGCCCGGCATCCTCGCCGGGCGGAGCCCGTCGGCGCATCGGCGTGGCCGAACCGGAAACCGTGCCGCGCGATGCCTTCCCGGTTAGGTTGTTAGGCGTGTTGGGCCTACCCGCGCACGTGACCGCCTGCCTCTTCGACCTCGACGGCGTGCTGACCCAGACCGCCCGGGTGCACAACGCGGCCTGGGCGGAGACCTTCGACGAGTTCCTCCGGCGGTGGTCCGAGGCGACCGGCGAGCCGTTCCGGCCGTACGACCCCGGCGACGACTACAACCGGTACGTCGACGGCCGTCCCCGGGCCGACGGGGTGCGGACGTTTCTCGCCTCCCGGCAGATCACCCTGCCGGAGGGCGAGCCGGACGACCCGCCGACCGTCGACACCGTCAACGGGGTGGGCAACCGCAAGAACGTCGTCCTGCTCCAGCGGATCCACGACGACGGTGTGCTGCCGTACCAGGGATCGGTGGACTACCTGCATGCCGCGCGGGCCGCCGGGCTGCGCCGGGCCGTCGTCTCGGCCAGCGCCAACGCCGGGGACGTGGTCGCGGCGGCTGGCCTCGAACCGCTGGTCGAGGCCCGGGTGGACGGTGTCGTCGCCCGGCGGCGCGGGCTGCGTGGCAAGCCCCATCCGGACACCTTCCTGGCCGGCGCCGAACTACTCGGGGTCCGCCCCGACCAGGCCGCGGTCTTCGAGGACGCGCTGGCCGGAGTGGCGGCGGGCCGGGCCGGCAACTTCGGCTTCGTGATCGGGGTCGACCGGGTTGGCCAGGCCGACGCGTTACGCGAACACGGCGCCGACATCGTGGTGCGCGACCTCTCCGAACTACTTCCCGGCGGGCAGACCCGGCCGGGACGTGCCGATCCGACGGACGCCGGCCTCGGCGATGCCGGAACGGCCGACGCCGGGCCGGAGGTGGTCCGGTGACTGCGAGGAGGCGCCGATGATCCGGGAACGGGCCTATCCCGTCGAGCCGTGGCACGTCCGGGAGACCCGGCTCGACCTGGACGTACTCGCCCAGTCCGAGTCGGTGTTCGCGCTCTCGAACGGGCACATCGGGCTGCGCGGCAACCTGGACGAGGGTGAGCCGCACGGCCTGCCGGGGACGTACCTGAACTCCTTCTACGAGCTGCGGCCGCTGCCGTACGCCGAGGCGGGCTATGGCTTCCCCGAGTCCGGCCAGACGATCGTCAACGTCACCAACGGCAAGCCGATCCGGCTGCTCGTCGACGACGAACCCTTCGACGTCCGGTACGGCGAACTGCTCAGCCACGAGCGGGTGCTCGACCTGCGCGGCGGCACCCTGCAACGGTCGGTCGAGTGGCGCTCCCCGGCCGGGCGTACGGTGCGGATCTGCTCGACCCGGCTGGTCTCGTTCACCCAGCGCTCGGTGGCGGCGATCGAATACCGGGTGGAGCCGGTCGACGGCCCGATGCGGCTGATCATCCAGTCGGAACTGGTCGCCAACGAGCAGTTGCCGGCGCAGAGCCGGGATCCCCGGGTGGCGGCGGTGCTGGAGTCGCCGTTGCAGTCCGAGGAGCAGCTGGTGCACAGCGACGGGGCGCTGCTGATCCACCGCACCAAGGCGAGCGGGCTGCGGGTGGCCGTCTCGATGAGCCACGAGGTGCACGGGCCGGAGCGCAAGCTGGTCGGCACCGAGGCGTACGAGGACTGGGCCCGGACCACCGTCACCTCCAGGATCAAGCCAGGTGAGCAGCTCCGGCTGGTCAAGTTCGTCGCGTACGGCTGGTCGAGCCGCCGGTCCCGGCCGGCACTGCGCGACCAGGTGGCGGCGGCGCTGGCCGGCGCCAAGTTCTCCGGCTGGGACGGGCTCTGCACCGAGCAGCGCGGCTATCTCGACACCTTCTGGGACGACTCCGACGTGCGGGTCGAGGGCGACCCGGAGGTGCAGCAGGCGGTCCGGTTCGGACTCTTCCACGTGCTCCAGGCCGGCGCCCGGGCCGAGCTGCGGCCGATCGCCGCCAAGGGGCTGACCGGGCCGGGATACGACGGGCACGCGTTCTGGGACACCGAGACCTTCGTGCTGCCGGTGCTGACCTACACCCTGCCGTCGGCGGTCGCCTCCGCGCTGCGCTGGCGGCACTCCACCCTGCACCTGGCCCAGGAGCGGGCCCGGACGCTGGGACTGCGCGGCGCCGCGTTCCCGTGGCGGACCATCCGGGGCCAGGAGACCTCGGCGTACTGGCCGGCCGGCACCGCCGGGTTCCACATCGCGGCCGACATCGCCGACGCGGTACGCCGGTACGTGCAGGCCACCGACGACGAGCAGTTCGAGCGTGAGGTCGGGCTGGAACTGCTGGTGGAGACCGCCCGGCTGTGGCGCTCGCTCGGGCACCACGACCGAGACGGCCGGTTCCACCTGGACGGGGTGACCGGGCCGGACGAGTACACGGCGGTGAAGAACGACAACGTCTACACCAACCTGATGGCCCAGCGGAACCTGCTGGCCGCCGCCGACGCCGCCACCCGGCACGGCGAGGAGGCCTGGAAGCTGGGCGTCGACGACGAGGAGACGGCCGCCTGGCGGGACGCCGCGCACGACATGCACATCCCGTACGACCCGGAGCTGGGCGTGCACCCGCAGGTGGAGGGCTTCACCCGCCATCAGGAGTGGGACTTCGCGAACACGCCGCCGGAGCAGTACCCGCTGCTGCTCAACTATCCCTACTTCGACCTGTACCGCAAGCAGGTGATCAAGCAGGCCGACCTGGTGCTGGCGATGCACTGGCGCGGCGACGCGTTCAGCGACGAGGAGAAGGCTGCCAACTTCGCCTACTACGAGCGGCGTACGGTCCGCGACTCGTCGCTGTCGGCGTGCACCCAGGCGGTGCTGGCCGCCGAGACCGGGCACCTCGAACTCGCGCACGACTATCTGGGCGAGGCGGCCCTGATGGACCTGCACGACCTCAACCAGAACACCCGGGACGGCGTGCACGTCGCCTCGCTGGCCGGGGCCTGGATCGCCCTGGTGGCCGGGTTCGGTGGGATGCGTGACCACACCTCGACGCTTTCCTTCACACCCCGGCTGCCGAGCCGGATCGACCGGTTGGAGTTCTCGCTCCGCTACCGGGGCGTGCACCTGCGGGTCGACGTCCGGCCGCGCGAGGCGACGTACGCGCTGCGCGACGGCGAGCCGGACGACGCCCTGGAGTTGCTGCACCACGGCGAGAAGGTCCGGATCACCTGCCTGGAGTCGGTGACCCGGCCGATCCCGCCGGCCCGCCCGGTGGGCCCGCAACCCGCCCAACCAGCCGGTCGGGCGCCCGCCCGCCGTGCTCCCGAAGGCGAGCCGACCTGACCGCCGGCCGGGGAACCCCGAGATCTTGACGACTTCTCGCCGCCCCGGCGGTCTCAACCGCAAGACGTCGTCAAGATCTGATCGGCACCCCGACGGGACCTAGACCAGCGACAGGTGTACGTGGTTGGTGTGGTCGCTGGACGGGTCGCCGTGCGCACCGCTGTACGACTTCCAACCGGTCGTCGGCAACCAGATCTGCCGGTACCAGATCACGTACAGCACACCGATCCGGTCGGCGTTGCGGACGAAGAACGCGGCGAGGTTGTTGCCGTAGGTCCGGTTGGCGCCCGTCGCGGCACCCCGGAAGCCGCCCGCCTCGGCGGAGAAGTCGCAGGCCCGCCCCTTCGGGTGCTCGTAGGGGCCGCCGGAGCGGTAGCACCCGGTGAACCGGGTGAAGCCGGCCCGGCGCGCCTCGTTGAAGGCGTGCAGGGTGCGCGGGGTGACGCAGCCGGTGGTGGTCGGGTCGGGCCGGCTGCACGACTGCGGCGGCCAGGAGCCGTCGGCAGCGCGTGGCGCGGGCCGGGCCACCGGTGAGCGGGCGTTGACGAAGCCTCCGGTGGAAGCGCCGCCGACCTGAGCCAGCGTCCGCTCGGCGGCCTGCTTCTGCCGCAGCATGATGGCGAGCTGCCGGCGCTCCTCGATCACCTCGGCGTCCAGTGCCTTTTTCGCCAGGGTGGCCCGCTCCCGGGCCTGACCCAGCGCGCGCAGCGCGTCGTTGTCCCGCAGGGCCACCACCTCCAGCCCGCGGGCGCGCTCCAGGAGTTCCTCCGCCGAGCCGCTGTGCAGCAGCACCAGAACCGGGCCGATCCGGCCGGTCTGGTACGCCGTCCGGGCCACCTGCTCCACCCGAGGGCGCAGCTCGGCGATCCGTCCCTCCACCCGGCGTAGCTCGGCGGCGATCTTCGCCTGCCGAGCCTGGGCGTTGGCCAGCGCGTTCTTGGCCTGTAGGTAACCTCGGCCGGTCGATTCGAGCACGTCGCGCAGGAGCGGCGTGTCGCCTTCGTCGCCGAGAACGGCGGGGCTGTTCGCCTCCGCCACGCCGGGCCGGAGTGCTGCTCCGGCGAGTGCGCCGAACGTGGCGAGCAGGGCCAGGGCCAGCGGTAACCGCCGACGTGTGGATCCCGTCATGCATGTCCCTCCGTCGCCCGCCTACCGAGTTAGCTGACGGGTTCGGGACGGAACAAGTCCCTACCGCGGTTGCGGACTCACCCCACCTACCTGGGTCCCCGGCTCACCCGTTGGTGATTCGGCGGCGGTCACGCCGGCGCGGAGGGGTGCGCCACCGGGCGAAACCGGGGTCAGCCTACCGGATCAACCGGGCCGACTTGGTGGATTCCGGGGTGATCCGGCGTGGAAAATTCACCCGGCCACCGATCGGGGGCCGGCGCCGCCGCAGCCGTCCATCTGGTACCGCAACCCGTATGGGTCCGGGGGCGCCACGCGCGTGACACATCGACCGGGGTGATCGCCGCCACACGCGGCACAATCAGGAATGTCCATGTCGGCCCGACGCTTGCAGTGATAAAGCTTGGTATCAAGCTATAAGACGTCAAGCGATCATGGAGGAGCCGACATGACCACCGACCTGGTATTTGCCGAGACGTTCATCTTTCTGGAGCCCGGCACGGACCCGGCCGTCGACCGGGTGGTCGTCGACAACGCGGGCAGTCACACCCTGCTGGTCTGGGCACCGGACGGCTCTGCGGCGGCGCGGGTCGCGGCCGAGTTGGCGGCGGCGGGCGTCCGCCTCATCGAGCTGTACCGCGGCTTCGACCTGGCGTCGGCCGCGCAGGTGATCGAAGCCGTCGACGGCCGGGCTCCGGTCGGCGTGGCCGGTGCCTTCGGTGCCGGGACGGCGCCCCGCGGATCGCTCAAGCGCTCGGTGACCATCTACGAACATCCGCTGGCGAACGCGGCCACCCACCGTGTCGTGCGGGAGCACGCCACCGGCGGCTGGACGGCGGTGATCGGCGCACCGGACGCAGACCTTCCCCAGGTCGCGGCGGAACTGGTCGACGGCGGGGCCGAACTCGTCGAGATCTGCGGCGGCACTCCGCTGACCACGGCGGCCCGGGTCCGGGAAGCGGTGGGGGACCGGGTTCCGGTGAGGCTGGTCAGCTGGCCGTTTGAATCCATCGAGGGGGCGGCCGCATTCAAGGCCGCGTTCGACGCGCGGATGGCCGAGCGCGGCTGAACGCTCGACCGGCTATCGGTCAGCCCTCCTCGTACCGAAGCAGGAGCTGCTTCAGCGTGGCGGCGACGGCGTCTCGTTGCCGCCCGCTGAGCGGCTGCAGAAACGTCTCGTCCACGTCGAGTACGGCTCGAACCGCCTGCTCGGCCAGCCGTTCGCCCCGGCGGGTCAGGCGGACGAGTACGCCGCGCCGGTCGGCCGGGTCAGCGGTCCGCACGATCAACCTGCCCCGTTCCAAGCGGTCCAGCCGGGTCGTCATCGCACCGGACGTGATGAGCGCGGCCCGGGTCAGCTGCCGTGGGTTGGTGCCCTCGGGATCGCCGAGCCGACGTAGCGTGTTGATCACATCGAAGTCGCCGTAGGTCAAGCCGAGCGGACGAAGCGCCGCGACGATCGCACGATGGACCTGGTCGGCACAGAGCAGCAGACGACCGACCACTTCGAGCGGGCTGACATCCAGCTGCGGGTCACGTTCGGCCCATTGCGCAACCATCCGGTCCACCGCATCAGCAGCCTCCACCGGGCGAGTTTACTTGACACCAAGCCAGTTGGCTCAGGCACCACCAGGCGCGACCGGCGTGCGGGCCCGTCGAGTCGCCGGGTGGGCGGCCGTTGCGGTCCTAGCGGTCGCGGGGATCCTCCGAGTACCGCTCACCGCTGGACGGCATGCCCACCGCGTCACGCGGCGGCGTCCGGCGCGGATCGTCGAGCGACCTCGCCTTGGCCGCCTCGTCCGCCCATTCGCTCCGGTCGGGATTCTGCTGTCCCGCCTCGTCGGTGCGGGCCGAGCCGGACTTCGCCTTGCCGGGTTTCTGGCGGGCCATAACGTCCCTCACGTTCGTCTGCCGGTCGGCGCGTCGGCCGTCCCGGTGCCTGGTCGGACTTTCCGGCCTTCCCCGACTGCGCACCGGCAAACCCGGGTGCCGGGCGGCCGGCGGCGCGTGGTTGAGCCCGGCGCCGCCGGGTAAGGCCGACAGGACGGCGGTCAGCGCCACACCCGCGACTCTCCGCCGGGAAAAGGCATGGGAGGCAGTCGAATGGACACCCGGAGCACCGAGACCACGATTCCGGCCGGAGATGTACGACTGACCGGCGACCTGGTCGTCCCCGCCGACGCACGCGGGATCGTCCTGTTCGCACACGGCAGTGGCAGTTCCCGGCACAGCCCGCGCAACCGGATGGTGGCCGAGGCGCTGAACCGCCGCGCCCTGGCCACCGTGCTGGTCGACCTGCTGACCCGGGACGAGGAGGCGCTCGACGACCGGACCGGGGAGTTGCGCTTCGACATCGGCCTGCTCACCGGCCGGCTCGTCGGCATCGTCGACTGGCTGGCGACCGGCGAACCGGCCGGGCGGCTCCCGATCGGACTCTTCGGGGCCAGCACCGGCGCCGCCGCCGCGCTCTCGGCCGCCGCGCAGCGCCCCGACCGGGTGTACGCGGTCGTCTCCCGGGGCGGCCGCCCAGACCTGGCCGGCGCCGACCTGCCTCGGGTACGCGCCGAGACGCTGTTGCTGGTCGGCGGGCTGGACGACGAGGTGCTGCGGCTCAACAACCAGGCACTCGCCGACCTCCACGCCGGGGCGGAGCTGCGGGTGGTGCCCGGCGCCACCCACCTGTTCGAGGAGCCCGGCGCCCTGGACCAGGTGGCCCGGGAGGCGGCGGAGTGGTTCGTCAGCCACCTGCCCGACTGACCGTCCCGCCCAGCCAGCCGTCGACCCGGCTGCGCCAGGCGGCCGTGACAGGCGTGCGCGGGTTTTCCATCAGGTTCGCACGCGGAGGGGACCGCCGCCTTCAGGCGACGGGGGAATCCGCGCTACCTCCCCTCAAGAATTGCTGTGTGGACAGTGATAGGATATCGATGTGCATGTGGGTTGTGAGCTGCGAAAACAACGTCGATGATTCGGGCGTACGAGTTCCTGCTGCGTCCCACATCCCGACAGGCGGCATCCCTGACCGCGTGCCTCGACGACCACCGGCAGATGTACAACGCCGCCCTTGAGGAACGCCAGGAGGCGTACCGGCGGGCACGGGTCACTGTCCGCTACGGGCACCAGTCGGCACAGTTGAAACACATTCGCCGCGACGACCCGGACCACGCCCGATGGTCGTTCTCCTCCCAACAGGCGACGCTGCGCCGGCTCGACAAGGCGTTCCAGGCGTTCTTCCGTCGGCTGAGGGCGGGTCAGACGCCCGGCTACCCGAGGTTCAAGGGCGCTGGCTGGTTCGACACGGTCGAGTGGCCGAAAGACGGCGACGGCTGCCGCTGGAACTCGACCCCCGACAGTGGGCGCACCCGTGTCTATCTGCAAGGGGTCGGGCATGTGCGGGTCCACGCCCACCGCAAGGTCGACGGCCGGGTCAAGACGGTTTCCGTGAAGCGGGAAGGACGACGCTGGTATGTGATCCTCACCTGCGCCGAGGTTCCCGCCGAACCGTTGCCCGCGACCGGCCGCACGGTCGGAATCGACATGGGTGTGACTTCGTTCCTGACCACATCCGACGGCCTTCACATCGACAACCCACGACATTCGGCCGCCTCCGCCGGCCGGCTCGTCGACGCCCAGCGCGCCCTGGCCCGGTGCGAGCGCGGGTCGCACCGGCGCCGGAAGGCCCGTGCCCGGATCGCCGCCCTGCATCGCAAGGTGCGTCGGCGGCGGCTCGACCACGCGCACAAGATCGCGTTGTGGCTCGTCCGTCATTACGATGTGATCGCCCACGAGGCGTTGCCGATCAGGAACATGACTCGGTCGGCGAAGGGCACGATCGACAAGCCGGGCCGCAACGTCGCCCAGAAGGCGGGATTGAACCGTTCGATCCTGGACGCGGGTTGGGGGGTGTTCCTCAACGTACTGCACGCCAAGGCTGAAAGCGCCGGACGTGTCACCGTAGGGGTCGATCCTCGCGACACCTCCCGCACCTGCCCCGCATGCCGGCACCGCACGCGGGACAACCGCGTCACCCAGGCCGAATTCGTCTGCGTAGCGTGCGGTTTCGCCGACCACGCCGACGTGGTCGGCGCGACGAACGTACACAGGGCCGGGCTGGTCCTGCTGACCGCGTGAGCGGCCAGAGAAGCTGACGCCCTCAGGCGTCAGAGGAGTCACACTCGAAGGATGACGGCGTTGTCCCGCGACCTGAGCACGACGGACCTCGGCTACCTCACCGGTGGCGCCTGGGGTGCCGTCCGGACCGCACTGGTGATGCTGCACGGCCGGGGAAGTGTGACGGCCGCCCGACCCGGCGGGCTCAGCCGGACCGGCAGCATGCCGGCGTACGCGGAACCGCTGGAACGGGCCCTGTTCGGTGCGCTGTACGGCTCGATGTCACCCCGTGAGGTGGCCAACCAGCGGCGGGTCCGGCAGGCCCTGGCCGAGCAGCGGGAGGGCCTGATCGGGCTGGGACTGCTCCGTCCGGCCTGGCGCCGGTTCCTGTTGCCGGCCATGCTGGTGCTCGTGCTGCCGATGGTGGTCGCCCGGCTGGTCGCGGTCGACCTGCTCGGCGTCGGCGTCGGCCTGCTGGTGGTGCTGGCGTTCGTCGGGATGGCCGGCTGGTTCCTGCCCCGCCGCACCCTCTCCGGCGGACGTACGCTGCGCGACGCCCGGCGCCGGCATCCCCTTCCGGTCGGCCCGGCCGGCGTTTCGGCCGGACTCGAACCGGGGCTGGCGATGGCGCTGTACGGCACCGCAGGGCTGCTGCCGGCGGTGCGCCGGTTCGTTCGGGACGGCGGACTGCTCGACGGCGGCACCTGGTCCCGCTACCTCGGCGACTCCCCGCTGGACAGCTCCTCGATGCCGGCGGGCGGGGCCACCGGGCACGTCTGAGCCCCGGCCGGTCAGCCCAGCCGGGGTGCGGGCTGGCCGGGCAGGTCGGAGCGGGTCATGGTGGGCCGTTGGGCCGGCTCGGTGGGCAGCACCGGGAAGCCGTCGGTGCGGTAGCACAGCTCGTCGGAGGTGACGATGCCGACCTCGTGGTCCGGCAGGTCGGCCAGCCAGCGCAGCCCGGCCTGACCCATCGCAACCCCGGCCGTCGCGTACGCGTCGGTGCGGCCGAGGTCGGTGCCGACCACGGTGACCGAGGTCAGTTCGGTGGCCGGGGCACCCCGGTACGGGTCGATCACGTGGAAACCGCGCTCGTACGTGCCGGAGGTGGCGATCGCGAAGTCGTTGCCGCCGAGCACCCAGCAGATCTTGTCCTGCTGCCACGGGTGCCGGATGCCGATCCGCCACGGCTCGCCGGGTCGCGGCCCGCCCCGGGCCCGGATGTCCCCACCCGCGTTGATCCAGTGCGAGTGGCAGCCGTCCGCCAGCAGCCGGTCCGAGGCCACCTGCACCGACCAGCCCTTGACGTAGCCGGACGGGTCGAACCGGCCGGTCGCGTACGCGTCGAAGTAGCCGTCGGTCTCCCGCCACAGGTCGGCGCAGGCCTCGACCACCAGCCGCAGGTCGGCGGAACAGTCCTGGATAGACAGTTCGCCCCGGTCGAACCGGTTGACCTCGCTCTGCTCCTTGTAGGTGCTGAACCGCTCGTCCACCTCGCGGAACCAGTCGAACGTCTGCTCGGCCAGCGCCTCCAGGCGCCGGGCCGGCAGCGGGTCGGTGAGCTGCACACTGATCGGCGTACCCATGATCTGCTCGACCCGGCGCAGCCCGGCGGTACCCATCGGACTCAGGCCTTCGCCTTGTCGAGCGCGGACTGGAGCGACGCCTTGTACGCCGCACTGGTCAGGCTCGCCCCGGAGACCGTGTTCACCTTGCTGGCGCTGGTGGCGGCGAGCGCCTGCTGGCGCAGCTTCGGGATCGCGTTCTCGTTGATCCCGGCGCTGGTCGGGTCCTCGTCCGGATAGGTCGCGTCGGCGTCGGTGACCTTGCCGCCGGCGACCGTGATGGTCACCTTGATGGCGCCGTAGTCGTAGTTGGCGGTCGCACCGACGAAGGTGCCGTCCTTCAGCCCGCCCGCCGGGGCCTTGGCCGGGGGCTTCTTGGCCGGCGGCGCGGTGGTCTTCTTCCCGGCCGGAGCCTTGCCGGAGGGCGTCGGGCTCGCGGCCGCGTCGCCGGTCTCCTCCTCCAGCGCCACCTGGGTGCCGGGGTCGTCGGTCGAGGTGCCGAGCTTGGCACCGATCAGCAGGCTGGCGCCGATGGCGGTACCGAGGACGGCGAAGGCGGCGCGACGCACGGGATGTACCTCCGTAGGGGGTGGTGTGCGGGGATCAGAATTCGAACGGGTCGAGGTGGATCTGCCGGCGCGGCACCCGGAGCTTGCGCATCGTCCGCATCGAGACGTCGACCAGCCCGGGCGGCCCGCAGAGGTAGACGTCCCGGCGGCGTACGTCCGGCACCAGCTCGCGCATGCCCTTGGCGGTGAACAGGTGCCGGGGCGCCGGGTCCTCGCGGGAACCGATGACGTACCAGACCTGGGCGTTGCGGGACCGGGCCAGGAAGTCCAGCTCGTCGCGGAAGAGCAGCTCCTCCTCGCTGCGGGAGCGGTAGATCACCACCGTCTGCTCGGGCAGGTCCTCCAGCAGCGCCCGGATCGGCGCGATGCCGCTGCCGCCGGCGATGAGCAGGGCCCGGGGCCGGATCGCGCGGTCGGCGGTGAAGACCCCGGACGGCCCCTCGGCGAAGATCCGGGTACCCGGCTCCAGGTATTGCAGGGACTCGGTGTGGTCACCGACCACCTTGACGGTCAGCCGCAGCCACTGCTCGTTCGGCGCGGCCGAGAGCGAGAACGGGTGCGCCTGCCACCAGCAGCCCTTGGTCAGGAACCGCCACCGGAAGTACTGCCCGGCCCGGGCGTCCAGCTCGTCGAGGCGGTTGCCGGAGATGTAGATCGAGACCATCTCGAACGCCTCCGGCACCACGTCCTCGACCCGCAGCCGGTGCCGCAGGTTGAACGCGATCGGGGAGATGATCCGTCCCCAGAGGACACAGGCGATGACGAAGACGTAGAGCCCGGCCCAGAAGTACTGCCCGAAGCCGGGCTTGGACAGCTCCTGGCCGGTGGCGAACTGGTGGCCGTAGCTGAACAGCAGCACCAGGTAGGTGCTCAGGTGCAGGTAGTACCAGAGTTCGTAGTTCATCATCCGGCGGATCGCCCGGATGGCGAGCAGCGCGATGCCGACCAGGATGCCGGTGGCCACCGTCGCGCTGATCATGTCCTCGTACGTGCTCAGCAGCGTCCAGGTGCCCTCGACGATCGGGGTGTTGGTGAGCTTGCTGTAGCCGACGGCGATCAGTCCGGCGTGCGCCAGGATGGCGAGCAGCAGGAAGGCGCCCAGCTCCCGGTGCCAGATCAGCAGCGAGTGCGCGCCGATCCAGCGTTCCAGCCAGCGCACCCGGCTCATCAGCAGCACCTGGGCGAGCAGCAGGAAACCGCCGACCATGCCGGTGAGCCGGCCACCCGCGATCAGGATGTCGGCGGTGGTCCGGATCGACCCGGCCGGAGTGTTCAGCCACCACAGCTCGACGCTGGTGGCCAGCGCCGACCAGAAGACGATGTGGAAGAAGAGCCGGCCACTGCGGTCGTACGGCTCGACCTCGGCGGTCTCCCGGTGCCGGGCCGCCTCCGCCGCCCCGCTGATCGGGTTGGGCCGGTGCGCGGGCGCCTCCTCGGCGTACGACCAGGGCTCGCGGCCACGTGACGGATTCGACCAGCCACCCTCCGCACGCGCCGGCTCGGCCGGGGCGTAGCGCTCGAACTCGTCGTACGGTTCGCGCTCCCGCCCCCGGGGTGGCCGGTCGTAGGGGTCCTCGGACGGCACCCGGGGCAGCAGGCCGGTCACCCATTCGGTGAGCGGCTCGGCCGTTTCGACATCCCGACGACGAGTCACGAAGAATATGTACCGGTTGGCAGTGTCGGAAACCAGTCCGGACGGCCCGCTTAGTTCAGTCTTAAGAATCGCTTGGTTGGGGGCTAAGGAAGCGACCGTGCGGTGGCCCGGACGCTCCCCGCCCCGGACCACCGCACCCCCCGTTGGTCGGCTTCCGTCGATCCACCGCCCCGGGCGGCCGATCGCACCCGCTCACCCCTGCCGGCCCGCCCCCTCACGGGCCGCGAGGGGGCGGCTCACCCGCGGCGCCGCCGTCAGCGGGCCGGACCGACGCACAGGATGAAGTCCTGGAGCGTGCCGATCGTGCCGTCCTGGTAGAGGTACTGCGTGTAGTCGGTGGACTCGCAGGCGGACTCGCTGGTGGTGCCGTCCTTGCGCAGCAGCACCTTGAGCGCGCCCTTGCTGCCGCAACTCGCCTCCTCGACCTCGTCGGTCGCCTCGTCGATGGTGAGGCAGTCGCCCTTCTTGAACTGGTCGAGGTTGCCCTCGATCGACTCCTCCTCCGGGGTCGGCGAGGCCTTGCCCCTCGGCGTCGTCTTCGTGCTCGGCTTCGGGCTCGGGGTCTGCTCGCCAGCGGCGACGTTTGACGGGTCGGTGCCGTCGTCGCCGGCCCAGAGGTACGCCGCGGTGCTGCCGCCGCAGCAGAGCAGCACGACGCCGAGGACGATGCCGACGACCAGCGGCGCCTTGCTCTTCTTCGGCGGGACCGGCGTACCGAACTGCGGTGCCGGCCCGGCCGGCGAGGAGGGTGCCGACGGGTCCGCGCCCGACGACGGGTAACCGGACGCCTGCGGGTACGGCTCCGACGACTGTGAGTACGCACCGGAGGACGAGGGCGGCGGGTAGGAGCCCGCGGAGGACTGCGGGTACGAGCCGGAGGAGGGCGGGTACGAGCCCGACGAGGACTGCGGGTAGCCGCCCGAGGAGGACTGCGGGTAGCCGGAGCCGCCGCCCGCCGGACCGCCGTATCCGCCGGACTGGCCGGAGTATCGCGGGTCGTGGGACGGCTCACCCGGGCCGTAGCCCGGGGGTGGATATGTGGACATGGTTGCCTCTCGAAGAAGACTGCGTGGTCGCGGCCGGCCGAGACCGGTTGGCCGGGGCACCGGAGGTGCCCCTAGGACCAGCGGCGGGGACGGCCCGACCGTCACGGGCCGGACCGGCGCCGGGTGGCCGCGGTACACATCGGATGGTCGGGTGCCCGGCGCTCGATCCGGTGTCAGGGACACTTCCCCGGCACCCGAGTCCCCCCGAACGCCGACCCCCGTGACCGGCCCGCCCCCCACGGGCCTCTAGCAGCTTGGGGATGCCCGCCACACAACTGCCACACGATTGCCACACGCCACGCGGGCACAGCCCTGGTACACCGCCACATCCAGGGCAGACACCGTAGTACGGTTTCATGTCCGTGATTTGCCGGCGGTTCTCAGGAGACGGCGAGTGAAGTTCGGGGTGCTCGGGCCGCTGCGGGTCTGCACGGACTCCGGCGCCGAGGTGGTGCTGCGCAGCCGGCACCAGCGCACCGTGCTCGGCGCGCTGCTGGTCGGCGCCGGCCAGCTCGTCACCGTCGACCGGCTGGTGGAGACGCTCTGGGGTGACCGCCCACCGGCCTCGTACGCCTCCAACCTGCAGACCTACGTCTCGCGGCTGCGGGAGCGGCTGCCCGGCCTGAGTATCGAGCACCGCAGCGACGGCTACCTGCTGCGGGTCGAGACCGACGACGTCGACGTACTGGTGTTCCGGCGGGAGGTCGCCACCGGCCGGGCGGCACTGGCCGCGGGCGATCCGGTGCTGGCGGCCGACCGGTTCCGGCGCGGGCTGCGGCAGTGGCGGGGGCGACCGCTGGCCGACCTGACGGTGCCGACGCTGGAGCCCGAACTCGCACAGTGGGAACTCGAACGGGTCGGCGCGCAGGAGGACTGCGTCGACGCCGACCTGCGCGCCGACGGCGACCTCGCCACCGTCCTCGCCGAACTGCACCAACTGGTGACCGAGCACCCGATGCGGGAGCGGCCGTACGGCCAGTTGATGGTGGCGCTCTACCGCGCCGGGCGCCGGGCCGACGCGCTGGCCGCGTACCAGCGGGCCAGGGAGATCTTCGTCACCGAGCTGGGCGTCGAGCCCGGTCCCGACCTGCGCCGGCTGCACCAGGCGATCCTGCGCGGCGAGGAGCCGTCGGTGGGCCGGTTCGGCAACCGGCCGGAGGCCGCTCCCCGGTCGCCGTTTCCGGTCTGCCAGCTACCGCCGAGCCTGCCGGGATTCGTCGGCCGGGCCGGCAGCATCGACCGGATCGAGCGGATGCTGGAACCGGCCGGCGGGGTGCCGGTGGTGGCGGTCTCCGGCCAGCCGGGCGTGGGCAAGAGCACGCTGGCGGTGACGGTGGCACACCGGATCCGGGACAGGTTCCCGGACGGGCAGCTCTTCGTACATCTGGCCGGTGCCTCGGCCGCGCCCCGGGATCCGGCCGCGGTCCTGGCCGACCTGCTCCGGGTGCTGGGCGTGCCCGGCTCGGCGTTGCCGCAGAACCTCTCCGCGCTGGCCGCCGCCTACCGGGCCCGGCTCGCGGACCGGCGGGTGCTGGTCGTGCTCGACGACGCCGCCACCGCCGCCCAGGTCCGGCCGCTGCTTCCGGGTACTCCCGGCAGCGCCGTGCTGACCACCAGCCGGCGCCGGCTCAGCGGGCTGATCGACGCCCGGCACCTGCCGGTCGGTCCGCTCACCGACGACGAGGCCCGGGCGCTGCTGGCCGACGTGGTGGGCCCGGAACGGGTGGCGGAGGAGCCCGGCCAGGCGGCCCGGATCGCCGCCGCCTGCGGCAACCTGCCGCTGGCGGTCAGGATCGCGGGTACCCGGCTCGCCACCCGCTCGTGGCCGCTGGCGATCCTCGCCGACCGGCTCGACGACGAGCGGCAGCGCCTCGACGAACTGGCCGCCGGAGACCTCCAGGTCCGGGCCAGCCTGGCGCTGAGCGTGCAGGCGCTCTCCCCGCCGACCCGGGAGGCGTTCGGCCTGCTCGGCTCGCTCGGCCCGGTCAGCTTCGCGGCGTGGGCGGTGGCCGAGGTGCTGGAGCGCGCCGACGCCGACCGGGTACTCGACGAGCTGGTCGAGGCGAGCCTGCTGGAGGTGACCGGGCCGGCCGACGGCGGCGAACCGCGCTACCGCCTGCACGACCTGCTCCGGGTCTACGCCGAGGAACTCGCGGTGGCCGACGACCGCCCACTGTCGACGGAGGGGAGCGCCCTGGGGGTGGCCGCCCCGACGAGTCTCCCCGCCGTCCCGGCCGGCCAGCCGGGGCGGCGGGCGGGGGCGCAGCGCCGGCTGGTGGCGGCCGCCGCCGCGCTCGCCGGCAGCGCCGCTCGCCGGCTGCCCCGGACTCTGACCTGGGCCCGCCTGGCGGAACCGGCCGATCGGGTACGCCCACCGCGCGCCGCCGAGCGGATCGCCGCCGACCCGCTGGGCTGGTTCACCGCCGAACTCGACTTCCTCACCAGCCTGCTCGGACTCGCCATGGAGTGCGGCGCAGAACGGGCCGCGATCGACCTCGCCGAGCGGCTCGCCCCGTTCTGCTGGGTGCACGGGCACTGGACGGAGCTCCAGGCGGTGCAGCGGCTGGCCGGGCAGGCCGCCGAGCGGATCGGCGACGAGCGGACGATCGCTCGCACCGACTTCGTCATCGGCCTGCTCCAACTGGCCCGGGGTGACCTGGCGGGCGCGGCCGAGCGGCTGCGCGACGGTCGGGACCGGTACGAGCGGCTCGCCGACCGGCACGGCCTGGCCTGCCTGCTCAGCGACGAGGCGGTGCTCTACGACTACCAGAACCGCGCCGAGGACGCCGCGTCGACCGCCGAGCGGGCGGTGGCGCTGTTCCGGGCCGAGGGGGACCCGCTGGGCGCCCTGCTGGCCGCGCCGGTGCTCTCCGCCGCGTACCGGGGGCTGGGGCGGCTGGACGAGGCGCTGGCGGTGGACGAGGCGGCGGTGGCCGAGGCCGACGGGCTGGGTGCCGCCGAGATCGTCACCGCCCGGTGCCTGAACGCGCTCGCGGTGACCCGGTTGCTCCGCGACGAGCCGGCGCTGGCGTACGCCGCCGCGGAGCGGGCCGTGGCGCTGCTGCGTACCGTCAACGACCGGTACGTGCTGCTGGCCGCCCTGCGGCACCTCGCCTCGGCGGCGGTCTGCCTCGGCCGCCGGGACGAGGCGGTGCACCGGCTCCAGCAGAGCCACGACCTGGCGGTGCAGTTGGGTGACCGGCCCTGGGCCACCGGCCTGGCCCGGGACCTGGCGGTGAGCTGGATCGGCGAGGGGCGGGCCGCCGCGGCGGTCGGGGTACTGCGCCGCTGCGTCCGGACGTTCGAGGAGATGAGCATGCCGTCGGCCCAGGCGGCCACGCTGAACATGCTGGCCCGGGCGTACGACGAGACCGGCGACCGGCAGGCGGCCCGGGACGCGCGGTTCTGGGCCGGCATCCTCAGCGATCCCCGGGACACCCGCACTCCGGCACTGGCCGGCATCGTGCTGCGGCTGGCCGACGCGCCCGGGCTGGTGAGCAGCGGCTCCTGACCCGCCCCCCAGGTCGGCGAAGAGCGGCTCCCGACCGGCCGGGCCGGTGCGCGAGCCGCCGGAAACGTCGTACCGGACCGGTAGTTTTGGCAGGTGAACCGTACCGATCGGCTTTATGCCCTGGTGGAGGAGTTGCGCGCGGTCGCACCCCGACCGCGCAGCGCACGCTGGCTCGCCGACCGATTCGAGGTCGACGCGCGCACGATCAGGCGGGACATCGGCGCCCTACAGGAGTCCGGCGTGCCCATCTATCCCGAGCTGGGCCGGGGCGGCGGCTACGTGCTGGACCGGGCCTACACGCTGCCGCCGGTGAACATCACCCCGCGCGAGGCGATCGCCGCCGCCGTCGCGCTGGAGACGATGGCCGACACCCCGTTCCTCGACGCGGCGCGTTCGGTGCTGCACAAGATCCTCGCGGTGATGCCACCGTCCGGTGTGGAGGCCGTCGCCGAGCTCGCCGGCCGGATCAGGCTCACGGCGCTGGAGCCGGAACCGTCGGGGGCGCCCGCCCGGCAGGTGCTCCGGACCGCGGGTGACGCGCTGCTCAGCCGCACCGTGCTGGCGATCGAATACGTGGACCGCAACGGCGCCACCTCGCACCGGCTGATCGAGCCGGTGGAGCTGCTCGGCGCCGGCCGGCAGTGGTATCTGGTCGGTTGGTGCCGGCTGCGGCAGGAGGTGCGCGGGTTCCGGCTGGACCGGATGCGCCGGGCGGCGCCGACCAACGAGACCGCGCCGCCCCGGTCGATCGAGCCTGCCTGGCGGGGTGGGCTCGACGTGCCGGCGACCCGGCTGCAACTGCCCGGACGAGCGGATTCGTCGAGAAAAGCGGACAGGATGCTGTCCTGACCAGCGCCGAGAATGGTGGGTGACGAGGCCGGCGTGGTGCCGCCGACGCGATCGGCGGACCGGGCCGGATCACCGCCCACGGGAGGACTCTCGCGATGACCATCAACACCAACCACAGCTCGGCCGTGGTCCCCGTCGACTCCCGGCCGATGCTCTGGCAGAACTGGATGGCGCTGCGCAACGGCGACCGGTCGCTCGTCGAGGAGATCCTCGCGCCCACGGTTCTCGCCCACCTGCCGGTGCCCGGCGGGTCGCCGGAGCAGGTCCGGGGCCGCCAGGCGCTGCTGACCTGGGTCTCCGGCCGGCACGCCGGCTGCCCGGACGCGCGGCTCACCGTCGAGGTCGGCCCGATCATCGGGCCCGACCTGATCGCCGGTCGCTGGAAGCTCACCCGGGCCGGCGACGACCCGGGCAGCCTCTGTCCACACCGGATCATCGTGGCCTGCTCCGGTGTCGACATCCTCCGGGTCGACGGCGACCGGATCGTCGAGTACTGGAGCCACGACGACAGCGTCCAGTTGGACCGCTGCCTGACCTACAGCACCGCGTAGTAAACGGCCCGGTGGCGGGGCGGGGATGAACCCCCCGCCTCGCCACCGGTCCTCCCCACCGGTCGGGCCGGCGCCCCGCCGTCGACGCGGTGCGGGTCCGGCCCGCCTGGCGTGCTGGTCAGGCGGGCGCGGCCGCACCCCGGTAGGTGCCGAACGACCAGCGGTTGCCCTCCGGGTCACGGACCAGGAAGTCGCGTGATCCGTAGTCGGTGTCCCGTGGCTCCTGGACAACCTCGGCACCGGCGGCGACCGCCCGGGCATACAGCGTGGCCCGAGCGGGTGGAGCGCCAGTTGGATCCCGGAGTGCCGGCCGGGGTGCTCGATCAGCGCGGGAGCGGTGTGCAGGCCGCCGAGCAGCGGCTTGGTCGTCACCCTGCCACCTCCCTGGGGCGGTCTGGCCAGCCTATGTCCGCCGGTCCGGGCGCGGGAACGGGCGTTTGCCGGGTGGCCGGTCGGGTAGCCCCGCCCAGGCGGTGGAAGGGGGAGGACCGTGCGGATCGGCATCGTCGGCACCGGGCACGTCGGTGGCACGCTGGCCCGGTTGTTCACCAAGGCGGGCCACGAGGTGGCGGTGGCCAACTCACGGGGGCCCGACACGCTCCGTGGGCTCGCCGGCGAGCTGGGCGGGCGGGTGCATCCGGCGACCGTGGCGGAGGCGGCCCGGTTCGGCGACGTGGTGGTGGTCTCGGTACCCGTCGGCCGGTACGCGGAACTGCCCGCCGAGCCGATGAGCGGCAAGACGGTGATCGACACCGGAAACTACTACCCGGAGCGGGACGGCCACCTGCCCGAACTCGACCAGGACCGGACCACCTCCAGCGAGCTGCTCCAGCGGCACCTGCCGGACGCGCACGTGGTGAAGGCGTTCAACACGATGCGCTGGGACCACCTGCGCGAGTACGGGCGGCAGTCCTCGGCGCAGCGCCGTTACGGCATTCCGGTCTCCGGCGACGACGTCGGCGCGAAACGGCGGGTCTCCGACCTGATCGAGCAGGTCGGGTACGAGCCGGTGGACGCCGGCCGGCTGGCCGAGGGGCGGCGGCACCAGCCCGGTACCCCGGTCTATCTCGCCGACCTGGACGGCGCCGAACTGCACAGCCAGCTCGGCGCGCCGTAGCTGCGGCACACCCGCTCGCCGGGCCGCACCCGAGGCGGCCGGGCCACCCTCGGGGTAAGCCGCGGGTCAGCTCTCCGACGGGTTCCGGCCGGCGTCACCGGATGCCGGGCCCGGCTCGTCCGCCTCGCCGGCCGGCTCGCCCCGATCGTCGTCGTTGCCGGTCCGGGCCCGCCGATCCGCCGCCACCGTGTTGACCACGTTGTAGAGCACCGCGGCGATCGGCACCGCGACGAAGGCGCCGACGATGCCGCCGAGCAGTGTGCCGGCGGTGACCACCAGCAGCACCACCACCGGATGCAGCCGTACCTGCCGTTTCATGATCAGCGGTTCGAGCAGGTTCCCCTCCGTCTGCTGCACGGCGATCACCGCCGCCAGCACCAGTAGCGCGGTGGTCGGCCCCTTCGCGGCCAGCGCGACGAGTACCGCGACGCTCCCGGCGACGGTGGCGCCGATGATCGGTACGAAGCCGCCGAGGAACGTGATCACCGCCAGCGGCAGCGCCAGCGGAACGCGGAGGATCACCAGGGCGGCCCCGATGCCGATCGCGTCGATCGCGGCGATCATCATCGTGCCCCGGGTGTACGCGCCCAACGTGTGCCAGCCGGCCCGACCGGCCACGGCCGTCCGGGCCCGGGACCGCTCGGCGACCCGGTCCAGCACCCACCGCCACATCGGGCGGCCATCCTTCAACAGGAAGAACAGCAGTACCAGGACCAGCAGCAGGCCGCCGACCGCCTCCGCCACGGTGGCCGCGCCGCTGACCGGGTCGGGCGCCGACTTCTGGATCCCGGTCACGGCCTGCCGGGTCCACTTGTCGAGCTGCTGCTCGCTGATCGGCAACCCACTGATGAGGAAGTCCCGGGTACGCTCCAGCCCCTGGTCGAGCTGCTTGGCCAGGTCGGAGAACTGGTCGGCGGTCAGCCGCCAGATCAGCAGTACGGCGCCGCCGAGCAGCCCCAGCAGCAGCAGTACGGCGGTCAGCGCGGCCAGCGCGGGCGGGAAGCGGTGCCGCCGCAGCCGGCTGGCCACCGGATCGAGCAGCGCGGCCAGGAACAGGGTGGCCGCTAGCGCGATGCTCAGCGGTGCGAGCCGGGTGGCGATCTGCGCCAGGACGTACGCCCCGGCGGCGATGACGAGCAGGCAGGCGCTGGCCAGCACCGCCCAGCGCACCAACCAGGGGAGACGGTCCAATAGCTGGCTGGGGCGCCCACCGTACCCGTTCGACCGGTCGGCCGCGTTGCCCATGTCCGCCTCCTGTCGACCTCGGCGTCACGGGTACCCGCCCGATGCCCGGGCGACACCTGCCGCTGTGGGTCGATCTGTTCGGTTCCGGGGGCGTTGGGCGCCCGACCGGTCCGGTCAGGAGGCGGAGCCCGGCTGCCGTTCCGGCCAGCGGGCCGGTGGGACCCCGGGCAACCGGCCCGGTGCCGCCGAGTTCCGGCCCGACGGCGGCAGGTTCCGGCCGGGTGCCGGCGAACCCGCGCCCGGTGTCGACGAATTGCCGGTCGGCGGGGCGGAACTCCGGCTCGGCGTCGGCGCGTTCCGGCGGCGCAGCGAGCGACGGTAGTAGTCGTCCCGGTGCGCGAACTCGACCGGCAGCGATCCGGGCAGGTCGACTCCGCGCCGGGGATCGGCGAGGGCATCGGCGTGCAGCGCCAGCCCGGCGCGGGTGAGCAGCGCGTCCCACTCCGGCGGAGCCAGTTCCACCATGGCCGGGTTGGCGAGCCGGAACCTGGCCACCGCCCGCCGGATCACGGTGGCCAACCGCCGTACGCGCTGCGGCGAGTCGAGCGGGCCGCCGGAGAGGGCGAGCGCCGGCCGGCCGGTGGCCCGTACCGCGTCGCAGACCACGAGCAGGCGCTCGCCGGTGGCGTCCGGATCGGCGTCCAGGCCGGTGCCGGCGGAGAGGATACGCAGCCCGGCAGGCCACTGCCAGCGGATCTGCCCGGTCACCACCCGACTGCTGACCGGTCCGGTCCGGCGGCGGTGCCGCGGATCGGCCTGCAGCCCGGGTGCCGGTCCAATGTGGCAGTCCACACAGACGTACGTCAGCCGCCGGTCGGTGACGGTCACCTCGGCGGGCCGGGGCAGCGACCAGGCCAACTCGTCCGGCCCGACGCCGGGGTTGAGCAGGTATCCGGCGACCTCGACCCGGTCGCGCCACAGCACCCGCTCGTCGGTGTCCAGCACCAGCCGGCGGTGCCAGTCGAGCCGGGGGAAGTAGGTGTCGTCCTGGTCCGGGTCGTCGAAGCGGTGCGGCCGGATGAAGAACGGGGACGCGTTCTCGGTCATGGGGGAGGGCCTCCCGGGTACGGGACGTCGTACCTCCTAGGCTGGCGGACTTCCGACCCGCTGTCACGACGGTTGTTGGGGGGTCGGACGCTCGGCTGACCCGTGCACAGCCGTTGGGCGGCGGACGCTGGATCTACGGCCCTGCGGCGGCCGGAGAGTCAGGGCAGGGAGCGGGAAACTGCCGCTCCGGCGCGGCGAGCAGCCGGGGCGCCAGGGCACGCCGAGCGGTGCGGCCGGTCAGTTGCCGATCTCGTCGGCCCGGACGAGGCCGTCCTCGATGGCCCGGGCGAGCAGTGCGGCCTTGGTCGCGGCGGGCCGGCCGGCCCGGGCGTACTTGATCCGGGCCCGGTCGACGTACTGCTTGACGGTGTGCTCGCTGATGTTCATCCGGCGGGCCACCGACGCCTTCGACATCGACTGGAACCAGAGCAGCAGCGCCTCGCGCTCCTTGTCGGACAGCACAGGCCGGCCGGTACGCCGGTCACCGACGATCGCACCGGCCAGCGCCGGCGGCACGTACGGCCGGTCGCTCGCCGCCGCGAGCACGGTGTCCACACAGTGCTCCCGGCCCTCCTGCTTGGCCAGGAAGGCGACCGCGCCGGCGTCCAGTACGGCCAGGATGGTGTCGGAGTCGCTGTGTTCGGAGTAGACCACCACCCGCCGGCCGGCACCGCTCAGCTCGGCCACCTTGTCGATCGCCATCCGGCCGCGCAGCCGCAGGTCGAGCAGGATCACGTCGGCCGGCGGCTGGCCGGCGGCGAGTACCTGGTCCGGGTCCTCACCGGTCGCCACCACCGCCAACCGTGGCTCGGTGGACAGCCACGAGCGGATCCCCTCGATGACCACCGGGTGGTCGTCGACGATCGCGACCGTGATCCGCGATCCTTTCGGGGTCACGCCGCCCGCCACCGGGTCTGCACCCATACCAGTTCCTCAGTCTCCTCGTAGACGTACTCGACCTCGCCGCCGGGGAGGTCGTCGCCGGTCCTCCCGATGGTGTCACCGGGACCGGCTGGCTCAGATGTGATCATCGACGTGCCGGGTGTGGTCAGGCTCACCACGACCTCGTCGGGTTGGCCGACCACGGTCAGCCGGGCCCACCGGGTCGAGGCGGCCAGGGTCGTGGTCAGCGGTTCGGCGAGCTGCCGGCGGATCTCCACCGGTAGCGGCGGCAGCGTGCCGACGGCCACGAAGTCGACCGGCAGGCCGTTGCGTTCCACCACGTCGACACAGGCGCGCAGCTCGTGCAGCAGCGGATCCGGCACGTCGTCCGACTCGGCGATCAGCCGGCGCAACCGGGACGCCTCCAGGGCGCAGCGGCGCTGCACGGCCGGATCCGCCGGATCGGCCCGCCCCTGCGCGAGGTCGGTCAGGATGGCCCCGGCGGTCCGGTCCAGCGCGGCGAGCCGGTCCCGACGGGTCTGGTGCGTCCGGCCGGCGGCGGCCCGTTCGGTCTCGATCGCCGTCCGGGCCGCGGCCGTCCGGGCGGTAGAGCCGGCGAGGGTGCCGAGCAGGTTGACCGCGATCATCATCGCGATCGGCAGCGTCGCGTTGCCGTAGACGGCCATCGCGTACCGGCTCAGGTCCGCCGCGCCGCCGCCGCGCAGCGCGAGTACCCCGACCAGGGCGATCGCCGCGCCGACCGCCAGCACCGCGACCAGGGCCGGGATCCGCCGACCCCAGAGCAGGAGTACGACGAACCAGCCCAGCGTCGCCCAGCCGAAGTTGGCGGAGTCGAAGACCAGCGACCCCGGTACGGAGGCGAAGACCGCCACGTCGACCAGGAGCAGTACCCCGACCAGCGGCCAGGTCGGCGAGGGCGTGCCGCGCAGCAGGTTGACCGCGGCGACCACACCCACCGCGCTGAAGACCAGCCAGCCGGCGCCGACGACCCAGGGCAGCCGGTATTGCTGCCAACTGCCGAGCACCGCCGGCAGGTTGATGGCGAGGTGCCAGCCGAACGCGATCACCACCGCCGCGATCCGGGGACCCCGCTCGACGGTGGCGGTGACGGTGCCGGCCGCACCGCCGGCCAGGTCAGTGGACATCCGACCACTCCAGCCGGATCCGGGTACCCCGACCGGGCGCGGACGAGACCTCGGCCCGACCACCGACCGTCGCCATCCGGCCGTGCACGGACTCCCGCAGGCCGTACCGGTGCCGGGGGACCGTGTCCGGGTCGAAGCCCGGGCCGTCGTCGACCACCTCGACCGCGACGGTGTCGCCGCTGCGGCGCAGCCGCACCGAGGCGGTGGCCCCGGGCGCGTGCCGGAGCACATTGGACAGTGCTTCGCCGGTGCTGTGGGTGACCGCCTCGGCGACCGGGGCCGGCACCGCGCATGGCTCCAGCGCCGCGCTGGCCCGCAACTCCGGCAGCCGGCCGAGCAGCGTGCGCAGCCGCTCGTCGAGGGCGATCAGCCGGACCTCACCGGCCGGGGCCGACCCGGCCGCCGGAGGGTCGCCGGCCAGGCCGGCCAGGGTACGCAGGTCGGCGGCGGCCCGCTCGCGCAGCAGCGGCGACCGCCCGGCGACCGCACCGAGGCCGACCACGGTGAGGGTGGAGAGCACGGTGTCGTGCAGGTCGCGGTTCTGTTGCCGCTCCGCGGCCCGGGCGGCCCGGGCGGTCAGGGCGGCCCGGGCGGTCTCCTGGTAGGCCGCGAAGGCGAGGTCGGCGAGCCGGCTGCTGCGTCGGGCCACCCCGGCCAGGGCGGCCGCGGAGCCGGTCTGCACGGCGAGGGTGATGGCGTGCCCGACCGCCTCGGTGTCGTCGCCGGCCAGTTGCGCGCCGAACCCGTACGCGGCGGCCAGCAGCAGCCCGGCCGGGACCGAGTGGGTGGCCGGCAGGATGAACTGGGCGACGATCACCGAGGTGCTGGCCTGGATCGCCACCCAGCTCACCTCGCCGGGCAGTACCTCGGCGGCGACCAGGTCCCGGATCAGCAGGCAGGTGCCGACGGTGAGCAGGATGTCGACGGCCATCGCGGGCCCCGGCCGGCGCCACCGGATCACCAGGGCCGCGAAGAGCACCGACCAGACGGTCAGCAGGCTCACCACGACGACGAGCAGCGGGGTGGAGACCGGCGGGGTACGCACCGCGAGTGCCGGCACCGCACAGGCGATCCCGCAGGTGAGCCGGAGTAGGGCCGGAAAGACCGTGTAGACCCAGCCCAGCGCGCTGGCCGCGGGCATCTCGGCGCCGGCCGGCGCCGGGTCGACCGGCCCGGCGGGCCCGACCGGGGAGGAGCCGGCGGTGGCGGGGGAGACAGACATGTGTGCCCGACCTCCCGTTGCTCCGCCGCCGTGGCAGCACGTCCGAACCGGACCGCGCCCCTACGTATCGAAGGCGAACAATAGCAGAGGCATAACGGTTGGTTTGTCCCAGATCGCAGTTGGTCTGCCGGCTGCCTTCCACCCGGGGGCCGCCGGACCGCCCGGCACGACCCGACCACCGAACGGGGGTCACGGTGACGGCCGGACGGGGGTCAGTGTGACAGCCGTACGGGGGTCAGCGCGACCCGTACCGGGGGCCGGGCCCGCCGTACGGGTCGGGGGATCAGGCGTGGTCGTTGGCGGGTGGCACCGCGTCGACCGGCATCCGGTAGATCCACACCGGGTAGTCGACGCTGGAGACGCCACCGGCAAGTCCCGGAGTGCGGTTGAGCTGGGCCGCCGGGATCCAGAGCTGACCGGTGCCGTCGAGCCAGAGCGCGTCGCCCCAGACCAGCCGGGGGTCGGCGACCAGGGTCTCGATCCGGCGATCGAGATCGATCGCCAGGATGCGTCGCCGGTCCACGTCGCTCAGATAGATCACTCCGGCCGCGTCGATCGCGGTGCCGCCGGTGGTCGGGGTGTCCACCCACGGCTCGGCCTGCCGGGCGACGATCTCCGGTGGGATCTCCGGGTCGTCGAGGCAGCGCGTCTCGATCCGGTGCAGCGGCCCCGAGGCGGGCTGGTAGTAGAGGTAACGCCCGTCCGGCGACACCTCCAACTGGTCGGCGTGGATCCGCAGTTCCCGGCCGTGCGCGTCGCGGAGCATCTCCCCGTCGGCCCGCAGCGGGCGGCGCGCGACGGTGCTGGCGTGCCCGTCGAGTACCCGGCGGCACGCCCCGGTCGCCAGGTCCAGCACGATCAGCCCGGGGGCACCCGCGTCGGTCAGGTAGCCCATCCGGCCGTTGAACCGGACGTCGTCGACGTAGCTGTTCGGCCGCAGCGCCGGGCCGAGGTCATAGCTCCGGACCACCGTCGCGGAGTCCAGCTCCACGACGATCAGCCGTGGACCTCCGGGTACGACCGGCAGCCCGATGCCGGGACTTCCCGAGTCGACGATCCAGAGGTTGCCGTCCGGCCCGATCCGCAGCCCGTTCACGTGCACGAAGGCGCCCTCGGGATCGAGGTCGTCGCGTACCTCGTTCCAGGCCGCGTCCGGATAGGGGACGACCCGGCCGTCCGAGACCACCTCACCGACCTGGATCCCGGGGCCGTCGGCGGACGGGAAGCTCACGAAGACCCGGCCGTCGCCGGTGGTGGTCACGCCGGTCCAGACCCGGTCGCTGGCGGCCACCGGACGCAGCCGGGGATTCTCCTGGATGGTGGGGCGCACGCCGCCGAGCCTATCGCCGGACAAGCCCCGGAAAGTCCCTTTTGTTGCAGCTCAGTGCTGTCCGGCGATGCCGGCTGCCTGAGGGGTCCCCCGCCGCCGGCAGCCGGGGAGCTGGCGGCGCTAGTCGGGGTATTTACGGCGTTTCGGGGCATCTCCTCGGGCACGATGGCCGGGTGGAGTTCGCCCCGGCCGAAACGCCCGCCCACCGCCGGCCCATCGGTGCGATGGGGTGCGGGGTACTCCACCAGCCGCCCGGCGGCAAGCAGAGCCGTGACGCCGGCCGGTCGGCTGCCGGTACCGGCTGACGGGCGGCCCGGGGTGGACAGCGTCATCGACACCCTCAGCGCACTCTCCGGCTGGGCGGCGCTGCTGGTGGTCGGTGGGCTCGCCTTCGGCGAGTCCGCCGCGTTCGTCGGGCTGTTCCTGCCCGGCGAGACCGCGCTGCTGCTGGGTGGAGCGCTCGCCGCGACCGGCCGGGTGAGCCTGCCGGCGATGGTCGTGGTCTCCACCGTCGCCGCCATCGCCGGGGACAGCGTCGGATACGAGATCGGTCGCTGGGCCGGCCCGCCGCTGCGGCGCAGTCGTGCCGGGCGCTGGGTCGGCGAGGAGCGCTGGAGCCGCGCCGAGCGGTTCGTGGACCGGCACGGACCGCTGGCCGTACTGCTGGGACGGTGGGTCGGCGTGCTCCGCACCCTGGTGCCGGCGCTGGCCGGGATGAACCGGATGCCGTACCGCCGGTTCCTGCTCTTCAACGCCCTCGGCGGCGCGGCCTGGGCGACCGCCGTGGTGATGGTCGGCTATCTGGCCGGCGCCTCCTGGCGGCGGATCGAGAACCACCTCGGCGAGGCCGGTGCCGGCCTCGCCGCGCTGGTGGTGCTCTGCCTGGCGGCGTGGTGGCTGATCCGGCGACGGCGCCGCGCGCGGCGCGGAACCCGGCCGTGACCGGGCGGGCGTCGCCGCCGGTCAGCGGGCTCCGACGGGTACGTCGATGATGCTGGCCAGCAACTCCTGGGCCCGGCGGGCCCGGTCCATGTCCTCTTGCTGGATGCGGTCGAGAAACTGCCGGATGTCGTCGTGTCCCTCGGCGTCGCTCTTGTACTGCTCGTAGACCTGACCGCCCTTGAGGGCGTGGTACTGGATCGACACGAGGTCGTAGACGATGTTGTCGGCGTGACCGTGCACCTTACCCATTGCGGTCTCCCTCCCTCGGTTGCCGTTGTCGGCTACCCGGTTAGCGGCCATTGATTCCACCGACCGGTACCTCCTCGGGGGCGGGTCAGTCGGCGTGCGGCCAGGGTGACGCCGCCACCACGACGCCGTACAGCAGGTGGTCGGCGAGCAGCGCCAACCGCTCCCGGCCGCCGTGCCGGCGCTCGTCGATGCCGAGCAGTGGAGCGAGGCCCGCCTCGAAGACGGCCCAGAAGGCGAAGCCGTACGCCGGGCCGGCCCAGCCCTGCCGCCGTACCGATCGGGGCAGCAGTCCGAAGAGCATCCCGCCGCCGGCACCGTAGGCCCAGTGGACCAACTCGATCAGGGCCTGCCGGCGGTCCACCGGGATCCGCCGGAACAGGCTGGGCGCGGTCTGCCGCAGTACCTCCTCGGGTGGGGTACGCCGGACCAGTCCGAGGCCGGTGGTCACCTGCCGGAAGCCGGACATCGCCATCGCGGCGAACGCTCCCCGGGTGGCGCCCCGGATCGCCGCCGCCGAGGCCGCGCGCAACCGGTGCGGATCCGTCACCTGGGCTCCTCTCCGAGCCGGGCCGGCCGTACCTCGCCTCGCTGCTACCCGGGCGCGGCTGCGGGAAACCCGGAACCATGGCCGGAAACTCCCCTGGGTGACTCGGCCGGCACCGGTCGGGGCGGGCGACGATTCCGCCCCGACCGGTGAACCGTTTCCCACCTCCCCTTGCGGTGCGGTGGATCGCAGGGGTCGGACGCGGTGCGTGAGCGCCGCGCGGTCCAGGTGGAGAGGGCTCAGCGGCTACCTCACCGGGCTGCCGGTTGCGGCCAGGAGGACTGGCTGGTGTAGACCAGGTGCCCGGGGATCACCTCCCCGCCGGTGGTCAACTCGGTGTACGCCCAGTGCTCGCCCTCGGGCAGCGGCCCGTCCGGCCGGAGCCTGAACGACGGCGTGCTGCCCCGCTCCACCGTCGCCGGCAGGGTCAGCGTCGCAGGGGCGTACCGGCCGTGGCGGGCGATCAGGGCGTGCCCGAGCCGGTAGTCGACCGTCGCGTCCCCTGCGGTGTACGCGAAGACGTACGCCGTGTACCGGCCGGGCTCGGGCAGGAAGACGTACGCCTGCTCCTGGCTGTGCCAGTTGGCGCTCTTGTAGACCAACTCGTCGCCCTTGAACAGCCAGAGGTCGAGGTCGTCGCCGGGGTCGTCGGAGGCGGTCTGCACCACCAGCCCGGCGGTGCCGGTCGGCACCGTGAAGGCGTGTGCGCGTACTCCGGCGGCGTGCGGGTCGAAGACGCCGCCCTGCACTCCGGCCGGCATGCGCTGCTGCGTCCACCGGATCGGGGTGTAGCCGGTCGAGCGACCGGCGACCGGGCCGGTGAAGCCGACCTCCAACAGCCCGAAGGCACCGTTCTGGAGCCGGCCGAACTCCAGCCCGTCGTCTCCGTATGGCCGGGGAGTCAGCCCCCACGGCCGGGCGGCCACCGGCAGCCGTACCGAATGGGCCTTGCTGCGCCAGGTGATCGCCCCGGTCGTGAAGCGGTCCCACGGCGCGCTGCCCCGGCGCAGCGTGACGGTCACCGTGGCGGTCCGCCCCGGGTCCACCGTCACCGCCTCCGGCGAGACGGTCACCCGCATGCCCGGCAGCCCGGTCACCGATGCCCGGTACGTCTCCCGCGCGGTCCCGACGTTGGTCAGCCGGCGGGTCAGCGTCACCGGCTTCGTCGCGTCGTACTCCCGCAGCGAGATCGCCGGCAGGTTGACCTCCCGGCCGTCCGGGGTGGCCGACTCGGCGAACGCGGTCAGTTCGGCCGGGGTCGGCTCGACCACCAGGCCGGGGTCGCCGGCCCGGTCCAGGTCGACCAGCCCGCTGCCCTGTTCCAGGGGCGACGTCGTGCCCTCGGTGCCGGTGGCGGTGGTACGCAGCGCCGAGGCGACCGCCCCGGGCGACCACTTCGGGTGCTTCGCCCGCAGGATCGCCGCCGCGCCGGCCAGGTACGGTGCCGCCATCGAGGTGCCGGAATAGACGTCGTACTCCCGCCCGAAGTTGCCCGGTGGGGAGACCGCCGCGACGATGTCCGCGCCCGGCGCGACGACGTCCGGCTTCAACACCCCGTAGGCCACCTGGTTCGGTCCCTTCGAGGAGAAGTCGGCGACGCTCGGCGTGCCCGGCAGGCTGGAGCCGTTGCCACCGGAGGTCAGCAGCGCGCTGCCGTCGGTCGGGTGCCGCATCAGGTAGCTGAAGAGTGTGCCGGCCTGCTCCTCGGTCGGCAGGTAGAGCACCGGGAAGTCGTAGACGGAGTTGACCCGGAAGTTGCCCTCGGGGACGAAGAGGACCATCGCCGCGCCGCCCTTCGCCTTCACCTCCTGCACCTGCGTGTACGGGTTACCCAGGGCGCAGGCCACCACCTTGTCGCGGATTTTCGCCGGGTCGAGGCTGCCGGGCTCGCAGTACTGCGCGAAGGCATCCAGCGAACCGGCCTGCTCGCCGAAGACCAGCGGGCGGGGCCGACCGCCGGGCAGTACGTCCAGCGAGGCGCCGACGAGCCGGGTGCCGTCGCCGAGCCGGAGCGTCCCCTCGTTGGCCTCGGTCACCGCCGCGCCGACGGTGGTCACCCATGGTGCCGCGTTGCCGATCATCCCGCTCATGCCGTCGTTGCCGGCCGCCGCCGAGACGAAGACCCCGCCGAGTACGGCATTGAGGAAGGCGCTGCCGACCGGGGTGTTCGGCTGCGAGTCCCCCAGCATCGGACCGATCGAATAGTTGATCACCTGTACGCCGTCGGCCACCGCCGCGTCGATCCCGGCGATGATGTCGGCGTCGTAGCCCTCGCCACCCCAGAGCACCTTGTAGACGGCGATCTGCGCGTCGGGTGCCACCCCGGAGACCGGCCCGAAGCTGCGGCCGTCGATGCGGACGTCGCGGATCGGCAGGCCGGCGGCGGTCGAGGCGGTGTGCGTACCGTGCCCGCCCATGTCCCGGGCGGAGAGCACCTCGCCCTGCGGCAGGGCACCCCGGGCCGCCAGGTAGGTGTCGGCGAAGTAGCGGGCCCCCACGATCTTGCCGTTGCAGTGCTCAGCCACGAAGGCCGTACCGGTCTGGCAGGTGCCCCGCCAGCCGCTCGGCGCCGGCATCCGCTTGGCAAAGGACGGGCTCTCCGGCCAGATCCCGGTGTCGAGGACCCCGATCACCATCCCGGCACCGGTGCCTGGTCTGGGCCGGTCCGGCCTGGCGCCGCCCGCCGAGGCCGCGCCGGTTGCGCCGGTCGCGGCCGTGGTCGCGGTGACGGTCGTCGGCGCGCCGCCGGGTGCCGTCGGGGCAGGGCTTCCGGTCGGGTCGGTGGCCGGCCCGCCGGGCGTCGTCGTGCCTCCGGGGGTGGCCCGGGCGGTACGGACCAGCCGGGACTCGGTGACGGCGTGGACCCGGGCGTCCTGCCGGAGCGCAGTCACCTGGGCCGGGGTCAGCGTGGCCGAGAATCCGTTGAACGCTGTGCTGAACGTCTGGTCGGCCGTGACACCGGTCGCCGCCAGAACCGCGTCCCGTCGGGCGTCGAGGTGCTTCCGGTACGCCCGCGCCGCCGTCGAGTCCGGTGCCAGCCGCTGGCCCGGTGCCGGCCGGGTCCGGGTCAGCCCGGACACCCCACCGGAGTACGCCGTCACCGGCTCCTCGGTCAGTTCGACGACGTACCGCCCGGGTGCGGTCGGCGCGGCGGACCGCTTCTCCGCATCGGGCTGCCTCGGCCGGGTACGCCCGGCGTCGAACTGGCGCCGCCCGCTACCGCCGGTCAGCTCCGGCCGGTCCCGGTCCTTGGCCAACCCGAGGTCGGCGCCGCTGCGAGCGGTACCGCCCGGTGGGGCCGCCGACGCGACGCCCGGCGCGGCTGTGCCGCCGCTGGCCAGAGCGAGGACCAGCAGGGGTACCGCCAGTCTTCGACGTCGGCTGCCACTCGTGCTCGTGCTGTCAGCCACGAGACTCCTTTCAGTACTCCCGATCCAGGGAGCGCTCCCACGGACAGAAAACGCGCTCTCCGCCGGAAACGCGGAGGAACGCGGCCCCACTCAACCCGACACTGGTCAACCAGGGATTCGTGGGATGTTACGCCTGACTCAGCAATTCAAGATCACGATGCCCGCGTGCCGGTACCGGCGGCGCCCCGACGGCAGCAGCCGGCCATGGCAACACCGCACCTGCCGCCAGGCCCAGCGCGCCAGCGGGCAACCGGCGTGCCCTGCCGGCCATGCCTGCCGAGGCACGGCCGGGCTCACCGTTCGACGGCGAGCCGCACCCCGAGGCCGATGAAGATGCCACCGGTCGCCGCGTCGATCCGGCGGCGTACGGCGGTCCGCCGGCGCAGCCAGCCGCCGATCCGCCCGGCGAACACCCCGACGGCGCCGTCGACCAGGAACTCCAGCCCGATCAGGATGGCGCCGAGGATCGCGAACTGCAGCCATACCCGCCCCAACTCCGGGTCGACGAACTGGGGGAGGAACGCGATCGTGAAGGTGACCATCTTCGGGTTGAGCAGGTTGGTCAGCAACCCACTCAGGTACGCCTTCCGGCCCGACAGCCCGCCCCCGGTCGGCAGCTCGGCGTGGGTGTCCCGGCGGCGCCGGATCAACTGCACCCCGAGATAGATCAGGTAGCCGGCGCCGACGATCCGGACCACCGCGAACGCGGTCGGCGCCGCCGCGAAGAGGGCGGCGAGTCCGGCCGCCGCCACGGCCACGTGGACGGCCTCGCTGGTCGCCACCCCGGCGGTGGCGAGCAGCCCGGCACGGGAGCCGCCGCGCATCCCGCAGCCGAGCACGAACAGCATGTCCGGTCCGGGCGTGACCATGGCGACGATCGTGGTCAGGGTGAACGCCAGCAGCAGGTGTTGGTCGATCGGCATCCGGTGATCGTGTCATCCGTGGGCGCCGGCGTCGCCGAGTTATCGCCACCTACGCCACGCCACCCGGTCCACCCCGGAACCCTGCCTCCCCGGGATGAAAATGGCTGGGCCGCCCGTCCGGTGGCGCCTACGCTGCCAGCAGCTACCGCCGCGCGACCGCCAACCGTGTCCGGTGCCGAGGGAGATCTGTTTGGCCACCGCCGACCCGTCGTCCGCCCAGGTGCAGGTCGACGAGGCTCTCGTCCGGCGGCTGCTCGCGACCCAGTTTCCGCGCTGGGCGGAGCTGCCCGTGGTGCGGACCCGGATCTGGGGCACCGACAACGCGATGTACCGGCTCGGCGACGACTTGGTGGTCCGGCTGCCCCGCTTCGCCAGATGGGCCCCGCAGGTCGACCGCGAGCAGCACTGGCTGCCCCGTCTGGCCCCGCAGTTGCCGTGGACCGTCCCCGTTCCGCTCGCGCTCGGGCAGCCGGCCGAGGGCTATCCGTTCCGGTGGTCGGTCTATCCGTGGCTGGACGGCGAGAACCCGGGCCGCGAGGGTGGCGCCGACCCGGACCAGTTGGCCCGGGACGTGGCGGAGTTCATCCGCGCGCTGCGCCGGATCGATCCCACCGGCGGTCCGGCCCCGGAGGCCAGCAACGCCTATCGGGGCGTACCCGTCGGTGACAGCCGGCCGTCGCTGGCGGCGGACGACTCGGTCCGGGCGCGGATCGCCGCCCTGGCCGGCCTGGTCGACACCGGCGCGCTGACGGCGGTCTGGGAGGCGGCCCTGGCGGCGGTACCGGCCTGGGACGGCCGGGGCGTCTGGATCCACGGCGACCTCGCGGCCGGAAACCTGCTGACCGTCGATGGCCGGCTCAGCGCCGTCATCGACTTCGGCTGCCTGGCGGTGGGTGATCCGGCCTGTGACCTGATGGCCGCCTGGACGCTGCTGCCGGCCCGCAGCCGTGCCGTGTTCCGGGCCGCGCTCTCGGTCGACGACGCCACCTGGGCGCGGGGCCGGGGCTGGGGAATGGCCGTGCGGGTGCCCGCGCCGGAGGACTTCTCGGCCGCCGATCCGGGGCGGGCGGCGTACGCCCGGCGGATCGTGGCCGAGTTCGTCGCCGACCACCGGCAGGCCGCCGGAACGGCGGTCCCGGAGCGTCGGCCCTGACCGGCGCCGGCATGGACGAGCCGGAGTACGGGTCCGGAGCTGGGCGGACGCAACGGTGCGGAGGACCTTTGCGGTCCTCCGCACCGGGTGTGTCGTACCGGGTCGGTCAGCTGGCGCTACAGGTGGGTGACATTCCTGTGCCGCTGCCGCTGCCCTGGAAGCCGAACTCGGTCGACTGTCCGGCGGCTATCCGGCCGTTGTAGCTCACGTTGGTGAACGTGACCGCGCCGCTGCTGCCACTGCGGTTCGCGTTCCAGGCGTTGGTGACACTCGCGCCGGACGGCAGGGTCACCCCGACCGACCAGCCGTTGGTGCCGGACGAGCCGGCGGTGACCCGTACCGTTGCCACGAAGCCACCGGTCCAGGAGTTCAGCGACACCGTCGCGGAACAGCCGCCCGGTCCCTGCGTCGGCGGGGTCGTCGGCGGGTTGGTCGGATTGCCGGTCGGCGGGGTCGTCGGCGGGTTGGTCGGGGTGACGCCGTTGTTCAGCGCGCTGAGCGTCGCGTCGTACGCCGGCTTCTTGTTGCCGTTGCAGTCGAACAGCAGCGGGGTGCCACTGCTACGCCACGAGTCGCAGTCCCGCACGCCCCAGACGGTGATGCCGGTGCAGCGGGAAACGGCGAGGCAGTCGTTCACCACGTTGCGGTAGGTGTTCGCCTGGGTGGTGCCGGAGCCCTCGATGTCCAGCTCGGTGATCTGGACGTCGACGCCGAGCGCCGCGAAGCTGGAGAGCGTGGTGCGGTAGTTGCTCGGGTACGGCGAGCCGCTGTTGAAGTGCGACTGGAAGCCGACACAGTCGATCGGTACGCCGCGCTGCTTGAAGTCCTGCACCATCCGGTACACCGCCTGGGTCTTGTCCCAGGTCCAGTTGTCGGTGTTGTAGTCGTTGTAGCAGAGCTTGGCGTTCGGGTCCGCCGCGTCGGCGGCCCGGAAGGCGGCCTCGATCCAGTCGTTGCCGGTGCGCTGGAGGTTGGAGTCGCGGCGGGCGCCGCCGTTGCCGTCGGCGAACGCCTCGTTCACCACGTCCCAGGAGTCGATCTTGCCGGCGTAGTAGCTGGCCACCCGGGTGACGTGGTTGAGCATCGCCTGCCGCAGCGCGGTGCCGGACATGTTCTGCATCCAGCCGGGCTGCTGCTGGTGCCAGGCCAGGGTGTGGCCCCGGACCTTCCAGCCCCGGCTGATCGCGTGGTTGACGATCCGGTCCGCGTTGGTGAAGGTGAACTGGTTCTGCTGCGGCTCGGTCGCGTCGATCTTCATTTCGTTCTCGGGCGTGGCCTGGTTGAACTCGCGGTTCAGCACCGTGCTGTAGGTGCTGTCGCTGAGTTTGTTCGCTGCCACGGCCGCGCCGAAGTAGCGGCCGCCCCGCTCCGCCGCCGACGCGCCGAGCGTCGTCGCGGCGTTGGCGGAGCCGGCGAAGGTGAGGGCCGCACCGGCGGCGAGGACGCCGACGGCGAGTGAGACCAGTGCGGCGCGCGGGCCGGGTCTCGCCATCAGGCGTCTGGGGTCAGGGACGGTCTTGTTGCTCATGGCTTGTTGCCTCTCGGGTCCGGAAAGGGATGGTGTGGGGGTGTCGTCGATGCACCCGTCCGCTGCGGTGCCGGCTCGGTGGACGGTGTCGTGGGGATGAGCGACCCCGGGCGACCCGTGCCTGGACGACCTCGGCGAGCCCGGCGCAGAGATCGGCGTGGTGACTCGTGCCGTGGTCGGCGAGCGATGACCACGGCACTCGGCACCAGCGGGGCACTAGCCCGTCTCACGGGCATGGGACTCCGTTCAGGGGGCAGCCTTACGTTGTATCGACGAGACTCGATTTCAGGAGGTTAACGGAAGGATTCCGAAACTTCAATCGGCCCCACTCTAATTGTATTGACGCAGGTAAGGATATGGATAGCTTCTACTCGTCTCCCCGGGGTCGCTCGATGCGGGTCTAATACCTGGTCAATGGCATCTGGCCGAACGACGTCTTGTGGAGTCGGCCGAGAACCGGACGACCGAAACTTTTCGAGACGGGTGCATCGCCGGCATCGTCCGCAGTGAGTGGTATTCGCCGATAGCGATGGATGGTGCCGGATCGTGTTGTTCTCACCCGGGTGGAGTGCGGCGGTTCTTGCGGACCGGCTGGCCGTGGCGACAGTGGCTCACCGCCCGCCGGGGGCGGGTCAGCGCCGGAGTTCGTGGGCGAGCGCCGCGTAGACGTACTCGCTGCCCCAGCGTCCCGCGTAGAAGTCGTTCTCGACCAGGTGCGCCTCGCGGCGCATCCCGAGGCGCTCGCAGACCCGGACCGACCCGGTGTTCTCGGTGTCGAGCCGGGCGAAGAGCCGGTGTACGCCCAGCCGCTCGAACGCCACCGCCGCCAGGCACCGGGCCGCCTCGGTGGCGTAGCCCCGCCCCTCGTGTGCCGGATGCAGGATCCAGCCGATCTCGGCCTGCGCCGCACCCGGGTTGTCGAGGGTGAGGACCACCTCGCCGACGACGCCCGGTGCCCCGCGCTGGCACACCGCCAGGACGATCCGGTCACCCTTCCGTTCCCACCGGGTGGCGTCGGCGACCTGGGCGATGATCCGGGCGCATTGCTTCCGGTCCCGCGGCGGCCGGTAGAGGTAGCGCGCCACGCCCGGCAGCCCCTGGTAGGCGTACATCCCGTCGACGTCGTCCGGGGTGAACAACCGCAGTACGAGGCGGTCCGTGCGCAGCGGCAGCGGTTCGAGCGGCATGGGTACTCCGGACGGCGCGACGGCGGAAGTCCGACCCTACGTCACCGCCGGTCCGGCGCGGCGGAGTTCTCCGGCGGGGAGTCCCCGAGGCCCTCGCCGGAGACCTCCGCGAGCCGCCGCCGCAGGAACGCCCGTTCCGGCTCGGTGCCGACCAGTTCCAGCGCCCGACGGTACGCCGTCGTGGCCTCCCCGGTGCGACCCAGTCGACGCAGCAGGTCCGCCCGGGCGGCGGGCAGCAGGTGGTAGCCGGCCAGCCGACCGTCCGCGTCGAGCGCGTCGAGCAGCGGCAACCCGGCGGCCGGCCCGTCCCGCAGCGCGACCGCCACCGCCCGGTTCAGTGCCACCAGCGGTGACGGCGCCACCCGGGCCAGTACGTCGTAGAGCGCGACCACCTGCGGCCAGTCCGTACTGGCCACGTCGGCGGCCTCGCCGTGCAGTGCGGCGATCGCGGCCTGCACCGCGTACGGGCCAGGGCGGCTGGTCAGCGCCCCGGGCACGAGTCGACGGCCCTCCGCGATCCGGTCGTGGTCCCAGAGCGTGCGGTCCTGCTCGTCGAGGAGGACCAGGTCGCCCTCGGCAGTGCACCGGGCGGCCCGGCGCGCGTCGACCAGGAGCAGCAGGGCGAGCAGCCCGGTGACCTCCGGTTCCCGGGGCAGCAGCCGGTGCAGGATCCGGGCCAGCCGGATCGCCTCGTCCGCCAGGTCGGCCCGGACGAGCTGGGGACCGCTGCTCGCCGCGTACCCCTCGGTGAAGATCAGGTAGATCACCCGGAGTACCCCGGGGAGCCGGCCCGGCAGCTCGGCGACGTCCGGTACCCGGAACGGGATCCGGGCGCCCCGGATCTTCTTCTTCGCCCGCCCGATCCGCTGGGCCATCGTCGTTACCGGCACCAGGAACGCCCGGGCCACCTCGGCGGTGCTGAGCCCGGCCAGGCAGCGCAGGGTCAACGCGATCTGCGCCTCGGCGGGTAGCGCGGGATGGCAGCAGGTGAAGAAGAGCCGCAGCCGATCGTCCGGAAGGTCGCCGTCGCCGTCCGGGGCCGGCGCGGCAGGCTCGACCCGGACGGCCTCGGCCTGGAGTACGGCCAGCCGGGCCGCGTAGGCGCGGTCCCGGCGGAGCCGGTCGACGGCCTTGCGCCGGGCGGTGGTGAGCAGCCAGGCCGCCGGACGGGTCGGCACACCCTGTACCGGCCAGTGCAGCAGGGCCGCCTCGATCGCGTCCGAGGCGACCTCCTCGGCCAGGTCCAGGTCGCCGAAGTGCCGGACCAGGCTGGCGAGCAGCCGGCCGCGCTCCTCCCGGAACACCCGCTCCACGGTGTCGACGGTCGGCTGCTCACCACCGGACACGGCTACCCGCCCCCGGTCCTGCCTCGCCAGGGTCCCGGCCGGTCGCCGCCCCCGTTCACGGTTGCGCGAACTCCATGATCGGTCGGACCTCGATCTTGCCGCGCAACGCGCCAGGGCAGCGGGCGGCCCAGCCGATGGCGGCGTCCAGGTCCGGCAGGTCGACCAGGTAGTAGCCGCCGAGAATCTCCCGGGTCTCCGCGAACGGCCCGTCCGTGACGGTGTGCCCGCCGTCCCCGCCGACCTGCACCGTCGTGGCGGTCTCGGTGCCCTGCAACGCCTGGCTGTCGAGCAGGGCGCCCGCGTCGGCGAGCAGCTTGTCGTACGCCCAGTACGCGTCGATCTCGGCCTGGACGGCCTCCGGGTCGGTCGGGTCCCGGGTCGGGTCGCCGTAGATCAGGAACAGGTACTTCACGCCGATCTCCTCCGTCTTCGTTCCGCCGGCGCCCGGCTGCGAATGCCGCCGGCTTCCTCCGGATCGTCGCGCAGCGCACTGCTGCACAGCATGACGACGAACGGGCCAGGCCGGGAACGACAGCCGCGCCGGCTTTTCTCCGACCTGCTTCGGGGCGTACCCGGGCGGAGAATGGTGGGATGCGTATTGCGGTGACCGGCGGTGCCGGTATGGTCGGGCGGTCGGTGGTCGGCCACGCGCTGGCCGAGGGGCACACGGTGGTGGAGATCGACCGGCCGTCGACCCCGCACGCCGGCACCGACGCGCCGGCCGGGCTGGTACGCCGACCGGCAGACGTGACCGACTATCCGGCACTGCTCCGGGCGCTGGACGGCTGCGAGGCGCTGGTGCACCTGGCGGCGTATCCGAAGCCGTGGGACGAGCCCGACCACGTGGTGCACCACCTCAACGTCACCGCCAGCTACAACGCGCTGCGGGCCGCCGCCGAACTCGGGATCGCCCGGGTCTGCCTCGCCTCCAGCGTCAACGCCATCGGCGGCGGTTACAGCCGGAAGCCGCGCTTCGACTACTTCCCGCTGGACGAGCGGCACCCCAGCTACAACGAGGACCCGTACAGCCTGTCGAAGTGGCTCGGCGAGGCCCAGGCGGACAGCTTCGCCCGCCGGTACGAGGAGTTGAGCATCGCCAGCCTGCGGCTGCACGCGGTGCAGCCGGCCCGGCCGGCCGTCCGGCCAGAGTGGCGGCACTCGGCCCTCGCCGTCCGGGACCTGTGGGGGTACACCCTGGCCCGGCCGGCGGCCCGGGCCTGCCTGCTGGCGCTCAGCGCCGACTTCGCCGGCCACCAGGTCTGCTACGTGGTCGCCCCGGAAACCACCTCCGGCACCCCCAGCGAGGAGCTGCGCCGCGAGCACTACCCGGAGGTGCCGGTCCGCGGCGAGCTGCGGGGCAACCAGGGGTTCTTCGACTGTACGAAGGCGGAGCGGCTGCTCGGCTGGCGCCACGACGAGTAGCGCCTCGCCTGGACCTCCGGGCCACCCGGCGAGCCCTCTTCCGACAGCTCGGCTTTTCTTGACAAGAAGAGTTGTCGGTGGCAGGCTTGCCTCATGTTCGACATCGCAGTGATCGAGGATCCGGCGGCGGCCGAGGCGTCGCTCGACCCGATCCGGGCGCGGCTGCTGGCCGAGCTGGCCGAGCCGGCCTCCGCCACGATGCTCGCGGCCCGGGTCGGCCTGGCCCGGCAGAAGGTCAACTACCACCTCCGGGCACTCGAGCAGCACGGGCTGATCGAGCTGGTCGAGGAGCGCCGCAAGGGCAACGTCACCGAGCGGGTGATGCGGGCCACCGCGGCGTCTTACGTGATCTCCCCGATGGCGCTCTCCGCCGTGCGGCCGAACCCGGGCCAGTCCCCGGACCGGCTGTCGGCGCGGTGGCTGCTGGCGGTCGCCGCCCGGCTCGTTCAGGACGTGGGTGCGCTGATCACCGGCGCGGACCGGGCCGACAAGCGGGTCGCGACGTTCGCGATCGATGCCCAGGTGCGGTTCGCGTCGGCGGCCGACCGGGCCGCGTTCGCCGAGGAACTGGCCGATGCGGTCAGCAGGCTGGTCGGCAGGTACCACGACGAGTCCGCGCCCGGCGGCCGTGACCACCGCGTGGTGGTCGCGCTGCACCCGCACGTCCCGCCGGACCAGGAGAGCACCGGCACGACCGGCTAGCCGAGGCCGCCGCACGGGCCCTCCGCAAGGGCCGGCCGGCGAGCCCGTTCCAGCAAGCCGCACGACCATTCCGCACGACCATTCCGCACGGCCGGCAGGACCGGCCGGTTCCGCACGTCAGCGAATTGGAGCGTTCTACCGTGGGACACGAATTCGAGCTGCGCAAGGACATCGAACTGGCCGCGACACCGGAGCAGGTTTGGGCGGCGATCGCCACCGGCCCCGGCATCGACTCCTGGTTCATGGGCCACACCGAGGTGGACCCCCGCGAGGGCGGGCGGAACACCTTCACCATGGCCGGGCATACCGAGGAGTCGACGGTGACCGCATGGGAGCCCGGTAAGCGGTTCGCGTCCGGCACCGAGCCCGGCCCGGACGGCACCTTCATGGCGATCGAATACCTGATCGAGGGGCGTGACCAGGGCAGCACCGTACTGCACCTGGTGCAGAGCGGCGTGCTCGGCGACAACTGGGAGAGCGAGTACGAGGCGATGCAGGCCGGCTGGGACATGTACCTGGGCACCCTGGCCGCGTACGTGCGGCACTTCCCGGGCCGGCACGGCAGCACGGTTGCCGCGTTCCGGCCCGGTGCCGGCGAGCCGGACCAGGTCTGGGCGGCCGTGGCGGGGGCGTTCGGCATCTCCGGCCAGATCACCGAGGGCGCGCCGGCCCGGCTCACCCTCGACGGCCTGCCGCCGGTCGAGGGCGTCGTCGACCTCACCGGGCTGCCCACCTACTTCGGGGTACGCACCGACGACGCGCTCTACCGGTTCCTGCACTCCGGCACCGACCGGGGCAGCGTGCTGGTCCTCGGCCACCACCTCTTCGGCGCCGACGTGGACCAGGCCCGGGCCGAGCGGGCCTGGCAGGACTGGGTCGCCCAGCTTCCCATCGGCTGACCGGACCGGCAGGGGTCCCCGCACCGGGGCCCCTGCCGCCACCCGCGGTCCCCGACGCCGGGTCGGGGTCGTACACCGGGTGGAGTACGGATTTCGACTCCGATCGGCAGACGCCCGCCGGCACCCCGGATACCTAGCGTCGGGGTATGGCTGAACGACGTCTTCTCTGGGTCGGGCTGGTAGTGGCGCTGGTCGGGCTCACCTTCAATCTCGGCTGGTTCTTCGTCCCGCCGCACGTCTGGTTCGACGACCCCGGTCTGGTACCGATGCCCGAGGCGCTGCTCGGCTGGTGGGTGATCGGCATCGGGGTCGTACTCATGCTCTGGAGCCTGCGGCCCCGGAGCCGGCGGTGACCACCCGGCGCAAAGTGCTCGGCTGGCTCGGCGCCGGCACCGGTCTGATCGTCGCCCCGGCCGCCGGATTCGCCGGCTACCTCTGGGCGGAGTCCGGGCGGAGCAACGTCGGCACGCTGTCGTTCCGCAACCGGCTGCCGATCCCGCCGCTGCTGCCGCCCACCGTCGATGCCGACCGGCGCAAGCGGTTCCGCCTCACCCTCGCGCAGGGCCGCACCGAACTGCTCCCCGGGACCAGCACCACCACCTGGGGTGCGAACGGGCCGATCCTCGGGCCGACGCTGCGGGCCCGGCGCGGTGACCGGGTGGCGGTCGACGTGACCAACAAGCTGCCCGAGACCACCTCGGTGCACTGGCACGGCATGCACCTGCCGGCGGTGATGGACGGCGGCCCGCACCAGCCGATCGCGCCGGGCCGGACCTGGCAGCCGTACTGGACGGTCGAGCAGCGGGCGGCCACCCTCTGGTACCACCCGCATCTGCACCGGCGCACCGCGGCGCACGTCTATCGCGGGGTCGCCGGTCTGTTCCTGGTCGACGACGACGAGGCCGACGCGCTGCCGCTGCCCCGCCGGTACGGCGTGGACGACATCCCGCTGATCCTCCAGGACCGCAAGCTGCACGACGACGGCGCGCTCGACGAGTCCGGCCTGGAGTTCGGCGGGTTCTCCGTCACCGGCCTGCTCGGCGACCGGATCCTGGTCAACGGCGGCTACGACCCGTACCTGGAGGTCGGCGACGAGCTGGTCCGGTTCCGGCTGCTCAACGGCGCGAACGCCCGGGTCTTCTCCATCGGGTTCGCCGACGACCGGGAGTTCTCGCTGGTCGCCACCGACCTGGGACTGCGGGACGCGCCGCTGCCGCTGCGCCGGCTGATGCTCTCGCCGGGCGAACGCGCCGAGATCGTCGTGCGGTTCCGGCCCGGCGAGCAGGTACTGCTGCGTGGTTTCCCGGCACCGATGGGCGGCAACCTGCTGATCCGGCGACTGGCCGGCGGCGCCGACACCTTCGACCTGGTGAAGATCGTCGCGGCGCCGGTGCTGCGGCCGTCGCCCGCGCTGCCGTCCCGGCTGGTCGCCGCGCCACAGGTGCCCGAGCCGACCAGGACCGAACCGTACCGGATGGCGATGGGGGACTTCCGGTTCGACGAGCGGGTGATGGACCCGACCCGGATCGACCGGGTGGTCCGGGCCGGCTCGGTGGAGACCTGGGAGATCGGCAACACCGGCGGAAACCCGCACAACTTTCACCTGCACGGCGCGGCGTTCCACCTGCTCGACGTGGACGGTCGGCCGCCGGCACCGCACCTGGCCGGCGAGAAGGACACCGTGTACGTGCCGCCGGGCGGCCGGGTCCGGCTCGCCGTACGGTTCCTGGCGCACTCGGACGTGCGGGCGCCGTACATGTTCCACTGCCACCTGCTCGCCCACGAGGACGCCGGCATGATGGGACAATTCATTGCCGTCTCGGCCCGGGACGAGCCCCGGGTGCCGGCCGACCTCGCCGGCACGCATCCGGGGCACGGGAAGTGAGGTCCGATGCGCCGGTCAGACGTGCTGCTCGCACTGGTCAGCGCGGTCGCCATCACGGTGGCGACCGAGGTGGCCGTCGAGCCGTCGAGCCGGGACTCCACGCTCGCCGCGGCCGCCCTCGGTGTCGTGACCGGCACCCTGCTGCTGTTCCGGCGCCGGCACCCGGTGCTGGTACTCGTGCTGTCGCTGGTCGCCATCATGGGCTACAACCTGACCGACTTTCCCAGCGTCTCGCCGATCTGGCCGCTACTGGTTCCGCTCTACACGGTCGCCCGGGCGGGGCAGCCGCTGATCGGGGCGGCGGTCGGTGCCTCGACCCTGCTGGTCTCCACCGGCTGGGTGCTGAACGCCGGTGTCGAACCGCTCCGGATGCTCGACGGGGCGCTCCGCGAGGCCGCGATGCTGGCCCTGGCCCTGGTGGCCGGCACCGCGTTCCGCACCGCCGAGCTGTACGCCCGGGAGGCCGAGGCCCGGCTCGCCGCCGAGCAGGCGGAGCGGGCCCGGGAGTCCGCCCGGCTGGTCCTCGCCGAACGGATCCGGATCGCCCGTGAACTGCACGACGTCACCGCGCACACCGTCGCGGTGGTCGGGATCCAGCTCAACCTGGCCCGGGAACTCGTCGGGCGGGACCCGGACGCGGCACGGGAGCTGCTGGACGGCGCCCGGCAGGTCAACGTGGACGCGATCGACGAGCTGCGCCGGGCGGTACGCCTGCTCCGCGAGCCCGGCGCCGCGACCGGGCCGGAGCTGCGCTCCCCGCCGGACGAGACGCAGCTCGGCACGCTGCTCGACCGGGCGGCCGAGGGCGGCCTGACGACGAGGTTCGACCGCCAGGGCGAGCCCCGGCCGCTGCCGCCCACCGTCGGGCTGACCCTGTACCGGATCGCCCAGGAGTCCGTCACCAACGTGCTGCGGCACGCGGACGCCCGGTCGATCACGCTGACCCTCCGGTACGCCCCGGACGGCGTCGGCCTCGACGTCCGCGACGACGGCACAGGGGGCGGTTCCGGGCCGGCGGCCGCTGGACACGGCTTGACCGGGATGCGGGAACGGGCGACCGGACTGGGTGGAACGCTGCACGCCGGCCCGCTGCCCGGCGGCGGGTACACCGTCAGCGCCTGGCTGCCCCGGACGGTCGACGTCGCCGGCGGGACCGTGCCGGCCGATGGGGCGGAGACGGTCGACGTCGCCGGCGGGACCGTGCCGGCCGATGTGGCGGATTCGGTCGACGTCGCCGGCGGGACCGTGCCGGCTGATGGGGTCGACCGGAGGCGGACGGTCGACGCCGACCGGGTCGCGGGGGCGGCCACCGAGCCGGATGGGGGAGTCCGATGACCATCCGGGTGCTGCTCGCCGACGACCAGCCGCTCGTCCGGGCCGGGCTGCGCGGCCTGCTCGGGCTGGACGGCGACATCGAGGTGGTCGCGGAGGCGGCCGACGGCGCGGAGGCGTTGCGGCTGGTCCGGCAGACCCGGCCCGACGTCGCACTGCTGGATATCCGCATGCCGGGGCTGGACGGTCTGACGGCCACCGAGCGGATCACCACCCATCCGGCCACCGCCGGGGTACGGATCATCGTGCTCACCACGTACGAGATCGACGAGTACATCTTCGCGGCGTTGCTGGCCGGGGCGAGCGGCTTCCTGGCCAAGACCGTCAGCCGTGAGGAGCTGTGTCACGCGGTCCGGGTCGTCGCGGCCGGCGACGCGCTGCTCAGCCCGAGCGTGACCCGGCGGGTGATCGAGGAGTTCGGCCGGCGACCCGGGCCGGCGCAGGGCTCGGTGGAGCGGCTCGCCGGGTTGACCACCCGGGAACGCGAGGTGCTGGCGCTGGTGGCGGGCGGGCTGAGCAACGCCGAGATCGGCCGGGCACTGCGGATGAGCCCGCTGACCGCGAAGACCCACGTCAGCCGGATCATCACCAAACTGGGTGTCCGGGACCGCGCCCAGCTGGTGATGCTGGCGTACGAGACGGGGTTGGTCACCCCCGGCGGGTCCGCCTGCTGAGTCCCGTCACCGGGGTCGGGCGAGTGCCGCCCGGGTGGTTGGTCACCGGCGTTCGTCGGCGTCGGGGCTCGGATCGGTGTCGGGCCCGGTCGACGGGGTGCTCCAGAGCCGGTCCGCGGTGCCCTGCCGGACGGCTTCCTCGTAGGCGGTGACCTTGCTGCTGATCAGGTCGAGGCAGTCGTGGAGTTCGGCGATCCGGTCCAGCACCCGCTGCTGGTGCGCCCGGAGTAGTTCGAGGCGTTCGGCCTCGTTGCCCGGACCCTCGCCGACCAGTTCGGCGAGTCGGCGGATCGTGGCCAGCGGCATTCCGGAGGCCCGGAACTTCGTGCAGTTGTCGAGCCACTGCACGTCCCACTCGCCGTAGACGCGACGGCCCCCGCTGCTGCGGCGCAGCCGGCCGGTCAGCAGTCCTTCCCGTTCGTACAGCCGGAGGGTGTGCACGCTCAGGCCGGTGCGTTCAGCCACCTGCCCGATGCTGAATTCCGCTGGGGTGTCGAGCATGACCGGAGCATACGTGCGTTGACCTAGAGCGCGGTCTAGCATCTAGCTTCGCCCGCATGGCAGTGACAGCAGACAATTCGGGTACCGGGTCCGACGCGCGCGGGACAACCGGCTTCGAGACCGGGGAGCCGGGCATGGCCGGCGCGTGGAGTACCGCCGACGAGGTGTTGCGGGGGATCGACCTCTCCGGCCGGCTCGCGATCGTCACCGGCGGATACTCCGGACTCGGCCGGGAGGCGACGGCGGCGCTCGCCCGGGCCGGCGCCCGGGTGGTCGTACCCGCACGGCGACCGGCGGTGGCCCGCACGGGGTTGACCGGGATCGACGGGGTCGAGGTGGACGAACTCGACCTGGCCGATCTGGCCAGCGTACGGGCCTTCGCGGACCGGTTCCTGGCCTCGGGCAGGGGCATCGACATCATGATGAACAACGCTGGCATCATGGCCTGCCCGCAGACCCGGGTCGGCCCGGGCTGGGAGGCGCAGTTCGGCGTCAACCACCTCGGGCACTACGCGCTGGTCAACCTCTTGTGGCCGGCGATCAGGCGGGGCGGGGGAGCCCGGGTCGTGGTGCTCACCTCCCGCGCCCAGCACGGGTCGGCGATCCGCTGGTCCGATCCGCACTTCTCGCGCGGGTACGACAAGTGGCAGGCGTACGCCCAGGCGAAGCGGGCGAACGTGCTGTTCGCCGAGCGGCTCGACGTACTCGGCCGGGAGGTGGGGGTGCGGGCGTTCTCGGTGCACCCCGGTTACATCCTCACCCCGCTCCAGCGGCACCTCAGCCGGGACGAGATGGTCGCCGCCGGGTGGGTGGACGCGGACGGCAACCTGGTGAACGCCGAGTTCAAGACCCCGCAGCAGGGAGCGGCGACCCAGGTCTGGGCGGCCGCCTCGCCCCGGCTCGCCGGCCTGGGCGGCCGGTACTGCGAGGACTGCGTCGTCGTCGACCACCCGACGGACCCGGACGGGGCGGCGCGGCTGTGGGCGCTGTCGGCCGAGCTGACCGGGATCGACGCGTTCGCCGAGCCCGCCTGACCCGGACCCCGACCGGCCGCCGGCCGGGTGCCCCCGGTGCGCTGTTCGACCGACCTGCTCGACCCGCGGCCCGCACCGGTGTTGACCGACCATGCCGACTTCGACGCCACGGTGGCGTACAACCGGCGGCTGTGGGCGGACTGCCGGGCGCGGACCGGGCCGGTCTTCGCGCACGCCGACACGCTCAGCACGGTGCGAGACCTGGACGCCGTCCGGGCAGGTCTCGGCGAGGCGAAGTGACCTATCACGGCAGTTCGTACGGGACCCTGCTCGGCGAGCAGTACGCCGAACTGTTCCCGCACCGGAGCCGGGCGATGGTGCTGGAGAGCGTCGTGGACCACAGCCTCGACACCCGGGACTTCCTGAACACGCAGACCGCCGGCGCGCAGGACTCGTTCGACGGGTTCGTGGCGTGGTGTGGCCGTACCGAGAGCTGTGCGCCGCGCGGGCGGGACGTCCGCGCCGTCTGGGCCGATCTGCTCGACCGGGCCGGGCGCGGGGAGGTACCCGCCCCGGGGAAGCCGTCGGCGACACTGACTCTGTCAGGACTGGCGCCTGCCGATCCGGGACTACCGGGAGTACGCCGCCCGGCTCCGTGAGATGGCCCGGATCGGGACCGACCTGCCGTACCCGCAGACGCCGGCGGTGGTGGAGTCCTGCCTCGGCACGCCCCGGGTCGACAACCCGCAGCACCGGTTGAGGGTCCGCACCGACCGGCCGCTACTGCTGCTCAACTCCGTGCGTGATCCCGCCCGGGCTACAACTGGGCCACCAACGTCGCCCGGCAGCTCGGCCGGCACGGTGTGCTGCTCAGCTACGATGGAGCCGGACACGGCGTCTACAACGCCAGCCCGTGTACGCGGGACACCATAGACCGCTACCTGACCTCGTTGGTCGTACCGGCCCGCGGCGCCAGTTGCCCGGCCGTCGAACCGTCCCCGGCTTCCACCGCCGAGTAGTCCTCCACCCCGATGGGGAGCTTTCCCGTCCTGCCCCGGGAAGTTCCCCATCGACGCTCCGCCCGGACCACAGCGGGCCGCGACGGGAGGGGCGGGACGCGTTCGGTGTGGTAGGTCGCGGTCTCCAGCGTGCCAGGAGCCGGTCTGCCTGGTGCGACGATCAGGCGGCTATCTTCTGGACATCGACGCGAACCAGGGTCGGTCCTCCTGCTCGCGGGCCCTCCGTAGGCCCGCCGGCGCGGCCAGTCGGCGCCTTTCCGGGCCGAATCGGAGCGACCACCGCCCGCACGAGGAGGGCGCCAAGGGTATCGCGTGGGACGGGAGGCGGGTTGCCCGGCGAGGTACCGCCAGCCCGCCTAGCTTCCCGAGCTGCCGGTCCGGCGAGCATCGTTGATGGCCGGTTCGAGCGCCTGCCTGGCCGCACCGCCTCGCTGCCCCACCATCACGAGGATCTCCTTGATGGAGCCCAGCATGGACAGCAGCGGGCCAGGATCGCCGCCCTGCAAGACCCTGGCGACCAGAGACCTGGTCTCGTCCACCTTGTTGACGGACGAACCGACTCTCTCACCTGCGGCGCCCACCGTGTCCTCCACGCGGCTCAGTGCGTCGATCACCTCCGCTGGGGACGCCTCCTTCGGTACCGCCCCCACCAAGGCGAGAGCCTTGCTGACTGTGTCATCGACCCTGCTCAGGGCGTTCCGCAGTTCTCTGATCGCCTCCTGCACCCTCGACACACCGACAGCTACTCCGCTGAATCCTGCGGCCGCCGCCCGCGCCGCCACCTGCCCGGCCTCCTGATCGGCTGCGGCAGCGGCCGAGTGGGCCCTGTCGAGACCGGCCCGCATGGCCCGCAGTTCGCTGCTGATGGCGTCGGTCCGCGACATGCCTGCCGAACCCTTCGTCGAGACCGCGTGGGTGATTTTCACGCAGGGCTGGGTTGGGTCGAGTCATGGCGTGCTGCCAGGCTGGCAGACGCCGCTGACAGCGTACGAGCCTTCGGCTTCCCCGAAACTCCGGGCCCTCGGCCCTGATCGATCGAACTGGGTCAGGATCATGACTGAGGGCTTCCGGGGTACATCACGAGGGCTCAGTCAGTCGACGATCGTCTATCTGTGGCGTGGGGCGATCATGCTTGGTGATGCCGGTCGGCCGACGGACCCTGTCGCGTGCGATCCGCTGGCGGTGCTGCCAGCGCCGGCCACCCCGGTGGCTCCCTGCGGTACGCTGGCAGCCGCCGCCAGCTAGCCTGGATCATGACGCCCTCGTAGCTCAGGGGATAGAGCAACGGTTTCCTAAACCGTGTGTCGCAGGTTCGAATCCTGCCGGGGGCACCTCGAAGATCAGCAAAACGCCCTCCGATCAGCGGAAACACTTCCGAGTCGATGTGATCTCGTAGGCAGCCGTAGGTCACCCCGAGCCGCCGTTTGTCGCCAGTCGTGCAAAATACGTGCAATGATCTTGAGTTTCTTTCGAGGCGTGTTCGCGCAGGTCAGAGGCCACAAAAGCGGAGAGGCCGCAGCACTCGCCACGGCCCCTCGCACCCCACACGTGATCATCACGCGGACAACGCCGCCTCGATACGTTCGTTCATCCGACTCCGGTCGCCGTCGAGGCACTTCGCGTACACCTTGAGCAGCACGTCGACGGAATGACCGGCCCGATCCGCGACCTCCGGGGCGGGTAGCCCGGCGTTTAGCCACAGCGAGGCGCCCGCCGCCGGCCGCGACTTCTCCACCGTCAGCAGGTCCAAACCCGAGTCGGGCAGGTGACAGTCCCGCTCCCGCAGGCCCACGCCTCACTCGGCCGCAGCGCGGCGAAGTAGAGGCACGCGTAGAACGCCGGAAGCCGCTCACCCCGCCGACCTTCCTTGCCCGCGCCGGCCGGTGCACGTTTCTGGTTAGAGCACTAGTAGTGCTTTGTCATGATCTGATTGGGTAGCGGGGTTTCCGTGTGGGGAACCGTGTTTTGCAGGTGGGGCAGGCGCCGGCCAGGCGGACGAGTAGGTGTTGCAGGTGTTGTTGTGCCGGAGTACGGCGTAGAGGCTCAGGCCGGCGCTGTCGCTTTTGGGTTGAGGCGGTGCAGGGTGAGGAAGGCGTGGGCGGCGGAGACGAGGGTGACGTGATGGTGCCAGCCTTGCCAGGTGCGGCCTTCGTAGTGGTCCAGGCCGAGGCCGGTCTTCAATTCGCGGTAGTCGTGTTCGATCCGCCAGCGTAGTTTCGCCCATCGGACGAGGGTGCGTCGTGGTGTGGTGGTGGGCAGATTCGACAGCCAGTACTTGATCGGCTCGGCCTGCTCGGGCGGCCATTCGGCGATCAGCCACGCCTCGGGAAGGTCCTGATCGCGGTGTGCGGCCAGGAGTGTCCGTCCGGCTGGGCGGACCCGGAAGAACACGAAGCGGGACCGCATCTTCACTGGTGCTCCGGCCCGGACGCGGGAGCCGGTCCGCCAGGCGACGGTCCGCGCCTGTCCCGGTCCGGCGGCCAGCACAAGCTCCTTCACCGAACTGGCGGGTTCCCGGTACCGGGGTCGGGGATACAGTCCGACGCCCTGGTACGGCCGGGTCGTCCGCACGGTCTCGCTCGGGTACACGCCGACGCGCATCGACACCTGCACCACGTAGGACAGGCCACGCGCGGCCAGGCCATGGCGAAACTCCGCCGCGTCGCCGTAGCCGGCGTCGGCCACGATCAGCGGCGCCCGCAAACCCCAGCCGGTCATCTCATCACTCATGTCCAGGGCCAGCCGCCACTTCTCCCGATGCCGTACCTCGTCGGGGATCCCGGCCCGCCGACGCCGCTCTGTCACCTCCAGGCCGGCTTCGACAGTGTCGGGATCCCAGCACGCGGGCAGGAACAACCGCCAGTCGGCCGGACACGACGCAACATCGGTGACGAGGTTGACGCTTACTCCGGTCTGGCAGTTCGTCACCTTCCCCGCCGTGCCGGTGTACTGCCGGGCGACTCCCGGCGAGGCCGACCCACATTTGAGCCAGCCGGTGTCGTCCACCGCCCATGCTGTCGGGCCGATCGCGGTGTCCATCCGCTGCGCCAGACGCCGACGCACCGACGTCACGTCCCATGGACTGTTCGTCACGAAGTGATTGAGCGCTTGGTCGTGCACACCCGGCAGCCGGCCGGCCATCGGCTGGATCGACTTACGCCGTCCGTCGATCATCAGCCCTTGCAGATACGACACCGCCCGGTCCCGCCACCCGGCCCGGGTTAACGACCCGAACACGTCCTCGGCGAAGTCCGCCAGGTCGTCACGCAACCGCTGCACATCGAGGGGGTCCACACCCCACAGACGAGCCAATCATCAAACAGTAACGGCCAGTCACCCGAAAAGGTGACAAAGTACTACTAGAAAGGGGCGTCATCGTAGGTGCCCTGCCGCGGCTCGTAGGTCGGCATCGCGGGCTCCGTCGAACGAAGGTCGTGCTCACCCCAATAACGCAGGTTGAGCATCGCGGTTTCGGTGTGACGCCAGTACGGGTCGGCGGCGATAGCGGCTCCGACGCGGGCGGACAGGGCGGCGCGGTGCGGGGTGAGTTCGGGTGCGGAGGCCAGGTTCACGGCGGCGATGAGGGCGGCGTCGCGCACGTTCTCGTCGGGATCGTCGAGGTAGGCGGTGACCACGGCGTAGAGTCGCGGCCGCATCGGGCGGAGCGGGCCGCCGATGTTCTCGCCGCCGGCGTCATCGCCGAACCATTCCCGCCACTGGAGACCCATCGCGTATCCGAGCCGGGACAGCCAGAGCAGCAGTGCGGCCCGCAGCGGTCCGTCACCATATTCGCGCGTGGGGCCGGGCTGGGCCCGGACCCGCGGGTCGGCCAGCGCCACGGCGACGAACCGGGCCGCCGCGGGTGTCGCCTCGTAGATGGTGCCCTGGTGAAACAACTCCTCCCACAGGTGGGAGAGAGCCCGCCGCGCGTCGTCACGGTCACCGGTCAACAACCCCGCTAGGAGTCGCGGCGTCTCCGGCCAGGCTGGCCCGTGGCTGTGTGCCAGTGCCCGCCAGTTGATCTGTTCGAGAACGGCTTCCGGACGCATCAGGGGAGCCTAGTGCCCTGACCAACACCAACGCTCAACAGCCGCTCACAGTCGAGCTCCGGCCCCGGGGAACCCATCGGAGCGATCGGCGCACGTAGCCCTTGGATTGCTGTCCGAGGGCTACGTGCTGCATAGCCCGCTGGTTGGCTCCACCGTGGAGCCGGATGTGGAGTGAACTGCCGTCAACTGGTGAGTCTGCAGAGCGTGGCGACACGGCAAGTGCAACCAAAGAGGCTGGTAGAAGCCATTGTTGGTCGGATTATGGCCCTTCCTAACCGTATGTCGCAGGTTCGAATCCTGCCGGGGGCACCTCACAGAACTGCAACAACGCGTTGTCATCGACCGACATCTGACCGTTGCGGCTCAGTTCTCGCTCGGATCGTAGAACGGCTCCTCGCGCAGATCCGCGAGGAGCCGTTCGCTTGTCTCATAGGCCCGGCGTCAGCTGATGCCCCAGGTGGCCCATGAGATGACCCAATCGTGTTCGCGGTGCGGCGGCGGTTCGCCTTTCAGGACCACGTCCACGGCATCGGCCGCTTCGCGGTCGTTCTGGCGGGCGTACCGGTCGTACACCGCCTGGCATTCGACGTAAATCACGCCGTTGACCGAGTAGGTCCGGACCGGGTGATCGGCGCGTTTCCGAATCGCGGCGCGGACGGCTCTGCGCAGCGCGTCTTGCTGATCACCGGGTACGTGGTGGATCTCGACGTACCCTCGTCGGTCCACGACCACGTCGCTGGCAAGTTGAGCAACGAGCGCGAGCCGGTCGTCGGGTTCGGGTTCCGGGAAGTGGCGGTCGATCAAGGTAAGGCAGCGCCGGCAGGTTGGGGCGTACGCTACGTCACCGTACCGGCCAACTGCACCGCCATCGCCTCCCACCATGACGGCCCACACCCGTCCACAGAGTGTCTTGTCGGACCATCGTCGTTCGCGCAGGGCGGCGAGGTCATAGTCGGCCGGCACACGGTCGTTGCCGTTGTCGAAGTAGAAGTCGGGTAATGCTTCGCGGCCGGCAGCGGATGCTGTGGTAGCGGTGAGGTGAACCGCGTTGCCGCCGCTGACGGTCGTAAGAAGCATCGCTGCGCCGTTGATCTCGATGGTGTTCGGTCCGTGCGCCATGGGCTCATCCTGGCTAGGTCATTGACGCGGTCATTCGGTGACGGGTTCGGACTCGTCGCGGCGACGCAGTTCGTCCCAGGTCACGCGCTGGGTTGCATCGGCGAGATCGTTGTCGAACTGAACGCCCTGCTTCTCCAGCAGTTGGCGGCAGTATTCCGGTCCACGATCCTGACTGTCGCGCCACTTCGGATTGATGCGCCCGCCCTCCATGAGGATTCGTTCGGGGTGGGGGAAGTTGGCGAGGGCTGCGGCGGCCTGTCCAACACCTCGGGCTGCCTTGGTATCGCCGCGCACGGCAATCGAGATGTCTCCGTAGGTCGTCCACTCGCCTTCGCGGACGCGGGATGCCATGCGCATGAAGACGACGCTGGTGGTGCGATAGCGGGGGGCCAGCCGCCATCGTTGCGGGGTCGCAGCGGGGACCGGTTCGACGAGGCCGGCCTTGTGCAGGGCTTGCAGCGAGGTGTGGGTGTTCGGTCCGTCGTAGCGGATGGCGGCGGCTATGTCGGCAGTCTTCATGCCGTTCTCGGTGCTGAGACCAGGCACGGCGAGGATCTGCTGCTGGCGCTGGCCGCGTCCGGTCGGGATCTCGACCTCAGCGTCCACAGTGAGGTCAGGGACCTGCGCTGCGGCCTCCAAATCGGCGGCCAGGTTGAGGTAGAGATCGCCTTGTGCGCGGGCAAACTTCGCCAGCGCGAGCGCAATCTGCGTCATGTCCAGTCCTTTCAAAGTCATGTGACATGACCAGACTGGGTCTCTTGTGCCGTGTTGTCAATACCCTTTCAAAAGATGGCACAGCAATAAGCGGCCGACCTGCCTGAGAGTGTTGGGTAACTGAAGGGTTACTTCTGGTTGAATTCGTCGTTGAGGCGTCGGGGTCGATCCCGGCGTGCATGCGCGTGAGGCCAGCAGGCCCACGTCGAGCCGGTTGACCTAGCCGGTGTTGGCCCAGACCGGGCCAACACCGGAAAGCCTCGGTGATCCCGGCCAGCACCAGATTGGCGGCGGCACGTGCCTGGATCGACGCGGCATGTACCACCGCCAAGCTGGTGCTGGCCGCAGGTGTCGACCAGGACATGCCGCTTACGTCCCCGAGTGCGTCTGCCGGCGTCGTAGGTGATCGCCTCGCCGCCCTGGTGGCTGTGCACGGTCTGCGAGTACAGCACAGGCGGTCGTTACTCTTTGGGGTGACGCGAGCCGCCGACACCAGGTGGCAGCCTGCGCTCATGGACAAGAAGCGCCTACGGGTCGAGTTCGAGATCACCGAGGCGGACGGCGAGCACGGCAGGAGGCTCGCCGCGCTTCAGGCGCAAGCGATCCTCGACATTCTACTCTGGTGGAACGAACACCGCTCCGACGTCCAGTACGACGAACGCGATGGCCATCATGTAGAGAAGCCACCAAGGTAGGATTGTCGGCACAACTGCAGAATTGCAGATCTGCGGCATGCCTCGTCAGCAACGTGGTCGATCGACGTCTGATCGTGGTAGCCAGCTTCGCATTGACACGAGTGTCTTCGTTGCCTCCAGCGTGCTCGCCGGGGGCGACGCGTGCTTCGCGGAGTTTCTAACGTGACATCCGCTGGGTTCACGTCCCCGACGCCACCGCTGCGCGGAGCTACGCGTCCCGAGCCGGACTCAACAGGGCAGGCCGGGTTGGATGGGACAAAAAAAAGGGGCAGTAGCCCGTAGGCGAGTGCCCCTTCAAGTCCGGTACGAGCATACTCGAGTTACCCGATGATCGTCCACTACAGTGCTCCTGTGACCGGGATGCCCCCAACGGACCCGACAAGCGACTACAGCCGGTACGTTACCGCTCGAATGATCGACTTCTTCACCGTCGACGGCATGCCATGGCCGAGGCGGCTGTGGGACGTCGGATCGATCCTCGCACTGGAAGAACTCTGGGAGGCCGGATTCTGGCAAGCCAGACGAGTCCTGTCACCAGCGGCCTGCGACTGGCAGCGCAACGAGCTCCGCCGGGTCATCGGACCCGACGTGGGCCTCGGCGAACGGGACCTCCGCCGGGAGATCACCACACTGCTCAACAGCCCATTGCCCGATCCAAGCCCGGCACGTCGGCGGTTGGCGGAACTGATCCACCATGGGCGTGACGGCTACGTCGAACGCTGGGCCAGGGCCGCAGCCAGACCCGCGGCGGACCGGCCAAAGCCCGAACGGCTCGCGCGGACCGTGGCTGCGCACCTGCTGGACCTCGGCTACACCCCAGAACATCTCAACGGCTGGATCAGCCGTCTCAGTCGCGACCGGGCCACGGCCCCAGAGGTGATCGAAAGCGCTGCGGAACTCGCACGGAGCCCAGCACGCGTGTTCGAGGTTCTGGTCGCGCTGCTGGACGTCCCGCATCGCCAACTCGCGGAACAGGTGGACAACTGGTTGGCGAAGGGCGACGTGGTCGCCTGGCTGAAACAACGCGGGCACGACATCAGCGGGCTACGCGTCGGCGGGGGAATTCGCTACCACGTCCAAGCACGAGACCCCTACGCGGCGGCGGATGAGGCTCGCCGACTCGTCGACCGGATGACCGCCCGCGCTTCCTTCCTTCGCCGCAGCCGGGACGGCATCCGGCCAGCCGAGTCCATCTGGGTCGACGGTCATTCGGAACTCATCCCGATCGCCTCGCCTGCGCGAGGAGCCGACGTCCTCACCCTGGTCCACGAGGGCCATCTATATCGCGTCGACGGTGCCCGCACCCAGATCGACGACGCGCTGGAGTTAGCGGCCTCGGTCAACCGGGGTGCCTTGGGGCCGGCCTTGGCCGGTGCCTGGGCTGCCGTGGAATCGCTCCTTTCGGAGCCTGATGATCCGCAAGAGGAGGAACGATCGGGCAAGGCCGTCGCGGCAGACCGGCTGGCCGCCATCATCGCCTGCTCCTGGCCACGAGCCGAGCTCACTGCACTCGCCCACCGCCATGCCCCGTCAGCACCTGACGCGCTGTCCCATCAGCTCGCCACCTGTACGACCAACCGAGAACGATCACGAGTCGTCGCGGCCATGCTCGCCAGCGGCACTGGCATTCCGGACGTCTCCGGCTCCCATTCGCGAACCAGGCACAGTGACCAGGCCGCACTCGAACGAATGACCAAACTACTCGCCGACCCACGACGCGTACTCGGCGACGTCGCCGCCGCTTTCCGGATCGCGCTCCGCCGGCTGTATCGAGCCCGCAACATCGTGCTCCACGGTGGCTCGATGCAGGGCGTGGCCCTACATGCTGCGCTCCGCACTGCCACCCCGCTGATCGGCGCCGGCCTCGACCGCTTGGCGCACGCGATGTTCACCGAAGAACTGGCACCGCTGGACCTCGCCGCCAGGGCTGAACTGGCACTTCAACTGGTCGAAGGCGAGACCGGTCTACCAATCACCGATCTCCTCGAACCTCGGCATGTACCCGCCAGTTCGTACTCACCGACTCGGCCGTCGACGACGGTGTGCGGACCTTCAAGGTCAAGCGCCTCACCCGCCACCTGACCGGCGAGTAGCCCCACTTGTCGCCAGACGTACAAGCGGCCAGCGACGGCCAGAACCTCCGGACGCATCGCTCACGATCGGACCGCACATTGGCGTGGACGTACGCAGGTTCCCCGGCTGATACTCCAGTAGATCATCCAGTCCGATCGCACCGGAGCGACCGCGACCCGATCACCCGCACCTCTCCGATCGAACTCCGTCCGAGTCGATGACCCAGGAGATCGACACGGATGACCGCGGTCACGTTCGCGAGACCTAGTACTCGGGCCAAGCACCTCTGCAACCACGGTCCGAGGACTATCGCGCCAAGCGCTCGGGGAAGCACATCCAGCTAACCGGGGCCCGAGCCCCAGACCCCGCGCCAGAGATACCCCGGAGCCCGATTCGGCCACTCGTGGAGACCTCGCCGAATTGGTCCAGGTTGCCTTGGCTGGGTTTCTCAAAACCGATCGGTATGGCTTGTGCACCATTCTGGTGTCAGCAGAGGGTCAGGGTCATGGGCGTTAACGGGTATAGTGATGAAGATAGTAACCCTTATCGTTGGGAGCAGCTGTACCTCGTCCGTCATCCAGAGTTACGGCTGCCACTGAGCCAGACCATCGATGCCGTGCGCCTCACCTGACAACGAGCAGGCGACGCCCGGATCCTGCTGGGCGCCGAAAATTCTCGGCGCCCCGCCTTCCGCAACCCTCATCATTGCTGCCGAAATTGATTCTTGCCCCATTACACGAGACGCCATATGGCAGGGCAAAGACTCGGCGGTCATCCGTGGCCAACGCCTCAGACGTCCTCTGAGCACAGCCTCGCTAACGCCCACTTGAGCCTGACCGAGACCTCAGCCTCTGAATCTCCGGTAAACCGAGCGATCTCTGCCATCGGGAACTTATCGAAGTAGAAAAGATAGAGGACTTCTTGCTCTTCCGGGGAGAGCCTGCGGAAGCGCCTGACAAGAGGATCGTCGCTGTCCGCCCATTCTCGGACGGCGAAGCTCAAATCGATGACATCCTGCATCAAAAGGTCAAGGTGCTCAGTGAATATGGCGTCACTCGCCATGAGTGCTTGAGTAATCTCGCGTACGACCTCTACGGGGACATCCAGGTGCTGAGCGATCTCAAATTCACTCGGGCTCCGGCCGAACTCTTGAAGGAGGAACTCCTCTGCCTCACGGACCATGAATCCATAGTCGCGCAGCGCGGCACTCACACCGGTCTGCAGTTTCGACCAGATAATGCCGCGAGCCACCCCCCTGATCCGAGCTTTCAGGTAGCCAGGCAGATAGCCGCGTCGTGGATCATGGTCGCGTACGGCAAGCACCAACCCTAGGCCCCAGATTTCCTCAGCCAATTCCGGCCTCCGATATCGCCGCGCAACTGCATGAGCAATGCGCTCTGCCATCGGCACACATTCCTCGATAATACGATTCTCCATCGCGATCCTTGTCGCATCACCCTTCGGAAGATGATGGAATTCGAGAAACTTGACCCGGAGCGCCTGCGCAAACTCGTCGGGTCGCAACTGAGGAAAAGCGGCGATAACATCTTTAAGAGAGTATTCAGGCCTCAAGAACACCCGAACGAATCTCTTAATCAGAGACTCATCGGGTAGAACTCCTCGCTCCAGATCTCGCACGGCCTCGACGGTAAGATCGAGCCTGATTGCGAACTGCTTCCGACCCAACCGCTCAAGGACTCGAACCGCCGCGAAATAGTCAGCGAAGCTCCGGTGCCGACTGGGGTCCCTGGTCGCTTTCCACCGGTATCCCAGTCTCGGCGCGATTTGATCGACGGTGAATCCAGCATTTGGTGCCTCATCCACGAGGTCGAGAATGAACCCCATCGTCGGAACTCGCTTGCCGGCCCGATATCGGGAGATCGTCACCGGAGCATGTCCGGTGAGTTTAGACAACTGCGCCGGCCGCATCTGCAAAGCAACCAGGAAGGCATCGATTACATACTTTCCTGCCTGCCGACGCGACAGCCTAGGTGGAATGGAGCCACCCTGCGGGGTCCGAGTCATGCAGGCGAATGTAGTTCTTTACCATTCAAGATTGGACTTTGTGTCCGATCAGTGACTTGTTTAATTCGACCCGTAACCATCAGCGAGTCAACTCGTTAGTTTTGACTAATTCTGTCTGACTTGCGGACACAAACAGCAGCGGTGCGCGCGATCGGCAGTCGTTATGTCATTCCCGTAGAGAATCTGGTTCGGGAGCTCGTTACCACGTCTCACAACGGAAAACGTTGTCGGCCTAGATGTGACGAAGCCGTCGGTCTCGGCCCACGGTGACCAGCAACAGGCGGGCGTGGTCGGTTAGCGGATGCGAGCCCATCGCCGGGCGCATTCTGAGCGTGGTGGCCCCCTCCTACAGGAGCCACCGCAGTAAGGCTTGTCGGACACAACATCGAGTTGCAGATCTGCATGACTCCGGCAATCGCTGACCTGCAATAACGGAGCACTACAGCACGGATCCATAGCACACCACAATAACCATTAGCACCCGCCTCGACCCCGTCCGCTTTAACCTAGTTTGGCGGAGCGCAGGTTCGAATCCTGCCGGGGGCACCAGCACGAGGCCCTTACCAGTTATCAGGTAACCGACGACGAGCGAGCAGCCGTCAACAACCAGATCATCGCCGCCGGGCCGACCATCGCTGTGACGAAGTGATCTTCCCCCGATAGGGACGACAGCAAGTATCGGTCGACATCGCACCCGGCACAGTCAGTTCCGGCCGTCCGGACAGCGCGTAAGCGCTGGTCAAAGCCCTGCTACCGGGACGCGCGGCCGACCGGGCACACGGAGCAGGTCGACCTGCACGGGGTCGCGGCAGGTCAGGTTCCTCGTTCGATCACGTGACAGGCGGTGCCGATGATCTCGACCAGCCCGGCACGTACCGCCGCGAACTGTTGATCCGGCAGCTCAAGCCGAAGCTGGTGCAATCGAGGGAAACCCAGCCTCGCCGCAGACCGTGCGTCGTACTCCAGATACAGATCGCGGCGGGTGAGCCGCGACGAATTCACCGCCTCGTACCCGACCATCCCGTCCCGGTTGACCACCTCGTGGGCGTCGAAGTCGTACCAGAACAGGAACTCGACCACCTGGTCCGGCCCGTTGCGCAAGCAGAGTGTCAGGACGTCGTCGACCTCGCTACAGATGGCTTCGGTCACGCGCTCCCGGTACCGCATGCGGTTGACCGTAACGGGTCCGGCCTGCCGGATTCGCCGACCAGCGGCGGCTGGTGCGGCCAGCCGCAACACGGAGGATCACCCGCGATCGGATCTGGTCGGCGCTGATGTCGGTTTCAGTGGTGAGACCGGCTGCTACCCGGTGCCGACGCGCCGCTGGACGAGGGCGGCGTGCAGCCGGTCGTAGGTTGGGGCCAGCTCGCGGAGTGCGGCTGCTGCCGCCGGGAAGTCGCGGATCACCATCGGATGCTGCATCGAGCCCACCAGCCGGGCCTGGGTCGCGGCGATCTCCGCCGCCTCGGGATGTCCGGCCAGCAGCAGGCAGTCGGCGGTGTCACTGAGCCGTCGCGCGCCGACGCGGACCGCGAAATAGACCAGGTGCTCCCGCAGCCCGTCGCCGGCACCCGCCTCGATCATCTGGGCGACCCGTTCCGCCGCCTCGCCGTTGCCGAGGCTGCCGGGTGGCATCTCCACGTCGGTCTGCATGGCGAGCCGCTTCACCGCGGTCGGCACGATCGACCGGATCGCGTCCGCGTCGGTGACGTCCGCGACCTTCTGGAAATCGGTACGCATGGTGTACGGGTCGCCGTAGTCCACCGTCTCCGCCCGCCAGGCGGCGAGGAAGTCGTCGACCGGTACCTGGGCGTAGGGGTAACCGTGCGGGTCGTGCACGAGTACCCGCTCGTCAGCCACGTCAAGGACGACGACGAAGTGGTCGGCACCGATCGGTCCGGTCATCTCGGGATGGTGGTGCAGGTGACCCATCTCCAGCGGGCCGACCCAGACCGGGCCTTTCGCGGCCGCGTCGGCGAGGCGGGCGAGCGCCGCCGCCGCGCCGCCGCCCCTGCTGACCGTCGAGGTCCAGCCGATCGCCTCCAGCGCCTGGTCGAAGCCCAGTTCGGGATTCCAGCCGTACGCGTCGAAGAACACCGTCGTACCGCCGATGAGTTGCATGCCGAACGGGCCACCGGTGGCGACCTCGATGACGGCGGTCGACGGGGCCCGCTCGCCGAGCAGCATCGCGAACGAGTTGGCGTAGCAGTACGGGCCGCTGCCGACATAGGGGATATGGCGCACGGATCGAGCCTTTCAGCTGGGGGAAACCGGGTATGCGACGTCGAAGAGCGCGTCCGTGCCCGGATAGATCTCGTACGGGTGGCCGACACAGGTGACGCCCGCCCGCGCATCGGTGTACGCCTCCACCGCGTCGTACACCCGCAGGACCAGTGGAAAGTCCTCGAATCCCGCTGGCACCGGCAGGTACGCCTCGGTGTGCGCGGGCACCAGGCGGATGTACAGGTCGTCGACCGGTTCGATGCTTCCGTCGTACTGGACTGCCACCTCGACGAGCCCTTCGCTGTCCGGGGTGACGAGGTCCTGGAAGGAGACCAGGGTCGCGCCGCCGTCGCCCGATCCCGATGCCCGCAGGTGCGCGCGGATGTCGTGCTCGGCCGTCCGGATCAGATCGTCCAGCGCGGTGGTGTCGACGTGGCGGCTCCGGCAGAGGACCTTCGTCGCTGGTACGTCCCGCAGCGCGACGGCGTCGACGAGTGCGTCGTCCTCGCCGTACCACTGCATCGCCTCCACCGCCGCCGCCCGTTCGTCGAGCAGCGTGCGTTGGGTGCGCAGCCATCCGCGCAGTTCGATCGCCCGAGCCTCCGGGGTGAGGTCGGCGAGCTGGCCGATCCGGGCCAGTGGCAGTCCGAGCCGGCGCAGCCGGGCGATCAGCCGGGCCCGAGGCAACTGGTCGGGGCTGTAGTAGCGGTAGCCGGTGGCCGGGTCGACGCTCGCCGGCCGGAGCAGGCCCTGTTCGGCGTAGAGGCGCAGGGCCTTCGGCGACAACCGCCCGGCCGCGCCGAACTCGCCGGCCCGCAGGTACTTCCGCTGCACGCCCTGAAGTCTGTGCCGCGCCCCTGGGGCGAGGTCAAGCCGTGGCCCGGACCGCCGGGCCGTTTGGTCGACGGCGCCCGTATACCGTTGCCGTGCAGCGGTGGACGACCTGACGGGTGGCCCGGGGCGGGGACCTCGGGGCAGACCGGTCCGGGCCTGCTCCGCCGGCGGGAGGGGTCCGTCCGGCGGGAGGGGTCCGGTTCGGGGTGAGGGGTCCGCTCGGCGGGAGGATCCGGGGATGGTTCGGCGGGAGGGGGCCGGGATGCGGCTGTCCGTGGGGTGCGCGATGTGGACGCACAAGTCCTGGCAGGGGCGGTTCCTGGCGCATCCGCTGCCGGCCTCCGAGCGGCTGCGCTCCTATGCGAGCTGGTGCGACGCGGTGGAGGGGAACACCACCTTCTACGCGACTCCGACCCGGGAGACCGTGGCGTCCTGGGCGCAGCAGACCGACCCGGGCTTCCGCTTCGTGATCAAGATACCCAAGCTCATCACGCACGAACACCGGCTCACCGACGTCGACGAGCCGCTCCGGATCTTCCTGGACGCGATCGAGCCACTCGGCCCCCGGGCGCACGCCCTCTGGATCCAGTTGCCGGGGTCGTTCGCCCCCGGCGACGTCGCCGTGCTCGCCCGCTTCCTGCGCCGGCTGCCCGGCTCCCACCGGTACGCCGTCGAGGTCCGCGACCCCGCGTTCTTCGCCGACCCCCGCGCGACGCGGCTGCTGGAAGGGGTACTCGCCGACGCGGCCGCCGAGTGGATCCCGTTCGACACCACCGCGTTCTTCCAGGCTCCGCCGAGCAGTGACGCGGAGCGGGACGCCTGGACCAAGAAACCCCGGATGCCGCTCCGGACGGTCGCGCTGACCGACCGGCCGATCGTCCGGTACCTCGGTCGCGACGATCCCGCCTGGACCGTCGAGGGCTGGCGGCACTGGGTCGACGTCACCGTCGGCTGGCTGCGCGAGGGCCGCTCGCCGACGGTCTTCGTGCACACCCCGGACAACGCCGACGCGCCGATGCTCGCCCGCCGCTTCCACGACGAGGTGCGGGCCCGGGTACCCGAACTCGACGCGCTGCCGGAGCCGATCCCGGCCGAGCCGCTGACCCTCTTCTGATCCGCGCGACGCGGCCTGCCCGCCGAGGGGGGTGGTCAGCGGACCCGGATCCACTCGCTGGGGCCGTCGCCGAAGAACCGCATCGTGTCACCGGTGCAGATGTATTCGGTCGGCTCCAGCAGCAGCGACAGCGGCACGCTGGCGTTACGACTGCCGCCACGGTAGAGCACGATGGTCCCCTTCGCCCGTACGCCGCTGACGTACTCGACGCCGTTGCGGTGGTAGACGTTGGCCGAGGCGGTGCCCCGGGTCCGCTCCCGCCATTTGACTCCACGGTAGGTCGCGGTCTTGTCCGTGGTCTTGTTGAAGTTCAGCGTCACCTTGCCGTCCGCCGTGTAGGTCTGTACCGTCCCGGCCCCGCCGCTGAACTGGATGCTCTGATTGTCGATCTTCTTGTCCGACTGTCCGCCGAGACTGCGCCAGGTGCCGACCATGCAGGCGTCCACCCCGGCGGCGGTCACCGTCGGCGTGACGGACGGGCGGGGCGACCCGCCGGCGCCGGGTGTCGCCGAGGCGCTGGCCGAGGCGCCACCGGCCGACCCCGTACCACGATTCGGGTCGCCGCCCCCGGCGAGGGCGGCGGCGACGGTGGCCGTGGCCAGCACGGCGGCGACCGCCACGGCCGCGCCCGCGACCTGCGCCCGCCGGGACCGGGACAGCGCTGCCCACCGGCCGAACCGCCCGCCCGGCGCGCCGGCGCCCGCGCTGGCGGTCGCGGGCTCGGCGGTCGGCGGCACCGCCGTCGCACCGACGGTGGCGGGCCCGCCGGAGCCGACCGGGATCCGCAGGCTCCCCTCGGCAACCACCAGTTCCGGCTGCTCCACCACGCTCGGGGCGATATCCAGGGCCCGGTGCAGCGCGGTGGCGACCGCCGGCATCCGGCTGGATCCGCCGGAGAGGAAGACCGCCGCCACCGCCGACTCCCCGTCGTCCAGCCGGCCGAGCAGGGTGCGGGTGGTCGTCACGGTACGGGCGACGACCGGGGCGGCCAGCTCCTCCAGCTCCTCCCGGCCGAGCGGCAGGTCCACGTCGAAGAGTGGTACGTGGACCAGCGTCGTGGTGCTCCGGGTCAGCATCTCCTTGCCGGACCGCGCGTTCGCCCAGAGCTGCTGGCTGGCCCGCCGGTCGGAGGTGGTGTCCGGGCTGGTCAGCCGGGCCCACAGGCGCTCGTCCCGGCTGCCGATCGCGGTACCGATCCGCGTCACGATGGCGGCGTCGATGTCGAGCCCGCCGCAGTCGGCGAGCCCCTCGGTCGCCAGCACCTCGAACCCGTCGGGGTTGCGGCGTACCACGGTCACGTCGAAGGTGCCGGCGCCGAAGTCGTAGACCACCGCGCAGCGCCCGACCGGCAGGTCCCGGCCGGCCACCTCGACGAAGAAGTTGGCGGCGGCGACCGGCTCGGCGACCAGGCGTACGGTCGGCAACACCTTGTTGGCCGCGGCCAGTAGGGTGCCGCGACGGTGCGTGCCCCAGGCGGCCGGATAGGTCAGCACCGCCTCGGTGACCGGCTCGGTGGTGATCAGGCGTACCTCGCTGGCCACCCGGCGCAGCGGCGCGGCGAACAGCTCCTCGACCGACATCTCCCGGCCGCCGAGCAGCACGGTGCCCTCGTCGACGCAGCGCTTCGGATAGGGCTCGTAGGACTGTGGCAGCGAGAGGGCGGTGTGCAGCGCGTCCTGGCCGACCAGCAGCCGCTCGCCGGTGTCGGCGCAGACCGCCGAACGCAGCAGCGGCGACCCGTCGAAGAGCAGCGGCCGGGGTTCCCGGCCCGGCAGAGCCAGCACCGCGACCGTGTTGTAGGTGCCGAAGTCGATGCCCAGTCTCGCGCCCGCGCCACGCACAGCGAACACGGTACGGGAGCGGCGCCCCGCCATGGTCGCCCGTTCGGTCGCTTCCTCGCCGGAGACGACAGCGCGGGCCCGACCGGGATCCGGCCGGGCCCGCGGGGTGCGGTATCGGTGGGAGTGGGTCAGGCGGTCGGCTGCGCCTCGCCTGCACCGAGGGCCGAGGTGGCCGGGCTGCCGGAGGTGACGGCGATCCGGCGGGCCCCGCCGGTGCCGTCGGCGTACGCGCCGGCGACCCGGACCTGGAGTACGCCCGCCTCGTACGAGGCGGTGACCGCGTCCGCCGTCAGGTGCGCGGGAAGCCGGAACGCGCGCCGGAACGAGCCGTACCGGACCTCGCGCAGGCTGCGTCCGTCCCGCTCCTCGGCCCGCTCGTCACGCCGCTCACCCCGGACGACCAGCCGGCCGGAGTCGACCTCCACGGTCACGTCCTGCTCGACGTCGACCCCGGGCAGCTCCACTCGGACGACTGCGTCGGCGCCGTCCCGGACGATCTCGGCTGGCGGGGTGAAGCCGGTCGACCGGGCGGTCGGCCAGCCGGTGGTGGTGCCGAAGGCGTTGCGCACCAGGGCGTCGAACTCCGCGAACGGGTCCCGCCGGGTCCACAGCGACAAGGTGCTCATGGGTGCTCTCCTCGGGTGCTATGTGGCCGGTCGTCCCGACCGGCACCCGGTATAACTTGAGTCGACCCGACTCAATTCCCGGCCCGGCTCGGTTTCCTCCCGACGACGGTTCCACCGGCGGCGGCCGGTCAGAGCCAGCCGTTGTCGGTGGCGATCCGGTACGCCTCCGCCCGGCTGGCGACTCCGAGCTTGCCGACGGCGGCAGCCAGGTGGTTGCGTACCGTGCCCTGCGACAGGGAGGTACGCCGGGCGACGGCCGAGACGGTCGCGTCGGTACCGGCCAGCCGGAGTACCTCCAACTCGCGCGGAGTCAGCGGGCACTCGGGCGCGATCAGCGCCTCGGCCGCCAGCGTCGGGTCGACGTAGCGTGCCCCGCCATGCACCCGCCGGACGACGTCGGCCAGCGCGCCGCCCGGGGCGCCCTTGGCCAGGAAGCCCCGGGCGCCGGTGGTGAGTGCCCGGCGCAGGTGCGCGGGCCGGCCACGACCGGTCAGGATGACCACCGCGCAGGACGGCAGCGCCCTGGCCAGTTCGGCGGCGACGCCCAGCCCGTCCAGTGCCGGCATCTCCAGGTCGACCACCGCGACGTCCGGCCGGTGTGCCAGCGCGGCCTGCACCGCCGCCCGGCCGTCGCCGGCCTGTGCCACCACCTCGATGTCGGGTTCCAGCTCGAGCAGGGCGGCGACCGCCACCCGGATCAGCTCCTCGTCATCGGCGAGCAGTACCCGGATCATGCCCGCCCCCGCCCCGCCGGTACCGGTGCCGGTGCGCACCACTCACCCGTCCCGCCCACCGCCGCCGTCGTGTCCGCCGTTACCCCGTCCACCGCCGTTGCCCCGTCCATCGCCGTTGCCCTCCGTCCGTGGTCTCGGAACCTGCGGCTCCATCCCGCCGGGGGCCGCCCCGTCCAGCGCATCGGGGGCCAGCCCGTCCGGCTTCGTCCCGCCCAGCGCATCCGGCTCCGCCCCGTCCGGCTTCGTCCCGTCCAGTGTGTCCGGGGCCGGCACGACGGCCTCGACCGTGAAGACGCCGTCGCGGTGCTCGATCCGGAGTGTTCCGGCGGCGTCGGCCAGCCGGTCGGCGAGGCCGCGCAGCCCCGAGCTGTGCCGGTCTGGGGCGGCCGGTCCCGCCCCGTCGTTGGCGACGGTCAGCCGGAACCGGTCGGCGTCCCGCCCGACCTCGATCGTGCACCAGGTGGCCCGGCTGTGCCGCAGCAGGTTGGTGCTCGCCTCGCGCAACACCGGAGCCAGTTGGGCGGCGACCTCCGCCGGTACCTCATCGGGCGGCTGTGCGACCGTGCAGCGTACGCCGGACGAGCGGAGTACCTCGGCGGTTGCCGCCAGTTGTTCGCGCAGGTCGACCACGCGGTAGCCGTGCACCGCCTCGCGTACCTCGGCCAGGGCCGAGACGGCCAGCCGCTGCACCTCGGCCGCCTCCCGCCCGGCCCGTTCCGGGTCGACCGAGGCGAGCCGGGCCGCGAGTTCGGCCTTCAGCGCGATCACCGAGAGGTGGTGGCCGAGCAGGTCGTGCACGTCCCGGGCGAACCGGAGCCGCTCCTGGGTGGCGGCCAGCCGGGCCTGGGCGCTCCGGCCCTGCTGCGCCTGCACCAGCAGGTCCCAGAACCACACCTGGAACCAGCCGATCGCCGCGACGGAGAGCCCGATGCCACCGGTGATCAGCAGGTGGTCCGACACCTCGCCCCCGGTCCACCGGGCCACCCCGACCGCCACGGCGACGGTCGCCGCCACCACCAGGGTCGCGGTCCGGCGGCCGAGCAGCAGCGGCGCGGTGCCGACGACCGAGGCGCCCAGCCAGGCCCAGGTCGGCCAGTGCCCACCCGCGACCGGGCCGACCAGCGGTACGGAGGCGACGGCGGTTCCGGCGTACCCGGCCAGTGCCCGGCGCCGGGCCGACATGGTCAGCCAGGGCGTGAGCAGGACGTACAGCGCCACGATCTGGGCGGTGGCTACGGCGACGATGCCGACCGAACCGAGCACGGTCCACACCGGATCCGGCTCGCGGGCCAGTCCGATCCCCGGCATCATCAGGGCGGTCAGCAGCGTGCTGACCAGCGCGACCAGGGTGGCGATCCGGGGCCGGCGCAGCCGTGGATCACGCCCCGGCGGGTCGGAAGGGCTCGCCATCGGCCGATGCTATGTCCCCGGGCCCGAGCGATGCCGGCCGCCTGTCTCCACCCGCGCCGGGGCGGCTGATTCCCGATTCGCGTCGTACCTCACTTGTAGAGAAACGGGTCACGGTGGTTGCGGCGACGACGGCGCCTCATCAGGCGCCGTACGACGGATATGACTGACCTCAACGTTCGTGGCCAAACCATTTTCCCCCCGAGGGGTGTGCGGCGGGGACCGGTAGGTGGGATCGCTAACATCCCCGCGCAAAATATCGTCCCGGATCGTGTCCGGCAACACCCTGGAGCGGTTGGCCCCGCTGACTCCTCCGGCTCACGTCGCAACGCTCCGGGCTCGACAGGTATGCCGTGGGAGCGCGTCCATTTGATCATGCTCGACCCCTTGACGATTGTCGTCCCATCGTATTGAGTCAATATCGATCCGAACGGGCAATGCACCCGACGACGGGAAAGGCAGGGGGTGGCATGTCCGTGTCCCGGTTTGCTTTGGCATGCCCCGGAGGATTTCTCCGGACCAATGGCGATCAAATAGTTGACGGCGACGGACAGCAGGTTATCTGGCGGGGGATTGGCCTCGCCGGTTGGCTCAACTTCGAGAACTGGATGACCGGTTTCCCGGCGTACGAGCAGGGCATGCGGGCCGCCGTGCGGGACGTGCTCGGCCCGGAGCGGGCGGCGTTCTTCTTCGACCGCTTCCTGGAGCACTTCTTCACCGCCGACGACGCCCGGTTCATCGCCGAGCTCGGCTGCAACGTGGTCCGGATCCCGGTCAACTACCGGCACCTGGAGGACGACCGGCGACCGTTCGAGATCGTGGAGTCCGGCTTCCGCCACCTGGACCGGGCGATAGAACTGCTCGCCGCGTGCGGCGTACGCACCATCATCGACCTGCACGCGCTGCCCGGCTGGCAGAACCAGGACTGGCACAGCGACAACCCCACCCACGTGGCCCAGTTCTGGCAGCACCCGCACTTCCAGGACCGGGTCGTACACCTCTGGCGGGAGATCGCCGGCCGCTACCGGGACGAGCCGTGGGTGGCCGGGTACAACCCGGTCAACGAGCCGGCCGACCCGAGCGGGGAGGTGATCGGGCCGTACTCCCGCCGGCTGGTCGAGGCGATCCGCGAGGTCGACCCGGAGCACATCGTGATCCTGGAGGGCAACCGCTACTCCAACGACTTCGACGTGTACGGCGAACCACTGCCCAACGTCATCTACTCGCACCACGACTACGCGCCGCCCGGCTACGTCCCGGACGGTCGCTACCCCGGCGTGGCGCACCTGACCCACGTCTGGGAGTCCCCGGACGGCGTCGGGTACGAGCACGGCATCCTGCTGCCGGACCAGTCCCGCGACCAGTACTTCGACGCGAGCGTGCTGGAGCGGACGTACCTCAAGCGCAGCGAGTACATGCTCCGCACCGGCACCCCGGTCTACGTCGGCGAGTTCAACGCGGTCTTCACCGGCGAGCCCGAACGGGACCGGATGCGGCTCGACCTGCTCGCCGACCAGTTCGAGATCTACACCCGGCACCGGGCCAACTGGGCGTTCTGGCCGTACAAGGACATCGGGGTGGCGGCGCCGCTGACCGTGGACCCGGACAGCCCGTGGATGCGCCGGATCCGGCCGGTACTGGAGAAGAAGGCCCGGCTCGGCGTCGACCTGTGGGGCGGCCGGCACGACCACATCCAGCAGGTGATGCGCCCGCTCAAGGAACTCTTCGCCCGGGAGTTCCCGGACTACCTGCCGTTTCCGTTCGGCAGCGAGTTCCTGATCGGCCGGCTGGTGCCGCAGATCCTCTTCGCCGAGGCGCTGCTGCCGGAGTTCGGCGAGCTGTTCCAGGGCATGGACGAGTCGGCGATCGACGAGATGATGGCCTCGTTCCGGTTCGACCGGTGCCGGCCGCGACAGCCGTTGGTCGAGTTGCTGCGCCGGGCCTGCGCCCGGCAGGCGCCGGTGTGAGGCGATGTCGTCGACCACCGGGGCTCCGGCCCTGGCCCGGCCCCGCGACCTGCCCAGGCCGGCGGCACCCCCGCCCGGGCGCAAGGACACGCTCCGGGCCGAGCTGATCGACACCTTCGAGCTGCGGATGCGGCGGGACCTGTGGCGCCCCGGCGACGTCACGCTGCTGCGGGCACTCGGCGGCGCGCGCCGGATCCTCGCCGTCTGCGACCGGCCGGAGCAGGGCCGCCGGCTCGACGCCTACCTCGGCTACTGGCGGGAACGCGGTGTGCTCGACCAGCACCGGACGGTCGACGCCGGCGACCTCGCCGCGCCGGGCAACCCCGATCCGGTACGCGCGGTGGTGCGAGCCGCCGTCGCGACCGGGCTCGGCCGGCGGGACGCCTTCGTCTCCCTCGCCGGGCCGGCGGCAACCGCCACCACCGCGCTGGCCGCCGCGATGTACCGCCGGTACGCCCACGTGGTCCGGATGCACGACGAGTTGCTGTCGCTGCTGGCCTCGCTGCACTGGAGCACCCGGGTGGTGGCCGGCGAACCGGCGCTCGCCGCCGAGACGCGGGATCCCGTACTGCTGGTCGACGTGGACACCCTGCTCGCCGATCCCACCCCGGTACGCCCGGACGAGGAGTCGGCGATCCGCCACCTCGCTGGCTACGACGACGTACTCGCCGGCCGGCTCGACTTGGCCGCGGAGCCGGCCCTGATCCGGCAGGCGGCGCTGGCCGCGGTGGCCCGGCTGCTGCACCGGCACGGCGCCGCCGCCAGCCGGATCTGGCCACCACCCCCATCGGCACCCGGCGCACCCCGGGCACCCTCGGCATCCGCGGCCGGGGTGGTTCCCCCGGCATCCGCCGTGCCGGTGGTGCCCTCGGCATCCGCCGTGCCGGTGGTGCCCTCGGCATCCGCCGTGCCGGTGGCGCCGTCGGTGTCGGGCGCGCCGGTGACGCCGTCGGTGTCGGACGCGCGGGCGTCGGCGGTACCGGGGCCGGTATCGGTATCGGTATCGGGGCCGGGGCCGGGACCGGGGTGGTGGCCGCCGGTGCCGGCACCGGTCCGGGCGCACCGGATCCGGAAGCTGGGCTACCGGGTCGCCTTCACCGCCGGGGTCCTCGCCCCGGACAACCCGGTGCTCTCCGGCTACCTGCCGGCGGGTGCCCGGGTGCTGGCGGTGGTGGACGACTACTCGCCGACCGTCACCGCCGCTGTCCGGGACGCGCTCGCCCGGCGGTACCGGCAGGGTCGGCTCGCCGGCTGCACCGTGCTGCCGGTGCGCAGCTCGCCCGGGGGCAAGACCTACGAGGCCGCCGGCCGGCTGCTGCGGCGGGTCCGCCGGCTCGGCCTGGGCCCCGCCGACCGGATCCTGGCGGTCGGCGGCGGGACCGTACTCGACCTGGTCGGCTACGTCGCGGCCTGCCATCCCGGCGGTACGCCGTACCTGCGCGTCCCGACCACCCTGGTCGGGCTGGTCGACGCGGGGGTCGGGCTGAAGGTCGGCGTCGACCTGGACGGCCGGAAGAACCTGCTCGGGGCGTACCACCCGCCGCTGGCCTGCCTCTGCGACGCCGGGTTCCTGGCGACCCTGCCGGAGGCCGAGTTCCGGTGCGGGCTGGCCGAGATCGTCAAGATCGCACTGGTCCGGGACGCCCGCCTCTACACCCTGGTCGAGGAGCACCACGCCGTGCTGCGCGACCCCGGCGCCGCCCCGGTGCTCGACGAGGTGCTCCGGCGCGCGGTCGCCGCGATGCTGGTCGAGCTGGAGGAGAACCCCTGGGAGCGGCGGCTGCGCCGGCTGGCCGACTTCGGCCACGAGTTCGGGCACGTGCTGGAGGAGCGGTCCGGCTACCGGCTCCGGCACGGCGAGGCGGTGGCGGTCGGAATGGCGCTCTCCTGCCGGCTGGGCGTGGCCGCCGGGCGGCTGCCGTACACCGTCGCCGACCGGGCCGAGACGCTGCTGCGCCGGATCGGGCTGCCGACGTACGACGACTGCTGCGACGCCGCCGAGCTGTGGCGGGCGCTGCGCACCCACGTACTGCCGCACAAGGGCGGCGAGCTGCACCTGGCCGTACCGGTCGGGATCGGGGTCGGCGGGTTCGTCGACTCGATCGACGAGATCGGCGCGGCGGACCTGCACCGGGCCTGGTCGGTGTTGTGCCGCCGGGCCGGTACGCCGACCCCGACCACCGGAGCCGGCGAACCGGCGGCGGCTCGGGCGTGGAGCGACTCGTGACCGGACGCACGGAGCAGGACGGCCAGGTGCACGTGCCGGAGCAGGACGGGCGGCCGGGCGGGACGGCGGGGCCGGAGCGGCAGCGGCGGCCGGGTGGCACGGCGGGGGCGGAGCAGGACGGGTGGCCGGAAGCTGCCGCGACGGCGGAGCGGGGCGTGGTGGTCGACGTCGGCGGCACCTGGACCCGGTTGGCGTTGGCCGAGGCGGGACGGCTGGTCGGCGAGGTGCTCCGGTTCGCCACCCCGAACCGGCGCGGCCGGCCGGGCGTTCCGCTCGCCGCCGTCCGCGACGAGCTGCTGGACCGGATCGCCGAGGAGGCCGACCGGCTGCACCGAACCGCCGAACCCGCCGGCCGGCGGGAGGTCGGGGTCGCCTTCGGTGCAGTGGTCACCGCCGAGGGGGTGGTCCGGGACGCCAGCGTGCTCTGGCAGGCGCAGTCGGCCGGCTACGACGTACGGGCGGCGCTGCGGGCACGGCTGCCGTGGGCCCGGGTGACCGTACTCAACGACGTGGCCGCGGCGGCCTGGCACTACCGGCGGCTCGGCCGGTTCGCCCTGCTCACCGTCAGCACCGGCGTGGCGGTCAAGGTCTTCGACGACCGGCTTCCCGGCACCGCCAAGGTGCTCGCCGACCCGGCCGGGTTGGGCGGGGAGATCGGGCACGTGCCGGTGGAGCCGAGCCGGCTCGACGCGGTGCCCGGTGGGCCGGCCGGTGCCGCCCGGCTCGGCCGGGCCGCCGCCGCCGGGGACCGGGCCGCCCGCGAGCAACTGGCCGGGCTGGACCTGCCGTGGTGCGACTGCGGCGCGGTGGCCGACCTCTGCGCGTACAGCTCGGGGCCGGCGGTGGTGCGGGCGGCGGTCCGGCGGGCCCGGCGGGATCCGGCCGACTTCGCCGGTTCGGTACTGCACCGGCTGGTCGGCGGCGATCCGGACCGAATCGACGGGCGGGCGCTCGCCGACGCCGCCCGCGCCGGCGACGCGTTCGTCACCGACCTGCTGCACGCGGCGACCCGGCACCTCGCGGTGGCGCTGTTGCAGGTCTGCGCGCAGCTCGGGCTCCGCTCGGTGGTGGTGGTCGGCGGCTTCGCGCACGGTGTCGGCGCGCCCTGGTTCGCCGCGCTGCGCGAGTGGCTGGCGAGGCTCTGGGTCGACGCCGGCTGGTTCTCCGGCTGGACGGCCGCCGAGCGGGCCGGGCTGCTGCACGTACCCGGCGACGCCGAGCACGCCACCCTGGCCGGGATGGCCGGCTACCTCGCCGCGCGACAGGCCGAGACCCGCGAGGTGGTCAAGCCGGTCGGCGAGGCGCGGCTCGTCCTGACCACCGGCACCCGGCCGCGCTGCGGCCGTGAGCAACTGCTGCTCAAGCCCAGGTACGCCGGCCTCTGCGGCACCGACCTGGAGATCCTGCGCGGCGAACGGGGCGTGGAGCCGGGAGTGCTCGGGCACGAGTGCGTGGCCGAGGTGGTCGAGGTGGGCGCGTCCGTCTCCGGCCTGCGCCCCGGTGACCTGGTGACGCTCAACCCCAACCACCCGACGGACGACTACCTCAAGCTCGGTCACAACCTGCCCGGGGTGTTCCGGGACCTCCTCGTCAGCGACCTCGGTGCGCTGGCCCAGGGGCAGCTCGTCGGGGTGCCGCCGGGCTGCGGCCCGGAGTGGGTGCTGCTGGAGCCGCTGGCGGCGGTGCTGCGGGCGCACCGGACCCTCGCCGGGGACTGGGCCGGCCGGGACGTCCTCGTCGTCGGTGCCGGCGTACTCGGCCTGCTGCACGTCGCCGTCGCCCGCGCCCGCGGCGCCCGTACGGTGACCGTGGCCGCCCGGACCGACCGGCGGCTCCGGGCCGCCGTCCAGCGTGGCCTGCCGGCCCCGGACGCGGTGTTGCCGCTCGCCCCCGGACTCGCCGCCGGAGTCCGCTCGGCCACCTGCGGCCGGGGCGCCGAGCTGGCCGTGCTGGCGGTGGCCGGTGACGGCGGGCCGGCGGCGGCCGAACTGAGCTGGCCGGCGCTGGCCGACGGGGCCGGCCTGCACCTGTTCGGTGGCTTCCGGCCCGGCCGGCTGCTCCAGGTCGGCGGCGGCACGATGCTGGACCCGGGGCCGGTGCGGGCCGGCGGCGGACGCCGGGTGGTGCGGAATCCGGCCGGTGGCCGGTGCACCGTGGTCGGCTCCCGGGGCGGTCGGCCCGGCGACTTCACCGCCGCCCGCGAACTGCTCACCGGCGGCACCTCTCCGGCCACCCCCGCGCTCGACCTGGCGCCGCTGGTCAGCCACCTCGTCTCGCTGCCCGCGCTGCCGGGTGTGGCGACCGAACTGCTCGACCACGGTACGGTCGCCGGCGGCTCGGCGCTGCGGGTCGTGGTCGACTTCCGGCTCGACGGCACGGTGGTGGCCCCGGCTCCCCCGGTACCGGCCCGACGACGGGGTACGCCGTGACCGCGCGGCACTGGGGAGCCGAGCCGAGCGGCGCCGAGCTGTGGGCGTACGTGCGGGCCGCCGCCAGCGGTGACCGGCACGGGCCGGCCGGTACGGTCGCCGCGCTGGCCAGCCTCGCCGGAGTGCCCCGGCTCGGCTGGGTACACCCGCCCGCCTGGCCCCGGGTCTCCCGGCTCACCGCCGAGCGGGGCGGCGGTACGCTGCTGCGCGGCTGCCGCCGGGCGGTCTTCGCCGGCACCGGGGGCTGGGCCTTCGGGCTGCGGGCGATCTGCGAGGCGGTGCCGGGGCAGTCCGTCATCCGGGTACTGGACTCCCTCGACCCGGCGACGGTGCACCGGACACTCGGCGAGTCGGGCGGGCGGGGAGCCGTCGCCGGGTTCGCGGTCAGCGCCTCCGGGCGTACCCGGGAAACCCGGCTGCTGGCCGCCACCCTCGCGCTGGCCCGGCACCGGACCGGCGGGGCGGCCCCGGCCTGGCTCTGCGAGCGCGGCGGCACCCTCTCGGTGGGCGGCGGGCCCGACCAGGTGGCCCTCTACCACGCCCCGCTCTCGGTGCCGGCGCTGCTCGCGGCCCGGATGCTGAGCTGGCCGCACTTCGACGACACCTACCGGGCGTTCGCCGGTGCGGCCCGGACGATCGGCGAGTGGGCCGGCGAGGAGTCCGCCCGGTTGCCGGCGACCGGCCGGCCCCGGGTGCTGTTCCGGCTGCCGCCCGGCGCCGGCCCGGGACTGCGACTCTGGACCCTCCAGGCGGCCCGGCAGGGTTGGGGCGGCAAGTCCGAGCGGTTCCGGCCGTGGCCGGACGTGGCGGCCGAGCCGACCTCCGGTGCGCTGGTGGTCGACGTCGCGGCGGGCATCTCCGGGCTGTCCCGGCCCGGTGGGCCGGCCGGCGCGGTCGCCGCCGCGATGGCCGCCTGCTACGCGGTCGCCGCCCTGGTGGCCTGCGTCGCGGTACGGCACGGGCTGCGGTTCGCCACCCACGACGCGGTGCAGCACTACAAGCGGCTGCTGCCGGTGAACCCGACCGCCGCCGACCGGCCCGCCGGGGCCGGCGCGGTGGCCAGCGGTGACGAACTGGCCGGAGTACTCGGCGGCTGGCTGGCGCAGCGGCCCGACCTCACCGCCGTGCACGTCGTCGGCTACGGCGCCGGCCCGGCCGGTGCGGTCGGGGCGGAGTGGCTGGCGCGGCGGCTCGGCCGCCCCGTCGAGGTGCACGAGGGCAGCGGCTGGAACCACCACTCCTACCAACTGGTCTGGCACACCCGCTCGGTCGGGGTGGCGGTGTTGCTCGCTCCGGCCCGGCCGGTCGGCACCGGTGACCCGGCCCTGGACGGTGCCCTGGCGGCCCAACGGCACACCCTGGACGCGATCGCCGGTGCCACCCACCGGTCGCTCGCCCCGCGCAGCCTGCTGCTGCACTGGCACGACAGGCCGGAGCGGGTCCGATGACGTTCCGGATCGGCATCGTGGGCGCCGGGTTCCTGACCCGGCGGGCGCTGCTGCCGGCGATCGCGGCCGCCGACGACCTGCGCCTGGTCGCCGTACTGGACTGCGACGAGGCGGCGCTGCGGGCGGTGGCCGCCGAGGCGCCGGGGATCTGGGCCGGGACGGACGTCCGGGACTTCCTGCGTACGCCGCTGGACGGGGTGCACGTGGCCACGCCCAACCGGCGGCACGCCGAGTACGCCTGCCGGGCGCTGGCCCGGGGCATCCCGACCCTGGTGGAGAAGCCGCTCGCCGACACCGTCGCGGGTGGACAGTGGATCCTGCGCGCCGCGACGGCCTCCGGCGCACCGGCGATGGTCGGCTACATGTCCCGGTACAACGCCTACAACCGGGCGGTGGTCGAGCTGGTCCGCTCCGGGCGGCTCGGCGCGCCCCGATCGATCTCCGCCTGCCACCTCGGGTACCGGCAGGGGGACTGGCGCAACCGGCGGGCCGAAAGCGGCCTCGGTTGCCTCGGCGACCTGGCCATCTATCCGTTGCTGACCGCGGTCGACGTCTTCGACGCGGCCCCGACCGCCTGCCGGGCCACCGGCTATCCGGCCGGCGACCGGGAGCAGACCGAGATCTTCGTCGAGGCGACCGTGTGGTTCGGCGAGGAGCGGCGGCTCCAGGTCGAGTCGTCCTTCACCGAACCACCGCAGACCGGCGTCTCGCGCTACACCGTCGTCTGCGAGCGGGGCCTGCTGGTGGTCCGGAACTCGTGGGCGATGGACTCCGGCGGATCGGTGCTGGTCTGTGCCGACGGCGGGCGGCGCTGGCTGCGCCCCGAGCCGGTGGATCCGTACCTCGCCCAGTACCGGGCGTTCGCCGCCAGCGCGGCGGGGCAGCCGGTACCGGCCGAGGTGGGTGTCGCCCGTGGACTGCGGGACCTGCGGGTGCTGCACGCACTCGAACGAAGCGTCGCCAACGGCGGAGTGCGGTTGGCGTTGACCGGAGGGCAGAACTGATGAAGCTCGTCCTGCACAGCTACACCTTCCGCCGGTACCCCCTGCGGCACGTCTTCGCGGTCGCCGCCCGGCACGGCTGGGACGGCGTCGAGCTGGTGCACTTCCACTTCGACCCGGCCCGGGTCGAGACCGAGGTCGCGGCCGCGGCGGCGCTCGGCCGGCGGTACGGGGTGGGTGTGCACTGCGTCGGCTACACCGGTGACTTCGTCGGCGACGACCCGGCGGCCCAGACCGCCTCGCTGGCCCTGGTCGAGCGGACCATCTCCGCCGCGGCCGAGCAGGGGATCGAGCTGGTCAACGGCTGGTCCGGGACGTTGGAACGGGATCCGGACGACTGGCGGGTCAACGGCAGCGCCCTGGCCGAACAGGTGCACTACGAACGGGCCGCCGAGGGTTACCGCCGGCTCGGCGAGTACGCGGCCCGGCACGGCGTACGGGTGGGGGTGGAGGTGTATCCCGGCTCGGTGCACGACACGGTGGCCGGCACCGCGAAGCTGCTGGCGATGGTGGACCATCCGGCCGTGGTCGCCACGGCCGACCCCGGCAACGCCTACGTGGTCAGCCCGGCCGACCGGGATCCGGCCGTGCTCGACCAGCTCGCCGGCCGGCTCGGCTACTTCCACCTGAAGAACCTGCGCCCGGACGGCGGGCGGGCCGACTTCAACGTGGACACCGCCGACGGGGTGCTGGACAACTACGCCTGGATCACCAAGGCGGACTCGCTCGGCGTACCGGCGATCTGCGTCGAGTACTGCGGGGACGGTGACCCGCATCCGCCGATCGCCCGGGCCGGCGACTACGTACGCGACTGCCTGGCGCTCCGCGCCGACCTCGCGCGCCGGCACGCGGCGGCCGAGACGGCGGCGGCCGGGGAACTGGCGACCGGGCCGGCGGCGCTGGCCGCAGCGGCGGGGTCCGGTCGGTGAGCGCGCCGGGGGCACCCGTCCGGCCGGTGCGCTGGGGCGTGCTCGGCACCGGCTGGATGGCCGGCCGGTTCGTCGAGGACCTGCTGCGGCTGCCGGACGCCGAGGTGGTGGCGGTCGGTTCCCGTACCGGGGAGGCGGCCGAGCGGTTCGCCACCCGGTACGCGATCCCGCATGCCCACGGCAGTTGGGCCGGGCTCGCCGCCGACGACCGGGTCGACGTCGTCTACGTGGCCACCCCGCACGCCAGCCACCACGCCGCCACCGCGCTCTGCCTGGACGCCGGGCGGTCGGTGCTCTGCGAGAAGCCGTTCACCCTCAACGCCGGCCAGGCCGTCGACCTGGTGGCCCGGGCCCGCTCCGCCGGCCTCTTCCTGATGGAGGCGATGTGGATGCGCTGCGTACCGGCGATCCGCCGGCTGGTCACCCTGGTCCGGGACGGCGCGGTCGGGGTGCCCCGGCTGGTGCAGGCGGACTTCGGCCTGGTGGGGCCGGTCGATCCCGGCCACCGGCTGCGGGATCCGGCGCTCGGCGGCGGTGCCCTGCTGGATCTCGGGGTCTATCCGGTGACCCTGGCCCACCTGCTGCTCGGGGCGCCCGACTCGGTCACCGGGCTCGCCACGCTGAGCCCGTACGGCGTCGACGAGACCACCGCGCTGGTGCTGGGCTATCCGGACGGGGCGTTGGCCAGCCTCTCCTGCTCGATCGTCGCCGACACGCCGTGGACGGCCACGGTCTGCGGCAGCGCCGGCCGGATCGAGCTGGACCGGGGGTTCTTCCGGCCCGCCCGGCTGACCCTGCACTCCGGCGACGGCGAGCCGCGGATCGTCGAGGTGCCCTACCAGGGGGAAGGGTTCGTGCACGAGGCGGTCGAGGTGATGCGCTGCCTGCGGGCCGGGCTGACCGAGAGCCCGCTCGCCACCCTGGCCGACACCGTGGCGGTGCTGCGGATCCTGGACGAAGTCCGGGCCCGGACCGGGGTGCGCTACCCGGCCGACGACGACCGGCCGGCGACGGACGGCCGTCCGTCGCCGGCCGGCCAGCCGGCGAGGTTACGGGAAGACGACCCGGTTGCGCAGGCTGCCGACGATCCGGCCGCAGCGCATCGCGCACCGGGTCACCCAGACGGCCCGGGACGTGCGCGACCGGACCAGATCGGGCAGGTGGCGCAGGAGCCAGCGCCACTCCCGGGCGGCCGGCCGGATCGAGCGGGGTAACCCGGCGGCGGCGAAGTCGCGGTACAGCCGGGGGTGGCTGAGGCCGTACGAGTAGTACTGCCGGGCCATCTCCCGGAGCCGGCGGCGCAGCCGGTAGTGCACCACGGCGTCCGGCAGCGCCCCGATCGGGTACCCGGCGAGCTGGGCCCGCCAGAAGAAGCTCACCTCGTCCGAGCCGTACCGGTAGGCGGGGTCGAAGCCGCCCAGCTCCTCGAAGACGGCCCGGCGTACCCCGCAGTTGGCGCCGAGCGCGTACGGGAGGAAGTCGAATCCCTCCTGGAGCGAGCCGGCCGGTTTCTCGGGGCGGGTGGCCAGCGAGACGTCGTCGTTGAGCAGCCGGCGTTCGACGTGGCCGCCGACGGCCGGGAACTCGGCGAGTCCGCGTACCATCTCGGCCACCCACCCGGGCGCGACCACGTCGTCCTGGTCGCAGAAGAGCAGCAGCTCGCCCCGGCTCACCCGGCAGCCTTCGTTGCGGGCGTAGCTGGTGCCGGCCCGGGCGCCCGCCCGGTGCAGCCGGAGCCCGGGCAGCCGGCTGGCGAACGCGGCGACCAGTTCGGGCGTACCGTCGGTGGAGCCGTTGTCGACCACGACGAGTTCCCAGCGCCCGGAGTAGGTCTGCCGGGCCAGCGCCGCCAGTTGCGCGCCGATCGTCGCGGCGCCGTTGCGGGCCGGCATGATCACCGACACCAGCCCGGGACCGGCCCATCCGGCCGGATCCGCCGCCGCGCCGGGCGCGGCGGCGGTCACCGGTCGTACGGTCATCGGTTGTACGGTCATCGGCGGCTCCGTCCGCTCAGTGGAAACCGCAGCCGCTCGTCAGCGTCGAGCCAGCGCAACATCGCGGCGGCGAAGTGCTGGTGCCCCTCCCGGAGCGGATGGTCCCAGTCGCCGAACGGCACCCGGCCGAAGACCATCTCCCGGAAGGTCTCCTCCGGTCGGGGCGGCAGCGCTCCGAAGACCAGGTCGGCGCGGAGCGCGCGCATCACCGGTACCGCCTCGGCCGGGATCGGGTCGGGCAGGATCTCCCAGGCGAACGCGAACCGGCTCGGTACCCCGCGACCCGTGAGGTGGTGCTCCAGCAGCAGCCAGTCCACGAAGAAGTTGACCGTCTCGCCGGTGGTGCTGAACAGGTGCCGGAGGTACGCCTTCGACGGCTTGTCCCCCTCGGCGGCCTTCCAGTCGGCCACCCGCTGCCAGTGCAGCTCGCCGGGGAGCGCCGGGCGTACCCCGAGGTCGGGGCGGACCGGCCCGTCCTCGATCCCGCTGTCGTGGTATTCGTTGCGGCTCAGCGCGGTCCACATGTTGACGAAGAGGAGCTGGTCGTACCCGATCCCGTGCGCCGCCCGGATCGACTCCAGGTGCTGCACCGTGGTCCGGACGGCCCGCCGGTTGGAGCCGCCGTCGCAGGCCAGGTTGACCACGCCGATGCCGAGTTCCCGGCCGAGTACGGCCGGCCAGGCGTCCCGTTCCGGTTCGGCCAGTTCGGCACCCCGGGCGAAGCTGCAGCCGTTCACCACGAGCAGCCGGATCGTGCTCATGCCGCCGACCTCACCCCGTCCGTGCTCGCTGGCGCGCCGCTATGGGAACGCTCCCACATGACGACGGAGGTAAATATATCCAAGCGCCGTCGGGGCGGGCAACGGGGTGTCGGAGGCTCTCCGTCGAGCCGTTCGCCCGGCTGTCCGCGTGACCGCGGGGATCCGGGCCGTCCAGGTACCGATGGCCATCCCGAGGAGCGGGAACAGCAGCGACACCGCGACCCGGCCACGGCGCAGCGCGGCGGGGTCGGCGAGGGACGGCGGCGGCACGGACACCCCCAACGGAACCGGAAGGATCTCAGCCGACCCCCGTCACGGTCACTCGGCAAGCCCCTGCTGGGCGGCCCGGGCTCGCACGAACGCCTCGATGCCGTCCAGCACCCGTTGCAGCCCGAACTCGAACGAGCGGGCCGGGTCGGCCGGGGCGTTGTGCTCGGCACCGGCCGCCGCGCCGACCCGGGCCGCCACGGGATACCGCTCGGGATCGAACACCTGCTCCAGCAGGGGTGCGAAGCGCTCCCACCACTCCTGGACGGTCATCCCGGTGCGCTGCTGCACCTGGGCGGCCTCCACGGCGCCGCGTACCGCGCCGTGCACGTAGTCGGCGACCAGGCCGACCAGGAAATCCATCTCGATGTCGGTCAGGCCGAGCCCGGCGACGGCGGTGAGCTCGCGGTCGTACTTGGCCACCGAGTTGGGGCCGAGCACCGGAAGGCTGGTCGCGACCTGGAGCAGCCAGGGGTGCCGGCGGTAGCGGTCCCAGTTCTCCCGGGCCAGCCGTTCCAGCCGGCTCCGCCAGTCGCCCTGGTCGTCGTCCGGTCGGACGGTCCGGGCGTGCACGGTGTCGACCATCACGTCGATCAGTTCGGCCTTGCCCGGCACGTACGTGTAGAGGGACATCGCGGTGACGCCGAGTTCGTCCGCGACCCGTCGCATGGACAGGCCCGCCAGCCCCTCGCGATCGGCGATCTCGATCGCCGCCCGGACTATCCGGTCCACCGTGAGCTTGGGTTTCGGGCCCCGCCGGGGGCGATCGGGTACGCCCCAGAGCAACTCCATGCTCCGCTTCGGGTCACCACTGCCGCTGTACTCCGTCGTCACCTCGTCATTCTCCCCGGCTTGAATTCCTTACAGCGTACGCGATAGTCTGTGGCCGTAACCCTGTACGGCGTACATGATTGGAATGGTCATGCACGACAACGCTCTGGCGATCCGAGCCGAGGGGCTGTGCAAGCGGTACGGCGACCGGCTCGCCCTGGACGGGCTCGACCTGCGTGTCCCGACCGGTACCGTGCACGGCCTGCTCGGGCCGAACGGCGCCGGCAAGACCACAGCGGTACGCATCCTCACCACCCTGCTCCGGTTCGACGCCGGTCGCGCCGAGGTGGCCGGCTACGACGTGGCCCACCAGCCCGACCAGGTCCGCTACCGGATCGGGCTGGTGGGGCAGTACGCGGCTGTGGACGAGATCCTGTCCGGCCGGCAGAACCTGGCGATGTTCGGGCGGCTCTACCACCTGCCCGGTGCGGTGGCCGACCGCCGGGCGGACGAACTGCTGGACCGGTTCGGGCTGACCGACAGCGCGGACAAGCCGGTCGGGCGGTACTCGGGCGGGATGCGGCGCCGGCTCGACCTGGCCGCCGGGCTGATCCTGGCCCCGGCGGTGCTCTTCCTCGACGAGCCGACGACCGGGCTCGACCCGCGCGGTCGCAACGAGGTGTGGGCGGCGGTACGCGCCCTGGTCGGCGCCGGCACGACCGTACTGCTCACCACTCAGTACCTCGACGAGGCGGACCAACTCGCCAACCGGATCTCGGTGGTCGACGCCGGCCGGATCGTCGCCGACGGTACGCCGGACGCCCTGAAGAGCCGGCTCGGCGGCGACCGGATCGACGTCGTGCTGCACCGGGTCGACGACCTGCCGGAGGCGGCCGCGCTGCTCGGGCGGATCACCGACGGTCCCGTCGCCCGGGACGACGACGACCGGCGGATCAGCGCGCCGGTGCGGGACCGGATCGGCACCCTCACCGCGCTGGTGCGCGGGCTCGACGAGCGGGGCGTCGCGGCCGAGGACATCGCGCTGCGCCGGCCGACCCTGGACGAGGTGTTCCTGCACCTCACCGGTACCGGGACCGAGGCACGCACCGACGCCCGGGCCGAGCGCACATCCGGTGCCGGCACTGCCGCCGTACCGGCCGGCCGCGCCCGTCCCGGGGACGGCGAACGGGCCGGCGACGAGAACCGGGAGGTGGCGCGATGACCACGACGACGATCCCGTCCCCGCCGCGAAATGCCGCGCACCGGCTGCGCTGGGTGGTCGCGGACAGTTGGACGGTCACCCGCCGCGACCTGCTCCACTGGACCCGTCAACCGGTGCAGATCGTCCTCGGCCTGCTGTTTCCGATCATGGTGGTACTGATGTTCGGCTACCTCTTCGGCGGCGGCATGGCGGTGCCCGGCGGTGGCGGCTACCGGGAGTTCCTGATGCCGGGCATGTACGCGATGACCATGCTCTTCGGCATCGAGGCCACCTACGCCGCGGTTGCCACCGACGCCGCCCGGGGGATCACCGACCGGTTCCGGGCGCTGCCGATGGCCGGCTCGGCGGTGGTGGTCGGCCGCAGCGTCGCCGACCTGCTGCACGCCGCGCTCGGGCTGGCGGTGATGGTCGGGTGTGGACTGGCGGTCGGCTGGCGGTGGCACGGCGGCCTCGCCGCCGCGCTGGCCGGGTTCGGGCTGCTCCTGCTACTCCGGTTCGCCGTGCTCTGGGTCGGTATCTACCTCGCCCTGCTGCTGCGTAACCCGGAGGCGCTGGTCGCGTTGCAGGTGCTGGTCTGGCCGGTGCTGTTCCTCTCCAACGCCCTCGTCGCGCCCGAGACCATGCCGGGCTGGCTGGGCGTCGTGGCCGAACTGAACCCGCTCTCCGCGACGGTCTCCGCCACCAGGGAACTCTTCGAGAATCCCGGCTGGGGGGAAAGCTCCTGGCTCGGCCGCTACGCGGTGCCGCTGGCGCTGGGTTGGCCGATCCTGCTGACCGCGATCTTCCTCCCGCTCTCGGTACGCCTGTACCGGCGACTCGACCGGTAGCCAGCGCCCCGACGGCCGTACGCCCCGCCTGGTGGGGGCGTATGGCCGGGGTTGCGGCAGCCGGTCAGGGGTATCCGACGGCAAGCCCGGAAGTGGCTGCCCAGCGCGCCGGAAGAGAACATCACGCCGGAAGCGAACATCCGCCGGAAGAGGACATCACGTCGGAAGAGGACATCATGCCCCTCCTACCCGTTGAACCGACCCGACCCGACACCATCGTGCTGATCCACGGCCTGTGGCTGACCTCCCGGAGTTGGGAGCACTGGGCCGACCGGTACCGGAGTGCCGGGTTCGAGGTGCTGACGCCGGCCTGGCCCGGCATGGACTCCGACGTCGAGGCGTTGCGCCGCGACTCCGGGGCGATCGCGGAGCTGACCTCGGGCCAGATCGTCGACCACTACGAGCGGATCATCCGCGACCTGCCCACCCCGCCGATCATCATGGGGCACTCGATCGGCGGGGCGTTCGCCCAGATGCTGCTGGACCGTGGGCTGGGCGCGGCCGGAGTGGCGATCGACCCGGCAGCGGTCAAGGGAGTGGTCCGGCTCCCGCTCTCCACCCTCAGGGCCAGCCTGCCGGTGCTGCGCAACCCGGCGAACCGGCACCGGGCCGTACCGCTGAGCCTGGACGAGTTCCACTACGCCTTCACCAACACCATGTCCCGGGCCGAGGCGGAGCGGGTCTACCGGCGCTACCACGTACCGGCCGCCGGGCACGTGCTGTTCGAGGCGGCGCTGGCGAACCTGAACCCCCGGGCCGCGCTGCGGGTGGACTTCGGCAACGAGCGCCGGGCACCGCTGCTGCTGATCGCCGGCGGCGCCGACCACGTGGTGCCGCCGTCGGTGACGAAGGCGACCGCCGGGCGCTACCGGAAGTCGAGCGCGGTCACCGGGTACAAGGAGTTTCCCGGCCGGCCGCACTACACGGTGGGGCAGCCCGGTTGGGAGGAGGTCGCGGACTACGCGCTCAACTGGGCCGTACAGGCGGCGAAGCCCGGGCAGCCGCAACCCCGCCGCTAGCCGGCGGCCTGTGCCGGCCGCGCCGTCCCTCCGCACCGGTTCCGGACGGCGCGGTTCAGGCCGCGCCGCCAGCCGTCGCCGGGCCGCCGACCACCGGTGTCCAGGGCCGCACCGCGACCACGCTGACCCCGGGCGTCCGGTAGTAGGGGTCGACGTCGAGGGCCCGCCGTACCGCCGCTTCGTCCGCGTCGAAGAGCAGCAGCGCGCCCGAGTCGTCCGCCCAGGGCCCGGCCGCCAGCAGAGCACCGTCGGCGTGCAGTCGGGCCAGAAGTTCGCGGTGGGCCGGCCGGGCGGCCAGCCGGGCCGCGGGGTCGCCGGTGAAGCGCAGTTCCACAACGATCATGTACAGACCCTACCTACTACGACCGGCACCGCTATCCGGCCGAGCCGATCGCCACGGCGAGCTTGCCGACGGTACCGCTGTTGTTGAAGTCGGCGAACGCCTGCGGGACCTCGTCCAACAGGTAGGTGCGGGCGATGGACGGGCGCAGCCGGTCCGCGGCGGCCTCGGTGGCGATGTGGTCGAGCACGAGCCGGTCCGGGATCGCGTCGACTGCCGTGACGTTCAGCGCCCGGTCGCCGAGCTGCTCGGAGTCCACCCCGAGAGTGGAGGAGAACCGGCCGCCGGGGGTGATCAGGTCGGCGATCAGCTCCGGGTCGCCGGCCAGGTGCACCGCGCTGTCCACCCCGTCCGGGGCGAGCTGCCGGACCTGTGCGGCCAGGTCGGTCCGGTGGTCCACGGTGTGCGCGGCGCCGAGTTCGTGCAGCAGGTCGGCGGCGGGCCCGGCCTCGGCGGTGGCGATCACCGTCGCGCCCCGCGCGGCGGCGAGCTGGACGGCGTAGTGGCCGACCCCGCCGGTGGCCCCGGAGATCAGCAGTGTCTCGCCGTGCACCGGGGCGACCGCGTCCACGCTGGCCAGCGCGGCGACCCCGGCCAGGCCGAGTACGCCGGCGGCCCGGTAGTCGAGCCCGGCCGGCAGCGGTGCGAGGCCGATCTCCTCCGGCACGACCACGTACTCGCCGAACGAGCCGTCGCCGAGCCCGGGCTTGGCCACCACGCCGAAGACCTTCTCGCCGGGCATGAAGCCGCTGACGCCCGGCCCGACCTCGGTCACGATGCCGGCGAAGTCCCGGCCGAGCACCACCGGGAACTGGTGCTCGACCTCGCCGGCCAGAAAGCCTCCGGCCAGTTTGGCGTCGAAGCCGTTCAGGGAGGAGGCCTGTACCTCGATCTTCACCTCGCCGGCACCGGGCGTCGGCTCCGGCATCTCCCGGACCTCTGGCATCGCCCCAAACGACTCAGACATGACGGCACGCATCTACCGGCCTCCCCGAACGCTCGCCCGATCCGACATCGGTGCATTCCCGCCGGGCTTCGCTACATGCCTTCCAGCTCGGCGGATACCCCTATTTCCGGTCCGGTCCGGCCGGGCTCAGTCGAAGAACCGGGCCAGGTGGCTGGGGTCCGGGCCGGGGTCGTCCGGGCCCAGCGGGGTGAGGTCGGCGAAGATCGACGCGCCGTCGCAGCCGGCGTGCAGCGGGTACCACCGGGGCGCACCGGGATGGCGCTGGCAGATGTGCTTGATCGTCTGCACGTCGAGCAGGCGTACGTGGGTCGGGTCGGCGACCGCGTTGACATGCCCCCACCAGGGGCTCATCACGTGCAGTACGCCGCCGGGCCGGAGTACCCGGTGGCACTCGTCGACCAGGCTCAGGAAGTCGATCAAGTGCTCCAGGATGTGCACCGTGAAGATCACGTCGACCGAGTCGCCGGCCAGCGGCAGCGGGCCGGAGAGGTCGGCCTGGGCGTCCACCCCCGGCGCCACCCGCAGGTCGAGGCCGAGGTTGCCGGGGTACTGCTTGGCGGCGCCGCAACCGAGATCCATCACCACCGGGTCGCGCCCACCCACCCGCACCCGGGACCAGACCGCCAGTACGCCGTCGAGCCGGCCGACGAGTCGCCGGACCAGAGCCAACTCGTCCCGGTCGGCCACCTCGCCGGTCAGGTGCGCCACGCCCCGGTCGAACCGTACCTCCACCGCCGTGCCACCCAGCCGGTCGTCGTGCTTGACGAGGTCGGCGTACGCCATGCCGAGGAACCCGTCGATCGCCCGCAACCGTTCGCCGGAGGGCGCCCTCTGCAGTTGCGCGACCATCACCACCTCCCGGCCGGGGCTACCCGGAATCGTCCGGTCTACGCCTGGCCCGGCTCTGCCTCCGGTGATCGGTGGGGCCGAGGGGTCAGCCGGTGGCGGCGCGCCGGCCGGCCCGCCCCAGGTTGCGCAGCCGCGGCCGGGACGCGACCGCCCGGAGTACCCGTTTCAGGTGGTAGCGGTGCAGTTCGGCGCTGCCCTGCTGGCTGCCGTCCTCGGTCACCGAGACCAGCTCCCAACCCTGGGCCCCGGCCCGGTTGAGGTGGGCGAGTGCGGTGTCCCCGTACGGGGAGACGTCGAGCACGGCACCGTCCGGGCCGTACCAGGTGTAGGCGAGTTCCCAGCCGGTGTCGTCCAACCGGGGCTGGCGCCGGCGCACCAACAGGGCGTACTCCCATCTGAGCATGGGGTAGTTCTTGCCCAGCCGGGCGGCGGAAGAAACAGCCGTCGATGCCGGCGCGGCGGTCAGGACTCGGTGACCCGGCCGGCGTCGACCCGGACGTGCCGGGTGGCCCGGAGCGTCTCCAGCATCCGGCGGTCGTGGGTGACCAGCAGCAGCGTTCCCGGGTACGACTCCAGCGCCGATTCGAGCTGCTCGATCGCCGGCAGGTCGAGATGGTTGGTGGGCTCGTCCAGGACCAGCAGGTTCACGCCCCGGGCCTGGAGCAGGGCCAGGGCCGCCCGGGTCCGCTCACCCGGCGAGAGGGTGTCGGCGGGCCGCAGTACGTGCGCCGCGCGCAGCCCGAACTTGGCCAGCAGGGTCCGCACGTCGGCCGGCACCAGGTCCGGTACGGCGGCGCCGAAGGCGTCCAGCAGGGGCTGCCCGCCGACGAAGAGTCCCCGGGCCTGGTCGACCTCGCCGACCACCACGCCGGGGCCGAGCGACGCGTGCCCGGTGTCCAGCGGCAGCCGACCCAGCAGGGCCGCCAGCAGAGTCGACTTCCCCGAGCCGTTGGCGCCGGTGATCACCATCCGGTCGGCCCAGTCCACCTGGAGGTCGACCGGGCCGAGGGTGAAGTCGCCACGCCGGACGACCGCGCCGCGCAGCGCGGCCACCACCGCACCGGCCCGGGGCGCGGCGGCGATCTCCATCTTGAGCTGCCACTCCTTGCGCGGCTCCTCGACCACGTCCAGCCGCTCGATCAGCCGTTCGGTCTGCCGGGCCTTGGCCGCCTGCTTCTCGGTCGCCTCGGTGCGGAACTTCCGGCCGATCTTGTCGTTGTCGGACGCCTTCCGCCGGGCGTTCTTGACACCCTTCTCCATCCAGGCCCGCTGGGACCGGGCCCGGGCCTCCAGCGCGGCGCGGGTGTCGGCGTACTCCTCGTAGTCGGCGCGGGCGTGCCGGCGGGCCACCTCGCGCTCCTCCAGGTAGGCCGCGTAGCCGCCGCCGTAGTGCCGCACCTGCTGCTGGTGCAGGTCGAGTTCGAGGACCCGGGTCACCGTCCGGGTCAGGAACTCGCGGTCGTGGCTGACCAGCACCGTGCCGGCGCGCAGCCCGGTGACGAACTCCTCCAGCCGGGCCAGCCCGGCCAGGTCGAGATCGTTGGTCGGCTCGTCCAGCAGGAAGATGTCATAGCGGCTGAGCAGCAGCGACGCCAGCCCGGCCCGGGCCGCCTGGCCGCCGGAGAGCGCCGTCATCGGCTGTTCCAGGTCGACCGCCAGGCCCAGCTCGGCGGCGATCTGGTCGGCCCGTTCGGCCAGGTCGGCGCCGCCGAGGGCGAGCCAGCGCTCCAGCGCGGTCGCGTACCGGTCGTCGGCTCCGGCGACCCCGTCGGTCAGCGCCTCGGTCGCCGCGTCGAGTTCGGCCTGCGCGGCGGCCACCCCGGTGCGCCGGCCGAGGAACGCCCGGACCGTTTCGCCGGGCCGCCGGTCGGGCTCCTGCGGCAGGTGGCCGATGGTCGCCGACGGCGGGTTGAGGGCCAGGGTGCCGTGTTCGAGCGGTTGCAGCCCGGCCAGGGTACGCAGCAGCGTCGACTTGCCCGCGCCGTTGGCCCCGACGACTCCGACCACGTCACCGGGGGCGACGACGAGTTCGAGGTCGGCGAAGAGCACCCGGTCGCCGTGTCCGGCGGCGAGGTCCTTGGCGATCAGCGTGGCGCTCATGATGAGCCGCCCGGGAAACCCCTGGCTTTGGCCCTGGGGAGGAGTGGGCGGTCAGGCGTGGTGGTGATTGCGAGTATGGCGTCGACTCCTCTGCGGGCGAACTGTCGGATGCGGCTGAGATGCTTGCGGGCGTGACGCTGCGGTACACCTACCGGTTGCGCCCTGGCGCGACCGCGGAGGCCGTGCTGTTGGCGGAGTGGGGGCGGTGTCGCTGGTTGTGGAACGAGGCCGTCCACCAGCAGAAGTCGGGCCGTAGGCCGACCTTCGGCAAGTTGTCGAAGCTGCTGACCGAGGCGCGGGCCCGCTCGTCGTGGTTGCGGGACGGGTCTCAGGTCGCGCAGCAGCAGACGCTGCGTACCTACGCTCGCGCCCTCCAGCACTCCTTCAAGGTGAAGGGACGGGGCCGGCCGAGGCCGAAGCGACGTAAGGACGCCCGGCCCAGCCTGGAATACACCACGCGTGGGTTCTCGATCCGTGACCGTCGGCTGCGGCTGCCCGGCGGCGTCACCATTCCGGTCGTCTGGTCCCGCGAACTGCCGTCCGACCCGACCAGCGTCCGCGTCTACCAGGACTCGATCGGGCACTGGTACGCCTCCTTCGTCGTGCGCCGTGAGGCTGTCGCCGCCCCCGTTGCTGAGGGTGCGATCGGTGTCGACTGGGGTGTCACGACGACCGCGACCACGACCGATGCTGCCTACGACCTGCCGTACCTCGGCCACCGGAAACGGTGCGCCGCCGAACTGGCCAAACTCCAGCGGCGGATGGCCCGCCGTCGGCGATCGAAGGGTGTCACGCCGTCGAACGGCTACCTGCGGGCCAAGCGGCAGGCGGCGAAGCTGGCGAAGAAGGCGGCCCGGCAGAACACCCACGACGCCCGGATCTGGGCGAAGAAGATCGTCGACAACCACGCCCTGATCGCCGTCGAGGACTTCAAGCCGACATTCCTGACCAAGTCCCGGATGGCCCGTAAGGCCGCTGATGCGGCGATCGGGGCGGCGAAGCGGGAGCTGGTCGACCGTGGCACGCGGGCGGGCCGGAAGGTGGTGCTGGTGCCGCCCGCCTATACCACGATGACCTGCTCGCAGTGCGGTACGAGAGCCAAGCACCGCCTCGGGCTGGGTGTCAGAGTCTTCCGGTGCGACACCTGCGGACACACCGCCTGCCGCGACCGGAACGCCGCGAGGACCATCCTCGCCACGGCAGAACGTGACCGTGCTGGTGCCGACGACGTGAGACATGCGATCACCTCCTTCCGGAAGGTCGGTCGGGTGCAGCCCGAGCCAGAAATCCCCCGGCTTCCAACCGTGGGGAAGCGTTAAGAGACTTCAGATGCTATCCGCCCGTCCGGGTGCGCCCCGGCGGTGGAGTAGCAGACTGATCCCTGTGATGACCACGTTGGCGATCGACTGCGGCGGCGGTGGGATCAAGGCGTCCGTACTCGACGACGCCGGCACGATGCGCACCCGGCCGCTCCGGGTACCGACCCCGTACCCGTTGCCGACCGCGCTCTTCGTCAAGACGCTGCTCGCGCTCGCCGGCCGGCTGCCGGCGGCCGACCGGGTCACCGTGGGGATGCCCGGGATGCTCCGGCACGGCGTCGTGGTGGCCACCCCGCACTACGTCACCCGGGCCGGGCCGCGCACCAAGCCGGACCCGGACCTGGTCGCCGAGTGGTCGGGCTTCGACGTGCGCAGCGCGCTCACCGACGCGTTCGGGCTCCCGACGCTGGTGCTCAACGACGCCGAGGTGCACGGCGCCGGGGTGGTCGCCGGGACCGGGCTGGAGCTGGTGCTGACCCTCGGCACCGGGCTGGGCTGCGCGCTCTTCGACGGGGGGCTGCTCGCCCCGCACCTGGAGCTGTCGCAGGCGCCGGTCCGGTGGGGGATGAGCTACGACACCTACATCGGCGAGCACGAGCGGCGCCGGCTCGGCGACGCGTTCTGGTCGCGCCGGGTCCGGGGCGTGGTGGACGGGCTGCGCCCGGTCTTCCTCTGGGACCGGCTCTATCTGGGCGGTGGCAACTCCCGGCTGGTCCGCCCGGAGCAGCTCGCCCGGATGGGCGACGACGTGGTGGTGGTGCCGAACAGCGCGGGCATCATCGGCGGGGTACGCGCCTGGGAGCTGCGCTCCCACCGGGCCTGACCGGCCCCCGCTCACCCCGGCACTGCAGCGGAGGAAGTCGGCCTCCCCCGAGCCGGCACCGGGCCCGCTGGCCGGTATATGCCCGAAGAGCGTGATACCGCCCTGTCATCACGACGACAGGGCGGTATCACCGGTGAGCCGAACTGCCCGCCCTCCTCGGCGGCCGTCGCCGTCACGATCCCGTCGATCGGAACAGTCGCGGTACTGGCGGTGTTGTGCCAGCGTCGGGGGGAAGTAGACGCGACACGAGGAGGTGGGTCTAGTGGATCTTCTGGCCGAATACCGGCGGGCGACCATGTACTTCGAGACCGGGGACCCGTCCGGAGCTGCCCGGTTGCTGGAGCCCATTGTCGAGGCCGAGCCCGACAACGCCTCCGTACGGCAGTTGCTCGCCCGCGCGTACTTCCAGTCGGCGCAGCTCGCCCGGGCCGAGGAGCAACTGCGCACGCTGGTGCACCGCGACCCGAGCGACCACTACGCGCACCACGTGCTGGGCCGCACCCTGGAACGGGTCGGCCGCCCGGAGGAAGCCCTCCGGCACCTCCGGATCGCCGCCGCGATGTACGCGGAGAACGACGACTACCGGATCGCCCTGGAGCGCGTCGAGACCCGGGTCGGCGGTCGGCGGTGATCGCCGCCCGGCCGCTCCGCCTACGATCGGGTGCCATGGACGCTGCCCGGCCGGTGACCCGCCGATGAAGCTCAAGCTCGACCTGCACGACATCTTCAACCGTGGCCACGACATCGACCGTGCGCTGCGCGGGATCATGGACGAGGCGGTGGCGAAGAAGGCCACCATGGTCGAGATCATCCCGGGCAAGGGGTCGGGGCAGCTCAAGAAGCGGGTGCTGCGCTTCCTCGACCAGAAGGAGATCAAGCAGCTCTACCACCGGGTCGAGAAGGACTCCAAGAACTTCGGCCGGCTCTTCGTTCACTTCCGCTGGAAATAGCCGGGCGCCGACCCTGTCTCCGGGCCGGCGGGCCACCGTAGGGGCCGGCGGAAGGAAATCGTAAGGCGTGGGCGGCAGAGTGTGGTCATCAGGCGGGCGGCAACGAGGAACGCCGGCAGAGACCACAGGGAGCAGAGACCATGCGCAAGCTCATCGAGTCGACCTTCGTTTCGCTGGACGGCGTCATCGACGACACCCGCCCGTCCACGGCATCCCGGGCGGAGCCGCAGCACTGGGGCCACCCGTACTGGGACGCCGACCACGCCGGCTACGCCCAGAAGCTGATGGACTCGGCGGACGCCCTGCTGCTGGGCCGGGTGACGTACGAGGGATTCGCCGAGGCGTGGTCGGCCCGGGCCGGCGACCCGGACGCCGACGTGATGAACGCGATGCCGAAGTACGTCGCCTCGCGCACCCTGACCGAGACCACCTGGAACGCCTCCCTGATCAAGGGTGACGTGGCCGAGGAGGTCGCGAAGCTGAAGGAGCAGCCGGGCCGGAACATCCTGAAGTGGGGCACCGGCGAGCTGGACCGGACGCTGGTGCAGCACGGCCTGGTCGACGAGTTCCACTTCTGGTACTTCCCGGTGATCGTCGGTGCCGGCAAGCACCTCTTCGAGGGCGCCGGCTTCGACACCACGCACCTGTCGCTGGCCGACGTGGACCGGTTCGACTCCGGCATCGCCGTGCACATCTACGTACCCAAGTAGGCCCCGCGATCACCCGGTCAGGCCCGGTCCCCGTCCGCCAGGGACCGGGCCTGAGCCGTGCCGAGGGCACCGCCGCGGGCGAACAGGGCGGCGAAGTCCGGCCCCGCGGCGGCCTGGACCGCCGCCGTGAGCTGGTCCAGCTCGGCCCGGTCGAAGTCGGAGATCTGGTAGTCGGACTCCCGCCGGGCGGCGTCGGCCGCGCCGAGCAGTTGCCCGGCCAGGTCGGCCCGCCCGTCCCGGAGCAGCCCGTCGGCCATGCCCTCCAGCGCCGACGCCATCTCCGGCACCGACTCCTGGTCCCGGGCCACGTCGAACGCCTCCCGGTGCCAGGCCAGCGCCGCCGCCGGCTCGCCGCGCTGCCCGGCCAGCCGGCCCAGCTCGGTCAGCACCATCGCCAGGTACGGCGGGTGCGCGTCCCCGGTCTGCTGCTGCCGGCCCGAGGCGAGCAGCCAGCGCAGGTGCTCGTCGGCCCGGTCGAGCCGGCCGTCCCGGCGCGCGGCGAAGGCCAGTGTGATCGTGGCGAAGACCTCGCCGGACCGCTGCCCCTGCTCGGCGGCGAGCCGTCGCGCCTGCTCCGCGTGCTCCAGCGCGCCCGGGTAGTCGCCGAGCTGCACCGAGATCCAGCCCAGCCAGGCCAGCCGTCCGGGCACCTCGGACCGGAGTCCCAGCTCCTCGGCGATCCGCAGGCCCTCCTGGCTCAGCCGGGCGGCCTCGGCCCGGTCGCCGGTCAGGTCCGCCAGGCCGATCAGCCAGTCGGTCGCCTGGAGCGCTCCCCAGTCGTCGCCCAGCTCCCCGAAGAGTTCGGCGCTGCGCCGGGCGTCGGCTTCCAGCGCGGCCGAGTCGGACCGCATGTGCGCGAGCATCGCCCGGAGGCTCAGCACCGCCGCCTCGCCCCACCGGTCGCCGGCGGACCGGAACGTGTCCAGCGCCCGCGCCAGCAGCTCGCCGGTGGCGGCCGCGTCACCGAAGTCGATCATCGAGCTGGCCAGGAACCACTCGGCCCGGGCCCGGCCGAGCGGGTCCGCCACCTTGTCGTAGCCGCGCAGCGCCTCCGCCGCCAGCTCCGGACCGGCCTGGCCCTGCCGGATCGCCAGGCCGGCGTGCCAGGCAACGGCTGCGGCCCGGACCACGTCCGGCGCCGCACCGGGTACGGCCAGCGCGCCGGCCAGGGCCCGGCGGGCCTCGGTGAGCCGCCCGCGCAGGAACCGGTACCAGACCAGGGCAGTGGCCAACCGCAACGCCGGCTCGGCCGCGCCCTCGCGCCGGTACGTCTCCAGCGCTGCCCGCAGGTTCGCGCCCTCGTCGTCCAGCCGGCGCAGCCGCTCCCGCTGGCCGGGCCCGCGCAGTTCCCGGTCGGCCCGCTCGGCGAGCGCCAGGTAGTGGTCGGCGTGCCGGCGCCGCAGCGCCCCCTCCTCGCCAGCCTCCCGCAGCCGGTCCAGGCAGTACGCGGAGACCGACTCCAGCAGCCGGAACCGGGGCCCGGCACCGCCGGTCGACGCGGTGGCGCGTACCACCAGGGAACGGTCGACCAGCCCGGCCAGCAGGTCCAGCACCTCACCGGTCGCCACCCCGTCCCCGGCGCAGACCGCCTCGGCGGCGGCCAGCGTGCAGCCGCCGGAGTGCACCGCCAGCCGGCGCAGTACCGCCCGCTCCGGCTCGGTCAGCAGCCGCCAGCTCCAGTCGATCACGGCGGCCAGGGTGCGCTGCCGGGCCGGCGCGTCACGCGGCCCGGTGGCCAGCAGCCCGAACCGGTCCTGCGGCACCCGCAACCGGGCCGCCAGCTCGGCCACGCCAAGCACCGGCACCCGGGTCGCGGCCAACTCCAGCGCCAGCGGGATGCCGTCCAACCGCCGGCACACCTCCGCCACCCCGGCGACGGTCTCCGGTGTCGCCGGCAAGCCGGCTCGGGCCAGGAACAGCCGTACGGCGGACGACCGGGCCAGCCGGTCCGGGTCGTCCGTGTCGGGGAGGTCCAGCGGCGGCAGCTCCCAGCGGGCCTCGCCACGCAGCCGCAGCGGTTCCCGGCTGGTGGCCAGCACCGCCAGCCCGGGTGCGGCCGGCAGCAGGTCGCCGACCAGCCCGGCGACCGGCTCGACGACGTGCTCGCAGTTGTCCAGCACCAGCAGGGTCCGCCGCTCCCGCAGCACGGCCGCGAGCCGCTCGCCCGCCGGCTCGGCGGCACCGGGGGCGTCCGGAATGGACAGTGCGGAGAGGACCAGCTCGGCCGGGTCGCCCAGCCCGTCCCAGGTGGTCAGGTCGACCAGCCAGACCCCGTCCGGGTACGCCTCGACCACCGCCCGCGCGACCGCGAGCGCCACGGTCGTCTTGCCCACCCCGCCCGGCCCGGTCAGCGTGACCAGCCGGCCGGCGGCCAGCAGCTCCCGGACCCGCCGTACGGCATGGTCCCGCCCGATCAGCTCGGTCACCGGTGCCGGCAGGGCCACCCCGGCCGGCAGCCGCCGCCGGGCCGGTGCGCGCGGGTCCTCGGCCGGGTCACCGGCCAGGATCGCCCGGTGCAGCGACGCCAACTCCGGCCCCGGATCGAGGCCCAGTTCGTCGGCGAGGCTGCGCCGCAGCTCCTGGAAGCTGTCCAGCGCCTCGCCCGTCCGGCCGGACCGGTGCAGGGCCCGCAGGTGGGCCGCCCGCAGCCGCTCCCGGTACGGATGCCGGGCCACCTGCTCGGCCAGCTCGCCGACGAGTTCACCATGCTCGCCCAGCTCCAGCCGCGCCTCCGCGTACGCCTCCACGGCGGTCAGCCGCTGCTCCTCCCAGCGGGCCACGGCAGTACGGGCGAACTCCTCGTCGGCGAAGTCGGCCAGGGCGTCCCCCCGCCATAGCGCCAGCGCGTCGGCGAGCAGCCCGGCCCGGGTACGCGGGTCGTCGGCCTCCTGTGCCTGCCCGACCAGCGCCGCGAAGGTCGCCGCGTCCACCGCGTCGGGGTCGGCCCGCAGCTCGTACCCGGGCGCCTGCGAGACCACCAGGTCCCGGGCGTTCGGCTCGGCCCCGGCCAGTGCCCGGCGCAGTTGCGAGACCCGTACGTGCAGCGCGGCGGTGGGGTCGGCCGGCGCCGCCGTCCCCCACAGGTCCTCGACCAGCCGGTCCACCGAGACCGGGCGGCCCGGAGAGATCAGCAGGTCGGCCAGGAGGGCCCGGACCTTCCGGCCCGGGATCGTGACCGGCTCACCGTGGTCGGTCCAGACGGCCAGCGGCCCCAACACCCCGAATCGCACCGACCCAGGCTACGGATGACAGCCGGAGGCGAGCCTGACGGGGCCCGAAACCGGCCGGTCCCGAGCGGAGTGCTCGGGACCGGCCGGCTCGGCTGGGACGTCGGATCAGGAGGAGCAGGTGTTCAGCATCGTCTGCAACGCGCTCTTCTCCGCCGACTGCAACCGGAGACCCCAGTTGTACTTGGTCCGGATCCACATCTTGGCGTACGTGCAGTGGTAGGCGGTGCGGCTCGGCTTCCAGGTGGACGGGTCCTGGTCGCCCTTGGCCTGGTTCACGTTGTCGGTCACCGCGATCAACTGCGGCCCGCTGAGGTCATTGGCGAACGACTGCCGGCGGCTGGTCGTCCACGAGCTGGCCCCGGAGCGCCACGCCTCGGCGAGCGGCACGATGTGGTCGATATCGACGTCGGCCGGGTTGGTCCAGGTCGCCCCGTCGTACGGGCTGTACCAGCTTCCCGAGGTCGGGTAGCAGGAGCTGTCCACGCCCACTCCGCTGCCGTCCCGCCGCAGCACCGTCTCCCGGGTGTTGCAGGCGCCGCTGATGGTGATCCAGTGCGGGAACAGGTCGCGGCTGTAGCCGGTCATCGAGTCCTGGGCGGCGACGGTCAGCGCGTTCAGGTTCGACTGGGCGGTGGCCTTGGACGGGATGCCGGGCGGGGTGGCGCCGGCCGGGGACGCGACCAGCAGGGACGCGGCGATCGCCGCGGTGGCGGCGGTGGCGGTGAGGGTCAGCCGGATACGGCGACGTCGGATGTGCGGCACGGATGCCTCCCGAGGCTCTGGGGGTACGGGAGGGATCAACGTAACTGATCATCGTGACCGGACCGCCACGGTCACGTAACCGGCCATCGACGCGCGCCGTAATCCCGGGCGCTGATGCCGGGCGGCGGGCCCGTCCGGTCCGGGACGGGCCGCGCCCCGGCGCCGACCCTGGTCGGTCAGGCCGGCTGGCTGGTGGTGGGGGTGGGCTGGCGGGGCGTCGCGTTGCTGGTCCCGTTGCTGGAGACCGCCGGAGCCGCACCGACGCCGAGCACGGTCAGCGCGGCCAGCAGCAGCGCGATCCACTCGTTCGAGTCCAGTCCACCGAGGATCACCGTGGCCAGTACCTGGAGCACACTCAGCACCACGGCGACGGCGGTCTTGCCCCACCGGTACTGCGGAGTCAGCGGCACCAGGTAGACACCGATCGCGGTCGCGGCGGCGATCGCGATCTGCACCGCCTCGTCCGGCTCGATGCGCTGGTCTCCGGAGAGCGCGCCGTACGCGACCGTGAGCGCCGCCCCGGCGACGGCGGCGAGGGCCTTGCCGTACTTGCGGATCATGTTCATCTTCCTGCGCCTTCCCCGCGACCGATGGACCGGACACGGACACAATGATCTGTCCTGTCCAGATGCTGTAACAGCGGATCCGCACCTGTCAGTCGGACATCTGCGGTTTTGCGGTCGGATCTCCGGCTGGTACCGCCGGGGAGAGCGGCGCCGCCAGGTCGATCGACCGCTGCGGGGGTACGCCTAGCCCGGGTCCCGCTGTCCGGGCCGGTCCCGGGGGGTTGTGGCCGACCGACGGGAAGATGTGGTGACCGGCCAGGAACGACCGCTCCCAGAGATCGTCCAGGACGCGGCCGTCCTCGTCGCTCACGTCCTGACCGGTCGAGGGCACCAGGGCGCTGGTGCTCCAGATGCACCGGGTCACCATGTCTTCGCCGTCCCAGGAGCGCAGCAGCGCGAATCCGGGCCGGACCCGCCGGAACACCTCGGTGAAGAACGGGGTGATCGCGACGATCGGTCCTTCGGTGCTGCCCTCTTCCGGCGACTCGACCAGGATCAGCCGGTCGCCCCGGATGGCCGCCTCGCTCCGGTACCGCTGGTCGCCGTTCGGGTCGGTGTCGGCGATGTTCAGCACGATGGAGCCGGGTGTACCGGTCTGCTCGAAGTGATAGTCGGTGTGCCGCCAGCGGAACCGGCCGCCCCGCTTCGTCAGGTGGTAGTAGTGCCAGTGCCGCCGGATCGGGGACAGGGCCGCCTCCGTCGAGCGCAGTCGCACGTCGAGCGAGTGGGCGAGCATCTCGCGGACCGCGAGCAACGTGTCGCGGCCGTCGCCCGAGGCGACGTAGAGGCTGGTCGCGGCGCCGACGATGGCGCCACCGAACGCCGCGAGCGCGCCGGCGATGATCTGAAAGATCTGCTCCTTGCCGCTGGTCTGGAGATAGACCCCGAATGCGGTGGTGGCGAGGCCGAGCGCGGTGAGGAGCCAGAGTGGAGTACTGCCGAGAGAGCGTCTTCTGCTGGTCACACGACCTCCCGTCGAATGGTCTCGAATCTCCCTGGCGGGCTGCCGGCAGATGGCGGGGGACCGGGGTGCGGGAAACGCGAAGCCGTCGGCGGTGACGGGTGCGACGAACTTTCAGAATAGCTCGGGTGGTCCCGAGGGCCGTCCGGCTCGGAGCGGCCGCTGACCGTCTCCGGTCAGACCAGCCCGCTCAGCGCCAGCACCTCGTCGGCGCATCCCCAGGAAAGGGCGAGCCCCGAGCCGCCGTGACCGTAGTTGTGGATGAGGAGATTGCCGTCGACATGATCGCGTTCGATCCGTACGCTCGGCCGGCTCGGTCGCAGCCCGACCAGGACGCGCCGGATCTGGGCGGAGCGGAGCAGCGGCTCGACGGCGGCACAGCGTTCGACGATCGCCGCTGCCCGGACGGGATCCGGCGTGAGATCTTCCGAGCCGGGGGTCGCACTGCCGCCGAGTACGACGTGACTGCCGTGCGGCAGGATGTACGTCATGTCCTCGTGTTCGGCCCAGTCCTGGAAGAACGTTTCTATTCCCGGATTGTCGACCACCACCAGTTGGCCCCGGGTGGGGAAGACCTGGTCGTCCGGGACCAGATAGCGGGCGCCGAGTCCGGTGCAATTCACCAGTACGCCGGCGGCGCCGACGAGTTCCTTGAATGAGGCGACAGTGCCGATTTCTATAGTGCCGCCCCGGTCGATCAGGCGCCCGGTGAGGTATTCCAGATATGCCGGCATGTTCACCAGTGGACTGGTGTAACGCCAGCCGCTGACGTAGCCGGGCGGTAGCTGGTCGGCGGGGCAGAGTTCGAAGTCGTTCAGGTCGCGGACGCAGGCCGGCGGCTCCAGTGGAAAGGGCGCCACCTCCAGACCACGGACGAGCCGGACGCCGGACGACGGGTCCTCGGCGATCTTCTCCAGAGTCAGCCGGGTCTGCTCGCTCCAGTGCAGGACGCGTTCGTCGGTCAACTCGTACGGCCCCCAGCTCGCCCCGGCGGACGCGGAGGTGGTCTCCTGCGGCGGCCGGGCGGCCCGGATCCGGACCGAGAGTCCCGCCTCGGCGAGCCGGACCGCGGTGGACAGTCCGATGACGCCCGCACCGATAACCAGAACGTCGGGTCGTCGGGATATCGCCATTAGGCCATATTAACGGAGGTCTTACCCGTCCAGTGCTCGCCTGCTGCCGGATGCCTGGTTGCGGCGGCGCGGGTCGGCGCCTCGACACCTCAATATGGATTCGCGGACGCCGGCGCCGGCTGGAAATTGCAGCGGTGAATGACCGTCGGTGGTGGAACTCCCCGTCACCTGCCCAGTCGAATTGGCGAAGACCAGGGAGTTCATTCGCTCACGATCTCCGGCGACTACCATCCGTGACCACAAGGCTTCGGGCGGTTGTCGAAGCCGCCCGTTCCGGGCCGGCGTGCCGCCGCGCCGGTACGTGCCGGCCGAAGGGGTGTCGGTCGGTGGGCCGCTCGGTCGGCCGATCGGTCCGTCGTCCGGGGTGGACGGAGCCGGGCTGTCCCGCTTCGGTGGGATTTATCGTCGCCATCCGTCGCCGTGCTCCCAAGTGGCCGGTTGACAGGCAAGAAACTCGATGTCAATCTCCCGGTATTCCCGGACTGGGAGCGCTTCCATAGATTGTGGTTCACGCCGTACCACCCCTGCCCGGCGGTGCCGGCCACCGGTCACCGCGCCCACCGGAAGGAATGACGTGCTCAGACCCCGCTCGCCGCATACCGTTCCACTCGCCGCCGCCACCGTCGCGGCGCTGGCCGCCACCGTGCTGACCGCACCCGGCGCCGCGTCCGCCGCCGACGAGGCACCGGAACAGATCGTCAACGGCACCTTCGACAACGGCCACGCCCCCTGGTGGGGCACCGCCAACCTCACCCTCGACTCCAGCACCGGGCAGCTCTGCACCGAGGTGCCCGGCGGCACGGTCAACCCGTGGGACGTGATCATCGGTCAGGACAACGTCGCGCTGGTCGCCGGTGAGTCGTACGAGTTCCGGTTCTTCGGCCGGGCCACCCCGAACAAGGTCGGCCGGGCACTGGTGCAGTTGCCGGTCGACCCGTACACGCAGTACCTGTCGGCCAGCCCCGAGCTGAGCGTCTCCGGCAACGAGTACCGCTACACCTTCACCTCCCCGGTCGACCTGCCGAACGCCCAGGTCGCCTTCCAGCTCGGCGGCAGCGCCGAACCCTGGACGGTCTGCCTGGACGACATCTCGCTGACCGGCGGCGCCGAGCCGGACGTCTACGTCCCGGACACCGGCCCGCGGGTCCGGGTCAACCAGGTCGGCTACCTGCCGAAGGGGCCGAAGAACGCCACCGTGGTCACCGAGGCGACCGACCCGCTGCCGTTCCAGCTCCGCGACGGTGCCGGCCGGCTCGTCAAGCAGGGCCGGACGACGCCGCGCGGCCTGGACCGCTCCTCCGGGCAGCACGTGCACACCATCGACTTCGGGCACTTCACCCGCCCCGGCACCGGCTACACGCTGACCGCCGACGGCGAGACCAGCCGGCCGTTCGACATCGGCGCCGACTTCTACGAGCAGCTTCGTACCGACGCGCTGAAGTTCTACTACACCCAGCGCAGCGGCATCGAGATCTCCGACGCGCTGCGCCCCGGCTACGGCCGCCCGGCCGGACACGTCGGGGTGGCGCCCAACCAGGGCGACACGGCGGTGCCCTGCCAGCCCGGCGTCTGCGACTACACCCTGGACGTCTCCGGCGGCTGGTACGACGCCGGCGACCACGGCAAGTACGTGGTCAACGGTGGCATCTCGGTGCACCAGCTGATGAGCGAGTACGAGCGTTCGCTGCGGGCCGGCACCGGGCAGCCGTGGCGGCTCGGCGACCGCACGCTGAACCTGCCGGAGAGCGGCAACCGGGTGCCGGACATCCTGGACGAGGCGCGTTGGGAGCAGGAGTTCCTGCTCAGCATGCAGGTGCCGGCCGGAAAGCCGCTGGCCGGGATGGCTCACCACAAGATCCACGACGACTCGTGGACCGGGCTGCCGCTGCTGCCGCACCTCGACGACAAGCGGCGCGAACTGCACCCGCCGTCCACCGCCGCCACGCTCAACCTGGCCGCCACCGCCGCACAGGCGGCGCGGGTCTTCCGGCCGTACGACCGGCGGTTCGCCGAGCGGAATCTGACCGCCGCGAAGACGGCCTGGGCCGCCGCCAAGGCCAACCCCGAGCGGTACGCCGACCCGGCCGACGCCAACGGCGGCGGCGCGTACAACGACGCCGACGTCACCGACGAGTTCTACTGGGCCGCCGCCGAGCTCTACCTGAGCACCGGGGCGAAGGAGTACCGCGACTTCGTGCTCGCCTCGCCGCACCACACCGGCGACGTCTGGCGGGAGCGGGGGATGGACTGGGGCAACACCGCCGCGCTCGGCCGGCTGCAACTGGCGACGGTGCCGAACAACCTGCCGGACCGGGCCCGGGTACGCGCCTCGGTCGCCCAGGGCGCGGACCGCTACCTGGCCACGCTCCGGGCGCACCCGTACGGCATCCCGTACAACCCGTCGGACAACCTCTTCGACTGGGGCTCCAACAACCTGATCATCAACAACGCCATCGTGCTGGCCACCGCCTTCGACCTGACCGGCAAGGACCGCTACCGGGACGGGGTGTTGCAGACGATGGACTACATCCTCGGCCGCAACGCCCTGAACCAGTCGTACGTGACCGGCTACGGCGAGGTGGCCTCGCGCAACCAGCACAGCCGCTGGTACGCCCGCCAGCTCAACCCCGAGCTGCCCAACCCGCCCCGGGGCACCCTCTCCGGCGGCCCGAACTCGGCCATCCAGGACCCGGTCGCCCAGCAGAAACTGCGCGGCTGCGCGCCGCAGTTCTGCTACATCGACGACATCGAGTCCTGGGCGACGAACGAGCTGACCATCAACTGGAACGCGCCGCTCTCCTGGATCGCCGCCTTCATCGCCGACCAGGACAACGGCGACGCCCGCAACCACCGGCACTGAGCACCCGACGAGGACCGGCGTACCCGAGGCGGGTATGCCGGTCCGCTCCGGACCGGGCGAAGCCCCCGGTCGGCGGATCACCGCCGGCCGGGGGCCGCCCCACCGCACCTGGCCCGTTGTGGGTCGGTGGGTCCTCAACCCGGTCGGCCGGCGCGCACCCGCCGGTTCGACCGGTAGCTGTTCGGGTTTCCCGGCCAGCCCGGTGACCGGGCGACGGGGCCGGGGTCGACCAGCGCCGCCGCCTCGCCGGTCCGGACCATCCGGTGCCAGCGCAGCCGGCTGCCGAGCAGTGCGGTGACCGCCGACTGGACGACCACCAGATACATCAACTGCCGGTAGAGGAGCTGCTGCAACGGCAGGCTCCACAGCGGACCCAGCCGCTCACCGTCCAGCCGCAGCGCGTACGCCGCCGTCCCCGCCTGGACCAGCAGCAGGCCGAGCCAGGCCAGCACGAGATGGCTCCACGGCAGGAAGAAGAGCCCGTAGAGCGCGAACGCGTCGACCGCCGGACCGGCCAGCGGCAGCAGCACCTGGAAGACGGCGAGGTACGGCAGGGCACGCCGACCCAGCCGCCCACCCGGGCCGCGCTCCACCAGGGCGTGCCGGTGCTTCCACATCGCCTGCATGGTCCCGTAGCACCAGCGGTAGCGCTGCCGCCACAGTTGGCGCAGCGACCCGGGCGCCTCGGTCCAGGCGATGGCCCGCCCCTCGTACGGGACCCGCCAGCCGGCGCGCAGCACCGCCATGGTCAGGTCGGTGTCCTCGGCCAGGGTGTCCGCCGGAACGCCGCCCGCGTCCAGCAGGGCCTGCCGGCGGAAGGCGCCGATCGCGCCCGGGATGGTGGGCATGCAGCGCAGCACGTCGTACATCCGGCGGTCGAGGTTGAACCCGATGACGTACTCCAGGTGCTGCCAGCGGCCGAGCAGCCGGCGCCGGTTGGCCACCCGGGTGTTGCCGGAGATCGCCCCGACGGAGGGATCGGCGAAGCCCTGGACGAGCCGGTACACCGTGTCGGGCTGGAACACCGTGTCCCCGTCCACCAGCACCAGCAGGTCGGCCCGGGCGTGCCGGATGCCGGTGTTCAGCGCCGCCGGCTTGCCGGCGTTGGCCTGCCGGACCACCCGTACCCCGGGCAGCCGCATCCGTTCCACGACCCCGGCCGTGTCGTCGGTGGAGCCGTCGTCCACCACGATCACCTCGATCGCCGGGTAGTCGCTGTTCACCAGGGACCACACCGTCGCGCCGATGTTGGCGGCCTCGTTGTACGCCGGCACGATCACCGTCACCGGGGCGTAGAACCGGCCGGCGGGTCGGGCCCGGTACCGGGCGCGGATCCGCCGCCGGTGCACCTCGGCGCAGACCACCTGGACCACCAGCCGGGCCAGGCCGAGCACCAGCGCCACGGCGAGCAGCCAGCTCATCGCGGTGGCCAGCCAGCCGGCGCCGGTCTGGGCGTACCGCAGGGCGGTGCCGCGCAGCCGGTCCCCGGTCGAGGCGGCGACGTCCGAGCGGGGCGTGCCGAGTCCTTCCGACACGGTGCTGAACCGGTAGCCCCGGGCGGTCAGCTCCGGTATCAGCCGGTCGAGCGCGGCGACGGTCTGGGACCGGTCCCCACCCCCGTCGTGCAGCAGTACGACCGCGCCCCGGCCGTCCGCCGGCCGCCGCTGCGGACCGGTCTGGCCGGCCGGCCGGCCCTCGGCGGCGGCGACGATGCGGTCGACACCCGGCCGGCGCCAGTCGACGGTGTCCCGGTCGGCGAGTACGGCGACATGGCCGGCCCGGGCCGCCGCCCGCAGGGCCCTGGCGTCGCGCGCGGTCAGGCTGCCCGGACCGGACGAGTACGGCGGCCGGAAGAGGATCGGGGACCGGCCGGTGGCCCCGGCGACGGCGCTGCGGGTGAGCTGGAGTTCCAGCTCCCGCCGCCAGTCCGGCAGGGCCGCCACGTCCGGGTGGGTGAAGGTGTGCGAGCCCAGCTCGTGGCCCTCGGCGAGGATCCGCCGGACCAGTTCCGGGTGCTCGTTGACCCGGGCGCCCACCACGAAGAACGTGGCGTGTGCCCGATGCCGGCGCAGCACGTCCAGGATCTCGGGGGTCCACCGCGGGTCCGGGCCGTCGTCGAAGGTCAGCGCGATCGTGCCGGCCGGCATCGAGCGGCTGACCGGGGTGGGACCGTCGAGCCGGAGGACCGGGCCGGCCCGGGTCAGCTCGTCGGGGGCCGGCGCCAGGTCCGGCGTGGCCCGCCCGGAGCCGCCTCCGGCGATCGCGACGTAACCGTTGAACGACAGCGCGGCGAGCAGCACCACGAGGCCGAGTACCAGCAGGAGCCAGTGTGCCCGGGGGTCCCGTCGCGCCACGTGCAGGGCCATCGGTCAGCCCTCCGCTGCCGGCGACCGGCGGGATTTGCCCGGCTTGTCGGTGCCGGCCGGATTCCCCGGTGACGGGTTGCGGTGCAGGTCACCCTGTCCAGGGCGATCGGTGGCCGTCGGCGCCCCGGCTGGTGCGGCCGGGCGGGCGGTCGGGTTCGCCGGACGGGCCGTGCCGGCCGGTGCCGGGGCTGTCCGCGCCGGCCCGCCGGTCGGGGTGGCCGGTGCGCTGGTCTCGGACCGGCCAGTCCCGGCCTCGTCCCGGAGGTGTCCGCCGCCCGCGTCCGGCCAACCCGGCACCGCGACCGACCCGCCGGTCAGCAGCCCGACCGCGAGCAGCCCGAGGCTGACCAGCAGACCGGCGCCGAGGGCGAGACCGGCGAGCACGGCGACCCGGCGCCGTCGACCGGTCCGGTCCACGAAGACCGGCCGGACCCGGGAGGCCAAGTGGCTCGGGGCGTTCGACTGACCCGGGCCGGTCGGCTGGAGGGGGATAGCCTGGCCGGGATCCCAGGTGGCGTTCCCACCGGCCGTCGTGGGGAGCCGACGGCCCAGCGGGTCCGGGTTCGATGGCGGCCGGACCCGCCCGTCGCGGGGCAGACGTTCGGCGACGGGCGGGTCGAGCCGGCGGGGATTCTGATTTCTCATCTCGTGCACTACAGCGCCGAATCCGCCGCCGGCGTCACATCCCCCGAACCGGAGATCGGCTCAGCGCGGGTAGGTCCGGGCCACCGCGACCAGTTCGGAGCTGTGCGATCCGACGATGCCGACGCCGGGCGGGCGCGGGCGGAAGCCGGGCAGTCCGGCGAGGCCGTCGCTGGCGTCCATCGCCCGCAGCCGTACCGGGCCGCTCCCGGTCGGACGGAGCCGCAACTCGATCTCGATCCCCTCGGCCGGCGGGGCGTGGAAGACCACACCGAACGGCTCCGGGCCGTCGACCCGGACCTCTCGATCGTCGATGCGGATTTCCCGGCCGGCGACCCGGGCCGAGACGACGGCGGCGGTTGCCGGGTCGACGTGCAGCGCGGCGAACCGTACCGGGCGCTGCGGGACCAGCCGGACACGCAGCGTACGGACGCCGGACCCGGTGACGTCGGAGAGCGGGTCGAGCCGCGGCGGGGGCAGGGCGGCCGGTTCGGCCGGGCCGGTGCGCAACTCCTCGTCCCCGAACACCGGGAAGGTGTCGCCGATCCGGGTCGGGCCGTCGACGTACTGGTCGGTCCAGGGCTGCGGGTCCGTCTCCTCGCTGAGCCAGCGGGCGGTACCGGTGTCGGCGTCCAGCGCGTACATCAGGTGGGTCGGCACCGGATGCGCGGCGTCGAACCGGTCGACCACCAGGCCGGTCCCGGCGCACAGCACGGCGCCGAGCAGCGCGGCCAGGGCCGGCAGCGCGCCGCGCCGCCGGGCCCGGAGCGCTGCCATCCCGCGCTGGCCGCCGGCCACCGGGTGCAGCAGGTCCACCACGGGCAGCGCGGCCAGTCCGAGCAGCACCGTGCAGAGCGCGCCGACTCCGCCCATCGCCATGCCGAGCGCCGGAAAGAGCAGTACGACGGTGGGGAGCAGCACGAGTACCCCGACCGCCGCGCCGGCGGTCACCGCGACCACCGCCCACGGGCCGTCCCGGCGTACGGCCAGGGCCACCAGTCCGGCCAGCACGCCGGCCAGGGCCGGCAGGGTGGTCAGGTACGCCCCGCCGGGGGCCACGGCGGCGAGCAGCACCCCGAGTACGGCCAGCCAGCCCAGCCCGCCGACGGCGAGTGCCGCCGGACCGGTACGCCGACGGGTCAGCGCGTACCAGCCGAACAGCACCGCGGCGGCGAGCGCCACCACGGCCAGCCGATACCACAGTGGACGGTACGGGTCGAGCAGCGTCGCGTAGCCCGGCCGGATCGCGGTGATCGCGGCCCAGAGCAGTTGCGCCCCGACCGGGGCGACCACGATCGGCAGCAGCGCCAGCCCGAACCCGGCGGCGAGCCGGGGCCACGACCCGCGCCCCCGCCGCCGGACGGCCCAGCCGAGTGCGACGACCCCGACCAGCGCCAGCAGCGCGAGCGGCAGGGTGAGCCAGCCGGGATACCGGGCCAGCCCGCCGGGCACCGGGAAGTACGTGGCGTCCCCGTCGGCATCCAGCCGGGTCAGGTCGACCGCGCCGAACTCCCGGGCCAGCCCGAGCGCGTTCGCCCCGTGCTGTTGCAGGCTGCCCCGGTCGACGCTGGCCGGGGTGTCCAGCGGGGTGTGGTAGATCGCGGCGCCGTCTATGTAGGCGGCGTTCAGCCCGGTGAAGCCGTGGTCGAGGAAGGCGGTGAAGTCGGTGTCGTTGGGCAGCAGCCGGTAGACCTCGACCGCGAACGAGGTCCCCACCGGGTACGGCGCGGCCCGGCCGAAGACCTCCACCAGGCCGGCGTTGCGCAGCGAGGTCTCGAACATGATCACTGGACCGGTGCTGCCCCGCGCCTCCAGGTTGAGCACCACGCCGCCGCCCTCGGCCAGTGGATGGTCGGCGGCGAACGCCGAGGCGCCGCAGAGGCAGGCCTCCTCGGCGTCGGTGAAGACCAGCACGATGTCGTTGCGCGGGCGTTCCCCCGAGGTCAGCGCGCGGGCCACCTCCAGCAGTGCCGAGGTGCCGGCCCCGTCGTCGTTGCCGCCCGGGCCGACCTGCACCGAGTCGTAGTGGGCGACCAGGAAGACCCGGCCGGTGGGGTCGGTGCCGGGGATCCGGGCGACCACGTTGCGTACCCGGGCCAGCGTCGCGCCGCCCGCGCCGCCGCTGAGCTGCCCCGCCTCCTCGGCGACGGTGTCCTGCAGCTCCGGGGTGAGACCGAGACCGCGCAGGGTGCTCTCCAGGTGACTGCGTACCCGCTCCGCGGCCGGGCTGCCGGCGGCGTGCGGCTCCGCCGCGACCGTCCGGAGGTGCTGGTACGCCCGCTCCGCGCTGAACTCGTCGGCCGGCGAGTCGAGACCGGCCGGGCGTGGCGTACCCACGCCGAGCACGGTGACCACCCCGACCGCCGCCAGCGCGGCCAGGGCCGCCAGCGCGGCCGGCAGCCGGCGTCGGGGTCGGGCCAGCGCCCGCTCGGAGGCGGGCAGGAGGGTGGTCACGGAGGGTGTGTCGGGCGGCGGCGGATCGACGGGGGAGTGGTGGTCAGGGGCGGGCACGGGTGCCTCCAGGGGTCGGCAGCGAATGCCATCATCGCGGTTGCGCCGGTCCCCGCCCGGCCGGGTCACCCTGCTGGCAGCCGGTCGCATAGCGTGATACGCATGTCCACGTACCGAGTGACCGATCCCGTCGCCGTGTTGCGCGATTTCGTCGCGCGGGTGGCGCCGTACGACCCCGAGCCGGATGCCGCTCCGGTCGGCGTCGTCGATGTCCGGTCCGCCGGAGAGGCCGGGACGGTCCCGCTCACCCCGCACCTGGCCCGGGCCCTGGCCGAGGCGCTGGCCGGCTACCGGGACCCGGCCGACCGGGGCCGCTGCGCGGGGTGCGGTGGCCGGCAGCTGGACGAGAACCTGCACTGCCTCGACTGCGGGCGGCTGCACGGGGTGCTCGGTGAGGTGATCGCGCGCCAGGCGGAACAGGTGCGGCTGCGGGACGGGGCCGGCTCGGCGGAAACTCCGCGGTGACGCCGTGGCGCCGTGTCGGCGCGACCTGTGTTGTGTGGCAGCGTTGGGTGGTACAGGATCGGCGCGGATCGTCGTCGTGGGCGCGGGCCGGACACGACCGGACGGGCACGGAGAGCACGGTGACGGGACGGCTCGGTCGTGACGGTCGTGGCGGCGAGGGACGGAGCGAGGAGGCGTCGTGACCGGATGGAGGGGGGCGGACCGGTGACCGGGTCGTCCGTCGTACCCGCGCCGGCGTACCCGCACGGCGGGCTCGGGCGGCACGCCAAGCTTCCGCCCCGGGAGCGGCTGCGGGTGTTGCTGATCGAGGACGACGACGCCGACGCCTTCCTGGTCGGCGAGTTGCTCGCCGAGACCGGCGACGGCATCGACCTGCTCGTCGCGAACAGCCTGAACACCGCCCGGGCGCAGATCCGCGGTGTCGACTGCGTGCTGCTCGACCTCGGCCTGCCGGACGCGCAGGGCCTGGACGGGCTCCGCCAGGTGCTCGCGATGTCCAGCGGCGCCGCCGTCTGCGTGCTGACCGGCCGCTCGGACGAGCACCTCGGCATCGGCGCGGTCGCCGAGGGCGCCCAGGACTACCTGGTCAAGGGCCAGGTCGACGGGGTGCTGCTGGCTCGGGCCCTGCGCTACGCGGTGGAGCGGAAGCGGGCCGACGAGAATGCCCGGCGGCTGCGCGAGGTGGAGCTGCGCCAGGCCGAGTCCGCCCGGTTGGAGCGCGGCCTGCTGCCCCAGCCGTTGATCGACACCGACCTGGTGCAGGTGCACCCCTTCTACCGCCCCGGCCGGCACGAGGCGCTGATCGGCGGCGACTTCTACGACGTGGTGCAGACCAGTCCGGACCGGATCGACCTGATCGTCGGCGACGTCTGCGGGCACGGGGTGGACGAGGCCGCGCTCGGCGTCGAACTCCGGGTCGCCTGGCGGGCCCTGGTGCTCGCCGGAGTGCCCGACGAGCAGGTGCTGCCGGCGCTGGAGCAGGTGCTGATGAGCGAGCGGTCGAAACGGGAGATCTTCGCCACGGTCGCCGCGGTCCGGCTGGACCTGGCCGGCAACCGGGCCACCGTCCGGCTCGCCGGGCATCCGCCGCCGCTGCTGCTCGCCGGGGGCCGGGTGGTGCCGGTGCCGGCGCCGCACGGGCTCTTGCTCGGGGTACGGCCACGGCCGCCGGTCGCCCACGAGCTGCGCTTCGAGACCGAGGACTGGTCACTGCTGATGTACACGGACGGGCTGATCGAGGGCCGGGTCGGCGACGGCGACGAGCGGCTGGACGTACCGGGGCTGAGCGGGCTGGTGGCCGATCCGCGGGCCCGTGGGGTGGGCCTGGCGGAGCTGCCCGGCTGGCTGGTCGAGCAGGCCGAGGAGCGCAACGGCGGGCCGTTCTCCGACGACGTGGCGATGCTGCTGGTCAGCCGGGGGGAGGGGCGGTGAGGTCACCACTGCGCTGGACACTGCGCCGTCGGGTCACCGCGCTGTGCGTGATCGTCGGCGTGGTGCTCGGCATGCTGGCGGTCAGCGCCACGGTCGTCGCCACCAGCAACCGGCAACACCTGGACACCCTGCTCACCAGGACCGGTCCGCTGCGCACCGATGGTCAGGCGTTGCTCAGCGCCCTGGTCGACCAGCAGACCGGGATACGCGGCTACGCCGTCACCGCCAACGACGCCGACCTCGCGCCGTACCGGGAGGGCCTGCAACGGGAGACGGCGCTGATCGCCTCGATGGACGCGCGCCTGCACGACCAGCCGGAGATCCGTCGCGAGCTGCACACGGTGCGGGACCACGCCGAGCAGTGGCGGGAGGTGGTGGCCGAGCCGGCGATCGAGCTGACCGTGCGGAGCGGGCCGGAGGCCGCGCAGGCGTTTCTGACCGCCCAGACCGGCGACCGCTTCACCGAGCTGCGCGGCGAGGTGGAGGCGTTGCAGCAGTCGATCCTGGATCTGCGTAACTCCGTCGCGCAGAACGCCCGGGGGACCGGCAACACCCTGGTGCTGCTGCTGATCCTGGCCGCGATCGTGGTGGTGCTGGCCGGTCTTGCCCTGCTCACCTCGCTGAACCGGCTGGTGATCGGTCCGGTCACCACGCTGGCCGGTCAGGTGCGGGAGGTGGCCGGCGGGGCGTACCAGCGGGAGATCGAGCAGGTCGGGCCGCCGGAGCTGGCCGCGCTGGCCAGCGACATCGACGGGATGCGCCGCCGGATCGCCGCCGACCTGGACGAGGTGCGGCAGGCCCGGGAACGGATCGAGTGGGTCAACGGCCAGTTGGAGAGGCAGGCCGAGGAACTGGTCCGGTCCAACCGTGACCTGGAGCAGTTCGCCTACGTCGCCTCGCACGACCTCCAGGAGCCGCTGCGCAAGGTGGCCAGCTTCTGCCAGCTCCTGCAACGCCGGTACGCGGGCAAGCTCGACGAGCGCGCCGACCAGTACATCGCGTTCGCGGTCGACGGGGCGCAGCGGATGCAGCGGCTGATCAACGACCTGCTGGCGTTCTCCCGGATCGGCCGGCTCACCACCGGCTTCACCGATGTGGATCTGGATGCGGTGATGGCCGATGTCGCCGGCCAGACCGAGTCCACCCGGCGGTACGTCGGCGGCGAGCTCACCTGGTCGGACCTGCCGGTCATCCGGGGTGAGGAGACCCTGCTGACCAACCTGCTGGCCAACCTGGTGGGCAACTCGCTCAAGTTCCGCCGGCCGGACGTGCCGCCGAAGGTGCACGTCTCGGCGCGGCGGCTGGGCGACGAGTGGGAGATCAGCTGCCAGGACAACGGGATCGGCATCGAACCCGAGTTCGCCGACAAGATCTTCGTGATCTTCCAGCGGCTGCACGCCAAGGACGCCTATCCGGGTACCGGCATCGGGCTGGCCATCGTGAAGAAGATCGTCGAGTACCACGGTGGCCGGGTCTGGGTGGACCCCGACGCGGTGGCCGAGGGCACGATGATCCGGTTCACCCTGCCGGTACCGCCGGAGCTGCGGGAGCCGGTCGAGCCGGCCGAGGCCCCCGGCGCGGACGGAGAGGGGGGAGGCTCGACCGTGCCCGCACCGGCCGGCGGGTCGCCGACCGCGAGCGAGGCCGACGCCACACCGCCGGGTGAGTCGGCCCGGCCGGCCGGCGACATGAAGCAGACTGTGTGACGGATGACCGGATCGACGAGGAGGGGCCGATGACGGCACCGGCGGACGGCAAGAGCCCGATCGAGGTGCTGCTGGTCGAGGACGACCCGGGTGACGTGCTGATGACGCAGGAGGCGTTCGAGGAGCACAAGCTGCGCAACCGGCTCACCGTGGTCTCCGACGGCGCGGCGGCCCTGGCCTACCTGCGCCAGGAGGGCGAGTACGCCGACGCCGTATCTCCGGACCTGATCCTGCTCGACCTCAACCTGCCCCGCCGGGACGGCCGGGAGGTGCTGGCCGAGATCAAGCGGGACGAAGAGCTCTGCCGGATCCCGGTGGTGGTGCTGACCACCTCGCAGGCCGACGAGGACATCCTGCGCAGCTACCAGTTGCACGCGAACGCGTACGTGACGAAGCCGGTCGACTTCGACCGGTTCATTTCGGTGGTACGGCAGATCGACGAGTTCTTCGTCAGCGTCGTGAAGCTTCCGCCGCGTGGCTGATCCCGAGGCGCGGCTCGTCGAGGAGGTCGGGGCGCTGCTCCGCCGGGCCGCCGCCGAGGCAATCCTGCCGATGTTCCGGCATCTGGCCGCGTCCGACGTCTCGGAGAAGGCCCCGGGCGAGGTGGTGACGGTGGCCGACCGCCGGGCCGAGGAGATCATCGCCACCGGGCTGCGCCGGCTCCGGCCGGAATCCGAGGTGGTCGGCGAGGAGGGGGTGGCCGCCGATCCGGCGGCGCTGGACCTGCTCGCCGGGCCGGCCGAGGTGTGGCTGGTCGACCCGCTGGACGGTACGGCGAACTTCGCGGCCGGGCGGCAGCCGTTCGCGGTGATGGCGGCGCTGCGGCGGGCGGGGCGTACCGAGGCGGCCTGGATCCTCGACCCGATGGCGGACCGCCTGCTGCTGGCCCGGGCCGGGGACGGGGCGTACCGGGACGGGGACGCGGTGCGCACGACCACCGAGCCGCTCGCGGCCGGGGCGCTGCGCGGCGTGGTGGCGACCCGGTTCCTGCCGGCGGAACTCCGGGCGCGGGTGTTGGCCGGGGCCGGGCGGATCGGCGCGGTACTGCCCGGACAACACTGCGCTGGTCAGGAATATGCGGATATTGTGGACGGCCGGCAGCACTTCGCGATCTTCTGGCGGACGCTGCCCTGGGACCACGCGCCGGGAGCGCTGCTGGTCGAGGCGGCCGGCGGGGTGGTCCGGCGGCTCGACGGCAGCCCGTACGACCCGGCCGACGGGCGGGCCGGCCTGCTGGCCGCCGCCAACGAGTCGATCTGGGACGCGGTGCACGGCACCCTGCTGGCCACGCCCTGACCGGATCGGCCGGACGCCGGACGGCAAGCCGAAAAGCCCTGTTTGCCCGCTATGTAGCCTATCTTATGGTATTGCGGCAGCTCGGAGGTGGGCCGACAGCGCGGCCGGCTTCCGGTAGGCTGACCGGCGGTCTCCGCCAGGTGGCGCCGTCGAGGGTGCCGGTGGGGACCGCCGCCGAACGAACCTTTTTCACCTGTTCCGCGCGGCGCTCACGCACCGCGTCCGACCTCGCGGTCCGCCGGACCGTGCGGGGGTGGAAAAGGTTCAACGGTCAGTGTGGACCCTCCGGGGTCGGCGGCCTACGGAAGGAACGGCTTTCGTGCGCACAACGGCCATTGCCCGGCTGCACCGCCCACGCCGGTTCACGGTGCTACTCGTCGTCGCCGCGCTCCTCGCCGGGATGCCCGCGGCCCTGGTCGGTACGGCCGCCGCTCCGGCGACCGCCGCGCCCAGTTCGCCCGGCGACGAGGGCGGCACCAAGAAGCTCCGGGACGCCCTGGAGTCCGCCTCCAAGGGGCACATCGAGGCGACCGCCAAGCTGACCAACTCCAAGAAGCGGCAGAGCCAGCTCGGCGCCCAGCTCAAGCAGGTGGAGACCCGGATCGCCGCGCTCACCCAGGAGGTGGGGGTGATCGCCGCCGAGACGTACCGCCGAGGCCGGCTCACCCCGATCTCGGCCCTGCTGAACAGCGCCTCGCCGCAGTCGTTCGTGGAGCGGGCCGCCGGGCTCGAAGTGATCGCCCAGCGCGACGACCGGAAGCTCCGCGAACTGGCCGAGTCGCTGGACCAGGCGGCCAAGGCGAAGAAGGCGATCGACGCCGAGGTCCGCGAGCAGCAGCGGCAGGTCGAGGTGATCGCCCGGAAGAAGAAGGACGCCGAACGCGCCCTGGCCGCCGTCGGCGGCAACCCGTCCGGCGGACTGATCAGCGCCAACTCGCCGCTGGCCAAGGCCGCTCCGCGCAACTCCGACGGCTCCTGGCCCAAGGAGTCCTGCTCCATCGACGACCCGACCACCGGCGGGTGCATCACGCCCCGCACCCTGCACGCGCTCAACCAGGCCAAGGCCAACGGGTTCAAGCGGCACACCTCCTGCCACCGCAGCGGCGGCGGGGGTGAGCATCCCAAGGGACGCGCCTGCGACTTCTCGGCCGCGGCTGGCGGGTTCGAGAACGTCGACGCGAGCGGCGGCGACCGCACGTACGGCAACAACGTGGCCGCGTTCTACGTCAAGAACGCGAGCCGGCTCGGAGTGCTCTACGTGATCTGGTACCGGCAGATCTGGATGCCCGGCAACGGGTGGCGGGCGTACAACGGCAACGGCGATCCCGCCTCCGACCACACGAACCACGTTCATCTGTCGATGTTGTAGCCCGGAGCCGGTGGTGGGATGCGTACCATCGCTGCGATGGACTCTTCACCACCTGACGTGGCGGGCACGACCACCGTCGCGGACGAGCCCCCCGGGTCACCGGCCCGGGCCCTGCCGACCGGCCTGGCCGCCACCCTGGTCTTCGTCGCCAGTGGTGCCGTACTCGTGCTGGAGACGGCGTCGCTGCGGCTCGTCGGCCCGTACGTCGGGGTCACCCTCCAGGTCACCAGCTCGGTGATCGGGGTGGCGCTGGCCGCGATCGCGTACGGCGCCTGGATCGGCGGGTGGCTCGCCGACCGCCGGGACCCGCGCCGGCTGCTCGCCCCGGCGCTGGTGCTCGCCGGCATCTGCACCGCACTGACCCTGCCGATCGTCCGGTACGCCGGCGAGGTGCTGCGCGGCGGTGCCGCCGTCGGCATTTTGCTGCTCACCGCGCTGGCGATCTTCCTGCCGGCGGCCCTGCTCGCCGCGATCACCCCGCTGGTGGTGAAGCTGCAACTCGGGGACCTGCGGCAGACCGGGCAGGTGGTCGGGCGGCTCTCCAGCATCGGCACGCTCGGCGCGATCACCGCGACGCTGGGTACCGGATTCGTGCTGGTCGCCGCCCTGCCGAGTACCGCCATCATCATCAGCCTGGCGGTCCTGCTCGGGGTGACCGGGCTGGTGCTCGCGGTCTATCTGCGTCGGCAATCCGGGGGCACGCTGCCGAAGCCGTCCCGGATCACCGCCGCCGCGGCCGTACTCGGGCTGGTCGGCGCCTCGCTCAGCGCCGTCGCGCCGAACCCGTGCGACGTGGAGACGGCGTACCACTGCGCCTCGGTCGAGCCGGACCCGGACAACTCCACCGGGCGGCTGCTGGTGCTCAACTCGGCCTGGCACTCCTATGTGGACCTAGCCGACCCGGGGCACCTGGAGTTCGAGTACACGAAGTGGATCGGGGCGGTCGCCGACGTGATGGCACCGGCCCGGGCACCGCTTGCGGCCGTACACCTCGGGGGTGGCGGCTTCACCATGCCGCGCTACCTGACCGCGACCCGGCCCGGCACCCGTAACGAGGTCTACGAGATCGACGGTGAGCTGGTCGAGCTGGGCCGGCGCGAGCTGGACGTGCGGACCGGTCCGGAGCTGCGCGCCCGGGTCGGCGACGCCCGGATGCTGATCGGTGAGCGTGCCGCGCACAGCGCCGACCTGGTGGTCGGGGACGCGTTCGGGCACCTGGTGGTGCCCTGGCACCTGGCCACCCGGGAGATGGCCGCCGAGGTCCGCCGGGTGGTCCGCCCCGGCGGCATCTACGCGCAGAACGTGATCGACCATCCGCCGCTGCGCTTCATCCGGGCCGAGGTGGCCACCGTGGCGGCCGAGTTTCCCCACATCGCCCTGGTCGCGCCGCCAGCCGCGCTGGCCGGCGCGAACGGCGCGAACTTCGTGATCCTCGCCTCCGACCGGCCGTTGCCGGTCGAGGAGGTACGGGAACGCCTGATCACCTCGGCGGACCAGCCGGTTACCGTGCTCTCCGGCGCCGCGCTCGACGAGTTCGTCGACGACGCCATGGTGCTGACCGACGAGTACGCCCCGGTCGACCAGCTCCTCGCCACCGCCTGAGCCGCCGCTCAGCCGGTCGGTCGGGCGCCGGGAACCCCGCCCGCCGACCACCGCTGGACCGAATCCGCGCCGGGTAGGTGTAGCCGGCCCCGGTCCGGGCAAGAGAGATCTGCATGACCGGGTGGGGCTGGTGGGGTGGAGCGCAGCGGTACGGCACGGAGCTGGTCGGTGACCGATACCGGCTGATCGAGGAACTTGGCGAAGGCGGCATGTCGGTGGTCTGGCGCGGCCACGACGAGGTGCTGGGCCGGCCGGTGGCGGTGAAGATGCTCGCCCCGAAGCTGGCCACCGACCGGGCGTTCCGGCACCGGCTCCGGACCGAGGCCCGGGCCGCCGCCCGGCTCTGCCATCCGCACATCACCGGCGTCTACGACTACGGCGAGTCGGTCCGGTACGGCCGGACCGTGCCGTACGTGGTGATGGAGCTGGTCGACGGCGAGCCGCTGGCGGGCTGGCTCGACCGCGAGGGCCCGCTGCCCTGGTGGGATGCGGTGGTGCTCGGCGCCCAGGTCGCCGCCGCGCTGGCCGCCGCGCACGCCCGGGGAGTGGTGCACCGCGACATAACTCCCGGCAACGTCATGCTCACCGTGATGGGTGCCAAGGTCGTCGACTTCGGGATCTCGGCGCTGGTCGGCGAGCGGGACGGTGACGGCGAGGGCGGGCTGTACGGCACGCCCGCGTACGTGGCCCCGGAGCGGCTCAACCAGAACGAGGTCTGTCCGGCCACCGACGTGTACGCCCTCGGCCTGCTGCTCTACCGGGCGCTGACCGGCCGGATGCCGTGGCGGGCGTCGACCCGTACCCAGGCGCTGCGCGCACACCTGTACGCCGAGCCGGCGCCGATGCCACCGGTACCCGGGCTGCCGGCCGAGGCGGAGGCGGTCATCACCCGCTGCCTGGCCAAGACGCCGGGGGAGCGGCCGGAGAGCGCCGAGCTGGCCCGTACCCTGGCCCGGGCTGCCGGGGTGGTGCTGCCGGTGGCGGCCGGTCCGGCGCCCGCCGTGCCGTCCTGCCGGGCCGACCCGGTCGACCCGGCGCCGCGGGAACACCGGCCGGCGGCGTCGGCGCACTCGGACACCGCGATGCTGCCCCGGTCGGCGACCGACCCGCTGCCGCGGCCGGCCCGCCCCCGCTGGTCGGCGGCGCGGCTCGGCAACCGGGCCCGGGTCGCGGCGGTCGGGGTCGGCCTGCTCGCGGTGGGCGGCGTGGTCTGGGCGGGCGGCGTCGGCAGTTCGGCGCCGGGCGGCGGGGCCGGCACGGCGACGAACCTGGCGATGGGCGGCACCGCTCCGTGCCGGGTCGACTACGTGCTGCGCGCGGACACCGGCCGGTCGTTTCAGGCCGAGGTCACGGTCACCAACCTCGGCGCCTCGGCGGTGCGGGACTGGACGCTGCGCTTCGCGTTTCCCGGCGAGCAGGTGCTCACCCGGAACCCGTCACCGGAGTCCCGCCAACACGGCCGGGAGGTGCTGCTCCGGCCCGCCACCGGCCCCGAGGCGACCCTGCCGGCCGGCGGGGCCGTCCGGTTCGGGCTGGCTGGTAGCCACGCCGGCAGCAATCCGCTGCCCGTGGAGTTCCGGCTCGGCGAGACCGCCTGTGCGGCCCGGGTCTCCAGCGTGCCGGGCCAGACCGGTGGTGCCGCGGCCGGCGGCGCGGTCGGGGCGGTGCCGCCGTCGCCGCCGGACCGGTCTGCGGGCCAGCCCGGCCCCGCCGCCGACTCGGAGGGCACCGGGTCGACGGGCGCCGAGCGGGAAGGCACCGGGTCGAACGGCAACGGCTCGGGCAGGTCGTCGAAGGGCAAGGGACCGAAGCAGGACCGCGACTCCGACTCCGACGGTTCGGACTCCGACGGCCCGGACGGCGACGACGACTGAACCGCCAGCCGTTCCCGGTTCCGGTTGACCGCCCCCTCGGGCCCCGGGTGACCGCCCCGGTCCGGTGACCGGCACGCCGACCCTGGGGGTCGGTGTGTGTCGCACGACGCCGGGTGGACCTTCCGAACATCGCCGGGCGCCTGGCTGCGTCGGCCATCCCTTGGCGGTTACTTGTGGGTTTCAGCCACATAGCACGTGCGTGACGTCACCCCTACCGTGGGCCGACGATGCTTCTCCAACTTCACCCCCATGTGGAGCGATGATGACGGTCCGGACGACGCGGCGGGTACTGGTCACCGCCGCCACGCTGCTGGTAGGGGCGATCGCCACGAGCGCCTGCGGCAGCCCGCAGGACACCGCGAACGGCGGCGGCGACAGCGCCGCACCGGTCAAGGTCGGTCTGGTCTACTCCCAGTCGGGGGCGTTGGCCAGCTACGGCAAGCAGTACATCGAAGGGTTCCGGGCCGGGCTGGCGTACGCCACCGACGGCACCAACAAGATCGGTGATCGTACGGTCGAGGTGACCGAGGTCGACGACGCGGGCGACCCGGCCAAGGCGGTCTCGGCGGCGAAGGACCTGATCGGCAAGGGTTACAAGATCCTCGCCGGCTCGACGGCCTCCGGCGTCGCCCTCCAGGTCGCGCCGATCGCCGCGCAGAACAAGGTGCTCTTCATCTCCGGGCCCGCCGCCACCGACGGCGCGACCGGGGTCAACAAGTACACCTTCCGCTCCGGGCGGCAGTCGTACCAGGACGTGCAGACCGCGAAGTCGTTCATCGGCGACGCGGCCGGCAAGAAGGTCGTGGTCTTCGCCCAGGACAGCGCGTTCGGCAAGAGCAACGAGGCGGCGGTCAAGGCGGTCATCGGCGGTGCCGGTGCCACGGTGAGCAGCGTGCTCGCCCCGGCCAGCGCCACCGACTTCACCCCGTTCGCCAGCCAGTTGACGGCAGCCAAGCCGGACCTGCTCTTCGTGGCCTGGGCCGGCACCACCGCCCCGGCGATGTGGCAGACCCTGGACCAGCAGGGCGTACTCGGCTCCACCACGGTGGTCACCGGGCTGGACATCCGGGCCTCCTGGCCGACCTTCGGGGCGGCCGGCACCAAGATCTCCTTCCTGTCGCACTTCTTCGACGGCGCCGCCGACAACCCCGCCGCGCAGGCGGCCAAGGCGGCCGTACCCGGCGGGGTGCTGGACCTGTTCCACCCGGACGGGTTCACCGCGGCCCAGATGATCGTGCGGTCGGTCCAGGAGGGTGGCGACGACGTCGACAAGATGGTCACCGCGCTGGAGGGCTGGAGCTTCGACGGGATCAAGGGCAAGATGACGGTCCGTGCCGAGGACCACGCGCTGCTCCAGCCGATGTTCCAGGCCAAACTGAGCGGCACCGGCGACGCGATGAAGGCGGAGTCGCAGAAGGTGCTCACCCCGGACGAGACGGCGCCGCCGGCCGTGGCGATGAAGGGCTGAGGTGTGCTCGCCACCCGCGACCTGACCTGGCGGATCGGCGAGGTCGCCATCGTCGACGGCGTCGACCTGGAGTTGGCGCCCGGGGAGTTCCTCGGGGTGATCGGCCCCAACGGCGCCGGCAAGACCTCGCTGTTCAACCTGGTCTCCGGCCTGCGCCGGCCCACCGCTGGCCAGGTGCTGCTGGACGGTACCGACATCAGCGCGCTGCCGCCGCACCGGCGGGCCCGGCTCGGGCTGGGCCGGACGTTCCAGGCGTCCTCGGTCTTCGGCTCGCTGAGCGTGCGGGAGAACGTCCGGCTGGCCGTGCAGGCGCAGCGGGGTGGCTCGATGAAGCTGTGGCGGCGGGCGGCGGCCGACCGGGAGGTGGTCGCCGCCGCCGACGCGGCACTGGACCGGGTCGGCCTGGCACACCGGGCCGACGCGCTGGCCGGCACGCTCGCGCACGGGGAGAAGCGGAAACTGGAGATCGCGCTGCTGCTGGCCGGCGAGCCGAGGGTGATGCTGCTCGACGAGCCGATGGCCGGGGTGAGCGCCGAGGACGTACCCGAGCTGGTCGGGGTGATCCGGTCGTTGACCGGCGACAGCGGCCGGGCCGTACTCATGGTGGAACACCACATGGACGTGATCCTCGGGCTTGCCGACCGGATCGCGGTGATGCACCACGGCGCGCTGCTCGCCTGCGACGTCCCGGCGACCGTGATGGCCAACCCGGTGGTACAGGAGGCGTACCTAGGTGAGTCGCTATGAGTGAGCGTAGCGAGCGAATCAGCCAGCTCAGTGTCGATGTGCCTCGTGACGGCACGGAGCGCAGCGGAGTGCCGGCATGAGCGAGAAGCCGATCCTCGACGTCTCCGACCTGTCGGTACGGATCGCCGGGCTGCACATCCTGCAGGGCGTCTCCTTCACCGTGGCCCCGAGCGGGGTGACCGTGCTGCTCGGGCGCAATGGGGTCGGCAAGACCACCACGCTGCGGGCGATCCTCGGGCTGACCCCACGCGGCGGCGAGGTACGCGGCACCGTGCGGACGGGCGACCGCTCGCTGGCCGGTGAGCCGACCCACCGGCTGGTCCGGGACGGCCTCGGCTACGTACCCGAGGACCGCTGTGTCTTCGCCGGCCTCACCGTCGCCGAGAACCTGCGGCTCGCCGAGAGGCGCGGCGGTGCTCCGGCGTACGACCGGGTCTTCGAGCTGTTTCCGGAGCTGAAGCGGCGTGGCCGGCAACGGGCCGGCTCGCTCTCCGGCGGCCAGCAGCAGATGCTGGCGATCGGCCGGGTGCTGCTCAACGACAACCGGCTGCTGCTGGTCGACGAGCCGACCAAGGGGCTGGCGCCGAAGGTGGTCACCGAAGTGGCCGAGGTGCTGGAGCGGGTCGCGGTCGCCGTGCCGGTGCTGCTGGTCGAACAGAACCTCGCGGTGGTACGCCGGCTGGCCAGCGATGCGGTGGTGCTCGCCGCCGGCCGGGTCGCCTGGTCCGGTGCCGCCGACGAACTGCTGCGGGAGGCAGAGTTGACCAGATCCCTGCTCGGCGTCGGCGTGGCCGGCGAGCACGCTGCTCGCCCTGGCGCCGATCCGGGGCGCGGCGCGGCGGCCGAGACCACCCGGGAGGTGCCGGCCGGATGAGCACGATCGTGTTGCTGACGCTGACCGGGCTGGGCCTGGCCGCGCTCTACTTCCTGGTCGCCTCCGGGCTCTCCCTGGTGTTCGGGCTGGCCGACGTGCTGAACTTCGCGCACGGGCTGTTCCTCTCCGTCGGGGCGTACGCCACCTGGTGGGCGGCCGGGAACCTGCCCGGTGCCGGCCCGTCCGGGTTCGGTTTCGTGCTCGCGGTCGCGTTCGGTGTCGTCGCCGGTGCCGTGGTCGGGATGGCCGTCGAACTGGTGATGATCCGTCCGCTCTACTCCCGCACCATCGAACAGGTACTGGTCACGGTCGGGCTCTCGCTGGCCGGGGTGGCGCTGCTCCAGGCCACCTGGGGCGCGGACCCGCGACCGTTCCCGCGCCCGGACTGGACCCAGCGGGTCACCTCGATCCTCGGTGCCAAGGTGCCGAACTCCGGCATCCTGCTGATCCTCGCCGCCGCGCTGGTACTGGCCGCGCTGCTCGGTTTCCTCCGCTACACCCGGTACGGGCTGGTGATCCGGGCCGGGGTGGAGAACCGGGAGATGGTCACCGCGCTCGGCATCGACGTACGGAAGGCGTTCACCCTGGTCTTCGCGATCGGCGGGGCGGCTGCCGCGCTGGCCGGGGCGCTCGGCGGGGTCTACTTCGGCTCGGTCTCGCCGAGCCAGGGCGGCTCACTACTGATCTTCGCCTTCATCGTGGTGGTGATCGGCGGGATGGGCTCGGTCGTCGGGTCCGCGTACGCCGCCGTCGCGGTGGGCCTGCTCCAGCAGTTCGTCAACTACTACGGCGTCTCCGGGGCCGGGGACATCTGCGTGGTCGCGCTGCTGGCGATCGTGCTGCTGTTCCGCCCGCAGGGCATCGCTGGAAGGGCGGCGACCACGTGACCGAGCGGAGCGAGGGGGCTGGCATGACGACCGGTGTGCAGACAGCGGTGGCGGCCAACCCGCCCGCCGCACCGCCGACCGCCGGTCCCGCGCCGGCACCCCGCCGGGACTGGCGGTCGGCCCTGCGAGCCTGGTCGCCGCTGCTGGTACTGCTGGTCCTCGCGGTGCTGCCGTACTCGACGGTCTCCGTACCGGGGGTCTTCGACGGGCCGCTGAACGGGCCGGGGACGCTGCAACTGCTCGCCATCTGTCTGGTCTTCGGTGGGCTGGCCGCCGGCTACGACCTGCTCTTCGGCCGCACCGGCATGCTCTCCTTCGGGCACGCGCTCTATTTCGCGGCCGGCGTCTACGGCACCGACATCCTGGTCACCAAGGCCGGGCTGCCGCTCTGGCAGGCGGCGCTGCTGACCCTGGTCGGTGGCACCACCCTGGCCGGGCTGCTCGGTGCGGTCGCGCTGCGTACCGCCGGGATCGCGTTCGCCATGGTGACGCTGGCGTTCGCCCAGGTCGGCGCGATCCTGGTGGCCCGGGACTTCGGCGGGCTCACCGGCGGCGAGGAGGGACTGTCGCTGGACGTGTCGGGACTGCCGGCGATGCTGGTCGGGGTGGGCAACACCGTCAACCTGTACTGGCTGGCGCTGGCCTACCTGGCCCTGGTCGTCTTCGTGGTGCACCGGGTGGCCGGCTCGCCCACCGGTCGGGTACTCGCCGGGCTGCGCGACGACGAGCGGCGGGTCGGGGTGCTCGGGCTCGACCCGTACCGGTTCAAGCTGCTCGCGTTCACCCTGGCCGGCGGGCTCGCCACCGCCGGTGGGGCGATCTACTGCCTGTTGGTCGGCGGCGCCTCGCCGCACGTGACCTCCTCCGAGCTGACCCTCTCGCTGCTGGTCATGGTGGTGCTGGGCGGGCCGGGTACCCGCTGGGGTCCGGTGCTCGGCGGCATGCTCTACATGTACCTGGACCACCGGCTGACCGCGTTCGGCACCTCGTCGGCGGTGGACTCGCTGCCCGGCGTGCTGAGCGCGCCGCTGTCCCAGCCGCTCTTCGTGCTCGGCACGGTCTTCATCCTGGCGGTCTACTTCTTCCCCGGCGGCCTGGCCAGCCTCTCCACCCGGCTAGCCCCCTTCCGCACCCTCCGCAAACCCTCTCCGTGATCACGTAGCGTCCGGCTCGCTCTGGCCGGCCGGACGCTACGTGATCACGGGTCGGCGAGGGGGCAGGTGGGGGAGCAGGGGCGGGGGAGGGCGGGCCAGCCGTTGCGGTGCAGGACGTCGGCGATCTGGCGGGCTACGGCGCATGGGTTGTCGGTGGTGTCCGTCCAGCCGTACCGGAGGGTGGTCTCACCGGCGACCGCCGCCGCGTTGTCCCTGCGCGCATCCCGCCACCGTCGGTCGGCCGGATGCGCGGCCCGGCCGTCCAACTCCACCCGGAGCCGGTAGCGGGGATAGTGGACGTCGTCGTACCACCGTCCGCCACTTCGGGACCGGACGGCCTGGCGGATGCCGATCGGCAGCCCGTGGGCCCGTTCGACGTACCGGAGATAACGCAACTCCAGCAGTGAGTGGCAGCCGTCCGCGATGTCGACGAGTGCCGCCCGCAACTCGGCCCGCCAGCGCAGCTTCGCCCGTCGCCGCATCGCCTCGGCGATCAGGTGCGGCCGGCTCAGCCGGCGGCCGACGGCTCCGGCCACCCAGCCCAGCGCCTCGTCCAGGGTGCCGGCCTGCTGGGTCAGGTCCAGCACCGTCTCCTCCACGCGGGTCTGCGGCGGCAACCGGGTGGGATGACGGGCCGCCTCCGGCGCGGTCCTCAGGTGTACGACGACGCCGGAGAGTCGCCGTATCCGCCGGTCACCGGGAACGACCAGGTGGACGGCGGGATGGCGCCGGTCGGTCAGACCCTGCAACTCGGCCGCGGTGTGGTGGCTCAGCATCGCGCCCCGCCCCGCGCTCAGGAGGGCGGCCCACAGCACCGCCTCCCGAGGAGGTGCCCCGGAGAAGGTGGCGAAGACCCGCCCGGCCATCGGGCGCCAGCGACCGGTACGCACCCGGTGCTCGACCTGCGCCTTCGTCAGCCCGCATTCGTACGCCTGCTGCCGGCTCACCACCCCGTGCTGCCGCCGCACCAACTCCTCGAACACGCCCACCAACCTGCCGCCCGGCCCGCACTCCCCGCCACCCCACCCACCCCACCTGTGGACAACTCACCGTCCGTCCACAGGTGGTTTGGTGATCAGGTAGCGTCCGGCTCGCCCTGACCGGCCGGACGCTACCTGATCAGGAGGTCAGCGGCGGGGGAGGCGGAGGGCTCAGCGGCGGGGGAGGCGGAGGGCGAGGAGGGCGCCGACGGCGACCACGGCCGCGCCGACGAGTACGGCCGGGCCGAGACCATCCACAAAGGACATACGGCTGGCGTAGTCGCCGTTCGCGGCGAAGACCGAGGCCAGCGCGGCCACCCCGACGGCCACCCCGAGTTCCCGGATGCTGTTGTTGGTGCCGGAGGCGACCCCCCTGGACTCCTCGGGCACGCTCGACATCGTGGCGGTGCTCATCGGCGCGAAGGTCAGCCCCATGCCGACCCCGGCCAGCGCCAGCGGGACGGCCAGCACCGCGTAGTCGACGTCGGCGGTGCTGATCAGGGCGAGCCAGCCCAGCGCGACGGCCAGCATCGCCTGCCCGGCGACGATCAGGGTACGCACGCCGAGCCGGCCCACCAGCAGCCCGGCCAGCGGGGCGACCACCATCGGCGCCATGGTCCACGGCATCGTCCGGATCCCGGCGTCGAGCGGGTTGTGTCCCTGCACCACCTGGAAGAACTGGGCGAGCAGGAAGACCGAGCCGAAGACGCCGACCGAGAAGGTGAAGGCCACCACGTTTACCACGCTGAAGCCGCGGGACCGGAAGAGCCGCAGCGGGAGCATCGGCACCGGGGTCCGGGTCTCCCAGCCGAGGAACGCGCCGACCAGTACGCCGCCGCCGATCAGGGCGGCCAGTACCCGGGCGGAGGTCCAGCCGTGGTCCTGGCCGTGCACCACTCCCCAGACCAGCGCGAGTACGCCGGTGGTGGAGAGGACCAGCCCGACCGGGTCCAGCCGGGACGCCGGGCCGTGCGACTCCCGCAGCACGACCGCGGCCAGCAGCAGGGCGAGCAACCCGACCGGCACGTTCAGCCAGAAGATCCAGGTCCAGTCGAGTCCCTCGACCACCGCACCGCCGACCACCGGGCCGACCGCGACGCCGAGGCCGCTGATCCCGCCCCAGATCCCGATGGCGGCGTCGCGGAGCCGGTCGGGGACGGCGGCGGCGAGCAGGGTGAGCGACAGCGGCATCACGGCCGCGCCGGCCATGCCCTGTACCGCCCGGGCGGCGGTGAGCATCCAGGGTTCGGTGGCGAGGGCACAGGCCGCCGAGGCGACGGTGAACAGCGCGATGCCGGCGAGGAAGAGTCGTCGCCGGCCGATCCGGTCGCCGAGCGCGGCGGCGGTGAGCAGCAGCGCGGCGAAGGGCAGCGTGTAGGCGTTGACGAACCATTGCAGGTCGGTCAGGGAGGCGCCGAGTTCGGTCCGGATCACCGGCAGCGCCGTCGTCACCACCAGGTTGTCCAGGGTGACCATGAACATCGGTACGCCGACCGCCGCGAGTACGGCGGCCAGCGGTCGGGCGGCGGGTCCGGCCGGCCGTCCCGGCGCGGGTGGCGCGGTGCCGTCAAGGACGGGTGCGCTCGTCACGATCACTCCTTAGTTGTTATCCACTGATAACTAGGCTTTCCTCAAAGTAGTTATCGGCTGATAACATGTCAACGCCCCACCCCAGGAGCGTCCGACGTACGGAGGGCGGAAGGAGGGCGACGATGCCCAGGACCCGACTGACCGCCGCGGAGCGCGGCGAGCAACTCGCCGGCGCCGCCGTGCAGGCGTTCGCCGTTTCCGGGTACGCCGGCACCTCCACCGACGACGTGGCCCGGCTGGCCGGGGTCTCCCAGCCGTACGTCATCCGGCTGTTCGGCTCCAAGCAACGACTCTTCGTCGCTGCGGTCGAGCACGCCGCCGCCCGGATCGAGCAGGTGTTCCGGGACGCCGCCGAGCGCTCGGCCGACCTGGACAGCCTCGGCGAGGCGTACGACGAGCTGCTGGCCGAACGGGACCTGCTCGCCGTACTCCTGCACGGCTTCGCGGCCAGCTCCGACCCGGTGATCGGTAGCGCCGTACGCGACTGCTTCGGCCGGATCTACCGGCTGATCCGGGAACTGACCGGAGCGAGCGCCGAGGAGACCCGGGACTTCCTGGGCATCGGGATGCTGCTCACCGTGCTGGCCGCGATGCAGGTGGTCGGGCCCGGCGCGGTGCCGCCCGACCCGTGGATGGCGGAGATCGCCGGATCGATCCACGAGACCTGTACGGCGCCTGAGCCCGGCGGGTAGCGTGGCTCGCCGGCCCGGGCGGACGGCTGCGGGCCGTGGCGTTCCGCGCCGGGTCGGTGAAGGACCTCGGACTCGGCCGGTGCCGTGGCACGAGGGAAACGGGGAGAGCGGATGCCGGAACGACTGGCGGTGGTCAGCGGCGGCGCGACCGGGATCGGCGCGGCCATCGCCGAGGGCCTGGCCGAGGACGGGTACGACGTCATCGTGGTCGGCCGCCGGGCCGAGTTGCTGGAGCAGGCCGCCGCCCGGATCGGGGCGCGGACCGGTCGACCGGGCTCGGTCGAGGCGGTGCCGGCGGACCTGGCCGACCCGACGCAACTGGGTCGGGTCACCGAGGCGATCGGCGGGCGCACCGTCGACGTGGTGGTCAACAACGCGGGCGGTTACCTGGGCGGTGATCCGTCCACCCTGGACGGTGTGGCCGCGCAGTGGCGGGCCAACCTCGACAGCAACGTGCTTACCGCCGTGCTGCTGACCGAGGCGCTCCGGCCGGCACTGCGCCGGCCCGGTGGCCGGGTGGTGCTGCTCAGCTCGATCGCCGCGCAGCGGGGCGGCGGCGGGCCGTACTCGGCGGCGAAGGCGGCGCTGCACGGCTGGGCGTACCACCTCGCCCAGGAACTCGGACCTGAGCAAATCACGGTCAACGTGGTGAGCCCGGGTTACGTCGTCGACACCGAGTTCTTCGGTGACCGGATGACGCCGGAGGGGCACCGGCGGCGGGTCGACGCGACCCTGGTGGGGCGGGCCGGCGAGCCGGCCGAGATCGCCGCGGCGGTCCGATATCTGGCCAGCCCGGCCGCCGGGTACGTGACCGGCCAGGTGCTCGGGGTGAACGGCGGATCGGTCTTCGGCCGCTGACGCGCCGGTCCGGGGCGGGCCCGCACGGGCGGGAGGGCCCGGAGAGAGCCGAACGGGCCGGGTGACGGGTCCCCCGTGGCCACCACCCGGCCCGCAGGCCCCCTACCGCGCTCAGCCGTTGAGCAGGCCAGCGCCGAGCGGGACGGCTGAGCATGTCGGCCGGCGGGATCAGGCCGATCCGGCCGGGGCGGATCGCGCTGGTCCGCAGCGCTGCTCGGCGGGGTCGTCGGCCGAGCCGCAGTGGAAGACCTCGACCGGTTCGGTGTCGACGTCGGTCACCCGCTCGACCCGGACCAGGGAGAGCCGCTTCGCCACCGGCTCGCCCGAGTCGGCCGCGAACCGGATCAGGCCGCTGACCCCCGGGTAGCCGTTCTCGGCGTTCTGCCGCAGTACCTCGGTGTGCACCCCGGCCGGGTTGACGGCCCGGGGATCCCACGCCTCGCGCGGACTGCCGTGCCGCAGCCGGGCGGCGAGGCTCTCCACCGCGCGTACCACCATGGTGGCGGCGTCGTAGGCGAGACTGACCCGCTCCCCGACCTGGGCGCTCGGGCCGTCGTCCCGGCAGCGCGGCTGGTCGAGCAGGTCGTCGGCCTGGATCCAGGAGAGGAAACTGCCGCGCACGTCGTCGCGCTGGTCCCGGGCGGTACGCAGCGCGGCGCAGGTGGCCAGGGCCGCCTTCGAGACGTACGTGACCGGGAGGTTGCCGGGCGCGCTGGCCCGTAACCCCGGATTGGCCATGTACCGGTTGACCGAGTCGTCGCCGACCAGGTGCCGGGGCGGGTTCGGGCCGCACTCCTTGAGCGCCCGGAGGAAGCCGTCGAACTCGGACCACCGGCCGGCGAAGATCAGCGCGCCGGTGTAGCCGCACTCCTGGGTCATCCGCTGGCCGGTACGCCACTCCTCGACCCGGCTCAGCCGGCCGCCGAACCGCTGGCGCAGATCGCTGACCAGCGTGCCGACGTACAGGTCCTCGGTCAGCGAGCTGTTCTCCCCGGTGGTGTAGTAGACGCGTGCTCCGCTGACCCGGAGCACCTGCCGGGCGTACTCGTCCATCAGCGCGGCCTGGTCCCGGTTGGGGGCGGAGATCTGGAGGTAGAGCTTGGAGTTCTCGTGCATGCCGTCGGCGGAGAGCGTCGGGGCCAGGGCCGGCAGGCCGATCCGGTTGAGTTCCCGCAGCGCCGTCGCGGTGCTGGTCCGGCTCTCCACCAGCCCGACCACGCCGAGCACGGTCGGGTCGTCCCGGACCAGCCCTTCGAGCATCGCCACCGCCCGGCCGGCGTGCCGCATCTGCTGTCCGGCGTTCGCGACCACCACCCGGAGCAGCGCGGCGCCGTCGGCACCGGCCGACTCGCGCAGCAGCGCGTACTGGGCGGTCGCCATGCCCTCCAGTTCCTCCCGCTCGGAGACGTACGACTCCTCGTCGGCCCGGGTCCGGTTGCCGGTCAGCGTGCCCAGGTAGACCAGGGTGACCAGCGGACGGCGCTGCGCGCTGCGCTGCCAGACCTGCTCGGCGGCGGCGTTCTGCGCGAAGATGCGGTGCTGCACGGCGCGGAGCCGGCCCTGCCCCGGGTCGCGGTTGAAGACGTGCCCGGCCGTGTCGCTGTAACCGATGCACTCGCCGCCGACCCGTTCCACCGAGACCGCGCCGTCGAACGGCCGGGGATGGCAGTCCAGGCTCCAGCGGGAGTTCCCCCAGACTGCCGCGACGGCGACCAGCAGCAGGGCGAGCGCGGTGGGGAGGAACCGGCGACTCCACCACGGCGGGCCCGGCGGAGTGAAGTTGAGCAGCCCGCCCCTCGGCTCCGAGCCCGCGCTCGGGTCGCCGAGCAGCAGGGCGATCAGCCAGGCGGCCGGCCGGCGCAGCCGCCGGGTCTCCGGCAGCACGTCCACCCATTCGTCGTACGCCTCCTCGGCGTCGACCAGGGCGTACGGCTCGGGTAGCTCCGGCGGCGGCTCGGCGCCGGCCGCGACCACCAGCAGCGGGTCGTTGCGGCCGGTCTCGTTGCGGACGTCGTTGACCAGCCGGACCAGGGTGTGCCCCGGATCACCGGCGGTCACGTTGTTCAGCAGCAGCACCGGGTACGCCGTGCGCCGCCAGCTCGACGGCCGCCAGAGCCGCCGCCGGTACGCCTGCCGGAGGTCCTCCAGGAACGCGTGCACGAGCAGCTTGTTCACCTGGTCCGGCTGTTCCCCGTCCCGCCAGCCGGCGGTGAGCCGTTCGGCGAACCCGAGGAAGGTCACCGACTGCCGGGGCGCCAGATACTGCTGCCGCATGAACCACCGGTAGTGCGGCCCCAGCAGCGGCACCCGACCGGAGACCGCGACCCGGAACACGGCGCTCGGAATCGCCCGCCGGACCAGCCAGAACACGAGCTGGTACACGGTGGAGAAGAGGTCCCCGTCGCCGTCGCCGCCACCGGCCGGGTCACTGCCCGGCCGGGCGCCGCGCCGGTCCCGGAGCTGCCGGGCCAGGGCGGGTCGGCGGTCCTCGCCCGCCTCCGCCGCCTCCGGTACGGGCTGGTGCAGCAGCCAGTCGGCCAGCGGATAGTGCCGGAAACGGAGCCGCTCGCCACCGAACGCCTCCAGGGAGAGTTGCCGGTGCGCCTCCCGCAACTCACCGGCGATGTCGGTGGCGGTCAGCTCGGTCAGGTCGAGGACCGCGTGCGGGATCCGTCGTCGCTGGCCCCGGCCGAGTACCCGGCGCAGCAGGGCGATCAGGTCCGGTGAGGCCGGCGAGCGGACCAGCCAGATCAGCGGCAGCCGCCGGTCTCCCCGCCGCGGCCGGCGCAGCAGCCGGGCCAACAGGGCGAGGAACTCCGAACCGCCGGACGGCAGGCGTTCCCGTCCCGAGGTCGGCTGGCCCTGGGTCGCCGCCGCTCCTCGCATGCTCACCTCCGGCCGTCGCTATCCGTGGTCCACAGATCACCACAGTGTCGTAGCTGGGGCAAGGCCGTACGGGCCTCACCCGGGTAACGGTGCGCCGGGTCCGTCGTGGCGTCCTGGTAGAAAGGCCGGATGGACGCAGACCGGACGCCTGACGACCACGAGCCGAGCGGCGGGCCGCCCGACGATCGGGGGCCGGCCGGCGCGGAGCCCGGGGCGGTACGCGAGCGGGCCGAGGGCGTACTGCGCCGGTTGGCCGGCGAGCACGCCCGGCTCCGGGACGACCAGTGGCGGGCCATCGAGGCGCTGGTGGTGCAGCGGCGCCGGGTGCTCTGCGTGCAGCGGACCGGCTGGGGCAAGTCCGCCGTCTACTTCGTCGCGACCGCACTGCTCCGGCAGGCCGCCGGGGCGGGGGCGGGACGTACCGGGCCGACCGTGATCGTCTCGCCGCTGCTGGCGCTGATGCGCAACCAGGTGGAGGCGGCCGCCCGGGCCGGGATCCGGGCCCGCACCATCAACTCGGCCAACCTGGACGAGTGGGACGAGATCGTCGCCGAGATCGAGGCCGGCACGGTCGACGTACTGCTGATCAGCCCGGAACGGCTGAACAACCCGGACTTCCGGGACGGCGTACTGCCCCGGCTCGCCGCCACCACCGGGCTGCTGGTGGTGGACGAGGCGCACTGCGTCTCCGACTGGGGGCACGACTTCCGCCCCGACTACCGGCGGCTGCGTACCTTCCTGGCCGGGTTGCCGGCCGGCACGCCGGTACTGGCCACCACCGCCACCGCCAACAGCCGGGTCACCGACGACGTGGCCGAGCAACTCGGCGACGCACTGGTGCTGCGCGGGCCGCTGGACCGCGAGTCGCTGCGGCTGGCCGTACTCGACCTGCCGAGCCCGGCACACCGGCTCGGCTGGCTGGCCGACCAGCTCGACAAGCTGCCCGGCTCGGGGATCATCTACACCCTGACCGTGGCGGCGGCCGGCGAGACCGCCGAGTTCCTGCGCGGCCGGGGCTACGCCGTCGCGTCGTACACCGGCCAGGCGGACGACGCCGACCGCCGCGCCGCCGAGCAGGACCTGCTCGACAACAAGATCAAGGCCCTGGTCGCCACCTCGGCGCTGGGCATGGGATTCGACAAGCCGGACCTGGGTTTCGTGGTGCACCTGGGCGCGCCGCCGTCGCCGATCGCCTACTACCAGCAGGTCGGGCGGGCCGGCCGGGCCGTCGGAGCGGCCGACGTGCTGCTGCTGCCCGGTGCCGAGGACCAGGCCATCTGGCGGTACTTCGCCTCGCTGGCCTTTCCGCCGGAGGAGCAGGTCCGGGCCGTCCTCGCCGCCCTGCACCCGGACCGTCCGCTCTCCACACCGGCCCTGGAGCCGATCGTCGACCTGCGCCGGACCCGGCTGGAGCTGATGCTCAAGGTCCTCGACGTCGACGGCGCGGTACGCCGGGTCCGGGGCGGCTGGCTGGCCACCGGTGAGCCGTGGCACTACGACGCGGCCCGGCTGCGCCGGGTGGCCCAGGCCCGCACCGCCGAGCAGCAGGCCATGCGGGACTACGCCTCGACCGCCGGCTGCCGGATGGAGTTCCTCCGCCGCTGCCTGGACGATCCGGCGGCGACCGCCTGCGGGCGCTGCGACCGCTGCACCGGGGCCCGGTTCGACGCCGAGGTGTCGGCACCGGCGCTCGCCGCCGCGCAGGCGTTCCTCGGCCGCCCCGGGGTGGAGATCCCGGCGAAGAAGCTCTGGCCGACCGGGTTGGAGGCGGTCGGGGTACCGCTGCGCGGCAAGATCGGGCCGGCCGAGCAGGCGTACCCGGGGCGGGCCGTCGGGCGGCTCTCCGATCTCGGCTGGGGCGGCCGGCTGCGCGCGTTGACCGGGCCGGAGGCGCCGGACGCGGAGTTGCCGGAGGACGTGGCGACCGCCGTGGTCGAGGTGCTGAAGGCGTGGGCGCACGGCGACGATCCGTGGCCGGCCCGGCCGGTCGCCGTACTCGCCGTCGGCTCGCGGCGGCGACCCCGGCTGGTGCACGGGCTGGCCGACCGGATCGCCCGGGTCGGCCGGCTGCCGCTACTCGGCGAGGTGCCGGCCCGGGACGCCGGGCCCGCCGGTGCCGGCCCGCGCGGCAACAGCGCCCAGCGGGTACGCGCGCTGCACGGCGCCTTCCCGCTATCCGAACCGCTGGTCGGGGCGTTGGCCGGGCTGACCGGTCCGGTCCTGCTGGTCGACGATCTCGTCGACTCGGGCTGGACCATGACGGTCGTCGCCCGCCTGCTGCGCCAGGCCGGTGCCCCGGGCGTGCTTCCGTTCGCGCTCGCTGTCGCCGGCTGACCGATCCGAGTGCGGGCGGGGCTCAGCGAGGTCGGCCGTATCCGACGATCGGCTGGTAGTCGACCCGGTCGATCCGGATCCGGGTGCCGGTACGCGGCGCGTGGATGATCTTCCCGTCGCCGACGTAGATGGCGACGTGGTGCAGGTCGCGGTAGTAGAAGACCAGGTCACCGGCTTGCCGGGCAGCGCGGCTGATCCGGGTCACCGCCCGGTACTGCCGAGCCGCGTTGTGCGGCAGCCGGACGCCGGCAGCCGCCCAGGCGGCCGAGGTGAGCCCCGAGCAGTCGTACCCGTCCGGGCCGTCCCCGGCCCACCGGTACGGCTTGCCGAGCTGGGCGTACGCGAACCGGACGGCCTTGCCGGCGGCCCCGGTCGGCGGCTCGGGCAGCCGGGGTGCGGCCCCGGCGGGCGGCTCGTCGGGGCCGGGCAGTCGGGTGATCCGGGCCAGCTCGGTCTCGATCGCCAGCTTCCGCGCGGCGAGCTGCCGCTCCTGGCTCCGCTGCCGGGCGGCGAGCGCCTCGACGGTGCGCCGCGCCCTGGCCAGCCGGTCGTGCGCCTCGGTCAGCGCCGCGATCACCCGGTGCTGCTCCCGGCTCAACCGGTCGAGCAGGAGCAGCGGGTCCATCAGGTTCTCCGGCGTGGCGGCGCCGAGCAGGCTGCCCACCACTCCCAGCGCGTGGGTGTCGCCGGTGCGGTACGCCCGGGCGGCGATCAGGCTGACCTCGGTACGGTGCGCCTCGATCGCGCGCTCCAACGGCCCCATCTCGGCGTGCAGGGCCGCGCTGCGCACCCGGGTCTCCCGCAGCGTCTCCCGCAGGTCGTTGTACTGCTCGACGACGATCTCCAACTGCTCCGCCGCGTCCGCGATCCGCTCGGCGGGGTCGGTGACCGGTGCGGCCCGGCCCGGCGCGGGGACGAGTGACAACGCCACGGTCATCCCGACGGCGAGTGCTGCGGCGCGACGTGGCAATGCGGTGGTCGGCACGATCTATTTAACGATCGATGCCGACGGGAGGCCACGCATCGAAGCCATTCGGTTTCGTGCCGCGATGGCTGTCGCTTCCCGAAGATCATCGGTGACCGGCCACGCCGCACCGCCGGGCCGGCCACGCCGCACCGCCGGGCCGGGACGGTGAGCCGCCGGACCGGGACGGTAACCTGCCGGTCGTGACGCGTGAGCAGCCGGCGGCGCCGGAGACCGGCCGGACCGGGCCGGCGTCGGGCGCTGCCCGGCGGGCGGCGGACGGGCCTTCCCGGGACCGTCGACCGGCCGGCGATCCCGCCGGATCCGCCGAGTCGGCCGTGCCGGACCGGGGCACCGTACGCCTCGCGCTCACCGTGGGTGGCCTGGTGCTCGCCCTGCTCGCCGGGTTCGGACTCGGCCGGATGAACGGCGGCGGCACTCCGGCGGCCGGCGGTGGCGCGCAGCCGGCGGCCAGCGCCACCGACCACAGCCATCCGCCGGGGACGGGGCCGCACGAGCATCCCAGCGGGGCGCCCGGCGGTCCGGCCGGCGGTGCCGAGCCGGGCGGCCTGAGCGTGAGCGCGAGCGGCTACACCCTGGTGCCGGCCGGCACGACCCTGACCGCCGGCCGGGCCCATGACTTCCGGTTCCAGGTACGCGGCCCGGACCGCCAGCCGGTGACCGGGTACGCGGTGGTGCACGAGAAGCCGCTGCACATGATCGTGGCCCGTCGGGATCTCAGCGGCTACCAGCACCTGCATCCGACGATGGCGATGGACGGCACCTGGAGCGTGCCGCTGACCCTGCCCGCCCCGGGCGTCTGGCGGGCGTACGCCGACTTCACCGCGCTCGACGGCGGCGGCGGGCAGCTGCCGCTGACCCTCGGGGTGGACCTGGTGGTCGCGGGTGACTACGCCCCCCGACCACTGCCGGTGGCGGCCCGGGAGGCGACGGTCGACGGGTTCACCGTCACCTACGAGGGGACTCCGCAGGTCGGGGCCAGCCAGCCGGTGCTGTTCCGGGTCTTCTCCGGCGGCAACCCGGTCACCGCGCTGGAGCCCTACCTCGGCGCGTACGGGCACCTGGTGGTGTTGCGGGAGGGCGACCTGGGCTACGTGCACGTCCACCCGGAGCCGGAGTTGGTGGGCGGGGCGGTGAAGTTCTGGCTCGCCGCGCCGAGTTCCGGACGGTACCGGATGTACTTCGACTTCCAGCTGGCCGGCGCGGTGCACACGGCCGAGTTCACCCTGACGGTGCCCTGAGCCCGGAGGCCCCGGTTGACCCTGCCGGCCCGGGAGCCTGCCCGGGGCGCGACGACGCCGCGCCGGTCCGGTCAGCCGGCGCGGCGGACCGGACGGTGGGCCAGATAGCGCAGCATGTCCCGGATCAGCTTCTTCTCCTCCGGCGGTACGCCGGGGTCGGCGAGCCGGCTCATGATCACCCGGAGGTCGGCGTCCACCGGCGACTCGATCCGGTCCCGCCGGGGCGCGCCGGGCTGCTCGCCGTCGGGCAGGCCGAGCGCCCGGAAGGCCACCCCGACCGGTACGTCCAGGGCGGTGCAGAAACCGCGTACCTTGGCCAGCTCCGGATAGTCCTGCCAGTCCCCGGCGAGCCAGCGGAACAGGGTGGAGCGGCCCACACCGGTGTGCGCGGCCACGTCACTGACGGTCCAGCCGCGCTCGCTCTTGGCGTCGTCGATGGCCCGCCGGACGAAGCGGGCGAAGGCCGCCTGCGGCGAGTCCTGTGCGGCACCGATGCTCAGCGGAAAACCCTTTCGCCCGGACTTCGGGTGGTCTTTCGAGAGTAATCCGGAAGCGTGGCCGGCAAACCCGACTGATCGCACCCACCCCGCCCGTACCAACGGTCGGCCGGCATCGGCCCCGGCCACCCGATCGTCCGGAGAGTTCCGCCGGTACGGCCGATGAACCGCCGGTCGGCGGCCCGGCCCCGGCGCTGCGACTCGGCCCGGGAGGCGGCCGTGCGGTCAGCCCGAGTGGCCCGGCGGTGCGGGGCAAGCCCGGGTGGCCGGCCCGGCCCGGGCGGTTGTCGCCACCGGTACTCGCCGGTCCCGGACCGCTGCCGGAGGTGGGTGCCGGACCGCTGCCGGAGCGGGCGGTGCGGGTCAGGGCGAACCGAGCAGGGTCTGCAACCGTGGGGTGAGCTGCCAGTCGCCGGCCAGCGCCCGGTAGTCGTCGCGCTGCTGCCCGGTCGGCTCCGCGCCGGTGTGCCGGGCCCGGAGCAGCAGGTTGCGCGGGGTGTGCTGGGAGTCGACGAACTCCACCACCTCGACCCGGTAGCCGTGCAGCCGGAGCAGTGCCGCCCGCAGCGCGTCGGTGAGTACGTCGGCGAAGCGCTCCCGCAGGATGCCCTGCCGGACCAGCAGGTCGTACGGGCCCGGGGCCGGATGCGCCCGCAACTGTGCGGCGAGGTCGTGGTGGCAGCACGGGGCGGCGAGGATCCAGCGGGCACCCCAGCGCACCGCCCGGGCCAGCGCCTCGTCGGTCGCGGTGTCGCAGGCGTGCAGCGCCAGCACCAGGTCGGGGGCGGGTTCGACCGTCGCCTCCAGGATGGTGCCGGCGACGAAACGTACCTGGTCGGCGTAGCCGAGCTGCTCGGCGAGCGCGGTGTTGCGGCGCCGCTGGTCCTCACGTACGTCCACGCCGACCAGTTCCACCTCGATGCCCCGCCCGGCCAGATAGCGGTACGCCGCGAAGCTCAGGTACGCGTTGCCGCAGCCGAGGTCGACCACCCGCAGCGGGCCGGTCAGCTCCTCCGGCAGGGTGGCCGCGAGGGCGCGCAGGAACGCGTCGACCTGCCGGCGCTTGGCCGCGCTGCCACCGATCGCGGCGAACAGCGGGTCACCGGGGTCGAGCAGGTGCTCCCGGGTCCGGTCGTGCGAGGTGGCCGGCGTCGCGGGCCGCTGCGCGGCGACCCGGTGCAACTGCGCCTCGCCCCGCTTGGTGACCCGCAGTTGCAGGGTGGCGGTCGCGGTCTCGACGTGCCAGTTGCCGAACGGCTCGGCCAGCAGCGCGTCGACCGCCGCGTCCGCCTCGGGGCCGGGAGCGACGTTCCGGGTGAACGGCCGGGCGCCGTCGTCGGTGACGATCTGGAGCCGGGCACCCGACTTGAGGGCGACCGGGCGCAGTTCGGCGCGTACCACGGTGGGGAGCTGCCCACGCCGCCGCCCGGCGGCGACGGCGCGGGTCAGCCCGGGATCGAGCAGCAGTGCCCGCACCTGCGCGAGCGCCGCGTCGAGCTGTTGTGGCATCTACTCGCCGGTGGCGGCGTCGCCACCGGTACCCCGGCGACTCCGGCGGCGCCGGCGGCGCGGCTTGGCGGACCCGTCGGCCTCGACCGCGGTCGGCGCGCCACCACCGCTGGCGGCCTCGGTCGCCTCGGCCCGGGGCGCCCCGGCCTCGACCGGCTCGGGCGAGCCCTGCGTGCCGGCCACGACCTCGCCCGCCCGGCGCCGGCGGCGCTGCCGGCGGCGCGGCTCGTCCTCGCCGGTCACCTCGGCCTCGGGGACCGCCGGGTCGGCCGTGCCGGCGCTGCGGCTACCGCCGCCGCGTCGGTTGCGGGACCGGCCCGCGCCGTCGCCGCGACCCGGCCCGCGCCGGCCAGCGGTGCTCCGGGACCGGCCGCCGAGGTCCTCCTCGACCTCGGCCGACAGCCCGGCCCGGGTCCGCTCGGCGGACGGCAGGGTGCCGGCGACGTCGGTCGGGATGTCCAGGTCCGTGTAGAGGTGCGCGGAGGTGTGGTACGTCTCCGGCGGCTCCGGCATCTCCAGCCCGAGGGTCTTGTCGATGATCCGCCAGCGGGGCATGTCGTCCCAGTCGACGAAGGTCACCGCGACCCCGGTGGCGCCGGCCCGACCGGTACGGCCGATCCGGTGCGTGTAGGTGTCCTGGTCCTCCGGGCAGTCGTAGTTGACCACGTGGGTGACGCCGGTGACGTCCAGCCCCCGGGCGGCCACGTCGGTGGCGACCAGAATGTCGATCTTGCCGGCCCGGAACGCCCGCAGCGCCCGCTCCCGGGCACCCTGACCCAGGTCACCGTGTACGGCCGCGACCGCGAACCCACGGAAGTCGAGATCTTCGGCGACCCGGTCGGCGGCCCGCTTGGTACGGGTGAAGATCATCGTCAGTCCGCGCCCGCGCGCCTGCATGATCCGGGCGACGATCTCGATCTTGTTCATCGAGTGGGTGCGGTAGACCAGTTGCTCGGTCTGCGGCGACGGCCCGGTCTCGGCGGTGTGCCCGGCGTGGATGTTCACCGGGTGCCGGAGGAACCGCCGGGACAGCGCGACGATCGGCTCCGGCATGGTGGCCGAGAAGAGCATCGTCTGCCGGTCCTCCGGCAGCATCGCCAGGATCTTCTCGACGTCGTCCAGGAAGCCCAGGTCGAGCATCCGGTCCGCCTCGTCCAGCACCAGCGCGTGCACCCGGTCCAGCCGGATCTGCTTCTGCTTGGCCAGGTCCAGTAGCCGGCCGGGCGTACCGACCAGGATCTCGACGCCCTTGCGCAGCGCCTCGACCTGCGGCTCGTACGCCACACCGCCGTAGATCGGCAGCACCCGTACGCCCCGGGTCTTGCCCGCCGCGGCGAGGTCCTTCGCGACCTGGAGCCCCAGCTCCCGGGTGGGTACGACGACCAGCGCCTGCGGCAGCCCGTCGCTGCCCTCGCCGGGGGCGAAGAGCCGTTCCAGCAGCGGTACGCCGAAGCCGAGGGTCTTGCCGGTGCCGGTCGGCGCCTGGCCGATCAGGTCGGTGCCGCGCAGCGCGATCGGCACGGCGTACTCCTGGATGGCGAACGCCCTGGTGATGCCCACCGCTTCGAGTGCGGCCACGGTCTCCGCCCGGGCGCCGAGTTCGGCGAAGGTGGGTGCCTCGGGTCGGACCGGTGCGTCGGCGGCCAGTGCCTGACCGGCCATGATGTTTTCGATGTGATCGCTCATGTGGTTGTGGGGGTGCCCTCTCGTGGTGCGCCCCGTTCGTCCGTAGGGCGCGATGTCGGTATGGCGCGGGCCACACGGTCGACGGCTGAACGCCGAGTAGAAGACCGGGCCGCACGCGCGCGCCGCAGGACAGAATTTCCGGAAACGATTCAGGTCTTCCGGGCTCTGCCTCCTTCGGCAACTGATCCATGCTACCTGAGCCCGGCAAACGACGTCTCCGGTCCGGGGACGCGACCGCCGACCGGGGTCCGACGATGTGACATACGTTACAGATTCGCTCCAGCGGGTGACCCACGACCCGGCGACGGGCCGGCGGTGATCGTCGGTGCGTGTCGTCCGGTTCCGGCGGGCCCGGTCCGGGCGGCCGGGCGGTACCCTGCGGGCGTGTCCGCCCCCGCAGAGCCCGCCCCGATCCCGTCCCGCACCCCCGCCGAGCCGACCGGCCCGACCGTCCGGGGCGCCGTCGTTGACCTGCTGGGCTTGGTCGCGTACGGCGAACTGGTGGCTTTCGACCGGATGGCGGCCGATGCCCGGTTGGCTCCTGATCTGGGGCGACGTGCCGTGTTGAGCGAAATGGCCGCCGTCGAGATCACCAACTACCGGCGGCTCGCCGACCGGCTGACCGAACTCGGCGTACCGCCCGGCGAGGCGATGGCCCCGTTCGTGCCGGCGCTCCAGTCGTACCACGACTCGACCGAGCCGAAGGACTGGCTGGAGGCGCTGACCAAGGCGTATGTCGGGGACGCCATCGCCGACGACTTCTTCCGGGAGATGGCGGGGTTCCTGGCCGAGCCCGACCGGCAGCTCGTGCTCGACGTGCTGCACGGCTCCCGGTACGACGAGTTCGCCGGTCAGGAGATCCGGCTCGCCATCCAGGCCGACCCGAAGGTCGCGAACCGGCTCTCGATGTGGGCCCGGCGACTGGTCGGCGAGGGGCTCTCCCAGGCGGGACGGACCGCCAGCGAGCGGGTGGCGCTGACCGCCCTGATCGCGACCGGCTTCGACGACCAGTCGGGGGTGCAGACGCTGTTCAAACGACTGACCGCCGCGCACACCGCAAGGATGTCGGCGGTCGGGCTGAACAACTGAGCCCGGTCGGACAACTGAGCCCGGTCGGGGCGAACGACTTCCGCCCCGGTCGCCGGCTCCGGTGCTGCCGGTGGTGGCGGCGACCAGGCGGTGTCCCGCCCCGGGCGGTGCCGGGGCGGGCGCGGGTCCGGGTCAGCGGGCGACGAAGCCGACCGCCCGGGGCGATGCCTCGGCGATCTCGACGTAGGCCACCTTGCCGACCGGCACGATGACCCGACGGCCCTTCTCGTCCGTCAGCGACAGCGTGCCGTCGTTGGTGCTGAGGGCGTCGGTCACGATCTGCTCGATCTCGGCCGGCGTCTGCGCGCTCTCCAGGACCAGCTCGCGCGGCGCGTACTGCACGCCGATCTTGACCTCCACGTGGCCTCCTCGTTCGGGGCGAAAGATCCGCCGTCGGAAAGGCTATCCGATCCGCGCCGGTTACGTTCAGGCTGACTCGCTCTGCAACCGTTCAGGCTGACTCGCCCTGCAACGGAAAGCTCGCGATTCCGCGCCAGGACAGCCCGGTGAGCAGCGCCTCGGCCTCGGCCTTCGGCACCTGCCGCCCGCCGGCGAGCCAGAACTGGGCCGCGGTCTCGGCCGCGCCGACCAGCCCGGAGGCGAGCAGTTCGGCGCGGGACCGGCTCACCCCGGTGTCCGAGATGATGGTGTCGGTGATGGCGGCGATGCAGCCCTGCTCCACCCGTTCGACCCGCTCGCGCACGGCCGGCTCGTTGCGCAGGTCCGACTCGAACACCAGCCGGAACGCGCCGCTCTCGTGGTCGACGAAGTCGAAGTACGCCCGGACGGCCCCGCTGACCCGTTCCTTGTTGTCGGTGGTCGCCGCCATCGCCTCCCGGACCTTGGCCACGATCGCGTCACAGTGCGTGTCCAGCAGCGCCAGATAGAGCTCCAGCTTTCCGGGAAAGTGCTGGTAGAGAACGGGCTTGGAGACCCCGGCCCGCTCGGCGATGTCGTCCATCGCGGCCGAGTGGTATCCCTGGGCGACGAACACATCCTGGGCCGCCGCCAGCAGTTGCTTACGCCGTGCCGAGCGCGGCAGCCGCGTTGGGCGGCCGGCCGTCTGCGCGCCGTTTCCCACCTGGGTCATGGTCACCTCCGCTTCACCTCGCACGCTGTCGACTCATTCCGACCGGAGCAGGGATCCATCACTCGACTGCCGAATTAGCCCGCCGCTGTAACTTATCGGCACTGCCACCACACGGTAGCCTCAGCGGGGGCGACCAAGGAGCGCACGGTGGACGAAACAGGGCAACCCGGAGCCCCCACACCGGGAGAACACGGTAACGGGGCAGGTCCGCAGGGTGACCCGGCCCGTCCCGGCAACGGCTGGGCGGCCGAGGCGGGCTGGTCCGGCGCCGAGGCCGGCGTCGATCCGAACGGACGGCAGTGGCACCAGGCGGTCGAGCCGGCGGTGAGCCGCGGCTGGGCTGACCACGCGGCCTACAGCCCCCGCCCGCTGCCGGTCTCGCCCAGCATCCCGACCCGGGAGCTTCGGCAACCGGTCAACGGCGTGCACCTGGGCGATGCGCCCGAGCCGGAGCGGGGCTGGAGCGGCGGGCCGGGCTATCCGTACGAGGTGGAGGGGGCCGATCCGGCCGGCCGGCAGGGAGTCGGGCCGGAGTTGCCGGGCGCCGCCGTCACGGACTATCCGGGGCAGCCGGGGCAACTCCCGCCAGGCGAGCCGGATCAGTCCGGTGCCGCCCGGCACGCCTTCGGCGAGCCCGGTTACGCAGAGCCGGAGCGCGCCGGCATCGGACCGGCCGGCCAACCGCCGCGCTGGGGGGAGCCGGCATCACCGGCCTACCCCGGGCCGACCTCCGCGCCACCGGCCGCGGTCTCGGGACCGCCCAGTGCCGCGCCGGCAGCGCCGGTGGTGACGTCGGGCCCGCCGGCCGCCATCTCCGGACCGCCGGCCGTGACCTCCGGGCCGCCGTTTGCGCCGCCCGGGCAGGTGGGCGGCGCGGCGCCGCCCGAGCACCTGGTCGCGGCGGACTTCGAGCGCGGTCGCGGCTTCCGGCCGCCGTCCGAGCACGACCATCCGCCGGTGACCGAGATGACCGCGCTGATGCCCGCCGTACCCCGCCAGCCCGACCGTTCCTCGGCCCCGCCGCCCGCTCCGGAGCGGGCCGGCCCGGCGGGACCGGGCTGGGGTCCGGCGGAAATCGACGAGCGCGGACCGGCACCGGTCCATCCGGCCGACGCCCGGGGCCAGGAGCCGGCGAACTGGTCGTCCGGCTGGGCCCCGCCATGGGCCCCGGCCGGCGTGCCCCCGGAGCAGGAGGGCGCCCGGCAGCCGGAGAGTCAGCACGCCGCCGAGGCCGTCGCGCAGCCCGAGCCGGCCCACGAGCCGGAGACCCCCGGCGGGCGGGAGCAGCACTGGTCGCCGAGCTGGGCCGACCAGCCGGCGCAGCGGGTACCCGAATCGCCGACCGGGTCGATCCCCCGAGAGGGACACGCCGGCTCGCCGTCGGCCAACACGGGCTTCGCGAACCCCGGGGCCGCCCGGCACGTCCCGGCGGCGCCGGAGACCGCGGGCCGGCGGTCCGCGCCGAACGAGCCCGGCGGCTATCCCGGGCCGGCCGCGCCGAACGAGCCCGGCGGCTATCCCGGGCCGGCCGCGCTCGGGCCGGAAGCGCCGGGCTACCTGCCGGGTCCCGGCGGGCTGTCCGGTCCGCCCGGCCCGGAGTCGCCCCGCTACCTGCCCGGCCCGGCCGGGCCGGCCCCCTCGGCGCCGGGCGCGGAGCCGTCGAGCCTACCCGGCGCGCCCTCGGGGCCCGCCCCCGGTGCGGAGTCGGCGGGCCATCCGTCGCCCGGGCCCGCCCCCGCTGTCGAGTCTTCCGGCTATCCGTCCGGGCCGACCGGCCCGCCGCCGGGTGCCGAACCAACCGGCTATCCGCCGGTCGGGCAGGCGCCCGGATATCCGTACCGGCGGGAGGCCCTGGCGTTGCCGACCGGGCCGAGCTACCCCGGTGCGCCGTACCGCTATCCGGAGTCGGCCCCGGCGGAGCCCGCGCCCGCCGCCCGGCCGGCGGACCCCGGCGACGTGTTGCCGCAACGCGTCCCGGCCGAGCCAGACGTGCCCACCGTGCCGGAGCCACCCGCCGTGGAGCCGCCCGCCGAGACGCCCGAGCTGGCCCGGATCGCCACCCATCTGCGTCGGGAGGACGGAGCGGCACAGCTGCGCGAGCGACCGGACGGCTTCGACGTCAACGCGATCCTGGACGCGGTCCGGGGAGTCGCCGGGGTACGCGACGCCTCGCTGCGTACCACCCCGGCCGGGGCGCACAGCCTGCGCCTGGACCTCGCCGACGGTGCCGATCCCGCCGAGGTGAGCCGGCACGTGGCACGGCTGCTCCAGGAGCGGATGGGCCTGGCCGCCGCCCCGCAGAACCTGCCCGGCGCGCCACCACCGGCCCCGCCCGGCTTCACCGGGACCGCCGCGCCGACCCGGCCCGCTGCGGCGCAGCCCCGGCACGCACCGCCGGCCGAGCCGGAGCCCCGGGCCGAGCCGGTGACCGAGGAACCGCGTCGCCGGCACCAGGCACCGGGTCACCGGGGCCGGGCCACCGTCGGCGAGCCGCCGACGGCGCCGCCCGCAGAGGCCGGCCGGAGCGGGTCCCCGCTCAGCGCCAACCCCAGCACCGTCGGCAGCTCCTACTCCGGAAGCCCGGTGACCACCACGGAGACCGCGCCGTCCCGGCCGCTGAACCCGGGTTCGCCGCCCGGACCCCGGGTGATCATCGACCACGTGCAGGTGAGCACCTTCGGTCTGGACGCCACCGTCGAGGTACGGCTGGCCGCCGGGAAGCAGCCGGCGGCCGGGCTGGCCACCGGTCCCGCCGTCGACGGGTACGTGCTGCGGCTCTGCGCCGTGGCGGCGGCCGCGGCCATCGACGAGCTGCTCAGCGCCTCCGCCCGGGTCACCGAGCGGGGTCGCTGCTTCGTCGAGCACGCAGCGGTGGTGCCGTTCGGCAGTTGCGAGGTCGCCACCGTCGTGGTGCTGCTGGTCTGCGACGGCTGGGTCGAGCAGCTCGCCGGCTCGGCGCTGGTCTCCGGCGACCCGCGGCAGGCGGTGGTCCGGGCCACCCTGGCGGCGGTGAACCGCCGGCTTGAGGCGTTGCTCACCTGACCCGACCGGCGGGGCAAACGGAACGAACCGGGGCGGGGGGATCCAGACGGGCCTCCGCCCCGGACCCGTTCCCGGCCCGGCCTGGTCCGGCCCGCCGCGTGATCTCCGTACGGCCGGCACACTTGACTGATGAAGCGTGCGCTGCTGGTGGCGGACGAGTCGATCGCCCGGGACGAGGTGCCGCCGCCCTGGCCCGGCCGGGGCGTACGGATCGACGGCTCGATCACCTACGTCCGGGAGACCCCGGCCACCCGGTCGGACGCTGAGCCGGCGCTCTACGTGCACGGGCTGGGCGGCTCGGCCCAGAACTGGACCTCCCTCGCCGGTCTGCTCGCCGACCGGCTCGACGGGCACGCCATCGACCTGCCCGGCTTCGGGCGGAGCGACCCGGCCCGGAAATACACCATCCCGGCCTTCGCCGACCGGGTGATCCGGTACATCGAGCACTCCGGTCGGGGACCGGTGCACCTGTTCGGCAACTCGCTCGGCGGGGCGGTCTCGGTGCGCGTCGCCGGCCTCCGCCCCGACCTGGTCCGTACGCTCACCCTGGTCTCACCGGCGATGCCGTTCCTGGACCCGCGCCGGTCCCTCCAGGGCCGGGTACTGCCACTGCTGGCGGTGCCCATGGCGGAACGGTTCGCCTCGCGCTGGCTGACCCAGGTGCCGCCGGAGGTGATGGCCCGGCAGGTGATGGAGGCGTGTGTCGCCGACACCACCCGAATCTGCGACCAGCGCCGGCTGGAGGCGATCGAGGAGATCCGGATCCGGTACACGACGGAGCACTACGCGGCGGCCTATCTGCGTACGCTGCGCGGGCTGGTCGGCAGTTTCGTCCGGGCGTACCTGCCCGGGTCCGGCTCGCTCTGGCGGATCGCCAGCACGATCAGCCCTCCGACGCTGGTGATCGGCGGTACGCAGGACCGGCTGGTCGACGTCCGGGTACCGGCGCAGGTGGCCCGGGTGATCCCGGACAGTCGACTGCTGCTGCTGGCCGGCGTCGGGCACGTCCCGCAGTTGGAGGTGCCCCGGACGGTTGCCCGGGCGGCGCTGGCGCTGCTGGACGAGACGAGCCCGCTGCCGACCGCCCCCCGCTGACCGCCGCCCCCGTGCCGCTGCGGGCCGACCCCGGTGGGTGATCTGGAGTTGTGCGTGCAAACAACCGGGTGGGTCAGGCGTACTAAGTAAGCGTGTGGAAGAGAGAGCGGCGCGCGACCCCGCGCCTCCGGCGCGGCCGGCAGCTGGCGGTGCTCATGCTGAGTGTGGCCGGCGCGGTCGGGGTGGTCGGGGTTCTGGTGCCACCGGCCGACCGGTTGACCGGGGACGAGCCGGAGGCCGCCGCCCAGCCGGCCGTACCGGCGACGACGCCCGCCGCCGTCGCGACCGCCACCCCGACGCCCACACCGAGCCGGCCGCCCGCACCGGTGCTGCAGCTCACCGACCCGGTGTCGTCGACCGGGCCGGGCAGCTTCACCTACGCCACCGGCCGGGGCGAGGTGCTCGGGCGGGCCGGGGCGGTGCGGCGCTACCGGGTGGCGGTGGAGCGCAACGTCGACGAGCACGTCGCGGAGTTCGCCGCGAAGGTGGACGCCTCGCTGGCCGACCCGCGCAGTTGGATCGGCAGCGGGCGGCTGCGGTTGCAGCGGGTACCGGACAAGGCCGGGCACGACTTCACCGTGTACCTGGTCACCGCCGGTACGGCCCGGCAGATGTGCGCCGCGTCCGGAGTGGACATCCGGGTCGGCGGCAAGCCGTACACCTCCTGCCGGGGCACCGGACGGGTCATCATCAACCTGGACCGCTGGATGCGCTCCGTCCCGCACTACGTGTCGGCCAAGGTGCCGCTGGACCGGTACCGGACGTACGTGGTCAACCACGAGGTCGGGCACGAGTTGGGGCACGGGCACGAGCGCTGTCCCCGCCGGGGTCGGGCCGCGCCGGTGATGATGCAGCAGACGCTCTTCCTCAACGGCTGCGTGCCGAACCCGTGGCCGTACCTGGAGGGCGAGCGGTACGCCGGTCCCTCGCTGTAGGCGGCGGGGGAAGCGACCCTGGACGCTGATCCGTCGCCATGGAAGGCTGAGGCCCGCCATGACGCGCGCTCCGGCGGTCGGCTCGACCGGCAGCGGATCGCCGCCGCCCAGGCCGGTCGACGGCGTCGACGCCGGTCCGCCGATACCCTGACCGGCGGTCCTATTCCCCGCTCCCGGATTTCGGGCAGGTGTTTCAGCTCATGGTCTATTCGCGCTCCGGCGAGGAACAATGGCCGGACATGCCACTGTCGATGCGCTCAGCCGCCGGCTGAGCGAGGATCCGAACCGGGGAGTCCACCGTGTCACTGCCCCCGCTCGTCGAGCCCGCCGCCGAGCTGACCGTTGACGAGATCCGCCGTTACTCGCGCCACCTGATCATCCCGGACGTCGGGGTCGAGGGGCAGAAGCGGCTGAAGAACGCCCGGGTGCTCTGCGTGGGTGCCGGCGGCCTCGGCTCGCCCGCCCTGATGTACCTGGCCGCGGCCGGGGTCGGGACGCTCGGCATCATCGACTTCGACACCGTCGACGAGTCGAACCTCCAGCGGCAGATCATCCACGGCCAGTCGGACGTCGGCCGGCCGAAGGCCGAATCCGCGGCGGCGAGCATCCGCGAGATCAACCCGCTGGTGCGGGTCGAGATCCACAACACCGCACTGGACCGGGACAACGTGCTGGAGATCTTCGCCCAGTACGACCTGATCGTCGACGGTACGGACAACTTCGCCACCCGCTACATGGTCAACGACGCGGCCGTACTGCTCGGCAAGCCGTACGTCTGGGGGTCGATCTACCGGTTCGACGGGCAGGCGTCGGTGTTCTGGGCCGAGCACGGCCCCTGCTACCGCTGCCTCTACCCGGAGCCGCCGCCGCCCGGCATGGTGCCGTCCTGCGCCGAGGGCGGGGTGCTCGGGGTGCTCTGCGCGTCGATCGGCTCGATCCAGGTCACCGAGGCGATCAAGCTGCTGACCGGGATCGGCGAGCCGCTGGTCGGCCGGCTGACGGTCTACGACGCGCTGGAGATGTCGTACCGGAAGATCAAGGTCCGTAAGGACCCGAACTGCGCGCTCTGCGGGGAGAACCCGACCGTCACCGAGCTGCTGGCCGACTACGAGGACTTCTGCGGCGCGGTCTCGCCGGAGGCCGAGGAGGCGGTGGCCGACTCGACCATCACGGCCCGGGAGCTGAAGGAGTGGCAGGACGCCGGCAAGGACATCTTCCTGGTCGACGTCCGGGAGCCGGCCGAATACGAGATCGTCCGCATCCCCGGGGCGACGCTGATCCCGAAGGGTGACATCCTCTCCGGTACGGCGCTGGCCTCGCTGCCGCAGGACAAGCAGATCGTGCTGCACTGCAAGTCCGGGGTGCGCTCCGCCGAGGCGCTGGCCGCGGTGAAGGCCGCCGGTTTCCGCGACGCGGTGCACGTCCAGGGCGGGGTGCTCTCCTGGATCAAGCAGATCGACCCCTCGTTGCCCGCCTACTGAACCGACTCCGCACCGGGCCCGGCCCGGTACCCCGATGCGGGGCAGCTCCCTCCCGGAGCTGCCCCGCATCGCGCTTTTGGCAATACTCTTGCTCTGTTGTGTAGTAGATGTACTATCCCTTCGCGTAGAGGTTGGGCGAGGGGGTGTAGATCTATGACCATCGCCGAGACTCCGGGCCGGACCTCCGAGCCCGCCGGGTCGCCGGTCGAGCAGCCCGTGCTGGACGTCCGTGATCTGCGGATGCGCTACGGCAGCACCGATGTGCTGACCGGCGTCACGTTCACGGCCCGGCCCGGCGAGGTGCTGGCGTTGCTCGGTCCCAACGGTGCCGGCAAGACGACCACCATCGAGATCCTGGAGGGGTTCCGGATGCGGTCGGCCGGCGAGGTCGCCGTGCTCGGCGTGGACCCGGCACACGGGGACGAGCGGTGGCGGGCCCGGCTGGGCGTGGTGCTCCAGTCCTGGCGCGACCACGCCAAGTGGCGGGTACGCGAGCTGCTCGGCCACCTCGGCTCGTACTACCTGCCCTACTCGACCGACCAGATCCGCCGGCCGTGGGACGTCGACGACCTGATCGACGCCGTCGGGCTCAACCCGCACGCCACCAAGCGGGTCGGCCAGCTCTCCGGCGGGCAGCGGCGGCGGCTGGACGTCGCGATCGGCATCGTCGGCCGCCCCGAGTTGCTCTTCCTCGACGAGCCCACGGCCGGGTTCGACCCGGAGGCCCGGCGCGAGTTCCACGACCTGGTGCACCGGCTCACCGACCTGGAGCAGACCACGATCCTGCTCACCACGCACGATCTGGACGAGGCCGAGAAGCTGGCCGACCGGATCCTGATCCTGGCCGGCGGCTCGATCATCGCCGACGGCTCGGCGGACCAACTCTCCCGGCGGATGTCCTCGGAGGCCGAGGTCAAGTGGAGCCGGGACGGGCAGCGGTTCGTGCACGCCACCACCGATGCCACCACGTTCGTCCGGGAGTTGTTCCAGCAGTACGGCGACGGCGTCGCCGACCTGGAGGTCCGGCGAGCGAGTCTGGAGGACACCTACATGGCGCTGGTCCGGGGATTCGAGTCCGGCCGGAGCCTCGCCGCGCTGCGCGAGTTCGAGGAGGCGGGCCGGTGAACCCCACGGTGATCGCCCTCCGGGCCGGGGTACGGCGTGGCGGGATCGAGGTGCGGCAGAGCCTGGTGAGCGTGCAGGACCTGTGGAACTACTTCTTCCCCAACCTGGCGTTCCTGGTCGTCATGTTCTTCATGCGGGACGCCACGGTGCCCGGCACGAACTTCTCGCTCGGCGCCCGTACGCTGCCCAGCGTGCTCGGCGGCGGGCTGGCGTTCGGGGCGCTGGTGACCATGATGATGGCCCTCACCGTCGAACGCGAGGACGGCACCCTGCTGCGGGCCAAGGCGATCCCGAACGGCATGCTCGGCTATCTGGTCGGCAAGGTGGTGCAGGTCTCCGGGATGACGCTGATCAGCTCGGTCATCCTGGTGGTCCCGGGAGTGTTGCTGGTGGACGGCGTGGAACTGCGCGGCCCCGGCGCCTGGCTGACCCTGCTCTGGGTACTCGTACTCGGCCTGGTCGCCTGCCTGCCACTCGGTGCGATCCTCGGCTCACTCTTCGCCAACCCCCGCAACGTCGGGGTCATCATGCTGCCTATCATGGGCCTCGTCGCGACCTCCGGGATCTTCTATCCGATCACCACCTTCCCGGTCTGGTTGCAGTGGATCGGCCAGGCGTTCCCGGTCTACTGGCTGGGCCTGGGCACCCGTTCGGCACTGCTGCCGCACGAGCTGGCGGCGGTGGAGATCGGCGGGTCCTGGCGACACCTGGAGACGTTCGGCATGCTCGCCGGCTGGGCCGTGCTGGGCCTGGTGGTGGCGCCGATCGTGTTGCGCCGGATGGCCCGGCGGGAATCCGGTTCGAGCGTCGCCGCTCGGAAGGAGAAGGCGATGCAGAGGATCAACTGATGAGCGAGGCGATCTACAACCGCATCGCGGTGCTCCGGGCCGAGCGCGGGATCTCCCGGCGGGACCTCGCCGAGGCGCTCGGGGTGCACTACCAGACGATCGGTTACCTGGAGCGCGGTGAATACAACCCGAGCCTGCACCTGGCGCTGCGGATCGCGCAGTACTTCGAGGTCTCGGTGGAGGTGGTCTTCTCCACCGAGCCCTTCCCCCGGATCGGCGCCGCCGAACGGGCCACGGCCTGAGCCGCCGGGCTGCCAGGACGGCATCGCCGGCCGGCACCACTGCGGTGCGTGCACTGTCGAGCTGCCCCGCTTGTGCTCCCACTCGCCGGTTGCCCCGTCCCTGCACCCAGCTCGACAGCGTGGTGAGCGGGCACCCCGGAGCCGGCCGGTCCGGTGCCCCGTCCCTGCACCCAGCTCGACAGCGTCGTGAGCGGGCACCCCGGAGCCGGCCGGTCCGGTGCCCCGTCCCTGCACCCAGCTCGACAGCGTCGTGAGCGGGCACCCCGGAGCCGGCCGGCCCGGTCGGGAACAGCGGTGCCGCGGGCACCGGCCGGTCAGCGGATCAGACCAGCAGCACGAGGTCGTCGCGGTGCACGACCTCGCGCTCGTAGCCGGGGCCGAGGGCGGCGGCGAGTTCCGAGGTGGAACGGCCGAGCAGGCCGGGCAACTCCACCGCGTCGTAGTTGACCAGTCCACGGGCGACCGCCGACCCCGCGTCGTCCACCAGGTCGACCGGATCACCGGCGGTGAAAGTGCCGTCCACCGCCGTGATCCCGGCCGGCAGCAGGGACTTGCGCCGGGCCACCACCGCCTGTACCGCACCGGGGTCCAGGTGCAGCCGTCCCCGGGGGGAGGTCGCGTGGGCCAGCCAGAAGAGCCGGGCCGCCGGGCGTTGGCGTACCCGGTGGAAGAAGGTGCCGACCGGCTCGCCGGCCAGCGCCGCGGGCGCCAGCGGCGCGGCGGTCAGCACCACCGGGATGCCGAAGCCGGTCGCGATCCGGGCCGCCTCCACTTTGGTCACCATGCCGCCGGTGCCGACCCCGGCCCGGCCGGCCCGGCCGATCGCCACCTCGGCGAGATCCTGCTCGTCGCGGACCTCCTCGATGCGTACCGTGCCGGGGCGGGCCGGGTCGCCGGTGTAGAGCGCGTCCACGTCGGAGAGCAGCACCAGCAGGTCGGCGTGGACCAGTGCGGCCACCAGGGCGGCCAACCGGTCGTTGTCGCCGAACCGGATCTCGTCGGTCGCCACGGTGTCGTTCTCGTTGACGATCGGCACCGCGCCGAGGTCGAGCAGCTTGCGCAGCGTGCGGTAGGCGTTGCGGTAGTGCGCCCGCCGGGTCACGTCGTCGACGGTGAGCAGCACCTGGCCGACCGTACGGGAGTGCCGGGCGAAACCGGCCGAGTAGCGGCCGATCAGCAGGCCCTGCCCGACGCTGGCCGCGGCCTGCTGGGTGGCCAGGTCCCGGGGACGGGCGGCCAGCCCGAGCGGGGCCAGGCCGGCGGCGATCGCCCCGGACGAGACCAGCACCAGCTCCCGCCGGTCCGCCGGGCCGACCCGCTTGCGGCCCGCCCCCGCCGGCCGGGCACCGGGCTCCGCGACCGGGGCGCCGGCCGAACCGTCGGCCAGCCAGCCGGCGAGTACGTCGGCCAGCGCGTCGACCCGCGCCGCATCCAGGCCACCGGCGGCGGTGGTCAGCGAGGACGAGCCGACCTTGACCACGATCCGGCGCGCTGTGGTAACTGCTTCCCGCACCCGCCCATTCTGCGGTGCCCGGGTCGGCCCGCCCCGCCGGCCCGTCCCGTACTCCCATATCGTGGCAGCTCATGACGCCCGAGGAGTACGTCGAAGAGGTGCTCACCCTGGTCGAGCGGATCCCGCCGGGCCGGGTGATGTCGTACGGCGCGATCGCCGACCACCTGGCCGAGCGGTCCGGCCGGGCGTCGGCCCGACTGGTCGGCTCGATCATGGCGCGGCACGGTGGCGGGGTCCCCTGGCACCGGGTGGTCAACTCGGCCGGCCGGCTGCCGCCCGGGCACGAGCGTGAGGCCCGAGCCCGGCTGCGCGCCGAGGGCACCCCGCTGCGCGGCGCCGGAGTCGACATGTCGGCGGCCGACTGGCAGCCGACCGACTGAGGGCGGCGGCCCGGCGGTCAGCTTGCCAGGGGGACCGGCTGGGCGCTGCGGCGCAGGATGCGTTCCTTGTCCGGGCCGCCCGGCACCGTCACCAGCAGGCAACCCGAGCGGGGCGCGACCGAGGCCGGCGAGCCGAGCAGTTGGGCGCTGCGTACCAGCACCGCGGCGAGTTCGGTGTCGCAGATGCGTACCCCGAGGATGGCGGTCCGGACGTGCCGGCCGGCGGCCAGCAGCGCGGCGCGCCAGGCGGCGGCGGCCAGCGCCTGGCGGCGGGCGTTCCGGGGCGCGGACGCGCCGACGGCGGCCGGGTCGAGCAGGGCCGTCCGCCCCTGCCGCCAGCCCATCGACAGTACGGCGGGCTGCCCGGGATCGGTGAGGTGCAGCCGGTGCAGTTCGTAGCGGCGGCGGACGCCGGCGGTGATCCGCTCCGACCGGGCCGGTGTGCCGAGCCGGGCCAGCAGTTCGCCGAGACGAGTGGCGGCAGCCTCCGAGCTGAACTCGGCCACCATCGTGGTCGGCTGCCGCACCCCCTCCACCCGGATGCACCTGATCAGGCATGCCGCCTCGAAGGCATCCGCCAACGAAGCGCGATCCAGCAGGCTGGTTCTGCCAGACGGCCGTAGGGGCGGCCGCGTTGAGGCGTACGCCCCGGTGCTCCAGACCATCTCTGTCGCCCCCCGTAGTCGCGACGACCAACTACTTTCAACGGTGGCCGTTACCGCGCCGAGGCGGTAGACATCCGTTGAAGGCTTGAGCAAAATTTGCGCTGAGTGTCGATCATCGCCGGGGTGGTGGTGGGGTGGGCGGGGCACGGTGGCACCGACGCGTCGGCCGGGGATTGCCCGGCCGGCGGCTCGGCACGCTCGCCGTGACGCTGGCCGTGGTCACTGTCGCGTTGCCGGCCACCGCCGGTTGCACCTCGCGGCCGGCCGAGCCGACCAGGCTACGCATCGCGACCGGCAGTGCCACCGCGGTCTACTACGCCGTCGGTCAGTCCCTGGCCGGCATCCTCAACCGGGAGTTGCCGGACGTCACGGCGAGCGTGGTGGTGACCGCCGCATCGGCGGAGAACGTCTCGCTGGTCTCCACCGGCCGGGCCGAACTGGGCTTCACCCAGGCCGACATCCTGGCCACCGAGCCGGGCGAGGGCACCGGACTGAGCGCCGTCGCCCGGGTCTACGACGACCTGCTGCACCTGGTCACCCTGAGCCAGGAGCCGATTCGGCAGTTGACGGACCTCAGCGGCAAGCGGGTGGCGATCGGCGCGCCGGGCTCCGGCACCGCGGTCACCGCCGAACGCCTGCTCGACGTGGCCAGGGTCGGCGACAAGCTGGCCGAGACGCTCCGGCTCGGCATCGACGACTCGGTCGCCGCGCTGCGGGCCGGCAGGATCGACGCGTTCTTCTTCTCCGGCGGCCTGCCGGTGAAGGCGGTGGCGGACTTCGCCGCCCAGACCCGGGCCCGTTTCGTCGACCTCGGCCAGTGGGTCGAGCCGCTGCGCCAGTCCTACCGTGAGGTGTACGTCCAGCGGGACATCCCCGCCTCGGCGTACGGGTCGGCGCCGGTGACCACGGTGGCGGTGCCCAACTATCTGGTGGTGGCCACCAGCATGCCGGAGCAGCTCGTCTACGACGTGACCCGGCTGCTGATGCAGCGCCGGGACGAGCTGAGCAGCGCCCATCCGGCCGCCGCCCGGCTGAACGTGCAGTCGGCGATCACCACCACCCCGCTGGCGCTGCACCCGGGTGCCGCCCGCTACTACCAGACGCACAAGCCCTGACAGGTACCTGCACCGCTCACGCCTCGCCAGGCCGGAACCAGACGTCGGCGGTGAGCCCGGTCGGTTCGGCGGGACGCATGGTGAGGCGACCGCCGGAGGCGTCGACAAGTACCGCCACGATGGTCAGGCCGAGCCCCGCCCCGTCGATGTTCTGGGTGTCCGGGGCCCGCCAGAAGCGTTCCGTGGAGGATTCGAGCTGGGCACCGGTCATTCCCGGCCCGTCGTCGGTGACCCGGACGACCACGCCGTCGTCGGCGCGGTGCACCGAGACCTCGACCCGGCCGCCGGGACGGCCGAACTTGACCGCGTTGTCGATCAGCGCGTCCAGCACCTGGTCGACGGCGGTACGCACGGCCCGGGCGTGCACCGGGTCGGTCACCGGGGCGAGGGTGAGGGCGATGCCCCGGTGGTTGGCCAGCGGTTGCCAGGCGGCGACCCGGGACTTGGCCACCGCCGCGGCGTCCACCACCACCATGGTGTGCTGGGCCCGTTCGGCGCGGGCCAGGGTGAGCAGCCCGTCGAGTACCTGGGCCAGCCGGTCGGTCTCCTCCAGCGCCAGCTTGTGCTCGTCGCGGCCGTACTCGTCGGTCAGGCTCGGCCCGAGTTCCTCGACCCGCAGCCGCAGCGCGGTCAGCGGGTTGCGGAGCTGGTGGCTGGCGTGCGCGACGAAGGCCCGCTGCCGTTCCAGGGCGTCGGCGACCGCGTCGGCCATCTCGTTGAAGCTGGTGGCGAGCCGGCGCAGTTCGGGCGGACCCTGCTGGGTCGGCACCCGGGCCAAGCCGTCGCCGGCCGCGATGTCGTGGGTCACCACGTCGAGTACGGTCACCGGGCGCAGCACCCAGCCGGCCAGCCGGAACGCCGTCATCACCCCGGCGGAGACCGCGAGCAGCCCGACCGCGGCCAGCGCCGCCCACCAGACGGTGACGGTCCGGCGTACCCGTTCGGTGGCGGAGACGGTGATGACGGCGCCGATCACCTCACCGCCGTCGTTCACCGGTACCGCCACCACCAGCGGGCCGACCTGCCAGGGCCAGAGCACCTCCGGCACGGTCATCTGCCGGCCGGCGAGGGCGCCGAAGATCGCCGTGTCGGTCAGCTCGGAGTCCAGCCGCGGCCCGGCGGGGGCGGCCACCTGACGCCGTTCCCGGTCGATCACCGCGGCGCTGATCCCGTACAGCTCCTGGTAGCGCTGCAACTCGTCGTTGATCGCGCTGACCGCACCGGTACGCAGCGCGGGGCCGGAGAGCGAGGCGAACCGGTTGGCGTCGGCGAGCCGGTCCGCCCGGATCCGTTCGGTCTCCCGGTTGGCGAGGGTGATCGCCAGCGGGGTCTCCAGGGCGAGCAGGACCAGGATCATGAGCAGCGAGTAGCTGAAGACCAGGCGGCGGCGCACGGAGGGCTCCGGTCACTCGGCCCGGAGCCGATAGCCGACACCGCGTACGGTCTGCACCAGGTCGGGGTCGCCGAGCTTGCCGCGCAGCGAGCCGACGTGCACCTCCACGGTGTGCCGGGCGGCTCCGGTGGTCGGCCAGACGTCGAGGACGATCCGCTCGTGCGGGACCACCACGCCCGGCTGCCGGGCCAGCGAGACCAGGATGTCGAACTCCTTGCGGGTCAGCGCGACCCCGGCGCTGCGTACCGTGACCAGCCGGGCGGCGACGTCGATCCAGATCGGGCCGACCTCGACGACCTCCGGTCGGGGCGCGCCGGCCCGGGCCCGCCGGAGCACCGCGACGATCCGGGCCTCCAGCTCGGCCATCGAGAACGGCTTCACCACGTAGTCGTCGGCGCCCATCCGCAGCCCGATCACCCGGTCACGCTCCTCGCCGCGTGCGGTCACCGCGATGATGCCGAGCTGCGCGCTGCGCTGCCGCAGCGCCCGGCACACCTCCACGCCGTCGCCGTCCGGCAGGGTGAGGTCGAGCAGTACCAGGTCGCAGGGGGCGGCGGCGAGCGCGGCGGCGGCGGTGCCGGCCCGCTCCACGTCGTACCCGCGCCGGGACAGGGCGGCGGCCATCGCGCCGGCCACCCGGGCGTCGTCCTCGACCAACAGGATGCGCATGCCGGCCGCTCCTCATCTGTTGTACCAGCCGCTGCGATCATCCCGCATCGACGCGGCTGAACACAGCGCGGCGGAATGCCGGGACACTCAAGATTGGCTCAATTTCCCTGCCTCGATGTTCCCTGAGCTGCGGGGAGAAGCGTTAGATCAACATCATCCGAGTTGGCGCGGCCGCCCCTGCCGGACCTCTTTCCGTCGTACATCGTCGTATGAGGGGGTTTGCTGGTGAACCGAAGGCTCTCCGGAATTGCCATGCCGACCGCGGTCGCGGTCGCGTTGCTGGGCACCCCGTTGCTAACCACGGCGAACGCGGGCGGGGCCACCGCCGCCGGCCGGGTACCCAAGCCGCAGTCGGTGCTCGGCTGGGTGCCGTGCGCCGACTACAAGTTGGCCACCTACGAGCAGATCGCCGACTACTACCACAAGCTTGACCAGGCCAGCGACCGGATGAAGCTGGTCGAGATCGGCAAGACCAGCGAGGGCCGGCCGCAGCTCATGGCCATCGTCTCCGCCGAGGAGAACCTCAAGGCCGAGAACCTGGAGCGGTACCGGCAGACCTCGGTGCGGCTCTCCCAGGGTGACGGGCTCTCCGAGTCGGTGGCCCGGGGGCTGGCGCAGAGCGGCAAGGCGGTCGCCTGGGTCGACTTCGGCATCCACTCCACCGAGGTCGCCGGGCACCAGAGCGCGCCGCAGTTCGCGTACGACCTGGTGACCAGCGAGACGCCGGAGGCCCGGGAGATCCGGGACAACGTCATCACGCTGCTGGTGCCGAACGTCAACCCGGACGGCGGCACCAAGGTCGCCGAGTGGTACCGGCAGAACCTGGGCGGTCCCTACCAGGACGCCGGCTACCCGGAGCTGTACCAGAAGTACGCCGGGCACGACAACAACCGTGACTGGTACATGTTCAACCTCCAGGAGACCCAGAACGTCGGCCGGCAGCTCTTCCACGAGTGGCTGCCGCAGATGATGCACAACGTGCACCAGACGGCGGTCTTCCCGGCCCGGATCAGCATCCCGCCGTTCGAGGACCCGCTGAACCCGAACATCCACCCGCAGGTGGTTCGGGGCGTCAACATCGTCGGCGACGCGATGGGGCAGCGGCTGGAGCGCGAGGACAAGGTCGGCGCGCTGGCCCGGCAGCAGTACGACATCTGGTGGAACGGCGGCGCCCGGACCTCGCCGTACTACCACAACCAGGTCGGCATCCTGACCGAGACCGCGCACGCCTCGGCGACCCCGAGGGTGTACGACCCGAAAGATTTCCCGGCGACGTTCGCCGACGGCACCTCGACCAGCAAGCCGTCGGTGTTCTACCCGAGCCCGTGGCAGGGCGGCGAGTGGCACCTGTCGCAGAGCTGCGACTACATCAAGACCGCCTCCTGGGCGATGCTCCGGCTGGCCAGCGACGACCGTGAGGGCTGGCTCTACGGCGCGTACCAGATGGCCCGGGACGGCGCCCGGGACGGTGCCGGCGTCACCTACGTGATCCCGGCCGACCAGGCGGACTTCCCGACCGCGACCAAGCTGGTCGACAAGCTGCGCTGGAACAACATCCGGGTCGAGCAGGCACTCAGTTCGTTCAAGGTGGGCAAGCGGACCTACCCGGCCGGCAGCTACCTGGTCCGGGAGGCGCAGCCCTACCGGGCGGCCGTGCTGGACCTGCTGAACCCGCAGGTCTACCCGGACCGCCGGCTCTATCCGGGCGGCCCGCTGGAGCCGCCGTACGACATCACCGGCTACACCCTGTCGTTCCAGATGGGCGTCAGCGTCGACAAGCTCGACCGGAACGTCCGGGTCAGCACCACCGAGGTCGGCTGGCCGAAGGTACCGACCGGGGTGGTGGCCGGGGCACCGAAGCACGCGTACGCGCTCGACCCGCGGGTCAACGACAGCGCGACCGCGGTGAACGCGCTGCTGGCGGCGGGGGAGAAGGTCTCCCGCAGCACCGGTGAGGTGACCACCCGCACCGGCAAGCTGCCGGCCGGCACCTTCCTGGTGCGGACCGGTCCGCAGACCGCCGAGCGGGTCACCGCGCTCGCCACCGAGCTGGGCCTGACCATCGCGGCGGTGGACGCCAAGCCGGCCGGTACGAAGGCGCTGTCCGCGCCCCGGATCGGCCTGTACGACGGCTTCAACAACTACGACGAGGGCTGGACCCGGCTGATCCTGGAACAGTTCCGGTTCGGCTACTCGAAGCTGACCAACGCGGCGGTGCGCGCCGGTGACCTGCGGGCGAAGTACGACACCATCGTGCTGCCCGACGCCACCTACAACTCGATCCGCAACGGCCGGGCGGCCGGCTCGCTGCCGGAGGCGTACACCGGCGGGATGACCGACGCGGGCATCGCCAACCTCAAGGCGTTCGTCGAGGCCGGCGGCACGCTCGTCACGCTGAACCGGGCCGCCCAGTTGCCGATCCAGGCGTTCGGGGTGCCGGTGCAGGACGTCACCGCCGGGGTCGAGGAGACCGAGCTGAACATCCCCGGCTCGGTGCTGAACCTGAACGTCGACGCCAGCGACCCGGTCGGGGCCGGCTTCGCCCCGACCGCCTCGGCATTCGTGGCGGACGGCCCGGCGTTCGAGGTCACCGAGGGCGCCAAGGGCGTCTCGGTGGCGGCCACCTGGCCGACCAGCAACCTGCTCAAGAGCGGTTTCCTGCTCGGCGAGGACGTCATCGGCGGCAAGGCCGCCGTGGTGACGGCGAAGGTGGGCGAGGGCCAGGTGGTACTGCTCGGCTTCAAGCCGCAGCACCGGGCCCAGTCGCACGGCACGTACCGGCTGCTGTTCAACGCGATGTACCTGGGCGGTCAGCGCTGACCTGACCCGGGTGGCCGGTGGCCGGTCGGCGGATACGTCGACCGGCCACCTTCGCGTACGTTCCCGGGCCATGGACGTCGTGCCCGGCACTCGCGCCGGTTCCACCGGAATCCCGCCCCGGGCCGCCCTGCCGCGCCGGGTGCACGCCGGGTACGCCCTCGGTTCACTGGCCACCGGCGCCTTCGGCACGGTGCCCGGCCTGGTGCTGCTGCCGTACCTGACCGACACCCTGGGCGTGGCCGCCGGGCTGGCCGCCCTGCTGGTGCTGCTGCCGAAGGCCTGGGACGTGCTGGTGAACCCGGTCGCCGGGCGGATCTCCGACCGGACCCGGTCCCGCTGGGGCGCCCGCCGGCCGTACCTGCTCGGTGGTGGGCTCGGCCTGGCCGCCCTCTTCGCCGCCATCTTCGCGGCGCCGTTCCCGCCCGGCCCGGCCGCCGCCGGGTACGTCGCGCTGGCGTTCCTGCTCACCGCGACCGCGTTCGCCTTCTTCCAGGTCCCGTACGTCGCCATGCCGGCCGAGCTGACCGACGACTACACCGAGCGGACCCGGCTGATGACCTGGCGGGTGGCGGTACTGGCGCTGGCCATCCTGATCTCTGGCGCACTCGCCCCGGTGGTGGTGACCGCCGGTGGCGACGGCGTACCCGGGCACCGCTGGCTGGGGCTCTTCGTGGCGGTGCTGATCGCGGCCGGCGCGGTCGGCGCGTTCCTCGGCACCCGGGCCGCCCCGACCGGGGCGGTGGTGGCGAGCGAACCGAGCCTGCGGGCCCAGCTCGCGGTCGCCGCCGCCAACCGGCCGTTCCGGCTGCTGCTGGTCTGCTTCGTGGTCCAGGCGGCCGGCATTGCGACCGTGCTGGCCGGGGTCAACTACTTCGCCGCGCACGTGCTGCGCGATCCGGAGACCGGCCCGACGCTGCTCTTCGGATGTTTCGTCGGCCCGGCGCTGCTGGTGATGCCGCTGTGGAGCCGGGCCGGTGCCCGGCTGGGCAAGCCCCGGGCGTTCACCGTGGCGTCGCTGCTCTTCGCGGCCGGCGCGCTGGCCCTGGTCGCCGCCCCGGTGCTGCCGGCCCCGGCGGTCTATCTGGTGGTCGCGGCGATCGGCTGCGGGTACGCCGGTCAGCAGGTGTTCGGGATGGCGATGCTGCCGGACTGCATCGCGTACGACACCGCGCGCACCGGCCGCCGCCAGGCCGGCGTCTTCACCGGGCTGTGGACGGCCGGCGAGACGTTCGGGCTGGCCCTCGGGCCGGGCATCTACGGTCTGGTACTGCAACTGACCGGCTACGTCTCCTCGTCGACCGGCCAGGCGGCGGCCCAGTCCGGCACCGCCCGGGCGGGAGTGCTGGTCGGCTTCACCGTGCTGCCGGCCCTGCTGGTCGGGCTGGCCCTGCTCACGATGCGCGGCTACGACCTGACGCCGCAGCGGTTGGCGCGAGCTGAACGGTTTCGACCCGTCGCAGGTTGTCCCGATCCAGAGTCAGGTTCATGACTGGGAATGACCTTCGTCGGCGGTAACCCCGGAGCGAGCGGGGGGACGTTTATACACGTGTCCACCGCCGCGCGCAGGCAATCGCCCCAGTTTCTTCGACCGGAGTTGTCCATGACCCGAGCCATGACCGGGGTCGCCCCTGTGGGCGCCACCGCCCGATCGCCTGTGGCGGAGCAGATGACCAACGACTTCGATTCCTTCTTTCGGGGCCGGGCGCCAGCGTTGCTGCGCACGGCGTACCTGCTGACCGGTGACCGGCACCTGGCCGAGGATCTGGTCCAGGACGCGCTGGCCCGGACGTTCCGGGCCTGGCGTCGCCTGGCTGACGGCGGCAACCCGGAGGCGTACGCCCGCCGCGTCATGTACCACCTCCAGGTGAGCGTGTGGCGTCGGCGCCGGGTAGCCGAGACCATGCCGGGCGATCTGCCGGAACGTCACGACCACGCCGACTACGCACACAACACGGTGGAGCGGTTAGCGCTGCGCCGGGCGTTGCAGGCCCTGCCGGTACGGCAGCGCGCCGTCATCGTGCTGCGGTACTTCGAGGACTACAGCGAGGCGGAGACCGCCGACGTCCTCAACTGTCGGATCGGCACGGTGAAGAGCCACACCGCCCGCGCCCTGCGACGACTCCGTGAACTGCTGCCCGAGATCGACCTTGGGGTGACCCGATGAACGACCTGAACAGCCGGCTCACCGGCTTGGCGGACGAGATGACCGACACCGACTACACCGCGCTGCGAGCCCGGGTGAACAGCACCGCCCGCCGTCTCGGTCACCGCCGGGCCGCCGGCACCTCCGTCGCCGCCCTGGCCCTGGCCGGGGTGGCCACGATCGGCGGGCTCCAGTTGGCGCCGCAGGCCGGGCTCACCCCAACGCCCGCCGGTTCGTCCAGTGTGGTCAGCCCGCCGGCGCCGTCGGCGTCGGCCACCCCCACCCCCTCGGCCCAGGCGACCCCATCGACCACCGCCACCACCAACGTCCCGCCGCGCAGCGAGCCCAGCCATGTCCCGGGCCGACTGGTCTATCTGCGGGTCGGTGCCGAGATCGAGGTCGTCACGGTGACCGACGGCGTGGCCCGTACCACGAACTTCGGCCCCCGTAAGTTCGGCGACCAGGTCGCGGCCGTCGCGCCGGACGGCAGCAAGGTGGCCCTGGTCCATCCGGCCAAGAGCATCAGCGAATACCCCGGCGACCTGGTCATCGTCCAGCCCGGGGGCAAGCGGAAGGTGGCGCGACAGCACGTCTCCTGGGGCGGCGGCAACGGGCCGGTCTGGATGCCGGACTCGCGCCGGCTGCTGATCGGCGTCACCACTATGGACGGCGACACCGCCACCGGGCAGTCCTACGGCTACCTCGACACCGTCACCGGCGGATACGACGATCTCGGACTCGACCGCTTCCCGACGTACCTGAGCTGGGCGGCCAACGGTGCCTACCGGGTGCACGCCACGGGCGACACCCTGGTGATCGCCCGACCGGACGGCAGGGTGGTACGGCGGACCAGCCTCGCCGGCCAGCCGGAGTGCGGGCGCGGGCAGTGCCCGTTCGCGGTGCAGGCCATCTCGGACGACGGCCGGTACGTGGCCACCGCGATGGGCAACAGCGACCCGAAGCGGGTCACCGGGGCGCGGTTCGTCCTGGACACGGTCACCGGCAAGCGGATCAACGTGCCGAACTCCGTACGGGGAGTCACGGAGATCTTCTTCCGGCCGGACAACAGCCTGGTCGTGCAGGCCTCGGACCGTCTCTACCTGGTCGACCTGGACGGAACCGTCACCGCCACGATCGACCGGCCGGATCCGACCAACCAGGCGGACCTGGCGGCGTACCACGCCCGCTGACCGAACCAGAGCACCTGAACCAGCACTGCGCGGCGCCGGACCTGCTCCGGCGCCGCGCTGTCGGTTTCGTCGACCTCGCTGGCGGAGGTCTGTATTGCCGATCGGTGCGGCATCGTCGCTGTCCATCAAGAGGTTCTCGGGGATCAAACTGACGCTGGTCACCCCGCAGGGTCGGCTGGTCCACGGTGGGCTGGCGGGTGATCTGCCGCCACAGGCCGGCGACGATGGCACGGAATCGAGCCGCGCACCGCGTCCCAACAGGGGCAATCGGCGCGGTGCCGGCTGTTACGGTGGCCGCCATGATCGAGGCGTTGCCGCCGGTGGGCGTACCCGCGGACAAGGTACTGGCCGAACTCCGCGACCTGCGCGCCGCAGACCTGCCGACGCACGGCGGCCGGCTCTTCGCCTACGTCTACGACCCCGCCGTACCGGGGCTGGACGAGCTGGCGAACTCGGCGTACGCGCTGGCCGCGCACGTCAACGGGCTGGACCCGACCGCCTTTCCGTCCCTGCTGGCGCTGGAGAACGCACTCGTCGGCGCGGCCGCGCAACTGCTCGGCGGCGGGCCGGGTACGGCGGCACCCGAGGTTGTCGGCAGTGTCACCGGCGGCGGCACCGAGTCGCTGATCCTGGCCGTCAAGGCGGCCCGGGACGCCCGGCCCGAGGTGGCCCGGCCCCGGCTGGTGGTACCGACCAGCGGGCACGCCGCGTTCGCCAAGGCGGCGCACTACCTCGGGGTCACCCTCGACCAGGTGCCGGTCTCGGCGCGGACGCTCCGCCCCGCGCCCGGGGACGTCGCCGCCGCGATCGGCCCGGACACCGTGCTGGTCGCCTGCTCGGCGCCGTCGTATCCGTACGGGGTGGTGGATCCGGTCGCCGAGATCGCCGAGGTCGCCGCGACGGCGGGAGTTCGCTGCCACGTGGACGCCTGTTTCGGCGGTTGGACCCTGCCGTACCTGCGTCGGCTCGGCGTACCGGTGCCGGCGTTCGACTTCAGCCTGCCGGGTGTCACCTCGATCTCGGTGGACCTGCACAAGTACGCCTACGCCCCGAAGGGGGTCTCGGTGCTGCTCCACCGGGATGCCGAACTGCGCCGGCCGCAGTACTTCGCGTTCGCCGGCTGGCCCGGCTACACCCTGGTCAACCCGGTGCTCTCGTCCACCCGCTCCGGCGGGCCGATCGCCGCCGCGTACGCCACCCTGCGGCACGTCGGCGACGCCGGATACCTGGCCCTGGCCGAGCGGACCCTGGCGGCGGTACGCGGACTGGCCGGCGCGGTGTCCGGAGTGGACGGTTTGCGACTGCTCGCCGAACCGGAGTCGACGGTGGTCTGCTTCGTCAGCACCGATCCCGGGCTGGACCTCTTCGTCCTGGCCGACGAGCTGACCCGGCGCGGCTGGCACACCCAGCCCCAGCTCTCGTACGCCGGTCTGCCGGCCAACATCCACCTCTCGGTGACCGCCTCGGTGGCGCCCCGGGTGGCCGAGTTTGGCGCGGACCTGCGGGCCGCGGCGGCAGACGCCCGGTCGGCCGGCCCGGTGCGGCTTCCCGCCGCGCTGCTGGAGACGCTCGGCGCGCTGACCCCGGCTCAGCTCACCCCGGAACTGGTCGCCGGGGTGGCGGCCGGGCTGGGCCTGGACCCGGCCGCCGCCGGCCGGCCGCCGGAGCGGATGGCACCGGTCAACACCCTGCTGGACGCGGCACCGATCACGGTCCGGGAACGGCTGCTGGCCGAATTCCTCGGCCTGCTCCAGCGCCCCGACTGGTGATCGCCGCTACCGCCCGGGCTCAGCCGCCGTTGAGGCGCAGCCGCACCGCGATGGTGTTGTCGCCGGGCGTCTCGTCGGTCAGGAGGTTGCCGTCCAGGTTGCTGCGTATGGTCAGCCGGTAGCCGTCGATCGTCCGGGTGCCGGGTGCCGGCGCCAGGTCGACGACGATCGCGAGGGTGCTGGTCTGGGCCCCGCCGGACGGGACCGTGGTGAACCCGCTGCACTCCGAGGTGCGGGTCCGGGTGTTCTGGTCGGTGAAGAAGCAGGGGCCGAAATCGCTGCCCTCGATTCGGGTCCGCACCTCCAGCGGCTCCACCATGATCAGCGCGTTCGCGTCGTACGGCTGCTCGCCCTGGTTGCGGACCACGATCTGGATGGTGCCGGCGTACCTGCCGTCGGACGGGGTGAGGGTCACCTCGGTGGGGCCGGTCAACACCAGGTCCGTCGGCCGATCCGGCTCGGCGGGTCCGGGATCCGGAGCCTGGCCCTGGTCGGCCGGGCGGGTCGCCGTCGGGTTTGCCGGGCCGGCTGACGTCGGCGGTGGGGTGGGCGTGCCGCTCGGCGTCGCGGTGGTGGTCGGGGACGGCGAGCCGGAGGGCGGGGCGGACGGGGTGGCGGACGGCGGGAAGGTCTCCGGCGCGGCGGTCTGGCTGGGGGTGTTGGCGACCGGCGGGTCGGGCAGCTTGGCGCCGTTGTTGCCGAGTACGCCGACCACGCTGCCGGCCACGACGGCGACGGCGAGCGTCCCGACGGTGGCGATGCGGTTGCGGGTGCGCCGGTAGGCGATCCGCCGGGGGGCGTCCGGATTGGGGGGTACGACCCGGTCGAGCGCGTCGGCGCGGAGGTCGGCGAACGCCGCGTCGAGCCGGCGGGCCGTCATCGGGTCCAGCTCGTCCACGTCAGATCACCTCCATCCGGCTGGTCGTCTCCGGTGGCCTCCGACTGGTGGTGCCGCCGACCCCCGGGCCACCCGCACCAGTCTCGCCCAGCCGGGCGGCCAGGGCGATCCGCGCCCGGTGCAACCAGGACTTGACCGTGCCGGGCGCGACCTCGCACTCCAGGGCGATCTCGTTGATGGACAGGTCCGCCATGTGGTGCAGCACCACGGCCCGGCGCTGGTTCGCCGGCAGGGTCGCCAGCGCCGCGGCCAGGGCCACCCGGTCCGGGCCGGGTCCGGGCACGTTCTCCGGCCGCTGCCGTTCCAGATATCTACGAGCGGTACGCAGCCGGCGCCACCTGCTGGTAGCGGTGTTCCAGGCGACCCGGCGGACCCAGGCGACGGGGTCGTCGTACCGGGCGATCTTGTCCCAGCGGGGCCAGGCGCGGCTGAATGCCTCCTGCACCAGGTCCTGTGCTTCGGTCATGTCACCCACGTACGCGTACAGCTGGACGACCAGGGACTGGAAGTGGGCACGGTACACGTCGTCGAACTGCGGTGCCCGCTCCTCAGTCTGCACATCCGTCTCCCCGTGGCTGTTCGGCGCGCCCGTTATAGCCCCCCGGCCGGGTGACCGGGGGGCTACGAGAGAGCCGCCCGGCCCCTGGAACACCAGGGGCCGGGCGTCAACGACCGTCATGTTAGGCAGCGCCGTCAACGGCGGTGACGGTGAAGGTCGCCGTGTTGTCGGACGGGTCCACGTCGGACAGATCGTGGAGGTAGAAACCCGTGCTCAACAGCACCGAGCCGGTGCCCAGGTCGCCGAGCGCGGTCCCGGCCGGCGCGCCGATCAGCAGCTCCATCGACCGCTCCTCGCCCGGCATGAACGCGCCGCCCGGCACCTCGCACCACGGGAACGCACAGACGGCCCCCGGGCTGATGCCCCGCAGTTGCACGCCGGCCGGCAGCACCGAATCGAGCACGTTCACGTCCTGCGGGGCGTCACCGTTGTACCGGACGGTGAGCGGGACCCGGCCGAGGTAGCTGCCGTCCTCCTGGCGTACCAGCGTCGCCGCGCCCGCGGTGACCGACGCGTCGGTCTGGGTGTCCTGCACGTACGGCCTCGGGTTGCGCAGTGAGCCGGTGGTGGACCGGAACAGCGTGTCGATGCTCTTGGTGACCGTGACCGGCTGGGAGTCGGTGGTCTGCACGGTCACCGCGCCACCGACGGCCGACATGGCGTACGCCTGGGTCGCGGTCAGCACCTCGAAGTCGATGGTGTAGTCCCGGCGCTCACCGCCCCGGATCGGGCTGGCCCCGCAGTGGATGTCCCGGCGCAGCTCTCCCTCCCGCTGCCCGTAGAAGCAGGGGAAGTCGGAGTCGAAGTTCTCGAAGGCGCCCGCCACCGGCTCGGCGATGGTCACCTGTAGGTCCGCCGTCTCCGTCCCCCGGTAGGAGATCGTCAGTGGCACGCTGCCCCGGTAGCCGCGCTCGGTCGGCTCCAGCACCAGCCGACCCACCGTGACCGAGGTGTCCTTGGGTTGGCCGAGGTCGCCCTGGCCGACCTGCGGAGCGGCCTGCGCGGCCGGCGCCACGGCGAGTACGGCCATCGCGGTAGCGAGGACGCCGACGGTCAGGTGGCGGGTCTTGATGGTGGTCATCCCAGTTCCTCCAGGTCCACATCGGAGGGCGGTCCGTCCGCCCGTTCCCTGTTGCGGCCAAGACACGTCGGACTCCGGATCCCGGTTGCACCCCGTTTCGTGTCGGCTGGCCGACACCCGCCACCGGTGCCGTGCCGCCGGCAACCCATCGACGAATGTCGCCGCCGGGTATTTACTGTTAACAATCTTTCCTTTATGTTGAGGAGACCTTCCCGATGAAGTAAGGAGCCCACGATGCGAAGAACCGTGGTCCTGGCGGTCACGACGGTGGCGACCGTCGTCTCCGCCCTCCTCGTGGCCCCGCAGGTCGCCCAGGCACACGGCTACATCTCCTCGCCACCGAGCCGGCAGGCGCTCTGCGCGCAGCGGGCGGTGTCGTTCGACTGCGGCCAGATCCAGTGGGAGCCGCAGAGCGTGGAGGGCCCGAAGGGGCTGCGCAACTGCCACGCCAACATCGGGCACTTCGCGGTGCTGAACGACGACAGCCGGCCCTGGCCGGCCACCTCGGTCGGGCAGACGGTGAACTTCAACTGGGTACTGACCGCCCGGCACGCCACCAGCACCTGGGAGTACTACATCGGCGGCTCCCGGATCGCCGTCTTCGACGACGGCGGGCGGCAGCCCGGCGCCACCGTCTCGCACACCGTCAACATGGGCGGCCGGAGCGGCCGGCAGAAGCTGCTGGCGATCTGGAACATCGCCGACACCGCGAACGCCTTCTACGCCTGCGTGGACCTCCAGATCGGCGGCGGTGGCGGCAACCCCAACCCGAACCCCACCCCCACGCGTACCACCAACCCGCCCACCCCGCCGCCGACCACCGCACCGCCGCCGGCCGGTGGAACCTGGCGGGCCGGCACCGCGTACCAGGTCGGCAGCCAGGTGACCTACGGCGGCGCGACGTACCGCTGCCTGCAGGCGCACACCGCGATCGCCGGCTGGGAACCGCCGAACGTACCGGCACTCTGGCAGCGCGCCTGACGCCGTCCCGGCGGGACGCACCCCGCGCGGATACGGACCCGTACCCCCTGCGGGTCCGTATCCGCCGCAGGTCCGCTCCCGGCGCCGTACCTGGAGACAAGGGCATGAACCGCTTCCGCCGTACCCTGATCGTCGCGACGCTGTTGCTGCTCGGCGGCTGCGCCTCCGCACCGGCCGGGACCGGCGTCCCGGTCGCGGCCCCGGCGCCCGCCCCGACCGGCTCCGCCCCGGCGTCGGCCGCGCCCAGCGGTGCCTTCAACGACACCGACGTGATGTTCCTGCAGATGATGGTGACCTCGCACGGCCAGGGACTGGCGCTGGTCCGGCTGGCGCCCGAGCGGGCACAGCGGGAGGAGCTGAAGATCCTGGCCGCCGCGATCGACGTCACCCAGGAGGCCGAACAGCGGACCATGCGGGACTGGCTGCGCGGCTGGGGCCGGAGCACCTCGGCGGACCCGGACGCGAACGCGCACGCCGACCACGGCGGGCTGCCGGTGCTCGGGCCGGCACAGCTCTCGGCACTCTCCCGGACCAGCGGGGCGACGTTCGAGACGGATTTCCTCAACCTGCTGATCGGGCACCAGCACAACGCCGTCGAGCTGGCCCGGATGGAGACGAAGTCCGGCCTCCACCCGGAGGTACGCGAGCTGGCCCGGCGGATCGACCTGTCCCGGACGGCCCAGATCGACCAGATGCTCAAGATGCTGTCGAAGGCCGGATAGCGGGGCCGGGCAGCCCGACCGGCCACGCCGGACGGGGATCGGCCCACCGCGCGCCGGCCGGCCGGCGCCGATCCTGTGGTTCACTGTCGGGTGGGCGACGGGGAAGGAGGCCGGCCGTGCAGTTACCCGCGGTGCTCGGTGAACCGATCCGGTTCGTGCTCAACTGGGGCCGGCGCTACTCGCTCTGGGTCTTCAACTTCGGGCTGGCCTGTTGCGCGATCGAGTTCATCGCGACCAGCATGGGCCGGCACGACTTCATCCGGCTCGGCGTGATCCCGTTCGCGCACGGCCCCCGCCAGGCCGACCTGATGGTGGTCTCCGGGACGGTCACCGACAAGATGGCCCCGGCGATCAAGCGGCTCTACGACCAGATGCCCGAGCCGAAGTACGTGATCTCGTTCGGCGCCTGCTCCAACTGCGGCGGGCCGTACTGGGACTCGTACTCGGTGACCAAGGGTGTGGACCAGATCATCCCGGTCGACGTCTACGTGCCGGGCTGCCCGCCGCGCCCGGAGGCGCTGCTGCACGGGATCCTGCGGTTGCAGGACAAGATCGCTGCCGAGCGCTCCGGCCTCGGCGGGGTGGCCCGCCCCGACGAACTGGCCTCGCCGGCCGACCGGGTCGGCCCGCCGGCCGGGCGGAGCGCCGAATCGCTCACCGCGCCGCCGGTGCCACCGCCGGCCGCGAAGCACTGACCGGGCCGCGAAGCACTGACCGGGCCGCGAAGCACTGACCGGGCCGCGAAGCACTGACCGGTGGGCGCCGAGGCCCGGAGGTGAGCCCCGGCACCGCGCCCGGGTTGGCCGGACCACAGCCGCGGGTGGCGTAGCGGAACTAGCCTGCGATCATGGATAGCACCCTCGGTCGGCGGGCAGAGTGGCTGGTCGACGTCCTGATCGCCGAGTTCGGCGAGTCGATGGCCGTCGACCCCGCCGCGTTCCGGCGCAAATTCCGGAAGATGGCCGCCTCGCCGTTCGCGTTCTACCGGGGCAGCGCCTCGGTCTTCTACGCCGACCTGGTCGGCGACTTCGCCGACGAGCGGTTCCTCGACGGCTGGACCAGCCGGGTCTGGATCCACGGCGACCTGCACGCGGAGAACTTCGGCACCTACATGAACGGCTCCGGGCAGCTCGTCTTCAACGTCAACGACTTCGACGAGGCGTACGTCGGGCCGTTCTCCTGGGACCTGAAGCGCTTCGCGGCCAGCGTGGCGCTGCTCGGCTACGGCAAGGCGCTCTCCGACTCCGCGATCGGTGGGCTGGTCACCCGGTTCGCCACCGCGTACCTGACCGAGCTGCGGGCGATCGCCCGGGGCGGGGACGACGCGATCGGCTCGATCCGGCTGGACAACGCCGACGGGGTGCTCCGGCGGGTGCTCCAGCAGGCACGGCTGCGGACCAGGGTCGAGCTGCTGGCCCAGCAGACCACCATCGACCAGTACGAGCGGCGGTTCTCCCTCGGCGACGGGGTCTACCAGGTCGACCGGGACGTCCGGGCCGACGTGGTGGCGGCGTTCGAGCGCTACCTGGGTACGCTGCCGCCGGCCACCGCCGAGCATCGTCCGCTGACCGCGCAGATCAAGGACGTAGTGCTCCGCAAGGGTGTGGGGATCGGGTCGGCCGGGCTGCCGTCGTACAACCTGCTGCTGGAGGGGCACACCCAGGCGCTGGAGAACGACGTCGTGATCTACATGAAGCGCGCCCAGGTGCCGGCGGTGGCCCGGTACGTCACCGACGACGGGGTCCGGAGCTACTTCCGGCACCAGGGACACCGGACGGCCGAGTCGCAGCGGGCGTTGCAGGCGCACGCCGATCCGTGGCTGGGCTTCACCGAGCTGGACGGGCACGGCCAGCTCGTCGCCGAGGTCTCCCCGTACGCCGCCGACCTGGACTGGTCGGACGTGAACGAGCCGGAGGAACTGGCCGGGGTCCTCGGCGACCTCGGCCGGGCGGTGGCCCGGATGCACTCGGTCGCCGACGACGAGTCCAGCCACGACCTGGTCGACTTCTCCACCGAGGAGGCGATCGTTGCCGCGGTCGCCGCCGACGAGGCCGGGTTCGTCGGGCACCTGGTCGACTTCGCCCACGCGTACGGGGCCAGGGCGCGGCAGGACCACCAGATCTTCGTGGACCTGTTCCGCAACGGCGAGCTGCCGGGACTGTAGCGGGGCCGGTTCCGTCGGGCGGGGCCGATAGGCTCCGGCCCGCGCCCCGGCGGCGGCCGGCGGGGCGGTGACCGGCAACCGGGAGGCGGCGTGTTCGCGGGACTGGACGAGATCGACTGGGCCGGCATGTCCCACGCGTACGGGCCGGCGACCGAGGTGCCCGACCTGCTCCGCGGACTGGTCTCCGCCGACCCCGCCACCCGGGAGATCGCCCTCGACGGCATGTACGGCGCCGTGCACCACCAGGGCGACGTCTACGCCTGCACGATCGCCTGCGTGCCGTACCTCTTCGAGGTGGTGACCCGGGCCGGCGGGGCGGGCCGGGGCCCGGTGGTGAGCCTGCTGGCCAGCATCGGCGGTGCCGAGGTCGACGACCCCGACGAGCTGATCCGGTCGGCCGAGGCGGGCCACGACGATGAGGATGACGACGACGTCGAGAGCTGGGCGGAGAACTACCGCCGGGCCGAGGCGGTGGTCGCCGCCGGGCTGCCGGTCTTCCTCGACCTGCTCACCGACCCCGATCCGGCGGTACGCCGGGCGGTGCCGGAGGCGCTGCTGGTGTGCCGGGCCGAGGCGCCCCGGGTGCTCGACACGCTGCGGCGCCGGCTGCCCGCCGAGCCGGACGCCGAGGCCCGGACCGCGCTGGTGGCGGCGGTCGGCAGTCTGGTCCGCCGGGCCGCCGCCGGCCACCTGCCCAGCGTGCCCCAGTCGAGCCTGCGGGCCGCGACGACCTGGCTGCTGGAGGTGGTCGACGACACCTCCGTCGCCTCGGCCCTGCGGCTGACCGCGCTCACCTCGGTCAGCGCGGGAGCGCCGAGCATGCTGCCGCCCGACCTGGTACCCCGGGCCCTGGCACTGCTGGACGGGGCGTACCAGGAGCCCGCGAGCGCACCCGAGCCGGCCGGCTTCACCACCGACACCCTGATCGGCGCCGTACGCGCCCTGCGCGAGCAGGCCGACGCCGGCCGGCGGGGTCCACGGCTCGGGCCCGCCGTCGGCAGCCTGAGCCGGGCGCTCGGTGACCGGGTCGACGACCGGATCCGGCTGGTCGGCACGCTGCTGGACGGCTCCGACCGGGAACGCCGGCTGGACGCGCTGCCCGCCGCCGGTCAGCTCGTGGACGGCTGGCGGGGCGACTACCGGGAACTGGTCGGGCTGATCGGCCGGCAGTTGGCGGACCCGCACCCGTTGCTCCCCCGGGCGGCCGCCCGGATCCTCGTACACCTCGGTGAGCTGAACCGGCCGGCGGCCGACGCGCTCGCCGAGGCGGTAACCGGCGCGGCCCGGGAGGAGCCGCACAGCAGTGCCGCCGGCCCGCCGGCCTGGGTGATGGTCTGGCCGAGCCACGGGCCGACCGTCGGCGGCACGCTGGCGGCGCTGGCCCGGCTCGGCGACGCCCGGGCGCTCCCGCCGCTGCGCTGGGCGCTGGAGCGCGACGAGCCGCCGAAGGACGTCGGCGCCGCGCTGAGCGGGCTCGGCCCGGCCGCCGTCGAGCTGCTGCCGCTGGTCCGGCGGCAGTTGCGGCGGCTCTCCCCGACGGACCGGGACTTCCCGGAGCGGCGGGGTGGGCTGGCCCGGGCGGTGGGCAGCCTCGGCCCGGCTGGCGTGCCGGCCCTGCCCGAGCTGCTGCCGCTGGCCACCGACGGGTGGGTGATCCGCCAACTCGGCCGGCTCGGCCCGGCCGCCCGGGACGCCGTACCGGTGCTGCGGCCGCTGCTCGACGCCCCGCAGCGCGGTCCGGCGCTCGCCGCCGCGGCCGCGCTGCACCGGATCACCGGTGACCCGGCCCCACTGCTTCCGGTGCTCGGCCGGTTCCTCGACGGCGACCACTTCGACGCCAGCGACGCGGCCCAGGAGATCGCCGAGATCGGACCAGCCGGCGCCGAATGGCTGCCCCGGCTCCGGGCCCTGCTCGGGCGGCCGGACCCGCACGGCTGGCTGCACCTGCGGGCGGCCGGAGCGGTGTGGCGGGTGGCCGGCGACGCCGAGGCCGTGCTGCCGGTGCTGTCCCGGGTCTGGGAACGCAACGTGCACACCCGCCGGGCGGTGGCGACGCTCTGGGCCGAGATCGGTGCGCCAGCCGCCGCCGCGTTGCCGCTGCTCCGGGCCGAGCAGGAACGGCCGCGCCGGCACACCGCCCGGGACAGCGGCTGGAGCAGCGCACAGGTCGGCGAGGACGAGGAACTGCTCCGGCTGATGGCCGCCGCCGACACCGCGCTCGCCCCGGTGGGAAGCTGAACTTCGGCGTCGGCGTTCCGGGCCCGGCCCGGACCCGGACGGTCAGTGCGGGAACTCCAGGACCACCTTGATGTCGTCGGGCTGCGCGTCGTACGCCTCGGCGTACCGGTCGACCGGCACCCGCCGGGTGATCATCCTGGCCAGCCAGTCCTTGTCGGCGGCGGCGAGTGCCTCGGCGGCGAGTTCCCAGTGCCGCCGGTTCGCGTTGACCGTGCCGAAGACCACGTTGTTCTCCAGCACCAGTGCCCGGTTGAGCGCGCCCGCGTCGAAGTCGATCGTCCGGCCGCCGGAGGAGACCCCGGTCAGGCAGACGATCCCGTTCGGCGCCGCCTGGCACATCACGTCCAGCACCACCGCCGGGGCGCCGGTGCACTCCAGCACGATGTCGAACTCGACGCCCAGCTCGGGGACGGTACCGGTGTGGAACTCCCCGCCGAGCGCCTCCACCAGTCCGGGCTTCTCGCCGTTCGCCGACCGGTTCAACACGTGCAGCTCGTAGCCGCGCTGCGCGGCGAGCAGGGCGGCCAGCAGGCCGATCGGTCCCGCCCCGGCGACGAGTACCCGCTTCGGCTCCCAGGCGGACCGGGCGCCGATCCGCTCGATGTGCTCCCAGGCCTTCGCCACCACACTGGCCGGCTCGAGCAGCATGCCCAGCTCGGCCAGCTCCGGGTCGAGGCGCACGGCGAACGTCGGCGAGATCCGCCAGCGGTCCCGGGCGAAGCCCTGTAGGCACTTGATGCCGTGCTCGGTGTAGAGACCGTTGCGGCACATGTCCCACTCGCCGACGGCACAGTTGGTGCACGGGACGGGGTCGGGATGGCGGACGATGCCGGCGACCAGGTCACCCGGGGCGAGTGAGCCGCTCGGGTCCTCCAGCACCCGCCCCAGGGACTCGTGCCCGAGCACCAGTTCAGTCGCGCCGGGCGGCGGCTCGCCGTACTCGCCGTCGATGATCTCGCGATCGGTGCCGCAGATGCCGACCGCCACCGCCTCCACCAGCACCGCGCCCTCGTCGGGGCTCGGCTCCGGGAAGTCCTCGGCCAGCCGGATCGAGTTGGCCCGACCCGGGGTTACGGTAATCGCACGCACCTGGTCATTCTTCCCCGCCGAACCGTCCGATAGTCCGGGAGTCGCCGAATAAGCGGTGCGCGACCCGGCGGTGCGGTCCGGGATGGCCCTAGGATCGCGGACATGACCCCGGAACAGGTCGGTGACCGGATGGGCACGCTGCTCGCGGACGCGGAGGTGACCGTCGGGCAGTCCGGCGGCCAGGGGTACGCCCGGGCGACCGTGGACGTGCCGTCCGGCCGATGGCGGGACGCCGTCCGGGCGGCCCGGGACGACACCGAGCTGGCCTGCGACTTCTTCGACTGGCTCTCCGCCGTTGACGAGCTGGCCGAGGGGTTCGACGTGGTGGCGCACCTCTGGTCGACCCGGCACCGGCACGGCGTACTGCTCCGGACCCGGCTGCCCCGGGACGCCGCGATCGTCGGGTCCGTGGTGGACCTGTTCCCGGGGGCGGCCTGGCACGAGCGGGAGACACACGAGATGTTCGGCGTCGACTTCGCCGGCCACCCCGACCTGGCGCCTCTGCTGCTGCCGCCGGAGTTCGAGGGGCATCCGCTGCGCAAGGAGTTCGTGCTCGCCTCCCGGGTGGCCAAGGCGTGGCCGGGGGCGAAGGAGCCGGGCGAGTCCGAGGCCGGTACGGCCCGCCGGCAGGCGGTGCGCCCACCGGGCGTACCGGCGCCGGGCGAGTGGGGCGTGGCCGCCGCCGTACCCGTCTCCGCCGCCCCCGCCTCCGGCCCGCCGGGCCGCACCCGACCTACCTCGGGTCCGCCGGCCGCGCCCGCCTCGGGTCCGCCGGCTGCGCCCGCTTCAGGGCCGCCGGCCGAGGGGCGCCGGGCGGACGACGGGCCCGGGGCGGCGGACGACAGCAGTGACGGGGGTGCGTGATGCCGCTCTGGCTGGAACTGCTGGTCCGGGTCGTCGGGGTGGTCGCGGCGTTCCTGATCCTGCCGCTGGTCGTCGGGCAGGCCGAGCACAAGGTGATGGCACACATGCAGGGCCGGCTCGGCCCGATGTACGCGGGCGGCTTCCACGGCTGGGCGCAACTCATCGCCGACGGCGTGAAGTTCGTGCAGAAGGAGGACGTCACCCCGCGCGAGGCGGACCGGGCGGTGTTCCGGCTCGCCCCGGTGGTGGCGCTGGTGCCGTACCTGCTGGCCCTGCTGGTCATCCCGCTCGGCCCGAACGACCTGGTCGGGCAGCCGCTGGACATCGGGCTGTTCTTCGTGCTCGCGGTGGTCGGCGTCGGAGTGGTCGCGGTACTCATGTCGGCCTGGGCCTCGGCCAACAAGTACAGCCTGCTCGGCGGGATCCGGGGCGCCGCACAGTTGCTCGGCTACGAACTGCCGCTGGTGCTCGCGGCGGCGAGCGTGGCGATGGCGGCCGGCACGCTGAGCCTGCCGGGCATCGTCGAGGCGTGGCAGCCGTGGTGGCTGCTCTGGCAGGCCCCGGCGATGGTGGTCTTCTTCGTTGCCGGGCTCGCCGAGATCCGGCGCCCGCCGTTCGACATGCCGATCGCCGACTCGGAGCTGGTCTTCGGGTACATGACGGAGTACACCGGTCTCCGGTTCGCCTTCTTCCTGCTCGCCGAGTACGTCGGCATCGTGGTGATCGCCGCGCTGACCACGGTGCTCTTCCTCGGTGGCTGGCAGGGGCCGTTCGGCGACGACTACCTCGGCTGGCTTTGGACCCTGATCAAGGTGTTCGCCGTCTCATTCGTGATCATCTGGTTCCGGGTGACGTACCCGCGGCTGCGCGAGGACCAGTTGCAGCGGCTCTGCTGGCTGGTACTGGTTCCGGTGGCGCTGGGCCAGCTCGTGCTGACCGCCGGAGTGAAGCTGGCGATCGCCTGACAGTCGGCCGCTGGACCGGTTCGGCGCCTTCGGGGCCGTGGAGTCGGGCCGTCGTTGCCGCGACGGTCCGACTCCACGACCCCGGGAGCCGACCACCCGACGCGCCGATCAGGGACCCCCGGAAGCGGACTGATCGAGAAGCGCCATCGGGTTTTGCCGGCACCATTCCACCGCTATCGCGGCTTTGAAGCACCGGCCCTCCGTACCGGCCCGCTCGCCACACGCCTGACACAATCCGCCGATCATCCGATGCAGCCGGATTGTTTCGACCAGGCGTGTCCAGACGACCTCGTGGGGTAGCGGCGGACCGCTCGCCGCGACGTCCAGGTGGCCGCTGAGGATCAGTGCCTCTCGCGCGTCGAGTTCCACCGCCATCCCCTCATCTGCTCGTCGCGATGCGCCCACCGGTGATTGGGCGGAAGCACACAGCTCCGCCCGTTCGCCGGGTCGACCGCGCCGCACTCCGGATCGGGTACGCGCGGCGGATCGGCGGCCTCGACCGCGTCGCCAGACGTCACCCGGATTCCTTCCGCAGTGCACTACTACCGAGCAGTGTGCGGCGGTCCGCAGCGCCCACCCCACCCTCGATGTCCGTCATCGGGGCTCGGCCTCGCCGGAATGGATGGCGACTGATGGCGGAGCGGAGCCGGGCCGGCGTGGTCGCCGACCGGGTTCGGAAACACCGGCCCGGGCCGGAGCAGCCCGCCGGGAAAGGGCGGGGCGGGCAAGACTTGGGGAAGCTAGAGGTGGCGGGGGCCAGCCGACTGATCGGCAGGTTGACCGGCCAGGGCTCACCAGTGTCGACGCACGTCGTCCACCGGCCCGTCTCGACGTAGATCTCCTCGACCGGTCCAGCCGGTGGGGGTGCACGACCAGCCCGCCCTTGGTCTCGATCCGCCAGTAGTACGGGATACCGGCCTTGGCGTAGAGGGCGGGTGTGGCGCGGTCGTGACTTCCCCTCGCGGATGGCGGACTTACGTCACCCGATGCCACCGTACCGCTTCAACTGGCCAGGGGTGGTCGCGCCGGAACCGTCGACACGGCAGGATGGGCCCATGAGCGAGCGCAGCGAGCGAATCATCAGGCTCAGCGCCGGTGAGTCTCGTGCCGGCACGCAGCGCAGCGGAGTGCCGGCATGAGCGAGCGCAGCGGAGTGCCGGCATGAGCATCCCGGGCGAGGGACTGGCGAAGGGGCTGGCCGTCACCTTCAAGACGATGACCCGCCGCTCGCACACCCAGCAGTACCCGGACGTCGCCCCCGAGCTGCCGCCGCGCTCCCGGGGCGTCATCGCGCTGCTGGAGGAGAACTGCACGGTCTGCATGCTCTGCGCCCGGGAGTGCCCGGACTGGTGCATCTACATCGACTCGCACAAGGAGGAGGTGGCGGTTCCCGGCGCGGCCCGGCCGCGCCAGCGCAACGTCCTGGACCGCTTCGACATCGACTTCTCGCTCTGCATGTACTGCGGCATCTGCATCGAGGTCTGCCCGTTCGACGCGCTCTACTGGTCGCCGGAGTTCGAGTACGCCGAGTACGACATCCGGGACCTGCTGCACGACAAGGAGCACCTCGGGGAGTGGATGGCGACCGTGCCACCCCCGCCCGCGCACGACCCGAACGGCGAGCCGGCCAAGGAGGAGGCCGCCGCGCGCAAGGCCGCCGCCCCGGGCGGCGCCGGGGAGAGTCCGGCCGGTCCGGCGGTACGCACCCGCCGCCCGGCCCGCCCCGCGACCGCGCGCCCCGCCTCCGCCCCGCCTGCAGCCGAGCAGTCCGCCTCCGCCCCGCCCGCGGCCGACCAGCCCACCTCCGGCTCTCCGGCCGACGAGGAGCCGCCGTGAGCGCCGCCGACGTGCTGATGCTGGCCCTCGGTGCGGTGGCGGTCGGGTCCGGCGTACTCGTGGTCTCCACCCGGCACCTGGTCCGGGCCGGGCTCTACCTGGTGGTCTGCCTGGGCGCGGTCGCCGGGCTCTATCTGGTACTCACCGCCGAGCTGGTGGCCTGGGTGCAGTTGCTGATCTACGTCGGCGCGGTGGTGGTGCTGCTGCTCTTCGCGGTGATGCTGACCCGGGCACCGATCGGCGCCGCCGACGACCTGGACCGGCCCGGCTGGCCGGCCGCGCTGATCGGCGGCGGGACCGGGCTGGGTCTGGCCGCCCTGCTGGTCGACGCGTACCGGTGGTCCACGGTGGACCTGCCGGACCCCGGGACGGCCGAACGGCTCGGCACCGAGATCTTCCGCTCCTGGGTACTCCCGTTCGAGGTGCTCTCGGTGCTGCTCCTCTCCGCACTGGTCGGAGCGATCGCGATCAGCGTACGGATTCCGGGGCGGCGCCAGTGAGGCCCGCCATCCCGTACGTCGTCGCCGCCCTGCTCTTCGGCCTGGGCGTGTACGGCGTACTCCGCCGCCGCAACGCCGTACTGGTGCTGATGGCCGTCGAGCTGATGCTCAACGCGGTCAACCTGCTGCTGGTCACCGCCGACGCCGCCCCGCTGCACGCGGCCCTGGGCCACCCGCCCCCGGCCGCCGAGGGTGCCGCCCCGCTGCCGCTCACCGGGCAGGCGTTCACGCTCTTCGTCATCGTGATCGCCGCCGCCGAGGTGGGGGTGGGGCTGGCGATCGTGCTCCAGCTCTACCGGCTGCGCGGCACGGTCACCATCGACGACGTACGCCTCGACGAGCACACCCCGGACACCGGGCCACAGGCCATCGTGGCGGCTCCGGCGCTCACCGGGTCCGGGACGACGACACCGGCAGCGAACACCGCACCGACGACGGGACACGCACCGGGAGCGGGCCGATGACCCACACGCTCGCCGCGCTGCTGCCGGCCGTACCCTTCGGACTGGCCCTGGTCGGGCTGCTGCTGCCGCAGCGGTCCCGGGCCGGTGCGGCGGTGCTGGGCATCGGTGGCGCGGCGGTGGCGCTGGCGGCGGCGATCGGGCTGGTCATCGCCCTCGACGGCCGGGGCACCGAGGCGAGCGCCGAGTGGATCGACTTCGGCGGGCTGTCGGTCACCCTCTCCCTCCGGCTGGACCCGGCCGCCGCCCTGGTCGCGGTCGCGGTCGCGACGGTCGCCCTGGCGGTGCAGGTCTACTCGGTCGGCTACCTGCACGACGACGACCGGTACGCCCCCTACGCCGCCCAGGTCAGCCTCTTCACCGCCGCGATGCTGCTGGTGGTGGTGGCCGGTGACCTGATCATGCTGCTGGTCGGCTGGGAGGTGATGGGCATCTGCTCCTATCTGCTCATCGGTCACGACCGGCGGCTGCCGGAGGCGCCCGGCGCCGCCGTGAAGGCGTTCCTGGTGACCCGGGTCGGCGACGTCGGTTTCCTGCTCGGCATCGTGGTCCTCGGCGTGCAGGCCGGCAGTTTCCGGATCTCCGACGTGCTGGCCCACGACTTCAGCCCCGGTACGCTGACCGCCGCCTGCCTGCTGCTGCTCGCCGGTGTCGCCGGCAAGAGCGCCCAGTTCCCGCTGCACACCTGGCTCCCGGACGCGATGGCCGGCCCGACCCCGATCTCCGCGCTGATCCACGCCGCGACCATGGTGGCGGCCGGGATCTACGCGGTGACCCGGCTCTTCCCGCTCTTCGAGCGGGCCCCGGCCGCGCTCGCCGTGCTCGGGGTGATGGCCGCGGTCACCCTGCTGCTCGGCGCGCTCGCCGCCACCGCCCAGGACGACATCAAGCGGGTACTCGCCTGGTCGACGGTCTCGCAACTCGGCTACATGGCCGGGGCGCTGGCGGTCGGCTCTCCTCCGGCGGCGCTCTTCCACCTGCTCAGCCACGCCGCCTTCAAGGCCCTGCTCTTCCTTGCCGCCGGTGCGGTGATCCACGCCGTCGGCAGCAACCTGATGTCCGCGATGGGCGGGCTGCGCCGGCCGATGCCGGTCACCTTCTGGTGCACCGCGATCGGGCTCGCCGCGCTGGCCGGGGTGCCGCCGCTGGCCGGCTTCTGGAGCAAGGACGGCATCCTGGTCGTCGCCGAGCAGGCGGCCCGGCACCACGCCGGACCGACCGCCGCCTGGGTGGGCTGGCTGGTCTGGCTCGCCGGGCTGGTCGGGGTCGCCCTGACCGCCTGGTACGCCACCCGGCTGCTGCTGCGTACCTTCCTCGGCGCCTCCCGGGCCCAGACCCATCCGGTCGACACCCCGGCCGCGCACGCCAGCCCGGCGTCGGCGATCGACGCGCCGGCCGGGTCGCCGGCACACACCCCGCCCGGCCCGCCGCACGACCCGCCCGGGCTGCTCCGCTGGCCGGTGATCCTGCTCGCGGTGCCGAGCGTGGCGCTCGGGCTGGCGGTCTTCGTCACCCCGTTCCGGGACGCGCTGGCGCTGGACGAGACGCACCTGGACAGCTTCGTGATCATCCCGGTGGCGCTGCTGGTGGCCGGCGCCGGGCTCGCCTGGTGGCGTTGGCGGGCCGACCCGGCCGCCGACCCGGCGACCGGACTGGGTCCGCTGCGCCCGGCCTTCGCCCGGGCGTTCTGGCTCGACGAGGTCCAGCACGCCCTGGTCGTACGCCCGGTGCGGGCGCTCGGCCGGCTGGCCCGGCGCGGCGACGAGGGGCTGGTGGACGGGGCGGTCGAGGGGACCGGCCGGGGGACCGCCGGACTCGGCGGCGGGATGGAGTTGCTGCACCGCGCCGGGGTGCCCCGGGCGGTGGTGGCGGTACTCGGCGGTGCCCTGCTGCTCGGCCTCGCCGCCGCGCTGGCCCTGGGGGGTACGACGTGACGCTCGGCGGGATCGGCCTGGTCGCCACGCTGGCGGTGCCGGCGGTCGGCGCGGCGGTGCTCGCCGTACTGCCGGGCCGGTTCGACCGGGCCGCCCGGATCACCGGTACGGCCTTCGCGGCGGTGACCCTGGTGCTCGCCGCGCTGCTGGCGGTCGGCGCCTCCGACACCTGGATCGGCTACCAGCTGGACGCGGCCGAGGCACCCGGCATCCGCCTCTGGCACGCACTCGACCTGACCTGGGTACCCGGGCTCGACCTGCGGTTCCAACTCGGGATCGACGGGGTCTCCTATCCGCTGGTGGTGCTGACCGCACTGCTGACCCTGCTCTGCTGCGCGTACACCTGGTGGCGGGTGCCGGCGCCGGGCCGGGGCCGTACCCTCGTCGCGCTGCTGCTGGTGGTCGAGGTCGGCATCCTCGGCACCTTCCTCGCCCTCGACCTGGTGCTCTTCTTCCTCTTCTTCGAGGTCGTGCTCCTCCCGATGTACGCGATCATCGCGGTCTGGGGCGGCGAGGACCGGCAGCACGCGGCCCGGAAGTTCGCCCTCTACACGCTCTTCGGCTCGGTGCTGCTGCTGGTCGGCGTCTTCACCGTGGTCACCGCGGCCGGCACCGCCGACCTGATCGAGCTGACCGGTGGCACGCGCCTGTCCCGGGGCACCCAGATCGCCGCGTTCATCCTGCTGGCGATCGCGTTCGCGGTGAAGAGCCCGCTCTGGCCGCTGCACTCCTGGCTGCCGGACGCGCACACCCAGGCGCCGACGGTCGGCAGCGTGATCCTGGCCGGCGTCCTGCTCAAGATGGGCACGTACGGGCTGATCCGGGTCGCGGTCGGGGTGGCGCCGGAGGGGGCGAGGGAGGCCGCCGGAGTGCTCGGGGTGCTGGCGGTGACGGCGATCATCGTCGGCTCGCTCGTCTGCCTGGCACAGAGCGAGCTGAAGCGGCTGATCGCCTATTCGAGCGTCGGGCACATGGGGTTCGTGCTGCTCGGCATCGCCACGCTGACCGGCACCGGCATCCAGGCCGCGCTGATCGGCAACATCGCGCACGGCGTCATCACCGGCCTGCTCTTCTTCCTCGCCGGGGCGGTCAAGGACCGGGCGCACACCGGGGCGCTGGCCGAGCTGGGCGGGCTGCGCGAGAGTACGCCCCGGCTCGCCGGGCTGCTCGGCTTCGCCGCGATCGCCTCGCTCGGACTGCCAGGCCTGGCCGGGTTCTGGGGCGAGGCCTTCGCGGTGGTGGCCGCCTGGCGGGTGGGCGGTCCACTCTGGACCACGCTGGCGGTGCTGGCCGCGCTGGGCGGGGCGCTGACCGCGGCGTACCTGCTGCGGCTGCTGCGCCGGGTCACGCACGGGCCGGCCAGCCCGGCCGTACTGACCCTGACGCCGGGACTGCACGGGGCCGAGCTGGCCGCCTGGGGGCCGCTGGTGCTGCTCGCCCTCGCGATCGGGCTCGCCCCGACCCTGGTGCTCGGCTACGCCGAGGTGCCGGTCGGGGCACTGCTGGAGGCGATCCGATGAACCCTCACGGGGTTGGGCGGGAAGCGTCGTGATCCAGAGCGTGGACAACGTGGCGCTGCTGCCGGCGTACCTGGCGGCCGGCACCGCCGTACTCGTGCTGCTGGCCGACCTGCTGGTCGCCCGGCGCGGCGCGACGGTGGCCGTCTTCGCGGCCGGGGCCGCCGCCACCGCACTCGGCGCGGTACTGGTCGGTGCCGCCGGAACGCGCCGGACGTTCTGCGCCGGCCCCGACTGCTCCTACCTGGCGAACGGCCGGGCGGCGCTGGTCGGCTGCCTTTTCGCGCTGCTCACCCTCGGGGTGCTGGCGCTCTCCGCCCCGCTGCTGCGCTCCGGTCAGGTGCCGCCGGGGGAGTACTGCTTCCTGCTCGCCTGCTCGATGACCGGCGGCGTCGTACTCGGCGCGGCCGGCGACCTGATCACCCTGGTCGTGGCGCTGGAAACCCTGACCCTGCCGCTCTATGTGCTGGTCGGGCTCCGGCACCGCAGCGTCGCCGGTGCCGAGGCGGCGCTGACCTTCTTCGTGGTCAGCGTGGTGGCCACCGCGGTCACCCTGCTCGGCGCCGCGCTGCTCTACGCGGTCACCGGGGCGGTGCACCTGAGCCGGCTCGGCGCGATCTTCACCGCGGAGGCGAACCGGCCGGTCCCGCTCGGCGGCGACTTCCCGACCGGCCCACCGCTGCTGAGTCTGCCGCTGACCGTGGTCGCGGTGGCCCTGATCGTGCTCGGGCTGGCCTTCAAGGTGGCGGCGGTCCCGTTCCACGCCTGGGCGCCGGCCACCTACGACGGCGCACCGGTGCCGGTGGCGGCGTACCTGTCGACCGCCTCCAAGCTCGGCGGGGTGGTCGCGCTGCTCGCGGTCACCGCGACCGCGCTGCCGGCCCGGATGACCGGCCCGCTGCTGGCGGCGGTGGCGGTGCTGACAATGACGGTCGGCAACCTGGTGGCGCTCCGGCAGCGCCGGATGGTCCGGCTGCTGGCCTGGTCGTCGGTGGCCCAGGCGGGCTACATCGTCGCCCCGCTCGGCGCGCTGGCACTCTCGTCCGGGCGGAGTGCGGAGGCGCTCGACACGGCGGTCGCCGCCGCGGTGGCGTACACGGTCTTCTTCGTGGTGCTGGAGCTGACCGCGTTCGGGGCGGTGGTGGCGCTGCGCCCGGCGGTCGCGGATGGTGGCGAGATCGCGGACTACCGGGGTGCGGCCCGGCGCCGGCCGTGGGTCGGTGCGGCGTTCGTGCTGGCGTTGGTCGGGCTGGCCGGGTTGCCGCCGGGCCTGGCCGGGCTGTTTGCCAAGGTCACCGTCGTACGGTCGCTGCTGGCCGGGGACGCCGGCTGGCTCGCCGTGGTGGTGGCGCTGAACGCGGTGATCGGGCTCGCCTACTACGTACGGGTCGCCGCCACCCTCTACGCCCCGGAGCCGCTTGCCGACCGGGCCGGCGAGGCCGCCGCCGCGCCGGTCGTGCCCGCCGATCCGGGTGCACCCGCCGTCCCGACCGGTGCCCCGGTGCCGGCTGCCGAACCGGTCCGGCCGGCCTGGGCGGTTGTCGCCGCGCTGGCCGTTGCCACCGGAGTCGCGATCGTCGTCGGCTTCGCCCCGCAACTCATCCTGGACATCGCCGCACTGTGACTGAACCCTTTTCAACCTGAACAGCGCGGTGCCTTGCGTCCCGACTTCTGCCTGGCCGCGACGGACGGCACGGGGAGGTTGAAAAAGGTTCATTGGCCGCCCCCAGGCCCTGGTGAGGCCCTTTCCCAGGCAACTCACAGTCATATCCGGATTGTTGACGGGGTATCCCGGTGTTGTACCGGTCAGCGGGTCCACCGGCCCGCGCACCGAAGGAGTTATCGTGCATAGCCATCACAACCGGCTCAAGACAGCCGCGCTTCTTGGCCTGCTCACCGCTCTGATCCTCGGCGTCGGTTACTGGTTCGGCGGCAGCGGCGGGCTGGTTATCGCCGTACTGGTCTCGCTGGCCATGAACGCCGCCAGCTACTTCTGGTCGGACAAGCTCGCGTTGCGCGCGATGCGGGCCCAACCGGTCACCGAGGCCGAATTCCCGGCGCTCTATCAGATGGTCCGGGAGCTGGCGACCGAGGCGAAGCAGCCGATGCCCCGGCTCTATGTCAGCCCGACCATGCAGCCGAACGCGTTCGCCACCGGACGCAACCCGCAGAATGCGGCGGTCGCCGTGACCCAGGGCATTACGCAGATTCTGGACTACCGGGAGTTGCGGGGCGTGATCGGTCACGAGCTGTCCCACGTCTACAACCGGGACATCCTGATCTCCAGCGTGGCCGCCGGCCTGGCCGGCATCATCACCATGCTGGCCAACATCGCCTGGTTCATCCCGCTGGGCGGCGGGGACGACGAGGACTCGCCGAACCCGGCCGTACTGCTGCTGACGCTGATCCTCGGCCCGATCGCGGCCACCCTGATCCAGCTCGCCATCAGCCGTAACCGGGAGTTCCAGGCGGACGCCTCGGGTGCCGCGCTGACCCGCGACCCGCTGGCACTGGCCAGCGCGCTTCGCAAGATCCACGCGGGTACGAAGGCGCTGCCGCTGCCGGCCGACAACCGGCTGACCAGTACCGCCCACCTGATGATCGACAACCCGTTCAAGGGTGGCGGCGTGGCGAACCTCTTCTCCACCCACCCCAAGATGGAGGAGCGGGTACGCCGTCTGGAGCAGATGGCCAACGCCAACGTCGGCCCGGTCCAGTACCAGCGCTGACCCACCCACGATCGACCTGCGCCCGCTCAGCGTAGAGCGGGCGCAGGTCTGCCTGCCCCTGTTGGCCGGACGCTATCCGCAGGAGTACGTGTTCGACCCCGAGTCGGAAAGCGTCTTGCCGTCGCTCAACGTCGCGGTGACCGTCCAGGAGACGGACGACCCGCCGATGAACTCCCAGCCGCTGGTGTCCGGAATCCTGCCGTTGAACGACCGGCCGCTGAAGTTGAGCGTGAGCGTGTCGGAGTTGCTCGCCGGCCCGGTTTCGTTGGAACTGTAGGAAACTCGGGCACTGCGGATGGTCGCCGAGGTGTTGCTCACGCTGCCACTGATCGCGATGCCCCAGCCCCGATCGACGGGAGTGCACTCGATCCGGCCGCTGGCCGATATCCGGGCCTGTGGCGCCGGAGGCTTCGGTGGCGGAGCGGTGGTCTTGGCCGGTGGTTTCCGGCTCGGTGTCCGGGCCGGTTTCCGCGCCGACGCCGGCCGGGCGGGCCGGGGTGGAGGCTTGCTGCTGGCCTTCGGTGTCGGGCTGGCCTGCGGAAGCGGGCTCGGCGGGACGACCGGCGCCGATGTCGGATTGACCGGCAACGGCGAGCCGAGCGCCAGCGCGGGCCCGGTCGGCACCGCCGCAGGCCGGGGCCCGCCGGAGGAGTCGCCGTTGTTGACCGCCAGGGCCACGCCGATCCCGACCAGCACGACGGTGGCCGCCGCCAGCGGCAACAGCAGCCGTCTGCCGGCCTGTGGCGCGTCGGGATCCGCGGACCGATCAGGTACGGCGACGGTGCTCGCCGGTACGGCGGTCGGCTGCTTCGCCGCACTGCCCCGGTCGGCTCCTGCCCGACCGGCGGGCTCCGGCTTGGCTGCTGTGCCGGGTTGGGCCTTGATGGGCTGGGCGGGTTGGGCCTTGACGGGCTGGGCGGGTTGGGTCTTGGCCGGCTGGGTGGGTTGCGGCTTGACCGGTGTGCCGGGTTGGGCCTTGACGGGCTGGGTGGGTTGGGATTTGACCGGTGTGCCGGGTTGGGCCTTGATGGGCTGGGTGGGTTGGGATTTGGCCGGCTGGGTGGGTTGCGGCTTGACCGGTGTGCCGGGTTGGGCCTTGCCGGGCTGAGTGGGTTGGGCCTCGACCGGCTGAGTCGGCCGGGCCTTGGCCGGCGCAGGCTCCGCCGGTGGCGACGCGGGTGCCGACGTTGGTGGCGCCCCTTCGCCGGCAGGCCGAGCCTTCACCGATCCGGGCGGATCGACCCCGTGAACCTCGCCGGTTGGGGAAGGAACCCCGACCTCGCCCGGATCGGCCGGTCCGCCTGGTGCGGCGGCAGGCGTTGCCGCCAGCGGCTTGGCGCCCCGTCTGCCGATCCTGGCCAGTCTGCCCAACGTGCCTCGGAAGCCGGTGCCGGCAGGCTTGCCGGCACCACCGGGCTCGGTCGTCGGTATCACCGTCTCGGGTTGGGAGGTCCCAGCCGGAACGGGCTCAGTCGGGCCCTCGCCGCCCGGGGCGGGCGCTCCTGTCGCCTCCGGTGCTCCGGTCGGGGCGGCCGGCCCATCAATTGTTGCCGCAGCCGGCGGGGCCTCCTCGGCGGTTGCGGCCTTCGCCTTCTTGGCGGTTGTGGCTGCCGGAATCTTGTCGCCCGGTGTCGCCGGTGTGGCCTTCTCGACCGCGGGCTTCTCGACCGGTGTGGCCTTCTCGACGACCGCAGCCTTCTTAACCGGTGTGCGCTTCTCGACCGCGGCCTTCTCGACCGCTGTGGCCTTCTCGACCGGTGTGGGCTTCTTAACCGGTGGAGCCTGCTCGACCGGTGCGGTCGCCTTGGCCGGGGTGGCTGGTGTGGCCGTCTCGGTTGAGCCAGCCCGTCCGGCCGAGTTTGCGGGTACGCCGGATTTCCCGGGTCTGGCCGACCTGGCGGCTCTAGCTGCCTTTGTCGGTCTGGCCGACCTCGCCGGTCTGGCCGACTTCGTGACTCTGACCGCCTTCACCGGTTTGGTCACCTCGGGCGACGCCACCGATGTCGGTGCTCCGGTCGGCCCGGCGGAGCTGCCGACCGCATTGGGTTCGGCGGGAACGGCCGGTTCGGCCGGGTCGGCGCCCGCCGCCTGCTCCGGTGGCTGCTCGGGCCGGAGCACCACCAAGAGGGCCCCGCAGCCCGGGTTCAGGCAGTAGACCGAGTCGTCCTCGTCCGGTTCCCCACAGGCAGGGCAGATGATCACAGGCACCAGATGCTCACCGTTTCAGACGTTCGGGTTCGGTCAGTAGGGCCGTGCGCCCGACAGGTCATCGCGTTCTCGGCAGAGCGGATCAGAATCACGCGCCGTAGGTCACCGCCGACTGCCGCTCGGTCTCCTGCTGTCGTGGCGGCGGCGTCTTCTTCTTGTCCACCTGACGACCGCTGATCGACTGGGGCGCGGCGACGGGTTCCTGGCCGACGACGCGAGGCGCACCACCGCTTCGCGCGGTACGCCGGGTCTGGCGGCCGGACAGTGCGCCACCATTCCCGCCTCCGGGGGCGACCGGCGGGATCATCGGCGGGATCATCGGGGCGCCGCCACCGGCAGGGGTGCCGACCGGGGGGCGGGCCGCGCCGAGAAGGCCGCCTCCGCCGCCGCCCTCGGCGCCAGCGAGCCGCCCGAGCAGGTCATTCGAGGCGGTGGGTACAGCCGCCCCGCCCCGCCCCGCGCCGACGCCACCCAGGCCGCCTCCGCCGCCGTCCGAACCGAGGCCGCTGGGACCGAGGCCGCTTGAACCGCGACCACCGGAACCGCCGCCGACGCTACCAGGCACGAACGGGACGATGGGCACACCACCCGGTACGCCCCCGGGTACCCCGCCCGGCAGCGTCGGTGGCGGCGTTACGCCGGAGCCCGGCGATTGGCCCGGCGCGGGCGGCTCGCCGACCTGCGGTACGTCGGTCTGCGGCGCTGAGACCTGCTGCTGGTTAGGCGGCTGGCTGACGTTGTTCTCCTGCGGACCGGTCTGCGGGTTGCCGGTCTGGCGGGGATCGGCAATCGGCTCGTCCGTGCGAGTCAGCTGGTGCAGCGGTCCCGGCGGAGGATTGACCGGCTGCTGCTCTCTCTGACCGGTGGTGTCGTTCGGAGTGCCGTTCGGAGTGCCGTTCGGAAGGCCGGTGCCGGGCGGGACGGGAGTGCCGTTCGGACCCAGGTTCGGGGTGGGAACCGTGCGTTGGACGTCGCGTAGCCCGACGTAGGGCCCGGGAGATTTCCAGGGGGTCAACGCGCTGATCTCGGCGGCTGCCTGGGTGGCCACCGTCCGGGCCAGCTCGTTGTACTTGTTGACGATCTGGCCCTCCAACGCACCGGACATGTCGTGGAAGGGAATCCGTTCCTTGTCCGCCTGGAGTTGGTCCAACTCCTGCTGGCGCTGCGCCTTGAGGCGCTCAAGCTCGCCCTGTGCCCAGCTGACCGCCATGCCGACCAGTTCGATGTGGTCGCCGCGGACGGGGGCCTGGGACCCCCACTGGGTCATCCGGTCGACCGCCTGGTCGGCGCTGTCGGTGAACGCGCTGGCCGCCCTGCTCTTCCAACTCCCGGCAAGGCTCCGGGTCTCGTCGGCCAGCGTCTTTCCGCCGTTACTGATCGCCGCGCCGATCGCACGCCAGCGCTCGGCGTGTTCGGTGAGGCTCCCGACGTTGACCGACATGAAGATGCTCAGGATCTTGTCGAGATCGTACTGTTCCCAGTTCGTAGCGGCCATGATCGCCGACCGTCAGGCAGCCGTGGCGTTTCGCGAAGCGGACCCCGGCTGCTCGGTGGCCTTCATCGCGTCGCGGACGTCCTGCAACGAGAGCCGGGCCTGGTCGTCGCCCCAACCGTACTTGTTGAAACTGACGATCGCGGCGCTGCCGTACGACATCAGGCCGTTCGCCGCGTCGGCAGTGAACCGGTTTGCTTCCACCGTGTCGTCGGTGATCTTCTTGGCGAATTCCACCATCTCGACGAACTCCGGAGCCGGTACCTCGAAGCTGGAGTTTCCGGCCTTGATCACCTCGGCGCTGAACGCGTTGGCCGCGTTCCACATCTTCTCACCAAAGGTTTTGAGGTGCTCCGTCTCGACGTCGAGGTCGAGGCCGGCGGAAGCGCCGGCAGCCTCCTGGTTGTCAGTGGCAGCCATCTCTGTCCTCCTCGTCGCGGGCACAGCGTGGCAATGATCAGCGATCCTAATCGGATATCGCTAGCCGCGGCAGACCCATCTGGCCGATCGCCTGGTGAGAATCGTCAGTCCACGTCGAGCCATCCGAATTGGACCAGCCGGGCACCGTCCCGCCGGGTGGACAACCAGCCGCGGCCGGGGGGCAGCGGACCGGGCCGGCGTACGCCGCTGAGCAGCGGCCCCTCCACCGGGTCGCAGGACATCAGGATGCCCGGTGAGCCCAGGTCCCGGATCCGGGCGAGCAGCGGGTCGTAGAAGGCCCGGCTCGCGCCGCCGCTGCGCCGCGCCACCACCACGTGCAGCCCGACCTCCCTCGACTGCGGCAGCAACTCGTGGAGCACGCCGAGCGGGTTCCGGTCTCCGGCCACCAGGTCGTAGTCGTCCACCAGGACGTACAGTTCGGGGCCGCTCCACCAGTCCCGCGCGCGCAACCGCTCCGGAGTGATCTCCGGCCCCGGGAGCCGTTCCCGGAGCGCGCCGGCCGCGTCGCGGAGCAGTTCGGTGGCCTGGTTGACCGAGCTGCCGTAGCCGAGGAGGTGTTCCTCGGGAAGCGCGCCGAGCAGGCCGCGCCGGTAGTCGATCGCGATGATCCGGGCCTGCCCGGGTGTCTGCCGGTCGGCGACCGCCCGGGCCAGCATCCGCAGGAACGACGACTTGCCGCACTCGACGTCGCCGATCAGGAAGCAGTGTGGGTCGGCGTTCAGGTCCAGATGGACCGGGCCGAGGTCGAGCTCGGCGAGGCCGACCGCCGGCCCTGGCCCGTCGGTCGCGGTGGGCAGCAGCTCGTACGGGACCATCGGCGGCAGCAGCCGTACCCGGGGTGCCGGGTCACCGGTCCAGCCGTCGCGGATCTTGACGACCAGCTCGGTCAGTGCCGGCGGCAGATCTGCCACGTCGGAGCCGCCGTCCAGCCGAGGCAGTGCGGCCAGGAACTGGTGCCGGCCGGGCGTGATGCCCCGGCCGGGCGCGTGCACCGGAACGTTGGCCGCCGCCCGCCGGTCGATGCTGGAGTCGGACGGATCGCCCAGCCGCAGTTCCAGTCGGGTGCCGAAGGCGTCCCGCAGCGCCGACCGGAGGTCGAGCCAGCGTCCGGCCGTCGCGGCGATGTGCACGCCGTACGACAGGCCGCGGCCGGCCAGCGCGATGATCCGTTCGGCCAGGTCCTCGAATTCGTCCCGGACCGTGACCCAGCCGTCCACCACGAGGAAGACGTCGCCGAACCGCTCTTCGGGCAGCTCACCGGCGGCCCGCATCCGCCGGAAGGTGGCGATCGAGTCGATGCCGCGTTCGGTGAAGAGTTGCTCGCGGGTGGCGACGATGGTCTCCACCTCCGCGATCGTCCGCCGGATCTGGTTGGCGTCCCGGCGGGCCGCGACCCCGCCGACGTGTGGCAGGTCCCGGATGGAGGCGAGCACGCCGCCGCCGAAGTCCAGGCAGTAGATCTGCACCTCGCGCGGGGTGTGGGTGAGAGCGAGGCTGACGATCAGCGTACGCAGCAGGCTGCTCTTGCCCGACTGCGGCGCGCCCACCACGATGACGTGGCCGCCGGCGCCGGACAGGTCCAGCCGGAGTGGGTCGCGCCGCTGCTCGAACGGGCGGTCCACCACGCCGACCAGCACCCGCAACGGTTCCGGCTCCTCGCCGTCCAGCAACTCGCCGAGGCTCGGCGGAGTCGACAGCGGTGGTAGCCACACCTGGTGTGCCGGTACACCCCGCCCGGTCAGCCGCCCGGTGAGGATCTCCAGCAGCGTCTCGTCGCCCGGCTCGACCTCGACCCCGTCCGGCTCGACCTCGACCGGCTCGTTCGGCCCGGTCAGCTTCGCGGCCTGGGCGGTTGCCGAAGCCACGGTGGGATCCGTACCGGCCCGGCCGGCGCCGGTCCCCCCACCGGCCGCGGAGACCGCGCCGGCAGCGCCGGAATCCTCGCCGGTGGTGCCGGCGAGGTCGTCCGGCGCGACGTATCCGGAGGTGTAGACCTGGACCCGGTCGTCGCCACCGGCCGGCTCGGCCGCGCCCGCCCGGCGGTACGCGCCCGAGACGTACGCGGCGCGGAACCGGACCAGCGCCTCGGTGCCGAACTTCAGGAAGCCGTGCCCCGGGGCGCGGGGCAGCTCGTAGGCGTCGTTGACGCCGAGCACCGTGCGGCTCTCCACCGGCGAGAAGGTCCGCAACCCGACCCGGTACGACAGGTGCGTGTCGAGGCCGCGCAGCCGGCCCTCCTCCAGCCGCTGGCTGGCCAGTAGCAGGTGGACGCCGAGTGACCGGCCAAGTCGTCCTATCTGGACGAACATGTCGATGAAGTCCGGCTTGGCGGAGAGCAGTTCACTGAACTCGTCGCAGACCACGACGAGGGTCGGCAGCGGCGCCAGCGGTACGCCGGCCGCCCGGGCCCGCTCGTAGTCGCGCTGCGACACGTAGTTGCCGGAGCGGCGCAGCAGCTCCTGACGGCGGATCAGCTCGCCGTTGATGGCGTCGGTCATCCGGTCGACCAGCGGCAGCTCGTCGGCGAGGTTCGTGATCACGGCGCTGGTGTGCGGCAGCCGGTCCAGGGTGGCGAAGGTGGCGCCGCCCTTGAAGTCGATCAGCACGAAGTTGAGCGTCTCCGGGGAGTTCTGCACCGCCAGCGCCAGCACCAGGGTGCGGAGCAGTTCCGACTTGCCGGAGCCGGTCGCGCCGATCAGCAGGCCGTGCGGGCCCATCCCGTCCTGGGCGGACTCCTTCAGGTCCAGTTCCACCTTGGCGCCGTCCGGCCCGATCCCGATCGGCACCCGCAGCCGCTCGCGGTGTGGCCGGGGCGCCCAGCCGAGCGCGGCGTCGTACTCGTACGGGTCGCCGAGCCCGAGCAGCTCGGCCAGGCCATGCTCGGCGTTCATCGCCCGGTCCTGCCCGCCGCCGCCGGACAGCCGTAGCGGCGCGAGTTGCCGCGCCAGCGATTCCGCGGCGACCAGGCTGAACGCGTCCGCCCGGCCCAGCCGCTGCCCGCCCGCGTAGGTGGTCGCCCGGAGGTCCCCGTCGGCGCCGACGTCGAAGACGACGGTGGCCCGGTCGAGATTGCGGGGCGGCTCGCCGCTGAGGTCGAGCACGGTGGCACCTTCGACGCCGCCGTCGATCAGCAGGTGGTCCGAGCCGGCCGGGTCGCCATCGTCGATCACGACGAGCAGGTGTGCCCCGTCGAACTGCGCCTCGGCGGCCGTCGGGTCGAATCTCGGCCGATCCGCGACCAGGTCCTCCAGCATCGCCTCCAGGGCGACGACGGAGGGTGCGATCAGGCGTACCGGACCGAGCGCGTCGGTCGAGGTGGGGTGCAGGGTGTGCGGCAGCCATTTCGCCCACTCCCACTGGGCCCGCGCCGAACGACCGACGCAGGCCGCGACGACGAGGTCCTCCGGGGCGTGCCAGACGGCGGCCTGGGCGATGAGTGCCCGGACCAGCGCCCGTACCCGGCGCCGGTCACCGCGCAGATAGACCCGGGCGAACCCGCCCAGGGCCAGCACCGTCGGCAGCTCCGGCACCTGCCGGTACGCCTCGACGAAGCGGTGTACCGCCAGCGCGCTCACCGGCTCGGCCTTCTCCGCCGGCACCGGTGGCGGTACGACGAGCGTGGCGGCGAGGTCGCGTGGCCCGAGCCCGATCCGGACCTGCCCGAAGTCGGCGTCGGAGTATCGCCGTTCCCACAGCCGGGCGCTGTCCACAAGCGACCACAGGGCGTCCGGGTCGGGGTGGGCGTAGTATTCGGCGGCCCGCTGCCGCTGGATCGTCTGCCGTACGGCGCGCCGTTGCTGGTTCAGCTCGAAGAGGTACTCGCGCCGCTGCTCCTGCATCTCCTGCTTGCTCGCCCCGCCGGAGAAGGAGGCGAACTGCACCGCGACGATGCCGAGCATCGAGACCCCGAACAGCGCGCCGGTCAACCACCGGAACGGGTTGTTGCCGCTGCCCCCGGCGAACATCAGCGCGATGGCCGCGGCACCCGCGAGCATGGGCAGCATGATGAGCAGCCGGCTCCACGAGCGCCCGCCCGGAGTGGGTATCTCCGGCACCGGCTCCAAGGCCACCTCGCCCTGCGGGTAGGGCGGAGCCAACCGACGCGCGGGTCGCTTGCGTACTACTGTGCCCATGCAGACGCTCCCACCCGGGCATCGTAGGGGATACGGGGTCACGGCGAGGGTGTCCAGTCCAGATTGCCCGACAGGCCGTTGAGAGGCTGCTTATGGCGACGCCGACCACGATCGGTCTCACCCGCATCGTCCTGATGACGCCGAAGCGACGCGTGGACATGGCGCTACCGGACCACCTACCCCTGACGTACCTGCAACCGGCGTTGCTCCGGCACGGTGGCGACGGGCTCGCCGAGGACGGCGTACCGCGTGGCGGCTGGGTGGTCCGGCGGCTCGACGGGAGTGTGCTGGAGCCGGTGCAGTCGCTGTCCGGGCTGGGCATCCGGGACGGCGACGTACTGCTGCTCGCCCCGCGTGACCAGCACTGGCCGGAGCCCGGTTACGACGACCTCGCCGGCGGTGTGGCGGAGACGGCGGCGCGGCAGGGCCGGGTGTGGGGCGGCACCTCGACGTACCACGCCGGTCTGGTCACCGTCGCCGCGATCCTCGGCGGCGCGGTCCTGCTGCTCCTGCTGGCCGGGCCGCCCCTGGTCCGCGCGGGCCAGGTGGCGCTGGCGGTCGCCGCGGTGCTGGTCGGTGCGGGCGCGGCGGTCGCCCGGTGGCGCCGGGAACCCGGCCTGGCCACCCTGCTCGGGGTGTACGCGATGGTCTACGCGGGTGTGGGAGGTGCCCTGCTGCCCGGCCCTGCCGACCTCGGTGCCGTGCTGCACGCCTGGCCGCTGCTCGTCGGATCCGCCGGGCTGATGCTGGCCGCCTCCCTCGCCCTGGCCGGGCTCGACGTGCACCGGCCGGTCTTCCACACGGGTCTCACGATCGGGCTGCTCGGCGCGATCTGGGCGCTGGTCGCCACCGAGGTGGGCCCGGTCGCCGCGGCCGCCGGGCTGGCCGGCGCGCTGGTTCTGCTGGCCCCGCTGCTGCCTCGACTCGCCACGGCACACGGTGGCCTGCCCAGCCCGGAGGTGCCTCGGCCGGGGGAGGACGTCTCGAAGGTCGCGTCCCTCCCGTCGCTGGCCCGGCTGACCGCGCTGGTCCGGCGGGCGGACGAGTTGCTGACCGGGGTGCTGGCCGGGAGTTGCGTGATTCTGCTGCTCTGCGTGGGGGTGCTTGCCCGGGCCGCCGACGTCAGCGCGTCGCTGCTGGCCGTCCTGGTGGTAGTGATCTGCGCCCTCCGGATGCGCACCTTCGCGGCGGTACGCCACCGGGTGCCGCCCGGCTTCACCGCGCTGCTCGGCGCGCTGCTGCTGGGCGGTGCCGGCTGGCTGGCGATGGACACCACGACCCGGGTCGACCTGATCGTTCCGGTACTGGCCGGGATGCTCGCGGTCGCAGCCGGGGCGTACGGGGTGGCCGCCGCCGCGGCCCGCCGTCCGCTCCCGCCCAACCTGGGCCGGATCGGCGACATCGTCGAGATCGTCTGCGTAGTCGTCGCCCCCCTGCTCGCCTGTGCGGTGCTGGGTCTGTTCGGCCTCGCCCGGGGGCTGTTCGGTTGAACCGCATCGACCGGAGGAGAGCGACGCCGGCAACGTCGGCCAAGGCAGCGATGCCGGCATGGTTGGGCGCGGCAGCGGGGGCGGTCTCATGCTGACCCGCCGCGACCTGATCCACTCCCGACAGTTCCTACGCGGACGGCTCACCGCCGCCCTGCTCGCACAGAAGCCCGATCCGCTGGACTGGCCCGGTCGGCGGTTGGCCGGCGCCTCGCTGGCGGCGGTGATGGTCACGGTGATCGCGCTCGCGGCGGTCGGCGTCTACGGCAAGTTCTTTCCCAGCGGCAACAAGCGCTGGCAGGCCTGCGACGCGGTGGTCATCGAGCGGGAGACCGGCACGAAGTACTACTGCCGCCCCGACCTGCGCACCCTGTACCCGGTGGCGAACTACGCCTCGGCCCGCCTGCTGCTGGACCGGCCGAAGGATCCGTACCTGGTCGCCCGGGCCTCGCTGACCTGGCCGAAGGGGCCCCGCGTGGGCATCGTCGGAGCCCCGGACAACCTGCCGGATCCGAAGAAGCTGCGCACCGATCCGTGGTCGATCTGCGGGGTGACCGCCCGGGACGCCGTCGGCTATCCGGTGCCACTCACGTACGTGTACGCGGGATGGCGGCCGGGCGGCGGGGACGGGCTCGGTTCGGCCGCGGTGTTGGTGGTGGACCCGAACGGCGCCCGGCACCTGATCTGGCACGGCCGGCGGCACGCCATCCGGGACGACGCCATCGTCACCGACGCGCTGCGGGTCGCCCCGGCCCAGGCGCATCCGGTGACGCTCGCCTGGCTCGATGTGCTGCCCGCCGGCGCACCGCTGGGCGCCATAAAGGTCGCCAACCGGGGCCGGGAGAGCAGTTGGCGCAAGGGCACCAAGGTCGGCGAGGTGCTGGTCGACCCGGCGACCCAGCAGCACTACGTGGTCAAGCCGAACAGCGTCGACCGGGTCACCGAGCTACAGGCCCGGATCCTGCTGGCCGACCCCGGCTATCCGGGTACGGCGGCCCCGACCCCGGTCGGCGGTACCCCGCTGACGGTCGACGGGAACCTGCCGACCGGTGGCATCCTGCCCGCCGAGCCCACCCCGACGGTCGTACCGGTCGTGTCGGGCACCGGGGTGTGCGTGCGGATCAGTGACGCCGGGGACGGACGCGTCGTCACGGTCGGCGTACCGGTCACCGGGGACCTCGACGCCGCCGCCCGGCCTCCCGCCACCGCCGCCGGGGTCCCGCTGGCCGACCACGTCGCGGTGGAACCGGGCCGGGGCGTGGTGGTACTGGCCAAGCCGGCGCCGCAGGCGACCGGAGGTACCTGGTTTCTCGTGACCGATCACGGAATCGCCTATCCCGTGCCGAGCCCGGAGGTGCTGGGCCAGCTCGGCTACCAGCCGGAACGGGCCATCCCGCTGCCCACCGGGTTGATGGCCCGGGTGCCGCACGGCCCGGTGTTGGAGCCGACGGCGGCGGTCCGGGCGATTCCGCCGGGATAGAACGTCGCGATCATCCACAGTACCCTGACCTCAACTCGTCGGCCCGACGAGTTTCCAGTGGAGGGAGCGGCCGTGGCAGGTGGCACTGAGGAACTGGTACAGAACTACATCGAGGAAATGCGGGAGACCGCTGGTCAGGTGCGGACCCAGGCCACCCTGATCGAAAGCGAGGTCAAGGGCGCCATCCAGTCCGGCACCAGCCAGATGCCCGACGACTGGATGGGCGCCGGCGGTGCCATGTTCGGCGAGGTGAACGCCGGCTACCAGCAGCAGCTCAACCGGATCAAGGTGGCCCTGGACGGGCTCGCCGAGCTGCTGAACCGGGTCGCCGAAAAGCACGAGTTCACCGACTCGCAGATCCGGGCCTCGATGGTCGACCTCGGCGAGGGCATCCCCGGCACCGGCGGGACCGGTGCCGACACGTCCAGCGGTGTCTACGCCGCCCTGCGGGCCTGATTCGGAGGACTGTCATGCAGATTCGTATGGTCGGCGCGACGATGACCACCGGCGCGGCCGCGTACGGCCAAGCCATGGAGAACATGAACCAGCGGCTCACCTCGATCGAGAAGCACATCGAGTCGCTGATGGGGACCTGGCGGGGCAGCTCGGTGCAGGAGTACGAACTGCTCCGCGCCGAGTGGCGCGACGCCGCACGCGCCCTGGTCGAGATGGGCGGCCAGATCCAGGGAAAGATCAGCGGGTCGCACGCGCTCATGTCGGACGCCGAGAGCGAACTCGTCTCGATGATGCGGGCGCACCACATGTAGCGAGCCTCTTAACCTCCCCTGTGGTCTGGCGGATCGCAAGGTCGGGTGCGGTGCGTGAGCGTCGCACGCTCAGGTGGAAAGAGGTCCGATGACCGGTCGGGTCCGGGGAGGGGCGGCGCTGTGCCGTCCTCTCCCCGGACCAGGCAGGTGTTCAGCGCCTGTTCACTCGTCCTCCCGGCGGACCAGCCGGACGAGGGCGTCGTCGACCGTGGGGGCGTACGGCGCGTCGCCCGAGTGGTCGCGCCGGTGCACCGCGCCCGACTCGTCGACGACAAGCATCCGGCTGTCGCCGACCGCGATCTGCCACACCCGCATGCCGAGCCGGTCCGCGAGGTCGGGATGTGCCGGCGGGACGTGGTCGTCCGGGGTCGGGGTGAACCGGTACCCGGCGATGGTCAGGCCGCCGAAGTCCGCGGCCACCGCACGGGCCACCGGGAAGAGGACGGCATCGTCGATCTGATGCCGGCGGCACCAGGTCCGCAGCAGCGCCGCGCCGTCGCGTCCCGGTACCCAGCCAGCCAGTCGCAGCATCGTACGGACGTCCTCGGGAAACCGCGTCGAGCCCGCCCGGTAGGCCAGGTAGAGCCGGATAACCTCGTCGATCGGCAGGGACGGCCAGCGGGACCAGTGTCCGGTGTCCCGGTCCAGCACACCTCGGGCGGCGCCGACCCGTGGTGGCGGCTGGCCGGCCTCGCCCGACGGCGTACCGGTACCCGGGGGCGCGGCAGCGGAGTCGGTCGGCGGCGGTCCCGGTGTGCTGGGCGGCCGGTCCCACACCACGTAGCCGGCCTCGAACTCGCGGAAGCCGGGATCCTCGCTACCCAGCTCGCGGCGGGCCCATTCCCGGGCCAACCGCGACGCCTCGGCCCGGTCGATCATCCGCCACCCGCCGTACGCCAGCGGGATCGCAGCCACAGCACGGTCAGCACCAGCACCGCCCCGGCGCCGAGCAGTGCCGCCCAGGGACCGGCCCGGGCCGGCCAGGGCGACCCGGGGCGATCGGGCTGGCGCAGGTCCATCACCACCTGCGGTACCGGTGTCGGTGAGGCGAGCATGTCGCGCAGGGCGCGGTACGGGTCCACCGCCCCCGGCCCGTTCGCGATCGGGGTCGCCGTGTTCGTCAACCGGGCCCGGATCTCGTGCACAGTGGCTTTCGGGAGCGCCGCTCGGACCAGGGCGGCCGTGGCGCTCACCACGGGTGCGGCGGCGTCGGTCCCGGACCAGACGATGTGCCCGGCGCGGGGCGCCGCCGCGAGTACCTCGTCGCCGGGCGCCACCAGGTCCATCGTGGTGCTGATCCCGGCGACGTTGCCCGCCTCGTCCAGGGCGCCGACGGCGATGACCCCGGGGTACGCCGCCGGATATGACGTCGGGCTGGTCCGCGCGTCGCCCGTCGCCGCGACCACCACGACGCCCCGCCGCAGCGCGTGCGCGACCGCGGCGCGGAGCCCGGAGTGGCTCTTCGGCACGGCGAGCGAGACGTTGACGACCCGGGCCCCGTGATCCGCCGCCCACCTGATGCCCTCCGCCAGGTGCGCCGGGTCCACGTCGCGGTCGAGGACCGTACGGGCACAGTCACTGACCCGGACCGGCAGGATCCGTACGCCCGGGGCGAGGCCCAGCAGCGCGGTGTTCGGCATCGGCCTGGCGGCGATGATGCTGGCCACCGCCGTGCCGTGCCCGGTGTGGTCGACGGTGGCGCCGGCCCGGTCCCGGATCACGTCGTATCCGGCCAGCACCCTGCCGGCGAGCTGCGGGTGCGTCACGTTCACCCCGGTGTCGACCACCGCGACGGTGATTCCCGCGCCGGTGTGCGGCGCGAGCCGGTCCGCGGCCAGCCAGTGGTGCGACCAGGTCGGTTCGCGGGCGACCGTCGAGGTGGCGTTGGCCGCGGTGGGACAGCCGAGCGAGGTGCCCGGCGCCGCGGCCGCCGGCACCGCCGGAAGCACGGCCAGTACGCCGGCCACGGCGGCGATCGCGGAATGGCTGACCATGCCTCTGAGGGTAGCGGCTGGTGATCGAGGTCCAGTACCGTTGCGACATGACTGTGGACGGTGAGCAGGTCGCCGAGCTGCGGGCTCGCGCCGAGCGACTTACCGCCCAGTTCCGTCAGGTCAGTTCGGCGCTCGACGAGGTCTCCGCCCGGGTCCGGGCGGTGTCGGTGACGGCCACGTCCGCGGACGGTTCGATCACCGCCACGGTCGGTCCGGAAGGCCGGTTGCAGCGGCTCGATCTCGGCCCGGAGGTCCTCGACTACGGCGACCCGCGCCGGTTGGCCGAGGAGATCGAGGCGACGATCGCGGTGGCGGCGGAGGAGGCGCAGCGTCGGGTCTTCGACGCCTGCCGTCCCTACGTGTCGGAGGAGTCCATGGCGGCCTATCGCAACCACGACTTCGACGAGGCGATCAAGCGGATGGTCGAGCGGTTGCCCGAGGAGGGGTCGATTCGATGACGCAGCCCGGCGACGCGGGATACGTGGCACACGTACCAGATCCGGACGGTGCGGTCAGCGCCGCTGGGCGGCTCGCCGGGGCGGGTGAGCGCCTGAGGGCCACGATGGCCAGCGCGGTCGCCGCGGTGAACGGGGTGGGTGACCCGTGGGGCAACGACGAGGTCGGGCAGACGTACCGGACGAGTTTCGCCGCCGCCGACGAGTTGAAGGCGGCGCTGGTCCGGGTCGGCGAGTCGGTGGTCGGGTTCGGCACTGTCGCGCTGACCAGCGTGGACACTCTTATCGAGACGGACCTGCGGACGAAGAGACTTCTCGGCGGGAATGACGCTCGGTCCGCCTGACTGGGGTGAGCCCTGGCAGCAGGTCTGGGATCTGCTGGTCTGGGTCTCCACGGGCGGCTCGGCCTGGCCGGAGGCGGACGAGGACCGGATCCGACAGCTGGCCCAGGCCTGGCGGGACGCCGGTGCGAGCCTCAACCAGGCTCTCGTCGAGGCGAGCGCCGAGCGGAACGCCCTGGCAGTGTCCTGGGGTGGCCCGTCCGGCCTGGCCTTCCAGGCCGAGTTCAGCAAGGTCGTCGACCAGGCGTTGCCGAAGTTCGCCCAACTGGCCCAGCAGGTCGCGCAGGAGGCCGACCAGGCCGCGTTGGACATCGAGTACGAGAAGCTGACGGTCCTGATCGCCGTCATCACCTGCTGCCTAGAGATCTTCGCGATCATCGTGTTGTCGTTCTTCACCTTCGGCGCGGCGCTCGCTGCCGCGGCCGGACCGATCGGCATCGCCCGGATGGCCATCGCCGGGGCGTTGCGCATGCTGTTGAGCCGGGCCGCCGGTTCGTTGGGGCGGCTGGCGCTGCGCGAGGCGGTGCTCGAAGGGCTCCAGGAGGTGGCGACCGATCTGACCGCGCAGGGGATCCAGGCCGGCATGGGGAACCGGCCCGACTTGGACGCCGAAAGGACGCTGTGGGCGGCAGGAACCGGTGCCGGGGCGGGTGCGCTAGCTGCCGGGACCAACCCGCTCGCCAAGATCCTGGGCCGCCGTACTCCGGACAATCCGCTCGGCTCGGCGATCCGTACCGGGATCGACGGCATCCACGAGGCCGGCGTGGAGACCGTGACGAACGCGACCGTGAACGGGCTGCGTACCGGTGACTGGAGCATCGACACGGACGACTTCGCCAACTCCGCGCTCGCCGAGGGAGTCCGGGGGCGGATCAGCGAGGGCCGGGACAACGCGCTGGAGCGGCTCGGGCAGCAGATTCCGGTGCTGCCCACGCCCACTCCGGTAACCGTGCCGGCGGCGCCAACCGGCCTGCCGCCGGCCGCGACGCCGACGACCGGCCCGGCACCGGAGCGCGATTCCAGCGGAGCGGGAGCCGGTCCGGTCGGAGGCACGGGCCCGCCGGGCACTTCGGGTACGGGCCAGTCGGGCAGCCCACCCGGCACGGGGCAGCCGAGGTCCCCGTCCCCAGCACAGCCGGGCCCCTCGGGCACCGATCCGTCTCGACCGTCCGGGCCGGATCCGTCTCGACCGTCCGGGCCGGATCAGTCCGGCCTGCCCGGCTCGGAGCGGCCGGGTCAACCGTCCGGGCCGGACTCGGGCCAACCCGTCCCGGGGCAGCCGGTCGATGCCGGACCGGGGCAGCCGGGCGGTTCCGGGCCGGGGCAGCCGGATGCCTCCGGCGTCGGCGGAGCCGGGCGGCCCGCTGCCCCGGAGCCGTCGGGGCCGCCACCGCCACCGCCACCCGATCCGGTCCCGCCGCATCGTTCCGCCGAGGGAGTCGATCAGGGCCGTCCGCACCAGCCGGCTTCGTCGGCCGGATCGCCGCCGTCCAGCGGCACGGCGTCGGCGGATCCCGCGCCGGCCGGGCCGGGAGCCGGCTCCAGCACACCCACGCCGGGCTCCACCGGTACGGGGCACGGCGGGCTCACCGGCCCGGCCGGCTCCACGCCGCCGGTCGGCACGTCCGGGTACCTCCCCCCGGCCGGTGTCGCGCCGGCTGCGGTGAACCCCACCGGGATCGCGGCACACTCCGGCAACCCCGGTGGGCACGTACCCACCGCCGGAAGCCCCAGCCTGCCGGGCTCGGGCGGCCCGGCCGGGGCGGGCCCGTCCTCCGGCGTGGGGACTCCGGGCGCCGGTACCACCGGATCCGCTCCCGGCCCGGCCACGACGGGGCAGGCAGCGGTTTCCCCACCCACGGGCCCCGCGAGCGGCAGCCCGTCCAGCGGTAGTCCGGGCGGCAGCGGCCCGTCGAGCAGTGGTAGTCCGGGCGGCGGCCTGTCGAGCAGCGGTAGTCCGGGCGGCAGCGGCCCGTCGAGCAGTGGTAGTCCGGGCGGCGGCGGACCGGTGGGCGGACACAGCGGGACTTCGATGGCGCCGGCCGGCGCTGACGGCCGGCTGATCGGCGCGTCCGACCAGAGTTCTGCGGGGACCGGGTTCGGGCTGGCCGGGGTGGCCGCCGCACTGCGTCCAGCCGACCAGTCCGGGCGTCGGCGTGCGGGCGTGCCGAGCACCGACGGCCCGACCCGGCCGCGCCCCGGGGCCACACAGAGTCCGGGTACCGGTGACGATGACCTCGATCCGGCCTCCGCCTGGGACGAACGGGAGCTGAGCGGCCGGATCCCGGTCGACGAGCAGCGGAGCCCGGTGCTCCACCCGGATCCCCGACACCCGTCACGCTGGGTCGGCTACCTGAACGACGGTGGCCCGACCCGGCCCGGCCGGGCCACCAACTGCACCGACACGGTCCGCGCGTTCCTCTCCACCTGGTACGGCCGACCGAGCGTGGCCGGCGCGCTCAACCGGGACCTGTCGCGCGGCGTGGCGGATGGCACCGCCCGGATCCAACGATGGCTCGGCGCCGACTTCGTCCAGCAGGGCGCGGGATCCGCCGGACTCGACGCCGTCGGGTCGCAGCTGCTGATCCAGGGCCACGGCGCGGCGGCGGTGATCATCAGTCAGTGGACCGACGGCGGCTCACACATGTGGGTGGCGGTCAACCACACCGGCACCGTCGTCTGGGTCGAGCCGCAAACCGGCCGGATCTCCGACGAGGCGCCGCTCTATCAGGGACAGACCGACCAGGTGTGGGCGTTGCCGCTGGACGCCAACGGCGAGCCGGTGTCGCCGTACCCGGACGGGGAACTGGCGGCGCCGGCCCGCCCGGAACAGCCGGCGGTCGACATCACCGCGCTGGCGGCCCGGACCATCGACCGCGACGACGCCGCAGCCCGGGTACTGGTCCGGCTGATGGGGCGCTGGGCGGAGGGGATCACGCAGATCACCGCCGGGACGGAGTTCGCGGCGGCCATTCCCGACGACCAACGGCAGCGGCTGGTCGAGGCCCTGGTCGACCACCGGCGTCGGCTGTACGAGTCGCTCCCGGCCGAACTGGGCGTACGGCCCTTCGGGGCGGGCAGCAGCAACCCGGAGAGCGACGTCGACCTGGAGGTACGCGGCCCGGACGCCGGCCGGCGGCTGCTCGCCGCGGAGCAGCACCTGGCGAGGGTGGATCCACAGTGGCGTAGCCACTACCGGATGGGCGTACTGGTGCACAGCGAGCGGGTCGCGGGCAGCGTCGACGCGCTGGACCGGGTTCCGCCGGAACGCGCGGCGGCGCTGCGACAGGAGCTGTTCCGGACGGCCGAGACGCTGGTCCTCGCCCGGCGGCTGCGCTTCGCGTCCGGCCCGGCGGAACGCGCGGCTCTGTTGACCGGCCTGTCGACCGACCTTCAGGAGCAGGTACGGCAGCTCGCCGACTCCTCGGAAACCGAGCTCACGCGGCTGCGCACCCGGGCCCTGTACGAGGGCGACCGTCACCACCAGGCGGCGGTCGCCGCGAGCGATCCGTTGACCCGGGCTCGGCACCTGGTGGGGGCCGCCCGGGAACAGCTCGTCGCGGACTACGCCGACGACGAGGCGTACGTCTCCGTCGGTGGGAAGCGCCGGTTCGCCTTCGGCGCGCAACTCGAACGGATCACCGAGCGGCGCCAGGCGGTGCTGGACCAGCTGATGATGATCGCGCACGTCTTCCACGAGTCGCCCGGCGGCATCGAGTCGCTGCGTAGGTACGAGACGTGGAAGTACGTCCTGCGGGTCGGCGACGTCCTCGACAGCAGCACCGCCCCGGGCTCCTGGCGGCACTTCGCGATCAGCGCCCGGATGAAGCTCCCGGACGGCCGGTACGGCGTCGATCTGGTTCCCGACGAGCTGCTGTCCGCCAGGTACGCCGAGTTCACCGCAGCGGTACGGCGGTACGCCGACTCTCTCCGCTCACCCCTGCCCGGCCGGCTCCCGAACCCGAACCTGCTGCTTGTCCCCCAGCCCGACATCGGGACGAACGGCGAGGGACCACCCGTCCGGCCGGACACCGCGCAGCCGGCCGTCCGGCCCGACGGGGAGCAGCCGGCCGTCCGGCCCGACGGGGAGCGGTCCGACGGTGCCGGGCCGGCTGAGCCGGCCCCGCGGCGCCCGCCGGAGGTGCCGGGCCGGCAGCCCGGCCCGGGTGGTCCGCCACGACTGGTCGGGGGTGCCGAGGCGGTCCGGGCGGTGCGGGCCAACCTGCGTGCGATCCCGGCGGGCTTCGATCTGACGGGCGAGCGCCGGCACCGCCGGTGCGCCGACGCGCTGCGCCCCGAGCCGGGCGTGGTCAAGATTGTCCTGCGTGGCCAGCGTGGCGGGGAGGTGGGCGTCGGCGATGTCCGGATGCTCGGAGGCGACTTCGTCCACGCGGTGACGGAGCTGGTCCAGTCCGGCGATCTGGACCTCGGCACCGACCGGGTCGTGCTGGTGGGAAGCTACACCGGGTTGGCTCCCCGGGGTCGGCGCTCGCTCGCCTCCATGCTTGCCAGGCGCCTGCTCGACCTGGGCCGGCGACACGAGGTGACCGGCGCCGACGCGAAGGTGTGGTCCTTCCTGGACGGTACCGCGGTGGTGGCCGAGCCAGATCCCCGCGATTCCAGCCAGCCGAAGCATCCACCGGACGGAGCCTGGCGGACCTTCGCACCGTCCGGCTTGCGGATCGGCTCCTCCCGCTCCGCCAGCCGCCCGACAGCGGCGCCCACCGGTCCGGCGCCCACCGGTCCGACGGCCAGCGGTCCGGCGCCCAGCGGTCCGGCGCCCAGCGGTCCGACGGCCGCGACTGGTCCGGCCGCCACCGGACCGAGCGCGGCCGCCGCCGGCCCGCCCGCCCGGCCGCTGCTGCCGCCGGACCTGCGCGACCACCGCCATCTCAGCGGCGATCTGTCGGGGACCTACCGGACTGACGACCGGCGACTGCACCGGTACGGCGACCGGCCGTACACCTACCGCGACGACGAGACCGGCCGGCTGCACCACGAGCGGGACTCCGCCGGCACGTACCGGGACGAGGACAGCTTCGAACTGAGGTCGGCGCGCAGCGACGAGGTGGTTCGCGATCCGCTCCTTGCGCGGAGCCGGCCGGTCCCGCACCGGGCCGTCGCCGGTCCGCCGGGCCCGGCTCGTAGCCGTCCGGCCCGCGAGGTGGTACCGATGCTGGCGTTGCAGGGGATGCGGCTCGAACACCTCCGGCGGGGCAGGCTCAACCCGCTGATGACCGATCTGGGCATCGCGGACCTGAGTCAGCTTGCCGAGCCGAACGTCACGGCGACCTTCGCCGAGCTGCTCGCCCGGCCCGCCGGCCCGCCGTCCCCAGCCCAGATGACGGAGCTGGCGGCGGTGGTCCGGCAACACCACCGGCTGGAGTCGGCGGTGCGACAAGCCCGCGCCGAGGCACCCCAGACGGTGGCCCGGCGGATTCTCGCCGAGGACTTCGGCATCGATGGGAGTGCCGAGCTGACCGGTGGCCGTACCGGCCCACGCCCGCCGGGGGCGTTCGCGGTGGCCGGGTTCGATCCGGACAATCAGCGTCTGGTGGTGCTGGAGACCGGGCGGACCAGCGGCAGCCGCCACCTGCTACAGGACGGCAGCCTCGCCGAACGGGGTACCCCGGCCTACGTCCGGGACGTCTTGGAGACCAGCCGGGAGCTGCACGAGCACCTGCGCCAGCATCCGGAGCTGCTCGACGCGCTACACCGGGCACTGGTCCGTGGCGAGCTGACCGTGCAGGCGTACCGGGTCGAGGTGGACGTACCAGGCCATCAGCAGGTTTCGGTCCGGAGCACCCCGCTCGACCTGTCCGGGCTCGACCTGACGGGCGTGGCCGACCGGTTGCCGGCCAGGTCGTCAGCGGTGGACCCCGGACTCGGTGACCGGTTGCAGACGGCGGCCCAGCAGGTCGCCGGCCGGCTGACCGGTGCCCCCGGGATCCAGCACGTGGCGGTGCCCGACCCGCAGGTGGTCGAGATCCGGCCACGGAACGGCGCGCCGTACCGGCTGAACCTGCGTACGGCACCACACGGCCCGGGTACGGAGGCGTTCGCGCTGCACGTCGGTCCGGACCGGGAGCACGACATCGAGTTCTTCCACGACCACCTCGACGGTCTGGACCAGGCGAGCGTGAACCGGGTGTTGGCCGGGACGCTCCTGTACGCCCACACCAGGGTCATCGGGGCCGCGTCGGCAGGCGAGACGCACGCCCTGGTCGACCAGCCGATCGCGGTCCGCCGGCTGCGGCTGACCGATCAGGACGCCGCGAACCTCGGCACATTCGAGGCGATGGCCCTACTGCTGCCGACGACGACCGGAGCCGAACGGACCAGGCTCCGGGCCGAGATCCGCGACTTCATCCAGCGGTACGGGCTGCGGGACGGCTTCCCCGGTGGCGACGAGCGCGTCGAGTTGGCGCGGGAGCGCCTCTCCGCGTCGGCGTACCGTCTGCTCACCGAGGAACGGGACTGGACGCTCGACCCGGATCCGGCCGTGGCGGTCGCCCGGAAGGCCCTCTCAGGGACGCTGTTCGACCCCACGATCGCACTGATCACGCCGGTGCCGGCCGGACGGGGGAAGGTGTTCCGGGTGCTTCCGGCCGGCTGGGCCAAGCCAGGGCGGGTGGCGTTCACGGTCGAGCTGCGCTCCGACGCCGTCCCGAACGGGCGGGGGATCGAGATCCGCAACACCGCCGAGGACCGGCACTTCGACCTGGTGGTCGATCCGGCCCTGCTCGACCATTCCACCGGCGCGGCGCCGGCCTTGGTGCCGACCTGGGCACAATTCCGCAACCAACTGCGTGCGGTCATCCAGAAGAAGATCGCGGAGCAGGCCGCCCGGCCGCCCGAGGTGTCGCGGCGCTGGCGGGACCGGGTCATCGCCAGCGCACCCGCCGCCACCGGCGCGGCCACCATGGCCGGAGTCGCCGCCGCCCTCGGGGTGCCCGCGCTCGCGGTGAAGGGTGCCGTGGTGGCCGGTGTGGAGATGATCACGCAGGGCGGCGTCAACCGGTGGAGCAAGCTCGACAAGGCCGAGCGGGAGCAGGATCGGCGGCTGGCCCTGCGGACCGACCGGACCGGAATCGAGGACGGCGGGCTACAACGCCTGGTCGATCGCGGTTTCGCCGAGGCCACCGAGCTGGCGAGAGGTACGGCGGGCAGGCCGGACCTGGTCGTCCCCGGCCCGCCCACCCCGGCGCCCTCGCCCGCGCCGTCATCGTCGCCCGCGATCGACGATGACAACGCCAGGGCACTCCGTCGGCGGGTGCGCCTGGCGATCGAGCAGATCGACCAGGACCGCAAGAAGAAGCCGGTCGAGCACCTGCTCCGGGTCCGACACCTCGGCGAGGACCGGTACCGGCTGAGGATCAAGGGTGAGGGGAACGACGCGCGGGTACGGGTCGAGGTGGCCGACACCGCCGACCGGTCCAAGATCGAGGTGAAGTTCGACGATCCCGCCATCACGTTCCGGGTTCCTCCGGACCTCGCCCGGTCCAGCCCGGACGACGTCGAGCAGGCCGTTCGGGCGGCGCTGAAGGAGGTGGCCGGACGCCAGGAGAAGGTGAGCCTGGCCGCGCCCGAGGTTGTCGGCCACCTGGAGAAGGGCGCCACCGCTACCGGAACCGGCGTACTGCCCAGTGTGCCGGTCGGGAACCTGGCGCTGAGCCACTTCGGGGAGGTACTCGGCGAATCGGCCGTCGCCCGGTCGATTGTCCAGGTCTTCGCCGACCGGGCCGCCGGCCGACGCGACGAGGTGCTGCGTGACCTGCGGGAACGGCACGACGCCGCCTACAGTACGCGGCTGCCGGGTGGACAGCGGCGGCCGATGGCCAACCAGATTGTGGCGCTGGCCCGCGGCGGCGAATCGATCGCCCAGGCGATCGAGTCCGAACTCGCCGGGACCGCCCCCGCGAGCACCGGGACCGCCCTCGCGACCACCGGGACCGCCCCCGCGACCACCGGGACTGCCCCCGCGACCACCGGGACCGCGTCCACGACTGGCGGGGCGGGGCCCACGCCGGCCGCCACGGAGCAGGCCATCGATGCCGCCGCGCGGGCCATCCAGCGGGTCAACCGGCGACACCGGCACCGCTTCGAGCGCGACCACGACGCGGAGCGCGACCCCGGCACCCGGGTGTTCCGGTCGGACCGGATCGGGATCAAGCGCGACGTGTCGCTCACCCTGACCTTCGGTACCGTCGAAGGCAACCGGCCGGTCGTCCCGACGGCCCGTCGGCTGAAGCGCGGCCGTTTCGAGTTCACCGTCAATGTCGACGCCGCTCCGGACGAGATCCAGCGGACGATCGAGCATGTCTGCGACAACATTCTCTTCGACCGGGAGCATCCACTGCCACGCAAGCGTCGGCTGCTGGAGGACTACCTGCCCACCGGGGTCGGGCTGGCCGGCGCGGCGGCGATCGCCGCGTTGAGCGGACCGCTGTGGGGGCTGATGACCGGCGTCGGCGCGGTCGCGCACCTCGGGCAGCGGTGGAGCGCCCGCTTCCACCAGATGCGGGTGAACGACATCGCGCTGCGGAAGGCGTTCGACACCGAGGAGGACGACGTGTGCCCGGCGGACCTGCGCCGGTCGCTCGACGAGCAGCGCGCGGCGGTGCAGGGGCTGGAACAGCGGGTACGAAAGCTGGAGGAGCGACTCGCCCAGGATCCGCGTACGGCTGCCCAGGTGGTGACGATGCGCGCCCAGTTGGGAGCGGTGCCGGAGCCCGACCTGCTCGCCGAGGTCGCCCGGGAGGTGGCGGCGGCACGTCAACTGCCGCGCGGCGGGCGCATCGAGCCGGTCGCGGGGGCCGAGCACACCTTCCGATTCCTCTTCCGGGGCGCCAAGGGGCGGCCGGAGAGCCTGACGTTCGAACTGGGCACCGGCCAGACCGACGGCGGGACGCTGATGGCGTACCGGGTGAACTCGGACGTCGCCCACATGCTGCGGGTCGACCCGACCGGCACACCGGACGAGATCGTGGCCGGTGTGCACGCCTGGCTCCGCCAGGAGGTCGACCGGCTCAGTGCGATGCCGGTGGGGCTGCCGGGCGCGCGCAGCCGGTGGACGAAGTTCGGCGCGGACGCCGCCGGTCAGAGCATCGGCACCGCCACGAGCATCGTGGTCGGCGCGACGACCTCCAACCCGGCGGTCACGATCGGCCAGGTGTTGAGCTTCAGCGGGGCGAAGGAGGCCAGCAACATCTCCTTCGACAGCAACGAGGCCGTGCTGTCCCAGACCCGGACGGAACTGCGCAAGCGCTTCTTCGGCACCGCCCCGGAGGAGCAGTTGGCGGTCTTCACCTTCGACACCGACCACCTGAGGAGGCGGACGGTGTCGATCTTCCACCGACTGCAGCAGCTGGAGCGAATCAGTGAGACGCTGCCCGAGCCGGAACGGCCGGCGCCGTTCCAGGACGGTCCGGTGACGTTGCCGGACCGGCCGGTACTGTTTGGTGACTGAGATGACCGAGGCACACCCGATGGCGGAGACAGCCGGCCGGCCCGAGGCACGCACCCTGGCCGAGGCGTACGCCTTCGTCGAACTGAGCCTGCCGCCCGGCGAAGAATGGGTGGATTTCGCCCGGTACACCAGCCTGCACCGTTCCGGTGATACCTACCTGCTCCGCTTCGACGGTCCCTACCAGGGCAGGCAGCACACCATCGACGTGGTCGTACCGATGTCCGACGCCAGCGCGTGGGACGAGTCGCGGTTGTCGTACGGCGAGGGGCGGTCGACCCTGATCGACGCCGGCCAGTGGTGCCTGCTGGAGCTGTCCAGCGCCGAGTTGGCCCGCGCCGGGCTGGCCCAGCTCGACGGCGCGCCGCCGGACGACGAGACGTACCGGGCGATCCACGGCGCCTGGGACGCAGCGCGGGCGGCGGCGGACGAGGTGGCGAAGTTTCTGCCGCCACCGCCAGACGGATCACCACCCTCGTCCGTCGACGGAGCGCCGGAGGACGACGTGGTGCCGGCGACGGCGTGCTGGACCACGTTGGGGCAGCGGCTCCGGGCCGACCGGCCGGAGCTGTTCCGCCGGGCCCGGCTCGACGCGGCCCGGGCTGACTACCAGCGCCGGCTGGCCGACTTCGTCACCCGCTACGACCTGCCCGACCCGCTAACGGAGCCACCCGGACCGGTCACCCGCCAGGACCCGCCCGGACCGGTCACCCGCCAGGACCCGCCCGGACCGGCGGATGGCCTGCCGGCCGGGTCGGTGCCTACAGTGGAGGCGACCGGTCCGGTGCCGGCCGGAGCACCGGCAGCGGAGGCCGTGATTCCGGTGCGTACCTTCGCCGAGGCACACCTCTATCTCGACCTGCACCCGTGCGTGTGCGGGTCTGCGCTCTTCCCCCGGGGCCAGCTCGACGTCGTCCGGAGCGACGACGAGGAACTGCTGGTCCGCTACGCGGGACCGTGTGACGGATGTGGCCGGCACCGCGAGTTCGCTCTGCGGTTGCCCCAGCGACCGGGTGTGCCGCCGGAGTCGCCGTACCAGTTCAGCTACCCGGAAGACGGGCCGTCCGAGGCGATCGACGCCGGACAGTGGCTGGGCGTCGCCGAGGGCTACCAGCTGCTGCTGGACAGCCTCGGCATCCCACCCGGCTCGGACGAGCCAAGCGAGCGAGACGGGCGGGACGAGCGAGGCGAGCAGGACGAGCGAGGCGGGCGGGACGAGCCGGGCGCGGACTGGTCCGGTCCTGCCTCCGGTGCCGGCGACGAGGCCGATCCATCGTGGCCGGTGGACCAGGAGGAGATCGTACGGTTGCTCGTCGGCGCCGCGAGCGCGATCGACGAGGCGTTGAGGTTTCTTCCGCCCGGCGCCGCCGCCGTCCCGACCAGCGCGATCTGGACGGCGGGCGGGCGGGATCATCACCAGCGCCGGCCGGATCAGTTCGTCCGGGACCGGCTGATCGCCGAACGCGACCGGCACCGGCGGCGGCTGGCCGGCTTCCTGGCCCGTTATGGTCGTTGACATGCCGCCGCTCGCGCACAGCGCGCCCGCCGACGACGAGCCGCGATTCGCCGCCGTCCGGTTCGACCGGGACCGGGCGGGCCGGCCGGTGCCGCCGGCGCGGCGACTGGAGTACGCCGAACGGGCGGCGGTGGTCGCGTACCTCCGGGAGTCGCCCGTCGTGGTCGCGAACTGGGGCTACGATCCGGACCCGCTCGATCCGGAGCACACCGAGGTGGTGCCGGCGCACCTGCACACCGACGGCCGCTGGGTGTGGCCGGAGTCGCTGGCCTACTTCGCCGAGCGGTACGGCGTGCCGCCCGAGCCCGAACTCCTCGCGCACATCGAGGAACGGCGCTACGAGTGGCCAGCCGAGGTGGACGACGAGATCCTGGACCGGATCGGCCGGCTGCTGCGCGACGGCCGCACGCCCCGGTCTGGCTGAACCCGCGCGGAGTCGGCAGCGGCCGGGTCAGGCCGCCTGGATGACCAGGGCGAGGTCTTCCAGGGTGATGAGTTGCAGTTCCTCGGCGTTCGGTACCCGCCGCAACTGGCGCAGCCGCTGGGCCTGCGCCTTGCGCATGCCCTCGAAGAGCTTGCGCGCGTCCCGGGCGTTGCCGAAGTCCTTGTCCTTGCGGACCGTCTGGAAGTGCGACCGGGCCGCGACCACGACCTCCGGGGCCAGCGCGTACTCGTGGTTCTCGGCCATCCTGGTGAGGATTTCGGCGAGCTCGACGGCGGTGTAGTTCTCGAACTCGATCGTCCGGCTGAACCGCGAGGCGAGCCCGGGATTGGCGGCCAGGAAGCCGAGCATCTCGTCGGTGTAGCCGGCGACGATCACCACGATCTCGTGGCGGTGGTCCTCCATCAGTTTGACCAGCGTGTCGATCGCTTCTTGCCCGAAGTCACCGCCGGAACCGAAGGAGCGGGAGAGCGTGTACGCCTCGTCGATGAAGAGTACGCCGCCCAGCGCCGCCTCGAACGCGGCCGAGGTCTTCTCGGCGGTGTGGCCCAGGTACTGGCCGACCAGGTCCCGGCGGCTGACCTCGCGGAACCCGCCCTTCGGCAGTACGCCGAGCGCGGCGAGGAGCTGGCCGTAGATGCGGGCGACGGTGGTCTTGCCGGTGCCGGGCGCACCGGCGAAGATCAGGTGGTTGCTGCTCGGCGTGACGGAGAGCCCGCCACTGCGCCGCCACTCGTTGACCTGGATCTCGTCGATGATCGCCCGCACCTCGGCCTTGACCCCGGGCAGTCCCACCAGCCGGTCCAGTTCGCCGGTGAGTTCCTCGATCCGCCGGGGATCGCTTCGGGTCGTCGGGGCCTCGCCCGCGCCGACCGAGCGGGGCAGGCCGCGTTCGCTGGTGGTCACCTGGGCGGTCGCGCCCGGACTGAGCTGGATGCCGGGGGCGGCGGTCCGTTCGGTGTGGCAGTCTTCGATCAGTCCACCGCAGCCGGGACCGACCGTGATGCCCAGGCCCCGCACATCGTGTACCCGGCAGCGCCGCAGCGTCGGTGAACTCTCCTGGGCGACCGCGATGCCCAGCCCGGAACTGGCCACCTCGCAGTTCTCCAGCAGCGGGCGGGAGTAGTCGTAGACGTAGATGCCGCGGTAGCCGCACTCGGCGACCGTACAGTTGCGGATGGTCGGGTCGGCGGAGCGGATGAGCAGGCCGTCCTCCACCACGTTGGTGATCTCGCAGCCGACCGCCGTGCCGGCGCAGGTGTCCCAGAGGATGCCCCGTTGCGCGCCGGTGACGCGTACCCGGGTGAACTCGAACTCGCTGCGCGGACCCACCTGGATCGCGACCGCCCGACCGGCGGAGACCTCGGTGTCGACCACCCGGACCATACCGCCGAAGACTGCCAGGGCGGGGGCGTCTGCCGAGGCGAGGACGAGTTCGCGCAGTTCGACGGTGGCGTCCCGGCACTCCACGACGGGTTCGTCGGCCCGGCGGGCGCGGATGGTCACCGACCCGGGCTCACCGGTGACGCCGATGACCACGTTCGCCCGCTCGATGCGCAGGTGCTCCAGATATTCCCCGGGGGTCACCAGGATCGTGGCGCCGTCCGGCGCCCCGTCGAGTGCGTCCGCGATGGTGGGGTACGCGTCAGACTGGGTGGCCGAGACGAGCAGGGTGTGCGTCATCGCTCCGTGGGGGGATCAGGAACCGGACGGGGGCAGGGGACCGGCGGCGGGTCGATGCAGCCGATGCTGACCTTATCGCACCGGAACCCGGTCCAGACCACGCTGGCGGCCGGGCCGGAGCCCAGCGCGGCGGCGATGGGGGTGACGTGGTCCTAATCAGGTTCAGCGCGGCGGGGCATTCACGTTAGGGTCGGAAGGTCATCCACTCGTTACACCCGCGACCCGAGGGGGGTTCACGCCTGTGACCGCGCTGCGTCAGTACCTCGGAGTGTGGCGAATTCCGGGTGCGCCGATGCTGTTGATCGCCGGCATCGTCGGCCGGCTCGGCATCGGCATGACCCCGCTGGCGCTGCTGATGGTCGTCGAGCAGGTCACCGACCGGTACGCCCTGGCCGCCGTGGCCGGCGGGGTGTACGCGCTCGCCGGTGCCGCGCTCAGCCCGGTCGCCGGCCGGATCGCCGACCGGGTCGGGCCGAGCCCGGTGCTGCTGGTCACCGCTGTGGCGCACCCGGTGGCCCTGGTCGGGCTGCTGCTCGCCAGCCGCGCCGGCTCGGACGCGCTGGCCCTGATCTTCACCGCCTCGGCGGTGGCCGGCGCGACGTACCCACCGTTGACCGCCGCCATCCGGGGCGCCTGGAACGACCTCACCGACCCCGCCTCCGGCCGGTACGCCCTGCGCAACACCGCGCTCGCCGCCGAGACCACGCTCTTCGAGGTGGTATTCGTCGTCGGCCCGCTGCTGGTCGCGGCCTTCGTGCTGCTGGCCGACGCGGCCGCCGCGCTGCTCGGAGCCGCCGTGGTGACCCTGGTCGGCACCAGCATCGTGGCGCTCGGCCGGGTGATGCGCGGCTGGCAGCCCCACCCCCGGGGCAGTCACGCCAAGGGTCTCGGCCCGCTCCGGGTCGGTGGCTTCCCGGCGCTGCTGTTCTGCGTGGCCGGCCTCGGGATCGCGTTCGGTGCCGCCGGGGTGGCCGTGCCGGCGTACGCCTCCGCGCACGACCCGGTCAACGCGGAGAGCGTCGCCGGGGTACTGCTGGCGACGTGGGGGACGGGAAGCGCGCTCGGCGGCCTCTGGTTCGGCACCCGCAAGCCGGCCCGGAACGCCGCCCGCCAGTTCGGACAGCTCCTCGGCCTGCTCGCGGCGACCTTCGTGGTCTTCGCGGTGATGCCCGGCCCGATCGCGCTCGGCGTGGCACTGGTGGTCGGCGGGGCCACCATCGCCCCCGCGCTGACCCTGGAGAACACCATGGTCGGCCGGATCTCCCCGGCGAGCATGCTGAACGAGTCGTACACCTGGGTGGTGACCGTGGCGGTGGGCGCCAGCGCGGCCGGCGGCGCGGTGGCCGGGGTACTGGCCGACCAGGTCGGCGTACCGTGGGCCTTCATCTTCGCCGGTGCGGCGGTGGCGGCCGCCGCGGTGGTCGCGGCGCTACCCACCGGCTCGATCGCCCGCGCCGAAGCCCAAGCCGAGGTACGCCTGGAGCAGGCGCTCGCCACCGAAGGCTGAGGAGGCCCCGCGCTGCGAGGTAGCCGGGTTCGCCGCGCGTGTCGCCGACCGGGCCTTGGGCGGTCTCCAGTCAGCGGCTGCCGCCCCGGACGTCCGGCAGGAGGTCGTCGGCGACGATGCGGTACCGGCTTCGGTCCGGATTCCTCCGGCCCTCCGCCGTCCCGAAAGATGCCGCCCTACGCCGGATCACCGGAATGGAGCCGGGCCAGCGCTCCCGGCCATGATCACGGGCTGGCCTGCCAAGGACGGCGCCGGGCGGCCGATGCGGGCGGAGACGGTGGGTGGCTTGCCGACACGAGTTGGTCCCGACCCGTGCCCGCGATCTTGGCGAGGTGCTTCGCCCTGGTCACTGGCACAGATCGGGCAGGTGTCACCGGTAGTTGGTGAACTGGAGGGCGACGCCGAAGTCCTCGCTCTTGAGCAGGGAGATCACCGTCTGGAGGTCGTCCTTCTTCTTGCCGGTCACCCGGAGTTGGTCACCCTGGATCTGCGCCTGTACGCCCTTCGGCCCCTCGTCGCGGATCTTCTTGCTGATCGCCTTGGCCTTGTCCGAGTCGATGCCCTGAATGATCTTGCAGTCGATCTTGTGGACCTTGCCCGACGGGCGCGCCTCACCGGCGTCCAGGGACTTCAGCGAGATGTTCCGCTTGACCAGCTTCTCCTTGAAGACCTCCAGGGCCGCCTTGACCCGCTCCTCTGTCTCGGCCTGGAGGCTGACCCCCTCCTCGCCAGACCACGAGATGTCGGCGCCGGTACCCCGGAAGTCGAAGCGGGTGGAGAGCTCCTTCTCGGTCTGCCGGAGGGCGTTGTCGATCTCCTGCCGGTCGACCTTGCTGACGATGTCGAACGACGGGTTGGCTGCCATGATTCCGCTCCTGCTGTGGACGACATGAAGATGTACGGGCCCGCCGGGCGGCGGTACGACATGCCGACGGTACCCGCTTGCACGGTTGCCCGATGCAACCGCTATCCTTGCTTCCGCTGCCGCGTTACGCGTGGCGGCACGCCCTGGCGGGTTGCCCGAGCGGCCAATGGGAGCGGACTGTAAATCCGTCGCGAAAGCTACAGAGGTTCGAATCCTCTACCCGCCACCAGGTGCTATAAGGCCCCTGATCAGCACAAACGCTGTCAGGGGCCTTCTTCGTCCTGTCCCACGGTGTCTCGCTGGATCTCGGCCTTTGGGGGCGCATCGGGGGGAAGATCATCGGGGCAGGTGGGCGCCGGGCACGGCGTCGCCGTCCTGCTACGCGTCTCGCGAACTGCGTCGACGGGGGAGTGAACACCGTCAACGACAAAGAAGCCGCTCGCCGCCCAGGGCCGTCCGCGACTGGCAGACAGGGGCCTGCCGCGTCACGTCGTTCCTTCAGGGCCGAAGAGGAGGATCAGGACGAGGACGAGGATGTTGCATAGCCCGAAACAGATCAACATTCCGCCGACCCAGCCGCCGCGCATCGACGTTCCTTCGATATAGGCAAGAGTGGGCTTTTTGGGGTCGTACAGAACTGTGACCGGGCTTCCCTCACGCAGGCGCCGCCGCCCGATGTCGCCGCCCTTGGTCGTGATCTCGCGCCCGCTTTGGGTGATGAACTCGACGGTCGCGTCCCGGATGTGGTTCCCGTTCTCTGCAAAGATGACGTTGAGCTTGGTGATCCGCCCGGAGACGCGCACCGCGCGGGCACGGAACAGCCAGGATCTGACCAGCAGAACGATCCCGGCCAAGATGAGGCAGACCCCGAGGACCACCAAGAATGACAGCTCGTCCACAGAACCTCCCGGTCGCCAGCACGGCCCATCGACCGGACCGTCCGCGGCAGGCTACAGGGACCCTGCGAACTCCGGGATGCCGAGATCGTCTCCTGAACTCGCCTGACAGGTCCCGATCAGGGCACTCCGCAGTCGGCTAACCTTCCGAACCGCACGGCCTTCTACCTACCCATCAACGCAGCGTGACCGTTGGTGGCCAGGCAACTCCCCCACCACGTGGCCGTCAGTGGGGGTCCCAACTGGCCGCTAACATCTGTCGGCGGATCGTGGGCGGCACGATGTCAGGTGAGCAGCAGGATAGATGAAACAGCAGATCAGCCGGTGTGATCGGCACAAGATCGTTGGCTCTCCCTAAATCCGTCGCGAAAGCTACGGAGGTTCGAATCCTCTACCCGCCACCAGGTGCTATAAGGTCCCTGAGCAGCACAAACGCTGTCAGGGCCTCCTTCGTCCTGTCCCTCGGTGTCTCGCCGGATTTCGCTGGCACTCGGCGTTCGGGGGCATGTCGGGGGAAGATCAACGGGGGTCGGCGGCGGGTCATGGGGGAGTCGAGAGCAGGTTTCCGAGGCGTCTGGGAGCTGCCCGCGCAAGCGCGTCGGACGAGCTGACGTTGAAGATCATGTGTCACCTGGAGATCGACTGGCGGTACATCGCGCATGCGGAGCCGAGGGATACCGAGCGGATCGCGGTGGTCCGGTCTGCGGGTCGCAAGGCAGGACGTTAGCTTGGCTGAAGATCGCCACGATGCAGACGGACCCTGCCAAGCGCGAAGACGGGCGCGTCGTGGTGGCCGTCACGGTGCGCGAGACTCCGAACGCCGAGGATGCCGCGCGAATGAGTGAGTGGTCGAGGCTATTGATCGACCAGGCGCTGAACCTTTTTCAACCTCCCCTTGCGGTCCGTCGGAGGGCGAGGTCCGACGCGGTGTGTGAGCGCCGCGCGGTTCAGGTTGAAAAGGGTTCACTGAAGGGGATCGGCTGAGCTGACTCGTGCCGTCAGTTTGAAGGTCGTTTCCGGCTGCCCGGGTCTGTCCGTTGTGCCTGGTCGGCGGGGAGGGGGTAGCGGTGCCCGGTCCTGCCCGCTGGGGACCACTTCAGGACCATGTGATGTCACCGTTGCGGTCGACGAAACGCCCGGATCCGTGTCCCGGCCCTTCGGTGGCGAGGGCGACGATGGCGTTGGTGCCTTCGGTGACAGTCTGCGGGCCGGTGTGCCCGTTGAGATCGGTCGCTGTGTAACCGGGGTCCACCGCGTTGATCCGGAGGTCCGTCAGCGCCTTGGCGTACTGGGTCGTCAGCATGGTGAGCGCCGCTTTGGAGGACGTGTAGGCGGGGGCGATCACCCGGGACTCGGGTCGCGACGGATCGTGCGTGGCGGCGAGAGATCCCATAGAGCTGCTGACGTTGATGATGACCGGGTCGGCCGAGCGTCGTAGGAGCGGGAGGAACGCGGTAGTGGTTCGCACCACGCCGACGAGATTGATGTCCAGAACGTTCAGGACGTCGGCGCCGGTCAAGCCGCTTGGGTCGCCGTGCGGGCCGTGAACGCCAGCGTTGTTGACCAACACGTCGATCAACCCTTCGTGTTGCTCGACGTCAGCGGCCGCCGCCGCGACCGACTCGTCGTCGGTGACGTCGATCCGGACGAAGCGGGCGCCAAGTTCGTCGGCTGCCGCAGCGCCGGCTTGCGCATTGCGGGCGCCCAATAGCACGGTGTGGCCCTGTTCGATGAGGCGACGGGCGGTCTCGTAGCCAAGGCCCTTGTTGGCCCCGGTGATAAACGTGATCGTCATGCGCCCATCGTTCGGCCGCGCCGCGGAGTCTGCCAGGGAAGGCGCGACAGTGGGAACAGTGCTACCACCCTCGGCAACCGGCCGCGCGAGACAATCGTCGTATGGCTGCTCACGCCACAGAGCTTGGTGCGACTCTGCGCGCTTGGCGCGACCGCGTCTCCCCAGCAGCCGTAGGGCTGCTCAGTGGGCGCGCGCGCCGAGTGAAGGGGCTGCGCCGGGAGGAGCTTGCCGAGCTCGCCGGGATCTCGGTCGACTACGTCGTACGCCTGGAGCAGGGACGGTTCACCACCCCCTCAGCACAGGTGGTCGCCGCACTCGCTCGTGCCCTGCAACTCCGCGACGCGGAACGCGATCATCTGTTTCGGCTGGCCCGGCTTGTCACTCCCACCGAAGCGGAGATCTCAGACCACATCCCGCCCGGCATCCACCGTGTACTCAAGCGACTCGGCGACGTCGCCGTCGCGGTCTTTGCCGGGGATTGGCAGCTTATCTGGTGGAATCGCGGCTGGGCGGCGCTTCTTGGCGACCCGTCAGCAACGCCGGCCGGGCTTCGCAACTTCGCTCGTGACAGCTTCCCGATCGACGGGGATGGCCCACGACTGTCACAGTGGCCGGTCACCTCGCTTGCGAGCGAAACGGTTGAAGCCGCCATCGTGGCTGATTTGCGCCGCGCCACCGGACGCTTCCCGAACAACAGCCGCCTGACCAACCTGATCCGGGTACTCACCACGGGCAACCAACGCTTCGCCGAGCTGTGGGCCTCTGGCGCCGTCGGTGCACACCGCGAAGACCACAAGATCGTCGAGCACCCCACGGTCGGGCCGATCGCGGTCGATTGCGATGTCCTGACCGACGGCGACGCAGAACTCAAAATCGTGATCCTTAGCGCCGCCAGCGATACCGAGGACGAGACCAAACTACGACTGGCTCTCCTGTCCGGTATCCCCGATCCCGTACCCAGCTGACGCGAACGCGTCAGCCATACCCGCGAAGCGCCAGCCGCAGCTCACCGCGACTCCGCAGGGTGGCGTCCAGATCCTCGGGCGTGTCGTACTCGTACGGCTGGTAGTCGAGGTTCTGCTGGCGTTCCTCGACGGGGTGCCGACCGGGAGGTAGACCGCGCTGCCGAGGAGCACGGCGTCCAGTTCGGCGACGGCGAACAGCAGCGGGTGACCGTCCGACGGGAGGGGCAGGTCGGTCGTGCCTTCCGGGTTGGCGGCCAGGTCGATAGTCGCGATGAGCTGATGGTCGAAGCGATACTGCCGCCCCATCGACTCGAACGAGGACTCGGGTACGGGCATGTCGAGCGGGAGCAGCAGGGGGCCGCCGAACCGGCCGGCGACCGGGCCGTCCGCGTCCGGGGACAACATCGCGGTGCGGCGGGCGGTGCGCAGCCACCGCGCCACGTCCTCAGCCGGTAGACCGCGCGCGGCCGCCGCCGCGCGAAAGCGGTCGAGCTTGTCGCGCAGGTCTTCAGGCAGCGTGTCCTCGGATTGGGCGACCAGCGCGCGGGCGGCCATCCGCACGGCGTGGTCCGGACTGTTCGTGAGTGCCGCCACGAGCTGGCCGTGCGTGTCCAGGTTTCGCGCGGCGCGCTCGAGGAAGAACTGCTTGCCCGGTGGAGTGAGCCGCTTGAACACCGCGAGGAGCAGGTCGGCGTGCTCAGCGAGGTAGGCATCGCCGTCGGGGGTGGTGATCATCCTGTTCAGGGCCGTACGCATCGGCTGACCGGCCACGGCGCTGCACGCGAGGCCGGTCAAGATCATAATCCGACCCCCCGGTCTGCGGCGATCTGCGGGAAGCGTCGCAAACGCGCCGACCGGTGACCGGCCCGGACCGCAGAACCTCACCCGTCGTGACCCGTCTATGGAATGATCGCTGGCCGTGCGCCCCACCCGTGTCCTGCTGACGCTCTTCGCTGCCGCCGGCACCATGTCGGTCCTGTCGGCACTGATCTCCATCGACCGCGCCGCCGCACAGTGCGGTCTCGTCGCATCGGCCGCCCTGATCGGGTACGTCCTGGTCGCCGGCCCGGCAGCCCCGCGCGTACGACCGGCCCTCGCCACCGGAATCGCCCTGCTGGCGCTCCCCACGGCGGTGGAACTGTGGCGGGGCTCCGCACGACCGGCCACCCGCCAGTGGCTCATCCCGGACTACACCCCGCTGGACGGTAGTGCCGCATCGACGGGACGGACGGCGCTCCCACAGCCGATTCTCGACCAGTGGCGGCAGGCGCTCGACGCGGATCGGCTTGCCGGCGTAGCACTGTTGCTCGGAGTGCTCTGCCTTGCCGTGGCAGTACTCGCCCTGCCGGCTCGGCATCGACCGAAGGCCACCGTACTGGCGAGAGTCGTCGCCGTACTCCTGCTCGTGATCGTCGGTGCGGACGCCTGGTCCCGGGTCGACGGCGACCCGCTGCTCGGCCTGCTCGGTACCGCCTGGCCGGCGCTGCTGGCTACGCTCGCGGCGGCGGGTGTGCTGGCGCTGTCGGCGTCGCGTGCCGAGCGGGCCGCCCTCGTGCCGCTCGGGGCGCTGCTGGTCGCCCTCTCGACGGCCGTTGCCTTCCACGATCTCACCCGCAGGTGGTCGGCCTGGTGGACGTTCTCGAACCCGGATGACGGCGTCTTCCTCTCGGCCGGCGTCGCCGTGTCGCTGGCCAACGTGGTGGACGTGCCAGCGGCGCTGCTGGCCGCAGTGACGCTCGCCGGGCCGGCGCTGCTCGCGGTCGGCGCCCTGCTCGCCTCCCGCGCCGTCGACCCGGCCTAGCCAGCACCTCGCGCCGCGCACCCAACCGGAGACCTGCTCCGACGCCAGCTCAGGGATGCGCGTGGATGAGGCGGAGTTCGTGGCCCAACCCCGCCGACAGGGTCACCAGATCGTCGCCGGTCAGCTCGCGCGCCGGATTCCACAACGTGATCCGGAACCGGGAGAACCCGGCCGGCCAGTCGTAGTCGAGGTCGGCGAGGGAGACCAGCCCACCGCAGCACGGCACCGTCGTGGTCAGGTCGTCGAACCCGTCGGGGTTGGGCGAGTTGAGATCCGTCAACCGGTCGAACCAGCCCACATCGATCACGCCACCGCACCGCGGGCACCCGATCCGCTCCAGGTTCTCGAACGGGTGGGCCACGGTGATCCGCGCGAAGAACTCCACCTCGATGCTGGGGTACACGTGCTCCGGAATGCCGGCGCGCCGCCGTGCCTCGGCGGCGGTGCGCTCGGCCGCGTCCCGGCTCGGCTGCCAGGTCAGGTCGGTCGGGATGAGGTACACGATGAAGTCGCCCACGCCGCGCATTGTGCACCCGGACCGCCGAGCGTCGAGCCTCCGGCGGCGACCGGCCTTGCCCTGCCCCGTCCCCGGCGGCACGTACATTCCTCAGGTGGGAGATCTTGTCGGAACGCTGGTCGCCGCGGTCGGGGTGTTCGCCGGTACGAACGTCGACGACATCATCGTGCTGACCGTGCTCTTCCTCTCCGCCCGGGCGGCCGGCACGCCCCGGCCGTGGCAGATCTGGGCCGGTCAGTACGCCGGCATCGCGGCCCTCGTCGCCATCTCCGCCGCGACCGCGCTCGGCCTGACGATCGTCCCCGACCAGTGGGTCGGGCTGCTGGGCCTGGTCCCGTTCGGCCTCGGGGTGAGAGGACTCGTGGCGGCGATCCGCGCCCGTGGCGACGCCGAGCCACCGGCGCCCGCCGTCGCCACCGGGCTGTTCTCGGTGGCCGGGGTGACGGTGGCGAACGGGGCGGACAACATCTCCGTCTACACGCCGTTGTTCCGCACCATCGGGGTCACGGACAGCCTGGTCACGGTGGCGGTCTTCGCCGTCGGGGTCGCGGTCTGGTGTCTGGCCGGGTCATGGCTCGGCTCGCACCAGAAGGTCGTCGAGGTCGTTCAGCGCTTCGGGCACTGGATCGTGCCCGTCGTCTTCATGTCGATCGGCGTGGTGATCGTGGCCGAGTCCGGCGTACTCGGTCGGCTCGCCGGTTGAGCACCCGCCTCGCTGTCCGAGCATCCTCGCCGGTACGCCGGTCGGCCGCCGCCGACGCGGACGAGCCGGGACCCGGGAAGGAAACCGGTACCCCGAGCTGGTGTTCGTCCTGACGGTGTACGTCGCCCTGTCGGCTGTCATGCGCGCACTGCTCTACTGGGTCGTCCGCCTGGCGGTACGCCACGCGATCGAGGACGCCGACCGCCGCCGCCAGGTGAGCCAGCGGCGCTGGGTCAACTGCGGGTTCGCGGGCGACGAGTACAGCGACCTCGTAATCGCCCGACGGGCAGCCGGCCCGGTTCCCGGCCGGTGGGGGCCGTCCGAGCAGCCGGAGGAGTAGGCAAGACCCACACAGCTCTGTTCAGCACGCCATCCGGGCCACCGCACCGATCTCCAGAGCGACCCACACCACCCCGTCTGGACCGACAGTAATCCCGTGCGGCTCCGACCCCGGGGTCGGCAGCTCGTACTCCCGGATCGTGCCGTCCGGGCCGAGCCGCCCGACCCGGTTGGCGTCCCACTCGGTGAACCAGTAGCTTCCGTCCGGCCCGGCGGCGATCGCGTGTGGCCGGGCGGTCCGGTCCGGCAGCGGGATCTCGGTGATCCGCCCGTCCGGGGTGATCCGGCCGAGCTGGCCGGCGGCGATCTCGACGAACCAGACCGCGCCGTCCGCGCCGGACGCGATGCCGACCGGTCCGGCGCCGGCCGTCGGCAGCGGGTGCAGCGTGATCTCGCCGTCGAGATCGATCCGGCCGACCGCGTTCGCCTGGTTGAGCGTGAACCAGAGCGCCCCATCGACACCGGCGGTGATCATCGAGGGGAAGCCCCCAGCCTGCGGCAGCGCGAACTCCTCGACCTCGCCATCCGGGTCGATCCGGCCGATCCGGTCACTGTTCATCTCGGTGAACCAGAGCGCGCCGTCCGGCCCGGCGGTGATCCCGTATGGGCCGCCGGTCGGCGACGGGACCGGAAAGGAGCTGACCTGGCCGGAGAGCGACAGCCGGCCGATCCGGTGGTCCCGGAACCGGGTGAACCAGAGTGCGCCGTCCGGTCCCGCCGCGATGACGGAGGGTCCGCTCGCCGATTCGTCGAGTTGGTAACGCTGAACCTCGCCGTCGGCGGTCATTCGGATGATTTCCCCGGCATGCACCAGGGTGACCCATATTGCGCCGTCCGGTCCGATAGTGACGCCGTACGGGCCGGCGGTGGAATCGGCTATCCGGAACTCCCGGACCGACGGAGGACGCGGGGTTGTCATTCAGTTTCCTTTCTTTAGTATTTCGAGCGGTTGGCGACCTGTCCGAATCGCAAACCGGCGCCTGGCGCTTCGTAATCAGTTCGTGACGGAGACCGGTTCGGGGTCGAGTACCCCGGCGGTCATCACCCGGTGCTCGCCGCGCCACCGCTCGCGTAGCCGCCGGTCGTGGCTGACCACCACCACCGCGCCCGGATATTCCGCGAGGGCGGCCTCCAACTCCTCGACCAGGCCCGGCGAGAGGTGATTGGTCGGTTCGTCGAGCAGCAGTAGGTCAGCCGGGTCGCTGACCAGGCGGGCCAGCGCGAGCCGCCGCCGCTGGCCGGTGGAGAGCTCCCCGACGGGTACGCCGAGCCGCTCCCGGTCGAACAGCCCCAGTGAGAGCAATTCGTCGAGGTGCTCGGTCGGCGCTCCGGGCCGGCCCCGCCCGAAGGCGCTGAGCAGCGGCTCCTGCGGCCGTTCCCGCCCGACCTCCTGCGGCAGGTAGCCGATCCGTCCGCGCCGGACCACCCGGCCGGCGTCCGGAACCAGCTCACCGGCGAGTACCCGCAGCAGGGTGCTCTTCCCGGCCCCGTTCGCCCCGCTGATCAGCAGCCGCTCTCCGCTACCCAGCGTCAACCGGGTCGCCGCCAGCCGCCCGTCGACCGCCACACCATCGGCGTCGAGCAGCACGCCGAGGCGGCCACCGCCACCGGCCAGCGTCGGGGTGAACCGGAGTGGCTGCGGTGGCGGCGGCACGGGCCGCCCGGTCAGCCGACGGAGCCGTTGTTCGGCGTTGCGTACCCGGCTGGCGACGGACTGCTGCACCCGGCCGGCGTTCCGGTCGTACGCCATCTTGTTGCGGTCCTTCATCTCCCGGCCCGGTGCGACCTGCCGGGCCGTGGTTGCCACCGCCTCCCGCAGCCGGCCTACCTCGGTCTGCCAGTCGAGGTGAGCCTGGGCCCAGCGCCGCCGGGCCGCCGCCTTCGTAGCGAGAAATCCGGCATATCCGTCGCCATACCGCTCCAGGGTGTGCCGGTCACCGTCCACTTCGATCAGTGTGCCGGCGACCCGGTCGAGGAAGACCCGGTCGTGTGAGACCACCACCGTGCTGCCCCGCCGGCTGCGCAGGTGTTCCTCCAGCCAGCTCAGCGAGTGGTCGTCGAGATGGTTGGTCGGCTCGTCGAGCAGCAGCACCTCGGAGCCGGTCGACAGCACCGCGGCCAGGTGCAGCCGGGCCTGCTCGCCGCCGGAGAGCGCGCCGAGCCGCCGGCTCCGGTCGACCCCGGCCAGGCCGAGCGCGTGCAGCGTCCGTTCCACCCGGGCGTCGGCGTCGTACCCGCCGCGCAGCTCGAAGATGGTGGCCAGTTCGCCGTACTCGGCCAGCAGCCGCTGGTCGCCGTCGCCGAGCAGCGGCTCCAACTCCCGCAGCCGCGCCTCGATCCGGCGCAGCTCGGCCAGCGCGTCGTCGATCGCCTGCCGCACCGTCAGGTACCCCGGCAGCGGCGCGTCCTGGCCCAGGTAGCCGAGGCCGCCGGTGGTGACGACCGTCACCCGCCCCTCGTCGGGCTGCTCCCGCCCGGCGAGCAGCCGGAGCAGGGTGGATTTGCCGGAGCCGTTCTCGCCGATGATCGCGGTGCGTTCGTCGGCGGCGATGGCGCAGCTGACCCCGTCGAGCACGGTCCGGTCGGCGTAACGCTTCGTGACGTTGTGCAGGCTGAGTTGGGTAGGCATCGGAGCGACTCCGGTCGTCGGCGGATCAGCCACCGGTCGTGCGGCGGCTCGGGACGCGGGGTGACGCTCACCTGACCATCGGACGGGTACCTACCTTAAGTCTACGGATGTAGCACTAAGATCGTGCCATGTCGCCGCCCCGACCGCCAACCGATTCCGCCGCCGGGCCGGTCCGCCGGCCGGGGGGCCGCAGCGCCGCGGTCCGCCGCCGGGTCCTCGACGCGGTCCGGGCCCACCTCGTCGAGTACGGCTACGACGCGCTGTGCGTCGACGCCGTGGCGGACCGGTCGGGGGTGCACCGCACCACGGTCTACCGGCGCTGGCGCGACGTCGGTGGGCTGCTCGCGGACGTACTCGCCGAGGCGACCGACGACGACTGGCGGGCACCCGACACCGGCTCGCTGGCGGGCGACCTGCACGCCGTCAACTCCGAGGTGTACGCGGCGCTGACCGCCGAACCCCCGCTCACGATGGCGCTGATCGCCGCGTCGTTCCGGTCGGCGCAGGCCGCGGATGCCCTCCGCTCCTTCTGGGCCGACCGGTACGACCGCTGCGCCGTCATCGTGCACCGGGCCGTACGGCGCGGCGAGATCCCGGCGGGCTGCGATCCGCGCCGGCTGCTTGTCGCGGCGACCGCGCCGCTCTACCACGAGCTGGTGCTGCTGCGGTCCTCGCCCGACCGGGAGTTCGCGGTTCGGGCGGCCCGGGATGCCGTGGCGGCCGCCCGGACCGGATCCTTCACGGAGGGTGCTGTCACGGACTGTGATCCTGCCGACGTCGGGGTGCCGGCCGCACGCCCTCCGGCCGGCGCTCGATGAGTCTGCTGTGGACACCGGTCCGAGGTATCCCTAGTGTCCCGATGTCGACCCATTCTGCGGCGCCACTGCGTCCGTGATGGGTGGAGTTACGCGGTTGCAGTGGTTTAGCCGAAATCCGTCGACAACGGTATTTGGTACGGCTGATCGCGTACGGGTGGTGAGTCTTATTAAGCGGGGAGTGAATCATGTCGGGCATTTGCCGGCAGGTGGGGTTGCGGCCGGCCGGCGGACTTGTCCCTACCGAACGGTTAGACTTTGCCGATCCCCGGATGGTCGCTCTTCCGATGGCTTTGCGGGTTCCTCGGACTGTGGCACCATCATGGAACATCTACCTTCCACGACGCTACCTCGACGGGAGCAACCGATGCCTGCATGGAGGTTGGGCCGCCTCATAGGCTCCCTACTTCTGCTCGCGGCGCTCGCCGTCAGTGGCTTCGCCGCGGCGACCGCGGTGACCGATCTGGCTGTGCGGGACCGAAGCGGCCACACCTGGATCGCTGACTCGACCGACCCTCCAACCGAGGGTGACGCAACCGAGGGTGACGCGACCGAGCCGGAGGCCGGGCTCCAGGCCCTCGGCTGGGACTGGGTCTAGCGACCACCCGCGTCGAGGGACGGACTCTCTTCCATCGGGAGTGGTATGGCTGGGCGCCCACCGTCACCACGTCGATCCTCTGAGCACGCCTGGCTGATCACCGGCCCGCTGGCCATCTTCGCGGTCGTCCTGGCGGTGGTGCTCGGTGTCCTCGACGGTCCGCCCGACGAGTGGGCGTTGGCGGCCCTGGTGCTCGGCCTTGCGCTGCTGGGTGACACGCCGTTGCTGTTCTACGTCGTCCGGCGACAGACCACGGCCACCACGTTCAGCGAGATTCCCCTGCTCTTCGGGCTCTACCTGCTGCCACCGCTCACCGTCGTACTCGTCTTCACGCTCGGTTCGCTGATCACCCAGATCTACCGCCGGTTCCCGCCGGCGAAGCTGTGGTTCAACGTCGCCAAGTCCGCCGCGGCCGTGTCGCTGGCGAGTCTGGTCGTGCTGGCGCTGCCGGAGATGCACGGCTTCGGGCCGAGCACCTGGGGGGTGCTCGCCGCCGCCGTGGCGACCCACGCGCTGGTGACGCTGGGCGCGGTCGCCGGAGTCTTCGCGATCATGCACGGAGCGCAGGCGGGTTGGGAGGTGTTCCGCACCTCCGGTCCCGGCCTGCTCACGGTGATGCTCAACGTGGCCCTGGGCCTGGTCATCGTGATCTGCCTCCGGGTCACCCCGTGGTCCGCCCTGCTCCTGCTCGCGCTCGCCGCCGCGCTGGTCCTGCTCTACCGCTCGTACGCACAGTTCTTCCGGCAGCACCGGACCCTGGCGGACGTCTACGAACTGACCAAGGCGATGAGCGAGCGCGGCCAGGACGGCACCCTGGCCGACTCGCTGCTGGGTCGGGTACGGGCGCTGATGCAGGCCGAGTACGCCACCCTCTGGCTCCCCGCCCAGGGCCGGCACCCGGAGGTTCTGCTCACCGCCCGGGTCGACGACTCGGGGCTGCTCGACCTCTCCCGGACCCCGCTGGTCGCCCGGGAGCGCGCCACCCAGGAGAGCCGGACCGTCGCCGCCGGCAGCCGGATGGATGGTCATCCGGACGTACGGGAGGCGTTGCGGGAAGCGGGCCTCAAGGACGTGATCGTCACTCCGCTGCGCTCCGGCCAGGCGGTGATCGGCTCGATCGAGGTGGTGAACCGGCTCGCCGACATCGGCCACTTCACCCCCGCCGACGTGCCGATCTTCGAGACCATCGCCGCGCACGTCGCGGTCGCCCTGGAGAACTCCCGCCTGGTCGACCGGCTGCGGCACGACGCGTACCACGACGGACTGACCAACCTGCCCAACCGGCGGCGGGTGACCGGGGCGCTGGAAGAGGCGGTCCGGGTACGCGCGCCGAACGAGGTCGTCGCGCTGCTCCTCTTCGACGTGGCCGGGCTTCGCCAGGTCAACGAGTCCGTCGGGCACGCGGCCGGTGACCGGGTACTCGTCGAGGTGGCGACCCGGCTGCGCGCCTCGGCTCCCTCCGCCGCACTGGTGGGTCGGGTCGGTAGCGACGAGTTCGTGGTGACGCTGCGGATGGAGAGCATCGACGCGGCACTCGACCTCGCCGCCGAGCTGCGCGAGCAGATCCGCGACCGGATGGTCTTCGACGTGCTGGTCCTCGACATCGACACCGTGGTCGGGGTGGCGGTGCATCCGGACCACGGCGACGACCCGGCGACCCTGCTCCAGCGCGCCGACCTCGCGGTGACCAGGGCCAAGTCGGCGCCGGACGGCATCCAGCTGTTCAGCCCCGGGCTGGAATCCCGCTCGTCGCGCCGGCTCGGCCTGGCCGGCGACCTGCGCCGCGCGCTCGACCACGCCGAGGTGGAGGTCTACTACCAGCCGAAGGTCGCCCTGACCGACCGGCGGCTGGTCGGGGTGGAGTGCCTGGCCCGGTGGGTGCACCCGGCCCACGGGACGGTGGCCCCGGAGGACTTCGTGGCGGTGGCGGAGCACACCGGCCAGCTTCCCGAGCTGACCAAGCTGGTGCTCGGCGAGGCGCTGCGGCGCAGCCGCGACTGGACCAGCGGCGGCGACACCCTCGCCGTCTCGGTGAACATCTCTCCGCGTACGCTCGCCGACCAGCAGTTTCCGACCCTGGTGCAGGGGATGCTCGCGGAGTACGGCGTCGCCCCGGAACTGCTCACGCTGGAGATCAAGGAGGCCGGCGTACTGGACGGCACCGAGCGCGCGGTGCCGGGGCTGCGCCGGCTGCGCGACATCGGGGTACGCCTCGCCGTCGACGACTTCGGCACCGGCCACTCGTCGCTCTCCTACCTGCGCCGGCTGCCGGTCAACGAGGTCAAGGTCGACCGCTCGTTCGTGCAGGGGATGGCGACCGATCCGGTGGATCTGGCGATCGTCAACGCGGTGGTGACGCTCTCCCAGCAGTTCGGCCTGGCGGTGGTGGCCGAGGGGGTGGAGAGCGAACTCACCCTGGAACTGCTCCAGGACATCGGGTGCCAGATCGGGCAGGGCTTCCTGTTCAGCCGTCCGCTGCCGTACGAGCGCCTGGAGGCCTGGTTCGCGGCCCAGACGGAGTCCGACACCCAGTCCGGCCCGGCCGACGTACGGCGGCTGCGGGCGGTGCCCTGAGCTGCGCCGGCGACCCGGGGTCGATGCCCCGGTATGGCCACCGGGGATCTGATTTCACCTCGTGCCCGACGACGTGTACTCTTACCTCTGCGCGCCACCGGGAAAGATCGCGTGCGCGCCCCCTTAGCTCAGTCGGCAGAGCGTCTCCATGGTAAGGAGAAGGTCTACGGTTCGATTCCGTAAGGGGGCTCAGAGGGTTCAGCTGGACCCGCCTCGGCGGTGTAGCTCAGATGGCAGAGCAAGCGGCTCATAATCGCTGTGTCGCCGGTTCAAGTCCGGCCACCGCTACTCTCGGGCGCCGGGGCCGACCCGGAGACCGAAACGAGAGGGCGCCGTTGGCGCCCACTTTGCGTGTCCGCGTGGCAGGCGTCTACGCTGGTACGTCGTAGTTCAGTCCGCTAACGAGGAAGGCGCCCCGCCGTGGCCAAGGCGACCGATGTCCGTCCCAAGATCACTTTGGCGTGTGTGGAGTGCAAGGAGCGCAACTACATCACGCGTAAGAACCGCCGTAACGACCCGGACCGCATCGAGCTGAAGAAGTTCTGCCCCCGGGACGGCAAGCACACCCTGCACCGCGAGACCCGCTGATCCGCCGCCGACGGGAGTCGGCCGGTCAGAGACCTCCAGCATCGCCGTTCCAGCCTCTGGCGAGCGCGCCTGCGAGCCCGCTCCCGCCCGAGGCCCCGGGGCGGCGATTCTGCTGTCCGCAGCCGGCCCGGGGTCGGCGTGCGGCGGGACCGCTCCGGGCGTCCCACGGGCGGGTTCCGGCCGCTGGGCGGCGACCCCGGCGGCTCGCCCCGGCCGTGTAGGTTCGGCGGCATGTCCCTGGACCCGTCCTTCGCCGGCCGCAGCTATCCGCCGACCCCGCCCTACCAGGTGGGGCGCGAGAAGATCCGAGAGTTCGCCACCGCGATCGGCGCCGCTGACCCGGCGCACCATGATCCGGATGCCGCCCGGGCGCTCGGGCACGCCGACGTGGTGGCCCCGCCGACGTATCCGTTCACGATCACCATGGCGGCCAACCGGCAGATCGTCGATGACCCGGAACTCGGGGTCGACTACAGCCGGGTGGTCCACGGCGACCAGCGGTTCCGGTACACCCGGCCGGTGGTGGCCGGCGACGAGCTGGTCTGCGTCAACACGATCGAGGAGATCGTCAACCGGGGCGCGCACGCCTTCATGACCACCCGCACCGAGGTGAACACGACCGCCGGGGAGCCGGTGGTCACCGTCTGGACCAAGCTCGTCGTACGCGGAGAGGGCTGAGATGGATCTGTCTCCCCGGACCTTCCGGATCACCCGCGCGGACCTGATCCGGTACGCGGGCGCCTCGGGCGACTTCAATCCCATCCACTGGAGCGACCGGTTCGCCACCAAGGTGGGGCTGCCCGGGGTGATCGCGCACGGCATGTTCACCATGGCGCTGGTCGGACGGGCGGTCACCGACTGGGCCGGCTCGCCGGACGCGGTGGTGGAGTACAGCGTCCGGTTCACCCGGCCGGTGGTGGTCCCGGACGACGACGAGGGCACCGAGATCGAGGTGAGCGCCGCCGTGCGGGGCGAGCCCGAGGACGGACTCACCCGGCTCGACCTGACCGCCACCTGCCAGGGGGAGAAGGTGCTGGCCCAGGCCCGGGCGGTGATCCGTACCCCGGCCTAGTCCGGGCTGGACCAGGTGCGGCGGGCTCGCTGGGGCACACCGGTTGGGAAACTCGTGCCTCTACCCGTACACTGGTCCGCCGTGGGGCAAGTGGCCTCTACTCAGGCGTGCGTGCCTGAGTGGGTCCAGCTGCCCGCACAGGGGTGTAGCTCAATTGGCAGAGCAGCGGTCTCCAAAACCGCAGGCTGCAGGTTCAAGTCCTGTCACCCCTGCGCCTACGGCCTGACCGGTCCCGGGATCGGCGTCGCCACCACCTGTGGCGACCGGCTCGTGTTGGTGGCACCGGCGGGGTCGAGCCGGGGCGGTCAGTCCGCCCGGTCCGTTCCCTGACGGATCCGCCGGCCGCGGGCCGTTCCGGGGACGGTCGTCCGGAGGGTTCGGTCGAGGGCGGTCGGCGCCCGCGGCGGAGACTCCGGGTTCCGGCCGGCGTGAAAAGCGCAGCGTGCGCCCACCGGCGCGCGTACCAACCACCCGGCGACGGAGGGCGAAGTGGCCGAGAAGAATCGGCGCGACGAGGACGACAACGACCGTCTCGACGACGAGATGATCGACGACGTTGTCGACGATGACGCCGACGACGAGGCGGACGAGCCGGTCGGGCGTGGTGGCACCGCCACCCGGGAGCGCACTAAGGCCGAATCGGCGGACAGCACGCCCAAGACCAAGACCGAGGGTCGGGTCGGAATATTCGGCCGGCTTGCCCGGTTCTTCCGCGAGGTCGTGGCGGAGCTGCGTAAGGTCATCTGGCCGACCCGTAAGGAGCTGCTGACCTACACCGCCGTGGTGGTCGTGTTCGTCGCCGTGGTGCTGACGATCGTGGCCGGGCTGGACTTCGCCTTCGCCCGCGGCGTGCTGTGGGTCTTCGGCGGCTCTAGCTGACCACCTGCCCCACCTGATAGTGACGGAAGTGAGCGAGCGTGCCTGAGTACGACGAGACCGCCGAGACCCCGGACGAGCAGTCCGCGGTGGCGACGGCGAGCGGTACCGAGTCGGTCGAGGCCGCCAACGAGCCGGAGTTCGCCGCCGAGCAGGCGCCGGACGAGGACTACGACCCGGTCGCCGAGCTGCGGCAGAAGCTGCGCTACGCGCCCGGTGACTGGTTTGTGGTCCACTCGTACGCCGGTTACGAGAACAAGGTCAAGACGAACCTGGAGACCCGGATCACCAGCCTCGACATGGAAGAGTTCATCTACCAGGTCGAGGTGCCGACCCGGGAAGAGGTCGAGGTCAAGAACGGCAAGCGCCTCCAGGTCCAGAACAAGGTCTTTCCGGGTTACATCCTGGTCCGGATGGAGCTGACCCCGGAGTCGTACTCCTGCGTGCGCAACACCCCGGGGGTGACCGGCTTCGTCGGCGCGACCGACCGGGCCGACCGGCCGGCGCCGCTCTCGCTCGACGAGGTGCTCAAGTGGCTCGCCCCGGCGGTGGAGACCGAGACCAAGAAGGCGAAGCCGGAGGTCAAGGTGCTCGACTTCGAGGTCGGTGACTCGGTCACCGTGACCGACGGCGCCTTCGCGTCGCTGCCGGCCACGATCAGCGAGATCAACGCCGACCAGCAGAAGCTCAAGGTCCTGGTGTCGATCTTCGGTCGGGAGACTCCGGTCGAGCTCAACTTCAACCAGGTCGCCAAGATCTGATTGACGGGACGCCCGGCGGTCCGGGCACACCCGGATCCGGCCCTGGCCAGCCTCATCCAGCCCCGGCCGACCTCGGCGCGGCGCCCGCGAGGGTGCTGCGCTACTCTTGAACGTCGCCCGCCACGCAGGCGCGCTTGACCGTGCGCGCCGACGGGTGACCTCAGGTGCACGTTCCCCAGTTTCAAGCCCAGGAAGAGACATGCCTCCGAAGAAGAAGCTCGTCAAGACGTTCACGCTTCAGCTCCCGGCGGGCCAGGCCACCCCGGCGCCGCCGGTCGGTCCGGCGCTGGGTCAGCACGGCGTCAACATCATGGAGTTCTGCAAGTCCTACAACTCGCAGACCGAGTCGCAGCGCGGTGACATCGTGCCGGCCGAGATCAGCGTGTACGAGGACCGGACCTTCACCTTCGTGCTGAAGACCCCGCCCGCCGCCCGACTGCTGATCAAGGCTGCCGGCGTGCAGAAGGGCTCCGGCGTCCCGCAGAGCCAGAAGGTCGGCTCGGTCACCCGCGCCCAGCTGCGCGAGATCGCCGAGAAGAAGATGGCCGACCTGAACGCCAACGACCTCGACCAGGCCGAGAAGATCATCGCCGGCACCGCCCGGTCGATGGGCATCACGGTCAAGGAATAGGTCCCTCTTTACCACCCCTGACCGGCACGACCAGTTCGTGGGAGGGCCGCGGCACCCCGCAGCCCGCCAGACACCACAGGAGTAATCAGAGATGCAGCGCAGCAAGAGCTACCGCAAGGCCGCCGAGGCCATCGATCGGGACAAGCTCTACACCCCGATCGAGGCCGTCAAGCTGGCCAAGGGGAGCAGCACCGTCAAGTTCGACGCCACGGTCGAGGTCGCTATGCGCCTCGGCGTCGACCCCCGCAAGGCCGACCAGATGGTCCGGGGCACGGTCAACCTTCCGCACGGCACCGGCAAGACCGCCCGCGTGATCGTCTTCGCGGCCGGCGCCAAGGCCGAGGAGGCGACCGCAGCCGGAGCGGACGTGGTCGGCACCGACGAGCTGGTCGCCCGGATCCAGGAGGGCTGGCTGGACTTCGACGCCGCGATCGCCACGCCGGACCAGATGGCCAAGATCGGCCGGATCGCGCGGATCCTGGGCCCGCGCGGTCTCATGCCGAACCCGAAGACCGGCACGGTGACCATGGACGTCACCAAGGCCGTCTCGGACATCAAGGGCGGCAAGATCACCTTCCGGGTGGACAAGCACTCCAACCTGCACCTGATCATCGGCAAGGCCTCGTTCTCCGAGGCCCAGTTGGTCGACAACTACGCCGCGGTGCTCGACGAGGTGCTCCGGTCCAAGCCGTCCGCGGCCAAGGGCAAGTACCTCCGGAAGGTCACCCTCACCACCACCATGGGCCCGGGCGTTCCGGTCGACCCGAACGTGGTGAAGAACCTGCGGGAGTCGGCCGAGGCCTGAGCCTCGACCGGAACCGGTCAGTCCCGTCCGACGCGGGGCGCCCAGCGACGTTTCGCGGGCGTCCCGCGTCGGTGTTTCCGGTGCGCCGGAGGGCTTGGGACCGGTGCCACCACCATCCCGAGCGCTGCGGCCCCGCGTTCCCGGCAGCGCTGTGGCACGCTGCTATCCGTGCGACTGGATCAGGTCTGGCTGCGGTACGGCGCCCGCGACCCGTGGGTGCTGCGCGCGGTCGAGGTGGAGATCGGCCCCGGGCAGAGCGCCGTGGTGCTCGGTCGCAACGGGGTGGGCAAGTCGACGCTGCTCCAGGTGGCGGTGGGCGTACTGGACCCGACCCGGGGTGTGGTCCGGGACCGGCCCCGGACGGTCGGCTGGGTGCCGGAGCGCTTTCCGGCGGACCAGCCGCATACCGTCGGCCAGTACCTCACCGGGATGGGCCGGATCCGGGGGCTCTCGGCCACGGCGGCAGCCCGTACCGTGACCGGCTGGATCGAGCGCCTCGGGCTGGCGGCGTACCGCGACGTCCGGCTGCCGGCGCTCTCCAAGGGCACCGCCCAGAAGGTCGGGCTGGCCCAGGCCCTGCTCCGCCCGCCCGGTCTGCTCGTCCTCGACGAACCGTGGGAGGGGCTGGACGCGGCCACCCGCGAACTGGTCCCCGAGCTGATCGCGGAGGTACTCGACGGCGGCGGCGCCGTACTGGTCAGCGACCACCGTGGCGAGACGGTCCGGTTGCCGCACGCCGCGCAGTGGAGCGTGACCGACGGGACCGTGCGCGTCATGTCTCCGGGCTCCGCCGACCAGCGGCCCGCCGGGGGCGGGACCCCGGCCGAGGGCCGCACCGCAGTGTCTCCGGGTTCTGCCGGGAGCGTCACCGCCGTGCCTCCGGCCGCCGCCGACCAGGGGACCGCCGGAGTCGGGACTTCCGTGGTGGAGATCGCGGTGCCGACCGCCCGGGCACTGGAGACCGTCGCCGCGCTGCGCCGCGCCGGCCACCAGGTGCTCGGGGTACGCCCCGCCGGACACGGTGAACCTCCGGCCGAGCTGGCCGCTCCGGCGCGCACCCCGGCGGCCTCGGGCACCCGGGCCGTTTCCGGTGCCGAGGCCGCTCCGGCCGTTTCCGGTGCCGAGGCCGCTCCGGCCGTTTCCGGCGTTCCGGCTGTTTCGGGCGGTCCCGGTGATCCGGCCGGGGCGGTCGACGGGGGCGGCGAGCAGTCGGCGAAACCCGTCGCGGCCACCGGGGAGGCGTCGTGATCGCGCTGGCTCGGATGCGGTTGGCGGGATTCGTTCGGACCGCTCGGGCGCTGCCGCCGCTGATCGCCGGGCTGGTCGCGCTCACCGTGCTGTATGGGGGCGGTGCCGCACAGGCAGCCGAGGCGTACGGCGTCTCCGCCGTGCTGCTCTTCCCGGTCCTGGCCTGGCAGACCAAGCTGCTGCTGGACACCGAGCCGGACACCCAGCGCCGGCTCGCCGTGGTCGCCGCCGGCCGCCGGGCGGAACTGGCCGGCGGGATCCTCGCCGCCGGGCTGGCCGGGCTGGCCCTGGTCCCGGTCGCGCTGCTGCTGCCCTGGCTGGTGGGCGGGGTGACCGGCCCCCAACGGGACGGCGACCTGCCGCTCGCGCTGGGCATGACGGTCGGGCTCTGGGCACACCTGCTGGTCCTGCCGGCGGCCGTCGCCCTGGGCGCGCTGGCCAGCCGGGCGGCGACCAACAGCCCGCTGTACGGGCTGGCCGCCCTGGTTGGCGGGGTGGTCGGGGTGTACGTCTTCGGGCTGAAGGACTCGGTGCTGCCCTGGATCGCGCCCCCGGTACTCGCCACCGCCCGGGCCAGCACCGCCGGGCCGACCGGCTGGTCGGTGGCCCTGTTGACCGGGCACGCCCTGCTCTGGAGCGCGGCGGCGCTGGCGGGGTACGCCTGGCTCCGCCGCCACCGGACGTGAGCCCGGGACGTGGCGCCTGAGCGGGATGGGCCGGACGTGAGCCGGACCACCTCGGGTGATTTGGTCGTTACGGCGGGCATCCCGTACTCTGATAAGTCGGTCAAGGTAACTTGGCCGACAAGTTTCACCCAGAGACCGCTGGTCACCGTGCCCCGGCACGGTCGAAGGTCCCGCTCGACGGGCGGCCCGCGCAGGGGAGACGGTAGCGTCAGGTCGTGTCCGCATGACCTTCCCGCCCCGTGCGCCCTGCGCCGGGGCTTCTCTCGTTGCGGCGGAACTTCCGACCCGCACCCGGGCTCCGACCGCGCCCAGACGGCCGGTCGGGCCGTGATCAGCCTGGAGCAACGAGAGAGGAGGGACATGGCGGACAAGCCGGTTCGGGCCGACAAGGCCACCGCCGTCGCCGAGCTCACCGAATACTTCCGCAACTCGGGAGCCACCGTGCTCACCGAGTACCGCGGCCTGACGGTTTCCCAGCTCACCCAGCTACGCCGCTCGCTCGGTCGGGACACGACCTACGAGGTGGCGAAGAACACGCTGGCCAAGCGCGCCGCGACGGACGCTGGCATTGCCGGCCTCGACGAGCTGTTCACCGGTCCTACCGCGCTGACCTTCGTCTCCGGCGACGTGGTCGAGGCGGCGAAGGGTCTGCGGGAGTTCGCGAAGGCCAACCCGAAGCTCGTCATCAAGGGTGGCGTCTTCGAGGGCCGGGCGATCACCGCGGACGAGGTCAACAAGCTCGCCGACCTCGAGTCCCGTGAGGTGCTGCTGGCCAAGATGGCCGGCGCGATGAAGGGCAGCCTGAGCAAGGCCGCTGCCCTGTTCCAGGCGCCGCTGGCGCAGACCGCCCGCCTGGCGGCTGCCCTGCAGGACAAGCGTGAGAAGGAGGGGCAGGCCTGAGCGGCCAGCCCTCCGGTACCCCCGATATTCGTGTAAGAGATTAGGAAAGGACGCCAGACACCATGGCGAAGCTCAGCACCGAAGAGCTGCTCGACGCGTTCAAGGAGATGACGCTGATCGAGCTCTCGGAGTTCGTGAAGCAGTTCGAGACCACCTTCGACGTGACCGCCGCCGCGCCGGTGGCCATCGCCGCCGGTGGCCCGGCGGCCCCGGCCGCCGAGGCCGAGCCGGAGCAGGACGAGTTCGACGTCATCCTGGAGGCCGACGGCGGCAAGAAGATCCAGGTCATCAAGGTCGTGCGCGAGCTGACCGGCCTGGGCCTGAAGGAGGCCAAGGACCTCGTCGAGGGCGCGCCGAAGCCGGTCCTGGAGAAGGCCAACAAGGAGGCCGCCGACAAGGCCAAGGCCAAGCTCGAGGCCGAGGGCGCGAAGGTCACCCTCAAGTAGTTCCGCACCACGTCGCCCCGGGCGGCCCGTACCGACCAGCTCTCCGTTCCGCCGAGCGGGGGCCGCGGAGGTACGGGCCACCGGAGGCGGCTCGCGTCGGCTAGTGAGCTGACGCACAGCGATGTCGCCGACGGGCGGCGATCCGGCGCCGGATCGCCGCCCGTCTCCGTTCGTTGACAGGCTGCGACCGTCGATGATCAGGGCTTTGGCGCCTCGGACGGCCGTCGTCGGCCCGTCCGGCCGGTCAGGCTCGGATGGCGACCCGGGCAAAGACGTCGCCCGACCCGGGCATCAGCCCTTGACGCGGCAGGAACCGGCAGGCACGCTGACATCAGCAAGACCTTCCGCGCTTGCGACGGCCGACACCTGGGTAAGGGCCACGGAGCACCACGAGCCGCTGGTCCCTACGAGGCCTAGCGGGATGCGTGCGGGACGTGTGAGCGCGCTCGGCGCGCGCCAGCCGGCGGCTGGCGACACGTTCTGCAACGCCCTGCCGTGGTGGGCTGGACAGCGGTTAGCCGCTCGGCTACACTGCTAGTTTGCGCTGCCTTCCGACTTGACCCCTGCTCGGAATGTCCAGTTTTGGGCGTTTGGAGTGGGGCCATTGGAGTGCACGCGTGACAGCCGCATCTAGCAGCACCGGTCCTCGGAAGGACGCATCTTGGCAGCTTCCCGCCCTGCGAAGACCAGTCGTACGTCGAGCGCTTTCGCGCCCCGCCGAATCTCCTTCGGCAGGATTACCGAACACCTCGAGGTCCCCAACCTCCTCGCCATCCAGAACGAGTCGTTTGACTGGCTGGTCGGCAACGAGGCTTGGCAGGGCCGGTCGGCCGACGACCCGCACGCTCGATCGGGTCTCGCCGAGATCCTCGACGAGATCAGTCCCATTGAGGACTTTTCTGGCACTATGTCGCTCTCTTTCTCCGCGCCGCGCTTCGACGAGGTCAAGGCCTCGATCGAGGAGTGCAAGGAGAAGGACCTGACCTACTGCGCCCCGCTGTTCGTGACCGCGGAGTTCACCAACAACACCACCGGCGAGATCAAGAGCCAGACGGTGTTCATGGGTGACTTCCCGATGATGACGCCGAAGGGCACCTTCATCATCAACGGCACCGAGCGCGTGGTGGTCAGCCAGCTCGTCCGGTCCCCGGGCGTCTACTTCGACAAGCAGCCGGACAAGACCTCCGACCGCGATCTCTCCAGCGTCAAGGTCATCCCGAGTCGGGGTGCCTGGCTGGAGTTCGACATCGACAAGCGCGACACCGTGGGTGTCCGCATCGACCGTAAGCGCCGGCAGGCCGTCACCGTCCTGCTCAAGGCGATCGGCTGGACCAACGAGCAGATCCGCGAGCGGTTCGGCTGGTCCGAGCTGATGATGACCACCCTGGAGAAGGACCACATCGCCGGGGTGGACGAGGCGCTGCTCGACATCTACCGCAAGCTCCGGCCGGGCGAGCCTCCCACCCGGGAGAACGCCCAGACCCTGCTCGACAACCTCTTCTTCAACCCGAAGCGGTACGACGTCGCCAAGGTCGGCCGATACAAGTTCAACAAGAAGCTCGAGGTCGACGTCCCGATCAACAAGGGCACGCTGACCGAGGACGACATCGTCGCCACCGTGGAGTACCTCTGCCGGCTGCACGCCGGTGAGGAGGGCTACGAGGCCGACGACATCGACCACTTCGGCAACCGCCGGCTCCGTACCGTGGGCGAGCTGATCCAGAACCAGGTTCGGGTCGGCCTCTCCCGGATGGAGCGGGTGGTCCGCGAGCGGATGACCACCCAGGACGTCGAGGCGATCACCCCGCAGACCCTGATCAACATCCGTCCGGTGGTGGCGGCGATCAAGGAGTTCTTCGGTACGTCGCAGCTGTCCCAGTTCATGGACCAGACCAACCCGCTCGCGGGGCTGACCCACCGGCGGCGGCTGAGCGCGCTCGGCCCGGGTGGTCTGTCCCGGGAGCGGGCCGGCTTCGAGGTCCGGGACGTGCACCCGTCGCACTACGGCCGGATGTGCCCGATCGAGACGCCGGAAGGCCCGAACATCGGCCTGATCGGCGCCCTGTCGACCTTCGGCCGGGTCAACCCGTTCGGCTTCATCGAGACGCCGTACCGGAAGGTGGTCGAGGGTCGGGTCACCGACCAGATCGACTACCTGACCGCCGACGAGGAGGACCGGTTCGTCAAGGCGCAGGCCAACACCGCGCTGCGGGCGGACGGCACCTTCGCCGAGGACCGGGTCCTGGTCCGCCGGAAGGGCGGTGAGGTCGACTACGTCGCCCCCACCGCGGTCGACTACATGGACGTGTCGCCGCGCCAGATGGTGTCGGTCGCCACCGCCATGATCCCGTTCCTCGAGCACGACGACGCCAACCGGGCACTGATGGGCGCGAACATGCAGCGCCAGGCGGTGCCGCTGGTCAAGGCCGAGGCGCCGCTGGTCGGTACCGGTATGGAATACCGGGCCGCGGTGGACGCCGGTGACGTGGTCGTCGCCGAGGTCGGCGGCGTGGTCGAGGACCTGTGTGCCGACTACGTGACGGTGCACCAGGACGACGGCCACCGGCGTACCTACCTGCTGCACAAGTTCCGCCGTTCCAACGCGGGCTCCTGCGTCAACCAGAAGCCGATCGTCTTCGAGGGCGACCGGGTGGAGGCGGGCCAGGTCATCGCGGACGGTCCGTGCACCGACGACGGCGAGATGGCGCTCGGCCGCAACCTGCTGGTCGCGTTCATGCCGTGGGAGGGCCACAACTACGAGGACGCGATCATCCTGTCGCAGCGCCTCGTCCAGCAGGACGCCCTCACCTCGATCCACATCGAGGAGCACGAGGTCGACGCCCGGGACACCAAGCTCGGTCCGGAGGAGATCACCCGCGACATCCCGAACGTCAGCGAGGAGATGCTCGCCGACCTCGACGAGCGCGGAATCATCCGGATCGGCGCCGAGGTCGTCACCGGCGACATCCTGGTCGGCAAGGTCACGCCCAAGGGCGAGACCGAGCTGACCCCGGAGGAGCGGCTGCTCCGCGCGATCTTCGGCGAGAAGGCGCGCGAGGTCCGGGACACCTCGCTGAAGGTGCCGCACGGCGAGACCGGCACGGTCATCGGCGTACGGACCTTCTCCCGGGAGGACGGCGACGAGCTGCCGCCGGGCGTCAACGAGCTCGTCCGGGTCTACGTGGCGCAGAAGCGGAAGATCCAGGACGGTGACAAGCTCGCCGGCCGGCACGGCAACAAGGGCGTCATCTCCAAGATCCTGCCGGTCGAGGACATGCCGTTCCTGGAGGACGGCACCCCGGTCGACATCGTGCTCAACCCGCTCGGCGTGCCGAGCCGGATGAACATCGGCCAGGTGCTGGAGACCCACCTCGGGTGGGTCGCCAAGACCGGCTGGCAGGTACAGGGTGAGGACGCGGACTGGAAGCGGGCGCTGCGGTCGATCGACGCGCACGAGTCCGAGCCGGACACCAACGTGGCGACGCCGGTCTTCGACGGCGCCAAGGAGGAGGAGATCTCCGGTCTGCTCTCGTCGACCCTGCCCAACCGGGACGGCAAGCAGCTGATCGGCGCGAGCGGCAAGGCGCAGCTCTTCGACGGACGTTCCGGCGAGCCGCTGCCCGACCCGATCGCGGTCGGCTACATCTACATCCTCAAGCTGAACCACCTGGTCGACGACAAGATCCACGCTCGGTCGACCGGTCCGTACTCGATGATCACGCAGCAGCCGCTGGGTGGTAAGGCGCAGTTCGGTGGCCAGCGGTTCGGCGAGATGGAGTGCTGGGCGATGCAGGCGTACGGCGCCGCGTACGCCCTGCAGGAGCTGCTGACGATCAAGTCCGACGACGTCCTCGGCCGGGTCAAGGTGTACGAGGCGATCGTCAAGGGCGAGAACATTCCCGAACCGGGCATCCCGGAGTCCTTCAAGGTGCTGCTCAAGGAGCTGCAGTCGCTGTGCCTCAACGTAGAGGTGCTCTCCAGCGACGGTGTGGCCCTGGAGATGCGCGAGACCGACGACGAGGTCTTCCGGGCCGCGGAGGAACTCGGCATCGACCTGTCCCGGCGTGAGCCGAGCTCGGTCGAAGAGGTGTGAGGTTGTGTGGGGTCGGGGGCGGATGACCCGCTCCGGGCGGTCAGGCTTGATCCCTCCGCGGGTCACCCGCCCCCGACCCCCGCATGAGAGCTAGCGGTAAAACGACACGACACGAGGGACATATAACGTGCTCGACGTCAACTTCTTCGACGAGTTGCGGATTGGCCTGGCCACCGCTGACGACATCCGTCAGTGGTCGCACGGCGAGGTTAAGAAGCCTGAGACGATCAACTACCGCACCCTGAAGCCGGAAAAGGACGGGCTCTTCTGCGAGAAGATCTTCGGCCCGCAGCGGGACTGGGAGTGCTACTGCGGTAAGTACAAGCGGGTCCGGTTCAAGGGCATCATCTGTGAGCGCTGCGGTGTCGAGGTGACCCGTTCCAAGGTGCGGCGTGAGCGGATGGGCCACATCGAGCTGGCCGCGTCGGTCACGCACATCTGGTACTTCAAGGGTGTGCCGAGCCGGCTTGGCTACCTGCTCGACCTGGCGCCGAAGGACCTCGAAAAGATCATCTACTTCGCGTCGTACGTGGTGACCAGCGTCGACACGGAGGCGCGACACCGTGACCTCGCCACGGTGGAGAACGAGATCCTGGCCGAGAAGCGGCAGGCCGAGAACAGCCGTGACTCGGAGATCGAGAAGCGGGCCGCCAAGCTTGAGGCCGACCTGGCCGAGCTGGAGGCCGAGGGTGCCAAGGCCGACGTGCGGCGCAAGGTCAAGGAGGGCGGAGAGCGTGAGATGCGCCAGATCCGCGACCGGGCGCAGCGCGAGATCGACCGCCTCGACGAGGTGCTGGACACCTTCCGCAAGCTGGAGCCGAAGCAGCTGGTCACCGACGAGCTGCTCTACCGCGAGCTGCGGGACCGGTTCGGCGAGTACTTCACCGGTGGGATGGGTGCCGAGGCGATCAAGGCGCTGGTCCAGAACATGGACCTGGACGCCGAGGCGGAGAACCTCCGCGAGATCATCCGTACCGGTAAGGGCCAGCGGAAGATCCGGGCGCTCAAGCGGCTCAAGGTCGTGGCGGCGTTCCTGAACACCCGCAACTCGCCGCTCGGCATGGTGCTGGACTGCGTACCGGTGATCCCGCCGGACCTGCGCCCGATGGTGCAGCTCGACGGTGGCCGGTTCGCGACCTCGGACCTGAACGACCTCTACCGCCGCGTGATCAACCGGAACAACCGGCTCAAGCGACTGATCGACCTCGGCGCGCCCGAGATCATCGTCAACAACGAGAAGCGGATGCTCCAGGAGGCCGTGGACGCGCTGTTCGACAACGGACGGCGTGGTCGGCCGGTCACCGGCCCGGGTAACCGGCCGCTGAAGTCGCTGTCGGACATGCTCAAGGGCAAGCAGGGCCGGTTCCGGCAGAACCTGCTGGGCAAGCGGGTCGACTACTCCGGTCGTTCCGTGATCGTGGTCGGTCCGCAGCTCAAGCTGCACCAGTGCGGCCTGCCCAAGCAGATGGCGCTGGAGCTGTTCAAGCCGTTCGTGATGAAGCGGCTGGTCGACCTCAACCACGCACAGAACATCAAGTCCGCGAAGCGGATGGTCGAGCGGCAGCGGCCGGTCGTCTGGGACGTGCTGGAAGAGGTCATCGGCGAGCACCCGGTGCTGCTGAACCGGGCGCCGACCCTGCACCGGCTGGGCATCCAGGCGTTCGAGCCGCAGCTCGTCGAGGGCAAGGCGATCCAGATCCACCCGCTGGTCTGCACCGCGTTCAACGCGGACTTCGACGGCGACCAGATGGCGGTGCACGTACCGCTCTCCGCCGAGGCGCAGGCCGAGGCTCGGATCCTGATGCTCTCGTCCAACAACATCCTCAAGCCGGCGGACGGCAAGCCGGTCACCATGCCCACCCAGGACATGGTCATCGGCCTCTACCACCTGACCCACCTCACCCCGGGTGAGGTCGGCGAGGGCCGGGTGTTCAGCTCGGACGCCGAGGCGCGGATGGCCTTCGACAACGGTGAGCTGCACCTGCAGACCCCGGTGAAGATCCGGCTGCGCGGTGTGGTCGAGGTGGACAACGGCCCCGGTGCCTCCCGGTGGACCGCGCCGGAGGGCTGGGTCCCGGGTGAGCCGCTCACCGTGGAGACCACGCTGGGGCGGGTGCTCTTCAACGAGACCCTGCCGCAGGGCTACCGGTTCGTGAACTACGAGATCCGCAAGGGGCAGCTCTCCGCGATCGTCAACGATCTCGCCGAGCGGTTCCCGAAGGTGGCCCTGGCCGCGACGCTCGACGGGCTCAAGGAGGCCGGCTTCCACTGGGCCACCTGGTCCGGCGTGACGATCGGCATGGAGGACGTCATCGCGCCGCCGCGCAAGCGGGAGATCCTGGAGCGGTACGAGAAGGAAGCCGAGCGGATCGACAAGCAGTACCAGCGGGGTCTGATGACCGCCGAGGAACGTCGCGGCGAGCTCATCGAGATCTGGACCAAGGCGACCAACGAGGTCGCCAAGGAGATGGAGACCGCGCTGCCGCAGGAGAACCCGCTGTGGAAGATGATCAACTCGGGTGCCCGCGGTAACCTGCTCCAGCTCCGCCAGATCGCCGCGATCCGTGGTCTGGTGGCCAACCCGAAGGGCGAGATCATCCCGCGGCCGATCAAGGCCAGCTACCGGGAGGGTCTCTCCGTGCTGGAGTACTTCATCTCCACGCACGGTGCCCGGAAGGGTCTCGCCGACACGGCGCTGCGTACCGCCGACTCGGGTTACCTGACCCGTCGCCTGGTGGACGTCTCGCAGGACGTGATCATCCGCGAGGAGGACTGCGGCACCGACCGCGCCATCCCGATGCAGATCGCGACCCAGCTCGACGGCAGGCTGGTGGCGCACGAGCACGTGGAGACCAGCGTGCACGCCCGTACCCTGGCCGACGACATCAAGGGGCCCGACGGCAACCTGGTCGCCGAGCGGGGTGCGGACATCAACACCATCCTGGTCGACAGGATCGTGGGGGCCGGGGTGGACACCGTACGGGTCCGCAGCGTGCTCACCTGCGAGTCCAAGCTCGGCGTCTGCGGGGCGTGCTACGGCCGCTCGCTGCCGACGGGCAAGACCGTGGACGTCGGCGAGGCGGTCGGCATCATCGCCGCCCAGTCGATCGGTGAGCCGGGTACCCAGCTCACGATGCGTACCTTCCACACCGGTGGTGTCGCGGGTGAGGACATCACCCAGGGTCTGCCCCGGGTCCAGGAGATCTTCGAGGCCCGGGTCCCGAAGGGCAAGGCGCCGATCGCCGACACCCCGGGCCGGATCCGGATCGAGGACGGCGAGCGGTCGCGCAAGATCATCGTGGTGCCGGACGACGGCAGCGACGAGATCGTGTACGACAAGATCTCCAAGCGGGTGCCGCTCCAGGCGCACGACGGGGATCACGTCGACGTCGGCCAGAAGCTCACCAAGGGCACCATCGACCCGCACGAGCTGCTGCGGATCCTCGGCCCGCGGGCGGTCCAGGTCCACCTGACCCAGGAGGTCCAGGAGGTCTACCGGTCGCAGGGTGTGCTCATCCACGACAAGCACATCGAGATCATCATCCGCCAGATGCTCAAGCGGGTGACGGTGATCGACTCCGGCGCGACCGAGTTCCTGCCGGGTGTGCTGGTCGACCGGGCGCTGTTCGAGTCGGAGAACCGCCGGCTCGTCTCCGAGGGCGGCGAGCCCGCGGCGGGCCGGCCGGTGCTGATGGGTATCACCAAGGCGTCGCTGGCCACCGACTCGTGGCTGTCGGCGGCGTCCTTCCAGGAGACCACCCGGGTGCTCACGGACGCGGCGATCCACGCCCGGAGCGACTCGCTGATCGGTCTCAAGGAGAACGTCATCATCGGTAAGCTCATCCCGGCCGGTACGGGCATCAGCAAGTACCGCAACATCCGGGTCGAGCCGACCGAGGAGGCGAAGGCCAAGGTCTACTCGATGACCGGCTACCCCGAGACCGACTACGGGTTCGGGCCGGCCAGCGGCCAGGCGGTGCCGCTGGACGACTTCGACTTCGGGTCGTACCGCTAAGCGACACCTGAGGCGCCCCGCTCGTCGGTTGACGGGCGGGGCGCCTCGCTTTTCCGGCCGTGCACGCCGGGTTGGGTAGGCTGGCGTGGTGACCACGATGCCGGCCGCCGGCCCGGCCACGCGCCATCCGCTCGACCCGGATCCGGTGCGCTCCACCAAGTCCCGGGCGGTCTTCGCCCTCGGCCTGGTGGCGCTGCTGACCGGCCCACTGGTCGGGGGCATCGTCCCGGCGACGCTGGCGATGCTGCTGGCCCGGCAGGCCCGCCGGGAGGCGTACGCGTCGGGGGGCTATCTGACGGGTGCCGCCTGGCTGCGTCGCGGTGAGCAGCTGGCCTGGGCCGGCGTCGCCCTCGCCGCGACCGCGCTGGTGGCGGCGACCGTGATCGGTGTGGTGAATCTGGCCGACGGCTCGGTCGGCCAGGACTTCGCGCCCGGGGTCGACTGACCAGGCCGCCAGCGGAGGGTGGTTCGGCGGCAGGGCTACCGGACGTAACCGGGCCGGTGGCGGCTGGCCGCACGGCGGTAACCTGACCTTGGCACGACGTGTCGGGCCCGGTCGACGGATTCTCCTCGGCCGGTCGGTTCCGCCGTGGTTGGCGGCTCGGTGGTGTGCAGGGGAGTTTTCGTGACGGAGGAGGCGCAGCCACCCGGGGTGGAGCGCGCGGCGGACGAGACGCCGGGGCAGCCCGCCGGGCACGAGCCTCGTTACCCCGAGCCCTCGTACACGCTGCCGCCGATTGCCGCGGCGTCGCCGACGAGCGCGCCGGGGGAGCCGGGCGGGCCGGCCAGCGAATGGTCCCGCCCCGCGCCGGCCGGGTCCGAGGCCGGGCCGGGGGTCTCCGGCACGGGCTGGGCAGGCGCCTCCACCGCCCCGCTCCCGGCGAACCCGACCTGGGCGCCGAGCCCCGCCACACCGCCGGCCCCGGCGACCTCCGCCTGGGGCTCCGGCCCTGTGCCGGCGGTTCCGACCTCCGGCCCGGCCTCGGCGGGCGCGCCGGGGGCGGCCGGCGTCGCCGGGTACCCGGTGGCGGAGCCGCTCCGGGCCGCGACGCCGGGCGGTGCGCCGACGGCGTACCCCGGCATGCCCGGGCTGGCCGGTGGAGCGGGCCCGGCCGGCGGTGCTGGACCGGCCGCGGTGCCGGCGCCGCCCCGTGAGTCGCTGCGGGCGCCCAGCCGGGTGGACGCGGTCCCGGGTACGCCGTTCGGCCTGGTGCATCTCGAGGTGGCTCCGGTCACCTCGGGGCCGGCGGTGGCCTCGCTGGTGACCGGGGTCGGATCCGTGCTGGTCGCCTTCACCGCCGGCTGCCTGGGCCTCGCCGGCAGCAGCCCGGAGGACTGGGGCGGCTGGGTCGCAGGCGCCTTCGCGGTGCTCGCCGGGCTGCTCGGCCTGGCCGGCGTGCTGCTGGGCGAACTGGGCCGCCGGCAGACCTCGCCCACCGGTCGGGCGCGCTGGCCTGGTCGCCGCCGCATGACGCCCGCGGCCGCGCCGGGCTCCACGGCGCCGCCGGTCCGGTTCACCGGCCGGGGTCTGGCGATCGCCGGCATCAGCTGTGCCGGTGTGGGCCTCGCGCTGACGGTGCTCGCGCTGGCCGTGGCGGTGCTGCTGCAACTGGCCTGAGCGCCGTCGGCGGCCGGCCGGCCGGGGCGGGCGGCTGTCGGGTTACCGGGCCGACGGGCCGATCGCGGGATCAGCCGGTACACTTGAAAATCGGCAGTGCTTTTCGGGAGCGACGCGGAGATCCGGGCCTGGCCGGGGGTGCTCGACAACCTCCCGGAGTCCTGTTTTGACGTGCCCACTCACGGTAGGTACTCTTTCCTCTCGTGCCCGGGCATGCCCGGGCAACTCGTGCGTGTGCCCGAGTCCACGTGGTGGCAATCGAGCAACCCACGACAAAGTCGAAACGAGTCGGCTACGCCCCAGCGTGCCGACGAGCTGGAATCCGGCGTCGACAAGCGACGGCGGAAACCGCGAGCGGGCGACACGCCCGACCGCGGGTGCCGGGACCGTCCCGAGACGGCCCTGGTTGGAAGGTAAGAGAGCCACCCGGACGGGTGGCTAAGACACACGGCGCGGTCGCAGAGGGCGGCCGAAGGGAGCGGAAAACCCGGTGCCCACGATCCAGCAGTTGGTCCGCAAGGGCCGCCAGGCGAAGACGAGTAAGACCAAGACGCCGGCGCTGAAGGGGAGTCCTCAGCGGCGCGGCGTGTGCACGCGCGTGTACACCACCACCCCCAAGAAGCCGAACTCCGCGCTGCGCAAGGTCGCTCGGGTGAAGCTCAGCAGCCAGATCGAGGTGACCGCCTACATTCCGGGCGTCGGGCACAACCTCCAGGAGCACTCCCTCGTGCTGGTCCGTGGCGGCCGTGTGAAGGACCTTCCGGGCGTGCGTTACAAGATCGTCCGCGGTTCGCTGGACACCCAGGGCGTCCGCAACCGCAAGCAGGCCCGTAGCCGCTACGGCGCGAAGAAGGAGAAGAGCTGACATGCCGCGTAAGGGCCCTGCTCCGCGCCGGCCGCTGGTCGCGGACCCGGTGTACAACTCCCCGCTGGTCACCCAGCTGGTGAACAAGATCCTGCTCCGCGGCAAGCGTCAGCTCGCCGAGCGCATCGTCTACGAGGCCCTGGAGGGCTGCCGGGAGAAGTCCGGCACCGACCCCGTGGTCACGCTCAAGCGGGCGATGGACAACGTGAAGCCGACCCTGGAGGTGCGCAGCCGCCGGGTCGGTGGCGCGACCTACCAGGTGCCGGTCGAGGTCAAGCCGCAGCGTGCCACCACGCTCGGCCTGCGCTGGCTGGTCACCTACTCCCGCGCCCGCCGGGAGAAGACGATGGTCGAGCGGCTGATGAACGAGCTGCTGGACGCGAGCAACGGTCTTGGCGCCGCCGTGAAGCGGCGTGAGGACACCCACAAGATGGCCGAGTCCAACAAGGCCTTCGCGCACTACCGCTGGTAACGGCCAGCCGGGTTCCGGCGCGGTCCGCCGCGCCGGAGCCCGGGCAACGGTCGCGATCACACCGACGAGACGACGAGACGATAAGTAGGGATTGAAGTGGCCGCCGCAGACGCGCTCGCCAACGTACGCAACATCGGCATCATGGCGCACATCGATGCCGGTAAGACCACTACCACCGAGCGGATCCTGTTCTACACCGGCATCACCTACAAGATCGGTGAGGTCCACGAAGGCGCCGCCGTCATGGACTGGATGGAGCAGGAGCAGGAGCGGGGGATCACCATCACCTCCGCCGCCACCAAGTGTGAGTGGAAGGGCCACACGATCCAGATCATCGACACGCCCGGCCACGTCGACTTCACGGTCGAGGTCGAGCGGTCGCTGCGGGTGCTCGACGGTGCGGTCGCCGTCTACGACGGTGTCGCGGGTGTGGAGCCGCAGACGGAGAACGTCTGGCGTCAGGCCGACAAGTACAACGTCCCCCGGATGTGCTTCGTCAACAAGCTCGACCGGACCGGGGCGGACTTCTTCCGCTGCGTGCAGATGATGATCGACCGGCTCAACGCCACCCCGCTGGTGCTGCAGGTGCCGATCGGCCTGGAGGGCGACCACATCGGCGTCGTCGACCTGATCGGGATGCGGGCGCTGACCTGGCGCGGTGAGACCCAGAAGGGCGAGGACTACGCGGTCGAGGAGATCCCGGCCGACCTCGCGGACCTGGCCGCCGAGTGGCGCGAGAAGCTGATCGAGACCCTCGCCGACGTCGACGACTCGGTGATGGAGAAGTACCTCGAGGGCGAGGAACTCTCCGTCGACGCGATCAAGGCCGCCATCCGGCGGGCCACCATCGGTGGCAAGGCCAACCCGGTGCTCTGCGGTTCGGCCTTCAAGAACAAGGGCGTCCAGCCGATGCTCGACGCGGTGGTCGACTACCTGCCGTCGCCGCTGGACGTCCCGGCGATCGAGGGCACCGCCCCCGACGGCGAGACCCCGATGCTGCGCAAGCCGGACAAGAACGAGCCGTTCTCCGGGCTGGCCTTCAAGATCCAGACCGACAAGCACCTGGGCAAGCTGACCTACGTCCGCGTCTACTCGGGCACGGTGGAGTCCGGATCGCAGGTGATCAACTCCACCAAGGACCGCAAGGAGCGGATCGGCAAGATCTACCAGATGCACGCCAACAAGCGGGAAGAGCGCAGCTCGGCCCAGGCTGGCGACATCATCGCGGTGCAGGGTCTGAAGCAGACCACCACCGGCGACACCCTCTGCGACCCGGCCAACCCGGTCATCCTGGAGTCGATGACCTTCCCGGAGCCGGTCATCGAGGTCGCGATCGAGCCGAAGACAAAGGCCGACCAGGAGAAGCTGAGCACCGCCATCCAGCGGCTCGCCGAGGAGGACCCGACGTTCCGGGTCAAGCTCGACGAGGAGACCGGCCAGACCGTCATCTCCGGCATGGGCGAACTGCACCTGGACATCCTGGTGGACCGGATGCGCCGCGAGTTCAACGTCGAGGCGAACATCGGCAAGCCGCAGGTGGCGTACCGGGAGACCATCCGCCGCAAGGTGGAGAAGGTCGAGTACACCCACAAGAAGCAGACCGGTGGTTCGGGGCAGTACGCCCGGGTCATCGTCAGCCTCGAACCGCTGCCGCTGGACAACGACTCGCCGACGTACGAGTTCGCGAACGCGGTCACCGGTGGGCGGATCCCGAGGGAGTTCATCCCCTCGGTGGACGCCGGTGCCCAGGACGCCATGCAGTACGGCATCCTCGCCGGCTTCCCGCTGGTCGGTCTGAAGCTGACCCTGCTCGACGGCCAGTACCACGAGGTCGACTCGTCGGAAATGGCCTTCAAGATCGCCGGTTCGATGGTGCTGAAGGAGGCGGCCCGCAAGGCCGACCCGGCACTGCTCGAACCGATGATGTCCGTCGAGGTCACCACGCCCGAGGAGAACATGGGCGACGTGATCGGCGACCTCAACTCCCGCCGAGGCATCATCCAGGCGATGGAGGAGCGCAGCGGCGCTCGCATCGTCCGGGCTCTGGTGCCGCTGTCGGAGATGTTCGGCTATGTCGGCGACCTGCGGTCGAAGACCCAGGGCCGGGCTAGCTACAGCATGCAGTTCGACTCCTACGCCGAGGTTCCCGCGAGCGTGGCGAAGGAGATCATCGCGAAGGCGACGGGTGAGTGAGCGGAAACGCGCACTGACCCGGTGCCGGGCCGGTGATACCGCGAGTGCGGCGGGCGAGTAATCTCGCCCGCGGCGCCCACGGGCCGGGCTGCTAGACCGGGCCTGAAGGTTTCACCGCCGCAAGACCCACATGACTTCCCGGCCGGGAACCTCGGTCGGAAAGGCTGTCGACAGAGTCCTGAGCGCCGAATGGCGTGCCGGGCGTACGAACCAAGAAGTCCACAGGAGGACACCAGTGGCGAAGGCGAAGTTCGAGCGGACTAAGCCGCACGTCAACATCGGCACCATTGGTCACATCGACCACGGTAAGACGACGCTGACGGCGGCCATCACGAAGGTCCTGCACGACAAGATGCCGGACCTGAACCCGTACACGCCGTTCGACGAGATCGACAAGGCGCCGGAGGAGAAGGCCCGGGGCATCACGATCTCGATCGCACACGTCGAGTACCAGACCGAGGCGCGGCACTACGCACACGTCGACTGCCCCGGTCACGCCGACTACATCAAGAACATGATCACCGGTGCCGCGCAGATGGACGGCGCGATCCTGGTGGTCGCGGCGACCGACGGCCCGATGCCGCAGACCCGCGAGCACGTGCTGCTGGCCCGCCAGGTCGGCGTTCCCTACATCGTCGTGGCGCTGAACAAGAGCGACATGGTCGACGACGAGGAGCTGCTCGAGCTGGTCGAGCTCGAGGTCCGCGAGCTGCTGTCGGCGCAGGAGTACCCGGGTGACGACCTGCCGGTCGTCCGGGTGTCGGCGCTGAAGGCGCTCGAGGGCGACCCGGAGTGGACCGACAAGCTCATGGACCTGATGAGCGCCGTCGACACCGCCATTCCGCAGCCGGAGCGGGAGACCGAGAAGCCGTTCCTGATGCCGATCGAGGACGTCTTCACGATCACCGGTCGGGGCACCGTGGTCACCGGTCGCGCCGAGCGCGGCATCCTCAAGCCGAACGAGGAGGTGGAGCTCGTCGGTATCCGCGAGAAGTCGCAGAAGACGGTCTGCACCGGTATCGAGATGTTCCGCAAGCTGCTCGACGAGGCCCGCGCGGGTGAGAACGTCGGTCTGCTGCTCCGGGGCATCAAGCGCGAGGACGTCGAGCGCGGCATGGTGGTCGTCAAGCCTGGCACCACCACCCCGCACACGGAGTTCGAGGCGACCGTCTACATCCTCTCCAAGGAGGAGGGTGGCCGGCACACCCCGTTCTTCCAGAACTACCGTCCGCAGTTCTACTTCCGGACCACGGACGTTACCGGCGTCGTCACGCTGCCCGAGGGCACCGAGATGGTCATGCCGGGTGACAACACCACGATGTCGGTCAAGCTGATCCAGCCGATCGCGATGGAGGAAAACCTCAAGTTCGCGATCCGCGAGGGCGGCCGGACCGTCGGCGCCGGGTTCGTCACGAAGATCGTTAAGTAATCAAAGTAATTCAGGTAACCCCGATTAGCGTTGCCGTGCGGTAGTACGGCATACTGGTCAGGTTGCGTACCGGCGGGGTGGCTGGCTGCCCAGCAGTCAGCCACCCTTGCTGGGCGTCCGGGGATAGTTGATCTATCTCCGGCGCCCCGATACTTCCCGCACGGGCGGGACCGTCTCGGACTTTCCGGGGTGGAGTCCGGCCCCGGGGTGCGACACGCCCGACCGCGGGGGTCGGACAGCACGGGAACTGGGCAGCGCCCGAGCCCGGCATGGAACATCCCGCTCCCCTCCGGGAGAGCGGCTCCGCTGGAGCGGGCGGGCGGGACGGACAAGGCGAGAGAAGGAACAGAGGCCACCATGGCGGGACAGAAGATCCGCATCCGGCTCAAGGCGTACGACCACGAGGTGGTCGACTCCTCGGCGCGCAAGATCGTTGAGACGGTGACGCGTACCGGGGCTCAGGTCGCGGGCCCGGTGCCGCTGCCCACGGAGATCAACCGTTTCTGCGTGATCCGTTCGCCGCACAAGTACAAGGACTCGCGTGAGCACTTCGAGATGCGCACGCACAAGCGTCTGATCGACATCATCGACCCGACCCCCAAGACGGTCGACTCGCTCATGCGCCTCGACCTGCCGGCTGGCGTCGACATCGAGATCAAGCTGTAGGGACCGGACTAATGGACAGGCAAGTGAAGGGCATCCTGGGCGCCAAGCTCGGCATGACCCAGGTCTGGGACAACAACAAGGTTGTCCCGGTGACCGTGGTGCAGGCCGGACCGTGTGTCGTGACCCAGGTCCGCACCGCTGAGAAGGACGGCTACTCCGCGGTCCAGCTGGCGTACGGCGCGGTCGACCCGCGGAAGGTCAAGAAGCCGATCACCGGCCACTACGCCAAGGCCAACGTGGCGCCGCGCCGGCACATCGTCGAGCTGCGCACCACCGACGCCGCGGACTACGAGCTGGGGCAGGAGGTCAGCGTCGAGGCGTTCGCCGTCGGCACGCCGATCGACGTGACCGGCCGGACCAAGGGCAAGGGCTTCGCCGGTCCCATGAAGCGGCACGGCTTCCACGGTCTGCGCGCCAGCCACGGTGTCGAGCGCAAGCACCGCTCGCCCGGTTCGATCGGCGCCTGCGCCACCCCGGGCCGGGTCTTCAAGGGCACCCGGATGGCCGGCCGGATGGGTGGGGCACGCTACACCGTGCAGAACCTCACCATCCAGGCGGTGGACCCGGAGAACAACCTGCTGCTGGTCCGCGGCGCCATCCCCGGCCCCAAGGGCGCGCTGGTGCTGGTCCGCTCGGCCGCCAAGGCCGTCGCGAAGAAGGGCGGTGCGGCGTGACCACCGTTGACGTGCTGACCGCCGAGGGCACCGCGAGCGGCTCCGTCGAGCTGCCCGCCGAGGTCTTCGACGTGCAGGCGAACATCGCGCTGATGCACCAGGTCGTGGTCGCCCAGCTCGCCGCCGCGCGGCAGGGCACGCACAAGACCAAGACCCGTGGCGAGGTCGCCGGTGGCGGCAAGAAGCCGTACAAGCAGAAGGGCACGGGTCGGGCCCGGCAGGGTTCGATCCGCGCGCCGCAGTTCGCCGGCGGTGGCGTCGTGCACGGGCCGGTCCCGCGCGACTACAGCCAGCGGACCCCGAAGAAGATGAAGGCGGCCGCACTGCGGGGCGCCCTCTCGGACCGGGCCCGCGGCGGCCAGGTGCACGTGGTCGAGACCTTCGTCACCGGCGACAAGCCGTCGACCAAGGGCGCCCTCGCCACGCTGCGCAAGGCGACCGAGGCCAAGCGGGTGCTGGTGGTGCTCAGCAGCACCGACGAGCTGAACTGGCTCTCGCTGCGCAACGAGCCCCGGGTGCACCTGCTGGAGGCCGGCCAGCTCAACACGTACGACGTGCTGGTGGCCGACGACGTGGTCTTCACCAAGGAGGCCCTGGACGAGTTCCTGGGTGTCCGCGGTGGGGCGCAGGGTGAGGAGAGCGACAAGTGAGCACCATCGCCGACCCGCGGGACATCATCTTCGCGCCGGTCGTCTCGGAGAAGAGCTACAGCGAGCTGAACAAGAACTGGTACACCTTCCTGGTGCACCCGGACGCCAACAAGACCGCCATCAAGATTGCGATTCAGCAGATCTTCGACGTGCGCGTCCTGACGGTGAACACGCTCAACCGCGAGGGCAAGCGCAAGCGCACCCGCACCGGGTACGGCAAGCGCAAGAACACCAAGCGGGCGATGGTGAAGCTGGCTGACGGTGACCGTATCGAGGCCTTCGGCGGCCCGGTCAGCTGAGGGGTATAGACAATGGCTATCCGTAAGTACAAGCCGACGACGCCGGGCCGGCGTGGCTCCAGCGTCGCCGACTTCGCCGAGATCACCCGGTCGACCCCGGAGAAGTCGCTGCTGGTTCCGCTGCCGAAGAAGGGCGGGCGTAACGCCCACGGCCGGATCACCACGCGGCACCACGGTGGTGGGCACAAGCGGCAGTACCGTCTGATCGACTTCAAGCGGGTCGACAAGGACGGCGTGCCGGCGAAGGTCGCGCACATCGAGTACGACCCGAACCGCACCGCGCGGATCGCGCTGCTGCACTACGCCGACGGCGAGAAGCGGTACATCATCGCGCCGAAGGACCTGAAGCAGGGCGACCGGGTCGAGTCCGGTCCGGGCGCCGACATCAAGCCGGGCAACAACCTGCCGCTGCGCAACATTCCGGTCGGTTCCACGATCCACGCGGTGGAGCTGCGTCCCGGCGGCGGCGCCAAGCTGGCCCGCTCGGCCGGCGTCGGCATCCAGCTGCTGGGCCGGGAGGGCGCGTACGCCACGCTGCGGATGCCCTCCGGCGAGATCCGGCGGGTGGACGTGCGCTGCCGGGCCACCGTCGGCGAGATCGGCAACGCCGACCAGTCAAACATCAACTGGGGCAAGGCCGGCCGGATGCGCTGGAAGGGCCGCCGCCCGACCGTCCGTGGTGTGGCGATGAACCCGGTCGACCACCCGCACGGTGGTGGTGAGGGTAAGACCTCCGGTGGTCGTCACCCGGTGAACCCGCAGGGTAAGCCCGAGGGTCGTACCCGGCAGAAGGGCAAGGCGAGCGACCGCCTCATCGTCCGCCGCCGCTACGCCACCCGTAAGCGCGGCTAAGGGAGATAGGTAGACATGCCTCGCAGCCTGAAGAAGGGCCCGTTCATCGACGACCACCTGCTCAAGAAGGTGGAGACGCAGAACGAGAAGGGCTCGAAGAACGTCATCAAGACCTGGTCGCGCCGCTCGACGATCATCCCGGACATGCTCGGGCACACGATCGCCGTGCACGACGGGCGCAAGCACGTCCCGGTGTTCATCACCGAGGCGATGGTCGGGCACAAGCTCGGTGAGTTTGCGCTGACCCGCACGTTCAAGGGTCACGAGAAGGACGACCGGAAGAGCCGCCGGCGCTGAGCGCCGACCACGGATAAAGGATCAAGGGGTTTCAGCGATGCCAGTAAAGGGCGACGCTCCGGTGCTTCCGGGCGCGCGGGCGGTTGCGCGACACGTGCGCATCTCGCCGACCAAGGCGCGCCGGGTGGTCAACCTCGTCCGCGGTCTGCCCGCGAAGGAGGCGCTCACGGTGCTGCAGTTCGCGCCGCAGGCGGCGAGTGAGCAGGTTTACAAGGTGCTCGCGAGCGCGATCGCCAACGCGGAGAACAACGAGCGGCTGGACCCCGACGCGCTGCTCGTCAGCGAGGCGTTCGTGGACGAGGGCCCGACGATGAAGCGCTTCCAGCCGCGGGCGCAGGGCCGGGCGTACCGGATCCGCAAGCGGACCTGCCACATCACCATCGTGGTGGAGGCCGTCGCGCCGGCAGCGCCGGGCGGCCGGGGCGCGGCGAAGAAGGCCGCTCCGGCCAAGGCGACCGCGCCGGCCGAGGCCGAGCCGACGACCGAGGCAGCGGAGACGCAGAGCAAGACGGAGGGTGCCGAGTAATGGGTCAGAAGGTTCACCCGCACGGGTTCCGGCTCGGCATCTCGACCGACTGGAAGTCCCGCTGGTACGCGGACAAGCTCTACAAGGACTACATCGCCGAGGACGTCAAGATCCGGCGGATGATGTCCAAGGGCCTGGAGCGGGCCGGCATCTCCAAGGTCGACATCGAGCGGACCCGGGACCGGGTCCGGGTCGACATCCACACCGCCCGGCCGGGCATCGTCATCGGCCGTAAGGGTGCGGAGGCCGACCGGATCCGTGGCGAGCTGGAGAAGCTGACCGGCAAGCAGGTGCAGCTCAACATCCTCGAGGTGAAGAGCCCGGAGTCGGATGCGCAGCTCGTCGCCCAGGGCGTGGCCGAGCAGCTCTCCAGCCGGGTCAGCTTCCGGCGGGCGATGCGTAAGGCCATGCAGTCCGCGATGAAGAACCCGATCGTGCGGGGCATCCGGGTGCAGGTCTCCGGCCGGCTCGGCGGCGCCGAGATGAGCCGTACCGAGTTCTACCGCGAGGGTCGGGTGCCGCTGCACACGCTGCGGGCCAACATCGAGTACGGCTTCTTCGAGGCCCGGACCACCTTCGGCCGGATCGGCGTGAAGGTCTGGATCTACAAGGGCGACGCCGTACCCGGTCGGGAGGCTCCGGCCGAGGCGGGTCCGGCACGTCCGCGCCGTGAGCGGGGCGACCGTCCCGAGCGGCCGCGTCGTGGCCGCTCCGGCTCCTCCGGCACCACCGCCGGCGGCACCGAGGCGGGCCGGGCGGCGGCCGCGGAGATCTCCGGTACGCCCGCCGAGGCGACGAACGACACCGCCGCGCCGGCTACCGCCGCGGCGACTCCGGCGGGTTCCGCCGGAACGGACAGCTCAGCGCAGGAGGGCTGACAGATGCTGATGCCGCGCAAGCCCCCGAAGGGCTTCCGCAAGCCGCACCACCCCGACCGCCACGGCGCGGCGAAGGGTGGCACCCGGGTGGTGTTCGGCGAGTTCGGAATCCAGGCGCTCGAGCCCGCGTACGTGACCAACCGGCAGATCGAGTCGGCGCGTATCGCGATGACCCGGCACATCAAGCGTGGCGGCAAGGTCTGGATCACGGTCTTCCCGGACCAGGCCCTGACCAAGAAGCCGGCCGAGACCCGGATGGGTTCCGGTAAGGGTTCGCCCGAGTGGTGGGTGGCCAACATCAAGCCGGGGCGGGTGCTCTTCGAGATGTCCTTCCCCAACGAGCAGATCGCGCGAGAGGCGATGCGTCGCGCGATCCACAAGCTCCCGATGAAGTGCCGCATTGTGACGCGCGAAGTGGGTGAAAGCTGATGGCCGCGGGCGTGAAGGCCAGCGAGCTGCGTGAGCTCTCCGAGGAGGAGCTGGTGAGCCGGCTCCGGGAGGCCAAGGCGGAGCTGTTCAACCTCCGCGTCCAGTCGGCGACCGGTCAGCTGGACAACAACCGCCGGCTCCAGGTCATCCGCCGGGAGATCGCCCGGATCTACACGATCATGCGTGAGCGTGAGCTTGGGCTTTCGGCCGCGCCGACTGAGGTGACTGCATCATGAGTGACGAGACCACCACCACTGCGAAGGCGCGGGCCCAGCGCAAGGTCCGGGAGGGCCTCGTGGTCAGCGACAAGATGGAAAAGACCGTGGTCGTCGAGGTCGAGGACCGGGTCAAGCACGCGCTGTACGGCAAGGTCATGCGCCGCACCAGCAAGCTGAAGGCGCACGACGAGCAGAACGCGTGCGGCGTGGGCGACCGGGTGCTGCTCATGGAGACCCGTCCGCTGTCCGCCACCAAGCGGTGGCGGGTCGTGGAGATCCTCGAGAAGGCCAAGTAAGAGCCGTACCGCAGGCTCAGGGTTCCGCCAAGCTCAGCCGGCACGGGACTTCGGTCGACGAAGGCAGGCCGGATCCACCGCCGGCTGAGAACTGGCAGACATAGGAGATAGACGTGATTCAGCAGGAGTCGCGACTGCGCGTCGCCGACAACACGGGTGCTCGGGAGATCCTGTGCATCCGGGTGCTCGGTGGCTCCGGTCGGCGCTACGCGAGCATCGGCGACGTCATCGTGGCCACGGTCAAGGACGCCATTCCCGGTGCCGGTGTGAAGAAGGGCGACGTCGTCAAGGCGGTCGTCGTCCGCACCGCGAAGGAGAAGCGGCGGCCGGACGGCTCGTACATCCGATTCGACGAGAACGCAGCCGTGATCATCAAGGATGGTGGCGACCCGCGGGGTACCCGTATCTTTGGCCCGGTAGGCCGTGAGCTGCGGGACAAGCGGTTCATGAAGATCATCTCGCTCGCGCCGGAGGTGTTGTGACCGTGACCGAGCGCAGCGAGGGAACCAGCAAGCTCAGGCGGTGTGACCTTCAGGCACGCGCCGACCGGAGGGAGGTGCGGGCATGAAGGTCAAGAAGGGCGACACGGTCATCGTCATCGCCGGCAAGGACAAGGGTGCCAAGGGCAAGGTCATCGCGGCCTACCCGCGGCAGGACAAGGTCTTGGTCGAGGGCGTGAACCGGGTCAAGAAGCACACCCGCATCCGCACCACCCAGCGCGGTGCGAAGACCGGCGGCATCGTCACGCAGGAGGCCGCGATCCACGTCTCGAACGTGATGGTCCTGGACTCCGACGGCAACCCGACGCGGGTCGGGTACCGGATCGACGAGGGTGGCCAGAAGGTCCGCATCGCGCGTAGCACCGGTAAGGACCTGTGATGACGGCAACCGAGACCAAGACGCTGCCCCGGCTCAAGCAGCGGTACCGCGAAGAGATCGTGGGCCAGCTCCGCGAGCAGTTCCAGTACGGCAACCCGATGCAGGTGCCCGGCCTGGTCAAGATCGTCGTCAACATGGGCGTCGGCGAGGCTGCCCGGGACGCGAAGCTGATCGACGGCGCCGTACGCGACCTGGCCACCATCTCCGGCCAGAAGCCGCAGGTCCGCCGGGCCCGCAAGTCCATCGCGCAGTTCAAGCTTCGCGAGGGCATGCCGATCGGCGCCAAGGTGACCCTGCGCGGCGACCGGATGTGGGAGTTCCTGGACCGGCTGCTCTCGATCGCGCTGCCCCGGATCCGGGACTTCCGTGGTCTGGACGGGCGCAAGCTCGACGGGCACGGCAACTACACGTTCGGCCTGACCGAGCAGTCGGTGTTCCACGAGATCGACCAGGACCGGATCGACCGCGTACGGGGCATGGACATCACGGTGGTGACCACCGCCAAGACCGACGACGAGGGCCGGGCGCTGCTCAAGCTCCTGGGCTTCCCGTTCAAGGAGAACTGAGATGGCGAAGAAGGCGCTGATCCTCAAGGCCGCCGCGAAGCCGAAGTTCTCGGTTCGCGCGTACACCCGCTGCCAGCGTTGCGGGCGGCCGAAGGCGGTCTACCGCAAGTTCGGCCTCTGCCGGGTCTGCATCCGGGAGATGGCCCACCGCGGTGAGCTGCCCGGCGTGTCGAAGGCTTCCTGGTGACACTGCGCCCCATCCGTGGGTGGCGGAGCGAGCACCGCAACGCCACCCGCTTTGGGCCCAGCCACGTCCCGACCGATATCCGGGGCGAGGATCGCAACGCCGTAGGCCCGGGTCAATGCCCCGGGAACCCCGGCGAGAAAGGCTGACGAGATCCATGACGATGACCGACCCGATCGCAGACATGCTGACGCGTCTGCGTAACGCCAACCAGGCGTACCACGACCGGGTGACGATGCCCTACTCGAAGATCAAGGCGAACATCGCCGAGGTCCTCAAGTCCGAGGGCTACATCGCGACCTGGGCGGTCGAGGAGCCCGAGGAGGGCGCCGTCGGCAAGCGACTGGTCGTCGAGCTTAAGTACGGCCAGAACCGCGAGCGGAGCCTGGCCGGCATCAAGCGCGTGTCCAAGCCCGGCCTCCGGGTGTACGCCAAGTCGGACGGGCTCCCGCGGGTGCTCGGTGGACTGGGCGTGGCGATCATTTCGACGTCCCAGGGGCTGCTGACCGACCGGCAGGCCCGCAAGCGGAGCGTTGGCGGGGAAGTCCTCGCCTTCGTCTGGTAACGGGAGACAGAGAGAAATGTCGCGTATTGGACGTAAGTCGATCCCGGTGCCGTCCGGCGTCGAGGTGACCATCGACGGCTCGACCGTCAAGGTCAAGGGGCCGAAGGGCGAGCTGTCGCACACCCTGGCCGAGCCGATCACGGCCGAGCGGGGCGAGGACGGCCAGCTGCACGTCAGCCGGCCGAACGACGAGCGCAAGGCCAAGGAGTTGCACGGCCTGAGCCGTACGCTGGTGGCGAACATGATCACCGGGGTGACCGAGGGCTACCGCAAGACCCTGGAGATCGCCGGCACCGGTTACCGGGTCACCGCCAAGGGCAGCGACCTGGAGTTCGCGCTCGGGTTCTCGCACCCGGTGCAGGTGAAGGCCCCGGCCGGGATCACCTTCACGGTCGAGCGGCCCACCCTGTTCCACGTGGCCGGCATCGACAAGCAGCAGGTGGGCGAGGTCGCCGCCAACATCCGCAAGATCCGCCCGCCGGAGCCGTACAAGGGCAAGGGCGTCAAGTACCAGGGCGAGGTCATTCGGCGCAAGGCCGGAAAGGCGGGCAAGAAGTGACCGCCAACGGCAGGGCGAGGTCATCCGTCGGCCGCAAGGCTGAGAGAAAGGCAGGTAAGAAGTGACCGCCACACTGCTCAAGCGCCGCCGCGGGGTTGCCGCCAAGCGCGCCATCGGGCGGGCGCGTCGGCACTTCCGGGTCCGCAAGACCGTCGTCGGCACCGCCGAGCGGCCGCGTCTCGTGGTCACCCGCTCGCTGCGGCACATCACCGCGCAGATCGTGGACGACGGCAAGGGCCACACGCTGGTCTACGCCTCGACCATGGACGACTCGATCCGGGGCGCCGAGGGCGACAAGAGCGCCCTGGCCGGCAAGGTCGGCGCGCTCGTCGCCGAGCGGGCCAAGGCGGCCGGGATCTCCAAGGTCGTCTTCGACCGCGGTGGCAACCAGTACGCGGGGCGGATCGCCGCGCTGGCCGACGCGGCCCGCGAAGCCGGGCTCGAGTTCTAACCCCGTCACGAGAGAGAGGAAGGCTGCTGATGCCAGGTCAACAGCGCCGTGGCGGCGGGTCCGGTGGCAACGAGGGTGGTCGCCGCGACAACCGCCGTGAGGGCGGTCGCGGAAACGCGCCCGCCGAGAAGACGCCGCACCTTGAGCGGGTCGTCGCCATCAACCGGGTTGCCAAGGTCGTGAAGGGCGGTCGTCGCTTCAGCTTCACCGCCCTGGTGATCGTGGGCGACGGCGACGGCACGGTCGGTGTGGGCTACGGGAAGGCCAAGGAGGTGCCCGCGGCGATCGCCAAGGGCGTCGAGGAGGCCAAGAAGCACTTCTTCAAGGTGCCCCGGATCGGTGCCTCGATCCCGCACCCGGTGACGGGCGAGGACGCCGCTGGTGTGGTGCTGCTCAAGCCGGCCAGCGCCGGTACGGGCGTCATCGCCGGTGGTCCGGTCCGGGCCGTGCTGGAGTGCGCGGGCATCCACGATGTGCTCTCCAAGAGCCTCGGCTCGTCCAACCCGATCAACATCGTGCACGCCACGGTGGCGGCCCTGAAGGGGCTGGAGTCGCCGGAGGCGGTCGCGAAGCGTCGGGGCCTGCCGGTCGAGGACGTCGCCCCGGCCGCCATGCTGGCGGCCCAGGCGGGGGTGACGGCCTGATGGCACGCCTGAAGGTGACCCAGGTCCGGTCCGGCATCGGGACCAAGCACAACCAGCGCGAGTCGCTGCGGTCGCTCGGTCTCAAGCGGATCAACGACGTGGTGGTCAAGGAGGACCGTCCCGAGATTCGGGGCATGATCTTCACCGTGAGCCACCTCGTGAAGGTCGAGGAGGTCGAGTAATGACGATCAAGGTCCACCACCTGCGCCCGGCCCCCGGAGCCAAGACCGAGAAGACCCGGGTGGGTCGCGGTGAGGGTTCCAAGGGGAAGACCGCCGGTCGCGGTACCAAGGGTTCCAAGGCCCGGAAGAACATCTCGGCGGCCTTCGAGGGTGGGCAGATGCCCATCCACATGCGGCTGCCGAAGCTGAAGGGCTTCAAGAACAAGTTCAAGGTCGTGTTCCAGGTGGTCAACCTGGACCGGCTCGCCGAGTTGTTCCCGGAGGGCGGCCAGGTCGGTCCGCAGGAGCTGGTCCAGGCCGGCGCCGTCCGCAAGGGGCAGCCGGTGAAGGTTCTCGGTACCGGGGAGCTGGGCGGGGTCGCCCTCCAGGTGTCGGCGCACGCGTTCAGCGCGTCGGCCAAGGAGAAGATCACCGCTGCCGGCGGCTCGGTGACGGAGCTGTAGGACGTCGCGGTCGAGGCGCTCGCCCAGTTCACGGCAACTGGCGGGCGCCACGGCTACTAGCGGGCCAATCGTCCCGTTAATATCGGAAGCGGTGAATGCTCTCCGGGTGGATCTGCCCGGAAGCGCGCCGGACTGTTAGAGTCCGATCCCAGCTATGGGTATCGGGTCGATCGCCCGACAACCACCCCGTCCCGCCACGAACCACCGGCGGCCGCCTCGCGCAGGAGGAAGAAGTTGCTCTCCGCCTTTCTCAGTGCGTTCCGCACGCCTGACCTGCGCAAGAAGCTGCTGTTCACAGTAGGCATCATCGCGGTCTACCGGCTCGGTGCGACACTGCCCAGCCCCGGCGTCTCCTACGGCAACGTGCAGAAGTGCATCGAGACCATGGAGGACGGCGAGGGCAACGGCGTCTTCAACCTGCTCAACCTCTTCTCCGGCGGCGCGCTGCTCTCGCTGTCGGTCTTCGCGCTGGGCATCATGCCCTACATCACCGCCTCGATCATCCTGCAGCTGCTCACCGTGGTCATCCCGCGGTTGGAGCAGCTCCGCAAGGAGGGCCAGGCCGGTCAGGCGAAGATCACGCAGTACACCCGCTACCTCACCCTGGGCCTGGGCATCCTGCAGGCGTCGGCGTTCGTGGCGCTGGCCCGCTCCGGCCAGCTCTTCAACGGGATGTGCCAGGAGTTCCCGATCATCCCGGAGGGCACCGGCCTGCCGACCTGGCTGACCGTGACCGTTCTGGTGATCACGATGACCGCCGGTACCGGTGTGGTGATGTGGCTCGGCGAGCTGATCACCGACCGGGGCGTCGGCAACGGCATGTCGGTGCTGATCTTCACCTCGATCGCCGCCCGGCTGCCCAGCGAGGGCTGGACCATCAAGAACAACAAGGGCTGGGCGATGTTCGGCCTGGTGCTGGTGCTGGTCCTGGTGGTCATCACCGCGGTCGTCTTCATCGAGCAGGCGCAGCGCCGCATCCCGGTCCAGTACGCCAAGCGCATGATCGGCCGGCGGATGTACGGCGGCACCTCGACCTACATCCCGCTGAAGGTCAACCAGGCGGGTGTGATCCCGGTCATCTTCGGCTCGTCGCTGCTCTACCTGCCGTCGCTGCTGCTCCAGTTCTTCGACCAGAACAACCTCAACGGCTGGCAGACCTGGGTGCAGAACCACCTCGTGCAGCCGGACAGCCCCACCTACATCAGCGTGTACTTCCTGCTGATCATCTTCTTCACGTACTTCTACGTCTCGATCACGTTCAACCCGACCGAGGTCGCGGACAACATGAAGAAGTACGGCGGGTTCGTCCCGGGCATCCGGCCCGGCAAGCCGACCGCCGACTACCTCGACTTCATCCTGAGCCGGATCACCCTCCCCGGCGCGCTCTACCTGGGCCTGATCTCGATCCTGCCGAACTTCTTCTTCATCTGGCTGGACAACCAGCAGTTCCAGAACTTCCCGTTCGGTGGCACGGCCGTGCTGATCATGGTCGGCGTCGGGCTGGAGACGGTGAAGCAGATCGAGAGCCAGCTCATGCAGCGGAACTACGAAGGGTTCCTGCGGTAGATGCGACTCGTTCTGGTCGGTCCCCCCGGGGCGGGCAAGGGGACCCAGGCCGAGTTCATCGCCGCCCACCTCGCCGTGCCCAAGATCTCGACGGGGGACATCTTCCGGGCCAACGTGTCGCAGGGCACCCCCCTCGGTGTCGAGGCGAAGCGCTACATGGACGCCGGCAAGCTGGTGCCGGACGAGGTGACGATCAACATGGTCCGGGATCGGCTCGCCGAACCGGACGCGGCCGAGGGGTTCCTGCTCGACGGCTTCCCGCGGACCACTCCGCAGGCCGCCGCGCTGGACAAGCTGCTGGCCGATCTCGGCACCGCGCTCGACCTGGTGATGGAGCTGGTGGTTGACGACGACGAGGTCATCCGGCGGCTCTCCGGCCGGCGTACCTGCCGGGGCTGCGGCAAGGTCTGGCACATCGAGTTCGACCCCTCCTCGGTCGAGGGGCTCTGTGACCGCTGCGGCGGGGAGCTGTTCCAGCGCGACGACGACAAGGCCGAGACGATCGCCGAGCGGCTGCGCGAGTACGCCAGCAAGACCGCACCGTTGATCGACTACTACGGTGCGCAGGGCAAGCTCGTCGGCATCGACGCCACCGGGCCGGTGGAGGACGTTACCGTCCGGGCTATCGACGCCCTGCGGTCGTACGGCGGATAGGCTGGGCACCATGCGCCGTCCCCAGCTGGACATCCAGCTGAAGACCCCGGAGCAGATCGAGCTGATGCGCGCCGCCGGGCTCGTCGTCGCGGCGGCCCTGGAGCGGATGCGGGCGGCCGTGGCCCCGGGCGTCTCCACCGCCGACCTCGACGCGATCGCCGAGTCGGTGATCCGGGAGGCCGGCGGCACGCCCTCGTTCAAGGGCTACCACGGCTATCCGGCGTCGATCTGCTCCTCGGTCAACGAGCAGATCGTGCACGCCATCCCGGCACCGACCCAGGTGCTCCGGGACGGCGACCTGATCTCGATCGACTGCGGTGCCATCCTCGACGGCTGGCACGGCGACGCCGCGATCACGGTCGGGGTCGGCGAGGTCCGTCCCGAACTGCTCCGGATGGCCGAGGCCGCCGAGGACGCGATGTGGGCGGGGATCCGGGCCGCGGCGCGCGGCATGCTCAGCGGTCGCGGCCGGCTGACCGACATCTCGTACGCGGTCGAGCGCGCGGTCCGGGCCGCCGGCCGGTACGGCATCGTCGAGGGGTACGGCGGGCACGGCATCGGCACCGAGATGCACCAGGACCCGCACGTGTTGAACCACGGCCGGCCCGGGCGTGGCCCCCGGCTGGTGCCGGGGATGGCGCTGGCGATCGAGCCGATGGTGACGATGGGGTCCCCTCGCACGGTGGAGCTGGACGACGGCTGGACGGTGATCAGCCGCGACGGGTCGATCGCGGCCCACGTCGAGCACACGATGGCGCTGCTGGACGACGGTGTCTGGGTACTGACCGCGCCGGACGGCGGCCGGGCCCGGCTCGGCGACCTGGTCACCGCCCGGGAACCGGCCAGGTCCTCGGCCGGCTGACGGCCGCCGCCGGCCTGTGCGGGGTAGGCGGGGCTGGACCCGCAGTGGCATCCTCGTAGTCATGGACCGGCGGGACGAGATGCGTGCTGCGGACTCCGACCGAGCGGCCGTGGCCGACCAGCTCCTGCGGGCACTGAACGAGGGCCGCCTCGACCTGGGCGAGTACGACGACCGGCTGCAGCGGGCGTACGCCGCGAAGACGTACGGAGACCTCGACGGGCTCCTCACCGACCTGCCGGGGACGGTGCCGGTCGACCAGGCCCAGCTGGTGCCGACCGGCGACCCGAAGCGGCCGGTGCTCCGCCCCGGACCCGACGGCCGGTATCCGGGCGCCACCCGGGCCTGGCTGGCCGACACCTGGGACGGCTACTTCGGCCTGGTCGGCATCGTCGTCGCGATCTGGGCGGTCACCTCGGTGCTGGCGACCGACTTCCTCTACTTCTGGCCGGGCTGGGTAGCTGGGCCGCTCGGCGCGCTGCTGCTGGTCGGTACCGTCACGGGTCTGGCGAAGGGGGAGCCGCAGCGCTGGGCCGCCAAGCAGGCGGCGAAGCAGGCGGCTAAGGAACGGGCGAAGATCGAGAAGCGGGCCCGGGTGGAGGAGCGGAAACGCCGGCGGGACGAGCAGGCCGGCCAGGAGGAACCCGCCTGATATAGTCGCGTTCGTCCGATCCGGCGACCCCCGGGGTCCCGGGTTGGCGCTGGCGTGCGGGCGCGCGTACACTGGCTGATCGGCGCACAGCGTCCACTCCGGCATGCCCACCCGCGCTTCGGTGGGGCCGGAGCCGCGGCTGGCTCGGATGTTCTCCGTCCGGGAAAGGCGTTGTGAGCCGTCCGGAGTAACCGACGTCAGGACAGCGGAGGACATGCCGAAAAAAGACGGAGCCATCGAGATCGAGGGCCGAGTGATCGAGCCACTCCCGAACGCCATGTTCCGGGTGGAACTCGCCAACGGCCACAAGGTGCTGGCTCACATCAGCGGCAAGATGCGGCAGCACTACATCCGCATCCTGCCCGAGGACCGGGTCGTCGTCGAACTTTCGCCGTACGACCTGACCCGAGGGCGCATCGTCTACCGCTACAAGTGAACGTCGCCGGGCCGGCTGCCGGTCCGGGCTTCGTGAACTGCCTGACGACGGCCGGGTGTCCGTGTCCGTCCTCAAGACTCGACGGCGTCAGCGCGCTGCCGGGCACAGATGGGAAAGTAAGGCAACCGTGAAGGTCAAGCCGAGCGTCAAGAGGATCTGCAACAAGTGCCGGGTGATCCGCCGGCACGGCCGGGTCATGGTCATCTGCACCGACCCGCGCCACAAGCAGCGCCAGGGCTGATCCGCGACCGCCGGCCGGTGACGAGCCGGCGGCATCGACGGTGGGTCCTGGCCGCAGATCCCGTACAACAACACAAGCTCGTCCCAGCCGCGAGCCGCGAGATCGCCCAGCGAGAACGCAGTCGTGGCCGACCCCCGGTCGGAGGCCGGGGCCCGCAGGTTTGGGCAGGCGGGGTGGGGCGGGTACAGACCTCCGCGAAGAAATCCGAGGAGTACGCCCGCACATGGCACGGCTAGTCGGCGTCGACCTCCCCCGCGAGAAGCGGCTGGAGATCGCGCTCACCTACATTTTCGGGGTCGGTCGGACCCGCGCGGTCGAGACGCTCGCCGCCACCGGCATCTCCCCCGACAAGCGCGCCAAGGACCTCACGGACGAGGAGCTGGTCCAGCTCCGGAACCACATCGAGGCCAACTACAAGGTAGAAGGCGACCTGCGCCGCGAGGTCGCCGCTGACATCCGCCGCAAGGTCGAGATCGGCTGCTACGCGGGCATCCGGCACCGCCGGGGTCTGCCCGTCCGTGGTCAGCGGACCCGTACCAACGCCCGGACCCGGAAGGGCCCGAAGCGGACCGTCGCCGGCAAGAAGAAGCCCGGCAAGAAGTAGAACTGAACCGGAATCCGGGTCGGCATCCGCCGAGGTGGGCCGGACTCCAACCCGCACCGGAAAGTTCTCTGGTGACCGGCCGGCTCTCCCTCCGGAGAGCCGCGACCTGTTCCGGAAAGTCAACTAGGAGCGCACAGACTTATGCCACCGAAGGCTCGCGCCGGGGCCGCCGTCAAGAAGGTCCGGCGCAAGGAACGCAAGAACGTCGCCCACGGGCAGGCGCACATCAAGAGCACGTTCAACAACACCATCGTCTCCATCACGGACCCGACCGGTGCCGTCATCTCCTGGGCCTCCGCCGGCCAGGTGGGCTTCAAGGGTTCCCGCAAGTCGACTCCGTTCGCCGCGCAGCTGGCCGCCGAGGCCGCCGCGCGTCGGGCCATGGAGCACGGCATGCGCAAGGTCGACGTGTTCGTCAAGGGCCCCGGCTCCGGCCGGGAGACCGCCATCCGTTCGCTGCAGGCCGTCGGGCTGGAGGTCGGCCAGATCGCCGACGTCACCCCGCAGCCGCACAACGGGTGCCGTCCGCCGAAGCGTCGTCGGGTCTGAGAGGTAGACGAAGAACATGGCTCGTTACACCGGTGCCGACTGCCGCCGTTGCCGTCGGGAGAAGATGAAGCTGTTCCTCAAGGGCAGCAAGTGCGATGGCCCGAAGTGCCCGTTCGAGTCCCGGCCGTTCCCGCCCGGGCAGCACGGCCGGGGCCGTACCAAGGAGACGGAATACCTGCTCCAGCTTCGTGAGAAGCAGAAGGCCCGCCGGGTCTACGGCGTGCTGGAGAAGCAGTTCCGGGGGTACTACGAGGAGGCCGTCGCCAAGAAGGGCAAGACCGGCGAGATCCTCCTGCAGATCCTGGAGTCGCGTCTCGACAACGTGGTCTACCGGGCCGGTCTGGCGAAGTCGCGCGACCACGCGCGGCAGCTCGTCAAGCACGGACACCTGACGGTGAACGGCCGCAAGGTCGACATCCCGTCGTACCGGGTGAAGGAGCACGACATCGTCGAGGTCCGGGCCAAGTCCAAGGAGCTGACGCCGTTCATCGTGGCGCAGGCCGAGGCCGGCTCGAAGACGGTGCCGGCCTGGCTAGAGGCGATCCCCAGCCAGATGAAGGTGCTGATCCACTCGCTTCCGGCCCGGGGGGTCATCGACACCCAGGTCCAGGAGCAGCTGATCGTCGAGCTCTACTCGAAGTAGCGGTTCCTGGCGTCTCCGCGCCCGGCTCCCGGCCTCGCCGCCGGGAGCCGGCGCGGAGCGCCGGACATGAGTTTGGGCATCAAATAGCGGGTGCCCCGAACGAAAAGGAAACAACATGCTCATCACCCAGCGGCCGACCCTCACCGAGGAGTCGATCAGCGAGACCCGCTCCCGGTTCACCATCGAGCCGCTCGAGCCGGGTTTCGGGTACACCCTGGGCAACTCGCTCCGCCGGACCCTGCTCTCCTCCATCCCGGGCGCGGCGGTCACCTCGATCAAGGTCGACGGTGTGCTGCACGAGTTCACCACCATCCCGGGCGTCAAGGAGGACGTGGTCGAGCTCGTCATGAACGTGAAGGAGCTCTGCGTCAGCTCCGACCACGACGAGCCGGTCAGCATGTACCTGCGCAAGCAGGGCCCCGGCGACGTCACCGCCGGTGACATCCAGCCCCCGGCCGGTGTCTCCGTGCACAACGCCGACCTCAAGCTCGCCACCCTGAACGGCAAGGGCCGGCTCGACATGGAGCTGACCGTCGAGCGGGGCCGTGGCTACGTCACCGCCGCGCAGAACAAGCAGGCCGGCGCCGAGATCGGCCGGATCCCGGTCGACTCGATCTACTCGCCGGTGCTGAAGGTGACGTACCGCGTCGAGGCGACCCGGGTCGAGCAGCGTACCGACTTCGACCGCCTGATCATCGACGTCGAGACCAAGGCCTCGATCGGGCCGCGGACCGCGCTGGCCTCGGCCGGCTCTACCCTGGTCGAGCTCTTCGGGCTGGCCCGGGAGCTGGACGAGAGCGCCGAGGGCATCGACATCGGCCCGTCGCCGCAGGACGCACAGCTCGCCGCCGACCTGGCGCTGCCGATCGAGGAGCTGGACCTCACCGTCCGGTCCTACAACTGCCTCAAGCGCGAGGGCATCAACACGGTTGGCGAGCTGATCGGGCGTACCGAGGCCGATCTGCTCGACATCCGGAACTTCGGGCAGAAGTCGATCGACGAGGTCAAGATGAAGCTCGCCGGCATGGGGCTGGGGCTGAAGGACTCCGCGCCCAACTTCGACCCGGCGCACGTCGTCGACTCCTTCGGCGAGGCCGACTACGACACCGACGACTACCGCGAGACCGAGCAGCTTTAGTCCGGGGCTAGCCGGAGATCCGGCCACCCACTGGAGATCCGGCCACCCACTATTGAGGAGCACCAAGAATGCCCACGCCCACCAAGGGCCCCCGCCTCGGCGGTAGCCCCGCGCACGAGCGGATGATCCTGGCCAACCTGGCCACCGCGCTGTTCCAGCACGGCCGCATCACGACCACCCAGACGAAGGCCAAGCGGCTCCGTCCGCTCGCGGAGCAGCTCATCACCAAGGCCAAGCGGGGGGACCTGGCGTCCCGCCGGCGGGTGCTGACCGTCGTACGGGACAAGGACGTGGTCTTCACCCTGTTCGACCAGATCGCTCCCCGGTTCGCCAACCGCAACGGTGGCTACACCCGGATCGTGAAGACCGTCCCGCGCAAGGGCGACAACGCGCCGATGGCCATCATCGAGCTGGTCGAGGAGCTGGTCGTCGCCCCGGCGGCGCCGGCGAAGAAGACCGCCGCCCGCAAGGCGGCGCAGCAGGACAAGGTCGAGGCGCTCGCCCCGGACGAGGAGACCCCGCGTTCCTCGTCTCCGGACGACGACCAGGACGCCGAGGCACCGGAGTCGCGCTCCGGTGACACCGGGGCGGCCCGGGAGGACACCGACGAGGCGGACACCAAGTAACACCGACGAACGACGCCGGGCCCGGCATCCCCGCGGGGGTGTCGGGCTGCGGCATATCTGGAGCTGGTCGTGGAGCACGAGGTGGATGAGGAGCGGACCCGGGTACGCCTGGACGTCGCCTACGACGGCGGCGACTTCTCCGGCTGGGCGGCGCAGCCCGGTCGGCGTACCGTCGCCGGGGTGCTGGTCGAGGCACTGACCAGGATCATCGGGCCGGATCGGGTCAGTGGACTGACCGTGGCGGGGCGGACCGACGCCGGTGTGCACGCCAGCGGGCAGGTCTGCCATCTCGACCTGCCCAGCGCGGTGTGGCGGCAGTGGGCGGAGACGCTGCTGCGCCGGCTCGCCGGAGTACTGCCGCCGGACGTCCGGGTCCGGGGCGTGACCCAGGTACCGGCCGAGTTCGACGCCCGGTTCTCGGCCACCTTCCGGCGTTACGAGTACCGGGTCACCGACGCCCCGTACGGCGCCGAGCCGCTGCGCCGGCACGAGGTGCTCGCCTGGCCGCGCCCGCTCGACCTGGCGGCGCTGAACCGGGCCGCCGCCGGGCTGGTCGGCGAGCACGACTTCGCGGCGTACTGCCGGCGCAAGGAGAACGCCACGACGGTGCGGGAACTGACCCGACTGGACTGGCGGCGGGATCCGGACGGACTGCTGGTGGCCACCGTGCAGGCCGACGCGTTCTGCCAGTCGATGGTGCGCAGTCTGGTTGGGGCGATGCTGGTGGCCGGGGACGGGCGCCGCCCCGTCGACTGGCCGGGTGGCTTGCTCGGGCGGCGGGAGCGGGCCAGCGAGGTGAGCGTGGCGCCGCCGCACGGGCTGACCCTGGTCGCGGTCGGCTACCCCGAGGACCCCGCCGAGTACGCCAGCCGCGCGCTGCGTACCCGTCGGCTCCGGCTCACCGCCTCGGCCTGAACCCGACCGGCGGGCCCGGCGGTGTCACGCCGCCGGGCCGGTCGGTGCCGCCGGCCGCTGCTCAGTCGGACCCCGCCGGGCTCGCCGGCCCGGACGGGGCGAGGATCCGCTGGTCGAGCACCTTGCCGCGCAGGTACACCTCGATCATGTCGGAGAGGATCTGCCGGGCGAACAGGTCCTCCTCGCCGATGGTCTTGCCGTCGCTCTTGGCGACGACGCAGTAGATCAGGAAGTGGCCGCGGACGTGCCAGCCGGCCTGGGCCGAGGCGGCCGTGACGGCCTCGGTGCCGCGTCCGGCGGCGAGGCCCAGGAAGCGCCCCTTCCGGCCGTCCACGATCGGCTTTATCTTCTCGCGCGCCGAGGTCGCCCCCGCCTCGTCCGCCAGGTTGACGATGCCGGCGGTCGCGACGTACAGGCCGGTGGGAGAGCGTACGGTGCCGCGGACGAACTGGCTGCACCCGGCGTCGGCCAGCACGGTGGCGATCTGGCCGTCGGCGGCGAGTTCGCAGTCCTCCGCCGCCTGGGTCTTCAGCAGCTCGTACGGCGACTGTTCGGGGTCGACCAGCACCTCCTTGCCGCCCGGGAAGACCTCCTTGACGGTCAGCGGAGCCGGATCGGCGGCGCGGGAGCTGATGTCCCGGGGTGCGGCGCCGGCACCGGTGCCGTCAGCCGCCCGGGAGTCCCGGCCGACGGGGTCGTCGACCATGAAGAAGTAGGAGCTGAGCCCACAGATACCGAGCAGGAGCAGTACGCCGAGGGAGCCGATGATCAACTGCCAGGTCCGTTTGGAACTGCGCAGTGGTGCGCCCGTGTTGCCGGAGGTCGACGAAACGGTGGCGAGGGCGGAGCCGGCGGCGGGTTTGCCCGAGGCGGTTGCCGGGGTGGGCGCGGCCGGCGCGGCAACGGCCGACTTGGGCGCCACCTCGGGGCCCGGCGCGCGGGCTGGGGAGGCCGGGGAGGCACCACCGGCCGGCCCGGTACGCGCACCCTGTGCCGGCGGCCCCGACCGCCCGCCACCGGGTGGCCCGGATCGCGGGCCGGCGGGTGGCCCGGATCGCGGGCCGGCGGGTGAGCCCGGAGCCCGGTCGTGCGGCGGACCGGTGCGCGGCCCGGCGGGCGATCGTGGTACGCCGTCCGGGGCGGGGCCGGGGCGTACGCCTGGGCCCCGGTCCAGCGGTGCGGCGCCGGATGGCCGGTTGCGCGGCCCGGCGGGTGATCGTGGTACGCCGTCCGGTGCGGAGCGTGGTCCGGCGGGTGAGCCTGGGCCACGGTCCAGCGGTGCCGCTCCCGGTGGTCCGGAGCGGGGACCCGCTGGTGAGCCCGGGCCCGGGGTCCGGTCGCGCCGCGGGGCGGCGGGTGAGCCTGGGGTCCGGTCGTGTGGCGGGCCGGTGCGCGGGGCGGCGGGTGAGCCTGGGGTCCGGTCGTGTGGCGGGCCGGTGCGCGGGGCGGCGGGTGAGCCGGGGGTCCGGTCGTGCGGCGGGCCGGCGGGTGAGCCCGGCGGGTTTCCGGCGGTCCGGGACCGGCGCGGGGGCGGTGGACCGGCTGGCGCTGGCCTACCCGGCTCGGAGCCGGGCCGGATGACACCATCCGTCCCAGGATCTCCCGGTCGGGGTCGTGGCGTCGCCATCGGCGCACCACCGGACGACGGACCGGAGCGGGGCGAGCCGCGGGTGCCGGACCGGCCTGCGGGGGGAGGTTCGGCGGGAGCCGGCCCGCCCGGCCGTCGTCCGCCCGGGTTCTCCGGGCCTGGCCGGGGTGGCATGGCGCGGTCCAGCGGAGGTCGGGCCGGCGCGCCCCGGTCACCGCGATGCTCGGCCGGGCCGTCGCCCGGCCGGTCGGCGGACCTGCGCCGTGCGGCGGGCGGCCCGGCGGGGTCCGGAAAGCCGGGCCGGAGCGGCTCCTGGTCGGCCGAGGGAGGGCGCCGCTGCCGGGGCACCGGAGCAGACCGTGGCGCGGCGGGCGGACCCTCCCCGGGGCCCGGTCGGTACGGGCCGTCCGGCCCGGAGGCGTGCTCGGGGTGGGCCCGACGTCGACCACCGGCGGCACGCTCCCGCGAATCGGTGCTCCCGGGCGCGGCGGGGCCGGAGGCGGTGCGGGGCGGCCCGAACGACTCGGCGCCGGACGGAACCGGTCCGACGGGTACGCCGCGTCCACCCGCCCGCGGCGCTCGGCCGCCCGGACCCGGCCCACTCTCGGCGGCGGGCAGCTCGTCGGCGGGCATCCGGGCGCCGGGAACCGGCCGGCCGCCGGGGGCCATCCGGTCACGAGGGCCGGGGCGGTCACCGGTGGCCGACCGCCCGCCTGGGACCGGCCGGCCACCACCGGGAGGTCCGTCGTCGGGGGCGGTCAGATGGCGTCCGCCACCGGCGCCGCGGATCGGGCTGCCCGGGGGCAGACGATCCTGGCCGGGACGATTCGAGGGCAACCGGTCGCGAGTCTGGCCGCCGGGGGGGCCGAGTGGGCCGGGGACCGGCTTGCCCGGCGGCGGATAGCCGGCACCCGGCCCGATGCCGTCGGACTCGGGAGCGCCGTGCCGGGCACGGCGGGACCGACCGGGGGGCTCCACGGAGCGCCCCAAGTCGTCCGGCGCACGCCCGGGCGACGCCTCGGGGTACCGGCCGCCCGGCCCGTCGGCGTATCGGCTGGTTGGTCCGTCCGCGTGCCGGCTGGTTGGTCCGTCCGCGTGCCGGCCCGGCCCTTCGGGGAATCGGCCGGAGGTGTCGATGGGGCGGCCCGGAGCCGTCATCGGCCGACCTGGACGGTCCGCCGGTCGACCCGGTCCGTCGCCCGGCCAGCCTTGGGCGGAGTCCGGTGCAGGAGGCTCCGGAGTGGACGGACCGAAGCGGGCCGCCGCCGGTAACCCGTCGGACCGCTCGGCTCCGGGCCGGCGCCGGCCGGCCCGGCCTGGGGGTGGACCGGCCGCCGAATCCGGATCGTCCGAAGGCTGATCGGCGGGATCTCGTCGAGACCGTGGCGGTCCACCGCCCGGTCGAGGTCCACGCCCATAAACCATGTCGCACAGGGTAACGGAAATGCGGATCGGCGCGCCGCCGTGGATGAGTCGCAGTTGGTGAGAGGGTGGTCATTTGCCCGGAAGCCGGGCAGGGCCCGGAGGAACGGCCACTGGCGAGAGCGCCCGCGCGGTAGGCGAGAATGCGTGGCGTGACCGGCGACCACTATTTCAGCACCGATCCCGCGACCAGCGCCGACCGGCGTACGGTGGCGTTCTCCGTCGAGGGGTACGACTACGAGCTGACGTCCTCGGCCGGGGTCTTCTCCGCCGACCGGCTGGATCCCGGCACCGCCGTACTGCTGCGCAAGGCTGAGCTGCCCGGGCCGGAGGCCGGCGGAGCGCTGCTCGACCTGGGCTGCGGTTACGGGCCGATCACCTGCGTACTCGCCACCCGGGCGAGCGCGGCCACCGTCTGGGCGGTCGACGTCAACGCCCGGGCCCGCGAACTCACCGGCGAGAACGCCGAGCGGCTCGGCCTGGCCGACCGGGTACGCGTCGCCGCGCCGGACGAGGTGCCGGAGGACCTCACCTTCGCGCAACTGTGGTCGAATCCGCCGATCCGGATCGGCAAGGAGGAGCTGCACGGCATGCTGCGGCGCTGGCTGCCCAGGTTGGCGCCGGGCGGCGTGGCATGGCTGGTGGTGGCCCGGCATCTCGGCGGTGACTCCCTCCAGCGCTGGCTCGTCGAGGCCGGCTGGCAGGTCGAGCGTCATGCCAGCCAGAAGGGTTACCGGGTGCTCCGCGTCACCCGCTGACCGCCCCGCTCCGGGCAGGCCGGTTCGGCCCCGGCACCGTCCCAGCCCTGGTTCGAGTGGCCGCCGGAATCCGGCCTCCCGCCCTCTGGCCGGCTGGCCCCGGAATCCGGCCTCCCGCCCTCTGGCCGGCTGGCCCCGGAATCCGGCCTCCCGCCTGGGACCCGGTGTCACGCCGCTGAAACCCGGTGTCGTCGGGAGGGGTGGTTGGGGCAGGATGCCGACGTGGGTTACGTGGACGTCGCCGGAGTCGGGCACATCCTGCCGGATGGCCGGCAGTTGTTCGCCGACGTCTCGTTCCGGGTCGGGGAGGGCGCCAAGGTCGCCCTGGTCGGGCCGAACGGCGCCGGCAAGACCACCCTGCTGAAGATGGTGGCCGGCGACCTGCCCACCCGGACCGGAGCCATCGCCCGCTCCGGCGGGCTGGGCGTGATGCGCCAGTTCATCGGCATGATCGGCGACGAGTCGACGCTACACGATCTCGTACTCTCGCTCTCGCCGCCGAGGCTGCGCGCAGCGGGGGAGCGGCTGGCGGCGGCCGAGGTGGCGTTACACGACGCCGAGGTGCGCGGCAAGTTCAGCAGCGCCGCCGGGAAGGCCCAACTGGCGTACGCGGAAGCGCTGACCGCCTGGGGCGAGGCCGGGGGCTACGACGCCGAGGTGCTCTTCGACACCGTCTCCACCATCGTGCTGGAGCTGCCCTGGGAGAAGACGCGCAGCCGACCGGTACGCACCCTCTCCGGCGGGCAGCAGAAGCGGTTCGCCCTGGAGTTGCTGCTGCGCGGCATCGACGAGGTGCTGCTGCTCGACGAGCCGGACAACTTCCTCGACGTGCCGGGCAAGCGCTGGCTGGAGGGGCGGCTGCGGGAGTCGGCGAAGTCGGTGCTCTACGTGTCGCACGACCGGGAGCTGCTGGCCCGCACCGCCGACCGGGTGGTCGCGGTGGAGGGCGGCAGCGCCTGGGTACACCCGGACGGCTTCGGTAGCTGGCACGAGGCCCGCCTCGCCCGGCACGACCGGCTGGAGGAGCAGCGCCGCCGCTGGGACGAGGAGCATCAGAAGCTGCGCGAGCTGATGCTGATGTACAAGCAGAAGGCGGCGTACAACGACGGGATGGCCTCCCGCTACCAGGCGGCGCAGACCCGGCTGCGCAAGTTCGAGGAGGCCGGGCCACCACCCGTACCGCCGAAGGACCAGGACATCCGGATGCGGCTGACCGGCGGACGCACCGGCAAGCGGGCGATCGTCTGCGAGCAGGTCGAGCTGGACGACCTCACGTTCCCGTTCGACCTGGAGGTCTGGTACGGCGACCGGGTGGCGGTGCTCGGCGCCAACGGTACGGGGAAGTCGCACTTCCTCCGCCTGCTCGCCCGGGGCGGCACCGATCCGGACCCGGCCAACGGCCCGGTCGACGGTGGCCTGGCGCTGGCCCCGGTCCGGCACGGCGGGGTGGCCCGGTTGGGTGCCCGGGTCCGGCCCGGCCACTTCTCCCAGACCCACGACCGTCCGGAGCTGCTCGACAAGACCCTGGTCGAGGTGCTGTGGCGGGGCGACGACCACCGGGCCGGGATGGACCGGCACACCGCGATGAAGGCGCTGAACCGGTACGAGTTGGCTGGCCAGGGCGACCAGCGGTTCGGCACGCTCTCCGGTGGACAGCAGGCCCGGTTCCTGGTGCTGCTGCTGGAACTCTCCGGCGCCACCCTGCTGCTGCTGGACGAGCCGACCGACAACCTGGATCTGGCCTCGGCCGAGGCGTTGGAGGCCGGGTTGCGGGCGTTCGAGGGGACGGTGCTGGCGGTCACCCACGACCGCTGGTTCACCCGGTCGTTCGACCGGTTCCTGCTCTTCCGGGGCGACGGTGAGGTGGTCGAGACCCCGGAACCGGTCTGGGACGTGGGCTGAGCCGAGCCGGCCATGTCCGCCGGCCATCTCCGCCCGCGTCCATCGGCGGCGCTGCGCCGGAGGCGGTGAGGAGATCGGGCCGGCGGCGGAGGTGGTGACGAGCCCAGGCCGGTGACGAGGTCAGGCCGCCGGCAGAGCTGGTGGACAGGCCAGGTTGCGGCAGCCGCGTGGCTCTCCGGGTTGGTGGTGTCACGCGGAGTATCGTCCTCGTCGTGGTGCCGTGCGGAACCGGCAGGTGGCGCCTGGTGCGGAGAACCGCCCAGGTCGCGGTGACCGGGGCATTCCTCGGCCTTGTCGGCTGGTCTGTCGCGAGCCGGTGGGACGAGGTGCCGGCCGTGCTCGACGAACTTTCCGTGCCGGGCCTGCTGCTGGCCGGACTGGCCGCCGTCGCCGGGGGGCTCTGCGGCTGCCTGGCCTGGCGAGCCATCCTGGCGGACTTCGGCGCCGAACTTCCGCTGGGCGGCGCGGCGCGGATCTTCTTCGTCGGGCAGTTGGCGAAGTACCTGCCCGGCAAGGTCTGGCCGATCCTGGTGCAGGCCCGGCTCGGACGGGCGTACGGGGTGCCGGGGCGGGCGTCGGCGGTGGCGGCGCTACTGGCGATGATCGTCACGCTCGGCACCGGCCTGCTGCTCACCGCCGTCGCCCTGCCGGTGTTGAGTGATCGGGCCGTGGCGGACTACTGGTGGATCCTGCTGGCCGTCCCGCCCGCGTTGCTGGTGCTCTGGCCGCCGCTGGTCAACCGGATCCTCGCCGCGCTGCTCCGGCTGGCCCGCCGCGAACCGATGCCCCGGCCGCTGTCCCTGCGCGGGATTCGCCGGGCCGTCGGGTGGTCGCTGGCGACCTGGCTCGGCTACGGTACGCACCTCTGGCTGCTCCTGGCCGACGTCGGTGCGGGCGGTCCGGACCTGCTGCTCCGCTCGATCGGCGCCTTTGCCGGTTCCTGGTCGGTCGGGTTTCTGCTGGCCGTGGCGCCGGCCGGGGTCGGCCCCCGGGAGGTGGCGCTGCCCCTGCTGCTCGGTCCGACCGTCGCCGGGCCGGCCGCGCTGGTCGCCACCGTGCTGTCCCGGCTGCTGCTGACCCTGGTGGACCTGCTCCTGCCCGCCGTCGCGATCTCGGTCCAGTGGTCAGGGCGTCGACTCTCCGGCCGGCTATCCCGGCAGTCGCCACCTTCCGAATCCTCCTCGCCCGATCGGGTGCCGTCGGCCGGGGTGCCGTCGGCCGGGGCGGCGTCGGCCGGGGCGGCGGGGATCCCGGAGGGGCGGCGGGCCGGGTCGACGGATTCCGCGACGCGCCAACGGTGACGACGGAACGTGCTGGTGGGTGTACGGCACGTTACGCTGCTGCTCGTGCGCTGGCAGGTGTTCGGCAGCTACGACGTACGGCGGCATCCCCGGGTCGGCGTACTCCTCGAAGGGCTCCGGGCAGCCGGTGACGAGGTGACCGAGCTGAACGAGCCACTGACCCTGGACACCGCCGGCCGGATAGCCGTGCTCCGGCAGCCGTGGCGGCTCCCGCTGCTCGCCGGCAAGCTGGCCCGGTGCTGGGCCCTGCTGACACTGCGGACCCTGCGGCAGCGGCGTGCCACCGCCACCGGCCCGGTCGACGCCGTACTGGTCGGCTATCTCGGGCACTTCGACGTGCACCTGGCCCGGCTGCTGTTCCGGGGTACGCCGATCGTGCTCGACCATCTCGTCTCCGCCGCCGGCACGGCCCGGGACCGGGGACTCGCCGCCGCCGGGGGTGTGCGGGGACGGCTGATGCGGGCGATCGACGACGCCGCGCTGCGCCGGGCCGACGTCGTACTGGTGGACACCGCCGAGCACCTCGACGCACTGCCGGCAGCGGCCCGGGACCGGGGGATCGTGGTACCCGTCGGAGCCGGCGCGGAGTGGTTCGCGGCCGGCGCCCGTACCGCCCGGCACCGCTGGCCCGGCGACCCGGCCGGCGGCGGCCGGCGGCGGCTGCGGGTGGTCTTCGTCGGGCTGTTCACCCCGTTGCACGGCACCCGGACCCTGGGCGCCGCGCTGGCCGCGCTGGCCGCCGATGACTCGATCGAGGTGACCGTGGTCGGCACCGGGCAGGACCACCCGGCCTGCCGCCGGGCCGCCGCCGGCAACCCGCGAGTGACCTGGCACGACTGGGTACCGGCGGGTGACCTGCCCGCGTTCGTCGCCGGGCACCACGTGTCGCTGGGCATCTTCGGCGAGACGGCGAAGGCCGGCCGGGTGGTGCCGACGAAGGTGTTCCAGGGCGCCGCCGCCGGCTGCGCCATCGTCACCTCCGACACCGTGCCGCAACGCCGTGCGCTCGGCGATGCGGCCGTCTTCGTGCCGGCCGGCGACCCGTCCGCGCTGGCCACCGCGCTCCGCGAACTGGCCGGGGACCCGGACCGGCTCGCCCGGCTGCGGCGGGCCGCACGGCGACGGGCAGTCGAACACTTCTGGCCGGCGTCCGTCGTGACACCGGTCCGGCACCGGATCGACCCCACCGTCCACCCGGACGATGCCACGCCGCTGTCGTCGGCGGGCGTGTCCGGCGCGCCGGCGGCGGCCGGCGGCGACCTGACCGCCGCTCCGGTCTGGTGGGTCGGATGACCGCGCTGGCGGCCGACCCGCCGCTGCCACCCCGGGCGGCGCTGCGCTGGAACGTGGTACGCCGGATCGTGGCGGAGTGCGGGCCGCGGACCATCCTGGAACTCGGCTGCGGGCTGGGCTCGGTCGGCACCCGGCTGGCCCGGCTGGCCAGTTACACCGCGGCCGAACCCGACCCGCGCAGCTTCGCGACCGCGTACGCCCGGATCGCGCCGCTGGGCGGGACGGTGCTGAACGGGGATCACCGGCAGGTGCCGTCGGCCGCCGGCTACGACCTGGTCTGCGCGTTCGAGGTGCTGGAACACATCGCCGACGACCTGCCGGTGCTGACGGAGTGGCTGACCCTGGTCAGGCCCGGCGGCCACCTGCTGCTGTCGGTACCCGCCGATCCGGAGCGGTTCGGCGCCTGGGACACCCTGGTCGGACACTACCGGCGGTACTCCGCCGGGCAGCTCCGGCAGCGGCTGCTCGACGCCGGTGCCACCGACGTACGGGTGGTGCACTACGGCTGGCCGCTCGGCTATCTGCTCGACTCCGTACGGGACCGCTGGGCGGGACGCCGCGCCGACCGCCCCAGCGGAGCCGGCGACCCCGATGCGGGGCCGACGGGCGGGACGGCGCAGGAGCGCACCTCGACCTCGGGGCGGATCCTGCAACCGCACGGGGCGCTGGCCGGCGAGGCGATCCGGCTGGCCGTCTCGCCGTTCGTCGTCCTCCAGCGGATGCGCCCGGACCGCGGGCCGGGCCTCGTGGCGCTGGCGACCCGACCGTAGCTCCCCTGCCCGGGACCACCGCCCGGCCCGGGATCGGGAACGGGTGACGCGCGATCGGGAGCCCGGTGGTGCGGGATCAGGAATTGGCGGCGCTGGTGAGCACGGCGACCGGGAAGAGCGCGTACGGCCCGTCCCGCGCCACGGCCCGCGCCTCGGCCGACTCGGGCAACCAGTCCGGGCGGTTGCGGAGGTTGACCAGGACCAGGTCCTCGGGGCGGGTCGGTTCGGTGTGCAGCGTCGCGGCGGTGAGCAGCCGGGGCTTCAGCCGCCAGTAGTAGGCGAGCCACCGTGGACTGGTCGCGCCCGTGCCGGCGACCCAGGCGTACCGCTGCCCGGCCGGTGGTGGATGCCGGGCCACGAGCCGGCCGGCCTGGGCCGGTTCGTCCAGCAGCCGCTGTCGGTCCGGGCCGAGGACCAGCATCCCGAGGTACGCCCCGAGCGCCGTCCCGACCAGCGCCGCTGCGGTCACCCGGACCCGCCGCCCCGCCAGCCGCCGCCTGGTCCGGACGAACCGACGCACCGCCGCCGGCATCCCGGCGATCCGCTCACCCGCCGGCCGGAGGTCGCCACCGTCCTCCGGGCGGCCCCCGAACTCGTCCTTCCGGGTGTACCCGTCGAGTCCGTCCGCCCGGCCGGAGACGTCGAGCCCGTCTCCGGTCGTCCGGCCGGTGAGCCGGGCCGCGAGCCGGTCCAGCAGCACGCCCATCCCGACGAGCCCGACCACCAGCATCGGATAGGACCAGTACGAGTGCACGAAGGCACCGTTGCTCAGCCCGAGGATCCAGGCGCCGGTGAACGCGACCGCCATCGCCAGGTAGACCCGGGTACGCCGGTCCAGCAGCCCGACGACCGCACCGATCGGCAGCGCGCCGAGGTACCAGAGCGGCAGCAGGTCGTACGCGTACCGCCACTGCCGGCGGAGGAACTGCCGCACGGTGTAGCCGCCACCGGTACTGCGCAGCTCGGCCTGCCCGCCGAGCATCTGCATCCCGGTCACCCCGACCACGAAGGTGAGGCTGATCGCCACCCCGGCCAGCATGCTCGCGCCGACCAGGACCGTCACCCGGTCGACCCGGCGGGTCGCCAGCAGCCACAGCCCGAGTACGGCGGCGAACCCGACGCCGGGCCAGGAGACCAGGGTGGTGAGCAGTGCGGCGACGCAGGCCCCGGCGACGAGCCGGCGGGCCGGATCGGGGCGGGCGCGCAGCCGTACCACCAGGGCGGAGAGGGCCAGGATCGGCCCCAGGTCGAACATCAGCGGGCTGTAGATCCAGTAGAAGGGGGTGGCCACCATCAGGCCGAGCGCCAGCAGGGTTGCCGACCAGTGCAGGCCGAGCCCGCGCAGCAGTGCGGCGCCGGCCGGGATGATCAGCAGGGCCAGCAGGTACGCCGGCAGCCACACCTGGTATTCGTCGTCGCCCGGCAGCAGGCCGGTCAGCGCGGTGAGCAGGTTGAACAGCGGCGGGTGGTGCGCGTACGGCGTCGAGGCGTACGGGAGCCAGTCGGCACCGAAGTGCGAGCCGAGGATGCCCTGTTCGTGGAGGTTCCGCAGCTGCAGCGCGTACCGGCCGATGATCCGACCCGGGTGGTTGTCGCCGAACGGCATGCCGAGCAGCGGGATCCAGGTCACCGCGACGAGGCAGGTGATCGCGGCGACGCCGGCCCAGCCCCACCGCTCGACCCGGCGGAGGTCCGACCCGGGCGGGTCGTCGGCCGGCACCTCCGGTTCCCCGACCGGCGCCGCCGGCCTGCTCTCGCGTACCCGGGCGACCGTGTCCCGGACCCGCAGGCCGATGCCCCGGACCCGGAGCAGCGCGGCGGCGGACCCCACCGCCTCGTTCACGAGCGGTTTCCGGGCGGCCAGTCGATTCTGGACCGCACGATCAGGTCGGCGAGCAGCGCCACCGCGCCGACGATCAGGCCGGCACAGAGCAGCAGTACGGTGTTGGTCGCGATCCGTACCGGATGCGCGACCAGGTCGTAGACGACCTTCCCGGAGCCGACGGCGAGCAGCAGCAGCGACGGCGGCATCAGCACCTTGAGCGGGTTGAAGTACATCACCATCCGGAGCACCTGCAGGAAGTAGCGGTAGGCGTCCCGGACGAAGTGGAACTTCGACGAGCCCGACCGGCGGGCGTAGGAGATCGGCACGTAGTGCACGTCGTGCTGGTTGTGCAGGAAGGCCATCGTGATGGTGGTGACGCAGGAGAAGCCGGGCGGGAGCAGCCGGAGGTAGGGCAGCGACACGTCCCGGCGGAACGCCCGCAGCCCGGAGTTGAGGTCCGGGATGCGGGTGCCGGCCAGCCGCTCGGCGATCTTGCGGATGAACCACTTCGCCGGTACCCGGAGGAACTTGTGGCTGCCCTGCTCGCTCGTGCGGGCGCCGACGACCTGGTCGACGTGCGGGTCCCGGAGCAGCAGCCGGACGAACTCGGGGATCCGCTCGTTGGGATAGGTCATGTCCGCGTCGGTCCAGACCACGATGGCACCCCGGGCCTGTTCCGTGCCGATCCGGCGCGCGGTACCGGAACCGCCGTTGCGATGGAACGCCAGCAGCCGGAGCCGGGGGAATCGGCCGGTCGCCTCGCGCAGGATCTCCAACGTGTCGTCGGTGGAGGCGTCGTCGATCGCCAGCAATTCGTAATGCAGGCCGCTGGCGTCCATTGCCGCGCAGATGCGCTCGATTTCCGCCAGCACGTGCGCCTGCTCGTTGTAGCAGGGCAGCACGACGGTAACCTCGATCGGTGCGTTGCTCTCCCTGCTGACCTGGGCAGGGACGACGGACATCTCCGTGTCGGGCCGGTCGAATCGGCCGTTCACCGCCATGTGAACCCGCCTTTCGACGCCTCGCGCGGCGACCGTGAACGGCATGGGGTTATCGCAGAGGTCGCCGTATCCGTGCCCACGATATAGCAATTTCCGGCGTACGCACGCGACGCGCCAGTGCGCCAGTCGACTTCACGGATGTGAATCAACGCCGAATCATTTTCTAAAATGGTCCTCCCCTGCTCGGGGTGAGCGGAGTGCGGTGCGGATTCTCGGGCCGGCGCCGGCGGCATAGGGTTGATCTCGTGACTGAGATGACCTACCGCCGGTTGGGCGACTCCGGGCTCGTGGTGTCCGTCGTCGGGATCGGGTGCAACAACTTCGGCCGCAAGCTCGATGCCGCCGGCACCCGCTCCGTGGTCGACGCGGCCCTCGACGCCGGCATCAACTTCTTCGACACCGCCGACATCTACGGCCAGCCGCACGGTGGGTCGGAGGAGCAACTCGGTGCCGCGCTGCGCGGCCGGCGGGACGACGTCGTACTGGCGACCAAGTTCGGCATGAGCATGTCGGGGATGAATGGGCCGGACCACGGCGCCCGGGGCGCCCGACGCTATGTCGCGCGGGCGGTCGAGGCGTCCCTGCGCCGGCTGGGCACCGACTACATAGATCTCTACCAGATGCACGAGCCGGACCCGGGTACGCCGATCGAGGAAACGTTGACCGCGCTCGACGACCTGGTCCGAGCCGGCAAGGTCCGCTACCTCGGCAACTCCAACTTCGCCGGCTGGCAGATCGCCGACGCGGCCTGGACGGCCCGTACCCGGGGCCGCACGCCCTTCATCAGCGCGCAGAACGAGTACAGCCTGCTGAACCGGGCCGTGGAGACCGAGGTCGTGCCGGCCGCCCAGCACTTCGGACTCGGCCTGCTGCCGTTCTTCCCGCTCGCCGACGGGCTGCTCACCGGCAAGTACAAGCGGGGCGCGCAGCCGCCGCCGGAGAGCAGGCTCGCCGGCCCGAACCCGAGGTACGCCGCCCGGCTCGCCTCCGCACCGTGGGACACCATCGAGGCGCTGGAGAAGTACGCGGCCGAGCGCGGCCGTTCCCTGCTGGACGTGGCGATCGGCGGCCTGGCCGCCCAGCCGGCGGTGACCTCGGTGATCGCCGGGGCCACCACCCCCGACCAGGTACGCGCCAACGCCAACGCCGGCTGTTGGCAGCCCACCCCCGACGACCTCACCGCGCTGCGCGCCCTCCTCTGACTCCGGACCCGGCCCGCCGGAGTTGACGCCGCCGACCTGGACACCAGAGGCGTTACCCGAGGCGGCTAGCGCAGCTGGCGTCCAGGTGGGTGATGCGGCGATCGAGTGCGGTCGACGCGCGCGGGGTCAGGGGCGGCGGCGGGCGCGTACCACAAGGGCGGTGAGGGTGGCGAGGGCGGCGAGCGCCACCGCGGCCCCGGCCACCCACCACAGCCAGGTGGTGGGGTCGGCCGGGTCCGGTGCGCCGGCCGCACCCGGCGCGGGCGCCGGTGGAGCGGCCTGCGCGGCCCGGGCCTGCACGACCACGCGTACCTCGGCGGGGTTCGGCTTCGGCGCGCTGACCGTGACCTGCCAGGAGCCGGGGGTGAGGACCGGCCCGGTGCTGTAGAAGCCCTCACCCTCGCCGGCCGGGTTGAGCTGGAGCGGGCCGACCGTCCGGCCGCCCTCGGCGGTGGCGGTCAACACCAGCCGTACGCCGTTGTCCACCGGATGGCCGTCCTGGTAGCTGGCCTGCACGGTCACTCCGGTCGCGCCGTCGCCGGCGACGGCAAGCTTGATCTTGCCGCCGTGCGCGGCGGCCGGTGCCGCCGGGAGCAGCCCGACGGCGAGGAAGAGGGCGCAGAGCAGTGGTACGAGTTGCCGGGGTGCTGTCGGGGGTCGACGTCGCATTCGGGGTACTCCTTCCCGGCGGATCGTCCGCCGGACGGGTACGGGGGCGGCCGCCGAATGGTGACCGCCCCCGCGCTTACCTGACGTGCCGAACTTCCCGGGTCAGAGCTTTCCGCCCCGCTTCACCCGGGTCGGGTCCTCGACCAGCCGGCCGGTGCCCTGCACCGACTTGCCGTCGTTGGCCCTGACTCCGGAGGCGCTCGGGCTGCCGCCCAGCCGGACGATCATCGCGTCGGCGTCCCGGATCAGCACGTCCCGGATCTCTGCCTCGGTGACCAGCCCGGCGTCCGCGGCGAGCGCCTTGAACTGACCGAGCTGCGTGATCGCCCGGTTGTCGTTGCCGTTCGCCTCCGCCTGGCGGACCGCGTCGAGCTTGCCCGACAACTGCTTGTGCGCCTTGGCCGACAGCCGACTCGTCGCCTTGAACCGGTCCAGCAGCATCTGCATGTCCCGGAACGAGGTGGTGACGAAGAACCGTACGGTCGAGGTCGTCACGTTCCCGGCCTTGTCCGTCGCGGTCACGGTCAGCTCGTGCAGGCCGAGCGGCAGCTCGTACATCGCCTGCAGGGTGTTCGGCTGGTACGGGCGGCCGTCCAGCGTGCCGACCGTCGCCTTGATGCCGGAGGTCGGGTCGACCGCCGACCAGTTCACCCGGACGTCCTGGCTGTCGCCGTAGAGCTGGCCGTCGGCCAGCCCGGAGACCAGCACGGTCGGCTTCGCGCCGTCGATCTTCAGGATCGCCGACTTGAGCGTCTCGGCGTTGCCGGCACCGTCGGTGGCCCGGTAGAGCAGCTCGTGCTGCCCGTCCCCGGCCACGTTCACCGGCTCGGTGTACGCCGTCCACGCACCGCCGTCGAGCGACCACTCCAGTTTGGCCACCCCGGCACCGGCGTCGGTCGAGGCCAGCGTCACCGGGATGGTGCCGCTGTGCCAGCCGTCGTCGGTCGGCGGGGCGAACGCGGCGGTGCTGACCGGCGCGGTGGCGTCGATCTTCACCTCGACCGACTTCGCCTCCTCGACGTTGCCCGCCTCGTCCACCGAACGGAACCGCACGGTGTGCGGGCCGTCCCCGGCGACCAGCACCGGCTCGGCGTACGCGCTCCAGGTCGTCGCGGTGTCGAGCTGGTATTCGGTGCGGGCCACCCCGCTGCCCCCGGCGTTGTCGGTGGCGGCGAGGGTCACCGTCACCGGGCCGGTGTGCCAGCCGCCGGTCGGGGTCCCCGACACGGTGGCGGTGGTCACCGGGGCGGCCTCGTCGACGGCCTCCGTGCTGAGCCGGAAGTAGTCGAACGAGACGGTCTTCGACGCGGTCTGCGCTCCACCGAGGCTGAACAGACCGATCCGCGGCGTGGCACCCACCGCGGCGTTGGTCAGCGGCTCGAACTCCGTCCAGGTCGTCCCGTCCGCCGAGTACGCCGCCGTGTAGGCGTTACCCGATCTCGCCAGTCGCAGGTGCCACACCGACTCGGTGAGGTTCGTCGCCTGCGGCTGCGGGTCCTGCACGGTACCGGCGATCTCGCTGCGGAACTCGATCCGCCGCGTCACCGGCTGGCCCACCTGGTTGTCGGCGATGAAGTCGAACTTCAGGTAGTTGTCGTCGTCGCCGTAGACCATCAGGCCGGCCTGCTGGTACTGCTCGTTCAGCCTGCTGCCGTCGACCTTCGTCTGGATCGTCCAGTCGCCCTCGGGGGCGGTCTGGAGCACGAAGTTCGTCGGCCCGGTGTTGTTGCCGGTGTAGATGTCGCCGTTCGGCACGTCGATGTGCAGCGCGCCGTCGGCGACCCGGTACTTCGCCGGGTCCTCCCGGATGATCCCGTCCCACCGGCACTTGTCCAGGGTGGTCCCGGTGAACTCGTCGTTCGGGGTCACCTCGCCGGCCGGCTCGTCTGGGGTGATCTGGAACCAGTCGAAGCTGGCATCCACCACCGGTGCGGTGCTGCCACCGTTCAACGCGAACAGCCCGACCTTCGGGTTGTCGATGCCGGCCAGCGCCGCCGACCGGCCGACCGGGGTGAAGGTCTGCCCGTCGGCCGAGTATGCCGCGGTCAGGTTCACTCCGTCGCTGGTCAGCCGCAGGTAGATCGAGTCACCGGCCGGTGCGGCCGCCGAGTCGCCGCTCTCGTTGCGCGGGGTGCCGGCGGTCTCCCGGATGAACTCGATCCGCCGGCTGCCGCCGTACAGCAGGTCCAGCTTGGCGTAGTTGTCGTCGTCGCCGTACACGATCAGGCCGGCCTGCTGGTAGTCGGCGACCGCCGCCAGGCTCAGCTTGGTGGTGGCCTGCCAGCTACCGCTCGGCGCCGGTTGCAACACGACGTTGGTGGCGTCGTTGCGGGTGCCGTAGAGGTCGCCGACCGAGGTGGGCAGGACGAGGGAGCCGCCCCGCACACCGTAGAGCTGGTTCTCCCGGACCACCGTGGACCAGCGGGCCTTGTCCAGCTCGCCGCCGTCGAAGTCGTCCGAGCGGGCCCCGAAGCACGAGGTGTTCGGCGCCTCCACCCGCACCGTCACCGTGGCGTACGCGGCCGCGCCGCGCGCGTCGGTCACGGTCAGGGTCGCGGTGAACGTCCCCGGGCCGGTGTACGTGTGCGTGGCGTCCAGGGTGGTCGCCGTGCCCCCGTCCCCGAAGTCCCAGGCGTACGTCAGCGGGTCGTCGCCCTCGGCGTCGCTGGCGGTGCCGTCGAAGCTCACCGCGACCGGCGCGGTGCCGGTGGTCGGGGTGGCGGTGGCGGTCACCGTCGGCGGCGCGTTGTCGGTGACGCCGCGACCGAGGAAGTCGACCCAGTTGACGTTGACGATCGCTCCCGTGCCGGTGGCTCCGACCGGGTTGCGCGCTACGAAGAACAGGGGGCCACTTGCCGTGCTCGGAGTGGCCAGCTCGGCCGTGGCGTTGGTGAAGGTCTGCCAGCCGCCGGTGTCCGGCACGGTGGCGGTGGCCAGCACCGGCCCGTCGGCCGCACCGGACCGTACCTCGATCCGGGCGCCGCCGCCGGCCGAGGAGGCCCGGAACCGGAACCCGGTGATGCCGGTCAGGTTGGTCGGGTCGAAGGTCCAGTAGTCGCCGTCCTCGACCCAGCCGATGTTCTCGAAGCCGCCCTCGACGTCGGTGGTGGCCTGGGTCTGCACGCCCGGGTCACCGCCGCCGACCGCGCCCGGCGCCCGGCCGGTCGCCGAGTAGTACTCGGCCTGCTTCCGCTTCGGCTGCAACTGCTCGATCGCCCGGCCGGTCAGCGGGTTGGAGTTGCCGGCCCCGCCGCCGTCGGTGTAGGTGGCCTCGAAGACCGCGAACACGTTGGCGTCGGCGCCGTGGCTGGCGGCGAGCGCGGTCTGCACCGAGCCCTCGCAGCCGAACTGCTCGCCCATCGGGTGGGCGTGCTCGTCGTGGCCGAGGAACGACTGGAGCTTCACCTTGGTGCAGTCGATCTCCCCGTCCTCCGGGTCGGTCACCTTGACCGTGTACTTCACCTGGTCGCCCCAGTCGAAGAAGCCGCCGTCCGGCGGGAACTCGATGGTCACCGTCGGGGCGGTGTTGCCGACCGTCACCGGTACGTTCGCCACCGCCGTCCGGCCGGTGTCGTTGGTGACGGTGAGCTGGGCGGTGTAGTTGCCGGCCGCGGCGTAGCTGTGCGTCGGGTTCGGCTCGGTCGAGGTGCCGCCGTCCCCGAACGTCCAGGCGTAGGTGATCGGGCCGCCGTCCGGGTCCCGGGAGCCCTCGCTGGAGAAGGCCACGGTCAGCGGGGCCGGCCCGGAGGTGGGTTCGGCGGTGGCGACCGCGATCGGCGCCCGGTCACCGGCGATGTACTCGATCCGGTACACCCCGGAGTTGTCGTTGTTGCCGCCGAAGCCGCTGCCCCATTCGATCAGGTACAGCGCGCCGTCCGGGCCGAACTCGAAGTCCATCGGCCGGATGAAGGTCATCCCGGTGAGCAACTGGTTGATGTCCACCAGGGACTTTCCGTCCTCGGCGACCTGGAAGGCGTACATCTTGTTCTGGTTCCACTCGCCGAACATCGCCTTGCCGTCGTAGTACGCCGGCCACTTGCGCTCGGACGGGTTCTCCGGGTCGTACCGGTAGACCGGCCCACCCATCGGGGCACCGCCGCCGCCGATCTCCGGGAAGAGCGGGTTGCCGCTGTAGTCGTAGTCGACGGTGGCCGGGATCGCCGGGGGCAGGTTGGTCAGCCCGGTGTTGTTCGGCGAGTTGTTCACCGGCGCGGCGCAGTCGAACTTCGCCCCGCTCGGCCCGGACGGGAACTGGTAGTCGTTGTACGCGTAGTTCGCCCCGTGGCAGTACGGCCAGCCGTAGTTGCCGGCCTGCCCGACCGCGTTCCACTCGACCGTCCCCTCCGGACCGCGGTCCGGGTTCGCCGCTCCGGCGTCCGGGCCGTAGTCGGCCACGTAGAGGGTGTTGGTCAACGGGTCGATGCCGATCCGGAACGGGTTCCGGAAGCCCATCGCGTAGATCTCCGGCCGGGTCTTCTCGGTGCCCGGCGCGAAGAGGTTGCCCTGCGGGATCGTGTACGTCCCGTCGTCCTCCGGGTGGATCCGCAGCACCTTGCCGCGCAGGTCGTTGGTGTTGCCGGAGCTGCGCTGCGCGTCGAAGTCCTGCCGGCCCGGCCGCTCGTCGATCGGGGTGAACGAGTTCGACTCGAACGGGTTGGTGTTGTCCCCGGTGGCCAGATAGAGGTTGCCGGCGCTGTCGAACGTCATGCTGCCGCCCGCGTGGCAGCAGGTGTTCCGCTGCGTCGTCACCTGGAGCACGACCTTCTCGCTGGCCAGGTCGAGGGTGTCACCGACGACGGTGAACCGGGACAGGTAGTTGCGGGCCGCGCCGCCGTTCGGGGCGTAGTAGAGGTACACCCACTTGTTGGTGGCGAAGTCCGGGTCGAGCCGGATGCCGATCAGCCCGTCCTCGTTGCCGGTGAAGACGTCGAGGTCGGCGGCGGTGACCGTGGTGCCGGTGTCCGGCTTGATGATCTGGACCCGGCCGTCCCGCTCGATGTAGAAGACCCGCCCGTCGGCGGCGACGTCCAACTCCATCGGGTTGTTGGTGTTGCTGTCCAGGGTGATCTTCTCGAAGCTGCTGGTCAGCGAGGCGGAGCAGTCGGCCTCCACGGCACCGGCCGCGGTCTGGATGCCGCCGAGCAGGTGGTCCAGGAACTCCGGCTCGGCGTACGACTGCTGGGTGTGGCCGCCGGCCGTGTACCAGGCCCGGCCACCGTCGTAGTCCTGGCACCAGGCGAACGGGTGGTCGGCACCCATCGCCCCGGCGCCGGGGGCGTAGCTGGTCTCGTCCAGCGAGGCGAGTACGTGCACGTCGCCGCGCGGGTTGTCGCGGAAGTTGTACCACTCGTCGTACCGGGACCACTGTGCCGGCAGGTCGTTCGTGGACTCGTGCGCGTGGTCCTCGACCTTGATGGTGGCCTGCTGGTTGGCCGGGTGCGAGGCGAAGTACGCCCCGACCAGCTCGCCGTACCAGGGCCAGTCGTACTCGGTGTCCGAGGCGGCGTGCACCCCGACGTATCCGCCACCGGCCTGGACGTAGCGCTCGAAGGCGGCCTGCTGCTCCGCGTTCAGCACGTCGCCCGTGGTGGAGAGCCAGATCACCGCCTGGTACCTGTCGAGGTTGGCGTCGGTGAAGGCGGTCGAGTCCTCGGTCGCGTCGACGGTGAACCCGTGCTCCGCGCCGAGTTGCTGGATGGCGGCGATGCCGGCCGGAATGGAGTCGTGCCGGAAGCCGGCCGTCTTGGAGAAGACCAGCACACTGAACGGCTCGGCCTGGGGGGCCAGGTTGAGTGCCGGGGTCTGCTTGACGGGGGCCAGGGCCTGTGGCAGGACCGCCGGGGCGGCCGAGGCCGGGGTGGCGGTCAGCGCGGTCGTGCCGAGGAGCACGGCCGTGGCGGCGCCGACCAGCCCGCGAAGGAGTCTGCGACGGGGTTGCGGGGGGTGCGATGTGCCGCCGGAGCGGCCGGGACTGGACACGGAGGATCTCCTTGGTCCGGTGAGGACAGGGGGATCCCGGGTCGGTACGCCGAAGACCGCCACGGGGGGTGGAGGTACGCCCGGAACTCGCCGAAGCACCGGCCGTCGAATTTTGCCTTGTGATTGAACAAATTAGGGGCGCCTGCCGGCCGCTCGGAATACGGCGGTGAGGTTAATTCGGGTAACGGTTGTGTAACGAGCGCGAATGATCCGGATAGGACAGACATATCCACCGGGCCGCGGTCGCGGCTCTGGAACGGCAGTAGTGGTCGAGTGCTGACACTGTGCGATTTATCACGGCCCTTTACGGATCCGTGACCAGGCGCGTACGCTCGCCGACAAGTAACCCACGGGAGCCCGGTGGACCGGGCTGAGAGGGGGGCTGTCGAGCCCCCGACCGTCGAACCTGATCCGGGTAATGCCGGCGCAGGGAGGAGCGTTGCCGTGCTACACATCGGACGACTTCACCTCATCACCGACACCCGGCCGGGGCGGGATCCGCTCGCGGTGGTCGACGCGGCCCTCTCGGTCGCCGGCCCCGAACTGGTCGTACAGGTCCGGGTCGAGGACGACATCGACGACCGGACGGCGTACGAGCTGGCCGCCGAGGTCGCCCGCCGGTGTGCCGCCGTCGGGGCATCTTGCCTGGTCAACGACCGGCTGCACCTCGCACTGGCGATCGGGGCGGCGGGCGGGCACGTCGGTGCGCGGGACCTGCCGGTCGACGCCGCCCGCCGGGTGCTCGGCCCGACCGCCGTGCTCGGCGCGACCGCCCGGGACCCGCGCACGGGTGCGGCGGCGGTCGCGGCCGGCGCCAGCTACCTCGGCGTCGGCCCCTGTCACGCCACCTCCACCAAGGACGGACTGCCCGCGCCGATCGGCCCGGAGGGAATCCGCCGGGTCGCCTCGGCGGTGCCGGTACCGGTGATCGCGATCGGCGGGATCACCGCCGAGCGGGTACCCGCACTGCTGGCCGCCGGGGCGTACGGGGTGGCCGTGGTGGGTGCCGTCTCCGGCGCCGCCGACCCGGCCCGGGCCACCGCCGCCCTCCTCACCGCCCTGCACACCGACCCGCCCCCACCCGATCCGGAACGGGGAGCATCGCCGGGGTGGAACCCCCGGCGCGGTTCCCCGCTCTCGGCTCGGGGTGCGGGGGCCCAGGAATGAACCTTTTTCCACCTGGACCGCGCGGCGCCCACGCACCGCGTCGGACCTTGCGGTCCGCCCGACCGCAAGGGGAGCTGGAAAAAGGTTCAACGGTAGGGGGCGGCCGGGCGGACGTGGCGGTGGTGGGCGGTGGCCCGATCGGGCTCGCCGTCGCCTGGCGCTGCGCCGCCCGGGGCATGCGGGTCAGCGTGTACGACGCCACGCCCGGCTCGGGCGCCTCCGACGTGGCGGCCGGAATGCTCGCCCCGGTCGCCGAGACCTACTTCGGCGAGCGGGTGCTGACCGGACTGCTCGTCGAGTCCGCGGCCCGCTGGCCGGGCTTCGCCGCCGAACTCGCCGAGTACACCGGGCTGGACCTGGGCTACCGGACCGAGGGGACGCTGACCGTAGCGCTCACCTCCGACGACCTGGCCGAGGCGGAACGGCTCTGGACGTACCAGCGGGAGTTGGGGCTGCCGGTGACCCCGTTGCGGCCGGCGGAGCTGCGGGACCGCGAACCGCTGCTGGCCACCCGGCTGCGCGGCGGCGCGCTCGCCCCCGGCGACCACCAGGTCGACCCGCGCCGGCTGGTCACCGCGCTGCGGGTCGCCGTCGAACGCGCCGGGGCGACCCTGCTGCCCCGGCCGGTCCGGGACCTCACGGAGCTGGACGCGGCGGCGACAGTCGTCGCGGCCGGCTGCGGCACGGCGGCGCTGACCGGCCTGCCGATCCGGCCGGTGAAGGGACAGATCCTGCGGCTGCGCGCGCCCGGCGGTGCGGCACCCGGCTTCCGGCACGTGATCCGGGGCCACGCCGACGGCCGGCACGTCTATCTGGTGCCCCGGACCGACGGCGAGGTGGTGGTCGGGGCCACCGTCGAGGAGCGCGCCGACCTCGACGTCACCGCCGGAGCGGTACTCGACCTGCTCCGGGCCGCCACCGACGTGATCCCGGAACTGACCGAGTACGAGCTGGTCGAGGCGCGCTCCGGGCTGCGCCCCGGTACGCCGGACAACGCACCGCTGCTCGGTCCGCTGCCGGATCGGCCCGAGGTGCTGGTGGCGGCCGGGCACTTCCGGCACGGCATCGTGCTCACCCCGCTCACCGCCGACCTGATCGCCGATCTGCTCGCCACCGGAGTGCCGGATCCGGCGCTCGCGCCGCTGTCGCCGGCCCGGTTCGGCACTCCGGCGGCGCTCGGTGGCCGGGCCGGCACCGGCGGCGCCGGCGGCGCCAGCGGTGTCGGCGGTGTCGGCGGTGTCGGCGGCCCGGCGCGTACCGGTAGTGCCGGCCGGCCGGGTGGCGCTGGTGCCGGCCCGGGCGGTGTCGGCGGGCTGGGCGGTGGCAGTGGGCTGGGCGGTGGCAGTGGGCCGGCGGTCGGCGGGAGGCCGGGACCGGACGACGGAACGACCAGGTAGGGAGGGCGCGGTGGAGCTGACCGTGAACGGAGTCGAACAGCGGCTGCCCGGCGAGTTGACCGTGGCGGACCTGGTGGAGCGGATCACCAGCGCACACCGGGGCGTGGCGGTCGCGGTGAACGGCGAGGTGGTGCCGCGCGGCGGCTGGCCGGCCCGGCTGCTCCGGGACGGCGACCGGGTCGAGGTGCTGACCGCGGCCCAGGGCGGGTGACCCCAGCATGTCGTCCGTACGTCCCGATCCCGAACCACTTCCCGATCCCGAACCGGGGTTCGTGCTCGCGGGTGAGAAGTTCAGCTCCCGGCTGATCCTCGGCACCGGCGGGGCGACCAGCCCGTACGTGCTGGAACAGGCGATCCGGGCCAGCGGTACCGAGCTGGTCACCGTCGCGCTGCGCCGGATCGACAGCGGCGCCACCATGGGCGGCGGCCTGCTGGAGGTACTCGGCCGATGCGGCGTACGGCTGCTGCCGAACACCGCCGGATGCCGTACCGCCGCCGAGGCGGTCACCGTGGCGCAGCTCGCCCGGGAGGCGTTCGAGACGTCGTGGGTCAAGCTGGAGGTGATCGGCGACGAGCGGACCCTGCTGCCCGACGCGGTCGAGCTGGCCACCGCCGCCGAGCGGCTGGTCGCCGACGGGTTCACGGTGCTGCCGTACGTCACCGACGACCCGGTGCTGGCCCGCCGGATGCAGGACCTCGGCTGTGCCGCGGTGATGCCGGCGGGTGCGCCGATCGGCTCCGGGCTGGGCATCACCAACCCGCACAACCTGCGGCTGCTGCGGCAGAACGTGGACGTACCGGTGATCCTGGACGCGGGCGTCGGCACCGCCTCGGACGCGGCCCTGGCGATGGAGCTCGGCTGCGATGCGGTGATGCTGGCCAGCGCGGTGACCCGGGCGGCCGATCCGGTACGGATGGCCACCGCCATGCGGTTCGCCGTCGAGGCGGGCCGGCTGGCCGCCGGTGCGGGACGGATTCCCCGGCGCTTCCACGCGCTGGCATCCACTCCGGACGAGGGGCGGCCCGAGCTGTGACCGGGCCACGGGGAATCGTGCTGGTCACCGACCGGTGGCAGCCGCACTGGCCGCTCGACGAGGTGGTGCGGGCCGCGGTCGACGGCGGGGCCCGGTGGGTGTTGCTGCGGGAGCGGGACCTGCCCCGGCCGGAGCGGCTCGAACTGGCCCGGCGGCTGCGGGCGATCCTCGCCCCGGTGCAGGGCACCCTGCTGGTCGCCGGGCCGGACCCGCTCGACGGCGACGCGGTGCACCTGCCGGCCGCCGGCCCGTACCCGCCGCCAGCGCTGCCGCTGGTCGGCCGTTCCTGCCACGACCTGGTCGAGCTGGGCCGGGTCTCCACCGAGGACTATGTGACACTCTCGCCGGTCTATCCGAGCCCGTCCAAGCCTGGATACGGCCCACCGCTCGGTCCGGACGGCCTGGCCGGGTTGGTCGCGCGCAGTCCGGTGCCGGTGGTCGCGCTCGGCGGCGTCGGCACCCCCGAGCAGGTCGACGCCTGCCTGGCGGCTGGTGCGGTCGGGGTGGCGGTGATGGGTGCGGTGATGCGCTCGGGCGACCCGGCCGGGCTGGTCCGCGACCTCTGCGCCGCCGCCGCGCGGGCCGACGCCGTCGAGGTGCGGAGTGACACTGTCGAGGCGCGGGCCGGCGTCGTCGAGGTGCGGAGCGGCGTCGTCGAGGCGCGGGCCGACGGCCGTGCACTGCCGGCCAGCTCGGGGTGGGCGCGGTGACGCCGCCGGTGGTGCTGACCGTGGCCGGCTCGGACTCCGGGGCGGGCGCCGGCATCCAGGCCGACCTGAAGGTCTTCGCCGCGCTCGGGGCCTACGGCACCTCGGTGCTGACCGCGGTCACGGCGCAGAACACCCATCAGGTACGGGCGGTCTTCCCGGTCTCCGCCGAGATGGTGACCGCACAGTTGCACGCGGTGGTCGAGGACATGCCTCCGCTGGCGGTGAAGACGGGGATGCTCGGCGACCCGGAGGTCGCCGCTGCGGTGGCCGGGGCGGCCCGGGACGGCCTGCTGCCCAACCTGGTGGTCGACCCGGTGCTCGTCTCGACCAGCGGAGCGCGGCTCGGCGTGGTCGGGGCGATCGAGCGGCTGCTGCCGTACGCCCTGGTGGCGACGCCGAACCGGGCGGAGGCGGCGGCGATCCTCGGCCGTGCGGTCTCCGGGCCGGACGAGATGGCGGAGGCGGCCCGGCAGCTCGCCGCGGGCGGCCCCCGGTACGTGGTGGTGACCGGCGGTGACGTCGACGACTCGGGGCTGGCGGCCGGCGGTGCCGAGGCGTTCGGCGGCGCGGTCGACGCGTTCTGCACCGGTACCGAGGTGCGGCTGTTGCGCCGGCCGTGGGTGCCGACCCGGAACACCCACGGCACCGGCTGTTCGTTCTCCGCCGCGATCGCCGCCCGGCTGGCGCTCGGTGACCAGGTGCCGGACGCGGTGGCCTTTGCCAAGGAGTACGTCACCCGCGCGCTGCTCGGCGCCCGCACCTGGTCGTTGGGGAGCGGTCACGGGCCGCTGGACCACTTCGGCTGGTCCGGTGCGGCGGCGGCCGGCGGCGGGTCCGGTCCATCCAGCGGGTCCGGTCCATCCAGCACGAGGAGGAAGTCATGAAGGCTCGTCGCAAGGTGTACGTGACAGGGGCGCGTCCGGACGTCCGGGTGCCGTTCGCGGAGGTCGAGCTGACCGGCGACGAACCGCCGGTCCGGCTCTACGACACGTCCGGTCCCGGGTCGGACCCGGCAGAGGGGCTGCCGCCGCTGCGCGGGGCGTGGATCGCGGAACGGGGCGACGTGGCCCCGGTACGCGGCGCCGGGACTCCACTCGCCGGTCGGGACGGTGCCCGACCCACCCAACTGGGCTACGCCCGGGCCGGGATCGTCACCCCGGAGATGGAGTTCGTGGCGGTCCGCGAGGGCATGCCGGCCGAGGTGGTCCGGGAGGAGATCGCCACCGGCCGGGCGGTGCTGCCGCTCAACGTGAACCACCCGGAGTGCGAGCCGGCGATCATCGGCAAGCGCTTCCTGGTGAAGGTCAACGCCAACATCGGCACCTCGGCGGTGACCTCCTCGATCGCCGAGGAGGTGGAGAAGCTCACCTGGGCGACCCGGTGGGGCGCGGACACCGTGATGGACCTCTCCACCGGCAAGCGGATCCACGAGACCCGGGAAGCGATCATCCGCAACTCCCCGGTGCCGATCGGCACCGTCCCGATCTACCAGGCGCTGGAGAAGGTCGGCGGCGACCCGGTGAAGCTCTCCTGGGAGATCTTCCGGGAGACCGTGATCGAGCAGGCCGAGCAGGGCGTCGACTACATGACGGTGCACGCCGGGGTACGCCTCGGCTACGTGCCGCTGGCGGTCAACCGGGTCACCGGAATCGTCTCCCGGGGCGGCTCGATCATGGCGGCCTGGTGCCTGGCGCACCACGAGGAGAACTTCCTCTACACCAACTTCGCCGAACTCTGCGAGATCCTCGCCCGGTACGACGTCACGTTCTCGCTCGGCGACGGCCTGCGGCCCGGCTCGATCGCGGACGCGAACGACGAGGCGCAGTTCGCCGAGCTGCGTACCCTCGGGGAACTGACCTCGGTGGCCTGGGAGCACGACGTACAGGTGATGATCGAGGGGCCGGGGCACGTGCCGATGCACAAGATCAAGGAGAACGTGGACCTCCAGCAGGAGCTGTGCCACGAGGCGCCGTTCTACACCCTCGGTCCACTGACCACGGACATCGCCCCGGCGTACGACCACATCACCTCGGCGATCGGTGCCGCGATGATCGGCATGTTCGGCACCGCCATGCTCTGCTACGTCACCCCCAAGGAACACCTGGGACTGCCGGACCGGGACGACGTCAAGGCGGGGGTCATCGCGTACAAGATCGCGGCGCACGCCGCAGACCTGGCCAAGGGGCACCCCGGGGCGCAGGCCTGGGACGACGCGCTGTCGAAGGCGCGGTTCGAGTTCCGCTGGGAGGACCAGTTCAACCTGTCGCTGGACCCGGAGACGGCACGGGCGTACCACGACGCCACCCTGCCGGCGACGCCCGCCAAGACGGCGCACTTCTGCTCCATGTGCGGTCCGAAGTTCTGCTCCATGAAGATCACCCAGGAACTGAAGGAGTACGCGGCGCAGGGCATGCAGGAGAAGTCGACCGAGTTCCTGGCCTCGGGCGGCAAGGTGTACCTGCCCCTGGCCTGACGGGCCGCTGCCCGCCCGGTGCCCCTTCCGGCCCTCCGTCTGCCCGCGCCACCGGTAACCCGGACTCCCGAAGACGCACCACCTGGGCGTTGAAGAAGCTCGACCTGGACGCCAGAGACGCTCGACCTGGACGCCGGAGGCGTTACCGGGGCGGGGATACGCCTCGGTAGTCCAGGTCGAGCCGGGGTCGCGCCCGTCCGGAGGCGACAGCGGTCAGTCGGCGTGGTGGCGGCCGGTCGAGCGCAGTGATCGCCGTACGCTGCGGTCCAGCCCGAGGTCGTCGGCGGTCGGGTCTGGCTCGCTGAGCCCGCTCACCCAGTCGACGTACTCCTCGTCGCGGGCCGGCACCGGTTCCTCACTACGGTTGCGGCCCTTCGCCTCCCGCCGCTTCGACTCGCTCTTGTCCTGCGTCGACTCGCTCTTGTCCTGCGTCGACCCGCTCTTGCCGGTCTCCACGATGTCGGTCTGCTCGGGGTCGGCGTTGCCCCGGTTGCGCCGGAACAGGCCGCGACGGATTCGCCCGGTCGGCCGCTCGGCGTCTCCGGTCGCGGGCTCGGGCTCAGGCTCGGGGGTGACCTCGGCGGTGGTCTCCGGGACGGGGTCGGCCGGACGCGCGCCGCGTTCCGATGCCGGCCGAACCGGGGAATCACCGGAGACCACCGGAACGGGCGGGATCCGCTCGGTCCGGTCCGGGTCCGCTCCGCTCGGCTCCGTCCGGCTCCAGCCCGGTTCGGGCAGCCCGGCGGCCGCCCCGCCGGATCCGACAGAGTCCCGGCCCGGTGTCGCCCTGATCCCGCCCGGCCCCGCCGGAGTCCTGCCGGGTGTCGCTGTGGGCTCGCTCGGGTACGACCGGTTGTCCCCGGCCCGCCCGGTGCTCTCCCCCGGGGGACCGGCGATGAAACCGCTGAGGTGGGAACTCCCGACACCGGAACTGCCGGGGCTGCTGGCATTGAGGCTGGTGGTACTGCGGCCGGTGGTGCCAGCAGCGCCGTCGTCGGCCGGTCGGTGGGCGGGGTCGGTGGAGGGTTCACGGCGGTCGAGGCGGGGGCGGCTGACCGACGCGAAGGCGTCCCAGTCCTCGTCGCTACGGTTCGGCGTCACTGGTGATGGCGGGGGCGTTGCCGCTGATGGCGCCGGAGCCGTTGGTGGCGTCGAGACCGTCGGTGGCGGTGCTGCCGGCGACTCCGGTGCTGCCGGTGTGGTCGCCGCAGGGGTCGCCGATGCCCCAGGTGTTGTCGCCGGCGGTGTCGTGGTCGGCCAGAAGTCTTCGGTACGCAGTCGACCGGCACCCGCCCAACCGGCTGGGAACCCGGCGTCCCCCGAATCGGTGGCCGGCCCGCCGCTGCCCGGGCTGACTGGTTCTGTGGCGCTTTGCTGACCGCTTTCGGGCACGGTCGGGGCCGATGCACCGAACCGCTCGGTGGGCGCGGAATCCTCCGTCGGGACGCGTGGAGTCGGGATGCCGCTGCCGATGTCGAACGACCCGATGTCGAACGACCAGTTTCCCGAACTCGGCGCCGGCTCCCGGGACGGCTCGGCCGATTCACCAACCGTCCGCCCGTCCACCGCCGAAGAAGGCGGCCAGGTGCCGGCCGGTGCCGTCCCGGTAAGCCGGTCACCGCTGGCGCCGGTGCCGCCCGTCCGGGGTTCGCCGCTCGGGATCTCCAGTCGCCAGGTCCGGCCGGCCGAGGTACCGCCGGCAGTGGCGCCGCCGGGTGCCGCTGTGCCGGTGGTGGCGCCGCCGGCCGTCGGGTTCGCCGCCGGGATGATCACAGTCGGCGCGTCGCTGGCACCGCTGCTGGCCGGCGTCGTGCCGCTGCCGGCCGGCGTCGTGCCGGCGGTGCCGGTGTCGCCTGGCATCGTTCCGGCGGTACCGCCGGGCGTTGTTGCGGTGGCGGACGGGTCGGCTTCGGCGGACGAGCCGGCTTCGGCGGTTTCCTCGGGGGCGGTCGTGGTCAGCGGCCAGCGGGCCCAGGCCGCCAGTACCGAACCCAGCGCGCCCGCACCGACGGAGATCAGCGCTCCCCAGTACGGGGCCGCCTGGTAGGCATCGGCCGAGTCGCCTCTGCCGGCGACGACGTACGCCAGGGCGAGCATCAACGGGCCCGCCACCCCACAACTGGCGACAACGGGCACCGACAGTTCGCGCCACCGGGCCAGGGCACCGGTGAGCGCGCCCGCGACCAGGGCCAGCGCCGGCATGGTGACGACTGCCAGCCGTTGGCTGGTGCCAGCGCTCAACCAGCTCGGGTCGACACCGCCGAGCCGTACGGCGGGCAGCGGATCGGTGGGGCCGAGCGAGGGGAGCACGGACAGTACCGCCAGGAACCAGACCGTGCCGGTCACCGCCGCGATGTTCCAGACCAGCGGACGCTGGCTGAGCGCGGCCAGGGCGGCGAGGAACCCGACCCCGGCACCGAGCGCCGCGGCCACGCCGGCCAGGGTCACCGGGTCGGCCGAGGCGACCTGGGCCGCCCGGGCGGGCTGCATGGAGAGTGGTGCGACCGCGAGCGCGCCGAGGGCGGCCAGCGCGGAGATCGCCGCTCGATTGCCGAGCGTGGTGGGCAGGGTGTACCTGCGGGCGAGCCGGTCCGCCAGCGTCGCGCCGAGTACGGCCGCCACCATGGCGAACCAGCCGACCCAGACAAGCTGGGCGGGCCACTGGTTCGCCGTGGCCGCGTCGAAGCCGCGGTCGAAGCGGACGAGGCCGAGCCCGTACGCGATCCCCAGCTGGCCGGCGCCGCTGACTATCCCGACGAGGAGTGCGGCGAGCAGCACTCTGCCCCAGGTCCGGTAGGCCATGCCGGGCACGTTACGCACCCCCACCCGGGCCCGCCACCCTGGGCTGGACGCGGGTGAGGCAGTAGTACGCGACAGGCTACGGAGCGTGGTTGAGCGTCGGGTCAGTGCTGTTGGTCGGCCTGGCCGCTGCGGCTCAGTGCCAGCCCGGCCTCGCCCTCGGGGTGGTCGAGCAGGAGCTCGTGCAGCTCCGCGCTGGCCCGGGCGACGTCCTCGAAGTGCGCGTTGCGGCCCAGCGAGCGGGGACGCGGGATGTCGATGCCGAGCACCTTGCGGATCCGCCCGGGCCGCGGACTGAGTACGACGACCCGGTCGGCGAGCAGCACCGCCTCGTCGATCGAGTGGGTGACGAAGAGGATCGTCGCCGAGTGCTCCATGTGGATCCGCTGGAGTTCGACCGACAACTCCTCCCGGGTCAGCGCGTCCAGGGCGGAGAACGGCTCGTCCATCAGCAGCACCTTCGGCTGCTGGATCAGGGCACGGCACAGCGACACCCGCTGTTGCATGCCGCCGGAGAGCTCGTGCGGAAGCCGCTTCTCGAACTCGCTGAGCCCGACCATCGAGAGCAGGCCGCGGGCCCGCTCGCGGTGTGCGGCCTTGCTCCAGCCGAAGATCTCGGTGGGCAGCAGCACGTTGTCGAGCACCGACCGCCAGGGCAGCAGCGCCGGCCGCTGGAAGACCATGGCGATGTCCCGCCGTGGCCGGGTGACGACCTCGTCCGCCACCCGGATCTCGCCCTCGGTCACCGGCAGCAGGCCGGCCACCAGGCGCAGCAGGGTGGACTTGCCGCAGCCGGAGCGGCCCACCACCGCGAGGAACTCGCCCTCGGCGACGTCGAGGTCGATGCCCCGCAGCGCCTCAACGGAACCGGACCGGCCGCCGAAGGTCCGGGATACTCCGGAGAGTCGGATCATGGCTGGGCCACCCCATTCGACAGGTCGACAGTGTCGACAGGCTATCCCGGACGCCTTCCGGCGGCGAGACCCGTTCCCGCCGCCGGACCGCGTTGTCGAGCGCCGGCTCAGCCGGCCAGTCGCCACCGGCCGCCCCGGGCCACCAGCAGGCTTAACGCCTGGGGCATCAGCCCCGAGTGGTTCTCCGGCGTCATCCGGATCGGGCCGGAGAGGCCGTCGGTCTCCGCGGTCTCCAGCAGGCTGCGGATGCGCCTGCGGTCCGGCTCCTCGCCGCCGCCGGCCCGGACCGCCGCGTCCACGATCAGTTGCACCGCGTCGGCGGCGAACGAGGAGTATCCGTAGTAGCCGCCGAACCGGGCGGTGTAGTCCCGGAACCACTGCTTGCTCGCCGCCTTGGCCGGGGTGGTCGCGATCACGTCGTCGATCACCATGGTCTGGGTGAAGACCATCGTGGTGTTCTCCGCCGCGCTGCCGCTGTTGCCGATGAAGAGGTCGCCGGCGGCCACCGCGTCGAAGAAGACGTGGCCCTTGTAGCCCTCGCCCTTCAGGCTCGCGATCGCCAGGTTGGCCTGGTCGGCCGGGGTCCACACGATGATCGCCTCCGGCTCTTCCGACACGAGCGCCTCCACCGCCTGGCTGACGTCGGTGTCGGTCACCTTCACCGACCGCTTCGCCAGGATCGGGATGTCGGTCGAGTCCTCCTCGACGCCGACGAGTTCGCTCGCCAGCGTCGCCGCGCCCTCCGTGCCGTACCTGTCGGCGGTGTGCAGCAGCGCCACCGTCTTGACCTTACGGGCACGGAGTTCGGCGGCGATGGCGGCGACGTTGTCGCGGGCGTTCGGGCCGAGTTTGAACATGTATTCCCGGTCCGGCCCCGGGGCGGCCACGTCACTGGCCGGAGCGAGCGCGATCGTCGGAACCTGCTTGCTCTTCACCGTCTTCGCCGCACCGATGGCGCAGTCGTTGCAACTGCCCATGATGATGCCGCTGATTGCCGGATTAGCGGTGAAATCGCCGATATTGGTCGCCGAGATGCTGGCGTCGAACTTGTTGTCCCGGACCTCCAGGCGGACCCGGCGACCGCCCAGCGCACCGGACTCGTTCAGTTGCTCGACCTTGAGTTCCAGGGCCCGCTGGTAGGCCTTACCCACCTGTGGGGCCGCGCCGGACAGCTCCAGGTCGGCGCCGATGACGATCTCCCCGGTCTCCTCCTCCGGCGCGCCGAACTGGCAGCCGGTCAGCGAAGTTGCCAGGATGGCCGACGCGAGCAGCGCGGGTATCGCGGAGCGGATGGGCCTCAACTCAGTCCTCCAGGTATCCGGCGCGGGCGGGGGGCTTGCCCGGCCGCCGATCTAGTCGTCCACAATGGATGGGCAACGATCTGCCGTACGGTTCACGCGAAGCCTTCAAACCCGCAAAACCTTGCCAATGCCGGCCGCCTGGGTCAAGCGCTCGATACCAGGCCGGTTTCGGGATGACGGGTCTCACATAGTGATAAGAGGGGGTACGGGTGCGGGATAACTTTCCAGATACAAGCGACCACTCTAGAGATATATGTGCTGATCAGAGACCCGACGATGCGTCGATCTCTCGGCTTCGAGGGTAGTCGACGTCCCATGATGGACCTTTGCTGCCCTCCCGTCGCTTCCCAAAGCGGCCTTCTTCTGATGAAATCGCGGCCGTGCCGCGTGCGGCTCGATCCGCTGCAGCAGGCATCGGTCGACGGGTCACGTAATGAAACGACGGAGGCGATGTCGTGAGCACCGGACCTACGACCCTGCCCGCAAAAGGTTTGCGGGGGGGCGCTGCACCGCGCCGCTGGCTTCCCCGGCTACGGGACACCCGGATCCGGTCCAAGCTGGCGTTGCTGCTCGTCGTCCCCGTCGCCGCGGTCCTCGCGCTCGCCACGATCCGGCTGGTCGACATCGGTCAGGGCGCCTACCAGGCCGGTGTGCTCCGGTCGCTGACCGAGCTCTCCGCCGACATCTCGGCACTCACCCAGGACGTGCACAAGGAGCGGATCGCCGCCGCCAGGCTGCTCGCCAAGTCGCGGGAGACGACGACCGAGACGTACGACGCGTACGTGCAGCGCACCGATGCCCGGATCGCCGCGTACAACGACCGGCGGGCGCAGGTGAGTGGCGTCCCGGCCTCGGTGGAGGACCGACTGCAGGTCATCGACGACCGCCTGGCCACGCTCAACGGCACCCGGCAGGAGGTGCTGGAGCGCCCGCAGATGCCGCCCGGCGAGGCCACCCTGCGGTACGAGGTGATCATCGACGAACTCGTGGCGTACGGCGAGGCACTCGGTCAGATCTCCGGTGAGGGCGCGGTCGGCGACAGCCTGCGTACCCTCGCCTCGCTCGCCCAGGCCAAGGAGGCGGTGGCCAAGGAGGAGGCGGTGGTCTACAGCGCCCTGGCCAGCGGCAACGGGGTGCTGGACCAGGAGCAGTTCTCCGCCTACATCGCCACCCAGACCAGTAGGCAGGAGGCGCTGCTGGCCTTCCGCGCCTCCGCCGACTCCCGGCAGGAGGCGGTGGTCGAGGGTGCCGTCACCGGCGACGCGGTGATCCTCGCCGACAAGGTGGCCCGGGACCTGACCCGGTCGGTCGGGCGGCAGGCACCGGTCTCCGCGAGCTCGGCGGCGATCGCGATCGGCTCGATCAACGACCTGGTGCGCTGGGCGGAGACCCTGCTCGAGGCCGATCTGCTGGACCAGGCCGAGTCGGCCCGGTCCGAGGTCGTCCAACAGGCGATCATCGAGTCGGTGATCGTGCTGATCACGCTGATCGTCGCGCTCGCCCTCGCCGTGGTGCTGGCCCGGTCGCTCAACCAGTCGCTGCGCCGGCTCCGTGAGGGCGCGCTCTCGGTGGCCAACCACGACCTGCCGGAGGCGGTCCGCCGGCTGCGGGACGTCGGCACCATCGGCGACGGCGGCGTCGACGAGATCGTCCGGCAGGTCCGGGACCCGATCAGACTCAACAACAAGGACGAGGTGGGCCAGGTCGCCCTGGCGTTCAACGTCGTACACAAGGAGGCGGTCCGGATCGCGGCCGAGCAGGCCGCCCTGCGGACCAGCGTCTCCGCGATGTTCCTCAGCCTGGCCCGGCGAAGCCAGACCCTGGTCGACCGGATGATCGGCGAACTCGATGCGATCGAGCGGGGTGAGGAGGACCCGAAGCGGCTGGCCCAGCTCTTCGAGCTGGACCACCTGGCCACCCGGATGCGTCGCAACGACGAGAACCTGCTCGTGCTGGCCGGCGCCGACTCGACGGCGCCCCGCCGGGAGGACGCGCTCCTGATCGACGCGCTGCGCGCCGCGCAGTCCGAGGTGGAGCTCTACAACCGGATCGAGTTCGGCACCGTCGACCCGGACATCTCGGTCGCCGCGCACGCGGTCAACGACGTGGTCCGGCTGGTCGCCGAGCTGCTCGACAACGCGACCCGTTTCTCGCCGCCGCACACCACCGTGGTCGCCGACGCCCGCCGGATCCGCGACTACGTGTTGATCCAGGTCGAGGACCGGGGTCTCGGGCTCAGCGAAGAGCAGATGGACGCCCTGAACCGCCGGCTGGCCGCGCCGCCGGCCGTCGACGTGGCGGCCTTCCGGCTGATGGGTCTCGCGGTCGTCGGTCGGCTGGCGCACCGGCACGACATCCGGGTCGACCTGCGCCGCAACGTGGAGGGCGGCACGGTCGCCCAGGTCACCCTGCCGGCCAGCACGGTGGTGCTGCCCAACCCGCGTGGCCGCGACCAGGTGCTCGGCCGGCAGCGGCAGCCGCTCGCGGTCGAGCAGGCACCGGCCGCGAGCCGGCCGTCGACCGGTGCGGCCTGGCAGGAGACGCTCTCTCCGGTCGGCGCGTCGCGTACCGGCGGCTCCCTGACCGAGCAGTGGCGCAGCGCGGGAAACCAGTGGCAGACCGCCGGCGACCCGGCCGGGGCGATGCCGGCCAGCACCGGTGCCCCGGTCAACAGCCACCTGACGGCGAGCCAGTTGCCGGCCACGCCCGCGCCGACGTACCAGCAGGCCGTGACGCCGACGTACCAGAGTCCGGCGTCGACGGCTCCGCCCGCCCACTCGGGCCTGGCCGGTTCGACCGGGGTCACCTCGCCGACCGTGCAGTACCCGACGGTCGCGTCGTCGCTGCCGCGGCGCGGCGCGGCGGGTTCCGGCCCGGCCGCGACGCACGCCATGACGCCCGCGGTGGCGGCACCCTCCGGCCTGCCGTCCGGCCCGGTCGCGGGTACCCCGGTCAGCGCCGCGTCCGCGGTCGCGCCCCGGGTGGAGGACACCGGCGAAGCGCCGATCTTCCGCGAGATGGAGGCGGTCTGGTTCCGTTCCCACGGATCGGACTCGACCGCGATCTTCACCGTGCCGCCGGGTGGCTACCAGTCGCCGCCGGCACCGAGCGCGCCGCCGTCGCCGAGCGGGGCAACCCCGGGCCGCGCCCCGCTGGCCGCCCGCACCCCCGGGCGTTCCGCGCCGCCGCCGGCGCCCTACACGCCGCCGACGCCGCCACCCGCCGCCGCGGCACCGCCGGCCGCCGCGCCCGCTGCCGCACCGGCGCCGGCCGCGCCGAACGGGACCGAGGGGTCCTGGCGGACGGCGGCCGACGAGGGTTGGGCCCGGGCCAGCCGGGCGGCGGAGCCGGCCAACGGGGGGACGACCCGGTCCGGCCTGCCCAAGCGGGTGCCCCAGGCGCAACTGGTGCCCGGTGGCGTCGAGCCGAAGAGCGCGCGTGAGCGGACCAGGCGTACCCCGGACGAGGTACGCGGCCTCTTGTCGGCCTACCACCGTGGCGTACAGCGCGGTCGGACGGCCGGTTCCGAGCAGAACGGCATGATCTCAACCAAGGAGACGAGCGGATGAACAGGCCAGCAGCGATGCAGGACATGGGTTGGCTGCTCAGTAACTTCGCCGACAGCGTCGCCGGCATCGCGCACGTCGTCGCGGTCTCGGCGGACGGCCTGCTTCTCGCCTCCTCCCGGGACCTGCCGCCGGACCGGGCCGACCAGCTCGCGGCGATCACCTCCGGCGTGGTCAGTTTGACCGACGGCGCCTCCCGGATGTTCAGCGCTGGCGGCGTGCTTCAGACTGTGATCGAAATGGACAGTGGGTACCTGTTCCTGATGTCCATCAGCGACGGTTCCTCGATGGCCGTACTGGCCGCGCGGAGCTGTGACGTGGGTCAGGTCGGCTACGAAATGGCGCTGCTGGTGGAACGGGTCGGTGCGGCGCTTGTGCCATTGCCGCGCGAGGCCGTCTCGCGTCCCTAACCGGGCAGACCAAGGATGGCAACGGTGCGGCCGCGACTCGACTCTGAGGAGGTGACCACGGTATGGAGGGACGACGCGATGATCCGCGTGGCGCGCTCGTCCGACCGTACGCGGTCACCCGCGGTCGTACCGAGGCTCGTCTGGAGATCGCACTTGAGGCGGTACTCGTGGCGAGCCCGGCCGCGGTCGTGGAGTCCCGGTTCGCCGGCCATGACAAGCACCGCATCGCCACGATCTGCGAGGGCCGGGCGCAGTCACTGGCGGAGATCGCCGCGTACACCCGGCTGCCGTTGGGTGTCGCCCGGGTGCTGGTCGCCGACATGGTGGCGGACAGCCTGCTGACGCTGCACAGTGCCGCTCCACCGTCTGAGGCGTACGAGGAGCGGATGGAACTGCTTGAGAGGGTGCTAAGTGGACTTCGCAGGCTATGACTCGGCCAAGCCGCGTCGCGGTGGCGGTGGCGGTGGCGGTGGTGCTGGGATCACCTCCGCGAAGATCGTTATTGCCGGCGGGTTCGGGGTCGGCAAGACGACGCTCGTGGGTGCGGTCTCGGAGATCACCCCGCTGACCACCGAGGCGGTGATGACCGCGGCCGGTGTCGGCATCGACGATCCGTCCAAGGTGCCGGGCAAGGAGACCACCACGGTCGCCATGGACTTCGGCCGGATCACGATGGCCCAGGACCTGATCCTCTATCTGTTCGGCACGCCCGGACAGACCCGGTTCTGGTTCATGTGGGACGAGATCATCCGTGGTGCGGTCGGCGCGGCGGTGCTGGTCGACACCCGGCGGATCGCCGACGCGTTCGCGCCGCTGGACTACTTCGAGAACCGCCACCTGCCGTACGTCGTGGCGTTGAACTGCTTCGACGGCGCACCGCAGTACGAGGCGGAGGAGGTACGCGAGGCGCTCGCGATCGCTCCGCACGTGCCGCTGGTGATGTGCGACGCCCGACACCGCGAGTCGGTCAAGCACGTGCTGGTGAACGTGGTGCAGCACGCGATGGAGACGTTGCGTGCGGAGCACGGCCGGGGCCAACCCACCCCGGTCGGCTGACCCTCGCACTTGAACCTTTTTCAACCTGAACCGCGCGGCGCTCACGCACCGCGTACGACCTTGCGGTCCGACGAACCGCAAGGGGAGGTTGAAAGAGGTTCATTGAGCAGGCTTGCCGGGCCCGGGGAGGCTCCGCGGTTCAATCCTGCACAGCGAGAGGGACAGATATGCCACAGCACGATGGCCCCGATGGCGGCTGCGTAGTCGTCATCGGGGGTACTTCCGGCCTCGGCCGGGACGTGGCCGAGCACTACGCGAAGCGGGGGCTGGAGGTCGTCGTCACCGGGCGCGACGCGGCCCGGACCGCAACGGTCGCCGCCGAGATCGGTGGCCGGACGACGGGTGTCGCCGTCGACCTCGCCGATCCCGGGTCCATCGCCGCCGCGCTCGCCGGGATCGGCGAGGTCAGGCACCTGGTCCTCTCCGCCTTCGTCCGGGACGTCAACAAGGTCTCCGACTACCAGATCGACCGCGCGGTCAGCCTGGTCACGGTCAAGCTGGTCGGCTACACCGAGGTGGCGCACACCCTGGCGTCCAGGCTTTCGCCGAGCGGTTCCGTGCTGCTCTTCGGCGGCGGCTCCAAGGACCGGCCGTTTCCCGGTTCGGCGACGGTCTCCACGGTGAACGCCGGGGTGGTCGGCCTGGTGAACGTGCTCGCCGCCGAGCTGCGGCCGGTCCGGGTCAACGCCCTGCACCCCGGCATCGTCGGCGACAGCCCGTTCTGGGCCAAGCAGCCGGCCGAGGTGCACGAGACCTACCGGGCGCGTACCCCGACGGGCCGGCTGACGACCATGGCGGACGTCACCGACGCCGCCGTGTTCCTCCTGGAGAACCCGGCCGTCAACGCGGTCAACCTGGACCTCAACGGCGGTGCCGGGCTGGCCTGACCCGGCGGGCGGATCACCGCCGGCCACGGCCGGGGCGGTGATCCGCCCGGTCGGTCGGGCGGGGAGTGGGGCGGCTCAGGCGGAGATCTTCCGGGCCCACGGCACCGCGAGCCGTTCCGCTACCACCACGGCGTAGAAGAGGCCGATGCCGAGTACCCCGGTCAGGGTGATCGCGGCGAACGCCAGCGGGGTGTCGAACGACTGCTGGGTGCTGTAGATGATCGCACCGAGACCCTCGTTCAGGGTCTGCAACTCGGCCACCACGGCGCCGATCAGGGCGAGCGTGATGCCGAGCTTCAGCCCCACGAAGACCTGGGGTAGCGCCCACGGCAGCCGTACCTTGAGATATGTCTTCAGCCGGGACGCCGACAGCGACCTGGTCAGCTCGTAGAGGTCGGCCGGGGTCGAGGTCAGGCCGGACATGGTGGCCACCATGATCGGGAAGAACGCGATCAGGACGACCAGGGAGACCTTGGTCCGCGAGTCGTACCCGATCCAGAGGATCAGCAGCGGGACGAGGGAGACCTTCGGCACCGCGTTGAACGCGACGATCATCGGCAGGGTGGCCTGCTCGACCAGGCGTGAGCTGGTCAGCAGCAGCGCCGCGACCATCCCGCCGGCCGCCGCGATGCCGAAGCCGGCGAGCGTGCCCCACAGCGTGGCCCAGGCCGCCTCGAACAGGTAGGCGGGCTCCCGGTCGAAGGCGTCGACGACCTCCGGCGGTGACGGCAGGAAGAGGGTCTCGATGTGGAAGACGATGGTCACCAGCCACCAGAGGCCGATCGCGACGATGGTGCCGACGATCGGCAGCGCGGTCCGGGTACCGGGGGACAGGTCGCGGCTAACGGTCATCGGATCCGCCGGGACGGTATCCGCGGCCGGTGGCCGGGCGCGTCGGCCGGTGCGGCAGGTCGTGCGGGTCGCGGGCAGCACTGCCCGGAGGGGTCCAGACGGGCAACGTGTTCTCTCCTCTGCGTCCAGAAGGGGACGGCGAGTGGCTGCCCACTCACCGTCCCCGAGGTGTCACGCCGTTCGGTCAGGCCTTGGGCGCGATGGAGAAGTCGATGACCTTGTCCGGGGTGAGGCCGGCGGGGATCAGCTCGGCGCCCTGGAGGATGGCGATGGCCCGGGCGGCCCGCTGCTCGTCGAGCGCGCCGATCGTGTTGCCCGGCGCCGAGGTGACGTACGGCGTCATCAGCTTGATCTCCGCCGCGGCGCCCTGCTCGTTCACGTTCGGGTTGTTGGCCTTCATGATCTTGGCGGCCTCTGCGGGGTTCTCCACCGTGTACTTGAGGCCCTTCATCGCCGCGTCCTTGAACCGCTTGACGATGTCCGGGTTCTCCTGGGCGTACTTGGCGGTGGTGGTGAGGCCGGTGCCGAGCAGGTCCCGCAGGTAGTCGGTGAGCGGCATGACGGTCATCGTCTGCTTGGTCACCGTCTCCACCGTGTTGCGGGTGATGACGAAGGTGCTGAGCACGTCGACCTTCTTGCCCACCAGCAGGCCGACCAGGGTCTGCGGGGTGGTCTCGACGAACTGGAGCTTGGCGGAGTCGAAGCCGGCCAGCTTGCCGTACGCCGGAAGCAGGGTCTTGGTGATCGAGCCCTGGGCGACGCCGACCCGCTTGCCCTCCAGGTCCTTCGGCTTGGTCACGCCGGAGCCGGGCGGCGCGAAGATCGCGACCAGGGTGCTCTGGTGCACCGCGGCGATCACGCGCATCTCGGTGACCTGCGCCTTGCCGGTCTGGATCATCAGCTGGGTCACGTCGCTGTAGGTGAACTGCGCCTTGCCGGAGAGCAGGCCCTGGTTGTTGGTGGCCGGGGCGCCCTGCTGGATGGTGACGTCGAGCCCGGCCTCGGAGAAGAAGCCCTTGTCCTTCGCCACCCATGCGAATGCGTCGTGACCACCGGTGCCGAACCCGGTGAGGTACGTCACCTTGTCCGGAGCCTTGCCGCCGGCGCCGCCTCCGTCGGAGTCGTCCGAGCCCGAGCAGCCGGCGGTGACCAGCATGGCCGTGGCCAGGGCCGCGGCGGCCAGCACGCGTATACGCCTCGTCATTCCTACCTGTCCTTTGAGGAGAATCCATTGAGGATGTGGAACGGTCGCCCGGTTCAGGATCGGCCGCGTCCCGCTGATGGCGCTGCGGGTGCAGGTGAATCCGGCGGTTCTCGGTGGCCGGTCCCCGCCGTGACCGTAAAGCCTTGCCCGATGTATCCGGCAGTCCTCCTGACGCGTTCGCGAGCAGGGTGTGACGCGACCTGAAATGTTCTCTGCCAGGGCGACGAGGCGCCTCCACCTGTCCCCTGTGCACAGTCCCGGAGGGCAGCTTACGGGCGCTTCCGGGACGTTGCGGCCTTACCCTGCCAACCGCCTGTCCGCCAGTCAAGGGATCAAGCCGAGCCGATACCCAAGCGTGAGGCGGCGACCGTCCGGTAGATGAACTGGTGAACCGTCCCTTGCGCTCCGTCGTGGCTCCGTGTGCGGAGCGGCGCCCCCGCTGCTCGATCCAGCCCCGGAGAGGGCCGGATCGAAGAGCACCAGATCGAGAAAAGATCGGCGAGATCAGGTCGAGGAGCGGTCAGTCGACCGGCAGTCGGTAGCCGCGTTTGACCACCGTCTGCACCACCCCCGGGGTGCGCAGTCCAGCCCGCAACCGGGCCACCGCCATCTCCACGGCGTGCTCGTCGGCGCCCCTCGGCAGGGTGCGCAGCAGGGCGGCCCGGGACATCACCCGGCCGGGGGTACTCGCCAGGGCCCGGAGTACCGCCATCGGTGCCGGGGCCAGCGGCCGCAGCTCACCGTCCAGGATGGCCGCGTGTCCGCGCAGGGTCAGCAGGTGACCGGCGACCTTGACGCTGATCGCCCGCTGCGGCAGCTCGTCGACGATGGTCCGGACCAGGGCGCCGAGCCGGGCCCGGCTCGGCGCCACCACCGGTACGCCGTGCCGGCGCAGCGGCGCGGCGGTGACCGGCCCGACACAGGCGGCCAGTACGTCGGAGCGCATCGCGTCCAGTACCGCCTCGGTGCTCGGCCCGGCGGCCCGGAGCAGGGCACCGACCGCCGGTGCGGAGGTGAAGGTGACCGCGTCCACCAGCCGGCCGGCGATCAGGTCGACCAGCCGGTGCAGCGGGGCCGGGTCGGTCGGCGCCGCCCAGCGGTAGACCGGCACCTCGATCACGCTCGCCCCGGCCGCCTCCAGCGCGGCCGTGCACTCCGGCTGCCGTTCGCCGTGTAGCTGCATCGCGATCAACTGGCCGCGTACGCCACGCTGCCGGAGGTGGTCGATCACCTCGTCGCAGCTCTCCGAGGCGGGCGACCACTCGTCGTGCAGCCCGGCGGCCCGGATCGCGCCCCGGGCCTTCGGCCCCCGGCTGACGATGTAGGCCCGGGAGAGCACCGCACGCAGCGGCTCGGCCAGCCCCCAGCCCTCCGCCGCCTCCAGCCAGCCGCGCATCCCGATCCCGGTGTTCGCCATCAGCACGTCGGGCGGATTGTCCAGGCAGGCCCGGGTCGCCGCGCGCAACTCGGTGTCGTCGGCCAGCGGCACGATCCGCAGCGCCGGGGCGAGCACCACCCGGGCGCCGCGCCGCTCCAGCATGGCGGTGAGTTCGTCGCGCCGCCGGTCGGCGGTGACCCCGACCGTGAAGCCGGACAGCTCGCCGGACATCAGGCGTCCCCGGCCGGCCGGTGCCGGGGGGCCACCTCGACCAGCCCGTCCCGGCACCGCACCCGGTAGGTCGGCACCGCCACCCCGGGCACGTCCAGGCAGTCGCCGGTACGCAGGTCGTAGACCTGCTTGTGCAGCGGGGAGGCGACGGTCGGGATCTCGCCGCGACTGCCGACGATGCCCCGGGCCATCACGTACGCGCCGGCGATCGGGTCCCGCTGGCCGATCGCGAAGAGCCGGCCGTCGAAGGTGCGGAAGACCGCCACCTGCTCGCCGTCGACCAGCGCGGCCACCCCGCGCTCCGGCTCCAGTCGGGGGTACGGGCAGACGGCCGTCCAGCGCGCGTCGTCGTCGCCCGGCCCGGCGCCCTCGGTCAACCCGTCGTTGATCGCCGATCCGTCGTTGATCGTGGTGTCCAGAGTCAACTCGGTACCCCCATGGTCGTCGGGAGGCCGAGCGACACCGGTCGGCGGTCTCCCAGGGCCGGAACGGGCTGTCCCCGTTCCACCTCGAACGTGATCGACGGGTCCGGTACGTCGGGCGCGTTGACGAAGGAGGTGAACCGGCGCAGCCGGTCCGGGTCCGCCAGCGTGTCGCGCCACTCGTCGGAGTACGAACCGACGTGCCGGGCCATCGCGGCGTCCAGTTCGGCGCAGAGCCCGAGCGAGTCGTCGACGATGACCGCCCGCAGGTGCTCCAGGCCGCCCTCCATCGCCTCGATCCAGGCGGCGGTCCGCTGTAGCCGGTCGGCGGTGCGGATGTAGAACATCAGGAACCGGTCGACGTACCGGACCAGCTCCTCGGTGGAGAGGTCCTGGCCGAAGAGTTCGGCGTGCCGGGGGCGGAAGCCGCCGTTGCCGCCGAGATAGAGGTTCCAGCCGCTGTCGGTGGCGATGATGCCGAAGTCCTTGCTGCGGGCCTCGGCGCACTCCCGGGCGCAGCCGGAGACCGCTGACTTGATCTTGTGTGGCGCGCGCAGTCCCCGGTAGCGCAGCTCCAGGGCGATCGCCAGCCCGACCGAGTCCTGCACCCCGTACCGGCACCAGGTGGAGCCGACGCAGGACTTGACCGTTCGCAGCGCCTTGCCGTACGCGTGCCCGGACTCGAACCCGGCGTCCACCAGCCGGCGCCAGATCTGCGGCAGCTGCTCGACCCGGGCACCGAAGAGGTCGATCCGCTGCCCACCGGTGATCTTGGTGTAGAGCTGGAAGTCCCGGGCCACCTCGCCGATCACGATCAGCTTCTCCGGGGTGATCTCGCCACCCGGGATCCGCGGCACCACGGAGTACGTCCCGTCCCGCTGGATGTTCGCCAGGAAGTGGTCGTTGGTGTCCTGCAACGACGCCTGCTCGCCGTCGAGCACGTAGCCGCTGCCGAGCGAGGCGAGGATCGAGGCGACCGCCGGCTTGCAGATGTCGCAGCCCCGCCCCCGGCCGTGCTCGGCGACCAGCCGGGAGAAGGTGCGGATTCCCCGTACCCGGATGATCTCGAACAGCTCCTGCCGGCTGTGCTCGAAGTGCTCGCAGAGTGCCTTGCTCAGGCTCACCCCGGAGACCGCCAGCAACTGCTTCAGCATCGGTACGCAGGACCCGCAGCTCGTCCCGGCCCGGGTGCACGCCTTCAGCCCCGGCACGTCCGTGCAACCCTCGGCGATGGCGCCGACGAGCTGGTCCTTGGTCACCGCGTTGCAGGAGCAGACCTGGGCCGAGCCGGGCAGCGCGGCGATCCCGGCCCCCGTCCCGGTGCCGTCGCCGGCCGGGGCGAGCAGGGCCAGCGGCGGCCCGGGCAGCGCGCCGCCGACGCTGGCCCGCAACGTCGGGTACGCGGTCACGTCACCGACCAGCACCCCGCCGAGCAGGGTCTTGGCGTCGTCGGAGAGGACCAGCTTGGCGTAGACCCGGGTGGCCGGGTCGGTGAAGGTCACGTCCAGGCAGCCGGGCGTCCTGCCGTGCGCGTCGCCGAAGGCGGCCACGTCCACCCCGAGCAGTTTCAGCTTGGTGGAGAGGTCCGCGCCCGGGAAGGTCGCCGTACCGCCGACCAGCCGGTCGGCCACCACCTCTGCCATCGCGTAGCCGGGAGCGACCAGGCCGTAGCAGGTGCCATCGACGGCGGCGCACTCGCCGATCGCCCAGATCCGCTCGTCGGTACTGCGGCAGGTCTCGTCGACCCGGATCCCGCCGCGCTCGCCCAGTTCCAGGCCGGCGGCCCGGGCCAGCTCGTCCCGGGGCCGGATGCCGGCGGCCACCACCACCAGATCGGTGGGGAGCCAACTGCCGTCCGAGAGGGTCAGCCCGGCCAGCTCGCCGTCCGGGCGGGACCGGATCGCGGTGGTGGCGACTCCGAGGTGCGGCACGACGCCCAGCTCCTCGACGTACCGGCGCAGCATCGCGCCACCGGCCTCGTCGACCTGCACCGGCATCAGCCGGGGGGCGAACTCCACCACCGAGGTGGTCAGGCCCAGCAGCCGCAGCGCGTTCGCCGCCTCCAGGCCGAGCAGCCCGCCGCCGATCACCGCACCGGTACGCCGGCCCTTGGCGAAGTCGCGGATCGCGGTCAGGTCGTCCAGGGTGCGGTAGACGAAGACCCCGGAGCGCAGCGCCGGGGTGGGCCCGAGTGCGTCCGGACCCTTGGCCACGTACGCGCCGTCGATCGGCGGCACGAACGGGTACGACCCGGTCGCCAGTACCAGCGCGTCGTACCGGTATTCGCCGCCGCCGGTGACCACCCGCCGACCGGTCCGGTCGATCTCCACCACCGGCTCGCCCAGCCGCAGGTCGACCCCGTCGTCGGGGCGGTGCAGGCTCAGCTCGTCCGCGTCCACCCCGTCGAAGAACGCCGAGAGCCGCACCCGGTCGTACGCCGGCCGGCCCTCCTCGGCCAGCACCGTGACCTGCCAGCGGCCCTCGGTGTCCCGGGAGCGCAGCGCCTCGACGAAGCGCTGCCCCACCATGCCGTTGCCGACCACGACGAGTCGCTGCCGCTCCGGCTTGTCGTTCGTCATGCCGCCACCTCTGCTTCCACCGGGTCGGGAGTGTCGATTGAGGAGAGCCAGCCGAGGATCCCCTCGACGGCGTCCCGGCAACTGCCGCAGCCGGTGGTGGCCCGGGTCGCGGCGACGACGTCCTCCAACGACCTCGCCCCGGCCCGCCAGCAGCGCACCAGCGTGCCCTTGCGCACGGTGTTGCACTGGCAGACCGTGGCCGCGTCCGGCATCAGCGCCGGGGACTCGACCGGCGCCGCGCTCGCGGCGTCGCGGCTGCGGCCGAGCAGCAGGGTGCGGCGGTCGATCGGCACCGGCGTACCCCGGTCGAAGAGCTGGATCACCGTGCCGACCGCCGGGTTGTCGCCGAGCATGATCGCCCCGGTGAGCCGTTCGCCGACGATCCGCAGCCGGGCGTAGGTGCCGCGGACCGGGTCGGAGAAGCTGAGCTCCTCGACGTCCGGGGCGGGGCCGGCGGCCGCGTCACCCATCGCGGCGAGGTCGATGCCGGCGGCCTTGAGCCGGGTGACCGCCGGCTGCGGCCGGTAGCGCGCCCGGGGATCCTGCCCGGCGAGCACCTGGGCCAGCACCCGGGCCTGCTCCCAGGCCGGGGCGACCAGGCCGGTGACCACGCCCGCGTGCTGGGCGCAGTCGCCGATCGCCGAGATGTGCGGGTCGCTGGTGCGCAGCCGGTCGTCGACCACCACCCCCCGGTCCACGGTGAGCCCGGCCGCACGGGCCAGCTCCACGTCGGGGCGTACCCCGCAGGAGAGCACCAGCAGGTCGGCGTCGAGAACCCGTCCGTCGGAGAGGGTCAGGGTGAGGCCGTCGGGCCGGACGGCGACGGCGCTGGCGGCCACGTCCAGGTGGGTGGTGACGCCGAGCCCGGCCAGGGTACGGGCCAGCACGGCGCCGGCCGCCGGATCGAGCTGCCGCTCCATCAGGTGCCCGACCGGGTGCACCACGTGCACGTCGAGCCCCCGGGCGGCCAGGCCCCGGGCCGCCTCCAGGCCGAGCAGCCCACCGCCGAGGACCAGGGCCCGGCGGGCTCCGGCGGCGGCGGACAGGATGCGCCGGCAGTCGTCGAGGGTGCGGAACACGGCCACCCGGTCCGGCAGCCTCTCCCGGTCCAGCCCGGCCAGCGGCGGCACCAGGGCGCGCCCGCCGGTGGCGAGCACCAGGTGGTCGTACCCGATCAGGTCGCCCTGGCCGGTCGTCACCGTGCGGCTTGCCGGGTCGATGGCGGTGGCCTCGACCCCGGGCCGTACGTCGATGCCGTGCCCGGCCGCCTCGGCAAGCTCCACACCGGACTCGTCGACCTTCCCGGCCAGCAGGCTGGACAACATGATCCGGTTGTACGCCCGGTGCAGCTCGGCGCCGAGTACCGTGATCTTGGCGTCGCCGAGCCGGGCCGACAGCTCGGCCGCCAACCGGGCACCGGCCATGCCGTGCCCGACGATCACGATCCGGTTCCGTGATCCGTCCACTGTCTCCTCTGTCATGGGGCCACCTCGGGACGCTCGCTGACTGGACCTTCGCCGACCTCGCCCCGCGGCCCGTCGTGGCCGTCGGTGGAGCTCGGGGCGGACACATCGGGCAGCTCAGGTGGGGAAAGTTCCACCGTTGCCTTCTCCACCCGGACCGCGCAGACCTTGAACTCGGGCATCCGGGAGATCGGATCGAGGGCGTCGCTGGTCACCGAGTTGATCCGGGCCGCGCCCGCCCAGTGGAACGGCGCGAAGACGGTGTCCGGCCGGATGGTCGGAGTCAGCCGGGCCGGCGCGCGCATCTCGCCCCGGCGGCTGGTCACCCGCACCTCGTCGCCGTCGTCCACCCCGAGGCGGGCCGCCAGGTCGGGATGCAGCTCCAGGAAGGCGTTCGGGGCGGCCCGGCGCAGCGCCTCGACCCGCCGGGTCTGCGCACCGGACTGGTACTGCGTCAACACCCGGCCGGTGGTGAGGTAGACCGGATAGTCCGGGCAGACCTCCTCGGCGGGCGGGCGGTGCTCCACCGGCAGGAACCGGGCCCGCCCGTCCGGGGTCGGGAACCGGTCGACGAACATCCGCGACGTGCCCGGCCCGTCCTCGTCCGGACAGGGCCAGAAGACGCCGTCCTCGGCATCGATCCGCTCCCAGGTGATCCCCGCGTAGTCGGCGGCTCCGCCGGCCGAGGCGCGGCGCAGCTCCGCGAAGACCTGCTCGGGTGCCGCCGGAAAGCGGGACCGGCCCCGATCGGTCGCCCCGTCGACGTGGTCGAGCCGGTCGGCGAGGTCGGACAGCAGCGCCAGATCGGTGCGTACGCCCGGCGGTGGCGGGCGGAGCGCGCGGCGGCGCAGTACCCGACCCTCCAGATTCGTCATGGTGCCGTCCTCCTCGGCCCACTGCGCGGTCGGCAGCACCACGTCGGCGATCTCGGCCGTCTCGGAGCGGACGAAGTCGGCCACCACCAGCAGGTCGAGGTCGCGCAGCCGGCTGGTGACCCGGGCCGCCCGGGGCGCCGAGACGACCGGGTTGGAGCCGAACACCAGCAGCCCCTTCGGGCCGCCGTCGGTGCCGAGCGCGCTGAGCAGCTCGTACGCCGACACGCCCGGCCCGGGCAGCAGGTCCGGCCGCACATCCCAGACCCCGGCGACGTGTGCCCGGGCGGCGGGGTCGTCGATGCGGCGGTAGCCGGGGAGCTGGTCGGCCTTCTGCCCGTGCTCGCGGCCACCCTGGCCGTTGCCCTGCCCAGTGAGGCAGCCGTACCCGGAGCCGGGCCGGCCGGGCAGGCCGAGCGCGAGGGCGAGGTTGATGAAGGCGGTCACCGTGTCCACGCCCTTGGCGTGTTGCTCGGCGCCGCGCGCGGTGAGGATGATCGCCCGCTCGGCGGTGCCGAGCGCCCGGGCCGCGGCCTCCAGGTCGGCCACCGGCACCCCGGAGAGCCGCTCGGCCCGGGCCGGCCAGTAGCCGGCGGTGACCCGGCGCACCTGGTCGAACCCGGTGGTCCGGGCGGCCACGTAGTCCTTGTCGACCAGTCCCTCGGCCAGGGCGATGTGCAGCAGCGCGTTCGCGACCGCGAGGTCGGTGCCCGGGGTCGGCTGCAGGTGCAGGGTGGCCTGCCGGGCGGTCGCGGTGGCTCGGGGGTCGACCACGATCAGGGTGCCGCCGCGCTGTCGCTGCTCGATCAGGTAGCGGACCAGCGGCGGCATCGTCTCGGCGACGTTCGCGCCGACCAGCAGCAGGGTGTCGGCGGTGCCGAGGTCGGCCAGCGGGAACGGCAGCCCCCGGTCGAGGCCGAAGGCACGCATCCCGGCGGCGGCGGCCGAGGACATGCAGAACCGGCCGTTGTAGTCGATGTTCCGGGTGCCGAGCGCGACCCGGGCGAACTTGCCCAGGGCGTACGCCTTCTCGTTGGTCAGTCCGCCGCCGCCGAAGACGGCCACCGCGTCCCGGCCGTGGCTGGACTGGATCCGGCGGATTCCGTCCGCCACCCGGTCCAGCGCCTCCGGCCAGCTCGCCGGGCGCAACTGCCCGCCGGGGCGGTCCCGCAGCAGCGGGGTGGTCAGCCGGTCGGGGTGGTCGAGCAACTCGGCCGCGGTCCAGCCCTTCTGGCAGAGCCCGCCGCGGTTGGTGGGGAACTGCCGGGGCAGCACCTCCACCCGCTCGCCGGTGCGGCGCAGGGTCATCCCGCACTGCAGGGCGCAGTATGGGCAGTGCGTGACCACGTCCTGGGACACATCCTCCGAATGCGTCGCAGTGCGTGCACCGTCTGTCATGTCCGAAGCGTGCCGGCGCCCGGTTTCACCGCCGGGTCCCTCTTGTTTCGGGCCTGTCAAGAGCCGCTCACACGGACCCCACTCAGCGGGTCGGCTCGGCTTGCCGGCGGCCGGAGGTTACCTACAATCCTCCGGACCGGGGCCCGGAACCTCCCGGCGGGCCGGCGGCCCGGACGGGAGCGGGCCGGGTTCGTGACGGTGCTGCTCCGCGCAGTGGATCTATGATGTGGAAGGTCGTTCCACATTTTAGGAGGCACTCCGATGGCCGTGGTGTCGCTCTTCGACGCGGTGGCCGGGTCGTACGACGAGTCCCGACGCCGGCTCGTGCCGTGCTTCGACGACTTCTACGGCACCGCGGTCGAGGTGGCCGCCCCGCCGCTGCGCCGGGCGCTGGCGTCCGGGCGGGTACCGGCCGTACTCGACCTCGGCGCCGGCACCGGGCTGCTCTCGATCCTGCTCAGTGCCGCCGTACCGGGGGTGCGGACCACGCTGCTCGACGGCGCCCCGGCGATGCTCGCGGTGGCCGGGGGACACCTGACCCGGCGGGGCGTACCGCACGAGACGGTGGTCGCCAACCTGACCGCGCCGCTGCCCGGCGGCCCGTACGACGCGGTGGTCTCCGCGCTGGCCATCCACCACCTGCCGGACGCCGACAAGCGGGACCTCTACCGCCGGGTCCGGCAGGTACTGGTCCCCGGCGGGGTGTTCGTGAACGCCGAACAGGTGGCCGGCGGCACCCCCGACCTGGACTCCCGGTACGACGAGGTGTGGCTGGCCCAGGTCACCGCGCTCGGCGCCACCGAGGCGGAGATCGCCGCGGCCCGGGAGCGGATGATGCACGACCGCCCGGCGCCGCTGCCGGACCAGTGCCGCTGGCTGACCGAGGCCGGTTTCGTCGGTGTCGACTGTTTCTACAAGTCGTGGCGGTTCGCCGTCTTCGGCGGCCGGCGGGAGCTGGACTGACGACCGGTGACAACGAGCCGGAATGACGGCTGGTCATACCGTCGGTAGGCTGGGCGGCATGACCGCCAAGGTGACCCTCTCGTTTTCGGACGAGACGATCGAAGAGGCGCGGCGCTTCGCGAAACGGGACGGCATGTCGCTTTCCGCCTGGATCGACCAGGCCGCCCGGGAGAAGGCGCTCCGCGAGGTCTTCGCCGCGCACGCCGCGGCCGTCGGCCGGGCCCGCCTGGACATCGAGGCCGCCGCCATCGCCGACGCCCAGGAGGCCGCACTGGTCGATGCGGCTCTCGGCAGGGGTCCGAGTGAACCTTCGTCAACCTCCCCTCGCGGTCCGGCGGACCGCGAGGTCGGACGCGGTTACTGAGCACCGCGCGATTCAGGGTGAAGAAGGTTCAGTGCTGCGTAGAGGCGAGATCTGGCGGATCGACGGGGCGCGGTCCCGGCTCGGCCTGGTGATCAGCTCCGACGTATACAACTCCACCGACGTGCCGATCGTGATCGTCGCCGAGGTGGTGGACTCCGAACTGCTCCGGGATTCCCCGCTCGCCGTCACCATGGGCGAATTCGTGGTGATGCCCGACCGGCTCTCGTCGCCGATGAAGAAGTGGTTCACCGAGTGCGTCGGGGTCGCCGACGCCGACACCATGTTCCGGGTCAGCCGGGCGCTGCGTATCCTCCAGGGCATCTGAGCGGGGCGACGGATCTCACCATCCGCCGGGGCCCGCCGTGCGCCGACCGTTGCCGGTCCGACTTCGAGTGCGAACCGCCGGGAAACCCCGCGCTCCTACTTTCGGGCGGCATGACTAGTACTGCCGCCGCTACCGGCCCGACGGCCGATCCCGGGACCGACAGCACGGCCTCCGCCCCGGCGGCGGCCGGCCTCGGCACCCTTCCGCCGCCGGAGACCGCCGCCGCACCGGTGACCGCCCGTCGGCACCAGCTCGACGACTGGCGGCCCGAGGACCCCGAATTCTGGCGTACGACCGGAGCGCCGATCGCCCGGCGCAACCTGATCGTCTCGATCGCCTCCGAGCACATCGGCTTCTCGGTGTGGAGCCTCTGGTCCGTCCTGGTGCTCTTCCTCGGCCCGGAGTACGGGATCGACCCGGCCGGGAAGTTCCTGCTGACCGCCGTACCGGCGGCGCTGGGCGCGACGCTGCGGCTGCCGTACACCCTGGCGGTGGCCCGGTTCGGCGGGCGGAACTGGACGATCGTCAGCGCGCTGCTGCTGCTGGTGCCGGCGGTGCCGATGGCGATCCTGATCGAGCCGGGGGTGTCCTACGGCACGCTGATGCTGCTGGCCTGCCTGGCCGGGGTCGGCGGCGGGAACTTCGCCTCCTCGATGGCGAACATCAACCTCTTCTATCCGCAGCGGCTCAAGGGCTGGGCGCTGGGCCTGAACGCCGGCGGCGGCAACATCGGGGTGGCCGCCGTCCAGCTCGTCGGGCTGGCGGTGCTGGCCACGGCCGGTGCCGCGTACCCGCGCCTGGTGCCGGCGATCTACCTCCCGCTGATCGTGCTCGCCGCGCTGGCCTCGGCCCGGTACATGGACAACATCACCGGGGTCCGCAACGAGCGGGGGGCGATCCGGGAGGCGGCCCGGGACCCGCACGCCTGGGTGATGTCCGTGCTCTACATCGGCACCTTCGGCTCGTTCATCGGCTTCGGCTTCGCCTTCGGGCAGGTGCTGCTGGTGCAGTTCGGCGACCGGTTCGGCACCCCGCTCGACGCGGCGTACCTCACCTTCCTCGGGCCGCTGGTCGGCTCGCTGATCCGGCCGGTCGGCGGCCACCTGGCCGACCGGTACGGCGGGTCCCGGGTGACCCTCGCGACCTTCGCTGCCATGGCGGGCGGCGCCGGACTGGTCTACTACGCCTCCCGGGAGCGCTCGCTGACCCTCTACCTGATCGGGTTCATCGGGCTCTTCGTGCTCTCCGGGGTGGGCAACGGATCGACGTACAAGATGATCCCGGCGATCTTCCGGGCCAAGGCGGCCCGGGCGGTGGCGGCCGGCGAGCTGGATCCGGACGCCGCGCAGCGCCGGGCGTGGCGGCTCTCCGGTGCCCTGATCGGGATTGCCGGGGCGGTCGGCGCGTTCGGGGGCGTACTGGTCAACATCGCCTTCCGGCAGTCGTTCCTGGCGTACCAGTCGGCCGACGCCGCCTACCTGGCCTTCATCGCCTGGTACGCCCTCTGCCTCGTGGTGACCTGGGTGGTCTACCTCCGCCCGTCGCCGGGCCGCCTCGCCGGGGTGTGAGACCCCCGGCCGGGCTGCGGCGGGGCCTCCGGGCTATCGTTCCGGTGGAGGCGGAGGTCCTGCCGTCGCCCAGCCCGCCGGGGGGTGTCCCGTTTTGACCCCGGCACCGGCGACCAGGTATCGTTGCCTGCTGTTGTGTGACACCCAAGTTTTCACGTGACATCCGCGGGCGTGCCTCTCCCGGGTACGCTTGGTCGTTTGTGCGTGCCTGGCGACCGGTGCGCGACCCCAGACCGACGACGAGACAAGGTAGACCTGTGCGTACGTACAGCCCGAAGCCGGGTGAAATCGAGCGTCAGTGGCACGTCATCGACGCGTCAGACGTCGTGCTGGGCCGTCTGGCCACCCACGTTGCCACGCTGCTGCGCGGCAAGCACAAGCCGACTTTCGCGCCGCACGTCGACACCGGTGACTTCGTCGTCGTGGTGAACGCGGGCAAGGTGGCGCTGACCGGCAACAAGCGGCACACCAAGGTCGCCTACCGTCACTCCGGCTACCCCGGCGGTCTGAAGCAGGTCGGCTACGACGAGCTGCTGACCAAGCGTCCCGACCGGGCCATCGAGCTGGCCGTCAAGGGCATGCTCCCGCACAACAAGCTCGGCCGTAAGCTGATCAAGAAGCTGAAGGTCTACGCCGGTGCCGAGCACCCGCACGCCGCGCAGCAGCCGGTGCCGTTCGAGATCAAGCAGATCGCGCAGTGAGCGCGGGCGAAGGAAACAGCATGACCGACACCATCGCGACCGCCGAAGCCCCGGTGCCCGCCCCGGTGGCCCGGGCTCCTCGTGGCGACCGGCCGATCCAGACCGTGGGCCGCCGCAAGGAGGCGATCGTCCGGGTCCGGATCGTTCCCGGCAGCGGCAAGATCACCTGCAACGGTCGTGACCTGGAGGCGTACTTCCCGAGCAAGGTGCACCAGCAGCTCATCAAGGAGCCGCTGGTCACCGCCGAGAAGGCCGAGGCGTTCGACATCATCGCCAACCTGCGGGGCGGCGGCACCACCGGTCAGGCCGGCGGGCTGCGGCTGGCCATCGCGCGGGCGCTGATCGCCAACGACCCCGACGACCGCCCGGCGCTGAAGAAGGCCGGCTTCCTCACCCGGGACGCTCGGGAGAAGGAAAGCAAGAAGTACGGCCTCAAGAAGGCCCGCAAGGCGCCCCAGTACTCCAAGCGCTGATCAGCGGCAACACCTTGTCCGTCTGACGTACGGCCGGAAACCGCCCCCTTCCGCGGTGGCGGTGTCCGGCCGTTTCGTTGTTCTCTACTGGTGCGCTTCCCGGAGGTTTCGCGCATGGGGCGGCTGTTCGGCACTGACGGCGTACGCGGACGCGCGAACGCCGACCTCACCCCCGAGTTGTCACTCGCGGTCGCGGTGGCGGCCGCGCACACCCTCGCCGAGCAGGACCGGAGCCATCCGCCGCTCGCCGTGGTGGGCCGGGACACCCGGGCCAGTGGCGAGATGCTGGAGGCGGCGGTGGTGGCCGGGCTGACCAGCGCCGGAGCCAACGTGGTCCGGGTCGGTGTGCTGCCGACGCCGGGGGTGGCGTTCCTGGTCGGCGAGGCGAAGGCCGACTTCGGGGTGATGCTCTCGGCCTCGCACAACCCGATGCCGGACAACGGGATCAAGCTCTTCGCGGCCGGTGGGCACAAGCTCCCCGACGACGTCGAGCTGAAGATCGAGGCCGCCGTCGAGGCGAACGGCTCGGCCGGCTGGCAGCGGCCGACCGGTGCCGGCGTGGGCCGGGTGCACGACCTGCTCGACGGGGCCGAACACTACGTCCAGCACCTGGTCGGCACGATCCCGCACCGGCTCGACGGGCTGAAGGTCGTCGTCGACTGCGCCAACGGCGCCGCCTCGGAGGTCGCCCCGGTGGCGTACCGGGAGGCCGGTGCCGAGGTGATCGCCATCCACGCCGAGCCGGACGGGCTCAACATCAACGACGACTGCGGTTCGCAGCACCTCGACGACCTGCGGGCCGCCGTGTTGGAGCACGGCGCCGACCTCGGCATCGCGCACGACGGCGACGCCGACCGGTGCGTGGCGATCGCCGCCGACGGCAGCGAGGTGGACGGCGACCAGATCATGGCGATCCTGGCACTGGCCATGCGGGAGGCCGGCACGCTGACCCAGGACACCCTGGTCGCGACCGTGATGAGCAACCTCGGGCTGCGGCTCGCCATGTCCGCCGCCGGCATCCGGCTGGTCGAGACCAAGGTCGGCGACCGGTACGTGCTGGAGGAGTTGCGCGCCTCCGGGCTGGCGCTGGGCGGCGAGCAGAGCGGGCACCTGGTGCTGCCGGCGTACGCGACCACCGGCGACGGCGTCCTCACCGGGCTGCACCTGATGTCCCGGGTGGCGGCCACCGGCCGTACCCTCGCCGAGCTGGCCTCGGTGGTGACCAAGCTGCCACAGGTGTTGATCAACGTGCCGGTCGCGGACCGGACCGTCGGAGCCGGCGCTCCCGCCGTACTCGGCGCGGTGCAGCGGGCCGAGGCCGAGCTGGGCGAGACCGGTCGGGTGCTGCTCCGCCCCTCCGGCACCGAGCCGCTGGTCCGGGTGATGGTCGAGGCGCCCACCCTGGAGCTGGCCCACGAGGTCGCGGAGCGGATCGCCGCCGAGGTGCGTACCGCCAGCCCGGTGCCGGCGTAGGCCGGCGGGCGGCGGAGCGGAGCTGGCTGGCCCGGGCCAGGGTGAAGCCCACGCTCCGGCGGTACGCGGCCAGGGCCCGGCGACCGACCGGGTGATCTCCTGCCCGCCGACGACGACCGATCCGGAGTCGGCCGGTTCGATCGCCCCGACCAGGTGCAGCAGGGTCGACTTGCCGAGGCGGACCTGGCCTTCCTCGACGACGCCGAGGCGGCGCTGCTCGACGGTGCCCAGGTCCGCATCCCAGCCGCGCGGCTGGCCAGCGCCGGTGCCGTACCCGAGCGGCTGCCCGACGGCCGCGGCGCGGGGCTGGCGGAGGGCGCCTGAATGTCGACGGGGATGCGGTCAGGCTGGTGCGCCGCCGAGCGCGTGTAGCCGGGTCACCGCCTCGGCCAGCACCTCCGGGCGTTTGCAGAAGGCGAACCGGACCAGTCGCCGGCCCGCCTCGACGTCGTCGTAGAAGACCTGCGTCGGCACGGCGACCACCCCGCAGCGCTCCGGCAGCGAGCGGCAGAACTCCACCCCGTCCCGCCCGCCCAGCGCGGTGATGTCGGCGGTGACGAAGTAGGTCCCTTCCGGGACCAGCACCTCGAAGCCGGCCTCGACCAGCCCGGCGCCGAGCTGGTCCCGCCGGGCCTGGAGATCGGCCCGGTAACCGTGGTAGTAGCCGTCCGGCAGGGCCAGGGCCACCGCGACCGCCGGTTGTAGTGGCGCGCCATTGACATAGGTGAGGAACTGCTTGACCCGCATCGTCGCCGCGACCAGCGGGGCCGGGCCGCTGGCCCAGCCGACCTTCCAGCCGGTGCAGGAGAACGTCTTGCCCGCCGAGGAGACCCGCAGGGTGCGCTCCCACATGCCCGGCAGGGTGGCCAGCGGGATGTGCGGGCTGCCGGCATCGGTGAAGACCAGGTGCTCGTACACCTCGTCGGTGACGGCGAGGGTGTCGAACTCCTGGCACAGCCGCGCGATCAGCGCCAGCTCGTCGGCGTCGAAGACCTTGCCGGTCGGGTTGTGCGGCGAGTTGAGTAGCACCAGCCGGGTCCGTGGCCCGAAGGCGGCCCGCAGCTCCGCCGGGTCGAAGGCGTACCGGCCGCCGTCGACCGGGCGGAGGGTGACCGGCCGCCGGACCGCGCCGGCCAGCGCGATCGAGGCGGCGTACGAGTCGTAGTACGGCTCGAAGCAGACCACCTCGTCGCCGGCCTCGCAGAGTCCGAGGATCGCCGCCGCGATCGCCTCGGTCGCCCCGGCGGTGACCAGCACCTGCCCGTCCGGGTCGTAGTCCAGCCCCCAGAACCGGCGCTGATGTGCGGCGACCGCGGCGCGCAGTGCCGGGATGCCTGGACCGGGCGGGTACTGGTTCTGCCCGCCGCGCAGCGCCTCCGCCGCCGCGGCCAGCATCTCGGGCGGCCCGTCCGTGTCCGGAAAGCCCTGACCCAGGTTGACCGCGCCGGTGCGCACCGCCAGCGCCGACATCTCCGCGAAGATGGTGGTGCCGAACGGGCGCATCCGGCGGACCAGGGGATCGGAGTCCGTTGTCGTCGTCACCCCGTCACCCTAGAGGCGTGGTGCGCGGTCGTGTCAGATCCCGAAGTCCGAGCAGGTGACGGTCGCGTAGTTGCCGCTGGAGCTCTTGGCGGCGGTGGACTGGCCGTCAACCGTGATCTTGCAGGAGATGTCCCCGGAACCGCCGCCGGTGCGGATCGCCACCACCGTCTTCAGCTCGTCCTCGGGAATCTTGACCTCCTTTTTCCACGGCAGGTCGACCGAGGGCGAGTGCACCTGCTTGCCGGCACCGTCGATGTAGGAGAGTGCGACCCGGCCGTCCCCGGTCACCTCGTAGACCACCGTCTGACCGCCGCTGCCCGGGTCGCCGCCGTCCGTACCGTCGGAGCTGGACGGGGTCGGGGTGGCGTCGAGGCCGGTCTCCACCGTCTTCCGCACCTGGTCCATGAACGACAGCGGGCCGAGGCAGATCCCGACGCAGGCGATCAGCACGACCACCACCACGGCCACGATCACGATGATCATGGTCTTGTTGCTCTTCTTCGGCGGTGCGGGCGGGAACGGCCCACCCGGGTAGCCGGGCTGCGCTGGTTGTCCGGGCTGTCCGTATCCGGGGTGGCCGCCGGCGCCGGCCGCCGCGTACTGGTCGCCGGGCCCGGGCGGGCCGGACTGCGGCGGGTAGACGCCGTAACCGGCGTCCTGCTGGTTCGGCGCCCCGCTGGTGGGGTATGGCGTGGCTGGTGGGCCGGACTGCGGCGGGTACGCCGGGCCGGCACCGTAGGGCGGGGCCGGCGGCTGGCCCGGGCCGGGCTGCTGTGCCGGGGCGTACGGGTTCGGCTGCTGCGGCTGGCCGTACGGGTTGGGCTGCTGGGGCTGGCCGTACGGGTTCGGCTGCTGCGGCTGGCCGTACCCGGCCGCCTGCGGTGGCTGGCCCCAGGTCGGCTGCCCGTACGGGGCGGGCTGCTGCTGCGGCGGCGGCTGGCCGTACGCGCCCGGTTGGGCCGGCGGCTGCCCGTACGTCGTCGGCTGCACCGGCTGTCCGTAGCCGGACGGCTGCCCGGGCTGAGGCTGCTGCGGCGGGGCGTACCTCGTCGTCGGGGCGTCGTCCTCCTCGGCCGGGTTCTCCGGCTGGGGCTGCTGCGGCGGGCCGAACTTCGTCGTCGGCGGCTCGTACTCGGCTGAAGGATCGTACGGGTTGTGCGGGGGCGGCGAGTCGGTCATCGGGTCTGGCTCCAGATATGGCGGACAGCAGGGGCGCGGCGACGGGGAGGGGCGGGCGCCGGAGGAGATGGCAGCGAATGCGCCAGTCACGGTACCCCGTCACCGCTGGCCGCGATGTACCGGTGAAGCCTGGGCAGGCCAGTCGAGCGGCCGTTCGTCCGGTTGTGGCGGCGGGTCAGGATACCGAGCAGGATCAGTGATCGAACAAGCACCTTTCGAGCAGGCCAGATGAGCGAACTTAGGTTAGGCTGCGGGCCATGTGCGGAATCGTGGGTTACACCGGCGCCAGGCCGGCGCTGGGCATCGTGCTGGACGGGTTGCGGCGGCTGGAGTACCGCGGCTACGACTCGGCCGGCGTGGCGGTCGTCTGCGAAGGCGAGCTGCTGACCGAGAAGAAGGCCGGCAAGCTGGCCAACCTGGAGAAGGTGCTGGCCGAGCGGTCGGCGACCGACGACGGCGCCGCGGCACTCGGCATCGGCGCCGGGACCACCGGCATCGGGCACACCCGGTGGGCCACCCACGGCGGGCCCACCGACCGCAACGCCCACCCGCACCGGGCCACCGACGGCCGGGTGGCCGTGATCCACAACGGCATCATCGAGAACTTCGCCAAGCTCCGCGCCGAGCTGGAGGCCGACGGCGTCGAGTTCACCAGCGACACCGACACCGAGTGCGCCGCGCACCTGCTCGCCGGCGAGCTGCACCGGCTGCGCGCCGCCGGTGAGCCCGACGGGCCGGCCCTGCTGGCCGCCGCGATGCGCCAGGTCTGCCAGCGGCTGGAGGGCGCCTTCACGCTGCTCGCGGTGGACGCCGCGATCCCCGGCGCGGTGGTCGGGGCCCGGCGCAACTCGCCGCTGGTGGTCGGGCGCGGGGTCGGGGAGAACTACCTGGCCAGCGACGTATCCGCGTTCATCGAACACACCCGGGACGCGGTCGAGCTGGGCCAGGACCAGGTCGTCCTCATCACCGGGGACGCCATCGAGATCACCGACTTCACCGGTGCACCCGCCACCGGCAAGGACTTCCACATCGACTGGGACGCCTCGGCCGCCGAGAAGGGCGGCTACGACTACTTCATGCTGAAGGAGATCGCCGAGCAGCCGCAGGCGATCGCCGACACCCTGCTCGGCCGGCTCAAGGAGACCGGCGAGATCGTGCTCGACGAGGTCCGCCTCTCCGACCAGGACCTGCGGGACGCCGACAAGATCTTCATCGTCGCCTGCGGCACCTCGTACCACGCCGGGATGGTGGCGAAGTACGCCATCGAGCACTGGACCCGGATCCCCTGCGAGGTCGAGCTGGCCAGCGAGTTCCGCTACCGCGACCCGGTGCTCGACCGGTCCACCCTGGTGGTGGCGATCTCCCAGTCCGGCGAGACCATGGACACCCTGATGGCACTCCGACACGCCAAGGAGCAGAAGGCCCGGGTGCTGGCGATCTGCAACACCAACGGCTCCACCATCCCGCGCGAGTCCGACGCGGTGCTCTACACCCACGGCGGTCCCGAGGTCGCGGTCGCCTCGACCAAGGCGTTCCTCACCCAGGTGGTGGCCTGCTATCTGATCGGCCTGCACCTGGCCCAGGTCCGTGGCATCAAGTACGCCGACGAGGTCGCCGCGGTGGTGGACCAGCTCCAGGAGATGCCGGACAAGCTGCGGGAGCTGCTCGCCGGCATCGAGCCGGTCCGGGAACTCGCCCGGGACCTCAAGGCGGCCCCCACGGTGCTCTTCATCGGCCGGCACGTCGGCTTCCCGGTCGCCCTGGAGGGCGCGCTCAAGCTCAAGGAACTCGCCTACATGCACGCCGAGGGGTTCGCGGCGGGCGAGTTGAAGCACGGGCCCATCTCGCTGATCGACCAGGGCACCCCGGTGGTCTGCATCGTGCCCTCCCCGGCCGGGCGGGGCATGCTGCACGACAAGATCGTCTCCAACATCCAGGAGATCCGCGCCCGGGGTGCCCGCACCATCGTGATCGCCGAGCAGGGCGACGAGGCGGTGACGCCGTACGCCGACCACCTGATCTACGTACCGCGCACCCCGACCCTGCTGGCCCCGCTGGTGACCACGGTGCCGTTGCAGGTGCTCGCCTGCGAGATCGCCGCCGCCCGGGGGCACGACGTCGACCAGCCGCGCAACCTGGCCAAGTCGGTCACCGTGGAGTGAGCCGGTCACCGTGGCGTGCGCTGTGGCGCCCGCCGGTAGGGTGAGGCGGTGATCGTCGCAGTCGGCATCGACGTCGTACTGGTGGATCGGTTCGCCCGGGCGCTGGCCCGCACCCCGTTGCTGGCCGATCGGCTCTTCACCGAGGCGGAACGCGCCACCGGGTCGGGCAGTCCGCGCTCGGCCGAGTCGCTGGCCGCCCGGTTCGCGGCGAAGGAGGCGGTGGCCAAGGCGCTGGGCGCGCCGGTCGGGCTGCGCTGGCACGACTGCGAGGTGGTCGCCGACCCGGACGGGCGGCCGTGGCTGACCGTCTCCGGCACGGTCGCCGCCGCCGCCACCGAACGCGGGGTGCAGCGCTGGCACCTGTCGCTGTCGCACGACGGCGGGATCGCCTCGGCGATGGTGGTGGCGGAGCGATGAGGGCCGCGTGGCGGGTGGCGGACGTACGCGCCGCCGAGCACTCCCTGATGGCCACAGTGCCGGCCGGCACCCTGATGCGGCGTGCCGCCGGTGGGCTGGCCGGGCACTGCGCCCGGCTGCTCGCCGAGCGGGGTGGCGGGGTGTACGGCGCCCGGGTGCTGCTGCTGGTCGGCTCCGGCGACAACGGCGGCGACACCCTCTACGCGGGTGCCCGGCTCGCCGGCCGGGGCGCGGCGGTGAGTGCCGTGCTGCTGGCGCCCGAGCGGGTGCACCAGGGCGGCCTGGCCGCGCTGCGGGCGGCCGGCGGGCGGGTGGTCGACGGGCTGCCGGACCGGGCCGACCTGGTGCTGGACGGGATCGTCGGGATCGGCGGCTCGGGCGGGCTGCGCGAGCCGGCGGCCCGGCTGGTCGCCGAGCTGCCCGGCCTGACCGGCCGGTCCGGGGACCGGCCGCCGGTGGTGGCGGTGGACGTGCCGAGCGGGGTCGAGGTGGACACCGGCGAGGTGCCGCGCTCGGTCGGCCTGCCCAGCACGGTGACCGCCGACCTCACGGTCACCTTCGGCTGCCTGAAGCCGGCCCTGGTGGTCGGCCCGGCCGCACCCCGGGCCGGGCGGGTCGAGCTGGTCGACATCGGGCTCGGCCCGTGGCTGCGGGCCACTCCGGCGGTACGGGTCACCGAGTGGTCGGACGTGCGCGACTGGTGGCCCCGGCTCGGTCCCGAGGAGGAGAAATACAGCCGGGGCGTGGTCGGCCTGGCCACCGGTTCGGCGACGTACCCGGGCGCGGCGGTGCTCTCGGTCGGTGGCGCGGTCGCCGGACCGACCGGCATGATCCGGTACGCCGGTGGCGCCCGTGTCGAGGTGCTGCGCCGCTATCCCTCGGTGGTCGCCGCCGAGCGGGTCAACGACGCCGGCCGGGTGCAGGCCTGGGTCTGCGGTTCCGGGCTCGGCACCGACGAGCGGGCCGCGACTGAGCTGCGCTGCGTACTCGCCGCGCCGGTGCCGGTGGTGCTCGACGCGGACGCGCTCACCCTGCTGGTGGACGGCTCGATGGCCGAGCGGCTGCGGGAGCGGGACGCGCCGATCGTGGTCACCCCGCACGACCGCGAGTACGCCCGGCTCTGCGGCGAGCCGCCCATGGACCGGGTCGCCGCCGCGCTGCAACTCGCCACCTGGATGAACGCGGTGGTGCTGCTCAAGGGCGACCGGACGGTGATCGCCACCCCGGACGGGCGGGCCTTCGCCAACCCGACCGGCACCCCGGCACTCGCCACCGGCGGCACCGGCGACGTGCTGGCCGGGTTGCTCGGTTCGCTGCTCGCCGCCGGTCTGCCGGCGGAGCGGGCGGCGGCCGCCGCGGCGTACCTGCACGGGCTGGCCGGGCAGGAGGCGGCCCGGCGCGGGCCGGTGACCGCCGACGACGTGGCGGCCGCGCTGCGCCCGGTGGTCGCCAGGCTGCCCCGGTGACCGGCCAAGTGTCCTGGTCGCGCCACCCGGGGCCATTTCGATCTACCGTTCAGTAGGCTGAGCGCATGTGGCAGGCCGAGGTACGCGTCGACCTTGACGCGATCCGCGACAACGTGTCCCGACTGCGGGCCGGGACGAGTGCCGAGCTGATGGCCGTGGTCAAGGGCGACGCGTACGGCCACGGCATGCTGCCGGTCGCCGGGGCGGCGCTCGACGCCGGGGCGGACTGGCTGGGCGTCTGCACCCTGGACGAGGCGTTGACGCTGCGCCGGGGCGGGATCACCGCACCGGTGCTGGCCTGGTTGCTGGCGCCCGGGCTGCCGCTGCACGAGGGGGTGACCGCCGGGATCGACCTGGCCGCCGCCAGCCTCGGCCAGCTCGCCGAGCTGGTCGCCGCCGCCGAGCGGGCCGATCGGCCGGTCCGGGCCCACCTCAAGATCGACACTGGCCTGTCCCGGGGCGGCGCGACCCTGGACGACTGGCCCGAGCTGCTCGACGCGGCGGCGAAGGCCCAGGCCGACGGGTTGATCGAGGTGGTCGGGCTGTGGAGCCACCTGGTCCACGCCGACGCGCCCACGCACGCCACCACCGACCGGCAGCTCGCGGTCTTCGGCGAGGGGCTGGCCCTGGCCGAGCGGGCCGGGCTGCGCCCCCGCTACCGGCACCTGGCCAACTCGGCGGCCACGCTGACCCGGCCCGACACCCACTTCGACCTGGTCCGTCCCGGCATCGCGATGTACGGGCTGTCGCCGGTGCCCGGCGAGCAGTTCGGGCTGCGGCCGGCGATGACCGCCCGGGCCCGGGTGACGCTGACCAAGCGGGTACCGGCCGGCACCGGGGTCTCCTACGGGCACACCTACCACACGGAGCGGGAGACGACGCTGGCCGTCGTGCCACTGGGCTACGCCGACGGGGTACCCCGGCACGCCTCCAACGTCGGCCCGGTCCAGCTCGCCGGTGCCCGGCGCCGGATCGCCGGCCGGGTCTGCATGGACCAGATCATGCTGGACTGCGGCGACGACCCGGTCGCCCCGGGCGACGTGGCGACCCTCTTCGGCAGCGGCGCGGACGGTGCACCCACCGCCGACGACTGGGCCGAGGCGATCGGCACCATCAACTACGAGATCGTCACTCGATTCGGCGGGGTCCGGGTGCCCCGGGTGTACGACGGGCAGCAGCGGTGAGCCCCGCCAAGCGGTTCGCCCCGCCCCGGGTACCGGTGCAGCGGCAGCCGTCCCGGCGTACCCCGACCCGGACCGGGCTGTTCCGGGTCGCCGGCATCATCGGCGCGGCGGCCGGGGTCGCGGCGGCCGGCATCGCCGCCGGGGTGGCCGCCGAGCGGGCGGTGGTACGCCGTTCCAAGGCCGCACCCGGCGACCGGTACGCGACGGAGCCGTTCGGGGCGCTGCCCTACCACGAGTCCTGCACCGTCTCCACCGCCGACGGCACCGACATCCACGTGGAACTGGTCGGGCCGCCGTCCGGCCCGGAGCGGCCGACCCTGGTCTTCGTGCACGGCTTCTGCCTGGACATGGGGACCTTCCACTTCCAGCGCAAGATCCTTACCGAGCTGGGCGAGGACCGGATGGTCTTCTACGACCAGCCGGGGCACGGCCGATCCGGTCGGCTGGAGTCCGGTGAATACCAGCTCCAGGCGCTCGGCGAGACGCTCCGCTCGGTGATCGACCGGACGGCGCCGACCGGTCCGCTGGTGCTGATCGGGCACTCGATGGGCGGCATGACCATCATGGCGTTCGCGGAGCGCTATCCGGAGCTGTTCGCCGAGCGGGTGGTCGGCACCGTGCTGATGGCCACCTCGGGCGGGCTGGTGGCGGAGACGAAGTTCGGCCTGCCGACGATCGTCGCCCGGGCCGGCGCACCGCTGCTGCCGGTGGTCGACAACGCCACCCGGCTGACCGGCAGCGTGATCGACCGGGCCCGCCGCGCCTCGGCCAACCTGGCCTGGTTGCTCACCCGCCGGTACGGCTTCGGCACCCCCACCCCCAGCCCGGCGCTGGTCTCCTACGTGGAGAAGATGAACTCGCGCACCTCCACCGAGACGGTGGCCCGCTATCTGCGCACCATCTACACCCATGCCCGCTATCCGGTGCTGGCCGCACTGCGGGACACTCCGACCCTGGTCATCGTGGGCGAGCGCGACATGATCACGCCGGTCACCCACTCCGAGGAGATCGTCCGCTGGCTGCCGGACGCCGAATACGTCAAGGTGCCCGACAGCGGGCACGTGGTGATGCTGGAACACGCCGACGAGGTCAATACGGCACTGCTGGACTTCCTCGACCGGCTGCCCGGCCGAGGAAGGGACTGAGCTGTCCGGATGAGCGACGCGTTGCGCGGCACCGAACTGGTCCGCGAGCTGCCGACGGTGGCGGACACCCACGAGTTCGGGCGGCGGCTCGGCGAACTGCTCCGCTCCGGGGACCTGCTGGTGCTCACCGGTCCGCTGGGCGCCGGCAAGACCGCCCTGGTGCAGGGGATCGCCGCCGGGCTGGGCGTACTCGGCGACATCACCTCGCCGACCTTCGTGATCGCCCGGGTGCACCGGCCCGATCCGGCCCGGGGCGGCCGGGCCACGCTGGTGCACGCCGACGCGTACCGGCTGGGCGACGCGGTCGACCCCCGGGCCGAGATCGACGACCTCGATCTGGACGCTTCGGTGGACGAGGCGGTCACCGTGGTCGAGTGGGGCGAGGGCATGGTCGAGCACCTGGTCGACACGCACCTGCGGGTGGTCATCGACCGGCGGGACGACGACACCCGGCGCATCGAGCTGGTGCCGTTCGGCGGTGACTGGGCCGACCGGCTCGCCGAGCTGCGCTGAAGAGGGGCGCCACGCCGCGCTGAGAAGGGGCGCCGTACCGGAATTTCCCGGTGTCGTACCGGACTTCTAGAGTGCGGGAAACGACCGTGGCGCTCGAGAGGTTACCGATGACCCTGGATCTTCCGGCCCTGCTGCCTCCGGCCTGGCGGGCGGCGCTGGACCCGCATCTCGACCCGGCCCAGACCGCCGCGTTGGCCGAGTTCGTCGCCGGGGAATACGCGACCCAGACCGTCTTCCCGCCGATGGAGGACCTCTTCGCGGCCTACCGGCTCTGCGCGCCGGAGGACTGCCGGGTGCTGATCCTCGGCCAGGACCCTTACCACAAGGCGGGGCAGGCGCACGGGCTCAGCTTCAGCGTCCGCGACGGCGTCTCGGTGCCACCGTCGCTGCGTAACGTCTTCAAGGAGCTGGCCGACGACCTCGGGGTGCCAATGTCGCGCAGCGGCAATCTGACCCGCTGGGCTAACCAGGGCGTGCTGCTGCTCAACGCGGTGCTGACCGTCCGGCAGGCGACCCCGGGCTCGCACGGCAACAAGGGCTGGGAGGCATTCACCGACGCCACCATCAAGGCCCTCGACGCCCGTCCGGAGCGGATCGTCTTCCTGCTCTGGGGCGGATACGCACGCAAGAAGGCCGCGCTGGTCACCAATCCGGCGCACGTGGTGCTGGAGGCCGGCCACCCGAGTCCGATGAACCCTCGCGGTTTCCTCGGCAGCCGCCCCTTCAGCGCCTGCAACAAGGCGCTCGCCGACGCCGGCCGGCCCACCGTCGACTGGGACCTGTCAGCCCGCTGAGCAGGCGTGTCGGGCCCGCCACCGCCGCATCAGGTCGGCGGTGGCCGGCTCGGTCACCTCGACCAGGGCGAGCGGCACCACCCGGTAGCTCCGGTCGTCGTGCCGGACCTCGATCGCCTCCGGCAGTTCGTCAGCCATGCTGGCCCGCAGCACCCCACCGACCACCTGCCATCGGTGCTCGCCGGGTTCGCGCGGGTCGGTGGGCAGGTAGCCGAATTCCTCCCACCGTGGGTTCCAGCGCTGGGCGTCGAGCGGCTCGACGCCCACGGTGAGCTGGAGATCAAGCGCGGCCAGCAGCCGCTCCAGCATCGCCACCGTCGGCGCCCGCACCCCCTGTTCGATCCGGGCGATCGCCGCCTGGCTGGCGCCGGAGCGCTCAGCCAGATCGCGTTGGGTCAGGCCGTGCAGTTCCCGCTGTCGGCGCAGGGTCGTGCCGAGCAGTGTGGTGAGCCGGGACGAAGACACCGTCAGATGCTGCATGTATCCGAGGAGCGTGATACCACCCTGTCATCAAGATGACTCGGTGGTATCACGCTCGCCGCCGATGTCGGTCCGGCGGGCGGAGGTGAGCGGCGCGACCGGCACCCATGCCGCCCCGGGTCGTGCCCGGCGTCGACGACCGCCCGGTTAGGGTGCCTATGTGCTCGTACTCGTGCTGGACTCCTCGACCCCGGCGGTGACCGCCGCGCTGGCGGAGGTCACCGCCGACACGGTCGCGCTGCGCGGTGAGCGCAGCGTCGTCGACGCCCGGGCCCACGGTGAACTGCTCGCGCCGCAGGTCTCCGAGGTGCTCGCCGAGGCCGGTGCCCGCCCGGCCGACCTGACCGCCGTGGTGGCCGGGGTCGGGCCCGGGCCGTTCACCGGGCTGCGGGTCGGCCTGGTCACCGCGGCGAGCATGGGACAGGTGCTGGGCATCCCCACCTACGGCGTGCCCTCCCTCGACGCCATCGGGCACGCCGCGACCCAGCCGCGATCGGGGGCGGCTCCCGAGGTGGGACCGGTGCTGGCAGCCACCGACGCCCGGCGCCGGGAGATCTACTGGGCCGTCTACGACCTGGCCGGCGAGCGGCTGGCCGGGCCCGAGGTCGACACCCCGGCCGCCGTCGCCGAGCGGGCCCGGGAACTGGGCGTCCAGGTCGCGGTCGGCGAGGGGGCCCGCCGGTACGCCGACATCCTCGGACTGCCGCCGCGAGCCGGGCTGGACTACCCCCCGCCGTACGCCCTGGCGGAGCTGGCGGCCGAGCGGGTCCGGGCCGGCGCCCCCGGTGACCCGCTCACGCCGCTCTACCTGCGCCGGCCGGACGCCGTGGCGGCGGCCGGACGCAAGCCGGTCTTACCGTGAGGGCAGTGGTCGATGAGGGCAGGGCTCGGATGACCAGGCTGGGCCCGTTCCGCTGGTGGCACATCTCCGAAGCGCTGCCGATCGAGGCGGACCTGTTCGGTGCCGAGCAGTGGTCGGCGGCGATGTTCTGGAACGAGCTGGCGAACGGCCACCACTATCTGGCGGCGCTGGACGACACCGACGCACTCGTCGGCTATGCCGGCCTCGCCGTCGCGCCGCCGGACGAGGCCTGGGTGCAGAACGTGGCGGTACGCCGGGACGCCCAGCGCAGCGGCATCGGCCGGATGCTGCTGACCGAGCTGCTGGCCGAGGCGACCCGGCGGGGCGTACGCCGGGTACTGCTGGAGGTGGCGGTGGACAACGCACCGGCGCAGCGCCTCTACGCGACGTACGGCTTCGAGCCGGTCGGCGTGCGGCGCGGCTACTACCAACCGAGCAACACCGACGCGCTGGTGATGCAGGTCGAACTGGAGCGGGTGAACGATGGCTGACGAACCCCTGATCCTCGGGATCGAGACGTCCTGCGACGAGACCGGCGTCGGCGTCGTACGCGGGCACACCCTGCTCGCCGACGCGCTGGCGTCCAGTGTGGACGAGCACGCCCGGTTCGGCGGGGTGGTGCCCGAGGTGGCCAGCCGGGCGCACCTGGAGGCGATCGTGCCGACCATGCGCCGCGCGCTGGATGACGCCGGGGTGACCCTGGCCGACATCGACGCGATCGCCGTCACCGCCGGTCCCGGGCTGGCCGGCGCGCTGCTGGTCGGGGTGGCCGCCGCCAAGGGCTACGCGCTGGCCGCCGAAAAACCGGTGTACGGGGTGAACCACCTGGCCGCGCACGTCGCGGTGGACACGCTGGAACACGGCCCGCTGCCCGAGCCGGCGATCGCGCTGCTGGTCTCCGGCGGACACTCCTCGCTGCTGCTGGTGGACGACCTGGCCACCGGGGTCACCCCGCTCGGCGCCACCATCGACGACGCTGCCGGAGAGGCGTTCGACAAGGTGGCCCGGCTGCTCGGGCTGCCGTTCCCGGGCGGCCCGCCGATCGACCGGGAGGCGCGGTCCGGCGCTCCGGACGCGATCGCCTTCCCGCGTGGGCTGACCGCGCCGAAGGACCTCGCCGCGCACCGGTTCGACTTCTCGTTCTCCGGGCTCAAGACCGCGGTCGCCCGCTGGGTGGAGGCGAAGCAGCGGGCCGGTGAGCCGGTACCCGTGCCGGACGTGGCCGCCTCGTTCCAGGAGGCGGTCTGCGACGTACTGACCGGCAAGGCGATCGCGGCCTGCCGGGACCGGGGCATCGAGACGCTGGTGCTCGGCGGTGGGGTCGCGGCGAACTCGCGGCTGCGGGCGCTGGCCGAGGAGCGAGCGGCGAAACACGGCATCCACGTCCGGGTACCCCGGCCGAAGCTCTGCACCGACAACGGCGCGATGGTCGCGGCGCTCGGGTCGCACCTGGTGGCCGCCGGGGTGGCCCCGAGCCGGCTGGACCTGCCCGCCGATTCCGCGATGCCGCTCACGATCGTCAGCGTGTAGTGTTCCGGCGGCGTCGAGGGCGGTGAGGAGCGTGATGACCGACGTGATCGTACGGATGTGGGAGGTACGCGCGGAGCGTGCCGGCTTCGCCGACCTGCTCACCTGGGTCTGCGACAGCGCCCTGCCCGAGCTGGAGCACAATCCGCTGCACATCTCCAGCGAGGTCTTCTCCTCCACCGACAACCGGCTGGTGGTCATCTCGAAGTGGCGGGCCAACCCGGTCTCGCTGCCCGACCCACCGGCCCGGATGCTCGCCCGTACCCCACACGTCTGGGACTTCACCCAGGTCGACCGCTGAGCGTCTGAGTATCGCGGCAGCGACGGCCGCTGACCTTCTGTTGCAATTTTGACCACCCACAGTGGCGCCGTTATCTGCCATCATGGCCAGGTGCAGAGCGGGATGCATCGATATCGGCTGTCCGTGGGATTTCACGGTAGCCGAGCCATCCGCGTCGTCTGCATGGTGTTTCTCGGAGGCATGGCAGCTGGCGCGGCGATATGTGCCGGCACCTTACTGGGGTTGGTGGGGATAGCAATTCTGGCCCCTGGTGATCCGAGTGGCCCTGAGCGATGGGGCTTCCTGCCGATCGTGCTGGCCGTACTGGCCTCCGGGGCGGTCGTGGCATATACCGCGGTGCGGATCACAAGGGTGGTACGTACCGACGCCTGGCTGGAGGGCAGCAGGCTTACGGTACGAGTCGTTCGGGAGCGGACGGTCGAGCTTTCCTACGCCACATCCGTGGCAGTTCGGGTGACCAACAGGCCGCTCATCGGCCCGGTGCGTCGTGCCGGTGTGGTCGGACCAGCCCCAATGATGGCAGTGCTCGTCGTCATCGGCGAGGGTAGGACCGTTCACCTCCGTCTGGCCAACCCGGATGCCATCCAGCTACCACCAGATCAACTATTCGCGCTTGCCAACGCGCTCTCCGTGGCACGTTGCCCGGGCGCCGTGGAGACCGTCACCTGGCTTCATAGAGCAACAGTGGGTGCCAGCATGTGCTGAACCGCCTCGGACCGCAGTCGGTATGTGGCGAGACATGGATTGCGAGCGTTGGTTTGACCGTACGGGTGTAGATCGAGCACTGGCGGCTGTTGACCTTCTGTCACAATCCTGACCACCCTACGTGTCGCCCCTGTCTGTCATGATGGCCGGGTGCAGTCGCCAGGCAAACGTGTCTATCTCTCGGTCGGGCACCTGCGCGGGCTCGTGGGTCGATACCTGCTCGTGTTGGTGCTCGGTGGCGCTGTCGCCATTGCCGCCGTCACCGCCGGCTTCGGGCTGGGCAGGCTGCTGGTGCGGATACTTGCCGACGGCTCTGATCCGTTCGAAGGAGGACCGCTCTCCCTGCCGTTTGTGACAGGTGCGGTCCTCGGCATCGCGACGTGGTTTCTGCTGCGCCGTGTGTTACGGCACGTGTTTCCCGGGGCATGGTTGGACGGCACTCGGCTGACCGTGCAGGACGGACGTCGCCAGGTCATCGAACTGGCTGCCGCCCATGCCGTGTCACTGCAGTCCACTGCCGAGATGCTCGCCGTCTCGGCTCCGGCCGCCGCGATGCAAGCACCGCCCACTGTTCCCCTGCTGGTGGTGGACTCGGGCCGGCGGCAGGTCCGGCTCCGCCTAGCCAGTCGCGAACGGGTGCTGTTGCCCCCGGATCAGTTGTCTTTCCTGGCCGACGCCCTGTCCGTTGCACGTTGCCCGGGAGTGACGGAGACCGTGGCCTGGCTGCGCGCCATGACGGCTTGGCCCCGCTGAGATCTGCATCGTCCATCTCTACCGTTCATCAGATTATGGGGGCTCAGTGAACATTGCGCGGGACCTCTTCCAGCTTCGTGAGTCGGCCGAGCGACTTGCCTGGCGAACGGACCACTCGGGTGTGAGCGGTGTCGGCGCGGATGATTCACACACAGTGCGGGTGCATCTGAACGACTCGGGGCGTGTGCAGCGAGTTGATGTCAGTCATACATGGTGGCGGGATCTAAGTCCCGAGCGGCTGGCGGAGGCGATCACCACTGCGGCGAACCGCGCTGTTGTCGATCGAATAAGGGTCTGGTCGGAACGCGTGGCTGAGCGTGCAGATGGCGAGCCGCCGGCTGACTGGCAGAGCGCGCTCATCCGGTGCCAAGGCGCCGACCCCTCTGACTGTCACCACACCGGACAGATTGGTGTCGATGAGAGCAGGGTGGAGGAGCTCCTACGGATATCGGACGCCACTAATGCAGCCATGTCCGAGATGAACGACCTCCGTCATCGGACGGACGTGCGGGCGCGCCAGCAGGTACAAGGACGGTCCCTCGCCGATCGTGTGACCGTCACGTTGACCGGTGGCCAGATCTTACGAGTCGACATCGATCAACGTTGGCTGCGGAAACAGCCGAGTGGCCAGGCCGTTGCTAGCGATCTGTACGAGGCGTGCCAGGACGCGTACGACCGGATTGCCCAGGAGGACGAGGCCGCGTTGGGCGGTCTACCGGGCCTAGCGGCATTGCGCGATCTCACGGTGGATCCAGCGGCCCTGATGCGTCGCTTGGGCTCGCCCGGCTGATCTGTTCACACCAGCGGCGGCAGCGCTGCCGTCTGGCAAGAGTTTGAGGGGGACACCGAGTTGGCCGAACCGGATGCGGCGACCATCAGAATGGCACGCGAAGCACTTGTGAGCGATGCGACGACATGGCATGAAGCTGCCGAGGTCATGACGAAGGCCGCGCAGGATGCGTCCTCGTTAGCCCTCACCGGATTTCACACCGGATATCTGGCCGACAGGCTCGGCGCCGGGCAGCGCTACACCGAGGCGCAGGAGTTCTTGGTGAGGATACTGAGCGAGGGTGCGGTCATTATGACGGAGATGGCGACCAGGCTTCGGGCGGTGCTGGACGAGTACGACCGGGCGGACCTGGGGGCATCCGTACGCGTGGAGCGGGCAGGGGACTAGCGATGAGCGCAGTAGGGCAAGCTGGCTGGAGCAGATTGCTGAGGGCTCGCAACAGAACGTCAGTGACGGACTCGAACGGGTCCAGCAGTTGACTGTGGAGTTGGCGGATCGGCTCAACGACGTGATGCGTCTGTTGCCGCTCGGCACCGGTGCCGAGGCGATTGAGCGGGAATGGCAGAGGTTCCTCGAACTTAAGGACCGCATATTCGATGAGCTGCAGAGGTTCGCCGAGGAACCGGGCTTCCCGCCAGCGCTCTGGCGCATCGGCGAGTACTGGAACCTACGGGTGGGTGCCCCGGTTAGTAGCTTGCAGCAAAAGGTGTCTCCACACGGGTTGGACTCTGCTCGCCTCTGGACCGGCACGGCAGCCGATGCCTACCGGGACGCGGCGCTCGCCCAGGCAGATGCCATCGCGACCATCGGACCGGCCACCGAAAAGATTCAAGCCGCGTTGGACGATCTCGGCTGGGGCCTCGTCGCCTTCTGGGCAGCTCTGGCCGCCGCGGTAGCGACGTTTGTCGCCGGTATGGTCGGCGCCGTCGGGTTGGCCGCTGCGGTCGTCACCGCCCCCGCCGCACCACCGGAAGCCTGTGGCACCGCTGCGGCCGTGATCTCACTGCTTGCTGCCGCGGCGTTGGCGCTGCTGGAGTACATCGACAGGTTCGACAGCTCCATGACGTCGTTGGCCCAGTTGTTGAACGACAACACCGGCATGGTCGAGCAGCCCGGCGGCAGCTTTGGCTGGCCCACAATCGACCTTCCCGGCAAGTGGTCGGTGCGCTCAGAGTGATGACGGACAGCCAGCGTGGCCGGGCGCGGGCGGAGACGGCAGCCTGGCTGCGGCACTCGGCAGACGCCGGAGCCGTACCGGGACTGACCAAGGCCAGAGTCGCCCGATGGTCTCGGCTGGCGGGTCCCGCATAGAGTGTCGGCGTGGGAGTCGACGGGGTGCGGGTCGGCGTCGACTTCGGTACGTCGAGCACTGCCGCCGTGCTGGCCGGTCCCGGAGCGCAGCCCCGCCCGCTGTTGTTCGACGGCTCGCCACTGCTTCCGTCGGCCGTCTTCGCGGAGGCGGACGGCGGCCTGCTGACCGGCCGGGATGCGCTGCACTCGGCGCGTACCCAGCCGGGGCGGTTCGAGCCGGCGCCGAAGCGCTGCGTGGACCACGGCACGGTGCTGCTCGGCGACCGGGCCGTACCGGTGGTCGAACTCATCGCCGCCGTGCTGCGTCGGGTCGCGGCCGAGGCGGACCAGGTCGCGGGAGAGCCGGTCCGCCGGGCGGTACTGACCCATCCGGTCTCCTGGGGGCCCGTACGACGGCAGACCCTGCTCGCCGCCGCGTCGATGGTCTTCGCCGAGCCGGCCCTGGTCACCGAGCCGGTGGCGGCGGCCAGCTACTTCCTCACCGTCGCCGGCCGCCGGCTCCCGGCCGGTTCCACCGCCATGGTGTACGACCTGGGCGCCGGCACCTTCGACGCCACCGTGGTCCGGCACGCGGCCGGCGGGTTCGAGGTACTGGCGACCGACGGGCTGGGCGACGTCGGCGGGTTGGACATCGACGCGGCCCTGGTGACCGCCCTCGGCGAGGTCTACCGGACCCGGGACGAGTCGGCCTGGTCGCGGCTGCTCCAGCCGACCGGTGCCGCCGACCGGCGCGCCTCCCGCGGTTTCTGGGACGACGTACGGGTCGGCAAGGAGCTGCTTTCCCGGGCCCCGACCGCGCTGTTGCACGTACCGATCGTCGACGACGAGGCGCTGCTCGGCCGGGAGCAGCTCGAACGGCTCGCCGAGCCGATCCTGGCGCGTACGGTGTCGGTCGCGGCCCGGGTGCTCGCCACGGCCGGGGTGGCGCCGGCCGAGCTGGCCGGGTTGTTCCTGGTCGGCGGGGCGAGCCGGATGCCGCTGGTCGGCACGCTGCTGCACCGGCGGCTCGGCATACCGCCGGTGCTGGTGGACCAGCCGGAACTGGTGGTCGCCAGCGGCAGCGTGCACGCCCCTCTCCCAGCCCGGATCGAACCTTCGACTCGCGCCGCGCCCGGGTCGCCACCGCCGCCACCGTCGCCTCTCGTGCCGACCGTGCGGCAGAAGCCCACGCCAGAATCCGTGCCACAGCCTGCTCCAGAGCCGAAGCCGGAGCCGGCGGGCGAGCCCGAGCTGGCGGGGCGGCTTGGCCCTGCCAGCGAGCCCGAGCCGGCAGCGGAGGAGCGGGAGGCGCCCGCCGTCGGAGCGGCACCGGACCACGTCGCGGGGTCGGCTCCACCGACACCCGTCGACGCCTCCGCGCCGGAGCCCGTCGTCGCGGTACCGCTGGTCGACGACGCGCCGCCGACCGTCGGCCCCGCCCCGGAGGCGTCTCCTGGGCCGGAGCCACGGCCGGCGTCGGGAGTCCGTCGGCGGCCCGCCCTGGTGGCCGCCGCCGTGGTCGTGCTCGTGCTGCTCGGTTACGCGGTCTGGAGCGTCGTGCCGTGGGGCGGGGGCGGCGGCGATCCGAGCGCCGATCCGACCCCGAGTGCCGGCCCGACCGGTTCGGCGGTACCGGAGGAATCGTCCGGGCCGGCAGCGCCAGAGCCACAGGTGCTGCGGGTGCCGGCCGACTTCAAGGCCAACAGTGTGGTGCTCAGCCCGGACGGTACCCGCCTCGCCGCCGTCGGTACCTACGCGATCAGGACCTACACCGTTCCGGAGCTGCGGCCGGTCGGCAAGCAGGTGACGGCCGGCAAGGAGACGTACCAGGTACCCGGGGGCTCGGGTCCGGTCCACCGGGAGGACTTCGAGTGGGCGGCGTTCAACTCGAACGGCCGGCTGCTGGCCACGTACGACTCTGGAATGTTCGGCTACGTCCAGGTCTGGGACGTGGCCAGCGGTAAGCGGCTACGCCGGCTCAGCGATTCGTGGTGGGCCTCCTGCCTCGCCTTCAGTCCCCGCGACGAGCAGTTCCTCGCCTGCGCCGGACACGACGAGTCGGTGCGATTCTGGAGCGTCTCGGGCTGGAGCCGGCGCGGCCGGGTCGACAGCGACGACCCGGCCACCATCCAGCACGTGGCGTTCAGCCCCGACGGCAAGCTGCTGGCCACCGACGGCGGCAAGGGCCGGACCCTGCTCTGGGACGCGCGCTCCTACCGGCGGCTGGCCGTGCTGACGGCCAGTACCTTCCCGAGCGGCATGGTGCCGGCGGCCGACCCGGGCATACCGGTGGCGTTCAGCCCGGACGGGAAGACCCTGGCGACCGGCGGAATCGACGGCACCGTACGGCTGTGGAACGTCGCCACCCGCAAGCAGACCGCCGTGCTCGGCACGCACGGCAGCGGCGTACTCGACGTGGCCTTTGCCAGGGATGGCACCCTGGCCAGCACGGACGCCGGCGGCGTACGGCTGTGGGACGTGGCCGCCCGCCGCCAGGTCGGCGCGGTGCCGTCGAACCGGAATCTGACGAACCGGAGTGTGCAGCTCTCCTTCACCCCGGACAGCCGTACCCTCTCCGTCTGCGTCGGCGACACCATCTGGCGCTGGGACGTCGCAACCGTCCGAGCCCACGCCAAATCCGGATAGCCGAAGCTCGCCAAGATTCTCGGCGAATTCTGGTTCGAGGCGAACCGAAACTTGCCAAGATCCCGACTTGGTGTCGGGGTGGACGAGTCGAGTCCACCGGTGAGGAGGGCGTGCGACTTGGCGAGGGTGGAGACAAGAACCGCACCGCCTTTAACTGCTGAGCGGAAGCAGAGCGTGCGGAAGAGAATCCGCTTGTCCCGGTCGTCGATCACCGTCCAGGATGGACTCCGTGTCCCTCTATGTGGTCCACGTCGTCGGGATGAGCGTGAGCGCCGTCGTCCTGCTGCTGGTGGCGGTCACCCGGTTCGGTACGACCTCGGTCGTCGACCGGGTTCTCTGTGGCCTCGGCGCTCTCGCGGGCTCCGCGGCGATTCGAGGTACATCCGGCCGGCGAAGTTCTCCCGGTATGCGACCTCGGGAAAGCCGGCCGGCGTCTTGAACACGTAGAAGGCGCCGTTGAATCGAGTGGCCAGGTTGATCCGCTCGGGCAGCACACGGATCTCGATGTGCGGCCGGTGGGCCACCGTCTCCAGGTGAGCGAGCTGGGCGGCAAGACCGTTGCTCCCGGCGACCGGCATCAGGCACGGTCGCGGGGTCGGGCCTCGGGAGGGCCGATCGAATCTGGGGTAAGAACTATCACGGGAGGTGGTCGCCCAGCTACCCCTGGTCAGAGGGATCTGCGGAAAACCTGTGGCGATCGTGGCGATTGGTTCCATACCGTCACCGCGATGCGCCCGCTACCCGTACCCGATCCCGGCGTGCCGGACCAGCGCTCGGCGACCAGATTCCTGCTCTGGCTCGCCGCGCGGATCTGGCCCACCCTCGCCTGGGGCATGGTGCTGGCCGTTATCTCCTTCGTCGGCCAGGCGCTGATGCCGGCCGCGCTGGGCAGGGCGATCGACGCTGGCCTGGTCGCGCGGGACACCGACGCGCTGCTGCGCTGGGGCCTGGTGCTGCTCTCGCTCGGCATCGTGCAGGCGATCGTCGGGATCATCCGGCACCGGTTCGCCAGCTTCAACTGGCTGGCCGGGGCGTACCGGACGGTGCAGCTCACCGTCGACCACGCCAACCGGCTCGGCGCGACCCTGCCCAAGCGGCTCGCCACCGGTGAGGTGGTCAGCATCGGCACCGCCGACATCAACCACATCGGCGGGGCGCTCGACATCCTCTCCCGGGGCACCGGTTCGTTCTTCGCGGTGCTCACCATCACCGCGATCCTGCTCGCCACCTCGGTGCCGCTCGGCCTGGTGGTGGTGCTCGGCGTACCGCTGCTGATGGCGGTCGTCGCGATGCTGATCCGGCCACTGCACCGGCGTCAGGAGGCGTACCGGGACCAGCAGGCGACCCTGACCACCCGGGCCAGCGACATCGTCGCCGGGCTGCGGGTGCTGCGCGGCGTGGGCGGGGAGTCGGTCTTCTCGGCGCGCTACCGGGCGGAGTCGCAGGCGCTGCGGCACGGCGGCGTACGGGTGGCCCGGGTGGAGGCGCTGCTGGAGGCCACCCAGGTCCTGATGCCCGGCATCTTCCTGGTGCTGGTGACCTGGCTCGGCGCCCGGTTCGCCCTCCGTGGCGAGATCAGCGTCGGGCAGCTCGTCTCCTTCTACGGCTACACGGTCTTCCTGATCGGTCCACTGCGGATGCTGACCGAGCTGATCGACCGGATCACCCGGGGGCACGTCTCGGCCCGCCGGGTGGTGTCGATGCTCGACCTGCGACCGGACGTCACCGATCCCGAGCACCCCGTCGAGCTGCCCGACGGCCCGGGTGAGCTGGTCGACGTCGAGTCCGGCGTGACGGTGCGGCCCGGCCGGCTGACCGCGCTCGCCGCCGCCGCGCCGGAGGACGCGGTCGCCATCGCCGACCGGCTCGGCCGGTACGTCGACAGCGAGGCGACGCTGCGCGGCGTACCCCTGCGGAAGCTGGCGCTGGCCACGGTCCGGCGCCGGATCCTGGTGTCCGACAACGAGGCGCGGCTCTTCTCCGGCCCGCTCCGCGCGGAGCTGGACCCGCACGACCGGGCCGACGACGCGACCATCGCGGCGGCGCTGGACGCGGCCAGCGCCACCGACATCGTGGCGGCGCTGCCGGGCGGGCTCGCCGGCCGGGTCGCCGAGCGGGGCCGGGAGTTCTCCGGCGGCCAGCAACAGCGGTTGCGGCTGGTCCGGGCTTTGGTCGCCGACCCGGAGATCCTGATCCTGGTCGAGCCGACCAGCGCGGTGGACGCGCACACCGAGGCGCGGATCGCCGACCGGCTCGGCCCGGCCCGGCGGGGCCGGACCACCCTGGTCTGCACCACCAGCCCGCTGGTACTGGACCGGGCCGACCACGTGGTCTTCGTCTCCGACGGCAAGGCGGTGGCCGAGGGCGGGCACCGCGACCTGCTGGACAGCGAGCCGCGCTACGCCGCCGTCGTGACCCGGGCCGAGGAGGGGGACTGAGATGAGCGAGCGCGACGCGCTGCCGGTCGCCGACGCGGCGCAGGTGCGCCGGTACGCGCGCAGCCTGCTCCGCCGGCACCCCCGGGCACTGGCCGGCGCGCTCGCGCTGCACGGGTTGGCCGCGATCACCGGGCTGGCCGCGCCACGGCTGCTCGGTGACCTGGTCGAGGCGATCGCCGAGGGCACCAGCACGGTGACGGTGGACCGGGTCGCGCTGGCGATCGCCGGGTTCGTGGTGGCGCAGGCGGTGCTGATCCGGTTCGCCCACTTCGCCTCGGCCCGGCTCGGTGAACGGATCCTCGCCGAGCTGCGGGAGGAGTTCGTCGACCGGATCCTGGCCATCCCACTGTCTACCGTGGAGCGGGCCGGCACCGGTGACCTGCTGACCCGGAGCAGCCGGGACGTCGCCGCGCTGTCCCGGTCGGTCCGGTTCGCCGTGCCGGAGACGCTGATCGCGGTCCTGACGGCGGTCGCCGTGATCGGCGCGGTGCTGCTGACCGACCCGCTGCTGATGCTGCCCGCCCTGGTCGCGGTGCCGATCCTGGTGCTGGCCACCCGCTGGTACCTGCGCCGGGCCACCCCCGGCTATCTCGCGGAGAACGCCGCCTATTCCGACATCACCGACGGGATCAGCGAGACGGTGGAGGGGTCGCGGACCACCGAGGCGCTCCGGCAGCAGGCGCGGCGCCGGGCCCGCACCGACGCCGACATCGGCCGGTCGTACGCGGCCGAGCGCTACACCCTCTTCCTGCGTACCGTCTTCTTTCCACTGGCCGAGACCGGCTACGTGCTGCCGGTCGTCGCGACCCTGGTCCTCGGCGGCTGGTTCTACATCGAGGGCTGGGTGACGCTCGGTGAGGTCACCGCCGCCACCCTCTACGTCCAGCAGTTGATGGACCCGATCGACCGGCTGCTCTCCTGGCTGGACGAGGTGCAGGTCGGCGGCGCGTCGCTGGCCCGGCTGCTCGGGGTGGCCCGGCGCCCCGACGACGCCCCGGCCGACGAGCCGGCGGCCCGCCCGGCCGACCAGCGGTTGGTCGCCCGGGACGTGCGCTACGCCTATCAGCCGGGGCGGGACGTGCTGCACGGCGTGACCCTGAGCGTGGCCCCGGGCGAACGGCTGGCGATGGTGGGTCCGTCCGGGGCCGGCAAGTCGACGCTGGGCCGGCTGCTCGCCGGGATCCACCGGCCGGGGCACGGCTCGGTCACCGTCGGCGGCGTCCCGCTCGCCGACCTGCCGCTGGCCGACCTCCGTACCGAGGTCGCGCTGGTCACCCAGGAACACCACGTCTTCCTCGGTACGCTGCGCGACAACCTCACCATGGTCCGGCCGGACGCGACCGACGACCGGGTACGCGCGGCGCTCGCCGCCGTCGACGCGCTGGACTGGGCGGAGCAGCTTCCCGCCGGGCTGGACACCGAGGTCGGTGCGGGCGGGCATCCGCTTTCCGCCGCCCAGGCCCAGCAGCTCGCGCTCGCCCGGCTGGTCCTCGCCGACCCGCACACCCTGGTACTCGACGAGGCCACCTCGCTGCTCGACCCCCGGGCGGCCCGGCACCTGGAGCGCTCGCTGGCCGCGGTGCTGCGCGGCCGTACGGTGATCGCGATCGCACACCGGCTGCACTCCGCACACGACGCCGACCGGGTCGCCGTGGTGGAGGACGGCCGGATCACCGAGCTGGGCCCGCACGCCGAGCTGGTCGCCGCCGGCGGCTCGTACGCCGCGCTCTGGCGCTCCTGGCACGGCGACCGGCCCTGACCCGCACCGGCCGAACCGCGCCGCCCGAACCGCGCGCTGCCCTGACCCGCGCTGCCCTGACCCGCACCGGCCGACCGGCGCCGCCCTGACCCGGGCCGCCCTGACCCGCGCCGCCCCGACCCGTCGCTCGGCGTGAACGTGGGCGGGATGCTTGCAAAGAAGACTTTGCAAGGATACCTTTGCCAACATGTCTAGGGACGAAGTGCGGCTGAACCCGACGTCACTGCGCGGTCTCGCCCACCCGCTGCGGGTCCGGATACTCAACACACTGCGCGAACATGGGCCGGCCACGGCAACCCTGCTCGCCGAGCGGCTCGGTCAGTCCACCGGTGCCACCAGCTACCACCTGCGACAACTCGCCCAGTACGGCTTCGTGGTCGAGGAGCCCGGGCGCGGTGCCGGCCGCGAGCGGTGGTGGCGGGCCGCGCACCGGAACACCCGGCTCGACAGCGAGGTCGGTCGGGACGCGCTCCCCGACGTCGAGACGTACCTGCGATCCGTCGCCGCGCTCTACGCCGAGCGGGTCGACCGGTGGTTGAACGAGCTGCCCAGCCTGTCGGAGGAGTGGGGGCGGGCCTCCACCCTGAGCAACTGGCAGCTCCGGCTGACCCCGACCGAGGCGCAGGAGTTCTCCGACGCGCTGACCGAGCTGATCGGGCGGTACCGGCGGGACGAGCCCGGCGTGACGGCACCGGACGACGCCGAGCCGTTCGTGGTGCAGGCCCAGTTGATGCCGTTCGTCCGGCGCGGCGGCGATCGGCCGGAGGAGGGCGATCGGCCGGGGGAGGCGGGCTGATGGCCCGGGACCGCCGACCACTGGTCGGGCTGCTGGTCGCCGAGGGGGTCTCCCTGGTCGGCAGCCGGATGAGCATGGTGGCGCTGCCCTGGTTCACCCTCGTGGTCACCGGCAGCGCCGTCCGGACCGGCGTGGTCGCGTTCGCCGAAATGCTTCCGTACGTGCTGGCCTGCGCCCTCGGCGGGCCGCTGATCGACCGGGTCGGTGCCCGCCGGACCAGCATCGTCGCCGATCTGGGCAGCGCGGCGGCGGTGGCCACCGTCCCGCTGCTGCACCTGGCCGGTCTGCTCCGGTTCGGTACGCTGATCGGCCTGGTCGCGGTGGCCGGGCTGCTGCGTGGGCTGGGCGACACCGCCAAGCGGGTGGTCTTCCCGGAGACCGTGGCGGCGGCGGGCACTCCGATGACCCGGGCGACCAGCCTGCACGACGGGCTCAGCCGGCTCGCCACGCTGCTCGGCGCGCCGCTGGCCGGGCTGCTCATCGCCGTGCTCGACGCCCCGCTGGTGCTGCTCCTCGACGCGGGGACCTTCCTGGTCGGGGCGGTCCTGGTGGCCCTCGCCGTGCCACATCACCGGTCCGCAGTGGAATCCATGCCACGGGACGGTGCCGCGCCGGGCCGGGAGCCCTATCTGGTCGCGCTCCGGGCCGGTCTGCGCTATCTACGCCACGACCGGCTCGTGCACGGCATCGTGCTGATGCTGCTGGTGACCAACCTGGCCGATGCGGCGTACACCGCGGTGCTCACCCCGGTCTGGGCCACCGAGGTGGTCCGGTCGTCGACGGCGCTCGGCCTGCTCACCGCGACCTTCGCCCTGGGCGCGGTGCTGGGCAACGCGGTCTTCACCGTCGTGGCGGACCGGGTGCCGCGGTTCGCCGTCTTCGCGGTCGGGTTCCTGCTCGCCGGGGCACCCCGGTTCGTCGCGCTCGCCCTGCTGGACCGGCTCTGGGTGATCTATCTGGTCTCGTTCGTCGCCGGAGTCTCCGTCGCGGCGATCAACCCGATCCTGGGCGCGGTCAGCTTCGAACGGATTCCCGAGGCGCTCCGGGCCCGGGTGCTCGGGCTGGCGCAGGCGGCGGCCTGGGCCGGCATCCCGCTCGGTGGGCTGCTCGGCGGGCTCGCCGTACAGGAGTTGCGGCTGCCGGTCGCCTGCCTGGCGTTCGCGGGCGCGTACCTGCTGGTGACGCTGATGCCGTTCGTGATGCCGGTCTGGCGCGAACTCGACCGGCCACCGACACCGCCCGCCGAGACACCGGCCGGGGCGGCGACAGCGCCGGCCGGGGCGGAGGTTACCGGTGCACCGCGCCGATGATCCGGCCGATCCGCTCCGGCGAGGTCTCCGAGCGCTGGTACTCGGGGCGGCTCAACACCCCACCCATCCGGGGTACCGGGTTGCGGTGGATCGCCGGCCCGTCCGAGCTGACCCGCGCGGTGAAGTGGTATTCGTCCGCGCCGGTGGCGGCGACGATCCGGGCGATGTTCCGCTCGTTGATCCCGCCGCCGGCCATCACCGCGATCCGGCCGGCGGCCTTGCCGACCAGGTCGGCGATGAGCGGAGCACCGGCCAGCGCGGTCTCCTCCTGACCAGAGGTGAGCACCCGGGGGATGCCCAGCTCGATCAGTTGCTCCAGCGCCTCGAACGGGTCCCGGACCATGTCGAACGCCCGGTGGAAGGTGACGCTCGCGCCGTCGGCCGCCGCGAGCAGCCGGCGCATGGTGGGTACGTCGACGTCGCCCTCCGGGGTCAGCGCACCGACCACGACCCCGTGCGCGCCCACCGTCACCGCGGCCTGCACGTCGCGGACCATCGCATCGACCTCGTACGGGGAGTAGATGAAGTCCCCGCCCCGGGGGCGTACCAGCACGTGCACCCGGATCCGCTCCGCGTGCCGCAGGGCCAGCTCGATGGTGCCGATGCTGGGGGTCAACCCGCCCTCGAACAACCCCGCGCAGAGTTCCACCCGGTCGGCGCCGGCCCGCTCCGCCGCCAGCGTCCCCTCGACGCTGTCGACACAGATCTCGAACGTGCTCATGCCAGCCTTCTCCAATGACCGAACCAAGTTGACAAACCCGAACCAACCGGGGCTATCCAAGGGTGCACCATCGATCATCGCAACCGCATGTGGGAAAGAACGCGTTCGGTGGGCCGGCGTGCGGTACGGAACGCGACGCCGCGCCGGTTAACCGGACAAAGCACCGGCCTTGGCCGAGGGGGTGATGCCGATCGGGCCGGCGCCGATCAGCGGGTGACCGCCATGAAGATCACCAGCAGGAGCAGGGTGGCGGCGGCGACGGCGAAGACGATCAGCAGTTCCCGCCGGGCACCGGTGCTGCCGCCGCCGGCCGGCTCGGTGACGGCCGGCGCCGCCGGCAGGTCCCGGATGACGGTGGCCAGCTCCCCGAGGGTACGCGCGGTGTAGACCGCGCCGACCCGCTCGGAGAACTCGTCCAGGCTCAACCGGCCCTGTTCGGTGTGCCGTTGCAGGTCGGCGACCACCCGTTGCCGATCGGAGTCGGAGGCCCGCAGTTGCCCGTCCACGTCGGACAGCGTACGCCCGGTGCCCGGTCAGCCCGCGTCGAGCGGGTCGGCGAGCAGGTGCTCGAAGGCCAGCTCGGCGGCGCCGACCAACGCGGCGTCCTCGCCCAGCTGCGGGGTACGCAGGCGTACCTGCTCGCGCGGGGTGGGCAGGGCCAGCGAGTTGAGCCGGCTGCGCACCCGGGCCGCTGCCGCGAGGTAGACGTCCCGGAGGGTGCCGCCGAAGATGACCACCCCGGGGTTGAAGATGTTGACCAGGTTCGCCACGCCGAACCCGAGCCAGTCGCCGATCTGCCGGACCGCCGCCTGCGCGTTCGCGTCACCCCGGGCGGCCGCGTCGACCACCCGCAGGGCGGCCTCCCGGCCCACGGCGTCGTCCCGGCCGGCCGCCAGCAGCAGGGCGTACTCGCCGATCTCGGTCTCCCAGCAGCCGTACGAGCCGCAGCCGCACGGGCTTCCGCCGGGGTTCACCACCATGTGGCCGACCTCCCCGGCGTAGCCGCCCTGCCCGGTCAGCCGCCGGCCGCCGACGATGATCCCGGCGTCGATGCCGACGTCCCGGTGCAGGTAGATGACGTCGTCGTAGCCGCTGGCCGCGCCCCGGGCGTGTTCGGCGACCGCGCTCGCGTCGGCGGCGTTGCTGACCAGCACCGGGCGCTCCTGCGGCAGCAGTTCACCGAGCGCCTCGGCCAGCGGCTTGTCCAGCTCGCCGCGGCCGGCCCAGCCGGCGCTCTCCGGCCGGACGTGCACCGCGCCGTCCGGGCGGCGCAACCGCCCGCAGACCGCCACGCCGCTGCCGACGTAGACCGAGCCCGCCGGTACCGCCTGGTGCATCTCCTTCACGAAGCCGGCCAGCAGCGGCAGGCTCTCCACCGCCGGCAACCCCGGGGGCCGCTCGGCCTGCCGGCGGTCCAGCACCACCCCGCCGAGCCCGATCCGGGCGGCCCGCAGCCGGTCCACCTCGATGCTGTACGCGTACGCGAAGACCCGCCCCGACTCGGGCCGGACGACCAGCGAAGGCCGTCCGGCCCGCCCGGTCTCCCGGGGCGCCCGTTCGCTGACCAGGCCGGCGGCGGCCAGTTCGGCGGTGAGCGCGCCGATGGTGCTCCGGTTCAGCCCGAGCGAGGTGGTCAGCTCCGCCCGGGAGGTGGCGCCGTGGATGTGGACGTAACGCAGCAGCGCGCCGAGATTCTGCCGGCGAATCTCCTCCTGGCTCGGCCCTGCGCGCATCGTGCCCCTATCGATTACCGGTCGCGGCGGCCCGGCGTCGGGAGAGTGCGTCCACACTGGCCGCCAGCAGCAGCACCAGGCCGGTCACCACGAAGGTGAAGCCGGAACTGCGGCCGAGCAGCCCCATCCCGTTGTCGATGACCGCGATCACCGCGCCGCCGAGCACCGCGTCCACGATCCGGCCCTTGCCGCCGAAGAGGCTGGTGCCGCCGATCACCGCCGCGCCGACCGCGTAGAGCAGGACCTTACTGCCCCCGGTGTTGGCGTCGACCGAGGTGGCCCGGCTGGCCGCCACGATCCCGCCGATCGCCGCCATCGTCGAGCAGATCACGAAGACCGAGATCCGGATCCGGTCCACGTCGATGCCGGCCCGCCGCGCCGCCTCCCGGTTGCCGCCGACCGCGTAGACGTGCCGGCCGTACGCGGTGCGTTGCAGTACGAAGGTGAGCACGACCAGCAGGATCACGATGATCGGCACCACGATCGGTACGCCCTTGAGCGAGACGAGCACGTTGCGGCTGCGCTCCAGGTTCAGCAGGTACACGGCGGTGCCGGCGATCGCCGCCAGCGAGCCGATCCGGATCAATACCACGGCGAGCGGCGCGGTGACCAGGCCGAGCGCGCTGCGGTTGCGGTGCCGCAGCAGTTGTACGACCGCGTAGCCGGCGACGCCGAGCAGGGTCAGCGCCCAGCCGAGCCACGGCGGCATGTTCCGGTTGGCGATCGCCACCAGCACGTCGTCCCGGATCGAGACGTTGGTGCCACCCTTGATCAGCAGCAGCACGATGCCCTGGAAGGCGAGGAACGCGGCCAGGGTGACCACGAAGGACGGAATGCCGACCTTGGCCACCAGGAAGCCGATGACCAGCCCGATCACCACTCCGGTGACGAGTGCGGCGGCGACCGCGACGTACCAGGGATAGCCCTGCAGGGTGACCAACTGGGCGAGTACCGCGGCGCAGACCCCGCTGGCGAAGCCGGCGGAGAGGTCGATCTCGCCGAGCAGCAGGACGAAGACCAGCCCCATCGCGATCAGCATCACCGCCGCGCCCTGGGTGAACAGGTTGGCGAAGTTCCCCTCGGTCATGAAGTTGGGGCGCAGCGCGGCGAAGACGGCGCAGAGCACGATCAGGCCGAGTACCGCCGGCAGCGCGCCCATGTCGCCGCCGCGTACCCGGGCCAGATAGTCCCGGACGTGGCTGCCGACCGTGGGCGCCGGCGCGGCCGGCACCTCGACCGGCGGCACCACGGTGGTGGGAGGGGCGGGGCTCATCTGTCGGCTCCTGCGCTCGTGGTCTCGGTGCTGGGTGGGGTGTCGTGTTTGCCGTTGCCGTTGCCGTTCTCGCCGGTCAGCCCGAGGCCGCCGCTGCGCCCGGCGGTGATCAGCTCGACCACCTGGGCGTGCGTGACGTCGCTGGTCCGCAGCTGCGCCACCATCTGGCCGAGGTAGAGCATGGCGATCTGGTCGGAGACGGCGAAGACGTCGTTCATGTTGTGCGAGATGAGCACCACGGCGAGGCCGTTGTCGGCCAGCCGGCGGACCAGTTCGAGCACCTGGGCGGTCTGCGCCACGCCGAGCGCGGCGGTCGGCTCGTCGAGGATGACGAGTCGGCTGTTCCAGAGCACGGCCTTGGCGATCGCCACGGTCTGCCGCTGCCCGCCGGAGAGGCTGGAGACGTGCTGTCGCAGCGACTTCACGGTCCGGACGGAGAGCCCGGCCAGGGTCTCGGCGGCCATCTGTTCCATGGTCGGCTCGTCCAGGACGAGGCCGCGGCGCTTCTCCCGGCCGAGGAACATGTTCTGCACGATGTCGAGGTTGTCGCAGAGCGCGAGGTCCTGGTAGACGACCTCGATGCCGAGGGTGGCGGCGTCCCGGGGGTTGTGGATGTGCACCGGTCGGCCCTCGAAGAGGATCTCGCCGCCGTCGGCCGAGTAGATGCCGGCGACGCACTTGACGAGGGTGGACTTGCCGGCGCCGTTGTCGCCGACGAGCGCGGTCACCTCGCCGGGATTGACCGAGAGGTTGACGTCGCGGAGGACCTGGACGGGACCGAAGCTCTTGTCGATCCCGCGCAGTTCCAGCAGGGGTGTCGCGGACACGGGTTGGTCTCCTTTACGCGGGTGTCCGGTGGCGGGTACCGATCGCGGGGTGTCCGATCACGGGTCCGGTCCAGTCTCTCTGGTGGCGAGCACGCCGCCCGGTACGGATGGTTCCGTACCGGGCGGCGTCTCGGCGGGGCCGGTCGAGCCCGATGCCGTGCTCCAGGTCAGCTAATGCCGGCCTCGGTGCAGGCGGCGGCGAAGGCACCGGTGCAGAGCTCTTCCTTGCTGACGTAGCCGTCGGTGACGACGTCCTTCACGTTCTCCTTGTAGATGGCCTTCGGCTCCAGCAGCACCGCCGGCACGTCCCGGTTGCCCTCCGGGTCCCGCACCGTGGTGGGCGCGGCCTTCTTCTCGCCCTTGGCCAGCGCGATCGCCAGCTCCGCAGCCGCGTCGGCCTCCTTCTTGACCGCCTTGTAGACGGTCATGCACTGGTCACCGGCGAGGATGTTCTGCAGGCCCTGCACGGTGGCGTCCTGGCCGGTCACCGGGACCTTGCCGTTGAGCTTGTTCCGCTTCAGCACGGAGATGACCGCGTTGCCCAGCCCGTCGTTCGCGGCCAGCACGCCGTCGATCTTGCCGTTCTGCTGGGTCATCATCTGCTCGAAGATGGTGCCGGCCTGGGCGTTGTCCCAGGCGGGCACCCACTGGTCCGGGCCCTTGACGTACTCGCCGGAGTCGTACTTGGGCTTGAGTACGCCGTCGTAGCCGTTCTTGAACAGCGTGGCGTTGTTGTCGGTCTCCGAGCCGTTCAGTTCGGCGATGACCGGCTTCTGGGCGCCCTTGTCGGTCAGGCACTTGACCAGACCCTCGCCCTGGAGCTTGCCGACGCCCTCGTTGTCGAAGCTGACGTAGTACTCGGCCGAGCCGCCCAGGGTCAGCCGGTCGTAGTCGATGGTGAGCACGCCCTGCGTCTTGGCCGTGTCCAGCACCGCCTTGCCGGTGCCGGAGTCCAGGTTGACGATCATCAGGACGTTGACGCCCTCGGTCATCATCTGGTCGGCGATGGTCTGGAACTGTGCCTTGTCGCCCTGGGCGTTCTGGATGGTGTGCTTGACGCCGGCGGCCTTGAACGCCGCTTCCAGGTACTTGCGGTCCGCGGTCTCCCAGCGGACCGAGGAGGCGCTGTCCGGGAGGATGACGCCGATCATCGGCACGGCGGCGTTGCCACCTTCGCCGCCGGAATCGTCGCCGCAGGCGGCGAGGCCGCCCGTGGCCAGCAGGCCCACGGCAGCGATGGTGAGGATCCCTCTGCGCATTGCACGGGTCCTTTCGGGGTGGGTGTGGTGTCTCGGGTCGGAGCGGTGGTACGCCCGAGCGGGTCGCCGTGCTGCCCGGTGGCCTCCCCCCGTTGGGCTGCCTCGCCAGCGGCTCCGCCGGTCGCGCTCCGGCAGAGTCTCTGGTGGGCCGTGGCGACCGCCCGCCTCACTTTTGTTGTGTCCGGCAACGTATTGCGCGAGGGTTCTTCGGGGCAAGGTCGCCGAGGCCACGAGTTTGTTGTTGCGGATAACAATTCGGCAACGTGACGGACATCCCGGCATTGGCCAGCGGCGATACGCCGGAATTGATCGTTCGTGGCGCCTGGCGTCCCGGGCACCCGGCGCGGCCCGGCCGGGATCAGGGCGCGGCGACCGGTGCGATGGTGGCGGAGGTGAGCCGGATCAGGTCGGCCGGGGCGAGTTCGAGTTCCAGCCCGCGGCGGCCCGCCGAGACGTAGATGGTGGGGAAGCGCTCGGCCGAGGCGTCGACCACGGTACGCAGCGCCTTGCGCTGACCCAGCGGGCTGATCCCGCCCCGGACGTAGCCGGTGGTCCGCTCGGCCAGCGCCCGGTCGGCCAGCGACGCCCGCTTGCCGCCGACCGCCGTCGCCAGCGTCTTGAGGTCGAGTTCGCCGGTGACCGGTACCACCGCCACGGTTAGCACCCCGTCGACGCTGGCGACCAGCGACTTGAAGACCCGCTCCGGCGGTACGCCCAGCGCCGCCGCCACCTCGGCGCCGTAGTTCGGGGTGTCCGGCGCGACGTCGTACGGGTGCAGGGTGTGCGGGACCCGCTGCCGTGCCAGCAGCGCGGTCGCCGGGGTGCCCCTGCCCGCCACGATCCGCACCCTACCCGGTCGGGGCGGCCGGTTCCGGGGCCGGCACCGGACGGCAGAGCAGCACCGTGGGGGCGTCGGCGATCCGGGTCAGCACCAGGCTGATCGGCTCGCTGCCGGCCAGCCGCAGGTCGCGGCGGAGCCGCTCCGGTTCCAGCGCGGAACCCCGCTTCAGGATCTCCGCCCGCCCGACGTCGAGGTCCCGCAGCCGGGCGCGCAGCCGCTTCAGCGAGAACGGCAGCGACTCGACCACCTCCAGGCACCGGGCGTACGGGGTGGGGCGGGCGGCGTCGGCGTAGACGTACGCGATCTCGGGGTCGGCGAGCGTGCCGCCGACCGTACCGGCGAACTCGGCGACCAGGTGCGCGCGGACCACCGCCGGGTCCGGGTCGTAGAGGTAGCGCCGGACCGGGCCGACCGGGGCCCGCCGGGTGCCGTCGCCGGTCAGTTCGTGCACCGCCGTTCCGGCCAGCAGGGTGGCCCGGCGGGGCGCGGCGGCGAGCGGGCCGGACCAGACGGTCGCCTCGACCAGGTCGCCGCCGACGCTGACCCACTCGCCCTCGGCACCCGCCGGCAGCAGCCGGTGGTCGATCCCGGGTGCGACCTTGAAGACCGTCCGGGGGACCCGGCCGGCCAGGCCGAGCAGGAAGTCCCAGGGTGGGGAGTAGGCGGCCGGGTCGAAGATCCGCCGGCCGGTACCGGCCGTCCGCCGCGCCGGATCGCAGAACACCGCGTCGACCGGCTCGTCGATGGCGGTGAGGTCGAACCGGGTCGCGTCGCCGAGAGTCACGGTGAATCGGTCGGCCACCCCGGCCGCCCCGGCGTTCGCGGCGGCCATCGCCGCGGTGACCGGGTCGGCCTCCACGCCGTACACCCGGATGCCGGCCCGGGCGGCGGCGAGCGCGTCGGCGCCGAGGCCGCAGCCGAGATCGACCAGGGTGCGTACCCCGGCGGCGCGCAGCCGGGCGGCCCGGCGCGCCGCGACCCCGGGCCGGGTGGCCTGTTCCAGCCCGGTCCGGGTGAAGAACATCCCGGCCGCCTCCGGGCCGAATTTGGCGGTCGCCCGGCGCCGCAGCTCGGCCTGGGTCAGCGCGGCGGCGGCCAGTCCGGCCGGCACCCCGGCCGAGCGCAGCGCGGCCGCCGCGGCCAGCGGGTCGCCGCCGGCCAGCTCGGCGGCCCTGGCCAGCGCGGTTTCCCCCGCTGGGGTACGCAGCGCGGCGAGCTGCTCGGAGTCCACCGGAGCATTGTGCCGGCCAGGGTCTCCGACAGGCGTGTCGGGTTGGCACTCTCCTTGACGGAGTGCTAGCCGTCGGCATAACCTGCGGTTAGCACTCTCAAACCGAGGGTGCCAGCTTTCGGGCCGTTGTCCGGGAGCTGAACGCCAGGCGGACCGGCACCCGCGACGACGGACCCGCCCGGTGGCATGTGGCAGATTGACGCTGGTCGGCTCGCCGGCCGGTACAGAAACCAAGTACCCCAGGAGGGTATGCCCGTGACTACCGCGACCAAGGTTGCGATCAAGCCGCTCGAGGACCGGATCCTGGTCCAGGCGAACGAGGCTGAGACGACCACGGCGTCGGGCATCGTGATCCCCGACACCGCCAAGGAGAAGCCGCAGGAGGGCACCGTCCTCGCTGTCGGCCCCGGCCGTTTCGACGACGACGGCAACCGGATCCCGGTTGACGTCAAGGTCGGCGACACGGTCATCTACTCGAAGTACGGCGGCACCGAGGTCAAGTACGCCGGCGAGGAGTACCTGGTGCTCTCCGCCCGCGACGTCCTCGCCGTCATCGAGAAGTGATCTGACTGATCCACTGACGCTGCCCCGGACCGGCCCCGCCGGGCCGGGGCAGCGCTGCGTGAAGGGACCCTGTTAACACAATGGCGAAGATTCTGAGCTTCTCGGATGACGCCCGGCACCTGCTGGAGCACGGTGTCAACACGCTCGCGGACACGGTCAAGGTCACTCTCGGCCCGCGTGGGCGCAACGTCGTCCTGGACAAGAAGTTCGGTGCCCCGACGATCACCAACGACGGCGTGACCATCGCCAAGGAGATCGAGCTCACCAACCCGTACGAGAACCTCGGCGCGCAGCTGGTCAAGGAGGTGGCGACCAAGACCAACGACGTCGCCGGCGACGGGACCACCACCGCCACCGTGCTGGCCCAGGCGATGGTCCGGGAGGGCCTGCGCAACGTGGCCGCCGGCGCCGGGCCCGCCGCACTCAAGCGCGGTATCGACCTGGCGGCCGAGAAGATCTCCTCGGCGCTGCTGGAGAAGGCCGTCGAGGTGGGCAGCCGGGAGTCGATCGCGCACGTGGCGACCATCTCGGCCCAGGACGCCACCATCGGCGACCTGATCGCCGAGGCGATGGAGAAGGTCGGCCGGGACGGTGTGATCACCGTCGAGGAGGGCTCGACCCTGGCCACCGAGCTGGAGGTCACCGAGGGCCTCCAGTTCGACAAGGGCTTCATCTCGCCGAACTTCGTCACCGACACCGAGGCGCAGGAGGCGGTGCTCGACGAGCCGTACATCCTGATCACCACCCAGAAGATCTCCGCGATCGAGGAGCTGCTGCCGCTGCTGGAGAAGGTCCTCCAGACCGCGAAGCCGCTGCTGATCATCGCCGAGGACGTGGAGGGGCAGGCGCTCTCCACCCTGGTGGTCAACGCGATCCGCAAGACCGTCAAGGTCTGCGCGGTGAAGGCGCCCGGCTTCGGCGACCGGCGCAAGGCGATGCTCCAGGACATGGCGATCCTGACCGGTGGCGAGGTGGTCGCCCCCGAGCTGGGCTACAAGCTCGACTCGGTCGGCCTGGAGGTGCTCGGCACCGCCCGCCGGGTCGTGGTCGACAAGGACAACACCACCGTGATCGACGGTCGGGGCCGGGACAACGACGTCGCCGAGCGGATCACCCAGATCCGCAAGGAGATCGAGGCGTCCGACTCCGACTGGGACCGCGAGAAGCTCCAGGAGCGGCTGGCCAAGCTCTCCGGCGGCATCGCGGTGATCAAGGCCGGTGCGGCGACCGAGGTCGAGATGAAGGAGCGCAAGCACCGCATCGAGGACGCCATCGCCGCGACCAAGGCCGCGGTCGAGGAGGGCACCGTACCGGGCGGCGGCGCCGCGCTGGTGCAGATCCTCTCGGCGCTCGACGGCGACCTGGGCCTGACCGGTGACGAGAAGGTGGGCGTCTCGATCGTCCGCAAGGCGCTGGTCGAGCCGCTGCGGTGGATCGCCCAGAACGCCGGCCACGACGGCTACGTGGTGGTGCAGAAGGTCGCCGAGCAGGGCTGGGGCAACGGCCTCGACGCCGCCACCGGCGAGTACAAGGACCTGGCCAAGGCCGGCATCATCGACCCGGTGAAGGTGACCCGCAACGCGGTCACCAACGCGGCGTCGATCGCCGGGCTGCTGCTGACCACCGAGAGCCTGGTCGTGGAGAAGCCGGAGAAGGCCGAGCCGGCCGCCGCCGGCGGGCACGGCCACGGTCACGGGCACGGCCACCAGCACGGTCCGGGCTTCTGACCGGTCCGGGCCCGGATCGCGCTGATCCGTACCCCGGTCGCGACACCGAGATCCGCGTGAGCGGTCCGGCGTGGGAGTCTCCACGTCCGGCGCCCCGCTCACGCGGATCTTCGTTTCCGCGCCGGAGCGGGCCCGCCGGCATCGGGATTACGAACCTCTGACGTGCCTTTCCCGTTCGGGCCCGGCCGGCAACACTGGGCGGATGAGGGCGATCCCGGATCTGGACGGTAACGGACCGGCACCGACCGTCCCGGCCCGGCGCGGCGGCCTGCCGCGCCGGGCCGGTGCGCTGGCCGGGTTGGCCGCCGCGGCCGTCGCGGTCGGGGCGGCCGAGGCGGTGGCGGTGCTCACCGGGGCGCGCTCCGCGCCGCTGGTCGCGGTCGGCGGCGTGGTGGTGGACCTGGCGCCCGCACCGCTCAAGCGGTTCGCCGTCGACGTCTTCTACGTGTACGACAAGATCGCACTCCTGGTCGGCACCGCCGTACTGCTGGCCGGGTTCGCCGCCCTGGTCGGGCTGGTCGCGGTGCGCTCGCTGCCCCTCGGGTACGCCGGGATCGCCCTCTTCGGCGCGGTCGGCGTACTGGCGGCGCTGACCCGCCCCGGGGCCGGTCCGGTCGCCGTGCTGCCCTCGCTGGTCGGCGCCGTACTCGCGGCCGGCGTGCTCCGGCTCTTCGTCGCCGGCCCGCTCGGCCGAGCCCTGGCCACGCCGGTCGGGGCGACCGGACCGGCCGGTGTGGCGCCCTCCGCTGCCGCGTACCCGGACGAGTACGCCCGGCGCCGGTTCCTCACCGGGGTCGGGCTCGCGGTCGGCGCGGCGGCGGTCGGCGGCTTCGGCGGCCGCTGGCTGTCGACCCGGCGGGGTGTCTCGGCCGCCCGCGCGGCGATCGAGCTGCCGCTCCCGGCCAGCCCGGCGGCGCCGGTGCCGGCGAATGCCGAGCTGGCGGTGCCGGGGCTGTCGTCGTACGTCACGCCGAACCGGGACTTCTACCGGATCGACACCGCACTGGTGGTGCCACGGGTGGACCCGGAGGGATGGCAGTTGCGGATTCACGGCCGGGTGCGCAACCCCGTCACACTCAGCTATGCCGATCTGCTCGCCCGGCCGATGATCGAACGGCACATCACCCTGGCCTGCGTCTCCAACGAGGTCGGCGGCGACCTGATCGGCAACGCCCGCTGGCTCGGCGTACCGCTCGGGCCGCTGCTCGCCGAGGCGGGGCCGCTGCCCGGGGCGGACCAGGTGGTGGCCCGCTCCACGGACGGCTGGACCTGCGGCAGCCCGACCGAGGTGCTCACCGACGGCCGGGACGCGATGCTGGCCGTCGGGATGAACGGCGAACCGCTGCCGATCGCGCACGGCTTCCCGGTCCGGGTGGTGGTGCCCGGCCTGTACGGCTACGTCTCCGCCTGCAAGTGGCTGGTGGAGCTGGAGCTGACCAGTTTCGCCGACTTCGACGCGTACTGGGTGCCCCGGGGCTGGTCGGCGCGGGGGCCGATCAAGACCCAGTCACGGATCGACACCCCACGGGCGGGCCGGGCGGTGCCGGCCGGCCCGGTCACCGTCGCCGGGGTGGCCTGGGCGCAGCACGTCGGGGTCCGGCAGGTGGAGGTACGCGTCGACGACGGCGACTGGCAGCCGGCGACCCTGGCCGGATCGGTCTCGACCGACACCTGGACGCAGTGGTCCTGGCGGTGGACCGCCACCCCCGGCGAACACGTCCTCCAGGTGCGCGCGACCGACGCCACCGGGGCGGTGCAGACCGGCCAGTCCCGCCCGGTCGAGCCGGACGGTGCCACCGGCTGGCACACCGTCACGGTCACCGTGACCTGACCCCGGTGCGCCGACCACCGGCCCGGACCCCGGCCGGGCCGGTCGGGCGGGGAGTCAGGCCGACCGCTGGGCCGGTACCGTCGACCGGAAGGGCCGGCCGAGCCGGGCCTCCAGCCGGGCGACGTCCACCCGGCTCTGCCGACGGTCGGCGAGATCCTCCCAGCCGACGGCGAGCAGCCGGAGCCGCTCGGACTCGCTGAAGCCACCCCACACCCCGTACGGCTCGCGTACCGCTAGCGCGTGGGCGGCGCACTCGGCGCGGACCGGGCAGGCCAGGCAGACCGCCTTGGCGTTGGCCTCCCGGCGGTTGCGGGACGAGCCGCGCTCGCCTTCCGGGTGGAAGAACTGGGCGCTGTCCCGGCCCCGGCAGGCGCCAAGCCGCTGCCACTCCCACAGATCGACGATGGGTCCAGGCAGCCTGCGTACGTTCGACATCAGCACCCTCCTTCCGCGCGGCACCGCGATGACCTGCTCGGGTCGGGATCCGGGCGGCGGGCCGCGCAGGCGCACCGATCCGACCACCGGTCCCGGTACCCCGGGCGCGGACGGCTCACACGTACTTGATCGCGAACTTCTCGCCCCGAACCCGATCCGTGGGGCGAATCGTCCAAAAAGTTTGTGGTTCATCCGTGGAAACTCATCATGATCACTCACCGGCGTGGTCTCCTCGTTGCGGAGAGGAGAGCATCGTGCGCACCGTTCTTGTCTGCGTCCGGACCCCGCTCGCGGCCCAGAACGTCGCGGCGGCGGCAGCCCGGCTCGGGTTGGCCGCCGCGGTCCGTACCGCGGTGTCCGACCCCGAGGCCATGCTCCGGCTCGCCGAGCGGCCGGCGGACGTGGTGCTCGCGGACACCGCGCTCACCCGCCCGGACAGCGTCGGCTTCACCCGGCGGGTACTGGCCCGGTCGCCCGGAGCGGCGATCCTGCTGCTCGGTGCCGAGGACCCGGGGGTCGCCGCGGCGACCATCGCGGCCGGCGCCCGTGGGCTGATCCAGGGCGGCGACCACGACCTGGTGAGCGTGGTGGCGAAGGCGCTGCTGCTGCTCGGCGGCCGGCCCGGTCGGGGCGGTGCCGCGCTGGCCGGCGGCGCGCTGGCCGGCGGTGGTCAGGCGGGTGGCCCGGCCGGTGCCGGCCGGACAGGTGGCCCCGGCGACGCGAGCGGCCAGCCGGCGGCGGGCCAGCGGCTCGGCAGCGTGGTGCGCGCGCCGACCGGACCCGGCCGGGACGGTCCGGGCGGGGACGCACCGGGCGCGGGTCGTCCGCCGGGGGACGAGTCGGCGGTACGCCGGCGGGACGACCCGGAATCGCCCAGCAGCGCCGGCGAGACGACCGGAGAACAGCCGACCGGGCCGGCGATGGTACCGGCACAGCGTGGGGACGACCCGAACGCCCCGGCCGACCCGGCCACGCCGGCCGGTACCGCACCGGGGCACCCGGCGTACCCGTCGGAGAAGGCCGGCCCGGACGGGCCCGGCCCCGGCGCGCCGGGCCAGGAGTCGCGCGGTGCCGACGGCCCGGGCGGAGCCCGACGCTCGGCTCCGGCCCGCCGACCGGTGCTGACCGAGCGCGAGATGCAGGTGCTGGTCGGAATGGCGGACGGGAAGAGCAACGCGGAGATCGGCCGGGAACTCTTCGTCTCCGAGGACACCGTCAAGACCCACGCCCGGCGGCTGTTCCGCAAGCTCGGGGCCCGGGACCGGGCGCACGCCGTGGCGGCCGGGTTCCGGGCCGGCCTGGTCGCCTGACCGGTCGCCGGCCGCGGCCCGATGACCTCCGTGACCGGATCGACCTCCGTGACCGGATCGTCCCCCGCTCAGCGCGGGGCCTCGGCCTCGCCCTCGTTCTCGTCGGCGGTCTCGGTCAGGGTGTCGTGCACCCCGTCGGCGTAGCCGCGGGCGTACTCCCAGGTGACGTAGTGGTCCGGGTCGGGGTCGTAGGCCGGCTCGTGCACCCGGGGGCGGCCGGAGTTGAGCAGGTGCCGCAGGTTGCCCCGGAGCAGGTCCCAGTCGAAGTAGTGCGGTTCCCGGCAGTCCTCACACTCGATCACGAGGCCGCGTACCCCGACCGGACCCAGCAGCGCCTGGTAGATCTCCAGATCGGCGAGGTCCTCCAGCACGTCCTGCCGCTCGACCTCGCTGAGCGGGTCGAGTTCGGTCTCCTCACCCGGGTCGTCAAGGCCGGCGGAGGGATCGGCGGGGTCACCGTTGAACGGGTCGATCGGCTCCTCGTGCACCCCTCCACCGTAGTCCCAACACCGCCCGGCGTGGTCACCCGTTGTGGCCTGTACCGCCGCCGTACCCGCGCCCGCGACGCCCGCCCCGCCGGATGGGTACGATGAACCATCGCGCCGTACCCGGGGCGAGCCCCGACACCGCCCTGCCGCCGGGCAGCCTGTCCGACCAGCTCAGCGCCGACCGACCCGCGTCGGCGAGGATCGCAGCCGCGTCGGCGGTGATCGTCATCGACCGTCAACCAGAGCACCCGTCAACCACAGCAGCAGGGGACACATCGTGGAGAACCGACCCACCAACGACCTTCCGCTGGCCACCGACGCCGACCAGCTCGCCGGGCACCTGCCCGAACTGCCGGCCGGTTCGGCCCGGGTGGTGCCGCTCGGGTTGACCTTCGACGACGTGCTCCTGCAGCCCGGCGAGTCCGAGATCATCCCGAGCCGGGTGAACACCATCACCCGACTCAGCCGCAACGTCGAGCTCGCCATCCCGCTGGTCTCCAGCCCGATGGACACGGTGACCGAGGCCCGGATGGCGATCGCGATGGCCCGGCAGGGCGGCATCGGGGTGCTGCACCGCAACCTCTCGATCGAGGACCAGGCGCTCCAGGTCGATCTGGTGAAGCGCTCCGAGGCCGGCATGGTCACCAACCCGGTCACCTGCGGGCCGGACGACACCCTGCGGGACGTCGACGCGCTCTGCGGGCGCTACCGGATCTCCGGCGTCCCGGTGGTCGACGCCCAGGGCACGCTGGTCGGCATCGTGACCAACCGCGACATGCGGTTCGTCACCGACGGGGGCACCCCGGTACGCCAGATCATGACCCCGATGCCGCTGATCACCGCGCAGGTCGGGGTCACCAAGGAGGAGGCGCTCGACCTGCTGCGCCGGCACAAGGTCGAGAAGTTGCCGATCGTCGACCCGGACGGGCGGCTGCGCGGCCTGATCACCGTCAAGGACTTCGCCAAGAGCGAGCAGTACCCGCTCGCCACCAAGGACGACGCCGGCCGGCTGCGGGTCGCCGCCGCGGTGGGCGTCGGCGAGGACGCGTACAAGCGGGCCCGGGCCCTGGTCGAGGCCGGGGTGGACGTGCTGATCGTGGACACCGCGCACGGGCACCAGCGGGCCGTGCTCGACATGGTCGGCCGGCTCAAGAAGGACACCACCGTCGACGTGATCGGCGGCAACGTGGCGACCTACGCGGGGGCGAAGGCGCTGGTCGAGGCGGGTGCCGACGCGGTCAAGGTCGGGGTCGGCCCGGGCGCCATCTGCACCACCCGGATCGTCGCCGGGGTCGGCGTACCGCAGATCACCGCGATCATGGAGGCGGCCCGGGCCGCCCGTCCGGCCGGGGTGCCGGTGATCGCCGACGGCGGCATCCAATACTCCGGCGACATCGCCAAGGCGCTGGTGGCCGGCGGCGACACCGTGATGCTCGGCAGCCTGCTCGCCGGCTCCGAGGAGAGCCCGGGCGAGCTGATGTTCATCAACGGCAAGCAGTTCAAGGCGTACCGGGGGATGGGGTCGCTGGGCGCGATGCAGTCGCGTGGGCAGGCCCGGTCGTACTCCAAGGACCGCTACTTCCAGGACGACGTGGCCAGCGAGGAGAAGCTGGTGCCGGAGGGCGTCGAGGGCCAGGTGCCCTACCGCGGCCCGCTGGCCCGGGTCGCCCACCAGCTCGTCGGCGGACTGCGGCTGGCGATGGGCTACGTCGGCGCGGAGACCATCCCCGAGCTGCACCGCCGGGGCCAGCTCATCCGGATCACCGCCGCCGGGTTGAAGGAGAGCCACCCGCACGACATCCAGATGACGGTCGAGGCACCGAACTACCACACCCGCTGACGGTCACCGCCTCCCCGCCACCACCCCCTTTCTACTCTGGAGTGACCCATGCGTGACGTGGTCGAGATCGGGCTGGGCAAGACCGCACAGCGCGGCTACCACCTGGACGACATCGCGATCGTGCCGAGCCGGCGTACCCGGGACGTGGACGACGTCTCGACCGCCTGGCAGCTCGACGCGTACCAGTTCGGGATCCCCTGCGTCGGGCACCCGTCGGACGCCACCATGAGCCCGGAGTCGGCGGTCACGCTGGGCCGGCTCGGCGGGCTCGGGGTGCTCAACGTCGAGGGGCTGTGGACCCGCTACGAGGACCCGGCCAAGGTCCTGGAGGAGCTGTCCCGGCTGGAGGAGGGCTCCGCGGCCACCCGCCGGCTCCAGGAGGTGTACGCCGAGCCGATCCGCCCCGAGCTGATCGCCGAGCGGGTCCGGCAGATGCGCGAGGGCGGCGGTACGGTCGCCGTCCGGGTCTCCCCGCAGCACACCCTGGCACTCGCCCCGGTGATCCTGGACGCCGGAGTGGACATCCTGGTCATCCAGGGCACCATCGTCTCGGCCGAGCACGTCTCCACCACCGACGAGCCGTTGAACCTCAAGGAGTTCATCGCCGACCTCGACCTGCCGGTCGTCGCCGGTGGCTGCACCGACTACAAGACGGCGCTGCACCTGATGCGGACCGGGGCGGCCGGGGTGATCGTCGGGCTCGGCGGCGACGAGTGGTCGACCACCGAATCGGTGCTCGGCATCCGGGTGCCGATGGCCACCGCGATCGCCGACGCGGCGGCGGCCCGCCGGGACTACCTCGACGAGACCGGCGGCCGGTACGTGCACCTGATCGCCGACGGCGACCTGCAGACCTCCGGCGACATCGCCAAGGCGCTCGGCTGCGGCGCCGACGCGGTGATGCTCGGCGAGCCGCTGTCGCTCTGCGCCGAGGCGCCGGCCGGCGGCGCCTGGTGGCACCCGGCGGCCAGCCACCCGAAGCTGCCGCGCGGCGCCTACGGGGTGGCCGACGAGCCGCTCGGCTCGATGGAGAAGCTGCTCTACGGGCCGTCGGACGACCCGGAGGGCCAGCTCAACCTGTTCGGCGGGCTGCGCCGGGCAATGGCCAAGTGCGGCTACCGGGACCTGAAGGAGTTCCAGAAGGTCGGGCTCGTCCTCGACCGGTAGCCGGCACCGTCAGCCGGAGGCGTGATGATCAGGGTGGGGCGGCCGGTGCTGGCCGGCGTACTGGTGGTGCTGCTGGTGGTGCTCTCGCCCGGCGGCTGCACCGGTGGCCGGGACGAGCAGGCCGGGGGGTTCCGGCCCGGGGCGCCCGGGGTGGGCGACCCGTACTTCCCGACCTACGGCAACGGCGGCTACGACGTCGCCAGCTACCGCCTCCAGGTCAGGTACGACCCGGCGACCGACGAGCTGACCGGTGACGCCACCATCGAGGCGACGGCCACCCAGGACCTGTCCCGGTTCAACCTCGACCTGGCCGGGCTGACCGTCTCGTCGGTACAGGTCGACGGCGTCGACGCCACGCACGCCCGGAGCGAGGACGAGCTGGTGGTCACCCCGGCCACCGGCCTCGGCAAGGGCCGGCGGTTCGGGGTACGGGTGCGCTACTCCGGCAAGCCGGCCCCGGTCACCACCCCGGACCTGGGCAGTGGCGGGATGCTGCACACCTCGGACGGTGCGGTCGCGCTCGGCCAGCCGGAGTCGGCGAGCACCTGGTTCCCGGTCAACGACCACCCGCTGGACAAGGCGACCTACCAGATCGAGGCGACCGTGCCGGAGGGGCTGGCGGCGCTGAGCAACGGGACCCCGGGCGGCAGCAGCACCGACGCCGGCTGGACCACCTGGCGCTGGGCGGAGCGGGCCCCGATGGCCAGTTACCTGGTCACGCTGGTGATCGGGAAATACCGGGTCAGCACCGGTACGCACGCCGGCAAGCCACTGGTCACCGCGATCGCGGCGAGCCTGCCGGCGGGCGGGCCGGCGGAGCGGTCGCTGGCCCGTACCGGTGAGATCGCCGACTTCCTGGCCACCCGGTTCGGCCCGTACCCGTTCGAGGCGTACGGCGGGATCGCGCTCGCCGACAGCCGGATCGGGTACGCCCTGGAGACCCAGTCCCGCCCGGTGTACGGCCCGGCGTTCTTCACCGAGGGACCGAACCTGGAGGTGGTGGCGCACGAATTGGCCCACCAGTGGTTCGGGGACAGCGTCTCGATCCGGCGCTGGAGCGACCTCTGGCTCAACGAGGGCTTCGCCAGCTACGCCGAGTGGCTCTGGAGCGAGCACGACGGCGGGCCGAGCGCGCAGACCATGTTCGAGCGGGAGTACGCCATCACCGACTGGGCGGAGCCGGCACTGGATCCGGGTCGCTCGGGAATCTTCAGCCGGGCGGTCTACAAGCGCGGTGCGCTGGCCGTGCACGCGCTGCGGCGTACGGTCGGCGACGAGACGTTCTTCCGGATCCTGACGACCTGGACGGCGGAGAAGCGGGACGGCAACGCCAGCACCGCCGACCTGGTCGCGCACGCCGAGCGGGTCTCCGGGAGGCCGTTGCGCCCACTCTTCGACGCCTGGCTCTCCGGCACCACGGCGCCGCCCATGCCCTGAGCGGCCGACAGTGACTCGCTGTGGCTCGATCGCCGAGCCACAGCGAGTCGCCACAGCCGCGTGCGCTAGGCCGCGACGTAGCCGTTGAACACGTGGACCCCGTCGAAGGAACCGCTCGAGTTCGCCCGGTTCGTGTTGAAGTACAGCTTGCCGTCGCTGATTCCTACGCCTTCGATCTCGAACAGGGTCGAGTATGCCGAGGACGTGATACGGAAGGAGAGGTCGGTGGCCGCGGGCGCGGTCCCGGTCGTCGTCGGCGACACGTTCCGGTAGACGAGTACGATGCTGCGGTTTTCCTTGGTCAGCGGGTAGTAGAGAACCTTCTTGGGCGCGTCGTAGAAGAACCCCTGGTTGGTGAAGGTCCCCAGGTCCGGCACCACGGCACCGTTGACGAGGGCGCCCTCGACCTGCAGGTTGAACGCCTTCGTCAGGTTGATGGTCCCGGAGGAGGCGCGCAGCGGGAGACTGCCGTTGTAGATCGTCCTGCCACTCTTGAACATGAACGTGATCGTGGTGCTGGTGACCGAGACTCGATTGATCCCGGACGGCGTTGCCACGGCTCCGTCGAGTCGTAGCTGGTACGACCCGGCGTGGTAGTAGGTGGTGCCCTCGTAGCGGAGTCTCACGAGCTGCGCACCACTCGCGTTCATGGTGACGACGAACAGGTGGTGCTGCCCGTCGATGTCGACGATCGTCATGTCGTTCCCGTGCCCGAGCCAGGGGTTGGTCGACGTGTTGTTCGTGCCGTTCGTCATCAGCACTCGCGCACCGGTGGTCTTGTGGACACGGTAGATGACGGAGACGTCGTCGTAATTGGTGCGGTTCTTGATCGAGTAGAGGTAGGTGGATCCGGCGGCGAAACCCTGTGCTCCGGTGCAGCAGCTCGTGTTGGGCGTGCTGGCGATGTCGGTGTACGTGTTGTAATACGCAGCTTGAGCCGCGTTTCCAGACAGGACCAGGAAACTGAGAACCATCGCGACCAGAACCGTCAGCCGTCTAGCGAATCGCACACTGTCCTCCCCGAATTTTGACGACCTCGGGCCCGGTGCCTCGGAGGTCGCCGGGTGAGGCTATGGCGCGACGGTAGGGTGGTCAAGGCGACGACGAGACCGACGGACGTGCCCCGAAACGCTGTCCATGCCGCCGCAGCAGGGCCAGCGAAGCGGTTGCGCCCGGGATGGTCAAGTCTTGATCACGAGCTTCGGGTTGGCCGCCAGGTAGGCATCGGCCCGGCCGGCACGTAGTTCGGCGATGAACTTCCGGCCCACCGAGCTGAGCTGTTCGCCCCGGTAGCCGCTGCCCCGGCCCACCCCGCTGCCCGGCAGCGCCACCAGGGTCATCGTCGCGGGGCGGAGCCGGCTCAGCGCGTACCCGAAGTCGACGATGTCGGAGCCGCTGCCGCTGACGAAGGTCAGCGCGTCGCCAAGCGAGCCGACCACCTGGCGTATCCGGTCGGGGTCCCGGGCCAGGTCCTGGCTGAGGATCTTCACCAGCATCGCCTTGATGAGCTGCTGCTGGTGCCGCTGCCGGGTGTACGCGCCACCGGCCGTGTAGCGCTGCCGGGCGTAGTCCAGCGCCTGCCAGCCGGTCAGCGTCCGGCGGCCCTTCTCGTAGACCATCTGCGGCCCGACGTAGCCGCCGCCGCGCAGCGCGCGATGGGTGCCGTCCGGTTCCCGGTGCTGCGAGACCACCCGCTGGTCGACGTAGAGCTGCACCCCGCCGAGGGCGTCGACCAGGTTGTCGAAGCCGCCGAAGGTGAGTACCGCACCCGCGTCGAACCGCTTGATCCCGGTGTAGGCGCTCACCGTCGCCGAGAGCAGTTGGAAGCCCTGCGCGGTACTCGGGCGCTTGTTCCGGCCGGGTACCCGGCTGCCGTAGCTCATCGCGTGGGTCAGCTTGGTGCGTTCGCCAGGGAAGTTCGCCTTGGGAAAGCGGGGGATGTCGACCACCAGGTCGCGGGGGAGCGCGAACAGGTAGGCCCGGTCGAGATCCTTCGTGACGTGCAGGATCAGCACCGCGTCGGCGTGCGGCTCCCAGTCCGGTTTGCTGACCCGGGTGTCGACGCCGACCAGCAGCAGGTTGAGCGGTCCCCTGATGTCGGCACCGGGCTCCGGGGTCGGACTCGGGGTGGGCGACGGTGCCGCGGTGGTCGGCGCCGGGGTGCTGGGCCGGGCCGCCGGAGCCGGGTCGGAGCCGCTACCCCAGAAGCGGTTGGCCGCGTACGCCGTACCGGCCAGCAGCACCGCCACCGCGACGATCGCGGCGAGCCAGACGATCCGCCGCCGCTTCGGCCCGCCGCCGTCGCCAGGTGCCGGCCCGCCACCGTTTCCGGGTACGCCGCCAGCGTTTACCCCGTGATCTGCCACGCGTCCACTTCCCCTCGGCCGTGCGGTCTGCCAGGACCGGCCGTTACTTCAGACGCATCGTCGGCCTGCCGACGTTGCACCGCCGGAAGCGCGGCAGCAGGAATCTTGGCGCAGTTCCACCCTGGTGCGGTAGCTACCGCTCGGTAATGATGCTCAGATGGGGCAAACCACCGGCACCAATCCCACCGCCGGCACCGACTCGCCCGTCGATCCCACCCCCGGCTCCGCCCCAGACGTCGACGTCGTCGTCATCGGTTCCGGCTTCGGCGGGAGTGTGGCGGCGCTGCGCCTGGTGGAGAAGGGCTACTCGGTCCTCGTCGTGGAGGCGGGGCGCCGCTTCGCCGACCACGAGTTGCCGGAGACCTCCTGGCGGATCCGCCGGTTCCTCTGGGCACCCGCGCTGGGCTGCTACGGCATCCAACGGATCACCCTGCTCCGCTCCGCCGGCCGTCGCGCATCGGGGGCACGCAGCGGCGGCACGGCCCCGGCGAAGGTACTGGTGCTCTCCGGCGCCGGCGTCGGCGGCGGCTCCCTGGTCTACGCCAACACGCTCTACGAGCCGCTGCCCGCGTTCTACTCCGATCCACAGTGGCGGGACGTCACCGACTGGCGTGCGGAACTCGCCCCCCACTACGACCAGGCGAAACGGATGCTCGGCGTCACGACGTACCCGAAGGAGACCTCGGCGGACCGGGTGATGCGGGCGGTGGCCGACCGGATGGGGGTCGGGCACACCTTCCATGCCACCCCGGTCGGGGTCTACCTGGGCCGGCCGGGGGAGCGCGCCGCCGACCCCTACTTCGGCGGGGTCGGGCCGGAGCGGACCGGCTGCCTGCACTGCGGCGCCTGCATGACCGGCTGCCGGCACGGCGCCAAGAACAGCCTGGTCAAGAACTACCTCTGGCTGGCCGAGCGGCTCGGCGCCGAGGTCCGCCCGCTGACCACGGTGACCGCGGTCCGGCCGGCGCCGTCGGGCACCGGCTACGAGATCGAGACGGTACGCACCGGAGCCTGGCCGGTCCGGCACCGCCAACGGATCCGGGCCGGCCAGGTGGTCTTCGCGGCCGGCGCGTTGCAGACCCAGCGCCTGCTGCACCGGATGCGCGCCACCGGGGCGCTGCCGCACCTCTCGCCCCGGCTCGGCGCGCTGACCCGGACCAACTCGGAGGCGATCCTCGGCGCCACCGTGCCGCTGCGGGCGGCCCGGCGTGACGGCGTCGACTTCACCGACGGCGTGGCGATCACCAGCTCCTTCCACCCCGACCCGGCGACCCACGTCGAGCCGGTCCGGTACGGCCACGGTGCCAACCTGATGGGACTGCTCCAGTCGGCCCTGGTCGACGGCGGCCCGCGCCGCATCCGGCGCTGGCTCGGCATCCTGGCCCGGCGACCGCAGACCTACCTGCCGCTGCTCTCGGTCCGGGACTGGTCCCGGCGCACCGTGATCGCACTGGTCATGCAGTCGCTCGACAACTCGCTGACCGTGCACTACCACCGCGGCCGGCTCGGCCGGCGACGGCTGGGCACCGCCGCCGGCCACGGTGCCGGCAACCCCACCTGGATCCCGGCCGGCAACCGGGCCGCCCGGCTGCTCGCCGAGCAGATCGGCGGGGTCCCCGGCGGGTCGGTGACCGAGCCGTTCGACATGCCGGTCACCGCGCACCTGCTCGGCGGGGCGGTGATCGGGGCCACCGCCGCCGACGGGGTGGTCGACCCGTACCACCGGGTCTTCGGGCATCCGGGGCTGCACGTGGTGGACGGGGCGGCGGTCTCGGCCAACCTCGGGGTGAACCCGTCACTGACCATCGCGGCCCAGGCGGAACGGGCGATCTCGTACTGGCCCAACCGGGGTGACCCGGACCCCCGGCCCGCGCTCGGCACGGCGTACATCCGGATCCCGCCGGTCCCGCCGCGCCACCCGGCGGTTCCGCCGGACGCCCCGGCCGCGCTCCGCTGGTGATCGTCTGGGTCGGCGTCCGTCGTGCGCGGGGTGGGGGTCGGGGGCGGATCACCCGCTCTGGGCGGTCAGGCTCGATCCCGACGCGGGCGATCCGACCCCGACCTGGTCGCTCTGGTCGGCAGGTCGCGCTGGTCGGCCGAGGGCGGCGGGTTTCCGGGTCGGGGCCGGCGCTGGGTAGGCTCCGTACACATGAACACGCCGCGCCCGGTCCTGGTGGTGGACTTCGGAGCCCAGTACGCCCAGCTCATCGCCCGCCGCGTCCGGGAGGCCCGGGTCTACTCGGAGATCGTCCCGCACTCGATGCCGGTGGCCGAGATGCTGGCCAGGGATCCGGCCGCGATCATCCTCTCCGGCGGCCCGGCCAGCGTCTACGCGCCCGGCGCTCCCCAGGTCGACCCGAAGCTCTTCGACACCGGCGTGCCGGTCTTCGGCATCTGCTACGGCTTCCAGGCGATGGCCCGGGCCCTCGGCGGCACGGTGGCGCACACCGGCGGCCGGGAGTACGGCGGCACCGCCCTGCGGGCCCGGCCCGACGCGACCGTCCTGCTCCGGGACCTTCCGGCCGAGTTGTCCGTCTGGATGAGCCACGGTGACTGTGTGACGGAGGCGCCGGCTGGGTTCACCGTGACCGCCGAGTCCCCCGGGGCACCGGTGGCGGCCTTCGAGGATCTCGCCGGTCGCCGGGTCGGTACCCAGTTCCACCCCGAGGTGGGGCACACCGAGCACGGGCAGCGGATGCTGGAGCGCTTCCTCTACGAGGTGGCGGGGATCGAACCGACCTGGACCCCGGAGAACATCATCGAGGACCAGATCGCCGAGATCCGCTCCCGGGTCGGCGACAAGGAGGTCATCTGCGCCCTCTCCGGCGGGGTCGACTCGGCGGTGGCCGCCGCGCTGGTGCACCGGGCCGTCGGCGACCAGCTCACCTGCGTCTTCGTCGACCACGGCCTGCTCCGGGCCGGCGAGGCGGAGCAGGTGGAGAAGGACTACGTCGCGGCCACCGGGATCACGCTCAAGGTGGTCGACGCGGCCGACCGGTTCCTCGGCGCGCTGACCGGGGTGACCGACCCGGAGCAGAAGCGCAAGATCATCGGCCGGGAGTTCATCCGGGTCTTCGAGGCGGCGGCCCGGGAGGTGGCCGCCAGCGGCGACGTCGAGTTCCTGGTGCAGGGCACCCTCTATCCCGACGTGGTGGAGTCCGGGGGCGGCTCAGGCACCGCCAACATCAAGTCGCATCACAACGTCGGCGGTCTGCCGGAGGATCTGAAGTTCGCGCTGGTCGAGCCGCTGCGCACGCTCTTCAAGGACGAGGTACGCCAGCTCGGCCTGGCGCTGGGGCTGCCCGAGGCGATGGTCTGGCGGCACCCGTTCCCCGGCCCGGGGCTGGCGATCCGGATCATCGGGGCGGTGGACCGGCAGCGGCTCGACCTGCTCCGGGCGGCGGATCTGATCGCCCGGGAGGAACTCACCGCCGCCGGCCTCGACCGGGACGTCTGGCAGTTCCCGGTGGTGCTGCTCGCCGACGTACGCAGCGTCGGGGTGCAGGGGGACGGACGCAGTTACGGGCACCCCGTGGTGCTCCGGCCGGTGTCGAGTTCCGACGCCATGACGGCGGACTGGTCCCGCCTGCCGTACGACGTCATCGCCCGGATCTCCACCCGGATCACCAACGAGGTCGCCGAGGTCAACCGGGTGGTGCTCGACGTGACGAGCAAGCCGCCGGGCACCATCGAGTGGGAGTGACCCCGGTTCACGCCGGATAGCGCGGGTTCGGCGGAGTGTCGCCGAACACCTCGGTCGGCCCGTCCACGCCGGTCGGTGCGGAGGGAGCGGCCGGGGCGGCGGGCGGACCAGCCGGAGCGGCGGGGGTGGCGGTCGGCACGGTGGGCGTCCGGCCAGGCCAGTTCGGCGGCCAGACCGGGCCGGTGCCCGGCGGGTGCGGCCAGGCAGGTGCGTCGGCCGGCTCCTCCGGCATCAGGAACCAGAGCACCGGGTACGCCAGCAGGCCGAGCCCGCCGGTGAAGACCGCGATCGCGGCGAAGACCACCCGGACCAGGGTCGGGTCGACGTTGAAGTACCGGCCGAGTCCGCTGGCCACGCCGGCGATCATCCGGTCGGTGGTCGGCCGACGGAGCTGCTTGTACGGAGGCTGGGTGAGCGGTATCTGCGTCATGGTTCCACGGTCCGCCGGGACGGCCGCCGCGTCCTCGGTGACCGCCCGGATAGCGACCCTGACCCTCCCCTGACCGGTGCCCCTGCCGTGCCGCTGGGCGAGCGAACTGTCAGGAATCCGACTCTTTTTGTGGCCCGGTCGGACGGTCAAGGGAGAATTTGGTCCTGTGACCCCCGCGCTGGAACCGATCCGCAAGATCGCCGCGTACGCGATTTGCACCGATTCAACCGACCGCGTGCTCCTGGTCCGGGCCTCCTCCCGGTCCGGAACGCCCGGTGTCTGGTCGCTGCCCGGCGGTGCCGTCGACCACGGCGAGGACCCGAACCACACGGTGGTACGCGAGACCGCCGCCGAGACCGGCCTCTCCGTCTCCGTTGTCGGCCTACGGGACGTCCTGGCCGACATGCGATCGCTGCCGCACCGTGGCGTCACGATCCACACCGACCGCCTGCTCTACCAGGTCTCCGTGCGCGGTGGCACGCTCTGCGACCGGGTCGGCCAGCCGACCGACCTGGCCCGCTGGCACACCCTGGAAGAGGCGGAGAAGCTGCTGCTGCGGCCGTTCACCGCGCGTGCCCTCGGCCTGCCCAGCGGTCCGATCGACCTGCGGCCGGAGGAGGCGCCGGAGTTTCCGTCCTTCCACGCCGTACCCGGGCCGGACGGGCTGCACCGGGCCCAGCGCTTCGCGGCGTACGCGGTGGCCACCGATCCGGACGGCCGGGTGCTGCTGACCCGGGTCGCCGACGGCTATCCCGGGGCGGGCTGCTGGCACCTGCCCGGCGGCGGCACCGACTACGGCGAGCAGCCGGGTGCGGCACTGATCCGGGAACTGGTCGAGGAGACCGGGCAGTGCGGCCGGCTGGTCGAGCTGATCGGGGTGGCGAGCCACCGGGACGCCGCCTCGCTCGGCCCCGAGGGCTATCCGATCGACTGGCACGGGGTACGCGCCTTCTACCGGGTGGTCGTCGACTCGCCCGCCCCGCCAACCGTCGGTGACGTCGGCGGCTCCACCTCGGAGGCCCGCTGGTTCGGCCGGGACGAGTTGGAGGCGCTGCCGGTGGACCGGCTGACCGAGGTAACCGCCGAGGCTGTCCAGGCGGCCCGGCTGGGCTGACCGCCGCCCGATTCCCGACCCGCCTGCGGCCGCCCGATTCTCGACCTGCCCGTGCGCCGGCCGCTGTCCCGACCGGCACTCGATTCCCGACCCGCCCGGGCCGGCGGCCTTCCCGACCGGCATGATCGGTGCGGCGCGGGCGAAGGGGGACGGCGGTGCGACGGCGACGGCGGATCGGGGCGTACGGGCTGTGTCGGGACGGCGAGCGGGTGCTGCTCGCCCGGGGGTCCGCGACCTCACGCTTCCCCGGCGTCTGGCAACTACCCGGCGGCGGCGTCGCGCACGGGGAGCATCCGAGGGCGGCGGTGCACCGCGAGTTCGTCGAGGAGACCGGGCTGACCGTCGCGGTGACCGGGCTGCGGGTGGTGCTCGCCGACGTGATCCGGCTGGCCGGCGTCGACGGGCCGGTGGCCGAGCACACCGACCGGATCGTCTACGACGTCGTACCGGCCGGTGGCACGCTGCGTGCCGAGGTGGGCGGCGGCACCGACCAGGTCGCCTGGGTCGCCCCGGACGACCTGGCCGGGCTGGTCCTGATGCCGTTCACCGCCGAGCTGCTCGGCCGCCCGGCCGACCCGCTGCCCGAGGGCGCCGGACCCGCGCCGGACGCCGTCGTGCGCCCGGCATCGGTCGACCGGTTTCAGCGTTTCGCGGCGTACGGGCTGGCCACCGATCCCGCTGGCCGGATCCTGTTGACCCGGATCGCGACCGGGTTCCCCGGCGCCGGCCGGTGGCACCTGCCCGGCGGCGGTACCGACCACGGCGAGCAGCCGGTCAGCGCGCTGCTGCGGGAGCTGGTCGAGGAGACCGGACAGCTTGGCCGGGTGACCGGGCTGCTGCACGTGTCGCACCGGCACAACACCGCCGAGTTCGGCCCGGAGGGCCGGCCGCTGGACTGGCACGGAGTCCGGGTGATCTACCGGGTCGAGGTCGAGGCGCCCACCGAGGCACGGGTGACCGAGGCGGCGGGCGGCTCGACCGAGACCGCCGGCTGGTTCTCCCGGGCCGAGGTGGCGGAGCTGCCGCGTACCGAGGTGGTGGACGCGGCGTTGTCCCTGATGTAGGGCGGGCTGCCGGCGCAGGGCCGTCGATCGGTTGGTCGGCCGGGCCGGGCAGGCGAGAATCTCTGCCGAAACGATGGTTGTGACTGGTTCGGCTAGAGTTGCAGGCGGGCCGACAGCGTGCCGCACCGGGGATAGCGTCCCGGATGGGGAGGTCTGAGTGCCTCGGGTGGTTTGGGGGAAATATCCCTCAGGCAACTATCGCCAATCCATGCCGTCTGTGCGATGGTGTAGGCCGCAATTGGTTGCCGGCCAAGGAGTCCCGGCGCCCGATGGCGCTAGGGCGGGTGCCGCCACGGTGGCGGACAAAGTTGATCCGGTGATGGAGGAAACGTGCCGAGAGCCCCATGGCGTCGGCGTCGTACGTCGGACAGCCCGCGCCCGGCAGGGCGTCGCTGGGCGGGGCGGCTGCGCCGCAGCGGCGCGTTCGCCCGGCAGGTGTTGCTGGTCCGGGTGGGACGCCGGGATCAGGACCTGGACGACGCCAGTTCCAGCGCCCTCGTGCTCCCCGACCACCTCTACACCGAGGACTCCACCCCGCTCGACCCGTACGGCGTCGGCCGGCTGACCGCCGCCGAGATCGAGGCGGCCGTCCCGGTGAGTCCGGCCGTCGGCCCGGCCGGCCCGGTCGACGCGCACGGGTCGGCGATGGCGATCCCGCTGCTGCCCGGCGAACGGACCGTGGCACGCCGGGTCAAGTTCGCCGTGGTCAACGCCTGCACCGTGGCCAGCCTGACCCTCGGGCTGCTCGCCATCTTCCAGGCGATGCAGGGCGACGTGCGGGTTGCGGCGTACTGCCTGATCGCCTGTGTGGCGTTCGACGGCCTCGACGGGGCGCTGGCCCGCAAGATGGGCGTGGCCAGCCCGTTCGGTGCCCAGATGGACTCGCTGGCCGACATGTGCTCGTTCGGCCTGGCCGCCCCGGTGGTGGTCTACGCCTCGCTGGTGGGCTCGGTCTCGACCGCCGCCGCCGGAGTGGCCTGCGCCCTCGTGGCGGCCTGCGCGGCGATCCGGCTCGCCCGGTTCAACGTCTCGCCCAAGGACGGGCGGTTCTTCTGCGGGGTGCCGACCACGATGGCGGCGGCGGTGCTCGCCCTGGCGGTGCTGATCGGGCTGCCGGTCTCCGGCGAGGTGCAGGTGGCCGGCGTGGGGCTGCTCGCCTTCGCCATGGTCTCCAGCTTCCCGTACGCCAAGCTGGCCCGCCTGATCAAGCTGCCGCCGTGGCTGTGGCTGGCCCCGGTGATCGGCGCTCTGATCGACATCCGGCTCACCTTCGCGATCCTGGTGGTCGGCTACCTGGTCAGCGGGCCGCTGCTCTGGTGGCGCCAGCGTCGCACCGCCTGACCCGTAGCGGCCCGGCCGATCCGCCCGGCCGCCGGGAGGTTCGGGCGGCGGCGGAACGCGGAAGTCCTCGGAATACGAACGTGCCGCAGCGTCACGACGGTGACCCTGCGGCACGGCCGTCTTCGGTGACACCGGACTTCGTTCGACGCCTGGCCCGGCCGGGTAGGCCGGGCCAGCACTTCTGGTCAGCGCCAGCGGGCGATCACGGAGGATCCGCCGATGACCCGTTCGCCCGGGCCGACCACCGGTTCGGCCGCGTCGGCCGGCAGGTAGACGTCGGTGCGCGATCCGAACCGGATCAGGCCGAACCGTTCGCCCCGGGCCAGCAGCGCGCCGATCGGCGCCCGCTGCACGATCCGCCGGGCGATCAGGCCGGTCCGCTGGGCCACCACCACCGTGCCGTGGTCGGTGTCGAGCACCGTGTACGCGGCGACGTTGTGCTCCGCGTCCGGTTTCATCGCGGCCGCGAAGCCTCCGTCCGCGACGAAGTAGTCGACCACCTTGCCGGCCACCGGCGAGCGGTTGACGTGCACGTCCAGCACGGAGAGGAAGACCGCGACCCGGAGGAACTCGCCGTCGCCGAAGCGCTCGTCCCGGAGCCGCTGCACGGAGAGCACCTGACCGTCGGCGGCGGCGACCACGGCGGACTCGTCGTCCGGGATGTCCCGCTCCGGGTCCCGGAAGAACGCAGCCACCGGGCCGGCGGCCAGCGCGGGCACCAGCCAGAGCCGGGACTTCGGCCGGGTGACCCGGGTGAGCGCGGCGAACCCCAGCGCGATACCGGCCGCCGCGACCCCGTTGGAGTCGATGTGCATCCGGCGGGTCAGCGGAATGCTCGACGTCCGGTAGGCGGGCGCCAGCCGGGCCGCCACCGAGACCTCGGCCGGGGTGAACCGGAGCCGGTGCGCGCGGACCGGAGGCTGGTTGACCAGCACGAGGTCGGTGCCGACGCCGAACAGCGCGCTCTGCCGTTCGAGTTCGCCGACCGCGCCCGGGGCCCGGCCGGGCAGTGCGGGCACCAGCACGCTGAGCACGCCGCCGTCGGTCAGGTACTTGGCCAGCCCGTCCAGCGCGGTCCGGGTCTCCTCGGCGCTGCCGGCCAGCGGTTCGGCGGCGATCACCACGTCCGCCGCGTCCGCCTCGGCCAGCGAGTCGGCGACCCGTACCCGTTGGGCGGTCCACTGCCCGAGGGCCGTGACGTGGTCCCGGAGCTGGTCGGCGGCAACCGTGTCCGTCGGCACCACGGTGAGTACGTCGCCGGGGAGCAGTGCGTCGACCGCTGCGGCCAGTACGGACGAGTCGGTGGTGGCCCCGACCAGCAGGGTGGTCTTCGGACCGTGGTGCCGGGACATCTCGGTGGTGAGGACGCGGGCGGCGCGCTCGCCGACGCGGACCGGACGGCCTGGGCCGGTGGCGCGTACGGCGGGGGACTGGGTCATCTCGGGCGGGCTCCTCGCGAGGTCAGGACGGGCGGCTGCCGATAGCGGCGCAGGCTACGCGGTGGGCGGTTTCCGGCCGCTGGTACGCCGACCGGCCGGCAGAGGCGCAAACCTCCGCCGGCCAGTTTAGGCACGGCCTGACCGAGTCGCACCGATCGCGCGGGTCGCTCGTGGCGTCACGCGGGTCGCTCGTCGCGCCGGTCCGCCGCGATGGCATCCCCGGATGGGTGCCCGGCCGGCCGGTCCGGCTCTGTTCCGCCCGCGCCGTCCGTCGCCGGTTCGTCCGCAGCGACCGGTCCCGCCTTGCCAGTCCCGGCCGATCGGGCCTCGTCAGCCCCGGTGCCGGCCGGGTCCCGGTCGAACTGCTCGGTCGGCGCGTCCGGGTCGAACTGCTCGGTCGCGTCACGGTCGAACCGCTCGGTCGCGTCCGGGTCGAACTGCTCGGTCGGGTGCCGGTACGACGGCCCGGGTGGGTCCCGGTCGAAGAGTGTGCCGAGGGGGGCGTCGACCGGCCCGGTGCCGTCGGTGCCGGTCGGTGCGGCCGGGGATCCCGGAGCAGGCGCGGCCGGTACCGCCGCCGGCCGCCGCCCGGACCGGTTGGCCCGGAGCGCGCCGATCAGGCCCAGCGTGCCGACTCCGATCAGGCCGACGGCCACCAGCCAGCCGATGGCCGGCAGTGTGAGGTTCATGAGCTGCGCGAACAGCCACCAGGCGGCGACGCCGAGGAAGATCAGGGCGAACGTCAGCGACACCCCGTCGGTACGGTGCGCCTTCATCGAGTTACCTCCGCGGTGGCGGCATTGACCGACAGGTCGAGCAGCAGCTTTCCGCCACCGGGGCCGTCCTCGCCGAGGTCGGTCACCTGCCGTTGGCTGCCGTCGAAGTTGTTGTACCTGCGGTCCAGGACCAGGGCGTCGCCCGCGTTCACATCGAGTCGTACGGTCACGTCGACGGTGGGCGGCAGGATCACCTTCACCTCGCCGAGGTCGACGTCCACGCTCACCCGGGCGTCCCGGTCGGTGAAGTCGATCCGGGTCAGGTCGAGCGTGGCGTTGCCCAGCCGGGTCTCGTAGCGGTCGGCCATGACCTCGTAGCTGGCCGGTACCCAGAGCACGTCCTCCTCGCCGCGCAGCCGGGTGTAGGACTCGGCGACCGTGGAGATGCCCAGGGCACAGGCCGCGACCAGCCCGAGGGCGATCAGCCAGCGGGCCCGGCCGAACCAGGCCCCGACCAGCAGCCCGAGGGCGATGGTCACCAGGACGGCGGCGAAGTAGGTGGACGGCATGACCCGGATCGCGTTGGTCAGGTCGAGGATCGCGACCAGGCCGATCGCCACGAAGATCATTGAGAAGGTGGCGGTACCCAGCGGGGACCGCTCACGCGGCCGCTTCGGTTGCTTCGGCTTCTTCGGCGGTGGTGGCTGCGGCGCCGGCCGGGCGGCGTACGGGCCGTGCGGCGCGAACGGTGCCCGGTAGCCCCCGGGCACGGGCGGTACGGGCGGTACGCCCGGATGCGGTCCGGTCGGTACGGCCACCGGAGGCGGGCTCGCCGGCCAGGCGGGGGCCGGTGGGGCCGGGGCGGCCAGCGCGGGCCCACCGGAGTAGCCCGGTGCGGCGGTCGGCTGCGGCGGGTACCAGCCCGGATATCCGGGCGCGGCCGGCGGAGGCACCGGCTGGCCGGGTCCCGGGTGCGGATAGCCCGTCGGCGGCGGAGGCCCGGCGCCCGGTTGCCAGTACGGACCGGTCCGGTTCCGGTCCCGGTTGAGCAGCAGCGCGCCGCCGATCAGGACGGCCGCGCCGAGCAGGACGGCCCGGTAGGTGTCGGTCACGATGAAGCCGAACATCACCGCGGCGACGATGCCGAGCACCAGCACGGTGACCGGGGACATGCTCGACCGGCCCCGGCCCAGCATCGACTCCACCGGCGAGGCGGTGTCGCCCTCGGACGGGATGATCAGCCAGGCGGCGAGGTATACCAGCAGGCCGATCCCGCCGAAGAAGCCGAGTACGGCGAGGAGGACCCGCCAGAGGATCGGGTCGCTGTTCGTGGCCCGGCCGATCGCGGCGCAGACCCCGGCCAGGTAGCGCCCCTCGCTCGGCCGGACCAGTCCGTATCGGTAGGTGAAGCCGAACTCCGGCGGGGCCCCGCCGGCTCCGGGCGGCGGGGGCCCGCCGGCTCCGGGCGGCGGTGGTCCGCCGGGGGCGGGCGGTGGTCCGCCGGGGCCGGGCGGTGGTCCGGGTGGCGGGGTCGCGCCGGGCGGCGGTGGCCAGCCCGTACCCGGTGGCGGTGCGTCCGGTGGCCCGGCCCGTTCGGGGCCGGCGGGGGCGGGGCCCGGTGTGCCGGGTGCCTCCGGGGTGGGGCCGGCGCTGTCCGCTCGGTCGGGGCCGCCCGCCGGACCGGGCGTTCCACGGGCGGCGGCAGCTTCGTCGGTCATGGTCCGATCCTCCGCCGACGCAGGTCCGCCGGCCTCAGGCGACAACCCTGAGCCCACCCTGAGATATCCCGCGCGGGAAGTCCGGGGAGTCCCGATGGCCGCTGAGCCCGCGGACGTGTGACGATCGGAGCGTCGGCGGAACGGGACGTGACGCGGCAGGTCCGGCCGCACGTCACCCCCGCCGCCCGAGACGACGAGGAGTGCGAAGATCCGCGCCACGACCGAGCCACCCCGCCTGTACCGCGCCCGCGACCACCGGTTGGTCGCCGGCGTGGCTGCCGGGATCGCCCTGCACCTGGGCATCCGGGCGGTGTGGGTACGCGTGGCGTTCCTCCTGCTGCTTGGGTTCAGCGGGCTGGGCCTGCTGCTCTACGCGGCGTTTTGGGCGGTGGTGCCGCCGTTGCCCGGTGGTGCCCCGCCCCGGCGCAACGTCTTCCAGTTACTGCCGTTCGTGGCCATCGGGCTCGCCGTGATCCTGATCGAGACGCTGGCCTTCAAGTCCGGCGGGGTGGCCGGGACCGCCGGCTGGCTGGTGTCGATCATCGCGGTCGGCGCCGGGGTGATCTGGCACCAGTCCGCGCCGGAGCGTCGGTGGCAGTGGGACCGGTCGCTGCCGGTGCCGTGGCTCGGGGCGGTGGTGGCGGAGAGCGACCGGCGGGCCTTCGTGCTGCGGTTCATCGGCGGTGGAGTGCTGGTCGCGGTGGGCCTGATCGGGGTGGTGGCGGTCTACCGCCCGCAGGGCAACTTCGACGCGGTGGTCAACGGGGTGATCTTCGCCCTGGTCGCACTCGCCGGGGTCGGCGTGGTGGCCGCGCCGGTGCTCTGGCGGACCTACAACCAGTTGCGGGCCGAGCGGGAGGGGCGGATCCGGGAGCAGGAGCGGGCCGAGCTGGCCGCGATGATCCACGACCAGGTGCTGCACACCCTCGCCCTGATCCAGCGCAACGCGGCCGACGTCAAGACGGTGCAGCGGCTCGCCCGGGGGCAGGAGCGCTCGTTGCGGAGCTGGCTCTACAAGCCGACCGGATCGCCGACCGAGCGGTTCGCCGCGGCGCTGGAGCAGGCCGCCGCCGAGGTGGAGGACACCTTCGCGATCACCGTGGAGGCGGTGGTGGTCGGCGACCGGGAGACCGACGAGCGGGTCGGCGCGCTGGTGGCCGCGGCCCGGGAGGCGCTGGTCAACGCGGCCCGGCACGCCAAGGTGCAGACCGTCTCGCTCTATGCCGAGGTCGAGCCGGAGCAGGTGAGCGTCTTCGTCCGCGATCGCGGGGCGGGATTCGACCCGACTACCGTTGAGGACCACCGGCACGGCGTACGCGGCTCGATCATCGGGCGGATGAAGCGGCACGGCGGGCGGGCGGAAATCCGCAGTACGCCGGGGGACGGCACCGAGGTACGACTCTTCCTGCCGATTCCGCGGGAGGGCGCAGCACCAGGGAAGGACAGGTAACGATCATGGTCGAGCCGACCGAGCCGGCGCGGGAGGGTACGCCCGAGCCGCGGCCGCTGCGGGTGTTCCTCGTCGACGATCACGCGATGTTCCGGGCCGGCGTACGCGCCGAGTTGGGGGCGCACGTCGAGGTGGTGGGCGAGGCCAGCACGGTGGCCGAGGCGATCAGCCGGATCGCCGCCACCGAACCGGATGTGGTGCTGCTCGACGTGCACATGCCGGACGGAGGCGGTCGCGCGGTGCTGGAGGCGGTCCGGCGTACCCGCCCGGAGGTGCGGTTCCTGGCGCTCAGCGTCTCCGACGCGGCCGAGGACGTGATCGGCCTGATCCGGGCCGGTGCCCGGGGCTACGTCACCAAGACCATCTCGCCGGACGAGTTGACCGCCGCGATCCGCCGGGTCGCCGACGGCGACGCGGTGTTCAGCCCCCGGCTGGCCGGGTTCGTGCTGGACTCCTTCGCCTCCCGGCCGGACGCGCCGGTCGCCGATCCCGAGCTGGACCAGCTCACCAACCGGGAGCGGGAGGTGCTCCGGCTGCTGGCCCGGGGGTACGCGTACAAGGAGATCGCCAAGGAGCTGTTCATCTCCATCAAGACGGTGGAGACGCACGTCTCGAACGTGCTGCGCAAGCTTCAGATGTCCAACCGCTACGAGCTGTCCCGGTGGGCCGCCGACCGCCGCCTGGTCTGAGGGCGTCGACGCCGCGCCCGCGCCGTGCGCCCCGGCGGCCGGGTCGGCGGTGCGGCATCGGCGGTTCCACCGGTACGGCATCGGCCGAGCGGTGGGTGTCCGGGCGGTGACGATCGGGTATCATATATCGATGGCTTTCGCTATCCGGCCGTCTGTCATATCCGCGGTGCGCAGTTCCACATCGTCCAAACGGACGAGCACGGTAGGTATGCGCTTGACATCGGAGAGCGTCCGCGGTGACGCGGGAAAGGTCACAAGGAGCCGTGCGGGCGGTCGCCGGAGCATCCTGCGCTGGTGACGTTTTGCCTGCTCAACGCCGTGTTCGGAGAGGCGCCCGCTAGGTGGGGCACACGCTTGAAACATTGCCGGCAACTAACGGGTTGATAACGGCACCTTTCCGCGCTAGGCGGCTCAGTGTCACAGTGTCAGTCACCTCACAGTCCCTCGTGAGCGCCCTGAGGAGGCTTCACTCATGCGCGGGCAATTCCCGTTAAAGATGGCGGTCGGAGCGACCGCCATAATGTTGTTGGCGGCAGGCTGCAGCGGTGGCGGCGACGACGAGACCTCGGCGGCGGACGCCCTGATCTCCATCGGCATCGCCGAGCCGCAGCACCTGATCCCGGCCAACACCACCGAGTCCAGCGGCAATGAGGTGCTCTCCGCCCTCTTCAGCCCGCTCGTTGACTTCGACGCCGACAACAAGCCGTACATGGTGGCCGCCGAGTCGGTCGAGTCGCCGGACAACAAGGTCTGGACGATCAAGCTCAAGGACGGCTACACCTTCCACAACGGAGAGAAGGTCGGCGCCGACAACTACATCAACGCCTGGAACCACGGCGCGTACGGCCCGAACGGCAACGGCGGCTCCTACTTCTTCGAGCGGATCGAGGGCTACAAGGACCTGCAGTCCGAGGACCCGGACGGCGAGGAGGGCCCGCAGAAGGCTCCGGATCCGAAGGCGAAGACCCTCACCGGGCTCAAGAAGGTAGACGACCTGACCTTCACCGTGACGCTGTCCGAGCCGTTCTCCGGCTGGCGTTCGGTGATCGGCTACAACGTCTTCCTGCCGCTGCCGGCCGCGGCCTGGCAGTCCGAGGGTGTGCTGAAGGAAGACTACGAGCAGGCGCCGATCGGGCAGGGTCCGTTCAAGATGAAGGGCACCTGGCAGCACGACTCCAAGATCGAGGTCGAGCGCTACGACGCGTATCCGGGGGAGAAGCCGAAGGTCGGTGGGGTCACCTACAAGATCTACCAGGAGTTGACCGCCCAGTACGCGGACCTGATGGGTGGCGCCCTGGACGTGGTGACCCAGCTTCCGATCGAGAACCTGGCCAGCGCCCCGGCCGACCTCGGCGACCGGTTCAAGAAGAGCCCGAACTCGGTCTTCCAGTTCGTCGGCTTCCCGACCTTCCTGCCGCAGTACTCGAAGGTCGAGGTGCGTAAGGCGATCTCGATGGCGATCAACCGCCAGGAGATCACCGACAACGTCTTCCGTGGCTCGCAGACTCCGGCGACGTCGTTCGTCTCCCCGGCGGTGGCCGGCTACCGCGAGAACAGCTGCGGCGAGGCCTGCACCTACGACCCGGCCAAGGCCAAGGCGGCGTACGAGGCCGCGGGTGGCCCGAAGCAGATCAAGATCACTTACAACGCCGACGGTGGCCACAAGGCGTGGGTGGACGCGACCTGCAACCAGCTCAAGGCCAACCTGGGCGTCGACTGCGTCGGCATCGGCGAGCCGAAGTTCGCCGACCTGCTCACCAAGGTCGAGAACAAGGAAGACGTCGGCATGATCCGGCTCGGCTGGATCATGGACTACCCGCTGATGGAGAACTACCTGGGCCCGCTGTACGGGACCGGCGGTTCGTCGAACTACTACGGTTACAGCAACCCGGAGTTCGACAACCTGGTCAAGCAGGGTTCGTCCGCGCCGAGCGAGGACGAGGCCATCAAGCTCTGGCAGCAGGCCGAGGACATCCTGGTCCGCGACATGCCGGTGATTCCGCTGCGGCTCGGCCAGAACGTCTTCGGCCACTCGGAGCGGGTCAAGAACGTCGAGGTCGACAAGTTCCAGAAGGTCGAGATCCTCAAGATCGAGGCCACGAGCTGACCTGACTGCTCCAGCGATGGACGGTCCGGTCCACCCCCCGGCCTAGCCCGGGTCGGATCGGACCGTCCGTACGAGCCTCACCGGCCCGGCGATCGGGACCGGTGAGGCTGCGGTCGCTACCGTGCGCATCACGGTCCGCTGCCCAGCCGGCAGTCACCGATGCTCGTCTCGCTAAGGACTTGGGATATGTTCCGCTACTTCGTGCGGCGCGTGCTGCAAGGGGTCCTGACCTTTTTCGGGGCCACCTTCATCGTGTACGCGCTGATGTTCGCCAACCAGGACGACCCGCTCCAGGCTCTGGCGGGTGAGCGACCGCTGCCGGAGAACGTCCGGCAGGCGCTCACCGAAAGGTACCACCTGGACGACCCGTTTATCCTCCAATATGGCCACTACATGCGTGGCCTGCTGACCGGGGACTTCGGCATCTCGCTGACCAACCGGCCGATCAGCGACATGATGCAGCAGGCCTGGCCGGTGACCATCCGGCTGGCGGTCTTCGCGATCATCATCTCGGCGCTGGTCGCCGTCACCGCCGGCATCGTCTCCGGGATCCGCCGCGGCGGCATCTTCGACACCACCACGCTGATCATCACGCTGGTCCTGCTCTCGCTGCCGATCGTGGTGCTGGCTCCGCTCGCGCAGCTTCTCTTCGGAGTGCAGTTGCGCTGGTTCCCGGCGACAGCCGGTGCCGAACCCGGGTTCTATCAACTCATCCTGCCCGCGCTGGTGCTGAGCTGTCTGGTCATCGCCACCCAGATCCGGGTCACCCGGGCGTCGGTGGCGGAAAACCTCCGCTCGGACTACGTCCGTACCGCCCGGGCCAAGGGCCTGGCGAACCGCCGGGTGATCGGTGTGCACGTGCTGCGTAACTCGCTGATCCCGGTCGTCACGCTGATCGGTGTCGACCTGGGCAACCTGATGGCCGGGGCGATCGTCACCGAGGGTGTGTTCAACATTCCGGGCGTCGGCTTCAACCTGTTCCGCGGGATCCGCACCGAGGACGGCCCGCTGGTGGTCGGCTTCGTCAGCATCCTGGTGATCGTCTTCCTGGTGGTCAACCTGGTCGTCGATCTGTTGTACGCGGTACTCGACCCGAGGATCCGCTATGAGTGAGCGAAGCGAGCGAATCAGTCGACTCACGAGTGTGCGAAGTGAGCGAACCAGTCAGCGTGAGGTGTGCGCCTCCGGGCGGCGCCGAGCGTGGCGAGACGGCGGCATGAGTAAGCGAGGCGCCCGATGAGCAACGTCGAATCCGTCACCCAGGCGGAGGTACCCGGCGCCGCCGGTGTGCCGGTGTCGCCGGACGGCGGCCCGGAGAAGCCGCGCAGTCTGACCGGGGATGCCTGGGAGGACCTGCGGCGCAACTGGATCTTCTGGGCCGCCGCCGTCCTGGTGGTACTGGTCGTCGTGATGGCGGCCTTCCCGAGCCTGTTCACCTCGGCCGACCCGGACGCGTGCGCGCTGTCCCGGCAGCACCAGGGCCCGAGCGGCTCGGCCATCTTCGGCTACAACTTCCAGGGCTGCGACGTCTACGCCCGGACCATCTACGGCGCCCGCAACTCGGTGCTGATCGGGCTCTTCGCGACCGTCATCGCCGGAGTGATCGGCCTGATCGTAGGCATGGCGGCCGGCTACTTCGGTGGCTGGGTCGACGCCCTGCTCGCCCGGGGCATCGACATCGTGCTGGGCATTCCCACCCTGCTCGCGGCGATCGTGCTGGCCCGGCGGCTCTCCTCCGACCCGCAGGACTCGGGCTTCACGGCGGTGGTCTTCACCCTCGGCGTGCTGACCTGGACGACCGGCGCCCGCATCATGCGTTCGTCGGTCATCTCGGCGAAGAACCAGGACTACGTGGCGGCGGCCCGGATGCTGGGGGCCGGCTCCGGCCGGCTGATGTTCCGGCACATCCTGCCGAACGCGGCGGCGCCGTTCGTGGTGGTACTGACCATCCTGCTCGGCGTCAACATCGCCACCGAGGCCACCCTGACCTTCCTCGGCGTCGGCCTCAAGGGGAACGCGATCTCCTGGGGGATCGACATCTCGACGGCGGCGCCGTACGTCCGGGAGACGGCCACCCCGCTGGTCTGGCCATCGGTCTTCCTGGCGATGACCGTGCTGGCGTTCATCATGCTCGGCGACGCGATCCGCGACGCCTTCGACCCGAGGCTGCGGTGAGCTGACCCATGACCGATATCAAGGCAGAGATCGACGTCCTGCCCGGGCTGGACTCGTCCGCCCGGCTGCTGGAGGTCGACGGTCTGCACGTCGAGTTCCGTACCCAGGTCGGGGTCGCCAAGGCGATCAACGGGGTGGACCTGCACCTGGATCCCGGCGAGACGCTGGCGATCCTGGGCGAGTCCGGTTGCGGCAAGTCCGTCACCGCCCAGGCGATCATGGGCATCCTCGACTCGCCGCCCGGGTTCGTCACCGGAGGTACGATCCGCTACCGCGGTGTCGACCTGCTCAAGCTCCCTGAGGAGCAGCGCCGCAGGGTACGCGCCAACCACATCGCCATGATCTTCCAGGACGCGCTCTCCGCGCTGAACCCGGTCTTCCCGGTCGGCTGGCAGATCGGCGAGCTGTTCCGGGTGCACCGCGGGATGTCCCGGCAGGACGCCCGGAAGCGGGCGGTCGAGTTGCTCGACCTGGTCAAGATCCCGGCCGCGAAGCAGCGGGTCGGGGACTTCCCGCATCAGTTCTCCGGCGGTATGCGGCAGCGCGTCATGATCGCGATGGCGCTGGCGCTCGACCCGAAGGTGCTGATCGCGGACGAGCCGACCACGGCGCTGGACGTCACGGTGCAGGCCCAGATCATGAACCTCCTCGCCGAGCTGCGGCGGGAACGGAACATGGGGCTGATCCTGATCACCCACGACATGGGGGTGGTCGCCGACGTGGCCGACCGGATCTCGGTGATGTACGCCGGGAAGGTGGTCGAGGAGGCGCCGGTGCTGGACATCTACGCCCGGCCGGCGCACCCGTACACCAAGGCGCTGCTGGAGTCGATTCCCCGACTCGACCTCAAGGGGCAGCAGCTCAACGTGATCAAGGGGCTGCCGCCCAACCTGACCCGGATCCCGGCCGGCTGCCCGTTCCACCCGCGGTGCGGGTATGCCCGCGACGTGTGCCGGGCCGACCCGCCGCCACCGCAGTACGAGGTGGATTCGGTTCGGACGGCACGGTGCCATTTCTGGACGGAGGTGGTCGGCGATGAGCCAGCCGTCAAGTAACGAGGTCGTGCTGGAGACCCGCGGGCTGGTCAAGCACTTCCCGATCACCCGCGGCATCGTCTTCCAGAAGAAGGTCGGCGCGGTACGCGCGGTCGACGGCGTCGACCTGCAACTGCGCCGGGGCGAGACCCTCGGTGTGGTGGGCGAGTCCGGCTGCGGCAAGTCGACGCTGGCCAAGCTGCTGGTCGCGCTGGAGAAGCCGACCAGCGGCGCGATCAACGTCCGGGGTCAGGACATGACCCGGCTGCACGGCGGCGAGCTGCGGAGGGCCCGGCGCAACATCCAGATGGTGTTGCAGGACCCGTACACCTCGCTGAACCCGCGGATGACGGTCGGCGACATCATCGGGGAGCCGTTCGACATCCACCCGGAGGTCGCGCCGGCCGGCGAGCGGAAGCAGCGGGTCCGGGAACTGCTGGACCTGGTCGGGTTGAACCCGGAGCACATCAACCGCTATCCGCACCAGTTCTCGGGTGGTCAGCGGCAGCGAATCGGGATCGCCCGGGCGCTCGCGCTCAAGCCGGAGATCATCGTCTGTGACGAGCCGGTGTCGGCGCTGGACGTGTCGATCCAGGCGCAGGTGATCAACCTGCTGGAGCGGTTGCAGGACGAGCTGGGGCTGTCGTACATCTTCATCGCGCACGACCTGTCGGTGGTCCGGCACATCGCCGACCGGGTCGCGGTGATGTACCTGGGAAAGGTCGTGGAGATCGGCGTCGAGGACGAGATCTACGAGCGGCCGACCCACCCGTACACCCAGGCGCTGCTCTCGGCGGTGCCGGTGCCGGACCCGACCCTGCGCGGCCAGCGGGACCAGATCGTCCTGGAGGGTGACGTGCCGTCGCCGGCGAACCCGCCGTCGGGCTGCCGGTTCCGCACCCGGTGCTGGAAGGCGCAGGAGATCTGCGCCAGCCAGGAGCCGCCGCTGGTGGAGCGGGAGCACTCGGCGCACCCGAGCGCATGTCATTTCGCCGAGGAGCGGGACGTGGTGCACGCGGTCGAATAGACCGGCCAGACGCGGTGGTGTGCCTGACCCGGCCAACCACCGATGCGAGAAGAACGCCTCCTCACTGCCCGGGGCGCGGGCCGCCATCCATGCGGCCGGCGTCCCGGGCTCGCGTATCTCCTGGAGCCGCCGACGGCTGCCGGCCGGTCGGCGGAGAAGGCCCGCCCGGGGTACGGCTCAGAGCGGGCCGCGACCGGCCCGGAGCAGCAGCAGGGCGAGCTGGGTACCGTCCGCGCCGAGCGCCTCCCGGAACCGGTCCAGGATCTCCCGCTCCCGGGAGAGGACCAGCCGGGTGCCGCCGGAGGCCATCCGGGTCCGGCCGACCTGCTGGGAGAGTGCGGCGCGCTCCTGCCAGAGGGCGATCAGCTCGCGGTCGATCTCGTCGATCCGCTCCCGCAGCCCGAGGATGTGCTGTGCGGCGTCCGGCGCGCTCGTCCCGGTCTCGGGCTCCGCGCCGTTCGCCTCGGCGGGTTGCTGTGCCACCTCTGCTGCCACCTCTGCCGCCATTGGGGGTCCTCCTTGCCAGCCAGGTCCCCGGGTGCCTGGATCCCGACGCGAAAAGCCCCGGGCTTCAGGAGCCCGGGGCTTTTCGTAGGTCATGTTCAGGCGCGACCCACGGCTGCCGGACTCCCGGAGCCGTAGTAAAAGTAAGGCTGCGCCCGATGGATCACGGCTTGAGTATGCCCAGCCAGCGGTGTCTTGGCAAGCGCATCGGCGATGCCCGGGTAGGCGGCGTGCGGGAACGATCCGGCCGAGGCGGGTACGGGCCCGGCGGAGGCGTACCTGTCCCCCCGGCGGCATAGACTCGCGGGGCGATGCATGCTCTCTTCGAACCTCCGCCGCCCTCCGTCCCTCCGGCCCAGAGCGCGCCCCGACACCGGCCGTCCGGCCTCGACCCGCAGGCCCTGCTGGCCGGGCTGAATGGGCCCCAGCGGGACGCGGTGACCCACTCCGGGGCGCCGCTGTTGATCGTGGCGGGCGCCGGCTCGGGCAAGACCCGGGTGCTGACCCACCGGATCGCCTACCTGCTCGCCGCCCGGGAGGTGCATCCGGGGCAGATCATCGCGATCACCTTCACCAACAAGGCGGCCGGGGAGATGAAGGACCGGGTCGCCGCGCTGGTCGGGCCGAGAGCCCGGCTGATGTGGGTCTCGACGTTCCACTCCGCCTGCGTACGCATCCTGCGGGCCGAGCATGAGCACGCCGGCCTGAAGTCGACGTTCTCGATCTACGACGCCGACGACTCGCGCCGGCTGATGCAGTTGGTCACCCGGGAGCTGGACCTCGACCCGAAGCGCTATCCGGCCCGGGGGCTGACCACCCAGGTCTCCAACCTGAAGAACGAGCTGATCGACCCGGAGACGTTCGCCGCCCGGGCGAACGGGCCGAACGAGCGGGCGCTGGCCGAGGCGTACACGCTCTACCAGCGGCGGCTGACCGAGGCGCACGCGCTCGACTTCGACGACCTGATCATGACGACGGTGCACCTGCTCCAGTCGCACCCACACGTCGCCGAGAACTACCGCCGCCGGTTCCGGCACGTACTGGTCGACGAGTACCAGGACACCAACCACGCGCAATACACCCTGGTCAAGGAGCTGGTCGGCGGCACCGAAGGGGTCGAGCCGGCCGAGCTGTGCGTGGTCGGCGACGCCGACCAGTCGATCTACGCGTTCCGCGGTGCCACCATCCGGAACATCCTGGAGTTCGAGCGGGACTTCACCGACGCCCGGACCATCCTGCTGGAGCAGAACTACCGCTCCACACAGACGATCCTCAACGCGGCCAACGCGGTGATCGAGCGCAACAGCTCGCGCAAGCCGAAGCGGCTGTGGAGCGAGGAGGGTGCGGGGGAGCAGATCGTCGGCTACGTCGCCGACACCGAGCACGCCGAGGCGGACTGGGTGGGCCGGGAGATCGACCGGCTCTGTGACGCCGGGGCGGCCCGCCCCGGCGACGTGGCGGTCTTCTACCGCACCAACGCGCAGTCCCGGGTCTTCGAAGAGGTCTTCATCCGGGTCGGGCTCCCCTACAAGGTGGTCGGCGGGGTGCGGTTCTACGAGCGCAAGGAGGTCCGGGACGCCCTGGCCTACCTCCGCGCGGTGGTCAACGACGACGACACGGTGAGCATCCGGCGGATCCTGAACACTCCCCGCCGGGGCATCGGCGACCGGGCCGAGGCCTGCGTGGAGGCGCTGGCCACCCGGGACCGGATCTCGTTCGGCGCGGCGCTGCGCCGGGCGTCCGAGGCACCGGGCATCTCCACCCGGTCGGCCAACGCGATCGCCGAGTTCGTCACCCTGCTCGACGGGCTGCGGGAGCTGGCCGAGACCGCTCTGCCGGAGGAGGTGCTGGAGGCGGTGCTGACCCGCTCCGGCTACCTCGGCGAGCTGGAGGAGAGCATCGACCCGCAGGACGCCGGCCGGGTGGAGAACCTCCAGGAGCTGGTGAGCGTCGCCCGGGAATACACCGAACGGGTGGAGGCGCTGGCCGACGAGGGCGCTCCCGGTGCCACCCTGGCCGGCTTCCTGGAGCAGGTCGCGCTGGTCGCCGACGCCGACCAGGTGCCGTCGGACGACCCCGACCACCAGGGCGTGGTCACCCTGATGACCCTGCACACCGCCAAGGGGCTGGAGTTCCCGGTGGTCTTCCTGACCGGGCTGGAGGACGGCGTCTTCCCGCACCTGCGGGCGCTCGGCGACAACCGGGAGCTGGAGGAGGAGCGCCGGCTGGCGTACGTCGGGATCACCCGGGCCCGCAAGCGGCTCTACCTGTCCCGGGCGGTCACCCGGTCGGCCTGGGGGCAGCCGTCCTACAACCCGCCGTCCCGGTTCGTCGACGAGTTGCCGGGCGACCTGGTCCGCTGGGAGCGCACCGGGGCCGCCTACACCTCCTGGTCCGGGACCGGTGGCGGCGTGGGTGGCCGGTCCGGCGCCGAGGACCGGTCCGGCGCCTACCGGGGCGGCGGCTTCTCCGGGGGTACGCCGAAGGCCGCCCAGCTCGCCTCGCGGCTCGGCATCGACGGCAGTCGGCTCAGCACCGCGAGCGAGCTGAAGCAGCCGCCCAAGGTCGCCGCCGGGGACCGGGTCAACCACCAGCGTTACGGCCTCGGCCGGGTGCTGGCGGTCGAGGGGCACGGCCCGGGCGCCCGGGCCCAGATCGACTTCGGCGACCAGACGCTCTGGCTGGTGCTCCGGCACGCCCCGATCGACAAACTCTGACCGCTGCTACCCGGCGGCCCGCTCCGCCTGCGGTCCGGCGGCCCGCTCTTCCACGAGGGTGGCGAAGCCGTCGAGCAGGGCGTGCAGCCCCGTCTCGAAGAGCCGGTCGAGGTCGAGGTCGTAGCCGGTCCGGGCGAAGCTCGCCAGCAGCCGCGCGTAGTTCGGGTGGTTGCCGGAGCCGGCCAGCGCGTCCATCGCGGGCCCCTGGCGCGTGACCCACTCCTCCTCGGAGAGGCCGGTGGCGGCCCGGGCCTGGGTCTCCCGCTCCAGGTGCACGGCGAGGCCCTGCACGAAGCTGTAGATCAGCACGTTCAGGTCCAGCATGGTGCTCGGGTCGAGCCCGAGGCCGTCCAGCGCGGCGAGCACCCACTCGCCGTGCACCATCAGGTTGGGCAGGGGCAGCGGCCGGGTCAGCGGGCTGAGCTGGGCTAGCCAGGGATGCCGGCGGTGCAGCGCCCAGAGCGTACGGGCGCCCAGCTCCAGCCGGTCCCGCCAGTCCTCGGGGGCGGGGTCCGGATAGCCCCGCTCGCCGTACGCCGCGTCGGCCATCAGCAGGACGAGTTCCTCCTTGCTGTGCACGTACCGGTACGGCGACATGGTCGCCACGCCGAGCCGGGCCGCCACCCCGCGCATCGAGAGCGCCTCCAGCCCTTCGGTGTCGGCGATGTCGAGGGCGGCGCGGACGACCCGCTCCCGGGTCAGTTCGGTCTCGGCGGGCCGGGGTGCCGGCGACTCGGTGCGCCGCCGGGGCCGGGCCGGTGCCGGCTCGGGGGCGGCCACCACCGTGCCGACCCGGGGCTGGGCCCGCACCACTCCCTGCTGGCTGAGCGTGGTCAGTGCCCGGGTGGCGGTGGCGAGGGCCACGTTCCAGTCACGGGCGAGCTGCCGGACCGAGGGCACCCGGTCGCCGGGCCGGAGTTCACCCTCGGCGATCCGGCGCCGGATCTCCGCGACGATCCGCAGGTACGGCGGTTCACCGCTCGTCGCCACCATCCACCCTCCCGTCTCTCTGTACTAGGACAGAGGCTAGCCGAAACCCCGCCATGCAGCGATCCTGTACTAGGGCAGACATTCACATTCCCCGTTGTCGGAACTGAATGTACGTCGTACATTAGTCCTCAGGTACGAGGTGATAGGAGAGGGCAGATGGACAGTGTTCTGATCTCCGGTGCCAGCGTCGCCGGACCCGCGCTGGCGTACTGGCTGCGCCGGCGGGGCTTCGCGGTGACCGTGGTCGAGCGTGCCCCGGCACCCCGCCCGGGCGGCCAGGCGATCGACGTCCGCGGGGTGGCGCTGGACGTGGTCGACCGGATGGGCATCCTGGCGGCGCTGCGCCAGGTGCGTACCCGCACCCGGGGCATGTCGATGCTGGACGGCGACGGCAACGAGGTCATGCGCTCGACCGAGGTGGCCCTGAGCAGTGGCCGGCTCGACGGCGACGACATCGAGGTGCTCCGCGAGGATCTCACCGGCCTGCTCCACGCCCGGACCCGCGACGACGTGGAATACCTCTTCGGCGACTCGGTCACCGAGTTGACGCAGCAGGACGACGGGGTGCGGGTGCGTTTCGAGCGGGCCGAGCCGCGCACCTTCGACCTGGTGGTCGGGGCCGACGGCCTGCACTCGACGGTACGGCGGCTCGCCTTCGGCCCGGAGGCGGACCACGTGACACACCTCGGCACCTACCTGGCGATCTTCACCGCCGAGAACCTGCTCGACCTGGACCACTGGCAGGTCTGGATGCGGGACGGGTCGGCCGGCTGCGGCATCTACCCGGTACGCGACAACACCGAACTCCGGGTCAACCTCGGCTTCGAGTCCGCCCCGATCGAGTACGACTTCCGCGACACCGAGCAGCAGCGCCGGCTGGTCGCCGACCGGTTCGGTGGACTGCGCTGGGAGATCCCCCGCCTGCTGGACGCGATGTGGCGGGCGCCGGACTTCTACTTCGACGCGATGGCACAGGTCCGGATGGAGAGCTGGACGCGGGGCCGGGTGACCCTGCTCGGCGACGCCGGCTACTGCCCCTCACCCCTGTCCGGTCAGGGCACCAGCCTGGCGCTGGTCGGCGCCTACGTACTCGCCGACGAGCTGGGCTCCGCAGCCGGTGACCACTCGGCGGCACTGCGCCGGTACGAGCGGCGGATGCGCCCGTTCGTGCTGCTCAACCAGGCACTCGCCACCGAGAACCCGGGTGGCCCGGCCGCCGAGGAGTCGGTCGACCGGGCCAAGCGGGCCATCACGCTCGATCGCTGACCCGGCTCAGCAGCCCAGGTCCACCCCACGAGCCCGCATCCACGGCGCCGGGTCGACCTGGTTCCACAGCCCGTTGTGCACCTCGAAGTGCAGGTGCGGCCCGGTGGCGTCGCCGGTGGCACCCTCGTACCCGATCACCTGGCCGGGCTTGACCCGCTGCCCGACGCTGACCACGGTCCGGCTCTGGTGGGCGTAGTGGGTGAGCCAGCCGTTGCCGTGGTCGACGACCACCGAGATGCCGTACCCGGCGAAGGCCCAGCCGGCGTCGACCACCGTGCCGGCCCCGGCGGCCCGGATCGGGGTGTCCGCCGGCATCGCCAGGTCGATGCCGGCGTGCATCGTTCCCCAGCGCATCCCGTAGCAGGAGGTGACGCTGGCGCCGGGCATCGGGTCGACCCAGGCGGGCGCCTTCCGGCTCGCGGTCGGGCTCGTCGCCTTGGCGGACGCGCTGCTCCGGCTCGGGGTCGGCGGCCGGGTGGTCGCGGCGGCGCTCGGCGTGGGCGTCGCGGTCGGGGCCGGGGTGGTCGTCGGGCTGGCGGTCTCCCGCACGGCCCGGTCGGCACGCTGCGCGGCGGCGGCCCGGGCCGATTCCTCCGGGGCCACCGAGATCCGGCCGGTCGGCCGGTCGTCGCCGACGGCCACCGCCGTCACCGCGCCGGCCACGCCGAGGCCGAGCAGTGCGACCAGCCCGGGTACGAGGTACCGGCGCCGGCCGCCAGTCCGGTGCCGGGCGACGCCGGACCGTCCGGTACGCCGGCTCGTGCTGGGCTCGGCGGCCTGGTGCTCGGCCGTCTCGGGCTGGTGCGGATCGGTCTCCGGCACGACGGGTCCCTTCTGCGTGGGGCGTGGACCCGGAAATGGTGGTGGGCGCGGCGGTGCCACGCCGGCACGGGGCTGCCGGTCACCGGCGACGGCCGGACGGCGGCGACGCAGTTATGCCGGAAATCGACCTTGATAGCCGCTATCTCGACGGATGGGACTGTGTGATCTGCCACAGTGCGCGGTGTGGCGGAGGAAACTTCGTCGGGCACCGGGCACAACGAAAACCGCCCGACCGGTTTCGATCGGGCGGTAAAGCGGCGTGACGCGGGGTCAGGAGGCGGCTACGTCGGTGTACAGATCGTCGACTTGTAGCTGGATGTCCACTCCCCGGTCCCGTAGGTAGGGGATCGGGTCGGTCGGCTTGCCGTTGACATGCAGCTCAAGGTGCAGGTGCGAGCCGTAGGAGTGGCCGGTGTTGCCGACCAGGCCGAGCTGGTCGCCGGCCTTGACCTCCTGCCCCTCGCTGACCAGTAGCTGCGACGAGTGCCCGTAGATGGACTCGGTGCCGTCGGAGTGCTGGACGATCACGCAGTAGCCGTACCCGCCGAACCAGCCGGCCTTGGTCACCGTCCCCGCGTGCACCGCGCTGTACGGGGTTCCCTCGGGAGCGGCCAGGTCGATGCCGGCGTGCAGCTTGTTCCACTTCATCCCGTACGGCGAGGTGAAGCTGTAGTTGTCGAGCGGAAGCCGCCAGACGTCGGGGGCGGCGGCCAGGGTGGAGGCGAGCCCGTCGGCCCGGTCGTCGTCCCGGGACGCGGCGCCCTGCTGGGCGTCGGCGGCCCGCGCGCTCAGGTCCTCGCTGGTGGCGGCGGCCTTTTCCAGGTCCGCCAGCGCGGAGGGGCTGACCGCCTTGGCGTCGGGCAGGGCTCCCGCGCCGAGCGCGACGACACCGGCTCCGACGAACGCGGTGGTGACAACAGCGGCGTAGCGGCTGCGCGGAGGTGTGGGGACGCGGCGTCGCCCTCGATAGCGATCGGGCTCAGACGACAGGCGCTGGCGCACGCACACCCTCCGTTGTCGGGTCAGTGTTGCGACCGTGACCGATGTTCGACGATCGAGGTGAACTCCGGTTGACCGCGTTGTCGCCCGGTCATGGACCTGATGACAACCGTGGGCCACGGTAGCCAACCCCTAGGCGCGCCACAAGTCGCAGCGCCAGATTGCCGGTGCGCTGTGCGGTTGTGCGTCATGGAATGCCATATCTCGTAACCTTTTGCGATCGGCCTCGTTAGTAGCGCTCCGTTACGTTGATTGCAGCAGGGCGTCATCGACCCGACTCGGGTCGGAGCTCCTCTGAGAACCCCCTAGGGGTATGGTCGGACGGGGTTCCCGGGTCGGGGCGGCGTGTCGGCCGGGGCACGCCGGACGACCGTCGCGCCGCCTGCTTCCGGGGCCCGCCGTCCGGGGGAGTTCCCGGGGAGCCGGCGGCCGGGTTACCGTTCGTTAAGGTAACTCTGGTCGGGTGTCCAGGAGAGGTGTCGCGCTGATGAGTTCTCGGATCCGGGTGGTCGTCGCCAAGCCTGGCCTGGACGGGCACGACCGGGGGGCGAAGGTGGTCGCCCGGGCCCTGCGGGACGCCGGCATGGAGGTCATCTACACCGGCCTGCACCAGACGCCCGAGCAGATCGTCGAGACGGCGATCCAGGAGGACGCCGACGCGATCGGCCTCTCCGTACTCTCCGGGGCGCACATGACGCTGTTCCGCCGGGTGCTGGAACTGCTCGCCGAGCGGGACGTGACGGACCTGGTCGTGTTCGGCGGCGGGATCATCCCGGACGCGGACATCCCGGAACTGGAGCGGCTCGGCGTGGCCAGGATCTTCACCCCGGGTGCCACCACCGGCTCGATCGTGGAGTGGGTCCGGAACAACGTGGGCCAACCGGTCGTCGGCTGACCGCCACGACCCGCCGTAGCCAGGCGGTCGGACGGCTCCGGAGCGTACCCTGCACGGAAATGGGGGAGAGGCCGGACGCACCCCTCACACGTCCGGCCCCTCTATGCGCGATGCCCCGCCGCCACCCCTCGACCGACAGGGCATCGGCCGTCTTCGTCATCGCGCTTCCCCCAGCGCTCCGACATCAGACTCAACGACGTCCCTTACGCCGGGTTACGCCGCCCCCGGAATCTTTTCCCCGGCCACCGCCGGCCGGCGAGCGCGACAGCGGCCGGCCTGCTGTGCGTTACCGCACACCGAGCACCCACGTGGATGCCCGGCGTGCTCACCTCGCTAGGCTGCGGCCGATGGCCTGTTCGTGCGTACAGCAGGCCCAACTCATTCACACGCTGGCGGCGGTGCGACGGCGCGCCGCGGAGACGGGACGGGACGCGCAATCGTGGACCTGTACGAATACCAGGGGCGTGAGCTGTTCGAGCGGCACGGGCTGCCCGTGCTGGCCGGCGGTGTCGCGACGACCCCTGAGGAGGCCCGCGCGATCGCCGAGCGCCTCGGCGGCCGGGTGGTCGTCAAGGCTCAGGTGAAGGTCGGCGGCCGGGGCAAGGCGGGCGGCGTCAAGCTCGCCGAGGGGCCGGACGAGGCGGTGGCCCGGGCCACCGACATCCTCGGCATGGACATCAAGGGCCACACGGTCAACAAGGTCATGCTGACGGTGACCGCGGACATCGCCGAGGAGTACTACTTCTCCTACCTGCTCGACCGCGCGAACCGCACCTTCCTCTGCATCGCCAGCGTGGCCGGCGGGATGGACATCGAGCAGGTGGCCGCCGAGACGCCGGAGCGGGTCGCGAAGGTGGCGATCGACGCGAACGTCGGGGTGGACGAGACCAAGGCGCGGGAAATCGTGGAGGCGGCCGGCTTCCCGGCCGAGCTGACCGACCAGATCGTGCCGATCGCCGTACGCCTCTGGCAGGCGTTCGTGGCCGAGGACGCCACCCTGGTCGAGGTGAACCCGCTGGCCCGGACGGCCGACGGCACGGTGCTCTGCCTCGACGCGAAGGTCTCGCTCGACGAGAACGCCGGCTTCCGGCACCCTGACCACGAGGCGCTGGTCGACCAGGCCGCCGTGGACCCGCTGGAGCAGCGGGCCAAGGAGAAGGATCTCAACTACGTCAAGCTGGACGGCGAGGTCGGCATCATCGGCAACGGCGCCGGCCTGGTCATGTCCACCCTCGACGTGGTGGCGTACGCGGGCGAGTCGTACGGCGGGGTCAAGCCGGCGAACTTCCTCGACATCGGCGGTGGCGCCAGCGCCGCGGTGATGGCGAACGGGCTGGAGATCGTACTCTCCGACCCGTCGGTGCGCAGCGTCTTCGTCAACGTCTTCGGCGGCATCACCGCCTGCGACGAGGTCGCCAACGGCATCATCCAGGCGCTGGCCCTGCTCGCCGAGCGCGGCGAGACGGTCGACAAGCCCCTCGTGGTACGCCTCGACGGCAACAACGCGGAGGCCGGGCGGGCCATCCTCGACGGCGCCGCCAACCCGCTGGTGCAGCGGGTGGACACTATGGATGGCGCGGCCCAGCGGGCCGCCGAGCTCGCGGCTGCGGGGGTCTGAGATGGCAATCTGGCTGACCAAGGAGTCCAAGGTCGTCGTACAGGGGATGACCGGCTCCGAGGGGATGAAGCACACCCGGCGGATGCTGGCCGCCGGCACCAACGTGGTGGGTGGGGTCAACCCGCGCAAGGCCGGCCAGAAGGTCGCCTTCGACACGGTCGAGCTGCCGGTCTTCGCGAACGTCGCCGAGGCGATGGCGGCCACCGGTGCGGACGTGAGCGTCATCTTCGTACCGCCGCAGTTCACCCGGGGCGCCGTGGTCGAGGCGATCGACGCCGGCATCCCGCTCGCCGTGGTGATCACCGAGGGCGTACCGGTGCACGACACCGCCGCGTTCTGGGCCTACAACCTGGCGCAGGGGGAGCGGACCCGGATCATCGGGCCGAACTGCCCCGGCATCGCCTCGCCGGGCGCCGCCAACGCCGGCATCATCCCGGCCGACATCACCGGCACGGGCCGGATCGGCCTGGTCAGCAAGAGCGGGACGCTGACCTACCAGATGATGTACGAGCTGCGCGACATCGGCTTCTCCACCTGCGTCGGCATCGGCGGTGACCCGATCATCGGCACCACCCACATCGACGCGCTCGCGGCGTTCCAGGCAGACCCGGAGACCGACGCCATCGTGATGATCGGCGAGATCGGCGGTGACGCCGAGGAGCGGGCGGCCGAGTTCATCAAGGCCAACGTCACCAAGCCGGTGGTGGGCTACATCGCCGGCTTCACCGCCCCGCCCGGCAAGACCATGGGGCACGCCGGGGCCATCATCTCCGGTTCGGCCGGCACCGCCGACGCGAAGAAGGCCGCCCTGGAGGCGGTCGGAGTCAAGGTCGGCAAGACGCCGAGCGAGACCGCGCGGCTGATGCGGGAGCTGATGTCCGGCAACTGAGCCGTCGACGTGTTGTTCCGGGGTGGTCGGCGTGCGCCGGCCACCCCGGTTCCGTCTCCGGTCCCGGGAGGTCGGCCGGAGACCGGACCCGGGCCGGACGAATCGGGTATCGCGGGGGCTCCGGTCATCCGTACGGTGGTGCCGTGAACCGGCCGACCCGCTGCCGTGCCAGAGTAGGCGCTGATGCCACCACCCACCGTTCCTGACCGGCCGCGCCGGCCGACGCCGCCGGAGAGCGCGCCGGTCGAGCCGGTCGGTGCCGCGCAACCGACCGGACGGCCCGGGCCGGCGGACGGCCGGGAGCCGCGCCGGAGCAGGCCGGCCGGGGAGCGCCGGGTGCCCCGGCCGAGGCCGGGCAGGGCGGGACGTCCTGGCCGGGCTCCGCTGGCGGTCGCGGCGGCGGTCGCCGCCGGCTGGGCGGCCCTGGTCGGTTATCTGCCGGTCGCCGTGGTGCTGGGGGCGGCCCGGTTCGCCGAGGGCAGCGGCGAGGTGGTCGGCGCCGCCCGGCTGGGCCTGGCCGGATGGCTGCTCGGGCACGGCGTACCGCTGCACACCGATGCCGGGCCGTTCGGCCTGCCGCCGCTCGCCCTCGCCATGCTGGCGGCCTGGCGGCTGAACCGGGCCGGCGTGCACGTCAGCCGGGCGGTCCGGGTCCGGGAACGGCCGACAGCCGGCCGCGCACTCGCCGTCGCGCTGGCGGTCGGCGTCGGGTACGGGGTACTCGGCGCTCTGGCCGCGCTGCTGCTCGGCGGTGCCGGGCCGACCGCCGACCCGGTACGGGCCGGGGTGACGCTGACCGGCTTCGGCACCCTCGCCGCGCTGTTCGGTGCGGCCCGGGCCAGCGGTGTGCTGGTGGCGGTGGCCCGGCGTACTCCGCTGGTGCTCCGGGACGGGCTGCGCACCGGGGTGGTCGCCGCGCTGCTGCTGCTCGGGGCCGGGGCCGGGGCGGCCGGGCTGGCGGTGGCCACCGGTGGCGGCGAGGCCGGTGACATGATCGGGGCCTATCGCACCGGTGTGCTGGGCCAGGCGGGCATCACCCTGATCAGCCTCGGCTACGCGCCGAACGCCGCAGTCTGGGCCGCCAGCTATCTCCTCGGGCCGGGTTTCGCGGTCGGCACCGACACGGTGGTCCGGACCTCCGAGGTCTCCATTGGAGCGCTGCCGGCCGTACCCCTGCTGGCCGGGCTGCCGCAGGGGCCGCTCGGCGGGATCGGTGGCGCCGTGCTCGCCGTGCCGGTGCTGGCCGGCATGGCCGCGGGCTGGCTGCTCGCGCGCCGCCGGACTCGTTCCGCGGCCGAGCGGAACGCGCCACCGCCCGGCTGGGCCGCGCTGCTCGGCGCGGCCGCGGTCGGCGGCCCGGTCGCCGGGGTGGTACTCGGCGCGGCGGCCCTGCTCTCCGGTGGCCCGCTCGGCGGCGGCCGGCTCGCCGAGGTGGGACCGGCCTACTGGCAGGTCGCCGCCGGGGCGACCGTGGTGGTGCTGGTCGGCACCCTGATCGGCGCCGCCGCGACCCGGGCCGTGGCCCGAGGCTGACCGGGCAGTCCCGAACGTGCTTGGGGCGCCCCGGAAACTCCGGGGCGCCCCAACGCGGCTGTCACGACTCCGGACGGCCGTACGCCGCCCGGCCGGTCGTCACGGGGCGTAGCCGAACCCGTTGACGTTCAGCACGACCGCGAGGATCACGTTGAGCACCCCGAGGAGCAGGCCGACGGCACCGCAGATCAGACCGGCCAGGGCCTGACCCCCGTTGCTGGCCTCACCCCGGCTGGCCTTGCCCCGGCCGAGGAAGCCGAGCACGATGCCGGCGATGCCCGCGATGATGCCGAGCGCGGCACAGCAGGCCGCCGGAATCGAGACGATGCCGACGATCATCGCGACCAGGCCGAGGGTGTTGTTCTGCCCGCCGGCCGGTGCGTACCCACCGGTCTGGTAACCGGGTGCCGCACCGTAGGGCTGGCCCGGCATCGGCTGCTGCTGACCGTACGGGTCCTGGTATGGCTGCTGCGCGTCCTGGTACTGCGGCTGCCCGTACGGCTGCCCCGGAGTCGGCTGCCCGTACGGCTGGCCCGACGTGGGCTGCCCGTACGGCTGGCCCGACGTGGGCTGCCCGTACGGCTGGCCCGACGTCGGCTGCCCCCCGTACGGCTGGCCCGGGGTCGGTTGCCCGTACGGCTGGCCCGACGTGGGCTGCGGCGGCTGCGCGTACGGATCCTGGTGCTGTGGTGCGTTCGGATCCGACGGCTGCTGCCCGTACGGGTCCTGGCCTGGGTAGCCGGGCTGCATGACAAGACTCCTTTGACAGGTCTCTCAGACTAGATGTTCGACGCCGAGTTGGCGCTGATGACGAAGCTGATGACGCAGCAGATCAGCGAGACCGCCCAGATGCAGATGCCGATGATCAGGGCCAGCTTCGACCACTTGCGGGACTCCGCCGCGGCGGCCTGGGCCGCCGGGTAGTTGCCCTGCTGGAGCAGCGGGTTCACCTTGGAGGCGTTGATGATGGCCGGGATGGCCAGCGGCCAGAACAGGAAGATCGCGACGATGGACATCGTCATGTTGTTGTTGATCTCTTGCGGCGGGTGTGAGGGGTAACCGGGTTGCATGTGTGTTGGGCTCCTTGGCCTGCACTCAGCGCATGTATGGAATTACCGAGGGGGTACCTTCTGGGGCAGGTCATTGCCCCGAGCGTCCGGCAGCGTACCTAATCAGCGCCACTTTGGTGGCCCGCTCGCCGCCCGACATGCCGATCGTGATCGACGCCGCTCCCTCGGCGACGTGCTCGGGTCGCGCCGCCGGGAAGCCGACCTGACCTGCCCGATAGGGTGCTGGGGTGACTGAGCCCGCGTCGGCAGCCCGCATCGTCGTCCTCGTCTCCGGCTCCGGGAGCAACCTCCAGGCCCTGCTCGACGCCGGTGCCGACCCGGCCTACGGCGCCCGGGTGGTCGCCGTCGGCGCCGACCGGGACGGCATCACCGGGCTCGACCGGGCCGCCGCGGCCGGAGTACCCACCTTCGTCGCCCCGGTCAAGGCGTACCCGACGCGGGAGGACTGGGACCGCGCGCTCACCGCGCACGTCGCCGGGTACGAGCCCGACCTGGTCGTCTCGGCCGGCTTCCTCAAGCTGGTCGGCCCGCACTTCCTGGCGGCCTTCGGCGACCGGTACGTCAACACGCACAACTCGCTGCTGCCCGCCTTTCCCGGCATGCACGGCCCGCGCGACGCCCTTGGCTACGGAGTCAAACTCGCCGGGGCCACCCTGTTCTTCGTCGACGCCGGTGTCGACACCGGGCCGATCGTCGCCCAGGTGGCGGTGCCGGTACTCGACGACGACGACGAGGAGACCCTCACCGAGCGGATCAAGGTGGCCGAGCGCCGGCAGCTCGTCACGCAGGTCGGCCGGCTGCTCCGGGAGGGTTGGACGATCACTGGAAGGAAGGTCACGATCGGAGTGAGCGACACGAGTTCCGGCCCGGACGGCCGGCGGCCGATCAGGCGCGCGCTGGTCAGCGTCTACGACAAGACCGGCCTGGTGGAGCTGGCCCGGGCGCTGCACGGCGCCGGAGTCGAGATCGTCTCCACCGGCAGCACGGCGGCGACCATCGAGGGGGCCGGGATACCGGTCACCCCGGTCGAGTCGCTGACCGGGTTCCCCGAGGTGCTCGACGGCCGGGTCAAGACGCTGCACCCGAAGGTGCACGCCGGGCTCCTGGCCGACCTGCGGCGCCAGCGGCACGCGGCGCAGCTCGGCGAGCTGGGCATCGCCCCGTTCGACCTGCTGGTGTCGAACCTCTACCCGTTCACCGAGACGGTCGCCTCCGGTGCGGACTTCGACGAGTGCGTCGAGCAGATCGACATCGGTGGGCCGGCGATGGTCCGGGCGGCCGCCAAGAACCACGCCTCGGTGGCGGTGGTGACGTCGGTGTCGGCGTACCCGTCGGTGCTGGCCGCCCTGGCCGACGGCGGTTTCAGCGCCGGGCAGCGCCAGCAGCTCGCGGCCCGCGCCTTCGCCGACATCGCCGAGTACGACGTGGCGGTGGCGAACTGGTTCGCGGTGCGTACCGGGCCGGCGGAGCAGGAGTGGCCGGCCTTCGCCGGTCAGGTGCTGACCGCGCCCACGCCGCTGCGGTACGGCGAGAACCCGCACCAGGCGGCGGTGCTCTACGTCGACCCGGCGGCCCCGCCCGGGCTGGCCCAGGCCGAGCAGCTGCACGGCAAGGAGATGTCCTACAACAACTACGTCGACGCGGACGCGGCCTGGCGGGCGGCGAACGACTTCGCCGACCGGCCGGCGGTGGCGATCATCAAGCACGCCAACCCGTGCGGCATCGCGGTCGGCGCCGACGTGGCGCAGGCACACCGCCGGGCGCACGCCTGCGACCCGGTCTCCGCGTTCGGCGGGGTGATCGCGGTCAACCGGCCGGTCTCGGTCGAGATGGCGCAGCAGGTCGCCGAGGTCTTCACCGAGGTGCTGGTGGCACCCGACTTCGAGCCGGGTGCGGTGGACGTACTCTCCGGCAAGAAGAACATCCGGCTGCTGCGGGCGCCCGCCTGGGCGCCGTACCCGGCGGAGTGGCGCCCGGTCAGCGGCGGCGCGCTGGTGCAGATGGCCGACCGGGTGGACGCGCCCGGCGACGATCCGGCCGGCTGGCGGCTGGTCACCGGCGAGCCCGCCGACCCGGCGACCCTGGCCGACCTCGCCTTCGCCTGGCGGGCCGTCCGGGCGGTGAAGAGCAACGCGATCCTGCTCGCCACCGAGGGCGCGACCGTCGGGGTGGGGATGGGACAGGTCAACCGGGTCGACTCGGCGCACCTGGCGGTCTCCCGGGCCGGTGCCGAACGGGCCCGGGGCGCGGTCGCCGCCTCGGACGCGTTCTTCCCGTTCCCGGACGGGCTCCAGGTGCTGATCGACGCCGGGGTCCGGGCGGTCGTCCAGCCCGGCGGCTCGGTACGCGACGAGGAGGTCGTCGCGGCGGCCTCGGCGGCCGGGATCACCATGTACTTCACCGGCACCCGGCACTTCTTCCACTGATCCACGTCACCGATCCGCCATGCGGCCGGTGCGGGACTCCCAGGCGACCGGCGGTGCCCCCTCGGCACCCCGGACCGCCAGGGACCCGCGCCGGTTCGCGCCAACCGAGCCGTGCCGGGGAGCGCCGGAAACTCCCGCACCGGTTCGTCGCGCCGGTCAGCCCGGCGGCGAGGGTGCCGTTCGTCGCGCCGGTCAGCCGACCCGGAGCAGCGCGCTGCCGGTCGCGCCGCCGGACCGGCTGGCCCGTACGGTCCAGCAGCCGGCGACCGGGAAGTTCCAGCCGGTACCCCACTCGTCACCGGGTCTGGTCCAGGTGCTTCCGCTGTGCCCGGTGGGTCCCCAGACCGGTTCGATGGTGGCCCCGCCCGGGCCGGTGGCCTGGATGCTGAAGGTGCCGGATCCGGTCATCCGCCAGACGATCTTCTCGTCCCGTCCGGTGCGCAGGCCCGGGCCGCCGCGCGGGAAGAGCAGCCCCCAGAACGAGTTCCCGGCGTCCGCCACGCCCCGCACCTCGAGCGGGTCGTCCGGCGAGCCCGCCCCGTCCGTGCAGGTGGCGGCCGGCTCGGCGGCGGCTCCGGTCGCGGGCACCGATCCCGCGCCGGTCCCGGGCGACGGCGGCGCGACGGTCGGGCCGGCGGTGCCCGGGCCCTCCTCGGCACAGCCGAGCAGCGGCACCGTCGAGGCCACCAGGGCCAGCGTCACGAGCAGTCTTCGCAGCATGTAGACGAGAGCCCGGAAACCATTGTGTGGTTCCCGGGCTCTCCACCCCCGCCGTCCGCTCGGTCCTGCCTCGCGCTCGGCGTCCATCCCTTCCGGAGCGGTCCTGCCGCCCGGTCGGTCCTTGCGCTCCTGCCCTGTCAATCCCGCCGACCGCCGCCCGCCAGGGGTGATTCGGCCGGCCGGGTCCGGGTCAGGAGACGACGTGCTGCTTGAGTTCGGCGAAGTGGCAGGCCGACGGGTGCGGCTCGACGGCCCGGAGCACGAGCTGCGGCTCCTGGGTGGCGCAGATCTCCTGCGCCTTCCAGCAGCGGGTCCGGAACCGGCAGCCCGACGGCGGGTTCGCCGGCGACGGTACGTCACCGTCGAGCCGGATGACCTCGCGGTGCGCCCGGGCCTTCGGGTCCGGCACCGGCACCGCCGAGAGCAGCGCCTGGGTGTACGGGTGGGTCGGCCGCTCGTAGATCTCGTCCTCGGTACCGATCTCCACGATCTTGCCCAGGTACATCACCGCGACCCGGTCGGCGATGTGCCGGACCACCGACAGGTCGTGCGCGATGAAGATGTAGGAGAGGCCCAATTCGTCCTGGAGGCTCTCCAGCAGGTTGATCACCTGCGCCTGGATCGACACGTCCAGCGCCGACACCGGCTCGTCACAGACGATGATCTCCGGCTTGAGCGCGAGCGCCCGGGCGATGCCGATCCGCTGCCGCTGACCACCCGAGAACTGGTGCGGATAGCGGTTGACGTGCTCCGGGTTCAGCCCGACCAGGTCGAGCAGCTCCTGCACCCGCTGCCGGCGGGCGCCGCGCGGCGCCGCGTCCGGGTGGATGTCGAACGGCTCCCCGATGATGTCGCCGACCGTCATCCGCGGGTTCAACGAGGTGTACGGGTCCTGCATGACCATCTGCACGTTCCGGCGCATCCGGCGCAGCTCCGCGCCGGAGAGCGTGAACATGTCCCGCCCCTCCAGCATCGCCCGGCCCGAGGTCGGCGTCTCCAGCCGCATCAGCAGCTTGGCCAGGGTCGACTTGCCGCAGCCGGACTCGCCGACGATGCCGAGGGTCTCGCCCCGGTTCAGTTCGAAGCTGACCCCGTCGACCGCCTTCACGGCGCCGATCTGCCGCTTGAAGACGATGCCCTGGCTGATCGGGAAGTGCTTGACGACGTTCTCGACCCGCAGCACGGTCTCGCCGCGCGGCTTGACCCGTGTGGCCGGACCGGCGCCGCGGGCGCCGGACTGCGGGTTCCTCGGCTCAGACGCGGCCATCGAGGACCTCCTGGGCGAAGTGGCAGGTGCTGGTCCGGCCGTTGCCGAACGACCGGACGGCCGGTACGACGTCGACGCACTCCTGCCGGGCGTACGGGCAGCGCGGGTGGAATGGGCATCCGCTGGGGATGCGCATCAGGTTGGGCGGCAGCCCCTTGATGGTGGTCAGCCGCTGACCCTTGAGGTCGAGCCGGGGAATCGACTCCAGCAACCCCTTGGTGTACGGGTGTGCCGGTGCCTCGTACAGCGAGTGCACGTCGGCGTGCTCGACGATCCGGCCGGCGTACATCACGGCGATCCGGTCGGCCACGTCGGCGACGACCCCGAGGTCGTGGGTGATCAGGATCATCGCCATGTTCAGGTCCCGGCGCAGTTCGCCGAGCAGGTCCATGATCTGGGCCTGCACGGTGACGTCCAGCGCGGTGGTGGGCTCGTCGGCGATCAGCACCGCCGGGTCCAACGCCAGCGACATCGCGATCATGACCCGTTGCCGCATACCGCCGGAGAACTGGTGCGGGTAGTCGCCGATCCGCTGCCGGGCCGCTGGGATCTTGACCAGTTCCATCAGCTCGATCGCCCGGCGCTTGGCCTGGGCCCGGGACAGCCCCTCGCGCAGCCGCAGCATCTCGCCGATCTGCCAGCCGACCGGGAAGACCGGGTTCAGCGCGGAGAGCGCGTCCTGGAAGATCATCGAGATCTGCTTGCCGCGTACCTTCCGGCGCTCCTCCTCGGAGAGCTTCAGCAGGTCGGTACCGCGGTAGAGGATCTGCCCGGACGGGATGACCGCCGGCGGCATGTCCAGGATGCCCATGATCGCCTGGGCGGTCACCGACTTGCCGGAGCCCGACTCGCCGAGCACCGCCAGGGTCTCCCCGGCGTCCAGGTGGTACGAGACGCCGTTGATCACCTTGGCCACGCCGTCCCGGGTGCGGAACTCGACGAAGAGGTCCCGTACCTCCAACAGGTGCCCGCCGTCGGCGCCGGCACCCTGCGGCCCGGGCGACCCGCTCCGCTCGTTCACGTTCACGGTCATCTGATCACCGCAGCTTCGGGTCGAAGGCGTCGCGGATCGCGTCGCCGAGCATGATGAAGGCCAGTACGGTCAGCGCCAGGAAGGTCGACGGCACCACCAGCGGAATCGCCGACTCCCGCATGTGCGTACGGCCGGCGTCGATGTCGATGCCCCAGGAGATGGTCGGGGCCTTCAGGCCGATGCCGAGGAAGGAGAGCGTCGCCTCGGCGGCGATGAACGAGCCGAGCGCGATGGTCAGCACCACGATCACCGGGGCCAGTGAGTTGGGCAGGATGTGCCGCCACATGGTCCGGCCGTTGCCGGCGCCGAGCATCCGGGCCGCCGCCACGTAGTCCTGCTGCTTGGCGCTGATCACCGAGGACCGGATCACCCGGGCGGCGGTGGTCCAGCCGAGGATCGCGAGTACGAAGATCACCGCGATGATCCGGACGTTCGGGCTGTCGCTGCTGATCCGCTTCAGCATGACGATCGCGGCGAGCAGCAGCGGGATGCCGAGCACCACGTCGATCACCCGGGACAGCGCCGCGTCGACCCACCGGCCGAAGTAGCCGGCGAGCATGCCGACGGTGATCGCGATCAGCCCGGTGACCAGCGCGGAGAACGCGCCGACCAGCAGCGACGCCCGGGCACCGAAGACGGCGCGGGCGTAGATGTCGCAGCCCTGGAAGTCGTACCCGAACGGAGCGCCGCCGCCGGGCCCGGCGTGCTGCCGGGCCAGCGTGCAGTCGTGCGGGTCGTTCGAGGTGAACAGGCCGGGGAAGGCCGCCATCGCGGTGACCGCCAGGACCAGTACCAGCGAGATCCAGAAGATCGGGTTGCGGCGCAGGTCGCGCCAGGCGTCGCCGGCCAGGCTCCGCGGCCGCGCGGCCGGGTCGCCGGACCCGGCCTTGCCGCCGGCCATCTCGGCCGCGGTGACAGTTTCCAGCTCACTCATGCGTGATCCCTCACTCGTACCGGATGCGGGGGTCGAGGACGGCGTAGAGGACGTCCACCACGAGGTTCGACACCAGATAGACCACGACCAGCACGCTGACCAGGCCGACCACCAGCGGGCCGTCCTCGGTCTTGATGCCGCGGAAGAGGTTGAACCCGACGCCCGGGATGTTGAAGACGCCCTCGGTGATGATCGCGCCGCTCATCAGGTTGCCGAGTTCGACGCCGAGGAAGGTGATCACCGGGATCAGCGAGTTCCGCAGTACGTGCACGCTGACGATGCGGCGGATCGGCAGGCCCTTGGCCTTCGCGGTCCGTACGTAGTCGGAGCGCAGGTTCTCGGCGACCGAGGTCCGGGTCAGCCGCAGTGCGGTGGCCAGCGACAGGGAGCCGAGCACGATGCCGGGCAGCAGTAGGGCGTAGATGCTGGGATCGGAACCGGCGGTCGGCGGGAAGAGCGGCAGCTTGACGCCGAGGAAGTACTGGGCGAGCGGCGCCAGCACGATGGTGGGGATGCCGAGCACCAGCAGGGTCAGCGCCAGGGTGGCGTTGTCGAAGATGCCGCCCCGGCGGAGCCCGGCGATGACCCCGGCGGTGACGCCGACCAGGATCGCCACCAGCAGCCCGATGATCGCGAGCTTCACGGTGACCGGCCAGGCCTGGGCCAGCATGTCGCTGATCTTCCGGCCGGTGAGCGAGTCGCCGAGGTCGCCACGGAGCAGGTTGCCGACGTAGTCGAAGTAGCGGTAGAAGAAGCCGCCGACGCCGGTCTGGTCGAGGTGGAACTTCTCGGTCAGGTACGCCCGCTGCGCCTCGCTGACCGGGCGCTCGCCCGCGAGCGCCTGGATGGGATCACCCTGTCCGGCGAACATCAGCGCGTAGACGATCAGAGTGGTCCCGAAGAAGGCCAGGACCATCTGAAGCAGGCGCCGCACGATGTAGCGGAACATGCTTGCTTACTCTCCGTGGGGATTGCTGGAGCGCGGTCTGTGCGGGAAACGGTCCGGGCCACCCGAGGATTTACCGGGTGGCCCGGACCGGCCTTTCGGTCAGCTCAGCTGACAACCTCGATCTTGGTCATGTCGACGACCTGGAAGAGGTCGACCTCGACGTTCTTGACCCGGGTCGAGTGCGCGTAGACGTTCTGGCCGAACCGGAGCGGGATCACCGGCATCTCGGCGGCCAGGATGTCCTCGGCCTGCTGGTACTTCTTGACCGCCTCGTCCGGGGTCGCGGCGGTGGTCCCCTCCTGCACCAGGCGGTCGAACTCCGGGTTGCTGTACCCGTAGTAGTTCGACGAGCCGTTCGTGGTGTACAGCGGGCCGAGGTAGTTCTCCATCGACGGGTAGTCCATCAGCCAGCCCATCCGGATCAGGCCGACCGGCTGCTTGCCCTCGACCTTGGTCAGCAGGTCCGAGAACTTCGGCTCGGCCGCACCGACGCACTCCACGCCCAGGTTGGCCTTGAGCTGGTTGCAGGTCGCGTCGACCCAGTCCTTGTGCCCACCGTCACCGTTGTAGGTGATCTTCAGCTCGGCGGGGCCGCCGGCGGCCTGGTACAGCTCCTTGGCCTTGGCCGGGTTGAACTCGCAGGCCTCGCCGCAGGTGTCGTCGCGGTAGCCGGCGACCACCGGGGAGACGAACGAGCGCGCCGAGATCTGCGACTCCTTGAAGATCGACTTGGTGATCTCGTCCCGGTCGATCGCCATGGAGATCGCCTTGCGCACGTCCGGCTTGCTGAACTCCTTCTGGAACGTGGGGAAGGCCACGAACTGGAAGGAGGAGTTCTGGCTCTGCTGGAACCGGTCGCCCAGGTCCGTCGCCGCGGTGCTCAGGTTCTCGGTCGGGACGGTCACGTCCACGTCGAGGTTGTCCGACAGCACGTCCGCGTACGCCGCGGTGAGCTGCTGGTAGATCCGGAACTCGGCACCGGCGATCTTCGGCTTCTCGCCCGGGAACGCGTCGTAGCGCTCGACCTCGACCTTGGCGTCGTGCTGCCAGGTGCCCTTCATCTTGAAGGGGCCGTTGCCGATCGGCGCGTCCTCGTAGCCGTCCTTGATCACGCCGGGCGCCGAGAAGGCGGCCGCCGGCAGCGGGTAGAACGCGGTGTAGCCGAGCACGGTCTTGAACTCGGTGTACGGCTTGGCCAGCGTCACCGTGAAGGTCAGGTCGTCGACCTTCTTCAGCCCGGTCATGGTCTTGGCCTTCGGCTCCGGCGCCTTCTGCGGGCCGTCGCCGTCGGGGTCCTTCGACTGCAGGTCCTCGTAGCCGGCGATCTTCTCGAAGAAGTAGCTGTTGCCCTGGCCGTTCGGCCCGTAGGCGCCGTAGTTCCAGGCGTTGATGTAGCTGTCCGCGGTCACCTTCTCGCCGTTGTGGAAGGTGTAGCCGTCCTTCAGCTTGATCGTCCAGGTCAGGTTGTCGGTCGAGTTCACGGACTCCGCGGCGACCTCGAACGGCTTGTTCTGCTCGTCGTAGTCGACCAGCGGGCTGAACAGGGCGGACAGCACCTGGTTACCGCTCGAGTCGTTGGTGTTGGTGGAAATCAGGTGCTGCGGTTCCGCGATCTGGACGGAAACCGTCGCATTCGGGTCGCTCTCCCCCGAGTCGCCGCCACTGCCACAGGCCGCGAGGCCGAGGGTCGCGGCGAGGGGGAGGGCGGTCCAGGCAGCGAGCCTACGAACCTGCATTGAGCCTCCTCGTCTCCTTACGCTGAGCAGTCGCCCCCACACAGAGGTAACGCTGTGCAACGCTCGGCAAAGGTAGGTCGTAGCAGGACGCCTGGCCAAACTGGATGATTACGAGTCAGTAACACAGGGGGCGGGCAGGACTTGCGCATATCCGCTCTGAGCTGCTATCGCGGCGCTGGCCCAGGTGATGTGCAGATTCGATCATACAGAATTTATGGGTATGAACGGTGCGGTATGGACGCCGTGAGCTGGGCAACGTGTGGTCGGAGATTAATCCGCATTCGCCCTGATCGGGTCTTCCAGATTGTGGACAACTCCACAAGATCTCACTGAGCGTGACTAAGAACACGGCTACGTATAGTTAGCATTCAGCGCCGGTCGCCCGGCGGACCGGGAGTTGGCCGAGTGGCCGATCCCGGTACCGACCAGCCGGGTGCCGGCTCGGCCGGGCGTACCGCGTGAGACGATCTGGCTGTGACGGCCACCCTTCTCGACGGCAAAGCGACCGCGGCACTCATCAAGGACGAACTGCGCGACCGGGTCAAGGCGTTGGCCGAACGGGGCGTCGTGCCGGGGCTGGGCACCGTGCTGGTCGGCGAGGACCCGGGCTCCCAGGCGTACGTCAACGGCAAGCACCGGGACTGCGCCGAGGTGGGCATCGCCTCGATCCGCCGCGAGTTGCCGGCCGACGCCACCCAGGAACAGGTCGACGCCACGGTCGCCGAACTCAACGCCGACCCGGCCTGCCACGGCTACATCGTGCAGCTCCCGCTCCCGGCCCACCTGGACACCCAGCGGGTGCTGGAGATGATCGACCCGGACAAGGACGCCGACGGGCTGCACCCGGTCAACCTCGGCCGGCTCGTACTCGGTTATCCCGGCCCGCTGCCCTGCACCCCGCGCGGCATCGTCGAGCTGCTGCGCCGGCACGACGTGCCGCTGCGCGGCGCCGAGGTGGCGGTGGTCGGCCGGGGCAACACGGTCGGCCGGCCGCTCGGGCTGCTGCTGACCCGGCGCAGCGAGAACGCCACCGTGACGCTCTGCCACACCGGCACCCTCGACCTGGCCGCGCACACCCGGGCCGCCGACATCGTGATCGTGGCGGCCGGCGTGCCGGGTCTGCTCACCGCCGACATGGTCCGGCCGGGCGCGGTGGTGGTCGACGTCGGGATCACCCGGGTGATCGGTGCGGACGGCAAGGGCCGCTACACCGGCGACGTCGGGCCCGAGGTCGCCGAGGTGGCCGGCAAGCTGGTGCCGATGCCGGGCGGAGTCGGCCCGATGACCCGGGCGATGCTGCTGGCCAACGTGGTGGAGCGGGCCGAGGCCGGGCTGGAGCCGGCCGAGCAGGGCTGACCCGGCCGATCCGGCGGCACCGGCCGAGCAGGGCTGACCCGGCCGATCCGGCGGCACCGGCCGAGCAGGGCTGACCCGGCCGATCCGGCGGCACCGGCCGATTCGGCGGCACCGGCCGTGCCGGCGTTCGGACCGCCGCCCGGGGCCGGGATGCGGACCCCGGCGCTGCGATCGATGCGGTGTGAGCGACCGCAGCCAATTCCGCCCCTGGCCGGAACGGAACACTCCTGGCTGATACCGTCCGGAAATAACCAGACGGGTATCAGGGAGTGGGACGACCATGGGCAAAAAGGTCACCGTAGTCGGTGCCGGCTTCTACGGCTCGACGACCGCGCAGCGCCTGGCGGAGTACGACGTCTTCGACACGGTCGTGATCACCGACATCATCGAGGGCAAGCCCGAGGGCATCGCGCTGGACCTCAACCAGTCGCGCCCGGTCGAGGGCTTCGAGACCAAGGTCGTCGGCGTGACGACCGGCAAGAACGGCGAGGGCTACGAGCAGCTCGAAGGCTCCGACGTCGTCGTGATCACCGCCGGGCTGCCCCGCAAGCCCGGCATGAGCCGGATGGACCTGCTGGAGACCAACGCCCGGATCGTCCGCCAGGTCGCCGAGAACGTCGCCAAGTACGCCCCGAACGCCGTGGTCATCGTCGTCTCCAACCCGCTCGACGAGATGACCGCGCTGGCCCAGATCGCCACCCAGTTCCCGCGCAACCGGGTACTCGGCCAGGCCGGCATGCTCGACACCGCCCGGTTCACCAACTTCGTCGCCGAGGCGCTCGGGGTGAAGGTCGGCTCGGTCCGCACCCTCACCCTCGGCTCGCACGGCGACACGATGGTGCCGGTGCCGTCCCGCAGCACCGTCGACGGCAAGCCGCTGCGCGACGTGATGCCGGCGGAGCAGATCGAGGAACTGGTGGTACGCACCCGCAATGGTGGGGCCGAGGTGGTCGCGCTGCTCAAGACCGGGTCGGCGTACTACGCGCCGTCGGCCGCCGCCGCCCGGATGGCCCGGGCCGTGGCGACCGACTCCGGCGAGGTCATGCCGGTCTGCGCCTGGGTCGACGGCGAGTTCGGCATCTCCGGGGTCTACCTGGGCGTCGAGGCGGAGATCGGCCGGGAGGGCGTACGCCGGGTCGTGGAGACCCCGCTGGACGCCGACGAGATCGAGAGCCTGAAGGCCGCCGCCGAGGCGGTCCGGGCCAAGCAGGCCGACGTCGCCAACATGTGACCTCTTCCTCGGCGTAGCGGGGGCCCGGCGTACCACAACCACACGCCGGGCCCCCGCTTTCCGCACTCCGGCCGTCCGCGCCGCTCAGCGCAGCGGGAAGGAGTCCTGGTGCTCGGTCACCTGGTAGGTCGGGCCGGCGGTCGCCCGGCTGCGCGCGGCGGCCGTGGCGGCCGGGGCCTCCTGGCTGAGTACCGAGATGCCCGGCTCACCGGCGACCACGACGAACTCGGCGGCGGTCCGCACCGTGGCGGTGGGCGCCCAGACGGTGTCGACCAGCCGCAGCGAGCTGAGCATCCGCTCCGGGGTCACGTCGCAGACCACGTAGCCGCGCTGGTTGTCGATGTACTTCCAGTGCGGGCTCTCCGCCATGATCGGGTCGTAGCTGCGGTGGAAGGCCGCGGTGTCGGAGTTGCCGCCCGAGGTGATCGACGTACCGGTGATCTCGGCGCCGACCACAGGTGCGGCCGGGTCGTCGAAGTCCGGCTTCAGGTCGCAGACCCAGGTGCAGTGCCGGTCCCCGGTCAGCACCACCGGGTTGTCCACCTGGCCGGAGCCGAAGAACTCCAGCAGCCGGCGGCGCTGTGCCCGGTAGCCGTCCCAGTTGTCCAGGTCGAAGGTCTGCCCGGGACCGGCCTGCCGGTCGTTGGACGCCCACATCACCTGGTTGGCCAGCAGGTTCCACCGGCTGCCGGCCGAGCGCAGCCCGTGCACCAGCCAGCGTTCCTGCTCCGGCCCGGTCATCGACAGCTCGGGGTTCTGCGCGTCGGCCAGTGTCGCCGGCTGGTCGCTGCGGTACTGCCGGGTGTCCAGCACGTGCACGCTGGCCAGGTCGCCGAAGCGCAGCCGCCGGTAGAGCCGCAGGTCGAGGTTGTGCGGCAGGGCCGACCGGCGTAGCGGCATGTGCTCGTAGTACGCCTGGAAGGCCGCCTTGCGCCGTTCCCGGAACGCCTCCGGGGTCTGCTGGGCCGGATCCTGCGGGATCTCGTCGGCCCAGTTGTTGTCCAGTTCGTGGTCGTCGAAGGTGACGATCCACGGAAACGCCCCGTGCGCCCGCTGCAGGTCCGGGTCGGTCTTGTACTGCGCGTGCCGGTTGCGGTAGTCGGTCAGCGAGTACGGCTCGTCGGTGCCCTGGTGCACCCGGTACGCCGCCGGGTTCGGCCGGTTCTCGTAGATGTAGTCGCCGAGGAACGCGACGAAGGCCAGGTCCTCCTCGGCCAGGTGCTGGTGCGCGGTGTACGCCCCGGCCTGGTAGTCCTGGCAGCTCGCGAACGCGAACCGCAGCCGACGGGGCCGGGCGTGCCCGCTCGGGGCGGTCCGGGTACGGCCGACCGGGGAGATCTCTCCACCGGCCCGGAACCGGTAGTGGTATTCGGTGTCGGCGCGCAGCCCGGAGACCTCGACGTGCACCGAGTGGGCCAGGTCGGGGGAGGCCAGCGTGGTGCCCCGGCAACGGATCCGGCGGAACCGCTCGTCCTCGGCGAGCTCCCAGTGCACCGGCACCGGCCGGTCCGGCATGCCACCGCCGAGCAGCGGCTGCGGGGCGAGGCGGGTCCAGAGCACCACGCCGTCCGGCAGCGGGTCGCCGGAGGCGACGCCGAGGGTGAAGAGCCCGGTCGGCAGCGGGCCGCCCGCGCTGGACGGGATGTGCGCGGCCGCGCCGTCGGAGGTGAACAGCATCGGTCCGACCACGAGGCCGGCGGTCGCGGCACCGGCCGCCGAGACGAAGCGTCGGCGGTTGAACGGGTACGGAGAAGTCATGCCCCGATGCTCGGGAGCTGGGGCGAAGCAGCTGCCCCCGACAATCGACCTGAAGCAGTACTACAGCGGAACAAAGGGTGTACTCAGGTGCGGGGTGCCGAGCGTGGCGGCCGGCCGGGCGGCCAGCTCGGTGAGCAGCCGTTCCCGCGAGCCGCGGGCGGTGACCGGGTCGTCCTCGTGCGCGTACGGCAGCTCCGGGGCGACCAGTTGCACCGCGTGCACCAGCAGGTCACCGGTGAGCAGCAGGGAATGGTCGGCGTACTCGACCAGCACCGACTGGTGCCCGGGGGTGTGGCCGGGGGTGGCCAGCACCCGTACCCCGGGGGCGAGTCGTGCGTCGCCGTCGAGCGCGTCGAGCTGGCCGGCGGCGGTCAGCGGATCGAGCAGGTAGCCGGCCACTCCGGACGGGTCGTGCCGGCGGAAGGCGGCGACCTCGGCCCGTTGCAGCAGGTAGCGGGCGTTGCCGAAGTACGGCGTGCCCGGCTCGCCGGTGACCGCCCAGCCGATGTGGTCGGTGTGCAGGTGGGTGAGTACCACCGTGTCGACCTGTTCGGGCGCGATGCCGGCGGCGGCGAGTGCGGCCGGCAGCCGGCCGGGCACCGGGGCCCAGCTCCGGGCGGGGGCGCCGGCGGGGCCGATGCCGGCGTCGACCAGCACCACCCGGCCGGCGGCCGGGCCGTCGTCGAAGCGGAGCGCGAAGCAGCGGAACGACAGCCGCCACTGCCCGTCGGCGGCGACCGCGCCCGGGTCGCGCTCGTCGGCCAGCCGCCAGTGTGCGGCGGTCGCGGTCGGGAACGCCTCGGTGCGGGGCTGGAAGAACATCCCCTCGGCGTCCGGCAGCGCCACGACGGTGATCGGACCCACGGAACGGCTGAGCATGGCAGGCAGTGTATGGCCCCCCGACGCTCTCCAGTACGCTCGTACTGCTAGAGCAGATGTCCCGGAGAGGAGCGCCGCCCGATGGCGAAGATCAAGGTTACGAATCCGGTGGTTGAACTCGACGGCGACGAGATGACCCGGATCATCTGGAAGCAGATCCGCGATCAGTTGATCCTGCCGTACCTCGACGTCGACCTGCACTACTACGACCTGTCGATCCAGTACCGCGACGAGACCGACGACCAGGTGACGGTCGACGCGGCGAACGCGATCAAGCAGCATGGCGTCGGCGTGAAGTGCGCCACCATCACCCCGGACGAGGCCCGGGTGGAGGAGTTCGGCCTCAAGAAGATGTGGCGCTCGCCGAACGGCACCATCCGGAACATCCTCGGCGGCGTGGTCTTCCGCGAGCCGATCATCATGTCCAACGTGCCCCGGCTGGTGCCGGGCTGGACCAAGCCGATCATCATCGGCCGGCACGCGCACGGCGACCAGTACAAGGCGACCGACTTCGTGGTGCCGGGGCCGGGCACGGTCACCATCACCTACACCCCGACCGACGGCGGTGCCCCGGTCGAGATGGAGGTGGCGAACTTCCCCGGTGGTGGCGTCACGATGGGGATGTACAACTTCGACGACTCGATCCGGGACTTCGCCCGGGCCTCCTTCCGGTACGGCCTGGACCGTGGCTACCCGGTCTACCTCTCCACCAAGAACACCATCCTCAAGGCGTACGACGGCCGGTTCAAGGACATCTTCGCCGAGGTCTTCGAGGCGGAGTTCAAGTCGGAATTCGACGCCGCGGGGATCAGCTACGAGCACCGGCTGATCGACGACATGGTCGCCGCCGCGCTGAAGTGGGAGGGCGGCTTCGTCTGGGCCTGCAAGAACTACGACGGTGACGTGCAGTCCGACACCGTGGCGCAGGGCTTCGGCTCGCTGGGCCTGATGACCTCGGTGCTGATGACCCCGGACGGCCGTACCGTCGAGGCCGAGGCGGCGCACGGCACGGTGACCCGGCACTACCGGCAGTGGCAGAAGGGCGAGAAGACCTCGACCAACCCGATCGCGTCGATCTTCGCCTGGACCCGTGGCCTGGCGCACCGGGGCAAGCTGGACAGCACCCCCGAGGTGACCCGGTTCGCCGAGACCCTGGAGCAGGTCTGCGTGGAGACCGTCGAAGGTGGCCAGATGACCAAGGACCTGGCACTGCTGATCTCCCGGGACGCCCCGTGGCTGACCACCGACGAGTTCATGGCCGCCCTGGACAACAACCTGGCGCGCAAGCTCGCCGCCTGACCGGCGCGGTTCACGGATGGTGACGACGTGTCGTCGTACCCGCGACGACACGTCGTCACCATCGAGCTGAGAAAGCCGGCGGCCTGGGCGGGCGTCCAAGATCGCCCGATTTGTGCCGTTACCGCCCGGGGGTGCCCTCGTTGGACAGGGTGGACGTGATGCCAGTCGCGTCCAGGAAGACCGGCCCGGTCGAGGCCGCCGCGAGAGGTCCGTGCCGGATGGAACGGTCTTCCCGGCTGTTGCGCACAGCCGGCCGTCCCTTCCCTGCGGGGGGCCCTGTCCCGGGCCCCCCGCGCCCTCGTTTCCGGACGGCTCCGGTATCCGAAGTGTTCGCCCGCTGTTCCGCCGCAGCGCGCCAGATCGGCCGCTGATCCTGGCTAACCTCCGGATGTCCAGATCGGGCAGGACGGACACGGAGGGACACCGTGGGTATCAGGGCGCGTATCAGCAGGACCAGAACCGCGCTGGCGGTGCTCGCCGGCACGGCGGTGGTGCTGTCCGGAGTCAGCCTCGGCGGTGTCGCGGCCGCCGCCGAACCCTCGCAGTTCAGCGTGGTCAACGGCGCCATCCGACCGGCGACCGGCACCCCGGAGCCGGCCTCGGGCAGCCACGCCTCGCTGTGGAGCAACTCCAGCTACGCGACCACCACGATCTCCGGCTCCGGCCGGGTAGTGGTCGGCGCCATCGGGGACAACTGCGAGGGCTGGCCCACCATCCGGGTGACGGTGGACGGGGTGGTGGCCGGCGAGACCACCATCGTCAGCGCCAGCCAGTACGGCAGCTATCCGGTCGGGGCGGCGCGGGGCGCGGGGCAGCACAGCGTCCGGATCCAGCTGGTCAACGACCGCAGCACGGCCGCCTGCGACCGCAACGTGCACATCGGGTACGCCCGGATGGAGACCCCCGGCACGACCACGGACCCGAGGTTCAGCTTCGCCGTGCTGCCGGACACCCAGCAGGAGGTGCTGAACGCGAGCGACACCCGCTTCCGGCAGCGCACCGACTGGCTCGTCGCCAACCGTTCCGCCCTCGACCTGCGGTTCGTCACGCACTCCGGCGACGTGGTCAACTGGGACACCCCGGACCACGCGCAGTACGAGATAGCCCGCAACGCGCTGCGCCCGCTGGAGACGGCGGGCATCCCGTACTCGCTGGCGATCGGCAACCACGACACCCAGGCGACCGGTCCGGGCGGCTCGGCCCGGGACCCCGCCCGTACCCGGGAACTGGTCCGGGACACCACCGTGTTCAACCGGTACTTCACGGCCGGGCAGTACGGCGCGGTGCGGGGGCAGTTCGAGGCCGGCAAGGTCGACAACTCGTACTCGACGTACTCCGCCGGCGGGGTGCAGTGGCTGGTGCTGGTCCTCGAACTCTGGCCCCGCCCGGAGGCGGTCACCTGGGCCAGGGGCGTGGTGGCGGCCAACCCGCGGCACAACGTCGTGGTGGTCACGCACGACTACATCGACGGCAACGGCAACATCGAGCAGTCCGCCGGCTACGGCGCCACCAGCCCGCAGTACCTCTACGACAACCTGGTCAAGCAGTACGCCAACGTGAAGTTCGTCTTCTCCGGCCACACCGGGGTGGCGGGCAACCGGGTGGACACCGGGGTGCACGGGAACCGGATCTACTCGTTCCTGCAGACGTTCCACTCCAACACCACCAACCCGGTACGGCTGGTCGAGATCGACGCGGCGGCGGACTCGCTACGTACCTGGATCCACGCGCCGTACACCAACCAGTCGTTCCCGGAGTACGACCGTACGTTCACGGGGATCGGGCTGGTCCGGTAGCCGATCCGGCGGAAGGCAACGCGGGGCCCGGCGACAGCCGGGCCCCGGAACCGTTCACTCCTCGACCGGGCCGAACGTCACCCGCCCGTCCTCGGCCACCTGCCAGCCCGGGTTGTGCGCGACCTCCCAGAGCAGGTCGTTCGGGTCCGCGAAGTGGCCGTGGTAGCCGCCGAAGGCGGCGTGCTGGCCGGACTTGACCACCGTCGCCCCGGCGGCGGCCGCCTGCGCGATTACCCGGTCGACCTCCGCCGGACTTTCGACGTTGTGCGACAGGGTGAAGCCGGTCGGGGCGGGCAGCAGCGGCGTCCCGGCACCGAGGTCGGCCGCGAACGCCTCCGCCTCGAAGAGTCCGAGCACCACCCCGGGAGCCAGCTGGAAGAAGAGGATCTCGTCCGGTACGTCCAGGGTCGGCGTCCAGCCCAGCCCGTCCACGTAGAAGTCCCGGGCCCGGTCCAGGTCCCGGGTGGCCACCGTGATGAAGTGCACGCGTTGCTCCATGACCAGTCATTGTCCGACCCGTCCGGGGCCGGCGGTGCCGGGTTCGTCGAGTTGCCCGAGGCGAGCCTGACGAACCCGGACCCGGCCCGGTGGCCCGCGGTCAGCTGCTGCTGTCGGTTTGCGGGCCCTCCGCCGAGCCGCCCGGCGGCTTCGGGCGGTGCCCCGCGCAGGCCCGTTCGGCGGACTTGAAGGTCTCCGACTGCGGATCGAGGTCGGGCCCGCCCTCGATCCGGATCCCGCCGTCCGGCTGCGGGTCCGGGAACTTCGGTACGCCGTTCTCCCGCATGCACTGGGCGTACTCCCGGATCCGCTGCTGCGCCTGCGGGTCGAGTTTCGGCGGCTCGCCCCCGTTCGGCAGGTACTTCTGGCACTTCTGCTGCGCCGCGTCCATCTTCGCCCGGTCGGTACCCTCCGGCGCCCGCATCCGGATCGCCCCGCCCTCGATCTCCGGATCGGGGAAGTCCGGCACCCCGTTCTCCCGCATGCACTGGCCGAACCGGCGGGCCCGGTCCGCCTCGTCCACCGGTGCCGGTCCGGCGCCACCGCTGGCGCTGGCGGTGGGCCCGCCGGCCGTGGCGATCCCCGGGTCCCGATCGGCCCCGCCGCATCCGGCCACGCCGACCAGCAGCAGCAGACCGAGCAGCAGACCGGTCCTGGTGCGCATCGTCGTACCACCTCCGTTCCGGCCGGACGGTCGCCGGCCGCATCGAGTAGAGCCGGCGGCACCTTTCCCGGGCGTCACGGAAAGCGTTGACACCCCGGTTACCCGGTCCGGGGCACCATGGGCCGATGCGGATCCTGGTGGTGGAGGACGAACGGCTGCTCGCCGACACGGTGGCCCAGGGGCTGCGCCGGGACGCCCACGCGGTCGACGTGGTGCACGACGGCGGTGCCGCGCTGGAGCGGGTCGGCGTACACGACTACGACGTGGTGGTGCTCGACCGTGACCTGCCGGTGGTGCACGGCGACGAGGTCTGCCGGGCGATCGTCCGGCACGAGTCCCCGGTCCGGGTGCTGATGCTGACCGCCGCTGCCGGAATCGACGACCGGGTCACCGGGCTGGCCCTGGGCGCGGACGACTACCTGCCGAAGCCGTTCGCGTTCCGGGAACTGGCCGCCCGGGTGGCGGCGCTCGGCCGCCGGTCCCGGTCGGCCGCCCCACCGGTGCTGGAACGTGCCGGGGTACGCCTTGACCCGCACCGCCGCGAGGTCTACCGGGACGGCCGGTACGTCCCGCTGTCCCGCAAGGAGTTCGCGGTCCTCGCCGAGCTGCTCCGCGCCGACGGTGCCGCGGTCTCCGCCGAACGGTTGCTGGAGAAGGCCTGGGACGAGCACGCCGACCCGTTCACCCACGCGGTACGGATGGCGGTCCTCAAGCTGCGCCGCAAGCTCGGCGACCCGCCGATCGTGCTGACCGAGCCCGGAGTGGGGTACCGGATCCCGTGAGACGGCTCTCGCCGGCCAGGCTGACCATCCGGGCCCGGCTCACCCTGGTCTACGGCGGGCTGTTCCTGCTCGCCGGCGTGCTGCTGCTCGGCGTGACGTACGCCCTGATGTCGCAACGGCTGCCCCAGAACGCCACCTTCACGGTCAACCGGGTCGGGCCGGCTCCCGGGGAGACGACGCGACCACCGGAGGTGGGGAACGACGGCGGCGTCGCCTCGGTGCCCGGCGGTGCCGTCGAGCCGCCGTCGTCGGACGAGATGAAGCAGGTGACCCAGGTGGCCGACCAGGCCCGGCAGGACGCCCTGGAGGCGCTGCTCACCCAGGGCGGGATCGCGCTGGTCGTGGTCGGTGCCGCCGCGACCGCCTTCGGCTGGCTGATCGCCGGCCGGCTGCTCCAGCCGCTGCACCGGGTCACCGAGACGGCCCGGCGGATCGCCAGCGCGCCGGACGCCGACCATGGCCTGCACGAACGGATCGCGCTGACCGGTCCACCGGACGAGATCAGGGAACTCGCCGACACCTTCGACCTGATGCTGGCCCGGCTGGACCAGGCGTTCGACAGCCAGCGGCGGTTCATCGGCAACGCGTCGCACGAACTGCGTACCCCGCTGACGCTGAACCGGACCCTGCTGGAGGTGATGGTCGTCCCCGAGTCGGCCTCGCCCGAGTTGCGCCAGCTCGGCGATACGTTGCTGGCGGTCAACGCCCGGCACGAACGGCTGATCGACGGGCTCCTGCTGCTGGCCCGATCGGAGCACGAGGTGGCCGAACGCTCCTATGTAGATCTGGCGGACGTGCTGGAACACGTCGTCGCGCAGGTGCCGCCCGGCCCGGTGACCGTACGCGCCGAGGCGGCCGAGGCGCCCACCACCGGCAGTTCGGTGCTGCTGGAACGACTGGTGCAGAACCTGGTCGAGAACGGCGTCCGGCACAACGTCCCCGAGCACGGCTGGGTACGGGCCGGCAGCGGTACCGGCCCGGACGGCACGGTCTGGGTCCGGGTGGAGAACACCGGGCCGGTGGTGGCGCGGTACGAGATACCGAGCCTCTTCGAACCGTTCCGGCGGCTCGGCGGCGACCGGCTCGCCAGCAACCCGCCCGGTGCCGGGCTCGGGCTGTCGATCGTCCGGGCGGTCGCCCGGGCACACGGCGGCACCGTCGAGGCCGAACCCCGACCCGGCGGCGGCCTGGTGGTCACGGTGACTCTCCGCACGGCGCGCTGACCGATTCGCCGCCGCTGCCGGGTCATCGCCCGCGTCGGTCAGCGCCGCCGTGCATCGCCGCTGGCCGCCGAGCGCCCGGTCGCTGCTGTCGGTCACCGCGTAACCCCGGGCCACCCGGGCTGCTGGCGCCATTGTCCGGGGTTGATTGTCCGCTGTGCCGAGCCGAAGCCGGACAACCCGCAGCCGATTAGACATCGGGGCAGCGGGTCCGACGACGGGCCCCGCACCAGCAGCGGGAGGAATTCCACCATGATCAGAAATCTCGTCCGGCGGAGACGGCGTCTGCTTGCGGCGTCGCTCGGCGTACTGCTGACCCTGACGGCGCTGGTCGCCGGGGCGGCGGCACCGGCGGCGGCCGGGTCGGCGGACCGGGCAACGATCCAGGCCCCGACGCTCCGGTTCGACGCGATCTGGGAACCGGGCACCGACAACCGCGCCTGGGTGCACACCTGGACCGCCCAGGACCTGCTCGCCCGCAACAGCGAGCTGTTCAACCAGGGCTGGCGGATCGACTCGCTGACCGCGGTCAAGGACATCAACGGGGAGATGCGGTACAACGCGATCTGGAAGCCGGGCAGCGGTCTGAGCCCGGTCGTGATCGGCTGGACCGAGCAGCAGTTCTTCGCGCAGGTCTCGACGTACTGGAGCCAGGGCCTGCGGCCGTGGCGGATCAACCGCTACCGGCACGCCGGGAGCATCCGCTACGACGCCATCTTCAAGCCGGGCACCGACGGCCGGCGGTGGGTCGTGGACTGGACCCGGGCGGACCTGTTGGCCGAGGACGCCAAGATGCGCGCCCAGGGCTACCGGTTGATCCAGGCGACCGGGGTGGCGCAGAACAACCCGATCAGCACCGACATCCGGTACGTCGGGATCTGGATGCCGGGCACCGACAGCCGGCCGACCCTGCTCGGCGGCACCTGGGACGAGATCTCGCAGGCGAACGGCAACCACTGGGTCAGCGGCTACCGGATGAAGTACCTGAGCAGCTATCTGACCAACACCGGCCTGGTGCGCTACGACGCGATCTGGGAGCCGGGCACCGACGGGCGGCCGGTCATCGCCGGCTGGAACGCCGCCGGCTTCGCCGCGAAGAACGCGGAGTTCTGGGCGCTCGGTTACCGGCCGACGGTGTTGCACAGCTACCTCGGCCCGAACTGACCGCCGGCCCGACATCGGGAAGCCGGCGGCGGGGCATGAGGGCCGGGCGGTGGCGTCCCGCACGCCACCGCCCGGCCCTCGTGTCGGCCCAGGCCACCATCGCCAGGTGCAGCCGGTCCCGCCCGGCCGAGCCGGTCATGGCGGGCAGCCTACGGCCGGGCACCGACAGAACGGGTCGCTCGGCGGGCTCAGCCGGCGTCGCGGAGCAGTTGGGCGGCCCGTTCCGGCGGGATGTCGTTGATGAAGACCCCCATCGCCGACTCCGAGCCGGCCAGGTATTTCAGCTTGTCCGCCGCCCGCCGGATGCTGAACACCGACAGGTGCAGGTGTGCCAGCGCCGGGTCGGCGTGCACCGGCGCCTGGTGCCAGGCCGAGATGTACGGCAGCGGCCGGTCGAAGAGCCGGTCGAGCCGACGCAGCAGGTCCAGGTAGAGCGGGCCGAAGGCGTCCCGCTCGGCGTCGTCCAGCGCCGGGATGTCCGGTACCGGCCGGTGCGGCGCGACGTGTACCTCGAACGGCCAGCGGGCGGCGGCCGGCACGTACGCCGTCCAGTGCTCGTTGGCCAGTACCACCCGCTCCCCGGCGGCCCGCTCGGCGGCGAGTACGTCGGCGTACAGGTTGCGCCCGCCGGTGCGTTCCGCGTGCCGCCGCGCGGCGGCCAGCATCGCCCGGCTGCGCGGCGGCAGGAACGGGTACGCGTAGATCTGGCCGTGCGGGTGGTGCAGGGTCACCCCGATCTCCACCCCCCGATTCTCGAAGCAGAAGACCTGCTCCACCCCGGGCAGCCCGGAGAGCGCGGCGGTACGGTCGGCGAGCGCCTCCAGCACGGTACGCACCCGGCTCGGCGGCAGGGTGCCGAACGACGCCGAGTGGTCGGCGGTGAAGCAGACCACCTCGCACCGCCCCGTCCCCGGCCGCACCGCCGTGTACGGGGTGATCTGGCCGGGCGGGTCACCGGGCCGGTCGCTGAAGGACGGGAAGCGGTTCTCGAAGACCACCACGTCGTAGTCGTAGGCCGGGATCTCGCTGGAGCGTTCCGGTGTGGACGGACACAGTGGGCACTGGTCGCTCGGCGGCAGGAAGATCCGGCCCTGCCGGTGCGCGGCGACCGCGACCCACTCGTCGATCAGCGGGTCGTACCGGAGCTGCGAGGCGGGCGGTGGCAGCGGCAGGTCACGCCGGTCCGGTCCCTCCCGCACCGCGTCCGGGTGCTCGTCGAAGTAGATCAACTCACGCCCGTCGGCCAGTTTGACCGCCATCCGCCTCACGGCGCCACCTCACAGAACAGCCTCACGGTGTTACCTCACAGAACAGCCTCACGGTGTTACCTCACAGAGCAGTAGATCCGGTACGTGCGTCCCGAGGACCTCCCGGGCCGGTTCGGGCAGGCCGGTGTCGGAGACCACGGTGTGCGCCTCGGCCAGTTCGGCGAAGGACGAGATGCCGACCGTCGCCCACTTGGTGGAGTCGGCGAGCACCACCAGCCGGTCCGCCGCGGCCAGCAGCGCCCGGTTGGTCTCCGCCTCCAGCAGGTTCGGGGTGGTGAACCCGGCCCGCTCGCTCATCCCGTGCACCCCGAGGAAGACCAGGTCCAGGTGGAGCGAGCGGATGGTGGCCACCGCCACCGGCCCGACCAGCGCGTCGGACGGGGTGCGTACCCCGCCGGTGAGCACCACCGTCTGGTCCGGCCGGCCGGACCGGTGCAGGATCTCGGCGACCGGGATCGAGTTGGTGACCACGGTCAGCGCCGGTACCCCGGCCAGCCGGCGGGCGAGTTCGGCGGTGGTCGTACCCGCGGAGAGCGCGACCGCCATCCCGGGGGCGACCAGTCGGGCGGCCTCGGCCGCGATGGCGGCCTTCTCGGCGCGCTGCCGCACCGACTTGGCCGCGAAGCCCGGCTCGTCGGTCGAGCCGGGCCCGGCGGTGGTCGCCCCGCCGTGCACCTTGGCCAGCAGGCCGCGTTCGGCCAGCGCCTCCAGGTCGCGCCGGATCGTCATGTCGGAGACGCCGAACTCGCCGGCCAGCTCGGTCACCCGGACCCCGCCGGCGGTGCGGACCCGGTCGAGGATCGCCTCCTGGCGCTGCTGGGCCAGCATCAGGCTGTCCCGTTCAGTTCCGGCTCCGGCCGCTGCGCCAGCACCGCGACGCCGTGCGGCTCGACCCGGGTCGGCCCGGCCCACCGGGTGCCGGTCAGCAGGTCGGTCCCGGCCGCGTCGACCTCCGCCGGCCGGTCGGAGCGGTTGAGCAGGAAGAGGTACGACCGCCCGTCCGGGTGCCGTCGCCGGATCTGCTCCACCCCGGGTACGGCCGGCCCGGCCGGAGCGGCACCGGCCTCGCCGGCGACCCGGGCCAGCAGCCGGCCCAGCGCGGCCTGCTCCAGCCGGGTGCCGAGATACCAGGCCGCCCCGCCGTCCCCGGCCCGCCGGGTGACCGCCGGACCGCCGGCGACCGGCCCGTTGTCGTAGCTGACCAGCACCTCGGCGTCCGGTGCGGCCAGCGCCTCGGTCCAGACCGCCGCCGAGGTGCCGTCGTCCAGGCGTACCGTGCCGGCGGCGGGGAGCGGGTAGAACTCCTCGACCCGGATGCCGAGCAGCTCGGCGAAGGCGCCCGGCAGCGGGGCCGGGCGGACCCGGTCGCACTCGTCCACCAGTCCGCTGTACGGGCCGACCACCAGGGTGCCGCCGGAGCGGACGTACCCGGTCAGGTTGCCGATCGCGGCGTCGTCGACCAGGTAGAGCGCGGGGGCGAGCACCAGCTTGTAGCCGGTCAGGTCGGCGCCGGGCGGGGCCAGGTCGGCGGTGATCCCGGCCCGCCATAGTGCGCTGTGCCAGCGGCGGATCTCGTCGAAGGCCGCCATGTCGGTGCTCGGCTGGTTGGCCGCCTCCTGGGCCCAGACGGATGAGTAGTCCAGCAGTACCGCGACCTCGGCCTCGGTGCGGGAGCCCTCGATCTCGGCCAGCGCCCGCAGGTGCCGGCCGAGCTGGACCACCTCGCGCCAGATCTTGGAGTCGGTGCCGGCGTGCGGCAGCATCGCCGAGTGCCACTTCTCCGAGCCGGCCCGGCTGGCCCGCCACTGGAAGAAGAGCGCACCCTCGGAGCCCCGGGCGACGTGCGCCAGCGCGTCCTGGATCAACTGCCCGGCCGGCTTGGCCAGGTTGCGCGGCTGCCAGTTGACCGCGCTGGTGGAGTGCTCCATCAGCAGCCACGGGCCGCCGGCCAGCGACCGGCTCAGGTCGGCGGCGAAGGCGATCTGGGCCGGCGGTTCGAGCGGATGCTCGCCGAGCAGGTAGTGGTCGTTGGAGAGCAGCCGGTCCGGGCCGGTCAGCTCCCGCCCCCAGGCCCAGTAGTCCAGGTTGACGCAGCTCGCCGTCATCAGGTTGGTGGTCACCGGGATTCCGGGGGAGAGCCGGTGCAGTGCGTCGCGTTCGGCGGTGAAGCAGGCCAGGTGCTCGTCCGAGCTGAACCGCTTGAAGTCCAGCACCTGGGCGGGGTTGGACGAGGTCGGGGTGGCCCGGGGCGGCTGTACCTGCGCCCAGTCGGTGTAGGTCTGCGACCAGAACGCCGTACCCCAGGCCGCGTTGAGGCCGTCGAGGTCGCCGTACCGGTGCCGCAGCCAGCCGCGGAACGCCTCGGCCGAGGTGTCGCAGTAGCAGTGCGCGTTGTGGCAGGCGTACTCGTTGTGCACGTGCCAGACGGCCAGCGCCGGGTGGTTCGCGTAGCGCCGGCCGAGCTGCTCGGTCAGCGCCACGGCGGCCTGGCGGTAGACCGGTGAACTGGCGCAGATCGCCTGCCGGCTGCCGTACGTCAGCCGCCGCCCGTCCGCGTCCACCGGCAGGGTGTCGGGGTGGGCGTGGGAGAACCAGGGCGGTGGCGAGGCGGTGGCGGTGGCCAGGCAGACCTTGATCCCCCCGGCGTGCAGCATGTCCATGATCCGGTCCAGCCGGTCGAAGTCGTACCGCCCGGGAGCCGGTTCGAGCCAGGCCCAGGCGAAGACACCGACGGTAACCAGGGTGACCCCGGCCTGCCGCATCAGTGCCACGTCCTGCGGCCAGACCTCCTCGGGCCACTGCTCCGGGTTGTAGTCCCCGCCGTAGCTCAGGCCCTCGACGCCTCGCACCAGACCGCTCACACCGCCTCCAACGCGCTCGCACGTAATCCAACAGATACGAACACTAGCGCCCAGCCGGCGGTCAGGGTAAGGGTGCGATGCGGCGACGGGCCCTCCCCGGTTCGGCGGAACCGGGGCTCAGGCGGCTCAGGCGGGTTGCAGGCGGGACTCGACCCAGCCGGTCTCGGTCAGGTGCGCGAGCAGCAGGTGCACGCACTCCTCCACCGTGAGGTCGGTGGTGTCGAGTACCAGGTCGGCATCGGTCGGCTCCTCGTACGGGTCGTCGACGCCGGTCATCCCGGTGAGCTGGCCGGCCCGGGCGCGGGCGTACAGGCCCTTGCGGTCCCGCTGCTCGCAGACCGCCAGCGGGGTGGCGACGTGCACCAGCACGAATCCGGCCCCGGCCGACCGGGCCATCTCCCGGGCGATCGCCCGGGCCCGGGCGTACGGGGCGATCGGGCAGCAGATGGCGAGACCCCGGTGCCGGGCGACCTCGGCGGCGACCCAGCCGATCCGGCGTACGTTCAGGTCCCGGTCGGCCCGGCTGAAGCCCAGCCCGGCGGAGAGTTCCCGGCGGACCACGTCACCGTCGAGCAGGGTGATCGTGCGGTCCCCGCTCTCCCGCAGCGCGTCGGCCAGCCCCCGGGCGATGGTCGACTTGCCCGAGCCGGAGAGCCCGGTGAAGAAGACCACCAGACCCCGGTGCCGGCGGGGCGGCCGGGCCCGGGTCAGCTCCTTGGCGACCGTCGGCGGGGTGTGCCACTCCGGCAGCGGGAAGCCCCGGTCGAGCAGGTCCTCGATCTCCTCCTGGCCGAGCGGCAGCCGCCGGTTGCGCGGCGGGATGTCGTCCCGCCACCGCCACTGGCCGTCCCGGTTGTCGTAGGCCAGCTCGCGGGGGACCAGCATGCGCAGCCCGCCGCCGGTGAGCATCTCGGTGGTGGAGAGGACGTGGGTCACCCCGTAGGCCCGGGCCACCCGGGCCCGGAGCAGCGCGTCCCAGATGTCGTCGCCGCGCCGGGCGACCGGCACCGCGACGATGGTGGCCGGGGGCATCCGGTCCCGGGCCCCGAAGATGCTCCGGACCAGCACCTCCGGCGGCAGCCCGTCCGGGCCGGTGTTGGCGACCGGGATCAGGATGAGCAGGTGGGCGGCGAGCGTCCGGACCGCGTGGGCGATCTGCGCGAGCTGCGGCCGGTGCAGCGGCCGGTCGGCGATCACCCCGAGCACCCGGCCCGGTGGCAGCAGCTCCCGGACCTCGGCCGGGCTCCGGCGGAGCCGCTGGAACGGGCCGTGGCCGCCGTCGCCGATCCGGCGTACCGGGCCGCCGACGCCGCACCAGCCCTGGGTGGTGGGCCAGAGGTCGGCGACCTCCAGCAGCGCGGTCGGTGCCCCCTCCGGGTCGGTCAGGACCAGGCCGCGCTCGACCGGATTGTTCAGGTCGATGCCGCTGACCAGGTCCGCCGGGACCTGGAGGGTCACCGGTACCGGCCAGGAGGAGCCGTCGGCGAGCCGGCCGCGCCGGGCCACCGAGGCCAGGTCGGCCCGGCCCATGAAGCCGGTGAGCGGTGCGTACGCTCCGGAGAGCAGCAACTCCAGGTCGGCCAGTTCATACGGGCGCGGCGTGTACGCCGGAGCGTCACGCAGCAACTCATCGGGCAGCACCCACCCGTTGCTCATCGCACCCCCAACTACCCGGCCGGCCGGCACACAGTTTCTCAGCCGGCCGCCGATCGGTCGAGACCGCCACTCCCGTTTGGACGCCTGGATCGGTAGCGCCGTGTTCGGTCGGTGGCCACCAGGAGGTTACCCAACCGGGCGGAGTTCGGCGGCGCCGAAGGAGACCGCGAAGCGCCGGCACCAGATCGAGACGCTACGCAGCCGGTCGAGGTCGGCGCCGGCCGGGATGGCGTACGCCTGGTCGCCCCGGTTTCCCTTCAGCCGGCCCAGTTCGACCCAGCGGCCGTCGTCGAAGACGTGCCAGCCGGCCGTACCCTCCCGCACGGGCTGGTCGGTGAGCCAGACCCGCAGGTCGGGGCCGTTGGAGGTGTCGAGGTCCACGAGTTCCAGCCGGTGACCGCCGGCCGGGTCCCGGACGATCCGGGCCGTTCCGCTGGTCCGGTGCTCGTGGGTGACGAACCCGCCGCTGCTGACCAGCACCGGCCGGGCGGCATCGGCAGCGGTCGCGGCCGGCGGGGGCGGGGTCGACGGGCCGGTGGAGCCGGTTCCGGGTGCCGGGGTGCCGGCCGGCGGTCCCGGCGCCGGCTCGGTGAGCCGCTCGGCGACGTCCCGGTCGACGACGATCTTCCACGGCTGGAACCAGTAGCCGCCGAAGACCGCGACGGCGACGAGTACGGCGGCGACCGCCCAGGCCAGCGGGGAGCGGAGCAGGCGACGTGACATGACGCCAGTCAACCCGGTCGCGGGCGGACCGGCGCCCCCGCACCGGTTACGAAAGTCTTACCCCGGCCCCTAGGGGAGGCGGTCGCCGGCGCCCGCCGATTCGGGGGTACTTCCAGGGTGGTTTCCTGACCTCCGGGACGTGCCGTCGGCCCTACCCTGGCAGCGTGACAGTGATCGCGACCCAGTCGCTGACCAAGACGTACGGCAATCGGGTGACCGCGTTGTCCGACCTGACGGTCACCGTCGAGCCGGGCATCGTCGGTCTGGTCGGAGCCAACGGTGCGGGCAAATCGACCTTCATCAAGATCATGCTCGGCCTGCTGGAGCCGACCGGCGGACAGGCCCGGGTGCTCGGCCTCGATCCGATGGTGGACGGGCACCAGGTCCGGGCCCGGGTCGGCTACATGCCGGAGCACGACTGCCTGCCGCCGGACCTGTCGGCCGCGGAGTTCGTCACGCACATGGGACGGATGAGCGGGCTGCCCAAGACGACCGCCCGGGAGCGGGCCTCCGAGACGCTGCGGCACGTCGGCCTCTACGAGGAGCGCTACCGCCAGGTCGGGGGCTACTCCACCGGGATGAAACAGCGGGTCAAGCTGGCCCAGGCGCTGGTGCACGACCCGGACCTGCTGCTGCTCGACGAGCCGACCAACGGGCTGGACCCGGCCGGCCGGGACGCCATGCTGGCCCTGATCGAGCGGATCGGCACCGAGTTCGGCATCTCTGTCCTGGTCTGCTCGCACCTGCTCGGCGAGGTCGAACGGATCTGCGACGCGCTGGTCGCGATCGAGGGCGGCCGGCTGCTCCGGTCGGCACAGCTCTCCGACATGACCGCGGTGACCGAGGTGCTCTCGGTCGAGGTGAGCGAGGGCACCGACGAGCTGGCCGCCCGGCTGGCCGCCGCCGGCCTGCCGGTCCGGCGGGACGGCCGAATGCTGCTCGTACCGCTGGTCGAGGCGGAGCCGGCCGGCGCGCAGGCGCGGGACTCGGCACTCGACAGCACGTACGACCTGATCCTGACCGCGGTGGCCGAGCTGGACCTGCCGCTGCACCGGCTCGACCAGCGGCGGCACCGGGTCGTCGAACTCTTCGCCACCGATCCGGCCCGGGTTTCCGAGCCGATCGGTGCCGGCACGGCCCTGGAGGGCACCAGATGACCACCCTCGACACCCCGCAGACCGAGCGACCGGCCGGGGTCATCCACGACATCGGCTACCAGCGGTACGACGGTCCCCGGCTCGGCCGGCGGCACCTGGTCGGCGCGCTCTACCTGCACAGCCTGCGTACCGCCTTCGGGCTCGGCCGCACCATCAAGGCCAAGATCTTCCCCTGGCTGATCGTCGGGGTGGTCGGGGTGGTCGCCGCGGTGCTGGTCGCGGTCCGGGCCCAGACCGGCACGGCGGCGCTGAGTTACGCCGAGTTCCCCGAGGTGCTCAGCGTGCTGATCATCTTCTTCTGCGCCATCGTCGCGCCGGAACTCGCCTCCCGGGACCTGCACAGCGGGGTGCTGCCGCTCTACTTCGCCCGCCCGCTGCACCGCTCGGACTACGCGGTGGTCAAGCTGGCCGCGCTGGTCTCGGCGACGTTCCTGACCATCGGGGTACCGCTGACGGTGATGTTCGCCGGTGCCGCGTTCATGGTCGACGGCATCGGGGCGGTCTGGGACGAGCTCGGGGATTTCCTGCCGGCGCTCGGCTACGTCGCCGTACACGCGATCATCTACTCCGTGCTGGCGCTGCTGGTCGCCTCCCTGGTCCGGCGCCGGGCCGTCGCCGCCGGGGCGATCGTCGGCGCGTTCCTGCTGACCACTCCCGTGGTCGGGGTGCTGTCGGTGATGCCGTACGAGGCGGCGAACCAGCTCGCCGGGCTGGCCAGTCCGGTCACCCTGGTCGGCGGGATCGGGGACTGGGCGTTCGAGGCGACTGGTGACCTCGGCGTCGGCTCGTACGGCCCGCTCTACGGCCTGGTCGCCGTCGGGTTCGTCGTCGCCGGAATCCTGCTGCTGCTCGCCCGCTACCGGAAGGTCGCCGCCCGATGAGTAACGTGGAACTGGCCGGAGTCTCCCGCTGGTACGGCAACGTGGTGGCCGTCAACGACGTGTCGATGAGCCTCGGTGCCGGGGTGACCGGCCTGCTCGGGCCGAACGGCGCCGGCAAGACCACCGTGCTGCACATGATGGCCGGCTTCCTGGCCCCCTCGAAGGGCACGGTGACCCTGGACGGCGAACCCACCTGGGGCAATCCGGCGGTCTACCGGCAACTCGGCCTGGTCACCGAGCGCGAGTCGGTCTACGACTTCCTCAGCGCGTACGAGTTCGCGGTGGCCAGTGCCCGGTTGCACCGGCTGGCCGAGCCGGAGGCGGCGGCCCGGCGGGCGATCGAGCTGGTCGAGCTGACCGACGCGCAGGACCGCCGGATCGGCACGTACTCCAAGGGCATGCGCCAGCGGGCCCGGGTCGCCGCCGCGCTGGTGCACGACCCGCAGGTGCTGCTGCTGGACGAGCCGTTCAACGGGATGGACCCGAGGCAGCGGCTGCACATGATGGAGCTGCTGCACTCGCTCGGTGAGCAGGGCCGGACGATCCTGTTCAGCTCGCACATCCTGGAGGAGGTCGAGCAGGTCTCCGGCACCGTCCAGGTGATCGTCTCTGGCCGGCTGGCCGCCTCCGGCGACTTCCGGACCATCCGGCGGCTGATGACCAACCGGCCGCACGTCTTCGCGGTGCAGTCCAGCGACGACCGGCGGCTGGCGGTGGAGCTGATCGGCCAGCCCTCGGTGAACGGGGTGGACGTGACCCGGGACGGGCTGACCGTCCGGGCCGGCGACTACGGCAGTTTCACCCGGGCCCTGCCGAAGATCGCGCTGGCCTCCGGCATCCGGGTACGCCGGCTGCTGCCCTCGGACGAATCCCTGGAGAGCGTGTTCTCCTACCTGGTGGAGGCGTGACGCCCATGACGACTGTTACCTGGATCACCGCACGCGGGCTGCTCGGCCGGCGCCGGTTCCTGCTGCTCTTCCCGCTGCCGGTGCTGCTGGTCGGGCTCGCCGTGCTGGCCCGGGCGACCGGCATCGCCCCGACCGAGTGGGGTCAGCCGGTCGTCTACGGGCTCGGGCTCGGTGTGGTCCTGCCGGTCACCGCGCTGATCGTCGGCACGGCGGTGCTCGGCTCCGAGATCGACGACGGCACGCTGCTGCACATCCTGACCAAGCCGCTGCCCCGGTGGCAGATCGTGCTGCCGAAGCTGGCCGTGGCGGCCGGGGTCAGCGCGCTGACCGTCGCCGTACCGCTCTACGTCGCCGGGGTGCTGGTCGAGTCCGTACGCTTCGGGCTCGGGCTGGCCGCCGCGAGCGCGGTCGGCGCACTGGTGTACTCGGCGTTCTTCCTGGCCCTGAGCCTGCTGACCCGGCGTCCGGTGCTGCTCGGCCTGGTCTACGTGCTGATCTGGGAGGGCCTGCTCACCAACATCGTCAGCGGTACCCGGGTGCTGTCGGTGCAGCACTACGTGGTGACCCTGACCGACCGGATCGCGCCGACGGCGCTGCTGGACGGGTCGGTGTCGCTGCCGGTGGCGATCGTGATGAGCGCGGTCTTCACGGTCGGCTTCACCCTGCTGGCGATCCGCCGGCTACGCAGGTTCAGCGTGGCCGGCGAGACGAGCTGACCGACGAGGAGCCGTGGGGCCGGTTCGGGCCCGCCGGCACCGGTCGCGGGAGTGCGTCGGCAGGTGGGTGCGCCGCGACGTGCGCGGGTTCCCGCCGCCTCGCCTCGGCGAGACCGGTGTCCGGCGGCGCCCGACCGACGCCCCACGGCTACCTGATCAGGCGAGGCCGAAGTACCGGGCGATTCCCCGGGCGTGCCCGACAGCGAGCGCCTGCCGGAAGTCCGCGCGGGCGAGGAGGGCGGCGTCGGCGGCCCGGTCGATGAAGAGGTTCTCGGTGAGTACCGCCGACATCGCGGTTTCCCGGAGAACCTGGAAGTTGGCCGTCTTCTGGCCGCGATCCGTAACCGAGCCGACGGTGCGGGCGTTGCTCAGCACGGCCGCGTGCACCTCGTCCTGCAGGCGCAGGGTCGCGGCGCCGGCACTGGGATAGACGTAGCTTTCGAAGCCGGTGCCGCCACCGGCGTTGATGTGGATGCTCACGAAGATGTTGGCGCCCCAGGAGTTGGCGTCGCTGCTGCGGTAGCTCAGGCTGCGGGTGATGTCCGTGGTACGGGACATCCGGATCGAGACGTCCCAGTTGCTCTGTAGGACTGTGCGGGTGCGCAGCGCGATGTCGAGGGTCAGGGCCTTCTCCTGGAGGCCGTTGCCCACCGCGCCGGGGTCGGTGCCGCCGTGTCCCGGGTCGAGGTAGATCTTCGGCGGTGCGGCCTGGGCGGGGCTGGCGAGCAGCGGCGCGGCCGCGATCCCGGCGACCGCGGCCAACAGGGTGCGTCTGCGCATGAGGGGTGTGCCGGACATGGGTTCCTCCCGGGGGTGAGGGGGTGGACGATGCCGAACCACGGGTGGTGGAGACGGGTGGGGTTGCCGTCTGGTCGCGCGTCCGGGGAGAAACGCCACGGCCCCGTCACCGATGGGCGAGGGGCCGATAATTTTCACTGGCCGACGCGATGGCGTAAATTTTCGACATCAAGTCGCGTCGATGTCAAGACCCGTTCCTCGATTTTCGCCCGGGTCGGCTCCGACGGCCCTACCAGCGGCTCAGCCGGTGTTGCGCATGCCGGCGGCGATGCCGTTCACGGTGGTGAGCAGGGCCCGTTCCAGCGCCGTACCGTCGCCCGGAGCACGCCGGCCGCCCGGAGCGGTGGCCACGGCCCGCCCGGCGGCGCCCGAGTCGCGGTACTGCCGCAGCAGCGCCACCTGGAGGTGGTGCAGCGGCTCCAGGTAGGTGTCCCGGACGGCCAGGGTGCGTTGCAGCACCGGGGAGTTCTCCAGCAGCGCGGGGGAGGCGGTGATGGCCAGCACCTCCTGCTTGGTCAGCTCGTACTCCGCCTCGATCATGTGGAAGATCGGGTGCAGCGGCTCCGGGACCAGGGTCTCGACGTACCGGCGGGCGATGTTCAGGTCGGTCTTGCTCAGCATCATCTCGACGTTCGACAGGAACGTGCCGAAGAAGTGCCAGGCCCGGTGCATCTCGGCCAGGATGTCGGCCATCCCGGCCTCGCGGGCGGCGGCCAGCCCTGACCCGACGCCGAACCAGCCGGGGACGATCTGCCGGGTCTGGGTCCAGCCGAAGACCCACGGGATGGCGCGCAGGCCGGCCAGCCCCGCACCGGTGTTCGGCCGCTTCGCCGGCCGGGAGCCGATGTTGAGCGCGCCGAGCAGCTCGGTCGGGGTGGAGGCCCAGAAGTACGCCGGCAGGTCCGGATTCTCCACCAGTGACCGGTAGCGCCGGTAGGCGGCACCGGAGACCACGTCCATGGTGGCGTCCCAGCGGTCCAGCGCCTCGGCGGGCTGCCGGGGAGTGGTGTGCAGCAGCGTGCTCTGCAACACCGCCGCCAGGGTCAGCTCCAGGTTCTCCCGGGCCAGCGAGGGCAGGGTGTACTTGTCGGAGATGACCTCACCCTGCTCGGTCACCTTGATCTCGCCGTCCAGCGTGCCGTACGGCTGGGCGAGGATCGCCTCGTGGGTGGGGCCGCCGCCCCGGCCGACCGTACCGCCCCGGCCGTGGAAGAGCCGCAGCCGTACGTTGTGCCGGGCGGCCACGTCCCGCAGCGCGCGCTGGGCCCGGTGGATGGACCACTGCGAGGTGGTGATCCCGGCCTCCTTGTTGGAGTCGGAGTAGCCGAGCATCACCTCCTGCACGTCGCCCCGGGCCGCCACGATCGCCCGGTACGCCGGCAGCGACAGCATCTCGTCGAGGAGTTCGCCACCGGCGTCCAGCTCGGCCGGGGTCTCCAGTAGCGGCACGAAGCCGACCCGGGCCCGGCCGGTGTGCACGTCGACCAGCCCGGCCTCCCGGGCCAGCACCACGGCGGCGAGTACGTCGTCCACGCCGAGCGTCATCGAGATGATGTACGACTCGATCACCTCGACGCCGAACCGTTCCTGCACCTCGCGGATGGTGCCGAAGACGTCGAAGGTCTTCCGGGCCGGCTCGGTCAACGGGGTGTCCATGGTGGAGAGCGGGCGGCGGCCGGTCAGTTCCTCGGCGAGCAGCTTGGTCCGCTCGGTCCGGCTCAGCGATGCGTAGTCCGGCACCTCGCCGACCTGGGTGTAGAACTGGGAGAGCACCACGTGGTGCGCCTCGGCGTGCTCCCGGATGTCCATCGTCGCCAGGTGCGGCCCGAAGGCGGCGACGGTGCGGATCGCCGAGGCGAGCCGGCCGACGGCGGTGAGCTGGCCGGAGTTGCGGGCCAGCGAGGCGCGCATCAGCTCCAGGTCGGCGAGCAGGTCGGCGGAGCCCCGGTAGTCCCGCCCCGGCACGTGCGGGGTGCCCTGGTTGAGCCGGCGCCGGGTGTTGGCCAGCTTGGCCCGGACGCACCGGGCCTTGAGCCGGTACGGCTCCTCGGCGTTGACCCGGCGGAACCGGGGGGCCACCTCGGGGAGCGCGTCCAGGTCCTTGGCGAGGCTGGCCGAGAGGTCGAGGCTGACTCCGCGCAGCCGGCGGGAGACCGAGATCTCGTTGATCAGCGCCTCCATCGCCGCCTCGGTCGCCTGGATGCCGTGCTCGTACTGGATCAGCAGTACGTCCCGGGTGACCTGGGGGGTGACGAACGGGTTGCCGTCCCGGTCGCCGCCGATCCAGGTGCCGAAGGTCAGCGGCCGGGCGGTCGGCGCGGTCTCCACGCCCAGTCCGCGCAGCGTGTCAGCCAGGTCGTCGAGCACCTGCGGCGCCGCCTCGGCGTAGAGGTCGCGCAGGTAGTAGATGGCGTTGCGGGCCTCGTCGGTCGGGTCCGGCCGGTCGAGCCGCAGCTCGTCGGTCTGCCAGAGCAGGTCGAGCAGTTCGGCGAGGCGCCGGCTGGCCGGGCCCTCGTCGCTGGCCCCGTAGAGGATCGCGGCGGCGGCCTCGGCGTCGAGTTCGTCGGCGACGGCGCGCAGCTTGGAGAGGATCGACCGGCGGGCCGCCTCGGTGGGGTGGGCGGTGAAGACCGGCCGGACGGAGAGCCGGCGGGCGACCGAGGCGATCTCCTCGGGCGGCACCCCGCGCTCCCGGATCAGCCGGGCGGCCTGGTCGAGCCAGCCGCCGTGCACGGCCCGCTGCCGGCGCAGGTCCCGGGACCGGTGCACCTGCTCGGTGATGTTGGCCAGGTGGAAGTAGGTGGAGAAGGCCCGGGCCAGCTTGGTGCCGGTGGTCACGTCCATCGCGCCGAGCCGCTGGGCGGCGGCCTCCGCGTCGTGCCGGACCAGCGCGCGGACCTCCTCGACCAGGTCGAGCAGGGGCGGGCCCTCCTGGCGGGCCAGGGTCTGGCCGAGGAGCTTGCCGAGCCGGCGGATGTCGGCCCGCAGCGCGGCGTCGGGCCCGTCGTGATCATGCTGGTCGGTCACCGTGCGCTCCTTGATCGAGTACGGAGGACAGCGTTGTCCGACACCGTGGATGTTATCGGCGGCCGGTCCCGGAACGCTAACGAGGCTCGTGCCGTGATCGTTAGCTTGCTCACGCCCCGCCCGCGCGCTGCCTGGCGATTAGCCTGTCGGCATGTCCGAGCCGTCCGGTCCGACGCCGCACTACCCGCCGAAGCCCCGACCGGGGGACCGGGTCGCGGTGGTCTCGCCCTCCGCCGGCCTGCCGGGGCTCTTCCCCGAGGTGTACGAGCTGGGGCTGCGCCGGCTGCGCGCCGAGTTCGACCTGGTCCCGGTCGAGTATCCGACCACCCGGGTGCTGGACGCCGACCCCCGGGACCGGGCCCGGGACCTCACCGCCGCCTTCGCGGACCCGTCGATCACGGCGGTGCTGGCCACCATCGGCGGCGAGGACCAGATCACCGTCGTCCCGCATCTGCACGACGCGGTGCTCCGGGCCAACCCGAAGCCGTTCTTCGGCTACTCGGACAACACCAATCTGCTGGCGCACCTCTTCGACCTGGGCGTGGTCGCCTACCACGGCGGCTCGGTGATGGTGCACCTCGGCCGGGGCGGCGCGACGCATCCGGTGACGGTGGAATCGCTGCGTACGGCGCTGTTCGGCGGCGGCTGGCACGAGCTTCCCGAGGTCGCCGAATACACCGACGAGTCCGGTGACTGGCGTGATCCGGCCGGGCTGGACCGGGCCCCGACGATGTTCCCGGCCTCCGGTCGGCGCTGGTACGGCCCGGAGCGGCTGGTCGAGGGGCGGATCTGGGGCGGCAACCTGGAGGTGCTCTCCTGGCTGCTCCGGGCCGGCCGGGTCGGCCCGAACGGGGCGTACGCCGGCTGCGTGCTGCTGATCGAGACCTCCGAGGAGCTGCCCCCGGACGTCGAGGTGTACCGGATCCTGCGGGACATGGGGGAGCGCGGGCTGCTCGGCGGTTTTCCCGCCGTACTGGTGGGCCGGGCGAAGGCCTGGGATTTCGCCCGCCGGCACACCCCGGAGCAGAAGCGGGCCTACGCCGACGCCCAGCGGGCCGCCGTGCGCCGGGCCTGCGTCGAGTACGCCCCCGATGCCGTACTCGTCTTCGACCTGGAGATCGGGCACACCGACCCGCAGCTCGTCGTCCCGTACGGCGGCGAGGTCCGCCTCGACGCGGCGGCGAAGCGGATCAGCGTCCGCTACTGACCGGCTGTCGGCCGATGGCTACCGGGCCGCAGCCGGACGCCGCGATGGGCGTGCGGACGGACCAACCGGACCGCCGAACCGGGCGGCACCACCTCCGCGCGTCGACTGTCGAGCTGCCCCGCTTGCGCTCCCACCGCCGGATGAAGACCTGTGCTCCCGCCGCCGGGTGTAGCGGAGCTGGATGAAGCGGAGCTGGATGAAGCGGAGGCGGATGAAGCGGAGCTGCTGACTGCCCCGTCTGTGCACCCAGCTCGACAGTGCGCGCGGGAGAGTATGCCGGCCGGGCTGGCCACGTACTCGTCGGCCGCGTCACCCCCGGCGGGTCCCCGGTGCCGCCCGCGCCCGGGTCGACCCGACCGAGTCGCCCGGTCAGCGGCGGCAGCGGCGGCAGCGGCGGCCCGGTCAGTGGCGGCCCGGTCAGCGGCGGCCGGATTCGACGGTGCGCTGGATGCCGTCGAGCAGCAGGCGCAGCCCGAACCGGTAGGCGTCGGCCATCGCGTCGGGGGTGTCGACGAACCCGCCGGCCTCCCAGGTGCGGTTCATCGCCGGGTAGCGCGCGACGTCGAAGTGCTCCGCCCAGAACGAGTCCCGGTCCGACCACCACTCGTCGGTCGACTGCCCGGTGGCCCGCTCCAACTGGTCGGTCTCGGCCTGCTGCCGGGCGGCGGCGTCGACGAAGGTGACGATCGCGTTTCCGGCGGCGACCGTCTGCCGGGCCGGCAGGCCGAGATCGGTCAGGGCCGCCAGCAGGTACTCCTGCTGGGCGAGCAGTCCCGGCCCGAGTGGTGGGCGGACGGTGGAGACCTCCCGGAGCCACGGGTGGCGCTGGTACATCGCCCGGGTCCGCTCGGCGTACAGCTCGATCCTGGCCCGCCAGCCCACCCGGCGTACGTCGTCCGGGCCCGGCAGGTCGCGTTCGGTCATCACCCCGTCGACCATCAGGTCGATCAACTCGGCCTTGCCCGGGACGTACGTGTAGAGCGACATCGTGCCGACGCCCAGTTCCTCGGCGATCCGGGCCATCGACATGGTGGCCAGGCCCTCCCGGTCGGCGAAGGCGATCGCGCCCTGCCGGATCTGCCATACCGTCAACCGGGGAGGGCGGCCCCGAGCGGGCTTGCCGGTGGCTCCCGGAGCGCCGGGCGACGGCTGGGCGGTCCAGAGCAACGCCAGGGTGCGGTCGGGATCCCCGCCGCCGCTGCGCTCCACCGGCATCGTCCGCCTCCTCTCGGGTACCGCCCGAATGTTACTTCCCGTATCCAATACGCGAATCGCCAGCCGGCATGCCAGCCGGCGACCGGCGCGGGTACCGGCCGTGGCACCGGGTTTGTCGGGCGCAGGGGATAGGCTTGACGGCGGCGTTGAGGAGGGGCCTCCCGGCACGGCAACGCCCCGGGTCCTGCCTCACCCCGCACCCCCCCCGCCCGGATCGGGCGTGGGGCACTTTCCGCGTGCCCATTTGCAAGGTTGTGATCTGCGTGCTCACCGGTCTGCTCACCGCCGCGCTCCGCGATCCCGCGCTGGCCCGGGCCCGCTCGTTGGCCCGCACCGGCGGCGCGGACGCCGACGGGCTCGACCTCACCGCCCCGCCCGCGCTGCGGCCCTTCCTGGTCGCCGCCGTGGCCGCGGGCGAGGAGGCGGGCGGCGCCGGGCGCCCGGTGCTCGCCGTCACCGCCACCACCCGGGAGGCCGACGACCTGGCCGGCGCGCTCGGCAGTCTGCTGCCGCCGGAGCAGGTCGTGGTCTACCCGGCCTGGGAGACCCTGCCGCACGAGCGGCTCTCGCCCCGCTCCGACACCGTCGGCCGGCGGCTCGGCGTGCTGCGCCGGCTGGCCCACCCTGATCTGGCCGAGCACGCCGGCCCGGTCCGGGTGGTCGTCGCCCCGGTCCGCTCGGTGTTGCAGCCGCAGCTCAAGGGGCTGGGCGACCTGGAGCCGGTCCGGCTCGCCGCCGGGGCCGAGGCCGGGCTGGAGGAGACCGCCCGCCGCCTCACCGACCTGGCGTACGCCCGGGTGGACCTGGTCACCAAGCGCGGGGAGTACGCCGTCCGGGGCGGCATCCTGGACGTCTTCCCGCCCACCGACGAGCACCCGTCCCGGGTCGAGTTTTGGGGCGACGAGGTGGAGGAGATCCGCACCTTCGCCGTCGCCGACCAGCGGACCATCGAGGCGGTACCGGCGCTCTGGGCGCCACCCTGCCGGGAGCTGCTGCTCACCGAGCCGGTCCGGCAGCGGGCCGCCGAGCTGGCCGAACAGCACCCGGAGCTGGCCGAGATCCTGGACAAACTCGCCGAGGGGATTCCGGTCGAGGGGATGGAGTCGCTCGCCCCGGCCCTGATCGGCAGCGACTCGCTCGAACTTCTCCTGCACTGCATGCCGGCCGGCAGCCACGTGCTGCTCTGCGACCCGGAGCGGATCCGGACCCGGGCGCACGACCTGGTGCGTACCTCGGCGGAGTTCCTGGAGGCGAGCTGGGCCGCGGCCGCCGTCGGGGGCCAGGCCCCGGTGGACCTCGGCGCCGCCGCCTTCAAGACCCTGGCGGAGGTACGCGCCACCGCCGCCGCCCTGCGCCAGCCCTGGTGGTCGGCGTCGCCGTTCGGCCTGGTCGAGGCGACTCCCGGCCCGGGCGCCACGGCCGAGCCGTGGGCGGTGGAGCCGGAGCCCGAGGTGACGGTGGTGCCGGACACCGGCGAGTCGCTGGCCCTGGCTGCCCAGCCGGTGCCGCTCTACCACGGCGAGACGGCCCGGGTGGTCGACGATCTGTTGCGCTGGGTCGGCGACGGCTGGGGGGTGGCACTGGTCTTCGAGGGGCACGGGCCGGCGCAGCGCGCCGTCGAGGTGCTTCGGGACGCCGGGCTCGGCGCCGCGCTGACCGAGAGCGTGCCGACCCCGCCGGCCGCCGGTGAGCTGATCGTCACCTGCGGCTCGCTCAACCACGGCTTCCTGGACACCGCGTCCCGGGTCGCGGTGGTGACCGGCAACGACATCACCGGTGGCCGGGGTTCGTCGACCCGGGACATGCGCAAGATGCCGAGCCGGCGGCGCAACACCATCGATCCGCTGGAGCTGCGGGCCGGCGACTACGTCGTGCACGAGCAGCACGGCATCGGCCGGTACGTCGAGCTGGTCCAGCGCACCGTCAACGGCGCCGACCGGGAATACCTGGTCATCGAGTACGCGGCCAGCAAGCGCGGCCAGCCCGGTGACCGGCTCTTCGTCCCCACCGACCAGCTCGACCAGCTCTCCCGGTACGTCGGCGGCGAGGCGCCCACCCTGCACAAGATGGGCGGCGCCGAGTGGCAGAAGGCCAAGGCGCGGGCCCGCAAGGCGGTCCGGGAGATCGCCGCCCAGCTCGTCCAGCTCTATGCCGCCCGTAAGGCGTCCAAGGGGCACGCCTTCGCCCCGGACAGCCCGTGGCAGCGGGAGCTGGAGGACGCCTTCCCGTACACCGAGACGCCGGACCAGCTCGCGGCGATCGAGGAGGTCAAGCGGGACATGGAGCAGTCGATCCCGATGGACCGGCTGATCTGCGGCGACGTCGGGTACGGCAAGACCGAGATCGCGGTCCGGGCCGCGTTCAAGGCGGTGCAGGACGGCAAGCAGGTGGCGGTGCTGGTCCCGACCACGCTGCTGGCCCAGCAGCACTACAACACCTTCGCCGAGCGGATGGGGCAGTTCCCGGTGCAGATCCGGCAGCTCTCCCGGTTCCAGACCCCGAAGGAGGCCGAGGCGACCCTGGCCGCCGCCGCCGACGGCAGCGCGGACATCGTGATCGGCACCCACCGGCTGCTCCAGTCGGCCACCCGGTTCAAGTCTCTCGGCATGGTGGTGGTGGACGAGGAGCAGCGGTTCGGGGTGGAGCACAAGGAGCACCTGAAGACGCTGCGTACCGCCGTGGACGTGTTGACCATGTCGGCGACGCCGATCCCGCGGACACTGGAGATGGCGATCACCGGCATCCGGGAGATGTCGACCATCGCCACCCCGCCGGAGGAGCGGCACCCGGTGCTGACCTTCGTCGGGGGGTACGACGACAAGCAGGTCGCCGCGGCGATCCACCGCGAGCTGCTCCGCGACGGGCAGGTCTTCTACCTGCACAACCGGGTCGAGTCGATCGACCGGGCGGCCCGGCGGATCCGGGAGCTGGTGCCGGAGGCCCGGGTCGCGGTGGCGCACGGCCAGATGGGCGAGGACGCCCTGGAGAAGGTCATGGTCGGCTTCTGGGAAAAGGAATACGACGTCCTGGTCTGCACCACGATCGTGGAGTCCGGCATCGACATCCCGAACGCCAACACCCTGATCGTGGAGCGGGCAGACCTGCTCGGGCTGGCCCAGTTGCACCAGATCCGGGGCCGGGTGGGCCGGGGCCGGGAGCGGGCGTACGCCTATTTCCTCTACCCGCCGGAGAAGCCGCTGACCGAGCACGCGCACGAGCGGCTGGCCACCATCGCCCAGCACACCGAGCTGGGCGCCGGGATGTACGTGGCAATGAAGGACCTGGAGATCCGGGGCGCCGGCAACCTGCTCGGCGGCGAGCAGTCCGGGCACATCGAGGGGGTCGGGTTCGACCTCTATGTCCGGATGGTCGGCGAGGCGGTGCAGGCGTTCAAGGGTGAGGCGCCGGAGGAGGAGGTCGACATCAAGATCGACCTTCCGGTCGACGCGCACCTGCCGCACGACTACATCGGGGTGGAGCGGCTCCGCCTGGAGATGTACCGCAAGCTCGCGCAGGCCCGGGACGCCGACCGGCTGACCGAGGTGGTGGCCGAGATGACCGACCGGTACGGCGAGCCGCCCGAGCAGGTCGCCAACCTGGTGGCGGTGGCCCGGTTCCGGCTGCTGGCCCGGGCGTACGGGCTCACCGACGTCTCGGCCCAGGGCCGGCACCTGCGGTTCTCCCCACTGCCGTTGCCGGACTCGAAGCAGCTCCGGCTCAAGCGCTACCACCCGGACGCGGTCTACAAGTCGGCGACCGACCAGGTGAGCGTGCCGCGCCCGACGACCCGGCGGATCGGCGGCGAGCCGCTGCGTGACCAGGCGCTGCTGGACTGGTGCGCCCAACTCCTCCGCGACGTGCTGGGTGACCCCGTGCCCGCGTCGCCGAGCGCTGCGTGAGAGAGTGTCGAGCATGCAGCGTGCCCGTCGTCTGGCTTCGATCGCGGTCATTGCCGTTCTCGGCACCACCGTCCTGTCCGCCTGCCGGTCCGACTCCAGCGTCGCCGTCTACCTCGGGGACAAGAAGATCACCGAGGACGAGGTGACCTCGGTGCTCGACGACGTCCGGAGCAAGGTGCCGCCGGGTGGGCACGAGCCGGGCGCCACGCCCGCGCCGGACGCCCCCGAGCTGAAGGCGCCGACCCGGGCCCAGGTGGTCGGCACCCTGGTGATGCGGGAGGTCTGCCTCAAGCTCGCCGCCGACAAGGGCTTCAAGCCGTCGGAGCAGGCCCCGATCGAGGAGGTCGCCCGGGCGACCGGCCTGCCGGCGGACTCGCGCTACGCGCGGCTCTTCTCCGAGCTGGACGCCTGCCGGGCCGGCATTCCGGTGAGCCAGCCGGTCGCCCCGACCCAGGATGAGCTGATGGACGTGGTGGCCCGGGGCCGGGCCGCCGGGGTGATCCCGCCGGACGCCAAGGACGGCGAGGCCGGGCAGCAGCTCGACGGTGACGTGCTGCGGCGCGCGCTGGCGATGCGCAACACCCTGACCGAGGCGCTGAACAGCTCCGACGTCACGGTCAACCCGCGCTACCGGCCGCTGGAATACCCGGTACTGACCTTCTCGGACAGCAGCCCGGCGCTGGTCGTGCCGATCGGCCAGTCCGGCGCCGACACCGTGGTCGACGCCCGCTGAGCGGCGCCCGACCCACCGCCCACGCCACCGGCCCTGCCGCGATGACTCCGCCGTCGACCAGTCTTACCGGCCGATGACCGCCGCACCGCCCGGCCCGGCCGGTCGGATCGTGCTGCTGGTCACCTCGCCCCGGCTGCCGGCCGGGCTGCTGACCGCGCCCGCCTGGGACGTCGTACGCGGTTTCCCGGTGCTGGCCGGCGCGGAGAGCGAACTGGCCACGGCGGTACGCGCGGCCGGGGCCGAGGTGACCGTCACCGGGACTCCGGTGCCGGACCTGCTGGCCACAGTCGCCGCGCACGGTACGGCGGTCTGGCTGGCCGGCCCGGCCGGCGACGAGGACCTGGCTCGGGAGCTGGGGCTGCGGCTGGCCCGCCAACCCGGGCTGGCCGAGCTGGAGCTGATGTACGGCTCCTGGGACCCGCCCGGTGCCCGGCTGCTCGACGCGGTCGCGGTGATGGACCGGCTCGCCTCGCCCGGCGGCGACCCGTGGAAGCGGGCGCAGACCCACGCCTCCCTGGCGCAGTATCTGCTCGAAGAGTGCTACGAGGCGTACGACGCCATCGCGGCGAACGATCTCGTCGCGCTCCGCGAGGAGCTGGGGGACGTGCTGTTGCAGGTGGTGCTGCACGCCCGGCTGGCGGAGAACCTGCCCGAGGACGAGCGCTGGTCGATCGACGACGTGGCCGGTGGCCTGGTGGCGAAGATGGTCCGGCGCAACCCGCACGTCTTCGCCGACACCGAGGTCGGCGGCATCGATGAGATCATCGAGAACTGGGAGCGGATCAAGCGGGCCGAGAAGCCCCGGGCCTCGGTGCTGGACGGGGTCGCGCTCTCCCAGCCGGCGCTGGCGCTGGCGGCGAAGGTGCTGCACCGGGTCGACCGGGCCGGGCTCGACCTGCCGCCGCCGAAGCCCGCCGCCGAGGCGGACGAGACGGTCCGGCTGGGCGCGAGCCTGCTGGAGACGGTGGCCCGGGCCCGGGCGGCGGGGCTGGACGCCGAGGCGGCGCTGCGCCAGGCGACCCTGGACTACGCGGCCACGGTCCGCGCGGCCGAACGGGATTCCGTCCCGCCGTCCTGACGCCGGGTCATCCCGGTCAGCGTCCCGGGAGCGACCGAGCGCCGCACCGCCGAGACGCCAGCTCGGAGAACCAGTCCGCCGGGCAGTGATTCGGCACCTTCGTGGAGCTGCGCGGACGGTGCGAGGGATGGCATGATGAATCGAAACATGTAGATGGTTGGCGACCCCTGCCGGTTACCGTGCCGCCGGCCGGAACCGGTCCGGGCCGTACCCCGGCGCCGACCCGTTGCTGAGGAGCCAGCGTCATGACCATGCCCCGTTCCGGACGCGTACCCGCCCGGGGCCGCACGGCCCTCGCCGCCCTCGCCGTACCCGTCCTCCTCGCGGGGGCGCTCGGCAGCGCCGGTCCGGCCGGCGCGGCCGATCCGCCGCACCGGGTGGCCAACCCGTACGCCGGAGCCCGGGTGTACGTGAATCCCGAGTGGTCCGCCCGGGCCGCCGCCGAGCCCGGTGGCGACGCGATCGCCGACCAGCCGACCGCCGTCTGGCTGGACCGGATCGCCGCGATCGAGGGACGGGACGGGGCGATGGGCCTGCGCGACCATCTGGACGCCGCCGTGGCGCAGCAGGCCGAGCTCGTACAGGTGACCCTCTACAACCTGCCGTCCCGCGACTGCGGCCGGCCGACCCCGCAGGGCGAACTCTCGATCGACCAACTCGACCGGTACCGGACGGAGTTCATCGATCCGATCGTCGAGATCCTCGCCGACACCCGCTACGCCGGCCTGCGGATCGTCGCCATCGTCGAGCCGAACTCGCTGCCCAACCTGGTCGTCAACACGAGCCCTCGGCACACCGCCACCTTGGCCTGCGACAGGGTGCGGGACCGGGGCACCTACCTGGACGGGATCGGGTACGCCCTGGCCCGGCTCGGCGCCCTGCCCCACGTCTACCCGTACCTGGACATCAGCCACCACGGCGAACTCGGCTGGCCGGACAACTCCGGCCCGGTGGCGGCACTGCTGCGCCAGGCCGCGACCACCGCGGGCAGCACGCTGGCGAACGTGCACGGCTTCGTCGCCAACACCGCGAACTACTCCGTGCTGCACGAGGAGTACTTCCGCGCCGACACCGTCGTCAACGGCCAGCCGGTGCACCAGTCGAGGTGGGTCGACTGGAACCCGTTCGTCGACGAGGTGCCGTACGCGCGTCACATGCGGGATCTGCTGGCCGGGGAGGGCTTCGCCGCGCAGGCGAGTCTGCTGGTCGACACCTCGCGCAACGGCTGGGGCGGCCCGGCCCGGCCCACCGGACCGGCGGCGACCACCGGCGACCTGAACGAGTACGTCGACCGAAGCCGGATCGACCGGCGGGCGTTCATCTCGAACTGGTGCAACCAGGCGGGCTCCGGCCTCGGCGAGCGGCCGGCCGTCGCCCCGGAGCCCGGCATCGACGCGTACGTGTGGGTCAAACCGCCCGGTGAGTCCGACGGTGCCGATGTCGACCGGGCGTGGGGCCAGCCGTACGAGCCGATGTGCGATCCCACCTACAACCCGTGGCCGGGCGGCTCCGTCCGCAGCACCGGGGCGCTGCCGGACGCTCCGCCGTTCCGGCAGTGGTTCCCGGCGCACTTCCGGCAGTTGCTGGCCAATGCCTGGCCGCCGCTGTGACCGGCGGTTACCGAGATAGCCCGGCGACCGGGGTCAGCGTTTCGGGCGCAGCGTGTCGACCCGGGCCACCGACTGGTCGATCCGCTGCTCGGTGAGGCGCCCGGAGCGGACCAGCCGGACGACGGTGTCGAGGGTCTGGCCGACGACGTTCGGGTCGTACTCCTGCTGGTTGCCGAAGACCAGCAGGTCGACGCCGGCCTCCAGGGCCAGCGCGACCGCCTCGTCCCGGCCGAACCGGCTGGTGATCGCCACGGCCTGCATGTCGTCGCTGACCACCGGGCCGCGCCAGCCGAGCCGGCCGCGCAGCAGGTCGGTGACGACCGCCCGGGACAGCGAGGCCGGCCGGTCCGGGTCGAGCTTCCGGTTGAGTACGTGCCCGACCAGTACCGAGTCGGCGGCGCCCTTGGCGATCAGCTTCTGGAACGGTTCGAGTTCGGTCTCCCGCCAGGAGTCGGTGACGTCGACGACGGCGAAGTCGGTGTTCCCGGTCGCGCTGCCCAGCCCGGGAAAGTGCTTGAGCGACGTGCGTACCCCGGCGGCCCGGTGCACCCGGACCTCCTCGGCCGCGTTCCGGACCACCACGTCCGGGTTGGCGGAGAAGCTGCGTTCGAGCGCGCCGACGGCGGGACTGTCCGGGCGTACGTTCAGGTCGACCACCGGCGCGTAGTTGAGGTTGACGCCGATCGAGGTGAGGCTGTGTACGAGCCCTTCCGCCCAGGCCCGGGTGGTCGGGATCGAGTCCGCCCGGCCGATCTCGGCCTGTGACCGGGTGGCCGGGAAGCCGTTGCCGGGGTTGAGCCGGGCGACCCGGCCGCCCTCCTGGTCGATCGAGACGAGCAGCCGGCCGGGTGACGCCTGTTTCAGGGCCTTCACCAGCGCGGTCACCTGACCGGGTGAGCTGACGTTGCGTACGGCGTCGGTCGTCAGGTCACGGTCGAAGAGGATGACGCCGCCGAGCCCCTCCCGGATCGCCGTGACGATCCACTCGGCCTCGGACGCCTGCTGGCCCCGGAAGCCGACCACCAGCAGGCTCGCGATCTTGCGGCGTAACGCCGCCTCGTCGCGCCGGGCCGGACCGCGCGGCCGGGACGGGGTGGGCGCGAGCCGCGCCGGGCTCGGGCCCGAGCCGCATCCGGAGGTACCCGCCGCCAGCGCGGCCGAGCCGAGGCCGGCGAGCAGCAGCCGGCGGCTGAGGCGGGCATCCTTCACCTGATCCACGCTACGGTCGGTGACCAGGGCCGCGCGGCACAATGCGGGCAGCGGGGCGAGTTCCGGGCCGGTCGGCGCAGGGGAGTCTCGGCTGTCCGCGCTCCGGCGCCGGCGCGCCGACGTTCCAACAGCCCCCGGCTAGCCGGTCCGGACGGCGGCGGTCTCCGCCGGGGTCCGGGCGCGGCGGCGGCCCGCGCTCAGCCCGACGGCGATGCCGACCGCCGCCACCAGCACGCCGGCGGTCTGCCCCAGGTGCGGCGGCCGACCGGCCTGGACCGCCGCGGTGAGCAGGGTGGCGATCGGCATCACCCCGACCAGTACCCCGGCCCGTTCCACCCCGAGCCTGCGCAGCCCGGTGAACCAGGCGAGGAAGGCGATCACGGTCATCATCGCCGCCAGGTAACCGAACGCGGCGGCCTCGGTGGGGGTGGGCAGCCGCCACCGGGCCAGCTCACCCGCCGGGACCGCCGCCAGCAGCAACAGCGGTACGGCCAGCGCGCAGCTGTACGCCGCGACGCGTACCGGCCCGAGCCGGGGCAGTACGGCCGCGGCCAGCAGCGAGAACGCGATCTCGCCGCCGAACGCCCCGAGCGAGGCGACGATCCCGACCGCGTCCGCCCGACCGCTGCCCTGCACCAGTGCGGTACCGGCGACGACGATCCCGGCCGCCGCGACCAGCCGCAGCGCCGGGCGGCGGCCACCGGTGAGCGGGCCGAGCAGGGCGAGCCCGAGCGGCGCGGCGCCGATGAAGGTGCCCACCACGGCCGGGTCGGCGTGCGGCAGCGCGACCAGGATGCAGGCGTTGAACCCGGCCATCCCGGTCAGTGCGAGCGTGGTCAGCAGCACCAGCTCCCGCCGGTTGGGCCGGCCGGGCGGGGGCGTGCCGCCGGCCAGCAGGCCGGGAAAGCGCCGGACCAGGGCGAACAGTACGGCGGCGGCCAGCGCGTAGCGGGCCGCCTGGCCGGTCAGGTGTGGATAGTCGAGGACGAGTTGACTGATCGAGACGGAGCTGCCGACCAGCACCATCCCGCTGACGCAGAGCAGCACCGCGACCGGGTTCGAGAGCTTCACCGGACCGACGCTAGGGCGCGATTGGTCCATGGGACAGGGCCAAACCAAGGCATCATGACAGGACCATTGGGTCCCGTACCGCGGGTCAACCGGCGGATCGGGCCGATGCGCCGGCCGACGGGGAGCGGCTGATCGTCTAGGTTTTCCCCATGCCACCATTCGTCCCGCTCGCCGAACGGATCGTCGACGCGCTCCTGGCGAGCGACCCCGAGCTGGCCTCGTCGGTCGGCGAGCACGGTCTCGACGACCAGTTGCCGGACCGGTCCGCCGACGCGGTGGCCGGGCGGGTGGCGATGCTGCGGGACGCCGCGCACGCGCTCTCCGAGGTGGACGCCGAGGAGTTGGACGTCCCGGAGCGGGTCGACCACGCCGTACTCACCGCCCTGGTCGACCGGGGGATCTTCGAGCTGACCGAGGTGCGGTCGCACGAGTGGAACCCGCTGGTGCACAACCCGGGGCCGCTGCTGCACGCGCTGGTCGCCCGGCCGTTCGCCCCGGTCGACGTACGGCTGACCAGCCTGGCCGGGCGGCTGGCCGCCGTACCCGACGCGCTGGCGACGGCGCGGGCCGTGCTCCGCGACGTACCCCGGATCCACGCCGAGACCGCCGTCGGGCAGTTCGAGGGCGCGGCGGCGCTGGTCCGGGGGCAGGTGCCGGCCCTGCTGGCCGAGGCGCCCGGCCTGCGCGACACGGTCGGGCCGGTCGCCCGGATGGCGGTCCGCGAGCTGACCGGGTTCGTCGAATGGCTCCGTGCCGGGCTGCGCGACGACGCCGGGCCGGGGCGGGACCCCCGGCTGGGGCGGCGGCTCTGGGAGGGGCGGCTCTGGCACACCCTGGACACCGAACTCGGCGCCCGGCAGGTGCTCGACTCCGCCTGGGCGAACCTGGAGCGGGTCACCGAGGAGATCCGGGCGGCGGCGGTCGAGCTGGTCGGTGGCCCGGCCTCGGACGAGACGGTACGCCAGGCGCTGGCGCTGCTCGCCGACGAGCACCCGGACAACTCCTCGGTGGTGCCGCTGGCCCGGACCGCCCTGGACGAGGTACTCGACTTCGTCGTCGACGCCGACCTGGTGTCGCTGGTCGACGACACCTGCGTGATCAAGGAGATGCCCGAGCACGACCGGGGGGTCGCGGTCGCCTACTGCGACGCGCCGGGGCCGCTGGAATCCGCCGCGGTGCCGACCTACTACTGCATCGCGCCGACCCCGGCGGACTGGCCCGCGACCCGGGTGGAGTCGTTCTTCCGGGAGTACAACGACCACATGATCCGCAACCTGACGGTGCACGAGGCGGTGCCGGGGCACTTCCTCCAACTGGCGCACGCCCGGCGCTACCGGGGCAGCAGCCGGGCCCGCGCGCTCGGCCACTCGGGTCCGTTCATCGAGGGCTGGGCGGTCTACGCCGAGGAGGCGATGGTCGCGCGCGGGTTCGGCGGCCTGGCGGTGCGGTTGCAGCAGCTCAAGATGCAGCTCCGGATGACCATCAACGCGATCCTCGACCAGTTGACGCACTGCGAGGAGCTGTCCGAGTCCGACGGGCTGGCGTTGATGACCGGGCGGGGCTTCCAGGAGGAGGGCGAGGCGGCCGGCAAGTGGCGTCGGGCCCTGCTCACCTCGACCCAGCTCTCCACCTATTTCGTCGGCTACCACCAGGTCGCCGGGATCGCCGCGCGCCGCCCGGACGGGGTGCCGGTCCGGCAGTGGCACGACGCGATGCTGGCGCACGGCTCCCCGTCGCCGCGCCACCTGCCCGCGCTGCTCGGCCTGGACGAGTACGACCTGGCGTGAGCTCAGGCGGGTGTCTGCTGGCCCGCCCCGGCGCGCCGGTCGATCAGTCCGGCACCGGCGGGCAGCTCGAAGGCGCTGCTCTCCACCGCGTCGCGGTAACGGCGGAGCGCCACCTCGAGTTCGGTGCCGTCGACCGTACCGGTGAAGCTGCCCAGCGCACCCTCGCTGGTGATGCAGGCGTCGAAGCCGGCCGCCGGGGCGTCGCTGAGCTGGTCGACCTCCACACAGGTGGCGTGCCGCCCGGCGACGGTGGTGTCGTACTGCCGGATCGTCGCGTCCGGGTCGAGCGCGGCGGCGGTGAGCAGGCCGACCACCACCGGTGGGGTGACCAGGCCGCGTTTGTTCATGTCGGCGAAAATGGTGACCGACGGCTTGGCGTTGGCCGGCGGGGGCGCGGTCAGCGTGCAGGTCGGTTTCCGGGTGCTGGTGTCGCAGGCCGTGGTCGCGTCCGTGGTGACCGTCAGCTTGCCGCCCGGATAGGTGTACGCCGCGCGTAGCGGGTCCTGCGACTGCGAGATCGAGGCGTTCTGGCCGCCGGGGAGCTGGTAGTCGGCGGAGTAGGTCAGCTCGTTGGACCGGTCCAGTCGGGCGGCCAGCTCGTTGACCAGGTCTGCCCGCCCGATCACCCGACCGGCGTCGTCCAGGGTCTGGCACCCGGAGACCGTCAGTACGGAAATGATCGCCCCCGCGAGTACCCGGAGTGAGATCGACACAACCGGCATGGCCCACAGCCTTCACGATCGGGTCAAGCGCGCGCAAACCGGTTCCCACGTACTGTGAAAGAAATCCACAAATGTCGGGTGGCCCCACGGTCGGGCGGCCGGGCCCGGAGGCAGCGCCCGGAGCCCCGGGCCCGACCGATAGGCTGCCTGCGGGAGCCTGCGCCGCACCGCCGCGACGGGGACGGACCACCATCGGTTGTCGATGGACAGACTTCAATTTTTGAGGAGCAGGACAGTGGCCACCATCGAGGGAATCGTCGCCCGGGAGATTCTCGACTCGCGCGGCAACCCGACCGTCGAGGTCGAGATCGGGCTGGACGACGGTACGGTCGCCCGCGCTGCGGTGCCGTCCGGCGCGTCCACCGGAGCCTTCGAGGCGATCGAGCTGCGCGACGGCGACAAGGACCGCTACAACGGCAAGGGCGTGGAGAAGGCGGTCGCCAACATCGAGGACCGGATCGTCGACCAGCTCGTCGGCTACGAGGCCAGCGAGCAGCGGCTGATCGACCAGAAGATGCTCGACATCGACGGCACCGACGACAAGTCGGAGCTGGGTGCCAACGCCATCCTCGGGGTCTCGCTGGCGGTGGCGAAGGCGGCGGCGAACAGCGCCGAGCTGAGCCTCTTCCGCTACCTGGGCGGCCCGCACGCGCACCTGCTGCCGGTGCCGATGATGAACATCCTCAACGGTGGCGCGCACGCCGACTCCAACGTCGACGTGCAGGAATTCATGATCGCCCCGATCGGCGCGCCCTCGTTCCGCGAGGCGCTGCGCTCGGGCGCCGAGGTCTACCACGCGCTCAAGTCGGTGCTGAAGAAGAAGGGCCTGGCCACCGGCCTCGGCGACGAGGGCGGCTTCGCCCCCGACCTGCCGACCAACTCCACCGCGCTCGACCTGATCGCCGAGGCGGTCGAGAAGGCCGGCTACCGGCTCGGCACCGACATCGTCTTCGCGCTCGACGTGGCCGCCACCGAGTTCTTCAACGACGGGGTCTACACCTTCGAGGGCGGCACCAAGACGGCGGACGAGATGACCGCCTACTACCAGAAGCTGGCCGACGACTACCCGATCGTCTCCATCGAGGACCCGCTCTCCGAGGACGACTGGTCCGGCTGGGCCGGGCTGACCGCCTCGCTCGGCGAGCGGGTGCAGATCGTCGGCGACGACCTCTTCGTCACCAACCCGCAGCGGATCGCCCGGGGCATCGCGGAGCGGACCGCCAACGCCGTACTGGTCAAGGTGAACCAGATCGGTTCGTTGACCGAAACCTTCGAGGCGGTCGACATGGCGCACCGGGCCGGCTTCAAGTGCATGATGAGCCACCGCTCCGGCGAGACCGAGGACACCACCATCGCCGACCTGGCGGTGGCCACCGGCTGCGGCCAGATCAAGACCGGTGCGCCGGCCCGCTCCGACCGGGTGGCGAAATACAACCAGCTACTGCGGATCGAGGAGGAGCTGGCCGACGCGGCGCGGTACGCCGGCACCGGAGCGTTTCCGCGTTACCGTTCGAACTGACTGGTCAGCCTTTGGGGGAGGGGTGCGACGGCGATGACGCAACGCCGTACGCCGAGCGGGCAGGGCCCGGCTCGACGGCCGGATCGCGGTGGCCGGTCCGGGACGTCCCGGACCGGCCGTGCCTCGGGTCGGGATTCCGGGTCCCGGGCCGAGCCGCGACAGGGCCAGGCCCGCTCCTCCGGAGCCACCCGGGCCACCGGTACGACCCGGGCCGCCGGCACCGGCCGGGGCGCGGACGGCTCCCGCTCGGGCAGCCGGCCCGCGGCCGCCCGCCGGACCGTCGCCGCCCGCGCCGTGAAGCGGACGTACGCCCAGCACCCCCGGCGCTACACCGGCCGGGCGACCGTACTCGCCGGGGTGCTGGTGGCGCTCGCCCTCGCGTACACCTATCCGGTGCGGGTCTATCTCGACCAGCAGTCCGACATCGCCCGGATCGAGGCGGCCCAGCAGGCGCAGCGCGAAGTCATCGGTGACCTGACCGAGGAGGCGGCGCTCTGGGACGACCCGGAATACGTGAAGATCCAGGCGAGGGAGCGGTTCTACATGGTGCTGCCCGGCGAGGTGCCGCTGGTGGTGCTCACCGATCACAAGGGTGCCGCCCGGGACGCCGGAGTCGATCCGTCGGCGGCCGAACGGGCCCCGGAGCCCTGGTACGACACCCTCTGGTCCAGCGTGCAGGCCGCCAACGAGCAGCCGGACCGGACCGGCCGGTGAGCCGTCCCGACCCGGTCGGCGTACCCGGTGGAGTGGGTCGTCCCGGCGCGGAGCCGGCGGCGGCCGGCGTGCCGGCACCGGTGCGGGAGCCGGCCACCGACGCGGACCTGGCGGCGGTCGCCGCCCAGCTCGGCCGGACCCCGCGCGGCACCCGCGCGGTGGCGCACCGCTGCCCGTGCGGCCAGCCCGACGTGGTGGAGACCACCCCCCGGCTCGCCGACGGCACACCCTTCCCCACCCTCTTCTACCTGACCTGCCCGCGAGCGGTGGCCGGGTGCAGCCGGCTGGAGTCCGCCGGGCTGATGCGCGAGATGCAGGAGCGGCTGGGCACCGATCCCGAGCTGGCCGAGCGCTACCTGGCGGCGCACCGGGACTACCTGACCCGGCGGGAGGCGATCGGCACCGTGCCGGAGATCGACGGGATCTCGGCCGGCGGCATGCCGGGCCGGGTGAAGTGCCTGCACGTGCACCTCGGGCACGCGCTGGCCGCCGGCCCCGGCGTCAACCCGTTCGGCGACGAGGTGCTGGAGCTGCTCGAACAGTGGTGGGCCGACGGTCCGTGCGTCGAGCCGGTGCCCTCGGCCCGGTCGGCGGAGCCGACCGGATGACCGGCGGCGAGCCGGCGCCGGTCCCGGCCGAGCTGGTCATCCGGCGGGCCCGGACCGCCGACGTACGCGGGATCCGGGATCTGATCGACACCTACAGTCCGGAGCGGCGGCTGCTCAGCAAGGCCACCGTCACGCTCTACGAGGACGTCCAGGAGTTCTGGGTCGCGGTGGATCCGGCCGACGGCACGGTGGTCGGTTGCGGTGCCCTGCACGTGATGTGGGAGGACCTGGCCGAGATCCGGACGGTGGCGGTGCACCCGGCGCACCGGGGCCGCAAGATCGGCCAGCGGATCGTGGCGGAGCTGCTGACCACCGCCCGCGAGCTGGGCGTCGCCCGGGTCTTCGTGCTCACCTTCGAGACCCGGTTCTTCGCCGCCTTCGGTTTCGTCGAGATCGACGGGGCGCCGGTGCCGCAGGCGGTCTTCGAGCAACTGCTCCGCTCCTACGACGAGGGCGTCGCCGAGTTCCTCGGCCTGGAACGGGTCAAGCCGAACACCCTCGGCAACGTCCGGATGCTGCTGCGGCTCTGAGAGCCAGCCGGTCCTTGTATACTTTGCTGGGTCATCTACCCGGCTCGTGGCAGAGGAGCAGTGAGCGGACGAGTAGCGAGCAAACCGCATGCGAGCAGTAGGGCAGCGGTCCTCGACGCTATCCGGGCGGCCGGCACGATCAGCCGGGTGGGCCTGATCAACGCCACCGGCTTCACCGCACCCACGATCTCCAACCTCGTCCGCAAACTCATCAACGAGGGTCTGGTCGTCGAGACCGGCCACGCCGAGTCGACCGGTGGCAAGCGCAGGGTCCTGCTCCAGCTCAACCACGCCTCCCGGTACGCGGTGGGTGTGCACCTGGACAACGACGTGCTGACGTACGTCCTGACCAACCTCGCCGGGGTCGCGGTGGCCCGGATCGCCCGGCCCGGCGCCGGCGCCGGTGCCGAGGAACCGCCGGCCGTGGTGGCCCGGATCGCGGCCGAGATAGCGACGCTGATCGACAGCGTCGGCCTGGAGCGTGCCCGGGTACTCGGCCTCGGCCTGGTCCTCCCCGGCCCCTCCATCCGGCAGTGGGAGGGATTCCCGCTGGGCCCGGCGCTGGAGCAGGCGACGACGTTGCCCGTGGTGCTCGACAACGACGCGACCGCGGCGGCGCTGGGCGAGCACTGGGCCGGCGGGTTCGGGGCCGCGACGGCGGCGGCCGCGCTCTACATGGGAACCGGGATCGGCGCCGGGCTGGTCCTCAACGGCATCACCTACCGGGGTCCGAGCGGCAGCGCCGGCGAGTTGGGGCACGTGTGCGTACACGCGGACGGCCCGCGCTGCTGGTGTGGTGGCCGTGGCTGCGTGGAGGCGGTCGCCGGTCCGGCGGCCGTGGTCGCCGCCGGGCGTGCGGACGCGGCACTGGCCGGCGCGCTGGGCCTGCGGGGTGGCGCGGAGCAGACCTCGGTGGCGACGGACTTCGCCACGATCAGCCGGGCCGCCCGGCGGGGCGAGCCGCGGGCGCTGGCGTTGCTGGAGAGATCCGCCCGGTATGTCGCGACGGCCACCCGCACCCTGGTCACCATCATGGACCTCGAAGTCGTCGTGTTGACCGGGCCGAGTTTTGCCGTCGCCGGCTCGGTCTACCTTCCGGTCGTACGCCAGGAACTGCACGGCCACCTCGCCCGTTCGGCGCCCACCGTGGACGTGCGGTTGTCGCGGTCCGCCGCGACGGCCTGCGCCATCGGTGCCGCCACACTCGTCCTGGAGTCCGAGTTGGTTCCGCTGCGGCAGGGCCTTCGGTTGCCCGGACCGCTCGACTCCGAGCCCGTGCCGCGCACCGAGTCGGCCGGCTGAACCCACACCAGGCGGGAGAGCGGATGAGAGCCACGAGCGCGGTCGGCCTGGTGCTCGCCCGGCCACCCCGGCTGCTCGGTGCCGAGCCCTTCTTCATGGAGTTCATCGCCGGCATCGAGGAACGGCTCGCGGAGCAGGGGCGGTCGGTGCTGTTGCACATCGTTGCCAACCACACTGCGGAGATCGCGGCGTACCGGCGGTGGGCGGGGCAGCAACTCGTCGACGCCGTGGTACTGGTGAATCCGGTCGTCGACGACACCCGGCCGGCGGTGCTGCGCGAACTCGGTCTACCCGTGGTCGTCGCGGGAGAGGTCGCCGGCGACCTCCCGGCCGTACGCCGGGACGACGTCGGCTCGGTGCGGGCGGCGCTGGCGCACCTGCTCGACCTGGGGCATCGCCGGATCGCCCGGGTCAGCGGCCCCGAGACCCTGCGACACACCCGGACCCGCACCGCCGCCCTGCTGGAGGCGGCACGCTCGGCCGGCGTCACCGCAGAGATGGTGGCGGGCGACTACTCGGAGGAGTCGGGCGCGAAGCTCACCGCCGCGCTGCTGGGCGGTTCCGAGCCGCCCAGCGCGATCGTCTACGACAACGACCTGATGGCGCTCGCCGGCCTGAACACCGCCAAGGAACTGGGTCTGGAGATTCCCCGCGACCTCAGCCTGATCGCCTGGGACGACTCCAGCCTGTGCCGGCTGGCGTCACCGCCGCTCACCACGATGAGTCTCGACGTGCACCTGTTCGGCGACCTGGTGGCCGAGTCCGTACTGCGGCTGATCGACGGGCAGCCGGTCCCGCAGCGGTGGTGCGAGACCGAGACCGTCGTCGCCCGGGGGACGACCGCGGCACCCGGTCCCCGCCACCAGGTCGCTTGACTTAGTGAGCTTAATAAAGAAAGCTCCTTCACGCGCTCCCATTGATGGTCACCTCTTCCTGTCCAGAGGAGATCCTCATGAAAAGTCGGCATGCCCTGCTCGCCGCCGGCGCGGTGTGCACACTCGCCGCCGCCAGTCTGGTGGCGGGCACGTTCCCCGTGTCCGCCGCGACTACCGGCTGCTCGGTGACCTACACCGTGCAGAACCAGTGGACCGGTGGGTTCTCGGGCAACGTCTCCATCACCAACCTCGGCTCGCCGGTCACGAGTTGGACGTTGACGTTCGACTTCCCGAACGCCAGCCAGCGCGTCAGCCAGGGCTGGAGCGCCACCTGGTCGCAGTCCGGCACCCGCGTCTCGGCCGCCAGTCTCAGCTGGAACGGTTCGCTGGGCACCGGCGGTTCGACCGCGATCGGCTTCGTCGGGTCGTGGAACGGCAGCAACCCGGTTCCCGCCTCGTTCGCGCTGAACGGCACGACCTGCACCGGCGCGGTCACCTCGCCGTCGGCCAACCCGCCGACCACGGCGCCGCCCACCACCCCACCGGTCACCACCCCACCGACCACCACGCCACCGCCCGGTGGTGTGGCGCCCGCCCTGCGGGTCTCCGGCAATCGGTTGGTGACGGCGGCCGGGGCGACCTACCGGTTGCTCGGGGTCAACCGGGCCAGCGGCGAGTTCGCCTGCGTGCAGGGCAAGGGGATGTGGGACAGCGGCCCGGTGGACCAGGCCTCGGTCGACGCCATGAAGACCTGGAACATCCGTGCCGTCCGGATCCCGTTGAACGAGGACTGCTGGCTGGGGCTCTCCGGCACGCCCAGTGGCGCCGCCTACCAGCAGGCGGTCAAGGACTACGTGAACCTGCTGGTCGCCAACGGGATCAACCCGATCCTCGACCTGCACTGGACGCACGGCAGCTACACCGGCAACATCTCGGCCTGCGCCGACGTCAACGCCACCTGCCAGAAGCCGATGCCGAGCATGCAGTACACCCCGCGGTTCTGGACCGGGGTGGCGAACGCCTTCAAGGGCAACGACGCGGTGGTATTCGACCTGTTCAACGAGCCCTACCCGGACGCCTCCAACAACTGGTCGGACATGCCCGCCGCGTGGCGGTGCCTGCGCGACGGCGGCACCTGCACCGGCATCGAGTACGAGGTGGCCGGCATGCAGGACCTGGTCGACGCCGTACGCGCCACCGGCGCCGGCAACGTGCTGCTGGTCGCCGGGCTGACCTGGACCAACGACCTGACCCAGTGGCTGACCTACAAGCCGACCGATCCGCGCGGCAACATCGTGGCGTCGTGGCACTCGTACAACTTCAACGCCTGCGTCACCGAGTCCTGCTGGGACAGCCAGATCGCGGCGGTCGCGGCCCAGGTCCCGGTGCACGCCGGTGAGATCGGCCAGGACACCTGCGCGCACGACTACATCGACCGGGTGACGACCTGGCTGGACTCGCAGCGGATCGGATACACCGCCTGGACCTGGAACCCGTGGGGATGCAGCGGCGGCAACGTGCTCATCCAGGACTACGACGGCACCCCGACCAGCACCTACGGCGAGGGCTACAAGGCCCACCTGCTGACCGTAACTCCGTGAGGGAAGGAGTGACGCCATGAACGAACAGACGGACTCCGTGCGGGACCGGACGAGGATGCCGCGCAAACCCCTCTGGTACGCCCTGATCACCGGGCTCGCAGCAGTCCTGGCCTTCGCCTTCACGGTGGTCTCGCCCACCGCCCCCGCCCTGTCGGCGGCTGCCCCGGTCAGGATCATGCCGCTTGGTGACTCGATCACCGCCGGCCCCGGCTGCTGGCGCGCCCTGCTCTGGAACCAGCTCCGGACGGCTGGTTACTCGAACATCGACTTCGTCGGCAGCGCCTCCGACGGAGGCAGTTGCAACTACGGGTTCTCGTACGACGCCGACCACGAGGGCCACGGCGGCTTCTCGGCCGTCGGCATCGCCGACAACAACCAGCTGCCACCGTGGTTGAACGCGGCAGACCCGGACATCGTCGTCATGCACCTGGGCACGAACGACCTGTGGGGCGGCTGGCAGTCTATGGACACCATCATGGCCGCGTTCACCAAGCTGGTCGGCCAGATGCGGGCGAACAACCCCGACATGAAGATCGTTGTGGCGCAGATCATCCCGCACCACGGCTGTGAGACCTGCCCGGCCGACGCGGTGACGTTCAACAACCGGATCCCCGGCTGGGCCGCCGGGCTGACCACGGCCCGCTCGCCCATCGTCGTGGTGGACCAGTGGACCGGCTTCAACGCCGCCACGGACACCAACGACGGGGTGCACCCGGTCGAGTCCGGCTTCCGCAAGATGGCCAACCGCTTCTACCCGGCGCTCGCCCAACTTCTCGGCGGCGTCGTCCCCACTCCCGGGACGACCACCCCGCCGGGCACGCCGACCACCCCGCCCGGAACGCCGACCACCCCGCCGGCGGGCGGCGGCTGCACGGCCACCTACCGGGTGACGAACCAGTGGACCGGCGGGTTCCAGGCCGAGGTGAGCGTGCGCAACGGCAGGTCGACGGCGACCACGGCGTGGACCGCGACGTTCACCTTCGGCGGCGGCCAGCAGGTCAGTCAGGCCTGGAACGCCACCGTCACGCAGACGGGAGCGACGGTGACGGCCCGGAACGTGAGCTGGAACGGCGGCCTGCCGGCCGGCGGATCGACGACCTTCGGCTTCCTGGCCTCGGGTACCGGCGGCTCCGCGCCGGCCGTCACCTGCACGGTGAGCTGAGACGCGGTGGTGGTACGGGCCTCCGACGGCCCGTACCACCACCAGTCCCACTCGTGATCACCCCGCCACCCGCCCGCTAGGGACTCCGTGCCGACCCTGCGAGCTGTTGCCGCGACGACAGCGCGTCGCCGCGACCCCGAGGACGTAGAGTGAAGATCGTGAAGAACCGCGTGGCCGCGATCGACTGCGGCACGAACTCGATCCGGCTGCTCGTGGCCGACCTGCCGGACCCGTCCGCCGGGCCGGAGGCCGAGCTGGCCGAGGTGGTCCGGCGGATGGAGATCGTCCGGCTGGGCCAGGATCTCGACCGGACCGGGCGGCTGGCACCGGAGGCGCTGGAACGGACCCGGCAGGCGCTGGTCGGCTACGCCACCTCGATCGAGTCGCTCGGCGTGTCCCGGGTACGCATGTGCGCCACCTCCGCCTCCCGGGACGCCTCCAACGCGGGCGAGTTCCAGACCATGGTGGTCGACACCCTCGGCGTCGAGCCGGAGGTGGTGACCGGGGACGAGGAGGCCCGGCTCTCCTTCACCGGTGCCGTACGCGGGCTGGGCGACGACGTCCGGGCGCCGTACCTGGTGGTCGACATCGGGGGCGGCTCGACCGAGTTCGTGGTCGGCGGGCGGCCAGCCGGTGGCGGCGCGGCGGCGGTGGACGCGGCGGTGTCGGTGGACATCGGCTGCGTCCGGATGACCGAGCGGCACCTGCACGGCGACCCGCCGACGCCGGAGCAGCTGGCGGCGGCCGAGGCCGACATCACGGCGGCGGTGGACCGGGCGCTGTCGGTGGTGCCGGGGCGGGAGGCGGCCACCCTGATCGGGCTGGCCGGCTCGGTGACCACGGTCGCCGGGATGGCGTTGGGCCTGCCGGAGTACCGCCCCGACCGGATCCACCACGCCCGCGTCCCGTACGCCGACGTGGTGAAGGTGACCAGCGACCTGCTGGCCCGGTCGTCGGTGGAGCGGCTGACCATCCCGGTGATGCACCCCGGCCGGGCCGACGTGATCGGTGCCGGTGCGCTGGTGCTCAGGATCGTCATGGAGCGGGCCGGGATGAGCTCGGTGATCGCCAGCGAGCGGGACATCCTCGACGGCATCGCATACAGCCTGCTGCCGGCGTAGCCCGTCCGCCACGCCGGCAGGCCGTACTACCCTGCCCGCAGGGTGACGATCTCCGGGTGGGTGCCGGAGAGGCTGATCGGGTGCCGCTGCCGCACGGCCAGCCCGGCCGCCTCCGCGTCGGGCAACTGGCCGTCCACGTCGGAGACCAGCAGCACCGCGCGGCCGGCCGGGCGCAGCACCCGGCGTAGCTCCGTCCAGAACCGCCGCTGCCGGCGGACCAGGATGCCGGCGAACGGCACCTGCCGGTTCCACGGCGGGTTGGTGACCACCAGGTCGACCACCCCGTCGGGCAGCGGGATCCGGCCGGCATCCGCCACCACCCAGCCGACCGGTGTGTCTCCGCCGTTGCCGGCGGCGATCGCGACCACGGCCGGGTCGATGTCACCACCCACAATGGACAGGGCTCGGTCGGAGCGGGTCGCCTCGACCGGTATCGTCCCCGCCCCGCAGCAGGGGTCGAGGAGCAGGTCGCCGTCGCGCGGCCCGGCGAGCCGGACCAGTGCGGCGGCGACCGGTGGGTGCAGGCTGCCCGGCCGGGACATCCGACGGTACGCGCGGCGGTGCAGCGGCCGGTCGGCGATCCGCAGCGCCACCAGGGCCCGGTCGTCGACGAGCGTGACCCGCCAGGACAGTCCACCCGGCGGTGGCGCGAGCCCACCCCGCCGGCTGTGGTACGGCATCCCGAGCGCGGCGGCGATCGGCTCGCCGACCGCGTCCTCCAGATCGAACCGGGTGAAGTTACGCCGCCCCAGGAACGACGCGGAGACGTCGATCGCGGACAAGGCTGCCGGCACGCCCGTCCCGGGCAACGCTGCCGGCACGCCCGTCCCGGGCAACGCTGCCGGCACACCCGTACCGGGCAACCGGCGGTCGCCACCGCAGCGGCGCCACCCGGCCAGTAACTCCCGCAGCGGCAGCGCCGTCGCGGCCTTGCCCAGCATCCGCAGGTCTGCCCGGCTCCGGCCGATCCCGTACACCACCGCGCCGACCAGGAAGACGTCGTCGGCGCAGCGTAGCTCCAGTACCTCAGGACCGGGATCGAGGCAGTCGAACCACACCTCACGGTGTGCGACCGCGCTGACCCGGCCCACTCCCAGTGTTGCTATCTCGTCGGCCACCACCGGCTCGATGCCCCGCACCGTCCGCGCCACCAGGCGCGCGGCCGTCACGACGTGACGACGGTGCCAGGACGCGGTGTGGCCCCGGCGCGGGTACGCGCCGGCAACCGAAAGATCATCCGATCTTCTCCCACGTCGCGACTCGGGGCGACGCGCCGCCGCCCCGCATCGCTGGCGAGGGGTTATCCGCAACCCGCCAGCGGTCGCGTCAGCCGAGGAAGAAGAAATTCATGGGCGGAGCTTAGCAACAGGGCGGTCGCGGCGCGGCCGGGTTTCTGCCGAGCCGCCGGGGTGGTCACTCCGGCGCCGGATCGCTGCGGAGCCGGCTGTAGAGCCAGCCGTCCCGCCAGTGGCCGGCCCGGAACTCGACCGACCGCATCACGCCTTCCGGTCGGCGTCGCGGACCGGGCGCAGCCGTACCGATGGCGCCACCGTCTCCTCCTGTTCCTGCCGCATCTGCGACGGCTCAGCCGGACGGGTGCGGATAGCTCACCCGGCTGAGCTGCTCCGACACCTCCCAGAGCTGGGCCGCCGCCGCCTCGTCCAAGGCTCGGGCGGGGACCTTCGCCGGGGTGGGTCCACCGTGGAGTTCGGCGAAGCCGTCCGGCCCGTAGTATCCGGCACCCTCGGCTGCCGGGCTGGTCGCGGCGTAGACGGCGGGCAGGGCGCCGCCCGGGATTTCCTGCCAGACCCACGGTACGAGGTAGAGCAGCCGGTTCCGGATCCGGTTGAGCCGCACCGAGCGCCCGCCATGGGTTGGCCCGGTCACCTGGAGGTTGGTGATCGTCGCGCCCGGATGGGCGGCGTTGCTGCGGATCCCCCACCCGCCGAGCGTGCTGCGCCGCTGAAGCTCCCGGGCGAAGACCAGCATCGCGAGCTTGGAGAGCCCGTACGCGCGCACCGGCTGGTAGTGGCGCTCACCCTGGAGGTTGTCGAAGTCGAACCGCCCGACGCGGCTCAGCATGCTGCTGATCGACACCACCCGGGCGGCACCGGCGGCGCGCAGCAGCGGAAGCAGGTGCCCGGTCAGCGCGAAGTGCCCGAGATAGTTGGTGGCGAACTGGAGTTCGTACCCGTCCTCGGTGAGCGCCCGGCGGCGGGGCGCCATGATCCCGGCGTTGTTGACCAGGATGTCGACCGGGCGGCCCTGCTCGGTCAGGGCCGTGCCGAACGCGGCGACACTGGCCAGCGACGTCAGGTCCAGGTGCTGGAGGGTGAGCTTCGCGGCGGGCACCTCGGCGCGGATCTCGGCGATGGCCCGGTTGCCCTTGGCCTCGTCGCGTACCGCGAGGATCACCTCGGCGCCGGCCCGGGCGAGCCGGTGGCTGACGCCGAACCCGATCCCGCTGTTGGCCCCGGTGACGACCGCGAGCTTGCCGGTCAGGTCCGGTACGTCGATGTCGGGCGTGCGGTGCGGCATCTGATCAGTATCGACGCCGACGCGTCCGCCGTGGGGACGGCGTGCCGGATCGCCCTGGAGGATGATCCACGCTGGCCGGCCCACACGCTGGCCGGCCGGCGTGCGGCGGCGGTGGCCGCCCATCGGCGCTCGGCAGCCACACCTGCCGCGCAGACTGTCGAGCTGGGTGCACGGACGGGGCACGGGGCGGCGCGGGCACCGCGGGCGCCCAAGCGGGGCAGCTCGACAGTCTCGCGGACCGGAGGTGTCTGCTCCGGCGGCGGTTACCCAGCGCTCAAGGCCGTACGGCCAGATCGGTGAGGAAGGACCGCCACGCGGTGGGGTGGAAACTCAACGTGCCACCGTCGCGATCCTTGGTGTCACGCACCAGCACCCGGCCAGGCGGATTGACGGCCACCTCGACGCAGGCCCCCTCGTTGCCACTATGGGTGCTCTTCCGCCAGTTCGGAACGGTCGGCTCAGTCATCCACTGCCTCCTTGATGATGTCGGCGATCAGGTCTTCGGAGGCCTCCTGGCTGAGCGCCAGTTCGCCGAGAGTCCGCCAGACGTCATCGTAGAACGTCACCTCGGCGGGTTTGTCCAGATAGAGGGCGCCGGTCAGGTTCTCGCTGTAGACGGTGGTTGGCTCGGGCGGACGGGTGCCGAGCGCCGGGAAATCGAGGATGTAGAAGGCATTCGTCATCGATGCCCGGTGCGGACCCGCCGCCGATGGCAATACCCGCACGGTGACCGAAGGCAATCGGTTGGCGTTTGCCAGGTAGGCGAGTTGAGCCAACCATGCGTCATGATCCGAGATCGGCCGACGCAGCACGGCCTCGTCCAGGATCACCTCTAGATCAGGAGCCTTGGGGTGGCGGCGCGTCAAAATCCGTTGGCGTTCCAACCGCAGCGCCACCTTGGTCGCGATGTCCTGCTCGGTGACCCCCGGCTTGGTCCGGAAGACCTCGGTGGCGTACTCGGGAGTTTGCAACAGGCCGGGAATCAGCGATGACTCGAAGTTGCGGATCCGGCAGGCGGCCGCTTCCATGCCGACGTACAACTGGAACCAGGAGGGGATCACCTCGCCGTAGGCGTGCCACCAGCCCTTGGCCTTGGACTCCTTGGCGAGGCTGAGCAGCACGCTGGTCATCTTCGGGGTGACGCCGTAGAGCCGGCACATCGCCTCGACGTCGTGCGTCCGTACCGTGGTTTCGCCGCGCTCGATCCGGTACATCCGGGCCCGGGACCATTCCAGGATCTTGGCCGCCGGTTCGAGATTGATCCCGGCTTCCTCTCGGGCGATCGTCAAATGACGGCCGAGTTGACGTTGCGGTACGGATGACGCGCGGTCCCCCACGATTCCGCTCCATTCTCTGCTGGACAGTCTCGAACGGCTGGAACGAGACAGCGATACCGGCCGGCACGGTCCGATGTCAATATTTCTCGGCAAATCTCGCGCCATACTGCTGACCGCGGAAATCGATGTCCAGACTCCTCCGCAGGCGGTCGCGCTCGGTCGATACAGGGGTGTAGGTCCCGGGCGTGGCCTGCGGGGTCGCCGGTCGGCGGAGACCGGCGACCCCCTTCCAGGACCGGGAGGTAACGATGCCGTCCGCCGTACGCCCGCACCTGCCGCAGCGGCCGATCTGGCTCTGCCGGGCCTGTGTCCGGCCGTGGCCCTGCCCGCTGGCCCGCGCCAACCTGGCTGCGGCTGGCAGCGACGTACAGTCCGTTGATGGTGCGGGCGGCGGCGGTGCCGGAGCGGCTGCGGTGGGCGGTCGACCTGCTGAAGGTGGCCCCGGACGATCGCCTGTTGGAGATCGGCTGCGGTAACGGGGTCGCGGTGTCGCTGGTCTGCGACCGGCTGGTCGACGGGCGGATCACCGCGATCGACCGCTCGGCGGCGGCGATCCGGCAGGCGGAACGGCGCAACCGCGACCACATCTCGGCGGGGAGGGCGGTCATCCGGCTCGGCGCGCTCGAGGAACTCGGCGTGCTGGAGCAGTCCGATCTGGACGGTGAGCGGTTCGACAAGATCTTTGCCGTCAACGTCAACCTGTTCTGGACCCGGTCACCGGCCGCCGAACTGACCCTGCTCAAACGGCTGCTGCGTCCGGCTGGCGGGCTCTACCTGTGCTACGAGCCGCCGGAGGCGACCCGGGTGGCGGAACTGGTCAAGCGGCTGCCGGTGACGCTGGCGACGCACGGGTTCGCCGCCACCGCGGTCACGTCGGCGACCACGCGTTCCATGTCCCTGCTCTGTGTCTCCGGACGTCTGGCGATGCCGGAGGGGCGCTAGGACAGCGGGCGGCCGGGGTCAGCCCGCGAAGCCGGCGACACATCCCGGTGGCGGCTCCGGGCCCTGGGCGACGGCGTTCACCAGCAGCGCGCTGCACTGGGCGACGGTACGCAGCTCGTCGTCGGTGAGCCGGTCGAGGATCCGGCGCATCTTCTCCGTGCCGGCCGTCGCGAACCGGTCGACCAGGTCGTGCCCGGACCTGCTCAGCTCGATCCGGCGTACCCGGCGGTCGTGCGGGTCTTCGCGGCGGGTGACCAGGCCCTGCGCGACCAGCCGGTCCACCATCCCGGTCATGGTGGCTAGGCTCACACCCAGCGCGCCGCTGAGTTCCTGGCCGGCGATGCTGCCGTGGGCCGAGAGCACCAGCAGGACCTTCAACTGCGGCAACGTCAGGTGCAGCGAGAACAGCGGGTTCGCCGGGTCGTTGGCGAAAAGGTGCTGTATCTCTCGTTGCGTTTCCATGATCTGGGCGATGAGATCGTCCCGGTCACCCATCGATCCTCCAGAGCACCAGACGGCGGCAACGGTCGGCCGCAACGCGGCCTTGCCCTCCGCGGTCAGCGGAGGTTACCAGGGAAGCGCCAGCCCCAGAATACTTCGCTGCGGGCGAACTGTTAGTGTCGGCCTAACTTTACATCCACGGGGAAAAGGAGCGAGCCGCATGTCCGTGGCCGTCCAACCTGACGCCGGGAGCGACAAGCTCGATCCCGGCGTCCTGAGAGTCGCCGGTGTGGTGGTGCTCGGCGCCATCATGTCCATCCTCGACGTCACCGTCGTCAGCGTCGCGCTGCCGACCTTCCAGAGCAAGTTCGACGCGAGCTACGCCACCGTCGCCTGGACGATGACGGCGTACACGCTGGCGCTGGCCACCGTGATCCCGATCACCGGCTGGGCGGCCGACCGGTTCGGCACCAAGCGCCTCTACCTGCTGTCCCTGGTGCTGTTCCTCGGTGGTTCGGCGCTGTGCAGCGTGGCCTGGGACATCGGCCCACTGATCGTCTTCCGGGCGCTCCAGGGTCTCGGCGGCGGCATGCTGATGCCGCTCGGCATGACGATCATGACCCGCGCCGCTGGCCCGCACCGGGTCGGCCGGGTGATGGCGGTGCTCGGCGTACCGATGCTGCTCGGCCCGATCGGCGGCCCGATCCTCGGCGGCTGGCTGATCGAGGCGGCCTCCTGGCACTGGATCTTCCTGATCAACGTGCCGATCGGCATCGTCGCCTTCGTCCTGGCGCTGCGGGTGCTGCCCAAGGACGAGCCGCACCCCTCCGAGTCGTTCGACTTCGTCGGCATGCTGCTGCTCTCGCCGGGTCTGGCGCTCTTCCTCTACGGCGTCTCCTCGATCCCGGAGGCCGGCACCGTGGCCGCCGCCAAGGTGCTGTTCCCGGCGATCACCGGCCTGGTGCTGATCCTCGCGTTCGTGTTCCACGCGCTGCGCAAGGACCACCCGCTGATCGACCTGGGGCTGTTCAAGAACCGCAACCTCACCATCTCGGTCGTCACGATGACGCTGTTCACCGTGGCGTTCATGGGCGCGATGCTGCTGCTGCCCAGCTACTTCCTCCAGGTGCGCGGCGAGGGCACCCTCGACGCCGGCCTGCTGCTGGCCCCGCAGGGCATCGGCGCGATGCTCACCATGCCGATCGCCGGCCGGCTGACCGACCGGATCGGCCCCGGCAAGCTGGTGCTCGGCGGCATCGTGCTGATCGCCCTGGGGCTCTCCCCGTTCACCCAGATCACCGCCGACAGCTCGTACGGGCTGCTCCTCGGCGGCCTGTTCGTGATGGGCATGGGGATGGGCATGACCATGATGCCGATGATGTCGGCGGCGATGGCCAGCCTCACCCACCAGCAGGTCGCCCGGGGCTCCACGATGATGAACATCGTCCAGCAGACCGCCGGCTCGATCGGCACCGCCGTGATGTCCGTGATCCTCACCAACCAGGTGCTGGAGAGCCAGGCGGCCACCGCGTACAGTGCGGTCACCCGGGGGCAGGTGCCGCGTGAGCAGGTGCCGCCGGAGGTGCTGACCCAGGGGCAGGCGTCGCTGGCCGACGCCTTCGGCCAGACCTACATCGTCGCGCTGGTGCTGATCGTCCTCTGTGTCGTCCCGGCACTGCTGCTGCCGCGCAAGCGGATCGAGCCCGCCTCGCCGGAGCAGGGCGCCGAGATGCCGGTCCCGGTCGCCATGCACTGAGCCGGTCCCGCAGTTCGGGGCACCGGAGCACGACCCCATGTCCGTCGCCGCCCTTCCGCCATTCCGGTGGGAGGGCGGCGACGGTTGGCGTCTCAGCCGGTGCGGAACAGGTCGGCCCGGGACTGCTCGCGCGGCTCGCGCTCGTCCCGCGACCACCACCAGGCGTAGCTGATCGCCCCGGGGCGCGGCGTGCTCAGCACGATCCGGGCCACCAGCGGTCCCTCGTACGCGGTGAAGTGCCCGGGGGAGCGCTGGGTGAAGCAGACCATGCCGGGCAGTTCGAGGCTGGCGACGTGCAGTTCGAGTCGTCCGCCGGCACCGAGGACCAGCACGCTGTGCTCGACGTGCCGCAGGCCGTCGCTGTCGGTGGTCGCCTCGTAGTCGAGAATGGCGGCACGTCCGTCGAGGGCGGCGCTGACCACCATCCGCGCCACGAACGGCCCACTTTCCGGGCCGTCGCCCCGGCCCCGGTACACCCCGGTGGCGGCGGTGAGGCGGCGTAGTACGTCGGTCTCGGCGGGCACGGCGACACCGTAGCGCCCGTGCGCCACGCCGGTCGCAACGCTACTGCCGCGTTGACGGTACTGTGCATTGAATAGTAGTATCGCCGACGTGGACACGACCCAGTTGCTCAAAGGCGTGCTGGATCTCGCGGTCCTGGCCGTGCTGAAGGACGAGGACGGCTACGGCTACGACATCATGCGCCGGCTCCGCGCGGCCGGCCTCGAAGAGATCGGCGACGCCTCCGTCTACGGCACGCTGCGCCGGCTCTTCCAGGCCGGCCTGCTCACCACCTACGTGGTGCCCAGCGAGTCGGGCCCCCATCGGAAGTACTACGCGCTCAACCCGGCGGGGCGGGACCAGCTCCTCCGGTCCGGCAAGGTCTGGCGTTCCTTCGCCACCACCATGGACAGGCTGCTCGACGACAAGGGGATGGCGGCATGACCGTGACCGAGCAGGAGATCGCCCGGTACGTCGGGCAGGTCCGCGAGGCGCTGGCCGACCTGCCGCCGCCGGTCCGCGACGAACTGCTCGAAGACCTGCCCGAGCACCTGGCCGAGGTGGCCGCCGAGGGGGAGGGGTCGCTCTACGAGCGGCTCGGCCCGCCGCAGGCGTACGCGATGGAGCTGCGTACCGCCGCCGGAGTCCCCCCGCCGGCCGGTGCCGTCAACCTCGACCAGCGGATCGGTGCGGCGGTCCGCAAGGGCCGGGACCGGATCCGCGCCGCCGACACCCGGCTCGGCCCCGTCCTCGGCTACACCCGGCTCAGCGACTTCCTCCGGCTGCTCCGCCCCGCCTGGTGGATTCTGCGCGGCTACCTCGCCGCGATGCTGATCACCGTGCTGCTGGCCGGAACCTCGTTCGGGCTGCTGCCCCGGCTCGGCGGCAGTGGCCTGGCCGCGCTGCTGCTGCTCGCCGCGACCATCACCGGGTCGATCTGGCTCGGCCGGCGTACCGACCGGATGGGCCGGCGCCCGAGGCTCGTCCTCAACCTGGGTGCGGCCCTGCTGGTTCTCTTCGGCCTGGCCGGCTTCGTCGAACTCGACAGCCGGGCCGGCGGCAGCCCGGTGCAGTACGAGCAGGTCTACACCGACCAGTACTCCGGGGTGCAGGACGTCTACGTCTACGACAGCCAGGGGCGGCTGCTGGAGGGGGTACGACTCTTCGACCAGAACGGCCAGCCGATCCGGTTGGGCCACCCGTGGTGCGCGGAGGCGCAGCGGCCGTACTCGCTCGACGAGGCGTTCGCCGACCTGACCCGCCAGCCGTACCCGTACTGCCCGCAGGGGGCGCCGTTCCGGTTCGGACCGACCTCCCCGCCGGCTCCCGAGCCGACCGCTCCGGCCGAACCGTCGGCCACCCCGAGCGGTACCGCGCCGACGGCGAGTCCTACCCCGACCGACTAGACCGCAAACCCGCTCCCCCGGGGCGGTCGACGACGTGGCGTACACCTGTGCAACAGGAGGTGTACGCCACGTCGCTGTTGGCTTCCGTCCCCCCGTCGGGCGTGGCAGGCTACCCGAACACCCGGCACGCAAGACCCGGACCTCCGGACTTTGGGTGGGTAGAACTGTGCGACCAGCCAACGATGACTGACCGACAGGAGGGCCACCGATGGGCGAGATGGTGAGTTACCGGAGTAACGGGGGGACCAGCGAGGGCTACCTGGCGCTGCCGGCCGGCGGCGCGACCGGTCCGGCCGTCATCGTCATCCAGGAGTGGTGGGGACTGGTGCCGCACATCACATCGGTTGCCGACCGGTTCGCCGAGGCCGGCTTCGTGGCGCTCGCCCCCGACCTCTACCACGGCGCCTCCACCACCGAGCCCGACCAGGCCGGCAAGCTGCTGATGGGCCTGGCCATGGACCAGGCCGCCCGGGACATCGCCGGTGCCGCCGACTACCTCGCGGAGCGGCCCGAGGTCGACGGCGACCGGGTCGGCTGCGTCGGCTTCTGCGCCGGCGGCAGCCTCGCGCTCTGGTCGGCGACCCTCTCCGACCGGATCGTCGCGACCGTGGGCTTCTATCCGGTGCTGCCCTGGGAGCGGATGCGTCCCGAGTGGTCCAACTACGCGGGCAAGGCCGCCGTGATCCACTGCTCGGAGGAGGACGGCACCTCGGCGGCCGACGGGGTCAAGGCGGCCCGGCAGGCGATCGAGGCGGCCGGTGGTGACTGCACCACCCACGACTACCCCGGCACCCGGCACGCCTTCTTCAACGACGACCGGCCGGAGGTCTTCGACCAGCGGGCGGCGGCCAGCGCCTGGGCCCGTACCCTGGAACTCTTCCGGGCCCGACTTGGCTGAACCGCTCCGACCCGCCGGAGGGGACCGGCGGTCGCGTACCCCCGGGGACGTGCTCGCCCGCGCAACGCGGGCGGGCGACCTGGCCGAGTTGGACGGCGCCGTCGCCGACTGCTTCGCCTGCCCCCGGCTGGTCGCCTGGCGGGAGGAGGTCGCCGCCGTCCGTCGGGCCGCCTTCCGCGACCAGGAATACTGGGGCCGCCCGGTCCCCGGCTTCGGCGTCCCCGACGCCTGGATCGCCATCCTCGGGCTGGCCCCGGCCGCGCACGGCGGCAACCGGACCGGGCGGATCTTCACCGGTGACCGCTCCGGTGACGTGCTCTTCGCCGCGCTGCACCGGGCTGGCCTGGCCAACCAGCCGACCAGCGTCGCCGCCGACGACGGCCTCGCGCTGCGACACACCCGGATCGCCGCCGCCGTCCGCTGCGCTCCGCCGGACAACAAGCCCAGCCCGGCGGAGCGGGACACCTGCGCGCCGTGGCTGCACCGGGAGATCGAGCTGATCAGACCCACCCTGCGCGTCGTGGTCACGCTGGGCGCGTTCGCCTGGGCGGCGTGGTGGCCGCTGCTCCGCCAGGTGTACGGCGTGCGACCGCCCACCCCGCGACCCGCGTTCGGGCATGGGGCACACTGGTGCGGAGACGAGGCCGTCCCGCAGGTGCTCGGCTGTTACCACGTCAGCCAGCAGAACACCTTTACCGGGCGGCTCACACCGACAATGCTGGACGAGGTGTTCGCCCGGGCCCGGCACCTGGCCGGGCTGGACGAGGACGGCTAGACGGCTCAGGGAGGCGGTGCGATGACCGACGGGCACTCCGGCCGTGCCCGCCCGGCGCCGCACCCGCCCCGGTCCAGCCTCACCGCCGGCCTGTTCCGGACGCTCTGGCCGCTGGCAGCGGTCGCCGGGTTGCTGGCGCTGGCGGCGCTCGCCGCCGCGCACTCGTCGATCGGGTTCACCCGGGTCGAGCCGCCGGCCGACATCGTGCCGACCTTCGAGCAGCAGGCCCCGCCCGCCGGGCTGGACCAGCCGACCGACACCCCCGCACCCGGCCAGCCCGGCAACTACCTGCCGGGCTGGGTTCCGCTGGTCGGCACCGTGCTCTGCGGTGCGGTGGTGGTGGCGGTGCTGGTCGCGCTGCTCTGGGCGCTGGCCCGGGACCTGCTGCGCCGCCGCCGGGGGCTGGCCCGCCCCGGTGCCCGGAAACTCCGCTCCGCCGAGCAGACGGCGGAGGAGGTCGTCGCCGCGCTCGACGCCGGCCTGGTCGATCTCTCCGACACCGACGCCGACCCGCGCAAGGCGGTGATCGCCTGCTGGGTACGCCTGGAGCAGGCCGCCGCCGCGGCCGGTGTCGAACGCCGGCCCGGGGACACCCCGACCGACCTGGTGACCCGGCTGCTCGGCGGCGGCCGGCCGGTCAGCGCCGACGTGCTGGCCGCGTTCGCCGACGTCTACCGGGAGGCCCGGTACGCCACGCACACCGTCGACGAGCGGATGCGGGCCCAGGCCCTGGCTGCGCTGCGCCGGCTGCGCACCGAACTCACCTCACGGGTCGACCGGCTGGACGGGGACGGCGAGCGGGCGGCGGCCGGGGGCGGGCAGCGGTGAGCGGGTCCAGCACCAGCATCTTCGATCTGCTCCAGGACGAGGAGGAGCAGCAGCCGACGGCCACCCGCCGGCGCGGCGGCGTACGCGGCTGGCTGCGGATCGGACTGGCCGCGGCCGGGCTCACCGCGGCGGTCGTACTCGGGCTGCGCATGGTCGGGGTCGGCGTCTCCGCCGCCGCCGTCTTCGCCGGCTTCCTCGCCCTGCTGCTGCTGCGCCGACTCACCCGGACCCTCGCCCCGCCACCACCGGTGCCGGTCCGGCTCCGCCGCCCCGCCGGCGACGGCGAATCCGACGGCAGCTACAACTGGACCGTCGGGGACGCCCTGGGCAGCTCGGTCAACCGCTGGGAGACCAAACTCACCTGGTCGCAGGGGGAGCCGGAGCGGTTCTCCCGGGCGGTGCTGCCGGTGTTGTGCGAACTCGTCGACGAGCTGCTCCGGCAGCGGCACGGCGTCACCCGGGTCAGCGACCCGGCCCGGGCCCGGGCACTGCTCGGCGAGCCACTGTGGAACTTTCTCGACACGCCTCCCAAGCGCACTCCGGCGCCGCGCGACCTCGCGGCGATCGTCGCCCAATTGGAGAAGCTATGACAGACGCGGACCAGGTCAGCACCTTCGACGTGGGTCGGCTGGCGCAGGCCGTGCTGGACCAGGTCGGCACGGTGGTGGTGGGCAAGCGGGACGCCCTGGAGCTGGTGCTCGCCGGCATCCTGGCCGGCGGGCACGTGCTGCTGGAGGACCTGCCGGGGCTCGGCAAGACGCTGACCGCCCGCTCCTTCGCCCAGGCGCTCGGGCTCGACTTCCGGCGGTTGCAGTTCACCCCCGACCTGCTCCCCGCCGACGTCACCGGTTCGTTCCTCTACGACCAGCGCACCGCCGACTTCAGCTTCCGGGCCGGGCCGGTCTTCACCAACCTGCTGCTCGCCGACGAGATCAACCGTACGCCGCCGAAGACCCAGGCGGCGCTGCTGGAGGCGATGCAGGAGAAGCAGGTCTCGGTCGAGGGTGTCACCTACCGGCTGGACCCGCCGTTCCACGTGATCGCCACCGCCAACCCGATCGAGTACGAGGGCACCTATCCGCTGCCGGAGGCACAGCTCGACCGGTTCCTGCTCCGGGTCTCGTTCGGCTATCCGGGCGCCGAGGAGGAGTGGGACGTGCTCCGCCGCCGGATGGCCCGCCGCCAGGAGGAGGCGGAGCTGAAACCGGTGGTGAACGCCGAGGTGCTCCGGGCGATGCAGGCCGCCCTGGAGAACGTGGTGGTGGAGGACTCGATCGGCCGCTACATCGTGTCGCTGACCGCCGCCACCCGGGAGCACGCCTCGGTACTCGTCGGTGCCTCGCCGCGCGGCTCGCTCGCACTGCTGCTGCTGGCCCGGGCGATCGCCGCGTTCGCCGGCCGCGACTACGTGATCCCGGAGGACGTCAAGGCGGTGGCGGTGCCGGTGCTGGCGCACCGGATCACCCTGCGGCCGGAGATGTGGCTGCGCCGGGTCGACCCGTCGTTCGTGGTCAACGAGGTGCTGGAGACCACCCCCGCGCCGGCCAGCGGTGCGCTGCCCAGCTACGCGGCCGGGCCGGCCGGGGCACGCGCGACGTGAGTTCCACCGGACCGACCCTGCGACCCGCCGTACCCGGGCAGCGGGCGGCCGCCCCTGCCGGGACGGAGTCGTCCGGGGACGCCTCGGTGCCGGACTGGGTCTCCACCCGGGCACTCGGCCGGGCGGTGCTGCTCACCGGGCTCTTCCTGGTGGCCGGTGCGCTGCTCGGCCGGATCGACCTGGTGGTGCTGGCCGCCCCGTTCGCGCTCGGCACCGCGTACGCGCTGCGCCGCCGACCGGCGCGGCCGCCGGAGATCGGGATCGGGGCCGACGACACCAACCTGGTCGAGGGGGGCGCGCTGGTCGCCGGGATCAGCGTCGGCAACCGCGACGACGTCGGCTACGACCTGGTGCTGGTCCGTACCGTGGTCTCGTCCTGGCTGCGGATCGACGAGGTCCGGTTCGCGCCCGGCGGCGCCGGGTCGGACGGCTCCGCCCCGGCGGACGGCTCCGACCGCCCGGCCCCGACCGGCCGCCGGGACGCCACCGACCGCCCCTACGGCTTTGCCGTGCCGGCCGGCACCATAGCCGACCTGGAGCTGCGCGGCGGGACGCTGCGCTGGGGCCGGCACTCGCTCGGGCCGGCGGCGGTCCGGGCGGTCGCCTGCGACGGGCTGCTGGCCAGCCAGACGGTGCGGAGCGATGCCCGTCCGGTGCCGGTCTATCCGGTCACCGAGCCGTTCGACGCGGACGAGGCGATGCCCCGGGCCGCCGGCCTGGTCGGCGGGCACCGGTCCCGGCGCCCCGGCGAGGGCGGCGAGCTGGCCGGGGTACGCATCTTCGGGCCCGGTGACCGGCTGCGCCGGATCGACTGGCGGGTCTCGCTGCGGGCCCGGCAACTGCACGTGGCGGCGATGCTCTCCGACCGGGACGCCGAGGTGGTGCTGCTGCTCGACGTGCTGGCCGAGGCGGGCCGGTCCGGCGGGATCCGGGGCAGCGCGTCGGTGCTGGACACCTGCGTCCGGGCCGCCGCCGCGATCGCCGAGCACTACCTGCACCGGGGCGACCGGGTCTCGCTGCTGGAGTACGGCCCGTCGGCCCGTCGACTCCGCCCGGCGACCGGGCGGCGGCAGTACCTGACCCTGCTGGAGTGGCTGCTCGACGTCCGGGTCGAACAGTCCCCGCACGAGCCGTACGACCAGGTCTTCGGCCCGCAACTGCTCTCCTCCAACGCCCTGGTGGTGGTACTCACCCCGCTGGTGGACGCCCGGTCGGCCGCGATGCTGGCCCGGCTGGCCCGGTCCGGCCGGTTCGTGGTGGCGGTGGACACCCTGCCGCCGTCGGCGGTGCCACCGAAGCGGGGGCAGTGGACCGAGGTGGCGCACCGGCTCTGGCGGCTGGACCGGGACACCACGATCGGGCAGCTCCGCGAGCACGGTGTGCCGGTGGTCACCTGGGCCGGGGCGGGCAGCCTCGACCTGGTGCTCCGGGACGTCGCCCGGCTCGCCTCCGCACCCCGGCCGGCGCTGCGGTGAGCGCCGGCGTGCCGAACGGAGAGCCGTCGTGGTGAACCGGATCAAGGAGATGTACGCCGCGATCGGCCGGATCACCCTGGTGCCGCTGCTGGTCCGGGCCGGTGTCTTCATCTGCGCGCTGCTCGCGCTGCTGCTGGCGTACCCGTCCGGGCCGTCCGATTCCCGGCTGCTCGGCCTGCTGGTGGTGGCGGCGCTGGCGCCCGCGGTGGCGCCCCGGCGGAACTGGCCCACCCTGGTGCTGCTGGCCGCGGCCGGCGCCTGGGTGGTGGCCACCGGCTGGTACGACCAGCCGGTGGAGCTGTGGCGGCTGCTCGCCCTGGCCACCTTCCTCTACCTGACCCACACCCTGGCGGCGCTCGCCGCCCTGCTGTCGTACGACGCGGTGGTCGCCCCCGAGGTGCTGGCCCGGTGGGTCACCCGAGCCCTGGGGGTCGGGCTCGCCTCGGCGGTGCTCTCGGTGCCGCTGCTGGCGATGGACGGGCAGTTCGGCGACCGGAGCTTCGTCGCCGCGCTGCTCGGCGGGCTCGCCGTGGCCGTCGGCGCGGCCGCGCTGCTCGGCTGGCTGTTCCGCCGCAGGTAGCGGCCGGGTTTTCCCGGCGGTCTGCCCACCCCGGCGGCAAGATCGGCGCAAACTGGGGTAACGCGGGTCACCTGGCGTCGTCAATCACAGAAGGGGCATCTGGCCAGCATCCGGCGCCGGGTGGGGGAAGGATAGAGGCGTGAATCCGCAGCGGATCCTTGTGGTGGGCGCCGGTCACGTCGGCCTGTACGCGGCCCTGCGCCTGTCGAAGAAGCTCCGGTCGTGGGAGGCCGAGGTCATCGTCGTCGACCCTCAGCCCCACATGACGTACCAACCCTTCCTGCCCGAGGCGGCGGCCGGCAACATCTCCCCCCGGCACTCCGTGGTGCCGCTCCGGCGCGAGCTGCGCCGCTGCACCATCGTCTCCGGCACGGTCACCCGGGTCGAGCACGACCGGAAGACCGCGACCGTGCAGCCGATCATCGGACCGGCCCGGGAGATCCAGTACGACCACATCGTGGTGGCGCCCGGCTCCGTCTCCCGTACCCTGCCCATCCCCGGGCTGGCCGAGCAGGGCATCGGGTTCAAGACCATCGGTGAGGCGATCTTCCTGCGCAACCACGTGCTGGACCGGCTGGACGTGGCCGCCGCCACCACCGACCCGGACACCCGGCGCTCCGCGCTGACCTTCGTCTTCGTCGGCGGCGGCTACGCCGGCATCGAGGCGCTGGCCGAGATGGAGGACATGGCCCGGGACGCCCTGAAGTACTACCCGGAGCTGAAGCCCGACGACATGCGCTGGGTGCTGGTCGAGGCGACCCTGCGGGTGCTGCCCGAGGTCGACCGGGACATGGGCGCGTACACGGTCGCGCAGTTGCTGAAGCGGAAGATGGACATCCGGCTGGAGACCCGGCTGGAGTCCTGTGTGGATGGCCTGGTCCGGCTCTCCGACGGGGACAGCTTCCGGGCCGACACCATCGTCTGGACGGCCGGGGTGAAGCCGTCGCCGATGCTGGCCCAGACCGACCTGCCCCGGGACGAGCGGGGCCGGGTCACCTGCCTGCCGACCCTCCAGGTGGTCGACGGTGACCGGGTCGTCGAGGGGGCGTGGAGCGCCGGTGACTGCGCGGCGGTGCCGGACCTGACCGGACCGCCCGGGGCGTATTGCTCGCCCAGTGCCCAGCACGCGGTGCGGCAGGCGGCCCGGATGGCCGACAACATCCGGGCGGTGATCCGGGGGCGGCAGCCGGTGGACTACAAGCACAAGCACGCCGGCAGCGTGGCCAGCCTCGGCCTGCACAAGGGCGTCGCCCAGGTTTACGGGATCAAGCTCAAGGGGCTGCCGGCCTGGTTCATGCACCGGACGTACCACATGAGCCGGATCCCGTCGCTGAACCGCAAGGTACGGGTGATCGTGGACTGGACCCTCGCCTTCTTCCTCCGCCGCGAGGTGGTCGCGCTGGGCCAGTTGCACGACCCCCGGGAGGAGTTCGTCGAGGCGAGCACGCCGGTCGCCCGGGATACCCGGCCGAGAAACGAGAATTTGGCCGGCGTCGATCCCCGGGTCTGAGTGCCCACACCTCCCGTCCGCTGGGACGGTTACCGGCGGCCGGCCGCCTTGGGTGGTCGGATGTGCGGGGGCGCGGATATCCTGTCCCTCCTTGATGCGTGAGGACGAGGAGTCGAAAGTGCCCCCCAAGCGATTCGTCAGCGCCCAGGAGGGAACAATCGCCACGGTGGTCGTGACCGGGCCGACTGCCGGTCCAGCGCGGTGAGCGTCCGAGGCGGCCTGCGGGCACCCGCGACGCTGGCGGAGTCGACGGTCCTGCAGTCGGCGGTACTGGAAGACCTCCGGTCGGCGGTCAACCACAACCGGTGGCTTCTCTCGCTGTCGGAGCCGTGGCTCGGCGACGATCCCCTCGAGATCGGTTCCGGCCTCGGTGAGGCTGCCGCGATCTGGGCGGCCGACGGCCGTAAGATGACCGCCTCCGAGGCGGACCCGGGGCGGCTGGCGCGGTTGAGGGAGCGGTTCGACAACCATCCCACGGTGCGGGTCCGGGAACTCGCCGTACCGATCCGGGAGAGCGCGGACCACTCCGCCGTGGTTGCCCTCAACGTGCTGGAGCACATCGAGGACGACGTGGCGGCCCTGCGTGACTTCGCCCGGCTGGTCCGGCCGGGCGGACGCATCGTCCTGATCGTGCCGGCCTTCGAACAGGCGATGAGCAACTTCGACCGGCGGATCGGCCATTTCCGGCGGTACCGCGTTCCCACGATGACCGCGACGCTGCGTCGGGCCGGGCTGCGGCCGGTCAGGGTGCAGTACGTCAACTCGATCGGGCTGCTCGGCTGGATGCTGCTGGTCAAGGCGCTGGACGGGGAGCCACGGGAGGGCATGCCGCTGAAGATTTACGACCGGTTGTGCGTGCCGGTGCTACGCCGGGTGGAGGAGCGGATCCGGGTGCCCTTCGGGCAGTCCGTCTTCGCCGTCGCCGAGACTCCGCAGGAGTGACCACCGGCTTGTGCTCCTCCGGCTGGCGACCGCCGGGCGGACGAGCCGGCAGGTCCGGTCAGAACCGCCAGAGCCACACGTCGACGGCCGAGGTGGCCGGGCCGTAGAGCGCTTCCAAGGTCTGGCGCAGCGCTGGTGCGTTCGGCTCTGCCTGCGCCAGCACCACGCAGGACGCGCCCCAGAATGCCACATCCCTGAATGCCTGCCCGCGCTCGGCGTCGGTGACCGCGGGTACCTGGCCGGATGTGGCGACCTGGCTGAGCAGTGCCGAGGTGGGCTGCTTGAACGTGCCCATCGACGCCTTCCCGCCGGCCGCATACGGCGCGATGAAGAACCCCTCCGGCAGCCGGAACTCCGCGTTCGCGGCGGCGGCCCAGCGCATCTTCTCCGGCTCCTGCGGCGTGGGCAGCGGCACCGGCACCAGCACGCCGTCGGCCGGTACGCAGTCGCGCCAGTGCCCGGCGCTGATGAAGGTCGGCACCGGCTCGCGATCGGCGGTGGGTAGCGGGGCGGGCACGATCGGGATCAGTGCGGCGGCTACCGCCGCCGGTACGGCGATCCGGGTTGCCCCGAGCGGGGCGGTGCTGGCCCGGTCCAGCGCCAGCACCAGCAGGGTGGCGATCACCGGTATCAGCACCAGGGCGAACCGCATCGGCAGCGCGCCCTCGATGACCGGCTTGTCCCGCAGCAGCGAGTACGGCGCCCAGGTTTCCGTACGGCTGCCGTTCACCACCACCCGCGGGCCGAGGGAGAGCCAGGCACAGAGCAGACCGGTGATCGTCATAGGGATGACCAGCGGACGCTGACGCAGCCACCAGGCGAGCCCCACGGTGAGCAACAGAAGGGGTAGCCCGAGGAAGGTGTTGTACTCGGCCGCCCCGGTGCTCAACCGGGTCGCGTCGGAAGAGCCGAACAGGGAGAGCGGAGAGATCGCAGGGTAGCTGGCCAGGTCGGCCGAGAAGTAGTCGGGGCTGAAGATGCCGTTCGGGATGCTCTGCGGACCGTAGAACTGCACCCAGAGCGGGTAGGCCAGCACGGCGATCGACAGAACCGCGCTGACCAGGAGAGCCCCGCCGAACCGGGGTAGCGCCCGCCGTGCGTAACGGGGTCTCGCGACGATGTACCCGACGGCCGTCAGCGCGAGTGCCCCAGCGGTCAGGAACAGCACCTCCTCGCCGACGAAGACCTGGGTGCAGACCAGCGCGGCGAGCAGCACCGCCAGGCCGAGCAGCCGGCGGTTGGCCCGCGCCCCACCCTCCGGCCGGGCCGGGTCGGCCAGTTGGGCCATTCGCACCACGCACCAGACCAGTGCCGGCACCAGCCACTGCGCCGTGATGTGCGGATGACTGTTGGACTGGGAGACCATCCCCGGGGCGAATCCGCAGAACGCGGCGCCGACCGCTGCCGGGACGCGGCGAGCCCGAAGTGTCCGGGTGTAGAGGAAGTACCAGCCGATCGAGGTGGCCGCCAGGTTACCGGCGATGAGTACGGCGAACGTGGTGGCCGCACCGAACACCAGGGTGACCGGCATCAGCAGCAGACCCGGCACGATCATCGTGGCGTTGGCCATCATGTTGAAGCCGTCCGGCGCGTTGAGCCGGTCGCTGACCAGGCTGAAATCGCCCAGCAGGATGCGGGTGTCGTTCGCCATGAACCACTCGATGAGGATCTGGTCCTCGGGATTGAGAGCGAGGGTTCGGGTGGCCGGGTCCAACCAGAGCCCGTAGCTGAGCCAGCCCGCCGCGAGCACGAAGCACAGACTGACGGCCAGATCCGGGCAGCTGCGACGGAGGGCACCCCGCAACCGGGCGGCCCGGGGCGGCGGCCGGTCGGCCCCGTCCGCGGGAGTGGCCCGGCCGGAGTCGGCGTTCTGCGCCGCACGGGCTGTGCTAGTCACGGCCCTGACTCTAGTGCCGATCCGGGAACGGGGTGCGCCCGGCGGGGCTCCACCCGCTACCGTGGCAGGCACCAGGACCGATGAAATTCGGCGCCTGCCCGGGTGGTGGAAAGGCAGACACGGCCGCCTTAAAAGCGGCTGCCGCAAGGCGTGCGGGTTCGACCCCCGCCCCGGGCACGATCCGTGCTGGCGACCGGCCGAGGCCCGCTGCCGACCGGCCGAACCCCTTCGCCGGGTGGTCGAGTGACGTGGATCTCCACAACCTCGCCGGGGAGCATTACCCTGGATAGGGCACGGGCACTGTGCACCGACCTTTCCAGGAGGCTTGACAAAGTGAAGACGTCCAATCCGGTGCTGGCCCGACTCGGCCAGGCGGCCGAGCGGGAGCGGGCCGCGGGTTACGCCCCGGCCGGCGCATACGGACAGCCCGGCTACGGGCAGCCGTACCCGACGGACGCGGGCTACCCGGCCGCGCCGCCCACCGTAACGCCGATGTCCATCGACGACGTCGTCGTCAAGACGGTCACCCTGCTCGGCATCACCGGGCTCTCCGCCGCGCTGGCCTGGGTGCTGGTTCCGGACGCGCTCGTCGGCGCGGCCTGGATCGGCGCGGCCCTCGTCGGGCTGGTGCTCGGCCTGGTGATCTCGTTCATGCGGATCGCCAACCCGGCACTGGTCGTCACCTACGCCGTCGTCGAGGGCGTCTTCGTCGGCATGGTCAGCAAGTTCTTCGAGGTCATCGCCGGATACGAGGGCATCGTCCTCCAGGCGGTCATCGCCACCTTCGGGGTCTTCTTCCTGATGGCCGGGCTCTACAAGGCCAAGGCCATCCGGGCGACGCCGAAATTCATCCGCGGCGTGATCGCGGCGACCGTCGGCATCTTCGCGGTCATCCTGATCAACTTCGTGCTGGCGCTCTTCGGCGTCGACACCGGGCTGCGCAGCGGTGGCCCGATCGCCATCGGGTTCAGCCTGATCTGCATCGTGATCGCCTCGCTCAGCTTCATCCTCAGCTTCCACGAGGTCGAAGAGGGCGTCCGGATGGGCCTGCCGCGCCGCTACTCCTGGACCGCCGCCTTCGGCATCCTGGTCAGCCTGGTCTGGCTCTACATCGAGATCCTGCGGTTGCTGAGTTACTTCCAGGGCGACGACTGAGCCCTCGTCCCGTGGACCGGCGCGGCCCGCGCGCCGGCCGACCCGCGACGCCCGTTCCCCGACTTCCGGGGGGCGGGCGTCCGCCGTTACGAGCGCGGGTCGGCGACGGCGGAAATGTCTGCTTTGTTAGCATCGGGCGTGCGGAGTGCGAACCCGGTACTGACCCGGCTGGACGACACCGCCCGGGTGCAGCGCCAGGTCCTCGGCACCGGGGCCGCCCGGCCGATGACGATCGACGACGTGGTGGTGCGGACCGTCGGCCTGCTGCTGCTGACCGGTGCCACCGGGGCGGTCGCCTGGACGTACGTGACCGACGGCTGGGCCGCCCCGGCCGCGCTCGGCTCGGCACTGGCCGGGCTGGTGCTGGCCCTGGTGATCTCGTTCCGGCGGATCACCAACCCGATCCTGATCGGCGGGTACGCGGTGCTCCAGGGAGTGCTGCTCGGCGTCGCCAGCCGGGGCTTCGAGGCGGTCTACCCCGGCATCGTGGTGCAGGCCGTCGTCGGCACCTTCGGGGTCTTCGTCGGGATGGCGCTGCTCTACGGGCTGCGGGTGCTCCGCGCCAGCCCCCGGTTCACCCGACTGGTGGTCGGGGCGCTGATCGGGGTGGTGGTGCTGAGCCTGGTCAACTTCGCCGTCTACCTGATCGCCGGCCGGGAGGCCCTGGTGGTCTACAGCACCGGCAGCGAGGTCGGCTGGCTGCCGTACGTCTTCGCGCTGGTCTGCATCACCGTCGGCGCGCTGACCTTCATCCTCGACTTCGACCTGGTGGAGCGGGGGGTCCGGGACGGACTGCCGGCCCGGTACGCCTGGTTCTGTGCGTTCGGACTACTTGCCGGCCTGGTCTTCCTCTACTGGCAGATCCTCCGTTTGCTCAGCTACGTACGCCGCTGAGCCGACCGTAGACTCGCCGCGTTAACGCTTCCCCATGGCTGGAAGCCGGGGGATTTCTGGCTCAGACCGCACCCGACCGTCCTCCTGGAAGGAGGTGATCGCATGTCTCACGTTGTCGGCGCCAGCACGGTCACGTTCTGCCGTGGCGAGGATCGTCCTCGCGGCGTTCCGGTCCCGGCACGCGGTAGGTGTACCGCACCGTCGGCCACACCTCGAAGCATCCCAGCCGCATCCGACAGTTTCGCCTCGGGAGGAGTGGACACCATGCCGAAACCCAACACCGCGGCTGACCGCCCTTTCCTCCCCATAGCTAAAGCCAGGGCCTTCTCGGGCGGCTTCCGATGAACGCGCCCGAACCCGCCCGCCCGGCCGAGTCGCTGGTCCGCCAGCTCGACCTGCTCGTCCGCCACGTGGGGCACTGGACTCCGCCGCGCTGGGCGGCACCGGGGCCGTCCGGGGGGCCGGCCCGGGCCGACCTGGTGCACCGGCTCGTCCAGCTCCTGGCCGACCTGGGCGCGGACGCGGCCGGGGAGCCACGGCGGCCGGTACCCCGGTTGGAGAACGATCTGGCCCTGCCCGATCAGCTCCGGGTGGTGGTGGCGGACCTGGTTGCCGCGGACCCACCGGCGCCGGTGCTGGCCGGCGCGGCCGACGAGGTGGCGACCGTCCGGCAGGCGTTCTGACCGTTCGCCGCCGCTCGGGGTCGCCGGGTGCGGACCGTGGCCCACCGGGGGCCGAGGCGCCTCGGCGGGCCGCTCGACCTCGGGCCGGCCCCGGCCGGTCGGCTCAGCTCAGCTCAGCCGCTCCAGCACCATCGCCATGCCCTGGCCGCCGCCCACGCACATGGTCTCCAGCCCGATGGTCCGGTCGTGCCAGTCCAGGGCGTTGAGCAGGGTGCCGGTGATCCGGGCGCCGGTCATCCCGAACGGGTGTCCGACCGCGATCGCCCCGCCCATCACGTTGAGCTTCTCCAGCGGGATGTCGAGCTGCCGGTACGACGGGATCACCTGGGCGGCGAACGCCTCGTTGATCTCGACCAGGTCGACGTCGTCGATGGTCATCCCGGCGCGCCGCAACGCCTGCCGGGACGCCTCGACCGGACCGAGTCCCATGATCTCCGGGGAGAGCGCGGTCACTCCGGTGGAGACGATTCGGGCCAGCGGAGTGATCTCCAATTCGCGGGCCCGTTCCGCGCTCATGATGACCACCGCGGCCGCGCCGTCGTTGAGCGGGCAGCAGTTGCCGGCGGTGATCCGGCCGTCGGGGCGGAAGACCGGCTTCAGCCCGGCCACCCCCTCCAGGGTCACCCCCGGGCGTGGCCCGTCGTCGGAGTCCACCCACTCGCCGGAGGGGAGGGTGACCGGGGTGATTTCCCGGGCCCAGAAGCCGTCGGCGATGGCCTTCTCCGCGAGGTTCTGGCTGCGTACGCCGAACTCGTCCATGTCGGCCCGGGTCACGCCGTACGCCTGGGCGAGGTTCTCGGCGGTCTGCCCCATCGCCAGATAGATGTCCGGTAGCCCGCCGTCGAGCCGGGGGTCGGTCCAGACCGGCGCGCCGGCCTCGGTGCGGGCCGCCGAGCGGGCCCGGGCCGCGTCGAACCTCGGGTTCTGCCAACCGCCGCCGACGAGTTCCTGCGCCTCCGGCGGGAGCGTGTCGGAGTTGCCCCGGGCGTACCGGGAGACGCACTCCACGCCGGCCGAGACGAAGACGTCACCCTCACCGGCCCGGATCGCGTGGAACGCCATCCGGGTGGTCTGCAACGAGGAGGCGCAGTACCGGGTGAGGGTGGCCCCGGGCACCGTGTCCAGGCCGAGCAGCGTGGCCACCACCCGGGCCATGTTGAAGCCCTGCTCGCCGCCGGGCAGCCCGCAGCCGAGGTAGAGATCGTCGATCTGGGCCGGGTCGAGCTGCGGGATCTTGTCGAGTGCGGCCTGCACGATGGTCGCGGCCAGGTCGTCCGCGCGCAGTTCGCGCAGGGAGCCCTTGTGGGCCCGGCCGATCGGGGAGCGGGCGGTCGCGACGATAACGGCTTCGCGGGGGGACGCGGTCGGCATGAACCAACGTTAACCCGCTTCGGCCCCGTGGTCACCAGCGGGCACACCCGCTGTCGATCCGTTCGGTGCACGGCCCGGTCCGGGGGCCGGGGCCGGGCTGGCGACCGCGCCGGCCGGTCCGGGGCCGTACGGGATGGCGGAGACCAGTTCCCCGACGAACCGGTCCGGGGCGTGGTCGAGGAGCTGGTCGCCGGCCGGACCGAGGAAGGCGACCAGGAAGGCCCGGTAGAAGCAGGCCCCGAGGAAGAGGTTGGCCAGTGCCATCGGGTTGGCCGTCGCGGCGATCCGGCCGAGTTCCCGCTCCCGCCGGAGGTACTCGGCGAGTTGGGCGTTGGCGTGCTGCGGGCCGGTGCCGGTCCGGCTGAACAGCTCGCGCTGCCGGTCGAGCAGTACCGGTTCGGCGAACAGCGCCATCGCGAGCTGGCCGGAGTCGGAATAGACCTGGAGCATCTCGTGGCCGAGTGCGGTCAACCGTCCCGGTACGGTGCCGCTGCCCGCCTGGTCCGGCAGCCGGATCATCAGCTCGATGAACGGGGCGAGCCTGATCCGCATCACGGCCAGGAAGAGCTCTTCCTTGCCGGTGAAGTGCTTGTAGAGGGTGGCCTCGGAATAGCCGGCGACCCGGGCGATCTGCTTCGTCGTGGTGTGCGCCAGGCCCTGCTCCCGGATCACCGTGGAGGCGGCGGCCAGGATGCGCTCCCGGGTCGTCTCGCCTCGACTTCTTGTGGTCATCGCCCTCGTTCCGTCGACTGCTGCACAGATGGTCCGTCGGTTCGCTCGACAGTTGGTCCGTCGGTTCGCTCTGAACCGGTGGGTCGGTCGGCTCGCTTGACAGGTGGTGAGTGCTCACTACTCTAAAGGTAAGTGATCACTCACTAACCCCTTGGGAGCTGGAAGCGACATGAAACTCACAGTCTTCGCGGCCAGTGGCGGGATCGGCCGGCACCTGCTCCGGCAGGCCGTGGCCGCCGGTCACGACGTGACAGCGGTGGTACGCAGTCCGGCGAGCCTGGCCGGCGAGCCCGACGGCATCCGCGTGGTCACGGCCGACCTGTCCAACCCCGATCCGGCGGTGCTGGCCGACGCCGTCGACAACGCCGACGGGGTGCTGTCCGGTCTCGGCCCCCGGTCGATGGCGGACAGCGGGGTCGCCTCCCGGGGCACCCGCGAGATCGTCACCGCGATGCGGGCCCGGGGCGTACGCCGGATCGTGGTGGTCAGCGCCGCCCCGCTCTCCACCATCGCCGCTCCGGGCCGTCCGAAACCGCCCCCCGACCCGGGCGAGGGGCCGCTGCTGCGATACCTGCTGGGTCCGATCATCAAGACCGTGCTCCGGAAGCACTACCTCGACCTGGCGGTGATGGAGGAACTGCTCCGGGACAGCGACCTGGACTGGACCGTCGTACGCCCACCCCGGCTGACCGACAAGCCGCTGACCGGCGTCTACCGGACGGCGTACGGGCGGAGTGTGCGGGGCGGGCTGGTCGTGCCGCGCGCCGACGTCGCGCACTGCATGCTGCGGGCGCTCGAACAGCCCGAGACGATCCGGCAGGCGGTCGCCGTCGCCACCTGACCCGCGGTCGGGGCGGCGGGTGCTAGCGCTGTCGGGTCCCGGCGGCGGCCCGGGCCACCGCGGGGAGCAGGGCGTGCGCCCAGACCCGGTAGCCGTCGGCCGACGGGTGGTAGCCGTCGTGGCAGAGCGTGCCGGCGTCGGCCCGGAACACCGCGCCGGTCTCGGCGGCGAGGTCCACCACCGTGCCGCCGGCCTCGATCACGGCGACGGCCTGCGCCCGGGCGGTCTGCCGGCCCAGCCAGCCGGCGATCTGCCGCAGCGGCGGTGCGATGGCCCGGACCGCGCCGAGGTCGGGACAGGTGCCGACCACCACCCGGACCTGGGCGCCACGCAGCCGGCGCACGGCAGCGCCGAGGTACGCCGCCGCCTCACCCGGCCGGCGCAGCCCCATCACGTCGTTCGCGCCGACCAGGATCACCGCGACGTCCGGGTGCTCGCCGAGCAGCGCCCGGGCCACCTGCGTCGCCAGGTCGGTGGAGCGGGAGCCGGAGACGCCGACGCTGGAGAGCCGGACCTGGCGCTCACCGCCACCGGTCGGCCCGGCCCCCTCGGAGAGCAGCCGGGCGAGCTGCCCGCCGACCGTGTCGTCGGCCCGGTCCACCCCGACCCCGAGTGCGGCCGAGTCGCCGAGCAGGACCAGCCGCAGCGGCGGCGCGCCGGCCCGGCCGACCGTGGAGCGCAGGGCCAGGCCCAGCTCCGGGCGGGCGTACCGGCGGTTGCGGGCCACGAACGCCTCGCCGGCCAGTAGCGCGATCCCGCCGACCGTACCGGCGAGCAGCGTGACCGCGGCACCCCGGGCGATCCGGCTCGCCATCCCGTACGTCGCCGTGCCGCTCGTCGTGTCGAGTCCCGTCATGCCCGTTCCTCTACTGTGGAGGTCGTCGCCTCGTCCAGCGGTGCCGGTGTCTCCGGTGGGCCTCCAGTCTCTCCCGTCCGGGGGTGGCCGAACCAGGCCCCACGGCGGCGGAGCTGTGCCCACCGCCCGCCGGGGCCGTGCTCGCGGCCATCCACCCGGACACCCCGGACCTCGGTACCGGCATGCCGGGCCGCCTCGTGGGCCGCCGCGGGCAGCGACCGTACGCCCTGGTCGCCGGCGAGCGACGGGCGCCGTTCGGGGCCGGCACCGAGCGCGGCCAGTACGGTCGGCAGCAGCGCGGCCGCCGCGATCGCGTACCCCTCGGCGGACGGGTGGAAGTGGTCCCAGGCGAACATCCGGGTGGGTTCGGCGGCGAACCGGGGACCGAGCAGGTCGCCCAGGGAGACCGTCAACCCACCGGCCTCGACCACCGCCACGGTCTGCGCGGCGGCCAGTTGTCGGCTCCACCGCCGGGCCAGCCAGCGTAGCGGCGGCTTGATCGGCTGGATCGCACCGAGGTCGGGGCAGGTGCCGACCACCACCTGGGCGCCGGCGGCCCGCAGGTCGCGTACCGCCTCGACGAGGTAACGGACCGCCACCGTGTGCGGGGTGCGGTTCGTCACGTCGTTGCCGCCGATCAGGATCACCGCCAGGTCCGGTTCGCGCTCCAGCGCCGCGTCGACCTGCGGGCGCAGCCCGGCCGAGAGGCAGCCGACCACGGCGAACCGGTACAGCCGGACCGGCCGGCGCAGCCGGCGGGAGGTGCCGGTGGCGAGCAGCGCCCCCGGTGTCTCCCGGGGCCGGTGCACCCCGTAGCCGGCGGCGGACGAGTCACCCAGGATGACCATCGTGATCGGCTCGCCCGGGAACTTGGCGCCGTAGACGCCGTCACCGCGCGGCGGCGGCGCCTCGGCCAGCGGGATCACCCGGCGGGCCTGCCGGGCCTGCCCGAGCAGCAGCCCGTAACCGGCGGCGGTGGTGAGCGCGGTCAGCCCCACACCCAGGGCCGTCGCCTTCGCTACCTGCCGGGCGACCGGCCATACCGACCGCTCCCGCTGGGCCGACTCCGCGCGCCACGCCGCCTGGTGCTGCCACCCCGAACGCCGCGGCTGCCACCGCGACGCCAGGTTCCGCCGCCGCGACTGCTGTCGCCGCATCGATCCGGCCGGACTCATCAAGGCCCCCCGCCTGTCACGCCGTACCCCTCGCGACCTTCGAGATTAACCCGGGTCGCCCACCCCGCGCTGTCAGCGTCCCGCCAGCGCCGAGGGTGGCGGTCGGGTACCCGGCCAGCGCGGCTTTACCGCCGACTTTCCGGCGTTTCTCCGTCTCCGACCGAATTTCTCGACGAGCGGTCGGTTGCGTTCGGATGCATCATGAATCCAGAGGAGGGCGCGGACATGGCCACCAAGACACTTCGACGAACTGCCGCCTTCAGGGCGTTGTTCCGGGCACTGACCGCCGGCTCCCGGGGCGGGCCCTCGCTGGGCAAGCGGATCGCCGCCCTGCCCCGCATGATCGCGGCGACCGCCCGGGGCGAGTACGACGGCGGGCTGCGGCTCGCCCTGATGACCGCCGCGACCGCGTACGTGCTGTCCCCGGTCGACGTGCTGCCCGAGCTGACCCTGCTGATCTTCGGTCTGGCCGACGACGCGGTCATGGCGACCTGGCTGGCCGGTGCGGTACTCGCCGAGACCGAACGCTTCCTCGAATGGGAGGCCCGTCGGGACTCCGTGATCCCCGGCCGGGTGGTGCGCTGACCCCTTCCCGCCTGGCCGGCCCGTCGGGCCGGCGACGCTGCCGGCCGCCGGCCGGACCGGCTTCGGCTGGCCGCCGACCATCCCGCCGCCCGTGGCCGGGGAACCCCGGCCACAGGTCGGGCCGGCGGCACGTACGCTGGCGGGAGAACCCACCATCCTTCGCCCCGACCGCACGCCACCAGCACCGACCCTGTGCCCGGCCAGTGCCGTCCGGCCGGCGAGCACCGAGAAGGGCACAACGTCGTGCGCTACTACGACAACGTCATCGAGCTGATCGGTGACACCCCGCTGGTCCGACTCCGGCAGGTGACCGACGGCATCTCGGCGACCGTGCTCGCCAAGGTCGAGTACTTCAACCCGGGCGGCTCGGTCAAGGACCGCATCGCACTGCGGATGGTCGAGGAGGCGGAGCAGGCCGGGCTGCTGGGGCCGGGCGGTACCATCGTCGAGCCGACCAGCGGAAACACCGGCGTCGGGCTGGCCCTGGTGGCCCAGATGCGGGGCTACAAGTGCGTCTTCGTCTGCCCGGACAAGGTCAGCGAGGACAAGCAGAACGTGCTGCGGGCGTACGGGGCCGAGGTGGTGGTCTGCCCGACGGCGGTCGCCCCGGAGGACCCCCGCTCCTACTACAACGTCTCCGACCGGCTGACCCGGGAGATCCCGGGCGCCTGGAAGCCCAACCAGTACGCCAACCCGGCGAACCCGCGCTCGCACTACGAGACCACCGGTCCGGAGCTGTGGGAGCAGACCGGCGGCCGGATCACGCACTTCGTGGCCGGAGTCGGCACCGGCGGCACCATCTCCGGCACCGGCCGCTACCTCAAGGAGGTCTCCGGCGGGGCGGTACGGATCATCGGCGCCGACCCGGAGGGCTCGGTCTACTCCGGCGGCACCGGCCGGCCGTACCTGGTCGAGGGGGTCGGCGAGGACTTCTGGCCGGAGACGTACGACCGGGGCATCTGCGACGAGATCGTGAAGGTCTCCGACAAGACCTCCTTCGAGCTGACCCGGCGACTCGCCCGCGAGGAGGGGCTGCTGGTTGGCGGCTCCTGCGGGATGGCGGTGGCCGCCGCCCTGGAGGTGGCCCGGCAGGCCGGCCCGGACGACGTGGTGGTGGTGCTGCTGCCGGACGGCGGCCGGGGCTACCTGTCCAAGATCTTCGACGACGAGTGGATGGCCCGGTACGGCTTCATGGACACCAGCGCCACCGAGCCGACCGTGGCCGACGCGCTGAACAGCAAGCCGAACGGCATCCCGGAGCTGGTGCACGTGCACCCGACCGAGACGGTCCGGGACGCCGTCGACTACATGCGGGAATACGCGGTCTCCCAGCTTCCGGTACTCAAGGCGGAGCCGCCGGTGGTGACCGGCGAGGTCGCCGGCTCGATCGCCGAACGGGACCTGCTGGACGCGCTCTTCACCGGCCAGGCGAAGCTGCACGACACCATCGAGCGGCACATGGGGCCGCCGCTGCCGATGATCGGCGGCGGGCAGCCGGTGAGCGAGGCGGTCGGGCTGCTGGAGAAGTCCGACGCCGCGCTGGTGCTGGTGGACGGCAAGCCGAAGGGTGTACTCACCCGGCAGGACCTGCTGGCCCACCTGGGCGCAGCTCCGCGCTGACCGTCACCGGGCCGGCGCGTCGCCCGGCATCGCGATCACGTCGGTTGTCACCGGCTCAGCTCGGCCGGCACCGCGATCACGTCGACGAAGGCGCCCCGGCGCAGCAGGGTCATCGGCAGTCGGCTGCCGATGGCCGGGCCGAGCATGAGCCGTTGCAGGCTCTGCCCGTTCGCCACCGGACGGCCGCCGGCGGAGATGATGACGTCACCGAGGTAGATCCCGGCGACCCCGGCCGGGCTCTCCGGGACCACCTCCACCACCCGCAGCCCGCGCTGCTGGCCGGTGCGTTCGGCCACGGCCGGCGGCAGCGGTACGGGCACCCCGGCAACACCCAGCCAGGCCCGGCGGACCCGTCCGGAGTTCACCAGGTCGCCGATGATCTGCCGGGTGGTGGAGTTGATCGGCACCGCCAGGCCGAGGCCGTACCCGGCGACGGCGGTGTTGATCCCGACCACCCGGCCGGCCGCGTCGGCCAGCGCCCCACCGGAGTTGCCAGGGTTGAGCGCGGCGTCGGTCTGGATGACGTCCTCGATCAGCCGGACGACCCGGCCGTCCCGGGCCGGCAGCGACCGGCCCAGCCCGGAGACCACTCCGGCGGTGACCGAGCCGGCCAGCCCCATCGGGTTGCCGACCGCCACCACGAGCTGCCCGATCCGCAGCGGGTCGGCGTCGCCGAGTTCGGCGGGCGGGGCGGTGGTGGCCCGGACCCGGAGTACGGCCAGGTCGGAGAGGGAGTCGGTGCCGACCACGTCGAACCGGGCCTCGGCGCCGTCGCCGAAGGTGGCCAGCCCGCCGGTCGCTCCGTCCACCACGTGTGCGCTGGTGAGCAGGAACCCGTCGTCGGTGAAGGTCACCGCCGAACCGGCTCCGGCGCCGCGCGGCCCGCGTACGGCCAGCGCGGCCACGCTCGGCAGCACCCGGGCCGCCACCCCGGTCACCACCTGCGAGTACGCGTCCAGAGCGGCCCGCTCGGCGCGCTCCGGTTCGAGTCTTTCGGTGCTCATGTGCCGGTCAACGCCGGCACGACCCCGGTCAATCCCCGGCACCGCTGCGCCCAGAGCGAAATCTCCGCCGGCGTGAGGCGACCCGGCTCAGTGCAGGTCCCGGGCGTAGCGGAGCTGCGGGGTCAGCACGGGGCCGATGCTGCCCTCCCGCTCGGCGCCGTCCGGCAGCCAGCCGCCCCGGACGTAGAAGTCCCGGGCGTGCGCGTTGTCGACGAGCACCCAGAGCACCGCCCGGCGCCAGCCCCGGGCGCGCAGCTTGGCCAGCGCGTCGACCATCAGGGTCCGGCCCGCCCCGCGGCCCTGCTCGGCCGGGTCCAGGTGGATCGCGTACAGCTCGCCGACGTCCGGGCCGGCCGAGTCAGGTTCGGCCGGATCGTGCGGCCCGAGATAGGTGAAGCCGACCAGCCGGCCGTCCCGTTCCGCCACCGTCATCAGGTGGGTGTCCCGCTCGTACGCCCAGCGCTCCGTCCAGTACCGACCCATCATCTCGCCGGTCTCCGCGGCCAGCGCGTCCGCCGGGACGATGTCCCGGTAGGCCACCGCACGCGAGCGGTTCTGGAGGTCTCCGACGGCCATCAGGTCGGCGGCGACCGCCGGGCGCAACGTGAGGGTCATCCGTTGATCGTAGTAACGTGACCGACATGGTCACCTGGGACAGAGTGTGTGATCTGGTGTCGGTGCTACCCGAGGTGGAACAGGGCATCTCATACGGGACACCGGCCTGCAAGATCCGGGGCAAGCTCTTCGTCCGGCTGCTGGAGGACGGCGAGCGGATCGCGATCTTCACGCACGAACGGGAGGCGCTGCTCGCGGCGGCGCCGCAGACCTACACCGTGCCGGCGCACTACACCAACTATCCGATGGTGGTGGTCGCGCTCGACACCGCCGATCCGGTCGAGCTGAGCGAACTGCTCACCGAGTCGTGGCGGATCAGGGCGCCGAAGCGGTTGGCGGCGACGCTGCCGCGCTGACCGGCGCCCGGGGCGGCACCGCCACCCGGGTCAGGTCCTCGGCGACCACCAGGTCACCGTCGAAGTGCTCCCGGGCCTCGGCCGCGAAGCGCTCGGCGGCCGGCGGCACCCCGGCCCGGGACGTCGGGCCGTAGCGCTGGGAGAAGTGGGTCAGCACGAGCCGGCGTACCCCGGACTCGGCCGCCACCCGCGCGGCCTGGGCCGCGGTCAGGTGGCCGACCTCGGCGGCGAGCGCGGCGTCCTCGGTCAGGAACGTCGACTCGATCACCAGCAGGTCGGCCCGGTCGGCCAGCTCGAAGACCCCGTCGCAGAGCCCGGTGTCCATCACGAAACCGAACCGCTGGCCGGGACGCGGTGCACTCACCTCGGCGAGCGTCACCCGCCGCCCGGCCACGTGGACGTGACCGGCCCGGATCAGTTCGCCGATCGCCGGCCCCCGGATCCCGTACCCGGCCAGCCGGTCCGGCAGCATCCGGCGCTCGTCCGGTTCGACCAGCCGGTAGCCGTACGTCTCGACCGGGTGCCGGAGCCGGCGGGCGAGCAATGTGCCGGCGGAGGTCTCGAAGGTCTGGCCGTCCCGGAGCACCGGCAGTTCGCGCAGCTCGGCGGTCTCGTAGAAGGAGCTGGCGTGCCGCAGCCGGGCGAAGAAGTGCGCGTCGCCGCCCGGATAGTGCGCGTCGACCGGATGCGGCACCCGGTCCAGCGAGAGCCGCTGGACCACGCCGGGCAGGCCGAGGCAGTGGTCGCCGTGGAAGTGCGTGACGCAGATCCGGGTCAGGTCGCCGGCCGGGATGCCGGCGAGCATCATCTGCCGCTGGGTGCCCTCGCCGGGATCGAAGAGGATCACCTCACGGTCCCAGCGCAGCACGTACCCGTTGTGGTTGCGGTGCCGGGTCGGCACCTGGCTGGCCGTGCCCAGCACCGCCAGCTCACGTACGGACACGGCGGGCCTTCCGGGGTACCAGTCGACGGCGGGTGGCGGTCGACGGGAGAAATGGTCGACCCCCGGGGTTTCCGCGTGACACTGGTCACGCGGAGGCCGGCTGGACTTGGGCCGGCGCGCCCCGGGGGTCGGGTGGCTGTCGTGGATTCGCCGCACCGCTGCCACACGGTCTCGACGACTTGCAACTGCCCGCCTGCGGCGGACACCGAAACTGTCAAGGACAGCGGCTAGCGGACAGCCACCTCACGAGTCCTATTGCTATACAAAGCTCGGACCACCTCCCTTCCCGTGTACGGCCACGCTATCCATCCCCGGTCGGCCCCGGCAACGGTTTTTGGCCACACTCTCGCGGTTACGGGTCGGTCCTCGCCCGGTTGCTACGCCCCGGTGCGGGCCACGCCGACCGGGCAGGTCATCCCGTTCGGCCCGTGGTTGCAGTAGCCGTTCGGGTTCTTGGTCGGCGCCAGGTACTGCTGGTGGTAGTCCTCGGCGTAGTAGTAGTTCCCCAACGTGGCGATCTCCGTGGTGATCTCGCCGTGCCCGGCCCGCGCCACGATCGGCGCGAACGCGTCCCGGGAGGACTGGGCGATCGCCGACTGCTCGTCGGTGGTGGTGTAGATCGCTGAGCGGTACTGCGTGCCGACGTCGTTGCCCTGCCGCATCCCCTGGGTCGGGTCGTGGTTCTCCCAGAAGACCTTGAGCAGGTCCTCGTAGCCGATCTTCGAGGGGTCGTAGACCACCTGGACCACCTCGGCGTGCGCGGTCCGGCCCGAGCAGACCTCCTCGTACGTCGGGTTCTGGGTGTAACCGCCCGCATAGCCCGCGGAGGTGGAAATCACCCCGGGCAGCGTCCAGAACAGCCGCTCGGCTCCCCAGAAACAGCCCATCCCGAAGACGGCGACCTCGGCGCCCTCGGGCCACGGCCCCCGCAGCGGGGTACCGAGCACCTCGTGCCGGTCGGAGATCGGCATCGCGATCAGCCGGCCGGGCAGGGCCTGGTCGGGGGTGGGCAGCTCGGCATTGATACGCCGTAGGAACACGATGGAACTCCTTTCGTACCTCTGCCGGGTGCAACACGGCACGCACCAGGATCCTTACCCGCCCCAGCCTCCACCACCCCCGCCTCCGCCACTGGTGGCCGGAGGCCGCTGCTGCCGGCGGTCGCCGTCGCGTACCACCGACGCCGGACCCCGCGCCGAGCGGTAGCGGGCCGGAGTGGGCTACTCCTACGCCGGCTGGTCCTTGAGCGCGGCGGCGATCCGGTCGGCGTACGACCCGGCCTCGGTGTCCGAGGCGTACTTCGTGCGGGGCCAGAAGAAACCGCGCAGCCCGTCGCCCTTGGTCCTCGGGACCACGTGGGTGTGCAGATGCGGCACGGACTGGGACACCCGGTTGTTCATCGCCACGAACGTCCCACCCGCGCCCAGCCCCGCCTCGACGGCCAGGGCCAGCCGCTGGACCAGCCGGAAGTAGCCGGGCAGGGCCTCGTCCGGCAGTTCGCCCAGCGTTTCGACGTGCGTGCGCGGCACCACCAGCAGGTGCCCCTTGAACACCGGGCGGACGTCGAGGAAGGCCACCCCGTCGGGGGAGTCCACCACCCGGAACGCCGCCGCACCCGCCACGATCCCGCAGAACACGCAGTCGGCCACCAGTGCAGGCTAGCCTCATGCAAATGAGTCACGGCTTCGAGACACTCGCCATCCACGCCGGCCAGGAGCCGGAGCCCCGCACCGGGGCGGTGGTGCCGCCGATATACCAGACCAGCACGTACGCCCAGGACGCCGTCGGCGCGCCCCGGCTCGGCTACGAGTACAGCAGGTCGGCCAACCCGACCCGGGACGCGTTGCAGGACTGCCTGGCCGCGCTGGAGGGTGGTCCGGTCGGGCTGACCTTCGCCAGCGGGCTGGCCGCCGAGGACACCCTGCTGCGGACCGTCTGCCGGCCTGGAGACCACGTGGTGATTCCGGACGACGCGTACGGCGGCACGTTCCGGCTCTTCGCCCGGGTCGCCGAGCGCTGGGGGCTGACCTGGACGGCGGCCCGGATCTCCGACGTCGACGCCGTCCGGACGGCGGTCCGCCCCGGCCAGACGAAGGTGATCTGGGTGGAGACGCCCACCAACCCGCTGCTCGGGATCGCCGACATCGCCGGGCTCGCCTCGCTGGCCAGCGACGTCGACGCGCTGCTGGTGGTCGACAACACGTTCGCCTCGCCGTACCTCCAGCAGCCGATCGCGCTCGGCGCGGACGTGGTGGTGCACTCGACCACCAAGTACGTCGGCGGGCACTCCGACGTGGTCGGTGGCGCCCTCGTCGCGGCCAGCGCCGCGCTCGGCGAGGAGTTGCGCTACCACCAGAACGCGATGGGCGCGGTGAACGGGCCGTTCGACGCCTGGCTGACCCTGCGCGGGGTCAAGACCCTCGGCGTACGGATGGACCGGCACTGCGACAACGCCGAGCGGATCGCCGACTATCTGCACGGGCACCGGTCGGTGGCCCAGGTGCTCTACCCGGGCCTGCCGGAGCACCCTGGGCACGAGGTCGCGGCGAAGCAGATGCGCCGGTTCGGCGGCATGATCTCCTTCCGGGCGGCCGGCGGCGAGGAGCACGCCGTACAGATCTGTGACCGGGCGAAACTCTTCGTACTCGCCGAGTCGCTGGGCGGGGTCGAGTCGCTGATCGAACATCCGGGCCGGATGACACACGCAAGTGCCGCCGGCTCGCCGCTTGAAGTTCCCGCCGATCTCGTGCGACTGTCTGTCGGCATCGAGACCGCCGACGACCTACTCGCAGACCTGGAGCAGGCGCTCGGCTGACCGCCGTCCGGCCGCCCGGACGGCGCTGCGGACAAGCCGATGGGGAGGTGGCCGTGCAGGACATCACGCCGAACTGGGTGGGCGCGACCGCGAAACAGATCGCCCGGGCCGTCCGTCGCGGGGACGCCTCCGCCACCCAGGTGGTGGCGGACCACCTCGACCACATCGACCGGACGGACCGCGAGCTGTCCGCGTTCCGGGTGGTGCGGGGCGGCGAGGCGATCGTCGAGGCGGAGAAGGTCGACGAGCAGGACGACCTGGCGAACCTGCCGCTGGCCGGGGTGCCGGTCGCGGTCAAGGAGAACACCGCCGTCGCGGGGCTGCCGATCTGGAACGGGTCGGCGGCCGCGCGTACCCCGGTCGCCGAGGACGACCACGAGGTGGTCCGCCGGCTGCGCGGCGCCGGAGCGGTGATCGTCGGGGTGACCCGGATGCCCGAGCTCGGGCTCTTCGGGTTCACCGACGACGAGACGGCGGTGACCCGTAACCCGTGGGCGACCGACCGCACCCCGGGCGGCTCCTCCGGCGGCTCGGCGGCGGCGGTGGCCTCCGGGATGGTGCCGATCGCGCACGGCAACGACGGGCTCGGCTCGATCCGGATCCCGGCCGCCTGCTGCGGGCTGGTCGGGCTCAAGCCCGGCCGGGGCGTCGTGCCGTGCCAGCTCGGCGCCAACGACTGGTACGGCCTCGCCGAGCAGGGCATCCTGGCCACCACCGTGGCGGATGCCGCGGTCGGCTTCGCGGTGCTCGCCGGGCGGCGTCCGGACAAGCTGATACCTCCAGAGCGGCTGCGGGTCGCCGTGTCGGTCCGCTCGCCGGTCTCCGGGGTACGCCCGGACCAGCCCAACCGGGACGCGGTGGCCGCCGCCGCCAAGCTGCTGGCGGTGGCCGGACACGACACCGTCTCGGTCGACCCGGTCTATCCCACCTCGCTGGGGCTGCGCGGCATCGCCACCTGGCTGGCGGCGGCAGCGGGCGAGGTCGAGGCGGCCGGCCTGGATCCGAGCACCCTGCAACGGCGCAGCCGCCGGCACGCCGCCCTCGGCGTCTGGGCCCAGCGCCGCGGCCTGGTACGCGAGCAGGACCGCACGCGGTGGCGGGAGCGCAGCGTCAACTTCTTCGGCGACCACTCGGTCGACCTGCTGCTCACCCCGGCGCTGGCCAGCGCCCCGCCGCCGGCGCTCGGTTGGGCCACCCGCTCGTGGCGGTCCAACCTGCTGACCTGCATCCGCTACGCGCCGTACGCCGGGCCGTGGAACTTCGCCGGGCTGCCCTCGCTGGTCGTACCGGTCGGGCTGCGCCCGGACGGGCTGCCGGTCGCGGTGCAACTGGTCGGCCCGCCCGGATCGGAGCTGCTGCTGCTCGGCGTGGCCGGGCAGTTCGAGCTGACCGGCCCCTGGCGCCGGCACGCGCCGGACTGGCCCCGGGTGCCGACCCCGGCCGGCTGAGCTGGCCGGATCGGCCCGGACCGTCGGGCCGGGATCGGGTCCCGCCCGGCGCAGGTCGGCCGGCCGGGGTCGGGCCCGCAGGGTGACCCCCGGCACGCCGGCACCGCCGACCGGAGCGCTCCGGAGCCGGGATGCGACGATCTGGGGCATGACGGAGCTGGTCGGACTCGCCGAGGTCACCGCCGCCCGCGAACTGCTCGCCGGAGTCGTCCGGGCCACTCCGCTGGAGCCGTCCCGGCCGCTTTCGGCCGCGCTGGGCGGACCGGTCTGGTTGAAGTGCGAGCACGTGCAACGGGCCGGGTCGTACAAGGTCCGGGGCGCGTACGTGCGGATCGCCCGGCTCTCGGCGGCGGAGCGCGACCGGGGGGTGGTGGCGGCCAGCGCCGGCAACCACGCCCAGGGGGTCGCGCTCGCCGCCGGGCTGCTCGGCGCCGCCGCCACGGTCTTCATGCCGGTGGGGGCGCCGCTGCCGAAGGTGGCGGCCACCAAGGGGTACGGCGCCCGGGTGGAGCTGGTCGGCAACACCGTCGACGAGTCACTGGTCGCGGCGGAGGACTTCGCGAACCGTACCGGGGCGGTCTTCATCCATCCGTTCGACCACCCGGACGTGATCGCCGGGCAGGGCACGGTGGCGCTGGAGATCCTGGAGCAGTGCCCGGAGGTGCGGACCATCGTCGCCGGGGTCGGCGGCGGGGGACTGATCTCCGGGATCGCGGTGGCCGCCAAGGCGCTCCGCCCGGACGTACGGGTGATCGGGGTGCAGGCCGCCGGTGCCGCCGCCTTCCCCGCGTCGCTGCGGGCCGGCGAGCCGGTACGCCTGCCGGCCTTCGCCACCATCGCCGACGGCATCGCGGTCGGCCGGCCCGGTGAGGTCACCTTCGCCCATGTCAGCAAGCTGGTCGACGAGATCGTCACGGTGCCGGACGAGGACATCTCCCGGGCCCTGCTGATGCTGCTGGAACGGGGCAAGCAGGTGGTGGAGCCGGCCGGGGCGGCCGGAGTGGCGGCGCTGCTGTCCGGAGCGGTCGCCGTGGACCCGCCGGTGGTGGCGGTGCTCTCCGGCGGCAACATCGACCCGCTGCTGATGCTGCGGGTGATCGAGCACGGGCTCGCCTCGGCCGGCCGTTTCCTGCGGATCACCGTGCGCTGCGCGGACCGGCCCGGCCAGCTTGCCTCGTTGCTGGGCCTGATCGCCGAGCACCGGGGCAACGTGGTGGACGTGGTGCACCAGCGGCAGAACCCGCACCTGCGGCTCGGTGAGGTGGAGGTGGCGCTCTCGGTGGAGACCCGGGGCGCCGAGCACTCCGACCGGCTGATCAGCGCGCTGCGCGGCTGCGGTTACCAGGTCGACGTCGCCCAGCCGGGCTGAGCCGGCCGGGCCTGGACGTCGTCATTGGTCGCCGCCGTCAGGCGCCGTACGCCTCGAACCGGACCACGGTCACCTTGATCTCCGCGCCGCTGGGCGCCGTGTAGGTGACGGTCTGGCCGGGCCGGGCGCCGAGGATGGACTTGCCGAGTGCCGACTCCGGGCTGTAGACGGTCAGGTCGGTGGTCGCCGCGATCTCCCGGGAACCGAGCAGGAAGGTCTCGGTGTCGTCGGTGTCATCGTCGAAGTGGATCGTGACGACGCAGCCCGGCGCCACCACGTCCGCGGTCGGCGCCTCGCCCACCTGGGCGGTACGGAGCAGTTCCTGCAGTTGGCGGATCCGCGCCTCCTGCTTGCCCTGTTCCTCCCGGGCGGCGTGGTAACCGCCGTTCTCCCTGAGGTCACCCTCTTCGCGCCGGGCGTTGATCTCCGCGGCGATCGCCGGCCGCCCGGCGATCAGCTCGTTGAGCTCCGCCTGCAGCCGGTCGTAGGCCTCCTGCGACAGCCAGGTGGCTGCCTCGCGGTCGGTCGTGGACACAGACGATCTCCTCGGGTAGTCGTGGACAGGGACGAATTACCAAGTTACCAGTGCGCTACACACCGGACGCCACGTCATTTATCGCTGCACGGTGCTGGCCGGGGCGCCGGGACGGTTCCGGACAGGCCCGCAGCGGTGTCCGCCGGCCGGGGTGGTCAGCGCGGCGCGGGCCGGGGCGCTCAGCCGGCCGGGCGGCAGCGGAGCACCTCGCCGAGGATCGGCCGGGCCGTGGTGGCCAGCCGGTGCCGGGCCGTGACGTGCCGCTGCCCCGGCTCGGCGGCCACCCGCACCTCCTCGCGGGCGACCTCGGCACCGTCCTTGGAACGGGCCCGGAGCACGCAGGTCGCCGAGCCGCCGGCCGGCACGGTCACCCGGAAGTCGAGCACCAGCTGACTGTCGGTGATCTCGGTGTAGGTGATCACCTGGGCGTCGTAGTTCGGGTCGCCGTACTGCCGGTAGAGGCGGTAGGAGACCGCCCCCAGCACCGCCAGCAGGGCGACCGCCAGCAGCGCCGAGACCCAGGGGTGGCGGCGCCGGTGCGCGCGGCGGTGGCCGTACCGGCCGGGTGGGAAGACCGGGGCGGCCGGTACGGGTGTGGCGGGCGTCTCGGGCACCGGCGGGTATCTCCTGGGACGGTTGTCGGTGGCATCGGCAAGAATGGGTACGCCCATCATCTCAGTCGACAACCGGGCCGGGTCTGGCAGGTCCACGACCGGCCGGATCGCGGGCCGCCCTCGGGGGCGGCTCCCGGGTCGGCGGAGGGCGGGCGTTTCAGGGGGACGGGGGCCGAGCCCGGCCCGGGCATCACGAGGGAGCACCTGAGTTGGCAGAGCAGCTACGTCTGATGGCCGTGCACGCCCATCCCGACGACGAGTCGAGCAAGGGCGCCGCGACCATGGCGAAATACGTCGCCGAAGGCGTGCAGGTCCTCGTCGTCACGTGTACGGGCGGCGAGCGGGGCAGCGTGCTCAATCCGAAGCTGGACCGGCCGGACGTCTGGGCCAACATCGCCGAGATCCGCCGGGCCGAGATGGACGCCGCCCGGGCGATCCTCGGCGTCGAGCAGGCGTGGCTCGGCTTCGTCGACTCGGGGCTGCCGGAGGGCGATCCGCTGCCCCCGCTGCCCGAGGGCTGCTTCGCGCTCCAGGACGTCGAGGTCGCGGCCGCGCCGCTGGTGCGGTTGATGCGCGAGTTCCGCCCGCACGTCGTCACCACCTACGACGAGGACGGCGGCTACCCGCACCCCGACCACATCATGTGCCACAAGGTCAGCGTGGCGGCGTTCGACGCGGCCGGCGACCCGGAGCGCTTCCCGGAGCTGGGCGAGCCCTGGCAGCCGTTGAAGCTCTACTACGACATCGGCTTCTCCAAGGCCAAGATCATGGCGCTGCACGAGGCGATGCTCGCCCGTGGCGCGGAGTCGCCGTACGCGGAGTGGCTGGAGCGCTGGGAGGACCGGCCGGACAAGGGCCCGAGGATCACCACCCGGGTCGAGTGCGCCGACTACTTCCCGGTCCGCGACGACGCGCTGCGCGCCCACGCCACCCAGGTCGACCCGGACGGGTTCTGGTTCCACGTGCCGATGGAGTTGCAGCAGCAGGCCTGGCCGACGGAGGACTTCGAACTGGTCCGCTCGGTGGTCGACAGCCCGCTGCCCGAGTCGGACCTCTTCGCCGGGGTACGGGAGACCGCGCAGGTCCGGTGAGCGGAGGCAGGCGTACCGTAAGGGGGTAGGCCACCACATCGGAGGATTCCCAGTCATGCTTACCGCTGCGCAGGTGCTCGCGGAGAACAACTTCGGTGACACCCGGACCGGTGGCCTGGCCGGACCGATGGGTCTCTTCCTGATCACCGTACTGGCCATCGCCACCGTTCTGCTCATCCGTAACATGAACGCCCGGTTGCGTCGGCTACCGGACCGCTTCCCCCAGCAACGGGACGACGAGCCGCCGGAGACCGAGCCGGGTGCCGCGGAGCCGTCTGCCGACGGGTCTGCGGCGGAGGAATCTGGTGGAAGCGCTCCCAATACCTCCCAGCAGGGCCGGAACAGCCAGTCCGCGCCATGATTCACGCTAATCCGGCCAGGCGCCCCCTGTTGCGCTCAATCGGATTGGCTTAGCCTTCCGCCGGGGGACCAAAAGTCCCCGCACCGTGCGCGGGAGGGGGCGCCGATGAGAACCAGACCCGACGCCCAGCGCCGGTTGCGGCACGGCCGGGTCGCGAAGCGGTCGCCAGCGAACGGCGGCGATCCGTGACGTCCGGCCGTCGGTCCGGGCGCTTCCTCGCTCTGGTCGGCATCGCGTCGGCACCCCGTGGGGTGCGGGTGCTCACCTCCATCGCCCTGTCCGTCGCGGTGACCCTCACCGTGGCCGGCCTGCTCATCCCCACCGACCTGCCCGCCGACGGCCCGCTGCCGGTGGTGGCCCGGCTCGGCATCGCCACCGCCGTGATGGCGACGGCGCAGCTCTTCCGGTTGCGGTTCCGGGTCGGTTCGGGCCGGGTCAGTGTCACCTGGGGCGAGGCGTCGTTCATCATCGGCCTCTCCCTGGTACCACCCGGCTGGCTGCCGGCCGCCGCCCTGCTCGGTGCGGTGCTGGCCTGGACGCTGCTGACGATCTTCGTGGACCGGCGCTCCGCGCTGGACGTCGTACACGCCGCCGCCTCGCTGGCCGTCTCCGTCGCGCTGGCCGTCGCGGTCGCGTTGACCGTCGCCGGAGCGTTCGGCAGGCCGCTCCCGGACCTGCTGGGCACGGTCCTCGTCACCGGCCTGACGCCTCCGCTGATCGCCGCTCTCGCCGTCGGCTCGATGACCTACCTGCTGGCCAGCGCCGGCCTGGCCGGGCTCACCCTGGCACTGCGGCACGGCGAACGGCCCTGGCCGGCGCTGCTCCGTGCCCTCCAGGGCAAGCTGCTGATGTTCGTCGGCAACGTCTTCGTCGGGCTGGCCGTGGTGGCCGTGGTCGAGTACGACCCGCGCTGGCTGCTCTTCCTGCCGCCGGTGCTGTGGCTGCTCCAGCAGACGTACAGTCACCGGCTCCGGGCCGACGACGAGCGCCGCGCCTGGCGGGCCCTTGCCGAGGCCACCGGCGCGCTCAACCAGCTCGACGAGCACGGTGTCGCAACAGCCGGGGTGACCGGCCCGCTGGCCCTGTTCGGTGCGGAGTGGGTCGAGGTGGACGTGCGGCGCGGCGACGGCCGGTGGCGGCGCTACCGGGGCGAGCCGGGCCGGCCGGTGGTGCACCGCGACCTGAGTACGGCCGAGCGGGCCGACTCCGGCGAGCCGGGCGGGTCATCGGGGTCGTCGGGGTCGTCGGGCGACGGGAACGGCCGGCTGCCGCTGGCCAGCCGGCTCGGCCTGGACCTGGTCGCCAGCCAGGTCGGCGGCGACCTGACGGCGGGCCGAGATGCCGGTGCGGCCGGCGGTCGTGCCGGCGCCGGGCAGGGCTCGACGGCCATCGGGCGGACCGTGCAGGAGCTGACCCGACCGCTGGTGGTCGGTACCTCCCCGGTCGGCGAGCTGCGGGTCCGGTTCCCCCACTCCGCCCCGCCCGGCCAGCGGGAGCAGGACGCGCTCTCGGCGTTCGGCGACGCGCTGGCGGCGGCGCTGCACGACGCGGCGACGCACCGCCAGCTCCGGCTGGTGACGGCCCGGTCGTCGTACGAGGCGGTGCATGACGCGCTGACCAACCTGATCAACCGGGCGGCGCTGCTGAGCAAGGGCGACGTGGCGCTGCACCAGCTCGGCCACGATCATCCGGTGGCCCTGCTGCTGCTCGACATCGACCACTTCAAGGAGGTCAACGACACGCTCGGGCACGCGGCCGGCGACGAGCTGCTCCAGGTGACGGCGGACCGGCTGGACGCGCTGGTCCGCCCCGGCGAGCTGCTGGGTCGGCTCGGCGGCGACGAGTTCGCGCTGCTGATCCCCTCCCCGGCGGTACTGGCCGAGCCGGCCACCGACCGGTCGCCGATGCCGAACGTGCTGCGCCGGGCCCGGGAGATCGTCGAGCTGCTCGCCACCCCGATCGAGGTGGCCGGGGTACGGATGTCGGTCGAGGTCTCCGTCGGGGTGGTGGTGGCCGGTGCGGGTACGGCCGACATGACCGAGCTGCTGCGTCGCGCCGACATCGCGATGTACCAGGCGAAGCAGGGTGGCGGCAGCGTCGCGTCGTACGACAGCGCCCGGGACGCGGCCAGCACCGACAAGCTCGCCCTGCTCGCCGAGCTGCGGGAGGCGCTGGACGTCGACGACCAGCTCGAACTGGCGCTCCAGCCGGCGGTCGACCTCTGCACCGGGGAGCCGACCGGGGTGGAGGCGCTGATCCGCTGGCGGCACCCGCGGCGGGGCCGGCTCACCCCGGCGGACTTCGTCCGGACCATCGAGGGCAGCGAACTGCTCGGCGCGTTCACCCGGTACGTCGTGGACAAGGCGCTCGGTGTCGCCGCCGACTGGGCCCGGCACGGTCTGGACGTACCGATCTCGATCAACCTGTCGGCGCGCAGCCTGCTCGACCCGCGGCTGCCGGCCGAGGTGGCCGAGTCGCTGCGCCGGCACCAGGTGCCGGCGCACCGGCTGGTCCTGGAGATCACCGAGACGGTGGTGATGAGCGAGCTGGAGGTCATCGACGAGGTGCTCTCCGCGCTGCGCGCGATGGGCGTGCAGTTGGCCGTCGACGACTTCGGCACCGGGTTCTCCTCGCTGACCTTCCTGACCCGGATCTCCGTGGACGAGCTGAAGGTCGACCGGTCGTTCGTGATGAAGATGGCCGAGTCGCCGGAGGCGGCGGCCATCGTCCGGACCACGGTGGATCTTGGCCGCGAGTTGGGACTGCGGGTGGTGGCCGAGGGGGTGGAGACCGCCGACCAGCGGGCCGCGCTCGCCGAGCTGGGCTGTACGGCCGCCCAGGGCTATCACTTCTTCCGGCCGATGCCGTCGGACAAGATCGTCGCGGTACTGCGGTCGCTGCTCGACTCCGCGCAGGCGCGGATCCTGCCGCTGCGCGCCGACGGCGCCTCCTAGCGGCTCCTTCCCGATCATCCGAGCCCAGACCGTGCCGACCGTTCCGGCGGCTTGACTCTGCCGCTACGTCAACTTCTACCGTTGGTGGGGTACGACGGAACCACAGGGGTGGGGAGCACGGTGGAGTGGTCGATCCAGGAGATCGCCCGGTCGGCCGGTACGACCAGCCGGACGCTGCGGCACTACGGGCAGATCGGACTGCTGGCACCGAGCCGGATCGGCCGGAACGGCTACCGCTACTACGACCAGGAGTGCCTGCTCCGGTTGCAGCGGATCCTGCTGCTCCGCGAGTTGGGCCTGAGCCTGCCGGCCATCGCCGAGGTGCTGGACGGGCAGCGGGACAGTGCTGCCGCGCTCCGTACCCACCTGCGGATCCTCGAACAGGAGCGGGACCGGATCGGCCGGCAGATCGAGTCGGTCCGGACCACCCTGCGCAAGGTGGAGGGAGGTGAACAACTGATGGCGGAGGACGTGTTCGACGGCTTCGACCACACCCGGTACGAGGAGGAGGTCACCCAGCGCTGGGGCAAGGAGGCGTACCAGCGGGGTGACCGGTGGTGGCGGTCGCTGAGCGAGGACGAGAAGAAGGCGTTCGGGCAGCGGCAACTCGACATAGCCGCCGATTTCGGCCGGGCGCACGCCGCCGGGGCGGCGCCCGACGGTGAGGAGGTGCAGGCGATCACCCGGCGGCACCACGAGTGGCTGTCGGGGACCGGTAACCCGGTGAACCGGGAGTACTTCCTCGCACTGGCCGAGATGTACGTCGCGGATCCCCGGTTCACGGCTAACTACGACCGGCACGGCGCCGGTACGGCGGCCTTCATCGCCGACGCGATGAAGGTCTACGCCGAGCGCCGGCTGACCGGCTGACCGCACTGAGCGGTCGGCGTGGCGGGCGGGGCTGCAGACCCGCCCGACAACCGAGCGCCGTACCGTCGCAGCGGTTATGGTCGTCGGGTGAATCGACTGGCCGGCGCGACCAGCCCGTACCTGCTCCAGCACAAGGACAACCCGGTCGACTGGTGGCCCTGGACGGCCGAGGCGTTCGCCGAGGCGCGCCGCCGGGACGTACCGGTGCTGATCTCGGTCGGCTACGCGGCCTGCCACTGGTGCCACGTGATGGCCCACGAGTCGTTCGAGGACCAGGCCGTCGGCAAGCTGATGAACGAGAACTTCGTCCCGATCAAGGTGGACCGGGAGGAGCGGCCGGACGTCGACGCGGTCTACATGACCGCCACCCAGGCGATGACCGGGCAGGGCGGCTGGCCGATGACCGTCTTCGCCGCCCCGGACGGTACCCCGTTCTTCTGCGGCACCTACTTCCCTAAGGCCAACTTCGTCCGGCTGCTCCAGTCGGTGACCGAGGCCTGGACCGGGCAGCGCGAGGCGGTGCTGCGCCAGGGCGCCGCCGTGGTCGAGGCACTGGCCGGCGCCCAGGCCGTGGGCGGGCCGACCGCCCCGCTCACCGCCGAGACGCTCGACGCCGCCGCCGAGCAGCTCGCCCGGGAGTACGACGAGACCAATGGCGGCTTCGGCGGGGCGCCCAAGTTCCCGCCGCAGATGAACCTGCTCTTCCTGCTCCGGCACCACCAGCGCACCGGCGCGACCCGCGACCTGGAGATCGTCCGGCACACCTGCGAGGCGATGGCCCGGGGCGGCATCTACGACCAGCTCGCCGGCGGCTTCGCCCGGTATTCCGTGGACGGGCACTGGACGGTGCCGCACTTCGAGAAGATGCTCTACGACAACGCACTGCTGCTCCGGGTCTACACCCAGCTCTGGCGGCTCACCGGGGACCCGCTCGCCGCCCGGATCGCCGCCGAGACCGCCGCGTTCCTGCTGGCCGACCTGGACACCCCGGCCGGCGGCCTGGCCTCGGCCCTGGACGCCGACACCGAGGGCGTGGAGGGTGCCACCTACGCCTGGACCCCGGCCCAGCTCGTCGAGGCGCTCGGCCCCGACGACGGCCGGTGGGCCGCCGACCTCTTCGCGGTCACCGACGCCGGCAGTTTTGAACACGGCACCAGCGTGCTGCGGCTGGCCCGGGACATCGACGACGCCGACCCGGAGATCCAGGAGCGCTGGCAGCGGGTCCGGGGCGCACTCCGGGAGGTACGCGACCGCCGGCCTCAGCCGGCCCGGGACGACAAGGTGGTGGCGGCCTGGAACGGGCTGGCCGTCACCGCCCTGGTCGAGTACGCCACCCTCACCGCCGACCCGGTGGCCGGGGCGGCGGCGGTGCGGATCGCCGAGGTGCTGGCGGAGCGGCACATCGTCGACGGGCGGCTGCGTCGGGTCTCCCGGGACGGCCGGGTCGGCGAGCCGGCCGGGGTGCTGGAGGACTACGGCTGCGTCGCCGAGGCGTTCTGCGCGGTGCACCAGTTCACCGGCGACGGCCGCTGGCTGGAGCTGGCCGGGCTGCTGCTGGACGTCGCCCTGGAGCGGTTCGGCACCGGCCAGGGCGGCTTCTACGACACCGCCGACGACGCCGAGCAGTTGGTGAGCCGGCCGGCCGACCCGACCGACAACGCCAGCCCGTCCGGGCTGTCGGCGGTGGCGGCGGCACTGGTGGCGTACTCGGCGCTGGGCGGCCAGGTGCGCTACCGGGAGGCGGCGGTGGCGGCGTTGGAGACCGTCGCGCCGATCGTCGCCCGGCACGCCCGGTTCACCGGGTACGCGGCCACGGTCGGCGAGGCGCTGCTCTCCGGCCCGTACGAGATCGCGGTGGTCACACCCGAGCCGGCCGGCGATCCGCTGCTGGCGCTGGCGCACCGGCACGCCCCGCCCGGGGCGGTGGTGGTGGCCGGCGAGCCGGACCGGCCTGGCGTACCGCTGCTCGCCGACCGACCCATGATCGACGGCGCCCCGGCCGTCTACGTCTGCCGGGGCTTCGTCTGCGACCGCCCGGTGACCACCCCTGACGCCCTGCTGGCGCAGCTCGGGGTCACCGGGAGTTAGGCTTGCGCCCGCTATGGATTCCCGCACGGGTCTGCCCGTTGTCGGCATGGTGGGTGGCGGCCAACTGGCCCGGATGACCCACCAGGCCGCGATCGCCCTCGGCCAGTCGCTCCGCGTCCTCGCGCTCAGTCCCTCCGACGGCGCCGCACTGGTCGCCGCCGACGTCCGGTACGGCCAGCACACCGACCTCGCCGCGCTGCGCGAGTTCGCCGACGGCGCCGACGTGGTCACCTTCGACCACGAACACGTGCCGAACGAGCACGTCCGGGCGCTGGCCGAGGCCGGGGTGGCCGTCTACCCGCCCGCCGACGCGCTGCGCTACGCGCAGGACAAGCGGGCCATGCGGGAGCGGCTGACCGAGCTGACAGCGCCGGTGCCGCGCTGGCGGCCGGTCGTCGAACCGGACGACCTGGTGGATTTCGGCGACGAGCTGGGCTGGCCGGTGATCCTCAAGGCGGCCCGGGGCGGCTACGACGGCCGGGGCGTCTGGGTCGTCTCCGACCCGACCGAGGCCGCCGAGCTGGTCGGCACGCTGCGCACCGCCGGTACGGAGCTGATCGCCGAGGAGCGGGTCGCGCTGCGCCGGGAGTTGGCGGTGCAGGTCGCCCGCTCGCCGTTCGGCCAGGTGGCGGCGTACCCGGTGGTGGAGACCGTGCAGCGGGACGGCATCTGCGTCGAGGTGCTGGCGCCGGCGCCCCGGCTGCCGGAGGAGGTGGCGCTGCGGGCCCAGCAGCTCGCGATCGACCTGGCCACCGCGCTCGGTGTGGTCGGCCTGCTGGCGGTGGAGCTCTTCGAGGTGACCGGCGCGGACGGCGAACCGGCGCTGGTCGTCAACGAGCTGGCGATGCGGCCGCACAACTCCGGGCACTGGACGATCGAGGGCTCCCGGACCTCGCAGTTCGAGCAGCACCTGCGGGCGGTGCTCGACTACCCGATGGGGGACACCGCGCTGACCGCCCCGGTGGTGGTGATGGCGAACGTGCTCGGCGGCCCGGATGGCGGCATGTCGATCGACGAGCGGCTGCACCACCTCTTCGCCGAGGACCCGGGCGCCAAGGTGCACCTCTACGGCAAGCAGGTCCGGCCCGGCCGCAAGATCGGGCATGTCACGGTGCTCGGTGACGATCTGGAGAAGGTACGCGCCCGGGCCGCCCGGGCCGCCTGGTGGCTACGGGAGGGACACGAGTGAGCGAGTGCCGCGAGGTGTCGGCGTGACGGAGTCGGCGCCGCCGGTCGGCTTGATCATGGGCAGCGACTCGGACTGGCCCGTGATGGGCGCGGCGGCCGAGGCGCTGGCCGAGTTCGGCGTCGGCTACGAGGTCGGGGTGGTGTCGGCGCACCGTACCCCGGTCAAGATGATCGACTATGCGCAGGCCGCCGCCGGCCGGGGCATCCGGGTGATCATCGCGGGTGCGGGCGGGGCCGCCGCGCTCCCCGGCATGGTGGCCTCGGCCACCCCGCTGCCGGTGATCGGGGTGCCGGTGCCGCTCAAGCACCTCGACGGGCTTGACTCGCTGCTCTCCATCGTGCAGATGCCGGCCGGCATCCCGGTGGCGACCGTCTCGATCGGCAACGGCCGCAACGCGGGCCTGCTGGCCGTACGCATCCTGGCCGCCTCGGACGGGACGCTCCGGGACCGGATGGTGGCGTACCAGGCCGAGCTGGAGGTGCTGGTCGCCCAGAAGGAAGCCACGCTGCGGGCCAGCCTCGGCGCATAGCTCAGGGTCCCGACCCCGGCCGCCGGGTGGACTAGCTGGACGCGGCTCCGTCGCTGCCGGAGATTACCTGCCGCGCAGACTGTCGAGCTGCCCCGTCGGTGCGCCCACCCGCTTCTTGACCTCGGACCTGCTCCGGGTCGGAGCTGCCCCGTCGGTGCGCCCACCCGCTTCTTGCCTCGGACCTGTTCCGGGTCGAAGAGGTCGAAGGCCCTGTCGCCCGCCCGATGGAGCTTGTCCCGTGCCGCCCGCCGTGGCTCCTTCGGCGTCTGCCCCATCTGTGCACCCAGCTCGACAGTCTGCGCGCGGCACTCCTGCCGCCGGGCCGCTGGAGGCGTCCCGTGCCGCAGCTTCGCGCACCGCACCGCACCGCACCCCGCCGCACCGCACCCCGCCGCAGCTTCGCGGCGCCGCGGCGGGGGCGGTCAGCGCATGCCGCGGACCGCCCGGAAGCGCTCCTGGGTGCGGCGCCGGTTCTCGTTGCTGGCCCCGAACGCCAGCAACAGCAGGCCGACCGGGATCAGCACCAGCCACGGCCCGAAGCTGAACAGCGCGCGTAGCGCGGCCAGCGCGGTGACGATCGCACCGATGATCACCGGAGCCTGCTGCCGCCGGTTGGATCCCCAGATCAGCGTGGCCACCCCGCCGAGCAGCAGCAACACCTGCCGCACCGCGCTGTCGTTGCCGGCCATCACGATCACCAGGGTCGGCAGGAACGCCGCCACCAGCGCCGGCCCGTACGCCGCCCAACTGCTCAGGTCGGTGCGGTGCCGCAGTTCCAGCAAGCCGACCAGCAGGGCCAGGGCGGCGAACGCCAGCGTGTACGCCTCCGGCAGCGCGACGTCGGCGAGCGCCATCAGCAGCCACCAGGCGACGACCTCACAGCCGACCGCCGACCAGAAGAGCGTGCGCCGCTCGACCGGACTGCGGTACGGCCGTACGGCGGCCATCCCGAGTACGGCGCCCCAGGCGGCGAGCAGCGCGGCGATGTGTCGGGGCGAGTCGTAGGCGAGCGCGGCGGCGATGAGCGCCGCGGCGTACCCGCTCCACTCCACGGTGGTCGCCTCGCGCATCGACTCCGGGCGGCGCAGCCGGGGCAGCATCGCGGCGACCAGCAACAGCACCGCACCCACCGCCAGCACCCCGAACGCGGACCAGGCCGGGTCGAGCCCGAGCACCAGCCCGCCGGTGAAGACGAAGGTCTGGGCCATCACCGAGGCGAAGAGCCAGCCGAGGATGCGGGCGTTCTGGGTCCGGCCGCCCAGCGCGGCGACCGCGCCGACTCCCACCGCCGCGCCCAGGGTGAACAGGGTCAGCTCCCGGGTGGCCAGCGCTCCGGCCAGCCCGGCACCGCCGGCGGCCAACCCGATGCCGAAGACCAGGATTCGGGTCAGCCGCAGCGAGCGAGCGACCTCGGCGTCCGGCGGCGGCGGGGTCAGGGCCAGTCCGAGCATCGCGATCGTGAAGACCGCGAGCGCGGCCAGGGTGCTGTTCGGCCAGCCCAGGTCGAGCGAGATCGGGGTGATCAGCAGGGTGATCGCGGCCCCGGGCAGCACCACCGGCACCGCCCGGGCCGGCCGGCCGCCGCTGAACCCGGTGGCGGCGAGCCCAGCCGCGATGGTCAGCAGCAGGGCCGCCAGCACGTTGCCGGGATCGACGGCCTGGGGCTCCGGATCGGTCAGCGCCGCCGGTGGCCCGTCCCAGATCTGGGCGAGCGTCTGGTACGGCTCGACCAGCGCCACCACCAGGGCGGGAGCCAGCGCCGCCACGGCCAGCGCGGTCGGCAGGGCGGCCGCGAGCATTGCCCCGACAGCCGGGCTGACCGACCAGCGACCGCCCCGGGCCGGCTCGGGCAGCCGGCGGAGCGCGCCACCGAGCATCACCGACCAGCGCCGGATCGGCTCCCGGAGCGGGGTCGGGGCCGGGGTGACCGCCCGGACCAGCTCGGCGAGCACCCCGAGCAGTACGGCCGCGGCGGCGTAGACGCCCCAGGGCAGGCCGGTGAGCAGGGCCGCCACCGAGGTCGCGGTCGCCCCGCCGACGATGCCCATGGTGGCGTACGGGAGGTACTGCGGGACCTGGCGGCGGACCAGTCCGACCACCGCCACGCCGAGGCTCGCCCCGGCGAGGGTGGCCAGCACCACCACCTCGGCCGGCGAGTGCAGCGCGGCGGCGAGCGAGGCGAGTGCGCCGCTGAGCGCGAACAGCGCCCCACCGGCGGCGAGCCCGCCGATCTGGGCGGTCTGCGGCGGCATCGACCAGGAGTCGGCCTCCTCCGCCGGGCCGGAGAGGGTGCCGACGGCCCGGGCGAGGGTGGCGACGACGGCGCCGATCAGCGCGACGATGCCGAGCGCGGCGGCGGTCGTCCACGGCCGGACCAGGCTCGCCCCGACCGCGTGTAAGGCGACCGCACCGGCGACGGTGGCCCGGGCCAGCCCGGCCCGGGGATCGGCGGCGACCACGGAACTCACCCCGTAGACGGTGGCGACGGCCCCGCCAACCACGATCGGGGACCACCAGGGCAGCCCGAAGGCCGCCGGGATGCCGATGGTGGCGAGTCCGACGCAGACCGCAGCGACGTCGTACGCCCACGGTCGGGGCAGGGCGATCGCGGCGGCTCCGGCGAGCAGGAGCAGGGCGACCGGGGCCTGCCAGCCGGTGCCGGCCTCGCTGACGTGCCACTGGGCGAGGTCGGCCGCCCAGAGCCGGCCGGGCGTGGCCAGCACCTGGAGCCCACCGCTGGCCGCCGTCCAGCCGGCGAGCAGCGCGACGAGGCCGCCGGTCAGTGCGATGCCGAGGATCGGCCCGCGCCGCCAGTCGGCCGGCATGGCCCGGATCCCGGCGGCCACCACCAGGATGAGGAAGGCGGCGGCGGCCAGCTCGGCGCCGTCCCCGAGGATCCCGGCGATCCGGGCGAGGGTGCCCACCAGTGCAGCGGTGACCGCCGCGGCGGCAATGTCCGAGCCGTCGAGCAGCCGGTCCGCCCGCCGGCCGGCGTCGATCGACGGCGCCAGCACCAGCAGGATCGCGCTGACCAGCAGCAGCCCGCCGACCAGGGCGTCGGGCAGGGTGGCGCCGGGCGCACCGAAGGCCGCCGCGGTGACCGCGAGCGCACCGAGGCCGGTGCCGACGGCCAGCGGCACGCCGATCTGCCGCTGGGCCACCTGGGTGACCGCCGCGTAGCAGAGGACCGCGCAGACGGCCAGGAAGCTGGCGGCGAGGACCGGTTGGCTGGCCTCCCGTACCGACAGGACGGTCGGGGTGGGGTCGACGGGTACCGCCGAGGCGACGAAGGCCGCCACCGCACCGGGGAAGGCGAACGCCGCCCCGCCGGCCGCCCAGTCGCCGAGCACTCCGGACCACCGGCCCAGCGGTACCGTACGGGCGAGCGGGGCGAGCGCGACCAGCGCCCCGCCGACGGCGAGCGCGAACAGGACGGCGGCGGTCAGGCCGGGCCGGGCCACCGAGGCGGCGGCCCCGGCGAGTCCCACCACGGCGGCGGCGACGGCGTGGGTCAGGGCGGCCCGCCGGGTCTCGGCGGTCAGCCCGACGAGTCCGATGCCGACGGCGACCAGCACCGGAGGCCACGGGGCGGCGACCCAGCCGAACCCGAAGGAGGCGGGCATGGCCAGTGCGGTCAGCGCCGCGCCGACCACGGCGAACTCGCGGCGTACCTCGGGTGGCGAGGAGAGCACGGCGGCGATGGTGAGCAGCAGCGCGGTGGTGGCGAGCTGCCAGGAGGTGTCGCCGACCCCGGCGGCGAGTTTTCCGGGGTATGCGGAGAGGTCGGCCTCCCAGACCGGCAGGGCAGCCCGGATCGGGGCCAGGGCGGCCCGCAGCGCGCCGCCGGCCACCACGATGCCGATGACGATCAGGGCGGCGGCGGACGCCAGTTGCGGCCCGCGCCGGGCAGCCTCGGGCACCGCGCGTACGCCGAGCCCGGTCAGCGCGATGACGGCGGCGATCACCACCAGTGCCCGCCCCGGCAGGGCCACCGCGGCGACCCGACCGGCGGCACCGATCACGGCCAGGGTCAGGATCCCGGCGGCGATGTCCGGCAGGGGTGGCCGGCGCAACGCCAGCGCGCCGACCATGCCGACCCCGGCGGCGAGCAGCAGCGCCAGGCCGGCCCGGGTCGCACCGGGTACGGTGTCGGCGTTCACCAGCGAGAGGACCGCGCAGATCACGGCGACGGCGAAGGCCACCCCGTGCAGCGTCCAGGCCAGCTCCCGTACCCACGGAGTGCTGGCCGTTCGCCGGACGCCGGGGGTACGGACCCGCTTCGCCGACCCGCCCTGGGCCGGGTCGGCCTGGACGACCGCGTCCGCCTCCTCGGGGAAGGTCTCCGGCCGGTCCGGGCCGGTCCCGTCGTGGGTGTCCCGGTCGGGGTCGGTCGGGTCGTCGTCGCCCACCCGTGCCGGCCGGTCGTCGGGGCGGCTCGTCGGTGCAGCGGGCGGAACGTCGACCGGCACCTCGGGCCCGGATCGGAACCGGGCCGGCCAGCCGGTCAGCCGCCCGTCGTCGCCGAAGAGCCGGCCGAGATAGAGGTTGCCGAGCGACACCACCACCAGCACCAGGGCCCAGCCGCCCGGCCCGGTGACGAAGGCGTACGCGAGCAGCGGCAGGATCGGCTGCACGGCGAGTACGGCGGCGTAGCGGGGCGCGTTCAGCCCGGTCGCCCCGGCGTAGCCGGCCGCCACGGCGGCGGTGACCAGGAAGGTCAGCCCCGCGAAGAGCGACCCGGGCAGGCCGCTGTCGCCGAACCGGTCGACGGTCCAGAGCGAGTAGCCGGTCAGCGGTACCAGCAGCAGCCCGACCGCGGCGATGGTCTCGGCGGTGGCGATCAGCCCGCGCCGGGCCACCCGGGGCGGTACGGCCAGCATCAGCGCGGTGGCCAGCACCAGGATCGCCACCCGGCTGAAGTCGTCGAGCGAGCTGAGCGCGACCGCGACGAAGACCACCGCCGCGATGCCGAGCAGCAGCGCCCCGAGCCCGAGCAGGATGTTCTGCACCTCTCGGGTGGAGGCCTCCGGGCGGGCCTTCCCGTCGTCCCAGGCCGGTTCGGCGCCGGGAGGTGGCGGTGGGGGCGGCGGCGGTGCGGGGGGCGCCATCCGGTCGGGGCCGCCACCTCTCGGCTGCCGGGGTACCCGGGGCGGCGGCCCGCCGGGGGACGTGCCGGGCGCGGCGGTCGGTGGGCGCCGGTTGGCCTTGCGCCGGAGCACCCGGCGCGGCTTGGTGCTCTGCTTGCGGCGCTGGTCCGCCGCGTGCGACAGGATGTCCCGCTGGAAGAGCGCCGCCTGCATCTGCGAGGCGATCGTCTTCTGCTCCTTGGCGAGCGCCGCCTCGCGGATCTTCATCTCGGCGATCGAACGCTCGATCCGGGCGACGTCGTCGGCCCACTGGAGCTGCTCGGTCCCGCAGTGCGGGCAGTGCGGTGCCGGCTCGATCCTCCGGCCGCACGAGGAGCACTGGTACGTCGTACTCACGGCACCCCCTCCAGCCGGCGCTGACGCCGCATCACGGGCTTCCCACCGAAGCATGCCCATGCCGGGCGACCCTGAACAGTCCCCGATCGCGTGCGAACCCCGGCTGAGGAGATCCTAAAAGGCCGGCCGTGGACCTCGATGGGTCCACGGCCGGCAAGTCGGCGTCGAATTCACGATTGTCGCCGTCCGGTCGGTCCGCTATCGAGCGGGCGCCCGCCTCGCGGCGACTGTGGGTGCGGCGGCGATTCCGGCGCTACGGCCGGCCCATGCCCCGGTATTCCCAGCCGGCCTGGGTCCACAGTCCGGAGTCGAGGCAGTTGCGACCGTCCACGACCCGCCGTCCGGCGGCGAGTTCGCCCAGCGCCACCGGGTCGGCGTTGCGGAAGTCGGCCCACTCGGTGAGTACGCAGACCAGGTCGGCCCCGCGTACGGCGTCGTTCATGCTGGGCTCGTACGCCAGCTCGGGCCGCTCCCGGCGGGCGTTCTCCATCCCCTGCGGGTCGTAGACGTGCACGTCGGCGCCGGCCTTCTGCAGCGCGGCGGCGACCGCCAGCGACGGGGCGTCCCGGACGTCGTCGGAGTTCGGCTTGAAGGTGGCGCCGAGCACCGCGACCCGGGTGCCGGAGAGGTCGGGCCCGGCCGGCCCGTACCGGCGGCCGAGCAGCTCGGCGGCGAGTTGGAGCACCCGGCTGCGGCGCCGGAGGTTGATCAGGTCGACCTCGTGCAGGAAGCGCAGTGCCTCGCCGGCACCCAGCTCCTGGGCCCGGGCCTGGAACGCCCGGATGTCCTTGGGCAGGCAGCCGCCGCCGAAGCCGACGCCGGCCTGGAGGAAGCGGTTGCCGATCCGGGGGTCGTAGCCGATCGCCCGGGCGAGCTGGGTGACGTCGCCGCCGGCCACCTCGCAGACCTCGGCCATCGCGTTGATGAACGAGATCTTGGTGGCCAGGAAGGCGTTCGCGGCCACCTTGACCAGTTCGGCGGTGGCGAAATCGGTCACCACCAGCGGAACCTCCCGGTCCTCGGTGGCAGCCAGGTCGAAGACGCCCTTGTGCGCGGAGTAGAGCATGCCGTTGGCCCACTCGCTCTTGACGCCGACCACGATCCGGTTGGGCCGGAGCACGTCCTCGACCGCGAAGCCCTCCTGGAGGAACTCGGGGCTCCAGGCGACCTCGACCCCGAGGTCGGCCTCGGCGTGCTTGCCGACGAGCTGCTCGATCCACTCGGCGGTGCCGACCGGGACGGTGGACTTGCCGACGATCAGGGCCTTGCGGGTCAGGTGCTGGGAGAGCCCGGTGACGGCGGCCTCGACGTACGACAGGTCGGCGCCCATGCCGTCGGCCCGCTGCGGGGTGCCGACGCAGATGAAGTGCACGTCGCCGAAGACGGCGGTCTCGGCGATGTCGGTCGAGAACCGGAGCCGGCCGGCCGCCAGGTTGCGCTTGAGCAGCTCGTCCAGGCCGGGCTCGTGGAACGGCACGTCGCCGCCGGCGAGCTTGGCGATCTTCTCGGCGTCGACGTCGAAGCCGATCACCTCGTAGCCGAGTTCGGCGAAGCAGATGGCGTACGTCGCGCCCAGGTAGCCGGTGCCGAGGAAGGTCAGACGCGGGCGGGCGGCGCCGGACGGCGGGGTCACCGCCGGGATCGTCGGCATGGGCTGAGTGCTCGGGTACGGGATCGTCACGCCTGTGTTCTCCGCTCGCAGTGGCGGCGCTTCATTGCGTCGCGGTGGGAGGTCGGCGCCGGAGGAGAGCGCCGATGTCGGACATTGTGGGCCTTGTTCACCTGGTGTCGAGGGTGCGCGGCCGGCGAGTCGGCCATCCGCGCCGGGACGACAAGCGCTGAGCCTACGCGGACCGCGCTTCCCGGTGCACCTTCGGTCGGCATCTTCACAGCGTGCCGGCCGGTCCGGTGCACCGCCTCCGGGCCGTCCGGGCCGCCCCTTCTCGGGCCTATTCCCCTGATTTCTGCTGGTAGGCGTGTTTCGTAGCGGGTGGGCGAACGCCGTTCCTAGAAGATCTTGACCGACGGAAATGGCTGCTCATAGGCTCCGAGCCACCTTCAGGGCGATCTCCTCCAGACCTCACCCCCATCCCGGAGAAGGGAATCTGAACGTCAGATGACGGTTTCAAAGTTCCCCCCGACGACCCATCCGAAGCCTCTCAGATCGATGTCCCGGCGAATCGGCGGGGCCGCGATCGCGCTGCTGCTCGCCCCACTGCCGCTGCTGCCCGGCACCCCGGCCGGGGCCCACCCCGGCAAGCCGCCGACCCCGGCCGGGTGCACTCAGGACCCGTCCGCCCGGCTGACCGGGGTGCCGAGCCCGGAGCAGCATCTTGGCTTCCCGCTCGGCCTCGGCCAGCAGCGGGTGGTCACCGACGATGAGATCCGCTCGTACCTCGGCGCCGTCGACGCCGCCTCGGACCGGGTGATCACCGGCAACCTGGGCAACAGCGTGCTCGGCCAGTCGATGCCGTACGCGATCGTCTCCGACCCCGACCACCTGCGCCGGGGCGAGCTGGAGAGGATCGCCGAGGACATCCGCGACCTGCGTGACCCGCGCAGGCTGTCGGACCGGAAGGCGGCGGAGATCGCCGCGAAGGGCCCGGCGATCGTCTGGGTGACCGGCAACGTGCACGGCGGGGAGTTCTCCGGCGGCGACGCCGCGCTGAAGACCCTCTACGAGCTGGCCGCCGGCCTCTCCTGCGAGGTACGCGAGCGCAACGACAACCTCGTCACGATCATCGTGCCGACGCAGAACCCGGACGGCCGGGACGCCGGGCGCCGGCAGAACGAGTACGGCTTCGACCTGAACCGGGACTGGTTCTCGCGTACCCAGCCGGAGACCGACGCCAAGCTGGAGATGCTGCGCCGCTACCCGCCGCAGGTCTTCGTCGACGCGCACGAGATGGGCGGCGACGAGTACTTCTTCCCGCCGAACGCGGACCCGATCCACCACGAGATCTCCGACGAGGCGGTCGACTGGATCAACCGGATCGGCGCGGCCAACTCCGCCGCCTTCGGCTACAACGGCGCCTGCACCGACACGGTCACCAGCGAGTGCTACTTCAACTACGACACCTACGACATGTTCTTCATGGGGTACGGCGACACGGTGCCGGCCACCGGCTTCGGGGCCGCCGGGATGACGTACGAGAAGGGCAGCTCGTCGGCGGTCCAGGACCGGGTACAGCAGCAGTTCACCACCCAGTGGGCGACCGTCGGCTGGGCCTCGGAGAACCGGCGCGAGATCCTGTCGGACTACTTCCAGATCTGGAAGGACGCTCTGGCCGAGGGGCGGGCCGGCAAGCTCCAGCCCAACGAGGTCGTGCAGCCGACCAACGAGGTCCAGTTCCCGGTGCCGGACGTGACGATCCGGTCGTACTTCCTGCTGCCGAACCGGCAGCTCGGCGACGTACGGCAGCTCGTCGAGCGGCTGCGCCGGATGGACGTCGAGGTGTACCGGCTGACGAAGCCGGTGAAGGTGCCGAACGCGAAGATCTTCGGCGGCCGGTCGGCCCGGAACTACCCGGTGCCGGAGGGCGCGTACTGGATCCCGATGGAGCAGCCGCAGAAGCACTGGATCCAGGCGATCATGGGCGAGGACCCGTACGTCCCGTTCCCGTACTTCTACGACGTCTCGTCCTGGAGCAACCCGCTGCTGATGGGCGTGCAGACGGTCTACACCGGTGACAAGCTCTCGCCGAGGGCGGAGCGGGTCCGGGGCATCGACGGCGGGCGGGACGCGGGCGCGCCGAGGCACGGCTCGTACGCGTACCCGCTGGACTCGGCGGCGGCGGCCGAGCTGACCTTCAAGCTGCTCGGCGCGGGCGTCGAGCTGCGGCGCGACCAGCGCAGCGGCGTCGTGACGCTGCCGGCGGCCAGCCTGACCGGCGGGCGCGACCAGCTCGCCCGCTCCCTCGGGGTGACCCTGACCGCTCGCCGGAGCGCACCGGCCGGCACCAGGCTGGCCCTGCCCGACGTCGGCCTGTTCGCCGGCACCGGCATCTCCACCACCGCCGGCTCGCACGGTGAGGCCCGGTACGTGCTCGGCGACCAGTGGGGGTTGGACCTCACGCCGGTCGGCACGGCGGACATCAACGACAACACCGCCGCCTTCACCGGCCGGACCGTGCTGCTGGTGCCGGACGGCAGCAACCCGACCGGCGGCCTCACCGCCGCCGGCCAGGCCAACCTGCGGGCCTGGGTGGCCGCCGGCGGCACCTACGTCGGGCTGCGCAACCAGGGCACCCGGATGGCCCGCTCCGCCGGGCTCACCTCGACGGTCGAGCTGCCGAAGCCGACCGGCTATACGGTGATCGGCTCGCACCTGCGGGTCGACGTCGACCGGAGCAGCCCGGTCGGGCTCGGCCGGCCGGCCGAGGACTTCGAGTTCAACAACAACGACTCGATCCTGTCGCCGAGCACGACCGGAAAGAACGTGCTGACGTACCCGGCCGACGGCCGGTTCTGGCTCAACGGCTTCACCGAGCACGCGGACGCGCTCAAGGGCACGGTCGCGCTGGTCGACGAGCCGACCGGGGCCGGCCGGGCGGTGCTGTTCGCGTTCAACCCGCTGTTCCGGGCGTACAACGAGAGCGGGCTGCACCTGGTCGCCAACGCGCTGCTGGCGCCGTCGTCGGCTCCGTCGGCGTCGCCGGGCGCCCGGGCGACGGCTCCGGCCGTACCGCCGGCTCGGGCCTCCGCAGCGGCGGCGCCGGCAGCGGAGAACCTGGGCGGAGAGTGGCGGCCGATCTCCCTCCGGGTCGCCGCCGCCGACCTGGACCGGACCCGGGCGATCGTCGCCCGGCACACCGGCGACGCCCGGGTCGGCACCGCGGACGGCACGGGGTACCTGACCATCCCGAACCCGGAGGGTCTGTCGTCGGACGAGCACCCGTTCCTGCGTGACCTGGTCCGCGAGATCCGCGCGGCGGGCATTCCGCTGCGCTCCGTCGTCGGCTAGCCGACAGAGGTACACGGTGGAGGGTGGGCGGAAGTCCCACCCTCCACTGCTTTGTCGAGGTGCCGACCCGGGCCTGCGTATCGGACTGCGCGATCACGGTCGACGGCACCACCAGCGCGTTGTCGCCACCGCACGCCCGTCACGCGTCGTGTCGCCCGATCGGGTGACAGATCAGGATGCCGCGGATACCCGTGATGGCCAGCCCGGTCCTTGACCAATACGTCGATCATCTGCTTATGTTGATAACATGACTAGGTCTTTCGCGGCGATGCGCGAACCCACGTACTTCATCCTCGCTGCGTTGCAGGATGAACCGCTGCACGGCTACGCCATCGTCAAGCGGGCGCAGGAGCTGTCCGGCGGGCGGGTGCGGTTGACGACTGGCACCCTGTACGCCGCGTTGGACCGGCTCACCGGCGAGGAGATGGTGCGAGTGACCGAGGAGAGGGTGGTCAACGGTCGTGCCCGCCGCGCGTATGAGCTGACCGGGCATGGGTTGTCCGCACTGCGTGAGGAGGCGGCGCGGATGGCCGCCGCGGCTCGGGTCGTTCGAGACCGTTCCGTCGGATCGACGGTCGCGACGGTGCGGACGGCGCCGGCATGACCGGCCTGGAACGCCGCTACCGGTGGCTGCTGCGCGCGTACCCGCGGGCCTATCGGCAGTACCGGGCCGATGAGATGCTAGAAACGCTGCTGGCTGCGGGCGAGACGGACCGCGGACACCCGAACCTTCGGGAGTCCCTGGCGCTCCTGACCGGAGGTCTGCGCGCCCGCACCGGCGTGGACCGACTCGGTTCCCGGCCGGCATTGCGATACTCCGCGCTGCGATTGACCGCGCTGTCCCTCCTCGTGTGCGGCATCGTCCTCACGGCCATGCCGGTCATGTGGCGCCTGTGGCTGCTGCTGCCTGGCACTTCCTCCACTGCCGTGGTTACCGGCAGCCTGGTTACGCCCGCGCTATTGCTGCTCGCCCTGGCCGCTGCGGCATGGGCTCGCTACCGTTTCGCACTCGCCGTAACCGTCAGCGCTTTCATTGCTGACCACTGGTACCCCGTAGCGCACAACCAGTTGTACGTAGAGCAATGGACGGGCGCTGAGGTGAGCGGCGGGTCGAGGCCCGAGGCGGTTCTCCACCTGGCCTTGGACTTCTCGACGTGGGCGTGCGTGTTGGCCGTACTGACGATGCTTCCGTTGCTCAGTACGCGTCAAGCACAGGTCAGGCGACCCTGGATCTGGCTTGTCGTGGCAGCGGTGGTGGTGGCGATCGTGGCACCTAATCCGCTCAATGGATGGGACAGCGGGTTTGGGCAGGCGGTCATCGTGGTCGCCTGGCTCACGGCAGCCATCATGGGGGCGGCGTTTGATGTGCGGCTATCCGTCGTCGCGAGCGGGCTACTTCCGGTGCCGATCCTCGGTGTCCTGGCCCGCGAACTGATGGGCTGGAAGCAGGACGCCTGGGGAGTCGGCAACCAGACCCTACTTCTCGCGGCGATGATTGGAATGCTCGCGGTCACGCTCACGGTCAGCGGGGTGGCTACTCGCCGGCAAGTCGCCTTGTAGGCAGCGCGGTCGCCGCAGAATGCCGTCAACGGCATTCTGCGGCGACCGCCCCTGCCGGAATCCCGTCAGTCGACTCTCACTCCGGCGCACCTCTCGCCGGTCTCTCACCCGACTGATCCGCCAGTGAACGGCCCGCGCCCGCCGTTGGCGACGTATGTGATCGACAAGGTGGCATTGTTGCGCGGGCCAAGGACGCCGTCATCGCCGAGGCCGACGCATCTGCCAGACGCCCTAGCGTCCTGCCCCTGGCCCGCCGCCTTGGCCTCAGCAACACCACCCTGCGCCGGCACTTTCCCGACATCGCCCGGCAAATCAGCACGCGGCGGCACCAGCAGGCGAACCCGCAAGGCGAACCCTCGACGACACCGCCGATGGCCGCTGAAGCGATGGCACGCCTGCGACGCGAGAACACCGACCTGAAGACGCAGCTGGAGATCGCCATCGCCAGCATCCACCGTCTCGCCCTAGACAACCATGAACTACGTGCCGCGCTGGAAGCGGCCACGAAGGTCACCCACATCGCTACCGCGACGCGACGCCCCGCTCACTCCAACCGACCCGGAGGGCAATCATGACCGCAGACCCCACCGAAGCGGACCAGGCCGTCGCCGACTACACAGCCAGCCTGCCCACCAAGCGCATGGCCGCAGCAGTCCTGTTCTTCGACGATACCGACCGGCTCCTACTCGTCGAACCCGCCTACACCAAGACCTATTGGGAACTGCCCGGCGGCTGCGTCGAAGCCAACGAGTCACCCCGAGCGGCCGCCGTCCGCGAGATCCAGGAGGAACTCGGGCTAACCGTCGAGCCCGGCCGGCTACTCACCATCGACTGGGTGCCACCACGCCCCGGCCGCACCGAGGGCCTTATGATCGTGTTCGACGGTGGCCAGCTGTCCCACGAGCAGGTCGCGGCCATCCAGCTACCACCCGATGAACTGCGCGGTTGGGCCTGGTCGACTCCGCACGAGCAGGAACAACGACTTTCACCGTTGCTCGCCCGCCGAGCCGCCGCCAGTAGCCGGGCGCGAGCGGAAGGCCAGACCGCGTATCTCGAGAATGGCCACGCCGCGTCGTGACTCGTCGGCCCCATCTCTTACGACCACGACCCACCCTGGCCGGCCTAAACGGACGCGGTTGCAATCTGGGCTCAGGCTTGCGGAACGCAGCCTTCCTGACCGGACTGCAGCGGGATGCTGAAATAGGAAATTGCCGTGGCTGCTACAAGAGCCGGCTCCAAGTGGGTGTTATTGACACGAAGGTAGTCGGCGCGGTCGTCGAACCGGCCCTCCGAGCTGAGGCGGTACCGCCGGTCTAGTTCGAGCAAATTTTGCTGCGAGAAAACGACATCTCGTTTGGACGGTTTTTCAGCCAGACGTGATGCGCCTTGATTCCGCTGAAGCCGTTCCTCTTGGGCTGCCTCCAACTCGAGGAAGAGCACACGGCCGCCGCGTCGCCTGAACGGCTCCGCGAACTGGTCTACCGCCCGCTCATCCTCCGGAAGGTCGAACGCCCAGACATATGTGAAGATCAGTCCGGGGAGATCGCTGGCCGCCACCTCTTCGATGAGGTCGCGACGGAACCGATCGACCAGACGCCCGAACGGCGGGCTACCGAACGGGAAGAAGCGCAGCACCGGCTCGATCGCCAGGTGGTTGTGGAACAGCCGCAGACCGGTCCGAGCGGCGATCTGTTCCCCCACGGTCATCTTGCCGACGGCCGGTGGCCCGATGATGAAAAGCAGCGTGCCTGTCACGTCGGCAAGGCTAACCGTTTCGGATTTCAGGATCGAGGCATTACCGTCACGGCAGATGACTGGTCATCAGTGTTCGTGTGGTACGTGCGCGTGGTCAGTGGTCAGCTCCAAACCCCGGCCACAACGAGCCGACCTACAAGGAGCACTGGGAGATCCCCGGTGGCTGTGTCGAGGCGGGCGAGTCGCCGTACACCGCCGCCCGGCGGGAGGTTGCCGAGGAGTTGGGACTCGTCGTGATGCCGGGGCGGCTGCTGGTGGTCGACTGGGTTCCGCCGCGCCCGGGGCGTACCGAAGGGGTCATGCTTGTTTTCGACGGCGGCCGGTTGGCGCCCGATCAGCAGGCCGGCATCCGGCTGGCGCTGGCCGAGCTGCACGGCTGGGCCTGGTGCACGCCCGCCGAGGCGGACGCCAGGCTCTCGCCACTGCTGGCCCGTCGGGTCCGCGCCGCCACCCAGGCGCTCACCGCCACCGCCACGTCCTACCTCGAAAACGGCAGTCCGCCTTTCCCGTGATCTCGTAGCGTCCGGCTCGCCCAGCTCGGCCGGACGCTCCCTGATCATGGCATGGCTTGTTGGGGTCAGCCTGACCCTGCTGTTGGGTTCAGCCCTACGGGCAGTCGGGCAGGTGGCAGGCGTGTGTGGCGGGGCCGCCGAAACGACGCTTGTGGACATGAAGAAAACACTGTTCACGCTGGGCGGCGTCGCGGTGCTCACCGCGATGGCCGTGCTGGCGTCGACGACCGCGAGCGCCGCCGCCAACCGGGGCGGCAGGGTGGTGTCGGGCAGACAGGTGCTGGGCCTGGAGCCGCAGCAGGTCAAGGAGTTCCTCGAACCGCTCGGGGTGTACGTGCCACAGGCGCGGCACGGCGTGGACGCGTACCAGGTCGTCTACCGTACGGTCGACGTGCGCGGCCGGTCGACGACGGCCAGCTCGCTCGTCGCGCTGCCGCGTACCGGCGACCGGCGGCTGCGGCCGGCGGTCTGGCTGCACGGGACGCAGTCGTACCGGCTCGACGCGCCCTCGGTGAGCGAGTGCTGCGACAGGGCGGCGGCGGTGCTCTTCGCCTCGCTGGGCTACGCGGCCACCGCGCCCGACTACCTCGGGCTCGGTGCCGGCCCCGGCACCCACCCCTACTTCCATGCGGAGACGGCGGTGAGCGCGTCGGTCGACGCGTTGCGGGCCACCCGGCACTTCGCGGTCCGGTACGGGCGCACCGTCGGCGGGCCAGTGGCGGTCGCCGGGTTCTCGCAGGGCGCCAACAACTCGTTCCTGCTGGCCAGAGCGCTGCAACGGGGTGCTGACCGCAACTTCTCCCTCGGCGCGCTGGCGCCGATCAGCGGCGCGTACCACCTCTTCGACGTCGAGTGGCCTGCGGCGATCGGCGGGGACGTGGACCCGAAGGCGGCGACCTACTACCTGGCGTACCTCACGGTGGCGTGGAACCGGATCTACCACCTCTACGGTGCCGAGTCGGAGGTCTTCCAGGAGCCGTACGCGGGAAACGTCGCGGACCTGTTCGACGGGGAGCACACCATCGAGGAGTCCATGGCAGGACTGCCGGCGAAGCCGTCGGAGCTGCTGCGACCCGAGTACGCCGAACTGCTGCTCCAGCCGACCGGCCGGCTGGCCGGGGCGGCGCGGGCCAACGACGACGCCTGCCTGGGGTGGCGGCCGGCGGTGCCGGTCCGGATGTACGCCGCGCACGGCGACCCGGAGGCCGTCTACGCCAACAGCGAGCGGTGCCAGCGGGAGCTGCGTGGTGTCGGTGCCGACGTGACCCTGACCGACGTCGGCGACGTCGACCACATCACCTCGCTGGTGCTCTCCGTCCCGCAGGTCGCCACCTGGTTCGCGACGCTGAGATAGCCGCCGTCACCCGAACCGCCGCCCTACCGGTCCCCGGCCGGTGGGGCGGACGACGTTCGCTCGGCGTTCACCGCACGCCGGGTGATCCCAGCCGCCCGGATCCGGAGTCTTACTCAACCGTGCCGGGTGTGGCCGGCGTCTACCTCACGTCCGAGCACAACCCGTTCCGGATGACCTGGAGGTGGCGTGACGAGGCGCGAACCCGACGAAGAGTTCCGGCTGTTCGTCCGAGATCAGTGGGGGCCGTTGGCCCGGACGGCCTACCTGCTGACCGGTGACCGGGGCACCGCCGAGGACCTGGTCCAGGCGGCGTTGGAGAAGACCCACCGGCACTGGGCGCGGATCCAGCGCAAGGACGCGCCCCAGATCTACGTACGCCGGGTCATGGTCAACACCGCGATCAGCTGGCGCCGCCGACGGCGGCCGCTCGAGGTGCCGCTGCTGGGCTCCGACACCACACCCACACCGGACGCGTACGCCCAGGTGGAACAGCGGCAGCAGCTCGTCGTGGCGTTGCGGCAACTGCCCCGCCGGACGCAGGCGGTCCTCGTGCTGCGCTACTTCGAGGACCTGAGCGAGGCGGACACAGCCCGCGTTCTCGGCTGCTCGGTCGGTTCGGTGAAGAGCCAGGCATCCAGGGGGCTGGCCCGGCTGCGGATCCAGTTCAGGGTGGCACCCGAACCCGCGATGGCAGGACTACAGGAGGAAACGCATGTCTGACACCATGATCGAGTCGACGTTGCGGGACACGCTGACCCGGACAGCGGGCGTGGTGGGCGTACCGGATGATCCGTGGCCAGGCTTCGACCACCGCGCGGGACGGCGGCGCCGGAGCCGGCAGGTCCGGCGAGCGGTCGGCGCCGGGGTCCTGGCGCTGTTGGTCGGGGTGCAGACCAACGTGGTCCCGCTGCCGGGCGGTACGCCCGGGATCGCGATCGCCGCGCCGCCGTCGGCGCTGGCCGACGCGCCGCCGCGGGGGGCGCTCGCCGGTGACCGGGCCTGGTTGGACGACCTGCGCGCGCGGATCGGTACCGACAGGGAACTGGAGAAGCTGGACGAACCAAAGGGCATCTGGGAGATCGGGGACCGGCGGAAGATCCGGTTGCTCTACGGCAGCGACCTCCCCCGTTACCGGGTCGCGCTGGTCGTCGTCCCGCTCCGGTTCGGCGTCCTCAGCACGTCGGCTCTCGTCTGGTACGTCGGCCCGGCCGGCGCCGCGGCGGGGCAGATGCGGTACGCCGGCCACGCCGTCGGCGGCGACCTCCCACCGGTGATGACCCTGATGCAGGCGCCCAAGCAGGGCAGCGGTCTCGCGGTGGTGGTCGGACCGGTCGACTCGACGGTGACGATCAGCGGCGAGCCGGTGTACACCGCCGCCGGCCGGCTGGAGTACCGGCAACTCGCCACCCGGGACAGTGCCGGGGTCGGGGTGGCGGTCCTGCCCCCCGCCCCGCTCGGATTCCAGCCCGTCGTCCGGGTCAGCCGGGGCGACGAGGTGATCGACGAGACGGGTCTGCCCGGCGGCCCGTACGCCGGACCCGGCCCGATCTCCGACGCGCTGCTCGCCGCGGCCACCCGGGATACCCGGGGACCGGCGCTGGACCGGGCGGTGCTGGCGGACTTCGTCGACGCGGCGCTGTTGGACAGCCAGCTGCGGGCGACCGGGACGACGGTGCGGGTGCCCTGGACCGGCACGGTGCACGGTCAGCCCGCGGCGCTGCTCACCGTGCAGCCCGCGAGGGGCGGCGTCATCGCGTACGCCATGCGCGGCACCGAACGGCGCGGGTGGACGGATCTGCGGTTGCTGATGCCGGCCGAGGGCGCCGACCGGCGACCGATCGCCTGGCGGCTGCGTGTCGAGGGTGCCGCCGCCCGGACCGACCAGGTGCGGGTGGTCGCGCCGGCCGGCGCCGCGTCCGCCACGGTCACTGTCGCTGCCGGTACGCCGGTCCCGGTCGACCTCGACGCCTCGGGGTCCGGCATCGCCACCGTGCCGGTGGACCAGCCGGGGACTGTTACGGCGTACGCGGCGGACGGGGCGGTGTTGGGTAGTACGCCGATCCCGCTGGGGAGGGAGAGCAACTTCGGGCAGCCGCCCGGAGACACTCCGGAGACCCGTGTCGTCCAGTGACGGCAAACCACCGGTAACGGCCGACTGACGGTCGACCGCGACCCGGCGAGCCCGGTCCTTCCTCGGGGGGCGGCTCGCCGGGTCCCGGTCACCGGGCGCGGTCGGGGAGGACGGTTCCGCCCGCTCCGGACCCGGCGGCCTCGGCTTCCGTGCTTGGTTACCGGCCGGTATGGTCTCAGTGGCCGGAGCGAGACGGGAGGGTCGCGATGAGCAGCGGATCGGTGTTCGAGGCGTACCAGGTGCCGGAGGAGCACGAGGCGGTCCGGGAGGCCGTCCGGGAGGTCTGCGACGCCAAGGTCGCGCCGAACGCCGCCGAGGCCGACGAGACCGGCGAGTTCCCGAAGGCGTCGTACGAGGCGCTGAAGGCCGCCGACTTCCACGCCCCGCACATCCCCGAGGAGTACGGCGGAGCCGGCGCCGACGCGCTCGCCACCGCGATCGTGATCGAGGAGGTGGCCCGGGCCTGTGCCGCCTCCTCGCTGATCCCGGCGGTGAACAAGCTCGGCACCATGCCGCTGCTGCTGGCCGCCTCCGAGGAGCTGAAGCGGCGCTACCTGCCGCCGGTGGCCCGGGGCGAGGCGATGTTCTCGTACTGCCTCTCCGAGCCGGAGGCGGGCAGCGACGCCGCCTCGATGCTCACCCGGGCGGTCCGGGACGGCGACTCCTACGTGCTCAACGGCGTCAAGCGGTGGATCACCAACGCCGGGGTCTCGGAGTACTACACCGTCTTCGCGGTGACCGATCCGGCGGCCCGTTCGCGCGGCATCTCCGCCTTCGTGGTGGAGAAGTCGGATCCGGGGGTCAGCTTCGGGGCGCCGGAGAAGAAGCTCGGCATCAAGGGCTCGCCGACCCGCGAGGTCTACCTCGACAACGTGCGGATCCCGGCGGACCGCATGATCGGCGAACCGGGCACCGGCTTCGGCACCGCCATGCGGACCCTGGACCACACCCGGGTCACCATCGCCGCCCAGGCGGTCGGGATCGCCCAGGGCGCGCTGGACTACGCCAAGGCGTACGTGCGCCAGCGGCGGCAGTTCGGCAAGGCGGTCGCCGAGTTCCAGGGCATCCAGTTCATGCTCGCCGACATGGGCATGAAGCTGGAGGCGGCCCGGCAGTTGACGTACGCGGCCGCTGGGAAGTCGGAGCGCGGCGACGCCGACCTGACCTACTTCGGCGCCGCCGCGAAGTGCTTCGCCTCGGACGCCGCGATGGAGATCACCACCGACGCGGTGCAGCTCCTCGGCGGGTACGGCTACACCCGGGACTACCCGGTCGAGCGGATGATGCGGGACGCCAAGATCACTCAGATCTACGAGGGCACCAACCAGGTCCAGCGGATCGTGATGGCCCGGCAGCTCCTCAGGGACTGATGCCCGCTCCGGGTACGCCTTGCTGTTGCGGACCGACCCGGCCGACCACCAGATCGGCGGCTGATCCGTCGGGCTGGCCCCGTCAGCGGTCGCCGAGGCGGCGGGTCACCCCGTCCATCCCGTCGTCGTCCGGACCTCCGGTGAACTGGGTGGTCTCGTCCGAGCGCCCACCGAACTGGGTGGTCTCGTCGCTGCCCGGCTGGCCGGACCGGGGCGCCGGGGCCGGTGGCGTGAGCGGGCTGAAGGTGGGCGGCTGCGGCGGCGCGCTCGGCACCGGCGGGCCGGAGATCGGTGACCCCGGCGCCTGCGGCCCAGGCGGCCGTCCCAGGTTGCCCGGCACGCTCGGCGGGCCGTAGTGCGGTGCGCCGGTCGGGGCGTTGTACGGCGGTGCCGAGGGCGTCTGGTGCTGCGGCGCGCCGGGTCCGTAGTTCGGCGGGACGGCCGGGCCGAAGTTCGGCGGCGCGGACTGCGGGTAGCTCGGGGCGACCGAGGGGCCGTAGTTCGGCGGGTGCGGGGTGCCGGGGAGGCCGGGGATGCCCGGTCCACCGGGCGGCGGGAACTGACCCGCCGGAAGCTGTCCGCCGGGCGGCGTCTGGGTGCCGGGCGGGAACTGTCCGCCGGGCGGCACCTGCCCGGGGGGCGGGTAGGACGGAAAGCCGGGCTGGCCGGCGGCGCCGGGGAAGCCGGCTCCGGCCGGACGCGGCGAGCGCCAGCGCTGGGGTACGAGCACGGTGGCGAAGAGCAGCACGGCGAGCAGGGTGGCGAAGGCCCCGGACGGCGCGGTGAGCGCGAAGTCGACGCCGAGGAAGGAACGCGGCAGCAGGTCGCCCATCGAGCCGAGATCGATCATGGACCACACCGCCATGACCAGGAAGAGCAGGCCGGCGACCGCAGTACCGACCGGGGACCACCGGGGCAGCAGCAGCGCGGCGAGCAGCCCGGCGACGACCGCGATCACGATGAACCCGACGAGCGCGTCCCCGGTCTCGTCCCGGGTGATCCCGCCGTTGAGCTTTATCAATCCGATCCCGGCCAACACCCAGATGATCGGCACACTGACCAGCCCGAATACCAGCGATCCAAGGTGTCGCACTGCAACCTCCCCAACCGGGTGTCTCAGGGCACCGTACCCGGATAGGGCAATGCCGGCCACGGCGTGTCGGTCCGGGGCGGGCCGACCGAACGACCCGCCCCGGCACAGTCAGCTTGTCGTACTGTCGGCCGCGTCGTCGCGCTTCGTCGCGCTCCGGGGCGGTGCCGACCACGGCGATCCGGCATCGCGGCGCGGCAGCGGCGGCAGCGGTTCGGTGTCCGGCTCCGGGTAGCCCAGGGTCGGCGGCTTGATGTCGCTTTCCGGCGGGTTGTTCAGCAGGGACCAGTCGGTCGGGGTCGGCTCCTCCACATCGGACGACGTCGGCGCGGGTGCGGGGGCTACCGGGCTGGGCCAGCGACGCCAGCGCTGGATGCTGAAGGTGGCCATCAGCAGCAGCACGCCGAGCAGGAACGTCGTGCCGTTCTCCAGCACCTGCACCAACGGCAGCGGGTCGCCGAACACCTTCCAGTTCGCCGGCACCGCGTCGCGCACGGTGAAGGGGTCGACGAACAGCCCGACGTACGGGGCGACCAGCAGCAGGCCGGCGGCGAGTGGGCCGGCCGGGGAGAGCCGCAGCGTGCCGAGCAGGCCGAGCAGGATGCCCGCGACTCCGAGGTAGACGGCCCCCTGGATCAGGTTGGCCGTGTTGAAGGTACCGACTTCCACCCAGCGGGTGACGGTGCGGCCGGACCCGTCCTGACCGAGCGCGATCAAGGCCCAGGTCAGTGGCGCCGCCACCACTCCGGCGAGGAAGCTCCAGAGATGTCGCATCCGCGCACCGTACCGCCTCGGACGCCGCCCGGCAGCCTGCACGGGCGCGTCCAGTATCGATCTTGCCGACTGTCACCGGGGGGTGACCGGGGTGACCCGGGTAACCGCCGTCACCGGCGGGGGCGGCGGCACGCCGGGTCGCCGTACCGTTGCCGCATGACCGAGCAGCTCTCGCCACCGCCGGCCGGCAAGCCGACCTCGTACTCGCGGGTCACGCTGAGCCGGATCATGACGGCGGTCGATGTCAACCTCTACGGCACCGTGCACGGCGGCGTGCTGATGAAGTTCGTCGATGACGTGGCCGGGGCGTCGGCGGCACGGCACTCCGGCGGTACCGCGGTGACCGCCGCGATCGACGAGATCGTCTTCGCCGAGCCGGTCCGGGTCGGTGACCTGGTGCACGCCCACGCGCAGGTCAACTGGACCGGGCAGACCTCGATGGAGGTCGGGGTCCGGGTGGTCGCCGAGCGCTGGGACAGCGCCGAGGACGCCCCGATCGTGGTGGCCACCGCCTACCTGGTCTTCGTCGGGGTGGACGTGGCCGGCAACCCCCGCCCGGTCCGCCCGGTGCTGCCGGAGACCCCGGAGGACGAGCGCCGGTTCCGCGAGGCGGAGATCCGCCGGGCCCACCGGCTGGCCAAGCGCAAGGCGATCCAGGCGCACCGGGGCGCCGCCGACTCCTCCGTCGCCGGCTGAGCCGCCCGGCACCGACCTCCCCGGGCCGGCCCACATGACCCGGGGGCCGGAGATGTGGGCCGGGCACGCGTACCGGTGCCGGCTTCCGGGCGGAGAATGGCGGGCCGGGGTACGGCAGTATGGCGACCAGGCCCGGCACACCGGCGTGCGGGCCGTAGGGAGGAGCAGGACCATGGTGGGCGAGGTGCTCTGGACGCCGCCGCCGGCCGGTGACGACCGGTCCCGGATCGGCGACTACCTGCGCTGGCTGAGCCGGCACCGGGGCCTCGACTTCGACGACTACGCTGCGCTGTGGCGCTGGTCGGTCACCGATCTCGACGGCTTCTGGCGCTCGATCTGGGACTACTTCGAGGTCCGGGCCCACACCGAGCCGACCGCGACCCTGGTCGACACCTCCATGCCCGGCACCCGCTGGTTTCCCGGCGCCACCCTCAACTACGCCGAGCACGTACTCCGGATGCCCGGGATGGCCGACGACGAGCCGGTGGTGATCGCGCAGAGCCAGACCCGCCCCCCGGTCACCCTGACCGCCGCCGAGCTGCGCGAGCAGGTACGCCGGGTCCGGGCCGGACTGGTCCGGCTGGGCGTCGGCCCCGGTGACCGGGTGGCGGCGTACGCCCCGAACATTCCCGAGACCTTCGTGCTGATGCTCGCCACGGCCAGCCTCGGGGCGGTCTTCTCCTCCTGCGCCCCCGAGTTCGGCACCCGCAGCGTGCTCGACCGCTGGCGGCAGATCGCCCCGACCGTGCTGGTGGCCGTCGACGGCTACCGGTACGGGGACAAGCTCGTCGACCGCCGCACCGAGCTGGCGACGATCCGGGCCGAGCTGCCGTCGGTCGTACACACGGTGGTGCTGCCCTATCTGGAGCCGGACGCCGCGCCGCCGGACGGGGCGCTTCGCTGGGCGGAGCTGGCGGCCGGGACCGACGAGCCGCTGGACTTCGCGGCGGTGCCCTTCGACCACCCGCTCTACGTGCTCTATTCGTCGGGCACCACCGGGCTGCCGAAGCCGATCGTGCACGGGCACGGCGGCATCCTGCTCGAACACCTGAAGATGCTGGCGCTGCACCACGACCTCGGCCCGGGGGACCGCTTCTTCTGGTTCACCACCACCGGCTGGATGATGTGGAACTTCCTGGTCTCCGGCCCGGCGGTGGGTGCCGCGATCGTGCTCTTCGACGGCAACCCGGCGGTCCGGGCCGAGCCGGGCCGCCCGGCCGAGCCGGACCTGGGCACGCTGTGGCGGCTGGCCGCCGCCACCGGCACCACCTACTTCGGCACCTCCGCGCCGTTCCTGCTGGCCTGCCGCAAGGCCGGGCTGCGCCCGGCCGAGCTGGTCGACCTCTCCGCCGTGCGCGGGGTCGGTTCGACCGGTGCGCCGCTGCCGGCCGAGGGCTTCCGCTGGGTGTACGACTCCGTCGGCGCCGACCTGCGGCTCGACTCGATCTCTGGTGGCACCGACGTCTGCACCGGTTTCGTCGGCGGCGTGCCGCTGCTGCCGGTCGTCGCCGGTGAGATCACCTGCCGCTGCCTGGGTGCCCGGGTGGAGGCGCGGTCGGCCGACGGTGACCCGGTGGTCGACCAGCTCGGCGAGTTGGTGATCACCGCACCGATGCCGAGCATGCCGGTCGGGTTCTGGAACGACCCGGACGGCCGCCGCTACCGGGAGGCGTACTTCGACGTCTATCCCGGGGTGTGGCGGCACGGGGACTGGATCACCGTCACCGAGCGGGGCAGTTGTGTGATCACCGGCCGCTCCGACGCGACCCTGAACCGGGGCGGGGTACGCCTCGGCACCGCCGAGTTCTACTCCGTGGTCGAGGGGCTGCCCGAGGTGACCGACTCGCTGGTGGTGCACCTGGAGGACGACGAGGGCGGCGCGGGCGAACTGCTGCTCTTCGTCGTACTCGCGCCCGGGCTGGAGCTGGGTCCGGAGCTGACCGCGCGGATCAACCGGGAACTGCGTACCGGGCTGTCGCCCCGGCACGTGCCGGACGAGATCCACCAGGTGGGTGCGGTGCCGAGGACGCTGTCGGCGAAGAAGCTGGAGGTGCCGGTGAAGAAGATCCTCACCGGCGCGCCGGTGGACTCGGCCGCCGCCACCGGCGCGCTGGCCAACCCGGAGTCGCTGCTCGCCTTCGCGCGCTTCGCCCGACAGCGGACCGCCGAGCGGAGGTAGCCGGCCTCCGGTGTGACGTCGGTTACGTCAGCCGAACCGTTACCTTCTCCGCCGCCGCCCGGTCGGCCAACCGGGCTGGGTCGAGGTTGCCGCAGAGCACCGTGCTGGCCCCGGCGGCCAGCGGGGCGAGCAGCCAGTCCACCGGGTCCGGGTGGCGGGCCGCGTCGACCAGCACCCGATCGCCGGCCCCGATGCCCAGCTCCGTGGCGCGCTGGGCGGCCAGGTCGGCCAGCACCGGGTCCTGCGGGCCGGCGGCCGGATACGGCGTGAAGTGGTCGCCGTGCCCGCGTACCTCGAGCACGTAGTCGGCCCAGCCGGGCGGGAGCTCCCGTACCGGGGCGGCGAGCGGGGCGAGCGCGAGGGCGTACCGGTCACCGGCTGGCCAGGCCGCGGCCTCGCCGACCCGGTCGACCGAGGCGAAGAGCACGTCGACCGGCTGCGGGGCCGACTCGCCGGGCCGGGCACCGGAGACGGCCGACCCGGTCGACCAGCAGCCGAGCAGCACGGCGGCGGTCTGCCAGTGCGGCGGCAGCAGCACCCCGACGGGATCGCCCGGGGCCAGCCCGGCCGAGTCGACCAGCAGGTTCGCGGTCTTGGCCACCCAGTTGGCCAGGGTCGCCCCGGAGAGTTCGGTGCGGTCTCCGGTCGCGTCGTCGTACCAGGTCAGCAGCGGTCGGGTCGGGTCGGCGGCGATCGCGGCGGCGAACAGCCCGGAGATGTTCTCGGTCATCGCCCGTGACGATACCGACCCGGCCGGCCAGCGGCGGTGAGCTCCGCCCCGGGCCGGTGATGATCTCCGAGCGGGCGGTCGCGGCGACGCCGGCACCCATCGTGACGCCTTCGTCGCGTACCTGTCTGAGTCACCGGAAAGACAGTTGCCCGACGGGTCGCAGTCGACGCGCCCGGGGCGGCGCGGCGTAGGCTTGGAGTCAGTGTTGTTCCCTACATCACACTCAGCCGAGGAGTTGCCCAGTGACCGCCGGTCGCCCGCCCCGCGTGCTCATTGACGCCACCAGCGTCCCCGCCGACCGGGGCGGCGTTGGCAGATACGTCGACGGCCTGCTCGGCGCCCTGGGCAAGGTGATCGGGCCGGGCCTGGAGCTGGCCGTGGTCGGGCTGCGCACCGACGCCGAGCGATACTCGCGGATGCTGCCGGCGGCCGAGGTGATCCCGGCGCCGGCGGCGGTGGCGCACCGGCCGGCCCGGCTGGCCTGGGAGCAGACCGGGCTTCCGCTGCTGGCCCAGCAGGTCGGCGCGCAGGTGCTGCACTCGCCGTTCTACACCTGTCCGCTCCGGGCCGGCTGTCCGGTGACGGTCACCGTGCACGACGCGACCTTCTTCACCGAGCCGGAGCACTACGACAAGTCGCGCCGGACCTTCTTCCGCAGCGCGATCAAGACCTCGTTGCGCCGGGCCGACCGGGTGATCGTGCCGAGCAAGGCGACCCGGGACGAGCTGATCCGGCTGCTGGACGCCGACCCGACCCGGATCGACGTGGCCTACCACGGGGTGGACCAGGCGGCGTTCCACGCGCCGAGCGACGAGGAGAAGGCCCGGGTACGCGCCCGGCTCGGCCTGGGCGGGCACAGTTACGTGGCGTTCCTCGGCTCCAAGGAGCCGCGCAAGAACGTGCCGAACCTGATCCGGGGCTGGGTGCTGGCGGTCAAGGACCGGCCGGAGCCGCCCGCCCTGGTGATCGCCGGTGGTCAGGGGCACGACGACGACATCGACCAGGCCGTCGCCGACGTACCGGCGCACCTGCGGCTGCTCCGCCCCGGCTACCTGCGCTACGCCGACCTGCCGGGCTTCCTCGGCGGTGCGCTGGTCGCCGCCTATCCGTCGTACGGCGAGGGTTTCGGGCTGCCGATCCTGGAGGCGATGGCCTGCGCCGCCCCGGTGCTCACCACCCCGCGGCTGTCGCTGCCGGAGGTCGGCGGTGACGCGGTGGCGTACACCAGCGAGGATCCGCAGCAGATCGCGACCGATCTCGGTGCGCTGCTGGACGACGAGGCGCGGCGGCTCTCGCTGGCGAAGGCGGGCTTCGACCGGGCCAAGGAGTTCACCTGGGAGTCCAGCGCCGAGGTGCACCTCGCGGCATGGGGCCGGGCCCGGGCGTGAGGGGTCCCGGGCGGAATTCGGGTGTTATCAGACGGTGTGTGCGTCCCGCCCCTGACGTCTCGGGCATGATGTGGCGATGTTCTACGCCGTGATTCCGGCCGGCGGCAGTGGCACCCGTCTGTGGCCACTCTCGCGCGCCGGCCGCCCCAAATTCCTCCTCCCGCTGACCGGCTCCGACGAGTCGCTGCTCCAGGCGACCGTACGCCGGGTGCGCCCACTGTCCGCCCCGGAGAGCACGTACGTGGTCACCGGTGCCGCGCACGCGGTCGCGGTGGCCCGGCAGCTGCCCGACGTACCGGAGGAGAACGTCCTGGTCGAACCCTCCCGCCGGGACTCCTGTGCGGCGATCGGGCTGGCGGCGGCGGTCATCGCGCGGCGGGATCCGGACGCGGTGATGGGCGCCTTCTCCGCCGACCACGTGGTCGGCGACCAGACCCGCTTCCTGGAGGTGCTCGGCGCGGCGATCTCGACCGCGCGGGACGGGCTGATGGTCGCGGTCGGCATCACCCCGACCCACCCGGAGACCGGCTACGGCTATCTGGAGTCGGGCGAGCCGATCGGTGCCGGCCCGGCCCGGCAGGTCGTCCGGTTCAAGGAGAAGCCGGAGTACGACCTCGCGGTCAAGTACGTCGAGTCCGGCCGCTTCTACTGGAACGCCTCGATGTTCGTCTGGCGGGTCGACGTCTTCCTCGGCGAGCTGGCCCGGCAGCAGCCGGAGCTGTACGCCGGGCTGACCGAGATCGCCGCGGCCTGGGGCACCCCGGACCAGGCAGCGGTACTGGACCGGGTCTGGCCGGAACTGACCAAGATCTCGGTGGACTTCGCGGTGATGGAGGGGGCGGCGGAACGCGGCCTGGTCGCGACCGTGCCGGCCGACTTCCGCTGGAACGACGTCGGCGACTTCCACACCCTGGGCGAGGCGCTGACCGGCGACGACGCGAGCAACGTGGTGCTCCGGGAGGGACCCGACGGCACGCCCCCGGCCGGCCGGGTGGTGCTCCGGGACACCGAGCGGACGGTGGTGGTGACCCAGTCCGACCGGCTGGTGGTGACCCTCGGGGTCCAGGACACCGTGGTGGTCGACATGCCGGACGCGCTCTTCGTCTGTGCCCGGTCCCGGGCCCAGGAGGTCAAGGAGATCGTCGCCGCACTGGAGGCGGAGGAGGCGCACCCCTACCTCTAGCGTGCACCGCTACCTCTAGCGCTCACCGGGTCCGGCTGACCTCGCCAGACGTCAGGTGCGGGGCGCGGGCGGTTCCGCGCGTACACCGCGAGCGCCGGTGCCACCAGTTGGGCGGTGGCGCCGGCCAGTGGCTCGGGGAGGGTGTCCGGCGGAAACCAGCCGAGCTCCACCGACTCGGCGCTGACCCGCTCGACCGCGCCGGCCGGGGCGACCGCGGCGAAGCGTACGTCGTGGTGCAGCGAGCCGCCCTGGCAGGAAACCTGGTGGATGTCCAGGTCGATCGGGGTGGGGTCGAGCCACAGCCCGGCGATCCCGGACTCCTCGGTCGCCTCCCGCAGCGCCGCCCCGGCCAGGGTACGGTCGCCGGGCTCGCAGTGCCCGCCGAGCTGCACCCAGCGGCGGAACCGGCCGTGCAGGCAGAGCAGCACCCGGCTGCCGGTGGCGTCCAGCACCAGCGCGCTGGCGGTGACGTGGCCGGCCCGGTGTGCCCGGGTCAGCGCCGCCGGACCGCCCTCGTCGAGCAGTCGCAGCGTCCGGTCCAGCGCGTCCGCCGCCTCGGCGGTGGGCGGCTGCCAGGCGGTGAGCAGGGCCAACGTGTCGGCGTACAGGGCATCGGGCACAGCGCCACCCTAGTGCGGGGCTCGTAGCATCATCGGTATGACCTGCCTTTCGCACACCGTCGAACTGGCGGTCGCCGGCAACGAGGCGAGCGACCTGCTGCCGGTACGCGCGCCCGAGGTGCTCGCCGCGTACGGCGCCCGGCGGGCGTTCTGGACCGTACTCGACGAGGGGCCGGTCGAGGGATGCCTGGCCCTGCTGGTCGAGCGGTACGACGGCAGTTGGTTGACCGCGCACGTGCCGATGGACGCCGGTGCCGAGAACGGCCGGACCGAGGACGGCGAGGCGCTGGCCCGGCACGACGGCTGGATCTACGTCTTCGGCTCGCACTTCGGCTCCAAGCGTGGGCCGTTGCGCCCCCGCCGCGCCTTCGTGGCCCGGTTCCGGGAGGCCGAGGCGGCCGCCCCGCTGCCCCGGCTGCACGTGGTACGCAACCAGTTCCGGCTGCACCGGGCGGTGAACGACGCCCTGCTGACCGCCGGGATCGGGGTACTGCCGGCGGGGGAGCAGGTGCGGCATCTGTTCATCGCGGCGACCCGGGCCCGGGGCACCGCCCGGGCGAAGAGCTGGGTCGACCGGCTCACCGACGACGACCTGCCGGTCAACGTGGAGGCGGCGGCCTTCACCCCGACCGGCACCGTGCTGCTCGGGCTGCGGTTTCCGGTGACCGGGCGGGGCGAGCCGATCCTCGTCGAGCTGGCGGACGTGGCCGGGATGTTCGACCGGCGGAGTTGGCCCCGGGTCGTCGGGGCGTACGCGTTGACCGGGGTGACCCGGCCCGGCGAGCTGACCGGCTTCCGGGCGCTGTCGGCCCGGGACGACGGCGGGTACGACGCGGTGGTCGGCTCGATCGACGCCCTGGGCAAGCGGTCGGTGCTGCTCGACGACCACCCGACCGGCGGTGACGTGACCAGCCGGCACGTGCGGTTCCGCTGGCCGGCCGACCCGTCCGGGTCCACTGTCGCCGGTGAGCTGATGGCGGACCTCGCCCCGCTGCACAACGTGGAGGGGCTGACCGAACTGGACGGTGCCCGCTACTACGTGACCGACGAGGACCACCGGGTCGCGTTGCTGATCGCGTCGGGCCGGGACGGCTGAGCCCGGCGGTATGCGACGGCGCTGCGGCTCGCTCGGCCTCGCGGCCCGCTCGGCGTCTCGTCTCGGCTCGCTCGGGGCGGGCGGCATGGAAGCGACAACCCGGACAGCACCCTCCGCGGACAACCGTCCGCGAACCCTCGTGGCGACCGTCCGGGTGTCGCGTTCCTCCCCTGCCCCCGGCATGCCGCAGGGTCACCCGGCGTCCAGAACGCCGGTGACCCCGGTATCGGCCTAGTGAGCATGCCCGCTGGCTCCGCCGGCCGTCGAGGTCTTTCAGCCCACGCTGAAAGACGCTGATAGATGGCACCCGGTAGAGTGCGACTGGTTGCCGGGCATACCCCATCCGGCGATTCGGGGAGTGCGTGCCATGCTGCGGATCGTCTTCTCCAGCGAGGACATCGCCCGGACCCGGGTCGCCCCCGCCGCGGACCAGGTCTGGGAGCTGGTCCTCAGCCTGCACCTGTTGCAGGGGCGCAGCCGGGATCCGATGATGGCGGGCTGGCGGCGGGGCGTCTTCGGCGGGCTCCGCCGGGACACCGCACCGGGGCAGTTGCGGCTGCTGCTCGCCCTCAACCCGCCCCGCGGCTACTTCCCCGACTTCCTGACCCCCTACCACAGCATGTACGGCCTGGCGGCCGGGCTGGACGCCGTACGCTCCACGCCGGTCAACGCGCTGGAGCGCGACCTGAACGTACTGGCCGGGGAGAGCCCGCTGCCGCTACCCAGTACCGCCAGCGCGCTGGCCCGGGGCGAAGTCGAGGTGCTGGAGCACCTCACCGACTCGATGCGGATCTACCAGGCGACCGCGATCGAGCCGTACTGGGACCGGATCCAGGCGGCGGTGGAGGCGGACCGGGCACGGCGGGCCCGGGCCCTGCTCGACGGCGGGACGGAGGGGCTGCTGGCCAGTCTCCGTCCGGCGATGCGCTGGGATTCCGGGGTGCTGGAGGTACCGGACTATCCGGCCGACCGGGAGCTGCACCTCGACGGGCGTGGGCTGCTGCTGGTGCCGTCGTTCTTCTGCGCCCGGATGCCCGTGACCCTGCTCGACCCCGAGCTGCCCCCGGTCCTGGTCTACCCGGTAGACCGGTTGGGTGGGCTGACGCCGGCACCGGGTGAGGGCGCCGGTCCGGCACCGGCGGCCGGTGGGGAGGAGAGCCGGGTGGCGCTGGCCGCGCTGATCGGGAAGACCCGGGCCCGGGTGCTGGAGGTGGTCGGTGACGGCTGCTCGACCGGCGAGGTGGCCCGTCGGCTGAACATCTCGGCGGCGGCCGCGAGCCAGCACACCACCGTGCTGCGCAACGCCGGACTGCTGGTCAGCCACCGCGACCGCAACACCGTGCTGCACAGCCTGACCCCGCTGGGCCGGGCGATGCTGACCGGCTGAACAGCCGGCCGGGGCGGTCAGAGCCCGGTGGTGGGACCCGGCGGGGTGCCGACCAGCAGGGTCGACCCGATCGCACCGGAGGACGCCGGCAGTACGGCGGAGCCGAGGCCCTCGGCGGCCAGCGCGGCCCGCAGCCGGTGCAGGTCGGCGCCGAACCGGATCAGCACACCGGGGTCGGTGCCGGGCGGACCGGGTGGCGCGCAGTCGAGCAGGACGCCGCTCCGGTACGCCTGGGGCGGTGCCGACTCGCCGAGCCGGTCGCGTACCCGTCGCTCGTCGGTGACCAGCGTCCAGACCGTGCCGGGCGCGACGACCCCGGCGACGGTGCGCAGGGCCCGGTCCACCGCCGCCCGGACCAGCCCGGCGTCGGCGCCGTCCAGCACCGCCGGCACCACGGACGGGACCGGCCCGCCGGCCGTCGACTCGGCCAGGGTGGCGGCGGCGCGCAGCCCGTCGGCCCGTGCCTCGGCGGTGCCGAGGGCGAACAGGTCGTGCTCGGCGTCCCGGACCAGCGCCGCCGCGCCGCGCCCGTCGTCCGGATCGGCGGCACCGAGATAGCCCCGGACCACCGCGACCGGCACCTGGTCACACTTGCCCTTGACCAGCTCGCCCGCGCCGGCCAACTCGTCGACCACGGCCATCTGGGTGATGTTGAGCTTGTTGCCGTACGGGTCGACCTCGCCCCGGTGGTCGCGGACCGCCGGCATCCCGGCGACGCCCAGCGCCACGTCGGTGAGGCCGTTGCGCCACGGCCGGCCCATGGTGTCCGAGATGATCACCGCCACGTCGGCGCCGTGCCGCTCCCGGATCGCGGCCCGCAGCGCCCGGGCGGAGGCGTCCGGATCCTTCGGCAGCAGCACCAGCCGGGAACGGTCCACGTTGGAGGCGTCGATCCCGGCGGAGGCCATCACGAAGCCGTGGTGGGTCTGGACGATCCGGGTCGAGCCGCGCCGGGCCACCGGGCGGGCGGTCTCGCCGGCCAGCACCTCGGCCCGGGCCGCCTCCCGCTCCGGCCCGTCGACCGGTACGTCGACCAGCCGGCCCTCCGCCTTGGAGACAATCTTGCTGGTCACCACCAGCACGTCGCCGTCCCGCAGCCAGGGCGCGGCGGTCGCGATCAGCGCCGACAGGTCGTCGCCCTCGGTGACGTCGCCGATGCCGAGCACCGGCAGCACCTCAAGTCTCATCCCAGCTCCACGGCGGTCCGGACCATGGTCGCGGTCGCCGCCTCGTCGGTCATCCACAGCGGGGCCGCCCGCACGGTCACCCCCTCGACCTCGGTCCCGGCGTCGGTGCTGTCCACCAGCCAGGCGTCCAGGATGCCACCGGCCGACCGGGCGCCGTAGAGCCCACCCACCCCAGCCGCGGTGCAGGGCACCCCGAGCACCGCCAGGCAGCGGTCGGCCATCCCGCGTACCGGGGCGCCGCCGATGATCGGCGACACCCCGACCACCGGCGCGGAGCCGGCGACCAGCGCGTCCCGCAGTTCCGGCACGGCGAGCACCGGCGCGATGCTCACCACGGGGTTGCTCGGGGCGAGCAGCACCAGGTCCGCGCCGGCCAGCGCGTCGAGTACCCCGGCCGCCGGCTTGGCCGCCTCCGCGCCCACGAAGACGAAGCGGGAGGTGGGCAGCTCGCCCCGGTGGCGTACCCACCACTCCTGGAAGTGGATCGCCCGCTGGGCGTCCGGGGTGTCCCCGTCGGGGTCGCGCACCACGACGTGGGTCTCCAGCCGGTCGTCGGTGGCGGGCAGCAGGCGTACCCCGGGCTGCCAGCGGGCGCAGAGCGCCTCGGTGACCGCCGAGAGGGGGTAGCCGGCGTTCAGCATGGTGGTCCGGACCAGGTGGGTCGCGACGTCCCGGTCGCCGAGCCCGAACCAGGTCGGCTCCGCGCCGTACGCGGCGAGTTCCTCCTTGACGGTCCAGGTCTCGTCGGCCCGGCCCCAGCCCCGTTCCCGGTCCGCCCCGCCGCCGAGGGTGTACATGACGCTGTCCAGGTCCGGGCAGATCTTCAGGCCGTGCAGGACGACGTCGTCGCCGACGTTGACCACCGCGGTCACCTCGGCGCCGACCTGACGGGCGTACCCGCGGACGCCGGTCAGGAAGCGGGCACCGCCGATGCCCCCGGTCAATACCACGATGCGCATGGCTTCCATCCTCGCCCATCCGCTCCGGACAGGCGGCGGGCGGGCCGGCCGACTAGGCTCAGGCGACGCAGGAGTCCCGTCACCGTCTGAGGGGGAGAGTTGACCAGCCAGCCCGGGCCCGCGCCGAGCGACGCGCCGCAGGCCAGTTCGATAACCAAGCCGCTGCGCGAGCTGATCGCGCTGGTGCTCCTCGGGGCGAACGCCCTCTTCCTGTTCAGCGGTCTGATCGAGCTGTTCTTCGGCGGTTGGGAGGGCTCCGACTTCGGCGACCGCTCGCTGAGCTCCTTCTACGCCTTCGTCGGCCTGGAGCAGGTGGCGCTGCCGGTGCTCGCGGTACTGCTCGCCACCCATCTCCAACCGGTGGTCGGGCTGGCCCGGGTGATCACCCTGGTGGCGCTCGTCGAGTACGCCGTCTCGGTGCTGTTCGGCGGGATCACCCTGCTCGCCGGGATCTTCGGGCTGCTGGCCGAGACACAGTTCCGGCAGGCGTTCACCCGGACCCTGGTCTTCGTCGGGGCGTACGTGATCCTGCTGGCGGTGGCCTTCCTGGTCTTCCGGGTGTGGCGGGCGCTCTTCCACGTGTCCAAGCCCAAGCCCCAGCCCGGCCTCTACGGCCAGCCCCAGCCGTACGCCCAGCCCGGCGCCTATGGCCAGCCGGGTGCCTACGGCCAGCCGAGCGCCTACGGCCAGCCGGGTGCGTACGGCCAGCCGGGTGCTCCGTACCAGGGCCACCCGCCCGCCGGCCAGGCCGAGCCGCACGTCTACGGCCAGCCCGTGGTCTACGGCCAGCCGACCGACTACGCCCCGCCCGCCGGCTACGGCCAGCCCGGGTACGCCCCGCCGGTGCCGTCCTCCGCGCCACCGGCGTCGGCCCCGCCCGCGCCGTCGTCCGCTCCGCCGGCACCCGCCTCCGCGCCCCCGGCGGCGCCGCGCGCCGAGTCGCCGTCCGCCCCGTCGGTCGGTGCGGTCCCGTCGGTCGGGTCGGCGCCGTCGGTCGGCGCCACCCCGTCGGACGCGGCATCGCCGGCGGCGGACGAGGAGGAGACCGGGCGGACCCAGGTGATCCCGCAGCGGCCGCCGGTCGCCGACCGTACCCAGCGGATCAACCCGGCCAGCCAGCAGCCGTCGGCCGGCGCCCAGCCACCGCCGGCGGACCGGGACGACGACCCGACCCAGCCGCGCTGAGGCCGACCGCGACGGCGACCCGGTGCCGGGCGGCGCCGGCTCGACCGGGGCTGCCCAGGCCGGCCCTACCGGGGCTGTGACAGGTGCCACGCGGGTTCCGGCGTCGGCGGTGGGTCCGGCAGGCGCGGTCCGGCCGGCGTTGCGCCTAGGCTGCACGAGTGGCTGATGGGACTGACCAACCGACTGTCGCGAGTCTGCGCCGGGCGCTGCGCCGGGCGGCCGACGGCCGGGCCCTCGACCCGGACGAGGCGGCCGCGCTGCTCGCCGCGCGCGGCGAGTTCCTCGACGAACTGCTGGCGGTCGCCGGCCGGATCCGGGACGCCGGGCTGGCCGACGCCGGCCGGCCGGGCGTGGTCACCTTCTCCAAGAAGGTCTTCGTCCCGCTGACCCGGCTCTGCCGGGACCGCTGCCACTACTGCACCTTTGCCACCGTGCCGCACCGGCTGCCCGCCGCCTACCTGGAGCGGGACGAGGTACTCGCGATCGCGGCGGCCGGTGCCGCGCAGGGCTGCAAGGAGGCCCTGTTCACCCTCGGGGACCGGCCGGAGGAGCGCTGGCCGCAGGCCCGGCAGTGGCTGACCGAGCGGGGCTTCGACTCGACACTGGACTACGTCCGGGCGTGCGCGATCGCGGTGCTGGAGGAGACCGGCCTGCTGCCGCACCTCAACCCCGGTGTGCTCTCCTGGGCCGAGCTGCAACGGCTCAAGCCGGTGGCGCCGAGCATGGGGATGATGCTGGAGACCACTGCCACCCGGCTCTGGGCCGAGCCAGGTGGGCCGCACTACGGCTCGCCGGACAAGGAGCCGGCGGTCCGGCTGCGGGTGCTGGCCGACGCCGGTCGGGTCGGCGTGCCGTTCACCACCGGCATCCTGATCGGGATCGGTGAGACGCCCGCCGAGCGGGTCGACTCGATCTTCGCCATCCGGCGCAGCGCCCGGGAGTACGGCCACATCCAGGAAGTGATCGTGCAGAACTTCCGGGCCAAGCCGGACACCGCGATGCGCGGCATGCCCGACGCCGAGCTGCACGAGCTGGCCGCCACCGTGGCGGTGGCCCGGATCCTGCTCGGGCCAGGTGCCCGCATCCAGGCACCGCCGAACCTGATCGAGGGGGAGTACGACCTGCTGCTGCGGGCCGGCATCGACGACTGGGGCGGGGTGTCGCCGGTGACCCCGGACCACGTCAACCCGGAGCGCCCCTGGCCGCACCTGGACGAGCTGGCCGCGCGTACCGCCGCCGCCGGGTTCACCCTGCGGGAGCGGTTGACCGTCTACCCCGAGTACGTCCGGCGGGCCGACCCGTGGCTGGATCCCCGGCTCGCCGCGCACGTCGCCGCGCTCGCCGACCCGGCGACCGGGCTGGCGGTCGAGTCGGCCCGGCCGGTCGGCCGCGTATGGCAGGAGCCGGACGCCGCCTTCGTGCCGGGTGGCCGTACCGACCTGCACACCACGATCGACACCACCGGCCGGAGCGCCGACCGGCGCGGCGACTTCGACTCCGTCTACGGCGACTGGGCGGAGGTCGGCGCGAAGCTCCCGACCGCCGCCCCCGCCGCCTCCGGCACCGAGTTGCGGGCCGGGCTGCGGCTGGCCGCCGAGGATCCCGCCGCGCTGCTGGAGCCCCGGCACGAGGCGGCGGCGCTGGCCCTCTTCGCCGCCGACGGGGCGGCCCTGGACGAGCTGTGCCGGATCGCCGACGACGTACGCCGGGACGCCGTCGGCGACGACGTGACGTACGTGGTCAACCGCAACATCAACTTCTCCAACGTCTGCTACGTGGGCTGCCGGTTCTGCGCGTTCGCCCAGCGGGAGCGGGACGCCGACGCCTACCGGCTCTCGGTGGAGCAGGTCGCCGACCGGGCCGAGCAGGCGTGGGCGGCCGGCGCCACCGAGGTCTGCATGCAGGGCGGCATCGACCCCAAGCTGCCGGTCACCGCGTACGCCGACCTGGTGCGGGCGATCAAGGCCCGGGTGCCGGGCATGCACGTGCACGCGTACTCGCCGATGGAGATCGTCACCGGGGCGGCCAAGGCGGGTGTGTCGATCCGGGACTGGCTGACCGAGCTGCGCGACGCGGGGCTGGACACCATCCCGGGCACCGCCGCCGAGATCCTCGACGACGAGGTGCGCTGGGTGCTCACCAAGGGCAAACTGCCGGCCGCCACCTGGGTCGAGGTGGTCGGCACCGCGCACGAGCTGGGCATCCGGTCCAGCTCCACGATGATGTACGGCCACGTCGACCACCCCCGGCAGTGGCTCGGCCATTTCCGGGTACTGGCCGGGTTGCAGGACCGGACCGGTGGCTTCACCGAGTTCGTGGCGCTGCCGTTCGTGCACACCAACGCACCGATCTATCTCGCCGGCATCGCCCGCCCCGGTCCCACCTGGCGGGAAAATCGCGTGGTGCACGCCATGGCCCGGCTGCTGCTGCACGGCCGGATCGACAACATCCAGTGCTCCTGGGTCAAGCTCGGCGATTCCGGTACCGCTGAGCTGCTCCGGAGCGGCTGTAACGACCTCGGTGGCACGCTGATGGAGGAGACGATCTCCCGGATGGCTGGTTCCGACCACGGCTCGGCGCGTACGGTGGCCCAGCTCGAACGGATCGCGGCCACCGCCGGCCGGCGGGCCCGGCCCCGGACGACCGTCTACGGGTACGCCGGCTGACCCTTCCGTCCGTCCCGCCGCAGGCTCGCCGGGACGGTTCGTCATGGGCGCGCCGGGCGCGCCACGCCGGATATCCGACGCAACTCGCCGTGCGGGCGTTACCCGCACCGGGTCTGAATCGATAGGGCAGGTGTTGCGAGACCCGATGGCTCCCAGAGTCGTCCGGGCACGCGGTAGGGGTGACTCCACTTAGCAGGTTCGGCTTGACGACGCACGTATAACACACGTGTAATTTCAGTGGGGTCGTTCGTACGGAGCGCATCAAATCGCTACCGGACGGACAAACACGCCTTCCGCGTGGGGGGTTGCGCCGGCTGCCGCGCCGGTGCGCGATAAGGAGGCAACTGGATGGACGGCCGACTCGAGGTGGCCGACCTGCTCGGAAATGCTCCGGAGTGGCAAGAGCGAGCGCTCTGCTCGCAGACCGATCCGGAGGCGTTCTTTCCCGAGAAGGGCGGCTCGACCCGCGAGGCGAAGCGGATCTGCTCCCGGTGCGAGGTCAAGGCCGAGTGTCTGGAATACGCACTCGGGCACGACGAACGGTTCGGGATCTGGGGCGGGTTGTCCGAACGCGAACGGCGCAAGTTGAAGCGTCGCGTCGCCTGAGCGGCCGCGCCCGGGTGGTGGGGGCCGCCCGGGTCAGGCCAGCCTCGTCGGGATCGACGTGTGGCCGCCTGTCGGGGGACGGGTCTCAGGCCAGTTCGTCGGGATCGACGCCGAGCAGGTTCGCGACCTGCTCGATGATCACGTCGTGCACCAGGTCGGCGAGATCCTCGCGGTCTATCGCGCGGAACTCCAGGGGGCGGCGGTAGAGCACGATCCGGGGCGGCACCTCTTGGCGTCCGGGGCGCCCGGGCAGCAGCCGGGCCAGCGGGACCTCACCGTCCTCGAGTACGTCCGAGTCGTAGACGTTCAGGTCCGGCGGTACGTCCTCGACCGCGAACTCGACTCCGGCCAGTTCCTTGGCGAACCGCCGCTCCAGGGTCTCCACGGTGTCCAGGACCAGGTCGTCGAAGATCTCCGATTTGGTACGGGCCAGCGGGACGGTGGCCGGAACGAGCCGACCTCGCAGCCCGCGCCCGTGCCGGTCCCGGTGCGACCGGCGCCCGGATCCCGGCCGGCGGTTCTCCGGACTGGTCATCTGCACCCCGCTTCACTCGTCGTGGACGACCGCCCACGACGACAGGGTAGACCTGGTCCGATCAAGATCGGCTCGGGGATTCGGTCGTGTCGGAGCGGGCCGCCCGGAATGTGATCACCGCTACCGGCGTGTCGCATGCCCAAGCGTGGTGGCGGAGCCGGTAATGGAGATACCGTGCCGCCGTGAGGTCACCACGGCGTTGCTCCCGCAACGGCTGCCCCCGACAGGCCGTAGCCACGCTGACCTATGTCTACAACGAGTCCACAGCCGTGGTGGGTCCGCTGGCGGCCTTTGCCGAGCCGCACACCTACGACCTCTGCGAGCCGCACGCCAGGAGCCTGACCGCACCCCGGGGCTGGGACGTGGTCCGGCACGAGGGCGAGTTCGAGCCGCCCCCGCCGACCACCGACGACCTGGTGGCGCTCGCCGAGGCGGTACGCGAGGCGGCCCGCCCGGCGCCGCCGCGCCCGGACGAGATCGAGAGCGACCAGCATCCCGGTCAGCAGACCGGACGGCGGGGGCACCTCCGGGTCATCCCGCCCAGCTACTGACCGAATCGGTTACCGGGTTCCGGGTGCCACGGCCGCCAGCTCGGCCACGCTGCCGGCCATGATCGTGCGTACGTGTGCGGTTATTTGCTCCAGCGGCCAGTCCCACCAGGCCAGCGCCAGCAGCCGGGCGACGTCCTCGTGGCCGTACCGGCGGCGGATCAGTCGCGCCGGGTTGCCGCCGACGATGCCGTAGTCGGGTACGTCGTCGACCACCACCGAACCGGAGGCGACGATCGCCCCGCTGCCGATCCGGACCCCGGGCATCACCATCGCCTGGTAGCCGAACCAGACGTCGTGGCCGACCACCGTGTCGCCCCGGCCGGGCAGGCCCGTGATCAGGTCGAAGTGCTCAGCCCAGGAGCCGCCCATGATCGGGAACGGGAAGGTCGACGGCCCGTCCATCCGGTGGTTGGCGCCGTTCATGACGAACCGGGTGCCCTCGCCCAGCGCGCAGAACTTCCCGATGACCAGCCGCTCCGGCCCGTAGTGGTAGAGCACGTTGCGGGTCTCGAACGCGGTCGGATCGTCCGGGTCGTCGTAGTAGGTGAACTCCCCGACCTCGATCAACGGGGAGGTGACCAGCGGTTTCAGCAGCACTACCCGAGGCTGCCCGGGCACCGGGTGCAGCACGGTCGGGTCGGCGGGAATCCCCGGCATGACGGATCAGCTCCTACGGCGAAGGCGGGTAGGGCGAGGGCGGGTCGGGTGGCGGCGGAGTCGGGTGGCGGCGGAGTCGGGTGGCGGGCCGCCGTCGGCTGCCCGGCTGGCAGGCATCTCTCTCTCTCTCTCTCGGCGGTGATACCACCGAGTCATCATGATGACTCGGTGGTATCACGCTCGTCCGGCATATATGCCGGCCGGCGGCCCTGTGTCGGGTCGGCGGAGCGGCCCGACGTCGGATCGGCAGGTGGCGGCCCGACGCCGATCGGCGGGCGGCCCTGGGGAGCCGGGTCGGTGTCGGCCACGTGTGGACACTTCGGGACGTCCTGGTGACCTTTTCGATGGGAGCTACAGATCCCGAATCGCCGAGATGATGCGGTGCGTGTGTGCCGAGTTTGAGCAGTTCCAAGCCTTTTCTGGGCAGTTGGCCGTGTCGGGCGGACATAGATGTGCATCGTCGATATGTTGGCCCGGACGATCCGACCTCTCGAAAGGCGGCCCGGCTATGAACGAGGTGCTTCGGCTGGCGATGGCGACGGCGGGGGAGACCGCCGAGTCCCTGGCCGAACGGGTGGGTGTGGACCCGAAGACCGCCGGGCGGTGGCTCTCGCCCGGCCGCGTCCCGCATCCCCGGACCCGGGTGGCGGTGGCCGCCATCCTCGGTCGGGAGCCCGCCGAGCTATGGCCCGACCCGTTCCGGCGCCGGGACATGCCGTGGTTCCGGCCGTGGGCCGAGGTCGAGAAGGAAGCCATCGCGCTGCGGTCGTACCAGCCGCTGATCGTGCCGGGGCTGCTCCAGACCGAGGGGTACGCCCGGGCGATGCTGCGGGTCGGCGGGCTGCTCCCGGCCGACCAGGTGGAGCAGATCGTGGCCAGCCGGCTGAAGCGGCAGGAGATCCTGACCGGCGACAAGCCGCCGCAGCTCGTCGCGGTGCTGGACGAGGTGGTGCTGCGCCGGCTGCTCGGCGACCGGGCGGTGATGCGGGAGCAGTTGACCCACCTGGCGGCGGTGGCCGAGGAGCCGCACGTGCAGGTCCGGGTGATCCCGTCGGATGTGCCGTGGCACACCGGGCTGGCCGGGCCGTTCGTGCTGGCCCGGCTGGACGACGGGACCGAGCTGGCCTATCTGGACAACCAGCTACGTGGCCAGATCCTCCACGATCGATCCGACATTGCTAGCCTGGGAAAGCGGTGGGAGAGCCTCACCGGTGAGGCGCTGCCCCGCCGACCGTCGATCGACCTGATCAGGGAAGTGGCGAAGACATGGACATGACCGGCGCCCGGTGGCGCACCTCCAGCCGGAGCAGCAACAACGGCGGCGACTGTGTCGAGGTGGCGGACAACCTGCCCGGCCGGGTGCTGGTGCGGGACAGCAAGGACCGCGACGGTGCCACGCTGAGCTTCGGCCCGGCCGCGTGGCGCGCCTTCGTCGGGCTGGCCAAGCACCGCTGATCCGTACCCGGGGATCGAAGTCCGGCCGGGCGCCGGGGCGCCGGGCTGCCTCCGGGCCGTCCGCCGCGCCGGCTACGGCCAGACCGCGAGTTCGTACAGTTGGGTCACCCCTCTGCCGTCCGCTTGGGACAGCCGGAGGTACCTGGCGTCGATTCCGGGCGGCAGGGTGACCGCCAGGAAACGCGGCTCGCCGGCCTCGGCCCGCCGCGACCAGGTGATTCCGTCGTCACTCGTCTCGATCACGACCGGGCTCGAAACCGACAAGCGATGCGCGAACACCGCCGCGATCGGACGGCGGACGCCAAGGTCGATCTGCACGAAGGTGTTGGCACGGCAGGGTTCCGCCGATTCGGTCGCCCGAGGGCTCGGCGAGGCGCCGGAGCTGTTCCTTTCCAGGCACGACCGGAGCCGATAGGGCCGCCCGTACCTGCCGTCGGTCAGGGAGCACGGTACGAGGGGTTCCGGCTCGCCGCGGCGGCCGGCGACCGCGCATCCCGCGCCGCGGGACTGAGGCGGTTCGAGGGCTCCGACCAGGCCGACGCGCTGACTGTCGTACTGCGTGGTGAACTCCGTGCCGTCGTCCGTGACCTTGAGGGTGGCGGTGACGTGGAGGTGGCCGCGTAGATCCCCGATCGCCCGTGCGTCCAACGATCCGCCCGGCTTGACGCCGTCGGCGACCCACACCACGTCGTTGCCTTCGGTGCCGGAGGTCGCGGTGACCGTGTACCTCGGGGGTTTCCGGTTCTTCGGACCCGGACGGTCCGACCAGTCGAAGCTGACCCTGCTGGAGTCTGGCCGGACGACCAGGTCCGCCGGCTCCCAGAAGGTGAGCGGGGGAACGGTGATGGCAGTGCGACGGACCTTGAACCGGGCCTGGACGGCCGGCCCGCTGGCGGTCTCGCCCTCGCCCGGAAGCCGGGCGCTGATCGCCATCGTCGACGCGGTGTTGAACGTTCCCCGGGTATCCCGGCCGGTGAGCCGGAACGTGTAGGTGCCGGTATCGTCGGTCTTCACCTTCCGGGCGTCCTTGCACAGCTCCACGGCCTCGGTGAGGCAGAGGAGCCCAAGACTCGTGACGGTGGCCAGGATGCCGCCGATGACCTCTCCCGCGTCGGCTTCCTTGAGCAACATGACGTTCACCCCGGCCGCGGGTGTGCCGTCGGCTCGGGTCAGCCGCCCGGAGATGGTCACCTCGGCGTCGTCCGGAACGCTGCTGGTGGTGGTGGTGCAACCCGCGACGAGCAGGGCGACCAGGGTGGCAACGGTGAACGACCGGCGGCGGAGACGGGCGGGGCGGCAGGGGTGCATGGCGGGATCGTATATACCAGCACACACCCGCGTGGGGCGTCGTACGGTCGCATGTCAGGATCTGCGTCTGAGTGGATCTCCCGCGACGCCTCCGGCCAGCGGGTCGACCCGTAGGCCCCCGCCCCTCGGCACACGAACCCGGAGGAGCCGCACATGCGTGATCGCCCGCATCCCCTGCCGCCGCGGCTGCCCCGGCGGACGCTGCTGCGCGGCGTGGCCGGCTCGGCGGCGCTGCTGGCGACGACCGCGCTGGCCGGCTGCGGCACCAGGGGGGCCCGGCAGACCGAGTCGAGCTGCGCCAGCGAGGACCTCTCCGGCACCGAGAAGACGCTGGTCTTCTCGAACTGGCCGCAGTATCTGGACGTGGCCGAGGACGACGAGTCGAAGCGGCCGACCCTGGAGGCGTTCCAGCGGCGGTCCGGCATCCAGGTCAGCTACACCGAGGACATCAACGACAACAACGAGTTCTTCGGCAAGATCCGTAACCAGCTCGCCGCCTGCCAGCCGATCGGCCGGGACATCATCGTGCTCAGCGACTGGATGGCGGCCCGGGTGATCAACCTCGGCTGGGTGCAGCGGCTCGACGCGGGCCGGCTGCCGCACGTCGGCCGCAACCTGCTGACCTCGCTGCGAAACCGCTCCTACGACCCCGACAACGTGCTCGCCATCCCGTGGCAGTCCGGGCTGGCCGGGCTGGCCTACAACGGCCGGGTCACCGGCGAGGTGCGTACCGTGGACGAGCTGCTGACCCGGCCGGACCTGAAGGGTCGGGTGACCGCGCTGGCCGAGATGCGGGACACCATGGGGCTGCTGTTGGCCGCCGGCGGGCACGACCCGGCGAACTTCACCCCGGCCCAGTTCGACGAGGCACTGGAGAAGCTGCGCCGGGCCGTCGAGAGCGGGCAGATCCGCCGGTTCACCGGCAACGACTACGCTGCCGAGCTGGCACGGGGCGACATCGCGGCCTGCGTCGCCTGGTCCGGCGACGTCATCCAGCTCGCCGCCGAGGACGCCCGGGTACGCTTCGTCGCCCCCGACTCCGGGGTGATGCTCTACTCCGACAACATGCTGGTGCCGAACCGGGCCACCCACCGGGCCAACGCCGAGGCGCTGATGGACTACTACTACGAGCCGGCCGTGGCCGCCCAGCTCGCCGCGTACGTGAACTACATCTGCCCGGTGCAGGGTGCGCAGGCCGAGATGGAGAAGATCGACCCGGAGTTGGCGACCAATCCGCTGATCTTCCCCGACGCGGCACTACAGGCCCGATCGAAGGTGTTCATGTCGCTGGACGAGGCCCGGGAACGCGGGTACGAGTCGAAGTTCCAGCAGGTCATCGGGGGTTGACGCCGATGGTCGTCGAGGAGCCGTCCGGGGCGCTGCGGCTGGTCGGGCTCAGCAAGCGATTCGGCGACGTCACCGCCGTGGACCGGCTCGACCTGACCGTACCGGCCGGCTCGTACTTCGCCCTGCTCGGGCCCTCCGGCTGCGGCAAGACCACCACGCTGCGGATGGTGGCCGGGCTGACCGAGCCGACCGGCGGCCGGATCCTGCTCGGCGACGAGGAGATCACCCGGCTGCGGCCGTACCGGCGGCCGGTGAACACGGTGTTCCAGAGCTACGCGCTCTTTCCGCACCTGGACGTGTTCTCCAACGTCGCGTTCGGGTTGCGGCGGCGACGCGTACCGGACGTGGCCGGGCAGGTGCGCCGGATGCTGTCGCTGGTGCAGCTCGACGGGTACGAGCGGCATCGGCCGGACCAGCTCTCCGGTGGGCAGCAGCAGCGGGTGGCGCTGGCCCGGGCCCTGGTCAACCGGCCCCGGGTACTGCTGCTGGACGAGCCGCTCGGCGCGCTCGACCTGGCGCTGCGCCGCCGGATGCAGGGCGAGCTGCGGCGGCTGCGCGCCGAGGTCGGCGGCACCTTCGTGCACGTCACACACGACCAGGAGGAGGCGATGACCCTGGCCGACACGGTGGCGGTGCTGAACGCCGGCCGGGTCGAGCAGCTCGGCACCCCGGCCGAGCTGTACGAGTTCCCGGCCACCGCCTTCGTGGCCACCTTCCTGGGCCGGTCCAACCTGCTCGCCGGCACGGTGACCGGGCGCAGTGGTGACGACCTGCTGGTCGAGGCGTACGGGCGGCGCTTCTCGGTGCCGTCGGCCCGGGCCAGGGTCGACTCCGGTGCGGCGCTGCTCGGGGTACGGCCGGAGAAGGTGCGGCTGGCCGGCACGCCGGAGCAGGTGCCGGCCGGGCACCAGTGGCTGGACGGGACGGTCGGCGATGTCGGCTACCTCGGGGTCGGCACCGAGTACTCGGTGCGGAGCGCTGCCGGGGTCGAGCTGTCGGTCTTCGCCGCCGCCGACGGGGAGTCGGCCCGGATCCCGGTCGGCGCGCCGGTGGTGGCGCACTGGCATCCCCGGCACGCCTTCCTGCTCGACGGCGGGACGGCCACGGTCCCGGCGGTGCGGGCGGGGCGGGAGTGAGCCGGTCCGGGCGCGGCCGGGCGGTGCCGTACCTGCTGGTGCTGCCCGGGCTGCTCTGGCTGGTGCTCTTCTTCCTGGCCCCGGCGGTGCAGCTCGGCGCGACCAGCCTCTACGACCCGGCCGGCTCGCTGACCACCGGGTACGCGATGACCTGGTCGTGGCGCAACTACCCGGACGCGCTGGCGGCGTACGGCGGGCAGCTCGGCCGCTCCTTCGGGTACGCCGGGCTGGCGACCCTGCTGGCGCTGCTGCTCGGCTATCCGCTCGCGTACGTGATCGCGCTGCGCGCCGGGCGCTGGCAGCACCTGCTGCTGGTCTGCGTGGTGGCGCCGATGTTCACCAGCTTCCTGGTCCGGACGCTGGCCTGGAAGACCATCCTCGCCGACGGCGGCGCCGTGGTCGGGCTGCTGCGCGCGGCGCACCTGCTCGCCCCGGACGGCCGGCTGCTCGCCACGCCGGTCGCGGTGGTCACCAGCCTGACCTACTGCTACCTGCCGTTCATGGTGCTGCCGCTCTACGCCAGCCTCCAGCGGCTCGACCCCCGACTGCTGGAGGCGGCCGGTGACCTCTTCGCCCGGCCGGCCCAGGTGTTCCGGCGGGTCACCCTGCCGCTGTCGATGCCCGGGGTGGTGGCCGGCACGCTGCTCACCTTCATCCCGGCCACCGGCGACTACATCAGCGCCGAACTGCTCGGCACGCCCAACGAATACATGATCGGCAACGTGATCGACGCGGCCTTCCTGGTCCGGCTGGACTATCCGCAGGGCGCCGCCCTGTCGGTGCTGCTGATGGCGGCGATCCTGGTGCTGGTGGTCGGCTGGCTGCGCCGGGCCGGGGCTGCGGAGGTGCGGTAGCGGTGGGGGGCAGGTTCGGGCGGTTCGTCGCCGACCACTGGGTGCTGGCGGTCGCCGCGCTGGTGCTCGGCTATCTGCTGTTGCCGGTCGCGGTGGTGGCCGGGCTGTCGTTCAACCAGCCGTCCAGCCGGCTGTCGTACGACTTCGCCGAGTTCACCCTGGACAACTGGCGGGACCCGTGCGCCGGCCCGGGGATGTGCGCGGCGGTGCTGCGCAGCGTACAGATCGGGTTCGTGGCCACGGCGATCTCCACCGTGCTCGGCACGCTGATGGCGTTCGCGCTGGTCCGACACCGGTTCCGGGGGCGGGCCGCGGTCAACGTGCTGGTGCTGGCCCCGGTCGCCACCCCGGAGGTGGTACTCGGCACCTCGCTGCTCGCCCTGCTCGTCGCCGCCGGGATACCGCAGGGCTTCTGGACCGTGGTGATCGCGCACGTGATGTTCTGCGTCTCGTTCGTGGTGGTCACCGTCCGGGCCCGTTTGTCCGGAATGGACACCCGGCTGGAGGAGGCGGCGATGGACCTGTACGCCACCGAGTGGCAGGCGTTCCGCCGGGTCACCCTGCCGCTGGTGCTGCCCGGCATCGTGGCCGCCGCACTGCTCGCCTTCTCGCTCTCCTTCGACGACTTCGTCGTGACCAACTTCAACTCCGGCACCACCGTCACCTTCCCGATGTACGTCTGGGGAGCCAGCCAGCGTGGCATCCCGCCCCAGGTGAACGTGGTCGGCACCGCGATGTTCGCGGTCGCGCTGCTGATGTTGGCCGCCAGCCGCCTCGGCCGGCGGAGCACCCGCCGCTCTGGTTAGGCTGGGCCGCCATGGAGCACCGTCATCTCGGCCGCAGCGGCCTGCTGGTCAGCGAGATCACCTACGGGAACTGGCTCACCCACGGCGAACTGGTGGCGAGAGAGGCGGCGCTGAGCTGCGTACGGGCCGCGCTGGATGCCGGGATCACCACCTTCGACACCGCCGACGTCTACGCCCGGGGCGCCGCCGAGGAACTGCTCGGCGAGGCGCTGCGCGGAGTACGCCGGGAGTCGGTGGAGATCGCCACAAAGGTCTGCCTGCCGGTCGGCGACGCCCCCAACGACCGGGGCCTGTCCCGCAAGCACGTGCGGGAGTCCTGCCACGCCTCGCTGCGCCGGCTCGGCACCGACTACGTCGACCTCTACCAGGCGCACCGCTTCGACGACCGGACACCACTGGCGGAGACCTTGCCCGCCTTCGAGGAGTTGGTCCGGCAGGGCAAGGTGCTCTACGTCGGCGTCTCGGAGTGGACGGCGGCGCAGATCCGGGCCGCGCTGGACGTCGCCGCCGAACTCGGGCTGCGTAACCGGATCGTCGCCAACCAGCCGCAATACAACATGCTCTGGCGGGTGATCGAGCCCGAGGTGGTGCCGCTGTGCGAAGCGGAGGGGATCGGCCAGATCGCCTTCCAGCCGCTCGCCCAGGGGGTGCTGACCGGCAAGTACCGGCCCGGCCAGGCTCCGCCGGAGGGTTCCCGGGCGGCCAGCGGCGGCCGGGCGCCGACGTTCATCCGGCGGGTACTCGGTGACCGGCTGCTCCAGCAGGTCCAGGAGCTGCGCCCGATCGCCGACGAGGCCGGCCTCTCGATGGCCCAGCTCGCGATCGCCTGGACGCTGCGGCGGCCCGCCGTCAGTACCGCACTGATCGGGGCGTCCCGCCCGGAACAGGTCACCGAGAACGCGGCGGCGGCCGGGGTACGCCTCGACGACGCGCTGATGCGCCGGGTCGACGAGACGCTGGGCGACCTGGTCGAGACCGACGCTGGCAAGACCGCGCAGATGATGGCGGTCAAACCCGACTGGGCCGCCCCGGCACCGGCGCCCGCCGGATAACCCGCCGCCGGACTGCGGCACCGGACAGGCCCGCCGCCGGACAGCGATGCCGGACAGCCCGGTGCCGCCCCGACGTCAGGCGACGAGTTCGCGGACCGTCCGGGTCACCGTGCTGAACCCGGTGGCGGCGAGGAAGGCGAGGTAGTCGGCGTGGTCGGCGTCGGCGTAGTCGAGCAGCCGGGTCACCTCACCCAGCCGGAGCCAGGCGGCGGCCTGGCCGAGCAGCCAGCCGCCGATTCCCTGCCGCCGGTGCGCCTCGGCGACCCATAACTCCCCGACGTCCGCCCAGCCGCCGAGCCGGGACATCCGGGTTCCGGTGTCCAGGTTGGTGTCCACCTCCACGAAGCCGAGCACGGCCTCGTCCCGTACCGCCGAGATCCGGGTTCCGTTGCCGCCGACGGTCCGGACCGGGGCCAGCCCGGCCAGGGGTGGCGGGCCGGACCGCAGCAGGTCGGCGACGTCGGCCACCAGCACGACTTCGGTACGCCCCTCGGCGCGGAACCCGGCCCGCCGGTAGATCGCGGCGACGTGCGGCCACTGCTCGGGTACGCCGTACACGCCGGGGGCCGGCAGGGCGCCGTCGGCGTACCGGGGGTTGGCGTTCCAGCGGGCGAACTGGGCGAGGCAGGCGGCGGCGAGCAGGTCACCGGCCTCCGACGCGTCCGGCCAGTACGGCGCCTCCGGCCAGCAGACCAGCCAGCGGATCTCACCGGCACCCCGGTACCGCTCCGCCACGTCCTCGTCGCGCCGGTAACGCAGCAGCAGTGCCGCCGCCACGATCCGGCCGCGCTGCTCGGCGACCAGGGCCACCCGCTCAGCCACCCACGGGTCGACGACGAACTCGCCGGGCTCCCGTTCGAGTTGGCTGAGCAAGCCCTGCACCGACACGGAGACGTTGGGGAGTACGGCACCGATGTGCGCGTTGACCAGGGCGGTGACCTGCTCCCGGTCGGAGCGGACGAACCGGCGTACCGAAATGGACGACATGCGGACCTCCACGCGTGGACACGACGCGAACTGGGAGAACCCGCCACCGGTGCGGTACGCCGACCAGGATATCAAGCACGGCGGGCCGTACCCTCGATCCGTGGGCGGCGCTCGGCGGCCCGGCGCAGCACCCGACGGCCCGGAGAGGCACGGCATGAAGGTCATCCTGTTCGGCGCGACCGGCATGGTGGGACAGGGCGTGCTCCGCGAGTGTCTGCGCGACCCCCGGGTCGGCAGCGTGCTCGCGGTCGTCCGCACCCCGACCGGACAGCGGGACCCGAAGCTGCGTGAGCTGGTCTGGACCGACTTCCTCGACTTCACCGGTGCGGCGGAGGAATTCGCCGGGGCCGACGCCTGCTTCTTCTGCCTCGGGGTTTCCTCGTTCCGGATGAGCGAGGCCGACTACACCCGGGTCACCTACGACGTGACGATGGCCGCCGCCCGAGCGCTGGCGGACGCCAGCCCCGGGCTGACCTTCGGCTACGTCTCCGGGCAGGGCGCCGACAGCACCGAGCGGGGCCGCATCATGTGGGCCCGGGTCAAGGGCCGGACCGAGAACGAGCTGCTCCGGCTGCTGCCGAACGCCTACGCCTTCCGGCCCGGCTTCATCCAGCCGCTGCACGGCATCCGGTCCAAGACGCGGTTGTACCGGGCCCTCTACGCGATGGTCGCGCCGCTCGCGCCGGCACTGCGGCGGGCGTTTCCGCGTGCCGTCACCACCACCGAGCAGATCGGGCTGGCGATGCTCGGCGTCGCCGAACACGGCTATCCCCGGCGCGTGCTGGAAAACCGGGACCTGACCACCTTCGGCGACCGGCCGGGCGGCGCACGGGCGTAACGGGCACGGGGCTATCGGGCCTGGGCCGACGGGACGGCTCAGTCGAACCAGTCGGGGTCGGCCGCCCGGATCAGCGTGGCCAGCTTCGCCCGGTCGTGGAAGGCGGCCTGGAGCAGCCCGCCCAGTTGCCGCAGGGCATCCGGGTCGGTGCCGTAGGCGACGAAGGTGCCCGCCTCCGGGTCGTAGCGCAGCCGGTCGGCGAGCTCGGGGGCGTCGCTGCGCACCACCGACCTGGCCACCGCCGTCCAGTCGTAGCCGTTGCCGACCTGCCCGTCGGCCTCGAAGACGTCGGAAACGTCGACCATGCTGGAGTCGCTGAGCATCAGGCAGTAGTTGCCGGGGTTGTGGTCGTACTCGAAGAACTTGAGCGGGCTGAAGGAGTTGTCGGCATCGGTCACGCCAGGATCCTAGACGAGTAGTTCCGTGGGGACCTGGCTGATGACCCGACTGGCCGATGAACGCCCGGATGCCGCACCCGACGCCGATGACAGCGGCCAGCGATCTTTGACACAATCGCCGAATGACACTGCCACCCCGGCCGGCTGCGCCTGAACCTTCTGATGAGGTTCCGCAGGACGCTGAGGTCGAGGCGCCACCGACACCGAAGCGCAAAACCGCAATCATCGTCGGCGTGATCGCCGCGGTGCTGATGCTGTGCCTCTGCGGAGGATGCCTGGTCGTGGTGGGCGCCGTGACAATCTCCAGTCGCGCGGGTACTCCCGAGGCGGGCACTTTCCCCTACTCGGCCACGCCAATAGAGGCGTCACCATCGAGGACAACCACTCGCCCCACGCCGACCCCAGATCCCACCCGCGAAGCGTTCGAGGACATCTCGGCCGGCGACTGTCTGGACGCATACATGGACCCGTACGACGCCAGCGAGTGGAGCGAGGACGTGCCGAACGCCGTCGACTGCGACCGCACGGACGCCTACGTGCGGGTGACCAGCGTGGAGGAGAGCGCCAGTGACTGCAACTCCGATGCCCTGGACGCGGAAACGTGGTGGAAATACTCCGCCGGAGGGAATGCGATCTACCTTTGCTTGGAGCGTCAACTCCGCGTAGGCGAATGCTTCCTGGCCGAGGTGAGCGAAGAGGATGCGAAACGCGTCGCCATCAGCCGCCACGGCCTGATGACCTCGTGGCAATGCGGCAAGGGCACCGTCCCCAGGGATTTCGACTACATACTCCAGGTCACCGCGCTCACCAACGGCGACTGCCCAAGAAACTCCCGTTACTGGGACGACTTCCGCGGTGGCAAGCTGTGCGCCCGGGTCGTCTGAGGAACCTCGGCGCCGAAACGGCGTCGTCCGTTCTCGCCTCAGTAGGGCATTGCGGGAATGGCGCCCATAGCCGACGAGCAGGAACCCGATCCCCGCGGTGGCTGGGATGTGATGCTCGCCCGCTCCGACGCCGGGCGGTGCGGGATCAGGGCGTGTCTGCCTTGAGTCGGTGGATCCGTTGCCGCAGCGTCTCTTCGGCCGACGGGGGCTGTAGGTCGCCTCGCTCGCGGCGCCATCGGGCGAACGCCAGGTCCAGCTGTGCGGCGTGTAGGCGTTTCATCCGCGTGTACGCCGCAGGGCTGGTCCACAGTAGGGTGTCCAGCCGCATCCGGAACCGTCGCGGGGCGTCCACCAGCACGGAGACTTCGGCCGGAGTGATGGCGCCCAGCGGGTTGGCCGCTTCAGCCAGCAGTTGCCGGTGCAGCGACCGGGTTTCGTGGCGTAGTGCCATGATGACGAGGAAGAGCAGGACGGCGAAGGCCGGGCCCTTGAGGACGATCAGATTCACCGGCTGCACGACGAACAGTTGGAGCGTCGGATGGTCCGACTCCCAGTAGAAGTGGCCCATCGCGCAGATGTCCCAGACCAGGTGGACGGCGACGGCGAAGGCGAAGCCGCTAGCGACGCAGATGGCTCGCCGTCGCCAGCCGGTGAGCTGCGTGGCCAGTCCCACGCCGGCGCCGATGATCCCCGTGTACGTGGCGTGGCTGACCAGCAGCCCGGTGACCTGCCGGTACCAGTGCTGGTAGAGGACGGTGTCGAAGCCCTGTGCCATGTAGAGCACCGACTCGGCGAACTGGAATCCGAGGCCGACGCAGGCGCCGACGACAATGCCGCCGAGCATGCCGTCGATCCGCCGCCAGGCGAGCAGCACGATCGCGGCGACGCCGGCGCCCTTGACGAGTTCTTCCGGGATTGCGGCGGCTGCCGAGTGGCCGATGATCGTCGCGGTGCCGGGCAGCACCTCCGCCGTGATAGCGATGTGCAGCATGACCTCGACCATCTGGGTGAAGTACGAGGCAACGAAGAGTCCCCAGGCGAAGGCGACGAGGACCAGCCACCACGGTGGCTTTCGGTTGCGCTGCAAGCGACGGAACGTCCACAGTCCAAAGAAGGTCGTGGGAATGCTCAGCAACGCGCCCCGCCAGGCGATTCCGATCTCCAGGACAACGGTGAGGACCATGAGGATCGCGGGCACGCCGAACACCACCCCGCTGCCGAGCACGCACGCAAGGAAGCGGGTACGCCGGGAGCTGCTTGACGCGAAGACGACGGCGACGGCGACCGCGACGGCGCTCGCGGCGAGCAGGGCGATGCCGATCACCACGAGGTTGATCGCGCCGAGGGTTCGCAGCGAGTTGTCGTCGTCCCGGACGACGGCGATGAGTGCTGCGGTGGCGATGAGCGCCAGCAGGCCCCCGCCGATCGCGACGGCGGCTCCGAGGCGGTCGAGCCGGTACGCCGTCGGATCCTGCGGCGTCGGCGTCGGCGCCGGCGCGGGCGGTGTGGGTTGGGCGGGCGCGTGTGGTGCGGACAGCAGCGAGGTGGCGGGCGGCCGCGCGTGCACCGAGGGTGAAGGTGGCGCGTCCCCATGGGCCGGCGCGGCGGGCTCGGTCGACTCGGCCGGCTGCGCGGCGGGCTCGGCCGGCTGCGCGGCGGGCTCGGCTGAAGCGCCCGGGCCGGCCGGCCCGGGCGCTGCCGGGGGCACCGACGGCCGCGGACCAACTGCGGTCATCGCTCGATCTCCACATGCACCCAGGCGAGCACCTCGACCACCCGGTCGTCCTCGACGGTGGCCAGCACGAACTGGTAGTCGCCGGCGGGCACCGCAGAGGTGGTGCTCAACGGCACCGGACCGCTGCGGAGCTTGCCGAGATCCGGCAGGTCGACGCTGTTGGTCTGGTGGCCGAGCGCGTCGTACCAGGTGGCTCGCACGGCTTTCCGAGGACCGGTGTCGACCGCATTCCCGTCCACCGTGGCAACCGGAATCTGACCTTTCTGGAATACCGTCCGTGAGACTTGCGAGAGGCGGGCGTTCGCCGGGTCGTATGCGTAGAACCGGATCGGCAGGTGAGAGGAGCGTTGCGGCGCGGTCGGCCAGGATACGGCGAGGACGACGGTCGCGGCGATGAGGACGACGGCCGCGACCAGGCCGAGGATCGTCATCACGCGGACTGGCGGGCCGGCCTCCGCTGGCTCAGGTCGGTCTGGCATAACATCTTTCCCCTCACTCCGGTGGGTTACCCTAGCCCAGTCCGATGACGACTGATGCACATGTATGTCAGGTCAATATCGATATCCGGAACCGGGGGCAGCTGTGCTTCTCGACGTGCTGGCCGACGGTGTACCCATCGACTGCGGCGGGATGGCGGACGGCCTGACCGGCTGCTATGGGAAGCTTCCCGCGATTGGCATCGCCGCGGCCGCTGTGATGGCCGGCGCCGCCGTCGTCGGTCCCGCCGTGCTCGCCGTGTTCCTTCCGCAACTCCTCAACGCCATCGCGGGCGTTCCGGTCCACCCACCGGAAACACCGCACGCGCCAGCCACCCAGGCCGTCGCCCAGACACTGACCGCCGAAACAGCGGAGAGCGCACCGCCGAGCACCGACGTGGCGCAGAAGGGCTCGACAGAGTTCGACCCGGTGGCACAGCCCAACCAACCGGAGCACCCGCCCCGCACGACGCCGGCCGCGGGCCAGCTTGCCCCATCTGCACCAGAGCTCTCGCAGTCCCAACCCGAAGGGGATCTCGACCGGAGCCCGGACGCGCACATCGACAAGCCAGACCTGCCGCAGCCCGATCCGGGGCAGCGTCCGGTGCAGTTCGGTCAGCCGCTCGGCGCGGTATCAGGCAAGCAGCCGCCCCTTTTCGACGGCCCGGTAACCCGCGATCAGGTAATCCAGGGCGACCTTGGCGACTGCGGAACGCTGGCAACGATCGGCGGGGTAGCCGGGCATCGGCCCAGGGACATCACGTCGGCGATCCAGCAGAATCCTGACGGGACGTACACGGTGACATTGCACAAGGCCTCGTTCCTCGCGCCGGATCGCACCGTGCCCACGGGACAGACACTGGAGCTGACGGTTACGCCGGACGTTCCGGTCTACTCGAGCGACCAGACCCTGTCGGCATATGCCGATCAGACTGAGACTGGCGTCGCATGGGCCTCCATTATGGAAAAGGCGATGGCGGGAGTGGATCAAACGTGGAATGCGCGGCGGGCGGCTCAGAGTTCGCCGGCGCGCGGATATGAGCGCCTCGACGAAGGAACCAACGCAGGGAATCGGGCGGAACTGCTGACCCAGCTCACCGGCCAGCCGGCGGTCGTTCGATCGTTGAATAAGACCCCGGGCAATGAAGCCGCCGCTGCCGCCGAACTACGAGCGTGTCTCGACAATCAGAAGCCGGTGATCATCGGCGTCCCGTCACCACCACCGGGCGTTGGTCGTCTCCCGCACGATCTCGTCGGTGGCCACGCCTATGAGGTAACGTCGGTAGAGAATGGAATTGTAAAGATGCGTAATCCATGGGGCTTCAAGCACCCGACGCCGATGACGATGCGCGAGTTTCTGGACAACGTGCGCGACGTTTACACGACTTTGGAGTAGGAGCGAAGATGATTGAGTCAGCCGTACTCCGGCACGGTCGCGTGTGCAACCTCGGCGTCGGTCGCGTTGCGGTGCACTTCCTCAGCAACCCGGCGCTGGACGGTGAGCCGGTGCGGGTGGACCTGGTGGTCGTGCCGCGCAACGGCGTCGAGCAGACGTTGACCTTGCGTGAGGGCGAGCAATTCACCGTAGGTGAGACAGCATGGATCTTGGAAGGGGTCGAGAACGCCGGGACGTACGACTACGTGGTCCGGATAGCCCGCGCCGCCGGCTAGAACTCGCGCACCCCAAGGCGGAGTGCTCGCCGTCGCTATTCGGCGCGCAGCCGGTCCAGATCGAAGTCGCCGGGGCTGACCCAGATCAGGATCGGGATATCTGCCGGTATCAGCGCGCCGTCTGGTTGGAATCCGGTGAAGGATCAGATTAGCCCGGGGCCGACAGTGGCGCGGATCACCTACCGCACGCAGGGCGCCGAGCGCCCACCTCTCAAGGCGAGAACCACAGGCTGCTCGGCGGTCTCCGACCGCCTTCGGGCCCACTTCCGCGCAGGCAAGTTCGGCCATCTGGCACACAACAAGACCGGCGCCCCCGTCACCCGGTCGCTGATCGCCTACGACCACTGATCCATTCGGAACTACTCGTCTAGGTGGAGTCACCGACACCCGGTCAGCGGAAGACCTTCTGGAACGCCGCGAGGGTCGGCGTGCCGCGCTCCCGGTCCAGTACGGCGAAGACCACCCGCTCGAACCACGGACTCTCCCGAAGCGCCTCGGCGAACGCCGCCGCGACGGTCGACGGGTCGTTGCCGAAGACGCCGCAGCCCCAGGCGCCGAGCACGAGCTGCCGGTGCCCGTACCCGGCGGCGACCGCCAGCACCCGGGCGGCCCGCCGACGCAGGATGGCCGGGGCGTCCGCGACCCGGTCGGGCTGGTTGCGCCGCATCGCGGAGAGGTTGGGCGCCGCCGAGGTCAGGAACGAGATCGGGTACGGCGCCGCCAGCGGAGTGCCGTGGTCGTCCCGGAATACGGGTACGCCCGGGGAGTAGACGACCCGGTCGCTGTAGCCGAGATCCGGGTCGGCCCGGTGCGCGAGGTAGAAGTCCCAGGCGGCCCGGAGACACGGATAGAGCGCCGAGGCGCGGGCGATGCTCTCCTCCTGGGCCTGAGCGCCGTTGAGAAAACCACCGCCGGGGTTGCGGGCCGAGGCGAAGACCAGGCAGGCCCGGTCCCCGTCGAGCCGCCGGCACGCCGCCAGGCTGGATTCGTCGGTCACCTCGATGCGGGGCGGGCCGGCCAGCGGCTCCGGCGCGGGCAGGAGTTCGTCGGGCAGGTGCAGCCGGGTGCCCGCCACCGCCCGGGCCACCTCGTCGCCGATGGCCACCTGCCCGCCCTGCTCGGTCCGGTAGGTTCCCCGGTCCAGCACCGCCACCGTCTCCTGGGCGATCGCCCTCAGCCGCCTGCTCACCCCGCCATCCTGCGTGATCCGGGTCGCCATCTCGACTCGGTTTCGTGCACCAGGCAGCCGGCCGGGGCGTCGGTGGACGGCGGGCGGGTCTGCCCGCCCGCCGTCACCCTTCGGTCGTCAGGGCTGGCTGCGCGGCCCCTCCGGGTCGAGACTGTCGATGAACTCGTGCGGGTGGTCCGCCTCGACACTGGTCCGGGCGGCCTTCGCCTCCGCCGTCATCTGCGCGGCGACCCGATCGGTCGGCACACCCGCCTGGCGGGCGCCGTCGACCACCTCGGCGTACGCCTGGTCGGCGTAGGCGTGCGCGGCGGCGTACTGGTGGCTGGCCAGGGCCGCCTTGGCCCGGCCGAGCAGCCGGTCCGCCGCCGCCAACTCGTCCCGGGCCCGGTACGACCGGGGCGAGCCGAGCACCTCCGCGGCGAGCCGGTTGGCCGCCTCGTTGTACGCGGCCGTCAGGAACCGGTCGCTGTTGTCGTGGTCGAACTGGCTGAAGTCCCAGTTCAGGTCGATGTAGCTCATCATCGAGTTGGTCTGGTCACCGGCGTTCACGAAGTAGAACTCGTCGGCTGGCCCGTAGTCCACTCCGGACGTGCTGTCGTAGCCGTCGTGCGGGTGGCTCATCCCGATGTGGTGCCCCACCTCGTGGATCAGCGTCGTGGTCAGCCCGTACCCGGCTTCGACGATCTCCGGCGAGATGAACCCGAAGACGTACGTCTGGGTGCCGTCGACGTAGTTGTCGTCGGCGAAGCCGAGGGCCGGCGTGATGGTGCCCTCCGGGACCGCGTAGCTGAACATCGGCAACTCGTAGTCGACCCGGCCCTGGTCGTCCTGGGTACGCGCCAGCTCCTTGCGGTTCTGCAGATAGAAGTTGGCGAAGCCGGGGAAGCCGGTCTCCGGATAGCAGGAGACGTCCTCCTCCACCGCCAGCCGGTAGCAGCGCTCGGCCTCACCGCGCCACGGCAGGTCCTGGCTGTCGTAGTCGAGCTTGTTGCGCCAGCGCAGTTCGCGCAGCTCGGCCAGGAGCAGGTCCGGCTTGACGTAGGTCTTCGAGGCGTCCACACCCGGCCAGCCCTCGTAGACGTTGCTGTCCAGGTTGATCGAGCGCGGGGGCGCGGCCGTGGGCAGCTCCGCCGGATAGAGCGGCGAGCTGGTGAAGAGCAGGTTCACCGCGACGTACCGGGTGATCAGGCCGAGGTCGCCGGCGAGCTTGCCCGGCGCCCGGTAGCCACCGGCGGTGTATTCCCAGGTCGGCGGCATCCGGTAGTCCTCGACGCCGTTGCCGTCGAGGTCCGGCTCGTCCACGTTCCAGTTGGAGGTCCAGGACTCCGGGCCGGCCGAGAGGTCGTGGAACCAGATCCGGTGGGTGGAGCCGAGCCCGTTCTCCTCGTCCCGCGCGGTGGTGCCGCCCCAGGCGATGATCTTGCGGCTGTCCCGCTCGACGCCGAAGTTGTATCCGGTGTCCGGGTCCGGCTCGTCGGTCTTGGTGTAGACGTGGAACCGGAAGTCGGACCGCCCGTACCAGTTGATGAAGAAGACGGTGTTCCGCCGGGTGTCCACCCCGGCCGGCGGGTTCTTCGCCAGCCACCGCTCGACGCTCGGCGCGTCGATATGGTGGTTCGCGGTGATGTCGAGGACGTTGCGCTGCTGCGCGTTGTAATCCGCCTGGAGCGTGGTCAACGGGGCGGGCCGGGACAGCCGGGTGAGTTCGCCGAAGAACCGGTCCTCGTACCGCCGGTCGGCGTAGCTGATCCGGTAGTCGTACGTGTAGTGCAGGCCCAGCTTCTCCCGGACGTCGTAGAGGAGCCGGGACCGGACCACCGGTTCGTAGCCGCGCGGCAGCTCGGCCTGGTAGGCCGACCGGGACACCTGGTTCGGCTCGTAGCCGAGGAACACCACGTTGACCGGTACCCGCTCGGTCAGCCGTGGCTGGCCCCCGGGGTTGAGGTGCGGATAGCGCGCGTTCGCGGCCTGGCTCGCCGGTGCCAGCGACAGCGACAGCACGGTGAGCACCGCCGTGGCGGACGCCACGGCGATGGTGCGTCTCGTTCTCATTCCTGACCTTCCGCCGTCGAAAGGGGTCGACGGCCCGCGCCGGACCCGGGCGGCGGATGGTAGGCCCGTCCCCGAGCCCGATGGGCTCGTCGTGGAACTTGCGTCGCCCGAGCGTACGTCCCCTGTGGATGGCAAGCCATCCGTCGGCGTCGGTTTTCTCCGGGCCCGGCGGGTCCCGCGGCGGTCAGTTCGGGCTGCGCGGTGCGAGCATCGCCGCCACCGGCGTCTTCGCGAAGTCGGTGCTGCTGTCGTAGTCGGTGCTCCGGCTGACGTCGGCCCAGGCGGTCGCCTCCCGGGAGCGGGCCAGCGCCGACTCCTCGGCGAGACGCAGCGCGTCGGAGCCGAGTAGCAGCCGCAGCGGCGGTACGGCGAGCCCGACGAGATCGGCGATCACCCGGGCGGCCCGTTCCGGGTCACCGGCCTGCTGGCCGTCCATGTCGCGGCGCAGCGCGTGCAGCCGCCCGACGGTCTGCTGGTAGTCCTCGCCCACCTCGGCCATCCGCATCGACGAGCCGCCCCAGTCGGTCCGGAAGGCGCCGGGCTCGATGATGGTGACCCGGATGCCGAACGGCTTGACCTCGTTGTACAGCACCTCGGAGAAGCCCTCCACGGCGAACTTCGCGGTCTGGTACGCGCCCAGCCCCGGCGTGCCGCCGACCCGGCCACCGATCGAGGAGAACTGGAGGAAGTGCCCGGAGCGGCGCTCCCGCAGGATCGGCAGGGCCGCCCGGGTGACGTTGACGACCCCGAACAGGTTCGTCTCGACCTGCGCCCGGAAGTCCTCCTCCGGCATCTCCTCGATCGGCGCGCTGTTGGCGTAGCCGGCGTTGTTGGCCACCACGTCCAGCCCGCCGAAGGTCTCCACCGCGGCCTGCACCGCCGCCCGCGCGGCGGCCGGGTCGGTGACGTCGAGGGCGTACGGCCGCACCTGGTCGCCGTACCGGGTGACGAAGTCGGCGAGCTGGTCGGGCTGCCGGGCGGTGGCGAGCAGGTTGTCGCCCCGGTCCAGCACCTCCTGGCTGAGCGCCCGGCCCAGACCCCGGGAACTTCCGGTGATCAGCCATGTCTTGGCCATGCTGTCGCTTCCCTTCGGCACGGGTCGTCGCAGGTGATGCCGTCGACGGCTTCCCGTGCTCGACTCTGCTACGCCCACCGCCACGGGCGCCGGAAAGCGGCTCGTCGCCACCCGTCCGGCTGATCCGCCGGTCCGTTCGGCCGGCGAGCTGAGCACCCCGCTCGGCACGGCAGCACCTCGGGCGTGCGCGGTACCGCCGGCCGCGGCAACATCAGGACAGGAACTGGCCGGAATGCCGGCTAGCGTTCCGGCATGGCGAATATCCGGGTACTCGGCCCGCGAGCCCTGGGCCGGGCGACGCTGCACCGGCAACTGCTGCTGCGCCGGGTGGAGCTGCCGGTCGTCCCGGCCGTCGAACGGCTGCTCGGGCTCAACGCGCAGAGCCCGAACCCGCCGTACCTCGCGTTGTGGAGCAGGTTGCGCGGCTTCACCGTCGCCGAGCTGACCCGGGCGATCGAGGACCGTACCCTGGTCCGCTCGACCCTGATGCGGGCCACCCAGCACCTGCTGTCGGTGCCGGACTTCCGGCTGGTCCGACCGGCCCTGGCGGCCCTGCTCCGCCGGGTGCAGCGCAACGCCTTCGGGAGCCGTACCGCCGGCCTCGACCTCGACGCGCTTGCCGCGCAGGCGCGGCGGCTGCTCGCCGACGGGCAGGTCATGACCCGGCCGGAACTGGGCCGGCGGCTTGCCCGGCACTGGCCGGAGTTCGAGCCGAACGCCCTCGGCTGGACCGTGCAGTATCTGGAACCCCTGCTGCACCCGGCCCCGAGCGGCACGTGGAACACCTACGGCGCCACCCCGTTCGCCCGGGCCGACTGGACCGGGGTGGCGGCGGAGCCGACGGCCGAGGGCCTGCGCGAGCTGGTCCGGCGGTACCTGGCGGCGTTCGGGCCGGCGACGGTGGCCGACGCCCGGGCCTGGTCCGGGGTGGCCGGGCTCCGCGAGGTGTTCGCCGGGCTGCGCCCCGAACTGCGGGTGTACGCCGACGAGTCCGGCCGGGAGCTGTTCGACCTGCCGGACGCGCCGCTGCCCCCGGCCGAGCTGCCCGCCCCGGTACGGCTGCTGCCGGAGTTCGACGCGCCGCTGCTGGCGTACGCCGACCGGAGCCGGATGATGACCGACCCGGTGCGCCGGCAGGTCTGCGTCGGTGCGGCGGTGGCGCCCACCGTGCTGGTCGACGGCACGGTGGCGGCGATGTGGTCGGTGTCCCGGGCCGACGGTGCCGCCGTGCTGACCGTACGCCCGCTGCGCCGGCTCACCCCGGCCGAGTGTGCCGAGGTGGCGGCCGAGGCCGACCGGCTGCTCGGCTTCACCGACCCGGCCGCCACCACCCGCCAGGTACGCCTGCTCCCGCCCGACTGAGCCCGCCGACCCAACCGAGCCGACCCGCTGGCGGAACGCGGCGGGCCTGACCCGGCCGGCCCCGGTCGACCGGCGCCCCGCGTCGCCGCTCGGCCGGGGGTGCGCGGGTCGCCGCTCGGCCAGACCGCACACGCCGGTCGACCCGGGTTCACCAGGCCCACGCCTCCGGGCCCGGTCCGCCGGAGCCGACCGGCGGAAACAGTTCGTCCAGCCGGTCCAGGGTGCCGGGGTCGAGCGTGGTCCGCACCGCCCGCAGCGCCAGGTCGAGCTGGCCGGCCGATCTCGGCCCGACGATCGGCGCGGTGACACCGGGGCGGGACAGCAGCCAGGCCAGCGCGACGGTGGTCGGCTCCTCACCCAGCTCGGCGCAGAGCTTCTCGTAGCCGGTCACGGCCGCCCGGTGCGGCTCCACGTACCGGGCTGGGGGAGCAACTCGGCGGTGGGGCCGGAACGCCGCCGCCCGAGCGGCCGTAGCGGGTCCTACCGGGTGCCGGGTGCGGGGCGGGGAGCCCGGGCGGCCAGGTCCAGCAGTTCGTCGACGGACCACTGGTCGTAGACGTGTTCGCCGTGCCGGGATGCCAGCACCCGGCCGTCGGGGCCGATCAGGAAGTCGGCCGGCAGGCCGAACCGCCCGCCATGCGGAACGGTCGCCGGAGGCCGTTCACGGCGCCGGACGATCGCCCAGGAACTGCGCAGCACCGCCCGGAGGATCGGCAGCCAGGCGCGCGGGTCGAACAGGGCACGGCGGGCCGAGGAGACGCCGAACTCCGCGTACAGCCGCTTGTCCGGGTCGGCGATCACCGGGAACGGCAGGTCGGCGACGTGTTCGGCCAGCTCGTCGGCGGGGGAGTGGAAGACCACCACCTCGCGTACCCCGGCCGCCTCGATCTCGCCGTGCCGGACCACGATCGAGCGCAGGTGCAGGTTGCAGACCGGGCAGCCGGCGAACCGGCGGAACTGGAGGTGCACCAGACGGTCGGGATCGGGGACCGGGAGCGGCGCACCGGTGACCGGGGTGAGTTCGCGGGCGGGGACGACGGAGTCGGTTCCGACCGGCCGGAGCGTACGCATCGGGAGCTCCCCTCGTAGGCGTACAACGTACTCGTAAAATCGTAGGCGTATGCCGTACGCTGTCAAGTGCCATGCCCCGTCCCCGCTCGCTCACGCCCGACCAGCTCGCCTCGGCCGCCCTCGCCGTCCTCGACCGCGCCGGTCTCGCCGGTCTCACCATGCGGGCGGTGGCGACCGAGCTCCGGATGAGCACCATGGGCCTCTACCGGTACGTGACCGACCGGGCCGAGCTGGAGGCCCTCGTCGTCGAGTTGGTGTTCGGCGGCGTCGACCCCACCCCGCCACCCGGCCCGGCCGACTGGCGGGACCGGATCCGGACCATGGTCGAGCGGGTCCGGAAGGCGGTCGAGGCCCATCCGGCGGTGGTGCCGCTGACCGTCGCGCACCGGCACACCTCGGTGAGCCTGCTGCGCTGGTCGGAGACGGTGCTGGGCATCCTGACCGAGGCCGGTCTCGACGGCGGGCGCCGGGTGGTGGCGCTGCGCGGCCTGCTCAGCTATGTCGTCGGCGCGATCCAGCTCGAACATCTGGGCGCGCTTGCCGGAGCGGGCACCGGGGCCATCGCCGAACTGTCCCCCGACGAGTTCCCGCACCTGACCGAGACCGCCCGGTACGCCCGGCGGATCGGGCCCACCGAGGAGTTCGACGGCGGGCTCGACATAGTGCTGCGTGGCCTGGTGGAGCCGGCGGACCCGGTGTGAGCCGTCGCGGTCAGGCTACGTGGCCCGGTGGAGCCGGCAGGGCCGGCGGACCCGGAGTGAGCCGCTGCGGTCAGGTCAGGGTCGCCCGGACCAGTGCACCCGGCTCGGGCCCCGCCTCGGCGATCACGCTGCCGTCCCGAGCCCAGATCCTGGACCGTCCGGCGGCGTCGGTGTAACCGCCACCGGTGCGGCCGGCGAAGCTGGCGGTCGCCACCCAGACCCCGTGCTCGGCGGCGATCCGGCGGGCCCGCTCGTCCTGCACACCCCACTCCGCCGCCGAGTCCAGCGCACCCGCGACGTACCCGTCGATGCCGAGCGCGGCGGTGTCGGCCGCGTGCCGGGGTACCCCGGTGTCCTTGCAGACCGCGATCCCCAGCCGCCAGCCGGCGACCTCGACCACCGCCGGGGCGTCGCCCGGGACGAAGTGCTCCGGCTCGGCCCCGCCCAGCCACATCTTCCGGTACGCCACCCGGGCCCCGCCGCCGTCCACCGCGAGGACGCCGATGTGCCGCCGTCCCGCGTCGCCGGCAACCGGTGCGCCGACCAGCGCCAGCGAACCGGTCTCCGCGCAGGCCGCCACGATCGGGGCGAGCCGTGGATCGTCGGCGTCGACCGGGGGTGCGTCGAACTCGTACCCGGTGAGCGACATCTCCGGAAAGACCACCACCCGGACCCGGGCCGCCCGGACCGCCTCGGCGTGGCTCCGGGCGTTCGCCAGCACGTCGTACGCCAGGCAGCGCGGCTGGGCGACGGCGATGGTCAGCGGGTCTCGCACGCGCTGATCGTAGCCCCGCCGCCCAGCCGCTCCCTGCGGTCAAACCGCCGCCCAGCCGCTATCCGCGGTCGGACCGCCGCCCGGCCGCTACCCACCCACCGTCAGACCAGAGTGGACCTCTCGGCTCCGGCGGTGACCGGGACGGGCGACTCGGGGCGTTCGAGGGCGACCCGAGGCAGCCAGCGGCCCAGCCAGGACGGCAGCCACCAGGCGCGGGCGCCGAAGAGCTGCATCACGGCGGGCAGGATCAGGCAGCGGATGACGAAGCCGTCTACGAAGATCGCGACCGCCAGGCCGAGTCCGAACTGTTGCAGCATCCGGCCCGGGTCGAACAGGAAGGCACTGAAGACCACGATCATGATGGCGGCGGCGGCCGTCACCACCCGCCCGGTGGTGGCCAGGCCCTCCCGGATCGCGCCCGGGGCGTCCCGGTGCCGTTCCCAGTGCTCGTGCATCCGGGAGACCAGGAAGACCTCGTAGTCCATCGAGAGCCCGAAGACGATGGCGAAGATCAGTACGGGCACGAACGCCTCGACGGGACCGGGCTGGACGCCCAGGTTGCCGTACTGGAAGACGTAGGTGATCACGCCGAGGGCGGCGGCCACACTGAGCAGGTTGAGTACCGCCGCCTTGACCGGGATGAGCAGGGAACGGAAGACGAGTACCAGCAGCAGTGCGGAGAGGCCCACCACCACGACCACGAAGAGCGGCAGCCGGTCGGAGATCGCGTCGGCGAAGTCGACCGCCGCCGCCGTACCGCCGCCGATCGAGACCCGCACCCCGGTGCTCCGCTCCACCGGTGGCAACACCTCGGTTCGCAGCCGCTCCACCAGATCCATCGTCGCCGCGTCCTGCGGGGCGGAGGTGGGGAAGAGCAGCAGGGTGTGCAGTTGCCCGTCGGGTGCCGGGAACGGCGGGGTCACCGAGGCGACCCCGTCGACTCCGGCGAGTGCGCCGCTCACCTCGGTCGCGGCCGGCTGGCCGCCCTCGACGACCACCACCAGTGGTCCGTTCTGTCCCGGGCCGAACCCGGTCGAGATCAGGTCGTACGCCTGCCGGCTGGTCGAGGTCGGCGCGTCGCTGCCGGCGTCGGCGAAGCCCAGCCGCATGTCCAGAGCCGGCACCGCGAGCAGCACCAGCAGCGCGGTGGGCAGCAGCAGGGCCAGCCAGGGCCGGCGCTGCACGAACCCGGACCAGCGCCGCCACACCGCGCCCTCGGCCCGCTTCGCCCGCTGTGCGCGGCGCCGGACGGCACGTTCGACGCGACCGCCGACGATGGCCAGCAGCGCCGGGAGCAGGGTCAGCGAGGCGAGCATCGTGACCAGCACCGTCAGCGCCACCGCCACGGCCACGCCCTGGAGCGAGCCGAGGCCGAGGACGACGAGGCCGAGCAGGGCGATCACCACCGTGCAGGCGGCGAAGAAGACGGTACGGCCGGCGCTGTCCAACGCGATTCGGGTGGCGGTGGCCCGGTCGGCGCCGTGCAGCAGCTCCGACCGGAAGCGGGAGAAGACCAGCAGCGCGTAGTCGATGCCGACGCCGAGCCCGACCAGCGCCATCAGCGGGGCGGTGTAGTCGGCGACCGTCGCGACGTGCGAGGCGAGTACGACCAGGCTGAGCGTACTGCCCACCGCGAAGATCGCGATCCCGATCGGCAGTGCGGCGGCGAGCAGGGAACCGAAGAGGATCACCAGGATGACCAGTGCGGCCAGCAGGCCCGCGCCCTCGGCGGCGCCACCCTCGCTCTCCTCGGCGGCCCGGACCGGGTCACCGGCCAACTCCACCCGCAGCCCGTCCCCGGCCGCTGCCTGGGCGGTTTCGATGACGGCCCGTACGTCCTCGGCCGGCACCTCCTCGGCGGGCTTGTCCAGGGTGACGGTGGCGTACCCGATGGTGCCGTCGGCGGAGACGGCGCGCGGGTCGTCGTACGGGCTGGTCAGCTCGGCCACCGAGGCCATTCCGCGTACCTGGCCGAGCATCGGCTCGACGCGCTGCCGGACCTCGGCGGCGCCGATGCCGCCCGGCTCGTGCAGGACGATCTGGAAGCTGCCCGCCGTCTGCCGGGAGCCGTGTTCCCGGAGCGTGTCGGTGGCGGCCTGGGATTCGGTGCCGGGCAGCGAGTGGTCGTTGTGGTAGTCCGTCCCGACCGCCTGGGCGGCCACGGCGAGGCCGACCAGCACGACGACCCAGCTCAGCAGGGCGGCCCACCGCCGCCGATACGCCCAGCCGGCCACCCGGGCGAAAATGCCGGGGCCGGGCGGTGCGGCTCGGCCCGGGCGGTCCGGCAGCCCGCCGTCGGGCCGGTCGGCAGGAGGTGGTTCGGTCGGCATCGTCGATCTCCTCGCGTTCTCGGGTCCGCCCGGCCGGTCGCCGCGCGTCCCGCTCGTCGATGAGTTAGCAATCTACATGTAGCATAACTACGTAAGCGGCGACGGCTCGACCGGAGGCGCGGAACGGGACTGGCGGCCCAATCCGTTCGTCCCGTCCGACCTGGACGAAACGGATCTACCCGGGGGTGCGAATTCTCGGCGGGAGCGTGGGTCAGCGGCAGGTCGTTGCCGCGCGTGCCGTCGCGAGGCAGCGTGCCCCGTTCAGCGCCACGAGAAGCATCGGCAGGAACAGCACGACCACCGCGATCGGCAACCGGGCCAGGGCCATCGGGCCGGTGATCGGGCTGCACGCCGCGAGCAGCAGGCCGGTCGTGCTGAACGTTGCCGCCACGGTGAAGGCGAAGATCCCGGTGAGCCGGATGCGCCGGGGGTTGGTGCCGAGTCGGCGTACCCCGGTGCCGGAGGCCCAGACGGCGAGCAGCGCGACGACCACGGCCAGCGTCCCCAGCCAGCTCACCAGTGTGTCGAGGAACCCGGCCAGCCCGGGCAGCGGGTCCGGCTCGGCCGCCTGCCAGGCGACCAGGTGCCAGATCGGCGGCTGCGCGACGAGGCTGGCGAAGGCCAGCAGCGCCGTCCGCCGGCCCTGGGCCAGCGCGAGTTCGGCCTGGTATCCGGGGGCGATCCGGGAAACCTCACCGAAGTCGTCGACCGCGCGCCGCGCGGCGCCCTCGGGGGCCAGGCCGAGATCCGCGTACGCCTCGGTCGCGTCGACCAGGCTGTCCCGGGCCTCCCGGAGCAGCCCGGCCTTGACCCGCCGTGGCCCTCGCAGGGCACGGTCGAGTTCGGCGAGGTATCCGTCTATCGCAGCGGCCACGGCTCACTTTCTCTGGGACACCGGTGCCCCAGTATGCCGGGCCCGGCCCGCCGGACGGAACGCACGCGACCCCGAGATTCCCCTGAACCCGCCACCTGACTGCCGGACGCCCGAAAGTGCGCCGGGGGCACTGAAAGCACTCTTCCGGGCCGGATGTCCGGTCACGAGTTCCATCCGCCGCCGGACCGCTGCGCTGGCTGCCGTTCAAGCGGTTTCGACGATTCGATGCTCCCAGGCCCAGACGGCGATCTCGGTGCGGTTGCGGAGGCCGAGCTTGGCCTGGATGGTCGAGACGTGACTCTTGACCGTACTCAGCGAGATGAACAGCTCGGCTCCGATCTCCAGGTTCGTACGGCCGCGTGCGATCTCCCGTACCACCTCGATTTCGCGTTCCGACAACGCCGGCAGTGACTTGTCGGGTTCCCGTGCCGGCCTGGTCAGGTGGCGCAGCAGCCGTACGGTGACCGACGGGGAGACCAGCGCGTCACCGTTGTGGGCCGCGCGTACCGCCTCGACGAGCAGGGCCGGGCCGGCGTCCTTGAGGATGAAGCCGACCGCGCCGCCGCGCAGTGCCCCGTACACGTACTCGTCGAGGTCGAACGTGGTGACCACGATGACCCGCATCGGGTTGGGTACGCCGGGTCCGGCGAGTGCCCGGGTCACCTGGATGCCGTCGAGCCGGGGCATCCGGATGTCCACCAGGCAGACGTCGGGGCGCAGCCGGCGGGCCTGGGCGGTGGCGTCGACACCGTCTGACGCCTCGGCGATGACCGTGATGTCCGGCTGGTCCTCAAGGATGAGCTTCAGGCCACTACGGATCATCGCCTGGTCGTCGGCGAGCAGTACCCGGATCGTCATAACCGTCCGTTCTGGATGGGTAGCGTGGCGCGGACCGACCAGCCGGCGTCGGGGCGGGGACCGGCGTGGAGCGTGCCGCCGAGGGTTTCGACGCGTTCGCGCATGCCGATGAGGCCGTACCCGCCGCGGTGGGTGGCGCGGGCGGGGCCCGGTGGTGCGTCGTCGACCACCTCAACCGTGACGCTGGAGGTGTTCTGGTCGACGGCGACCGTGACGGTGACGCCGGTGGCGTGCGGGGCGTGCCGGGCCACGTTCGTCAGCGCCTCCCGCACGATCCGGTACACCGTGCTGCTCACCTCCGGCGGCCATGCCGCGTGCTCCTCGGGTACCTGTAGGCACACCGGCGGGCCCTGCCGGCTGAAGCGCTCGACGAGGATGCCGAGCTGTTCCGGCCCGGCCGAGGCGGGCGGCGCGTCCTCGGCATCGCGTAGCAGCCCGACCACGCGGCGCATCGCGCGCAGCGCCTCGGCGCCGGCGGTCTCGATCCCGGTCAACGACTCGGCCACCTGTCCCGGGTTCTTACGCACGACGAGGTGGGCGGCCTGCGCCTGGATCAGCATGCCGGTGATGTGGTGGGCCACCACGTCGTGCAGTTCCCGGGCCAGCTCCAGCCGCTCCTCTCGGCGTACCTTCTCGGCGGTGGCCGCCGCCCGGTTGTCCAGCAGGCGCAGCGCTAGCCCGACCGCGACCGCGCAGAGCCAGGTTGCGGCGTTCTGCGCCACGACTCCCGAGGCGCCCGAGGACTGGGGCCGGGCGGCGAGGTAGGCGCCGCCGACCACCGCGAGCCCGCCGGCAGCGAGCACACCAGCCGGTACGGGAGGCAGCGCGCGCACCGCCGACCCGACGAGTACGGCGAGAGCCAGCGCCATTGCCGGTCCCGGCTCGGTCGGGAGGTGGAACACTCGGGCCGCCACGATGGCCAGACCGGCGATCCCGAGACCGGCGACAGCCGTCCAGACCCGCTGCCGTCGCCGTACCACCGCCAGCGCACAGACCACGACGGCGGCCGCCCCGCCCGCGAGCCAGTACCGGGCGCCCCAGGTCTGGGCGATCGCCACGGCCTCAATGCCGATCAGGGCGAGGAAGACCACGGCGAGTCCCGCCGTGGCCGCGACCCCGGACAGCCGGTTCCAGATGCGCATCCGAGCCACGTTACGAGGCCCGCGCGGCTACCCGAAGACCGATCCCGAGCAGCACGGCGACCAACCAGGCGGCGATGTTCACGCTGGTTACCGCAGTGCAGCCGGCAGCGTCCGGAAGTGCGGTCAGCCAGGTACCCACCACCACCGCGAACCCGCCCGCCGCGACGGCCGCGGCCCGGCGCCCCGGCAGCGTCCGGATCCCCGAGCCGACCAGGACAGCCAGGGCGAGCGCGGTGACCGGTCCCGGCTCCTGCGGCAGGTCGGCGACCCGGGCCACCACGGTGGCCACCGCCGCGACCGCGATTCCGCACGCCACCGGCCAGCTCCGCTGCGGCCCGCGCAGCAGCGCCAGTGTCCCGGCCAACACCCCGGCCACGCAGTCGAACAGCCAGTAGAGCCCGCCCCAACTGACCGCGATCAGATACGCCGTGAGCCCGAGCCCGGTAACGAAGACCAGCCCCAGTATGGCGTTCATCGCCGTTCGGTGTGTCGTGTCCATGCCGAGGACGCTAGGAAAGCGCCGGCAAGAGCGAACCGGCCAAAAGTAGGGTCGTCGGCGCGGGCGGCCCCTGCTTTCGACCGATGGCGGCCGCGCCCGCCGTTCGCAGGATTGGCCGCATGCAAACACCACTCGTCCTGCACGCCGAGCGGCTGACCAAGCGGTACGGCCGCCGAACAGCGTTGGCCGACTGCGAGCTGAGGATCCCGCGTGGGCATGTCGTCGGACTCGTCGGCCCGAACGGTGCCGGCAAGTCCACCCTCCTGCAACTGGCCTGCGGCCTGATCGGGCCGACCTCGGGCACGTTGTCCATCCTCGGGTCCGAGCCGGCCGCCAATGCCGCGCACCTCGCCCGGGTCGGCTTCGTCGCCCAGGACACCCCGGTGTACGCCTCGTTCAGCGTCGCAGACCACCTGAAGATGGGCGGATGGCTGAATCCCTCCTGGGACTCCGCGCTGGCCAACCGGCGGATCGCGGAGGTCGGGCTCGACCCCGCGCAGAAGGCGGGCCGGCTCTCCGGCGGCCAGCGCGCGCAGCTCGCGATGACCATCGCCGCCGCGAAGCGACCCGAGTTGCTCATCTTCGACGAGCCCGCTGCCGCACTGGATCCCCTGGCGCGCCGGGGCTTCATGCGCAGCCTCGTGGAGTTCGTGGCGGAACTCGGCGCCAGTGCTGTGCTCTCCTCGCACCTGTTGAGCGATGTCGAGCAAGTCTGTGACTACCTCGTCGTACTCTGCGACTCGCGTGTCCAGGTCGCCGGCCCGGTACCGGATCTGCTCGCCTCGCACCACCGGATCACCGGCGATCCGGCCACGATGCCCGCCGGGGTCGAGGTCATCTGGGCGGAGCACGGCCGCGTCCTGGTCCGGGGCGACGCGCCGGTACGGCCCGGTGCGCCGGTGCGGCACGCCGAGCCGGTGACGCTGGAGGAGCTGGTCCTCGCCTACATGTCGCGAGCCGCCTCGACGGTTGTCGCGTCCGGTGCGACTGCGGCGGTGGCCCGATGATCCGGTTGAGCCTGCGGCAGTTCCGTATCCAGGCGCTCGTCGGCGCGATCCTCTTGGCCCTGGCCGCCACCTACCTGATCAATCTCGGCGGAGGAATCCGCGCCGTGCGTGACACGTCCCAGCTTCCGGGCCAGTACGGGCAGACGATGCTGTTCCTGGCCACCGGTTTCGGCCTGGTATCCGCCCTCATCGGGGCGTTCTGGGGCGCGCCGCTCGTCGCCCGGGAACTGGAGACTGGCACCTATCGACTGGTGTGGAACCAAAGCGTGCCACGCCGACGCTGGCTCGTGGTCAAGCTGACGGTGCTCGGCCTCGCCAGCATGGTCGTCGCCGGTACGCTCAGCGCGCTGTTGACGTGGGCGGCGGGCCCGGTCGACCAGGTCACCAATGACCGGTTCAGCGGGCTCCTGTTCGGAGCGCGCGGTATCGCGCCCATCGGGTACGCCGTCTTCGGTTTCACGTTCGGCGCCGTCGCCGGGCTGCTGGTGCGTCGTACCCTACCGGCGATGGCGATGGTCTTCCTGACCGTGATCGCGGTGCAGTTCGCCGTACCCAACCTGCTACGACCGCACTATCTGCCCGCCGAACGGGGCAGCGTAGCGATGAGCGCCGACGCCATCAACCAGGCCCGGTCGCTGGGCAGCATCACCGGCGGGCCGGCCATCGGAGGGATAGCGATACCTGACGCCTGGGTCACAAACACCAGCAAGCTCCGGACCGCTGACGGCCGACAACTCTCCGACGCCGCCTTCAACGACTGTCTCGACAACGCCCCGAAGACCGGCGCGGGCGGCACGTTCGGTGACACCGCAGTATGCCTCGGCAAGCTTGACCTCCATGTTGACCTGGCCTACCACCCCAACCAGCGATTCTGGCTATTCCAATGGATCGAGCTAGCGCTGTATCTCGGCATCAGTGCGCTGCTCGCGGCATTCGGTCTGTGGCGCGTCCAGCGCCGGGTCAGCTAGCCGTGCCGAGCACACGACTCTCGGCCGCCCTGCCGGCGTGCACAGCGACCGCGGTGTGAGCGCCGCCAGGGGTCCGGCTGATAGGAAGATCAGGGGGTTCGGCCGGAGGGTGCTGGCGGGTGTCAACGGACTCGGCGATCGCACGGCGCATGTGCGGAATCTGTGCGCCGTGCTGCAAGGCTTTGCCGCGACCGCGTTGTTTCCCGCCGAGAGGAGATCAAGGTGCGAACAATGGAGCCGGCATTCGGCCGGAAGGTCCGCTGCGCGCTCGTGATCGGTGCGCTGGTTGGTGCGACGAGCCTGGCGTCGGCGCCGGCGGCCGTGCAGGCGGGCCCCTCGCGGGCCGACGTCGCCACGTCCGACGTTCCCACGTCCGATGTCGTCCGCGTCGTGGTCATGCCCGGGACGCGCACCGCCGCCGGGTCCGCCGCCCGGGACGCCTCGCCGGACGGCGGCGCGACGACCCTGTCGAGCTGCGCCACCACGGTGTACGGCTACACCGGCTACCGTATCTGCGAGTTCGAATGGTTCTACGTAACGCACTCCAACGGCAGCAACGAGTACTTCGTCATCGGAACCAACTACGCCGTCTTCCACATCTGGCCCGGTAGCGGCGGCTGGAAGAGCCTCGGCGGCAAGGCCAGGAAGGCGACCCCGAACGGGGCCTACTTCGTCACGGACACCGGGTACTACGGCGTGCGCACCATCGGCACGGACAACTGGAGCTGGTGCCGCTTCAACCTCCACGGCTCCTGGAGCAGTTGGGATACCTGCTGAGCCACTCGGTGACCGGGCGTCGCCGCTTTCGGATCTGCCGAAACTGTGCGCGGTGCTGGAGCGGCCCGGGCGCGTCGTTCCGCGAATGCGATCAGGCACCCAGTTACCTGAGCTACGTCTACGAGATCCGCGCCGGTATGGGCGCCTGAACCCCCTGTCCGGACGATACCTCTGGAGCGCCATGCGAAATCTGGCCAGGGCCGCCCTCGCCGCCCTGCTGCTGGCGGTACCGCCGGCCACCACCACTGCCGCCGACACGACCCCGGTCGCCGCCGCGGACGTGCCGCTGGCCGGCACCACCCTGCACTACACGAACAACGTCGGCTACAGCTCGGGGCCGAAGGGGGTAGGTTTCAACCTCTGGGACCTCGGTCCGTACCCCGAGGACGTGGCAGCCCTGCCGGCCGGCCACAGGGCCCTGGTCTGGGTCGGCGGCGACAACTCGACGTGTACCTCCGAGTACACCGACAGCGAGTTCAACGCGCTGGTCGACGACCTCGCCGGCAGCGACAAGGTCTTCGGCTGGTACCTGTGGGACGAGCCCGATCTGGACGCCTGCCCGACCCTGATCGACCTGCTCAAGCGGCGGGCGGCCGCGATCCGGTCGCGTACCGGTGGCCGGCAGTTGTCCTTCGTCGCCTCCGGCGGCGGCGACGGCGAGGCCGCCCCGCCGGAGCTGGCACCGGCCAGGTCCGGCGTCGATCTCATCGGGCTGGACCCGTATCCCTGCCGGATCGGCGAGGCGTGCGAGTACTCCCTCATCGACCAGGCGGTGCGGCAGACCATCGCCAACGGCACCCCGGCCAGCGCGATCGTGCCGGTGTTCCAGGCGTTCGGGCAGACCTGCGCAAGCATCCCCGCCGACCATCGCAAGTGGCGGATGCCGACCGGCGCGGAGCTGGACCAGATCTTCGCGCGCTGGGACAGCCTCGTGCCGTCGCCGGTGTTCGACGACGCCTACAGCTGGGGTACGCAACCGGAGTGGTCCTGCCCGAGCCTGTCGTCCAACCCGACGATCCAGAACCGGTTCAAGACCCGATTCGCTGCGGCCGCCGGCACCGCCGGCCCGCGGACCACGCTGGCGGCGGGGCAGGCGCTCACACCGGTCGCGGACACGTATCTGACCGGCAGCCATGTGCAGGACGTATACGACAGGGCTGCCAGCATCTCGGTTGGCTCGGGCGTGCACGGACATCGTTGCCGTCAGCCGGCTGGACCACCGGCGCCAGCCGCGTAGTCGCCGACGCCATGTGTGTCACCCGAGTCTGAAGACCTCGAAGGAGAATTCATGCTTTTGCGTCGTACCGTCGGGTTGGTCGCTGCGGCAGGTGTGGCCGCCGCCGCGTTTCTGGCCCCGGCCACGCCAGCCGTCGCCGCTGTGACCAGCGGCGCGGTCTTCAACAACCCCACGGTCGCCGGCGAGCAGTACGCGATCATCGAGCACCTGCAGGGACTGATCCGGGGCGCGACCGCGGGCTCGACGATCCGGATCGCGATCTACCACTTCGCACTCACCCGGATGTCCAACGACCTGATCGCCGCGCACGACCGTGGGGTCAACGTCCGGCTGGTGACCGACAGCCAGTCGCGCGACTATCCGGCGGTGCTCGACCTGATCGGCGAACTGGGCACCAACCGGGCCAACCCGTCGTCGGTGACGGTGTGCACGACCGATCGGGCCTGTATCGGCAACGCCGGTACGCCGATCATGCACAACAAGTTCTTCCTCTTCTCCAACACCTCTGGGTCGGCGAACGTGCTGGTCCAGACCTCCTCGAACCTGACCAACGGCAACGCCCAGAGCTACTGGAACAACGCGGTGACGCTGGTCGGCAACACGGCGGTCTACAACGCCTATGTGAACTACTTCAACGACCTGGCCGCCCAAGCGAAGAACAACGACTACTACCGCACCACTTCCAGCGGCAACGCCAAGTCGTACTTCTTCCCGCGGGCCGGCTCGTCGGGGTCGACCGACACCATCTACAACATGCTCGACGAGAACGTCACCTGCGAGGGCAACACATCGACCGGCACCGAGACCGGGCGCACGATCATCCGGATCGGCATGTGGTACTTCAGCCGCAACCCGATCGCTAACAAGCTACGCGAGCTGGCCGACCGAAAGTGCTGGGTCGACATCGTCTACACCACGATGGATGCCGATGTGCGCAGCATCCTGGACGGACACGCCCGGATCAAGCTCTACCGGATCAGCGGCGACTACATCGTGCACTCGAAATACATGTTGATCGAAGGCACGTACGCCGGCCAGAAGGACACCAAGTGGGTGATGACCGGCAGCCACAACTACACCAACGCCGCGCTTCGGGAGAACGACGAGGCGCTGCTGCGGATCCAGTCAGCGGCCATCCACGACCAGTACCGGTCCAACTTCTGGTCGCTCCGTGCCGCCGGCACGCCGCAGACCTGACCGGGCTTGAGACCGCAGCGCTGGCGACCCCCGCACAGTGAACCTTTTTCGACCTGAACCGCGCGGCGCTCACACACCGCGTCCGACCTCGCGCTCCGACGGACCGCAAGGGGAGGTGGAAAAAGGTTCAGTGATCACGGGCGGAGATCGACGCGGAGTCGCTGCCGCAGGCCAGCCGCCTCCCGCGCGGCTTGGCTGGCCGCGGCGCGGTCGCCGAGCGCGGCGTGCGCCTGCGCGAGGGTCTCCAGGCTGGTGGCAAGCCAGTACGGCGATCCGAGCTGGCGCCAGATGGTGACCGACTGGCGGGCCCGGTGCAGCCCGGCACGGGCCCGGCCAGCGGCGAGCTGGGCCACCGCGAGTACCCACAGCGTGCCGGCCTGGCCCCACACGTTGGCGAAGTCGCGATGCACCCGCAGGCAACGGGCCAGCAGCAGGCGCGCTTGCCCGTGCCGGCCCAGCCGGATCCACATCTCGCCGAGCCAGCACCCCGCGTGTGCGGCGGCGAGCCGATCGCCGAGGCTCGCACTGATGTGCTGGGCGCGCTGGAAGTGGTCTGCGGCCTCGGCGTGGTGGTGTCGGGCCCGGGCCACATGACCCAGGCAGCGTTGTGCCGTCGCTTCGCCGGGACGGTAACCTGCCTGCCGGCTCAGCCGCAGGCACTCCTCGAAGTACCCGCTCGCCTCGATCAGCCGGCCGCAATCCAGGTAGACCACGCCGATGCCGGTGGTCGCGTAGACCAGGCCGTTGACGTTGCCGGTGCGGTCAGCCAGCTCGCGGGCCCGGCTGAAGCTGGACAGTGCCGCCGGGTACTGGCCGCGTAGCCGGTAGAGGTAGCCGAGACCAGCGGTGATCGCCGCCTCGTACTCGGGATCCTGGTCGATGCTGCCGGCCTGGGCCGCCTCGAAATGCGCGATCGCCTCGGGATAGCGGTCCTGGATGGTGTCCAGCTCACCCAGCCCGCGGTGCAGCTTGACGGCGGTACGGTGGTCGCCGGCGCGGACCGCGGCGGCGAGCACCCGGCTCTGGACCCGCCGCCAGTCGTCGAAGTGCGTGCCGACCTGGAAGAAGGTGGTCAGCGATGCGGCCAGGCAGCCGGTCAGGCCGGTGGCACCGGCGTCCAGCCCGTCATCCACAATGGACAGCAGGAAGTCGTGTTCCCGCTCGAACCACGCCTGCGGGTCGGCCGTGAGCCGCTCCACGTCGGCCCGGGCCAGGCTCCACCGCGCGAGCCGGTGCCGGGCCAGGCCGAGGAAGTCCGCGGACAGGCGGGCGTCGGCCCGCTCGGCCAGGGCGAGACCGGCGCCGACCAGCCGCCGGATCGCGGCGGTGCGGGTGTGCCGTTGGTCGGCGGTCGCCTGCTCCCGGGCGAACGCCCGGACGAGGTCGTGAAAGCGGTACCGGGTCTGTCCGGCCACCGCGACCGGCTCCACCACGTGTACCGCCACCAGGTCGTCCAGTACGCGTCCGGTGTGATCGAGCGGAGCATCCAGCAGCGCGGCCAGCGCCCATGCGGGAAAGTCCCGGGCCCGTAGCAGACCCAGCCGGCGTACCGCCGTCTTGGCTTCATCGGTCAGCCCGCGGAAGGTGAGATCGAGGCTGGCCCGCACGGCGAAGTCGGCCACGGCGAGCTCGTCCAGGCGGTGCTGGGCCGCCTCCAGCCGGTCGGCTAACTCGGCCACCGGCCATCCGGACCGCGCCGCGAGCCGCGCGCAGGCGATGCGCAAGGCGAGCGGCAGATAGCCGCACAGAGCGGCGAGCCGGGCGGCGCCGGCCGGGTCCGCTGTGACGCGGGCCAGGCCGGCGAAGTGCTCGAGCAGAGACACGGCGTCGGCGGGGGACAGTAGGCCGAGCGGAAGCCGCACCGCCTCCGCCAGGCCAGCGAGCACGGCCCGACTGGTGACCAGGGCGGCGCAGCCGGAGCCGCCCGGTAGCAGCGGGCGGACCTGGGCCAGGGAGGCGGCGTCGTCGAGGACCACCAGCATCCGGCGCCGCGCCACCAGCGAACGAAAGAGCGCGGCCGCCTCGGCCTCCTCCTCCGGCACGGCCGTCGGCCGGACGCCGAGCGTGCGCAGGAACCGGCCGAGCACCTCGATCGGCCGCAGCGGCTCGTGGCCAGGTGTGGCGCCGTGCAGGTTTACGTAGAGCTGTCCATCCGGGAACGTGCTGGCGCACTCGTGTGCCGCGGCAAGCGCGAGGGCGGACTTGCCGACGCCGGCGATGCCGTCTATGGCGACCACCACCGGACCACCGTGCGCGCCACCCTTCAGCGTGGCGGACAGCCAGGCCAGCTCGGCATCGCGTCCGTGGAGCGGGCGTGGGCAGGCGGGCAGTTGCGCCGGCGCCGCAGCGGGCCGCCCCTGACCACCGCTCGCGGCGCCACGCAGGCTGTCGCTGTCGTACAGGATGCGTTTGTGCAGGCGGCGCAGCTTCGGGCCAGGATCGATGCCAAGCTCGCGGGCGAGCAGGACGCGCAGGTCGGCATATGCGCGGAGCGCCTCACCGAACCGGCCGGAGCGGTACAGGGCGAGCATCAGCTGCTCCCAGAGCCGCTCCCGCAGCGGGTGCTCCTTCACCAGCGCCCGCAACTCGGTGATCACGTTCTCCGGCTGCCCCAGGTCGAGTCGGGTCTGGGCCCACTGCTCGGCCACGGACAGACGCCGTTCCTCTACCCGCAGCACGATCGCCTGCAACGCGGGCCCGTACGCGATGCCGTCCAGTGCCCGTCCCCGCCACAGCCGCAGCGCTTGTTCCAGGCGGTCGGCCGCCGCCGGCAGCTGCCCGACGCGCAGCGCCTCCTCGCCCTGGTCGGCCAGCTCGTTGAACCGATCGAGGTCGAGCTCGCCGGGGTGCACACTGAGCTGGTAACCACCGGCTCGCAGGGTGTGCAACCGCGAGCCCTGCTCACCCGGGACCTGAAGCACCCGGCGCAGGCCGGCCAGGTACACGCGCAGGTTGGCGCCGGCGGCGGCCGGCGGCTTCCACCACACGGAGTCCATCAGGTGCTCCGTCGACAGCGCCTCGTTCGTCGACAGCAGCAGTGCGGCCAGCACGGTGCGCTGCTTCGGCGCACCGACGTCCAGGCGCTCGCCTCCGTGTGAGACATCCGGCCGGCCCAGTACCCGGAATTCCACATCGACCCCCCGCTCGACCATTGTTCTCCTATGGTCGAGTGCCACGCTGACAAGACGCCGACACTCGTCTCGGCGACGGCCAAGGGCAACCGTCCTGTTCAACGGCGGTTTCATCGGCTGTGCCGCCGCCACTACGGGTTTCCTACGGGAGCGGCGACGAGGTCGTCATATCTCGTTTCCTGTCTTCCGTGGCCCGCCGCAGCGCTGGCGCGATGCCGGCATCCGCACGGTCCGAGCGCGTGGACGTGCCCGCCGCTCAAGCGATCTTCACCGGGTGGCACGGTTCGGACTGAGGCTTGCGACGGGAGGCGGGACGGCCAGTGGATGGCTCGGGCGAGCACGTTGCGCGCCTCGGGGCACAGGTGCGGCGGTTCCGCCACCAGGCCGGCCGACGTGCGGCTCGTAGGGCCCGAGCACAGCGGCAGCGGCAGAGCTACGTCGGCTCTGCCGCTGTCAGCGATCGACTAAACGATATTGAACGCAGCTTCCGCGACCAGCATCCGGCCCATTGCGTTGCGTTCTTGCAGTTCTGTGAGGTGCCCCCGGCAGGATTCGAACCTGCGCTCCCGCCTCCGGAGGGCGGTGCTCTATCCCCTGAGCTACGGGGGCTCAGCGACCAAGGAAGAGTAGCAGGCGTCGGCGCCCGGGCACGAATCGGTATCCGCCGTGTCTGTCCCGCCTGTCCTGCCAGGGAAAACGCCGTTACCGGCCGCAGCTCGGAAGTGCGTGCAGCACGATCCGCGGCGGGAGCCGGCGGGGCCACTCGGCCCGGGTCCAGGAGCCGTCGACCACGACGTGTACGGCGTCCCCCTCCGCCCCACTGAGCCGGAGCAGAAAGTCCCGGGGGAGGGCCGGGTCGACGTTCGGGGTGGTGATGAGGAACCGCACCCGGCCGCGCACGGAGACGGCGGAGAGGACGTCGGCGGCCGGTACCACCCCGTGCAGACGGGTACGGCCGATCCAGCACAGCTCGGCCCGGTGCTCCTGAGCGGTGCGCACGATCGCCGGATACTCCTGTTCCACCCAGAGGGCCACCGCGTCGACGCAGAGCCCGCAGGCCCGCTCGGTGGGCTGGCGTGGGCCGAGGCCCCAGGCTCGCAGGTAGTTGCCGACCTCGGCGCCGTCGACGGGCAGGCCGTACCGGTGGTGTACGAGGCTGGTGACGCTCTGCCGGGTCCAGAGTTCGTCGTCCAGCCCGAACTTGTCGGGATAGCACCCGCGCAGCGTCTCGATCAGTTCCAGTTCCTGGTCGCGGCTGAGCGTTCCCGCCTCGCCGGACCGCTGTCCGCGCCGGACGGCCGCGACCGCGCCGTCCCCGCCGATGGTGTGTCGACGGCACCAGCTGGTGACCGACCGACGTCCGTCCCGGAGAGCAACCGTCATGTCTAGGACAACGACCGCAGATCCCGACTGGTCACGTTATGTATGGAGAAAGCTCGCCAAAGCGGGCAAGTAGCCGAAGACGGGCTTAACGGAACACTGCCACCGCCTCGCCGCCGGAACGGAACCGGCGGCCGTCCCGTCGGACGGCCGCCGGATCAGGCGGTACGGGTGGCGCGGGTCAGCGGGCGCCGATCCTGCCCTGGAGGGTCCGGACCAACTCGATCTCCTTCTTCTGCCCGGCGACCATGGACTCGGCCATCGCGGTCACCTGCTCGTCGTCGGAGAGGTCCAGGATCCCCTCGGCCATGTGGATGCCGCCGAGGTGGTGGTCGAGCATCAGCTTCAGGAAGAGGGCGTCGAAGTCGCGGCCGGTGGCGGCGCGCAACTCGGCCCGTTGGGCGTCGGTGGCCATGCCGGGCATCAGCCCGTTCTTGACCGCGCCCGCGCCGTCCGGCATCCAGGCCATCCGGGGCTGGCGGCCGGTCGGGCTCAGGCCCCACTCCTTCAACCAGGTCTGCATGATGCCGATCTGGGCCTGCTGGGTGAGTGCGATGTCCGCCGCCAGGGTCCGTACGTCCGGGTCGGCGGTCTTCTCGTGGGCGAGGATCGCCATCTCGACCGCCTGGGCGTGGTGCGACGACATGTCCCGGGCGAACCCGGCCTCGGGCGAGCTGTCCCCGGGCCGGAGCAGGCCCGGGGCGAGCAGGCCGCCCGCGAACCCGAGCAGCAGGCCCAGCAGGATGGCGAGGGCCAACGCGCCGGTGCCGGCGCTCCACCTGCCCGACCCTCGGCCCCCGGCCTCGTCCTCCTCCGGAGCGGCGGCGGTCGCCACCGCCCCCGATTCGGTGGTCACGCCGATCAACCGCCCGCCGGGGGCACCGGCTGCTGCTGGTCACCTGGGACGTTGTCCCGCGGGGTCGTACCGGTGGCGGTGATGCCGCCGGAGCAGGCCGCGCCCGGCTCCATCGTCGCGTTCTGCCGCAGCGCCTCGATGAAGTCGTCGATCCGGCCGTCGGTGGGGCTGTCGAGCTTGAGCTGGTAGCCCCAGGCCTGGAGCGAGATCGGCCGGTCGAGGTTCTGCACCGGGCTCATCAACATGAACTCGTTGCCCCGGACCTTGCTGGCCAGCTGCTCCACCTGCTCGGCCGGCAGGTCGGACTTGTAGGTGACCCAGACCGCGCCGTGCTCCAGGCTGTGCACCGCGTGCTCGTTGGCGATCGGCGCGTCGTAGACGTCGCCCATGCAGTTCTGCCAGGCGTTGTTGTGCGAGCTGCCGACCGGCGGATTGACCTTGTAGGTGAGCGGGCCGGCGACGTGGGACTCCTTGCCGGGCAGCGGGTTCACCGCCGAGGGGTCGCTCTCCCGGAAGTTCACGATCCCGTCGATCGCGGCCGCCTTGTCCTCCCACTTCTTGCCGTTCTGGATCACCGCGTACGCGCCGTACCCGATGATGGCGGCGGCGACGACGCCGACCGCGACGAAGAGGCCGATGGAGCCCCATGAGCGGCCCTGGCTGACCCTGACCGGCGTGACCGGGCGACGCTGCTGGGGCTTCTTCCCGCCCCCGCCCCCGCCGCCGCGGCCGGCCGGCACCCGGGTGCCGGAGCCGGACTTGCCGGTGGAGCCGGACTTGGCGGCCGTCCCCGCGGGCTTGGCCCCGGCCCCCTTCTCACCCTCGGCGGGCTTACCGCCGGCCGGCGCCTTCTTGCCGGTGCTGACCACGGACGGACGGCGTTGTTCGCCGCCCGAGGTGCTGATGCTCATGGTCCCTCGTCAGGTCGGTCGGTCAGGGGATGGCGGGCCGCACATGCGCAGGGTCGCCACCGAGTGACCGAGTCTACCCCCGCTAGCATGGTTCGGTGACTCCCGCCAACCTCGCCGAGGCCGTTCTCGCCGCCGCACACGCCGTCTTCGACCGGCGTGGCCTGGATCACTCGGTACTGCCCGAGTCCGTGCCGCTGGAGCGACCCCGGAACCCCGAGCACGGCGACTACGCCTCCACCATCGCGTTGCAGCTGAGCAAGCGGGTCGGGCTGCCGCCCCGGGAGCTGGCCGCCGCCCTCGCCGAGGAACTGGCCCGGACCCCGGGCGTCAAGTCGGTCGACATCGCCGGGCCGGGCTTCCTCAACCTCCGGCTCGACCCGGCCGCCGCCGGCCAGCTCGCCCGCGAGGTGGTCCAGGCCGGTCAGGGGTACGGGCGGAGCGACCGGCTCACCGGGCAGCGGGTCAACCTGGAGTTCGTCTCGGCCAACCCGACCGGCCCGATCCACCTCGGGCACACCCGGTGGGCGGCGGTCGGCGACTCGCTGCGCCGGATCCTCTCCGCCGCCGGTGCCGAGGTGACCAGCGAGCACTACGTCAACGACGCGGGCGCCCAGATCGACCGGTTCAGCCAGTCGCTGTACGCGCAGGCGGTGGGCGAGCCGACCCCGGACGAGGGCTACGCCGGCGAGTACGTCACCGAGATCGCCGAGCGGATCGTCGCGGAGCGCCCCGAGCTGCTCGACCTGCCGGCCGAGGAGGCGGTGCCGGTCTTCCGGGACCGGGGCTACCAGCTCATGCTGGACGAGATGCGGGCCAGCCTGGAGCGGTTCGGGGTGCACTTCGACGTCTGGTTCTCCGAGCGCACCCTGCACACCAGCGGTGCGATCGAGCACGCCCTGGGCCGGCTGCGCGAGCAGGGCCACGTCTACGACGCCGACGGCGCTATCTGGCTGCGCACCACGGCCTTCGGTGACGACAAGGACCGGGTGCTGATCCGGAGCAACGGCGAGCTGACCTACTTCGCCGCCGACTCGGCGTACTACATCAACAAGCGGGAGCGCGGCTTCGACACGTGCGTCTACCTGCTCGGCGCCGACCACCACGGCTACGTCAACCGGCTCCGGGCGATCGCCGCCTGCGCCGGGGACGACCCGGACTTCAACATCGAGATCCTGATCGGCCAGCTCGTCAACCTGGTCCGCAACGGCGTACCGGTCCGGCTCTCCAAGCGGGCCGGCAACATCATCACGCTGGACGAGATCGTCGACGCGGTCGGCGTGGACGCGGCCCGCTACTCGCTGGCCCGGTCCTCGACCGACTCGCCGCTGATCCTGGACATCGACGAGATCACCAAGAACTCGAACGACAACCCGGTGCACTACGTGCGCTACGCGCACGCCCGGATCGCCTCGCTGCTGCGCCGCGCCGTCGATCTCGGCATCAGCCGGGGCGACGACTTCGACCCGGGCCTGCTCAGCCACGAGAAGGAGAACGACCTGCTCAAGTCGCTGGGCGAGTTCCCCGGGGTGGTGGCCACCGCGGCCGAACTGCGTGAACCGCACCGGATCGCCCGCTACCTTGAGGTGCTGGCCGGCTCGTACCACCGGTTCAACGACGCCTGCCAGGTGCTGCCGCTCGGCCGCCAGCCGGTGTCGGCGCAGCTCACCCAGGCCCGGCTCTGGCTGGTCGAGGCGACCCGGATCGTCCTGGCCAACGGCCTGGGACTGCTCGGGGTCTCCGCGCCGGAGCAGATGTGAGTCATCTCCGGCTCCCGGCGTAGCGGACCGGTCGGAAGTAGGCGCGTGGCGTAAGGAGAACGACAGATGCGCGCTCACGAAGCGGGGGCACTGCACGGCGACCTCGGGGTCCGGGGGCCGGCGTGGCTGCGTACCCCGGAGGACGTCAACGCGCTCGTGCCGCAACTGTGGCCGCGCAACGTGGCGCGCGACGCCGACGGCGCCCTGGTGGTCGCCGGGCTCGGCGTGCGCGAGCTGGCGGCGGAGTTCGGCACCCCGGTCTACGTGCTCGACGAGGACGACCTGCGGGCCCGCTGCCGGGACTTCCGGGCCGCCTTCCCGGACCAGGACATCTACTACGCCGGCAAGGCCTTCATCTGCCGCGCCGTGGTGCGGGTGATCGCCGAGGAGGGCCTGTTCCTGGACGTCTGCTCCGGCGGGGAGCTGGCGGTGGCGCTGGCCGCCGGCATGCCGGCCGAGCGGATCGGTTTCCACGGCAACAACAAGTCCCCGGCCGAGCTGACCCGGGCCGTCGACGCCGGGGTGGGCCGGATCGTCGTGGACTCGTTCCATGAGATCGACCGGCTGACCGCGCTGGCCCGGGACCGGGGCGTCCGCCCGGAGGTGCTGATCCGGGTCACCGTCGGCGTCGAGGCGCACACCCACGAGTTCATCGCCACCGCGCACGAGGACCAGAAGTTCGGCTTCTCGCTGGCCGGCGGGGCGGCGGCCGCCGCCGCGTTCCGGATCCTCGACGAGGACGTCCTCGAACTGCGCGGGCTGCACTCGCACATCGGTTCGCAGATCTTCGACACCAGCGGCTTCGAGGTGGCCACTCGGCGGATCCTCGCCCTCCAGGCACAGATCCGGGACGCCCGCGGGGTCGAGCTGCCGGAGCTGGACCTCGGCGGCGGCTTCGGCATCGCGTACACCACCCAGGACGATCCGTCGCCGCCGCACGACCTGGCGAAGCGACTGGGCAAGATCGTCGACGGCGAGTGTGAGGGGCTGCGGCTGGCGGTGCCCCGGCTCTCGATCGAGCCCGGTCGGGCGATCATCGGCCCGGCCGTCTTCACCCTCTACGAGGTCGGCACGGTCAAGGACGTGGACGGGATCCGCACCTACGTCAGCGTCGACGGCGGGATGAGCGACAACATCCGTACCGCGCTGTACGGGGCGTCGTACTCGGCGACCGTCGCCTCCCGGCGGTCGACCGCCGAGCCGATTCTCGCCCGGGTGGTGGGAAAGCATTGCGAGGCTGGGGATGTGGTGGTGAAGGATGAATTCCTGCCCGCCGACGTGCAGCCCGGAGATCTTCTCGCCGTGCCCGGAACGGGCGCCTATTGCCGGAGCATGGCCAGCAACTACAACCATGTTCCCCGGCCGCCGGTGGTGGCGGTCCGGGACGGCCGCGCGCGGGTGATCGTCCGGCGGGAGACCGAAGACGATCTGCTGGCATTGGATGTGGGTTGACCTTGACGAAGCCTGTCCGTCTGGCCCTGCTCGGTTGCGGCACCGTCGGCGCGGAGGTGGTACGCCTGCTGCACGAGCAGGCCGCCGACCTGACGGCCCGGGTCGGTGCGCCGCTGGAACTCGCCGGGATCGCCGTACGCCGGCTCGGCCGGGACCGGGGTGAGCTGCCGGTCGACCCGGCGCTGTTCACCACCGACGCGCTCGGCCTGGTCAAGCGGGACGACATCGACCTGGTGATCGAGGTCGTCGGCGGGATCGAGCCGGCCCGGGGCTGGCTGGTCGAGGCGTTGCGGGCCGGCAAGAGCGTGGTGACCGCCAACAAGGCGCTGCTGGCCGAGGACGGCGGGGCGCTGCACGACGCGGCCGCCGAGGGCGGGTCGGACCTCTACTACGAGGCGGCGGTGGCCGGCGCCATCCCGCTGCTCCGCTCGCTGCGCGAGTCGCTGCACGGCGACTCGATCACCCGGGTCACCGGCATCGTCAACGGCACCACCAACTTCATCCTCTCCGCGATGGACGCCACCGGCGCCGGCTTCACCGAGGCGCTGGACGAGGCGACCGAGCTGGGCTACGCGGAGGCCGACCCGACCGCCGACGTGGAGGGCTTCGACGCCGCCGCCAAGGCGGCCATCCTGGCCTCGCTGGCGTTCCACACCCGGGTCACCGCCGCAGACGTGCACCGGGAGGGCATTACCGAGGTCACCGCCGCCGACATGGCCAGCGCCAAGGCGATGGGCTGCACCATCAAGCTGCTCTGCATCGCCTCCCGGGGGCCGGACTCGGCCGGCGTCGAGTCGGTCAGCGTCCGGGTGCACCCGGCGATGATCCCGGTCAGCCACCCGCTGGCCAGCGTCGGCGACGCCTTCAACGCGGTCTTCGTCGAGGCCGACGCCGCCGGTGAGCTGATGTTCTACGGGCGCGGTGCCGGCGGCGCGCCGACCGCCAGCGCCGTACTCGGCGACGTCGTCGCGGCGGCCCGCAACCACCTGGCCGGGGTACGCGCACCGAGCGAGTCGGCGTACGCCGCGCTGCCGATCCGGCCGATGGGTGAGGCGGTCACCCGCTACCACATCAGCCTCGACGTGGCCGACCGGCCGGGCGTACTGGCCGCGGTCGCCGGGGTCTTCGCCCGGCACGACGTGTCGATCGCCACCGTGCGGCAGGCGCCCGCCCCGGCGGGCCCGGGGGACGGGGCGGCCGGACCGGTGGGCCGGGGCGGCGACGCGATCCTGGTGATCGTCACGCACGCCGCACCGGACGCCGCGCTCGCCGCCACCGTCGACGAGCTGCGCCGACTCGACATCGTCCGGTCGATCGCCAGCGTGCTCCGGGTCGAGGGCGGCGACCGCTAGCCGGGGCGTACCGCCTGATCGGCACTGTCCCGCCAGATGGTTAGCGGGTGGTGCGGGTGCACCGGATCGGCGACCCTGGGTCACCGTGGAGGAGGTGCCCGCCGCCGACGGCCGGGGCGGGACCGCGATGCGAGGAGAGCGACATGTGGCGGGGCTTGATCGAGGCGTACCGGGATCGGCTGCCGGTCAGCGAGGCCACGCCGGTGATCACCCTCAACGAGGGGAACACCCCGCTGCTGCCCGCTCCGGTGCTCTCCGCGCGGCTCGGCTGTGACGTCTATCTCAAGGTGGAGGGCGCCAACCCGACCGGCTCGTTCAAGGACCGCGGCATGACGCTGGCGGTCTCCCGGGCGGTCGAGGCCGGCAACAAGGCGATCATCTGCGCCTCCACCGGCAACACCAGCGCCTCGGCGGCGGCGTACGCGGCCCGGGCCGGGCTCACCTGCGCCGTGCTGGTGCCGCAGGGCAAGATCGCGCTGGGCAAGATGGCCCAGGCGCTGGTGCACGGCGCCCGGCTGCTCCAGATCAACGGCAACTTCGACGACTGCCTGGCGCTCGCCGCCAAGCTGGCCATGGACTACCCGGTGGCCCTGGTCAACTCGGTCAACATCGACCGGCTGCACGGCCAGAAGACCGCCGCGTTCGAGATCGTCTCCGCGCTCGGCGACGCTCCCGACATCCACTGCCTGCCGGTCGGCAACGCCGGCAACATCACCGCGTACTGGATGGGCTACTCGGAGGAGACCGAGGCCGGCAACGCCACCCGCCGCCCGAAGATGTACGGCTTCCAGGCATCCGGGGCCGCCCCGATCGTCACCGGCGAGGCGGTACGCGAACCCTCCACCATCGCCACCGCGATCCGGATCGGCAATCCGGCGAGCTGGACCAAGGCGGTGGACGCCCGGGACGCCTCCGGCGGGCTGATCTCGGCGGTGACCGACCGGGAGATCCTGTCGGCGTACCGGCTGCTCGCCCGCGAGGTGGGGGTCTTCGTCGAGCTGGCCAGCGCGGCCAGCGTCGCCGGGCTGCTGCAACAGGCCGCCGAGGGGCGGGTGCCGAGCGGCTCCACCGTGGTCTGCACGGTCACCGGGCATGGCCTCAAGGACCCGGAGTGGGCGATCTCCACCGCTCCCTCGCCGATCACCATCCGCAACGACGTGCCGACCGCCGCCCGCGCCCTCGACCTGGCCTGACCGGCGGCCGCCCGGGTGCACCGAGCTGCGGACTCCCGGGCTGCCGCCTGTGGAGTCGTGCGCGGCGGCGGTGCCGCGCCGGACTCCGGCCTTCGTCAGGCGGTCGGGTCGACGGTCTGGATCCGGGTGAGCCAACCGACGCTCGACGGACCGCCGTGACCGAGGCCGTGCGCGGTGCCGGACAGTGCGGTGACCACGCGGTCGGTCAGCACGGTCCGGCCGCTCTCGTCGACCCGCTCGGAGTGCTCGGGCTCGTGGTTGGGCGTCCAGGTCACCTCGATGGTGGTCTCGCCGTTGCCGTACTCCTCGGTGCAGGTCTCCTGCTCCTCGACGGTCCGGCAGTGGCGCCGGATCTCCTGGTACGGCAGTTGGGCGGAGACGGTCGTCCCGGCCAGCGAGAAGGTGAAGTCCTGCACCGGGACGCCGTGGGAGTTCCGGAAGACGTGGTCGCAGACGTACGCCCCGTCCGTCTCCGCGCACTCGTGGTCGCTCCATTCGACGTCGATCGTGGTGCTGCCGTCCTGCCTGGTCACGTCGACGTCCATCGACACGTGGCTGTCGTTGCTCTGGAACAGGGCGTGGGCATGTTCGAGGACCGAGTCGGCCGAGGCAGGTGCCGGTGGGATCAGGGTCGAGGCGGCCACGGTGATGCCGGCGACCAGCAGGGTACGACGGAGGCGGCTCACATTACTCCTTTGTAGAGGATTGGGAAGGCCACCTTATGCGCCCGGTCCGACGTTTTCCCTCGGACCACCGGCCCTCCCACCGGCCCTCCCGGTCAGCCGAGCCAGCGGCCGCCTTCCGTCCGGCCGAGCCAGCGGCCGGGTCCGGGGGCGCCGTGCGGTGAGCTGAGAGGGCGCTGAGCTGGAGTTGCCTCCGGGGCCGGTCGACCCGCAGGCTGCGCCCAACGCCCCGACACCGGGGCGGTGCTCCGGGTCAGGCAGACTTTCTCCTGCCGCCGACCCGGAACGTGCGCGATCACACCTGTCGCGCCAACTCGATCTCCAGGAGTGAGCCCGCCGATGTCGTTCCTCGCCAGACTCAGTCTCGCCAACCGGGGGCTTGTCGCGCTCATCGCGATCGTGATCACGGCGTTCGGCGTGTACGCCGTACCGTCGCTGAAGCAGCAGCTCCTGCCCTCGCTGGAGTTTCCGGCGGCCTTCATCATCGCGCCGTACCCGGGGGCCGGGCCGGAGGTGGTGGAGGAGCAGGTCGCCGAGCCGATCGAGAACAGCATCCAGGGGATCGCCGGGCTGACCAAGGTCACCTCGACCTCACAGGAGGGCAGCGCCACCCTCCAGGTCGAGTACGAGTTCGGCACCGACCTGGACGACGCGGTCAACAAGATGCAGACCGCGCTCAACCGGATCGAGGCGCAGCTCCCGGAGAACGTCGAGCCGCAGGTGATCGCCGGCAGCACCGACGATCTGCCGGCGGTGGTGCTGGCGGCGGCCGGCAACGGCGACGAGCGGGCCCTGGCCGACAAGCTCGCCGAGACGGTCGTACCGGAGCTGGAGTCGATCGACGGTGTCCGTACCGTCGAGGTGACCGGTGCCCGCGACGAGCAGGTGGTGATCACGCCCAACCCGGCCCGGCTGGCCGCGTCCGGCGTCGCGCCGACGGCGATCGGCGAGGCGCTGCGGGCCAACGGGGTCACCATCCCGGCCGGGGCGCTGACCGAGGCCGACCAGACCCGGACGGTCCAGATCGGCGGCCGGATCGGCTCGGTCGAGGAACTCGCCGGCATCTTCCTGCCCGGGCGGTCCGGCGGCCAGCCGGTCCGGCTCGGCGACGTGGCCACCGTGCGGCAGCAGCTCGCCGCGCCGACCTCGTTCACCCGGACCGACGGCGTGGACAGCCTCGGCATCATGGTCACCGCCACACCGGACGGCAACGCGGTGCGGATCTCGCACGACATCCGGGACCGGCTCGCCGACCTTGGCACCGCCTCCGGCGCCACCCTCACCGTGGTCTTCGACCAAGCGCCGTTCGTCGAGAAGTCGATCGAGAGCCTGACCACCGAGGGCCTGCTGGGCCTGGTCATGGCGGTACTGGTGATCCTGGTCTTCCTGCTCTCGGTCCGGTCCACCCTGGTCACCGCGGTCTCCATCCCGCTGTCGGTGCTGGTGGCGCTGATCGCGCTCTGGGTCGGCGACTACTCGCTCAACCTGCTCACCCTCGGCGCGCTGACCATCGCGGTCGGCCGGGTGGTCGACGACTCCATCGTGGTGCTGGAGAACATCAAACGACATCTCGGATACGGCGAGCACAAACGCACCGCCATCCTCGGCGGGGTACGCGAGGTGGCCGGCGCGGTCGTCGCCTCCACGCTCACCACGGTCGCCGTCTTCACCCCGATCGTGCTGGTCGGTGGCTTCGTCGGGCAGCTCTTCGCACCGTTCGCGATCACCGTCACGGTGGCGCTGCTCGCCTCGCTGCTGGTGTCGCTGACCATCATCCCGGTGCTGGCGTACTGGTTCCTCCGGCCGGCGAACGGTGGCGCGACCGAGGAGGCGGTCCGGCGGGCGGCCGAGGAGAAGGAGCTGCGCAGCCCGCTGCAACGCGGGTACCTGCCGGTGATCCGGTTCGCGACCCGGCGGCGCTGGCTCACCGTCGCCCTCGGCCTGGTGGTGCTGCTCGGCACCTTCGGCCTGGCCACCCGGCTGGAGACGAACTTCCTGGACGACTCCGGGCAGGACACCCTGAGCATCAGCCAGGAACTCCCGGTCGGCAGCAGCCTGGCCGCCACCGACGCGGCGGCCAAGCAGGTCGAGCGGGTGCTCTCCGGCACCGACGGGGTGGAGTCGTACCAGGTGACCGTGGGCGGGGGCGGCGGCAACCCGTTCGGTGGCGGAGGCAGCGCCAACGAGGCGAGCTTCTCGGTCGCGCTGGCCGAGGAGGCCGACGCCGGGCAGGTCGAGGATGCGCTCCGGGCGGAGTTCGACAAGCTGACCGGCGCCGGTGAACTCAGCTTCGGCGGGGCCGGTGGGCCCGGCGGCGGTGCGGTGAACGAGATCCAGGTGATCGTCCGCGCCGCCGACCAGGACGTACTGGCCCGGGCGAGCGAGCAGGTGAGCAAGGCGATGGCGGAGACGCCGGACGTCACCGACGTACGCAGCAGCCTGGCCGACAGCGCCCCCCGGATCGACGTCAAGGTGGACCGGGCCGCCGCCGCCCGGCTCGGGCTCTCCGAGGCGGCCGTCGGGCAGCTCGTCGCACAGCAGTTCCGGGGCAGCCCGCTCGGCCAGGTGTCGCTGGACGGCCGGCAGCAGGACGTGGTGCTGCGCACCGGGCAGCCGCCCGCCGGGATCGACGCGCTCCGGGCCCTGCCGGTGGGGCCGCCCGGCCCTGCCGGTGTGGTGAAGCTGGACGACATCGCCGACGTGACCGAGGTGCAGGGCCCGCTCGCGGTGACCCGGATCGACGGCGAGCGCAGCATCACCGTCAGCGGTACGTCGACCGGCTCCAACCTGGGTGCCACCACCACCGCGCTGCGGGAGAAGCTGGACGGGATCGAGGTACCGGGGGCGACGTTCGAGATCGGTGGCGTCAGCGCCGAGCAGCAGGAGGCCTTCGCCGACCTGGGGCTGGCGGTACTGGCCGCGATCGCGATCGTCTTCGTGATCATGGTCGCCACCTTCGGCAGCCTGATCCAGCCGCTGATCCTGCTGGTCTCCATCCCGTTCGCGGCGACCGGCGCGATCGGCCTGCTGCTGGCCACCGGCACGCCACTGGGCGTACCGGCGCTGATCGGTGTGCTGATGCTGGTCGGCATCGTGGTGACCAACGCGATCGTGCTGATGGACCTGATCAACCAGTACCGGGCCAAGGGGATGGGCGTGGTCGAGGCGGTGGTCGAGGGTGGCCGCCGCCGGCTGCGGCCGATCCTGATGACCGCGATCGCGACCATCTTCGCCCTGCTGCCGATGGCGCTCGGGCTGACCGGTGAGGGCGGGTTCATCTCGCAGCCGCTGGCGATCGTGGTGATCGGCGGCCTGATCAGCTCGACGCTGCTCACCCTGGTGCTGGTGCCGACCCTCTACACGATGGTGGAGAACACCAAGGAGCGGATCCGGCGGCGCCGGTCCGGGGCGGGGGCCGGCGGCGACGAGGCGGGCGTACCGGCCGGGGAGCCGGTGCCGGTCGGTGCCGGCGCCCGCGCCGGTGGTTCACCGGGCCCGGTGCCGGCGCATCCCGCGCCGTCCGGTGCGTTGATCGACGGTACCGACCAGTTCGAGGTGCTCCGGCTGCCGAAGAGCCGGAGGTCACCGCTGCCGCCGACGGAGAGCTGACCGGTCGGAGAGTCGACCGGTCGGAGAGTCGACCGGCTGAGCTGACCGGCTGAGCTGACCGGTCGGAGAGCACACGACGAGGACCGGTCCCGGGTGGCGCTGGATACCGCTACCCGGGACCGGTCCTCGTCCGTGCCCGGGGGCACGGCACCGGGCGGGTAGGGTCCTGGTACGTGTCATCTGCCGTTTCAGTCCTTACCCGGAATCGGGACTTCCGCCGCCTCTTCACCGCCGAACTCGTGGTCTTCGGGGCCGACTGGTTCGTGATGGTGCCGCTGCTGGTGCTCCTGCCGGAGCTGACCGGCAGCGGGGTGTGGGGAGCCCTGGTGCTCGCCGTCGACAACGGCATCCTCGCCCTGCTGCTGCCGTACGCCGGCACGGTCGCGGACCGGCTGGACCGCAAGCGGATCCTGATCGCCTCGAACCTCACCGCGCTGGCCGCGATCGTGCTGCTGCCCGGGGTACGCGGTCCCGGTACCGCCTGGCTGGCGCTGGTGGCGGTCGGCGCGGTGGCGGTGGCCAAGGCGTTCTACTCGCCCGCCGCCTCGGCCGCGCTGCCGAACGTGGTGGACCCGGAGGACCTGGCCGCAGCGAACGCGATCGCCGGTTCGGCGTGGGGCACGATGAGCATCGTCGGGGCGTCCCTCGGCGGCGTCCTGACCGCCGCCGTCGGCCCGTACGCCTGTTTCTGGGTGGCCCTGGGCGCCCTGGCGGTGGCGGCGGGCCTGACCTGGCTGATCCGCCGGCCGATGCAGCAGCCGCGCGACCGCGACCTGCCGGTGCCGAACCCGTGGGCGGCGCTCGGCGAGTCGATGCGGTACATCGGGCACCGCCCCCGGGTGCTGGCCCTGGTCACCGTGAAGAGCGCGGTCGGCCTCGGCAACGGCGTGCTGACCGTCTTTCCGCTGCTGGCGACCCTCTACGGGGTCGGCCCGATCGGCACCGGGCTGCTCTTCGCGGTACGCGGTGCCGGCGCGCTGGTCGGCCCGCTGCTGATGCGCCGGGTGCTGAAGCACCGGTCCTGGCTTTTCACCGGCCTCGCCCTGTCGATGTCGCTGTACGGGCTCGGCTACCTCGGCGTGTCGGTGACCCGCTGGTTCCCGCTGGTGCTGGTCCTGGTCTTCGTCGCGCACCTCGCCGGCGGCAGCAACTGGGTGATGTCCAACTACGCCCTGCAGGCCGAGGTGCCGGACCGGTTGCGGGGCCGGGTCTTCGCCACCGACATGATGTTGGCGACCGTGGCCATCGCGCTCAGCCAGCTCGTGGTGGCCGGGGTGGTGGACCACGTCGACCAGCGGGTGGTGCTGGCCGGTTGCGGCCTGACCACCCTGGTCTACGCGCTCGGCTGGTGGGTCGCCACCCGCCGCCTCGACCCCTCCGAGGACGAGAGCCCCGCCTCCGGTACCCCCGCGACCCCCGCCGACCCACCCCGCGCCGCCTCCTGACCGCACCACCTCGCGGGACCGTTCCCGCCAGGGAGGGGTCGCTGTCCGGGAAGTAGTGCCCCCGCGTCGCCGGGGGAGGACTGTTTCGGGGACGGCGTGCGACCTTGCGGACCATCGGGGCTCGATCTTGCGGGCCACCCCCCGGGTGAGTATTCGAGGGGCGGGTGGGTAGAACGGGGCATCGATACGGTGACGGGTGCTCGGGCGAGCCGCCGCCTCGCGCGGTGGCGCGGTGGCCGGGTACTGCATCCGCGCGGGCTCTCGTTCACCGGCGAGGTCGAGCTGTCGGGGCCGCTCGCCGACCGCCTGGCCGGCGGCTCCGGCCGGTACCCGGGGACCGTGCGGCTCTCCCGGGCCACCCCGACCCCGGAGGGCTGGCCGGACCTGCTGGGGCTCGCCGTCCGGCTGCACGTTGCCGGTGGCCCCTTCGACCTGCTGCTTTCCAGCACCGGCCGGCCGCCGCTGCTCCGGCACCTGCCCGTGCCGCGCCGGGACTTCGCCGGGCCGTACGGGAGTCTGCTGGCGTACCGGTTCGACGGTCGTCGGACGTACCTGCTGGCGCGGGCCGACCGTTCCCTCGGGTGTTCCCTCGACGAGGTGGCCGAGGTCGCCGCCCGCGAGGGGGCCCGGCTGGAGTTGCTGGCGGCCGGGGTACGCGCCCCATGGCGCGCTTTCGGCCGGGTCGTCTTCGACACGCGGTTGCCCGCCGAGGTGGACGCCGCGCTCGCCTTCGACCCGGACGGCCGGCGCGGCTCGGAACTGCGGCCCAGGGGCCTGCTCCAGCGGCTGCGGGCGGTCAGTTACGCGGCCTCGCAACGGGGTCGGGACGCCGCCGAGGACCAGACCCGACTGCCCTGACGACGTTCTGCCGGCCCGGTGCCGGAGTCGACTCTGCCCGCCCGGTGCCGGGTCGACGCGGTGGCGCTCGTTGGATATCCTCGTGATATCACATAGCTAGCAGGGAGATGTCATGGAACGAGCCGCCTTCCGGATCTCCGGGTTCATTCCGACCGCGCTCATGCTGCTCCTCGCCGCCGCCGGGGTGGCGATCATCGTGCCGGTGCTCGACGAGCCGGGTGTCGACCTCCGGATCACGGTGGTCGCGGTCGGCTACGCCCTCCTCGCCGCGGTGGTCGCCACCGGATACACGGTGGTCAACCCGAACGAGGCTCAGGTGGTGCAGTTCTTCGGCCGCTACGTGGGCACCATCCGGCAGGCCGGCCTGCACTGGACCTGGCCGTTCACCGCACGGCAGAAGGTCACGCTCCGGGTGCGCAACTTCGAGACCGCCCGGCTCAAGGTCTCCGACGCCGACGGCAACCCGGTGGAGATCGCCGCCGTCGTCGTGTGGCAGGTGGTCGACTCCGCCAGGGCCGCCTTCGCGGTCGACGACCACGTCGAGTACGTCGCCGTGCAGTCCGAGGCGGCCGTCCGGCACCTGGCCACCAGCTACCCGTACGAGGCGCACGACTCCGGCCGGGCCAGCCTGCGGGACAGTGCGGTGGTCAGCGACGAGTTGACCTCCGAGCTGCGCGAACGGGTGGAGTTGGCCGGCGTGGAGGTGCTGGAGTCCCGGATCACGCACCTGGCGTACGCCCCGGAGATCGCCCAGGCGATGCTGGCCCGCCAGCAGGCGAGTGCGATCGTGGGTGCCCGGTTCAAGATCGTCGAAGGTGCGGTGGGTATGGTCTCGAACGCGCTGGAGCGGCTGCGCGAGGAGCACGTGGTCGAGCTGGACGAGGAACGGAAGGCGCAGATGGTGGCGAACCTGCTGGTCGTGCTCTGCGGTGACCGGGCCGCCCAGCCGGTGGTGAACACCGGTTCCCTCTACGGCTAGGTTCGCGCGCCCATGGCGGAACGCAAAAAACTTCTGCTCCGGCTCGACCCGCAGGTCTACGAGGCGATCGCGAGGTGGGCCGCGGACGACATCCGCAGCGTCAACGCCCAGATCGAGTACGCCCTGCGGCTGGCCCTGCGTTCGGCCGGCCGGGCGGCGAAGCCGTCCCGGGCCGGCGGCCCGGCCGGGCCACCGGCGGAGCCGGACGGTACTGGTCCGGACAGTACCGGTCCGGACGGCGGCAGGCAGCCGGACAGTACCGGTCCGGGCAGTGGACGGCCGGACAGTACGGAGCGGGGCAGCGGTGGGCCGGAGGATTCCGAGCCGGCCTGACCGGCACGCCCGGGCCCGGGGAGGGTCGGCGTCGTCCCAGGGCCCGGACGGTGGAGTCCGGCGCCGGCACCGGGCCGCCTAGCATGAGCCGATGCGGCCGACCTTCGTTTCCGAACCGGTCCGGGTCCGGGTGCCGGCGACCAGCGCCAACCTCGGGCCGGGCTTCGACGCGCTCGGCCTGGCGCTGGCGCTCTACGACGACGTCAGCGCCCGGACGGCACCGAGCGGCTGCCGGGTCGAGGTGACCGGAGAGGGCGCCGGCGAGCTGCCGACCGGCGACGACCATCTCGTCGTCCGGGCCATGCGGGCCGGCTTCGACGCCCTCGGCGGTCAGCCGCCGGGGCTGGCCGTGGAGTGCGTCAACCGGATCCCCCAGGCGCGCGGCCTGGGCTCCTCGTCGGCGGCGATCGTCGCCGGGATCCAACTGGCCCGGGCCCTGGTCGAGGACGGGACGCGGCAGCTCGACGACGCGGCGGCGCTGCGGCTGGCGGCCGAGTTGGAAGGACATCCGGACAATGTCGCGCCGTGCCTGCTCGGCGGGTTCACCATCGCCTGGACGGAGTCGGGCGGTACGGCCCGGGCGGTCCGGCTGCCGGTCGCACCGCAGCTCCGGGCCACGGTCTTCGTACCCGAGGAGCGCGGGTTGACCGCGACGGCCCGTGCGGCGCTGCCGGCGACGGTGCCGCACGCCGACGCGGCCCGCAACGCCGGCCGGGCGGCCCTGCTGGTGCACGCCCTGACCACCGATCCGGAGTTGCTCTTCGAGGCGACCGAGGACCGGCTGCACCAGCCCTACCGGGCGGCCGGGATGCCCGGCACCGCCGCCCGGCTGGCCGAGTTGCGTGCGGCTGGTGTGCCGGCTGTGGTCAGTGGGGCGGGCCCGTCGATTCTCGCGCTCACCAGCAGCGATGAGAATTTCCCGGCGGGAATGGGTTGGACTGCGCAAAGGTTGCCCATAGACGTAGCCGGGGCCCGGGTGGATAGGGGTACACTGGGACACGCCGAGCGGGACCCTGTTGCCGCAGGTCGGAAGAGTTGATTACGCTCTAGACTTAGCACAGCCGCGAAGCAATGCGACTCCTGCGGGTCGGTGCACCCCCGAAGCTCTCGGCGGTCAGCCCGTCTCACCCCTGCCTAGGTCTACGCCGCACCGCAGTTTCCACAGGTCGCCGCAGGCGGCGAGACCTGCCCACCGATGTTGGTGGGTCGGGAAACCAACCGGCTGCTGTGTTACAGACTCCCGTGACGCGTCAAGCGAGACGGGTGTACCGAGGCCGCCCGGCCAGCCAGCACTTCGGGCCACGGGCAGCCCCGGCCTTATCGAGGGAAGGAATCCATTGAGCGACACCACCGACGTGACGTCGGATGTTTCCAACGTCGCTGGCGAAGCCACCGCAGGCGCCACCCGTCGTCGGCGGACCGGCACCGGGCTGTCGGCGATGCTGCTGCCAGAGTTGCAGAGCCTGGCCGCGTCGCTCGGCATCTCCGGTACGGCCCGGATGCGCAAGGGCGAGCTGATCGCCGCCATCTCGGAACGGCAGGCTGGTGCCACCAACACCGCGGGCGGCGGTGCGCCGCGCCCGCGCGCCGAGGTGTCGGCCGCGGCCGCGCCGGCTCGCGAAGAGGTCCGGGCCGAGGTGCGGGACAGCGCCGACCGGCCGGACGGTGAGCGCCGGGCCGCCGAGCAGGTGCCGGCCGCCGCCACCGCCGCTGGCGGTGAGGGTCGGGTCCGGACGTCGCGCCGGTCCAGCCGGGCCGCTGCCGCCACCGCCGAGGTGGAGACCGAGGCGGCGCCGACGGAGCGGGCCGACCGTCCGGAACGGGCCGAGCGTGGCGACCGCGCGGAGCGGGCCGAGCGTGGCGACCGCGCGGAGCGGGCCGACCGCGCGGAGCGGGCCGAGGGTGCCGAGCGGACCGACGGTGGCGAGCGCGGAGACCGCGCCGACCGGGGCGAGTCGCGCAACGGCCGGGACCGCAACGAGCGGAACGACCGGGGCGAGCGCGGCGAGTCGCGGAACGACCGTGGACAGCGTTCGGCGGACCGGGACAACGACGGCGACGACGACGGTGAGGGCGGCGGCCGGCGCAGCCGGCGTAGCCGCTTCCGGGACCGGCGCCGGGGCCGGGGCGACCGGGTGGAGAACGGCGAGGGCGGTGGCGGCCGGGAGCCGCAGGTCAACGAGGACGACGTGCTCGTCCCGGTGGCCGGCATCATCGACGTGCTGGACAACTACGCCTTCGTCCGGACCACCGGCTACCTCTCCGGCCCGAACGACGTCTACGTGTCGATGTCCCAGGTCAAGAAGTACGGCCTGCGTCGCGGTGACGCGGTCACCGGCGCGGTGCGCGCGGCCCGCGAGGGCGAGCAGCGGCGGGACAAGTACAACCCGCTGGTCCGGCTCGACACCATCAACGGGATGGACCCGGACGAGGCGAAGCGGCGTCCCGAGTTCTACAAGTTGACCCCGCTCTACCCGCAGGAGCGGCTCCGGTTGGAGACCGAGCCGCACATCCTGACCACCCGGGTCATCGACCTGGTGACGCCGATCGGCAAGGGTCAGCGGGCGCTCATCATGTCGCCGCCGAAGGCCGGTAAGACCATGGTGTTGCAGGCGATCGCCAACGCGATCACCCACAACAACCCCGAGTGCCACCTGATGGTCGTGCTCGTCGACGAGCGGCCCGAAGAGGTCACCGACATGCAGCGCTCGGTCAAGGGCGAGGTTGTCGCGGCCACCTTCGACCGTCCGCCGCAGGACCACACCACGGTCGCCGAGCTGGCGATCGAGCGGGCCAAGCGCCTGGTCGAGCTGGGCCACGACGTGGTCGTACTGCTCGACTCGGTGACCCGGCTCGGCCGGTCGTACAACCTGGCCGCGCCGGCCAGTGGCCGGATCATGTCCGGCGGTATCGACTCCACCGCGCTCTACCCGCCGAAGCGGTTCCTGGGCGCGGCGCGGAACATCGAGAACGGCGGCTCGCTGACCATCCTCGCCACCGCGCTGGTGGAGACCGGTTCCGTGATGGACACGGTCATCTTCGAGGAGTTCAAGGGCACCGGCAACGCGGAGCTGAAGCTGGACCGGAAGATCGCCGACAAGCGGGTCTTCCCGGCCATCGACATCCACACCTCCGGTACCCGCAAGGAGGAGATCCTGCTGGCCCCGGAGGAGTTGGCCATCACGCACAAGCTGCGTAAGGTGCTGCACTCGCTCGACTCGCAGGCCGCGCTGGATCTGCTGCTGGACCGGCTCAAGCAGTCCCGGACCAACATCGAGTTCCTGATGCAGATCGCGAAGTCGACGCCGGGGGAGTGACACCTCCGGCATCCTGAGGGCACGTTCGTGGGGCCCGGCCGAGTTTCGGCCGGGCCCCACGCTGCGGTTCCGGGCCGGTTCAGCGGATCAACAGGTCGATCACTCCCGTGTCGCTCTCCGCGCCGTGCCCGTCGGCGAGCCGGCGCGCCATCAGGTCCAGGTACGGCGTCAGCAGTTCCGTGCTGACCCCCTGCTCCCGGGCCGTGGTCAGCAGGGTCTCGTTCGCGGCCACCATCATCGCCAGGTTGGACTCCGTGCCGGTGACGTAGTCGCCGCTGTCCAGTTGTGCGGCAGCCAGGTGCACGAACGGGGCCATCCCGGTGAGCCAGCCCTCCAGCAGCGGGGCGAAGTCCTTCGGCGGGATCTCCTCCCGGCGGATCAGCGCGAAGGCGTGCGCGACTCCGGCGAACATCCCGGTCATCGCGCTGAGCAGCGCCACGTCGTGCAGGGCGGCGAAGCCGTGGTCCGCGCCGACGTACCGGGTGTCGGCCGGTACGGCGAGCACCCGCCGGTGCGCCTCGAAGAGGTCCCGGGAGCCGCTGTAGAAGACGTAGCCGCCGGAGCCGGCGACGCCGATCATCGGTGGTACCGCCATGATCCCGCCGTCCAGCAGCCGGGCACCGCGCTGCTGCGCCCAGTCGGCGAGGGCGCGGGCCTGGCCGGGTGTGCTGGTGGTGAGGTTGACCAGGTCCCGCCCGGTCAGGTCGGCGTCGGCCAGCGCCTGCCGGACCGAGGCGTCGTCGAGCAGACAGGTGACGACGAGGCCGTTCGCGGCCACCGCCTCGGCAGCGGTGCCGGCGACCGTGGCGCCGTTGGCGGCCAGCGGTTCGGTCCGGGCGGCGGTGCGGTTCCAGACGGTCAGCGGATGCCCGGCGGCGAGCCAGGCGCGGGCGAGTGCGGTACCCATGGCACCGAGCCCGAGCAGGGTCAGCGGAGTTCTCGCGGTGGTGTCCTGTTCCATGCTCGTAGACTTGCCGCCGCCGGCCGGGGCGCTCAAGTACGCACTGTGAAGTGGGTGGTTACCCCGGGGGAAGTGAGCTGGTGGGGAGGGGTGGCGATGCCGACGGTACGGCGGCCGGGAGCGCCGGGGGCGTACGTCTGCGGGATCGACGCGGCGATGGCCGTGGTCGGCGGCAAGTGGAAGGTGCTGATCCTCTGGGCACTCGGCGAACAGGTGTGCCGCTTCGGCGAGCTGCGCCGGCTGGTGCCGGGGGTGACCGAGAAGGTGCTCGCCTCGCACCTGCGGGAGCTGGAGGCGGACGGCATCGTGCACCGCGAGGTCTACGACGAGGTGGTGCCCCGGGTCGAGTACTCGCTGACTCCGCTCGGTGTCTCGCTCAACGCGGCGCTGGAGCCGCTCGGCGCCTGGGGCCGGGAGCACGTCCTCGGCGGCGGGTACCGGCCGGCCGGCGCCGACGTGTCGTCCGGGAACGGGACCCGGGGCGGCTGATGGAATTTTCCTTCGGTTCAATCGTCAACTATTGAAACTTCTATACGCCGTCCGGTTGACTACCGGGCATGGTGACCCGCCGCCGAACCGCCCGCCTCGCCGGGCTGCTGCTCCTGGTGCCGTCCCTCACCCTCGCCGGCCCGGTCCCGGCGCACGCCGAACCGGTGCGCCTCCCACCGCAGCCCGCGCCGGCCGCTGGAACCGCGCCGGAGGAGGCTCCGGCCGCCTCGTCGTACCCGGCACCGTCGTCCGCACCGGTCCCGGCCGCCGCTGCCGACGGGCTGGTGACCGACACCCGGACCCGGCCGGTCGCGCCCGGGCTCGACCTGACCTCCTTCGACCGGTACGACGCCAACGGCTGGCTGCGGGCCGACGCGCTCACCGCCGACCTGACCGGCGGGCTCACCGTCGACTACGTCAACTCCGGTGAGGTCGCCCGGGCCGAACCGCTGCGCCGGGCCGTCGACCGGGCCGGTGCGGTGGCCGCGGTCAACGGGGACTTCTTCGACATCAACAACTCCGGCGCGGCCCAGGGCATCGGCATCCGAAGCGGTGAACTGGTCCAGTCGCCGGTCGCCGGGCACCACGAGGCGGTCGGGGTGACCGCCGAGGGCGTGGGCCGGGTGGTCCAGGTGCACTTCGACGGCACCGCCACCCTGCCGGCCGGGCCGGTCACGCTCACCCAGTTCAACAACATGGTCGCGGCCGGCGGCGTCGGCGTCTTCACCCCGCTCTGGGGGTCGTACTCCCGGACCCGGGCGGTCGAGGGCGCCAGCCGGGTCACCGAGGTCACCCTGGTCGGCGGCCGGGTCGGCACGGTCAGCCCGGCCGCCGGCACCGGCCCGATCCCGGCCGGTACGACGGTGCTGCTCGGCCGGGAGGCCGGCGCCGACGCGCTCGCCGCGCTGCGCCCCGGCGACCCGGTCGACCTGCGGTACGCGCCGAAGCCGTCGGACGGCAGCACGCTGCGCGCCGCGATCGGCGGCAACCGGGTACTGGTCCGGGACGGTGTCGCGCAGGAGATCGGTGACGTCAACCCCGAACCCCGGACCGCGGTCGGGTTCTCCGCCGACGGTCGGAAGATGTTCCTGCTCACGGTGGACGGACGCCAGGCGGACAGCCGGGGCGTGACGCTGACCGAGCTGGGCCGGATGATGGCCGAACTCGGCGCGCACAACGCGCTCAACCTCGACGGCGGCGGCTCGTCGACGCTGCTCGCCCGCGAGCCGGGCCAGCCGGCGGTCCGGGTCGAGAACAGCCCGTCGGACGGCTCGGAGCGGCCGGTGCCGAACGGGCTCGCGCTCTTCGCCCCGCAGGGGAGCGGGCGGCTGCGGGCGTACTGGGTGAAGACCGTGCTCGACCCGGTGGCCGCGCCGGGCGTCGGGCCGGTGCGCGGCGGGCGCCCGGACCGGGTCTTTCCCGGGCTGACCCGGCGGCTGTCGGCGGCCGGCTACGACGAGACGTACGGCCCGGCGGCCGGCGCGCCGAGCTGGCGGGCGGAACCGTCGTCCCGGGGCACCGTCGACTCCTCTGGCGTCTTCCGGGCCCGGCGCTCCGGCGAGGTGACCGTCAGCGCGTCCCGGGGCCGGGCGCGAGGTGAACTGCCGATGACCGTGCTCGGTCCGCTGGCCCGGATCGACGGCACGGTCGACAAGGTCGGGCTGGCCGGCACGGGCGGCACCGGGTCGTTCGGCGTGGTCGGCTACGACGCCGAGGGGAACATCGCGCCGATCGAGCCGGCCGACCTGCGCCTGGAGTACGACCGGGACCTGCTGGAGGTCACCCCGGCCGCCGACGGCAGCCTCGCGGTGCGGGCCAAGGCGGACAGCGGCGCCGGGCTGGTCACGGTACGGGTCGGCGCGGTCAGCACGGTGCTGCCGGTGACGGTCGGGCTCACCGACGTACCGGTGGCGATGTTCGACGACGCGGCGAGCTGGCGGTTCAGCGCCGCCCGGGCCACCGGCTCGGCCACCCCGGTGCCGGGCCGCACCGGCACCGGCCTCAAACTGGCGTACGACTTCGGCCAGTCCACCGGCACCCGGGCCGCGTACGCCGATCCGCCCGCGTACATCCCGGTGGCCGGGCAGCCGCAGTCGTTCGGGATGTGGATATACGCCAACGGGCACGGCGAGTGGCCCAGCCTGCACCTGCACGACGCGCTCGACCAGCAGCACGTGCTGCGCGGCCCGTACCTGGACTGGACCGGCTGGCGCTACGTCGAGCTGGCCGTACCGGCCGGGGTGGTGTACCCGGTCCGGATCCGCCGGTTCTACGTGGCCGAGACCGACGCCGCGGCGGCGTACACCGGGGAGGTGGTGATCGACGACATCGTCGCCCGGGTGCCGTCCGAGGTGACCGCGCCGGCCGAGCCGCTCCGCACCGACCGGGTGGTGCTGACCGACGGCAGCGTCGACCGGGCGCCCTGGCGGTTCGCGGTGCTCTCCGACGCCCAGTTCGTCGCGGCGAACCCGGACAGCGACCTGGTCGCCCAGGCCCGCCGTACGCTGCGCGAGGTGAAGGCGGCCCGGCCGGACTTCCTGGTGATCAACGGGGACTTCGTCGACACGGCCTATCCGGAGGACTTCGCGCTGGCCAAACGGATCCTGGACGAGGAGTTGGGCGGCGCGCTGCCGTACCACTACGTGCCGGGCAACCACGAGATCATGGGGGCGCCGATCACGAACTTCCGATCGGTCTTCGGCCAGACCTACCGGGTCTTCGACCACACCCCGCACCGGGGCGGCACCCGGACCCGGTTCGTCACCCTGGACACCTCCACCGGCAGCCTGCGCGGCGGCGGCATCGAGCAGGTACTGGCGCTGCGTACCGCCCTGGAGGGCGCGGCCCGGGACCCGGCCGTCGGCTCGGTGGTGGTACTGGAGCACCACGCGCCCCGGGACCCGACGCCGGCCAGGGCGAGCCAGCTCGGCGACCGTAAGGAGGCGGCGCTGCTGGAGCGGTGGCTCGCCGAGTTCCAGCGCGAGACCGGCAAGGGCGCGCTCTTCGTCGGCGCGCACGTCGGCAGCTTCTCCGCCGACCGGGTCGACGGGGTGCCGTATCTGATCAACGGCAACGCCGGCAAGAACCCGTCGACCGCGCCGCACCTGGGCGGGTTCAGCGGCTGGACGATGTTCGGGGTCGATCCGGTCAGCCCGGCCGAGGCGGCGGCGGCCCGGCGCGACCCGCTGGCCGAGGGGCCGGAGTGGGTGAGCGCGCAGACCCGGGCGCACGTGGACGGGTTGACCCTGGCCGCCCCGTCCAGCCTGCCGGTGGGTTCGGCAGTCGCCGTCACCGCCACGGTGACCCAGCCCGGTGGCCGGCAGGTACCGGTCGCCGCCCCGCTCTCGGCCGACTGGTCCGGCTCGCCGGACCTCCACATCGGACCGGCGCGTGGCCTGCGGCCCTGGCACGCCGCCTGGTTCGACCCGGCCACCGGCCGATTGACCGGGCTGCGCCCCAGCGGTGCCGTCCAACTCGCCGTCACCGTGAACGGGGTGATCACCCGGACGACCATCCCGCTCACCCGCCGGTAGCCCGGCGGACGGACGCAGGTGACCCCGCCACGCTCAGCGTCGAGTTAGACCTGGACGCCAGAGGCGTTATCCGGCAGCGGTAGCGCATCTGGCGTCCAGGTCAGCGGCGGGTGTCCGTGCGTGGCGGCGGGTGGACGGGCCGGTCGACGGAGGAGAAACGGACTAGAAGTCGCCCTCGGCGACCTGGAAGACGGTCAGGCCGAGGCCGCGCCACATCTTGACCACCTGCATCCGGTCGTCGAAGACCCCGACCACCCGGTATCGGTCGCGGATCTCCCGGTCGAAGATCTCCCGCTTCACCACCGAGTCGCGGCGCTGGTCACCGATCGCCCGCATGTGCAGGGCGAGGTACGGCACCCCGACGTGCTCGGCCAGCCAGCGCTCGGTCGGCTCCCGGCAGGACGCGTCCCGCCCGGTGCAGAAGACCACCCCGTAGCCGGCCGCGTGCATGGCCCGGACCGCCGAGATGACGGCGGTGTTCGGCCGGTCCTCGCCGACCCGGGTCATGTCGTACGGGCTGCGCCCGGAGATCAGCGCGACCGTGCCGTCGATGTCCACCAGTACGATCTCCGCCGCCTCGTCCGAGGGCGGGGTGTAGACGGCCGCCGGCCCGCCCGGCTCGACGGTCGGTACCGGCAGCGGCAGTGCCCGCCCGGCCAGGTACCGGTCGTGCAGCCGTCGGATCGCTTCCTCGCCGACCCGGTCCTGCTCGGGCCGCTCGGCGTCGCGCCGGACGCACTCGTCCACCGGTACGTCGGTGAAGTCGTGCACCTCGAACTCGGCCCCGAACCGGGCGGCGAGCTGCGCCCAGTCCCGCAGGGTCCGGGACCGCAGGTTGGTGTCGTCGACGCAGACGTCCGCCCGGGCCCGCAGCAACGCCTCGACCTGGGCCCGCTGCACGACGGTGACCTGGCCCTCGGCCCACTGGGTGAAGAGCCGTTCCCCGTGCAGCATCCGGCGCAGGTCGTCGCGGTTCACCCGGACCACCCCGGGTTGCAGCTTCCGGGCGAAGGTGGTCTTCCCGGAGGCGGGCAGCCCCCGGGTGACGATCAGTCGGGTCATGGTCTCTCCTCGCTCCGCTCGCCGACATCATGACCTTGTCGGCCGCGCTTCCGTGCCGACCTCGGGCCGCGGCTCACTCGCCGTGCTGCGGCGTCCAGTCCGCCGACGGGCGGGCCTGCTGCCAGAGTTGCGAGTGGTAGTCGCGGCCGTCGAGGCGCAGGAAGAGGAAGGCGCGCTCCGGGTGCCGGGCGGCCCGCTCGGCGAAGTCGCGCCGGGTCCATCCGGCGGGCAGCCCGGCCACGATCTCACCGTACGCCTGCTCGATCTTCGTGGCCCGGGCCTCGACGGTCGCGGTCAGCGCGGCCACGACGGAGTCGACCCAGCGGTGGAACTCGTCCGGCAGCGGCGCGACCCGGGCCGAGAGGTCCTGCCCGGTGACGAGGTACTCCCAGACGACCCGGGCGTTGAGCCCGAAGGTCAGCCGGTGCAGCAGGACGTACTTCGGATATTTGATCTTGACTCGCTCGTCGGTGTCCGGCCAGTGCACCACCAGCCCCTCCCGGCCGTCCCGGACCGGCGCGGCCATCGCCTCGGCCAGCGTGCCGTAGGGCAGCCGCTCGACCACCGGGCCGGGCCAGTCCGGTACGGTCTCCGGGCCAAAGCTGCGCCCGGTGGCGATCTCCACCGTGCCGAGCAGCACCAGGTCGTCGAGGCCGCCGTAGTCGAGCACGATCCGGTTCGCCGGATAGACGATCTCGACCAGCACGGTCCGTCCCGGCGGCGGGGTGAAGTCGGGGTAGCGGGTCCGGAGCACGGCGGTGGCATGCCGGGCCTGGTCGGAGGCGAACGAGCCCCGGGTGGCGACCGCGAAGCCGTCGCCGTCCGGATACAGCACACCGAGGCTTCCGTCGGCCTTGTCCGTTATCACCGCCGGTGCGTCCAGCCGGAGCGCCGGTGCCCCGGGCTGGTCGTGGTTGAAGAACTTCGGGTACGGCCGCGCCAGCACCGTACCGGTCGACTCGTCCACGATCAGCCCTCGGCAGGCCAACGTCACCGGCGTCCAGTTCCCCGCGTAGGTGCACGCCTCGGTGTAGTTGTAGATCGCCAGCGGGCGTTCGGGATGCCGCTGGACCCGGACCTGGCCGTCGGCGAGCGCGGCGGCCAGCGCCGCCGGATCGAGGATCTCGGCGAGCCGGGTGGCCGGGGCGAGCAGGGTGGGATCGGAGGCGGAGGTGACCACGGGGTGTGCCTTCCGGCGGGGCGGGAATGCGGGAGGGAGGAGTGACGTTATCCGTCACGGATCACGTGTGCAGCCCGATTTCGGGGTGGCCCGCCCGCCATGGCACACTGGTCAGTCGGCCACCGGTTCCGGTTCACGCCCGAGTCCGTCATCGCCCCGCGACACGCCGAAGTCGCGGTCGACGGATGCCGAGGGCGACCCGGCGACCATTCACGAAAGGACCGAGGCGACATGAAGCCCAACATCCACCCCGAGTACGTGACCACCGAGGTCACCTGCTCGTGCGGCAACACCTTCACGACCCGCAGCACGGCGAAGGGCGGCTCGATCCACGTCGAGACCTGCAGCGCCTGCCACCCGTTCTACACCGGTAAGCAGCGCGTGCTCGACACCGCCGGCCGGGTCGCCAAGTTCCAGCAGAAGTACGCCAAGGTTCAGGCCAAGAAGGCCAAGTAGCCGCGTCGACGGCGCCCGCCTCCGGTTCGTCGCCGGGGGCGGGCGCCGTCGTGCCATTACCACGCGTCCCACTTTCGGCACGCGCGTCCCACGTTCCGGCAGAAGGAGTACGAGCATGAGCGGCGATCGGCTGGCCGGTCTCCTCGCCGAGTACGCGGAGCTGGAACGACGGCTCGCCGACCCGGCGATCCACGGCGACCAGGCCACCGCCCGCCGGGTGGGCCGACGGTTCGCCGAGTTGACCCCGCTGCACAAGGCCGCCGGTGAGCTGGAGCAGGCCCGGGCCGACCTGGCCGCCGCCCGCGAACTGGCCGCCGAGGAGCCGTCGTTCGCGGCCGAGGCGGAGTCGCTGGCCGCGGCGCTGCCCGCCCTGGAGGCCCGGCTCGCCGAGCTGCTCATCCCGCGCGACCCGCACGACGCCAAGGACGTGATCCTGGAGATCAAGGCCGGCGAGGGCGGGGAGGAGTCCGCGCTCTTCGCCGGTGACCTGCTCCGGATGTACCTGCGGTACGCCGAACGGCACGGCTGGGCGACCGAGGTGCTGGACGCGCAGGACTCCGACCTGGGCGGGGTGAAGGACGTCTCGCTGGCGGTCAAGGCGAAGGGCGTACCGGAGGGCGGCAACGGGGTCTGGTCCCGGCTCAAGTGGGAGGGCGGCGTGCACCGGGTGCAGCGGGTGCCGGTCACCGAGTCCCAGGGACGGATCCACACCAGCGCGGCCGGCGTACTGGTGCTGCCGGAGGCCGAGGACGTCGACGTCACCATCGACCCGAACGAGCTGCGGATCGACGTGTTCCGGTCGTCCGGGCCGGGCGGCCAGTCGGTGAACACCACCGACTCGGCGGTGCGGATCACCCACCTGCCGACCGGGATCGTGGTCTCCTGCCAGAACGAGAAGTCCCAGTTGCAGAACCGGGAGCAGGCGATGCGGATCCTCCGGGCCCGGCTGCTGGCCAACGCACAGGAGCAGGCCGACGCCGCCGCCTCGGACGCCCGCCGCTCCCAGGTGCGTACCGTCGACCGGTCCGAGCGGATCCGGACGTACAACTTCCCGCAGAACCGGATCACCGACCACCGGATCGGCTACACGGCGTACAACCTCGACCTGGCGCTCGCCGGTGAGCTGGACGGCGTGCTCGACGCGCTGGCCGAGGCGGACCGCTCGGCCCGGCTGGCCGGCGAGACGGAACTGTCCCGCCGCTGAGCCACGCCCGGCTCACCGGGTGGCCGCGAGTTCACCGCACGGCTGCGGCCCTGGCCCGGAGCATCTCCTGGTCGGCCAGCTCGAAGGCGACGCTCAGCGCGTCCCGCAGCCCGGTACCCGGCCCGCGCACCTCGGCGAAGCCGACGCTCACCCCGACCGGGGTGCCCGGGACGACCGACTCCCAGTCCTCGGCGGTGACCGCCGCGCTGATCCGCCGGCCCACCTCACCCGCCTCGGTCATCCCGGCGCCGGGCAGCACCACCACGAACTCGTCCCCGCCGTACCGGGCCACGAAGTCGCCGCGCCGCATCACCCGGTTGATCACCCCGGCGATCCGTTGCAGCACCAGGTCGCCGGAGTGGTGGCCGTGCGAGGTGTTCACCGTCTTGAAGCCGTCGAGGTCGACCACGCCGATCACCGCCCGCTCGCCCCGGCTGACCATCCCGGCGATGTACCGCTCCAACCGGCGGCGGTTCGGCAGCCCGGTGAGCGGGTCGGTCAGCGCCTCGCCCTCGTAGCGGGCCGCCTCCCGGCGCATCTCCTCGTGCTCGATCCGGGCCGCGATGCCGTCGACGTAGACGTCCCGGAGCCGGTCGTTGCGCTGGGTCGCCAGCCGGAACGCGTACCGGTCGGCCCGGTGCGCCGCCGCGTGGTCGCCGACCCGGGCGTACGCCAGGCTGGAGAGCCGGGCGTGCTCGGCCGCGCCCAGCGTCTCGGCCGAGACGTGCACCGTCTCCAGCCGGGCCAGCGCCTCGGCCGGTCGACCGGCGGCGATGGCCAGGCACGCCGCGCCGAGCTGCCGCATGTCCCGGGTACGCGCGCTGTCCCCGCCGTTGCCGAGCAGCCAGTCGGGATCGAGTTCCGGTACGGCCGACCCGCCGGTCGCGGCGCCGAGGGCGGCCTGCCGGGCGAGCGCGTACCCGTACGCCGCCCGGCTGCTCGGCCGCAACTGGCCTGCGGTGCCGGCCTGGACGAACCGTTCCAGGTCGCAGCCGACGTCCCGGAGCACCCGCAGGCAGCCATCGCTGTCCCCGTGGTGGTCCAGCGCGACCGCGTTGCGCAGCCGGATGCCGGGCGCGGCGAAGGTCTCCTCGGGAATGCCGGCGGCCAGCCCCAGCCGGCGGGCCCGCTCGATGGCGCCGAGTGCGTAGCCGTGGAAGCCGAGGTAGGAGTAGGCCATCGCCAGGTCGTGCCAGCCCCAGGCGGTCTCCTGGTCGGGCTCGTCCACCGAGCCGAGCGCCCGGGCACCCCGGACCAGGTGGGTGACGCAGCGGTCCAGCGCGCCCTGGTTGTGCGCGGCCAGCGCGGCCAGGGCGTGCAGGTGCCCGTGCAGGTACGGCTCGGGCAGGTCCCGGGCGGCGTCGAAGGCCTGCTCCACCGCCCGGGTGTATTCGGCGGTACGGCCCAGGTTGAGGATCGCGGAGAGCCGCTGGAGCAACGCGTCGGCCCGGGAGTACGGGTCGTCAGTGGTGCTGATCACCCGCTCGAAGATCAGACAGGCCTCGGCGGATCGGCTGCTCTCCATGAGCGAACGGGCGTGTCTCAACTCCTCGGCCCGGTCACCGACCCGGTCGAGCCAACTCACGCACAACCTCCATCGCTTCGCCAGTCAGCCCCCGCGGAGTCGAGGAGCCGACCGGTCGCCCGGAGGCACAGTGCCCTCCGGGACGCTCGACCGGTCTGAGCATCCAGTCGATCCGGGTGGAAACGCGCCCGCAACGCAATGATTCCCGGCCGACGTTTCATGATTATGTCGTGACGCGTATTCCCCGGCATCCCCGCGAAGCGACAGAACGGACCCGACCGTCGGTCGCGATCGCGGCCGCGACGTCCGCGCTGGCCCGGGCCGGTGTCGGGCCGGCCCGGACCGAGGCGGAACTTCTGCTGGCGTACGTCCTCGGCGTGTCGCGCGGTGCGCTGGCCGTGGCCGACCCGCTCACCGGCGAGCAGCGGGACCGGCTGGCGGAGCTGGTCGAGCGGCGTACCCGGCACGAGCCGCTACAGCACCTGCTCGGCTCGGCGGCGTTCCGGTATCTGGAGCTGGCGGTCGGCCCGGGGGTCTTCGTTCCCCGGCCGGAGACGGAACTGCTGGCCGGCTGGGGTGTGGAGCAGGCCCGCCGGGTCGGGGCGGCCCGCAGCGGCGCCGACCCGGCCGGCGGCGGGCCGCTGGTGGTCGACCTGTGCAGCGGCAGCGGCGCCATCGCGCTCTCGGTCGCCGAGGAGGTGCCGGAGGCCCGGGTGGTCGCGGTCGAGCGGTCGGCGGCGGCGCTGGACTGGCTGCGCCGCAACGCCGCCGAGCGGGCCGGTGCCGGTGACCGGCCGATCGAGGTGGTGGCCGGGGACGTGGCCGACCCGGAGCTGCTGGCCGGGTACGCCGGCCGGGTGGACGTGCTGCTCTGCAACCCGCCGTACGTGCCGGACGGCACCCCCGTACCGCCGGACGTGGCCGGGCACGACCCGGCGGAGGCGGTCTTCGGCGGCCCGGACGGGCTCGCGGTCATCCGGCTGGTGCTGGACCGGGCGGCCCGGCTGCTGCGCCCGGGCGGGGCGTTCGGCGTCGAGCACGACGACACGCACGGCACGGCGGTCCCGGACCTGTTGCGTGCGCACGGCCGGTTCGTCGACATCGCGGACCATCCGGACCTGGTCGGGCGCCCTCGCTTCGCCACCGCCCGCCGGGCCGACACCCGCCGGTAACCGGCCGGAAGTCCCCGTGCCACGGTGGGCGCTCCGGCGTGGCAGACTGGCTCCTCGTGATGCTCTACGACTGCCGGTCACTGGCGGACCGTGACCGAGGCGTCGCCGCGGCCGTCGAGGCGGTCAAGAACGGCGAACTGGTCGTGATCCCGACCGACACGGTCTACGGGATCGGCGCGGACGCCTTCACCCCTTACGCGGTCAAGGCGCTGCTCAACGCGAAGGGCCGGGACCGGCAGCATCCGCCGCCGGTGCTGGTCGGCTCCCGGCGCACGCTGGACGGGCTGGTCTTCATGCTGCCGAGCACCGCCCGGGACCTGGCCGACGCGTTCTGGCCCGGCGCGCTGACGATCGTGGTCGAGCACTCGCCCAGCCTCCAGTGGGACATCGGCGACACCGGCGGCACCGTGGCGGTACGCATGCCGCTGCACCCGGTCGCCCTGGAGGTGCTCCGGGAGACCGGGCCGATGGCCGTCTCGTCGGCGAACAAGACCGGCCAGCCGGCGGCGGTGACCGCCGAGGAGGCCCGGGAGCACCTCGGCTACGCGGTGCGGGCCTATCTGGAGGCCGGGCCGTGTCCGGAGCCGGTGCCGAGCACCATCGTCGACGTCACCGGCGAGGTACCCCGGGTGCTGCGCCAGGGCGCGATCCCGCTGGAGAAGCTCCGCGACGTCGTACCGGACATCCAGGGCCAGGTGTCCTGAGTGCCGCCGTTCACGGTCCTGCACGTCTGCCTGGGCAACATCTGCCGGTCGCCGATGGCGGAGCGGCTGCTCGCGCTGGCCGTACGGGAACGGCTGGCCCGGCGGGCGGCCGACGCGGACGACGCCGACCGCCTGGTGCACAGCCACAGCGCCGGCACCGGCGGCTGGCACGCGGGTGAGGAGATGAACCCGCCGGCCGCCCGGCAGGTGCGCTCCCGGGGCGGGGACGTGGCCGACTTCGGCGCCCGCAAGCTCCGCTCGGAGCACATCGACGCGGCCGACCTGGTGCTGACCGCAACCGCCGACCAGCAGGAGTACGTCGTGGCGCTGCGCCCCGACGCCGCCGACCGCACCTTCGTGCTCGGCGAGTTCGGCCGGCTGCTGCCCACCGTGGACGCCGCGGCCCTGCCCCCGGCCGACCCGAGCGATCCGGACGCGGTCTACGCCCGGGGTACCGCCCTGGTGGCCGCGGTGGCGGCGGCCCGGAGCGGCTCCTCCCCGCTGCCCGGCGACGACCTCGACGACCCGTGGGGCCGGGGCGACCAGTGTTTCAGCCGGGTCGCCGACGAGATCGAGGACGCCGTCCGGCCGCTCGCCGCCGTCCTGCTGCCCTGACCGGAGGAACGGCCGGCGAGGTGGCGGCATCTCCGCCGGACGTACTCGGCCGGTGTCGCTCCGGTCGGTGTCACTCCGGCTTGTGAATCTGGTCCAGTTTGCCGTGAAACGGGTGCGGCGCCCGAAATCAGCCGTCAGGCTGACAGGGTTCCCGAACCCGGCCGATTGTCCGGGTTGCGTCGATTGCTGTCCCGCCCCGGGAGGTACGGCATGCTCCGGTTGCGGCTGAACCAGCTCTGGACCATGACCCTGGCCGGCATCCTGGCCGGGACGATCCTGGCCGCCGCCGCGCTGCCGGCCGCGGTGCTGCTGGCCGTGGGGTTGACGTCGATCGGCGCCCGCTACGAGGACCTGCCGCAGGACCTGCGCACCCCGCCGACCGCCCAGCGCTCCTACCTCTTCGCCGACGACGGCCGTACCCCGATCACCTCGTTCTACGACGAGAACCGGACGAACGTGCCGCTGGCCCAGGTGGCCGAGGTGATGCGGCAGGCGACGGTGGCGGCCGAGGATGCCCGCTTCTACTCGCACGGCGGCGTCGACCTCAAGGGCGTACTCCGGGCCGTGGTGGCGAACCGGGCGAGCGGGGGAGTGCGGCAGGGCGCCTCGACGCTGACCATGCAGTACGTCCGCAACGTGCTGAAGAGCGATCCCGGGCTCACCGCCGAGCAGCGGGCCGAGGCGACCGAGACCAGTGCCGGCCGCAAGATCAAGGAGATGCGGTACGCGCTCGCGCTGGAGCGCAGGCTCTCCAAGGACGAGATCCTCAGCCGCTACCTGAACATCGCCTACTTCGGTGCCGGGGCGTACGGCGTCGCCGCCGCCAGCCAGCGGTACTTCTCCAAGTCGGCCCGGCAGCTGACGCTGGCCGAGGCCGCCCTGCTGGCCGGGTTGCTCCGCTCGCCGGAGACGGACAGCCCGATCGGCGGGAACGCCGACGCCGCCCTGACCCGCCGCGGCTATGTGCTGAGCCAGATGGCCGAGACCGGAGTGATCCCCGCCGAGACCGCCACCCAGGCCCAGTCGGAGCCGATCAGGCTGCGGCCGGGTGCCGAGCCGAACGACTGCGCCGGCATCCCGGACGGGCGCTCCGACTGGGGCTTCTTCTGCGACTACTTCCAGCAGTGGTGGAACGCGAACCCCGCGTTCGGGCTCACCGTCGACGAGCGGCAGCAGACCCTGCGCCGGGGCGGCTACCGGATCACCACCTCGCTCGACCCGGAGATCCAGGCCACCGCGCTGCGGCAGACCCTGACCGTGTACGACTACTCCGACCGCCGGGCCGCGCCGATGGCGGTGGTGCAGCCCGGCACCGGCCGGGTACTGGCGATGGCGGTGAACCGGCACTACCGGCTCGATCCCAACCCGCCGGGGCAGCGCAACTATCCGAACACCGTCAACCAGTTGATCGCCGGTGGCGGCGGCATCGACGGCTACCAGGCCGGCTCGACGTTCAAGATTTTCACCCTGCTCGCCGCGCTGGAGGAGGGGATGCCGCTCAGCTCGGGCTACCTGGCCCCGTCGCGGCTGCTGACCAGCTATCCGGTCGACGGGCCGAACGCCTGCGGCGGCTACTGGTGCCCGGCCAACGCCAACCCGAGGTGGATGGACGGCTACCGCACCATGTGGACCGGCTTCGGGCGCTCGGTCAACACCTACTTCGTGGCGCTGCAACAGCGGATCGGCGCGGACCGGGCGGTGCGGATGGCCGAGCGGCTGGGCATCGTGTTCCGGGCCGATGACGACGCCCGGCTGGCCACGTACGGGGCGGAGGGCTGGGGGGCGTTCACCCTCGGCGTGGCCGCCACCACCCCGCTGGACCTGGCGAACGCGTACGCGACGCTGGCGGCCGAGGGGAGGTACTGCAAGCCGCTGCCGGTGCTCTCGATCGTCGACTCCACCGGCCGGTCGCTGCCTGTCGCCGCGCCGAGCTGCGGAAAGATGCTCAGGGCGGAGGTGGCCCGGGCGGCGACCGACGCGGCCCGGTGCCCGGTCGGCGCCCAGTCGGCGTACGCCCAGTGCGACGGCGGCAGCGCCCCCGAGGTGACGAGGATCCTCGGGGACCAGCCGGTGGCCGGCAAGACCGGCAGTGCGGAGGGGTACGCCACGGAGACCTTCGTCGGCTTCACCCCGCAGCTCGCGGCGGCGGCCATCGCCGCCAACCCGGACGACCCGAGCGACGCGGTCGGCCAGCCGGTGCAGCGGAAGGTCATCGAGGCGGTCGCCACCACCCTGGCCACCGCGCTGAAGGGCAAGCCGCGGCAGGACTTCACCCCGCCGGGTCGGGAGATCGCCTTCGGCGACGGCCCGGGCGACCTCGGCCCCACTCCGGCCGGGCCGGGCCCCGATCCGTTCGCCCCGGCGCCCGTCCCGACGCCGCCGGTCCCGGCTCCCACCGCGGTCGTCCCCCGGCCGACGCCACCGCCGCCGGCCCCACCCCGGCCGACCGCCACGGTGCCGGGACCGGTACGCCCGGTGCCGACCCCGTCCGGCCCGGTGGTGGTGCCCTAGCCGGCGAGGCCGTCCCCGGCCACGTCCCGCGCTGACCCGGCCCGACCCGCCGGTGCGCTCCGGCAGGTCGGCGGGCGGCGTCCCGGGTACCCCCATAGACTCGGACCCGGCCCAATGCCGAGCGCGACGAGAAGGTGCCGGGGTGAGCGAGCTAATCGAGCGGGCGGGTCGGCTCGGTGCCGGGGAGCCGACGTTCTGGGGGCCGGACTTCGACGAGTTGGCCGGGACCGACCCGGAGATCGCCGAGGTGCTGCTGGACGAGCTCGACCGGCTGCGCGGCGGGTTGCAGTTGATCGCCAGTGAGAACCTGACCTCCCCGGCGGTACTGGCGGCGCTCGGCTCCACCCTGACCAACAAGTACGCCGAGGGTTATCCGGGCCGGCGCTACTACGGCGGCTGCGCCGAGGTGGACCGGGCCGAGCAGATCGGCATCGACCGGGCCAAGGCGCTGTTCGGAGCCGAGCACGCCAACCTCCAGCCGCACTCCGGAGCGAGCGCCAACCTGGCCGCGTACGCCGCGTTGGTGCAGCCCGGCGACACGGTGCTGGCGATGGACCTGCCGCACGGCGGCCACCTGACCCACGGCAGCCGGGTCAACTTCTCCGGCAAGTGGTTCGCCCCAGTCGGCTACCAGGTGCGCCGGGACACCGAACTGATCGACTACGACGAGGTACGCGAGCTGGCCCTGGCGCACCGGCCCAAGATGATCATTTGCGGCGCCACCGCGTACCCCCGGCTGATCGACTTCGCCCGGTTCCGGGAGATCGCCGACGAGGTCGACGCCTATCTCATGGTGGACGCGGCGCACTTCATCGGGCTGGTCGCCGGCCGGGCGATCCCGTCCCCGGTGCCGTACGCCGACGTGGTCTGCGCCACCACGCACAAGGTGCTGCGCGGCCCCCGGGGCGGCATGATCCTGTGCCGGGAGTCACTCGCCGAGCGGATCGACAAGGCGGTTTTCCCGTTCACCCAGGGCGGGCCGTTGATGCATTCGGTGGCGGCCAAGGCGGTCGCGCTGCGCGAAGCGGCGTCTCCGGCCTTCCAGGCGTACGCTGCCCGGGTGGTTTCGAACGCGCAGGCACTGGCCGCCGCCCTCGCGGCAGAGGGGATGCGCCCGGTCTCCGGTGGCACCGACACCCATCTCGCGCTGATCGACCTGCGCGAGGCCGGGATCACCGGTCGGGACGCCGAGGCGCGGTGCGACGCCGCCGCGATCACCCTGAACAAGAACGCCATCCCGTACGACCCGCAGAAGCCGATGATCGCCTCCGGCATCCGGGTCGGCACCCCGAGCGTCACCACCCAGGGCATGGGCGAGCCGGAGATGCGCCGGATCGGCGAACTGATCTCCCGGGCCGTCCGGACCGACCCAGCCGCGCCCGGCGGTGCCGACGCCCTCGCCGCGATCGGCGCGGACGTCGCCGACCTGGTGGCCGCGTTCCCGGCGTACCCCCGTGGCTGAGCGCGCGGAGCCGGTCGAGGTGGCGGACCGGCCGGCGGAGCCGGAGGTGGCCACCGCGGGCGGAGCCGGCGGGTCGCCGCCGGCCGGCGGGACCGGTGCGCCGGACCGGCACTGGCGGCTGGCGCATCTGCCGGTGGTGCTCGGGGCGTCGGCGGGCCTGCTGGTCCTGGCCACCGTGCTCGGTGCCCTGCTGGGCGGCGGGGTCGGCGCGGCCGGTGCGGCGGCCGGGGTCGGCCTGGTCACGCTGAGTTATCTGGCCTCCACGTTGGTGATCGCCTGGGCCGACTCCGTCCATCCCACCCTGGTGCTGCCGTTCGGTGTGGCGATGTACGTCGCCAAGTTCAGCGTGATCGGCGTGGTGATGGCCGGGGTCGCCGGCCGGGGCTGGGCCGGGCTGGAGCCGTTCGGCTGGGGAGTCCTCGCCGGGGTGGTGGCCTGGACCGGGGCGAACATCTGGTGGGTGGCCACCGTGCACGCCGTACGGACGCACCGGCCGCCCGAGGCGTGATCCGGGTCACCCGTCTCGGGTTGGACCTGCTCCGAGTCCCGTTGACGGGACGGCACAGGAAACTGTCAGTGATCGGTCATTTTCCCGGTGGCGGAACCGGAGTAGCGTGCCCACAGACGACGCGCCCGCCCAGAGGCCCACACAACGAGGTTGTGCGGGGGGTGAGGCACAGCCTCGTATCCCCGGCTGATATCGTTCGGCCGTCATGACCGGTGACCAAACCCCCCAACCCCCCAGCGGCTCGGGCACTCCCGAGGCCGGTGAGGGTTGGACCGCGCTGGCATACCTCATCGGAGGTCTGGCGGTGTGGGGCTGCATCGGTTGGTTGGTCGACCAGTGGCTCGACACCGGTGGTCTGGCCACCGGGATCGGGTTCCTGCTCGGCGGGGCCGGGGGCGTCTACCTGGTCATCCGCCGACTCGGCACCCCTAGCTAGGGAAGGGACGCGGTGATCGGAAAGTCGATCGTCCTCGCGGAGGACGGCAAGGTTCCGTTTCCACCCAGCGTGGAAGACTTCTTTCTGCCGAGCATCGTGCCGTGGGGCGCGCACAACTCGTACTGGATCACGAAGTTCACGGCGCTGATCTGGCTGGGCGCCGCCCTGCTCATCATCTTCTTCCTGGTCACCTACCGGAACCCGAAGCTGGTGCCGACGAAGAGCCAGTGGATCGCCGAGTCGATCTACGGCTTCGTCCGGAACAACATCGCGGTCGACATGATCGGGCACCGGGGCGTCGCCTTCGCGCCGTACCTCGCGACGCTGTTCTGCTTCATCTTCATCAACAACCTGTGGCAGATCATTCCGTTCGTGCAGATCTCGCCGATGGCGCACATCGCGTTCCCGACGATCCTGGCGATCATCAGCTACGTGATGTTCATCTGGGTGGGCATCCGGCACCACGGTTTCGCAAAGTTCTTCAAGCATTCACTTATGCCGCCGGCGCCGTGGTTCATGCAGCCGCTGCTGATCCCGATCGAACTCTTCTCGACGTTCATCGCCCGGCCCGTGTCGCTGGCACTGCGGTTGTTCGCCAATCTGTTCGCCGGGCACATCATCCTGCTGGTCTTCACCCTCGGCGGCTTTGTCCTGCTGAATTCGGAGTCGTTCTTCCTGAAGCCGATCTCGGTGCTCTCCTGGGCGGTGTCGATCGCGATCACCTTCCTGGAGGCGCTGGTCATCGTCTTGCAGGCCTACATCTTCACCGTGCTGACCGCCAGCTACGTGCAGGGCGCGCTCGCCGAGGAACACTGACGCACCCGACGAACACCGACCCGAACACAACCGCACACCCGTTGTCGTCCCGCGTGAGCCGTCACGCGTGATTCCAGGAGGAACCAACCAATGTTGTCGTCGACCCTCGCCGCCGTTGAAATCACCGGCAACCTCAGCGCCATCGGCTACGGCCTCGCGGCCATCGGCCCGGGTATCGGTGTCGGCCTGGTCTTCAGCGCCTACATCCAGTCGACCGCCCGGCAGCCCGAGTCGTCCCGGCTGACGCTGCCGTACGTCTGGATCGGCTTCGCCGTCATCGAGCTGCTGGCGCTGCTGGGCATCGCCTTCGGCTACGCCTTCTCCGTATAGCCGTTCCCTCGAAACGGGAGGTTCCGATGTTCGTCTACTTGGCCGCGGAGGGCGGCACCGAGCACAACCCGATCATCCCGCTCTGGCAGGAGATCGTCATTGGCTCGATCGCCTTCGCCATCCTCTGCTTCATGCTGATGAAGTTCGTCTTCCCGCGGATGGAGCAGACCTTCCAGGCTCGGGTGGACGCGATCGAGGGCGGGATCAAGCGCGCCGAGGCCGCCCAGGCCGAGGCCAACCAGCTCCTCGAGCAGTACCGCGCACAGCTCGCCGAGGCGCGGACCGACGCGGCGAAGATCCGCGACGACGCCCGGGCCGACGCCGAGGGCATCCGGCAGGACGTCCTGGCCAAGGCTCGGGAGGAGTCCGACCGGATCATCGCGGCCGGCAAGGAGCAGCTCGCCGCCGAGCGGGCCACCATCGTGCGCGAGCTGCGTACCGAGGTGGGCACGATCGCGGTCGACCTGGCCAGCCGGATCGTCGGTGAGTCGCTGGCCGACGAGGCGCGGCGCAAGGGCACCGTCGAGCGGTTCCTGGCCGACCTGGAAGGCGTCGGCGCCGGCAACGGCTCGGCCAACGGCTCCGCCGTACGGGCGAGCTGATGCAGGCCGCCAGCCGGGAGTCGTACGCCGCCGCACGGCAGCGTCTCGACGCGTACGCCGGCCAGACGGATGCGGACCGGATCGTCGCCACCGGTGACGAACTCGGGTCGGTCGCCGGCCTGCTGCGGCGCGAGCCGCGGTTGCGCCGGGCGCTCTCCGACCCGGCACGGGCCGGCGAGGACCGGGCCGCGCTGCTGGAGTCGCTGGTCGGCGACAAGGTCGGCGCGGACGCCAGGGAGCTGCTCGGGGTGCTGGTCTCCGGCCGCTGGTCGGCGCCGTCCGAGCTGCTCAGCGCCACCGAGCGGCTCGGGGTGGAGGCGCTGCTCGCCAGCGCCGACCGGGCCGGCGACCTGGGTGAGGTGGAGGACGAGCTGTTCCGCTTCGGTCAGGTGGTCGCCGCCGACGCGGAGCTGAGCAACACGCTCTCCGACCCGATCGCGCCGGTGGCGCAGCGGGCCGAGCTGACCGGCGCGCTGCTGTCCGGCAAGGCCAAACCGGTGACGGTCAAGCTGGTCGAGGTCGCGCTCGCCGGGTTCGGCGGGCGCTCCTTCTCCGGGGCGCTGACCCGGCTGGTCGAGCTGGCCGCCGACCGGCGGGACCGTCAGGTGGCGTACGTCACCGTCGCGGCCCCGCTGGCCGAGGAGGAGGAGCACCGGTTGGGGCGCAAGCTCACCGAGCTATACGGTCGGGAGGTCAGCGTCAAGCAGACGGTGGATCCGGCCGTGCTGGGCGGGCTGCGCGTCCAGATCGGCTCCGATCTCTACGACGGCACGATCCTGCGCCGCCTCACCGACACCAGAAACGCGCTCGCGCGGGGCTGACCACCACTGACGCCTCCGCGCAGCGCCGAGAAGACATCCACGCCGTTCCGGTTAACCGGGCCCTGAATAGAGGAAGAAGAGGATGGCCGAGCTGACCATCTCGTCGGAGGAGATCCGCGGCGCGCTGGAGCGCTACGTCTCCTCCTATTCGCCCGACGTCTCCCGTGAGGAGGTCGGCACCGTCGCCGACGCCGGTGACGGCATCGCCCACGTCGAGGGCCTGCCCTCGACCATGACCAACGAGTTGCTGGAGTTCGAGGACGGCACCCTCGGCCTGGCGCTCAACCTCGACGTCCGCGAGATCGGCGTCGTGGTGCTCGGTGACTACGGCGGGATCGAGGAGGGGCAGCGGGTCAAGCGGACCGGCCGGGTCCTCTCGGTGCCGGTCGGCGACGCGTTCCTCGGCCGGGTGGTCAACCCGCTCGGCCAGCCGATCGACGGCCTCGGCGACATCGCCAACGAGGGCTACCGCGAGCTGGAGCTGCAGGCGCCGAACGTGATGGCCCGGCAGAGCGTCAACGAGGCGTTGCAGACCGGCATCAAGGCGATCGACGCGATGACCGCGATCGGCCGGGGCCAGCGGCAGCTGATCATCGGTGACCGGCGGACCGGCAAGACCACCGTCGCGCTGGACACGATCCTCAACCAGCGGGACAACTGGCGCTCCGGCGACCCGGCCAAGCAGGTCCGCTGCATCTACGTGGCGATCGGCCAGAAGGGCTCGACCATCGCCTCGGTCAAGGGCCTGCTGGAGGAGCAAGGCGCGATGGAATACACCACCATCGTCGCCTCGCCCGCCTCCGACCCGGCCGGCTACAAGTACATCGCCCCGTACGCCGGCTCGGCCATCGGCCAGCACTGGATGTACGCCGGCAAGCACGTCCTGATCGTCTTCGACGACCTGACCAAGCAGGCCGAGGCGTACCGGGCGGTGTCGCTGCTGCTGCGCCGCCCGCCGGGCCGCGAGGCGTACCCGGGTGACGTCTTCTACCTGCACTCCCGGCTGCTGGAGCGCTGCGCGAAGCTCTCGGACGAGATGGGCGGCGGCTCGATGACCGGTCTGCCGATCATCGAGACCAAGGGCAACGACATCTCCGCGTTCATCCCGACCAACGTCATCTCGATCACCGACGGCCAGATCTTCCTGGAAACCGACCTGTTCAACCAGGGTGTCCGGCCGGCGATCAACGTCGGTACCTCGGTCTCCCGGGTCGGCGGTGCCGCCCAGGTGAAGCCGATGAAGAAGGTGGCCGGCCGGCTCCGGCTGGACCTGGCGCAGTACCGCGAGTTGGAGGCGTTCGCCGCGCTCGCCTCAGACCTGGACAAGGCGTCCCAGGACCAGCTCAGCCGGGGTGCCCGGCTGGTGGAGCTGCTGAAGCAGACCAACTACTCGCCGTTCCCGGTGCAGGAGCAGGTGGTCTCGGTCTGGATCGGCACCGAGGGCAAGCTGGACGACGTGCCGATCGGCGAGGTCCGGCGCTTCGAGTCCGAGTTTCTGGAGTTCCTCCGCCACCAGTACAAGCCGACGATGCAGTCGATCGCGGACAACAACTGGGACGACGACATCATCAACGCGCTGAACGAGGCCGTCACCCGGTTTAAGCAGATGTTCCTCGGCAAGGAGGACGAGGTGCGGGTCAACGAGGCGCCGGCCGAGCCGATGGAGGGCGAGCAGGACCGCGAGACGGTCACCCGGTACCGCGGCGACGAGTCGGCCCCGGCCGAGAAGCAGTAGGGCTGACCGGTGGCTGCCCAGGTACGCGTTCTTCGTCAACGGATCCGCTCGGCGAAGTCGATGAAGAAGATCACCAAGGCGATGGAGCTCGTCGCGACGAGCCGACTCGCCAAGGCCCAGTCCCGGGTCGCGGCGTCGCTGCCGTACGCCCAGGCCATCACCGGCGTGCTCACCGCGCTGGCGTCCAACGCGGCCATCGACCACCCGCTGCTCACCGCCCGGCCGAAGGTCCGCCGGGCCGGGGTGGTCGTGGTCACCAGCGACCGCGGCCTGGCCGGCGGTTACACCTCCAATGCGATCAAGGCGGCGGAGTCGCTGATCGCCCGGTTGAAGGCCGACGGCAAGGAGCCGGTGCTCTACGTCATCGGCCGCAAGGGTGTCGGCTTCTACCGGTTCCGGCAGCGGAAGGTGGAGGCGAGCTGGACGGGCTTCTCCGAGCAGCCGACCTTCGCCGACGCCAAGCAGGTGGGCGAGACGCTGATCAAGGCGTTCGTCTCCGGCGCGGACGACGTGGAGGGCGGTGACCCGGGGATCGACGGCGTGCTCGGCGTCGACGAGCTGCACATCGTCTACACGCAGTTCAAGTCGCTGATGTCGCAGACCCCGGTGGCCCGGATCATCGGGCCGATGGAGGTCGAGGACCGGCCGCGCTCCGAGGGGCTGCTGCCGGCGTACGAGTTCGAGCCGGAGGCGGACGCGCTGCTGGACGCGCTGCTGCCGAAATACATCAACACGCGGATCTACGCGGCGTTGCTCGAGTCGGCGGCCAGCGAGTCGGCCTCGCGTCGTCGGGCGATGAAGAGCGCGACGGACAACGCCGAAGAGATGATCGAGACCTACACGCGTGAGATGAACTCGGCCCGTCAGGCCGGGATCACCCAGGAGATCAGTGAGATCGTCGGCGGCGCGAACGCGCTGGCCGCGTCGGGAAGTGAAGTGTGATGACTGCTCCTTCAGAGACCAAGACCGCGACGGGCCGCGTGGTCCGGGTCATCGGCCCGGTCGTCGACGCCGAGTTCCCGCGCGACGCCATGCCGGAGATCTTCAACGCTCTCAAGGTGGAGGTGACCCTCTCCGGTGGCCAGAAGACGCTGACCCTGGAGGTCGCCCAGCACCTGGGCGACAACATGGTCCGGACGATCTCGATGCAGCCGACCGACGGTCTGGTCCGGGGCACCGAGGTCCGGGACACCGGTTCGCCGATCACCGTGCCGGTCGGTGACGCGGTCAAGGGCCGGGTCTTCAACACCATCGGCGAGGTGCTCAACCTCAAGGAGGGCGAGACCTTCGAGGCGGCCGACCGGTGGCAGATCCACCGCAAGGCGCCGGCCTTCGCCGACCTGGAGCCGAAGACCGAGATGCTGGAGACCGGCATCAAGGTCATCGACCTGCTCGCCCCGTACGTCAAGGGTGGCAAGATCGGTCTGTTCGGCGGTGCCGGTGTGGGCAAGACGGTGCTGATCCAGGAGATGATCACCCGGGTCGCCAACAACTTCGGTGGTACCTCGGTCTTCGCCGGGGTGGGTGAGCGGACCCGTGAGGGCAACGACCTCATCCACGAGATGACCGAGTCCGGCGTCATCGACAAGACCGCGCTGGTCTACGGCCAGATGGACGAGCCGCCGGGCACCCGGCTCCGGGTGGCGCTCTCCGCGCTGACCATGGCGGAGTACTTCCGGGACGTGAACAAGCAGGAAGTGCTGCTCTTCATCGACAACATCTTCCGGTTCACCCAGGCCGGTTCGGAGGTCTCCACCCTGCTCGGCCGGATGCCGAGCGCGGTGGGCTACCAGCCGACCCTGGCCGACGAGATGGGCGAGCTCCAGGAGCGGATCACCTCGGTCCGGGGCCAGGCGATCACCTCGATGCAGGCGATCTACGTGCCGGCGGACGACTACACCGACCCGGCGCCGGCCACCACCTTCGCCCACCTGGACGCCACCACCAACCTGGAGCGGTCGATCTCCGACAAGGGCATCTACCCGGCGGTGGACCCGCTGGCGTCCTCGTCCCGGATCCTCGCGCCGGAGTTCGTCGGTGCCGAGCACTTCGCGGTCGCCTCCGAGGTGAAGCGGATCCTGCAGCGCTACAAGGACCTGCAGGACATCATCGCCATCCTCGGCATCGAGGAGCTCTCCGAGGAGGACAAGCTCACCGTCGGCCGGGCCCGCCGGATCGAGCGGTTCCTCTCCCAGAACACGTACGCGGCCGAGGTCTTCACCGGCATCAAGGGCTCGTACGTGCCGGTCAAGGACACCGTCGAGGCGTTCAAGAAGATCAGCGAGGGCGAGTACGACCACTTCCCCGAGCAGGCCTTCTTCATGTGCGGTGGGCTCGACGACCTGGAGCGCAACGCCCGTGAGCTGATGAAGGACTAGTTCACCGGCGAGTACGCGTACGCCAGCCGCACCGGCAGTCGCCGGTGCGGCTTCGGCGTCTTCACCCGCTGTTCACCTGCACGCTCTGGTCGATTTGTTCGGTCTTCATCTGGTTCCGCTGCTTTGGTAACCCGACTTTGCCGGGTACCGTCGTGGGCGGCCCGCAACCCCGGCTGACCGGCACGTCTCTGTCCAGTGGGCCCGTCCTGGTCGCGGGGTGCTACGAACGGAGTGTCTGGTGGGTGAAGGCGGCAGCGGCGACGGTCGAGCGGGCGGCAGGATCCACCGGCTGGCCCGGCAGCGGCGGGGCGCCACGCCGGGCTCCCCGGCCGCCGACGAGCCTGGCCCGGAGCGGATGGGTCCCGAGCGGACGGGCTCGGGTCGGCGGCACCGGGACAGGTCTCGGGCGCCGCGCTGGGCCCGGGTCTGCACCATGCTCGGTGCCCTGCTGGTGCTCGTCAGCGGCGCCGGGCTGGTCGGCTTCGAGGCGGTGCTCGCCCGCTACGAGGGAGCGGTGCAGGAGGCCGACCTCTTCGGCGACGAGGCGGCCGGCGCGGTGCCGGAGAAGAAGTCGGACATCAAGGGCCCGCTGAACGTCCTGCTGGTCGGGATCGACCCGCGGACGCCGGAGTGGGCACCACTGGCCGACTCGATCATGGTGCTGCACGTGAACGAGACGCTGGATTCGGCGTACCTCTTCTCGCTGCCCCGGGACCTGCTGGTCGAGATCCCGGCCTTCGCCAAGGCCGACTACAACGGCGGTACGGAGAAGCTGAACGCCGCGATGGCGCACGGCAGCAAGGTGCCCGGCGGGAAGCTGCCGAGCGCGGCCCAGGGCTTCGAGTTGCTCTCCAGGACCGTCTCCCAGGTGACCGGCATCGAGCGGTTCGACGCCGGGGCGATCATCAACTTCAACGGCTTCCAGAAGATCGTCGACGCGATGGGCGGCGTCGACATGTACATCGACACGAACGTCAAGTCGGAGCACCGGCAGCCGAACGGCAAGATGCGCACGCTGAAGCCGGGTGGTGGCGGGTACACCGGGCCGCAGGCGCAGTACACGAAGGGCAATGCCCACCTGTCGGGCTGGCAGGCGCTGGACTACGTCCGGCAGCGGTACGGCCTGCCGAACGGTGACTACGACCGGCAGCGGCACCAGCAGCAGTTCGTCCGGGCAATGGCCGACCAGGCGCTGAGCAAGGACGTGGTGACCAACCCGATCAAGCTGGATTCGGTGCTCCGGGCGGCCGGCGAGTCGCTGATCTTCAACGGTCGCGGTCACGACCTGGTCGACTTCGCCTTCGCGCTGCGCGGGCTCCGGTCGGACTCGATCCAGATGATCAAGTTGCCGGGTGGTGGGGTGACCCAGGGCGGCGACTATCAGGGCGAGAGGTTCCAGCCGATCGCGGACGAGTTCTTCGCCGCGATCAAGGCCGGCACCGTCGACAGCTTCGTCATCAACAACCCCGAACTACTGAACAAGGCCAAGTAACCCGCTCGGGGCCGGAGCCACCCGGGGCGTCCGGGCCGGTCCGGCCGGGTCCCTCGGGTACCGGTGCCACACGCACCAGGATCCATGGCTAGTCTCTGCAACATTTCCGCCCCGTCGACCCGTCCTTATTGACGGGCGCGAGAATTCCAGGGCGCTACGGATGGAGATGCAGTGAGCGAGGGCGGCAAGGGCGCTGGCCGGTCCACCAGACGGACGGGCCGGCCGGAGCGCGGTCGGGACGGCAGCGTCGGGCTGATCGGCGACGGCTCGGTGGGCGACCTGTCGGGCGGCGGACGGCCGATTATCCAGGGGCGGCGCAAGAAGTCGGTCGTACCGATGTGGGCCCGGCTCTGCACGATCTTCGGCGCCGTGCTGGTGCTGCTCAGCGGCGGCGTGCTGGTCGGCCTGGAGGCGGTGTTCTCCCGGGTCGAGGGGGCGGTGACCGAGGAGGACCTCTTCGGCGACTCCGCCGCCGGGGCGCCGGCGGCGGAGAGGAAGTCGGACATCAAGGGCCCGCTGAACATCCTGCTGGTCGGCATCGACCCGCGGAAGCCGGAGACCCCGCCGCTGGCCGACTCGATCATGGTGCTGCACGTGAACGAGACGCTGGACTCGGCGTACCTCTTCTCGCTGCCCCGGGACCTGCTGGTCGACATCCCCCGCTTCGCCAAGGCCGACTTCTCGGGTGACCGGACGAAGCTGAACGCCGCGATGTCGTACGGCAGCAGGGTGCCCGGCGAGAAGCTGCCGAGCGCGGCCCAGGGCTTCGAGTTGCTCTCCCTGACGGTCTCCAAGGTGACCGGGATCAAGCGGTTCGACGCGGGCGCGATCATCAACTTCGGCGGCTTCCTGAAGATCGTCGACGCCATGGGCGGCGTCACGATGTACATCGACCAGAACGTCAAGTCGGAGCACCGCCGCCCGGACGGTACGCACCGGGCGCACAAACCCGTTGGAGAGGGCTACGTCGGCCCGCAGGCGCAGTACAAGAAGGGCACCCGGCACCTGGAGGGCTGGCAGGCGCTGGACTACGTCCGCCAGCGGTACCCGCAGAACGGGGTGACCGACGGGGACTACGGCCGGCAGCGGCACCAGCAGCAGTTCGTGCGGGCCATGGCCGACCAGGCGCTGAGCAAGGACGTGGTGACCAACCCGGTCAAGCTGGACCGGGTGATCCGGGCGGCGGGTAAGTCGCTGATCTTCAGCGGCCGTGGCCACAAGCTGCTCGACTTCGGTTTCGCGCTGCGCAACCTGCGCTCGGACTCGATCCAGATGATCAAGCTGCCCGGCGGCGGTGTCATCGTCGGCGGCGACTACCAGGGCGAGAAGTTCCAGCCGATCGCGCAGGAGTTCTTCGCCGCGCTCAAGGCCGGCACGGTCGACAGCTTTGTGATCAACAATCCGGAGTTGTTGAACAAGGTCAAGTGAGCGGTACCGGTCGGAGCCACCCGGCTGGGAGCGGCGGCGGGAGCCGGACTAGACTTTCCACAATCCCGCCGCCGCAGCAAGGAGACAGCGTGGCACAGCTTCAGGTCGAACTCGTCGCCGTCGAGGAAAAGATCTGGACGGGCGAGGCCGAGATGGTCGTCGCACGGACGACCGAGGGTGAGCTCGGAGTGCTGCCGGGACACGCGCCGCTGCTCGGGCAGCTCGCCGAGCCCGGCCAGGTACGCATCAAGCTGGCCGGCGGCGAGCAGTTGACCTACGACGTGAACGGCGGCTTCCTCTCGGTGACCAGCTCCGGGGTAACGGTGCTGGCCGAGAGCGCCAGCCCGGTGACCGAGTCCTCGAGCCGCTGACCCGACACGTCGATGCTGGTCTTGCGTTGGATCGGAATCGGCGTCCTGGTGCTGCTCCTCGCGGTTGCGGCACTCTTCGTCCGGCGAGCCCTGATGACCCGTTCCGGCGGCATCATCCGGCTCAGCGTGCGGGTCACGACGATCCTCGACGGCCGCGGCTGGTCGCCGGGCTTCGCGCGGTTCGCCGAGACCGAGCTCCGCTGGTACCGGATGTTCAGCTTCGCGCTCCGGCCGAAGCGGGTACTCTCCCGGCGTGGCCTCGCGGTGGAGCGCCGCCGGCTACCCGAGGGCCAGGAACGGCTCATCATGCCCGCCGACTGGGTGATCCTGCGATGTGTCAGTCACCAGGCACCCGTGGAGATCGCGATGGCGAAGTCCACGGTCACCGGTTTTCTCTCCTGGCTTGAGTCCGCCCCTCCGGGGGCGGTTTCTCATTTGGTGCTCCGCGACTGAGCCCGGGTTCGCGGCGAGGCCACCCGTCGGCCGGCGGCCGGTCACCGGTCGGTCCGACACGACGCTGCACCGGTTCGCGGTGACCAACCCTTCCGGCGGCCGGTAACCCCCGCCCGACACGACTGCACCCCGGTTCGCATGATCGAGCGTGCGGCCGGGGCGGGAGGCGGATGGGGGATCAGGGGCGGCTCGGCTCCGGGCCGCGCGAGGCGGAGCGGGTCCCCGGGCGGACCGGTCCGGGGTGCCGGCCGGGTCCGCCGCGCTCCTCGCCGGCCGGTTGCCGGATCGGCCGCCGGCAGTGGTAGACCACCGCGGGCGGCAGGTTGGCCCAGACCGTCCCGCCGACCACGACCTCCTCGAACAGTTCCCGGAGGTTCCGGTGCAGCCGCCGGGCCGGCGGCGACCAGCGGGCGTGCTGGTAGGCGAAGGTGGTGAAGACCCCGTCGTCGGCGAGCGCCGCGACGACCGCGGTGAGGATTTCCCGCTGCTTCTGCGCGCTGAACACGGCCCAGGGCAGGCCGCTGACGATCACCTGGGCCGGCGGCAGGTTCCGCTCGGAGAGCAGCCCGGCCAGCGCTCCGGCGTCGGCCTGGAGCACGTCGACCGCCGGATGCTCCCGGGCCAGCCGGTCCGCGAAGGTCGAGTTGACCTCCACCGCGAGGTGTCGGCCCTGACCGGCCAGCCGGCGCTGGATCACCCGGGTAAACGCCCCGGTGCCGGGGCCGAGTTCGACCACCAGCGGCTGCCCGCTCCGGGGGATCGTCGCGGTGATCCGCTCGGCGAGCGGCGTTCCGCTGGGCGCGATGGCACCGACCGCCCGGGGGTCGCGGGCCAACTGGGCCAGAAACGAGATCATCTCGGTGGGCACGGACCGAAGCTAGGCGAACTGATCAATCTCGGATGTCATCCGGCCGGCCGGTGTACCCGGCCACTCGGAGGAGGCGCCGAGACCGGTGGCAGGAGTCGCAGCCGGAGTTGCGGCTCCGTATCGTTGCGGCGTGCGGGTGCGGCGGAGATGGTGGCCAGATGTGCTGATGGGCCTGGTCGGAGGCGCCTTCGGGCTGGCCAAGCTGGGCTGGCCCGTGGTGCAGAGCGAGCCGCTGCCCCTGCTGGTGACGGTGGCCGCCGGGCTGATCCTGGTGGCGGTCCGCCGGTGGCCCTGGCCGGTGCTGCTGGCCGAGTGCCTGCTGCTCAGCGTCGCCAACTGGACCGCCCCGCTGGGCGCCGACGTCGCCCACTTCGCCGCCCTGACCGCGCTCGGGATCATCGCGTACGCCGCGAACTGGCCGGCCACCGCCGTGGCGCTGGGGCTGTCGTACGCGGCGTCGCTGGTGCACCTGATCGGCCCCGACAGCGAGGGGCTGCTTCCCGGGCAGCAGGGGTTCATCCAACTCGCCGGCTTCTTCGGGATCTCCGTCGCCCCGGTCGCCCTGGCCCGCTACCTCGGTCGGGTGCGCCGGGTGGCCCAGTCGGCCGAGGAGCGCGCCCGGGAGGTCGAGGCGCAGCAGGAGGTGCAGACCCGGGCGGCCCGGCTGGCCGAGCGGGCGGCCATCGCCCGGGACCTGCACGACATCGTCGCGCACCACGTGGGCGCGATCGCGTTGCAGGCCGGCGCGGCGCAGTACGCGGCCCGGCGTACCGGCCGGGTGGACGACGCGGTGCAGGCGCTGGGGGAGTTGCGGGTCACCGCCGGCCAGGTGCTCGACGAACTGCGGGCGCTGCTGGAAGTGCTGCGCGACCCGGACGCGATCGTGGCGGGTGGGCCGCCGATCGAACCCGAGCAGTTGATCATGGATGCCGAGCAGCGGGTCCGGGCGGCCGGGGTGGCGGTCCGGATGAACCTGGCCAGCGACGTCGGCGAGGCGCCGCTGGTGGTGCGTACCACCGCCGCGCGGGTGGTGCAGGAGGGGCTGACCAACACCCTCAAGCACGCCGGACCGGGCGCGACCGCCTCGGTGGACATCCGGCCGGACGGTACCGGCCTGCTGGTCGAGGTGCTCGACACCGGCCCGGAGCAGCCCCGGCCGTCCCTGCTGCCGCCCTCCGGGCACGGGCTGGCCGGGATGCGGGAACGGGTCCGGCTGCTCGGCGGCACGCTGCTCGCCGGCCCCACCGGCGGCGGTGGCTGGCGGCTCGCCGCGCACCTGCCGATCCGGGAGAAGACGGCGGCGATCTGCGCGAAGCCGGCGCCCCGAGCGGTCGACGCGGAGCCGACCGGGCGGTCCCGGTGACCGTACGTGTCCTGGTCGTCGACGACCAAGCCCTGGTCCGGGCCGGGGTGACCCTGCTGCTCCGCACCGCCGGCGGGTTCGACATCGTCGGCGAGGCCGGCGACGGGCGGGAGGCGGTCCGGCTGGCCGAGCGGCTCCGCCCGGACGTGGTGCTGATGGACCTGCGGATGCCCCGGATGGACGGCATCGAGGCCACCCGGCGGATCCTCGACCAGCACCCGGCGACCCGGGTACTGGTGCTGACCACCTTCGCCGACGACGCCAACATCTACGGGGCGCTCGGCGCCGGGGCGATCGGCTACCTGGTCAAGGACGGCGCCCCCGAGGACCTGGTGGACGCGGTCGGCCGGGCCGCCCGGGGTGAGCCGCTGCTGGCACCGGCCGTACTGGCCCGGATCGTGCACCGGGCGTTGCAGGCACACACCGAGGACACCGAACGCGGCTCCGACGCCGTACGGCCGTCGGGTCGCCGGCTGCTCAGCGGCCGGGAGCGCGAGGTGCTGGCCCTGGTCGGCGCCGGGCTCTCCAACGCCGAGATCGCCTCCCGGATGCACCTGGGGGTCACCACCGTCAAGACGCACGTCTCGGCGGCGATGGAGAAGCTCGGGCTGCGCAACCGGGTCCAGGCCGCGGTGGTGGCGCACCGGCTCGGTCTGGTCGACGACGACTTCCGGCCGATCGGCCTGGACGGACCGGGCCGGGACAGCAGTACCCGCGACGAGAACACTCCGGGCACCGTCCCGCCAGCGTCCCGGTGATCCCGACGGGGTGTGCCCCAGGGGACGGCCGCCGCGCACCGGCCAGTCGGCGGAGCCGGTGCGGCCCGCGGCACGACGCCGGCCGGCGGGCGCGCCGGGCACGGTGCAGGGGTGGATCCCGCCGCTGGCCACCGCGCTGGCCGTCTGCGCCCTGGTCGCGTTCGCCGGGGACCAACTCGGCGGCCTGTCCCGGCGGGCCGGGAGGCGCCGGGCCGGTCAGCCGCCGGGGACGGGGACTGAGGAGGCACAGAGTTCCACCTCGAACCCGGACCTGTCAGTCAGGTAGCCGGCGTAGTTCTCCGGCCCGCCCGCGTACGGGTGGCGGTCGGCGAAGAGCAGCGACCAGCCGTACCCGGAGGCCAGCGCGACCAGCCGGTCCACGGCGGCGGGCGGGCCGGCGTGGAAGGCCAGGTGGTTGAGGCCCGGCGCGAGCCGGTCGTGCCGCCGGGACGACAGCGCGGGGGACTCCTCCAGTACCAGGTAGGTCGGGCCGTGCCGCCAGGAGCGGCCGGCCGGCCAGCTCTGGTACGGCGTCCAGCCCAGTTCGCCGAGGAGCCAGCCCCAGCTCGTGCTGGCCTGGGCGAGGTCCGGTACCCAGATCTCGACGTGGTGCAACCCGCCAGGCGGGACGGGCGGCTGGTCGGGGGTCACCCCGCTCGGGGCGTTACCGGGAGCGGCCGGGTCAGCGCTGGCCACCCGGCACCCATAGCACATCTCCGGCCGGATTCGCGGTTCTTGCCAGGATGAACAGCAAATCCGAGAGGCGGTTGAGATACTTTGCCGGGAGAGTGCTGGTTCGATCTGGTTCGGAGCTGATCAGGGCCCATGCCGAGCGCTCGGCCCGCCGGGCGATCGTGCGTGCCACGTGCAGCAGGGCCGCTCCCGGGGTGCCGCCGGGCAGGACGAAGGAGTCGAGTTTGGCCAGTCGGGCGTTGTACCGGTCGCACCAGCCCTCCAGCCGCCGTACGTACTCCTCGGTGACCCGCAGCGGCGGGTACGCCGGCTCCGGCTCGACCGGGGTGGCGAGGTCGGCGCCGACGTCGAAGAGGTCGTTCTGGACCGTGCCGAGCACGGTGCGGAGGTCCTCGTCGAGCTGCCCGAGGGCCAGCGCCACCCCGATCGCCGCGTTGCACTCGTCGACGTCGGCGTACGCGCCGATCCGCGGGTCCGTCTTGGCGACCTCTTCGTTGTTGCTCAGCCTGGTCGTGCCGGCGTCGCCGGTCCTGGTGTAGATGCGGGTGAGGTGGACGGCCATGACGAACAGCGTACGGACGTCAAGTCCGGCGACGGCGGCCCGGCCCGGGCCGGGAACCGGGCAGGGCTGGCCGGACGGCACCGGGCCGGGTGGGGCGGACGACTCTACGATTTGCGACGTGGACGTGATCAGAGTCAGCGGCGGCGCCCGGCTGGAGGGCCAGGTGCACGTCGTGGGTGCCAAGAATTCCGCGCTGAAACTGATGGCGGCGGCGCTGCTCGCCCCGGGGCGGAGTGTGATCACGAACGTACCCCGGATCACCGATATCGCGATCATGGCCGAGGTGCTGCGCCGGCTCGGCTGTGCCGTCTCATTCGCCGACGACGAGGGCGATGGTGCGGCGGGCGGGGACGGCGACCCGCCCCGGTCCTGTTCGGTGACGATCGACGTGCCGACGGATCCCGGCACCGAGGCCGACTACGACCTGGTACGCCGGCTCCGCGCCTCGATCTGCGTGCTCGGCCCGCTGCTGGCCCGGCGCGGGTACGTCCGGGTGGCGCACCCCGGCGGCGACGCCATCGGCTCACGCGGGCTGGACATGCACGTGGCCGGGCTGGCCCGGATGGGCGCGGAGATCTCCGGTGAGCACGGCTTCGTCATCGCCTCGGCACCCCGGGGGCTGCACGGCGCGACGATCTGGCTCGACTTCCCCAGCGTCGGCGCCACCGAGAACCTGGTGATGGCGGCGGTACTGGCCAGGGGCGTCACCGAGATCGACAACGCCGCCCGCGAGCCGGAGATCGTGGACATCTGCACCATGCTCAGCCAGATGGGTGCCAAGATCGATGGGGCCGGCACGTCCATGCTGCGCATCGAGGGCGTCTCGGAGCTGCGCCCGGTCCGGCACGCCACGGTCGGCGACCGGATCGTCGCCGGCACCTGGGCCTTCGCGGCGGCGATGACCCGGGGCGACGTCACGGTGACCGGCGCGAGCCCGGCCTTCCTGGAGATCGCGCTCGACAAGCTGGTCTCGGCCGGGTGCCTGGTCGAGACCCGGGCCGACGCGTTCCGGGTGCAGTTGGACCGGCGGCCGTCGGCGGTGGACGTGGTGACCCTGCCGTTCCCGGGCTTCGCCACCGACCTGCTGCCGATGGCGATCGGGCTGGCCTCGGTGAGCGAGGGGGCCTCGCTGGTCACCGAGAACATCTTCGACGGCCGGTTCATGTTCGTGAACGAGATGGCCCGGCTGGGTGCGGACATCAAGACCGACGGGCACCACGCGGTGGTCCGGGGCCGGGAGCGGCTCTCCAGTGCTCCGGTGCGGGCCACCGACATCCGGGCCGGGGCGGGCCTGGTGATCGCCGGACTCTGCGCCGACGGGGTCACCGAGGTCTCGCACGTGCACCACGTCGACCGGGGCTATCCGGACTTCATCGCCGACCTGCGGAGCCTGGGGGTCGAGGTGGAGCGGGCGACCGCTCCCGAAGAGCCGGCGTTCACGTTGTGACCGGGCGGCGGGCGGCCAGCTCAGGAGGCGGACCGGGACTCCGGGTCCGAGTGTTCCGCGCAGGTGCCGGTCGTCGCGAACCGGCGCAGCGCGTTCGCGAGCTGCCCGAGGTCCAGCCCGTCGAGGTGGTCGACGATGTGCCGCCGGACGCTGGCCAGGTGGGTCGGGTAGGCCGCCTCCAGCCGGGCCAGCCCGGCGTCGGTGAGCACGGCGTTCCAGCCCCGGGCGTCCTCGGCGCAGCGGATCCGCTCGACGAAGCCCTGCTGCTCCAGCCGGGTGACGATCCGGGTCATCCCGCTGAGCGAGAGGTCGCAGGCGGTGGCCAGCTCGTTCATCCGCATCCGGCGGTCGGGCGCCTCGGAGAGGTGCATCAGCGCGGCGTACTCGTTGATCGACAGGCGCTGCTCGCGGGTCAGGTCGGCGTCCAGCGCCCGCGGCACGACGATGATCGCCCGGCCCAGTGCCCGGACGACGGCCTCCTCCTCGCTGCTCAACGGGGGCAACGGGGTTGTCATGGAGAACACACTAGCACGGCGATTGCTTGACAAAGCAACTATCGCGACATTTGCTTGACGCGACAAGCACTTGGTTGTCGCTCATTTCGAGAGGGAAAAACGAACAATGACCAGAATTGGCATCATCCTTGGCAGCACTCGCCCCGGCCGCAACGGCGAGGCCGTGGCCCGCTGGGTGTACGACATCGCCCGTCAGCGCAGTGACGCCGAGTACGAGCTGGTCGACCTGCTCGACTACAAGCTGCCGCACCTCGACGAGGCGATCCCGCCGAGCATGGGGCAGTACGCGAACCCGCACACCCTGGAGTGGGCCGCCAAGATCGCCTCGTTCGACGGGTTCGTCATGGTGACCCCGGAGTACAACCACTCCACCTCGGGCGCGCTGAAGAACGCCATCGACTTCCTCTTCGCCGAGTGGAACAACAAGGCGGTCGGGTTCGTCAGCTACGGCACGGTCGGCGGGGCCCGGGCGGTCGAGCACCTGCGCCTGATCGCCGGTGAGCTGATGATGGCCGACGTACGGGCCCAGGTGGCGCTCTCGCTGCACACCGACTTCGAGAACTACAGCGTCTTCAAGCCCGGTCCGCACCAGGCGGACGCCCTCGGCGTCGTACTGGACCAGACCGTCACCTGGAGCACCGCGCTCGCGCCGCTGCGCGCTAGCTGACCCCGTCGCGCCCCGCGACGACCACCGTCGGGCCGGCGGCACCCCGGACATGCCCCCGGGGTGCCGCCGGCCGTACCGGTTACCGGCGGGTAGCGGCGGCCGGAGCGACCGCTAAGGTGGCCTGCGAGGACACAATCCAGCCGAAGGAGTGCGCACATGGCGGGTCGACTCGCGGTCATCGGGGCCGGTTTGATGGGTTCGGGCATCGCCCAGGTCGCGGCGCGGGCGGGCTGGCAGGTCACCCTGCGCGACCTGGACGACGCCGCCACCCGCCGCGGCCTGTCCGGCATCCGTACGTCACTGGAGAAGTTCGCGGCCAAGGGCACGATCGAGGCCGACGAGGTAGAGGCGACGCTGCGGCGGATCACCCCGACCACCGAGCTGGAGGCGGCGGCCGACGCCGACATCGTGGTCGAGGCGGTCTTCGAGCGGCTGGAGATCAAGCAGGAGGTGTTCCGGGCGCTCGACAAGATCTGTGCCCCCGGTGCGGTCCTGGCCACCAACACCTCGGCCATCCCGGTCACCCAGATCGCGGCGGCCACCGGCCGGCCGGAGTCGGTCGTCGGCACCCACTTCTTCTCACCGGTCCCGATGATGAAGCTCTGCGAGCTGGTCCGGGGCTACAAGACCAGCGACGAGACGCTGGCCACCGCCCGGGAGTTCGCCGAGGAGATCGGCAAGACCTGCGTGGTGGTCAACCGGGACATCGCCGGCTTCGTCACCACCCGACTGATCACCGCCCTGGTGATGGAGGCGGTCAAGCTCGTCGAGTCCGGGGTGATCTCGCCGGAGGACCTGGACACCGCCTGCAAGCTCGGCTTCGGGCATGCCATGGGGCCGCTGGCCACCACCGACCTGACCGGCGCCGACGTGCTGCTGCACGCGACGAAGAACATCTACGCCGACACCGCCGACGAGAAGTTCTTCCCGCCGGAGCTGTTGCAGCGGATGGTCACCGCCGGTGACCTGGGGCGGAAGACCGGAAAGGGCTTCTACTCGTACTGACCGGGCTGGTGCCCGACCGACCGCGTGCTGGATCAGCCGTCGCGGCGGCTGGTCCAGCGGAAGGTGGTCAGGCAGAGCACCAGACCGGCGACGCACCAGAGGCCGAGTACCAGGGCGACCCGGCCCAGTTCGAAGGAGCCGGCCGGCTCCAGGGCGCCGAACGACTCGGGCAGGAATACCGAGCGCAGACCCTGGCACATCCACTTCAGCGGGAAGATCGCCGCGACCTGCTGCATCCAGCTCGGCAGGTCGGTGAAGACGAAGAAGACCCCGGAGATGAACTGGAGCACCAGGGCCACCGGGGTCACCGTGGCGGACGCGCCACGCCCGGTGCGGGGCAGCGAGGAGAAGGCGATGCCGCAGAGGGTGCAGGCGGTGATGCCGAGGGTGGAGATCCAGAACAGGTCGAACCACTTGCCGGCGGTCTGCGGCAGGGTGAGGTCGAAGAGCAGCGCGGCGACGGCGAGCAGCAGTACGGTCTCGGCGAGGCCGATCACGGCGACCATGATGATCTTGCCGACGAAGTACACCCACTTCGGCATCGGGGTGCCGCGCAGCCGCTTCAGCACGCCGCGGTCCCGCTCGATCGGGATCTGGATGGCCAGGCTCTGGAAGCCGACCGTCAGTAGGCCGGTGGCGATCATGCCGGTCACGAAGTACTGCGTAAACCGGACTCCGCCCCCGATCTCGCCCTTGAAGATCGACGCGAAGATCAGGATCATCACCACCGGGAAGAGCATGGTGAAGACCACGGACTCGCGGCTGCGCAGGAACTGGCGTACCTCCAGCCGGCCCTGCCGGAGGCCGAGCGCGACCGGCCCGACCCGGCGGGCCGGCGCGGACTGCGGCGGCCTGCCGGCGGTCTCCGGTGCGGTGGTCGAGGTGCTCATCGGTGCCCGATCATCCGTAGGTAGACGTCCTCCAGGGTGGGCCGGGTCACGGTCAGCCCCGGCACCTCGCCGCCGAACCGCGCGGCCAGCTCCGCGACCAGCGCCGTCGGCGTCGCGCTCTCGACCCGCTCCACCGCGCCCTCCGGGGTACGCCAGGAGACCGTGGCCAGCGCCTCCGCCCGGTTGCCGAGCCGGGCCGGAGCGGCCACCTCGACCAGCCGCCCGCCGGTGATCACCGCGACCCGGTCGGCGAGCGCCTCGGCCTCGTCCAGGTAGTGCGTGGTCAGCACGATGGTGGTGCCGGCGGCGGCCAGGTCCCGGATCAGCTCCCAGAATTCGCGGCGGGCCTCCGGGTCGAAGCCGGTGGTCGGCTCGTCCAGGAAGAGCAGCTCGGGTCGGCCGACGATGCCGAGCGCCACGTCCAGCCGGCGCTTCTGCCCACCGGAGAGGGTGTGGGTGCGCGCCTTCGCCTTGCCAGCCAGCCCGACCCGTTCGACTACCTTGTCCGGGTCGTCCGGGGCGGGGTAGAAGCCGGCGAAGTGCTGCACCACCTCGGCCACCGTCAGGTCGTCGAACTCGCCGGTGCCCTGGAGCACGATGCCGACCCGGGACCGCCACTGCCCGTCCGCGCGGTCCGGATCGACGCCGAGCACGCTGACCTCGCCCGCGTCCCGGCGCCGGTAGCCCTCCAGGATCTCGACCGTGGTGGTCTTGCCGGCACCGTTCGGCCCGAGCAGGGCGAAGACCTCGCCCCGGGACACCGCCAGGTCGACGCCGTCCACGGCGACCGTCCCGCCGTACGCCTTGCGCAACCCCCGCACGGAGATCGCGAGCTGCTCTGCCATGGGTCAACTATGCGTGACGGACCGGTCGTACCGGTCACCGGGTCGGGCGGCCCGCCGCTCCGCCCGGCGACGCCGGCGTCGGCGTACCACCCAGATCGCGAAGAGCGGCACGGCCAGCAGGAAGAGCAGGACCAGCACCGGCAGCAGGATCGCCGACAGCGAGAAGACCACGCTGGTCGCGTCCTCGGCGGTGCTCGCCACCGGGGCGCCGAAGCCGGCCGTACCGGCGTTGATCACCGGCCGGGCCGCCGCCTTGACCCCGTGCACGCCGAGCGCGATCAGCACCCCGATCACCACCGGCACCCACTGGTGGGAGCCGAAGAACTGGCCCGGGTCGCTGACCGTGACCGTCTCCGCCCCGGAACCCGCCCCGAAGGCGAGCCCGCCGGCGGTCGGCCGGACCACGGTCTGCACCACGTCGTTGACGTGGTCGACCACCGGCACCTTGTCGGCGACCACCTCGATGGCGAGCAGTACCACCAGGATCGCCAGCACCCAGCCGTTGGAGATCCACTGCCAGCCGCTGGGCAGGTTCACCACGTCGGTGTACCGGGCGAGCAGCCCCATGGTGAGCAGCGGGATGTACGCGTTGAGACCGGCCGATGCCGCGAGGCCGGTTCCGGTGAGGGCTTCCAGCACGGGTACCAGGATGGCACCGACGCGCCAGGACGGCGCGCCCAGCGGTACCGGACCGCTCCGCTACCCTCGTCGGGTGCGGTTGGTGATAGCGCGGTGCTCTGTGGACTACGTCGGGCGGCTCTCGGCACACCTGCCGCTGGCGACCCGGTTGCTGATGCTGAAGGCGGACGGGTCGGTCTCGATCCACGCCGACGACCGGGCGTACAAGCCACTGAACTGGATGAGCCCGCCGTGCCGGCTGGAGGAGGCCCCCGGGGTGTGGCGGGTCGTCAACAAGGCCGGTGAGGAGCTGCGGATCACCCTGGAGGAGATCTTCCAGGACACCTCGTACGAGCTGGGCGTCGACCCGGGGCTGCGCAAGGACGGCGTGGAGGCGCACCTCCAGGAACTGCTGGCCGCCACCCCCACCGAGCTGGGTGACGGGTTCACGCTGATCCGGCGGGAGTACATGACCGCGATCGGTCCGGTCGACCTGCTCTGCCGGGACGGTGCCGGAGCCACCGTGGCGGTCGAGGTGAAGCGGCGCGGCGAGATCGACGGGGTGGAACAGCTCACCCGCTACCTGGAACTGCTCAACCGCGATCCGCTGCTCGCACCGGTCAGCGGGGTGTTCGCCGCCCAGGAGATCAAGCCGCAGGCCCGGGTGCTCGCCACCGACCGGGGCATCCGGTGCGTGGCGGTGAACTACGACCGGCTGCGCGGCATCGAGAAGGACGAGTTGACGCTCTTCTGACCGGTCAGGCGTGCGGGCCGACGGCCACCTCGCCGAGGGTGAGCCGGGGAGCGCCCGCCAGGATCTCGCCGACCCGCTGCACCTGTTCGTCGAGTTCGCGGAGCTGCCGGGGGCGCAGTTCCACCAGCGACTCCACGGTGACGTCGATCCGCCGGCCGGAGCGGCGCTGGTGCCAGACCCCGGCCACCAGGCCGTCGACCAGCAGCGCCGGGTAGTTGCCGGCCTGGCCACCGGCGAGCGCACGTGCGGCGGCCGGGCCGGGGAAGACCTCCGCGCGGGGAAAGCAGTTCACCGGGTACGCGTCGAAGTACGGCAGCAGCCGCACCCCGCGCGGCGGCTCCTCCGGCACGTCGGTGTCGCCGGCCAGCACCCAGGCCGGAGAGCCCGCCATGGAGACCTCTTCCAGCTCTCCGCCGAGCGAGTCGAACAGCTCCACCGCCCATCGCTTCGGCACCGCCAGCCACTGCGCGACGTGTGCCGGGGTGGCCGGCCCGTACGCGTACAGGTAGCGCCGGAGCACCTCGGCGAGGGCGGTACGCCCGTCGGCGGGCCGGAACCCGGGCAGCCAGCGGGCCGGGTTGGTGTACGTCACCAGCCGGCCCCGGTTCGGGCCGAAGCACATCGCCCCGCGCCGGGTGGCCAGCGACATCGCCTCGACCCAGCGCGGCCACCAGCCCTGGAACGCCGCCATCGCCGGTTCTCCCGCCCACGGCCCGGTACCCGCGACCACCGCCTCGGTCAGCTCGTCGGTGGTCAGCTCCGCGTCCCGCAGCGCCTCGGCGATCGCCGCGACGACCTGCTCGGCCTGCTCCTCGGTGAGCAGGTCGAGCGGGCGTGCCGGCAGCGCCGACAGGGCACCGGTCCAGATCGGCAGGTCGGCGGTGGCCAGCAGGTGCACGGTGAACCGGGGGCCGCGGGTCTTGACCAGGCTGCGCTCGTCCCAGAGTGCCGTCCGTACGTCCAGCCGGGTGGTCCCGGTGGTGCGCAGCCCGATCGCGAGTTCGGCGGCGGAGAGCACCTGGGCGTGTACCCCGCCGAGCCGGGCCGCGACCTCGGCCGGGCCGGCTGCGGGCAGCGGCGCCGTCAAGCCCTGCCGGTCCAGGCGTCGGCGGCGGACCTGCTCGTACGTGAGCCGCCGCATCAGCGGAGCCTCGCGGGACCGGTGTGCGACGGGTGGGTCTGGCACGTCGTCATGCCGGGAACGCTAGCGGCTATTGAGGCCAGTTCCTGGCACCTGTCCGCCGAGGCGTCGAGGCGGGAGGGTGCGGAGAACCCGGTCGCGAAGTTGAAGAAAACTTTCAGGAACATCGATTGACTGTGTGGATTTCCGCCGTAATAATTGTCATCAATATTGATCAACGTCGTTTCCCTTAAACCCCCGAAGGGAGGACCGATCATGGCAGCTGTGACCGGAGAGGTGTCCTGGTTCTGTTGCGGTAGCGCCTGGGGCCCGTGCGCGTCGACCGGCCGGGGCGCCTGTGGCACCTGCACCTCCGGCAACTTCCAGCACGCCTGGCCGAACGCCTCGGCCGCCTGCCTCGCGATCACCCGGCCCGACGTCTGCGGCACCAGCCTCGCGCGCCGGACCTGCGGGTTCGTGCACTACACCACCAACCTCTGCAACGGAGCCCGGGTCGGCACCTCGATCGCCGACTGCGGGCCGCAGACCGACCTGTTCTGCGGTGAGCGCGCCTGCTGCGGCTCGTCCTGTGGCACCAACCGGATCATCGACCTGACGCCGGCGGCGTACAGCGCGATCGCCAGCCTCTCCACCGGGCTGCGGCCCTGCTCTGTCGACTCGGTGTAGGGGAGGAGGACCCCACGATGGCGACCACGATGGACCGTCGACGTCTGCTCAGCACGGCCGTACTCGGCGGCGCCGGCATCGCCGGAGCCACCGCACTCGGCTCGCTCGCCCCGGAGGCCGCCCTGGCCGCCGAACCGGTGAAGGTCTCACCCGGGGCACCGGACCCGAACTTCGCCGAGGGCCGGGTCACCTCGATCACCGGCAGTGTGGTGCTGCTGGCCGGCTCCGACGGTGCGCTGCACCGGATCCAGGTCACCAACGGCACCAGCATCTGGAAGTTCCAGCCGACCACCTTCGACCGGCTGGAAAAGGGCGACGGCATGTACGTCCGGGGCGTACGGCTGCCCGACGGCACCCTCGCCGCCGACTCGCTCTGGGCCAACATCGTCAACCTGACCGCGCACATCGTCTCGGTGGGCCGCAACGTGCTGCACCTCGACCACCACGGCAAGCGGCTGATCGGGCACGTCGTGCCCGGCACCACCGCCGCCGTCTACAACGGCACCCCGGCCATCTCCGACGTCTCGCTGCTCAAGGTCGGCGGGCACGTCCAGGTGATCGGCGCCTGGCACCCCGATACCAACGAGATCAGCATCGCCACGGTCTACGCCGCCAACTGACGCCGGAAAGGGCCCGTCCGTTCGCGGAGGGGCCCTTCCCGACGCCTGGAACGAGAGGAGGGCATCCATGCTCCAGTCCCTGGCGGCGCTCCAGTCCCTGCTGGTCGGCGTCGTGCTGATCTGGTCGGCCCGGATCAAGCTCGTCGACCGGCGGGCGGCCGAGCAGGCGCGTACCTCGGCGCTCGGCACGCTGCTCGGCGTCGAGCGGGCGGTGCCGGCGTACCGGGTGCTCGGCGGGGCCGAACTGCTGCTCGGCGTCCTGCTGGTCCTGCCACCGGCCCCGGTCGCCGAGCCGGTGGCGGCCGCCGCGCTGGCCGCCGGGTTCGTCGGTTATCTCGGGTACGCCCGCCGCGTCGCACCCGGCGCCTCGTGCGGCTGCTTGAGCGCCAAGGCCACCCCGGTCACCGGGCGCGGCATCGCCCGGGCCGGCCTGCTGGTGCTGGCCGGGCTCTTCGGTGTCGCGGCCGGTGGCACGTACTGGCTGCCGGCGCTGACCGGAGCCCCGGCCGCGTCGGCCGGACTGCTGCTGGCCGAGGCGGCGCTGATCGTCGCGCTGTCGCCGGAGTGCGACGCGTACTGGCTGCTGCCGCTGCGCCGGCTCCGCGCCCGGCTCACCCATCCGCTGCGGGGCGGTTCCGGGGTGCCGCTGCTGGCCAGTGTGCAGCAACTCCAGCTCAGTGCCGCATACCGGCAGGTGGCCGCGCTGCTCACCTCGGACGTGCGGGAACACTGGCTGGAGGAGTCCTGGCGGATGGTCTGCTACTCGGCCCGCTACCAGGGCCGGCCGGCGACGGCGGTCTTCGCCGTGCCGGCCGGGGAGGTGGCGCCGGACCGGGTCCGGGTCGCCCTGGTGGACGACTCGACCGGGGCCACCCTGGTCAGCCTGGTCGATCCGGCGTGAGCTGCCCCCGCCTCAGCCGCCGGTACGGACCGCGATCAGCGACTTGATCAGCCCGGCCAGCCGCTCGGCCCGGATCTGCGAGTGCGGGAAGTAGTGCCGCATCTGGGACCGGTCCACCAGTTCGGTCCAGAGCACCTGCTGGATCGCGGTCTCCCGGCAGTCCGGCCGGGTGTGCGCCAGTGGCCAGCGGCGGGCCAGCGCGATCCGCAGCCGGACCGGGGTGAACTGCATGCCCGGGGCGATCCAGTGCGGCTCGATCGGGAAGTACCGGTAGGGGGTCTGCACCCAGTGCGCGTCGGCGAGTGCGTGCACCGTCTCGGCGAACCGCAGCCGGCGCTCGTGCCCGCCGACGTGCTCCAGCACCGAGTTGGAGAAGACCAGGTCGTAGCGGCGGTTGGCGATGTGCCGGGGCAGCGCGCAGGCGTCGCCCCGGTCCACCTCCGCCCAGTCCGGTACGTCGGCCGGGGCCTCCTCCAGGTTCACCACGTGTACGTGCTTCGGGCGTACTCCGGCCTGTGCCCAGGTGCTCACCCGGCCGCCCAGGTCGATGACGGACATCTGGGCCAGGTCCGGGAACGTCTCCGCGAGCCATCCGGCCCGGCGTGCGCGCCGCCGGGCACCCCAGGAGTTCTCGCTGTCGACCAGGCGGAATCGCAACGCGTGCAGCCCCATTGGGCGAACGGTACCGATGCGGGAGACGGCCAGGGATGTCTTAGTCGTCCTTTTGTCCCTACGATCGGTCAGTCCATGGTCACCGCCCGTACAGAATTTTGGCCGCCTTGACGATGCGTTCCACCTGGGCCGGAGTGCGCTCGAAGGTCATCGCCGGCAGGAGTGACGGTCCGCGCCGTCTGGTCACCGCCTTGCTGCGGGCGAACTCGCGCAGTCCGTCGGCGCCGTGGATCCGGCCGAAGCCGGAGTCGCCGATCCCGCCGAACGGGAGTGTCGGCATCCCGACGAACGTCAGGGTGGAGTTGATCGCCGTCATCCCGGAGCGCATCCGGCCGGCGATCTCGGCGGCGCGGCGCCGGCCGAAGACGGCGCCGCCGAGGCCGTACCGGACCGCGTTGGCGCGGCGCAGCGCCTCCTCGGCGTCGGTCACCCTGCTGATGGTGAGGGTCGGTCCGAAGGTCTCCTCGCGGACCGCGTCGGCCTCCTCGGGTACGTCGACCAGGACCGTCGGGTGCACGTACGGCGGCTGGACCGCCTCCGGTCCACCGAGCACGGCCCGTCCGCCCCGGTCGATGGCGTCCTCGATGTGCCGGCGGATCGTGGCGATCTGGTCCGGCATGGTGATCGGGCCGAGGTCGGTGCCGTCGGGGCCGACGGTGAGCCGGCCGGCCTTCGCCACCACCTTGTCGACGAAGGCGTCGTAGACCGAGGCGGTGACGTAGGCGCGTTCGATGCCGATGCAGGTCTGGCCGGCGTTGGTGAGGGCGCCCCAGACGCAGGCTTCGGCGGCGGCGTCCAGGTCGGCGTCGTCGTCGACGATCACCGCGTCCTTGCCGCCGGCCTCGACGACGAGCGGGGTGAGGGTCTCGGCGCAGGCCGCCATCACCTTCTTGGCGGTGCGGGTGGAGCCGGTGAAGGCGATCTTGTCGACGCCGGACCGGCACAGTGCCGCACCGACGTCACCGAGGCCGTGCACGGCCTGTAGCACCGGCTGCTCCGGGACGATCTCGGCGAAGGTGTCGACCAGCCACTGCCCGACCGCCGGGGTGTACTCGCTGGGCTTGAGCAGCACCGCGTTGCCGGCGGCGAGCGCGTAGCCGAAGGCGCCCAGCGGGGTCAGTACCGGATAGTTCCACGGCGCGATCATCCCGACCACGCCGTACGGCCGGTATTCGAGTCGGGCGGAGAACTCGGCCACCACCAGCCGGGACCGCATCCGGCGGGGGCCGAGCACCCGCTTGGCGTTCCGGGCCGCCCAGTCGAGGTGGTCGATGGCGCTGAACGCCTCGACCACGGCGTCGGCGACCGGCTTGCCGGTCTCCAGGTGCGACAGCTCGGCGAGTTCGGTGATCCGGTTGGCCAGCAGCGCCCGCCAGCGCAGCAACCGGCTCCGCCGGCCGGCGTTGCCGAGCCCGGCCCACCACTGCGCCGCTTCCCGGGCCCGACCGACGGCCCGACCGACGGCGTCGGCGTCGGCAACCGGGAACCGCCCGGCCAGCTCCCCGGTGGCCGGATTGGTGGAGACCAGCTCGCCGTCGGAGATTCCGGGTACGCCGGGAGCGTTCACGGTCGTCATGGCGGAAGTCTAGACCCGAAGATTACCCACGGGTAGGTATGCGGATCGCCGGGTCCCGATGTCCCATCGGCCGAACCGGCGAGCCCGGATCCACTCCCCGGCCAGCGCGACTCGAACCGGCAGGACGTGGAACCGGGCGGGATCGGATGGGAAGCTGACCCGGGGGCCGACGTTGCCGCGTCGGTGGGGGGCGAAGCCGGATGGAGAAATCCATGTCCGACCAACTTGATCTATTGCCGATACTGACCGTGACCAGTGGGCCACTGAGGGGTGCCAGCTTCCGGCTGCGTCCCGGGGTACGCCGGATCGGCCGGGAGGACGGCGTTGACGTGCTGCTGGACGATCCCAAGGTCAGCCGCTGGCACGCCACCGTCGAACTCGCCGCCGGCCGGGTGCTGTTGACCGACACCGGGTCGACGAACGGCACCTGGCTCAACGACGAGCGACTCTCCGGGCACACCGAGCTGCGGGACGGGGACCGGATCCGGCTCGGCAACCTGGAGCTGCGGTTCTTCGATCCCGGCGCCGCCGCCACCGACCAGTTGGGCACCTTCCGCCGCTCGCTGGCGCCACCCGTGCCGGCCTCGATCCCCACTCCGGCGACCGGCCCGGCTCCGGCGTCCGGTGCGCTCACCGCCCCGACCGAGCTGATGGGTACGCCCGCGCGGCGCTCCCGGCGGATGCTGCTGGTGATCGGCGGCTGTGTTGCCCTCCTCGGCGGGATGACCTGGGCATACCTAGCCCTCCAGTGACCGTCGCCGGCCGGGCCGGGACACCTCCCCACCAGTGACCGTCGCCGGCCGGGCCGGGACACCTCGCCGTGCGCACTGTCGAGCTGGGTGCACGAACGGGGCGCCGCGAAGCCCCGAGACGAATGGGCCTACCAGCAGCCCTTCCATGGGCGCACAGGCGGGGCAGCTCGACAGTCTGCGGGTCGGGTCCGGTCTGGTCTGGTCCGGTCCAGCCTGGGTCTGATCCGGCCTGGCTCTGGTCCAGCCTGGGGCCGGGCCAGCCCGGGTCCGGGCCGGGCCGGCGCGGAGTGGGTGCCGAGACGGTTTCCGGCCCGAGGATATGGCGGGCGGCCACATGTTTCCGGCCGGCACCGGCTGGCATCATCGCTGCGATGGAGATCCGGCGACACGAGATTTCGGCGAACGGCATCCGGCAGCGGGTGCTGGTGGCGGGCCCGGAGGACGGCCGCCCGGTACTGCTGATCCACGGCAACTGCTCCTCCGCCGACTTCTGGCAGCCGCTGATCCGGCACCTGCCGACCGACCTGCGGCTGGTCGCCCCCGACCTGCGCGGCTACGGCGGTACCGAGGTCGCACCGGTCGACGCGACCCGTGGCCTCGGGGTCTTCGCCGACGACGTCGCCGCGCTGCTCGACGAGCCGGCCCTGTTCGGCACGGCGGGCGCCCGGCCGGTGCTGGTCGGGCACTCGCTGGGCGGGGGAGTGGCGATGCGGCTGCTGGTCGACCACCCCCACCGGGTGGCCGGGCTGCTGCTGGCGGCGCCGGTCTCGCCGTACGGCTTCGGCGGCACCCGGGACCTGGTCGGCACGCCGACCACGCCGGACTTCGCCGGCACCGGGGGCGGCACGGGAAATCAGGACTTCGTCGCCCGGCTGGCCGCCGGTGACCGGAGCGCCGACGAGCGGACCAGCCCGCGTACGGTCCTGCGCAGCGCGTACGTCGCCGACCCGGCCAGCCTCGGCGCGGACGAGGAACTGCTGCTCGACTCGGTGCTCTCCACCGCGACCGGCGCTGACAACTACCCGGGCACCATGGAGCGCAGCGACAACTGGCCGGGGATGGCGCCGGGGGACCGGGGCGTGCTGAACGCCCTGGCGCCGAAGCACTTCCGGATCGCCGACGAACTGGTCGCGGTAGCGGACAAGCCACCGATCACCTGGGTACGCGGCGACTCCGACGTGATCGTCTCGGATACCTCCCTGTTCGACCTGGCCCAGCTCGGCGCGCTCGGCGTGCTGCCGGACTGGCCGGGTGCGCAGGCGTGCCCGCCGCAGCCGATGATCGGGCAGACCCGCGCGGTACTGGACCGGTACGCGGCGGCGGGTGGCAGTTACCGCGAGATCGTCTTCGCGAACTGCGGCCATTCGCCCAACATCGAGCGCCCCGTCGAGTTCGCCGCCGCCCTGCTGGAGCTGCGGTAAGGCACCTACCGGCACCGGGCCGAGGCGTCCGGGCGGCCCGTGGCAGACTCGCCGCAGGTGACCTAGCGGCCGTTCAGTCGGCTGCCCGGGACGGAGCGGGAGGCCAAGGGGTGGCAGGCGAGACGACCGGTGCCGGCGGCACCATCTCCACCGTCGGCGTTGTCGGACTGGGCACGATGGGCGCCGGAATCGCGGAGGTCTTCGCCCGCGGCGGTCTCCGGGTGGTCGCCGTCGAGATCACCGCCGAGGCGCTCGAACATGGCCGGGCCACCCTCGCCCGCTCGACCGACCGGGCGGTGCAGCGGGGCCGGCTGAGCACCGCCGACCGGGACGCGCTGTTCGGCCGGATCACCTTCGCCGTCGGGCTGCCCGCGCTGGCCGAGGTCGACCTGGTGGTCGAGGCGGTACCCGAGCGGCTCGACCTCAAGCGGCGGCTCTTCGCCGACCTGGGCCGGATCTGCCGGCCGACCGCGATCCTGGCCAGCAACACCTCCTCGCTGAGCGTCACCGAGATCGCCGTCGCGACCGGCCGGCCGGACCGGGTGGTCGGAATGCACTTCTTCAATCCCGCGCCGGTGATGAAGCTGGTCGAGGTGGTCCGGACCGTGACCACCTCGACCGAGGTGGTCGGCGCGGTGCAGGCGCTCTGCGCCAGGCTGGGCAAGGTCGGGGTGACCATCGGCGACCGGGCCGGCTTCATCGCCAACGCCCTGCTCTTCGGCTACCTCAACCAGGCCGTCGCGATGGTCGAGTCGCGGTACGCCAGCCGCGAGGAGATCGACGCCGCGATGCGGCTGGGCTGCGGGCTGCCGATGGGGCCGCTGGCGCTGCTCGACCTGATCGGCCTGGACACGGCGTACGAGATCCTGGACACCATGTACCGGCGGGGTGGCCGGGACCGGCGGCACGCACCGGTGCCGCTGCTGCGCCAGATGGTCACGGCGGGACTGCTCGGCCGCAAGTCCGGCCAGGGCTTCTACCGGTACGAGCGGCCCGGTTCGGCCACCGTCGTACCCGACGGGCAGACCCCGGCGGCGGCACCGCTCGACGGCGCCCGACCGGTGCGCAGGGTTGGCGTGGTCGGTGTGGGTGACGCCGTCACCGGGCTCGGCGAGCTCTTCGGCCAGGCCGGCTACGACGTGGTGGTGGTGTCCCGGGACGCCGGGCGGAACGGCGGGCTGGCCGGGTTGGCCGACGCCGACCTGGTAGTGGAGGCGGTGGCCGACGACCTGGCGGTCAAGCGGGCCCTTTTCGCCGAGCTGGCGCAGGTCTGCAAGCCGGAGACGCTGCTGGCCACCACCACCGGCACGCTACCGGTGATCGACATCGCGATGGCCGCCCGTCGGCCGGCCGAGGTGGTCGGGTTGCACCTGCTCGACCCGACCCGGGCCGGGGCGGTGGTGGAGATCGTGCGTACCGTCCGGGCGTCGGCGGAGGCGGTCGCCACCGCCCGGGCGGTCTGCGCCGGGTTGGGCCGGACCGGGGTGGTCTGTGGGGACCGGGCCGGGTTCGTGGTGCGGGCGCTGCTCTTCCCGTACCTGAACGACGCGGTGCGGATGCTGGAGGCGTCGTACGCCACAGTGGACGACATCGACCATGCGATGACGCTCGGCTGCGGCTATCCGGCGGGCCCGTTCGAGATGCTGGACAGGCTCGGTCCGGAGGTGGCGCTGCGGGTACAGCGGTCGCTCTATCGGGAGTCCCGGGAACCGGGGCTCGCCCCGGCGCCGCTGCTGGAGCAGGTGGTCACCGCCGGCCGGCGGTTCCGCGACGGAGTGGCGGGCTGACCGCTGGCGTGTGCCACCGGCCGAGGCGTCAGCGGGCGATCCGCAGGCTGACCGCCGCGTTGCTGGTCCGGCCCGAGTCGGTGAGCCGGTAGACGAACCGGTCGGTGCTGGCCTTGTGGTGCGGGTACGGCCGGTAGATGACCGTACGGCCGGTGGTGACCTGCACCGTGCCGTGTGCCGGACTGGTGACGATGCTGACCCGGGTGCCGCTGGTGGCGAAGTCGTTGGCGAGCACCGGGATCCCGGTCGCCCGGACCGCGCTGACCCGTGGGTTGTCCCGGACAGCCGTCGGTGCCCGCACGAAGGTGCCGGTGCCGGTGCCGATGAAGACGCTCCGCACCCCGGTCACGTTGCTGGTGGTGCGCACGTCGAGGATGCCGTCGCCGTTCACGTCCGCCGCCGCCACCATCCAGAAGTCGTCGCCGTAGGCGTCCCCCTGGATGTCCACCACCGTGCCGTTGTCCAGCACCACGACCACCCCGGTGAAGTACGTGCCGCACCCCTCCGCGTACGCGAGGGTCACGTCCATCGCGCCATCGGCGTCGAAGTCGGCGAGCTGGTACTGCGGCCGGCCGGAGCAGTACCGCACCGGGCCGGGCGTCAGGGTACCGGTGCCGGTGTTGAGGTAGGTGGTGAAACCGTCGCCCTGGTCGGTCCACTCGTAGACGTCCTGCCGGCCGTCGCCGTTGAAGTCGGCCGTGCCGATGTAGCTGGGCTGGGTGATGGTGTCGAAGCCGGCCGAGATCGCGAAGTCGTCCAGCACCAGCAGGGTGTCGTCGATGGACGGCGGCGGCCCGGAGAACCAGGTCACCGCCAGCTCGTTCGCGGCGTCGCTGTCCAGGTCGAGGCCGACGCCCATGTCGGGGCAGTAGAGCGCCGACGTCAGGTAGCGGTAGGACCGGGCCGGGCCGTAGCCGCCGCCGACCAAGCCGAGCTCGACCTGGACGGCGCAGTCGGAGGTGCCCGGCAGGGTGCCGAGGGCGTTCCGGTCGGCGCGGCCGTCCCCGTTCACGTCCGCGATGATCGGTTCGCCCTGCCAACCGGCCCGGGCGGCCGGTACGGCCAATCCGGTGGCGGCCACCATCGCAACGGCGAAGGTGCTGATGCGTCGGCCCCACATGGTGCCTCCTCGGACCTAGTTCCCCCGCCGTGCCTGGATGTTCTCAGCAGGAGATTAGGATGCACGCATCGTCATGTCGCGTGCGCTGACCGTAATCTGACATCGTGTTTGGCGGGCCTGCCGTGGGGTAGGAAAGCCGGCCCGGCGGTCCTGGCGACCGGCCCCGAAGCTCACGGAGTGATCCTGATCGACACCGCCGCGTCGCTGGTGCGGCCGTCCTGGCTGATCCGGTAGACGAACCGGTCGACCGGGCCGGGATCCGGGTCCGGGCGGTACACGATCACCCGGCCGGCACCGATCTCGACGGTCCCGTTCGCGGGCGCGACGAGCAGGCTCAGCCTGGCCCGCCGGCTGGCCCAGTCGTTGTGCAGCACCGGAATCCGGACCGAGCCGCCGGCAACGACCGTGACGACGTCCCGGGTCGCCAGCGGCGACCGGACGAAGGTGCCGTCGCCGACGGCCAGGAAGGTACGCCGCTCCCCGCTGGGCCGGTGGTACGTCAGCACGTCGGGCACGCCGCTGCGATCGGCGTCCAGGACGTGCATCGTCCAACTCGACCGGTCGCCGACGCCGCGCTGGAGGTCGACCACCCTGCCGTCGCCGTACACCACCACCACCCCGTGCGAGTCGTCCGCGCAGCCGTCGACGTACGCGATGGCGACGTCGGCGGCGCCGTCGGAGTCGAAGTCGGCGAGCCGAGGGGTCAGCGGGCCGGCGCAGTATCGCACCGGGCCGGGCGTGAGGGTCCCGGTGCCGGTGTTCAGGAAGCTGACGAAGCCCTCGCCCTGGTCGGTCCAGAGATAGACGTCCCACCGCCGATCGCCGTCGAAGTCGGCCAGCCCGACGAAGTTGAGCTGCCGCAGCGCCGGCAGGGCGGCCACCACCCGGTAGTCCCGCAACACCAGCAGGTCGTGGCCGGACCGACCGGGGTTGCCCTCGTACCACCCCACCACCAACTCCGCCGGCCCGGGGGCGGCATCCAGGTCGACCGCCACCCCCAGGTCAGGACAACTGGTCGGGGCGCCGGCGCCGGGGACCCGGTACTGGTGGCTGCGCACCGGCAGGTAACCGCCCTCCGGCCGGCCCGACTCGACCAGTACGGCGCAGGTGCGGGTCGCGGTGCCGAGCCGGGCGCGGTCGAGCAGGCCGTCGCCGTTCAGGTCGCCGTACAGCGGATCGTTCGGGCCGGCGGCCCCGGCGGGCGGCACCGCCGTGGCCATCGCGAGGATCGTCGCCGTGGCGGTTCCCGCCACGATCGGTCTTCTCCACATGGCGCTCCTCCGTGTGGGTCGAGGGGCCGCACGGCCAGGGCTTGCGCGGCCCGGTCAGTCGGTGATCCGCAGACTGACCGCGGCGTTGCTGGTCCGGCCGTCCTGGGTGAGGCGGTAGACGAACGTGTCGCTCGTGCCGTGCGTCGGGTCCGGGGTGTAGATGATCGTGCGATTCGTGGTGACCTTGACCGTGCCGTGCTGCGGCGGGGTCCAGATGGTCACCCTGGTCCGGTCGGTGGCGTAGTCGTTGGCCAGCACCTGGATGCCGGTCGCCTTGCTGCCGCTGACCGTGGGATAGTCGCGGATCGCCACCGGCGACCGGACGAGGGAGCCGTCGCCGAGGCTGATGAAGGTGCCGATCTCCCCGGTCAACTGGTTGTAGGTGGTCACGTCGACCAGGCCGTCGTGGTTGGCGTCGCCGGTCTCCAGCGTCCAACTCGCGAAGCCCAGCACGTCGGAGTGCAGGTGGAACAGGCTGCCGTCGTCGCGGACCACCACCACGCCGCTGAAATACGCGCCGCAGCCCTCGATGTACGCGATCACCACGTCCATCGCCGCGTTCCGGTTGAAGTCGGCAAGCTGGTGGTGCAGCGGGCCGGAACAGTGCCGGACCGGGCCGGGCACCAGGGTGCCGGCCCCGGTGGCGAGGTAGCTGACGAACCCCTCACCCTGGTCGGTCCACTCGTAGATGTCCTGCCGCCGGTCGCCGTCGAAGTCCGAGGTGCCGATGAAGCTGGGCTGGAAGATGGTGTTGAAGCCGCGGGTCACCCGGAAGTTGTCCAGCACCAGCAGGGTGTGGGGGACGGTCGTCGGCGGCCCGGCGAACCAGGTCACCGCGAGTTCGGCGGCGACGTCCGCGTCCAGGTTGAGCCCCACGCCCATGTCCGCGCAGTTGGGCTCCTCCGCCGGCAGGGTCAGGTAGTCGTACGCCTGCGGCGCCGCGAACCCGCCGCCGGCCTGTCCCAGGCTGACCACGACCCGGCAGGTGGTCGCGGCTCCCACGGTGAGATCGAGTACCACCCGGTCCGGTCGGCCGTCACCGTTCACGTCGGCGACGACGGGCTCACCCGGGCCGCCCGCCCAGACGTGCGGCGCCCGTACGCCAACGCCACCGGCCGTCGCCATGATTGCCACCGTTATCGCGGCGATCCCTCTACCCCTCATGGCACGCTCCTAAAGGCTCGCCAACCCACCCGGATCGGGCTATCCGCTCCACCGGATGTACACGACCGCGCTGCTGCGGCGGGTGCCCTCGGTGAGTTGGTACGTGAACCGGTCGGTCGCGCCATGGTTCGGCCGGGGTGTGTAGATGATCCGCCCACGGCTGATGACCCGGGCGGTCCCGTATCTCGGCTGGACGGTGATGCTGACCTCGGCCTGGCTGGTGGCGAAGTCGTTGTCCCGTACGGTGATCGTCACCGCCCGGTTGCCGGTGAGCCGTACGACGTCGCTGTTCGCCTTCGGCGACCGGACGAAGCGGCCGCCGCCGGTGCCGATGAAGTAGTCGACCGCCGCGGTCAGCCGGGAGATGGTCCGGATGTCCGGGAACCGGTCCCCGTTCACGTTGACCACCCGGGTCGTCCAGGTGTCGATGCCGACCGGATCGCGCTGCAACTCCTGCGGCGTGCCGTCGTCGAGCACCACCGCCACCCCGCTGGCGAAGGTCGCCGAGAGGCAGCGCTCGACGTAGCTGTTCAGCAGGTCGGTCCGGCCGTCCAGGTCGAAGTCCCGTAGGTCGTACTCCAGCGGCCGAGCGCACCATTCCTCAGGGCCGTGCGTCAGCGTGCCGTTGCCGAGGTTGAGGTACGTCTCGATTCCCTGGCCCTGGTCGGTGATCGAGTAGACGTCCTCCCGCCCGTCGCCGTTGAAGTCGGCGGTGCCCAGATAGTAGGGCGCGAAGATCGCCTGGACCAGGCCGAACGACGGCTGGAACGCGGTGTTCAACACCATCAGGTTGTACGGCACGGTCGGCGGTGGGCCCGGATACCAGGCCACCACCAGCTCCTCGGTCCGGTCCGCGTCGAGGTCCACGGCGACGCCGAGTTCGGGGCAGCGGGTGCCCATCCCGGAGCCGCCGGGGCGAAGATAGACGTACGCCACGGGCGGGCGGTAGGCGCCGGACGCGGTGCCGTACTCGACGATCACCGAGCAGTAGTCGGGCTGAACCAGACCGAGGGTGACCAGGTCGGTGAGGCCGTCGCCGTTGACGTCGCCGAGGACCTGCTCGCCCCGGCCGGCGGCCCAGGCCGGATTCGGCGCGGCGCCCACGACAGCGCCCACGGCGGCCACGACCACCATCACCACCACCATCGCGGTGCGTTTGCGCCACATGGTCCCTCCCTGATGCCTCGACGTTCGACCGGATCAGCCCGGGAACCGGATGGTCACGGTGGCGGTGCTCCGCTTTCCCGCCTCGCTGAGCTGGTAGCTGAAGCGGTCGGTGCGGCCGTGGTCTGCCCGGGGGCGGTAGACGATGCGGCGGTCGGACCGGATCTGGGTGGTCCCGTATCGGGGTGGGGTGGTGACGGTGACGTCGGCGTACCGGCTGGCGTGGTCGTTGTGGAGTACGTCGATGGCGAGCGGCCGGATCTCGGTGAGATCGATCCGGTCGGTGTTCGCGTCCGGCGAGGGGACCAGGGTGAAGTCCACCGGGGCCCGGTCGTTGATGAAGTAGTCGACCTCGCCGGTGGCCCGGTCGATGGTCCGGGCATCCGGCCAGCGGTCGTCGTTGGCGTTGACCACCTGCGCGGTCCAGGAGGCCCGCCCGGCCGGATCGAGTTCGAGCTGCTGGACGGCGCCGCTGTGATGGATCCGGACCACACCGCTGCTGCCGGTCGCGCCGGGCTCGCAGCCGTCCGTGTAACTGACCAGCATGCCGTGCACGCCGTCCCGGTTCCAGTCGGTGAGCTGGACGGTCGGAGCGGTCTCCGAGCAGTAGCTGATCGGGCCGGGTGCGACCGCGGAGCCGTCGACGACCACGTTGATCACTCCGCCCGGCCCCACCCCGTACGGGCTCTCCCGGCCGCCCTCACCGAACCGGCCGGCACCGATGAACGTCGGGCGGGTGATCGGCGAGGTGTAGAAGGCGCTGGGGACGAAGGCCGGCGGCTGGAGCACCATCCGGCTGAAGTCGACGGTGGCCGGCGGGCCGCCCGTCCAGCCGATGTAGAGCTCGTCGACCGGGTCGTCGTCGACGTTGAGCGCGACGCCGATGTCCGGGCAGTTCGGCGTGCCGCCGCCGTTGGGAGTGAGGTAGGTGTAGGCGACCGGGGGCAGGTAGACGCCGGCCGCGGTGCCGTACTCGACGATGGTCGAACAGAGGTTCGGGGCGATCCGGCCGAGGGTGGCCGAGTCCTGGAGGCCGTCGCCGTTGAAGTCACCGAGCAGTGTCTCGTCGCGCGTCCCGGCCCAGGACTCCGGACCCGGCAGGGTCAGTGCCGCGCTGGTGACCAGGATGGTGGTCAGGGCAAAACACTTGCTCCACATAGTGCTCCCCCTATGTAGTGCTATGGCGGACCAACCCGTATTTGGGACGCTAGACCGAGTTTGCGGGCATTGGCCGGTGCTGACCACGATCCGACACCGGACTGGCATGACGGAACCGCAGCTCAGGGGGTATGTCGTGATCAGCTAGGGAACCGGATGTTCACCGCCGCGCTGCTCCGCTTCTCCTCCCGCCGCAGTTGGTAGCTGAACCGGTCGGTCCGCCCGTGCTCCGGGTCCGGCCGGTAGAGGATGCGCCGGTCCGACAGCACCTGCACGGTGCCGTACCGGGGTGGCACGGTGACCACCACGTCGGTGTCGGCGGCCACGTAATCGTTGCCGAGTACGTCGATCGCCAGCGGCTTGACGCTGGTCAGGAAGACGGTGTCGGTGTTGGCGTCCGGCCCTTCGACGAAACTGCCGTCGCCGCGCCCGATGAAGTAGCTGATCTCTCCGGTGGCCAGGTTCTCCGTGCGTACATCCGGGAACCGGTCGCCGTTGGCGTCCAGCACCCGCGGCCGCCAGGTGGTCAGGCCCGCCGGATCGAGTTCCAGGTGCCGGGTCGTGCCGTCGTCGAGCACCACGACCACCCCGTTGGCCCCGTCGGCGCACCCGTCGGTGTACGCGAGCACCGCGTCGGCCGCCCGGTCCCCGTCCAGGTTCCGGAGCTGGTAGGCCGGGGCGCCCGCCGAACACCACCGCTCCGGACCGAGCTGACCCACGCCGTTCACGATCACGTAGGTGGCGAACCCGCCGGCACCCACCGAGTACGCCGTCTGCCGGCCGTCGCCCACGAAGTCGGCGGTACCGAGATAGCTCGGGGTGATCGGCGAGCTGAACGTGAGGATGGTCCGGAGGTTGTTGTCGATCACCAACCGGTTGTAGGTGAGCGAGGGCGGCGGGCCGGCGCTCCAGCCGAGCCAGAGCTCGTCACCGGCGTCTCCGTCGGCGTCGAAGCCCACGCCGATGTCCGGGCAGGAGGTGCCGCGACTGTCCCCGGGCCTGGCGTAGACGGTGGCCACCGGCGGCAGGTAGACGCCTGGGCTGCTGCCGTAACGCACGATGACCGAGCAGAGGTCCGGCTCGACCGAGCCGAGTACCACGACGTCCTGGAGCCCGTCGGCGTTGAAGTCGCCGGGGATGGGATCACCCGGGCCGGCGGCCCGCGCGGGTGATGCCGTGACCGTGACGGCCAGCAGAGCCACCCCGGCGGTGGTGACGATGCGTTCGGTCCACATAACTCCTCCTGCACCGGATCGATCAGCTATCCGACCGGTCCTATTTGCGAACGTTAACCCCGTTCATGGGCTCGGTGGCGGTGCTGACCGTGATCCGACAGCCCGACCGGCACGAAAGTATTCGCAGCTCAGAGCCGTTTCGATGGCCCGCCGTGACGGTCCTCGGGCCGTCCGGTGGCAGCGTGGAGCAGGCGTGTTGATTGGTCACTAACTCGCACACTTTGAGCGGTTTGTCGCGATGTCGTGCCCCGGCGGTCATGGCCGACCGGGTGGGTGCGGCGGTCCCGGGGCGCGCGCCGGCCCGCGCCGTAGGCTGGGGAACGTGAGTCCGCGTCGCAACCGTCCGCGTCCCGACGACGCCCCGCCGCTGGACCGCACCCGGCTGGAGCGCGGGGTGGGCTCGGTGCAGACCTGGCGGGACGGCGAGTGGCAGGTACGCAACATCCCGGGCAGCGCCGCGACCAAGACGTACCGCTGCCCCGGCTGCGTCCAGGAGATCCGCCCCGGGGTGGCCCACCTGGTCGCCTGGCCGGCCGACGGGCAGGGCGACCTGACCGACCGCCGGCACTGGCACACCGGCTGCTGGCGGGCCCGGGACCGGCGCGGCCCGGGGGTGGAACGCTCGCGCAGCGCCCCCCGCTACGGCTGACCGGGCGCCCGATCCGAGGGATCTTCGTCACGCCGACCCGGGTTCGCTGCCCTCCCCGGGCGGACCGGGTAAGACTGATCCCTGTGAGTACAGCGATCCGCGCCGCCAGCATCCTGCCCGCCCGCCGGGAGGAGATCGAGCTGCACACCGCCGACGGCCTGCGGCTGGTCGGCGAGCTGGCGCTCCCCGCCGACCGGGACCCGGTCGCCACCCTGGTCTGCCTGCACCCGCTGCCCACCCACGGCGGGATGATGGACAGCCACGTGTTCCGCAAGGCCGCCTGGCGGCTGCCCGCGCTGGCCGACCTCGCGGTGCTCCGCTTCAACACCCGGGGCACCAGCAGCGTGCGCGGCACCAGCGAGGGGACCTTCGACGGCGGCGACGCCGAGCGGTACGACGTCGCGGCCGCGATCGAGTACGCCGAGTTCGCCGAGCTGCCGAACATCTGGTTGCTGGGCTGGTCGTTCGGCACCGACCTGACCCTGCGGCACGGCTGCGACCCGGGAATCGTCGGGGCGATCCTGCTCTCTCCGCCACTGCGCAGCAGCACCGAGGCCGACCTGGCCACCTGGGCCGAATCCGGCAAGCCGCTGACCGCGCTGGTTCCCGAGTTCGACGACTACCTGCGGCCGGACGAGGCCCGGCGGCGGTTCGCGGCGGTGCCGCAGGCCGAGGTGATCGGCGTACCGGGGGCCAAGCACCTCTGGGTCGGCGACGCCGAGACCGTACTCGACGAGGTGGTCCGGCGGGTCAACCCGGCGGTGCCGGTACCGCTGCCGTCGGAGTGGGACGGGCCGATGGAGACCGGCGACGCCAGCGCGTACGCCGACCGCACGGTGGCGGCCTTCGCCGACCTGCCGGTGCCGGGCGAGAAGCGGGCCTGAACCGAAGGCTCAGCCGTCGGTGTCGGTGCTGCCGCGCGGGCCGGGCGGCACCGGCTCGGTGACCTCCACCGGGGGCAGTCCGGCCGCCGGTGGCCAACCGGCCAGCCAGGTGCGGCGCTGCCGCCAGACCTCCCGCCAGTAGCCGGCCCGGCCGGTCAGCCGGGCCGCGGTCGCCCGGGCGGCGATGCCGATCCGCAGCAGTGTCCGGCCCAGCGCCGCCCGGCCGGGTGCCCAGCGCAGCCGCTGGAAGGTGACCTGACCGCGCAGCAGCATCACCCGCTTGCCCGCGCTGGTCGAGGCGGCCCCGCCGACGTGCAGTACCCGGGCCGCCGGCACCAGCACCGGGCGGGCCCCGAGGGCGGTCGCCCGGAGGCAGAGGTCGAGATCCTCGCTGTACATGAAGTAGTCCGGGGTGAAGCCGCCGAGCTGGCTGAAGAGGGACCGCCGGACCAGCAGCAGGCACCCGGAGGCGGCCGGCACCCGGACCGGCGAGGACCGGTCCAGCCAGGGCAGCGCCTCCCGGTTGAAGAGCCGGGACCGGGGAAACAACTTGGACAGTCCGGTGGCGAAGCAGGTGAGTGTCCAGAGCGAGGGTGGACCGAAGACCGAGTGCCCGTCGTCGCTGCCGTCCGCTCCGAGGGTCCGCCCGGCGTAGATGCCGTGCCCGGGCCGGTCCCGGGTGAAGGCCAGCAGTTCGCCGATGACGTTGCCGACCGGTTCGGTGTCCGGGTTCAACAGCAGCAACCAGTCGCCCCGGGCCCGGGACGCGCCGACGTTGACCGCCCGGCCGAAGCCGACGTTGCGGGCCAGCCGGACCACCCGGGCCTCCGGGAAGGCCGCCGCGACCGCCGCCGCCGACCCGTCGGTCGAGGCGTTGTCGACCACGATCACCTCGTACGGCTCGGCCGGGCAGGCGGTGCGCAGCGTGGCCAGCGCGGTCAGGATCAGCTCACGGGTCTGGTAGGAGACCACGACCACGCTCACCACCGGCGTCACGGCGCCGCCCCGGTCACGCCGTCGGCCTCGGCCGGTCCCGGAGCCCGGCTGGATTCGTCGCGTCCCCACCGGTCACGGACCGCCGGTCGCCGCGCCGCCCTGGCGGCCAGCAGGGTCAGCCCGACGTAGCAGACCCCGGCCGGCAGCAGCCACGGCCGGGGCAGCACCACGTCGACCAGCCAGGAGGTCCGGCGGGCCCGGCGTACCCGGTCGTCGGCGGCGCGCAGGCTGGCGTTGCCGGCCCGGACCCGGCCGAGCCGGCGCAGCAGGTCGGCGGTGCGCCGGGGCGTGGCCACCACGGTCGCCACCTCGGCCACCTCCCGCTTCTCCGCCTCGGTGAACTGCCCGTCCAGGAAGAGGTCGTCGGCGACCACGTCGGGAAACCGGCCGAACCGGGCCCGGCCGGCCGCCGACAGCGCGATCGCGCCCCGGCCGAAGAGCGCGTTCCGGTACGCCGGATGCCGCCCGTTGATCGCGTAGTAGGCGCGTACCAGCAGGGGCCGTCCGGTGGTGTCCAGCCGGCGGCGCGGCGCGGCGGCCAGTATCCCCGGCGCGGCGACCGCGGCGGCCAGCGCACGGGCCCCGGCGGTGTCCAGGGTGATGTCGGCGTCCAGGTAGATCCGGGGAAAGCCGCGTACCGCCTCGTCGCCCGTGTTCAGCGCGGCCGGCTTGCCCGGCTCGGGCAGTTCCCGCACGGTGACCCCGGGCACCGACCGGGCCACCGCCGCCGTGGCGTCGGTGCAGCCGTTCGCCACCACGACCACCTCGAACTCGCCCGGCTCCGCGTCGGCGAGCAGGGTCCGCAGGGTCCGGCCGAGCACCGCCGCCTCGTCGTGCGCGGCCACGACCACGCTCGTCACCATGGCGCCCGCCCGGTCAGGGCGAGCCGGATCCGCCGGGTGGCGTTGCGGCGGCGCAGCCGCCAGCCCTGGTATTCCCGCAGGTCGAGCGGGGCGGCCTGGACCACCCGGGCCGAGTGCCGCATCTGCTGCGTCCACTCCGCCACCGTCGTCACCCCGGTACGCCGGGCCGACAGCGGCCGGCGGGCCATGAAATCGGCGTCGGTGCGATAGATGGTGTGCGGGCTGCGCGGGTCGTCCAGGTGGTCCTCGGGCAGGAACGGGTGGTACCAGCCGTTCAGCCAGCCGAGCCGGGCGGCCCGCAGGCACCAGGCGGTGAACGTCTCGTCGCCGGCCAGCGGGCCGACCTGGGCCAGCGTCTCGCGTTTCATCAGATAGCCGCTGCCCTGCACCCAGTGGTTGCGGAACAGTTGGTGCCCGTTCGGGTAGTCCGCCAGCTTCGCCGCCACCAGCGCCTGGTCGACGTCCTCGGCGGGGAACCGCCAGGTGCCGATCACCCCGAACCCCGGCACGTCCTGGTGCGCCTTGCGCAGGATGGTCAGCCAGTCCGGATCGGGCAGGCAGTCGTCGTCCACCTTGCTCAGGTACGAGCCGGTCGCCTCGGTCCACAGCCAGTTGGTGGGCTCGGTCAGCCCGGCGTTGACCGGGCTCTGCCGGAACCGGTGCACCCGCGGGTGGTGCCGGAGTTCCTCGACCGCCTCCAGCGTCGGCTGGTCGGTGCCGTTGTGCCAGAGCCACACCCGGGCGTCCGCCGGGCAGGTGTCGAGCAGGTGCGGCAGCGACAGCCGGACGTACTCCGGCCGGTCGTACGTGATCATGAGGATGTCGATGCCACCGTCACCGGTCATCAGACCGCTCACCTCCGCTCGGGTTCACGGAGGTGGCCGCTGCCCGCGCCCGCTCCGTCATGCCTGCGCCGCCGCCGGCACCGGCCCGGCCTCGTCGGGTTGCCGGACCGGCCGGCCCGACTCGATCCGGTTGGTGCGTTCCGCCCTGGTCAGCCGCCACAGTGCCCCGGTCAGGCCGAGCAGCACGTGCACCGTGATGAAGAACGTCGTGAAGTACATCGAGTCGAAGGTGAACCCGGAGACGCCGGCCACCCCGATCGCCACCGCCAGCACCGCCGCCAGGTCGCGGTCCCGGTCCGTACGGGCGAACCGGCGTACCCGGCCGGCGACCACCACTCCGGAGAGGAAGAAGACGGCGAGCCCGGCCACCCCGATGATGCCGCCCTGGACCAGGGTGGTCAGCCACTGGTTGTCCAGCAGTTGGTAGAGCTCCGGCAGGAAGGTGCCGACCCCGCGCCCCAGCCAGGGACGCTCCCGGATGAACGGGGTCACGTAGTCGTAGTCCTCGACCCGGGCCTGCACGCTGGGATCGTTCTCCCCGGCCAGCAGCAACGACTTGATCGCGGCCAGCAGGCCGGGCCGGGCGACCTGGATCAGCGCCGTCAGGAAACAGCCCACCACCAGCACGTTGAAGGTGGTCCGCAGCGGCCAGACCAGGACGAAGAGCAGGATCGCGGCGCCGAGCGCGAGTACCCCGGTGCGGGACAGTGAGATCGGGATGACCGCGGCCTGGAACATCGCCAGCGCGCCGTAGATCTGCCGGTCCCGCCGGGTCGACGAGAACCGGGCGAAGTGGATCGCCACCACCAGGCCGATCACCATCAGCACGCTGAACTCGATGTAGTGCCCGGCGGTGCCGGCGACCCGGACCAGCCCGTCGCCGCCCCGGTCCCGGAACCCGACCACCTCCTTGTGGAAGGTCAGCAGCGGCGGCAGCTTCATGTACGTGGTCAGGTCGATCCGGGTCACGAACTGGACCAGCGCGACGAAGGCCATGAAGCTGGCGCCCCAGCAGAACCAGCACAGCACCTTGTCGATGCGTTCCCGGGTCAGCACGCCGTCGGCGGCGGCGAGCAGGATGCCGGCCCCGGCGAGCGCCATCAGCAGGGTCCGCTCGGCACCGTTCGCCTCCAGCACCGGCATCCCGCGGCCCTGCCCGGCGACGTACGACAGGAAGAGGGTGACCAGGTAGATCGCCATCGCCCAGCGCATCGGCTGCTGGCCCCGGGTGACCAGGGTGGGGTGCAGCCGGCTCAGCGCCCACCAGACCAGCAGGCCGAACCCGACCATCAGGCCCGGCTTGCCCAGGTCGCTCAGTGGCGGGAAGACCAGCCGGAAGGGGAGCAGGTAGGCAAGCATGATCGACGCGATGACCGCGGCGGTGGCATCCGGGAAGTGGCGTACGGCGGGGGTGATGCCGTCGTACACCGTGTCGGACCGCCGCGCGGATAGGTAGGTCGGCACGTCGCTCGTCTCGTCCGTGCGCCGTCAGCCGGCGCTCGTGGGCTTCCCGGGGTTCATCGGCCCGGATCGTCCACGACGTTCCGGGCGGTGGTGGTGAGCAGGATCGTCTCCTCGCCCGTGGCCGCGGCAGCCCGTCCGTTGCCGCCCTGCCCGGCCCCCCGGTCGTGCGGCAGGTGCCCACCGGCCCGCTCGTTGACCGCCGAACCCGGGTAGCGCTCGTCGGCGGGCAGTCCGGCGTGCCGGTCGTCGGCCGGGGAGCCGGGGCGGCGGTCGTCGACGGGCTGCGCGGCGACCCCGCCGTCCGGGGCGTATGGGCCGCGCCGGGAGAGGGGTTGGGTAGCCTCGCGGCCGGGACCCGGGGAGACCGGCGCGGCCCGGGCCACCGGGGCCGGCGAGACCGCTCCCGGTCGCGGCGTGCCGACCACCGCCTGGCCGGCATTCACCGCCGGGCCGGCGTTCCAGGCCATCGGGGTACGCGCGTCCCGGCGCTGGCCGAGCAGGGCGCTCGCCCGGCGGCGGGCCACCGCGTCGTAGACCACGGCGCCGACCGCGGCCAGCAGGATGCCGATCGCCGTGATCACGACCTGTGCCCGCAGCACGTTGGACCGGGACTGCACGATGTTCAGCCCGGGGTCCAGCACCTCGGTGGTGATCTGTTCCCCCGGGTTGGGCTTGTACGGCGCCTGCTGCCCGGCGACCTCGTCGTGGATCAGCCGGGTCACCGCCTCAACGGTCTTCCGGGCGCTCTCCTCGCTCGTCGCCGTCACCGCGACGGTCAGGATCGAGCTGCGGGTCACCAGCCCGACCTCGTAGTCGGGGTCGCCGCCGGCCGCCGCGATCCTGGTCCGGGCGTCGTGCGCGGAGGTGGAGATCTGCACGGCCTGGGCCATCGCGTTCTCGCCGATCCGCAGCCACGGGTTGCCCGGCCGGGGTGTCGCGTTCGGCGCCGGGGCCGCCGAGGTGGTCGGCGGGACGAGCAGGATCGCGACCTCGGTCTTGTATTCGGGCTGGATCGCCAGTCCGAACCCGAGAGCCGCGCCGAGCGTCACGACGACGATCGGAGCCGAGACGTACCACCGCCGAAACATGAGCTTCAGCAGGTCGAGAAGGTCCATCGGGCGGCCCTTTCGAAAGGCGCGGAAGTGCTGTACGGATGGTCAGGTCGGCAGACGCGCGGCATCGGCCCCGTTACCGTGTGGAACTTCGTTGTAGTCGCTGAGCGACGGGCGGAGCAATCGATCCCACAGTCGGATGTACGACTTCACCTGGTGGTCCCAGGCGAGTTCATCGACGAACCGCTGTCTCCCGGTCGCACTCATCGCCGCCCGGGTGTGCTCGTCGCTGAGAAGCTGGTCGATGGCCTTGGCGAACTCATCCGGGCTGCCGGTCTCCACATAGCTCGCCGCCGCCTCGGCGGTACGCCGGGTCTCCAGCAGGTCCACCGCGACCACCGGTACGCCCCGGGCGACGTACTCCACCGTCTTGGCCATCGTGTACATCTCGGCCATCCGGCTCGGCCGGTCCGGCTGGATGGCGATCGAGGCGGAACAGAGCAGCGCGTCGACCTCCTCGGCCTCCAGCCAGCCGGTGAACCGTACGACGTCGTCCACGCCCCGCTCGGCGGCCAGCCGGCGCAGCTCCGGCATGCTCTCGCCGTCCCCGGCGACCACCAGCTCCCAGTCGTCGGTGCCGCGCAGCCCGGCCAGCCGCTCGGCGGCCAGTACGGTGGCCTCGACGTTGTCCTGCGGATTGATCACGCCGACGTAGACCACCTTCTGCCGGGGACCGTCCGCGCCCCGGCCGTCGCCGCGCCGCACCTCCGCCAGGGCCGGACCGTTGCGCACCACCACCACCTTCTCGGGTGGGCAGCCGCCCCGGCGCAGCGCCAACTCCCGGAACGACTCGTTGGTGGCGACCACAGCGGTCGCGGTACGCCAGGAGAGCCGCTCGAAGAGCCGGAGCATCCACAGCACACTCGGTCGGGGTTGACCCGCCTTGCACTCGTAGAGTTCCGGGCTCAGGTCGTGGTGGTCGAAGACGAAGGGCCGGCCCAGAGCCCGCATCAGCAGCCCGACCACCCAGAAGACGTCCGGCGGGTTGCACGCCTGGACGGCGTCCACCCGGGTCCGCAGCATCAGTCCGAGCAGCCGGGTGGTGACGGCGATCAGTGCCCAGGCGAACTCGGCCGCGAAGGAGAGCACCCCCTTGCCCGCCAGCGGTTGGGGGAACGAATAGATCCCGGTGGCGGCGGTGCCGGGCAGCACCGTGAGGCGTCGTGGCCCCCGCGGGCAGATCACCGACGCCCGGTAGCCGGCCGCTTCCAGGGCCTGGCACTCCCGGATTACCCGGCGGTCCCGCTCGGCTGGCAGATTTACCACCACGATGACCACGTGGGGGCGTTGATCGGCCATCTCTAACTCCCATCCGCGCAGCTCGGACGACGTTTTCGATGGAAGGTCGCGGCGTACGCAATTACGCCGCGATCCGAATGAACACGCTCTCGCGCCGGGCGATCCCGTTACCGGCCCGGTGCCTACCAAGACATTGCTCTACCAACCCGGCCCGGGCAAGGACCGCGGATTGGTGGTTGTGTCGAGTTACTTACAAGGTCGCGACCGATCGTACGATTGTTCCTTCACTCGCTCATCCGCGTACTGCGGTGCAAGGGCACATCGCTGAACCTTTTTCAACCTCCCCTTGCGGTCCGTCGTGACCGCAAGGGGAGGTCGGGGCGCACGCGCCGCGCGGTTCAGGGTGAAAAGGGTTCACTGACCAGATCAACACTAATTCGGCGGCATCAGGGACGAACCGTCGGGAGAGCGCGGATTCCGTGATCTTCGTCCGGATTCGCGATTTGTCGCGGCCGGGTGGCGGGTCTTGCGCCGAAAACTACTCTGTGCCGACAAAGGTGAGCCGCCGTTCGCGGTCGGGTTCGGAACTGCCGCTCGCCACGCGGAGAGGAGTGGGCCATGCGGCTGCGGCGCGGCTTGCGAACGGGTCTGGTACTGGCGTTGCTGGCGAGCGTCCTGGCGCCGCTGCGCGGAACCCCGGCGTCGGCGGTGACGCTGCCGACCGGGTTCCAGGAGCAGGTGGTGTTCAGTGGGCTGAACCAGCCGACGAACGTCGAGTTCGCCCCGGACGGGCGGGTCTTCGTCGCCGAGAAGGGTGGCCGGATCAAGGTCTACGCGGACCTGGCCGACCCCACCCCGACCGTCTTCGCCGACCTCTCCACCAATGTGCACAACCAGTGGGACCGGGGCTTGCTCGGCCTGGCGCTGCCGCCCGACTTCCCGGCGAACCCGTGGGTCTACGTGCTCTACACCTACGACGCGCCCCCCGGGCAGAACGCTCCGGTGTGGAACGACACCTGCGGCGACGCCAACAACGGCCGCTGCCTGGTCACAGGCCGGCTCTCCCGGCTGCCGGCCGGCGGCGACGTGATGACCGGCGCCGAGCAGGTGCTGATCTCCGACTGGTGCCAGCAGTACCCCAGCCACTCCGTCGGCGACCTGCGGTTCGGTGCCGACGGCATGCTCTACGCCACGGCCGGCGACGGGGCCAGTTTCAGCGCCGTCGACTACGGCCAGTTGGGCAGCCCGGCCAACCCGTGCGCCGACCCGCCCGGCGGAACGATGAGGCCGCCGACCGCCGAGGGTGGGGCGCTGCGCTCCCAGGACGTCCGCAGCGGCGCCGACCCGACCGGGCTGGACGGCGCGGTGCTGCGGCTCGATCCGGCGACCGGGGCGGCGGCACCGGGCAACCCGGCGATCGGGGCGGCCGACCCGAACACCCGGCGGATCGTCGGGCACGGCACCCGCAACCCGTTCCGGTTCACCATCCGGCCGGGTACCAACGAGATCTGGCTCGGCGACGTCGGCTGGAACACCTGGGAGGAGGTCGACCGGATCGTCGACCCCACCGCGGGGGTCAGCAACTTCGGCTGGCCCTGCTACGAGGGTGCCGGCCGGATGGCCAGCTACGACAACGCCAACCTGAACCTCTGCGAGACGCTCTACGCCGGGGCCGGGCAGACCGCGCCGTACTACGCCTACCACCACGGTGCGGCGGTGGTGCCGGGGGAGAACTGCGGGTCGGGCGGAGACGGGATCTCCGGGCTCGCGTTCTATCCGGGCAGCGGCGGCAGCTATCCGGCGGCGTACGCGGGGGCGCTCTTCTTCGCCGACTACTCGCGCGGCTGCATCTGGGCGATGCGCCCGAGTACCCCGGGCGGGCTGCCGGACCCGGCCAACCTGCAGGCCTTCGGGCAGGCCGCCGCCAGCCCGGTCGACCTGGCGGTCGGGCCGGGTGCCGAGCTCTACTACGCCGACCTGGGCGGCGGCACCGTACGACGGATCCGGTACTTCCCGGGCAACCAGCCGCCGACCGCGGTGATCCAGGCGACCCCGACCAGCGGCCCCGCCCCGCTCGACGTGACCTTCGACGGCACCGCGTCGACCGACCCGGACCCGGCCGACGCCGGCCGGCTCAGCTACCAGTGGGACTTCACCAACGACGGTACGGTCGACGCCAGCACACCGACCGCCACGTTCCGCTATCCGACCGCCGGCAACCACACCGCGAGGCTGACCGTCACCGACACCCTGGGCGTCTCGGCGAGCAGCACCGTGCAGATCCAGCCCGGCAACGCCGCCCCGACCGCCCTGCTGGACAGTCCGGTGGTCGGCACCACCTGGCGGGTCGGGGACACTCTGAGCTTCGCCGGCCGGGCCACCGACCCGCAGCAGGGCAACCTGCCGGCGTCGGCACTGCGCTGGCGGCTGCGGATGCAGCACTGCGAGTCGGTCGGCAACTGCCACACCCACCAGCTCCAGGAGTGGACCGGGGTGGCCTCCGGATCCTTCGTCGCGCCGGACCACGAGTACCCGTCGTACCTGGAGCTGGAGTTGACCGCCACCGACGGGCAGGGCCTGTCGAACACCGTGGTACGCCGGCTCGACCCCCGGACCGTCGACCTCACCTTCGCCAGCAACCCGCCCGGGCTGCGGCTGACCGTCGGGGCGACCACCGGGACGGCCCCGTTCACCCGTACGGTCATCGTCGGCTCGACCAACACGGTCAGCGCGCCGAGCCCGCAGACGGTCGGCGGGCTGCCGTACTCCTTCACCGGCTGGTCGGACGGCGGCGCGGCGACGCACGTCGTCACCGCGCCCGCGACGGCGGCCAGCTACACGGCGACGTACGCCGGCGCGGCCGGCTGCGGCACCGCACCGGGCTACACCTGTGGCACCCAGACCGGCCGGGCCTGGATGCCGGCGGAGGCCACGGTGCTGCCGCTGGCCGGTGACGACGCGGTGACCTCGGTGGCGCTGCCGTTCCCGGTGCCGTTCTTCGGGCAGTACCACCGCACCGCCTGGATCTCCGGAAACGGGTTCGTCTCCTTCACCGACCCGGGCGGGCCGCAGCCGGTCAACACGGTGCTGCCGGCGACCGGCGCGCCGAACGCGGCGCTCTATCCGTTCTGGGACGACCTCTACCAGCGGGCGGACTCCAGCGTCCGTACCGCGGTGACGGGTACCGCACCGAACCGCCGGTTCGTGGTGGAGTGGCGCAACAGCGGAATGTACGGTTCCACCTCCGCGCGGATCAGCTTCGAGGTGGTGATCGCGGAGAACGGTGAGATCGTCTTCAACTACCAGGACCTGAACACCAGCGGGCGGGAGCGGGGCGACTCGGCGACGGTCGGCATCGAGAATCCGACAGGTGCGGTCGCGCTGCCGTACTCGGTCAACCAGCCGGCCCTGGTGAGCGGTACGTCGGTCGTCTTCCGTCCGGACGGTTCGCAACCCTTGGTAGCCGCCGGTGGTCGGCGCAGCCGCCCGCCGATTCCTGACCGACAACCCGGGTAGGGATGTGCGAACGGTTGACCAGGGAAGATGATCGGTCGTTAAGTAGCGGCCGGTCAGTTAACCGCCCTGGTCAACCTCGCGACAGCCCGCTCCGCTACGGAGGGTGATCCTGGAGCGCAGCGGCCGCCGACCGTTCGGCGGTGCCGTGGAGGGAGGTCACCATGTCCCGAGCGGTGCGGCGAATCTGGGCACTGACCCTGGCACCCGTGCTGGGCGTACCGGTCGTGGTCGGGCTGCCCCCGCTGGAGCCCGAACCCGCGGCGGCGATCCCGCCCGGCTTCACCCAGCAGGTGGTCTTCACCGGGCTGACCCGCCCCACCAAGCTGGTCTTCGCACCGGACGGCCGGGTCTTCGTCGCGGAGAAGAGCGGCCTCGTCAAGGTCTTCGACAGCCTGGCGGACAACACCGCGACGGTCTTCGCCGACCTGCGCCCGAAGGTGTACGACTACGAGGACCTCGGCCTGATCGGCCTGGCTCTGCCGCCGAACTTCCCCGCCGACCCGTACGTCTACCTCAGCTACACCTACGACGGCGTGGTCGGCGGCGGCGCGCCGACCTACCACGACAGCTGCGCGTTGATCGGGAACTGCCGGGCCAGCGCCCGGGTCTCCCGGCTGCGGGCCGACGGTGACGTGATGATCGGCAGCGAGCAGGTGCTGCTGCACGACTGGTGCCACCAGATCGAGAGCCACTCGATCGGTGACCTCGCGTTCGGCCCGGACGGGGCGCTCTACGTCGCCGGTGGCGACGGGGCGTCGGCGACCTTCACCGACTACGGGCAGGCGGGCAACCCGTCGAACCCGTGCGCGGACCCGCCCGCACCGGCCGGTGCCGCGATGACGCCGCCGAGCGCCGAGGGCGGTGCGCTGCGCTCCCAGGACATCCGTACCCCGGCCGACCCGACCGGGCTCTCCGGCACGCTGATCCGGATCTCGCCGTCGACCGGGGCCGCGCTGCCGGACAACCCGCTGGCGGCGAGCCCCGACCCGAACAACCGGCGGATCCTCGCGTACGGGCTGCGCAACCCGTACCGGTGGACGTTCCGGCCGGGCAGCAGCGAGGTCTGGATCGGTGACGTCGGCTGGCGTACCTGGGAGGAGATCAACCGGGTGGTCGACCCGGCGGTCGGGCCGGTCCGCAACTACGGCTGGCCGTGTTACGAGGGGAACGCGCCGCAGGGCGGCTACAACGCGGCCAACCTGTCGCTCTGCGAGACCCTCTACCCGCAGCCCGCCGGCACGGTCACCTCGCCGTACTACACCTACCAGCACAGCCAGCAGGTGGCGGCCGGTGACGGCTGCCCGACCGGCGGGTCATCCCCGGCCGGGGTGGCGTTCTATCCGGGCGCTGGCGGAAACTACCCGACGGCGTACGCCGGGGCGCTGTTCTTCGCCGACTACTCCCGGGGCTGCATCTGGGCGATGCGGACCGGCACCAACGGGCTGCCCGACCCGGCCCGGATCGTGCCGTTCGCGATCGCCCCCGGCGTGGTGGACCTGCGGATCGGGCCGGAGAACGACCTGTACTACGTCGACCTGCTCGGCGGCACCGTACGCCGGTTCCACTACAGTTCCGGCAACCAGCCGCCGAACGCCGTCGCCGAGGCGACCCCGACCAGCGGGCAGGCGCCGCTGGACGTCTCCTTCGACGCCGTCGGCTCGACCGACCCGGACCCGGGCGACATCCTCGAATACCAGTGGGACTTCACCAACGACGGCACCGTGGACGCGACCGGGCTGAACGTGACCCACCGGTATCCGTCGGTCGGCACCTACACCGCGCGGTTGCGGGTGGTCGACTTCGCCGGGCTCAGCGACACCGCGACGGTGCAGATCAGGGTCGGCACGAGTGCGCCGGTGCCGGTGATCGAACAGCCGACCGCCGCGCTGCGCTGGGCGACCGGCCAGACGGTCACGTTCAGCGGTGGGGCCACCGACCCGCAGCAGGGTGCGCTGCCGGCCTCGGCGCTGCGCTGGACACTGGTCAACATGCACTGCAGCACACCGGAGAACTGCCACAGCCACCCGGTGCGCGAGGTGGTCGGGGTGGCCTCGGGGACGTTCCTGGCTCCGGACCACGAGTACCCGTCCTATCTGGAGCTGACCCTGACCGCCAGGGACAGCGGCGGGCTGACCGGCAGCACCACGCTCCGGCTGGACCCGAAGACCGTGCAGCTCAAGCTCGCGACCAAGCCCGCCGGGCTGCGGGTCAACCTCAACGGCCGGAGTCTCATCACCCCGAACGCCGGGCAGGTGATCGTCGGTTCGACCAACACCCTCAGCGCGCCCGGGCCGCAGCGGCTCGGTCCGGGTGCGTACACCTTCCAGAACTGGTCGGACGGGGGTGCCGCGACCCATGTGATCACCGCGCCGGCCACCACCACCGCGACCTACACGGCCAACTACGACGGCGCGCCGGGTAGCTGCGCGGACGGCTTCGGCTACGCGTGTACGACACACTCCTTCCGGGCGTACCTGCCGGCCGGTCCGACCGAGCTGCCACTGACCGGGGACAACGACACCGCATCGGTGATGCTCCCGTTCCCGTTCCCGTACTACGGGCAGACCCACTCCAGGGCGTGGGTGGACGTGAACGGCGTACTGTCCTTCGTGGATCCACGTGGCTCCTGGCCGGCGAACCGGGCGCTGCCGTACGCCGGCACACCAAACGCGGCGCTCTATCCGTTCTGGGACGACCTGGTGATGCACCCGGAGTCGCGGGTCCGGACCGCCGTGCTGGGCGCCGCGCCGGACCGGCAGTTCGTGGTCGAGTGGAAGGATGTGGGGTTCTCCGGCGCCCCGACCGCGCGGATCACCTTCCAGGCGGTGCTCTCCGAGTGGGGCCAGATCGTCTTCAACTACACCGCGCTGAACGCCGGACGCGAGTTGGGCAACTCGGCGACGATCGGCATCGAGAACCCGGCCGGCACCGACGCGGTGCAGTACTCGGTCAACCAGTTGGTGCTGGCCAACGGCAAGGCGATCGCCTTCACCCCGCCGGCCGCGACCGTCGCGGCGCCAACCGACTAGGACTGCAATCCGTTGCTCGACTGACCACGCTTAGGCAGCTACGTCTCCGGCCGCTGTTGATCTTCCACGTTGCCTCCACACCGGTGTGTTTGGATGCTCTCACTCGTCGATGGTTGGAGGGGTCGGGGATGAACGGCGGGATCTGGCGTCGCACCGGGCTCATCGCGGCATTGGTGCTCGCGATGGTGTTGCCTACCGGTGGAGTGGCGCTCGCCGCCGCTCCGCTACCCATCATGGTCGTCGGCGACTCGATCACCCAGGGATCGTCGGGCGACATCACCTGGCGCTACCACCTGTACCAGCATCTGCTGAACGCCGGGGTCTCGTTCGACCTCGTCGGTGACCGTACGGACCTCTACAACAACATCACCAACCAGCACGGCGACCAGACCTACGCGTATCCGTTCGACCGGCACCATCACGCGCAGTGGGGACGGCCGGTGACGTCGGAGAAGGACACCATCCAGGCCGCTGTGTCGAGCACCGGAGCGCAGGTCGTCCTGGTCCTGCTCGGCATCAACGACCTGATCTGGTTCTCGCACAGCCCGGCGAGGGTCGCCGACGACATGCGCACCTTCGTCAGCAACGCGCGCGCGGCCAACCCCTCGGTCACCATCGTCATCGGGCACACCCTGTCGCGCTACGACATCTTCCAGAAGGTGTACCTCAACCAGGCCGACACGGCTGACCTCAACGCCCGGTACGACGCCCTTGCGGCGTCGATGTCGACCTCCGCCTCCAGGGTGGTGACCACCACCGACCCGGCCGGCTGGGATCCGGCGGTACACACCTGGGACGGCACGCACCCCAACTCAACCGGTGAGGCGCGGATCGCGGCGGCGTTCGCCAACGCGCTGAACCGCGTCGGCATCGGCCGCAGCTTCACCGGACCGACGAATGTGACGTGGCCGTCGGCCGGTCCGGCGGTGAGCACCACGTCGCTGAACCGGGCGGCCCGGCTCAACTGGTCGGCCACGCCGGGTGCCACCGGCTACCTGATCGAGCAGCGGGTCGTCAAACCGTCGAACGAGTCGACCTTCACCCGGCTGCCGTACCCCGTCGCGGACACCACATGGACCACGGAGGGCCTGGCCGGTGCGCAGGTCGACTACCGTCTCGTGCCGACCAAGGGGCTGATGACCGGCCAGCCGGGCAACCATTCGCGCGCGGTGTTCGGCGGTGTCGCGCCGGGTCATGTAACGCTGAACGGCTCGCCCGGCCCCACCGACAACGATTCTCAGTTGTGGTGGTCCTCTACCGCGGAGGCCACCGGTTACTACATCGAGGTGATCGACCTCGCGCGCAACCCCGCCAGCTGGACCCGGCTGCCCTGGGCGGTTTCCGCGACGTCGTTCAACCCCGGGCTGCTGTACCCCGGAAACTGGTACCGCTGGCGCATCGTGCCGGTCAACGGGTTGTTGGAGGGGCCGGCCTCCGTGCCCATCGAGATACGCACCACCGGCGTGCCGCAGTACACCAGGTTCTTCGCGCTGGGCGACTCCTACTCGGCCGGGATCGGCAACCAGGACTCGAAGGCCGACGCGCAATGCGGAGTCTCGCCCAACACCTGGGCTTACCTGGCCAAGGCACCGTGGGACCCGCAGCCCGAACTGCTCGCCTGCTCCGGTGCCACGACCGTTGACGTGGACCTGTACCAGAAGGGCCTCATTCCGTGGCACGCCCCCGGCCCCACGCTGATCACCATGACGATCGGCGGCAACGACGCCGGGTTCGCGCCGGAGCTGACCAACTGCATCCTGCTTCCGGTGCAGTGCACCCACCGGGAGCCGGCGCTCAACGCGACGGTCGACGCTCTCTACAACCCGCTGCGCCTGCTCTACCGGGACCTCCGGCTGCGGGCGCCGGGCGCCGACATCTTCGTGGCCGGCTATCCGCAGCTTGTCGCGCCAGGTCTGCCCTGCCCGCTCGCCATCAACGCGGCGCTCGACGACGACGAACGGCGGATGATCGTGCGGCTCGGCGTGCGGTTGAACAATGTGATCCAGCAAGCCGCCTTCGACGCCGGCGTGGTGGCGTTCACCGGCGAGGTGACGGCCCGGTTCGCGGGCAACCAGCACGCCGCGTGCGGCAACGATCCGTGGATCAACGACCTCGTCTTCAGCTACCGGGAATCGTCGTTCCACCCGTTCGAGCCCGGGAATCTGGCGTACGCGCTGGCGCTCAACGACCGGCGTGTGCTGGTGAACACCAACGGCGCGGTGCGTCGCGTGCTCTGAGGCACGAGGATCTGGTGCTCATCTGCCGGTGGCACCGCTCCCGGCGGTACGGCGGCGGGGGAGCCGGGCCAGCACCAGCCGGCGCAGCCGGGCGTCGGTGACCCAGAGCAGCACTCCGGCGGCCAGCCCGGCCGTCCCGCCCAGCACCAGCAGTTCGACCACCGGTCCGGCGTCCAGGCCGGTCCGGGCCACCACCAGCGGAACCAGTGCGGCGACCACCGCGGCCAGGATCGCCGGCACCGTCGGAGCGAGGAAGGCCGCGATCGACGCCCTCACGGCCCGGCTCACGGTGACCCAGACCGCGAGGGCGGTCACCACGACCTGCATCCCGACCCCGGCCAGCGCCACCGCGGTCGCCTCGGCCACGTCGCCGTACCCGGTGAAGAGGGTGCCGACGGCGGCCAGCGTCGCCACCCCGAGTACCCCCCGGGTCCAGAGGATCGCGGCGAGCTTGCCCGGCTGGCCGATCGCCTGGAGCGCCGGACCGAGCAGCACCCCGTACACGTTGACGGCGCCGAAGAGGCAGAGCAGCCGGAGCGGCACCTCGGTGCCGGCCCACTGCGGACCCAGCAGCGTGACCAGCGGATGCGCCGCCGCCGCCAGTACGCCGAGCACCGGCAGCCCGGCCAGCGCGCCGAGGTGCTGGAGCTGGCCCAGGTGTGCGGCCAGCGCGGCCCGGTCCCGCTGCAACCGGGACAGCGACGGCAGCGCCACCTGCTGGAGCGAGCGGACCGTCACGTCCACCAGCATGTCCGGCAGCCGGGCCGCCAGCCGGTAGATCCCGGTCGCCACCGGCCCGAAGAAGAGGCCGGTGAAGAGGACGTCCGCCTTGGAGCTGAGCATCAGGCCCAGCCCGGCGTTGGCCGAGTGGGCGGAGAAGACCAGCAGGTCCTTGATGCCGGCCAGCCGGGGCCGGCGGCTGGGCCGCCACGGGCAGACCCACCAGAGCACCACCAGCCCGACCGCCGCATTCACCAGCTGCTGCGCCACCAGGGCCCAGATGCCCGCTCCGGCCAGCGCCAGCACCACCCCGACGACGCCACTGAGCAGCGAGGCGAGCAGGGTACGGATGGCGACCGCGCGGAACCGCAGCTCCCGGCGCAACACCGCCTCGGGCACGATGGAGAGGCCCTGCAACAGCACCAGCGGGGAGAGCGCGACGCAGATCGCGGTCAGCTCCGGGGCCCGGTTGGCCATCGCCCACAGTGGACTGGCGGCCGCGGTCAGCCCGCCGATCACCACCCCGGCCAGCACCAGCACCACGAACGCGCCGTCCAGGTGCTCTCGGGTGAGCCCGTCCCGCTGCACGATCGCGGAGACCAGCCCCTGCTGGATCAGCGTCTGCGCGACCGTGATGAAGACGGTAGCCATCGCCACCAGGCCGAACTCGCTCGGCCCGAGCAGCCGGGCGAGCAGGAAGGTGACCAGGATCGACGAACCGATCCGGCCGGCGGTGAGCAGGTACGACCAGCCGATCGCCGAGCGCACCCGACCGGCGCCGTCCGACGGGAGCGACTCCGGGGCATCTGCCGGGGTGCTGGCTGGCTGTTCCGGAGCCGTCCGGGCGGGCTGGAGCGCGGCCACCTAGGCGCTGCCCTTCGCCGCGCTGGTACGCCGACGGACCAACCGGCGGCGCAGCCGGCCGAGCCGGACCCGGACCCGGCGGGCCCACCAGGTGGCCAGGAACGCCACCGCCGAACTGAGCCGGGTGCCGAGCGGCTCGGAGCCGGTGGAGAGGGTCCGCAGCGTCTCGGCGAGCATCCGCAGCCGGGGCGCCCGGACCCGCTTGCCGCTCTGGGCGAACCAGGCGAGTGCCGAGGCCGGGGTGGCGTCCTTGGCCTGCCGGGTGGAGGCGCCGTGCATCCGGCGCAGGAAGAGCGGCTCGGCCACCTCGTGGATCTCGCCGAGCCGGGCCACCTCGGCGATCAGCGTGTAGTCGGAGGAGAGGAACGGGCGGATCATCCCGGTCCGGCGCAGCGCCGACATCCGGAACACCCCGAAGTGCGCGTGGCAGAGGTTGATGTTCTTCGCCACTCCGGCCACCCGGCGCCACGGCCGCCGGTCGCGCAGGTCCAGCCGGTCGGCGTACGGGCCGATCACCTCGCCCGCCTCGTCGATCAGCACCGTACGCGGATAGGCGAGTACGGCGTGCGGCCCGGCCGCGTCCAGCGCCGCCACGCAGGTGCGCAGGTACGCCGGCAGGCAGACGTCGTCGTACGCCACCCACTTGAACAGCTCGCCCCGGGCCAGCTCCACCACCCGGGCGTAGTTGACGTGCCCGCCGAAGTTGCGCGGGTTGCGGTAGAGCCGGATCCGCGGGTCCTTCGCCGCGTACCGCTGGCAGATCTCCCAGGTCCGGTCGGTGGAGGCGTTGTCGCTGATGATGATCTCGAAGTTGGGGTAGTCCTGGGCGAGCAGGGCGTCGAGGCAGCCTTCGAGGTAGCGCTCGGCGTTGTAGAGGGGCACGCCCAGACTCACCCGTGGCGCTGGCTCCATCATCTCCTCCGCTCAGGCGACCAGCAGCTCGGCCCGCACGCCGAGCTGGCGCAGCGCGGCGTCGATCTCGTCCCGGTAGGCCGGGTTGGTGATGATCACCGATCGGGTGCCGGAGCCGGCGAGGGTGGCCGGATCCCGCACCTCGTGCCCGGTCACCGGCAGGTAGCGGCCCCACTTGCGCGGGTTGACGTCCACCACCGCGGCGAGCCGGCGGTCCGGGTCGGCCAGGTGCAGGAACTGCACCCCGCGCGAACCGGCCCCCCAGAGCACCGGCCGGTCGCCGGCGGCCAGCAGCCGGTCGATGGTGCCGCGCCAGCGCTCCCGTTCGGCGGCGTGCCGGTCGGCGAAGCCGGCGATCGAGCCGAGCTGGCGGTCCCGGTCGGCCGGGCCCGGCAACTCCGCTCCGGGCAGCTCGGTGCCGGTCACCGGCGGTGCCGCGTTGACCGAGATCTCGACGTACCGGAACATGCCGGCGAAGAGCCGCCCGGTGGCGAGCACCCGCCAGCCGGCCCGCTCGACGATCCGGCACAGCGAGTACCCGTCGAAGTAGGAGACGTGCGGGTAGATCACCTCCCAGCCGGCGGTGGCCAGGTCGTAGCCGGCGTCCGGCACCTCCAGGTAGCCGTAGATTGGCCGGTCGCCGGCCAGCTCGCGGAGCCGGACCAGGAAGGCGTACGGGTCGTCCAGGTGTTCGAACCAGTGCCGGGAGGTGACCAGGTCGAACTCGCCGGTGTCGGCGTCCAGCGGCGCGTGCCCGCGGTGGAAGGTCGCGCCGGACGGGTCCGGGCCGGGGGTCCCGGCGTACATCGCGTCGTAGCCGATGCCCTGGCAACCGGCGACGTGGCACAGCTCGCGGAGGAACTCGCCCTGGCCGCAGCCGACGTCCAGCACCGTGCCGCCGCGCAGCGGGAACCGCCCGGCGAGGTGCTTGACCAGTTCCGCCGAGAAGACGCCGAAGGCGGGCGAGTGGTGCAGGTTGGTGTCCATGGTGGTGTCGTAGACCAGAACGGCCGGGTCGAAGGCGAGGTTGCGCACGTACCCGCATTCCGGGCAGTACGCCAGCCACATCCGGCCCAGCGGGCTGGCCAGCGCCTCGGCCCGGCTGGCCCAGTGCACGCCGCAGTAGACCGGGATCTCGCCCAGGTCGGCGAAGGGCACCAGGTCGTGCCGCCCGCAGGCCGTGCACCGGTGCACCGGCTGCCGTCCGCCGGAGCCGCCGGCACCGGTCACCGGGCCCTCCAGCGCAGCTCGGCGTCGAGCCGGCCGGCCTCGGTGAGCGCCCGGATCCGGCGCAGCCGCTGGTGCCGCTCGCCCTGGAACGCGTCGATGGTCAGCCCGTACCGCTGGTACGCCTCGACCAGCTCCTCGATCCCCTTGCGCACCGTCCAGCGGGGACGGAACCCGGGTACCTCGGCCGCGACCAGGTCACAGCTCACCCGGTAGTTGCGGGTGTCCGCCGAGGCGCCACCGGCGAATGTCACCCGGGAGCCCGGTACCACCTCGGCGACGAGTTCGGCGACGTCCCGGATCAGGTAGTTCTCGCCGGTGACCCCGATGTTGTACGCCCGGCCGTGCACCGTGGCCCGGTCCGCCTCCAGCAGGGCCAGGAAGGCCGCACAGATGTCCTCGGCGTGCACCAGGGGCCGCCAGGCCGAGCCGTCGGAGAGCAGCCGTACCTCGCCGGTGAGCAGGGCGTGCGCGGTGAGGTCGTTGACCACCAGGTCACCGCGGAGCCGGGGCGAGAAGCCGTACGCGGTGGCGTTGCGCAGGAAGACCGGGGAGAAGTCGTCGTCGGCGAGCGCGGCGAGGTCCTGCTCGGCCCGGATCTTCGACTCGCCGTACGGGGTGACCGGCGCGAAGCCGGCGGTCTCGTCCAGCGGACGGTCGTCGGTGCCCGCACCGTAGAGGCTGCACGAGGAGGAGAAGAGGAACCGGGTCACCCCGGCGGCCTTGGCGGCCTCGGCCAGCCGCACCGTCGACCGGTGGTTGATCTCGTAGGTCAGCTCCGGGTTGAGGTTGCCGATCGGGTCGTTGCAGAGCGCGGCGAGGTGGCAGACCGCGTCGAACCCGGCGAGGTGCTCCGGCCGGACGTCCCGCAGGTCCATCGCGAGGGAGGGCACGGCCGCCGGTGCCGGGCCGAGCAGGCAGTCGGAGTAGTAATCGGTGTCCAGGCCGGTCACGTCGTGCCCGGCGGCCCCCAGCATCGGGGTGAGTACGCCGCCGAGGTAACCATGGTGGCCGGTCACGAGAACACGCACGGCAAAGCTCCCGTCGTCGACCGGGTGAGAAGGCGAGTTTATGGGTGGCCCCCTGACCGGCCGGGCTATTGTCGGACTTTTTACTCAACCGCTCCCGCCGCGCCGGAGTGCTGGTTAGCGTGGCGCGCAGGCGGGCGGGCGCCGCGCCGGTATTCCGATCATATCGGGGTGGGTGGGGCATGACCGATGCCAAATGTCGGCTGTGTGCGGCGGTATTGACCGAAACGTTTGTCGACCTCGGCATGTCGCCGCTCTGCGAGAGCTATCTGGACGCCGACCGACTCGATTCGGCCGAGACCTTCTATCCCCTGCACGTCCGAATCTGTTCGAACTGTCTGCTCGTACAACTTCCGGCGTACGTGTCCGGAGAGGAAATCTTTTCCGACTATGCCTATTTCTCGTCGTATTCCGACTCCTGGGTGACGCACGCCAGGCGGTACGCGGACACGATGACCGAGGCGCTCGGTCTCGGGCCGGACAGCCTGGTGACCGAGGTGGCGAGCAACGACGGATATCTGCTCCAGCACTTCGTCGCCAGCGGCGTACCGGTGCTCGGGGTGGAGCCGGCCGGCAACGTCGCCGAGGTGGCCCGGCGCCGGGGCATCCGGACCGAGGTGCGGTTCCTGGGCGCCGAGACCGGTGTCGAGCTGGCGGAGCGGTACGGCCGGGCCGACCTGGTGGCCGCCAACAACGTCTACGCGCACGTGCCCGACCTGATCGGGTTCACCGCCGGGCTGGCCGCGCTGGTCAAGCCGACCGGGCTGGTCACCTGCGAGGTGCCGCACCTGCTCCGGCTGATCGAGCGCCGGCAGTACGACACCATCTACCACGAGCACTATCAATACCTGACGCTGCGTACCGCGATGCGCGCGCTGGCCACCGCCGGCCTGATCGTGACCGACGTGGACGAGTTGTCGTCGCACGGCGGTTCGCTGCGGGTGCACGCCCGGCCGGCCGCGGCGGCCGGGGAGCCGTCCGGCAACGTCAAGTCGGTGCTGGACGCCGAGACCGAGGCCGGGCTGCACACCGTCGCCGGGCACCTCGGCTTCGCCGACGCGGTCTTCGACATCAAGCGGGAACTGCTCGACTTCCTGCTCACCGCCCGGGCCCAGGGCCTGCGGGTGGTCGGCTACGGGGCACCGGGCAAGGGCAACACGCTGCTCAACCACTGCGGCATCCGAGCCGACCTGCTGGAATACACCGTGGACCGCAGCCCGCACAAGCAGGGGAAGTTCCTGCCCGGCACGCACATCCCGATCCACCCGCCGGAGCGGATCGCCGAGGACCGCCCCGACTACGTACTCGTGCTCCCCTGGAACCTGCGCACCGAGATCTCCGCGCAGCTCGCCTACGTGCGGCACTGGGGCGGGCGACTCGTCTTCCCGATCCCCGCCCTGGAGGTGGTGTGATAACGCCTCCCCATGGCTGGGAGCCGGGGGATTTCTGGCTCGGACCGCACCCGAGCACCGTCCCGGAAGGAGGTGATCGCATGTCTTACGTCGTCGGCACCAGCACGGTCGCGTTCTGCCATGGTGAGGATTACCCTCGCGGCGTTCCGGTCGCGGCAGGCGGTGTGTCCGCAGGTGTCGCACCGGAAGACTCTGACCCCCAGCCCGAGGCGGTGCTTGGCTCTCGCACCGCACTGCGAGCAGGTCATCGTGGTGTAGGCGGGCGGTACCAGCACCACCTTCCGGCCCGCCCGCGTGCCACGGTCGACCAGTTCCCGCTTCGCGGCGCCGATCGCCGCGTCGGCGGCCTTGCGGGCCATCCGGGACCTGACCAGGAATGTCGGCTTGAAGTCCTCGATGGCGATGGTCGCGTGGTTGTCGACGACCTTCTTTGCCCAGACCCGGGCGTCGTGGGCGTTCTGCCGGGCCGCCCTCCTTGCGACCCTCGCCGCCTGCCGCCTGGCCCGAAGGTACCCATTCGACGGCTTGACACCCTTCGCCCTGCGGCGGCGGGCCATCCGGCGCTGGAGTCTGGCCAGCTCGGCGGCGCACCGTTTCCGGTGGTCGAGGTACGGCAGGTCGTAGGCGGGGTCGGTAGTCGTCGCGGTCGTCGTGACGCCCCAGTCGACACCGATTGCGCCGTCGGCGTCTGGCGCGGGCGTGGTGTCGCGGCGGACGACGAAGGAGGCGTACCAGTGCCCGAGCGTGTCCTGGTAGACGCGGACGCTGGTCGGGTCAGACGGCAGTTCGCGGGACCAGACGACGGGAATGATGACGCCGCCGGGCAGCCGCAGCCGACGCTCGCGGATCGAGAAGCCGCGGGTGGTGTATTCCAGGCTGGGCAGCGTGTCTTCGCGCCGTTTCGGTCTCGGCCCGCCCCGTCCCTTCACTCTGAAGGAGTGCTGGAGGGCGAGGGCGTAGGTACGCAGCGTCTGCTGCTGGGCGACCTGGGACCCTTCCCGCAACCACGACGAGCGGGCCCGCGCCCCGGTCAGCAACTTCGACAACTTGCCGAAGGTCGGCCTACGCCCGGTCTTGTGCTGGTGGACGGCCTCGTTCCACAGCCAGCGGCACCGCCCCCACTCGGCCAGCAGCGTGGCCCGCGCGGTCGCGCCGGGACGCAACCGGTAGGTGTACCGCACTGTCTCGTCCACGCCGGCAAGCATCCCAGCCGCATCCGACAGGTTTTGCCCCGCAGAGGAGTCGACGCCGTGTCGAAAACCACCACCACGTCCGACCGCCCTGTCCTCCCCATGGCTAACGCCAGGGGTTTTTCGGGCGGGTCTTGATGAAGGTCGTCCTCTTCTGCGGCGGCCTGGGGATGCGGATGCGCGAGGACGCGGCCTCCGCGCCGAAGCCGATGGCGATGATCGGGGACCGCCCGCTGCTCTGGCACGTGATGCGCTACTACGCCCACTTCGGGCACACCGACTTCATCCTCTGCCTCGGCTACGGCGCCGTCGCGGTCAAGGATTACTTCCTCCGGTACGACGAGACGCTCTCCAACGACTTCAGCCTCTCGATGGACGGCCGGGACGTGCGGCTGCACTCCGCCGACATCACCGACTGGAACATCACCTTCATCGACACCGGCCTCGGGGCGAGCATCGGCGAGCGGCTGATCCGGGTCCGCAAGTACGTCGAGGACGAGCCGATGTTCCTGGCCAACTACGCGGACACCCTGACCGACGCGCCGCTGCCGGAGATGGTCGACCGGTTCCGCTACACCGACGCGGTGGCCAGCCTGCTGGCCGTACCGGTGCAGTCGACCCACCACGTCATCGACATCGCCCCCGGCGACCAGGTCACCCGGGTACGCCCGATCCGCGAGCTGATGCAGTGGGAGAACGGCGGCTACTTCATCCTGCGCCCGGGGATCTTCGACGTGCTGCGCGAGGGGGAGGACCTGGTGCCGCAGGCGTTCGACCGGCTGCTGCCGGAGCAGCGGCTGATCGCCCAGCGCTACACCGGGTTCTGGCGGGCCGCGGACACCTTCAAGGACCGGGCCGAGCTGGAGCAGCTCTACCACTCGGCCCGCTGCCCGTGGATGCTCTGGGACGCCAACCGCAACCGGGGCCGCCGGCCGGCGACCCTGGAGCCGGTGCTCGCCGCCGCGGGCAGCGCCGGGGGAGCCCGCGAGCTGGGGCTGACGGGTTGATGATGCCGCTGCGCCTCTCCGCGGCCCGCTCGGTGGTGTTGCTCGGGGCACATCCGGACGACATCGAGATCGGCGCCGGCGGGCTGCTGCTCGCCCTCGGCGACGTACCCGGGCTCCGGGTGCACTACGTGCTGCTGACCGGCAGTCCCGCCCGGCAGGCCGAGGCGCGGGCGGCGGCCGCGGCCTTCCTGCCCGGCGCTCGGCGGAGCTTCGCCCTGCACGACCTGCCGGACGGCCGGGTGCCGGCCCGGTGGGGCGAGGCGAAGGAGATCGTGAACGCCGCCGCCGCGACCCTGAACGCCGATCTGGTGCTGGCGCCCAGCCCGGACGACGCGCACCAGGACCACCACACACTCGCCGCGCTGGTGCCCACGTCGTTTCGGGACGCCACGGTGTTGTACTACGAGATCCCCAAGTGGGACGGGGACCTGGGCCGGCGCAACGTCTATCTGCCCCTGACCGAGGAGCGGGTACGCCGCAAGGTCGAGCTGCTGCACGCGAGCTATCCGTCCCAGAAGGCCCGGGACTGGTGGGACGACGAAGTCTTCCTCGGGCTGGCCCGGCTGCGGGGGATGGAGTGCCGGTCCCGGTACGCCGAGGCGTTCCGGTGCGAGAAAGCGGTGATCGAGCAGTGACCGAGGCGAGCGAGACGACCGAGGCGAGCGAAGCGCCCGAGGCGAGCGGGACGACCGGGTCGAGCGCCCGAACCAGGGCCTTGTCGGCCTGCCTGTTCGGGGTGCCGGGCGCACACCTGAACCTGGGGGTCGGCGCGCTGCGGGCGGCCACCCTGGGCGGACTGCTGGCCCGGGAGCCGGGCGCGGACGTGACCGTCTTCGACGACGGCTGGGGGCAGCGCGCCGGGCACACCTTCGTGGCCGGCCGGCCGGTGCCGATCTCGCTGGCCGGTGCCCGGCACTCGCGCCGCTACCACCGGCCGGAGTCCTACCTCAACATGCGGATCAGCGCGGCGCTGGGCGGGCTCGGCAACGCCGGGCTGGCCCGGATCGACGCCGCCGACGTGGTGTTGGACGTCAGCGGCGGGGACAGCTTCAGCGACATCTACGGCGAACACCGGTTCCGCACCGTGGCCTGGCCGAAGCGGCTGGCGCTGCTCCGGCGCCGCCCGCTGGTGCTGCTGCCGCAGACGTACGGGCCGTTCCGCTCGGCGCGGCTGCGGGCCGAGGCGGCGGCGCTGGTCCGGGGCGCGCGGATGGCCTGGGCCCGGGACCCGGAGAGCTACGGCGCCCTGGCCGACCTGCTCGGCCCCGACCTCGACCCGACGCGCCACCGGGAGGGCGTGGACGTGGCCTTCGCGCTGGAGCCGAGGGTGCCGGACGAACCGGCGTACCAGCGGTTGGCCGGGTGGTTCGAGGCGGATCCGGGGCCGGTGGCCGGGATCAACGTCAGCGGGCTGATGTCCCGGCCGGAGGGCCGGGTCCAGTTCGGACTCGCCGGGGACACCTCCCGGGTCGCCAACCGGCTCTGCGAACGCCTGCTGGAGCAGCCGGACACCCGGGTGATCATCGTCCCGCACGTGCTCACTCCCGGCGGGACGGACGACGACCGGGTGGCCAGCGAGCGGCTATACGCCGCGCTCGCCCCCCGGTACGGCGACCGGGTCGCGCTCGCCCCGTCCGGGCTGGACCCGCACCAGAGCAAGTGGGTGATCGGGCACACGAGCTGGTTCTGCGGGATGCGGATGCACTCCACGATCGCCGCACTCTCCTCCGGGGTCCCGGCGGCGGTGGTGGCGTACAGCGACAAGGCGCGGGGCGTCTTCGCCAGTGTGGGGCAGCGCCGGCACGTCGCCGATGCCCGCCGGCTCGCCGACGACGCACTGCTCGACGCGCTCTGGACCTCCTGGACCGGCCGGGCCGAGACCGCAGCCGAACTGGCCGTCCGGACTCCGGCCGCCGTCGGGCGGGCCGCCGCCCAGATGGACGAGTTCGTGGCGCTGGCCCGGGCCGAGCGGGACCGCCGCGCGCCGGCCGGGGTGCGCTGATGGTGCGGCCCCGCACGGTGCACGACGTGGCGTCCGGCAAGCTCTGCACCGGGTGCGGGGTCTGCGCGTACCTGGCGCCGGACGAGGTGCGGATGGTCGACGTGCTCGACCACGGCCGGCGGCCGCTGCCGATCACCCCGGTCGGGGCGGCGGGCAGCGGCGCGACGGCGGCGCTGGACTGCTGCCCGGGGGTGCGGCTGGGGCACGGCAGCGGCCGGCCGGCGCCGGGCGAGATCCCCGAGCTGCGCCCGGCCTGGGGACCGGTCCGGGCGATCTGGGAGGGGTACGCCGCCGACCCGGCGATCCGGTACGCCGGCTCCAGCGGCGGCGTGGCGACCGCACTGGCCGGACACTGCCTGACCGGCGAGGGGATGGCCGGGGTGCTGCACATCGGCGCCCGGGCCGACGTGCCGTACCTGAACGAGACCCGGCTGTCCCGCACCCCCGCCGAGCTGCTCGCCAACGCCGGCTCCCGGTACGCCCCGGCGAGCCCCTGCGACCGGCTGGACCTGGTCGAGTCGGCCGAGGCGCCGTGCGTCTTCGTCGGCAAGCCCTGCGACGTGGCGGCGGCCCGGATGGCCCGGCAGGTCCGGCCGGAGCTGGACCGGAAGCTCGGGCTGACCATCGCGATCTTCTGTGCCGGCACCCCCACCACCCGGGGCACCCTGGAGATGCTGGACCGGCTCGGGGTGGCCGACCCGACCCGGCTGGAGTCGGTGCACTACCGGGGCGCCGGCTGGCCCGGATCGGCCCGGGCCCGGCTCGCCGACGACCCGCCCCAGCTGCGCCGGGAACTGAGCTACGCCGAGTCCTGGGGCGACATCCTGCAGAAGCACCGGCAGTGGCGCTGCTACCTCTGCGCCGACCACACCGGCGAGTTCGCCGACGTGGCGGTCGGCGATCCGTGGTACAGGCCGACCGGCGACGACCCGGGCCGGTCCCTGGTGCTGGCCCGTACCGAGCGGGGCGTGCGGCTGGTCGAAGCCGCCATCGCGGCCGGGGCGCTGGTACTGACCCCGGTCAGCGCCGGCATCCTGCCCGCCTCGCAGCCGAACCTGCTCCGGGCCCGGGGTGCGGTGTGGGGGCGACTGCGCACGCTGCGGGCCGCCGGGCTGATGACGCCCCGGCTGCGCAACCTGCCGATGGCCGGGATCTGGTGGCGGAACCTGTCCACGGTCGAGAAGCTCCGCTCCACCCTCGGCACCCTGCGCCGGATCGGCCGCAAGCGGCTACGTGAACCGGCCGTGCTGGAGGCGTACCGGCCGCCGACCCGGGACGGGGCGCCGGCTGTTCCGGCACCCGGGCCGGCCCCGTCGGCCGACTCCGCTCAGACCACCGGCTGACCGTTGTCGAAGTAGACGTTGGTGGCCCGTTCCCAGATCACCCCGGGTCGGTTCCAGCCGGAGACCACCCCGTACCGGTAGTCGCGGCCGTACTTGTTGTTCCGGAACAGGATGTTGGAGCCGATCAGCCGGGGACTGATCCCGATCGAGTAGTTGCCGCCGTTGCAGTAGTTGTCCTCGAAGGTCAGGTTGGTCAGCGACGGGCTGGTCTCCGAGCCGATGGTGAGGCAGGAGTTGAACGGGTCCCGGGTCACCGGGTTGTACGACAGCAGGGTGTTGTGCCGGACGATGATGTTGTTGCCGCCGGTGCTCTGCAACACGTCGTTGTGCGAGCCGGCGACCCGGGCCAGGCTGTGCAGGTACGAGTCGAAGATCCTGGTGTTGTCGGCCAGCCGCGGGCCGTCGATCATGTTGTAGACGTTGCCCCGGCGCAGCGTGTAGTTGCCGCAGCAGATCGAGGCCGAGTTCTTCGCCATGCCGTTGATCTCGACGTCCTGGATCAACAGGTTGGTCGCCCCGGCCAGGGTCCGGATCGAGTACGTGGTGCTGTTGCAGGTGATCCGGGACCGCAGGATCTGTACGTTGGCGGCGGCGACGGTGACGCAGCCGACGATGTTCAGCCCGCTCACCACCTGCCCGGCGGTACGCAGGCTGAGCGATCCGGAGTTGCGCAGCGCCGTACCGGCCGGTACGCCGGTGTTGCCCGGCCCGGGCCAGTACGTGATCGGGGTGGGCGGCGCGCTGGCCGGGGCGTACGGCGGCCGCTGCGCCATCGCCCGGGAGTCGGGATCGGGGTCGGGTGGCGGCATCGGCCCTCCGGTCGGACCGCTCGGCCCCTCGATCCGGTACGGCTTTCCGTCCTGGGAGGACTCGACGATGGTGGCCGGGTTGCCGCCGGTCTGCCGGAACGCCTGGCGGCACCCGTTGATCCGCACCCGTAACGCCGAGTAGCCACCCGGCACCACGCCGTCGGTCCCGGCCGAGGTGCATCGGATCTCGGTGTCCTCGATCAGCGTGCCGACCACCCCGGACCGGATCACGATGGCGGCGGCGCCGCCGGTGCGTACCTTCACCCGCCGGATGGTCACGTTGTCGGCCGCCACCTCGATCGGGCGGTCGACCGTCTGTCCCCAGAGGACGGTGCCGGGCTGGTCGAGCACCATCGGCGCGGCCCGGACCGGCTGCCCCGCGACGTTGAGCACGAGATAGCCGCTGGCGGCGAGGAGGGCGGCCGTGACGCCGAAGATCCCGATGACGGTCGCGCGGCGCCGGTCGCGGTGTGGCTGGCGGACGGGATTCGCTGGCTCGATCGGAGGTTCGGCGTTGGTGTCAGTCACGGCTACCCCCCACGGGCGCGTCGCACACGGGCAGGGGCCGCCGCTCGTGCGCGACGAGGCGCCCACCGCCGATTCGGCCGGTCCGCGCCGACTCCCCCCGAGCCGACACGATCGCGCGATCGAGCCACCTTCCCAGCTCAGGAGGGGTGCGATTCCGATCGTCTCGATCTACTGGCCATGAATGAATACTACAAGCCGTGTTGAAGGGGTTACTATTCTCGATTCAGACGGATTGCGGACAGAAGTTGCGGCTCACCGGTGTTGCTGCCGGGGCAGCACCACCTCGCGGAGCACCAGTTGGATCGCGGCCACCGCCGGGATGGCCACCAGCGCGCCGATCACCCCGAACAGGGCCACCCCGAGCAGCGCCGCGACGATCGCCGCCACGTCGTTGACCTGCACGGACCGGCGCATCACCCGGGGATAGACGAGGTAGTTCTCCACCTGCTGGTAGATCAGGAAGAAGACCACGCAGGCGATCCCGGTCGGCACGTCGGTGGCGAAGCCGACCAGGCTGATCACCACCGCTCCGATGGTCGCGCCGATCTGCGGGATGAGATCACAGATCGCCACCACCACGGCGAGCGCGAACGGGTACGCCAGGTCGACGACGATGGCGAAGACGAAGGTACTCACCCCGGCCAGCAGCGCGATGGCCAGCGCCCCCACCATGTAGGCGCCGACCTTGGCGAGGATCTCGTCGCCGATCAGCCGGACCCGGTCCCGCCGGGTGGCCGGGACCAGGCCGTAGCCGAGGTCGCGGAGCCGGTCGAAGGTGGCCATGAAATAGATGGTCAGCACGATCACGGTGACGATGTTGAAGACCGCGCCGAAGATGAACCCGGCGGCGCCGAAGACCCCGCCCAGGGCCCGGGTGATGTTCTCCGTGGTGGCCGCCGACTCGATCTTGCCCGCCAGGTCGTACTGGATGATCAGGTCGTTGACGGTGTCGTTGCGGCGCAGTTGGGTCACGTAGTCGGGTACCTGCCCGATCAACTCACCGGTCTGGCTGACGATCGGCGGGACCAGCGCGTACACCGCGCCGGTGATGACCGCGAGCAGGGTCAGGGTCACCGCCGCCACGGCGAGGCCACGGGGCAGCCCCCAGGACCGCAGCCGGACCACCGCCGGGTGCAGGCCGATCGCCAGGAAGAGTGCGATGAAGACCAGCACCAGCACCGAGCCCGCGTTGCGGACCGCGAGGAAGATCGCGTACGCCAGCAGCACGCCCAGCCCACCGGTGAGCCCGACCAGGAACGGGCTGAGCCGCAACGGCTGGCCGGGCCGGCCGAACCGTCCACTGCCGGCGGACCCGGTCGCGCCGGCACCGGGATCCGGGTCGCTACCGGCTGGCTCGGTGGCGACCGGACCGGCATCGGCCAGATCCCCGTCGACCGGGCCGGCCGGCCGGGGCACGTTCTCCGGGGCGTCGCCGTCGCGCCGCTCGTCCTGCACCGATGGCTGCTCGCTGCCCACCCTGACCTCCCCCGACTGATCGTCTCGGCGAAGGTTAACGGGCCGGAGCAACGGCCGCGACGGGACGGGCCGGTCCCGGTCCGGCTAGTCGGAGTCGACGGTGACCTTGTTCGACTTGGTGCCCTGGTCCTCGACCGTCGGCTTGCCGCTGCGCTTCCCGGAGTCGCCGGTGCTGGTGATCCGGGTCGGCATCGGTTCCCGGCCACCGGTGCCGGGCACCGCGGCCACGGTCGGCTCGCCGTCGATGCTGCCGCCGTCGGCTCCGCCGGTCACCGGCTCGGTCACCCGGGTCGCCCCGGACTTCCCACCGCCTGTCGATCCGGCGTGCTGGTCGGCGGCAACCTGCTCGGCGGCGGCCTCGACGATCTGCTGCATGTCCGCCTCGGCCTGTGCCAACTGCTGCTCGGCCTGCTGGGCCGACTGCTCCGTACCGGTCAACCGGTCCCGCTCACCGGCGAGCTGGTCCCGCGCGGCGGCCAACTGCCGCTGGATCCGGTCGGACTCCTGGCGGGAGGCGACCGTCTCCTGGCGGATGTCGGCGAGCGCCTGCTGCGCCTCGGCGATCTCCTGCATCACCTCGGCCAACTGCTGCCGGCCGGCCGCCGCCTCCTGCTGGGTACTCGCCAGGTGCTGCTGCGTGGTGGCCAGGTGCTGCTGCGCGGTCGCCATGTACTCCTCGAACTGGCGGCGGGACGTCGCGGCCTGCTCGTCGGCCTGCCGCTGCAACTCGGTGAGGCGCTCCTCGGCCTCCCGCCGGATCGCCACGGCGTGCTCGTCGGCCTCCCGGCGTACCCGCTCGGCGTACTCGTCGGCCTCCTGGCGAACCCGGTCGGCGCCGCCCTCGATCTCCGCCCGGCGGGTCTGGTACGACTCCTCCAGCTCTGCCCGGCGCTGCTCGAACTGCTGCTCCAGCTCGGCCTGCCGCTCCTGGAACTGCTGCTCCAGCTCGGACTTGCGCTGGTTGAACTCGCGGTCGGCCCCGGCCCGGTAGGCGGCGAGTTCCTCCTCCAGCGCGGCCCGGCCGGCGGCGAGTTCCTGCTCGGCCGCGCTCCGCAGGGCGGCGATCTCCGCCTCCGCGGCGGTACGGCGCCGGTTCACCTCCTGCTCGACACCGGCCCGCCAGGCGCCCAGTTCCTGCTGCGTCTCCGCCCGTACCTTCTGGGCGTAGTCCTCGACCTCGGCCCGGGACTTGCGGACGTACTCCGCCGTCTCCTCGTTGATCCGGGTCGCCTCCTGCTGGGCCTTGGCGTGCGCCGCCTGCCCGGCCTCGCGGAGCTGGGTGGCCTCGTGCTTGGCCTTGGCGTGCAGTCCCTGGCCGGCCTCGCGCAGCCGGGTGGCCTCCTGCTTGGCGATCTCGATCATGCGGTCGGCCTCCTGGCTCGCCGCGTCGGTGAGCCGCTGCGCCTCCTGCTGGGCCTTGACGTGCGCCGCCTGTCCGGCCTCGCGCAGCCGGGTCGCCTCCTGCTGCGCGGCGTCGCGCAGCCGGTTGGCCTCGTGCTGGGCCGCGTGCCGCAGCCGCGCGGACTCCTGGCGGGCCCGCTCGACGACCTGCTGGCTCTCCCGCTCGGTCCGCTCGGTCAGCTCCCGGGCCTGCTGGTTGGTCAGCTCGGTGAGCCGGTTCGCCTCCTGCTCGGCGGTGTCCCGGAGCTGCTTCGCCTCCTGTAGGGCCTTGGCGTGCGCCGCCTGGCTGGCCTCGCGCAGCCGGTTCGCCTCCTCGGCGGCCCGGTTGCGCAGCTCGGAACCCTCCTGCTTGGCCTTCTCGAACGCGGCCTGCGCGGCCTCGCGGAGCCGGGTGGCCTCCTCGGCGGCGGCGGTGACGGCGGCGTCCGCCTCGGCCCGGCGGGCCGTGTTGACCTTCTCCTCCTCGGCGCGGCGGGCGGCGAGCGCGAGTTCGAAGTCGCGCAGCGCGTCGGCGGCCTGCGCCCGGGCGTCCTCGAGCACCTGCTCCGCCTCGGCCCGGCGGGCCTCGATCTCCTGGAGCGTGTCCCGGTGGATGATCTCGGCCTGTTCCTCGGCGAGCGTCAGGATCTGTTCGACCACCGGACCGAGGTGCCGGAACGACGCCCGGTCGACCACGCCGACCTGCCGGCGTACCGCCGTAAGGTCGCGTTGCAGCACCTCGACCTGCCCGGCCAGATTGTGGATCTGGGTGTACGCGTGCTCACGCTGCGCCGCCAGAGTGGCGATCTCGTTTTCGGCGCGAGCGACGTATCGGTCCACCTGCCCCTTGTCGTAGCCCCGAAAGGCCGGCTCGAAGCTCGGCTCCGTAGCCACGTCCCCGTTCAGGGCAAACAGTTCCTCGCCGTGCGACATACTCCCATCCTCACACGCGGTGGCTGGTTCTGCGGCGATACCCGGCGGGGCTGATGGGACGAAGCTCACTGGTGGTGACATTGCCCGACCTATCGGACCGTACGCCGGGCAGCACTTGGGGCCGTACCGGAAGTTCCGGTACGGCCCCGGCCGTGCTGCTGCCCCGCAGTCCGACCCGCGAGCGTCGTCGGGTCAGCTCGTCGCGTCGGCGGGAACCCGCTCCTCCGCCTCGGTCTTCTCGTCGGTGGCCGCCTTCGGCGCCTCCGGCTTGGCGGCTGCCCCACCCACGCCCGGCACGATGCCGGCCAGGCCGGAGAGCATCTGGCCGAGCTGCGAGGTGACGGCGTCCTTCTGCCGGGTGAGGTCCTCGACCTCGCGGCGGGCCGCCTGCGTGGTCAGGTCGGCTTCGGTACGCGCCTCGGTGAGCAGGCGGTGCGCCTCGGCGCGGGCCTCGTTGAGGGTCTTGTCGGCGAGCGCCTTCGCCTTGTCGATGGTCTCGTTGGCGTTCCGCTCCGACTCCACCCGGCGGGCCTCGGCGCGCTGCTCGATCTCCTTGGCGCGGTCCTGTGCGGCCCGGGCCCGCTGCTCGGCCTCGGCGACCAGCTTCTGGGTCTGGGCGACCTGGGCGGCGTGCCGCTCCGACTCCTCGCGCTCGGCCTTCTCCCGGCGCTCGGCGAGCTGGAGCTCCAGCGCCTGGAGGTCCTTGTCGCGCTTGTCCCGGGCGTCGGTGAGCAGCTTGGTCGCCTCGGCGCGCTTCTCCTCGGCCTCCCGGGCCGCCTTGGCGCGCTGCTGGGTGATCTCCCGCTCGGCGGTGGCCCGGAGGGTGGCGACCTCCCGCTCGACGGTGGACTTCAACTCGGCGACCTCGTGCGCGGTCACCGTACGGAGCTGCTTGGTCTCCCGCTCGGCGTCGGCGCGCAGGGTGTCCGCCTCCCGGCGGGCCTGCACCCGGACCTCGGCGGCCTCCCGCTCGGCGGCGGTGCGTACGCTGCCCGCCTCCCGCTCGGCGGAGGCCTTCATCGCGGCGGCCTCGGCACGGGCCTTGTCGGTGATCTCCCGCGCCTCCAGCCGGGCGGCCGAGAGGATGCCCTCCGACTCGCGCTTGGCCTCGCCGCGGTGGTCGTTCGCCTGCTCCTCGGCGAGGCGCAGGATCTGCTCGACCCGGGTGCCCAGGCCGGAGAGGGTGGGGCGGTTGTTCTCCTCGAGCTGCTTGTTGGTGTCGGTGAGCTTCTGCTCGACCGACGCGAGCCGCTGCTCGGCCTGGCGGAGCCGACGCTGTGCGTCGTTCATCCGCTGCTCGGCCTCGGCACGGGCCTGCTCGGACTGGTTCAGAGCGGCGTTCAACCGGCCCAGGTGGCTGTTGACCTGCTCACGGTCGTAGCCGCGCAGGGCAACCGTGAAGTCTGGCTGCGAGTTCGCGTTGTCGAAGAACGCGAGAGGGGAGGACTGCTGCTGGGGCATTGGGACATACTTGCAGACTTACCGGGGTGCTTCGCAAGGCCCGAGCCGTACTATCGCGCCCAGTTCACAAGGTCAACTCAACCCGCCGGACGACGATTCTGTTTGCCGGTTCTACCGTCCCCGAAGGACCTCCGGACAGTGGTGTCGGGGCCGGTTCCGCACCCCGGTGCCGCGGACGGGATCCGGTGCGGTCATCGTCCCGCCAGCCGGGCCACGATCGGGGCGGCGGCGTCCAGGTTGCCGCCGAGATGCAGATAGCTGACCCCGTACCGGTCGCGGAGCGCGAGGAGCTTGTCGATGCACTCGTCCACGCTGCCGTGCAGCACCGCCGGCGAGCCGGCCAGCGCGGCCGGGTCGACTCCTCGGGCATGACTGGACGAGGTGTGGTGCGCGACCCCCCGGTGCACCACCCGTACGTCGAACATCCGGGACTGGAACTCCAGGTCGGCCGGGTCCCGCCCGGCGGCCGTCGCGGCGTCCCGGGCCCAGGCCACCTTCCGGGCGAAGCGCTCCGGACTCAGCTCGGCGACCGCGGCCAGCGGGTCGACGTCCGGGGCGAGCCGCGGGTTGATCCCGACGATGTCGGCGCACCGGCCGGCGAGTTCGAGGATCCGCCGGCTGCCGCCGCCGACCAGTAGCGGGGGATGGGGGCGCTGCACCGGCTCGGGCAGCCCGAGCAGTCCGCTGATCCGGTAGTGCCGGCCGGTGAAGTCGACCGGCTTGTCGCCGAAGAGCCGGAGCAGGATCTCGATCGACTCGGCGAGCCGCCCGACGCGGACCGCCGGGGGGTCGAACGGCAGCCCGGCAGCGTCGTGGTCGTCGCGCAGCCAGCCGGCGCCGAGGCCGATCTCCACCCGGCCGCCGGAGAAGACGTCGAGGTTGGCCAGTGCCTTGTGCAGGAGTACCGGATGCCGGAAGTCGTTGCAGAAGACCATGCCCAGCACCCGGAGCCGGGTGGTGGCCTCGGCGGCCACCGTCATCGCCACCAGCGGGTCCATCGCCCAGCCGCCGGTGAAGTGGTCGGAGACCGAGACGGAGTCGAAACCGAGGGCCTCGATCCGGCGGATCTCGTCGCGCCACCGCGCCGCCGGCCGGTCCAGCCCGGGCATCGCGGCGGTGAACCGGAACGGGCGTACCCCGGCGGGAGCGGCTCCGGCCGGGACGGCGGACGACCCGGTACGCGGGGCCGGCGTCGCCGGGGTGGCGGCGGGCGCGAAGGGCTGCGCGGGCGGCATCGCCCGACTCTATGTGCCGCCGGGCGCCGCACCCGGCCTTTCCAGCCGGGTACCGGGGCGAAGTCGGATTGTCGACACGGGCCCCGGCCCGACCGGACGGCGCATTCCGGGCCGCCGGCTCGCGGCCTACCGTGACCGCTGCGCAGACCCAGCGTGATCCGCTGGGCACCAGACCTACCGGGAGCTACCGCAGGAGGCCGCAGTGACGGTGCTGCACTTCGACTCGCCGATGTCCGACGACGAGCGTCGAGCACGGCTCTTCGCCGGGGACCTGTTCGTCTACTCGCCGACGCCGCACTCGATGGCGCTGGTCGCCTTCGCCCGGCAGATGACCGAGACCGCGTTCGCGCCGCACTTCCCGCCGGAGGCCCAGCACCACCTGGCCGGCCCGGACTACGTCTCGGTGCTGGCCGAGCTGAAGCCCAGCTTCATCAACCACCCGCGCAGCGCCGAACTCGTCCGGGGGCTCCTCGCAGACCTTGGCGCCGACCCGGTGCAGACCTACTTCGACGTGCCCCGGCTGCGCTCGATGACCAGCGAATACCTCAACGCGGGGCTGACGCTGCAGTTCGAGCCGCACCGGGACACCTGGTTCTCCGCGCCGATGTCCCAGCTCAACTTCTGGATCCCGGTGTACGAGGTGACCGAGGCCAACGTGATGGCCTTCCACCCGGGATACTTCGACACCGGGGTGCGGAACAGCTCCCGGGACTACAACTACGCGCAGTGGGTGGCGCACGGCCGGACCACCGCCGCCGCGCAGGTGCACGCCGAGACCCGCAAGCAGCCCGGGCTGGAGCAGGAGCTGGAGCGGGAGCCGGACCTGCGGGTCATCACGCCGCCCGGCGGGGTGCTGGTCTTCTCCGGCGCCCAGCTACACACCACCGTGCCGAACACCTCCGGCCGGACCCGGTTCTCCATCGACTTCCGCGCGGTCAACCTGCACGACGTGCGGGCCCGGGCCGGTGCCCGCAACGTCGACTCGGAGTGCACCGGCACCACCCTGGGCGACTTCCGCCGGGCCACCGACCTGGCACCGCTGCCGGCCGAGCTGGTCGAGTCGTACGACACCGTGCCGGCCTGAGCCGGCGCCGCCCGCCCGACCCGGGTCAGGAGGCGGCGGGTTCGACCAGTTCCACCAGTACGCCGCCGGCGTCCCGGGGATGCACGAAGTTGACCCGGGAGCCGGCGGTACCCCGTCTCGGCGTCTCGTAGAGCACCCCTACGCCCCGGTCGCGCAGAGCCGCGCAGGCGGCGTCGATGTCCGCCACCGTGTACGCGACCTGCTGCACCCCCGGGCCGCTGCGGTTCAGGAACTTCGCGATGGTGGAGTCCGGGCCCAGCGGCGCCAGCAGTTGCACGCAGCCGCCGGCCGGTGTCGGCCCGACCCGGAGCATCGCCTCCCGGACCCCCTGCTCGGGGTTGGTCTCGGTGTGCACGCAGCGCATCCCGAAGACCCGTTGGTAGAACTCGATCGCCGCGTCGAGGTCAGGCACGGCCACCCCGACGTGATCGATGCCGAGCAGGCCGATGCCTGTGAGATAGTCGGCAGTGGGGGTACCCGGGCTGTCGTCGTCCACCAGGATAGTCTGACCTAACCGACGTTAAGGTGCTCCGCCAGGTCCCCCCGGAGGCGACAGTTCCCATGGCATCCGTGATCGTCAACGGCGCCCGTACCCCGATGGGTCGGCTGCTCGGCAACCTCAAGGACTTTCCGGCGACCACGCTCGGCGGCATCGCCATCCGGGCCGCCCTGGAGCGCTCCGGGGTCTCCGCCGACCAGGTGCAGTACGTGATCATGGGGCAGGTGCTCCAGGCCGGCGCCGGACAGATCCCGGCCCGGCAGGCGGCGGTGGAGGCGGGCATTCCGATGTCCGTACCGGCGCTCACGATCAACAAGGTCTGCCTCTCCGGCCTGGACGCGATCGCGCTGGCCGACCAGCTCATCCGGGCCGGCGAGTTCGACATCGTGGTGGCCGGCGGCATGGAGTCGATGACCAACGCCCCGCACCTGCTGCTCGGTCAGCGGGCCGGCTACAAGTACGGCGACGTGACCGTGAAGGACCACATGGCGCTGGACGGCCTCACCGACCCGTGGGACTGCTGCGCGATGGGCGAGTCCACCGAGCGGCACAACGCCCGGCACGCGATCAGCCGGGCCGAGCAGGACGCCTTCGCCGCCGCCAGCCACCAGCGGGCCGCCGCCGCGCAGAAGAACGGCGCGTTCGCCGAGGAGATCGTCCCGGTGACGGTGCCGCAGCGCAAGGGCGACCCCTTGGTGATAAGCGAGGACGAGGGCGTACGCCCGGACACCACCGCCGAGTCGCTGGCCCGGCTGCGCCCGGCGTTCACCCCGGACGGGACCATCACGGCCGGCAGCTCCTCGCCGATCTCCGACGGTGCCTGCGCGGTGCTGGTGATGAGCAAGGCGAAGGCGACGGAGCTGGGGCTGACCTGGCTGGCCGAGATCGGTGCGCACGGCAACGTGGCCGGTCCGGACAACTCGCTGCACTCGCAGCCGGCGAACGCGATCCAGCACGCGCTGCGCAAGGCCGGGCTCGGCGTCGGCGACCTCGACCTGATCGAGATCAACGAGGCGTTCGCGCAGGTGGGCGTCAAGTCGATCCGGGACCTCGGTGTCTCCGGCGAGATCGTCAACGTCAACGGCGGTGCGATCGCGCTGGGCCACCCGATCGGGATGTCCGGGGCCCGCCTGGTGCTCACCCTGGCGATGGAGCTGCGCCGCCGGGGCGGCGGTACGGGCGCGGCGGCGCTCTGCGGCGGCGGTGGCCAGGGCGACGCGCTGATCGTGCACGTGCCGGGGCAGGCCGGCGGGCGGGAGTGACGGCGGCGTCGGCCGCGGACCGGCCCGCGCCGCAACCGGCCGGGTCGGTGCGGCGCAGCCGGGACGTGCCGATGCTGGTGGACCGGGCCCGGCAGGGAGACCCCCGGGCGGTGGCCCGGCTGATCACCCTGGTCGAGTCCGGTGACGAGCTGCTGCCGCAGGTCGCGGCGGCGCTCGCGCCGTACACCGGGCGCGCCCAGGTGATCGGGCTGACCGGTTCACCCGGGGTGGGGAAGTCGACCACCACCAACGAACTGGTCCGGGCGCTGCGGGCCCGGGACCACCGGGTCGGGGTGCTCGCGGTCGATCCGTCCAGCCCGTTCACCGGCGGGGCGATCCTCGGCGACCGGGTCCGGATGCAGGACCACGCCACCGACCCCGGCGTCTACATCCGGTCCATGTCCAGCCGCGGACACCTGGGCGGGCTGGCGGCGGCCACCCCGCAGGCGGTCCGGGTGCTGGAGGGGGCCGGCTGCGACGTCGTACTGGTGGAGACCGTCGGGGTCGGCCAGGCCGAGGTGGAGGTCGCCTCGCTGGCCGACACCACCCTGGTACTGCTGGCGCCGGGGATGGGCGACGCGATCCAGGCGGTCAAGGCCGGCATCCTGGAGATCGCCGACGTGTTCGTGGTCAACAAGGCCGACCGGGACGGCGCCGACGCCACCGTGCGGGACATCAACGGCATGATCGCACTGGGCGAGCGCGGTCCCGGGCAGTGGCGCCCGCGCGTGGTGCGCGCGGTGGCGGCCCGGGGCGAGGGGATCGACGACCTGGTCACGGCGGTGGAGAAGCACCACGGCTGGCTGGTCGAGCACGGCGAGCTGCGCCGCCGCCGGGAGGCCCGGGCCGCCGCCGAGGTCGAGGCGATCGCGCTGGGCACGCTCCGGGACCGGATCGGCTCGCTCCGCGCGGGTACGTCGCTCGCGGCGCTCGCCGCCCGGGTGGCCGACGGCTCGCTCGACCCGTACGCGGCAGCCGGTGAGCTGCTGGACCAGCTCGGCCGGGCCACCGGCTGACGGCGCTGGCGGTCAGGGGTGCAGGACGGCACCCTTCAATACCTTGTCGACGGCGTTCTTCGGCCCGTGTACGGCCAGCCCCACCAGGTCGAGATGGTCCCGCCCGACCGCCCGGACGGCGGCCCGGTTGTCCCGGTCGTTGCCGGTGCCGAAGAGCTGCTCGGTGAAGACGGCGACCCGCATCCCCCGGTCGACGGCCCGCCGGTGCGCGCCGACGAGGACGTCCCGGCCGCCGGTGAAGACCAGCACCGGCTGGCGGAACATCGGCAGGTAGCGGGTGCCGTCGGCGTCCAGGTAGTCGGCGCCGAGCAGCTCCGGCTCCGCCCCGGCGACACCGCTGGTCAGGAACGCCGTGACGTTGAGCCGTTGCCAGGTCGCGAGGTCGTCCCGGAGCAGTATGGCGATCTTGGTGTCGAAGCGGACCCGGGCCGGCTCCGGCCCGGCCGTCGGGGCGGCTGCGGTCATCGAGGATCCTCCTTGGTCGGTCGTCGGATGGATCCTCTCCCGGTCCCGGCCGCAGGTCTTGTACGTTCCTTGCGCCGTCCGTCCCGGCCGCCGGCTCGCGGGCCGGACCCGACAGAGCCGAGAATGTGTCAGTTCCGCCGCTGGTTCGCCCACGGCGGATAGGCTCCGTCAACGCCGACGGCGCCGTGCAGGCCGTCGAGACCAGGGGAGAGAGACGAGAATGACCGAGGTTCAGAACGATTCCGGCCAGGCCCCGGAGACCGCACCGGCGGCGGCGCCCGCGGCGGCGCCGAGGGGCGGCACCGAAGTGTCCGAAGAGGTCATCGAGAAGATCGCCGGTACGGCGGCCCGCTCGGTGCCCGGCGTCGCCGATCTCGGTGGCGACGTCGCCCGGTTCTTCAACAGTGTGCTGGACAAGGTCGGCCTGGACGAGGTGGGTGACGCCGGGCGGGGCGTCTCGGCCGAGGTGAAGGGGACCAGCGCGACTATCAAGATCGTGCTGGTGATCGAGGCCGGTCACGTCGTGCAGGAGGTGACCGAGGCGGTCCGGGCGAAGGTCATCGAGGCGGTGGAGAAGTACGGCCTGACGGTCGCCGAGGTGAACGTCAAGGTGGACGACATCGAGCTGAACAACCCGCCGGCCGCCGGGGCCTGACCCCGGTGGTGGCCCGGCCGCGATTGCCGTGATCAGGGATCTTCCGCCCGGAATCGCACCCGCCTCGGTGTCGGAAGATCCCTCGATCGCGGGCCACTCCAGCCTTGATCGCGGGCTACCTTAGCGATCGTTCAGGGTCCCCTCTACACTCGGGCTCAGTCGAGGAGCGCGAGGAGGGCCCCCTGCAATGGACGCCGAGGAGATCGCCGCCGGTCGAGCCCGCTGGCAGGCCCGGTACGACGCGGCACGCAAGCGGGAGGCGGACTTCACCACCCTCTCCGGGATGCCCGTCGACCCGGTCTACGGCCCACCCGAGGGGAGCGCCGACCCCCGGTTCGCCCGGATCGGCTGGCCGGGCGAATATCCGTACACCCGGGGGTTGTATCCGACCGGCTACCGGGGGCGGACCTGGACGATCCGGCAGTTCGCCGGCTTCGGCAACGCCCGGCAGACCAACGAGCGCTACCGGATGATCCTCGGCGCGGGCGGCGGCGGGCTCTCCGTCGCCTTCGACATGCCGACCCTGATGGGCCGGGACTCCGACGACCCGCAGGCGCTCGGCGAGGTCGGGCACTGCGGCGTCGCCGTCGACTCCGCCGCCGACATGGAGGTGCTCTTCGACGGCATCGACCTGGCCGCCGTCACCACCTCGATGACCATCTCCGGGCCGGCGGTGCCGGTCTTCTGCATGTACCTGGTCGCCGCCGAGCGGCAGGGCGCGGACATCTCCACACTGGACGGCACCCTCCAGACGGACATCTTCAAGGAGTACATCGCGCAGAAGGAGTGGCTCTTCGACCCCGAGCCGCACCTGCGGCTGATCGGCGACCTGATGGAGTACTGCGCCCGGGAGATCCCGCGCTACAAGCCGCTGTCGGTCTCCGGCTACCACATCCGGGAGGCCGGGTCGACCGCCGCGCAGGAGTTGGCGTACACCCTGGCGGACGGGTTCGGCTACGTCGAGCTGGGGCTGAGCCGGGGGCTGGACGTCAACGTCTTCGCGCCGGGGCTGAGCTTCTTCTTCGACTCACACGTCGACTTCTTCGAGGAGATCGCCAAGTTCCGGGCCGCCCGCCGGATCTGGGCCCGCTGGCTGCGCGAGGTGTACGGCGCCACCGACGAGCGGGCACTCTGGCTGCGCTTCCACACCCAGACCGCCGGGGTGTCGCTGACCGCGCAGCAGCCGGTCAACAACGTGGTGCGGACCGCCGTCGAGGCGCTGGCCGCGGTGCTCGGCGGCACCAACTCGCTGCACACCAACGCGCTGGACGAGACCCTCGCGCTGCCCACCGACTCGTCGGCGGAGATCGCGTTGCGTACCCAGCAGGTGCTGATGGAGGAGACCGGGGTCACCAACGTCGCCGACCCGCTCGGTGGCTCCTGGTACGTGGAGGCGCTGACGGACAAGATCGAGGCGGAGGCGGAGGAGATCTTCGCCCGGATCCGGCAGCTCGGCGGCGACGGCCCGCACCCGATCGGCCCGATGACCTCCGGCATCCTGCGCGGCATCGAGGACGGCTGGTTCACCGGCCAGATCGCCGAGTCGGCCTTCGTCTACCAGCAGGCGCTGGAGAAGGGCGACAAGAAGATCGTCGGCGTCAACTGCCACACCGGCACGGTCGCCAAGGAGCTGGAGATCCTGCGGGTATCCCACGAGGTGGAGCTGGAGCAGCGACGGATGCTCGCCGACCGCAAGGCCGGCCGGGACGCGCGCGCGGTCACCGAGGCGCTGACCCGGATGGTCGAGGTCGCCCGGACCGGCGGGAACCTGATCCCGCCGATGTTGGCCGCCGTACGCGCCGAGGCGACCCTCGGGGAGATCTGCGACGCGCTCCGCGCCGAGTGGGGTGTCTACCGCGAACCGGCCCGGTTCTGATTCGCCGGGTTGGCATCTGTCGGGCAGCGGCGGTTGGGCGGGGTTCGCGACGCCGCGTGCGAGACTAGGGAACCATGAGCGACCCACGGATCACCTCGTCGATCTTCACCCGCGGCGCGGTCGACCTCGGCGCGCTGCGCGCCGCACAGACACCCGCGAAGCCGGCGGCAGCCACCCCGCCGGCCGGTCCCGGCGTCCCCGGCGGGACGCCGCCGAGCACACCTCCCGGGGGCGGGGGTGGAGTCGCGGTGATCGACGTCACCGAAGCCACGTTCCAGTCCGAGGTGCTGGAACGCTCCCTCACCACCCCAGTGGTGATCGACTTCTGGGCCGAGTGGTGCGAGCCCTGCAAGCAGCTCTCCCCGGTGCTGGAACGGCTGGCCGTCGAGGGTGCCGGTGCGTGGGTGCTGGCCAAGGTCGACGTCGACGCCAACCAGCGGCTCGCGCAGATGTTCCGGGTGCAGAGCATCCCGATGGTCTACGCGGTGGTGGGCGGCCAGCCGGTCGACGCCTTCGCCGGAGTGGTGCCCGAGGCGCAGTTGCGGCAGTGGATCGGCGCCGTGCTCAAGGCCGGCGGGGTCTCGGTGGAGGCACCGGAGGACCCCCGGCTCAGCGAGGCCGACGAGGCGCTGATCAGCGGCGACCTGGACGCGGCCGAGCGGGCGTACAAGAAGATCCTCTCGGACGCACCCTCGGACGCGGCGGCCGAGGCCGGCGTGGCACACGTCGCGCTGGCCCGCCGGGTGAGCGGTGCGGACCCGGCGGCGGCGCTGGCCGCGGCCGAGGCGAGCCCCGACGACGTACCGGCACAGTTGCTCGCCGCCGACATCGAGGTGCTCAGCGGCCAGGCCGAGCAGGCGTACGCCCGGCTGGTCGACCTGGTCCGTCGGACGGCCGGCGATGACCGGGAGGCGGCCCGGCAGCACCTGGTGTCCCTGTTCACCATCGCCGGTCCGGACGATCCTGCGGTGGCCAGCGCCCGGAGGGCGCTCTCACGTGCGCTCTTCTAGACAATAGGCAGTACGAGCGCGCGTGCCGGCCTGGCAGCCGCGATACCGGACGGGAGCACAGTATGCGCCGGATCGCCGTCCTGGATGCCCCGTCCAACCTGGGCCTGCGTCCGCCGACTCCCACGTCGGTGCCGGGCTGCGCCAAGGCACCGGGCGCGCTGCGTGACCACGATTTGATCGCCCGGCTCGCGGCCCGGGACGCCGGCTGCCTCACCCCGCCCCGGTACGACCCGGGCGACTGGCGTCCCGGGGACGGGGTGTGCCACGCCGGCTCGATCGCGCACTACTCGATGGAGCTGGCCGAGCGGATCGGCGGCATCATCGACCAGGGCGAGTTCCCGCTGGTGCTCGGCGGGGACTGCTCGATCCTGCTCGGCTCGGCGCTCGCCATGCACCGGCTCGGCGAGGCGGTCGGCGGCCGGATCGGGCTGGTCTTCGTGGACGGCCACTCCGACTTCCGGCACCCGGGCAACGCCTCCTACGTGGGCGCGGCGGCCGGTGAGGACCTGGCCCTGGTCACCGGGCGGGGCCAGGCCGACCTGGCCGCGATCGAGGGGCGCCGGCCGTACTTCCGGGACATCGACGTGGTGGTGCTCGGCATCCGCGCCCACGACGAGTACCGGCTCGACCTCCAGGCGGCCGGCATCGTCACCCGGCCGGTGCCGGCGCTGCGGGTCGAGGGGGCGGCCCGGACCGCCCAGTGGGCGCGCGACCAGTTGACCGACTGCGCCGGCTACTGGGTCCACGTCGACGTCGACGTGCTCGATCCGGCGGTGATGCCGGCGGTGGACGCGCCGGATCCGGGCGGGATCGCCTTCGCCGAGCTGGAACTGCTGCTGGCCGGGCTGGTCGACACCCCGCACTGCCTGGGAGTGGAGATCACCGTCTTCGATCCCGACTACGACCCGGAGGGGGCCTACGCCGCCGAGATCGTCGACACGCTGGTCGCCGGCCTGGCCCCGGTCGCCGCGCCCGAGGCGGTGCCGCCCCGGCTGACCCCGAGCGGGCCCACCGTCGCCGGGAGGGGCCCGGGCGTGCCGGGTCCCCGTGCGGTTCCCCCCGCCGTGCCCACGACGCCGGCCCGGCAGTCGGCGGTGCCGTCGATCGGGGCGGCGCCGGCCACCGCCCGGCGGGGCGTACCGGCCGTGGAGTTTCCCGCCTTTTCCCGACCTTCCCCGGCGGCGACAGCCCTCGGAGCGGTGCCGGTACCGGACCGCCCACTCGCCCCCGACCCGGTCAGCCCTGGTACGTCCACCGCCGAACTGCCGGACACGTCCGGGACCTGGACCGCACAGGGCTCGCCAGACTCGGCGGCCGAGCCTGCCGGGTCGGAGGTTGCGGGCGCGCAGGTTGCGGTGTCGGAGGGCGCCGGGTCGAACGGGGCTGACCGACCCCGGTCCGAGGTACCCGATCTGTCCGCCCGCTGGTCGGAGCCGGTCGGCCCACCCGCCTCGGCCGGTCCGGGACGGCTCCGCCGCAACCCGCCACCGCTGGCCGAAGAACCGGCGGCCGCAGCTCCACCCAGCCCTGGCCTGGCCGACGACGAGCCCGCAGCGCCGGGTGAGGCGCCGATCCGTGACCCCGAGCCGGGGTCGGCGGCGGAGATCGCCTGAAGATCGGCAGTCCATGATGGCCGGCCATCGTCGACGGGCGGCGAGCGCCGGCTTACCTGGCCGGGCGACTGTCGAGCTGGGTGCACAGCCGGGGCACCGGAACCGCCGCCGCCGCTGTGGTGGTGGTCAACAGCGGTGTCGGCTGGCACTGCCGGTTCCAGATCACCAGCCTCTTCGAGACCCTGACGAGCCGCGAGCACTGGCAATCGGGTGAAAGCCCCGGCCGGCCCGCGCCACGACCGTGCACGGGGTCGCCCGGCGGTGAGCGTGGGAGCCCAAGCGGGGCAGCTCGACAGTCTCGACGCGACCGTATCGGCCGCCGGCCAGCGGACCGCCCGCCGGCAGTGGGCGACTCCGGTTGACATGGCTGGCTATGCTAACTAGCTTCTAGGCTATGAGATATAGCAAGGCATCCTGTCCAGGGAAAGCTTGGCACGGGTCGCGCGGTGCCTAGGGTCGGACTCTCCACGAGCGCCGTGGTCGGCGCGGCGATCGAGGTGATCGACGAGCAGGGCGTCGATGCCCTGACCCTGGCGGCTGTCGCCGCGCGCACCGGAGTCGCCCCGCCCTCGCTCTACAAGCACGTCGCCGGCCTCGCCGAGCTGCGCACCCTGGTCGGGATCCGGGTGATCACCGAGATGACCGACCGGTCAGTCACCGCCGTGCTGGGCCGCAGCGGCGACGAGGCGGTGGCGGTGCTGCTGCGCACCTACCGCGACTACGTCCGCGAGTACCCGGCCCGGTACGCCGCGCTGCCGCCCGATCCACTGCACGATCCGGCCATGGTCGAGGCCGGTACCCGGATGTTGCAGGTCTTCCTCGCCACGCTGCGCGAGTACGGGCTCACCGACTCGGCGGCGATCCACGCCACCCGGTGCGGCCGGGCCATCGCGCACGGATTCGCCTCGCTGGAGGCCAGCGGCGGCTTCGGGCTGTCGGAAGATCTGGACGAGACGTACGAGCAACTGATCGCGATGTACGTCGCCAGTCTGCCGCGCCGATGACTTTTGGCTGATCCTGCCGGGTGACCGGGGCTGCGGAGCCGATCAGGTTCCGGTAATGTGCGCGAACGTTCATCTTTCCTGAGAAAGTCCTGAGAGGAATAGACCATGTCCACAACCGCCGCCGGTCCGGCCGTCGGGCAGAAGTCCTGGCTCGTCGCGGTGCTGCTCTGCCTCTTCCTCGGCACCATCGGCGTGCACCGGTTCTACGTCGGCAAGATCGGCACCGGCATCCTGATGATCCTGACGTTCGGCGGGTTCGGGATCTGGACGCTGATCGACCTGATCATGATCCTGGTCGGCAAGTTCAACGACAAGCAGGGCCTGGCGCTCGCCCGCTGAGGCGACTCGCACCGACGGCCGGGGCGGTCCGGGACAGACCCCGTCGACCGCCCCGGCCGGAGCGTTTCCGCAGGCCGCGCAGCTGCGTTCAGTCGAGGCCGCGGAGGAACTTCTCGGCGATCGGCACGGCGGTCGCCGTACTCGATCCGCCCTTCTCGACGAAGACCGCGAACGCGACGTCCCCCTGCCAGCCCACGAACCAGGCGTGAGTGTGCGCCGGGTTGTCGTCGTACTCGGCGGTGCCGGTCTTGCCGTACACCGGCCCGCCCGGTACGTCGGCCAGGGCGCTGCCGGTCCCCTTGGTGACCACCTCGCGCATCATCGTGCGGAGCGGCTCGACCGAGCCGGCCTTAAGCTGCGGGCCGGGCGGCGCGGGCTCACCCGGTGCCGGCTCCAGCAGCAGCTTCGGCTGCTGCCACTGGCCACGGGCGACCCCGGCGGTCGCCGCCGCCATCGCCAGCGGACTGACCACGGTGGTGCCCTGGCCGAAGGCGGCCGCCGCCCGCTCGGCCGCCGACCCGCCCGCCGACACCTTCCCGCTGAACGCGTCGATCCCGAGCTTCCAGTCGGCTTCCAGCCCCAGGCTCCGGCCGGCGTTCGCCAGCCCGTCCGGCCCCAGCTTCGGGGCCAGCGCGGCGAACGCGGTGTTGCAGGAACGGGCGAAGTCGGTCCGGAACGGGACCGTGCCGAGGGCGAAGTTGTCGGAGTTCTTGAACGAGCGCCCGTCCACGGTGAACGTCTTCGGGCAGGCGACCGGCCCGTCCAGGCTGACCGCCCCGACGTCGAGCAGGCCGAGCGCGCTGACCATCTTGAAGGTCGAGCCCGGCGGGACCTGGGCGGTGAAGGCCAGGTTCTCGGCGCTGCCGCCGTTCGCCGCGGCCAGTACCGCGCCGTCGCTGATCCGTACCGCGACCAGGGCGGCCCGCTGCCGGGACCCGCGCACGGCGTCGTCGGCGGCGTTCTGCGTCGGCACGTCGAGGGTGGTCTTCAGGGGTACGCCGGCCTGCGGCTCGCGCCGGAACACCTCGGTACCGGTCGGCGTGACCGTACCGTCCGGGCGCTTGCTGGCGATGATCACGCTCAGCCCGACCCCGCCACGCAACTGCTTGTCGTACCGGCCCTGTAGGCCGCCGTGGCCGACCAGGTCACCGGACTCGAAGAGCCCGGGGTTGGCGGCCATGTCGTCGGCCAGCACCGGGTCGACCGAGCCGAGTAGCGCCCGGGCGAAGTCCCGGGTCGGCGCGAGTTCCCGCTGCTCGTCGCGGAACTTCGTGCCCGGCAGGTCGTAGATGCGCGGTTTGATCTGGAGGTACGCCTCCCGGCGCAGGGTCACCACGTCGACGAAAGCGTCCGGTTTCGCCTCCCGCATCCGGGTCGGCAGGTCGGTCAGGTCGACCGGCGGGGTGATCGGCGGCCGGATCGCCTTGAACGCCGTGTCGAGCTGCCGCACCAGGCCGGGTACGTCGGTCACCTCGCTGGGCTGCACACCGACCAGTACCACCGGCCGGGGCGTCACGATGGGCTTGCCGGCCCCGTCGGTCACCGCCGCCCGCTTGGCGGGGAGCCGGCGTACGGCCAGCTCGTCTCCGCGGGTGAGGCGCGGCTCGACGACCTTCGGTTCCCAGATCACCTGCCACTCGTCGTCCTCACCACGCTTGAGGTGGATCTCCGACGGGTACGTCCAGTGCGTGTCACCAGGCAGTGTCCAGTCGACCCGTACCGTCGCGGTCGCGGTGTCTTCTGTGATCTTCGCCTCGCCCTCGCGGTGGAGCTTCGGTGGCGTCTTGGCCAGCTCGCCGGAGAGCTGTTTGATCTCCTCGGCCACCTCGTCGGCCGGTACCCGATCGCCCGCCGGGTTGCGGAATCCGACCTTGTTGAGATCGCCACCGAGCCAACCGGCCAGGAACGTGTCGACCGCGCGGTCCGGGCCGTCCGAGTCCGAGCAGCCGGCCAGGGCCCCGGCGGCGAGCAGCACGCCGGTAAGGAGGGTGGCCGTCCCCCGACGGGTGGTTTGTCGGGCCAGCGGGCGTTGGGACGGATTCGGAAAGCGCATGCCGCGGTTACCTTCCAGGTCGGCGCACCGCCGGAAGTCGCTCCGGCAGCAGACCGACGGTAGTACGCGGTGCCGGATCCCGGCTGCCCCGGTGCTGTCCGGGAGGTTTGCGCCAGGCCCACTTTGGGCGCTCCGGTGCTGGTCAGAGCAGGTGTGGCCGTCCGCGCCGGTCGGGCTCGCGGGTCCGGTGGGGCGGATCGGGTGATGGCCGAGCGTGCGTGGGTACTCCGACGCGGGCGTGTCGGGCGTCCGCAACGGATGAAAGGACAGATCCCAGATCCGACATCCGGCCGCCGGTCCACCGGCAGAGGGGCTTATCGGTAGGGCCTAGTCTGGGGCGGAGAGTGACCCACGGCGTGGTGGGTCGAGGGGAGTGGCACGATGGACCGGCGTCCGGCGATCACACCGGAACCCGTTCTCCGGCCGGCGAATGCCAGCCGAGACGACAGCTACGACGCGGCGATCGACGACGACGGGGCGGGCTCTCGACTCGCCTCCGGCGCGACCGGCGTGCCGGGGGCCAGCATCGACACCCTCTACGATCTCGGACTGCCCCCGGAGGCCCTCGTCGACGACGTCGAGGACGCGGATCTGGACGAGCCGGTACCGAACGCCGAGCGGCTGGTCGCCCAGGCGGTGGCACTGGCCGGCGACGACCACGACGCGGCCACCCTCGTCGACCGGTTCTGGCGGTTCGCCCCGGACGAGGAGCTGATCGGCTTCACCCCGGCGGAGATGCTCGCCGCCGCGAAGGCGCACCGGGAGCTCGCCCAGCAGCGGGTGCCGGGCGAACTCAAGCTGCGGATCCACGAACCGGACGAGGAACAGCAGCACACCGTAATTGAGATAGTTACGGACGATATGCCGTTTTTGGTGGACTCCATCACGGCGCTGCTGACCGGGCACCACCTCGACGTGCACATGCTGGTCCACCCGCTGGTGGTGGTCCGCCGCGAGCCACTCGGCAGGTTGACCGAGGTCGCCGCCGACGTCGAACCGGACGACGCGATCGACGGTGACATCGTCGAGAGTTGGATGCGGATCGAGATCGATCCGGTACGCGGCGCGGCGGACCGGGACCGATTGCGCGCCGAGTTGCAGCGGGTGCTCACCGACGTACGAGAGGCGGTCGAGGACTGGCCCAAGATGCGGCAGCGCGCCCTCTCCCTCGCCGACGAACTGGCCGCCGCACGCACCTCGGAGAACCGTCCACCCGTACCCGAAAAGGACATCACCGACTCGGTGGAGCTGCTCCGCTGGCTGGCGCACGAGCACTTCACCTTCCTCGGCTACCGGGAGTACCGGCTGATCCAGACCGAGCAGGGGCCGGCGCTGGAGGCGATCCTCGGCACCGGGTTGGGCATCCTGCGCCAGGACTCCACCACGCCCCGGGCGCTCTCCTCGATGACCCCCGAGGCGCACCAGAAGGTGACCGAGAAGCGCCTGCTCATCATCACCAAGGCCAACTCCCGGGCCACCGTGCACCGGTCGGCCTATCTGGACTACATCGGGTTCAAGGTGTTCGACGAGCGCGGCGAGGTGGTGGGTGAGCGCCGTTTCCTCGGCCTGCTCGCCACGGCGGCGTACCGGACCAGCGTCCGCGAACTGCCGGTGGTCCGGCGCAAGGTCGCCGAGGTGCTGGACCGGTCCGGGCTCAGCCCGCGCAGCCACTCCGGCAAGGACCTGTTGCAGATCCTGGAGACCTATCCCCGGGACGAACTCTTCCAGATCAAGACCGACGACCTCTACCACGCCGTCGTCGGGGTGCTCAGGATGGCCGGCCGCCGCCAGCTCCGGGTCTTCCTGCGCCGCGACGGGTACGGCCGGTTCATCTCCTGCCTGATCTACCTGCCCCGGGACCGGTTCACCACCCAGAACCGGCTGCGCATGCAGGAGATCCTGCTCCGCGAGCTGAACGGGATCGGGGTGGACTACACCACCCGGGTCACCGAGTCGATGCTGGCCCGGGTGCACTTCATCGTCCGGACCGATCCGGCCAGCCCGCCCGGCGAAGTGGACGCGGACCTGCTCGCCGAGGAGCTCGCCGACGCGACCCGGCTCTGGGACGACGACTACCGGCTGGTGCTGGAGCGCAAGCTCGGCGACGAGCAGGCCAAACGGCTCTTCACCCGGTACGCCGACGCGTTCCCGGAGGGCTACAAGGACGGGCACACCCCGTACGAGGCGATGAAGGACCTCGCCAAACTGGAACTGCTGGAAGAGCCGGGCCAGCTCGAGATGCACATGTTCCGCAAGCAGCAGCCGGTCCGGCCGGGCGGCCCCGCCCCGGCCACCACGGTCGAGGACGTCCGGTTCAAGGTCTACCGGTACGGCGAGCCGATGGTGCTCTCCGCGGTGCTCCCGGTGCTGCACTCGCTCGGCGTACGGGTGGTCGACGAGCACCCGTACGAGGTGGACCGGATCGACGGCCGGATCTACCTCTACGACTTCGGCCTGGAGCTGCCGGACGGCGCCCGGGACCTGGCCGAGGTACGCCCGCACGTGGAGAACGCCTTCTCCGCCACCTGGCGCGGTGAGGCCGAGGTCGACGGCTTCAACGAGCTGGTGCTGCGCGGCGGGCTCACCTGGCGGCAGGTGGTGGTGCTGCGGGCGTACGCGAAGTACCTGCGGCAGGCCGGCACCGTCTTCTCGCAGGACTACATGGAGTCCACCTTCATCGCGTACCCGCAGATCGCCGCCTCGCTGGTGGAACTCTTCGAGACCCGGTTCTCCCCGACGCTGGGCTACTCCGCCGAGGAGCGCAACCTGCGCGGCAAGGAACTGGTCACCTCGATCAACCAGCAGCTCGACGACGTGAGCAGCCTGGACCAGGACCGGATCCTCCGGTCGTACCTGACGCTGATCCAGGCGACCCTGCGGACCAGCTTCTACCAGCGGCGCACCGACGGGCGACCCAAGCCGTACGTGGCGTTCAAGCTCGACCCGCAGATGGTGCCGGACCTGCCGGCGCCCCGGCCGAAGTACGAGATCTTCGTCTACTCGCCGCGCTTCGAGGGCGTACACCTGCGGTTCGGGCCGGTGGCCCGGGGCGGTATCCGCTGGTCGGACCGGCGGGAGGACTTCCGGACCGAGGTGCTCGGCCTGGTCAAGGCGCAGATGGTGAAGAACGCCGTGATCGTGCCGGTGGGCGCGAAGGGCGGCTTCGTGCTCAAGCAGAAGCCGGGCGACCGGGACGAGGCGGTCGCCTGTTACCAGGGCTTCATCTCGGCCATGCTGGACGTGACCGACAACCTGGTCAGCGGGCAGGTCGTGCCGCCGTCCGACGTGGTCCGACACGACGCCGACGACCCCTACCTGGTGGTGGCGGCGGACAAGGGCACGGCCAGTTTCTCCGACATCGCCAACGAGATCTCGGTGCGGCAGGGCTTCTGGCTGGCCGACGCGTTCGCCTCCGGCGGCTCCGCCGGCTACGACCACAAGAAGATGGGGATCACCGCCCGGGGTGCCTGGGAGTCGGTGAAGCGGCACTTCCGGGACATGGGGATCGACACCCAGACCCAGGACTTCACGGTGGCCGGCGTCGGCGACATGTCCGGGGACGTCTTCGGCAACGGCATGCTGCTCTCCGAGCACATCAAGCTGGTGGCCGCCTTCGACCACCGGCACATCGTGCTGGACCCGGACCCCGATCCGGCCACCTCCTACGCGGAGCGCCGCCGGCTCTTCGACCAGCCGCGTTCCTCCTGGGCGGACTACAACGCCGAGCTGCTGTCCGATGGCGGCGGGATCTATCCGCGTACCGCGAAGTCGATCCCGATCAGCCCGCAGGTCCGCGCGGTGCTCGACCTCGGCGACGGCGTCGAGTCGATGTCACCGCAGGAGCTGATGAAGGCGATCCTCTCCGCCCCGGTCGACCTGTTCTGGAACGGCGGGATCGGCACCTACGTCAAGGCGTCGTCGGAGTCGAACTCCGAGGTCGGGGACAAGTCCAATGACGCCATCCGGGTGGACGGCAAGGACCTGCGCTGCCGGGTCGTCGGCGAGGGCGGCAACCTGGGCTTCACCCAGGTCGGCCGGATCGAGTACGCCCTGGCCGGCGGCCGGATCTTCACCGACTTCATCGACAACGCGGCCGGGGTGGACACCTCGGACCACGAGGTGAACATCAAGATCCTGCTCGGTGCGGCGGTGGCCGACGGCGAGCTGAGCGTGCCGGACCGGGACGCGCTGCTGGCCGAGATGACCGACGAGGTCGCCCAGCTCGTGCTCCGGGACAACTACGACCAGGCCCGGGCGATCGGCAACGCGCTGGCCCAGGCGGCCTCGCTGCTGCCGGTGCACCGCCGGATGATCTCCGACTTCGAGCGGGCCGGTCACCTCAACCGGGAGCTGGAGGCGCTGCCGCCGGACGAGGAGCTGGCGACCCGTACCGACACCGGGCTGACCGCGCCGGAGTTCGCGGTGCTGCTGGCGTACGTCAAGATCGTGCTGGAGCGGGAGATCCTGGCCGACCGGCTGCCGGACGAGGAGTGGACCTTCGAGGTGCTCTCCAACTACTTCCCGACCCCGCTGCGCGAGCGGTACGCCGACCGGATGCCGGAGCACCGGCTGCACCGGGACATCGTCACCACCGTACTGGTCAACGAGGCGGTGAACCGGGGCGGCATCTCGTTCATCTACCGGGTGGTGGAGGAGACCGGTGCCACCCCCGCCGACGTGATCCGGGCGTACGTGGTGGTCCGCGAGGTGTTCGGGCTGCGGGAGATCTGGGCCGACATCGAGGCACTGGACAACAAGGTGCCGACCGAGGTGCAGACCACGGTCTACCTGGACACCCGACGGCTGCTCGACCGGGCCGTCCGGTGGCTGGTCACCAACCGACGTTCACCGATCGACGTGCCGGCCGAGACGGCCCGGCTGCGCGACGGGGTCTCCCGGCTCCTGCCCGAACTCGGCAATCTGTTCTACGGCAGCGAGCGCGAGGCGCTGGAGGCGCACGTCGAGATGTGCGTGCGGCGCGGACTGCCCCAGGACCTGGCCGAGCGCTCCACCCGGCTGATGTACAGCTTCGGCCTGCTCGATGTGGTGGAGACGGCGCGGGCGACCGGGCGGGACGTCGGCGAGGTGGCGGCGGTCTACTTCGTGCTCTCCGACCGGTTCCGGGTCGACTCTCTGCTGTCGAAGATCTCGCTGCTGCCCCGGGAGGACCGCTGGCAGACGCTGGCCCGGATGGCGCTGCGCTACGACCTCTACGCCGCGCTGGCCGCGCTCACCGCCGAGGTGCTCGGCGGGACCTCCGCCGACCTGTCGCCGGACGAGCGGGTGCAGGAGTGGGAGCGGTCGAACTCGATCTCGATCGGCCGTACCCGCAAGGCGATGGGGGAGTTCGACGAGTCCCAGGCCGACCTCGCCGCGCTCTCCGTACTGCTGCGGCAGATCCGTACCCTGGTCCGGACCTCGGCGGCCGGCTGACCGGACAGCCGCGTCGGCGGTGTACGGGGCCGAGCCGGGGGCTGCCGGTCCGGTACGCCACCGGCCCGGCTGGTCGCCGGCTCGGCCGGAGTCCCGGTCAGGGGATCCGGGTGGCGGAGACGATCACGTTGTTGCGGTAGCTGCGTTTCTTACGGTCGAAGGTGCCGCCGCAGGTCACAAGCTGGAGCCGGGCGGTGTCCGCCGCGCCGTAGACCAGTTCGGACGGGAACGACGTCTTCGGGTACGACTTCACCGCGTCCACCGCGAACCGGACGACCTTGCCGTCCTCCCGGGTGACCTCGACCCGGTCGCCCCGCTTGAGCGCGCCGAGCCGGAAGAAGACCGCCGGGCCCGTCGCCGCCGAGTCGACGTGCCCGACCACGACCGCGTTGCCGAGCTCGCCAGGGCTGACCCCCGCGTTGTACCAGCCGGCGAGCTGGGCCTGCTTGAGCGGCGGCACCTGCACGGTCCCGTCGTCGTTCACCCCGACCGACATGATCTTCGCGTTCACCTTGATCTTCGGAATCGTGATCCTGACCGGTTCCGAACGCGGCAGTTCCGCCGGCTGGGGCGGCTCGCCGGTCGGGGTGACCGGCTGGGGGGTCGGAGTGACCGGCTGGCCCGACGGCGTGCCCGGGACCGGTGACGACGGCGCGGTCCACTCGGGCTGCGGCGTCGCTTCGCCGGCCTCGGTCTCGGCGGGCTGCGGCGGCTGCGCCGGCGCCGGGTTCAGACCGGCGGTGAGCAGGGCGGTCCCGCTGAGCGCGAGCAGGACGACCAGGGTGACGCCGGCGGCACGCCACGGTTTCCCGTGCCGGCCGCCGGCGCACCTGGTCGGCACATCAGGCGAGTGAGCCATCGGTACGACGCCGGCGGATCATCAGGAAGCCACCGATCGCGGCCGCTCCCAGCAGGCCGGCTCCGGCAGCCGCCCGGCCCGAGTCGGTGCTGGCGGCACCGCCGTCACCACCGGGCACGGCGCCCCGGGGCAGCACCACGATCTTGCCCGTCCCGTTGCACGCCCCCCAGGCCCGGTAGTGCCCGGGCTTGGTCTTGTGCGGGACCTTGGCCCAGGCCCAGTACTTGGCCTCACCGTCGTTCGTGGCCTGGCCGCCCTCGCCGCCGGGTTGCTCGTCGCCCGCCTCCGGCTGGCCGCCACCCTCGGGCAGCGGGGGCTGTCCGTCGGTCGGCGGGAGCGGGGGCTGGCCGTCGGTCGGCGGGAGCGGGGGCTGCCCGTCGGTTGGCGGGACCGGCGGCTGGCCGTCGTCGTCCGGCTGATCGCCGTCCGCGGGCGGCCGCGGCGACTCCGGTACCCGGAGGCCGTCCTCCACGACGGGCTTGAGCCAGAGCTTGCCGGTGATCTTCGACGAAACCCAGGCCCTCTCCACCGAGTGCTCGCACTTCAAGATGATCTTGAACTTGTGTCCCGGCTTCACCCCCTTCGGCACTGTGTAGATGTGGCCACTGTTTTTCCGCTCGGGTTGGGCGTCGTCCGCCAGAGCGGTTCCGGGCGCGCAGACCAGCAGGGACGCGGCACCGATACCGGCGCCGGCCATCACCTTCCCCAGCAACTTCCTACTCATGACTCGTAGTCACTCCTTCCCCGTTGGTTTGCTCGGCAGCCAGCCGAGCCAGGACCGACGCTAGCTAGTTTGTGAGGTGTTGTCGTGATTATGAGTGTTCTTTCCGAAAGCCCGCTTCTGGGTGGTAGAGAGCTCTTCACGTCGAAGATGTCTGTATCGCCCGGTGACACCCTGCCCAGACGTACGGGGGACAGCGGCGTACCGCTGTCCCCCGAGGCCCGGACCTGCCGGGCGAGCGCTGTCGCGGCTACCCGGCGAGCCGGGCGAACGCGATTACGTTGTCCGGATAGGAGCCCACCCGCTCGTCGAAGTCCCCACCACAGGTCACCAGGCGCAACCCCGGCTCGTCGGTCGGGCCGTAGACGAGTTCGGTGGGAAAGGCCGCCTTCGGGTACGACTTCACGCCGTCCACCACGAAGGTGACCAGGCTGCCGTCCTTCCGGATCACCTCGATGGCGTCCCCCGGCAGCAGGGCGCCGAGCTGGAAGAAGACCGCCGGTCCGATCTCCTTCGAGTCGACGTGGCCGACGATCACGGAGTTGCCGGCCTCACCCGGCGTCGGACCCGGTTGGTACCAGCCGGCCAGCTCCGCCTTGGCCAGCGGTGGTACCTGCACCATGCCGTCCGGGGTGAGCCCCACCGGCATGATGGTCGCGTCCACGCCGATCTTCGGAATCATGATCTTGATCGGTTCCGACCTGGCCAGTACCGGTGTGGGCGCTGGCGTGCCGCTGGTACCGCCTTCCGGTGCTGGCGTGGGCGACGGTGAGGCACCCAGGTCCGACCCGGTCGCCGCCCGGTCCAGGTAGTTCGGCGCGGCACCGGCGCTCGGCTGCGGCGCCGAGGCCGGTTCCGGCGCGTTGAGGGCGGCCCCGATCAGGCCGGCGCCGACCAGGGCCAGCAGGGCGACGAGGACGGTGCCGGCGACGCGCCACGGTCTCCCGTGGCGCTCGCCGGCACCGCTCGCCGTCGCGTCAGGCCGCCGACTCATCGGTACGGCGCTGCCGCATCAGCACGAGTCCGCCGAGCCCGGCCAGCCCGAGCATCCCGACACCCGCGACCGCGAGGTTGTCGTCGCTGCCCGAGGTCGCCCCGCCGTCACCGCCGTCGACCCAGCCCTTCGGCAGGATGATCAGCTCACCCTCGCCGCAGGAGCCCTTGAGTTCGTACGATCCCGGCTTGGCGTCCCAGGGGATGGTGACGCTGCTCCAGTACTCGTGGCCGGCCTTCCGGTCGGTCCAGCCGTCCTTCTCGTGCGTCCGGCCGTCCCTGCTGTCTTCGGCCTTCTTGCTGTCTTCCCAGCCGTGCTTGCTCGGCTCGGTCTTCTCCCAGCCGTGCTTGCTGTCTTCGGCCTTCTTGCTGTCTTCCCAGCCGTGCCCACCGTCGTCCCGTGCCGTCCCGCCGGTACCGCCCGGCGCCGCCGGTGCAGATTGCCCGTTCGGCGACTGGTAACCCTCGGCGGGCTGGTGAGGCTGGCCGCCCGTCGAGGGGGACGGTGCCGGTACCGAGTCGGCCGACGAGCCAGGTGCCGCCGGTGCCTTCTCCGCGGTCGACGGAGCGGATTCGGCATGGGGAGCCCCGTTCTCCGCCGGGGCCGACTTGTCCTTCTGCTCCTTGTAGCGGCGGTACTCCTGGTACTCCCGGTACTCCTTGTACCTCAGGAACTCCTGGTACTCGCTCTCCTTCTTGTAGTCCTCCCCGCTCTGGTGGCTGCCTGAGTCCTCGGACTTCTCGGCGTACCCGCCGCCGTCCTCGGCCTTCTTGCTGTCTTCCCAGCCCTGGTGGTTTTTGCCTGAGTCCTCGGACTTCTCGGCGTACCCGCCGCCGTCCTCGGCCTTCTTGCTGTCTTCCCAGCCCTGATGGTTTTTGCTTGAGTCCTCGGACTTCTCGGCGTACCCGCCGCCGTCCTCGGCCTTCTTGCTGTCTTCCCAGCCCTGATGGTTTTTGCTTGAGTCCTCGGACTTCTCGGCGTACCCGCCGCCGTCCTCGGCCTTCTTGCCGTCTTCCCAGCCATCCTTGCGCGCTTCCGGCTTTTTCTCCGGTTCAGGCTTCGGGGCGGGCTTGTAGTCGTCCTTGTAGTCGTCCTTGTGGTCTTTGGGGGCGAGGTCCACCTTTCCGGTGATCTTCGACCACAGCCACGCGTGTTTCTGCGCCTCGGGGCAGATCTCGACGAATTCGACCTTGTCTCCTGCCTTCACCGCGTGCGGCTTCGCGAAGACTCGGCCGGAGCTGTCCTGCTGGTACCCCTCAGGGTGATAGCCGCCGTCCGCGAGGGCGGCCGAGGGGGAGAAAACGAGTAGAGAAGCGCCGCCGAGGGCGGCTCCCGCGATCATCTTGCCGAGGAACTTCTTGGACATGACTTTCGTCATCCTTCCCTCTTGCCTCAGCTCGCCGGCAGGCGAGCCATGACCGAGATTAGCGAATTTGTGAGCTTTCATCGGATTTTTTCAGCATTTCCCCGAACAGGTGGAGAAGGCACTCGGAGGCGCTACCTGGGGAGCTCTGGCAGGTACCGGACGGGTCGCGCCCGCTCGGCGGCCCGGCGCCGATTCCGCTCCCGGGTCCCCGCTCGGTGGTAATGGCGCCGACCGGCCGGTTGCGCCGTGATCGGGCCGACCCGGGGGATCGGGCGTACTCCGTCCGGTTCGTGCCCGCCCGCCACCGCGCCGCGGCGCCTCCCGGCCGGGCGGGCGTTCCATCGTGGAGGGGCTTCCGCCGGTCGCCGGGGCGGCGTCGTCCCGGCGCCGGTCACCGCGCCGGGTACGCCGGCTTCCCGTACCGCGACCGGGGGTGGATGTGCGGGGTAGGCTCCGCTCCAGGGCCGGTCCACTGTGTCCTGCCGGCCGTGCCGCCGCAGGTCGCGGGGGCCACCGGCAATGGTGGGTGCGAGTAGGGAATCGTCATCCATCAGTGTCGGGGTGTTGTGGTGGAAGCGCTCCCATGCAAGAATTCATCCACTGTGCTGGGGGAGCCACACCGCGCAGCAGACGCCGAGGGCAGCCGGTTCACCGGACGGCGTCACCACGGCCGCTGACCGCGGCCGGCACCACCACCAGTTGCGCCCGTCCGGGTCGGGCATACCGCAATCCCCCATGGCGTCCACGGACGTACCCACCTGACGCGAAGTCCGTGTTACCGCCGCGCCGGTTCCGCCTGACGTGACCGGCTGGCCCAAGGAGATCAGTGGCATGAATTTACGGAGTAGATTGTCCGTCCGGCAGAAAGCCGTCGCGGTGGCCGGTGCGAGCGCTTTGGTCGCCGCCGGTCTGGTCACCATCCCGGCTTCGGTGGCCCAGGCGGCCCCCGGGTGCAGCGTCACCTACAGCACCAACCAGTGGCAGGGTGGTTTCAGCGCCAACATCACCATCCGGAACGTCGGTGACGCGATCAACGGCTGGACCCTCCGCTTCAGCTTCGCGGACGCGAGCCAGCGGGTGACCCAGGGCTGGTCGGCCAACTGGACCCAGTCCGGCACCCAGGTGACCGCGACGAACGTGTCGTGGAACGGCAACCTGGCCACCGGCGCCTCCACCGGTATCGGGTTCAACGGTTCCTGGAGCGGCAGCAACCCGGCGCCGACGTCCTTCAGCATCAACGGGACGGCCTGCAACGGCACGACGCCGACCACCCCGCCGACCGGCAACCCGACCACCCCGCCGACCGGCAACCCGACCAGCAACCCCGCGGCGCGGGTCGACAACCCGTACTCGGGCGCTCGCGGCTACGTGAACCCGGAGTGGAAGGCCAAGGCGGAGAGCGTCTCCGGCGGCAACCGGATCTCCAACACCCCGACCGGCGTCTGGATCGACCGGATCGCCGCGATCGAGGGCACCCCGGACAGCAGCTCGAACGGCCCGATGGGCGTCCGGGACCACCTGGACGAGGCGCTGGCGCAGGGTGCCGGCTACATCCAGTTCGTCATCTACAACCTGCCCGGCCGGGACTGCGCCGCGCTGGCCTCCAATGGCGAGCTCAAGGCCGATGAACTGCCCAAGTACAAGGCGGAGTACATCGATCCGATCGCGGCGATCATGGCGGACTCGAAGTACAGCAGCCTCCGGATCATCACGATCATCGAGATCGACTCGCTGCCGAACCTGGTCACCAACGTGGCGCCGCGGGAGACCGCGACGGCGCAGTGCGACACCATGAAGGCCAACGGCAACTACGTCAAGGGTGTCGGCTACGCCCTGGCCAAGCTCGGTGCGATCCCGAACGTCTACAACTACATCGACGCCGGCCACCACGGCTGGATCGGGTGGGACGACAACTTCCGGGCCTCCGCGCAGATCTTCGCCGAGGCCGCCCGCGCCGAGGGCAGCACCCAGGCCAACGTGCACGGCTTCATCGCCAACACCGCCAACTACTCGGCCACGGTGGAGCCCTACCTCAACGTGACCGAGCAGAACCGGCTCTCGAAGTGGATCGACTACAACCGGTACGTGGACGAGCAGCGGTTCGCCCAGGCACTCCGTACCGAGCTGATCTCGCAGGGCTTCTCCAGCGGCATCGGCATGCTGATCGACACCTCGCGTAACGGTTGGGGCGGCTCGGAACGGCCCACCGGCGCGGTCACCTCGGGCACGGTCGACGAGCAGGTCGACGGCTCCCGGATCGACCGGCGGATCCACCTCGGCAACTGGTGCAACCAGAGCGGTGCCGGCCTGGGCGAGCGGCCGCGGGCCGCGCCCGCCAGCGGGATCGACGCGTACGTCTGGATCAAGCCTCCGGGCGAGTCGGACGGCTCCAGCACCGAGATCGACAACGACGAGGGCAAGGGCTTCGACCGGATGTGCGATCCGACGTACACCGGTAACCCGCGTAACCAGAACAACATGAGCGGCGCGCTCTCGGGCGCCCCGATCTCGGGTGCCTGGTTCCCGGCGCAGCTCACCGAGCTCATGCAGAACGCCTACCCGGCGCTCTGACCGGCTGCAACAACTGAGGTAGCAACACAGCCACACCACAGGGCGGTCCCCGTCCGGCGCGGTCACACGCCGGGCGGGGACCGCCGGTGCTGCTCCGGCCGGGCTGCGCCGGTCAGGGCACCGTCTTCTCCACCGCGGCCGCCGTACCCTCCCGGTCCAGTTCCTCGCTGGCCCGCCGCACGTTCTCCGGGGTCGGGTCGCGGCCCTGCGCCATCGCCAGGTCCTCCGGGTCCCACGGCTGTTCGGCCCCGGTACGCGTGTCGCCCGCGCTGCCCGCGCCCTGCCCGTGCGGATCGCCGAGCAGGTCGTCGGTGGGCGGAAAGTCGCCGGGGACGTCCTCCGGGTCCACGAAGTCCGGGTTCTCGGCCCTCGGCCCGCCGTCGGAGGCGAGCTGCGGTACGGCGGTGTCGTCCTCGATCGCGGCGGCCACCTCCGGGCTCTCCTCCAGCGGCCGGTTGCGGGTCGGATCGCGCTCCGTCATGTTTGCTGCCCTCCTGTCCGGATGCGACGTGCGGCTGACCGCTCCTCCGGTTCGACTACCCCGGACGACCCGCGCCATGCCTTTCCCCACCCGTCACCACCCACCCCGGTCCGGTCCGGTCCGGGCCCGGCGGCAGGGCGTCACTCCCGGTCGATCGGGCGCAGCCACTGCCAGAGCAGGAAGCCCAGCCCGAGTGCCAGCATGGCCAGCCCGGCCCAGAGATTGATCCGGATGCCCTGGGCCTTCTCCACCGCCGGCGCGCCGTCGAAGACGCCGACCAGTCCGACGATCACGCCGTACGCGACGAAGAGCCCGCCGATCACCCGGCGGATGTCGAACAGCCGGGCGGCGGCCGAGTGGCGCTCCTGCTCGGCCTCGTCCAGCGGCGCCCCGGCCGGCGGCCGGTTCTGGTCTTCCATCGCCTCGTCCCTTCTCGCTGTCGGCGTCGACCGTCCCGGTTGGACGCCTGCGGTGCGGCCCCTCAGAGCACCGGCAGGTAGAGCAGTGCGGAGAGGGCCAATGCGATGCCGCCGAGCAGCAGCGGCGAGCGGTACCAGCGGGCGTCGCCGGCGAGCAGGGCCTGCCGGCCGTCCGGGCCGGCGAGCCCGTACACCAGGCCGCGAAGCTCGTCGTCGGGCTTGCGCGAGGTCAGCGGGGTGAGGATCGCCGCGACGATCGCGACCAGCACGAACGCGACGCCGGCACCCCAGAAGCTCTCCTCCAGGTCGGAGTCGAACGGCAGCACCCCGGCCTCGTAGAGCAGATAGGTGGCGAGCGCGCCGAGAGTGCCGGTCAGCAGCGACCAGAACCCGGCCCAGGCGGTCATCCGCTTCCAGAACATGCCGATGATGAATGTCGCGAAGAGCGGCGCGTTGAACAGCGAGAAGAGCACCTGGATGTAGTTCATGATGTTGTTGAAGCCGGCCGCGATGAACGCGGTGCCGATCCCGACCAGCACCCCGGCGACGGTGGCGATCCGGCCGACCCGCAGGTAGTACCCGTCCGGCCGGTCCTTCCGGACGTACGCCTGCCAGATGTCGTAGGTGAAGACGGTGTTGAAGCCACTGACGTTGGCCGCCATGCCGGCCATGAACGAGGCCAGCAGGCCGGTCACCGCCACCCCGAGTACGCCGGTCGGCAGCAGGTCGCGCATCAGCAGCGGGATCGCGTTGTTGTAGGTCAGGTCGCCGGTCTCGGCGCCGAGCCCGTTGACGGTGACCACCGCGACCAGGCCGGGGATCACCGTGACCAGCGGGATCACCATCTTCGGGTACGCCGCGATGATCGGCGTACGCCGGGCCGCGCTCATGTCCTTGGCCGAGATCGCCCGCTGTACCTCGGCGAAGTTGGTGGTCCAGTAGCCGAACGAGAGCACGAAGCCGAGCCCGAAGACGATGCCGATCCAGCTCGCGCCCAGCGGGTTGGCGGTGCTGCCGGTGTCCGCCCAGGTATGCAGTCCGGCCTCGCCCAGGTCCGAGCCGCGCACGGCGTCCCACAGCCCGTCGATCCCGCCGACCTTGGCCAGCCCGATGACGGTGATCGGGACCAGGCCGGCGAGGATCACGAAGAACTGGAGCACCTCGTTGTAGATCGCCGAGGAGAGCCCGCCGATGGTGATGTAGGCCAGCACGATCAGCGCGCCGACCACGATGGAGAGCCAGAGCGGCCAGCCGAGCAGGGCCTGCATGATCAGGGCGAGCGCGTAGAGGTTGACCCCGGCGATCAGCACTTGGGCGACCGCGAAGCTGAGCGCGTTGAGCAGGTGGGCGGGCCGGTTGAAGCGCAACCGGAGATACTCCGGCACGCTGCGTACCTTGGAGCCGTAGTAGAAGGGCATCATCACGATGCCGAGGAAGACCATCGCCGGTACGGCGCCGATCCAGTAGTAGTGCAGCGTCATCAGGCCGTACTGGGCGCCGTTGGCGGCCATGCCGATGATCTCCAGCGCCCCGAGGTTGGCCGAGACGAAGGCGAGCCCGGTCACCCAGGCCGGCAGCGACCGGCCGGAGAGGAAGAAGTCCACGCTGGTCCGGATCGCCCGGCGGGCCGCGATGCCGACACCGAGCACGGTGCCGAAATACAGCGCCAGGATCAGATAGTCCAGCGCGTTCATGTCCAGCCGCAGGCCGCCGTCCACACCGTCACCTCGTCCGTACGCTCGGTCCGTCCGTTACCCGGTGCACACCTTCCGCCGGGGGCGAGGGGCCTACTACCCGAGGTGAAGAGTTTTCACGCCTCTGCCCGGTGGCGACCGGCGCCGGATCGCCGACGGCTCCCCGGCGCCCACCGTCGGCGGGCATCGGGGAGCCGTCAGGGGGCCGGCCGGGCTATCTACCGGCCGAGCAGCCGGTCCAGGAAGTCCCGGTGCCGGCGTACCACCATCCGCAACCGTTCGGTGTCGGTCCCGCCGTCGTCCTGCCAGCCGGCGAGGTCGTCACGCTGTCGGGAGAGGGCGGCGGTGACCGCCTCCACGGACTCCCGTACCAGCCGGTGGGCCTCCTCGGTGGCCCCCGGCGGGTCGTCGACGAACCGGAGCTGCACCTCCCGCCAGCGGTCCCGGAAGCCCTGCACCGCCTCCTGGTCGAGGATCGCGGCGATCGGCTCGGCCGGTGCGGCACCGGGCGGCAGCCCGCCGTCCGCCGTCCCGCCGGAATCCGTCGTGCCGGTCTCGGCCGTCGTGGCCGTCTCGTCCCGACCACCGGCCTCCGCCGGAGCGCGGGTACCGCCGGTCAGCGCGTCGGGGTTGCCCGCGCTGAGCACGTCCGGGTTCACCGGGTGTGCCACTCCGACCGCCGAGCCCTCCGGCACGGGCCGGCCCAGCGGGTCGACCGGCGGATCGGGCTCGACACCACCGGCCGGCGGCGTGCCGGTCCGGGTGGCCGTGGCGGCGTCGGCCGCACCGAGGCTCCGGTCCGGTACCCCCTGCCGGGCGACCCCCTCACCCCGCTCGTCGCCGACCCCGTCGATCCGGTCGTCGGCCGGCCCGTCCCCGGAGCGGACGGTGTCTTCGTTGCGGGGGTCGCGGTGACTGCCGGCGAGCGCGGCGGCCGCCGCCGCGCCACCGACGGTGGGGGCACCGAAGCTGGTGGGCAGCGGCGCGGGCTCGTGGAACTCCGGTGTGCCGGAGCCGTCCCGGGCGTCGCTGCGGTCCTCGCCGGCGTCGTCCGCCCGTTCCGGGGTGTCGATCCGGGCGGTGCCGTCCGGGTCGACGGCCGCGTCCTTGCCGGCGGCGTCCGCTCCGGCGGTGGCGTAGACCGTCCCGGTGCGCTCGGCGGCCGGCTCGTCGGCGTCGCCGGCGGCGTCCGCTCGGCTGGCGTCGGCCAGGTCACCCCGGTCACCGGTGCTTCCGGTGTCGGTGTCGGGGCCTCCGGTGCGGCCCGTCGGTGAGCGCTGGGGGAGCGCGTCGTCGTCCAGCGCCGCGTCCTCGGCCCGGTCGTCCGCCGACCGGCTCTCGCCGCGCCGGTCGTCCCGGGCGCGCGCGGCGGCGGCCGGGTCGGACGAGAAGGCCGGTCCCGATCCGCTGGTGGCGAGGTCGTTGTCGTACGACCCTCGCTCGTCGAGCGCGTCGGGGCCCTGGTCGCCGGTGCCCTCCGGATACCGGTTCCGCCGGTCCTCGGCCTCGCCAGCCCCGGCCTGCCCCGGGCCGGCCGCCGTTACCGGCTCGGAGCGGATCACGTCGGGGTCGCCGTTGTCGGTCTGCTGTTGACGCATGGCAGAGTGCCTCCTCACCGGCTCGGTACGTCCTGCGGGGTGTCCGGACGGGTCCCGTCCGAGGGCTGGCGTACGGGGTCCTCGCCGAGCAGGTCGGCGAAGAGTTCCCGGTAGTGCACGACGGCCTGGCGGAGCTGCTCGGTGCTGGCCTCGCCGCGCTCGTTGCGGAGCTGGATCTCGTGCGCGTCCCGGTAGTGGGTCAGGGTGCGGGCGTGCTCGACGGAGAGGTGGGCGAGCTGGTCGTCGTACTCGCCGATCGGATACCCGCACTCGGCGATCAACCGGGTGACCAGTTCGTCCGCCGCCCTCACCGCCTCGGCCGGGGAGTCGACGAACCGGGCCTGGATCTCCTCCCAGTCGGCCGCGTAGCGCTGGCGCGACTCGGCGGAGAGCGGAGTGAGCGTCAACTCCGCGTGCCGGCGTTCGCGCTCCCGCAGTTCGTGCTCGGCGGCGGACCGGCTCTGCTGCTCGGCCACCACCCGGTCGTACTCCGGGCCGAACTTGCTGCGCAGGGCGCGGCGGCGGCTGGCCACCCAGATGGCCGGTACGGCTGCGGCGACGGCGAGGACCACTAGGACGATGAGGACGACTTCTATGGGCGACATGGCTCCTCCTTCGTCTCCTGGTATTCCCGCTGTGCCCTGATCACCAATCCAGATCGGGCACACTTTCGTGCCCGGCGGCGGGAACCGGCGCGGAGCGGCAGGAACCGCCCGTAGGGGGTCTGGGCGGGAAAAACTGTCCGGAACGGCCGAGCGGGGACGCCTGTCCGCCGCGCCACCGGACACTGCGGCCCGGCGGTCGGCTGCCGGTACTCGCCCGGGGCGCCTTTCCCGATCGCCACCGAGCCCGCCGACCGCCTAGACTGCCCGCATGACGCACCGACATTAATTTCCCGCCGGAGGCCGGCCCGGCCCGCGCTGCCGGGGCCCGCCCGGGACGTTCGTGACCCGTTTCCGAGTCCGAATCGTCCCCGTGGGAAGGCCTCATGCCCGTCATCTCGTCACCCGCGCCGACAGCTCGCGCGCGGCGGTTGACCACCACTTTCTACCTCTACGCGTTCCTGGACGACTTCGTCCTGCTCTACCCGGTGTACGCGCTGCTCTTCACCGACACCGGGCTCTCCGTCGCGCAGATCTCCTCGCTCTTCGTCATCTGGTCGCTGACCGGGATCGTCCTCGAGGTCCCGTCCGGGGTCTGGGCCGACGCCGTGTCCCGGCGGCTGCTGCTCGCCGCCGCCCCGTTGCTCGGCGCGGTCGGCTTCGGGCTCTGGGTCGCGGCACCCTCCTACTGGGTCTTCGCGCTCGGTTTCGTGCTCTGGGGCGCGCGGGGTGCGCTCCAGTCCGGCGCCTCCGAGGCCCTGCTCTACGACGAACTCGACCGGCTCGGCCTGGCCGACCGGTACGGGCGGGTGATCGGCCGGGCCAGTACCGTGAGCCTGCTCGGCGCGCTGCTGGCCATCGCGGTCGCCACCCCGGTCTTCGCGGTCGGCGGCTACCCGGCGGTCGGGGTCGCCAGCGTGCTGGCCAGCCTGCTCTGCGCGGCCGTGGGGCTGGCGCTGCCGGAACACCGGGCACCGGCACCGACCGCTGTCGCGTCCGCCGGGCCGGAGACGGTGGACCCCGGGTCCGGTGGCGGGCTCGGCGGCAGCGCCGGGGCGTCGGGCGACCTCGTCCAGCTCACCCCGGCACCGGTCGCCGAGGCCGGGGCGCCCGGCCAGCTCGCGATCCTGCGGGTGGCGCTGGCCGAGGCCCGGAACAGCCCGGCGGTACGCCGGGCCCTGCTGCTCCTGCCGGCGATGGTCGGCATCTGGGGCGGACTGGAGGAGTACCTGCCGCTGCTGGCCGGCGAGTCCGCCCCGGCGGCCGGCGTGCCGCTGCTGGTGTTGCTGGTCTGGGCCGGGGTGATGCTGGGCGGCCTGCTCACCCCGCTCGGGCAGCGGCTGACGGCGCGACAGTTCGCCAGTACGGTCGGGGCGGCCTCGATCGCTCTGGCCGTGGGTGCGCTGACCGGCCGCCCGGCGGGCTTCGTACTGGTGGCGGCGGCGTTCTGCGCCCTGCAACTGGCCAGCCTGGTGGCCGACGTACGCCTCCAGGAGAGCATCGGTGGACCGGCGCGGGCCACGGTGACCTCGCTGGCCGGGCTCGGCACCGAACTGGTCACCATCGGGGTGTACGGCGGGTACGCCCTCGCCTCGACGGTCGCCGGGCACGGTGTGGTCTTCGGACTGCTCGCCCTGCCGTACCTGGCGCTGGCGGTCGGGCTGCGCCGGGCCGGAGCGGGGCGGGACCGCCGGTAGCCGGACCGCCGGTAGACGCTCGGCCGGTGGCCGCTCGGCCGGTGGCCGGGTGGGCCGCGTCGGCGCCGGTGCCACCCGGGATCGCCGTCCCGGAGTGAGATATCCGGCAGGAATTGCTGGTGGGGGTGGGTCGGTCCGATCGGCCCATCCCCGGTCACCGCAATGGCCATCCCGGTTGTCGGGGCGGCCGACCCGTCCCGGCGCCGGCCCGGCCGCCGCCGTGACGGCGGGCCGCACGGGCGCGTTTCCGGCGGTCACCCGGCGGATCTGATCGGCATGTCCGGATGGGATCGGCGGCGTCTCCGGCCGACCCCATCGACGGGGGTCGAGATCAATTGATGAAGACAGTTATCAATTTATTTGCCAGATTGGATCAACTAGAAGCCCCTCGTCCGGTAGTGCATACGGCGTTGATTACGTATCCTGCCGAAGGCACGCGCGCCCGTGACCCTCGGACTCTGGCCGGAGCCGCGGGCCGCCGGTGCGGGTGTCGACCCTGACATATCCCCTTCCGGCGAGGTCTGATGGAAACCCAGAACTGGCCGATCCGCTCGAAGATCGTCGCGCTGGTCGCCGTGCCGATCCTCGCGTTGTCGGCGCTCTGGATCTTCGCGACCACGCTCACCGTCGGGCCCGCGTCGAAGCTGCTCGCCGCACAGACCCTGCTGGACGAGGTCGGGCGGCCCGGCGAGGCGCTGGTGGTGGAGCTGCAGCAGGAGCGCCGGCTATCGGTGCGGCAACTGGTCGACCCGACCGCCACCACGGCCCTCGCCGACCAGCGGACCCGTACCGACCGGGCGATAGCCGAGTTCCGTCGCCGGACCTCCGACGCCGACCTGCGGGACACCACCGGTGCGCTGCTCGACGCCCGGATCGACCAGTTGCTCACCGCGGTCGACGCGCTGCGGTCCGGGCGCGTCTTCATCGACCGGCGCACCGTCGACGCCAGCGGAGCGCTCGGCCTCTACAGCGGGGTCATCGACGCCGCGTTCCGGACGTTCTCCGCGCTGAACACGCTGCCGGACGACACGCTCTCCCGGGAGGCGCGGAGCCTGACCGAACTCGGCCGGGCCCGCGAGGTCATGGCCCAGGCCGACGCGCTACTCGCCGGGGCGTTCAGCGCGGGGCGCTTCGCGCCGGGCGAGCACGCCCAGTTCGTCCAGATCGTCGGCACCCAACGGTTCCTCTACTCCGCCGCGGCGGCGGAGCTGCCGGACGCCGACCGGGTGGCATACCAGCAGCTCACCGAAGGGGAGGCGTACTCCCGGCTGCGCCGGTTGGAGGACGACCTGATCGTCCGGGGTGGCGGCAGTACGCTGCCGGTCGACGCCCGGGCGTGGCAGAGCAGCTACGACTCCGTCCAGCGGCAACTGCGCGACTTCGAGCTGAGCGGTGCCGAGGCGCTCACCGAGCGCAGCCGGCCGGTGGCCGCCGGTATCCTGCTCCGGTTGGGGCTCGCCGGCCTGCTCGGCTTCGTCGCCGTACTCCTCTCGGCGATCATCGCGCTGCGGATCGGCCGGTCTCTGGTCCGGCGGCTGACCAGCCTGCGCGCCGCCGCGCTGAGCATGGCCGACGAACGGCTGCCCGACGTCGTCGGGCGGCTGCGCAAGGGCGAGGAGGTGGACGTCGAGACCGAGGCGCCACCGCTCGACTACGGGCAAGACGAGATCGGCCAGCTCGGCCAGGCGTTCAGCGAGGTGCAGCGCACCGCCATCGCGTCGGCGATCGACGAGGCCGCGCTGCGCAGTGGTCTCCGGGACGTCTTCCTCAACATCGCCCGGCGCAGCCAGACCCTGCTGCACCGCCAGCTCGCGCTGCTGGACCGGATGGAGCGGCGGGCGGCCCAGCCGGACGAGCTGGAGGACCTCTTCCGGCTCGACCACATGGCCACCCGGATGCGGCGGCACGCCGAGGACCTGGTCGTGCTCGCCGGAGCGGCGCCGGGCCGGGGCTGGCGCAACCCGGTCTCCATGGTGGACGTGATCCGGGGCGCGATCTCCGAGGTCGAGGACTACGCCCGGGTCGACCTGGTCAACGTGGCACCGGCGGCCACCGCCGGCCGGGCGGTCGGCGACGTCATCCACCTGCTCGCCGAGCTGATCGAGAACGCGACGTCGTTCTCGCCGCCGCACACCCGGGTACAGGTCACCGGGCAGGTGGTCTCGAACGGGTACGCGATCGAGATCGAGGACCGGGGCCTGGGCATGGCCACCGAGGCGATCGAGCAGGCCAACCGCCGGCTGGCCGACCCGCCGGACTTCGACCCGGCGAACAGCGCCCGGCTCGGGCTGTTCGTGGTCGCCCTGCTCGGCGCCCGGCACGGCGTACAGGTCCAGCTGCGGTCCTCCCCGTTCGGCGGAGTGACGGCGGTCGCGCTCATTCCCGGTGACCTCGTGGTACCCGACACCTCCACCGCGACGGGTGACCGGGGCGACGGGTCCGGCGCGGAGCCGGGCGGTACGACCCGGCGCACCGGCTCCGGCGGCCGGATCGCCGGTGGCGCGGACGGCTCGGAGACGATCGAACTGCCGGCGCGGTCCGGGCCGGCCGCCCGGGTCCCCGCCGACGGCGACGAGCCGCCCGCGGAACCCGGCTCGACCACCGGGCTCGGGCCGCGGCGCAAGGCGGGTGCGGCCCTGGCGGCGCTGGTCGCCGCCAGCCGCCCGGAGACACCGCAACCGGCTCCGGCGGCCGACGGCGCAGCGGAGCCCACGGCTGCCCGGACCGCACCGGACGCGCCGGCCTCCGACCAGGCCGACTCCGCCGCCGGCGCCGGCGGCGCCGGCGGCGCCGCCACGGACGACGGGCCGGAGGCTGCCCGGCGGTCCGGAGTCCGGGTGCCGAAGGCCGGTGCGCTGCGGCGGCGCGGCGTCGATCCGACCGCCGCGAACCCGACCGCGACCAGCACGGCTCCGGCGACCGCCGTCCCGGACGGAGCGGCCACGACGACGCCGGTCGCCGCTCCGGCCAGCACGACGACGCCGGCCGGGCCGGCACCGCGCCCGGCGATGGACGACGACACCGTCGTCCTCCCGGCGATACCGGCCAGCGGCGGCCCGGTACGCCCGGCCCTCGGCCCGGTCGGGGCGGACGGCCTGCCCCGGCGGATCCGGCAGAAGAACCTCGCGCCGCAACTGCGCAACGGACCCGTGGCCGGCCCGGACCGGTCCGCGGGCTCCCCCGGCACTGCCGGCGCAACCGCCGACGGGGAGCCGGACGAGCCGCAGCCGCGTACGGCGGAGCAGGTCCGGGCGGTGATGGCCGCGTTGCAGTCCGGCACGGCGCGGGGGCGGCGGGACGCCGAGGACCTGACGCGGCCCGGCGACACCTCCGAGGCCACCTCCCGGGTCACCGATCCGGGTGTCACGAATTCTGAAGGGGACGGGTGAGTGGTGCACACGACGAAGCCGGGTGCGGACCTCAGTTGGCTGCTCGACGACCTCGTGGAGCGCGTACCGTCCGCGCAGCAGGCCGTACTGCTCTCCGCGGACGGCCTGCTGATGGCCGCGTCGCGGGACCTGGGCCAGGAGGCAGCCGAACACATGGCGGCGATGGCGGCCGGCTTCCAGTCTCTGGCGAAGGGGGCCAGCCGGCACTTCCAGGCGGGACCGGTCCGGCAGACAGTGATCGAGATGGAGTCCGCCTTCCTCTTCGTCACCGCCGCCGGCCAGGGCGCCTGTCTCGCCGTACTGGCCAGTGCCGCGTCGGACATCGGCGTCATCGCGTACGAGATGGCGATGCTGGTGACCCGGGTGGGGCAGAACCTGTCCGCGCCGAGCCGAACATCCCGGGCGCCGGCAGATGCGGAGTGACGCGCCCGGACCGCACCACGACTGGCTGGACGACGACGCCGGGCCGGTGGTCCGGCCGTACACGGTGACCGGTGGTCGGGTCCAGCCGTCGGCGGGCCGGTTCGACCTGATGGCGTTCGTGGTGGCCGGGCCGCCGGAGGAGGACGGCGACGACGGCCCGCAGCCGCAACCCGAACAGCGGGCGATCATCGCGCGGGCGCAGCAGCCGATCACCGTCGCCGACCTCGCCGCCGACCTCAACCTGCCGGTGGGGGTGGTCCGGGTGCTCCTCGGCGACCTGCTCACCAGCGGCCGGATCTCGATGTACGACCCACCCAGCTCGCGCCAGTTCCCCGACGACGACATCCTCAAGGCGGTGGTCAATGGACTCCGGGCTCTCTGACCAGGGGACGGCGAAGCGGCGGATCCCGCTCGCCCTGAAGATCCTGATCGCCGGTGGCTTCGGGGTCGGCAAGACGACCCTGGTGGGCGCGGTGAGCGAGATCCGTCCGTTGCAGACCGAGGAGGTGCTCACCGACGCCGGGGCCGGCACCGACGACCTCTACGGCGTGGAGGGCAAGCAGACCACCACCGTCGCGATGGACTTCGGGCGGATCACCATCAACTCCGATCTCCAGGTCTATCTCTTCGGTACCCCGGGGCAGGACCGGTTCTGGTTCCTCTGGGACGAGCTGGCGTTCGGCGCGCTCGGCGCGGTGGTGCTCGCCGACACCCGGCGGCTCGCCGACTGCTTCCCGTCGGTCGACTACTTCGAACGCCGGGGCATCCCGTTCGTGGTCGGGGTCAACTGCTTCGACGGGGCCAAGCGGTTCAGCGTGGAGGCGGTGCGCAGCGCGCTCGACCTGGACCCGGACGTGCCGGTCGTGCTCTGCGACGCGCGCAGCCGGCAGTCCGGCAAGGTCGTGCTGGTCGCCCTGGTGGAGCACGTCGCCGCCCGCCGCGCCGAGCGGGTCTCGGCGAACTGACCACCCGGTCCGCCGGTCGCCGGCTTACCGGTCCAGGTCGGTCGGCCGGCGGCCTGGTCCAGGTCGGCCGGCGGCCGGTCCGGGGCCGCGGAGCCGCGCGCCGTGCCGGCCCGGACCGCCGGCCGGGGTTCAGCCGGTGACCACCAGCACGTCCAGCCGGCGCGGCCCGTGCACGCCCTCCACCCGGTCGAGTTCGATGTCGCTGGTGGCCGACGGCCCGGAGACCATGGTGATCGGCCGGGTCGGGTCGGCGAGCCGGGCGAGCGCCTCCGGCACCCCGCCGACCACCTGCGCGGCGTGGACGACGCAGAGGTGGTGGTCGGGTACCAGGCTGAGCAGCCGGCGCCCCTGGTCCGGTCCGCCGTCCAGCAGCAGCGTGCCGGTCTGCGCGATCGCCACCGCGCAGCCGGTGACCACGGCCACGCCCGGCGCGTCGAGGTCGGCCACCGTCAGCGGGTCCGGGTCGCCGTCCCGGCGGGTCCGGCCGAGGTACGCCGACAGCCACTCCGCCGGCGCCTGCGGCGGTACGACCACGGTCGGCACCTCGCCCAGCAGCTCGGCGAGCGCCCCGGGCAGCTCCCGCGGCCCGCAGCGGCGGACCGTGGCCCGGTAGTCGACCAGCCGGTCGACCAGCAGCTCGATCAGCTCCCCGTCCACCGGTGTCCGGGCCGAAGTGCCGGGCGGCGGTGCGGTGCGGTAGTCCCGGGGCACCGGCACCGCTTCGCCGGGCCGGACCGCCCGGATCCGGGCCAGGATCTCCTCCCGGGCCGAACTGGGCACGGTCACCACCGGTCCTCCTCCTCGCTCGTGCGGTCCCGCCCGGCCCACCAGTCCCGGAACGTCTGGCCGGCCGGCAGCGGGGCGTCCCGGCTGGCGGTCCAGGCCGACAGCGGCCACGGCAGCCGGCGTACCTGCCCGCGCCTGCCGGCGACCAGGCGCAGCGGGGCGGCACCACGCCGGGCGGCCCGGAGCGCGGCAGCGTACCGGCGGCGGTCCCGCATCACCCAGGACAGCGCCCGCATCGCGGTGCGTTCCGCCGACGGCCGGCCCCGGCGCGCGTCCACGCCCCGCTGCCGCAGGTGCACCAGTACCTCGGGGATGTCGATCCGGACCGGGCAGGCGTCGAAGCAGGCGCCGCAGAGCGTCGAGGCGTACGGCAGGGTGCGGTTCGCGCCCGCCTCCGGCCCGGTCATCTGCGGGGAGAGGATCGCGCCGATCGGGCCCGGATAGACCGACCCGTACGCGTGCCCGCCGACCCGCTCGTAGACCGGGCAGACGTTCAGGCAGGCGGAGCAGCGGATGCAGCGCAGCGCCTGCCGGCCCACCGGATCGGCCAGCGTCTCGGTACGCCCGTTGTCGACCAGCACGATGTGCAGGTCGCCCGGCCCGTCCCCCGGGGTGACCCCGGTCCAGAGCGAGGTGTACGGGTTCATCCGCTCCCCGGTCGAGGAGCGGGGCAGCAGTTGCAGGAAGACCTCCAGGTCGCGGAAGGTCGGCAGCAGCTTCTCCACGCCCACCACGGAGATCAGCGTCTCGGGCAGGGTCAGGCACATCCGGCCGTTGCCCTCGGACTCCACCACCACCAGGGTGCCGGTCTCGGCGACCGCGAAGTTGGCGCCGGAGATCGCCACCCTGGCGCTGAGGAACTTCGCCCGCAGGTGCCGGCGGGCCGCCTCGGCGAGCGCCGGCGGGTCGTCGGTGAGCGCGTCGAGGTCCACCCCGGGCATCCGGCGGGCGAAGATGTCCCGGATCTGCCGCCGGTTGTAGTGGATCGCCGGTACCAGGATGTGCGACGGGGTGTCGTCGGCGAGCTGCACGATCAGCTCGGCCAGGTCGGTCTCGACCGCCGCGATGCCGGCGGAGGCGAGCGCCTCGTTGAGGCCGATCTCCTGGGTGGCCATCGACTTGACCTTGACCACCTCGGTGCTGCCGGTCCGCCGGACCAGTTCGGTGACCACCGCGCACGCCTCGGTCGAGTCCCGGGCCCAGTGCACGGTGGCCCCGGCGGCGGTGGCGGCCGCCTCGAACTGTTCCAGCAGCTCCGGCAGGCGGGCCAGCACGTCGTCCTTGATCGCCGCGCCGGAGCGGCGCAGCGCCTCCCAGTCCGGCACCTCGCCGACCACCCGGAGTCGCTTGTCCCGGATGGTGTGGGTGGCCCGGCGCAGGTTGGCCCGAAGCTGCCCGTCGGCCAGTTCGCGCCGGGCCGCCGTCGGAAACGGCAGCGGCGCGACGATGTTCCCGGTACCCGCGGTCATCCCCGCTCCTCGTTCGGTCCGTCGCCGTCGGGTGTCGACGGCGGCCGCTGCGGCCCGGTACCCCGCCGACCGCGCCCGTGCGCCGACCCGGGCCGCCCGGTCACGGCCGCTCCCCGGTGCTGGCCAGGATCTCCGCGTAGTGGATGGCGCGCGGGCCGCCCGGCCCGGTGCCGTCGCGCCGGGACAGGCCGCCGCCGATGTGCGCCAGGCAGGAGTTGTCCGCCGCCGCCACGTATGCCGCCCCGGTGTCGCAGACCGCCGCGCACTTGTCGGCCAGCATCGCGGCGGAGACGTCGGCGTTCTTCACCGCGAAGGTGCCGCCGAAGCCGCAGCACTCCTCGGCGCCGGCCAGCGCCACCAGGTCGAGTCCGCGTACCGCGCGCAGCAGCCGCAGCGGGCGGTCGCCCAGCCGCAGCATCCGCAGGCCGTGGCAGGTCGGGTGGTAGGTCACCCGGTGCGGGAAGGCGGCACCGACATCGGTCACCCCGAGCACGTCGACCAGCAGCTCGGAGAGTTCGTAGACCCGGGGCGCGAGGTCGGCGACCGCCGCCGCCAGGCCCGGGTCCGGACCGGCGAGCCGGGGGTACGACTCCCGCACCATCGCCACGCACGAGCCGGACGGGGCCACCACGGCGTCGTACCGGCCGAAGGTGTCGACGAAGCCCCGCACCAGCGGCAACGCCTCGGCCCGGTAGCCGCTGTTGGCGTGCATCTGCCCGCAGCAGGACTGCTCCACCGGGAACTCGACGGTGTGCCCGAGCCGCTCCAGTACGCGTACCACGGCCCGGCCGGTGGCCGGGTAGACCAGGTCGTTGACGCAGGTCACGAAGAGGGCTATCCGCATCGGGTTCCTTCGAAGAACGGCAGGTGCCGGTCGGCGGCGGCGAGCAGGTGGTCGCGCATGGCGGCGCCGGCGGCGTCCGGGTCGCCGGTGCCGATGGCGTCGACGATCAGCAGGTGCTCCCGGGCGCTGGTCCCGTGGTGCGCGGCGGGGAAGTGCAGCCGGAACAGGTGCAGGTGGGCGCGGAGCCGGACCACGGCCGAGTGCAGCATCCGGTTGCCGGAGCGTTCGGCGAGCAGGTGGTGGAAGCGCGCGTCCTGCGCGGTGAAGGCGGCGATCGCGGCGAAGCCCTCGGTCCCGGGTACCTGGTCGGGCAGCTCGGCCTCGCGGCGCAACTCGACCAGCTCGCCGTCCGGCCCGGCGGACCCGCCGTCGCCGTCCCCGCCGTCGGCGCCGCCGGTAGGTCGCCGGGCGAACCGTTCGGCCACCCGCCGCGCCGAGGCGGTCTCCAGGATCAGCCGCATCTCCACCAGCTCGTCGAACTCGGTCCGGGTGAGCAGCGGTGCGGCGGTGTAACCGGCCAGCGGCCGTTTCCGGACCAGCCCGTCGGACTCCAGCCGGGCCAGGGCCTCGCGGACCGGGGTCGGCGACACCTCCAGCCGGCGGGCCAGCGCGTCGATGTTGATCCGCTCGCCGGGGGCGACGGCGTGGTCCATCACGAGGGTCCGCACCGACTCGTACACGTCGTCGGCGAGGGTGGTCCGGCGAGCCGGCCGGAGCAGACCGTTCACGATCGAAGATCCTATAGGAAACCGTTGGCAGCCGGAAGATCGTCGAGCCCGGCGGACGTGATCGCCGCTCCGGTGGGGGCGGGTTCTGGTTTGATCGTGCCGGAGCGGCGCGACCGGGGCGGTCGGCCGGGAACGGAGCGGGCATGTCCGACGGTGCCGGGATCGTCTATGTCGGCTGCTACACCGGGCAGAGCGGCGGGCGCGGTACGGGCATCGTGGCCGCCCGCCGGGACGCCGCCACCGGCGGGCTCGACGTACTCGGCGTGGTGGCGAGCACGCCGTCGCCGTCCTTCCTGGCCCGGCATCCCCGGCTACCCGTGCTCTACGCGGTCAACGAGCTGCCGGAGGGCACGGTCAGCGCCTGGACGATCCACTCCGGCGGTGCGCTGACCCCGCTCGCGGTCCGGTCCACCGGTGGCGCCGAGCCGTGTCACCTCGCCGTCGACCCGGGCGGGGAGTTCCTCTTCGTGGCGAACTACGGCAGCGGCAGTGTCGCCGTACACCCGTTGGACCCGACCGGGGCGCCGGGTGACCGGACCGACCTGGTCAGGCACGACGGACGCGGGCCCGTACCGGACCGCCAGGCCGGGCCGCACGCGCACATGGTCTCACCCGACCCGGCCGGCACCGGGCTGCTCGCGGTCGACCTCGGCACCGACTCGCTCTACCGGTACGACCGCGACCCGCAGGGGCGGCTGCACGCCACCGGCCGGATCCCGACCCGGCCCGGCACCGGCCCCCGGCACCTGGCCCGGCACCCGGACGGGCGGCGCTGCTTCCTCGCCGGCGAGCTGGACGCCTCCGTCACCGCGTACGCCTTCGACGACCACGGCCAGCTGGTCGAGCGGGCTCGGGTCGAGGCCAGCCGGCGGCCGGGCCACGTCCAGCCTTCGGAGATCGCGGTCGGCCCGGACGGCCGGTTCCTCTACCTGGCCAACCGGGGCGTCGGCACGGTCACGGTGTTCGCGCTGGACGGCGAGGCGCCCCGCTATCTGGCGGAGGTCTCCGGCATCGGCGACTGGCCCCGGCACCTGGCCCTGCTCGGCGGGCACCTCTACGTCGCGGAGGAGCGGGCCGACGCGGTGGCGGTCTTTCCGGTCGACCCCGACTCCGGGCTACCGGCGGCGTCGCCCGGCCGGGTCGCGGTGCCGAGTCCGACCTGTGTACTCGGCGACCAATCCTTAATTCTGGGATAAATATCTATAAGATCTTTTTGGCGCGTGGTGGGCCGATGACGCCCCGTTGGCCGGTATTATCGACGTTCTGAGGCCGAGCAACTACCTGAAGTGAACGATTTTCAGAAAGTCTTTGCTGCCTCGGTAACATTCCGCCGTTCGCCCCTGGCACGACTTCTCAGAAGCCCGCAAGATGGTCAGGTGCCTGGCCGCCATCGCATGCGTAGAAGTATCCGAGGGGCGGGCGCCATCGCCAGCGCGATGGCGCTCGTCCTTGTCGCGGTTGGAGGGTGGTATGGCTATCAGCAGTGGGTAGGCCCCGACTGCTCGGGCGAGCTGAAGCTCACCGTCGCCGCGGCCCCCGAGATCGCTCCGGCCGTCGAGAAGACCGCGGCCGACCTGAGCGCCGAGGAGACGTCGGTCGACGGCCTCTGCGTCGCCGTCGAGGTCACCGCCAGCGAGTCCGTGGATGTGGCCGCGGCCGTCGCCGGGCAGCACGGTGTGTCGCTGTCCGGGGTCGGACAGGCCAGCGGCAGCGCCGTACTGCCCAACGTCTGGCTGCCCGACTCCTCCACCTGGCTGCTGCGGCTGCGCCAGCAGGCTCCCGCGTTCGCACCGCAGAACAACACCTCGGTGGCGCGCAGCCCCGTGGTGGTGGCCATGCCGGAGCCGCTCGCCACCACGGTCGGCTGGCCGCAGAAGAAGCTCGGCTGGAAGGACCTGCTCGGCAGGATCACCACCGGTACCCAGCTCAAGACCGGCCTCGTCGAGCCGAGCCGGGACGCGGCCGGGCTGTCCGGGCTGCTCTCGCTGGCCATCGCGGCCCAGTCCGGCGGCGGGGTCCGGGCCCAGCAGGCGACCACGGCCGCCCTGCGGGCGCTGGCCACCGGCGCCTCGGCGGTCCGTGAGGAGCTGATCGCCCGCTTCCCCCGGGCGACCGACCAGACGTCCATCGCCCGCGGGCTGGGTGCCGCGGCACTCTCCGAAGAGGACGTCATCGAGTTCAACGCGACGAAGCCACCGGTGCCGCTCGCCGCCCTCTACCTGGAACCCGCGCCGATCTCGCTCGACTACCCGTACGCGGTGATGCCCGGCATCGAGCCGGCCAAGACTGCGGCGGCGGAGAAGCTCTTCGCCGCGCTCGACTCCGGGACGTTCCGCCGCCAGTTGGCCGCGCAGGGGCTCCGGGCCCCGGACGGCACCTGGGCGGACGGCTTCGCGCCGCCCCGGGGCGCGCCGAGCCCGGCGGGCACCCAGCCGACGCCGACCAGCGCGGCACCCAACCCCGGCGGCACCGCCGGTGGCGGTGACGGTGCGACGATCGAGCGGGTGCTCTCCAGCTGGGCCGTCGCCACCCAGTCCGGCCGGATGCTGGCGATCATCGACATCTCCGGCTCCATGTTCGAGAAGGTGCCGACCGCCAACAACGCCACCCGGATGCAGGTGACCCTGGAGGCGGCCAAGCGCGGCCTCGCGCTCTTCGACGACTCCTGGGCACTCGGCCTCTGGGTCTTCTCCACCGAGCTGAACGGCTCCCGCGACTACCGTTCGCTGGTGCCGATCGGCCCGATGTCCGCCCAGCGTGAGCGGCTGGAGAGCGAGCTCGCCGGCATCACCCCCAAGCGGGGCGGCGACACCGGCCTCTTCGACTCGATCCTCGCCGGTTACAAGGCCGTGCAGGACGACTGGCAGCCCGGCCGGGTCAACTCGGTGGTGATGCTCACCGACGGCAAGAACGAGGACGACAACGGGATCAGCCAGGCGCAGTTGCTCGCCGAGCTGAAGCGGATCAACGACCCCGACCGTCCGGTCCAGGTGATCATCATCGGGATCAGTGCCGAGGTCAGCAAGGCCGAACTGGACTCGATCCCCAAGGTGACCGGCGGGGCCGCCTTCGTCACCGAGGATCCGGCGAAGATCGGCGACATCTTCCTGCAGGCGATCGCCCGCCGGCCGACCGCTCCGCGCTGACACCGGCCCCGGTCGCGCCCGCCGGCCAGCCGCGACCCCGCTCGACCGCGCCCGCCGTACCGGCCACCCATGCCGGTACGGCGGGCGTCGCGCTGTCCGGCCGGCGTCGGTGTTCTCCGGCACCGCTCCGGGGCGGTGCCGTCGAGACCTGGTCGACCGCGTCCCGTCCCGGGGCGGGCCTCGGGTACGTGAGCAGCCGGAGCACCGGCGACGCAAACAAATGACGGTAATCCGTCGGAAGCTCTCGGTGATGCCCCCGGTAGGTGAAGATGTCGAGGTGCCTCCGGGCCGCTCCGTCAGGGCAGTGAGCGGCTGATCGGGTGCCCCCTGGAGCGAGGGAGGGCCGGTGACGTCGGCGACATTGCTGAGCCCTACCACCATGCCTCCGGAGCCGACCTCGGGGGCACCGGCGCCGTCGTACCGGACGCGGCAGCGCGGCTACATCCGCGAACTGCTCGTGCTCGACACCACCATCCTGGTGCTGGCGGTGATCGGCGGCTACTTCGCCCGGTTCGGCGGCGACGAGCCGCGCGGCTCCGACATCCCGTACGTGATCGTCGGCCCCGCCCTGGTGGTCGCCTGGCTGGTCTCGCTGAAGGGGCTGCGCTGCTACGACCACCGGGTGCTCGGCTACGGCGCCGACGAGTACCGCCGGGTCACCTCCGCCAGCCTGCGGCTCGCCGGTGGAGTCGCGATCGCGGGCTATCTCGCCGACGTCGGGGTCTCCCGGGGATTCCTCGGCATCTCGTTCGCGGTCGGCACGGTCGGGCTGGTGATCGCCCGGTTCGCCGCCCGGAAACGACTGCACTGGTCCCGGTCCCGGGGGGCCGGCTGGTCCCGGCGGGTCCTGGCGGTCGGCGACACCGCACACGTACTGGAGCTGGTGCACACGCTGCGCCGCGAGCCGTACGCCGGCTACCAGGTGGTCGGCGCCTGCATCCCGGACGCGCTGCTCGCGCCGGTACCGCAGCGCCTCGGTGACGTACCGGTGCTCGGCTCGTTCCGGGCGATCGTCGACGCCGCGGCGGCGATCAACGCCGACACGGTCGCGGTGACCGCCTCCAACGAGCTGACCGCCACCCGGCTGCGCCGGCTCGGCTGGCAGCTGGAGGGCACCGGGATCGACCTGGTGCTCGCCCCGGCGCTGACCGACGTCGCCGGGCCGCGGATCCACACCCAGCCGGTCGCCGGACTGCCGCTCATCCACGTCGAGGCGCCCGAGTTCCGGGGCGCCCGGAAGGTCGTCAAGGCTTTCGTGGACCGGGCACTGGCGGCCACGGCGCTCGCGGTCGCGCTGCCGCTGCTCGCCGTCATCGCGCTCGCCATCAAGCTGGACAGCCGGGGGCCGGTGATCTTCCGGCAGATCCGGGTCGGCCAGGGTGGCCGGGAGTTCGGGGTGTACAAGTTCCGGACCATGGTGGTGAACGCGGACGCGCTCCTGGCCGAGCTGGCCACCAAGAACGAGACCGACGGCCTGATGTTCAAGATGCGGGTGGATCCCCGGGTCACCCGGGTCGGCCGGATCCTGCGCAAGTGGTCCCTCGACGAGCTGCCGCAGCTCGCCAACGTGCTGTTCGGGCAGATGAGCCTGGTCGGGCCGCGCCCGCCGCTGCCGTCCGAGGTGGCTCGCTACGACGGCGACGTCGCCCGCCGGCTACTGGTGAAGCCGGGCATGACCGGTCTCTGGCAGATCAGCGGCCGATCCGACCTGAGCTGGGAGGACGGCATCCGGCTCGACCTCTACTACGTGGAGAACTGGTCGCTCGCCGCCGATCTGACCATCCTGTGGAAGACCTTCGGGGCGGTGGTCCGGACCCGGGGCGCGTACTGACCCCGGGTCCGGGACCTCCCCGCCCCGCCGGTGGCCCGGGTCAGCTCCCGTGCCAGTCCAGGCAGACCACCACGGCGTCGTCCGCCAGGTCGCTGCCGACGAACGCCCGCAGGTCGCCGAGGAGCGACCGTACCGCCTCCAGCGGCGCCATCGACCTGGTCCGCCGGACGGACCGGTAGAGCGCGGTGTCGCCGTACCGGGCGGTGCGGGAGCTGGCGTCGAGGACGCCGTCGCTGACCACGAAGAGCCGGTCGCCGGGCGCCAACCGGAAACTCTGCGACTGGTAGATGGTGCCGTCGAACATGCCGAGCGGAAACTGGTCGTCCAGCGGCTGCTCCAGCACCTCGCCCTCGCGCAGCACGAGCAGCCGGGGCGAGCCGGCGTCCACCGCCGTCACCACCCCGGTGCGCAGGTCCAGCTCCAGCAGCAGCGCGGAGAGGTGCTGGATGCCCTGGTGGTAGGCGTAGATCGCCTGGTCGGCCAGGGCCGCCTGGTCGGCGAGTTCGAGACCGGCCCGCCGGGCGTTGCGCAGTGCGTTGGTGCCGAGGCAGGTGAGCATGGCGGCGGTGACCCCCTCGCCCATCCCGTTCATCGTGGAGAGCCAGAGCCGCTGGCCGTCGTCGGCCCAGTCGAAGCTGTCGCCGCGCACCGCGTACGCCGGTTCGAGCTGGCCGGCCAGGCTGAACGAGGGACGGATCCGGCTCCGGCCGGGGAGCAGCTCCCACTGCATCTCGGCGGCCAGGGTCAGCCGGCGGGTCCGGGCGCCGATCGCGTACTTGTCGGTGCCGGGCCGTACCGTGACCAGCTCGTGCGCCAGCGCCGTGGCCGCCTGTGCCAACTCGTCGTGCCGGTCCGGGTCCTCCGGGTCCGCCGGGTCCTCCGGCGCCGGGATGAGCCGGAGTACGCCGAGCCGCTCGCCGCGCATCGTGACCGGGAGATACAGCATCCCGTCCTGGAGCACCTCGGTCTGGTGGTCGAAGCACCGCCACGCCGGGGTGCCGGCCCCGACCACCGGATCGCCGCCGTGCAGCGGCACCAGGGCGGCCAGCCGGTAGTCGACCTGGAGCAGTTCGGTCTCCGCCGTCCCGTACACCCTGGTCAGCTCCGTGCCGAGCCGCTCGACGACGAGATCCGCCGGAGCCTCGGCCAGGGTGCGGCGGATGTCGACCAGGCGGACTGTCATCCCCGGCCCGCCGCTCGGGAGGCCGTACCGGCGTACCGTTCCCGGCGGTCCGGATGGGCTGTGCGGGCACGCACCGGTGCGGTCAGCGGTGTGACGGCGGTAGGGTCAGGATCACCATGGCTGAATCCGGCGGTCCTGGCGGACCGGATCCGACCCTCGCCACCGCGGTGGACACCGCCGCGGCGGCGCTGCTGTCGGTCTGGGACGCCGCCCGGGAACGGACGAGCGGGCGGCTGTCCAGCTCTCAGTTGCGGGCCCTGATGGTGGTCGAGCAGTTCGACGGGATCAACCTTCGGGGACTGGCCGGGATCCTCGGCATGCTGCTCTCCTCGGCGAGCCGGCTCTGCGACCGGCTCGTCGCGGCCGGGCTGCTCGAACGCGAGCCGGGTCGGGCGGATCGCCGGGAGATCTCGCTGCATCTCACCACGGTCGGTCAGAAGCTGCTCGTGGAGATCCGCGCCGACCGCCGGGAGCGGCTGGCCGAGACGCTCGCCGGGATGAGTCCCGCGGGCCGGCAGGCGCTGCTGCGGGGGCTCATCGAATTCGACCGGGCGTTCCGGGCCAACGTCGAGCCGACCGAACGGTCGGCCTGAGCCGGCTGTCGGCCGCCCGTCGGCGCGGTCCGGGCGCCGGGCGGCGGCAGAGCCCGCAGCCCGTCCGCCGGGTCGTCGAGGTGTGCGCATCGGCGCTGGCACTCCTGTCGGCACAGAGGGGACCTGTTCAACCGCTGCTGCGGGCCGTGCCGGCCGCAGCCGGAACTCGGGCGCATGCGCCGCGCTGTTCGGGTTGGCGAGGGTCCAATGGTTGATGATCGGAATAGTTGTCTGGGGGCAACAATAGCGACCGGGCCCTCGGCCGCGTCGCCGCGGTCGCCCCGGTTGCCGTGGCCGATCCCATGGTGCCCGTCGGGAGCCGGCTCGGCGGGGCGGAACCGGTAACGAGTGCCCCGGTCGGGCGGGTGTCCGGGCGGTTCCCGCGCGGCTACCGGCCGGCCCTGCCGAGCCACCGGGCGGGCTGCTCCAGCACGGTGCGGACGACCGAGCCGGCGGCGCCGAGCGCGGCCGCGTCCCCGCCGAGCAGGGCGGCCCGGACGGTCACCGGTGACCAGGCGGCGGTCAGTACCCGCTGGCGGATCTCGGCCTCCACCGTCGGGGCCAGCCAGCGGGCCAGCGGCGCGTAGACGCCGCCGAGCACCACCGTGTCCACGTCCAGCAGGTTGATCACCCCGGCGACGGCGACCCCGAGTGCGGTCGCCGCCTCGACCAGTGCCCGGTTGGCGGTCGGATCCTCCCGGGTGGCCGCCTCGACCAGCCGGGCGACTGCCGCGCCCGGAGTCGGGATCGCCGGTCGACCCCGATTCGGATCGGTACCGGCGGTGGCCGGGCCGGTGTCGACGGCGGGTGGGTCGGCCAGGCGGGCGGCGGTCAGGATGGCTTCCTGGCCGGCGTACTGCTCCAGGCAGCCGCGACCGCCGCACCGGCAGGGCCGGCCCTCCGGGTGTACGGGCACGTGGCCGAGTTCGCCGCTCCAGCCCCGGGCACCCCGGAACAGGGTGCCGTGCAGCACGATCCCGGCGCCGATGCCGACCTCGCCGGAGATGTAGATGAAGTTGCCGCAGTCGGGCGGGCCGGCGTGCAGTTCGCCGAGCGCGGCGAGGTTGGCCTCGTTGTCCACCCCCAACCCGCGCCCGCCGAGCACCGGGTGCCCGCCGAGCAGCGCCGGCACGTCCACGTCCCGCCAGCCGAGGTTCGGCGCGAGCCGCACCAGCCCGGTGGCGGTGACCAGGCCGGGCACCGCGAGCGCCGTACCGGCCAGGGCCAGGTCCTGCCGGTCCGCCTCGGCTCCCGCCTCGGTGATCAGCTCGCCGACCAGTGCCAGGGCCTCGGCGGGGGGCACCAGCCGGAGGTCGACCTGGCGTACCGCGCGGTGCCGTACCGTCCCGGCGAGGTCGACCAGGACGGCGGCCAGGTAGTCGACGTTGATCTCCAGGCCGAGGCCGGCCGGACCGTGGCCGGCGAGCGTGAGGCCGACGGCGGGCCGGCCGGCGCCGGACCGGGGCATCGGGGCGACCTCGGTGAGCAGCCGTCCGGTGATCAGGTCGTCGACCAGTGCGGAGACGGTGGCCCGGGTCAGGCCGGTGGCGGTGGCCAGGTCGGCCCGGGACGGCGGGCGCTCGGCGGTGGCGATGTGCCGCAGCACCAGGGCCAGGTTGTGCTCGCGCAGGCTCGCCTGGCGGACGGCGGTTACCGCCGCGCCGACCGGCACCGCCGCGGGTTGCGCCACGGTATTGACAATGCCATACCGCGGTCAAATAATTCAACCGATAAACAAATCGGCCGGGTTGCCGGGGCGTCAACCGGGGATTTCGGCCCAGTCTCTCTCCTCAACGTCGAGTCGGTTCCCCTGGAGGTCAGCCATGGCAGCCCAACCAACCCCTGCCGACAAGTTCTCCTTCGGCCTCTGGACGGTGGGCTGGACCGCCCGGGATCCGTTCGGGGAGGCCACCCGGGAGGCCCTGGACCCGGTCGAGGCGGTCAACCGGCTCGCCGAGCTGGGCGCGTACGGGATCACCTTCCACGACGACGACCTGATCCCGTTCGGCTCCGACGACGCCACCCGGGAGCAGCACATCTCCCGGTTCCGCAAGGCGCTGGCGGAGACCGGTCTGGTGGTGCCGATGGTCACCACCAACCTCTTCGCCCACCCGGTCTTCAAGGACGGCGGCTTCACCAGCAACGACCGGGACGTACGCCGGTTCGCGCTGCGCAAGGTGCTGCGCAACATCGACCTCGCCGCCGAGCTGGGTGCGCACACCTTCGTGATGTGGGGCGGCCGGGAAGGCTCGGAGTACGACGCCGCCAAGGACATCCGGGCGGCGCTGGACCGCTACCGCGAGGCGGTCAACCTGCTCGCCCAGTACGTCATCGACCGGGGCTACGGGCTGAAGTTCGCGATCGAGCCGAAGCCGAACGAGCCGCGCGGCGACATCCTGCTGCCGACGGTCGGGCACGCGCTCGCCTTCATCAACGAGCTGGAGCACCCGGAGCTGGTCGGGTTGAACCCCGAGGTCGGGCACGAGCAGATGGCCGGGCTCAACTACATGCACGGGATCGCGCAGGCACTCTGGGCCGGCAAGCTGTTCCACCTGGACCTGAACGGGCAGCGGGGGATCAAGTACGACCAGGACCTGGTCTTCGGCCACGGTGACCTGCTGAACGCGTTCGCGCTGGTGGACCTGCTGGAGAACGGCGGGCCGCAGGGCGGGCCGGCCTACACCGGGCCCCGGCACTTCGACTACAAGCCGTCGCGTACCGAGGACTACGCCGGGGTGTGGGCGTCGGCGGCGGCGAACATGCGGACGTACCTGCTGCTCAAGGAGCGGGCGGCGGCGTTCCGGGCCGACCCGGAGGTGCAGGAGGCACTGGCCGCCAGCAAGGTGGCGGAGCTGTCGACGCCGACGTTGAACCCGGGTGAGACGTACTCGGATCTGTTGGCGGACCGGAGCGCGTTCGAGGACTTCGACGTCGATGCGGTGGCGGCGCGGGGGTTCGGGTTCGTGCGGTTGAACCAGCTTGCGGTGGAGCATCTGCTCGGGGCGCGCTGAGTCTGCCTGTCCCTGTTCGCGGGGTGGGGGGTTGGGGGCCGGATCGCCCGCTCTGGGCGGTCAGGCTTGATCCCGGCGCGGCGATCCAGCCCCCAACCCCTGACCTGGTCCGGGTGCGCGACCACGCTCGCGCTCCGATGTGGGTACGACCAACCATTGGTGCTGACTTGCGACAACCGTCCGTGAAGCCCAGAAGGAGGGCGTGAGATGGCGCTCGTTGCCGGGGTCGACTCGTCGACCCAGTCGTGCAAGGTGGTGATCCGGGACGGCGAGACCGGCGCCCTGGTCCGCAGTGGCCGGGCGGCGCATCCGGACGGGACCGAGGTCGATCCCCGGGCCTGGTGGGACGCGTTGCAGTCGGCGATCGCCGAGGCCGGAGGGCTCGACGACGTGGCGGCGGTGGCCGTCGCCGGGCAGCAGCACGGGATGGTCTGCCTCGACGAGGCGGGCGAGGTCGTCCGGCCCGCGCTGCTCTGGAACGACACCCGGTCGGCGGGGGCGGCGGACGAACTGGTCGAGGAGTTGGGCGGCGGCGAGACCGGGCGGCGGGCCTGGGCAGAGGCGGTCGGCAGCGTACCGGTGGCGAGCTTCACCGTCACCAAGCTGCGCTGGCTGGCCCGGCACGAGCCGGAGAACGCGGCGCGGGTGGCCGCGGTCTGCCTGCCGCACGACTGGTTGACCTGGCGGCTGGGTGGCGCGGCCGGGCTGGGAGCGCTGCGTACCGACCGGGGGGACGCGAGCGGGACCGGATACTGGTCACCGGCGACCGGTGGATACCGGCCGGACCTGCTGGAGCGGGCGTTCGGGCGGGCGGTGGCGGTGCCGACGGTGTTGGGGCCGGCGGAGGTGGCCGGGCGGTTGCCGGGTGGCGCGCCCCTGGGGCCGGGGACCGGCGACAACGCGGCCGCCGCGCTGGGGGTCGGCGCGGTCGCCGGGGACGTGGTCGTCTCGATCGGTACCTCGGGGACGGTGTTCAGCGTCGCGGACACTCCGGCGGCGGACTCGTCGGGTGCGGTGGCCGGGTTCGCGGACGCGACCGGGCGGTTCCTGCCGCTGGTCTGCACCCTGAACGCGGCCCGGGTGCTGGACGCGGCGGCGGCGATGCTCGGGGTCGGCCTGGACGAGCTGGCCAAACTGGCGTTGAGCACGCCGGCCGGTGCCGACGGGCTGGTGATGGTGCCCTACCTGGAGGGCGAGCGGACGCCGAACCGGCCGCTGGCGACGGGTGCGGTGCACGGGCTGACCCTGCGGACGTCGACGCCGGGGCATCTGGCCCGGGCCGCCGTGGAGGGCATGCTCTGCGCACTGGCGGACGGGCTGGACGCGCTGCTCGCCGAGGGCGCGACGGCGAACCGGATCATCCTGGTCGGTGGCGGGGCCCGCTCCGAGGCGGTACGCCGGATCGCGCCGGAGGTCTTCGGGTGCCCGGTGCTGGTGCCGGAGCCGGGGGAGTACGTCGCCGACGGGGCGGCCCGGCAGGCCGCCTGGGTCGTCCAGGGTGGGGCGGAGCCGCCCGCCTGGTCGGCCGGCGAGTCCCAGGAGTACGTGGGCAACGCCGTCCCGCGCATCCGTGAGCAGTACGCCCGCGCCCGTGATTCGGTCCTGGATCGGCCGGTGGACTAGGGATCTCCGCGCGGCAGCTCTTCGTTTCGTCGATACACGGCTGCATAGGCATCCAAAGTTGCCTATGGAGCCGTGTATCGACGTTTGACACACTGCCTGTGGCCGGAGTTCCGGCCGGATCTGTGTGCGAGCGCGAGAGGACTGTCGATGGAGGCGCCGGCGGCCGGCGAACTGCGGGAGGAGTCGGGGGAGCGGGCGGAGCCCGGGGAGCCGGCCGACGAACCTCGGGTGCGCCCGGGGCGGGCGGAGCCGGCTGCGGTGCCGGGACGGTCCGGTGGTCGGGTCACGGCGGTGCTGGAGTGGGCGCTGATCGGTGCCGGCATGCTGCTGTTGGCGGTCCATCCCCGGCCGCCGATGATGGGGGACGGGCTGGTCCGGTACCAGGCGTTGCTCCAGTTGTTGGAGCAGCGGCAGCTGCCGGAGACGGCGTACTCGTTGATCGGCCCGCTGTTCGCGGCTCCGCTGTGGATGGTCGGCCGGTGGTACGGCGACCCGGAGCCCGTGCTGGCGCAATACAATCTGCTGCTCTTCGGGTTCGGGCTGGTGGCGCTCCATCTGCTGCTGCGCGACCGGATGGACCGCCGGCTGCTCCGGCGGTTCCTGCTGGTGCTGGTCGCCGGGAGCATGGCCGCCGCGCACGTCCAGGACTTCTACGGCGAGATGTTCACGGCGACGACGGTCGGGGTCGGGCTGCTCGCCGCGACACTGCCCGGGACGGGCCGGCCGACCCGGCTCGCCGGCTGGGCCGCCGTGGTGCTCGGGGTCGCCAATACGCCCGCGTCGGTGGTGGCGCTCGGTCTCGTCGTCGGGGTGCTCTGCTTCCGGGAGCGGCGGTTGCGCTACCTGCTGGTGCTGCTGGCGGCCGGGACGCTGGTCGCCGGTGAGGCATGGCTGCGCCTCGGTGACCCGCTGCACCGGGCGTACGCGAACAACGGCGGCGGGCAGACCGTGATGCCGTACTCGGGCGAGCCGGGCTTCTCCTATCCGCTGCTGCTCGGGGTGGTGGCGATCCTCTTCTCGTTCGGCAAGGGTTTGCTCTGGTTCACGCCGGGGCTGTTCCTGCCGGCCCGGCGGTGGTTGGCGGAGCGGGCCGGCCGGGGTGTGGCCGGAGTCTGGCTGTTGTGGCTGGTCTTCGTGGCCGGCCTGGTGCTGGTGTACGCCTCCTGGTGGGCCTGGTACGGCGGCCTGTACTGGGGGCCGAGGTTCTTCCTGCTCGCCATCCTGCCGGCCAGCCTGGTGCTCGCCGTACGGCTGGGAGCGGCGGAGGCGGGGCCCTGGGCCAACCTCGCCACCCTGGCCGCCGTACTGCTCTCGGTCTGGGGTGCCGCCAACAGCTTGCTGTACGCCCAGCTCTGGCCGTGGACCTGTTACGACAACAACTACTACCTGGAGTCGCTCTGCCACTTCACGCCGGAGTTCAGTCCGCTGTGGTACCCGCTGGTGGAGCGCCCGGCCCTGACCGGGATGCAGCGGGTCGCGCTCGCCGGTTACGCCGTGGTGCTGCTCTGGCTGGTCGCGCCGGTGCTCGGCCGGCTCGCCCGGCAGGCGGCTGCGGCGATCCGGAGCGACCGGCGGGTGTGGTCGCCGCGCGACTGGCGCTGGTAGCCCGGGCGGCTCCGCAGGGTGCGCCGTCCGGTCCGGCGGCGGGCCGCCGGTGCTCGGGCGGAGCGGGTCGGTCGGTGCGGGAGCGCTAACAACAGACACGGTGGGTAGTCGGATCGCGGCGAGGTGTGTAGCTTCCTTACGGGCTGGTGAAACTGTCCGAGGAGGCCGCTCATGGAGGAGACCGAACGCGTCCGGCGCGCGGCGGTGTGCCGGGACGCATTCGAGTTGTTGCTGACCGGGGAGCCGGAGTCGGCCGCCGCGCAGCTCAAGGGACTCACGGAGGCGGCACCCGGCGCGCCGTACCGGACCGAGGCGGCGTTTCTCCTCGCGTTGGCGAAGGCGGTGCCGTACACGCACCGGCAGTTGGCCGACGGCGTGGACGCGCTGCGGATCGCCGCCGAAGGGGACCACCCGATCTACAGCCCGGCGGCGAAGCTGCTGCTCGCCGGGCATGCCACCCGGATCGAGGACTACGAGTTGGCGAACCGGTTCTGGAACCAGCTCGCCGGGCCGTACCGGCTGGGGTACAGCGCGGTGGCGTGGTTCCACATCGCCCTCAACCACGAACGGGCCGGCGAGCCCGACCGGGCCCGGGACGCCATGGCCAAGGCGCGATCCACCAGCGATCCGCAGTACGCCCCGAAGGCGATGAGCTGGATGATCACCTACTACAACAACCGGGGCCGGCACGACCGGGTGGAGGCGCTGGCCGAGATCGCGTTCGACTTTCCGGACGATCCACTGGGGCTGGACCGGTACATGCAGCGGAACCAGCACGTGGTGATCGGCCGGCAGAAGCTGCTCGACCTCGCCGAGCCGGCCGGGGTGCTGGCCGGTGCCCAGATGCTCGCCCAGGCCAACGGCATCGAACACGACCCGCTGCCGGTCGCGCTCGCAAACGACCTCCAGTTTCAGCCCACCCCGATGGCCGGCGTCGACCTGCCGTGGTTCGAGCCGTACCTGCGGCACCAGCCCGGCACCGAGGCGCTCTACACCGCGGCGCACCAGGCGCTCGCGTACGCCGACTACGTCTGCACCCAGGCCGCCATCCAGTACCTTGAGCGGAACAACGGGCCGGCGAACACGTTCCGCAACATGGTGCAGTACCCCACCAGGTTTCCGTGGGGGCCGGTGATGCACGAGAGCATCCGGCAGCGCCTGCTCAACGTGCTGCACGCGCCCGACCACTTCATCCCGACCGACTGGGCGACCGTGCACGACCGGGACTGACCGGGCCCCGGTCGACGGGGTACCCGCGGGGGCGGCGATCTGGAATTCTCGCTGTCGTGCGGAGGGCATCGTGGCGGTGGAACCCGGCCGAACGGCGGGTGTGGTCGGCGTTCCACCGGGGAGTCGAGGTCGACCTGCGCGGCACGACGCACCCGGTCCGGGCGGAGCTGCTGGTGGAGCTGCTCACCGGCGGCGGTGACCGGGCCGGGCTGCGGTTGCGGTCGGCCCGGATCGTCGGCCGGGTCGACCTGCGGCACGCCGAGATCACCGTTCCGGTCTCGATCGGCGGGTGCACCTTCACCCACGTACCGGAGCTGACCGAGGCCCGGGCGGTCAACCTGGTCCTCACCGACTGCACCCTGCCGGGACTCCGGGCCCGCCTGCTCGACCTGCGCGGCGACCTGGCGTTGCTGCACTGTGTCGTCACCGGCCCGGTCGACCTGCGGGACGCCCAGGTCGGTGGCACCGTCACCCTGAACGGCTCGCGGTTGGCCGATCGGGCCGAGCCGACCGGCGATCCGGTCTTCCCGCCGATCGACCCCGGCACGGCGCTCGCGGCCGGCCGGCTGAGCGTGACCGGCAACCTGCACGCCCGGCAGGGGTTCGTCGCCGAGGGTCAGGTCTGGCTCGGTGGAGCCAAGGTTGGCGGCAACCTCGATCTCGACGGCGCCACCCTGCGGCATCCGGCCGGGGCGGCGCTGAGTGCGGACCGGCTGACCGTGGCCGGCAGCCTCACCGCCCGGTACGGCTTCACCGCCGAGGGCGACGTACTGCTGATCCACGCCCAGATCGGCAACCAGCTCAACTTCCACAACGGAGCGCTCCGTGGGGCGGGGATGTTCGCCCTGCATCTCGGTGGCGCCCGGGCCGGCAGCGTCTGGCTGACCTTTGCCGAGCGGCCGACCGGACGGGTCCGGCTCTCCGGTCTACAGGCCGACTCGATCTTCGACGATCCGCGGACCTGGCCGGCGGAACTCGACCTGATCGGCTGCACCTACCGGCTGCTGATCGCCCGCGCACCGTCCCCGCCGCACCTGCCGTCGCCGCCGGTGCCGGTCAGCGTCCGGCAGCGGCTGGACTGGCTGCGGCGCAGTCCCGAGGGCTACACCCCGCAGCCGTACGAGCAACTCGCCGAGCAGTACCGGCGGGGCGGGCAGGAGGCGGAGGCCCGTCGGGTGCTGCTGGAGCGGCAGCGGCAACGCCGGGCCACCCTGCGGGCGCCGGGGCGACTCTTCGGCTATCTGGTCGACGGCCTGGTCGGGTACGGCTACCGCACCTGGCTGGCCGGCATCTGGCTCGTCGCCTTCTGGGCACTGGGGACGCTCAGCTTCGCCCTGGACCCGTCGGTGCCCCGCAACCCGGCCGAGGCGCCGGAGCGGAACGCCACGCTCCAGGCACTTGACCTGCTGCTGCCGATCGTCAACCTGGGGCACGACAACGCCTGGAAACCGGCCGGCGGCACCGAGTACGTCGCCGCGCTGCTGGTCCTGGCCGGCTGGGTGCTCAGCACGGCGGTCGTCGCCGGGCTGACCCGTACGCTCAACCGCTGAGCCGGTGCGGCCGATGGGGGCGAAGATCGTTTTACCGGGCGGAAATCGATCCGTACCGTAGCGTCAACATCAGAACCGTGTGCTTCCGAGATCCCCCTCACGCCCGGGTGTCCGTGGGCCGCCGGGCGTGGCCTCATGGAAGGGCGTGCAGGTGCATCAATCCGATGTGCATCAACCCGCTGTGCCGATCCGGCCGCGATCCGCGTTCCGGCTCGTCGTACTCGCCACCGTCCTGGTCAGCATCGCCGCACTGGTCGCCACCGCGCTCGGCGTACCGTCCGAGGCGACCGGGCGGCACCGGCCGTTCCCGCTCGACCTGGAGCGGGCCGGTATCCCGCAGCTCCGCGAGGCGCTGGCCGCCCGGCGGATCACCTCCGAGGAACTCGTCCAGGCATACCTGGAGCGGATCCGGACGCTGAACACCAACGGCCCGGGCCTGAACGCCGTCCGGGTGGTCGCCCGGGACGCGGTCGCGCAGGCGAAGCGGGCCGACCAGGAGCGCCGCAAGGGCCGGGCGAAGGGACCGATGCACGGCATCCCGGTGCTGATCAAGGACAACATCGACCTGTCGGGGCTGCCCACCACCGCCGGTGCGATGGCCCTGGCGACGTCGTACCCGGCGAAGGACGCCTTCCTGGTCACCCGGCTGAAGGCGGCCGGGGCGATCATCCTGGGTAAGACCAACCTGACCGAGTTCGCCAACTTCACCACCAACGGGATGCCGTCCGGCTACAGCGGACTCGGCGGCCAGGTGCTCAACCCGTACGACGTCAGCCAGACCCCGAGCGGGTCCAGTTCGGGTTCCGGCTCGGCCGCGGCGGCGGCGCTGGCCACCGTCACCATCGGCACCGAGACCTCCGGCTCGATCCTCAGCCCGTCGGCGGCGAACTCGCTGGTCGGGGTGAAGCCGACGGTGGGTCTGGTCAGCCGGACCGGGGTGGTGCCGATCGCCGCCAGCCAGGACACCGCCGGGCCGATGACCCGGACCGTCTACGACGCCGCCGCGCTGCTCAGCGCGCTGACCGGGATCGACCCGGAGGACCCGGTCACCGGGACCAGCTCGGGCGTGGTCGGCACCGACTACACCCGGACGCTCTCGACAACCGCGTTGCAGGGCAAGCGGATCGGGGTCGCCAGCAGCCCGACCGGCAACCAGGGGGTGCTGTTCACCGAGGCGCTGGACGTGCTGCGGGCCCGGGGCGCCAGGGTCGTGCCGGTCACGGTCAACACCGGCGGCCTGCCGCCGAGCATCCTGAGCTACGAGTTCAAGCGGGACCTGAACGCCTACCTGGCCCGGCTGCCCCGCAGCGCGCCGATGGACACCCTCGACGACGTGGTGAAGTGGAACCTGGCGCACGTCGACGAGGGCACGATCAAGTTCGGCCAGACCCAGCTCGTCACCTCGAACGAGATCGACCTGACCGATCCAGCGGCGAAGGCGGCGTACGAGACAAACCGGGACACCGGCATCGCAGGGGCGCGGGAGCGGATCGACTCGGTGCTCGCCGCCGAGAACCTGGACGCGATCGTCTTCGTCGGCAGCGGGTCGGCCGGGATCGGCGCCCGGGCCCAGTACCCGTCGGTCGCGGTCCCGATCGGGTACGACCCGGCGAACGGTCGCCCAGTCGGGATGTCCTTCCTGGGTACCGCCTACACCGAGGCCCGACTGCTGGCCCTGGCGTACGACTACGAGCAGGCGTCGCTGACGTGGCGCCCGCCCTCGCAGGTCAACCCGTCGCTGTTCCGCTGCGCCGACTTCGCCGACCGCGACCCGAGCTGCGCGCCTTGACGGCCTCTCCGGTTGAATGGGCAGGGCGTGTGGGCTGGTGCCAAGCGCGGATCTGACCAGAGATGACGAAGCCCCCGGCCCGGATGTTCCCCGGGCCGGGGGCTGTTCGTCGTTCTGGGCCGGCTGCGGCCGGCATCGGTTGGCCGGTTCGTCGGTACCCTCGGTGGAGTTCGTCGGTACTCCCGGCGGCGGTCAGGCGTGCGTCTTCGCCAGGCTGACGAACGCCCGCCAGGCGGCCGGACCGAAGGTCAGCGTTCCGCCGTCCCGGTCCTTGGTGTCCCGGACCAGCACCCGGACGGGAAGGTTGTCGGCCACCTCGACGCAGTTGCCAGATGACCCGTTGGATCGGGTACTTTTCCGCCAAACTGGTTCATCGCTCATTGATAATTCTCAACATCATGTCTCGGGTCTGGTCGGCGGTCAGCGCCAGCTCGTTCACTGCCTCCCAGACTAGTTCCAGCTCAAGCACGTCACCAGGAGTGGTTGCCACCCTCCCTTGTAGCAGGTCATCGAGGTAGCCGACCCGCCGCCCGTCGGGCATCGTGGCGAGCGCGAGCGGTCCTCCCAGCCCGGCATGGATGCCAGCCGCGTCGGGTACAACCCGGATGCGAACGGTGGGCCGGTGACTGACGTCCACCAGATGCCCCAGTTGAGCCTTGAGGATCTCGGCCGGCCCACGGTGCAACGCGGATTCCTCAACCATCACCACCAACTCAACCGGCGACCTGCGATCGAGTACGGTCGCCTGACGATTGCGACGGGTTGCAACGACCTCATCAAGCCGGCCGATGTTGGATGGCACGGCGGCGAACACCAGCCGCATATATTCCCCGGTCTGGAGGACGCCGGGAATCAGCGTCGGTTCCCACGCGCGCAACAGAACCGCGGCGCTCATGCTCAACCCACGGGCGTAGGTCTTCCTGTGCCGTCTTTGCCAGCCCTTGAATTTCGCTGCCGGTGCCGAACACTTCGTCAAGGCGCTGCGCCGTGCCTTCCTGCGGTATCAGCTTCCCCGACTCGAAGGACTGAACAGTCGACTTTGCCACGCCGATTGCGGCGGCCAGCCTGTCTTGAGACAGCTTCCGCTGCGTGCGCAGCTCCCGGATGCGGGCCGGAAGCGATGGCGGATGGTCATTCATGGTTATCACCCCGGGTGGTCGGCAGGTACGCCGCCACCACCAGGCGGCCACCGTGTTCATCTTCCGATACCGCATCGTCACAGTCCAGGGTGGAGAGCAGACGGAAAAGCCATTACAGCGCCCCGCTTCAACATGCCGGAGGGCGTGGGCCGCAAGATCCGCCCCGATGGTGGGTCGTCTTTCCGTCAACGGGCGGTTGCTCGTAGCGGACACGAGCGCCGCCCCTGCCCTGTTGTTTACCGGAACGGGAGGGCAGAAGAATGAGACTGGTACGAGGGACCAGAATTCGCCATCGTCGGGTCTGGTGGCGCCTCTGGCGGTACTGCTGGTGCGGACACCGATGGATCTGCCCCGACTCGGATCCCTGCGTGTGCTCCTACTACCCCCGGCGGGGTAGTAGGAGCACACGATCGGCGGGTGCCGACACCGCACCCGCCGAGAGTGCGTCCCTGGCGGGTGCCGAGTTCGCCGGGCGGTCCGGGCTGCCACGGTGGACGCCAGGATCGCCAGGGAAGAACGGGCCGGGCACGGGGAAGCGTCGCCACCCCCTCTACCGCCGGAACAGCCACAGCGCCCGTGGGTCGATTTCCCCGACTCCCGCAACGCGGGCCGGTACGACGGGTGGAACGGGCCGACCCGGGCACACCTGGCCAACGGCCGGGCGGGCGGCCTGACTCCGGCACAGCAGCACCGAGCCCGGCACGCCGAGCGGGTGTAGCCCGTGATCGGGCCGTGGGTGCGATGGGAACGGCACATCGCTCGACGGCGGGTGCGTGCGCGCCAGGCGGCCGGGCAGCACGTCCCCACGGACACCTACGCCTGCCGAGAATGCGAACACGACTGGCCCTGCGCGCCAGCCCGCCTGTCACTGCTGATCGGGTTCGACGGTGACCGAGTGGGGTTGATGATGTACCTCGCCGCGCACCTCGCCCGCGCCCTGGAGGCGCTGCCCGACCGGCATCCCGCGCTGATTGTCGGGCAGATCATCTACTGGGTGCCCCGACGCCGTTAGCGCCGGCTCGGCACCCGCCGAAACGTCGGCACCCGCCGAAACGTCGGTACCGGCCTCCGCTTCCGCGCATCACCCGGGGCCGGCACCGACGGAAGCACCCCGGGGCCGCCGTTATCCCTTCGGAGCGGCCTCGGGGTGCGACCCAGACAGGGTGACGGGGTTGGTCGCTGTCGGAGCCGACGGCGGTTCGACCGGCAGCGGCGGCTTCGACCGGGCCAGTCGCGATGTTTCGGCAGGCCAGCCCGGTGTGACGATTCGTCGGCTCGGCGACTGGGTAGCAGGACCAGGACAGCCAAGCATCCCCCCACGAGGAGGCGTGTCATGGGTATCGGCACCAGCATCTTCCTGATCGCGCTCGGTGCGATCCTCACCTTCGCGCTGAACGTCAGCATCGGCGGCCTGGACCTGGACGTGGTCGGCTGGATCCTGATGGCGGCCGGCGTACTGGGTCTGATCATGACCACGGTGATCTGGAACAACCGGCGCCGCTCGGTGGTGACCACCACCGAGCCGACCGAATACCGCCAGGTCAGCGCCACCGAGCCGACCGAGTACCGCCGGGTCGAGGAGCGGCGCGACGTGCTGCCGCCCCGGTGACCGGCCGTCCGGTTCCGTCACGGTGATGCGAAAGGCGACGGGCCGGCTGGGGTGCGGTTCGGTGGCTGGGGGCACCGGGCGCACGCCACACCCCAGCCGGCTACTCGGATAGCGCCGCCGGCCCGGTACGTGTCACAGCGCCGGGCGTAGCCCCGTCCGGCTGACCCGGGTCACCGACCGTCGGCGGCCCCGGCAGCCTTCCCGGCGCGCGATCCCGGGGCCGATGACCGCCGGGCCACCGGCCGGGCACCTGATCGCGCCGTGGGCGGCTGACCGCGCCAGCTATGGATCAGCAGCGCGAGCCGCTTCGGGCGGTCCTGGTCGCTCACCACCCAACAGATGGCGCCCATCGCCATCGCGCTGACCGCGAAGAGCGCCAGCAGCACCGGCCAGTCCACTATCGACAGGCCGGTGACGAGCCCGCCGCCCGCCGCGACCGCGCCCGCCCGGCGTAGCGGCACGGCTACTCCGCCTCGACCCGCGGCTGCCGCAGCGCGCGCCGGAGCGCGACCATCGACAGCAGCAGGCGGGTGGCGTAACCGAGCTGGTGCAGGCCGCTGAGCCTGCTCAGTTCGGCCCGGAACTCCTCCTGGTAGCGGGGGCGTTCCGGGGCTGGCAGGGCCTGCACGACGAGGCCGATCAGGCGGGTCGCGGCGGCGCCGGTCCGGGCGGCGATCCGGTGGCGGACCCCGCCGGGTAGCGCCGGGGGAGGCGGAATCCGGGCGGCCACGGCCGCGGCCGCCGCTGGCCTCGCGGCCCGGACGGCCTCGTTGCCGAGGCGCCATCCCCGCAGGTAGTTGCTGGTGTTCCGGGCGATGGCCGAGGCTTCCCGGACGGCCGGGACGAGGGGCTGGTCCGCCCATGGCGCGTAGGGGCCGGGGTCGAGGCCCGGCACCCGGCGCGGCAGCGGCCAGTCCGACGTCGCGCGGTGCGGCTGCGGGCCGGACCGGGGCCCGCCGGCCGCGCGCAGGCCGGCCAGGACCCGCAGCACCACCTCGTCGGCGGTGTCGGCGTGCCGCAGGGCGTTGCCAACCGTGATCTCGTACGCCTCCGCCGGCTGCTCCTGCCCGGTCACGACTGCCCTCCGGCGAGTCCGGGCCGGAGGGTGCCGAGCTTGGCCACCCGTGCGTCCGCCCGGGCCAGTGCCCGGTGAGCCTGGACGGCCCCGTCCGAGGTGAGGGAGTAGTACCGGCGGCGCGGGCGACCGGCCTCGTGCGGGTCCAGATCCTCCCAGCGGGATCGCAGCCAGCCGAGACTCTCCAGCCGGGCCAGGATGGGATGGATGGTGCCGCTGGCCAGCCCGGCGGCGGCGCAGAGTTCCAAGCCGTAGAACTCGCGCGACGGGTGCTCCAGCAGGGTACGCAGCACCGCCCGGGTGGGCAGCGTCATCCGGGGGTTGGGCATGCTCGTACTCTACCAAGCCCTAGCTAGAGTTCAACCTAGTCTTTGCGCGGGTACGCCCACCCGGCGCTACCGTCACCCCGCCGTTACCTGATCCTGGTTGAGTGCCGGACATGACGATCGGTGGCCGGAGAGTCGCCCGAGGTGGGGGCCCGGTCCACCGGTTCTACAGCGTGGCGGTCTTCGTGGTGCTCGCCTCGCTGGACAACGTCGCGATCGGGCTGGTGCCACCGCTCTACGGCTCCATCGCCCCGGCGCTCGACGTCCCTGCCGGCGCGATCGGCGCGGTCACCGCGACGAGTTTCCTGGTCAGCGCGGTGGCCGCGGTCGGCTGGGCGTACGTCGGGGACCGGGCCAACCGCAAGCCGCTGCTCATGGTCGGCACGCTGCTCTGGGCCGCCGGGACGGCCGGCAGCGCCGTCGCCCCGACCTACCTGGCGTTCTTCGGCGCACAACTGCTGGCCGCGATCGGGCTCGGCGCGGTGGGTTCGGTCGGCTTCTCCGTGGTCACCGACCTGGTCAGCCCGCGCCGCCGGGGCGTGGTGCTGAGCTTCTGGGGACTCTCCCAGGGCATCGGCACCCTGGCCGGCACCCTGGTCGGCGGCGTGCTCGGCGCGCAGGACTGGCGGCGCCCGTTCCTGCTGCTCAGCGTCGCCGGCCTGGTGGCGACCGTGGCCTACCTGCTCACCTACGACATCCGGCGCGGCCAGAGCGAGCCGGAGCTGACCGGTGCGCTGGCGGTCGGCGCGGACTACGACTACCGGATCAGCCGGGCCGACCTGCCCGGAATCCTGCGCCGCCGGACGAACCGGTGGCTGGTGTTGCAGGGGCTCACCGCGCAGGTGGCCTTCGGCTCGCTGGTCTGGCTGCCGGCGCTGTTCCGGGAGCGGGCCGAGGCCCAGGGCTACTCGTCGGCCACCGCGACCGTCGTGGGCAGCATCTTCGCCGTACTCTTCCAGCTCGGCGGGGTGCTCTCCATCGTCGGCGGGCTGGTCGGCGACGCCGCGCAACGGCGTACCCCTCGGGGCCGGGCGATGGTCGCGGCGATCGGGGTGCTGGCCGCGGTGCCGTTCTACGCGGTGCTCTTCTTCGTGCCGATCCGGATCGACGTGCCGGACGGCGCTGGTGCCGGTGCGGTGGCCGCGGCCGTGCTCGGCAGCGTCCTCACCGAGCCGACGGTCGGGCTCAGCCTGCTCACCGCCCTGTTCGCGCTCGGCCTCACCTCGGCCAACTCGCCGAACTGGTTCGCGCTGATCGCCGACGTCAACCCGCCGGAACACCGGGGTACGGTCTACAGCCTCGGCAACCTGGTCAACGGGGTGGGCCGGGCGGCCGGCAACGGGCTGATCGGGGTGGCCGCCTCGGCGCTGCGCGCGGCGTTCCCGCCACCGCTGAACTTCGCCGTCGGGCTCGCCGCCTTCCAGCTCTTCTTCCTGCCCACCGGGATCATGTACTGGCTCGCCTCACGCAGCGCCCCCGAGGACATCCGCCGGGTGCACGAGCTGCTCACCGTACGGGCCGGGGAGGTCGCCCCGGACGACCGGCCGGTCGGCTCGGCACCGCCGCCCTCGGGCCGGTCGGCATGAGCCGGCCGGACCGAGGGCCCCCGCACGGCGCCCGGCCGGCCAGGGGATCCCCGCCCGGCCGGCCCGGTCCGCCGACTACCGGTTGTACTCGCCGTAGTAGAAGCCGAGCGGATGCCGGGAATCCCACTCGAGCATGCAGTCGGTCTTGTACGGCCAGTCGTTCAGCCCGCGGTGGATGTAGCACGCGTCCAGACTGGAGAACGGCCCGTACTCGACGTACATCATCGGGCTGACCGAGGCGGTTCCCCGGCCGTCGGTGCCGGCGAGCTGGCCGCGAGGCCGCCCAGGACGAGGCCGCCGGTCAGGGCGGTGGTCAGGACGAGCCGGCGCAGTCGGGTGATCATGTGTTCCCCCCCAGGTCCCACGGGTATGTCGACCGCTCCAGTAGACCTGCACCGGCTGTCAGACCGCTTTCACCGCCCGGTCGCCGCCGCCGACCTCTATCGGGTACCGGCCTCCTCGGCGACCCGGATCCAGACCGTGACGTCGGTCGGCACCCGGCCGTCGGCGTCGAGCGGACCGCTGGCGTGCACCAGCTCGGCACCGGCCGGCAGCTCGACCGGGTCGGCGCCGAAGTTGGTCAGCACCCGCAGCTCCCCGTTGCGGAAGTAGAGCACGTCGTCCGGACTGGTCAGCCAGTACACCGTGCCGGAGCCGAGCCGCAGCTCCCGGCGCAGCCGCAGGCTGGTCCGGTACAGCTCGTACGTCGAGCCGACCACCCCGCGCTGCCGGTCCAGGGCGTACTCGGCCCAGAGTGGAGGCTGCGGCAGCCAGCTCGCGTCCCCCGGCCCGAAGCCGTACGACGGGGCGTCCGCCTCCCACGGGACGGGCACCCGGCAGCCGTCCCGGCCCCGCTCGGCGTGCCCGCTCCGTTCCCAGGTCGGGTCCTGCCGGGCCTCGTCCGGCAGCGTGGTGTGCTCCGGCAGCCCCAGTTCCTCTCCCTGATAGAGGTAGGCCGAGCCGGGCAGCGCGAGCATCAGCAGGGTGGCCGCCCGGGCCCGGCGCAGCCCGACGACGGAGTCCGGCTGCGGGTCGCCGACGCCGATGCCCCGGGGCCGGGGCGTGCCGACCGGCAGCCCGAGCCGGCTGGCGTGCCGCAGCACGTCGTGGTTGGAGAGCACCCAGGTGGTGGGGGCGCCGACCGCCTCGTTGGCGGCCAGCGAGCGGGTGATCACCGCGTACTGGATCGGAGCGGTCCAGGCCGCCTCCAGGTATTCGAAGTTGAACGCCTGGTGCATCTCGTCCGGCCGGACGTACGCGGCCAGCCGCTCCGCGGACTGCACCCACGCCTCGGCGACCAGGATCCGCTCGCCCGGATATTCGTCCAGCACCCGCCGCCAGTCCTGGTAGATCTCGTGTACCCCGTCCTGGTCCCACATCGGCGGCCGGGGACCCTCGGTGCCCTCGCCGGTGACCGGCTCCACCGGCGGATGCCAGTCGGCCAGGTCGGCCTGCTTGACCAACCCGTTCGCCACGTCGACCCGGAACCCGTCCACCCCCCGGTCCAGCCAGTACCGCAGGATGTCCCGGAACTCGGCGCGGACCTCCGGAAGGTCCCAGTTGAGGTCCGGCTGGCCACGGTCGAAGAGGTGCAGATACCACTGCCCGGGGCTGCCGTCCGGTTCGGTGACCCGGGTCCAGGCCGGGCCGCCGAAGACGCTCTGCCAGTCGTTCGGCGGTTCGGTGCCGCCGGGGCCGCGACCGTCCCGGAAGATGTAACGCTGCCGCTGCGGGCTGCCCGGCCCGGCCGCCAGCGCGGCGGTGAACCACGGATGCGCCGAGGAGGTGTGGTTGGGCACGAGGTCGACGATGAACCGCAGGCCACGGCCGTGGGCCTCGGCGATCAGCCGGTCGAGGTCCGCCAGCGTGCCGAAGAGCGGATCCACGTCACGGTAGTCGGCCACGTCGTAGCCGGCGTCCGCCTGGGGCGACGGATAGAACGGCGACAGCCACACCGCGTCCACGTCCAACTCGACCAGGTGGTCCAGCCGGGCTGTTATCCCGGGCAGGTCGCCGACACCGTCGCCGTCGGAGTCGGCGAAGGAGCGCGGATAGATCTGGTAGATGACCGCGTCCCGCCACCACGGCCCGGCCTGGGTCGGCCCGTCGCCCGGGGCCGGCTCGGCGGCGGTGGCGGAGGACATCGTCTCGGTGCTGTTCAGGGTGCTCTCCCATCGGTCACGACGCGCGGGCGGGCCCGGCGTACGGATCCGGTCGGTCGAGGTCCAGTCTTCCGGACGATCGAGGCCCCGTCCTGCCGAGGATCGAGACCCTCTTCCCTTCCCGGGGTTCGAGGTACGGTCTTCCCCGGTCTTCCCGGGGATCGAGGTTCAGTCCTCCCGAGCCGGACCGGTCGAATCGCGTACGACGAGCCGGGCGGGCAGGATCACCGGGGCCGGCTCCTCCCCGGTCCGGGCCCGGCCGGCCAGCGGGCCCAGCAGCGTAGCGGCGGCGAGCCGGCCCTGTTCGGCCGCGGGCTGGGCCACGGTGGTCAGGCCGAACGCGCCGGCCAGGTCGTGGTCGTCGATGCCGATCACGCTGACCTGCTGCGGCACCCGGACTCCGGCCATCCGCAGCGCGATCAGCACACCCATCGCCAGCTCGTTACAGCTCGCGAAGATCGCCGTGGGCAGCTCGCCCTGCGCGATCAGCCGTTCGGTGGCCGCCCGGCCCCCCTCGGCGTCCGCCCGGACCTCGATCTCGAGCCGGGGATCGGGGCTGATGCCGGCGGCCCCGAGCGCCTCCCGGTAGCCGCGGTGCCGCTCCAGGTGGGCGGGATGCGCGAACTCGTCGTCCGGGTCGCCCCAGACGCAGGCGATCCGCCGGTGACCGAGGCTCAGCAGGTGCTCGGTGGCGGTCCGGCCGGCCGCCTGGTCGTCGATCCGGATGCTCGGCCAGCCCGGCACCACCACGCCGGAGCTGACCGTGACGCCCGGCAGCGCCAGGCTGGCGATCGTGGCCAGGTCGTCGGCGCGCATCGGCGTCGCCACCAGCATCACCGCGTCGACCCGCTTGGGCAGGTTGGACTTCAGCAGGCGCGTCCGGGCGTGCTCCCGGCCGCCGATGTTGTAGAGCAGCAGGTCGTACCCGGCGGCGTGCAGGACCTCCTCGGCGGCCTCCACCACGGCACCGACGAACCAGGGGGTGATCCGGGGGACGATCACGGCGACGGTGCCGGTCTTGCCGCCGGCCAGCCGGGAGGCGCTGGGCGACACGGTGTAGTCGAGTTGCTCGGCGGCGAGCAGGACCCGGATCCGGGTCGACTCGGAGACCGTCGGCAACCCGCGCAGCGCCCGGGAGACGGTGGCGGTGGAGACCCCCGCCAGCCGGGCCACGTCGTCGATGGTGGTCACGGTGCCATCCTGATCCGGCCGTACCGCCGGCCACGGCTGCCGGGTCCGGGTCCCGGCCGCCGGGCGGTCCGCCCGCCCGGCGGCCGTCGACCCGCGACGGCCGGTCAGCCCTTGACGCCGCCGGCGAGCAGGCCACGCACGAAGAAGCGCTGGAGGGACAGGAACACGATCAGCGGTACGACGATCGAGATGAACGCGCCCGAGGTGAGCCGTTGCCACTCGTTGGCCCGGGTACCGGCCAGCTCGGCCAGGCGTACGGTCAGCGGTGCCGTCTCGCTGCCACCACCGGCGAAGATCAGCGCCACCAGCAGGTCGTTCCAGACCCAGAGGAACTGGAAGATGCCGAACGCGGCCAGCGCCGGCACGATCAGCGGCAGCACGATGGAGCGGAAGATCTTCGGATGGGTGGCGCCGTCCACCCGGGCCGCCTCCATCAGGTCCTTCGGAAGCTGCGAGATGAAGTTGTGCAGCAGGAAGACGGCGACCGGCAGCGCGAAGCAGGTGTGTGCGAACCAGACCTGGACGAACTTCTCCTCGTCGTCGAGGTTCCACGCCGGCATCAGCTCGACGCCGCCCAGGCTGACCCCCTCGGAGAAGAAGCTGAGCAGCGGTACCAGCGCCATCTGCAACGGCACGATCTGCAACGCGAAGACGGCGATGTAGATCCAGTCCCGCCCCTTGAAGTTGATCCAGGCCAGCGCGTACGCGGCCAGCGCGGCGAAGGCCAGCGGGAAGAGCACCGACGGGATCGTGATCACCAGCGAGTTGATGAAGTAGCCGGCGAGCTGCCCGGAGGAGGCCGAGCGGCCGAAGAGCACCTCCTGGTAGTTCTCCAGGGTGAACTGCGGGTTGGTGAACGCCGTCCACCAGCCGGTGGTCTTGATCTCGTCCTCGGGCCGGAACGACGAGACGAACAGCCCGAAGGTGGGCACCGTCCAGAGCACCGCGATCAGGATCGACGCGGCGGTGGCGAACGGGTTGTTGAGCCGGCGGCGTACCCGGGCGGCCCGGGTGACCGGCGGGGTGGCGACGGACTGCGTACCGGCCAGCGCGGGAGGGGTCGTGGTGGTCATCTCATGCCTCCCGCTGCTTGCGCAGGTTGCGGACCTGGTAGATCACGATCGGGATCACCAGGACGAAGAGGAAGACGGCCAGCGCCGACCCTTGGCCGGTCTGGCCGAACCGGAACGCCTGGTTGTACATCTCGTTGGCGATCACGCCGGTGTCGAAGTTGCCGTTGGTGGTGGTCCGGACGATGTCGAAGACCTTGAGCGTGGCGATCGAGACCGTGACCACCACGACGATCAGGGCCGGCCGGATGCTCGGCAGGGTGATCTGCCAGAACATCTGCCAGGGGTTCACCCCGTCCAGCCGGGCCGCCTCGACGACGTCGGCCGGGATCGCCTTGATCGCGGCCGAGAGCACCACCATCGCGAAGCCGGCCTGGATCCAGATCATGATCACGATCAGCAGCAGGGTGTTCAGCGGGGGGTTGTTGAGCCACTGCTGCGGCTCGCCGCCGAGCATCACCCAGACCTGGTTGAGCAGGCCGATCTGGTCGTACTCGCCGGAGCGGTAGGCGTAGACGAACTTCCAGATGATGCTGGCGCCGACGAACGAGATCGCCATCGGCATGAAGATCAGCGCCTTGGCCGCCGCCTCGAACCGGGCCCGGTCGACCAGGACGGCGTAGAGCAGCCCGATGGTGGTGGCCACCAGCGGCACCAGGACCACCCAGATCAGGGTGTTGGTGAGGATGCCGAAGATCTCGTCCTGGGCGAACATCCACCGGTAGTTGGCCAGCCCGACCCAGTTGTTGCTGCCACCGTCCATGAAGGACAGGATGGTGGTCCGGACGGCCGGTACGACCAGGCCGATCGTGAGCAGTGCCAGGGTGGGCAGCAGGAAGAAGAGCGCGAGCGCGCCCTCCGGGCGGTTCGCCACCGACCGGCGGCGCGGCCGGGGACCGGCGGCGACCGCCGAGCCCTGCGCCGAGGCCGCGATCAGGGCCGCCTCGCGGCGCCGGGCGAACCAGTTGGGTACGACGTCGAGCAGCACGAGCAGTCCGCCGACCACGACCGCGAAGGCGATCAGGCCGTAGAGCAGCATCAGCAGCTTTGGTGCCTCGTCGGCGAAATCCATCAGCGCCTCCAACGCCAAGACGTTCGGGAAGCCGAACGGTCCGGCCCGCAGTGGCGCGGGCCGGACCGTCGGGGTGTCACTTCGGCCAGGAGCCTTCGACGAAGTCGAGGGTGCTCTTGGTGTCCTTGCCGTTGACCCAGTCGATCATGCCCTTCCAGAGGGTGCCGGAGCCGACGGCGGCGGGCATCAGGTCGGAGCCGTCGAACCGGAAGACCGCGCTCTTGTCGAGCAGGACCTCCATCGAGAGCTTGTCGACCGCCTGCTGGACCTTGCTGACGTCGAGCTTGTTGTTCGGCGTGATCCAGTTGCCCAGTCCGGCCCGGGAGTTGGCGTACTCGCCGGTCATCAGGTACTGCCGGACGGCCTGCACCGCCGGGCCGTCGGTGAAGGCGACGGTGAACTCGCCGCCGCCGAGTACCGGCTTGCCCTTGGCCGGGTCGACCGCCGGGAAGTAGAAGGCGTAGATGTCGCCGTCCGGGCCGATCTTGGTGCCCTTCGGCAGGTAGTTGGCGTAGAAGTTCGCCTGCCGGTGCATCGAGCACTGGCCCTGGAGGATCGGCAGGCCACCCTCCTGGAACGGGGTGGTGGTCAGGCTCTTCACGTCACCGTAGCCGCCGTTGACGTACTTCGGGTTCTTCAGGACCTGACCCGCCTGGTCGACGGCCTGGAGCACCCGGGGGTCGTTGAACGGGATGCCGTGGGTGGTCCACTGGTCGTAGACCTCCGGCGTCTGCGTACGCAGCATCAGGTCCTCGATCCAGTCGGTCGCCGGCCATCCGGTGGCGTCGCCCGACTCCAGCCCGACGCACCAGGGCTTCTGGTTCGTCGCCGCGATCTTGTCGCTCAGCTCCATCAACTGCTGCCAGGTGGTCGGCACCTGGTAGCCCTTCTCGGCGAACGCCTTCGGCGAGTACCAGACGAAGGACTTCACGTTCGCGCCGAGCGGGGTGCCGTAGAGCTGCCCGCCGACGGTGGCGTACTTCAGCCAGTCGGCCGGGTAGTTGGCCTCGGCCAACGTCTTCTGCTCCGCCGTCATCGGCTTGAGCTTGTTGGCCTGGGCGAACCGGGCGAGCAGCCCGGGCTGCGGGATGAAGGCCAGGTCGGGCGGGTTACCGCCGTCGACCTGCACCTGGAGCTGGGCCTCGAACTCGCCGCTGCCGTCGTAGTCGATCTCGATGCCGGTGCAGTCCTCGAACTGCTTCCACGACTGCCGCAGCAGGTCGGCCTCGGCGTCCCGGATCGACGCGTAGATGGAAACGCTCTCGCCGTCGTGACCCTGGTAGGCCGAGTACGGTGCGCACTCCGCCGAGTCGGGGTCGAGCCCGCTCTCACTGTCGCCGGAACAGGCGGTGGCGCCAAGTGCCAAGGCCAACACACTGGCGATCGCGAAGGCCTGGCGTGGTCTGGACTGGACCGCCATGCCGTCCTCCTTTCGTGCCGGCGTGCCGATTGCCTGTTGGCTACCGAGCCGGCCTATGGGCGTCACCACATGTAAGCGCTTGCAGCCATAGTCGTCCAGCCCCGGCGAGCCACGAGGCCGTAACGATTCGGAAACCCGACCTCAACCGCCGGGCCGGCCGGACGCCGCCCGGCTACTCGGACGCGGGGGCCGCCGGTACGGCCTCGGGCTCGTCGAGGATCGCGGCGAAGCGCTGCTCGGCCAGGTCGAGCTGGCCGAGGATGTGTGCCCGGGCCTCGGCGGCCAGCGGGGTGTCCGGCCGGGTGACCAGGTCACGGAAGAGCGGCACCAGGGGCCGGTATTTCCGGGCCGAGCGGTGCACCTTGTCGCCGGTGGTGTGGATGACCCCCACGCCGTTGTCGGTGAAGTCGGACACCTTGATCACCCGGGCCCAGGGCTCCCGGTCCAGGCTCACCGCCAGGTGCGCGCGGTACTGCTCGTCCCGGTCGCGGTCGGGGTCGTACTCCGGGTTGGTGACCGCCGCGATCAGCCGGGCGACCCGGGGGTTGAACCGCCGGGCCGCCTCGGCCAGCGCCGCCTCGGTGGCCGCCGGCCCGGTCGTCCCGGCGGGCAGGCCGGCGAGTTCCGCCGGGTGGTCCTCCACCGCGTCGTGCAGCAGCGCCGCCACGATCACGTCGACGTCGGTCACCGAGTAGTAGCAGATGATCCGGATGGCCACCCGGAGCAGGTGGTTGAGGTAGGGCTCGCGGACCCGGCGGTCGTCGCGGTGCAGCGTGCCGGCGAGGTCCAGCGCCGCTGCCAGCCGGGTCTGCTCCGCCGGGGTGAAGCGCTCGGCCTCCAGCCGGAACCGGTCCCGCAGGCCGGCTTCGCCGTAGACCTCGGTCACGGCGTGCAGCGGCATGCTCTTCAGGTACGTCGGCGAGGCCATGTCGTCCAGGTATACCGGATCGGCCCCACCGGCGGGTCCTCCCGGGCCCGGTTCCGCTCTTCCACTTGCTGAAGTTTTCTGCCACGATCGATTCACACATGGAAAACTTTCGCCATGGGAGGTCATCGTGCGCTTCCGCCTGTCCGCTTCCGTCGGTGCCGGCCTGCTGCTGGCCGCCGCGGTGCTGGTGCCGGCCTCGCCGGCCGCCGCCGCACCCACCTTCAAGGTGCCGTTCCCGTGCGGCCAGTCCTGGTCCGGGCAGACCCGGACCAACCACAGCCCGGCGTACGCCGTCGACTTCAACCGCACCGACGACCAGGGCGACCCGGTGGTGGCCAGCGCCCCCGGCACCGTCGACGTCGTCGCCGACCTCGGCAACACCAGCTACGGGAAGTACGTCCGGATCAACCACGGCAGCGGGTACACGACCTACTACGCCCACCTGAACAGCTTCAACACGGCCGTCGGGCGGACCGTCGGCTACGGCACCGTGATCGGGTACGTCGGCACCACCGGCGGCTCCACCGGCCCGCACCTGCACTACGAACAGCGGCTCAACGGTTCAGACATCCAGGTGCGGTTCAACGGCACGCTGGCGCTCTACTGGGGCACCCGCACCTACACCAGCGACAACGCCTGCTCGGGCGGGAGCACCGGATCCGGCACGGTGAACACCGCGGGCAGTCCGCTGACCGTCCGGTCCGGCCCCGGCACCGGCTACTCCTCGGTCGGTACGGTCGCCGACGGGGCGGGAGTCACCATCTACTGTCAGACCACCGGTACGACGGTGACCGGCACCTACGGCACCAGCAACATCTGGGACCGGATCGGGACCGGCCGGTTCATCTCCGACGCCTACGTCCTGACCGGCTACGACGGCTTCATCCCCGGCGTACCACGGTGTTGAGCGGCGGTCGCCGGTAGGCCGGAGAAGACAGATCGCCGGGACGCCGGGCCCGGGTCGTCCAGGGGAGAGAGGGAGACCCGGGCGCGGCGCCCCGGCTTGCCTGTCGGGGGTTCTTCGGTACGGACAGGGATTCTTCAGCGATGCAGGGCCGGCGCTGCGCCAACGTCGGCCTCGCGTCAGCTGAAGAGGCTGACGCCGCCGGGGCCGACGAGCAGACCGACGATGATGAGCACGACGCCCCAGAGGATCTGCCGCCGGAACAGTGCCAGCACACCGGCGACCACCAGTACAACCGCGAGGATCCAGAGCAAAAATTCCATGGCTCAGGAACTACCCCCGGCGCTGATCGCGGAAACCTTGCCGGCGGTGGCTCCGGCGAAGGGCGGGTGCAGGTGGAACACGCTGTACGCCTGCTTGATCACCGGGTGCGCGACGTTGCGGACCCGTACCCCGCCCGGGGTGGTGCCCCGCTCGCTGCCGGCGTGCGCGTGCCCGTGCAGGGCCAGTTCGGTCGGCGCCGAGTCGATGGCCTGACCGAGCAGGTACGAGCCGAGGAACGGATAGATCTCCGGCGGCTCTCCGGCCAGGGTGTCGGGCACCGGGGCGTAGTGGGTCAGCGCCACCCGTACGTCGCAGTCCATCTCGCGCAACGCCTCGCCGAGCTGGTCGGCGATGGCGCTGGTGGTCCGGACGAAGGCCTTCATCTCCGGTTCGCCGAACTCGCTGGCGCACCTGCCGGCGAAGCCGCCGCCGAAGCCCTTCGCGCCGGCGATGCCGAGCCGCACCCCGGAGCACTCCAGCACCACGTTGGTGCCCTCCAGCACCAGGATGCCGGCGTCCTCCAGCACCCGGATCACCGCCGGCACCTCGTCGCAGTGGTGGTCGTGGTTGCCGAGCACCGCGACCACCGGTACGCCGAGGTTGCCGAACTCGGTCGCCACGCAGCGGGCCTCGGACTCGGTGCCATGCCTGGTCAGGTCACCGGCCAGCAGCAGGACGTCGGCACTGTCCGGCAACTGTTCCAGAGCCGGCCGGAACCGCCCGACCACGTCCTGGTCCAGGTGCACGTCGCCGACCGCCGCGATCCGGATCACCATGTCGTCGCCTCCCTCACCGCAGCTCCTCCACCTCGGTCGGCGCCTGGGTACGGATCAGTCCGATGTCGACCGTCACCGGCACCTCGGGGAATTGCTCCAGCACCAGGCGGAGGATCTCCTCGCGGCGCTGCGCGCTCTCCACCTCGCCGCAGAGCACCACCGAGTGGTCCCGGCGGGTCACCGTGATGCCCTGTTCGGCGATCTCGGTGCGTTCGGTGAGCAGGCGCTGGATAGCCGCCTCCAGATAGTCGTCGGGCGGCTCGGTGCCCGCCGTGCCGCGCTGGTTCATGTCGCCACCTCGCTCCGCTCGTCCATGCCGGTCATTCCCTCCTCCTCCCCGGCCGAGGAGGAGTAGCGCTTCTGCTCGCCGGCCGGGTAGCGCTTCTCCTCGCCGGCCGGCGAGTAGGGCACCACGTCCAGCCGGTCCAGCAGCACCAGGAAGGCCTCGGCGTACGGGGAGTGCGCCGTCTCCTTGCGTACCCGGTCCCAGTCGATCTGTTCCCGCAGCGAGCGGGCCAGCGGCAGTCCACGGGCGAAGTCGCAGTAGTGCTGCGAGAAGCTGAGCAGCTTGTGCACCATCAGATGGGTGGCCGACAGCACCGGCATGTGGATGGCGTCGACCGGGCGTACCACGGTGTCCCGGAAGGTCTCGTCGGTGACCGGGGTCTCGATCGGCCGATGTATCAGATCCACCATCCGGTCGTTGTCCCAGACCTTGACCAGCCAGTCCTCCGGGGGGCGCTCGGCGGTGAAGCCGGCCTCGACGAGCGCCTCCAGGGCGCGCTCGGTGTCCTGCTCGCGGATGAGGAAGTCGACGTCGTGGTCGCTGGAGTGGCCGCCGTGCGCGTACACCGCGAAGCTGCCACCCAGCGCGAAGGGGATCTCGGACTGCTTCAGGACGGCGGCGACCCGCTTGAGGGTGGCAAGAAGGGTCTCGTCGCCGCGGTGATCCATCGGGTCTCCCGTGTCGGTGATCATTGGGCATCTGGTCAATGGGGTGGAGATTTACCGGTACCCGGCACTTCGTTCCTTCACACCTGGGCCGGGATCCGGTGGCGGTGGCCCCGAGCGGGAACCGGCACGGCCTGAGCGGGAACCGGACGTACCGGCACGGAGAGCGTGGCCAGGCCCGCGGGACGGGCCGGCCGGAACGGCTCATCCCGCACAGCCCGGACGGCGGCGGCTTTGTCGGGCCGGGGGGCTGCGCGGGCCGGGTACCGTTGCTGAGCGTGGCCCGAACTCTCCAGGAGCGGCGGAACGGGGGACGGCTGCGGGCCGTGGCCCTGGTCGGAATCGACGGCTCGGGCAAGACCACCCAGGCGCACCGGCTGGCGGACGCGTTGACCGAGGCCGGCATACCGGCGACGTACTGGCAGAACGCCGGCGGGCGGCGGTGGTTCGGCCGGCTGGCTCGCAAACTGGGCCGGCGGGACGCCCAGCGCCTGCTGGGCCGGGACGGGATGCTGCTGGCCGAGTCGGGGCTGCGTTGGCTGGCCATCGCGCGGGCGCTGCTCCGCTCCCGGCTCCGCTCCCAGGTCGCCGTGATGGACCGCTACTCGGTCTGCCAGTACGCCAGCATCCGGGCGCACGGCGGCGGGCGTCGCTGGGAGACCCTCGCCCGGCTGCTGTACCGGATCTTCCCCCCGCCCGACATCACCATCCTGCTCGCGGTGGACCCGGGTGAGGCGTACCGGCGGATCGAGGCCCGGGGCACCGACCACGAGGACATCACCTACCTGGCCGCCGGAGCGGCGGCGTACCGCTCGCTGCCGGAGTTCGCCGGGTTCGTGGTGGTGGACGCCAACCGCTCCCCGGACGAGGTGACCCGGGCGATCCAGGCCGGTGTGCGGGACTGGCTGCCGGCCGACCGCCGACCGCCCGGGTTCGGCAGCCCGCCGCCGGTACCGTCCGGCGGATCCGGCCCCGTGCCGGGCGTCGCGGACTCCGGTCCCGGGCCGGCCCCGGAAGCGGCATCGACCGTCGGTGTCCCGGACCTCGCCGAGACCGCCCCGACCGGCTCGGCCGGCACCGGTCCACCCGACCCGACCGGCTCACCGGACCCGGCGGGCGCACTCGACCCGACCGGCTCGCGGGGTGCCCCGGATCCGCTGGGTACGCCGGATCCGGCCACCCGGTCGTCCGGACCGGACGGGGGCGAGCCGGCCGGGGCCGGGTCGGTCAGGCCCGGCCGTACACCGGTATCGTCGCACCGCTCGTCGGCGCCGACTCGTCACTGGCCAGGAAGCGGATCACCCCGGCGATCTCCGCCGGGGCCACCCAACGGGAGTGGTCCGCGCTGGGCTGCGCCGCCCGGTTGGCCGGCGTGTCGATGACACTCGGCAGCACGGTGTTGCACCGCACGCCCGACTGCCGGTATTCCACGGCTACCGCCGAGGCGAAGGCGAGTACCGCCGCCTTCGCGGTGACGTAGCCGGCGGCACCGGGGAACGGGGCGAGCGCCGCCCGGGAGGAGACGCAGACCACCGATCCGCCGCCGGCCTCCAGCAGGTACGGCAGCGCGGTCCGGGTGACCAGGTAGGTCGGGCGCAGGTTGCGGACGATCATCTGTTCGAAGTCGGCGACCGGGGTCTCGTGCACCAGGCCGCCGGCCGCGTACCCGCCGGCCAGGTTCACCACCGCCCGCAACGGCGCCCCGGCGGTACCGCCGGCCACCTCGACCGCTGCCGCGACCTGTTCCGGATCGCTGAGGTCCGCCGCTACCCGCAGCACCCCGTCACCCGCCTCGCCGGGGAGGGGCGCCGGTTCCGCCCGGCCGGCCGGCCGTACGGGTACGACCACCCGCCACCCGGACGAGACGAATGCGGCGGTGACCGCCCCGCCGAGCCCGCCCGCCCCGCCGCTGATGAACACAGTGCGATCCGCCATGCCTGCCACGCTATCGGCAGCGCCGGGCGGGTCGCCGGCACACCACCCCAAGCCACGCCCGGTGACCACCCGCGGGACGGACGGTCCGATCTGGACAACCCGGATCGGCTCCACCACCCGGTGGCACCCAGGCCCGAGCCGCCCGTCCGGCCCGGACGCGCCGCCCCGTCGTACGGTGGGCAGCGGGTCCCGTGCCCGTCGGGCACCGGTTTCCGCCCGGGTTTCCAGCCCGCCGCCGGGGCCACTCCGGTAGCCTATCGATGGATGACTATTCACCCGGATGCCGTCCAGCGTTGCGGGCTCGGTGACCCTGCCGAGACGAAGGTGTGGTGGGAATGGCACGCTCGGCTGGCCGGACCGGCCGCAATTTCCCACCCGTTGGGCGTACTTTCGCAGGTGTAGCGCGTCACGGTTGACGCTCCCGCCTCCGTGAAAGTAAGTTTCATCCGTGGTGAAGACTGCGAAGGTTTCTGCGAGTCACGAGACAGGTGGGCTGATTGTCCATATCAGCGGCCTGCTCCCGTCGCTGTCGCCCGCCGAGCAACGGGTCGCCAGACTCGTCGTGGCGGATCCCGCCGACGCCGCTCGCCGGACCATCACAGACCTCGCGACCGCCGCCGAGACCTCCGAGGCCACCGTCATCCGGTTCTGCCGGTCGGTCGGCATGGACGGCTACCCGCAACTGCGGATCCGGCTCGCCGCCGAGGCGGCCCGCCGGGTGGAGCCGCCGGACGCCCGGGTCGTCGGCGGCGACATCCCGCCCGGCGCCGACCTGGCACAGATCATCGCGACCATCGCCTTCAGTGACGCCCGGGCGGTCGAGGAGACCGCGGAGCAGCTCGACGCGGCGGTCTGCGAGCAGGTGGTCGAGGCGATCAGCGGTGCCGGCCGGGTCGACATCTACGGCGCTGCGGCGAGCGGTTTCGTCGCCTCCGACTTCCAGCAGAAACTGCACCGGATCGGCCGGACCGCGTTCTACTTTCCGGACGTGCACACCGCGCTGACCTCGGCGGCTCTGCTCGGCAAGGGCGACGTGGCGATGGGCATCTCGCACACCGGCACCACGCTGGACGCGATCGAGGTGCTGGAGCAGGCGCGGGCCCGGGGGGCGACCACGGTCGCGCTGACCAACTTCCCACGGTCGCCGATCACCGATGTCGCGGACTACGTGCTCACCACGGCGGCCCGGGAGACGACGTACCGGTCCGGCGCGATGGCCAGCCGGCTCGCCCAGTTGACGGTGGTCGACTGCCTCTTCGTCGGGGTCGCGGCGCGTAACCGGGCCAGAGCCAAGAGGGCACTTGAGGTCACCGCCGAAGCGGTGCTCCCGCACCGGGTCAAGGGGAGGCGGGCATGAGAAGCGGGCGGACCGGCCGGTCCGGCGTGACGGTGTCGCGATGCGGCGCCGTGCGCGGCGAGGCGACGGTATGAGGCACGGGCTCTGGCCGAGGCGAGGCGGCGGTGTGAGTCACGGACTCTGGGGTGGCCGAGGCGCTGGGGGGCGGACATGACGGCCGGACGGGTCGAGCCCGGTGCGCTACCCGCCGCCACCCCGCGTCCGGATTCCGACGCGGGGTCCTCTTACCCGCCGACCGGGCCCGGCCACCGGCCGGAGGACGGCGGCGGGCGGCCCGGAGACCCCGGCCCGACGGCGGGCGTGGCCGAGGGGCGGGAGCCGCGGGCGGTGGTCCGGGTCAGTTCCCCGACCGAGCTGCGCAACCCGCGCAGTCTCGACCTGGACGTGATGTCCGTCCGGGACGTCCTGAAGGTGATCAACGAGGACGACCGGCGGGTACCGGCCGCGGTGGCGAAGGTGCTGGACGAGATCGCCGTGGCGGTCGAGTTGGCCGTGACGGCGCTCCGGTCCGGGCGCCGGGTGCACTACTTCGGCGCGGGCACCTCGGGACGGCTCGGTGTGCTCGACGCCGCCGAGCTGGCGCCCACCTTCAACGCTCCGGACCGCTGGTTCTGCGCCCACCTGGCGGGTGGGCCGGACGCGATGTGGCGGGCCGTCGAGGATGCCGAGGACGACGAGGCCGGCGGTGCCGAGGAGGCGCGGTCCTGCGTACGCCCCGGTGACCTCGTGGTCGGCCTGGCCGCCAGCGGGCGTACCCCGTACGTGCTCGGGGCGCTGCGCGCGGCGACCGACCTGGGCGCGGACACCGCGCTCATCTGTGCCGATCCGGGCGCTGCGGCGGCCCGGTCGGTGACCGTGTTCATCGGGGTCGAGACCGGCCCGGAGGTGGTTACCGGTTCGACGCGGATGAAGGCCGCGACCGCACAGAAACTGGTGCTGAACGGGTTTTCCACCGCCGTGATGGTGCGGCTGGGGCGGGTCTACTCAAACCTGATGATCGACATGGTCGCCACCAACGCGAAACTGCGGGGACGGATGATCTCGATCCTCGTGGAGGCGACCGGCTGTGCCGAGGAGGTCGCACAGCACGCGCTGACCGAGGCCGACGGTGACCTGAAGGCCGCTCTGGTGTCGCTGCTGTCCGGTGCCGCCCCCGCCGACGCCCGGGCCGCGCTGGATCGCTCGGCGAACCAGGTACGCGGCGCGATCGCCCTGCTCGCCGGCTGACTCCCGGGGCGTCGGCCGACGCCCCCGGAGTCCGGTTTCCGGCCGGCCCAGCCCGACCTGCGGAGGGCGGCGCCGGGAGTGTCGGGGACCCGACGTACCGGCCCGGGACTATCTCCGGGCTCCGGATTGTTGGGCAGGCGGAGGGGTAACCCTGGGGCGGCGGGATGAACCGACTGGCCGCGCCGTGCGTATATCGAAGCGTGACGAGTATCGCAGCAACCTGGTGACGTGGATCGCTGTGTGTCGTTGTGTGGCGATGATGCGATAGCCGGTGTAGAGCCGTCGCAGGCCCCGTAGCTGCGGTATCGCCGGCTCCGACATGCCCCGATCGAGACGACTGACAGCAAACGTCGATCGTGCTTTCAGCAACTACTCAGGCATTCGTGACACTTTCGACTCACCAGATGGAATCCCTAACGCGTCTCAACTGTTGTGTAGGTGTCAGCACCGCGGGGCACAGCGGAAGTTACGGGGAGGGCTGATGAACGTGGGGATGGCAGGAGCAGGAACCCGGGCCACCGGGAGTAACGACGAGGGGACCGTGGGGAACGTGGAGAAGAAGATCGTGATGCGGACCGACGAGGTCGCCGAGGAGCGCGACCTGGTCGGCGTGTACCTGCACGAGATCTCCCGCACACCGCTGCTCGACGCCGCCGCCGAGGTCGACCTCTCCAAGGCCATCGAGGCTGGCCTCTACGCTGAGCACCTGATCGACTCCGAGAAGCTCCCGGTCGGCGTCAGCCGCGCGGAGCTGGAGCGGCTGGTGGTCGAGGGGGAGCGGGCGAAGGACCTCTTCATCCGGGCCAACCTCCGGCTGGTCGTCTCCATCGCCCGCCGGTACGTCCGCTCCGGGATGCCGATGCTGGACCTGATCCAGGAGGGCAACACCGGTCTGGTCCGAGCGGTCGAGAAGTTCGACTACGAGCGGGGCTACAAGTTCTCGACGTACGCGACGTGGTGGATCCGGCAGGCGATCAGCCGAGCGATCGCTCAGCAGGAGCGCACCGTACGGCTGCCCGTGCACCTGGTCGAGGACGTCAACCGGATGCGCAACGTGGCCCGCCAGCTCACCCGTGAGCTGGGCAGCGACCCGGAGCCGGAGCAGATCGCGGCGGCGCTGGGCGTGCCGGTGGAGCGGGTGCACGAGCTGGTCCGCTGGTCGCAGGACACCGTCTCGCTGGACACTCCGGTCGGTGACGACGGGGACACCAACCTCGGTGACCTGGTCGCGGACAGCGACGCCCCGTCGCCGGAGGAGATCGTGCTCACCGGCCTGGAGCGGCAGCGCATCGAGGGCCTGTTGAACCACCTCGACGACCGGTCGGCCGGGATCATGCGGGCCCGGTACGGCCTGGAGGACGGCCGCGAGCACTCGCTGACCGAGGTCGCCTCCCGGTTCTCGCTCTCCCGGGAGCGGATCCGGCAGCTGGAGATCCAGGCACTGGGCCGGCTGCGTGAGCTGGCCCGGGCCGAGGGACTACAGGCGGCCTGAGCGGGCAGGGCTGACTCCCGGCGGCAGGCCGGCGGTCGGCAACTTCGACGAACCGGCGAGCGGCCGGCGTCCGACATCGGACGCCGGCCGCTCGTCGTCGTACCCGGGACCGGACGCCGGGTGCCTGCGGAGCGCCGTACCAACATCAACCATTAGGGTGACCGGCACCACGACAGTGAGTTCCGCTCGCGTCGGGAGGTGCGCCGCCGGCCGGACGGTGGCGTGCCCACCACCGACGGAGGAATCCGGGGAGGACTCCGTGCCGATCAGTCCGACCGCCCGGCGTCGCCGGCTCGGCATCGAGCTGCGTCGCCTGCGCGAACGGGAGCAGCTCACCCTTCTCCAGGTCGCACAGCGGATGAAGTGCTCCGATGCCAAGATCTCCCGGATCGAGGCGGGAAAGCACTCCACCCGGACCCGCGACGTCCTCGCCCTGCTCGACATCTACCGGGTGGCCGACGAGCGTACCCGCGAGGTGCTGGCGACCCTGGCCAAGCAGTCGACCCAACGCGGCTGGTGGGTCACCTACGGCGGCGCGATCCCGGACTGGTTCGAGGTGTACGTCGGACTGGAGTCCGAGGCGACCGAGATCCGTACCGTGGAGACCCACCTGGTGCCCGGGCTGTTGCAGACCGAGGCGTACGCCGCCGCGCTGATCCGGTCCACCCAGCCGCTCGCGCCGGCCGAGGAGCTGACCCGGCAGGTGGAGCTCCGGCTGGCCCGGCAACGGCGGCTGCACGAGCACGACCCGATGCGGCTGCGGGTGGTGCTCGGCGAGGCGGTACTGCGCTGCCGGGTCGGCGACGAAGCGGTCATGCGCGACCAGCTCGGCCACCTGGCGGTGCTGGCCGAACGGTCCCACGTCGAGCTGCGGGTGGTCCGGTTCAGCAGCCCGGCGTACACCGCCTTCGGCCGGCCGTTCGCGATCCTCGGCTTTCCCGAGCCCACCGATCCGGGCCTGGTCTACACCGAACATCGGACCGGCGCGCTCTACATCGACGAGCCGGCCCAGATCGCCTCCTTCGCGCTTGCCTTCGACCACCTGGTTGCGGCAGCGTTGTCGCGGAAAGAATCGGCGCGGCTGCTCAGGGAGACGGCGGCCTTCTGGACGTGAGGGAGGACCGGACGGGATGCGGCCGGACGAAAGCATGCTGACCTGGCAAAAGAGCAGCCGATCTGGCGGTGAGGGCGGCAACTGTGTCGAGGTGGCCCGGCTCGCCGCCGGCGTCGCCGTACGTGACTCCAAGGACACGGCCGGCCCGGTACTCCGGTTCGTGCCGACCGCCTGGGTGGCCTTCCTCACCGTCCTCGGCTCCGACGGCCGGGTCCCCGGCTGACCCGGTGATCCCTGGCCGCGGATCACCCGGCGGCCCATTCCTCATACCAGCCCGGGCACCAGGATGCCGGCCAGCAGCGCCGCCACGACGGCGGCCAGCAGCAGCACGCTCCGGGGGTTGCCGAAGTTGAGGGTCCAGCCCACGCCGATCCGCTTCTGCACCAGGAGCGCCGGATCGTCGCGGTTGACGTAGCAGAGGCCGGCCAGCCGCCAGTGCCGGTCGTCGTCGGGGTGCGCGACGTCGGGGCGTTCGGCCGGCGGGGCCGGGACGGTGGCGATCCGGCTGCCGCCCTGGCCGGCGCGTACCGCCACGACGATCACGTAGACGGTGCCGAGCAGGGCGGAGAGCAGCATCGCGACGGTGGCCAGCGGCCCGGGTGCCCGTCCCTGCCACATCGGCAGGACGGCGCAGAGGATGGTGAGGTTTCCGCAGGTGGCGAGCACCAGCAGGGCCCGGGAGATGCGCCGGAGGAAGAGCCGGTGCTGGCTGGCCGAGCGCTTCGGAGCGGAGGGCTCCAGATCGGCCCGGCTCCGGTACGACCAGGCGAGCAGGGCGATCAGCAGGACCGTGCTGGCCAGTTCGATCGCCACCGGTACGCCGACCACCCACGGCGACTTCGCCTGCCAGGCCACCACGGTGGAACCGTTGGTGCGGGTCGGCACCCGTTCCGGCATCTCCGGGTAGCCGGCGATCCCGGCGGCGAGCGTGACCAGCGGGACCAGCAGCGCGGGCAGCATCCACGGCCAGGGCAGCCGCTCCGGCCCGGTACGCAGCGACGTGTCCACCGTGATCCGCTGAGTGACGCCGGTGTACCAGCCGTCCTCGGCCTTGACCCGCTGGATCGCCCGGCGGGCCAGCAGATAGAAGAGCGCGACCAGCAGCATCAGTGCCACCATCGGGGCCAGGCCGACCAGCGCCACGGTGTCGTCGTCGCCGTCGCCGGCCACGGTCAGCGTGAGGGCGACGCCGGCCAGCAGTCCGACCAGTCCACTCGCGGCGACCCTGCTCCGGAAGGTGCGGATCTGACCGGCGATCGCCGCGTCGCCGGCCCGCTGGGCGGGCACCCGTACCCCGAACGGTAGGGTCGGTCGCTGGACCGAGGGCATCATCCAGGCGGAACCGGCGACGGTGAGCAGCGCGATGTTGACCCAGGCGACCGTCATCATCGCGACTCCTCCTGGCTCTCGCCGAACGCCGTCAGGATGGTGCGGCAGATGTCGAGCACCTCTTCCCGGCTCAGGCCGTGCGCGGTCGCCTCGGCCAACAGGGTGGTGGCCCGGGCGGTCCAGTCGGCGACGAACTCCGGTGCCGGCGGTCCCGAGTTGCCGTCCCGGAGCACCACCGCGCCGGACTTCCGGTTGATCCGCAGCAGGCGCTGCTGGCGCAGCAGGTCGTAGCCCTTGTTGACGGTGTGGAAGTTGATGCCGAAGTCGGTGGCCAGGGCCCGGGTGGAGGGCAGCGGACTGCCCTCCCGGAGCGCGCCGCTGGCGATCGCCTCGACCACCCGGTCACGCAACTGCTGGTAGATCGGGACCTCGCTGTTCGGGTCCACCTCGATTATCACGCCGCCGCCCTTCTGTTCCACAAGTTATAGAACAGTCAAGTCCCCCTGACAAGCTCGCCGCGCTTCGGCGGCGCCCGCCCCCGCCCCCCGGCCTCCCCGCCGTCGCGCTCGGCTGCCACTCGCCCTCGGCCCGAGGATCTGCTATACAACATATAGAACAGATAGTCGTCCTGGCCAGAAGCGGCGCCGACGGCGGCAGCGGCTGGCGGAGGGAGACGGGCTCCGGTCGGAAGTGACCGACCACGACGAGGAAACGCGGGTGGAGCAGATGGCGACGATGAGGATCTCCGGTGACGCGGTGGCCTTCGAGTTCACCGGCCTGGACCGACTCTGGCTCGGTCGACGGGCCCGGACCGTGCCACTGCGGTCCGTACGGCGGGTGGCGTACGTCGAGCGGTCGCTCCGGCTGGCCGCCGGCGCCCGCCGAGGGCTGGTGGTCACCGGCATTGCCAAGATCGGGGTCTGGGGCCTGTTCGGCGGCCCGCGCCAGTTGGTGTACGCCCGCCGTGGCATGCCCGGCCTGCACCTGCGGCTCGATCGGAGCACGGTGGACGGAGCCCTCGACGAGGTGGTCTTCGCCACCCCGGACGCGGCCCGGCTCGCCGCCGCCGTGCAGCGGCACATCACCCGCACCCTGGACCGGGCATGAGCCGGGCGGCCGTCCCGGTCGAGGTGTCCCGGCTGACCAAGCGGTTCGGCCGGGTCACCGCCGTACGCGAGCTGAGTTTCAGCATCCGGCCCGGGGCGATCACCGGCTTTCTCGGGCCGAACGGCGCGGGCAAGACGACGACGATGCGGATGATCCTCGGCCTGGTCAGGCCGACCTCCGGTACGGCGACGATCGGCGGCCGGCGCTACCGGGAGTTGGAGCGGCCCTCCGGTACGGTCGGCGCGGTCTTCGACGCCTCGGCCTTCCACCCCGGACACACCGCCCGGGACCACCTGCGGACGTACGCCGCGATGGGCGGGTACCCGGACGGTCGGGTCGAGGAACTATTGCGGCTGCTCGGGCTGGCCGAGGCGGCCCACCGGCGGACCCGGACCTTCTCGACCGGCATGCGGCAGCGGCTGAACCTCGCCACCGCACTGCTCGGCGATCCGCCGGTGCTGCTGCTCGACGAGCCGGGCAACGGGCTCGACCCGGAGGGCATCGCCTGGCTGCGGGACTTCCTGCGCGAGCTGGCCCGGCAGGGCCGGACCGTGCTGATCTCCAGCCACGTACTGAGCGAGGTCCAGCAGATGGTGGACGAGGTCGTGGTGATCCGTGGCGGACGGCAGGTGGCGGCCGGCCCGCTCGTCGACCTCGTCGGCGCGTCGGGAAGCCTCGAACAACTCTTCCTCCGGCTCACCTCGACCGCGCCGGACGCCGACGGCGCCAGGACCGGTGACCGTGCCGAGGATGTGGAGGGGGTCCGATGAACCGCCTGGTCCGGGCCGAGTTCCGCCGCCTGCTGGCCACCCGGCTCTGGCTGGTGGCGCTGCTGATCGCCCTGCTCTGCGGCGCCGGTCTGATCGGCCTGCTGACCCTGCTCGGGCCGGAGAACTTCGACCCGCCGATGCCGGGGCTCGACACCGACACCGGGGTACGGACCGTCCTCGGCATGGTCGGCTACACCATGTTCGTTCCGGCGGTACTGGGCACGTGGGCGGTCAGCGCGGAGTACCGGCACCGGACCGTTGACTTCACCTTTCTGTTCGCGCCCCGGCGCTGGCAGGTGCTGATGGCGAAGCTGGTCGCGTACGGCGTCGCCGGGCTGGCGTACGGGCTGGTGCTCACCGGCTCCGGCGCGGCGGTGTTCTTCGCCGCTGCGGCGGCCCAGGGCGTCACACCAGGACTCTCCACCGGGTCGATCCTGGAGCTGTTCGCCCGGCTGGCCGTCTCGATGGCGGTGTACACGCTGCTGGGAGTCGGGATCGGCGCGCTGGTGGGCAACCAGGTAGCGGCCCTCGCCGTGGTCGTCGGCTACTTCTACCTGCTCGAACCCCTGCTCGTGATCGTCCCCGGGGTGAGCCGACTGTACCCGTACCTGCCGGCCGGGGCGACCGCCTCGCTCACCGGGTTCAGCCACGTCGTCGACGCAGCGGCCGAAGGGCTCGGCCTCGCACCGGTCCAGCTCATGTCACCGCTGGGCGGCGGGCTGCTGCTCGCCGGCTACGCGGCGGTGGCCGCGGTGCTCGCCGTCGCCGTACCCCTGCGGCGGGACGTCACCTGAGCCGGGCCAACGGCCGGCGAGGGACTCAGCCGTCGAAGCGGGCGACCAGGTCGCCGATCCGTGCCGACGGTGAGGCGTCGCAGAGCTGGTCCACCGCCGTCATCACCAGCGGACTGTCCACTCCGGAAATGCCCTTGGCCAGCCCGATCTGGCGGATCGCGGCGACCCGCTCCTCGGGTGGCGCCTGCTGGTATTCCCGGCAGGTCGAGTCGGCGGTCAGCCCACCGGCGTCGGTGAGCCCGTCGAGCACCGCGCGGACGACCAGGCCGCCGACCACCAGCAACAGCACGACCGCGCCGAGGGCGATCCACGGACCGTAGCGGCGCGGCCGTCGACCACCGGCCGATCCGGGTACGGCGTCAGCCGCCGCCCCGACCGGCGCCCCGGTCTCCGGCCGCGTCGCCGCGCCGGCGGCCGTCCGATTCGCCGGGACCGGCGTACCGGCCTCGGCCGGCAGGGCCTCGACGGCGGCGGCCAGCTCGGCGGCGTACCCGGGATCCTCGGCGGCGGCGGTGCTCAGCAGGCGCTTGACCAGTGAGTTGTTCCGGGGTTCCCGGACCAGGTCGGCCAGCGCCTCCACCTCGTCGAGGGTACGCAGCCGCTCCGCCACCAGGTCGTAGAGTCGACGGCCCGGTCCCGCCGGGCCCGGGTCACCGGCCGCGGCGACCTCGGGCAGGTGCGGGGCGAGGCGGTCGAGCACCGCAGCGGCGAGTGTGCTGGCCTCCGACGGGGTCATCCCGGCAGGTTAGCGCCTGACCGGGTGCGGTGCCGGTTCGGGCACCGCTCCCGGGAGGCCGAACCGTTCCCGCACTCCGCCTTCACAAGAACCGCACAGCCTCCTTCTAGTCTCACACAACGTGATCAAACTCGGCGGAGCGGGTGGCCTGGCCCCACTCGCGGAGGCGGTGGTCGACCTCGACGCGATCGCGCACAACGTCCGTACCCTGGCCGGACGGACCGGCGCGGAGCTGCTCGCGGTGGTCAAGGCGGACGGGTTCGGGCATGGCGCCCTGCCGGTGGCCCGGACGGTGCTGGCGGCCGGCGCGCGGTGGCTGGGCGTGACCTCCCGGGCCGAGGCGCTGACCCTGCGGGCCGGCCGCGTCGACGCGCCGGTGCTGTGCTGGCTGCACGCCGAGGACGAGGACTTCGCCCCGGTCGTCGCGGCCCGGATCGACCTGTCGGTGCCCTCGGTGGCACACCTGCGCGGGATCGCCGCCGGGGCGGGCCAGACCGGCGTACGGGCCGAGGTGCACCTCAAGGTCGACACCGGGCTCTCCCGCAACGGTGCGAGCGACGAGGAATGGCCCGAGCTGGTACGCCTGGCGCGCGGCTTCGAGAGCGTCGGGCGGATCCGGGTTCGTGGGCTCTGGTCCCATCTGGCCGGCGGGGAGTTTCCGGCCGACCCCAGGGACACCGCGCAGCTACGGCGGTTCGGCCGCGCCCTGGCACTGGCCCGGGGCGCCGGGCTCGCACCCGAGCTGGTGCACCTGGCGAACTCGGCCGCCCTGGTCGGCCAGCCGGAGACGCACTTCGACCTGGTCCGGGCCGGCATCGCGGTCTACGGCGTGGAGCCGCTGCCGGGGCTGCCCGTCGGACTGCGCCCGGCGATGACCCTGCGGTCCCGGGTCATCCTGACCAGGCGGGTCGCGGCGGGCACCGGCATCTCCTACGGGCACGACTACGTCACGGCCGCCCCGACGACCCTGGCGCTGGTGCCGGTCGGCTACGCGGACGGGATTCCCCGGGCCGCCGCCGGAGCGGCCCAGGTCTGGATAGCGGGCCGGCGGTGTCGGGTCGCCGGTCGGGTGACCATGGACCAGATCGTCGTCGACGTCGGGGACCTGCCGGTGCGTACCGGCGACGAGGTGCTGATCTTCGGGCCCGGTGAGCAGGGCGAGCCGACCGTCGTCGAGTGGGCCGGTTGGGCCGGTACCAACCCGCACGAGATCTTCACCGGCATCGGGTCCCGGGTCGGCCGGCGCTACCTGCCGGTGCGGGCCGAGCGGCACAGCGGACGGGAGCGGGTCAATGTCTGAGTCGACGATCAGGATCGCGGTGCTCTACGGCGGGCGCAGCGGGGAACACCGGGTCTCCCGCCAGTCGGCGGCGAGCGTACTGGAGAACCTGGACCCGGCGCGCTACCGGCCGGAACCGGTGTTGATCACCCGGACCGGGCAGTGGGTCTTCGGCACCGGAGCGCCGGTCAGCGTCTTCGAGGCGGTCGACCGGCTGCGTACGGTCGACGTGATCTTCCCGGCCCTGCACGGCCCGTACGGCGAGGACGGCACCCTCCAGTCGGTGCTGGAGCTGACCGGCGTGCCGTACGTCGGCAACGGCGTACTGGCCAGCGCCGCCGGGATGGACAAGGAGTTCACCAAGAAGCTGCTCGCCGCCGAGGGGATCCCGGTCGCCGACGCGGTGGTGTCCCGGCCGACCGACCCGGACGGGGTGCCGCCGGCGGCGGAACTGCGCCGGCTCGGCCTGCCGGTCTTCGTCAAGCCCGCCCGGGCCGGCTCCAGCCTCGGCGTGACCCGGGTGACCGACTGGGCGGAGCTGCCGGCGGCCCTGGAGTGGGCCCGGTCCAGCGACCCGAAGGTGCTGATCGAGGCGGCGGTCCCCGGGCGCGAGATCGACCTGGCGGTACTCGAACGTCCCGACGGCCGGCTCGAGGTCGGTCCGCCGCTGGAGATCCGGGTCGCCGGCGACCGGTCGTTCTTCGACTACGACGCCAAGTACGACGACCCGGGGACGGTCTTCGAGATTCCGGCCCGGCTGGACGCCGCGGTCACGGCCGAACTCTCCGACCTCGCGGTACGCGCGTTCCGGGCGCTCGGCTGCGCCGGGCTGGCCCGGATCGACTTCTTCCTCCGCGCCGGGGTGGCACCGGTGCTGAACGAGGTCAACACGTTCCCCGGCTTCACCCCGGTCTCGCAGTATCCCCGGATCTGGCAGGTTGCCGGGCTGGACTATCCGGAGCTGCTGGACGTGCTGGTCCAGAACGCGCTCGCGCGCCGGACCGACCGGTCCGGCGCGCGAGCGACCCGGTCTGACTAGCGGACGCGTCCGTAGCCGTACGGGCTCATCATGTCGACGCTGGCGAGCTTGACGGTCTCGCCCGCCTGCGGTGCGTGGATCACCTTGCCGCTGCCCACGAAGAGCGCCACATGGCCGAGTCCACTGTAGAAGACGAGATCACCGGGTTTCAGCTCACCACGGCTGATGTGTGCCACCTTGTCCCACTGCATCGCGGCGTTGTGCGGCAGTGACTTGCCGGCGGCCCGCCAGGCGGCCAGGGTCAGCCCGGAGCAGTCGTAGCCGTTCGGGCCCTCGGCCGCCCAGACGTACGGCGTGCCGATCGCGTCGTAGGCGTACCGGACGGCGACACCCGCCTTGCCGGAGACCGCCGGGACGCTGCCGGTGTACTTGCTGCCGGACGAGGTCGCCGACCCGTACGCCTCGCGGCGCATCTCGTAGAGCTTGGCCAGCTCGCCCTCGATCCGCTTCTTGCCGGCGGCCAGCTGCTTCGCCTGCGCGGTCTGCCGGGCCAGCGTGGCGTCGAGCCGGGCCTTCTCCTCGGCGTACTGGCGCTGGGTCGCGTCGAACCCGGCGATCTGCCGGTCCCGGTCCCGGGCCAACTGCTCCAGCGCACCGAGCCGGCCCACCAGGGTGCTGGCGTCGCCCCGGTTCAGCAGCGCGCTCGCCGTGCTCAAGCCGCCGAGCTTGTACGCCCGGGTGGCGAGCTCGGCCACCTCGGCCCGGCTCTGGTCCGCCTGCTGTTGCAGCGGTCCGATCCGGGCGCTGAGCGTGGCCGCGGCGGCCTTGCTCTCCTTGATCTCCTCGTTGAGCTTGTTGTACGACTCGACGACCTTCTCCAGTTCGGCGGAGGCCTTGTTGATCCGCTGCGTGAGCTCGCTGGCCGAGGGTTCGGCCCGGGCCGCCGACATCGGGGCGAGAAGCGCCGCCGAGAGGCCGGCCGCGACGAGGGTACGCAGCAGGATCCGCACCGAAGACAACGTGTGCAGAACCCTTCTTCCTTGCGCCACCGCGAGTGCTGCCTGCGGCGGCACCGGACCGGCGCCACCCGGAGGATGACTGACGACCGGGCCAGCCGGTTCAACGTAGCCCGGGCCCGGGATTACCGACAGTGGCCGGCGGGTGAGATGCGGCAGTGGCGAGCGATAACCCGAATGTCGTGATCACGAATCGTACTGGCCTGCGTTCCGGTAGTGATATTGGCTGGCCGCGGAGGTGTTGCCCAGCCACTCCCTGATCCTTCGCCCGATAGGTCGGTCTTGGCGGATAGCGGCTCTGGCTGAGTATGGGCAAACCACCATGCAATCGGGCAGAGCGCGACGAGTGGCCCGGCTGCCGCCTGGAAATCAGCCAGGTGGCTGTCTGCGTCCCTTCCACTTGCTGGTGTGCCCTTCGCACAATGAATGCAGGGAGCCGACAGGCTCCCCGGGGGCCCGGCGCAGCAGTACCCGGCGTAGTCGCCAGCAGGGGGGCGAGGTCGCGTGCAATGAACCAGCCATAGTTCCCGGGCCTCGCGTGCGCCCCAGATCGCTTGCAAGACGATCGGCATCCGGCTGCCACCAGATGCCGATCTCTACGAACCGTCCACACCAGCCCGCCTCAGGAGCCGTTGGAGGCAAGAATGGAGCCTACTCGCCCTCCCGTCCACCTGCCAGACGCGTCATTCGAGGTATCTGGACTGGCCCGCCCCCGTCCGGTCGACCTCTACCGGGCACCCGGCGTGCGGATCACCAACGAGGCATTCATCGTCGCCGGCCGCAAGTTCTCGATCTCCGAACTCACCCACCTGCAGACCGCCCGTGGGCCGCACGACCGGCTGACGCTGCGAGCGGTGATGGTCACTGCCGCGGTACTCGTCGGCATCGGAGTCGCGCTGGGCTACACCGGTGACCTCTACCGCCTCCCCGCCACCACGTACGCCGGGCTCGGGCTCGCGGCCTTCGTGCCGGTCGGGCTCGCCCTGGTGGGCCACCGGTGGCGGCCGCCGGCGTACGAGCTGTGGGGGCGGTACAAGGGGGAGACGGTGCTGCTGTTCAGCTCCGACCACGAGCGGCAGTTCGGTCAGGTGACCCGGGCGCTGATCCGGGCCCGGGAAGCCGCCCGGCTGGGCGGGCTGGCATTCCCGCCAGCCTCGGACACCCCGTACGAGCCGATGCCCTAGGGAGTGCGTCCGTGGCGTGCCCGCCGGACCTTCGCCGGTCCGGCGGTGCCGCCCGGGGCTGGGCGACGACCGGCCGATCCGGACCGGTGCGCACGGCGGAGGGCCACACGTCAGCCGGTCAGGCCGGCGGCGATCTCCGAGATCCGGCGCAGCGAGTCGGCCGGGGTCAGGGCCGCTTCGCGGAGTCCGGTGAAGGTCCGCAGGTGCGCGGTCACCGCCTCGGGGTCGTCGAGTACGTCCTCCAGGCCGGTGCTCTCCAGATAGACGACGTCGGCGTCCTCCCCGGCGGCGAAGCGTATGATCACGAACTGCCCGAGCGGGGTGTAGACGGTGGAGGTGAACGGCAGCACCTGGACGGTGATCCGGCCGGAGTCGGCGAGGCCGACCAGATGCAGGAGCTGCTCCCGGATGACGGCCGGACCGCCGGTCTGCCGGTGCAGTGCCGCCTCGTCGAATACCACGACAATGTTCGGCGGATCGGCCCGGCCGAGCATTTCCTGCTGGCGGCGCAACCGCAACGTGATGGAAGCCTGTGCCTCCTCGGGATCGTCCAGTTTGGGAATTGCCGTCTTCAGAACCGCCTGCGCGTACGCCTCTGTCTGGAGTAGTCCGGGCATGCCGACGGACTGGTAGAAATAGAGTTCCGAGGACTCCGCCTCCAGCCCGATATACGAATAATAGGCCGGACGCAGTGCGTCACGATATTGCGACCACCAGGTGCGCTGCCGGGACACCCGGGCCAGTTGCACCAGTTCGGCGACCTGTTCCGGATCGCGCACCTGATAGTAATTGAGTAACGCCTTGACGTCGTTGGTGGAAATCGAGACGTATCCCGCCTCTATTCGGATCAGCTTGGAGAGCGACCAGTCCATCGCGACGGCCGCCTGCTCCTGGGTGAACCCGGCGGCCTCGCGGGCCCGCCGGATCGCCGAGCGGAGCTTGCGGCGACCCACGGTCGGGCCGTACGCCGTAGTCATCGGGAACGCTCCCTTCAAACGGCGCCCCGGCGGCCGAGCGAGGGTCAATTCGGCTCATTCTGATCCCGGCAACCTGCCACCTGGCTACCGGCTACCTGCCAGATCGCCAGACTTTTGTGCAGGCTACACGGGCCCGCTGCGTTCCACCAGCATCCCTGCTTGCCGCGACGACGCCATCACCGGTTGTGTCCATTGTCTACGGGTACATCATAATCGGGATATTGCGGGCTGTGCGGAATGCGGTCGTGAGGGTAGCCTCTCTCCCTGTCGCGGCACCTGCCGCAACGCTATTAGGTGCCGGGGAGGGCGCATGTCACAGACTGGTTCCGCCGAGCTCGACTGGCGGAAGAGCACCCGATGCGAATCGCAGCATTGTGTCGAGGTGGCTCAGGTCGGGGGCGGTGCCGCCGTCCGCGACTCGGTCGATCCGGAGCAGTCGCTGCTGTTCGGTGCGGGTGCCTGGCGGGCATTCGTGGACGGGCTCCGCAACGCGTGAAATCCGACCCCGGCGGCGTGATTCATTCACGTTCCGGCCTATCGGGCGCCACTGAGCATGGTGCGTGACCTCGCGTATCGCGAGACATTCAAATGAATGACCTCTTTGGTGGAACGGGGCGGCTCGCGGTCGGCGGCCGCCCCGGCGCGGCGGTTCAGCCGGCCACCGGCTCCGGCTGGCGCACCTGCCGGGTGACCGCCCGCTCGGCGAAGAACGAGACGAACGGGATCGTCCCGGCGAGCATGACCAGCACCATCCGGGTCAGTGGCCAGCGCGCCCGGCGCCCCAGGTCGAAGGTGGCCAGCAGGTACACCATGTAGAGGAAGCCGTGCGCCGGGCCGACCGTCTCGACGACCACGGGGTCGCCCCAGATGTACTTGAGCGGCATGCCCACCACGACGAGCGCGATCAACACGACGCCGACCACGTAAGCGACCACACGGTAGCGGGTCAGGGCTGCGCCCACGGTTCATCCTTCCTGCTGCCGGCCCAGGCCGGGATAGTCGGCGGGGCGAGCGCCCGGATTGGCGTTCAGCCACCCGAGGTAGTGGTTGTATTCGGTCAGAGCCGGGTCCTCCGGGCCCTCGGCGGCCAGCCGTGGCCGGGTCGTGCGCACCGGTCGGCGTACCCCCGAAGTGGTCGCCCGGGCCGGCGGAGCGGCTGGCTCGGCGGCCGGTGGCCGGCCACCGCGCAGCGTGTAGCGCGCCTCACGCACCCAGAGGAAGACGACGAACCCGGCGAAGATCGGCCACTCGAAGGCGTACGCCCAGCTCAGGGTGTTGCCCCCCAGGGCCCGGCTGATCTGCCACCAGCCGAGGGCCAGGAAGCCGACGACCAGCGCGACGGTGAGCACGTGACGCACGATCCACGCCGGTGTGCACAGCCGTTTCATGCCCACGAGCGTACCGGGCGGGTCGGTCCCGTCTCCGACGCGGCGTCGTAGTGTCGTCCGCCCGGTCGGGGTTTGGCACTACCCGGTTTGGGCAACCGTCTAGTCGTCCACCCAAACGAGTTATCGGGGGCGACGATGTCCGAATCAGTACGCCACGACGAGTTCTCCCCGGCCGACGTCGGGTCGCCGATCGACGCCAGCCCCGAACAGCGGGTCGGCCAGTGGGACGGTGACCCGGTCCGGCGCGGCGGCACGGCCAGCGACTTCGTGGCCGCCGAGGAGGAGGTCCTCGGCATCGACCCGGTCGAGCTGAGCGACGAGGACCTGTTCCGGGAGATGCACAGCCTGCACCGGACCAGGCTGGACACGCTCCGGCACGCCGCCGACACCGCGCTCGGCAACCACCTGCGGCGGACCGCCGAACTGGAGACCGAGTACCTGACCCGGCATCCGGGCCGGGAGGTCGACCCGAGCCGCCTACGGGACGGCGCGTGGTGACGGCCCGTGCCGAGCGGGGCATCTCCGCCCCACCGGAGGTGGTGTTCAGCACCGCCACCGACCCGGACCGGGTCGCGGCCTGGCTGCCCGCCCCGCTGCGCGCCGGCGGCGTGCCGGGAGCGGAACTGACCGCCGCCGACCTGCGGGCCCGGTGGCGCAGCGCCGGGCCCCCCGACTGGTCGGCCCAGTTGCAGGTGTCACCGGTCGACGCCGGTGGAGCCACCGTACGACTCGAACTGGAGGCCGATCCGCCGGAGCGGCGGCTGCACGAGATCGCAGACCAGTCACTGGCCAGCCTGGCCCGGGAGGTCGACGACAACCTCACCCCGGGGTGAGCGTGCCGGTGCCCCGGGACGGACGGCATGCGGCGGCGGCAGCGGACGGCATGCGGCGGCGGCAGCGGACGGCATGCGGAATGCGGAACGAGGCGGGATGAACGTACGGAACAGGGTGGCCCGACTCCGGCAGGCGTACGCGCCCGACGAGCACCGGCCGCTCGGCGGCTACCTGGCGGCGATGGGTACCTACGCCGGGGCGGCGCTGGCGCTGGCCGCCGCGGCGAAGACGACCGGGCGGCGGGCTCCGGACCGGCCGAGCACCTTCGACGTCGTACTGCTGTCGGTGGCCACCCACAAGCTCAGCCGGCTGCTCTCCAAGGACGCCGTGACCAGCCCGCTGCGCGCGCCGTTCACCCGGTACGACCGGCCGATCGGCAGCGGCGAAGTGATGGAGCAGGTACGCGACCAGGGCAGTTCGACCAAGCACGCCGTCGGCGAACTGCTCAGTTGCCCGTTCTGCCTGGCTGTCTGGGTCGCCACCGGGCTGACCGGCGGCCTGGTGCTCGCACCCCGGCTGACCCGACTGGTGGCGACGGCCCTCACCGCCGTCGCCGCCTCCGACTTCCTCCAGATGGGCTACGCCGTCGCGCAGCGCGTTGCCTCCCGGCCGTAAGCTGCGTGCGCCTCCACCCAGGCTCAGCGCTGCATGCCGGACCAGCCCCGGGGCGACTCCGGCTCCCGTTCGGTGTCGGTACCGGTGATGATCTCCTCGTCCACCGCCGTCTTGTCATGCTCGGCGGTGAAGTCGGGGTCGTCCCGCGGCTCGGTGTCGCCGGGTGCCTGGCCGAGCGGAGCCAGGCGGGCCCGCCGCGGCCGGTCATCTTCGGTCATGATTTTCTCTCCTCGCCGTCCGGGGATCAGCCGTCCGGGGATCAGCCGGCCGTACCGCCGAGCAGGTCGGCGACCTCGTCGACCGCGTACTCGCCCTGGGGGAGCGCGGTGATTCTGGTCAGCAGTTCGGCAGACACCTCGGCGGCGACCGCCCGTCGCTGGATCTCCGACTGGGTGAGCCGCTCCTGACCGGCGTACAGGTCGTCGAGCAGTGCGTCGAGTTCCGGACTGGCCGAGTCGTCCCGGGTCGGTTGGTCGGTCACGGAGATCAGCTACCCGGTGCCGAATCGGCCAAACCCGCCCGGATGGCGGCCGGCCGTCCGATTCGCCGCACGCCCCCGACCGCTGCGGGGCGGTGACCCGTGCTCGGGACAGCCGGGTGATGTGCGTCACGGCAAAGGACGGAACACCGGACCCGGATCCGAGGTTGACTACGACTGTCGGTGTGTCCAGTGTCCCCGGGCCTCACCTAATTGCCTTCGCGGAATACCGTCCGGCTGGAGCCGCGTCGTGCCACTCGCCGAGAGGCGACCTGCACACCGACACCCGCGCCGCCCATGGCCTCGCCATGGGCGGCGTATCCATTTCGCCCGCCGCCGATGTCAGCCGCGCCGGCCGCCCGGGACGCCCCCGGAGGGACCGCTCTCGGTCGAGGTCTGACCACCGCCGGGACCGCCCCGGCCGGGACCGTTCGCCGAGGACTGGCCGTTGCTGACCCGGAGCACCACCACACCGCCGGAGACGGTCCGGCCGTCCGGATCGGTGCCGGCGACCGTACCGTCCGGGCAGTTCGAGGCCACCCGGTTCGGGTCGACCTCCACCGTGAAGCCGGCGTCGCGCAGCGCGGCGGTGGCGTCGTCGACCGAGCGGCAGGTGACCGACGGCACCGACTTCTGGTCTCCGTACACCAGCTTCTCGTCCGGCTTGGGGAAGTCCTTCTTCGGCTTCCCCTTCATCGCGTCGGCCAGCGTCTCGTAGACGGCCGGGTTCACGATGTCGTGGTCCATGTTGGTGGTGGTCTCCGGCCAGTCCGGGTTGGCCATGATGCCGGCTACCGAGAGCGTCGTGGTCATGGTCACCAGCGACGCGGTCCGCTCGCTGTCCGTGGTACCGGTCTTGCCCGCCACCGGGTGGTCCACCACCCGGTACGCGTCCGCCTCCGTCGCGCCACGGCACCTGCCGTACGCGGACTGGTCGCCGACCGGGCACCGCGCCGCGTCGATGGCCGCCCGGGCCACCCCGGGGTCCACCGCCTGGTCACAGCGCGGCGAGGCGATGTCGAGCGCCTTGCCGGCGCGGTCCTTGACCTCCTGCACCGGGATCGGCTCACAGTGCTTGCCGTCGGCGGCCAGCGTGGCGTACGAGTTGGCCAGGTCCAGCGGGGTGGTCGCCGAGACACCGAGGGTGAACGATCCCCAGCCGTCGGCCTGGGCCGGGTCGTTGGCCACCGCCGCCTCGCCCGGCTGCCGGAACCGGATCCCCATCCGCTGCGCCGCGTCGACGACCTTGGCCGCCCCGACCCGCTCCTCCAGCGGTACGAAGTAGGTGTTGACGGAGCGGCCGAACGCGCTCCACATGTCGTGCATGCCGGCCATGCTCTCGTTGTCGTTGCCCGGGCACCACCGCTCGGTGCCGGCGCAGGCCGAGTCGGTGCCGCGCTCCGCGGAGTACTTCGACGGGTAGCGCTGCGGCGCGTTGTAGGTGTGGCTGAGCGGGTAGCCCTGCTCCAGCGCGGCCACCATGGTGAACATCTTGAACGTCGATCCGGCCTGGTACCCGGCGACGTCACCGCCACCGGTCAGCAGCGGGTTGGTGGTACGCGGATAGGTGGCCCGCATCCCGGCGTCCGCCTGCTTCGGGTTGCTGGAGACCGGGTTCTTCGGCTTCGCCGGGTCGTCCAGCCCGAACGTCCGGTTGGTGGCCAGCGCGCGCACCCGGCCGGTGCCCGGCTCGACGGCCGCCACCATCAGGGCGTCCTTCCGTCCCGTGGGCAGGTACTGCTGCACGTTGGCGTAGGCGGCCTTCTGCACGGCCGGGTCGAGGGTGGTGACGATCCGGTAACCGCCGCCCTTGAGCCGCCGCTCCCGGTCGTACGAGGTGCGGCCGAACGCCTCCTGATCCATCCACCACCGGTAGAAAGAGTCGCAGAAGAAGCCCCAGTCGTTGTGTACCGAGCTGGTGCAGCCGTTGGCCGGCCGCTGCCCCTTGACCTTGAGCGGGGTGGCCAGCGCCGCCGCCTTCTCCTGCTCGGTGATCGCGCCGATCTCCTTCATCTGCCCGATCACCCAGTCGCGGCGGTCCACCGTCCGGTCGTGGCCGGGCCCCGCGCTGTCCAGCGCGTCGTAGTAGCTCGGCGACTTGACCAGGCCGGCGATCATCGCCGCCTCCGGCACGGTCAGGTTCTTCGGCTCCTTGCCGAAGTAGAACCGGCTCGCCGCCGCCACCCCGTACGTCCCGTGGCCGAACGGCGCCATGTTCAGGTAGCGCTCCAGGATCTGGTCCTTGGTCAGCTTGTTCTCCAGCGCCGCCGCCTGGCGCATCTCGCGTACCTTCCGGACGTTGGTGTCCTCGCTGGCCGCCACCACGTCGTTCGGGTCGGTCGCACCGTAGGTGATCGACATCCGGACGAGCTGCATGGTCAGCGTCGAGGCGCCCTGCCGGGAGTTGCCGGTGAAGTTCGAGATCAGGGCCCGCATGAAGCCCTTCACGTCGACCCCGTTGTGCCGGTAGAACGCGTGGTCCTCGGCGGCGATCATCGCGTCCCGCATCGCCGGGGAGATCTCGGCCAACGGGACGTCCTGGCGGTTCTCGTCGTAGAAGGTCGCCATCAGCGTCTTGTTGTCGGCGGCGAAGACCTGGCTCGCCTCCGGCACCTGCGGCACGGTCAGCTCGGTGGGCAGGTCCTGGAACGAGTCGGCGCCGGCCTTCGCCGCGAGCCCGGACATGGCCACCGCCGGGAACGCCGCACCGGCGACCACCACCCCGGCGAGCAGGGCACAGATGAGCAGCGTGGCAGCCTTCGTCAGGCTACGTCGGCGGAGTTTCGGCATGATCGCGTGAACCTCTGGGTCTGGCGGGCAGGTCGCGGGCGGGCGGCCGGCGCGAGCACAACCGTACGCGCGCTTTTCGCCCTATTGATCCAGACGCCGCACCGAACCGCACGGTTGCGTCGCGGTGGATCTCCCAACTGACTGCTACGTCACACCCGCCAGTCTCGGCGGCGGCCCCGACCGGCCGCCGCCGATCCGGACAGGTCAGCCCAGCGTGGTACCCGCCGGTGCCGCCACCCGCCGGGCCCGGACCGCCGCCGCCAGCTCCGCCAGCACCTCCTCGGTCTCCGGCCAGCCGAGGCAGGCGTCGGTGATCGACTGCCCGTACTCCAGTGGCCGGGTCGGGTCCAGGTCCTGCCGGCCGGGTACCAGGAACGACTCCAGCATCACCCCGACGATGCCGCGCTCGCCGTCGGCCATCTGCCGGGCCACGTCGGCGGCGACCACCGGCTGCCGGCGGTGGTCCTTGCCGCTGTTGTCGTGGCTCGCGTCGATCACCAGCCGCTCGGGCAGCCCGGCCGCCCGGAGCAGCGAGAGCGACGCCGCCACCGACTCGGCGTCGTAGTTGGGCTCGCCCCGGCCGCCGCGCAGCACCAGGTGGCAGTCCGCGTTCCCCCGGGTGTGCATGATCGCCGGGGCCCCGGAGACGTCGATGCCGGGGAAGACGTGCGGCACCCCGGCGGCCCGGATCGCGTCGACCGCCGTACCGACGCTGCCGTCCGGGCGGTTCTTCATCCCGATCGGCATGGAGAGGCCGGACGAGAGCTGGCGGTGCACCTGGCTCTCGACCGTACGGGCTCCGATGGCGCCCCAGGCCACCGTGTCGGCGATGTACTGCGGAGTGATCGGGTCCAGGAACTCGCAGCCGACCGGCAGCCCCAGCCGGAGTACGTCCAGCAGCAGCGCGCGGGCGGCCCGCAGCCCGGCGTTCACGTCGCCGGAACCGTCCAGCCCGGGGTCGTTGATCAGGCCCTTCCAGCCGACGGTGGAGCGGGGTTTCTCGAAGTAGACCCGCATCACCACCAGCAGGTCGTCGGCGTGCTCGGCCGCCGCCACCCGTAGCCGTTGCGCGTAGTCCAGGGCCGCCGCGGGATCGTGCACCGAGCACGGGCCGACGACGACCAGTAGCCGATCGTCCTCCCGGTCGAGCACCCGGGCGACCGATCGTCGGCCGTCGAGTACGGCGCTGGCCAACGGCTCGTCCAGGGGCAGTTCGTGGTGCAGCAGCGCCGGGGTGGTCAGCGGCACGATCCGGTCGATGCGCTGGTCGCTGACCCGACCCATCCCAGTGGTGGTCATCGTCGAGGCTCCCTCTCTGCCGACCGCCACCCCGGGGCCGGCGCCCGGGAGCCGAGCCGGCTGTTTCCACGAAAAAAGCAGGGACGATGTCCCTGCTTCAGCCGGCTCTTGCTGGATGGTGACGTCAGGTCATGGCTGAGTCACCGGCTCCGGAGCCGGCTGACTAAACCATCGATAGGAACGCGCCACGGAGAGAACCATACCCGACGACGGTCCGCGCCGGACCGGGTGTCCAACTCCTGGTACGCGCGGAATTACCGGGTGGCGTGCTGAAGCGGACAGGCAGGGGCAAGACGGTCAGTGAGGGCCTGCCGGAGTCAGGCGGTCGGTGCCTGCTTCGCGAAGTCGACGAAGGCTCGCCAGGGGGCGGGAGCGAACGTCAGCGTGCCGCCTTCGCGGTCCTTGGTGTCACGGACGAGGACTACGCCGGACAGGTTGTCGGCGACCTCCACGCACGCGCCACCCGACCCGTTGCTGCGGCTGGACTTGCGCCATTCGGCAGCGGTCTGGTCACTCATCGCGCATCTCCTTGGCGATCATCGCTATCAGGTCGGTCGACCGGGACAGATCGAGTGCCACCTCTTCGAGCGACCTCCATACCTTAGCGTACGCCGCAACCTCTGTCGGCTTGTCGAGGTAGAGGGCGCCGGTCAGTAGCTCGCTGTAGACCGTGGTGGGCTCGGGAGTCCTGATCCCGAGCGGGGGAAATTCCAGGATGATGAACTGCCCGCCGGTCAGGGCAAAGGTCGGTGCTGCGGTTCGCGGCACGACCTGAATGCTCGCCACTCCGTTCGTCACCTGGTGGTGGAGGTGAGCGAGCTGCCGACCCATGCCTGGAGCCTCTCGGCGTAGCACCCCCTCGTCCACGATGACCTCCAGGCGTGGTGGCTCCGGCTTCTTCCGGGTCAGGATCTTCTGGCGCTCCATCCTCACCTCGACCAGCCGCCCGACATCGCGCGGTGGAAGGTCCGGATGCGACCGCAGCAGGTGTTCGGCGTACTCACGGGTCTGGAGCAGGCCGGGCAGTACGGCGGGTTCCCAGTGCCGGAGGCGGGAGGCTGCGGCTTCCAGGCCGACGTACAGTTCGAACCAGGCCGGCAGGGTGTCGCCATAGGCGTGCCACCATCCCTTCGCCTTGGTCTGGGCGGCGAGCTTCTTCAGCGCCTCGGTCATCTCGCCGGAGATGCCGTAGAGCCGGCACATCGCTTCGACATCGCGAGCCTTGACGGCGGCCTGGCCGCCCTCGATCCGGTACATCGTGGAGCGCGACCATTCGAGGTCGGCGCCGGCGGCCTCCAGGGACAGCCCGGCCTGTTCACGAGCCTGCCTCAGGAACCGGCCCAGTTGCCTGCGCGGTATGGACGATCCCACGTCCGTCATCGCCGGACCCCCTGTCTCAGATTGGAGCAATCAGTCGATCGATTCTGGGACTGTTTCCGGTGGATTGTGAAGAAGGAACGACTAGCGAGCGATGCGTCAGCTTAGACCGTTGCATGTCCCTTGTGGGGGCACCGAGAGTGGCAGCAGCAGGACCGCTCGGTGACCGCAAAGCGCCCGGGTGGAACTCGCACCGGGAGCCGGTCTCAGCTCCCCCCACTGAGATCGGCTCCCGCCAACTCCCCGAGGAGGTACGTGATGAGGAGACTCCACCGGTTGCTGACCGACGTCCTGGTCGGCCCTCGGTTGCGGCATCGGCGGGACTGGCGTCGCCTCTGGCGCTACTGCCGGTGTGGCTTCCGGTGGCGGTGCCCGGACTCGGTCGAACTGGTTCCGATGCCGTACGCGCCGACGGTGCCGCCGCTCACTCCGGCCCCGTACCGGGCGGCCGTCCGGGCGGCGGCACCCATGGCCGTCGCGGCGGACAGCCGGCCGACGTCCGCTCGGCCTCGGGCCCGGAATGTCCGCGATTCACACTGGAGCTCGCCGTCCGGGCGACACCAGATCGGCCGGGTTGGTGCGGTGACGCCCGGCCAGGCCGGGCGGGCACGCCGAGCCGAGGAAGTGCGACCGGCGCGGCCATGATCGGCCGCGAGGAGCGTTGGCGGCGGCACGTGCCGGTGCACCCCTCGTACCGGTGCCGGGCCTGCGGCCTCGACTGGCCGTGCCGGGACGCGCGGCTGGCGTTGCTGACCGGCTTCCGGGGCAACCGGTTGAGTCTGATGGTGTACCTCGGTAGCCACCTTGCCCGCGCCTTGCAGGACCTGCCCGACGTACACCCCGCGCTGCTCGCGAGCCGGTTCCTCCACTGGGTGCCGCGCCGCCGCTGACCGATGTACCCCATGACCGGGCCAGCCCGCCCCGAACTGCCGACTTCCATGTCATGGCAGCTCGGGGCAGGTTCCTCTTGCCCCCCGACCGCTGGCATATCTCCGTTGGGCGATATACCACCAAGTCATATTGATGCCACAGTGGTATCACGACGAACCCCGTGTCGCCCCGGTGGTCGTGTGAACGTCGCTCGGCCACAGCGGGCTACGGCAGGTGGGCGATGAGTTCCTCACGCCACTGCGCAAAGCGTTCGCGCATTTCTCGGATGTGAGCGGAGTCGGCGCCGTAGGCGGCGAACCGCCGGTCCGGGTAGCGCTGCAACCTGGCGAACAGGTCGGCCAGGACGCGTCGGTCGAACCCTGCGTCGGACTGTTCGGCCAACTCGCACAGCCGCATCCGGCTGTAGCGACCGGTGGTGACGGCCGCGTCGATGTCCAGAAAGTCCCGAGGTTCGGCCCGTGTGTACAGGGCGGACATCTTGCCCGCGACGACATCGTCGGCGTGCAGGACCGGACCCACGTCCATCATCACCGGCGGCAACGCACGCCAGTTGGCCGCCAGTTCGACCTTGTACGGCTGCTCCGGGTGAGCGGGATGCGTTACTGCGAGCCGGGCGAACGTGTCGAACCGCTGCGTCACCTCGACTGAATACCCGCCGTCGCGATAACCGTCGATGACGGCGTCCACGGCAGCGGCGAATTCATCCCGTCGCTCCCACGCCGTGAACAGGTCGATGTCTTCGCTGGGGCGGTCCAGGATGCCGTGGGCTTGTACGGCGAATCCGCCGGCCAACGCAAATCCGTAACGGGCAGCGACCCGCAGCCCGATCTCCGCCAGTCGGAGTTGTGCCGGGTCCACCCCTACCCGGCCATCGACTGGGGCGGCGTGGTCAGTTCGGGAAAGCGTGCCTGCCACAGCGCTCGCAGTCGAGCGGGGAGCCAGAGGCTCGGCCACAGCCGCCGCAACGTCGGACCGTCCAGCCACCGGCACAGGTCCGTGACGGAATTGGCCTGGTTCAGCACCGTCTGGTACATCAGTTGGAGGTCGCCGGGGTCGTCCAGGTCGTACGTGCGGTCGCCAGACCAGTCGAGCGACCGGTCGAGGGTCACCACCGAGCCGACGGGACCGCGCAGGTCGGTGAGGTTCGTGGCGACGACGAAGTGCCGCTGGTCCACGTACCGCGACCCCGGCGGCGCACCATCACCTCGGGCCATTCCTCCACCTCCTGACCTCGATCGTACGTCTGAACCGACGCTGTCATCGACGGACAGGGTTTGCCGCGCCGCGGACGAGGCACGGGTGTGTGCGGGGCCCTTCCTATCCAGAAGATCCGATAGGAAGGGCCCCGCACACCTCGTCAGAGGACCAGCAGCGCCCCGCTGGTCAGGTTGATCTCCTGGGTGGCCAGGCCGGTCCAGTCGGAGGAGAGGAGCAGCCGGTCGCCCTCGGTCAGGGTGACCGCGACGCTGTCCCTACCGCCGAGCGGGCCACGGTCGGTGCCGGTGAGCCGGAGGGTGAGTCCGGTGGCCACCGTGACCGGGCGGCGGGAGTCGGTGACGTCGTACAGGCCGGCTTGGGTGCGCAGGTCGAGGCGGTCGGTACCGCCGCTGGACCGTACGCCGAACGAGTCGAGCCCGACGCCCCGGATCTCGTACTTCCGACCCTCGGAGTGGAAGGAGACGATGGTCGTAACGGTGCCGCCGAGCCGGGTCTGCGCGACCAGGACGGTGAGGTCGACCCGGGACTTCGGATCCACCGGGTACGCCCCGGCCGACCTGGACGGGGTCACCGAGCCGCCGCCGAGCACCACCCGGGTGTCGGAGCGGGCCACCTCGACCCGCGCCTTCGTGCTGCCCGCGTAGTTGCCGCCGAGCGTGACGGTCACCTCGTGACCGCCGGTCGGCAGGCTCGCCCGGCAACTCGCCACCGAGCCGAAGCCGTCGGTGCCGAGCGGTGCCGGTACGTCCGCGCAGAGCGTCCGGCCACCGGCGGCGAAGGTCACCGTGGCGGTCGAGACGTCACCCGGCCACGGCTCGGCCCCGGGGTACGGCGAGATCTCCCGCAGGGTGGCCTGGAGCAGCACCTCCGCGTTCGGACCCGAGCCGGACACCGAGACCAGGGTGTCCCCGGTGTACGCCAGCTCCGCCGACTCCGGCAGTACCCGGATCAGGAACGAGACGGTCCCGGTCAGCCCGTGCTGGTCGGTGACGGTCACCGTCACCGGGTAGTCGCCCGGGGCCGCCCGGTTGTTGCCGACGACGCCCCAGACGGCGGGCTCGCCGTTGCCGTCCGGTTCCTCCGGCGTCTTGGCGCCGAGCAGCAGGCCGGCGGGGAGCCCGGTGGCGGTCGCGGTGAGCTGCCCCGGACCGCCGTCCGGGTCGGTGGCGGTGACCCGCACCTCCGGCAGGATCGGGTCGCTGTACTGGACCGTCACCACCTCACCCGGCCCGCTGAGGGTCACCTTCGGGGTGGCCCGGAGCGCGAAGTCGGCGTCGTTCAGGTCGAAGAAGACGTTGCCGACCGCCTCGATCCTGATCCGGGCCGCCTTGGCGCCGACGTTCGGCAGGGTCACCGTCTCGGCACCATCGTTGGCGGTCCGCTCCGCGAGGACGTACCCGAAGGTCCTGCCGCCGTCGACGGAGAGCGAGATCTTCACCTCGCTGACCCCGATCGGCGCGGCGTCGGTGCCGGCCACGTCCCAACTCACCGGCAGGGCCGTGCCGCCGGCCAGGGTGTCGGCGGTGGCCTGCGAGGTGACCAGGAACGGCCCGGCGGCCGGCGCCAGGGTCAGCGCGGTGTCGGCGCTGCCGATCCCGCCCGCCCCCGGGTGCCCGTCCCGGGCGGTGAGCCGGAAGTGCAGGGTGCGGTCACCGGTGAAGCCGACCCAGTCGGCGGTGGGCAGGAACTCCGAGTAGCAGTCGACGATCTCCGGCGGCACGTTGCTCGCCCCGCCGCTGACCGGTGGCGGCGGCGCGGCCGGGCAGGTGCCGGTCCTGGCGTTGGTGTTGTTCGCGGCGATCTGCGCCAGGTCCGGGAAGACCCGGGTCGGGTCGGTGGTGACGGCGTTCAGCCCGGGGGAGTGGTATTCCAGGGTGTCGGTCGGGCTGACGATCGCCGCCGTGCCGAACTGCCGGAACAGCGGACCGTTGGTCTTGGTGTTGCTGACCAGCGCGGTCCCGGCGGTGCTGCCGCCGCTGACGCCGCCCCGGTCGTTCTGCTCCCAGAGGTACGTCACCGTGTCGCCGTCCGCGTCGGTGGCGCTGCCGGTCAGCGCGAACGGGGTACGGACCGGAATCGTGTACGGGGCCGGCGCGGTGACCACCGGGGCGGAGTTGCCGGTCTGCTCCACCTGCCAGCCGCCGTTGTCGATCGGGCCACCCTTGACCGTCTCGCCGACGAACCCGTCCGTGCCGGTGGCGTTGGTGACGGCGAGCGCACCGACGTTGACGGCCGCCACCGGGCCACCGGCGAAGGTGACCTGGAACCCGCTGTCGTCCAGCAGGCCGGTGCCGCCGAACGGGGCGACGGCGACGATCGCGCCGGCCGGCCAGCCGGGGATCGCCTCGATCGCCGCCTTGATCCCGGCCGCGCTGTAGTTGCCGCCCCGGACGATCGGCGCCGACTCGGCACCGCCGTAGCGCAGCGTGAACGAGTCGCCGTCGGTGTCGAACTCGCGCAGCGAGACGTTCTGCACCTCGTTGACGGCCGGGCGGGCCGAGCTGACGTACGTGGTGATCTCGGTGTAGCTGCGCTGCGACCAGTACGGGTCGCTGTGCGGTTGCAGGTTGTCCTGCTGGCAGATGCCGGCGTACGCCATGATCGACGAACCGCTGCCCGGCTCGTACGAGTTGGCGGCGCTGCGGTTGCCGCCGGAGCAGTTCCACTGGGTGCCGTTGAAGGTGTGGTTGCCGGCGAACTGGTGGCCGATCTCGTGCGCGACGTAGTCGACCGCGAAGTAGTCGCCGACCGGGGTCGGCAGGCCGGTGCAGCCGCGCGCCTTGTTCGCCCCGCCGACCACGCCCAGCCCGGCGACGCCGCCGCCGTTCACGCCCAGCCCGATGTGCCCCACGTCGTAGTTGGACGCACCGACGAGCTGGCCGAGCACGACGGTGTTGCGGCTCAGCGTGCCACTGCCGCAGGAGGAGAGCTGTGCCGCCGTGTAACAGGGCGCCGCCCCGCACGGCCCGTTCGGCCCGGTGGCCTCGGCCGGTGTGTTCAGGTTGGTCTTGTCGGTCTCGTCGACCAGCACCAGCCGGATCGCGGTCTCGTCGGAGTAGATCTGGGTCACCCGGTTCACCAGCGTCACCTTGGCGGCGGTGACGTTCGGCGCCCCGAAATAGCTGGCGTAGGACGGGTCGGTGACCAGGGCCAGCCGGTACGTCCGCAGTGTCACGTCGCCGCCGGCCGCGCCCGGGGCCGCCCCGACGTCGTCGGCGAGCGCCTCGGCGGCGTGCGCCACGTCCTCCCGCTCGACGAACGGCCCGTCGGGGTTCGTGGCGTCCTGCACGTAGTAGCTGGCGTACCGGCCCTGGTCCTGCCGGCTGTACGGGTCGACGTACCAGACGCCGCGCTCGGACCGGACGGAGGCGTGGAAGCCCAGCGGGGTGAGGTCGGCCCGGACGGTCGCGGTCGGATCGTCCAGCCCTCTGCCGGCGTACGTGCGGATCTCCGGGTGCCGGGCGGCCAGGCCGGGCGCCATCACCGGTGAGTCGACCAGCGCGAACCGCTGGAACGTGCCGTCCGGCGCGGGCAGCGTCACCACCAGGGACTGGGCCGGGGCGGTGCCGCCGCGCTCCTCGGGCGCCCGGTCCAGTGTGGCCGCGAGGCTCGCCCGGTCCAGGGCGTACCCGGTGAACCGGCTGGCCCGGATGTCGGTGGGCCCGGCGGCCCGGGCGGTGCTGGAGCCGTCGGCGAGCCGGGTCCACGGGTTGGCCGGCTGGTCCGGCGCGGAGCTGGCCGGGGAGGGGGTGGCCAGCATCGGCAGTACCCCGGCGGCGAGGGCGGCCACCGTGAGGGTGGCCAGGCGTCGACGGGGTGCCGCCTGGCCGCGGGTGGCGGTGGGTAACGAGGAGGTCGTCAACTCTGTCTCCTTGGGACTACTCCGGGCGCCGGTCGGTCGCGCGGGCGTTCCTGCCACCCGGCCAGGTCCATCGACCAGTTGTGGGGGTGATCGCACGATAGGCGCCCGGACCGGCGGTGAACAGCCTCCGGCGGGGTTGTCCGCGCCGGGGCGGGTCGATCGGATAGCGTCGTGCCATGCCCGAGACCGGTTATCCCTGGCCGATCGAGACCACCCGGCTGGACAACGGCCTGCGCGTGGTGGTCAGCGAGGATCGCAGCGCGCCCGTCGTCGCGGTCAACCTCTGGTACGACGTCGGCTCACGGCACGAGCCCGACGGCCAGACCGGCTTCGCTCACCTGTTCGAACACCTGATGTTCGAGGGCTCGGTCAACGTGGCCAAGACCGAGCACATGCAGTTGGTGCAGGGCTCCGGCGGCTCGCTGAACGCGACCACCAACCCGGACCGGACCAACTATTTCGAGACGCTCCCCTCCGAGCACCTGGAACTCGCGCTCTGGCTGGAGGCGGACCGGATGGGCGGCCTGGTGCCGGCGTTGACCCAGGAGACCCTGGACAACCAGCGTGAGGTGGTGAAGAACGAGCGGCGGCAGCGCTACGAGAACGTCCCGTACGGCGACGCCTGGCTGCGCCTGCTGCCGCTGCTCTATCCGCCCGGCCACCCGTACCACCACGCCACCATCGGCTCGATGGCCGACCTGAACGCCGCCGACCTGGCCACCTTCCAGGCGTTCCACACCACCTACTACACGCCGAACAACGCGGTGCTCACGGTGGCCGGGGACGCCTCGGCCGCGGAGGTCTTCGCGCTGGCCGAGCGCTACTTCGGCAAGCTGGTGCCGCAGTCGGACATCCCGCCGGCCCCGGACGGCAGCGTGGTGCCGACCACCGGAGTCCCGGCCCGGGAGACCGTCACCGCGGACGTGCCCGCGCCGCGGGTCTATCTGGCGCACCGGACCCACCCGTTCGGCGGCCCCGGCTACGACACGGTGACCGTGCTGGCCACGCTGCTCGGCAGCGGCCGGGGCAGCCGGCTCTACCAGCGGCTCGCCGACGGGGCCCGGCTCGCCCAGCCGGACAGCGTCGGCGCGTTCGGCGTCGACCTGGCGTACGCACCGGCTCCGCTGCTCGTCACCGCCACCGCCCGGGACGGGGTGACCGCCGAGGAGTTGGAGGCCGGGCTCGTCGAGGTGCTGGACGGGCTGGCCGACGGGGTGACCGGGGCCGAACTCGACCGGGCCAAGGCGCTGCTCACCACCGGCTGGTGGCGGCAGCTCGCCAGCGTGGACGGCCGGGCCGACATCCTCGGCCGGCATGCCACCCAGCTCGGCGACCCGGCCCGGGCGGCCGACCGGCTGCCGGGCTGGCTCTCGGTCACCGCGGAGCAGGTGAGCGGGCTCGCCGCCGAGCTGCTCCGGCCCGAGGACCGGGCGACCCTGACCTACCTGCCGGAGACCCAGGAAGAGGCGTGATGACCGAGCCGGGACCGATCCTGATCACCGAACGGCCGCCGACCGGCGCCGCCCGGCCGTACGCCTTTCCCCGGGTGGTCCGCAAGGCGGTGGCTGGCGGCAAGGTCGTCGCCGCCCACCTGCCGGGGCACCACCTCGCCGTCGCGGTGCTGCTGCTCGACGGCGGCGCCGGGCGCGAGCCGCTCGGCCGGGAGGGGCTCTCCGGAGTACTCGCGAAGGCGCTGGAGGAGGGGACCACCCGGCGCGACTCCACGGCGTACGCGCTCGCGCTGGAGGGGCTCGGCACCGAGCTGACGATCAGCACCGACTGGGACGCGTTCCAGGTCAGCGTGCAGGTCCCGGTCGAGCGGCTGCCGGCCGCGGTGGAGCTGCTGGCCGAGGCCGTCCGGACGCCGCGGCTCGACCCGGCGGACATCACCCGGGTACGCGACGACGAGGTCACCGCGCTGCGGATGTACTGGGCGAACCCGGGGCCACGGGCCGACGCCGCGCTCCGCGCCGACCTGTTCGGGGCCGACCAGCGGCCCGGCCGCCCGATGGACGGTGACCCCGACTCGGTCGCCGCGGTCACCGTCGACGACGTCACGTCGTTCCACGCCGCCTGGCTGACCCGGTTCGGCACCCTGCTGGTCGTCGGCGACCTCGACCGGATCGACCTCGACGTGCTCGGCACCACCGCGTTCGCCGGTGCGGACGGTGCGGTGCAGCCGGCCGGCCCGCCGCTGGAGGTGCCGGTACGCGACGAGCGGCGGATCATCCTGGTCGACCGGCCCGGCTCGGTCCAGTCCACGCTGCGGCTCGGGCACCCCGCACCGCACCGGGCACACCCGGACTACGTGCCGATGACGCTGGCCGCCACGGTGCTCGGCGGTGCGTTCACCTCCCGGCTGAACCACCTGATCCGGGAGGTACGCGGCTACACGTACGGGATCCGGGCCGAGTTCGGCCACTCGCGGCGGTTCGGGCGGTTCGTGGTCAGCTCCGGGGTGCAGACCGCGGTGACCGGTCCGGCCCTGGTGGACGCGGTGGGCGAGATCACCCGTACCCGGGACTCCGGGGTGACCGAGCCGGAGCTGGCGGTCGCCCGGGCCTGGCGGGCCGGACAGCTCTCGGTGGAGTTGCAGACTCCCCGGGCCATCGCCAGCGCGCTCGCCACCCTGGTCGTGCACGGCCTGCCGGACGACTACCACGCGACGCTGCGCGAGCAGTTGCTGTCGACCGCCGAGCCGGCGGTGTCGGCGGCGGCCGCGACGCACCTGCACCCGCAGGGGCTGACCCTGGTGATCGAGGGTGACGCGGCGCTGATCCGGGACGAGCTGGTCGCCAGCGGGCTCGGCGAGGTGGTCGACGCCGCCGGCTGACCGGGCCGCCCCCCGGGCACCACCCGGGCGGCGGGACGCCGGCCGGCTCGGCGACCGGCCGCCCGGATGCTGGGCGGTGCGGTAATCGGCTTGCCGGGCCACCCGAGCTGCTGGGTAGCCTCGCGGTATGAGGATCGGCATTGTGGGGGCCACCGGGCAGGTCGGTGGCGTGATGCGGCGGATACTCGCCGACCGCCAGTTTCCGGTGGACGAGCTGCGGCTGTTCGCCTCGGCCCGGTCGGCGGGGCGCAGCCTGCCCTGGCGGGACGGTGAGGTCACCGTCGAGGACGCGGAGACCGCTGACTATGCGGGGCTGGACATCGCGCTCTTTTCGGCCGGAAAGGGTACGAGCAAGGCGCTCGCCCCCCGGGTCGCCGAGGCCGGCGCGGTGGTGATCGACAACTCGTCGGCCTGGCGGATGGATCCCGAGGTGCCGCTGGTGGTCGCCGAGGTCAACCCGCACGCCGTCGCCGTACGCCCCCGGGGCATCATCGCCAACCCCAACTGCACCACCATGGCGGCGATGCCGGTGCTGCGCCCCCTGCACGCCGAGGCCGGACTGCTCAGCCTGGTGGTGGCGACCTACCAGGCGGTCTCCGGCTCCGGGCTGGCCGGGGTCGCCGAGCTGGACGAGCAGGTCCGCAAGGTCGCCGACGGCGCCGCCGCGCTCGCCTTCGACGGCCGGGCCGTCGAGTTCCCGGCCCCCCGGCAGTACGCCCAGCCGATCGCCTTCAACGTGCTGCCGCTGGCCGGCTCGATCGTCGACGACGGGTCGGCGGAGACCGACGAGGAGCAGAAGCTCCGCAACGAGAGCCGCAAGATCCTGGAAATCCCCGAGCTGAAGGTCTCCGGCACCTGCGTCCGGGTGCCGGTCTTCACCGGGCACTCGTTGCAGGTCAACGCCAGGTTCGCCCGGCCGCTCCGCCCGGAGCGGGCCCGCGAGCTGCTGGCCGGGGCGCCCGGGGTGGCGCTGGCGGACGTACCCACTCCGCTGCTGGCGGCCGGGCAGGACCCGACGTACGTCGGCCGGTTCCGGGTCGACGAGACTGTCGAGCACGGGCTGTCGTTCTTCTGCTCCAACGACAACCTGCGCAAGGGCGCGGCGCTGAACGCCGTACAGATCGCCGAACTGGTGGCCGGCGAGTCACGGTGACGTCCGGCTCCGCCGGCCGAGTAGGGTTGGAGCGATCTTGCTCGGGAGGTGGGCGTGATGGACGGCCGGACGGAACAGGCGCTGCTCGGCATCATCCGGGACGGGTCGCTCGGCGTGCTGGCGACGCTCAAGCGGGACGGCCGGCCGCAACTGTCCAACGTCAACTACACCTTCGACCCGGAACGCCGGCTGATCCGGGTCTCCGTCACCGACGACCGGGCCAAGACCGCCAACCTGCGGCGTGATCCCCGGGCGAGCTTCCAGGTCAGCACCCCGGACGGCTGGGCGTACGCGGTCGCCGAGGGCACCGCCGAGCTGACCCCGGTGGCGGCCGAGCCAACCGACCCGACGGTAGAGGAACTCGTCGACGTCTACCGGGCGGTCCAGGGCGAGCACCCGGACTGGGACGACTACCGCCGGGCGATGGTCGCGGACCGCCGACTGGTGTTGCGACTCCCGGTCGAGCGCGTGTACGGCGCACCGCCGCGCGGCTAGCCGAGCCTGTCCGGCACCGGCCCCGGCACGGCACCGGCGCCCGGGGTCGGCGCTGTCGTCGATCGCACGCTGAGGTCCGGGCCCGGCACGTCGAGGGGAAGTTCGATGAGAGTCTGCGTCACCGGAGCCAGTGGCAAGGCCGGTCGGGCCACCGTGGCACACCTGCTGGCGTACGGCCACCAGGTGGTCGCCACCGACGTCGAGCCGGCGCCGGCCGACCTCGGGGTGCCGCTGCTTCGGGCCGACCTGACCGACTACGGGCAGGCGGTCGAGGTGCTGCACGGCACCGAGGCGGTGGTGCACCTGGCGAACATCCCCGCCCCGGGGCTGCGGACTCCGGCGCTGACGCTGAGCGCCAACACCACGATGAACTCAAACGTCTTTCTCGGCGCGGCCCAGCTCGGCCTCACCCGGGTGGTCTGGGCGTCCAGCGAGACCACGCTCGGGCTGCCGTTCGACACCCCGCCCCGGTACGCGCCGGTGGACGAGGCGCACTTCCCGGTGCCGACCACGACGTACGCGCTCTCCAAAGTGGTCAGCGAGAGCCTGGCCGAGCACATCGCCGCCTGGTCCGGCATCCCGTTCGTCGGGCTGCGGCTCTCCAACATCTTCCTGCCGGAGGACTACCGGCGGGTGCCGTCGTTCTGGGCCGACCCGCACAGCCGGAAGTGGAACCTCTGGGGCTACATCGACGTACGCGACGTAGCCGAGGCGTGCCGGCTCGGCCTCGAAGCGCCGGTCGCCGGGGCCCGGAACGTGATCATCGCAGCGGCCGACACCATCATGGACCGGCCCTCGGTCGAGCTGCTCGCCGAAGTCTTCCCGGAGGTGCGGCTGAGCCGGGAGGTCGGCGAGTTCGAAACCCTGCTCGCCATCGACGGGGCCCGGGACCTGCTCGGCTTCGCACCGCGGTACTCGTGGCGCGACCACGTCACCGGAGCCGACCGAGCCTGACCGGCATTGCCTCGGTACGGACAAATCGCCTAGACGCGTATCAGGGTCATCCGCCGTACCGATCGGTGTCGGAGATACCTGCCAGGTCTCCCTCTGCGGTGTTACGTCGAGGTCTGCCCGGGTAGACCGGGGCGGCCGACATTGAGAGGGGAGCAGGATGACGACCGTCGGAGAGTTCATGACGACCCGCTTGGTGACCATGGACGGCGGCGACACGCTCACCGCTGCCGCTCAGGAGATGCGGGACAGCGCCATCGGCGACGTGATCGTGACCAACGGGGACAACGTGATAGGTATCGTCACCGACCGCGACATCACGGTGCGTGGGGTGGCCGAACAGTTGAACCCGTCGAGCGCCACGCTGAGCCAGATCCTTACCCAGGACGTGGTGACCGTGACGCAGTACGACGACGCGGTCGCCGCCGCCGACCTGATGCGGACGTACGGCGTACGGCGATTGCCGGTGGTCGAGGACGGCCGACTGATCGGCTTGGTCTCCCTCGGCGACCTCGCGGTCGAGCGGGAGCCGCAGTCCGTGCTCGCCGACATCAGCGCCGATGAACCGAACAACTGAGACTGGCCCGACGGGCCCGGGCGACAACGGCGTCCCCGGGCTCGTCGGGCTACGCCGCGCTGTCGAACCGTACCCGGACGGCGCCGGGCCCGGGTGACGGCGCCGGCTACGGCAGCCGATCGGGCCACCGGAAGGCGTCGGACGGGCAGGCGAGGAAGGGCAGGGCGATGGATCCGACCACGGAGTTCTTCGAAGGGCTCAACCACCGGCCCCCGGACCCGTTGTTGGGCCGGATCCGGGGAACCGTCCGCTTCGAGCTCGAGTCGAGCGCGGAGGTCGACACCTGGCTGCTGGTGCTCAGCGCCGGCAGCGTGAGTGCCACCCAGACGGACCGTACGGCGGACTGCACGGTCCGGACCGACCGGGAGTTCTTCAACCGGATCGCCGCCGGCGAGGCGAACCCGCTCGCCGCGCTGCTGCGTAACCGGGTCACCGTGGAAGGGAAGCTGGCCCTGTACGGCTACCTGAACCACCTGGTGCCCGGGCCGCCGGGCGCGCACGAACCTCAGGAATGGGTACGGCAGCGGGGGCAGCGGCGATGAAACCACTGGTCAGCATCCTCGACGGGAACACCTTCGTGGTCAGCGACAACCGGGGTGACATCGACCCGTCGCCGAGCTTCCCCACCGGACTGTTCTCGTTCGACACCCGGTTCCTGTCGAAGTGGGAGTTGACCGTCGACGGAAACCGGCTCAACGTGCTCTCCGTCGACGACCTCCAGTACTTCGAGTCGCAGTTCTTCCTGGTCCCGGGCGAGCCGACGCACTACGTGGACGCCAATTTGTCGATCATTCGGCACCGGACGATCGGCGGCAGCTTCGTCGAGGAGCTGACCGTGCTCAACCACGAGGACCAGGCGGTCGAACTGACGGTCCGGATCAACGTGGCGAGCGACTTCGCCGACCTGTTCGAGATCAAGGACGTCAGGGAGAAGGTCGGCGGCACCACCGTGCTGGTGGAGCAGGACCGGCTGCGACTCTGCTACCAGCGGGAGACCTTCCGGCGCGAGGCGGTCATCACCTCGACCGCGCCGGCCGAGTTCGACCACGACGGGCTGACCTTCGCGCTGCGGATCGGGGCGCACCAGCAGTGGCAGACCCGGTTGCGGGTGGAGACCCTGGTGGAGGGGGCCGGCGGCCGGGACATCCGGCTCAGCATCCAGCGGCACCACAGCCGCTCCCCGCAGGAGCTGCGCCAGGACCTGGACGCCTGGTTGGACCGGGCGCCGAAGCTCACCAGCGACAGCGAGGCGCTGACCGAGACGTACCGGCGCAGCCTGGTCGACCTGGCCGCGCTGCGGTACACGCCACTGGTCGCCGGGCCGCCGTTGCCGGCCGCCGGCCTGCCCTGGTTCATGACCATGTTCGGCCGGGACAGTCTGATCACCTGCCTCCAGTCCCTGCCGTTCACCCCGGAACTCACCGCACCGACGCTGCGCTACCTCGCACTGTCCCAGGGGGTCAGCCTGGACGACTTCCGGGAGCGCGAGCCCGGGAAGATGCTGCACGAGATCCGGTACGGCGAGTCGACGGCGTTCGAGGAGCAGCCGCACTCGCCCTACTACGGCTCGGCCGACTCGACCCCGCTCTTCGTGATCCTGCTGGACGAGTACGAGCGGTGGACCGGGGACACCGAGCTGGTCGAGACGCTGGAGCACGAGGCCCGGGCGGCGCTGAACTGGATCGACCGGTACGGCGACCTGATGGGCAACGGCTACATCTGGTTCGAGCGGCGCAACCTGCGCAACGGGCTGGAGAACCAGTGCTGGAAGGACTCCTGGGACGCCATCTCGTACTCCGACGGGCGGCTGCCGGCGTATCCGCGGGCCACCTGCGAGCTACAGGGCTACGCGTACGACGCCAAGATGCGCGGCGCCCGGCTCGCCCGGCTCTGCTGGCGCGACCCGGTCTACGCCGACCAGTTGGAGCGGGAGGCGGCGGAGCTGAAGCAGCGGTTCAACCGGGACTTCTGGGTCTCCGACGGCGAGTACTACGCGTTGGCCCTGGACACCGAGGGCGGCCAGGTGGACGCGCTCTCGTCGAACATGGGGCATCTGCTGTGGAGCGGGATCGTCGACGACGACCGGGCCGCAAAGGTGGCCGAGCATCTGCTCGGGCCCCGGCTCTTCTCCGGGTGGGGGGTGCGGACCCTGGCCGAGGGGGAGGGCCGGTACAACCCGATCGGCTACCACGTCGGCACGGTCTGGCCGTTCGACAACTCGCTGATCGCCTGGGGTCTGCGCAGGTACGGCTTTCGGCACGAGGCGGGCCAGATCGCCGAGGCGATGATCGACGCGGGGCGGTACTTCGACGGCCGCCTCCCGGAGGCGTTCGCCGGCTACGACCGGGCACTGACGAAGTATCCGGTGCAGTACCCGACGGCGTGTAGCCCGCAGGCCTGGTCGACCGGTACGCCGATGCTGCTGATCCGGACCCTGCTGGGCCTGGATCCGCACGGCGAGCACCTGGTCGTCGACCCGGCCCTGCCGGCGGGGATGGGCCGGATGGAGCTGCTGGACATTCCGGGCCGATGGGGCCTGATCGACGCTTTCGGCCGGGGCCGGGCGGAGCACAGCCGGACACCACCGGGGCTGATGGAGTGACCGGGATGCCCACGGCAGTGTGGGATGCCGGACGAGTCCGGGAGGGAGGCGTCATCCGATGGCGGATCCGACCGCCGAGTTCTTCAGCCGGATCGAGGAGCGCGGGCCGGACCTGCTGCCGGCCAAGGCCAGGGGAACGCTCCGGTTCGACCTCGACCGGGACGGCCAGGTCGGTCACTGGTTCGTCGCGATCAACCGGGGCAACGTGCTGGTGTCGCACGAGGAGCGGGAGGCGGACTGTGTGGTCGCCACCGACAAGGCGTTGTTCGACAAGCTCGCCACCGGTGAGGTGCAGGTGCTCGCCGCGTACAACCGGAACGACCTGACCGTGCGGGGTAGCCTGCCGCTGCTGCTGGTCTTCCGCCGTGCCTTTCCCTCGCCGCCGGGCACCCGGGACCCCCGGGAGCGGATCCGGGAGCGGTTCGCCGGCCGCGCCGGCGCCGGCCACCGGGAGCGCCGACCGTGAAGGACCTGGTCAGCATCCTGGACGGCAACACGTTCATGCTCAGCGACTCCCGGGGCGACGTCGACCCGTCCCCGGATGTTCCGTCCGGGCTCTTCGCCTGGGACACCCGCTTCCTCTCCAAGTGGGTGCTCACCCTCGACGGCGAGCGGCTGCACGAACTCTCCATCGACGACCTCCAGTACTTCGAGTGCCGGTTCTTTCTGGTGCCGGGCGAGCCGACCCACTACGTGGACGCGAAGACCTCGGTGATCCGGCAGCGGTCGCTCGGCGGGGCGTTCGAGGAACAGTTGACCGTGCTCAACCACCGGGACGAGGCGGTGGTGCTGACGCTGCGAATGGAGATCGACTCCGACTTCGCCGACGTCTTCGACGCCCGGGAGGCCCGGTCCCTGCTGGGCCGGTCGGCGAAGGTGGTCGAGCAGGACCGGTTACGGCTGCACCACCAGCGGGACCGGCACGTCGCCGAGACGATCGTCACCAGCAGCGAGCCGGCCGAGATCGACACCGAGGGCCTGACCTTCCGGATCGAACTCGACGCGCACGGGCAGTGGTCCACGACCATTCGGGCGATCGGCACCATCCGGGGTGCGGGCGGCCGGGACGTCCGGGAGAACCTGCGCGGTTACCAGCAGGTCCGGCCGGAGAAGCGGCGCGAGCTGCGGGAGTGGCTGGACCAGGCGCCGAAGCTCACCTGTGACTCCGAGACGCTGGAGGACGCGTACCAGCGGAGCCTGATCGACCTTGCCGCGTTGCAGTACACCGGGCTCACCGGCCAGATGAAACTGATGGCGACCGGGCTGCCCTGGTACATGTCGCTGTTCGGCCGGCACAGCCTGATCACCGGCTTCCAGACGCTGCCGTTCAAACCGCAGATCGCCCGCAGCGCGCTGTGGGTGCTCGGCCTGCTCCAGGGCGGCCGGGTGGACGACTTCCGGGACGAGGAACCGGGCAAGATCATGCACGAGATCCGGTACGGCGAGCCGGGCGGCTTCGAGGACAGCCCGTACACCACCTACTACGGCTCGGCGGACTGCACGCCGCTGTTCGTGGTCCTGCTGGACGAGTACGAGCGGTGGACCGGGGATGCCGAGACGGTGCGGCTGCTGGAGTACGAGGCCCGCTCGGCGCTCGCCTGGATCGACACGTACGGCGACCTGATGGAGGACGGCTACGTCTGGTACGAGTGCCGCAGTCCCGGCGGGCTGGAGAACCAGAGCTGGAAGGACTCCCGGAACTCCATCATGTACGCCGACGGCCGGCTGCCCGGCAGCCCCCGGGCGACCTGCGAGCTACAGGGCTACGCGTACGACGCCAAGGTCCGGGGCGCCCGGCTGGCCCGCACCTTCTGGAACGACCCGGCGTACGCGGACCGGCTGGAGCGGGAGGCGGCCGACCTGCGCAGCCGGTTCAACCGGGACTTCTGGATCGCCGACCGGGGCTACTACGCGCTCGCCCTCGACGCCGAGGGCGGCCAGGTCGACGCCCTCGCCTCGAACATGGGCCACCTGCTCTGGAGCGGCATCGTGGACGACTCCCGGGCCGAGCAGGTGGCCGAGCAACTGCTCAGCCGGCCGCTCTTCTCCGGCTGGGGGGTCCGGACGCTCGCCTACGACCAGGCCGGGTACAACCCGGTCGGCTACCACACCGGCGCGGTCTGGCCGTCGGACAACTCGCTGATCGCACTGGGGCTGCGCCGGTACGGCTTCACCAACCAGGCGGCCCGGCTGGCGGTGACGATGGTCGAGGCGTCCCGGTATTTCGGCGGCCGGATGCCGGAGGCGTTCGCCGGTTACGACCGCCGGCTCACCAGGTATCCGGTGCAGTACCCCCGGGCGTGCAGCCCGCACAGTTCGTCGGCGGGCACGATACTTGTGCTGTTGCGTACCCTGCTCGGCCTGCGGCCGCACCAGGACCACCTGACGATCGACCCGGCGATTCCGGAGCGGCTCGGCCGGATCGAGCTGATCGGCATTCCGGGGCGGTGGGGCCGGACCGACGCGTTCGGCCGGGGCCGGGTGCGGTTGGCACCCGAGTGAACATTTTCAACCTCCCCTTGCGGTCCGACGGACCGCAAGGTCGGACGCGGTGCGTAAGCGCCGCGCGGTCCAGGTTGAAAAAGGTTCAGTGGCTGGCGACCGGCGGAATGGGCATGCGGGTGGTGGAAGGCGATCCGCCGTGATAGCGATATGCGATGGCGGATCCTGACACGGTGGAGGGGGCCGCGCTGGCCCGGGTGCTGCGCCAGGCCGGCGGCGCCGAGATCCTGAACACCCTGGGCGTACGGCTGTCCGGCTCGGATCTGGTCACCCTGCTGCTGGCCGCGTTCCGGACCCGGGCAGGCTTCCTGACCCCGGCCGACGTACTGCGCCGGTACACCGAGGACCGCTTCGTCGCACCGGCGCAGGCCGGGTTCCGCAGGCTGCGCCAAGCCGAGGACCTGCTGCTCTCCGCCGTCCCGGACCGGTACGAGCTGCTCACCCTCGCCCCGGTGGCACCGCTGGGCACCCATTCCGTGGTCGCCGGGGTCAACCAGAACAACGTGCTCGCCACGGTCCGGGGCAGTGAGGTGGCGGCCGACCCGACCAACGGGCTGGCGCTGGAGGCGGCGGTCCGGCGCCGGGAACTGCTCGCCCGGGACGGCCGGTCGGCCCCGGCGGTGCGGCTGGCGACCCTGCAACGGGTGATCCGGGCCCAGCGTTTCGCCGGGGCCGGCCGGTTTGCCCACTTCAGCCTCCTCGCCCTGGTCACCGCCGGTCGGGACACCGGCAGCCTGGCGTTCGAGCGGCGTAGCTGCGGTGAGCAGTTGCGGATCCTCTGCGCGGCGCTGGAGGCGGCCGGGGTGGAGACGATCGAGATCGCCCTCACCGTGCTCGACCCGGCGGCGGCGCCGATCGTGGAGGCGGCCCGGGCCGCCCTGGCCGACCACCCCACGATCCTGGTACGCGACGACCCGGACCGCTCCAGCGGCCGGCGCTACTACAGCGGTTGGTGCTTCAAGATCGGAGCGGTGCTCGACGGTGAGCGGGTCGAACTCGGCGACGGCGGTTTCGTCGACTGGACCCGCCGGTTGCTCGGCAACCACAAGGAGCGGCTGCTGATCAGCGCGATCAGCGTCGACCGGCTGGCCCTGTTCCTCGACCCGCCCGCCCCGCGCTCCGAGGACTGAGCGGTCGGCGCCGCGCCTCAGGGGTTCGGAACGGCGCCCCGCTCACGTTCCAGCGCCGGGCGGCCCGGCTCACGCCCCGGCCGGAGTGGCCGCCGGTCGTCGGGCGGTCAGGGCGAGGACCAGCCAGGCGAGTCCGATCGTCAGCGGGGCGATGGCGAATCCGGCGGTGGCACTGCCGGTGCCGTCCAGCAGCGGACCGGTCACCGCCGCGCCGAGCGCGCTGCCCACCGAGAAGGCGGTGGCGGCCCAGGCGAACGCCTCGGCGGCGGTGCCGGCCGGCGCGATGCCGTCGATCCCGACGAAGGTGATGGTGAGCAGCGGCGGCAGGGCCAGCCCGCTGACCGCCATCAGCGCCAGCATGACCGGCGGGTCGGGGGTGAGCAGTAGCGGCAGGTAGCCGAGCGCCAGCGCCGCCGCCGCGCGGGGCAGCGTGCCGTACCGGCGGGCGGTGCCGGACCGGACGTAGAGCAGACCGCCGGTCAGCGCCCCGAGCGCCTGGGCGGCGAGCAGCCAGCCGGCCCAGGACCGTCCCCCGGACGCCTCGGCGTAACCGGTCGCCGCCACCGCCACACTGCCGACGCCGGCACCGATCAGCACCAGCGCGCCGAGGATCACCCGCAGCGGGCCGGAGCGGAGCGGGCCGGCCCAGTGCCGTACCGCCGGTACCCCCCGCCAGCGGCGGACCGCCGGGGCGGTGCCGAACCAGACGGTGCCGGCGGCCTGGCAGAGCGCGGCGGTGGCCAACCCGCCGGCCGGGCCGAACGCGGCGACCGCGCCGAGGGTGAGCACCGGCCCGACCACGAAGATCAGCTCCTGGGTCGCGGTGTCCAGGGTGTACGCGGTGTGGATCCGCTCCTGCGGCAGCAGATCCCGCCACAGCACCCGCAGGCACGCCTCGAACGGCGGCGCCCCGAGCCCGGCCAGCACGGCGGCGCCGACCGTGAGCGGACCGGCCAGCGGCGCCACGACCAGCGCGAAGCCGGCGGTGGAGACGGCGACCGCCAGCCATAGCACCGGCGGCTGCCGCCAGCGGTCGGCGAGCCGGGCCAGCATCGGCTGCCCGACCGCCATCCCGGCGGTGTACGCCCCGACCAGCAACCCGGCCAGGGTCAGCGTCATCGTCTCCCGGGCGAAGACCAGCAGGGCCAGCGGTGCCGCGCCGAGCGGGATCCGGCCGAGCAGGCTGGCCGCGAGTACCCGGGCGGTCTGCGGGGTTCTCAGGACGGTGAGTGCGGAGGTGTCGACGGTCGAGGACACGATGGATCGCTCCCGGAGGGGGTGGAGGTGACGGGCCGGTGGACGGGGCGGAACCGGCCGGTCAGGGAGCGAAGTCGGCGCGCTCGTGGTCGTTGCCGTAGAGCGGCAGGTCAGGAGTGATCCAGGTCGCGTACGCGGCAGCGGCCGCCTCCAGCGGGATCACCCGGACAACTCTACGGCGCCAGCGGGCTCATTCGAACCTCAGGTGCCGGCGCTGGCGCAGCCGGATTCCGGAGGCGGTCGCCACCACGGCGGTGAGCGCCAGGGTCAGGGCCACGCCGTGCACCAGGCCGCGGGCCAGGTAGCCGCTGTCGGTGTGGTCGATCGCGTACGTGCCGATCTCGCGGCTGAACCAGAACGGCAGCGCCCGGGCGGCGGTGTCGGCCGGGTCCATCACCATCTGGAGCCCGACCACGATCAGCAGTACCAGGGTGCCCTCCAGCTCGCGGGGGAGGACCGCGCTCAGCGCCAGCCCGAAGGGGACGGCGGTGGCCACCGTCAACGCCATGATCAGCGCGATGGCGCCGTACCGGACGTCGTCCTGGTCGAAGCGGACCAGCAGGAAGTACGGCACCGACAGCACGGCGCCGACCGTCCAGAGCGCCAGCAGCCGGCCCAGATGCAGGTGGTGCGCCCGATAGCCGGAGAGTCGCAGCCGGGGCTCGATGCCCCGGGCCGCGCTGCCGGCGAAGAGCGCGGCGGTGCTCAGCGCCCAGCTCAGCCCGAGGCAGACGAACCGGATCGACTGGCCGGCGTGGTCGTCCCGGCGGCTGGCGTAGAAGGCCAGCGGAAACACCAGCAGGATCAGCAGTACGCCCCGGCGGCGGACCACCTCGCGCAGGGCCAGCTCCGCCACCGTCCAGATCTTGGTCATTTCGACATCTCCCGCGCCGGGGTCAGGTCGAGCACGGTGTCGACCCGGTCGAGTTGGTTGAGCAGGTGGGTCACCACGACGATGGCCCGGCCGTCCGCGCGCCAGCGCCAGAGCTGCTGCCAGAAGTCCAGATAGGTGCCCCGGTCGAAGCCCTGGTAGGGCTCGTCGAGCAGCAGCACGTCCGGCTCGCCGAGCGCGGCCATCACCAGGTTGAGCTTCTGCCGGGTACCGCCGGAGAGGTGCCGGGCCTGGGTCCGGCCGGCCGGCTCCCAGTCCAGCGCGGCGGCGTGCGCCCGACCGGCCGCCCGCGCCTCGGCCCGGCGCAGCCCGCGCCCGGCACCGACCAGCACGAAGTGCTCCTCCGGATGGAGGAAGTCGGCGGTACCGCCGGACTGCGGGCAGAAGCCGAGGGTGCCGTGCACCCGGACCTGGCCGGAGTCGGGGCTGAGCAGGCCGGCGCAGATCCGCAGGAAGGTGCTCTTGCCGGCGCCGTTCGCCCCCACCACGGCGGCGATCTCGCCGGCCCGTACGGTCAGGTCCACGCCGGTCAGCACCGGGCGCCGGCGGTAGCGCTTGGTGATGCCGCGTACCTCCAACCGGACCGGTCCGGGAGCCTGCGGCGGCCGGCCCGGCATGCCCACCCGGGCCACCCCGACGCCGCCGGTGGGCCGCGGTGCGCCGACGCTCTCCGCGACGGCCGTCGCGTACGTCGCGGGCGGGCCGAAGACCTGCAACGGCGGCTCGCCGCTGTCCCGCAGGTGCGTGGCGGCCTCGGCGACGACGTGCCGGGCGAGGTCCGGGTCGAGGCCGTGCCGATGCAGCTCACCGGCGAGCGCCTGAAGCCATCCGTCGGAGTTCACCGTGTCTGCACCTCCCGCAGGACCGTCCCCACCCCGCGGGCGAAGGCGTCCCAGTCGACGGCGGTCCGGCGTAGCGTGTCGGCGCCGGCCGGAGTGATCCGGTAGTACTTGCGGGCCGGGCCGGCGGCGCCCTCCCGCCACTGCGCGCTCACCAGGCCGGTCCGTTGCAGCCGGAGCAGCACCGGATAGAGGGTGCCGCCCTGGATCGGGCCGATGCCGCTCGCGTCCAGCGACTGGGCCAACTCGTATCCGTAGGACTCCCGACGGTGCAGCAGGGCGAGAACACACAGGTCGAGCACCCCGCGCAGCCACTGGCCACGGCGCTCCTGATCCACGGCGAAGAAGGTAGCACAGTCAGCTAGCTGGCACAGCAACCTAGTGCCCGACGGTACGCTGCCCGAGGTTCACGGGTGCGGGAAACGGGGGGAAAAGATGATCCTGCGGACCGAGGAACTGGACGTCGGGTACCGCGACCGGGTGCTGCTCCGGGGACTGCGGCTCGGCGTCGACGCCGGAGACGTGCTCGCGGTCACCGGACCGAACGGCGCCGGCAAGTCCACCCTGCTGCGCTGCCTCGCCGGGCTGCTCCGCCCGCTCGCCGGTCGGGTGCTGGTCGAGGGCGCACCGGCCGATGAACGTTCCCCGGCGTTCCGGCGTACCGTGGCGAGCCTGCTGGAGAACGCCGCCTGGTATCCGAACCTGACCGCCGGCGAGCACCTCGAACTGGTCCGGCTCGCCAACCGGCCGGTACCGCCCGGCTGGTTTCCGGCCGACGAACTCGCCGCCCGGCTCGGCGTCACCCGCTTCGCCTCGGTGCTGCCGGGACGGCTCTCCACCGGCCAGCGCCAACGGCTGGCCCTCGCCCTGGTGCTGGCCCGACCCAGCCGACTGCTCCTGCTCGACGAGCCCGAACGGCACCTCGACGAGGCGGGCCGGACGGCCCTCGGCGGCCTGCTGCGGGAGTACGCCCGCCGGGCCGGAGCCGTCGTGCTGGCCAGCCACGACCCGGTGCTGATCGCGGCGGCCGGAGCCGAGCCGCTGACCGTACCGGCCCGGCATGCCTGACCCGGTGACCGCGCTCCCCGCCGCCCCGGTCCGGGCCTGGCTGCGCGCCCGGGCCCGGGCCGGGACGCGTCCCGGCGGGTACGCCGAGCGGGCGTACCTCTGGCTGCTCGCCGTGCTGATCGGCGGCGCCGTACTGGCCGGCAACGCACCCCGGCTCGTCACCCTGCTCACCCAGGGCCGGCCGGTCACCCCGGCGCCGGGCATCCTGCTCGCCGTCGGCCTGCTCTGGTACGCCGCCGTCCTGCTCGGGGCGGCCCGGCTCGGACCGCTGGCCGCCGCACCGGCCCGACTCGGCTGGCTGCTGCCCAGCCCGACCAGCCGGCGCGGCCTGCTCCGGCCGACCGCGTTCGCGGTGCTCGCCCTGGCCACCGTCGCCGGGCTGCTGCACGGCGGGTTCGTGGCCTGGGCGTCGGTGACCCCGACGGAGTTGCCGGTGCTGCTGGCCGGCGGGATCGCCGGCCTGGCCCTCGGCGGGCTCGCCATCCTCGCCCAGACCTTCACCGACGGGGCGTCCGTGCTGCTGGAACGCTCCGCACTGGTGCTCGGCGCCGTCGCGGCCGCGCTGACCGTGCTCGCCCCGTCGGGGCGGTTCACCGCCGCCGCGGCCCTCGGCCCGTGGGCCTGGCCGCAGGCGGCGGCCGACGGCATGTCACCCGGCGCGCTGGCCGCCGTCGGCGTCGCGGCCGTCGGCGTCGCCGCCCTCGCGCTGCTCCGCCTCGATCGGGTACGCCTGGCCAGTCTCGCCGCCGGTGGCACCCTCGCGCAGACCGTCTCCACCGGTGTCGTCACGCTCGACCTCGGCACCGCCGCCCGGGCCGTCGAGGAGCGCCGATGGGCGGGCCGGTCGCCCCGGCGTACCGGCCTGCCCCGGTTGCCGGGCCGGTTCGCCGTACTCGCGCACGACGTCACGGCACTGCGCCGGTCGCCGGGGCGGCTGGCGGTGGCCGCCGCCGCGCTGCTGCCGCCGGCGCTGCTCGCCGGGATCGCCGGCCCCGGTCCGGTACTCGCCGGCACCTGGCTGCTCTGCGGGTTCGTCGCGCTCGGCGCGGTGACCGGCAACGCCCGCCGCGACCGGGACCTGCCCGCCCTGGGCCGGCTGCTCGGCCTCTCCGGCCGGGCGCTGCTGACCGGCCGGCTGGTGCTGCCGGTCGCCGTCGGCGCGGGCTGGGCCGCCGGGTCGCTGGCGCTGCTCGCCGGGGACCTGCCCGGTGCCGGTCCGGCCTGGCTGCTGCTCGGTGCGGTGGCCGGTCCCGGGCTCGCCGTCGGCGCGCTCCGGGCCGCCCGCCGTGGCGCGGTCCGGCACGACCTGCCGCCACTGGTCACCCCGATGGGCATGGTGCCGACCGGCCCGCTGCACCGGCTGGTCACCGGGGTCGACCTCGGGCTGCTGTGCACCCTGCCCGTGCTGCTGGCCCTCGGCACCGGCGATCCGGCCAGTGCTCTGCCGGCGCAGGCGCTCGCCTCGCTGCTCGGCGTCGCCGGCTTCGTCACGGTGGCCGGTGCGGAACGGCGGCGCGGCGCTCGCTGACGATTGTCAACTCTTCACCTGGACGGCGCGGCGCTCGCTGACGATTGTCAACTCTCCACCTGGACGGCGCGGCGGCGCTCCGGTTCCACCTGGTGACGGCGGACCGGGTGGGGAGGGTGAGGACGGTTCACTAGGCTGACCGCATGCGGGTGCTCTTCGCGTCGGCGCCGTTGCTCGGACATGTGTTCCCGATGGTCCCGCTCGCCGAGGCGTTCCGGGACGCCGGGCACGAGGTGCTGCTCGCCACCGGTGGTGACGGGCTCGCCGTACGCCGGACCGGGCTGCCGGTCGAGGACATCGCCCCCAGGTTTCGGTTCGACCGGATCGCCCGAAGCACCATGCTGCGCCACCCGTTGGTCGCCCGGGCCGAGCTGGCCGGCCGGGCCGGCACCCGGGGTGTGGGGCTGCTCTTCGGCGCGGCCAACGAGCAGATGGTCGACGGCCTGGTCACCCTGGCCGATTGCTGGCAGCCGGATCTCGTCGTGCACGAACCGCTGGCCGTGGCCGGGGCGCTCGCCGCCGCCCGCCGGGCGGTGCCGGCGGTACTGCACGAGAACTCGCTCTTCGACGGCGCCGAGCTGGTCCGGGTGACCGCCGCCCGGCTGGTCCGGGCACAGCAGCGCAGCGGCATCGGCAGCCTGCGTCCGAGCGCCGCCACCCTGACCATCGCCCCGCCCAGCGTGGTCGGCGAACGGGCCGGCTGGGCGCTGCGCGGCGTACCCGCCACCGGGGTCGGCGAGCTGCCGGAGTGGCTCCGGGAGCCGGGCGGGCGGCCGAGGATCCTGGTCAGCCGCAGCACGGTGGCCGGCCCGGGTGGGGGAGCGCTGATGACCGCCGTGGTCCGGGCCGCTGCCGGGGTGGACGCGGAGTTCGTGCTGGTCCGCCCGGACCGGCGGGTGCTGCGGCACGGGCCACTGCCGGACAACGTCCGTACCGTCGACTGGATCCCGATCAACGCGGCGCTGCCGCACTGTGCCGGGGCGGTGCACCACGGCGGGGCGGGTTCGGTGCTCGGCGCGTTCGCCGCGGGCGTACCGCAGCTCGTGGTGCCCGGTCCGGGCGACCGCCGGCACAACGCCGAGCTGGTGGCGGCCCGGGGTGCCGGACTGGCCGTACCCGAACGGGCGATCACCGGAGCCGAGCTGGCCCGACTGGTCGGCGACCCGCGGCTCGGCTCGGCCGCCGACGAGGTACGCCGGGAGATGGCCGCGATGCCGGCACCGGCGGAACTGGTACCCCGGCTCGAAGCCCTGCTCGGCTGAGCGCCGGCCCGGCCCGGCCCGGCAGCGCCGCGCCCGTTGCCCGGTCGGACGGTCAGCCGGGCAGGTTGGCGTCGAGGAAGGCCGCGATCACGGCGCGGATGTCGGGCCGGTCGAGCGGCAGCGCGTGTCCGCCGTGCGTGACCAGCGAGTGCACCGGGTGGCCGGCCTGGAGCAGTGCCGAGGTCAGCGCGACCGCCTGGCCGACCGGTACGGAGGCGTCCGCGACACCGTGCGCCAGCAGCACCGGTACCCGGTTGCCGACGTGGCTGCGCGGAATCGCGTCCACGGTCGCCGGGTCGCCGGCCGTGGGCTGGTGGCCCAGCAGCGCCTCCCACGGGTTGTCCCCGCGACGTGCCTGGAGGAACTCCTCGTCCAGCGGATCGATCGGTGCCCAGAAGGCGAGTACGCCGTCGACGTCCTCCGGCTCGGCCACGCCCCGCAACCCGAGGTGCAGTGCGAGGTGGCCACCGGCCGAGTCGCCGGCCACCAGGAACGGCAGCCCGGCCGCCCGGGCCCGGGCCAGCGGCTCCCGCGCCGCCGCCCGTACGTCGGCGAGCTGGGCCGGCCACCTGGCCTCGGAACTCAACCGGTAGCGGCCCTGCACCACCGTCAGCCCGTGCCCGGCCAGCGCCGCGCCGTCCTCGTCCGACCAGCCGCGCCAGCCGCCGCCCGGCAGCCACAACACGACGCCCCGCTCCGTCATCGGCCAAGCATGGTCGCCGACGCCCCGGTCGGGCCAGCCGAAGATGCCGACTCCGCTGACGGCGTAACGCCGTCGGCCCCCAGTCCCCGGCCGCCACCGGCCTGGACAGCGGGAAGCCGGCGTGACCAGGGCCGCTCCGGCTCGGCGAGCGGTTCCGGGCGACCCGAGGTAGTTTGGGGTTCGTGCTATCCGTCGCGCTGGTCCGCCCCGTGTGGTGGATTGCGTGCCGGTCGGTGCGGTTCGTGACCGCCCTGGTGTTGATGGGCCTGTTGCTGGGTGCCGGTGGCACCCGGACCGGGCTTTCCGACCCCGCCTTCTCGGCGGGCGGGGCACGACCCGCCGCAGAGTCGACTGTGGAGGATGTCCGGGCCGCCGGGGCCGAGGCACCGGTGACCGCCCCGGCCGTGTGGATCGGGCAACGTGCCGAGGCCGACGGCGGGCAACGTGCCGAGGCCGACGGCGGGCAACGTGCCGAGGCCGACGGCGGGCAACGTGCCGAGGCCGACGGCGGGCAACGTGCCGAGGCCGACGGCGGGCAACGTGCCGAGGCCGACGGGGCGTCCGGTGCCGCCGACGAGCCGCCCGTCGTGGTGGCCGAGCAGCCCTCGGAGACGCTCAAGGGTGCCGTGGCGGCCGACGAGCGGTCCGTCGCGACCGGCTCGGTGGTGTCGACGGTACTGGTCCGGGCCGACGTGCTCGGTGGGCAGCCCGACCGGCCGGTGGTCGGTCCGGCGGCCGGGGTGTGGCCGGCCGGCAACGCGTACGCCCGGGTGGTCGGGCCGCGCGCACCGCCGCTCGACTGAGGACCGGTCGCGCCCGACCGCTTCCGGTCCGGTCCCGTCGACTCCTCGTCCGCATCGTCCACCCCGTGAGGTGCCGTAATGGAAAATTTGCTGTTCGACTTCCTGATCGAGGTGACCCGGTCCACCACCCTCTGGCTCGTCCTGCTCGGGCTCGCGCTCGCCGCTGGCATCTGGCTGGTCGTGCGTCCGCAGGCGGCCACGACCGACCGTCGGGACGAATCCGGCTACGACGTGGCGGTCCGGGACGCCGAGGGACGCCGGCAACGGTTGGTGGCCCGGGCGACGGAGCTGCACCGGTACGCCGAGGAGGTGGCGGTCGCCGCCGAGCGGTCGGCCGTGACCGCCCAGCGGCGCCGGGACGAGTGGCTGGCGGCGCAGGAGGCGGTCGAGGCGGCCTGGCAGGCGTACGAGGCGGCGGACGCCGCAGCCCGCCGGGTCACGGCCGCCGCCGTACTGCCCGAGCCGCGCACCCCGCGCACCCCGGCCGAGTACGCCGACCGGGAGCGCTTCCTGCACCGTGCCGCGATGGCGGCCTGCACCCGGCAGGAGCTGACGGTACTGCAGCTGAGCGACGCGCTGGCCAACCGGAACGGCTGGGACCCGCGCCGGCATCCGGTTGAGCAGGAGATCGTGCTCCGGCGGGCGGCCCGGGACAGCCTGCTCGCCGCGCACCGGGCGGCGGAGGAACGGGAACGGGCCGCCTGGCGGGACGCCGAGGTCGCCGCCGCGGCGGCCCGCAGCCTCCGCGAGGAGGCGTTCGCCGCCGCCAGCCGTGCGGCTCAGCTCCGGCGCTGGTTGCCGTCGCCGGCCGGGCAGCCGCGCGGGTCGGCGAGCGAGCAGGCCCGGCAGCAGGGTACGGCCCGGCGGTGGCGCGCGGCCCGGGCCGGCTGACCTCCGGTGGGCGGCCGGAGGGTCGGCCCGGGATCAGGCCCGGACTGACGTCGAAGGAGCCCCCGATGACCACATTGGAGCCCGTCGCCGTCGGGATCGGACGGTCGCCCGCCGTGCTTCGGGGCGGTCGGGTACGGCATCGTTCCACCGCACCGGCCGCCGCACTCGCCGGCTGCAAGGTTGCCCGTAGAAACCATCGGCCGTCGTCATGGCCGGGCTTTGATCACCCCGGTTAGGGTGACGGTATGCCGTTGGTGCCGCGGGGATATGTGCCCGGCCGGAGCGCGCTCATCTGGGCAGGCACCGATCACGGGTGGCGCCAGCCGAACCTGTCCTCCAACAGATTCGGCCGGCTGGTACTGCGCGTTCTGGCGGCGCCGCTACTGCTGATCGGCCCGTTCCTGGTGTACGCCGCTGCGTTCCTTGCCACTGGCGAGCCCACCGGCAACCGGTGGATCATGGCCGTCGCCGGAGTCGCGGTCACCGTGTCGTGTGTCAAGCTGGCCCTGCATGGGGCGCGGCTGGATGACCGGGCCCGCCGGGATCAGCGCCGGCTGGAGGCGGTCGGCGTCCCCGCGACCGCCGAGATCACAGCGGTGCGGCCCACCTCGCTGGGCGAGGAGAGCGGGATCGAGCTGAGCCTGCTGATCAGTGGGTTCGGGTTCGTACCGTTCGAATCCGTCTCGTCGTGCAAGGACCACCCGGACCTGAAGGTCGGGGCGCGACTCAACGCCGTGGTCGACCCGACCGACAGGCTGTACGCGATCGTGCCCTGAACCCCAGAGCGCCGGGTGTCTTCAGCTTGCCGGGACGCTCGGCGAACTGATCTCTGGTCGATGTCGGACCGGACACCGATCCGACATCGGACCTGAGACTCCGTCACGGGCCACGAGGCCCCCCACAGGTGGCCACGGGGAGTCGGCCGTCAGGTGGACGGCTTGGTCGGCGCGACGTTGCGGAACCGTTCGTGCGCCGACTGCCGGCTGATGCCGAGCGCGTTGCCGATCTCGGCCCAGGAGAGCCCGGCCTCCCGGGCCGCCGCCACGGCCCGTTCGATCAGCGGCCGTTGCCAGCGTTCCACCTCGGCGAGGATGCCCAGCGCCTGCAACGGCCAGGTGGTGGCCAACTCGGCGACGTTGTCCCGGAGGGTGTCGGAGCGGTTCAGCAGCCAGTCGGGCGGGGTGGCGGCCAGGATCGGCCTGACGTGTCCGCTCCACTCGGAGGTCGCCATCCAGCGTCCCTCGTCGGCGGCCGGATAGTCGCCGGTGCCGACCCAGCCGCAGGAGCAGCGGGCCCGGTAACCGACCGTGCCGGCGGGCTCGGTGGCGGCGGTACTCACCGTCCCGTCCGGCAACCGGAACCCGACCAGGTTCGCGTGCCCCGGGACCATTTCCTCCGCCATCCCGTAAGCATATGTCTGTCAGGGTTCCCTGACTGAGGATGTCAGGATACCCTGACACAATTGCCCGGGCGGGTCGCCGTCCGGGCTCGACCCCTGAAGGGAAGAGTGCGATGTCCGTGGTCAGCGGCACCGTGGCAGCGGGTTACGAGCCGGTCCGGGAGGCGTTCCTGGCGAACTTCGAGACCCGGTCGGAGATCGGCGCGGCCGTCAGCGTCTACCGGCACGGCCGGGAGGTGGTCCGGCTCTGGGGTGGGACCGCCGATCCGACCACCGGCCGACCCTGGCGGGCGGAGACTCTCCAGGTGGTCTACTCCACCACCAAGAGCGTGCCGGCGGCCTGCGCGCACCTGCTGGTCCAACGGGGACAGCTCGACCTCGCCGCCCCGGTCGCCGAATACTGGCCGGAGTTCGCGGCGGCCGGCAAGGGCGGCATCCCGGTCCGCTGGCTGCTCTCCCACCAGGCAGGGCTGCCCGTGCTCGACCGTCCGGTCCCCCGGGCGGAGGCGCTGGCCTGGCAACCGGTCGTCGAGGCGCTGGCCGCCCAGGCGCCGGCCTGGGAGCCGGGCACGGCGCACGGCTACCACTCGCTGACCTACGGCTGGCTGGTCGGTGAGGTGGTGCGCCGGGTCTCCGGCCGGAGCCTGGGCACGTACTTCGCCGACGAGATCGGCAAGCCGCTCGGCCTGGACTTCTGGATCGGTCTGCCCACCTCGGAGACACACCGGGTCAGCCGGCTGGTCGAGCAGCCGGCCACCGCTCCGGCCCCCGAGACGGTGCCCGAGCAGATGCGCGAGGTCCTCGCCACGTACACCGATCCGGCCTCGCTGCTGGTCCGGTCGGTGTCGGTGACCGACCCGCCGCTCGACCTCGCCGACCCGGCGACCTGGGCGGCCGAGATACCGGCCGTCAACGGCATCTGCACCGCGTCGTCACTGGCCCGGTTCTACGCCGGTCTGATCGGCGAGGTCGACGGGATCCGGATCCTCGACGCGGCCACCCTGGCCGCCGCCACCGCCGAGCAGGCCAGCGGCGTCGACCGGGTGCTGATGGTGCCGACCCGACCCGCGCTCGGCTTCGGCCTGCCCCTGCCGGACCAGTCCTGGTGGTCGCCCACCGCCTTCGGCTTTCCCGGTCACGGTGGCTCGCTCGGCTACGCCGACCCGGCCAGTGGCATCGCCTTCGGGTACGTGACGAACGGCCTGCGCGTCACGATGACCCCGGACCCCCGGACGGCCAGCCTGGTCGAGGCGGTCCGGGCGGTGGCGTCCCGCCAACCGGACTGAGCACGGCCGGCGGAGCGGGCACGGCCGGCGGTACCCGATCCGGACCTGGCGCGGCGCGGACCCGGCGGCTCAGTCCCGGGTCCGTCGCCGCCAGCCGGTGCCGGGGTGCCACGACTCGATCACGAGATGGTCGGCGGGCGTGCCGACGTACGTCAGCACCAGTTCGGTGATGTCGATCCGGAAGAATCCGGCGCCGGCGTGCGGGGTGTTGACCGGTGGCGGGATCGCGACGACCCGGCCGGCCAGCTTGGCGTCGCCCGGCCAGCTCTCCGGAGCGTCCGCGGGCGGCTCGATGGTCGGGCTGTGTACGGCGATCCGCGGATCCCGCCGCACGTCGAGCAGCTTCATCGAGCCGCCCATCATGCCGAGCGTGGCCTCGCCGTCGCCGAACTCGAGTTCGGAGGCGCTGATCCGGGGCGAGCCGTCCCGGCGAAGCGTGGCAATGGTCTTGTTGGTGCCGGCCGAGAAGCGTTCCCGGACCCGTGCCGCGAAGTCCGGTGCGTCCTGTTCGATCTCCCGCCAGCGCGCCACGTGATCCTCCGGGGTCCGGGCCGGCCCGTTCTCCGCCCGGGCCGGAGGTCCGACCGAGGTACGCCTCGGCCACGGCCTCCAACCTACCGCCGACCGGCCGATCCGCCGCCGACCGTTCACGGCCCGGCCCGCCGCCGACCGTCTCGCGGGCGGTCGTGTCGATCACGGCGAGGACCCTGGGGATGATCACCCGGATCGGCGTGGCGGATAATCGGAACTCCCGGAAGATCGTAAAGGCAGATCATGACCACCGAGAACGACTGGCTGACCCGGCGGACCGGTGTGCTGCCGACCGCCCCGCCGACCGAGCGGCTCAGCCCGAAAAGCGTGCTGGACGAGACGACCCGGCCGACCGCACCCGAGCCGCCACCCGAGGTCACCTTCACCCATCAGGGCCGGTACGCCGGCCGGCACCTGGTCGACGTGCACGACCACTACCGGGCGGAACTGCGCCAGGTACGCGACATCCTCCGGCAGGTCAGGGAGGGCACCTCCCAGATCGGCGACGCCCGGGACCAGCTCAACGTGATGACGATCCGGGCCAACGACTGGACCCTGGGCGGGGTCTGCCAGGCGCAGTGCCGTGCGGTGGCGACCCACCACACCATGGAGAGCCAGGGCATCTTCCCGCACCTGCGGCGCAGCCAGCCGGACCTGGCGGCCGTACTCGACCGGTTGCACGAGGAGCACCTGGCGATCCACGAGGTGCTGGAGGGGGTCGACGCGGCGCTGGTGCACCTGGCCCGCAACCCCACCGACTACGGCCCGATCACCGAGGCGATCGACCTGCTCACCGACACCCTGCTGTCGCACTTCGCGTACGAGGAGTCGCAGTTGATCGGCCCGCTCGCCCGGCACGGCTTCTATCCGGGCCAGGTGTGAGCCGCCTGGCCAGGGCCGACCAGGCGTCCGGCGGTCAGCTCCGGCCGGTGAGATAGGCCAGCACCGCGAGCACCCGGCGGTTGGTGTCCTCGGTCGGCGGCAGGTCGAGCTTGGCCAGGATGTTGCCGACGTGCTTGCCGACGGCCGCCTCGGAAACCACCAGTACCCGGGCGATCGCGGCGTTGGAACGCCCCTCGGCGACCAGCGCCAGCACCTCCCGCTCCCGGGCGGAGAGCCGGGCCAGCGGGTCGCGCCGCCGGCGCAGGAGTTGGCGTACCACCTCGGGGTCGACGACCGTGCCGCCGGCCACCACCTGGCGGAGCGCGCCGACGAACTCCGCCACGTCGACCACCCGGTCCTTGAGCAGGTAGCCGACCCCACGGCCGCCGTCGGAGTCGAGCAGGTCGGCGGCGTAGCTCTGCTCGACGTACTGACTCAGCGCCACCACGGCCAGTCCCGGGCGGGCGCGGCGCAGCCGTACCGCCGCCCGCAGCCCCTCGTCGGTGAAGTCCGGCGGCATCCGGATGTCGGTCAGCACCAGCCCCGGGGCGTACGTCTCGACCGCCGCGCCGAGCGCCTCCGCGTCACCGACGGCGGCGACCACCTCGAAGCCGAACCGGTCGAGCAGTCCGGCCAGCCCCTCCCGGAGCAGTACGCCGTCCTCGGCGAGGACCACCCGGATCAGGTCTGGTTCGGGTCGCACGGCAACTCCACACGTAACAGGGTCGGCCCGCCGGGCGGGCTGGACAGCAGCATTCTTCCGTCGACTCCCGCCACCCGGTCGGCCAACCCGGTCAGCCCGCTGCCCAGTTCCGGATCGGCGCCACCCCGGCCGTCGTCCCGGACCTCGATCGTCAACCGCCGGCTGGTGGCCGCCCGGGCCGTCGCCGGAGAGTCGTCCCGCATCCGCAGCGAGACGGTCGCCGCCGTCGCCCCGCTGTGCTTGGCGACGTTGGTCAGCGCCTCGGCGACGACGAAGTACGCCGTCCCCTCCACCGGATTCGGCAGCCGACCCGGCAGCGCCACCTCGACGGTCACCGGGACCGCCGACTGGTCGGCCAGGTCGCGTACCGCGGCCGGCAGGCCACGATCGGTGAGCACCTTGGGGTGGATGTTGCGGATCAGTTCCCGCAGCTCGGTCATGAAGAGCTTGGCCTGCTCGTGCGCGTCCGCCACCGCCTCCGCCCCCGGAGTGCCGGGCGGGATCTCCAGCCGGGCCAGCCCGAGTTGCAGGGTCAGGCTGACCAGCCGCTGCTGGGCCCCGTCGTGCAGGTCGCGTTCGATCCGGCGCCGCTCGGCCTCGAAGGCATCCACCAGCCGGGCGCGGGACCGGGCCACCTCGACCAGTTCGGTACGCAGCCGCTCCTGCGTGCCCGCGCCGAGCAGTGTCCGGGTCAGCGCGCCCTGCCCGGCGGCCAGCAACGCCAGCGGGTACGGCGAGACGGCCAGCAGCACCAGCCCGAGCAGCGCGTGCGGTACCGCCTGCGGGACGGTCTCGACCTTGGCCCAGCCGATCGAGATCGGGCCGTCGCCGGTCTGCACCAGCAGTGGGCTGGCGATCAGCACCACGACCAGGAGCAGCAGCGCCAGGGCGGCGGCGGAGAGCAGCAGCCCGACCGTGCCGAGCAGGCCGGCGTGCAGCAGCGCCAGCCAGGTGGCCGGCTCGGCGTACCGGGTCCGCAGCCAGGACCACGGGTCGGGCGCCGGGGGAGGGCGGTGCCCGGAGCGGACCGGCCGGGGGTCGACCAGGCGCAGCCGGAATCGCTCGACCTCGGCCAGCGGCAGCGCGGCCAGCGGCCCGAGCCCGGCGATCAGCACCGCCCCGAGCGGCAGCAGCAACGCCAGCGTGCCGAGTGGCAGTTCGGTGAGCCGGGTGCCCCGGGCCAGCAGATAGAACCAGGGCAGGCCGAGCAGCCCGAGCGCCACCCCGGCGGCGAGCGCCACCGGCGGGGTGCTGACCAGGTACGCCAGCGCCCGCCACGGCCAGCCGGTCAGCGGAAACCGGCGCCGGGTCACCGATTCCAGCAGCGTACGAGGGCTCGGCGGGGACACGTCACCACGCTAGTGCGCCGGCCGGGGTCCGCCGATGCCGCTGGCGATAGTCCCCGGGTATACCCAGCCCTACCTCGGATCCGGTGCCTGCTGCCCGTGCCGGCGACCCCGCCCCGGTGATCTGCTCGACGGGTCGGCGCCGCGTACCCGCCGGCGCCCGAACCCGACCCTTCGGAGGCCCCCTGTGCACGCCCATCCGACCTCACCACCCGGCATCCGGCGGCCGGCCCGGCACAGTCCGGGCCTCGCCGCGCTGCTCGGTGCCGCCGTCCTGGCCGGCGTCGCCGGCTGCGCCGACCTGCGGGCGGTCGACTCGGCCCGGACCGACCAGCGGACCTTTCCGCTCGACGGCTCGGCCCTCAGCATCGACGGTCGCGGCACCGACCTGCGGCTGGTGGTCGGCACCGGTCCCGGGGTCGAGGTGCGGCGGTCGCTGACCGGCAAGGCGACCCTGCCGGGAAACGCCGACTGGGAACTGACCGGCGACACCCTGCGGCTGGCCGTCACGTGCAGCGGATTCGTGCCGGACTGCGGCGGCAGCCACGTCGTCGGGGTACCGGCCGGCACGAGCGTCCGGGTGGAGAGCCAGGACGGTGCGGTCCGGGCCGTCGGGCTGACCGGCGACCTGACGGCCCGGGTCCGGCACGGCTGGCTGCGGGTCGAACGGCCGGCCGGGGTACTCCGGCTGACGGCGGAACTCGCCGTGGAGGTCAGCGAGGCGCGTTCCACCGACGTCACGGCCAGCTCCTCCGGCCGGGACGTACGGCTCTCCTTCGCGGTCGCACCCCGCCGGGTGAGCGCCACCGCCGAAGGCGGGTCGGTGGACGTGGCGTTGCCGGCGGGGCCGGAAACCTACCGGATCAGAGCCGAGGGCCGGGACCGGGTGGCCGGCTCCGAACTGACCAGCGACCCGGCCAGCGAGCGCGTCGTGGAAGCCGTCGCCGACAACGGCCGGGCCCGGGTCCGGACCGGGAAGTAGGGGCCGGACGTGTTTGAACTGCGCGACATCGTGAAGGTCTACCGGGGCGGGCACCGGGCGGTCGACGGCGTGACGCTGCGACTCGGCGCCGGGGTGCTGGGCCTGCTCGGGCCGAACGGGGCCGGCAAGTCCTCGCTGATCCGGATCGCCGCCACGGTCACCCGGCCGACCAGCGGGCAGGTCCGCTTCGACGGTGCCGACGTGCTGGCCCGGCCGGACCTGCTGCGCCGGGTGCTCGGCTATCTTCCGCAGGACTTCGGGGTCTATCCGCACCTGACCGCCCGGGAGTTCCTGGGCTGCCTCGCCGCGGCCAAGGGGCTGCCGGCCCGGACGGCCCGGGCCCGGATCGACGAACTGCTGGAACTGGTCAACCTGACCGGAGCCGGCAAGCGCCCGCTCGGCGGGTTCTCCGGCGGAATGCTGCGCCGGGTCGGCATCGCGCAGACCCTGCTGGCGGATCCCCGGGTACTGGTGGTGGACGAGCCGACCGCCGGGCTGGACCCGGAGGAGCGGGTCCGGTTCCGCAACCTGCTCGGCGAACTGGCCACCGACCGGGTGGTGGTGCTCTCCACCCACATCGTCTCGGACGTCGAGTCGGTGGCCGGGGAGATCGCCGTGGTCGCGCAGGGGCGGATCCGCCGCCGAGGTACCCCGGAGGAGTTGCTCCGGGCGGCCGACGGCCGGGTGTGGGAGCTGCTGGCCGATCCGGCCGAGGTACCCGGGTTCCAGGCCGGATACCTGGTCAGCCGGCTCGTCCGCACCCCGGCCGGGGTACGGGTCCGGCTGCTGTCGGCGCGGCAGCCCGGCCCGGCCGCCAGCCCGGTCCCACCGGACCTGGAGGACGCCTACCTGGACGCGATCCACCAGCCGACCGAGTCGTCCCGGTCACCCCAGTCACCCCGGCCGAACCGGCCCGGATCCTGGCCGGTGTCCCGATGACCGCTCCCGGCGCGACCGCGCTTCGCGTCCCCACCGCGATCGCCGTCGCCGACTTCCGGGAACGGGTACGCCGCCCGGCGTACGCGGTGGTGCTGGCCGCCGCGGTCGGCCTGGGCTACCTGGCGCTGCCGGACCTGGATGACCGCTGGGTGGTCGTCAACGCCGGGATGTACCGGGGCGTCTACAACAGTGCCTACGTCGGCACCGTGACCGCGCTCGCCGGAGCGCTCTGGTTGTCCGTCGCCGGCTTCTACGTGATCCGTGGCGCCGTCGTCCGGGACGAGCGCACCGGGGTCGGGGAGTTGCTCGCCGCCACCCCGCTGTCCCGGTCGGGCTATCTGACCGGAAAGTTCCTGAGCAACCTGCTGGTGTTGGGTTCGATGCTCGGCGTCCTGGCCGGTACCGCCGTGCTGATGCAGCTCGCCCGGGGCGAGGACCGGGCGGTGGACCCGCTGGCGCTGCTGCTGCCGTTCGGTCTGCTCGCCCTGCCGGTGCTGGCGGTGACCGCCGCGGTGGCGGTGCTCTTCGAGACCGTCCGGCCGCTGCGGGCCGGGTTCGGCAACATCGTCTGGTTCTTCCTGGCGATGGTCGGGACGATCGTCGGGCAGGGGCCGGACGCTCCGCTGGGTGGGCTCGGGGTGTCCCAGGTGGCCCGGTCGGTGCGGGCCGGGCTGGGCGACGCGGGACTGCGACCGGACGGCGAGTTCAGCCTGGGCCTGATGTACCTTGACGCTCCACTTCGGACGTTCGAGTGGTCCGGGCTCGCCCCGGCCGCCGGGTTCGTCGGCCAGCGGCTGCTGCTGACCCTGCTCGCGGTCGGGATCGCGGTGCTGCCGGCGCTCTGGTTCGGCCGGTTCGATCCGGCCCGCGCCGGGCGCCGCCGGCAACCCGTTCCGCCCGGCCCGGCGCCGTTTCCCGCCGGCCCGGCGCCGCTTCCGGTCGGGTCGTGGCCGCCGGTCGCGGGCATGCCGGTTCCGTCGGTGGTGGGGGCGGGCCCGTCGACGCCGGCCCGGCCGAGGTTCGTCGACGCCGCGCCCTCCTGGTTGCGGTCCGCCGACCGGTCCGGAAGCCTGCCGGTACGTCCCGCCGGGCTCCGCGCGGTCGACGGCCTCGGCCGGCTGCTCGGTGGCGAGCTGCGGGTACTGGCTCGTTCCGCATCGCGCTGGTGGTGGCTCGGGGTGGGGCTGCTTGCGGTGGCCGGTGCGGTGGCGCCGCTGTCGGCCGTACCGTCGGCGGTCCTGCCGCTGGCCTGGATCTGGCCGGTGCTGCTCTGGGCCCGGCTGGGCACGCAGAGCCACGAGTACGGCCTGACGGGGCTGCTCGGCGCCTATCCGGGGCTCCGTCGCCGGATGCTGGCCGAGTGGCTCGCCGGGGTGGCCCTGGCCGGGCTGACCGGACTGGTGCCGATGCTCCGGATGCTGCTGGCCCAGGACACGCCGGGGCTGGCCGCCTGGACCGCCGGTGCCCTCTTCGTCCCGTCGTTCGCGCTCGCGGCCGGGGTACTGAGCCGGACGCATCGCCTCTTCCAGGCCGGCTACCTCGCCCTCTGGTACGCGGCGCTGAACGGCGTCGCCGCGCTCGACGTCATGGGCGCGGTACGGGTCGACGGTCGTCCGGCCGGCCCGAGCCCGCTGCTGGTGGGCGGCTGCGCGCTCGCGCTGCTCGGCCTCGCCTTCCTGGTCGGCGCCCTCCGGCACGCCCGCCGGTAGCACCAGCACGCCCCGATGGATCTGTCCCTCGTCAAGGCTGGCTTGACGATATGACTCTGTCAAGGATAGCTTGACAGCATGGACAGATTCGTGGAGACCGCGCTCGCCGTCGATGTCGCCCCCGCCGCCGTTGCGGCCGCCAACGCCGCCGTCAACGAGGCGAGCCGGCAGGCCGACCTGTTGATCGGTGGCCGTCCGGCACCCGGCAGTCCGGAGTGGGCGGCGGAGCAGGAGGGGCCGGCCGGGCGGCAGCGCGAGGTTGCGTCCCAACTGCTGCATTTCCGGATCGTCCTGGCCTCGGGCGTCGACCCGTTCGCCAGCGTCGTCGGCCTGCGTCGGTGGGGAGTGACCTGGGAATTGATCGCCCGGGCGGCGGGGGTCACCCGGCAGGCGGCGCACGAGCGCTGGGGGCGGCGGGTACTGGAGGTCCTGGACCCGTACGGGACCGGCGAGCTTGGCGGGCCGGTCGCCGACGACGAGGCAGATCTGCGGGGTACCGGCGGGGGCACCTCATAACCCCATAGGGGTTATAGTGGGGTCAGCCCACGGTGCCGACGAAGAGGAGCCCGGCGATGCCGAAGATCAACGTCTATCTCCCCGACGAGCTGGCCGAGGCGGTGCGGGTCGCCGGGATTCCCGTCTCGGCGGTCTGCCAGCGCGCCCTCGAACAGGCCGTACGCCGGGTGACCGCGATCCGGGAGACCGCCCTCGGCGATCTCGACGACGCCGACCTGGCCGCCCGGCTGCCGAACTTCACCCCCCGGGCCCGCGCGGCGGTGCTGCTCGCGGTCGACCGGTCCCGGGGGGACGGGTCGGCGGCGGTCGGCACCGCGCATCTGCTCGGCGGGATGCTGGCCGAGGGGACCAACCTGGCCCTGCACGTGCTGCGGGCCGAGGAGATCGAGCCGGACCGGCTACTCCAGGAGCTCACCGGCCGGCCCGTCGCCGAGCCGGGCGGTGACCCCGACGACGCGCTGCACTTCAGCGGGCCGGCGGCGAACGCCCTGGAGCTGGCCGTGACCGAGGCGACCGCGTTCGGCCACAACTACGTCGGCTGCGAGCACCTGCTGCTCGGGCTGATCGCCGAGCCCGACGGCGTCGGCGGGCAACTGCTCCGGTCGCTCGGCGCCGAGCTGCGGCTGACCCGCCGGGCCGTGGTGGCGGCCCTGGCCGGCTACGTCCACCTGCGGGCCCAGACCCCGCCGCAGGCGGACCCGGCCGGCGCCGCCGGACCGTCACCCGAGGTCGCCGCGCTGCTGGCCGCCGCGGTACGCCGGGAACTCCAGCCGATCGTCGCCCGGCTCGAACGGCTGGAGGAGCGGGCCGGCGGGACCGACGCCGACTGACCGGCCGCCGAGATGCGCAGGATCGTGCCGGCGGTCGTCGCGATGCTGACGTTCCTGCTGGTGCTCGCGTTGCCGTTGCTGACTGACCTGCCCTAGCGCGGGCCCGGACCGGAGGGATCGGAGATGACCAGGCGGGTGCTGCTGCTCGCGACCAAGGACACCATCGCCTACTCGACCAGCCCGGGACAGGAGCGTGTCGCGTCCGGGGCGGAACTGCTCGACGCGATCCCGCCGGACCGGCTCGCCGCTGACGTGGTGGTCGAGGACATGCTCGCCGAGCCGAGCTGGGACACCAGCCCGGGCACCATGCTCGGGCTGGCCCGCCGGGCCCGGTCCGCCATCCTGGCGGACGGATTCGACGGTGTGGTGGTCAGCCACGGCACGGACACCCTGGAGGAGACCGCCTACCTCGCCGACCTACTGGCCGGCGCGGCCGCCCAGCGTGGCGCGATCGTGTTCACCGGCGCGCAGCGGCAGCTCGACGAGCTCTCCGCCGACGGCCCGCGCAACCTGGCGTCGTCCATCGCCGCCGCGGCCGATCCGCTGCTGCGCGGGGCGGGCGCGGTGGTCTGCGTGGACGACGAACTGCACGCGGCCCGCTGGGTGAGCATGGTCGACGCCACCACGGTCCGGGCGTTCTCCTCGACCCCGTTCGCGCCGCTCGGCCGGGTCGTCGGGGAGCGGGTCGAGGCGATCGGCCCGGCACCGCCCCGGCCCGCTGAGGCGTACGGTGAGCCGGAGTCGGACGTGGCGCTGCTGAAGACGTACCCGGGAATGGACTCTGGGCTGCTCACCGCGGTGGTGGACGCGGGCGCCCGGGGTGTCGTACTGGAGGGGACCGGGCTGGGCAACGTCCCGGCCGGCCTGTTCGCCGCGATCGCCGAGTTGACCGAGTGGGACGTCCCGGTGGTGGTCGCCTCCCGGTGCCGTACCCGGACGGTCGGCCTGGCGGAGTTGCCGCCACCCGTCGGGTTGGCCGCCCGGGTCGGCGCGATCGGGGCCCGGGGCCTGCCCGCCGGCAAGGCGCGGGTCGCGCTGATGGTGGCCCTCGGCGACGGCGGTGGGGTGGCGGCGGCGCGGGACTGGTTCGACCGGCTGGTCCCGCCGCCCGGTGGGTGAACCGGCGGCCGCCCGGGTCACTCCACTCTGGCCGGACGACGAGGCCGAACCGGCCCGATGCCGGGACGGTGCCACCGGTCGATGTTCGCGTAGGCTGCGGCGATGACCGGCACCAATCCGCAGGCGGCCCGGAGCGGGCGTGGCAGGGTGCTCACCGTTGCCAAGATCGCCCGGTTGGCCGGGGTCTCCGCGCCGACGGTGTCCCGGGTCATCAACGGGCAGACCGGGGTGGCGCTGGAGACCAGGAAGCGGGTCGAGGCGATCCTGCGGGAGCACGGCTACCGCCGGCCGGGTGGGTCGACCTCGGTGGCCATCGTGGAGCTGGTCTTCCACGCACTGGAGAGCCTCTGGGCGCTGGAGATCATCCGGGGGGTCGAGAAGGTGGCCCGGGAGCACGACCTGGCCGTCGTACTCACCGAGATGCAGGGCCGGCTGACCCCGGGGCGGGCCTGGACCGAGCAGGTGCTGACCCGGCGGCCGATCGGGGTGATCGCGGTCTTCTCCGAGCTGACCGTCGCGCAGCAGTCACAGCTCGCCACCCGGTCGATCCCGCTCGTCGTGCTGGATCCGACGGGGGAGCCGCTGCACCAGACCCCGTCGGTCGGTGCGACGAACTGGAACGGCGGGCTGGCCGCCACCCGGCACCTGCTGGATCTCGGGCACCGGCGGATCGCCATGTTGAGCGGGCCGCCGGAGTGGCCGTGCTGCCGGGCCCGGCTCGACGGTTACCGGGCGGCGATGGACGCGGCGGGCGTACCGGTCGATCCCGACCTGGTGCGGATCAGCACCCTGTACGTCGAGGGCGGCCTGGCCGACGGCCGGGAGTTGCTGGCGCTGCCCGATCCGCCCACCGCGATCTTTACCGCCAACGACCTCCAGGCACTCGGGGTCTACGAGGCGGCCCGCCGGGCCGGGGTACGCATCCCGGACGAGCTGAGTGTGGTCGGCTTCGACGACCTCTCGTTCACCCGCTGGTCCGGGCCGCCGATGACGACGATCCGCCAGCCGCTGGAGCAGATGGGGGTGACCGCCGCCCGCATGATCATCGACCTCGCGGCGGGTCAGTCCCTGGACCAGCACCGGGTCGAGCTGGCCACCGAACTCGTCGTACGGGAGAGCACCGCCCCGCCGGCACGCGGCTGAACCCGCGGCTCCACTCCGGGGTTCGGTTTCGCCGGCCCCACACCGTCGTCATGAACTCATGTCAGTCTATGTCTTGTGCGGTGAAACATTCCCATCGATACTTTGGGATGTTTCAACTGGCAGGACGCCCCGGATCGCCGTCCGTGATCGCGCCTCGCCGGGTCGAGAGAGGATCAGGATGGGACGACTCGTACGCGCACTCGCCGTCGCGGGCAGTGCGGTGGTGCTGGCCGCCGGCCTGGTGAGCCTGACGGTGGCCACGCCGGCCTCGGCGGCGTCGCTGACCGAGGTGACCAACTTCGGCACCAACCCCAGCAACCTGCGGATGCACCTCTACGTTCCGGACCGGTTGGCGACGCGTCCCGCGATCCTGGTCGCGGTGCACTACTGCACCGGTACCGGCCCCGCGTTCTACTCCGGCACCCAGTTCGCCTCGCTGGCGGACCGGTACGGCTACATCGTCATCTACCCCTCGGCGACCCGCAGCGGCCAGTGCTTCGACGTCTACTCCCCGCAGGCGCTGCGTCGCGACGGCGGCAGCGATCCCGTCTCGATCATGTCGATGGTGCGATACGTCCAACAGCGCTACAGCACCGGACAGGTTTTCGCCACCGGGGTCTCCTCCGGCGCCATGATGACCAACGTGCTGCTCGGCAACTATCCGGACGTCTTCACCGCCGGGGCCGCGTTCGCCGGTGTGCCGCACAGCTGCTTCGCCACCACCGGCGGCTCCACCTGGAACAGCGAGTGCGCCAACGGTCAGGTCATCCGCACCGCCCAGCAGTGGGGCGACCTGGTCCGGGCCGCGTACCCCGGCTACACCGGCGCCCGGCCCCGGATGCAGTTGTGGCACGGCACCAACGACGAGACGCTGCGCTATCCGAACTTCGGTGAAGAGATCAAGCAGTGGACCAACGTGCACGGGCTGAGCCAGACGCCGACCTTCACCGACACGCCGCAGTCCGGCCACACCCGCACCCGCTACGGCGGCAGCGGCCCGATGGCGCCGGTCGAGGCGATCAGCATGCAGGGGGTACCGCACAACCTGCCGGTGAACGCGGCCGAGGCGATCCGGTTCTTCGGGCTGGACAGCACCACCACTCCGCCCACCGGGACCCCGACGGCCGTACCGACCACCACGCCGCCGCCGACCCAACCGCCTACCGAGCCGCCGGCCGGTGGCTGCGCGGTCAGCTACACGGTGAACGCCTGGAACGCCGGGCTGACCGCCGCGATCAGCATCACCAACCGGGGCACCTCGGCCATCAACGGCTGGACGCTCTCCTTCACCCTGCCGGCCGGGCAGACCATCACCTCGGGGTGGAACGCGTCCTACAGTCCGGCCAGCGGTGCGGTGACCGCCCGCAACGCCAGCTACAACGGCACCATCGCGCCGAACGCGTCGGTCGGAATCGGCTTCCAGGCCAGCCACACCGGCAACACCGGTAGGCCGGCGTCGGTCAGTCTCAACGGGACGGCCTGCACACTGAGCTGACCCGGTTCCGTACCCGATCGACCCCTGGTCGTTATCGAAGCGCGACGGGCCGCGCGAGGGAGAGGCGGGTTGCCGGCGGAGGATCCCCCGCCGGCAACCCGCCGGCCCGTCTTCTCCGGTCCGGTCAGGCCGGTGTCGTCGGGGCGCCGGGCGCCGGCAGCCAGCCTGGCGCCGCACCGGAGCCCGCCGCACCGCCACCCGGACGGCGATCGACGCGCCGCGTGGACGGCGAGCGTCGATCGCCGGGTTCACCGTCCCGCCCCGGATGTCGCCCGGTGACACGCTCTGCCAGAGTGTCGCGCCATGGGCGGACTACTCGACGACGAGACGCTGGCATCGTCGGCCGTGGTGGCGAACTCGGCGATGAACCGGGAGCGCCAACTCGACGGCGTCAACAGCTACACCCGGGAACTCGGATTCCACCCGCTGGACTGGCTCGTCGCCCGGGTCCACCCCGGTGACCCGGCCGAGCCGGGCGGCCCGCCGGTGGGCTGGCTCGACCTGTGCTGCGGCAGCGGCCGGGCACTCGGCCAGGCCGCGCGGCGGCTGCACCGGGCCGGCCTGGCCGACCGGGTGGCGATCACCGGGGTCGACCTGGTCGACTTCTTCGACGCCGCCGCCCCGGACCCCGGTCCCGGGCGGGACGACCGGAGTCCAGTCGGCGTCGGCGCACCCCACCTGGTCTGCGCCCCGATCGGCACCTGGACGCCGCCGCGCCGCTACGACCTGATCACCTGCGTGCACGGGCTGCACTACGTCGGCGACAAGCTTGGCATGCTGACCCGGATCGCCGGCTGGCTCGTCGACGACGGCCGGTTCGTCGCCGACCTCGACCTGAGCAGCGTGCGGCTGGCCGACGGGAGGGCCGCCGGTCGCCGGCTGAGCAGCCTGCTGCGGTCGGCCGGGTTCACCGTCGACCCGAGACGGCGGCGGATCAGTCGGACCGGGCCGGTGGCGCTCTCGTTGCCGTACCGCTATCTCGGTGCCGACGACCGTGCCGGCCCCAACTACACCGGCCAGCCCGCCGTCGTCTCCTACTACGCGCCGGCCTGATCGATCGGCGCGGGGCGTGCTCGGCCCGCCTCGACGGCGCGGGCCCTGCTCGGCCCGCCTCGGGGGCGCGGGCCCTGCTCGGCCGGCCTCGGGGGCGCGGGCCCTGCTCGGCCGGCCTCGGGGGCGCGGGCCCTGCTCAGTCGCCCTCGGCGGCGCGGCGGGCGCGGGCCCGGCGCTTGCCCTCGTGCATCGCCTGCACCCGGGCGATCGGGATGGTGTGCCCCTCGGCGACCAGGTCGGCGGGGAGCCGCTGCGGTTCCGGCATCCGCTCGGTCCACGGGTCGTGCCCATCGAGCAGGCGCGGCACCGTACGCAGGGTGAAGTCGGCCGGGGTGACCCGGTCCAGTTCCTCCCACGGCACCGGAAACGACACCGGCACCCCCGGCCGGAGCCGAGGACTGTACGCCGAGACCACCGTCGCGCCGCCGGACCGGGTCGAGTCGACGAAGACCCGGCCGCCCCGGTCCTCCCGAATGAAGGCGGTGGTCGCCAGCGCGGGATCCAGCCGTTCCGCCCGGGCCGCCAGTGCCCGGGTCGCGGCGGCCACGTCCTCGATCGGCGCTTCCGGGTCGACCGGTACGAAGATGTGCACCCCCTTCGCCCCGCTGGTCTTCACCACCCCGGACAACCCCGCCTCGGCCAGTACCTGCCGGACCAGCTGGGCGGCGCCCACGACCAGCGGAAAGGTGTCCGGGGCCGGTGGATCGAGGTCCAGCACCAGATGGGTGGGGCGGTCCCGCCGCTGCGCCGTGACCAGGGTGGGGTGGTATTCGACGGCCCGCTGGTTGCCGAACCACAGCAGGGTGCGCCGGTCGTTGCAGAGGGCGTACGACACCTCGCGGCGGGACGCCTCCGCCCACAGCGTCACCGTCGAGATCCACGACGGGGTGTAGCGCGGCACGTTCTTCTGCATGAACGGCGGCTGGCCCCGGAGCACCCGGATCACCGAGAGCGGCCGGTCCCGCAACTGGCGGATCAGCGGGTCGCGGACCTCGTCGAGGTAGTCCACCAGGTCCCGCTTGGTCGCGTCCGCCCCGTCGAACAGGGGCTGGTCGAGGTTGGTCAGGGAGACCCCGTCCCGTACCTCGTCGGCTCTGCCCGTCATCGAACCACTCTCCCGGGGTGCCGCCGTACGGTCAACTCCGCCGGGCCGGGCGCCGCGCGCGAGCCGGACAGGATGGTCGTGGCGTGGGGCGCGGACGGCACCCGCTGTCAGCCGAGCACCAGCCGGACGCTGTGTCCGGACTCGTCGCGCCGGTAGGTGATCGTCCCGAGCAGGCCGGTCAGCTCGCCGGTCCCGGTCCCCGGCACGATGTGTCCGAAGGTACGCGGAGTCTCGGCGTCCAGCCCGCCGTGCTGGAAGACCACCGTCCCGTTCCGCCCGCCGATGCTGCCGGTGAAGCGCTCCGACGCCACGTATCCCCGGTTCGCGGCGGTCAGCAACTCGGCGACGCTGGTCCCCTCGATCACGCCCCGGAAGGTCTTCCGCACGGTCACCCGGGCCAGGGTGCCGCCCTCGGCGGGCTCGTCGTAGGGCTGCTCGTCCCATCCGGTCACCTCGAACTCGGCGGTGAACTCGGTGCCGGGGGCGAGGGCGGTGTCCGTCTGTCGCATCATGCCGGAATCGTAGGTCGGGGCCCCGGACAGCGGATTGGATATTCGCGTCACGGCTTCCGGGCCCGCGGCGACTCCGGGCCGACCTCGGCGACCGTGCCGGCGCCCGGGCGGTCGTACCCTGGGTCGGGTGGAGCGCGATCTCGACGACCGGCGGGGAGTGCTGCGTACCGCGCCGGCCGGTGTCGAGCCGCTGCGACGGCGTGCGCCCGCCCCGGAACTGCTCCCGTACGTCGCCTGGTACTGGTCGGTCTGCTGGGATCTGCGCGGCCGGCCCGCCCACCGGCAGTCGACCCTGCCGCACCCCTCGGCACACCTGACCGTCGAGGAGGGCCGGGCCTGGCTGTACGGGCCGCCCCGCCGCCGGTTCGATCGGGTCCTCGCCGGGCAGGGGCGGGTGGTCGGCGTCCGCTTCACCGCCGGTGGTCTCGCCGCGTTCCTGGGCCGCCCGGCTGCCGAGGGGCCGGTTCCGGCTTCGCTGCTTCCGGGTCTCGACGCCGCACGTCTGGCCGCCGCCGTCACCGCCGCCGTAGACCTCGACGCGGCCGGCCCGCTGCTGGACCGGGCGCTGACGGCGATCATGCCGGACCGGCCGGACCCGGCGGTGTTGACCGTGGAACAGGCGGTCCGGCTCGCCGGGGAGGACCGGTCCATCCTCCGGGTGACCGACCTGGCCGAGCGCCTCGGCCTGCGGGTCCGCACTTTGCAGCGCCTCTTCGCCGACCAGGTCGGAGTCAGCCCCGGCTGGGTCATCCGGCGCTGCCGCCTCCAGGAGGCGGCGCTGCGGGCCACCGACGGCGGCCCGGTCGACTGGGCGGGTCTCGCCGCCGATCTCGGCTACTACGACCAGGCCCACCTGATCCGGGAGTTCACGGCCGCCGTCGGAACACCACCCGCCCGGTACGCCGAGGGCGCGGACAGCGGGACCGACCCGCATCCTTCCCACTAGCCGGAGGCCGCTCCGGACGGCCCCGACAGCCTGACCATCCGCACCGCGGCGGGTCTGGAGAACTCGTGGTACATGACGTGCAGGCCGACCCGGCCCAGGGTCGGATGGGCGAAGGCGCCCGGCACCGTACCCACCACGGCGAACCCGTGCCGCCGGTACAGCGCGACGGCCCGCTCGTTGGACTCGGCGACGGCGTTGAACTGCATGCCGGCGTACCCGCGCCGCTTCGCCCAGTCCAGGGCGTACCGGCACAGCGCCGTACCCACGCCCCGGCCCCGGGCGTCGGCGTCGACCATGAAGCTGGCGGTCGAGACGTGGCCGCCCGGACCGGGCCGGTTCGGGCCCATCTTCGCCGTACCGAGCAGCCGGTCGTCCTCGACGGCCACCACGGTCAGCCCGGGCGCCGACTCGACCCAGATGTGGTACGCCTGCTCCGCGGTCATCCGGGGGTCGTAGGTGAACGTCTCCTCGGCCCGTACGACCTCTCGGACGATCGGCCACACCCGGGGCCAGTCGGAATCGGTGAACTCGCGGATCTGCACGCCGCGACGCTAACCGGGCGGTCCGGGGCGGACAACCGAGATACGAACCTGGTCGGTGCGGCCCGGCTGGCCGGGATCCCGCCGGCCCGCCTGGGTCAACCGGGCGTACCGGCGGACTCGGAGACCCGGCCGGTGCCGCTGACCACCCGGTCGATGAAGCCGTACTCCCTGGCCTCGGTCGCGGTGAACCAGCGGTCCCGGTCGGCGTCCCGGACGATCTGGTCGTACGTCTGCCCGGTGTGCTGGGCGATCATCTCCAGCAGCATCCGCTTGGTGTGCAGCATCTGCTCGGCCTGGATCGCGATGTCGGCCGCCGTACCGCCCATGCCGCCGGACGGCTGGTGCATGATGATCCGCGCGTGCGGCAGCGCGTACCGCTTGCCGGGCGTACCCGCGCAGAGCAGGAACTGCCCCATCGACCCGGCCATGCCCATCGCCACGGTCGAGACGTCGTTGTCGATGAACTGCATGGTGTCGTATATCGCCATTCCGGCGTAGACCGAGCCACCCGGCGAGTTGATCCAGAGGTTGATGTCCCGCTCTGCGTCCTCGGCCGCGAGCAGCAGCAGTTGCGCGCAGATCCGGTTGGCCACCTCGTCGGTGACCTCACTGCCGAGGAAGATGATGCGCTCCTTCAACAGTCGGCTGTAGACCGAGTCGTCGAGGGTGCCGTGTGGCTGTTCTCCGCCGCGAGCCTGAGGGGTGTGCAGGTCAGTCATGCCAGCAACCTAGTGACGGCCACCAGGAAGAGTCGACGGCTTACGCTGTCAGCGCACGGCTTCAGCCGTCGGCGGAATTCGCTGCCGTCCCGTGTCGAGGTGGCCGGGCGGGCGCCACTCTGCTCGGTCCACTCTCTCCTGGTCCAGCCCGGCGGCGGACATTGCGCATGAGAGCCGCAGCCGTCGCCGATTTGTCAAGATGCTGATCGGGCATCGGCGGTGTTCCGTGATCTGTCGCGGGTCAGGTCGGCGTAAACCATGATCTGCTGGGCCAGAAAAAGCACCATGATAATCTCCACGGTCGCTACGGCCGCGGATAAGATCGAAAGGTCGCCGGCAATGCAGCGAATGATGATGGCGATCATTCCGGGTAGACAGAACGTCGTCAGGTCGGTGGCTAGTTGGAATATCTTCCGACTGCGACGACGCCGATCGGAGCGGTGGCTGCCCTCCCACTGGAAGATCGGTTGGCCGGCACCGACCAGGGCTCCCAGGCGTGGCCCGAGATCGGTGCGGATGTACCGCCCGATCGCCGAGACCTTCTCGTCATTGACCAGGTACGTCCAACCCAGCACCACGCAGACCGGAGGCAGTAGCAGGAGGAGGTCCACACTTTCGGCCTGGTACGTCCCGACGACCACGCCCGCGATCGAGACAAGAGTCGCGTACATGAGATTGTCGCGGGTGCCGATCCGGTGGTTCTGCTCCTCCTTGAGTCGGTCGTACTCCTGCGCCAGTAGTACGCCGAGACTGACCTCGTCCCGCCTCAACCCGTTCAGCTCCGACCTGGCAGAGATCAACACGAGCGCCTCCGAACAACGGCGGGATCCCAGTATCCCGTAGCGGCCGGCTCGCGTACAGCGACGAAATTTCGGTAGAAGTTGCAACTTCGGCATCGACTCGCGGCGATCCCGAAGAACTACGCGCTCGCCGGGCCGCCCTACCCGCCGGGCCGGTCGTACACACCCACTGAGTTCATCCCCATCCGCACGTTCTTCACGCCGGAGGGCGAGCGGCTCGAACTTGTCGCGCGCCTATTCCGGCGCGTCGACCGCCAGACTGACGGGTCGAAGGCATCCGAAGCTCAAGGTCAGGCTCCCGGCGTGGCGTCGAGCAGGTACCACTCGCGGACGGACCCCGGGAGTACTCCTCCGATCCATCCGTCAAGTAGGGCAAGCTCGTCACGTGCTTCCGCTGGCTCGTCGGAACCGCCAAGAATTTCATACGCCGCCTCGTTCCACCCCACGAGGCGATAACACCATACGAGCCCATCACGACCTCACACGGCGACCGCTCATCGCGGCGAACGTGCACCTGACCTTGGTTGCACGGGACCGGTGACGACTCCAGCGTCCACGCCCGACGGGCGCGAGAGCGTCTAGGGTTGGCGCCGTGATGCGAGCGGAGTTCCTGGTGCGGCAGGGTGAGGACTTCGTCGTGGACGACACCACGGAGACGCGGTATCAGCTGGCCTCGGTGAGCAAGCAGTTCACCGCGGCTGCTGCGCTCCTGCTCGTCGAGGACGGCAAGTTGGCCCTCGACGATCCCGTGGACCGTTGGATCGACGGCTGCCCGGAGGAGTGGCGAGACATCACGGTGCACCACCTGCTCACCCACACCTCCGGCCTCGGTCACTGGGACGACTATCCCATGATCGACCTAGCTCAGCGGGTTGAGCCCGGCGAACTACTGAAGATCTTCCATCGCGTACCACTCCAATACCCGCCGGGCGAGGGCTGGAGCTACAGCAGTCCCGCGTACGTGCTGGTGGCGCACGTCGTCGAACGGGCCGCCGATACGCCCTACCGAGTCTTTCTGGCAGACCGCATCTTTGATCACCTTGGTTTGACCAGGACGTTCGTGGGAGCGCCCGGCGCGCGGCCGAACCTGGCGCTCGGCCACGACGCTGAGGGCCAGCCGTTGCCGACCTGGGAACTGGACGTGGTGGGCATGGGGGCCGGAGACGTGTGGTCGACGGCCAAGGATGTGTTGACCTGGCTCGATTCCCTCCAGGGCGGCCGGCTGCTGAGCGAACCGTACCGCACGCTGATGTTGACCGAGCGGGCGCGGACCGGCAAGGGCCCGGATGAGAGCGGCTACGGCTACGGCGTCTTCGTTGGTGAGCTCAAAGGCCGGCGGTGGTGGCAGCACAGCGGCCACAACGCGGGCTACAAGGCGTTCGCCGGCAACATTCCGGAACTGGGTCGCCGCATCGTGGTCCTCAGCAATACCGAGGCGACGGACGCCCGCACCCTGGAGCCTCTGCTCGCATAGATCAGGCACTTCGGATCAGGGCGGTCCGGTTCGACACGAAGCAGCAGCGCAGCCGCCGCATGTCCGCCCAACTCGCCGCCGCCACCACGCACCATCACCCACTGGCTGGCCTGGTACCGCTGGCGCCGCCTCACCAAGCCCGCGCCAAAACCAGCCACTATCGACGCCGCGACAACCCGCTGATCGACCAGCACCTACATGACGAACCCCGGCTGGAGTGATCGCGAGGCCATCGTCGGATGCGATGCGATCGCGATCAAGTCGGCGACGACTTCATCGAGCGGTCGGCTGGCATCCAGCTCATGCGTGCAGCTCGCTCTGAGCACCGGCTCGACCCTGGCGAGGTCATCCAAGATCATCGCTCGTTCCACCGGAGTCTTCCCGTACTCGTTCGTCGTTCTGCGCGCGACCCGGTCGAGGATCACGTCAGCAGGGGCGCTGAGCAGGACGACCGCGTTGAAACGGTCGTAGAACTTCGACTGGTTCCTCACGCACCCTTGAACGAAGAGTGAGCGACCATCATCGGAGTCCAGCAGCGCGGTGATCCTCTCCTCGACCCAGAGCCACTCCCCGCGGTGCACCTCGTCAGAGAACTCAACATACTCGCGATACTCGCGCCAGCCCGGATCATCGGTGTCTACGGCGCGATAACCGCGTCGGCCAAGTTCGGCGAGCGCCGACGACTTGCCCGTTCCCGACATGCCGGTTACCAGAATCTTCGACATGGGGACAACGCTACCGACGGCCCTCAGCGGCATAGCGAACTCACCCGTCGCATCGCCGGTGTCAGCCAGCAGATGCTCACCCAGATTTTGCGCAAGCTGGAACGCGTGGGCTGCTCACCCGCACGGTGACCGCCCGGATCGCGACCCTGACCGCCGCCAAACCCCGCGAACTGATCACCCAACACGGCTGACCCAACCGAGGCAGGGCCGCAGGGCATTCGGACAGTTGCACCCCGCAACGCGGGCGCGCCACGACCTGATCGCCGACAGGCGTTACCGAGGGGTTTCGGGGGACGATCCAAGTTCGCATGGGCAGACCTTGAGGTCCTGGCCGGCGTTTCGCTGGTCAGGGCCTCGCGTCGCTGGTCAGGGCCTCGCGCTGGTGCGCCCGGCAGGATTCGAACCTGCGACCAACTGCTTAGAAGGCAGCTGCTCTATCCGCTGAGCTACGGGCGCGGGCGTGGTCGTGTGCCCCAGCAGGCTACCGCTGCCGGGACAACGGTCGGCGAGGACGTGACGATCTGGCCTGCACATACTAGGTTTCAAAGCGTGCAGTTGACGAGCACAATGTTTCTGCCGCTGCTGGTGTCGACCGAAGACACCAGGTACGGCGAGAACCACCTGCTCGAAGACTTCACCGAGGACCTCGACGTCGGCTACTCGTTCGGACCACCGTACGGTAATCGCCTTGTCACCTGGGATGACCTGGACGAGCTTGAGGTCAGCCAGGCTGAGCTGCGGCAGGTGGCCGTCGACAATCTCTACCGGCTGTTGCCGCGGTTGCGGATCGACGGACAGCCGCCCGCGCCGATGCTCTCGTTCGGCGGGCTGGAATCCACCGTGCTGCTCGCCGCCGAGGTCTGGGAGGACTTGGAGCGGTCCGTGCCGGGCGAGCTGGTCGTCGGCGTACCGGCCCGGGACGTGGTGATCGTCACTGGTACGGCGTCCCGGCCCGGCATGGAGAAGGTGCGGCGGGCGGTGGACCGGATCTTCTTCGCGGGCGACCAGAATCTGCTCAGTCGCGAGCTGCTGGTGTGGCGGCAGGGCGGCTGGTCGGCATACCGGACGACGCCGGAGGCCGAGCCACAGCCGGATCAGTGGGAGGAGCCGGATCGCCGGGAGAGTCCGGAGCGGGACCGTGGCCTCCGGGCGGGTCCGGAGCGGTTCCGGGAGACTGCGCGCGAGGGTCCGGAGCGGTTCCGGGAGCCGGAGCCGTTCCGGGAGCCGGGGAGCTGGCGGGGCGCGGCCCCGGGACCGGAACCTGAGCCGGACCGGTGGCGGAGCGCTCGCCGAGCGGAGGAGCCGGGCCAGATTCCCGGGCGGTGGCGAGGTGACTCTCGGCCGGAACCGGAGTCCGCACCCGAGCCGGACCGCCGGCGGGACGATCCCCGGCCGGGATCAGGGGCCGGCCGGGCCCGGTGGCATGGCGGCCCTCGTCCGGAGCCGGAGCTGGACTCGGAACCCGAACCGGGCCGGTGGCGGGGCGCGTCGGGCTCGGAGCCCGGCCCGTACCGTCTGCCTCGGCAGCGATCGGGTGACGGAGGGACGACGGACTGGCCGGAGCGGCCGCCGGTGCGGGGCTCGAAGCGACGTAAGCCGAGGCCCAGCGGGCCAACTCGGTGAACACCTGCTGACGTACGGCCGGCCCGGACAGGGTGAGGTCGTGCAGAGCGCCGTCGAAGCGGATGAGCGTCACGTGCCGACCCAGCTTCGGCGCCCAGCGGGCGATGTGCTCGACGTCGAGTACGGCGTCCGACAGCGCGGCGGACTCGTGCCAGGTCCGCCCCCGGAAACTGCGGTCCGAGATGCTCACCAGGACCGGTACCGGGATCTCCAGCCCGGCCCGCAGTTGCCGCTGCGCCCGCCGGATCGCGGCGAGCCAGCCGACCCGGATCGGGAAACCGTCGACCGGCTTCCAGGTGAGGTCGTAGGTCCACTCGCCCCGGTGCTCGGCGTGCAGGCTGTGGCCGTACACGGCGGAGAGCCGGCGGGGGACGGTCCGGTACGGCATCCGATGGCTGATCCGGGCGAGCATCGCCAGGGCCGGCCGGCGGACCAGCCAGGGCATGTTGAGGTCGAAGAACGGGCTGTTCAGGAAAAGTCCGTCGACGATACCGGCGGATCGGCGCGCGTGCGCCCAGAGTGCGGTGACCAGGCCACCGGTCGAGTGTCCGTTGACCAGCAACGTCCGGTTGCCGTCCGTCTCGCGGATGATCCGGGCCGCTGCGTCGAGTTCCGGGAAGTACTCCGTCACGTCGTGGCAGAAGTTCGGTGTCTGGTGCGGCAGCAGGCTGCGCCCGTGTTTGCGCAGGTCGATCGCGTAGAAGTTCCAGCCGTGCTCGACGAAGAAGTCCGCCAGGTGGGTCTGGAAGAAGTAGTCGACGAAGCCGTGCACGTAGAGCACGCCCCGATCACTCGGCCGGCTGGCCCGGCGCCGGATCAGGGTGGCCAGGACCGGCCCCTCCTCATCGCGGCCCAGGTCGATCGTCTGCCGCTCGTAGGGCGGTCCGAGCAGGTCCGGTTCCACCTCTCCGACGCTACTCGGCAATACCAGAACAGTCCTTGATCAGGGCCTTTTCCACAGGGCATTCGGTTGTCCACAGGCGGGCCGGCGACGGTGGCGGCCTGTCGGGTACGGCGGCGACGCTGTCGGTCGAGTCGGCTCGGACGGGAACAACTGGATCCCTGTGGAGGGACGATGTTCGATACTTACGTAACTATTGTCGGCAATGTGCTGACCGCCCCGGAATGGCGGCGTACCACCCAGAGCGGCACCCTGGTGGCCAACTTCAAGGTGGCCTCGACCGCCCGTCGCCTCGACCGGGAGAGCGGGCGGTGGGTCGACGGCAACAGCCTGCGCGTCAGGGTGAACTGTTGGCGGAAGCTGGCGGAGGGCGTCGCCTCCTCGGTGATGGTCGGCGACCCGGTCGTCGTGGTCGGCCGGCTGTACACGCGGGACTGGACCGACGACGCGGGCAACCACCGGACCATGTACGAGTTGGAGGCGGTGGCCGTCGGTCACGACCTGTCCCGGGGAAGGGGAAGGTTCGCCCGCAACCGGCCGTCGATGGCGACCTCCTCGATGGAGGAGGCCGAGGCCGAGGCCCGGGTGCACGGCGAGACCACCGAGTCGGTGCCGCCCGAGGAAGCGCCGGTGTCGCCCGACGAGCGCCCGCTGGACGACGACGAATACCGTGGCCTGCCGGTTCCGCCGGGCCAGGACTTCGGTTCGGCCCACCTGCCGGCCGACCCCTTCGACGGCCGGATCGACCTCGACGGGCTGCCCGACGGTGACGTGACCGGCCCGGCCGAGGCGGTCACCTCGCCGACTGGCGGCGCCTACGGTCCGCGCAGTGGCGACGAAGGGCGGGACGGCATCGACGCGGTTGATGTCGAGGACGGCGAGATCGACCTCGGCGCCAACGGCGGGGACGAGGACGACCAGGAGTTCCGCGACGAGAACGACGCCGACACCGCAGACCTCGGCAAGACCGGCGGCGCCGGGCGTGGCCGCCGTGGCCGTGGCCGACTGCCGGTGTCCGTCTGAACACATCCGGCCCAGGCGCTCGTGGCCGGAAGGGTTCTGGCCCGAACACGCCTGGTCCGGCGGTCCGGCCCCGGTAGGTGCCGGACAGCGGGTCGCCCGGATCGACGCGGTGGTCGCCTCCCCACCGCCATCCGGGCCGGCCGAGGGTGGGGAGGTCGGTCGCGGCACCGGCCGATCTCCCCACTCCACCGTGATGCAGCCGGTTGTCTATTGCTACGGGGGCCGTGGGCGCTGTGGGTGAGGGAGATACCACACCCTTTCCGGTCTCCGAACTAAGCCCTCGCTCGGGGGCGGCTGTCGAAATCCTCCCGGGATTGCTGGCCATGCCGAGGTGCCGGCACCGCCCCGGCAGCCTTTCCGGCGGGCCCCGGCCCGGCATCGTCTCCGATCGGCTCCGGCCTGGTGTCCACAGCCGATTCACCCGGTTGCTCGGGTTGTCGCTGGCGTACGACGGTGGATCGCGGTGGTGCGGTTCCAGGCCGGCGTCGAGGACTGAGGAGACGCATCATCGGTGTCTCGACGAACTGGAAGAGCAACCAGGCGGCGGCGATGCTCACCAACAGCAGGGCGATCGCCACGACCGGGCCCTGCCAGCCGGGAAACCCGCCGGTGTGCCCGGCGAACCGGAAGATGGCCTTGATCAGGAACACATGGACCAGATAGAACGCGAACGACACCTCGCCGAGCCAGACCAGCGGTCGGGACCGCCAGGGCGACCAGCGGCCGGTGGTGTCCGCCCGGGCCGCACTCGCGATCACCAGTACGTAGCCGAAGGCCAGCACGGTGGTCCAGAGTTCGGCGCGGATCCACTCCATCGACGCCACCCAGATCGCGACGAAGAGGCCGGTGGAGACGAGCAGCCCCGGCCCTCGCCACTTCCCCCGCAGCATGAGCTCGGCGGCGGCGACGCCCATCCAGAACTCGAAGGAGCGCACGATCGGGAAGATCTGGGTAAACCACCAGCGGGCGGTCTCCGGCAGCAGTTGCTGGCCCGGCCACATCGCCAGGATGAGCAGAGGCATGGCGATGACGACGGCGTAGAGCTGCCACGCCCGCATCCGGCGGATCAGTGGGAGGACGAACGGCAGCGAGAGATAGAAGAACATTTCGCAGGCGAGCGACCAACTGACGTTGTTGATGCTGTAGAAGTAGCCGTCAACCGGGATCCAGGCCTGCACCAGGAACAGGTTGGCCAGCGCTGCCTTCAGGTTGACGGGGTCGGCCCAGTACAACGCGAGTGCGATGACCACGGCCCAGGTGACCAGGTGGTTCGGATAGATCTTCGCGGCCCGACGCCGCCAGAACGCACGCTTCGTGTCACCCGGCCGGGCGGACCAGACCAGCACGAAGCCGCTGAGGATGAAGAAGAACTGCACCCCGGAGAGGCCGAGCGTGAAGACCCAGTCGACGATCTGGCGATATCCGGGCTCGGCGACGATCTGCATGGTGCCGATGTGAAAACCGAAGACCAGCATCGCGGCGACCCACCGCAGCCCGGTCAGGGACGGCAGCCGGTGCAGCGCGCCGTTCGCGCGACCTCGTCCTGCCTGGCCGGCATCCGTCGCCTGGTTGGCGCCTGCCCGCTCGCTGCCACCTGCTGCTCCGTCGGCCTGCGGCACCGTGCCGGCTTCCTGCGCCGTGCCGGCTTCCTGCGCCGTGCCGGCTTCCTGCGCCGTGCCAGTTTCCTGCGCCGTGCCAGTTTCCTGCGCCGTGCCGGCCTCCTGCACCCGACCGGCCGTGGCCGATCGATTGGCGGCTTCCTCGGTGACGGGCGTCACACTGGTCATCGGACCTCCTCGATAGGCACATCGATGGCCAGCACTTACGCCTCCCGTCGGCCGGATTGTGCCGGGATGTCCGGTCGTACGGCGCCTCCCGGCTGCGTACCCCGCTGTCGCGGGGCCGCCCGCGACCCTATCCGGTGCCGCGGTGGCCCGTCGTGGGCGCGTGCACCGCCCGACCCGCCGCACCGGCACTGTCGCTGGTCAGTGAGGTGTTGATCGGCCTCGTCGCGGTCCGGACTAGGCTCCGCGACAGGGGAGGTGGTCGCCGTGCGCCCAGACAGCAGGTTGTCCGGAACCGGCGACGCGGTGGGCCGGCGCGGCAGGAGACGACCCGGCCGGACGCGTCGGACCGGCGGTCGGGACAGGGTGCCGGGGTGGCTGGCCGGCGGCGCGGCCAACGCCGCCGGGCTGGCCGCCGGCTATGCACTCGACGCGCTCTTCGGTGACCCCCGGCGGGGTCATCCGGTCGCCGGTTTCGGGCAGTTCGCAGCCGCGCTCGAACGCCGGATGTACCAGCCTCGGCGTACGTCGGGTGCCGGGTTCGCGGCGCTGGCGGTCGGCGTACCGGTGGTGCTCGGCGGGGCGGCGGCGGTCGCCACCCGGCACCGGCCGCTGACCCGCGCGGCGCTGGTCGCCGCCGCCACCTGGACGGTGCTCGGCGGACGGACCCTGCGGCGGGAAGCCACGGTCATGAGCCAGGCACTTCGCCGGGCGGACGTGCCGGCGGCCCGGCAACGGCTGGGCCACCTCTGCGGGCGGGACCCGGCCGCGCTGGATGAGCCCGAACTCGCCCGGGCCACCGTCGAGTCGGTGGCGGAGAACACCTCCGACGCGGTGGTCGCGCCGCTGCTCTGGGGTGCGGTGGCCGGGCTGCCCGGTCTGCTGGGCTACCGGGCGGCGAACACCCTGGACGCGATGGTCGGGCACCGATCGGAGCGGTACGCCCGGTTCGGCACCGCCGCCGCCCGCCTCGACGACCTGCTCAACCTGCTGCCGTCCCGGCTGACCGGGTTGCTCACCATCGCCGCCGCCCCGCTGGTCAGGGGCGACCGGACGCGTGCCTGGCGGATCTGGCGGCGCGACCGGGCGGACCATCCCAGTCCGAACGCCGGGCAGTGCGAGGCGGCGATGGCCGGTGCGCTGGGCGTCCGGCTGGGCGGCCGCAACGTCTACTTCGGACGCTCCGAGGTCCGGCCGTTCCTCGGGGACGGCCCTCGGCCGGAGGTGCGGCACATCGATCGGGCCGCCCGGCTCTCCGGAGCGGTCGGGCTCGCCGCACTGGGCCTGGCGGTGGCGTACGCGGCCACCAGCCGGCCGCGCCGGGTCACAGCCGGTTGGCTCGCCCGCCGGTTGCCAAGACTCGCCACACCCTCCGGGACGGAGTGGACGTCACCGGGGCCGATCCGGGCAGCCGACCAGCGGGCCCGGTCAGCCCGGTGAGCCTGACGAAACCGGTGAGCCAGGTGAGCCCGATGAGCGGCGGTCTGCTGGTCGCCGGCACCACCTCGGACGCCGGCAAGAGCGTACTCACCGCCGGCATCTGCCGCTGGCTGCACCGCCAGGGGGTCAGGGTGGCGCCGTTCAAGGCGCAGAACATGTCCAACAACTCCGCGGTGGTGGTCGGGCCGGACGGGCGGGGCGGCGAGATCGGTCGGGCGCAGGCCATGCAGGCCGCCGCCTGCGGGGTGCCACCTGACCTGCGGTTCAATCCGGTACTGCTGAAGCCCGGTAGTGACCGGTCGAGCCAGGTGGTGCTGCTCGGCCGGGCGGTCGACACCGTCACCGCCGGCAACTTCCGTACCCTGCGCCCCCGGCTCGCCACGGCCGCCTTCGAGGCGCTCGCCGAGCTCCGCGCCGAGTACGACGTGGTGGTCTGCGAGGGGGCGGGCAGCCCGGCCGAGATCAACCTGCGGGACACCGACTACGCCAACATGGGCCTGGCCCGGCATGCCCGGCTGCCGACGATCGTGGTCGGCGACATCGACCGGGGCGGCGTCTTCGCGTCGATGTTCGGCACCGTGGCCCTGCTGGACGCCGCCGACCAGGAACTCGTGGCCGGCTTCGTGGTCAACAAGTTCCGGGGCGACCTGGATCTGCTCCGTCCCGGGCTCGACATGCTGACCCAGCTCACCGGGCGACCCACCTACGGGGTGCTGCCCTGGCACGTCGACCTCTGGCTGGACGCCGAGGACTCGCTCGCCTACGGGCGGGTGCTCGGCCGACCGGCACCGCCGAAGGGCCGCGAGTGGCTGGACGTGGCGGTGGTCCGGCTGCCCCGGGTCTCCAACGCCACTGACGTGGAGGCGCTGGCCACCGAGCCGGGGGTACGGGTTCGGCTGACCGTCGAGCCGGCCGAGGTGGCCGCCGCCGACCTTGTCGTACTGCCCGGCACGAAGTCGACCGTGGCCGATCTCGACTGGCTGCGCCGTACCGGGCTGGCCGACGTGGTGCACGCACACGTGGCGGCCGGGCGGCCGTTGCTCGGCATCTGCGGCGGCTACCAGATGCTGGCCCGCAGCATCGACGACGAGGTGGAGAGCGGGCGTGGCCGGGTCGCCGGCCTCGGCCTGCTGCCCATCGAGATCACTTTCGGCGCCACCAAGACCGTGACGCGATCGGTGGGCACGGCGTTCGGGTCGGTCCCGGTCCAGGGCTACGAGATCCACCACGGGTACGTCTCCGGTGCCGATCCGGCACCGTCAGCACTGATCCACTACTCGGACGGCCGGCTGGAGGGCGCGGCGGTAGGCCACCTTTTCGGCACCCACTGGCACGGCGCGTTCACCTCGGACGGGTTTCGTCGCCGGTTCCTCACCGAGGTGGCCCGACTCGCCGGCCGGCACGGCTTCCAGGTCGCCCCGGACACCTCGTTCGGCGCGGCCCGGGAACGCACCCTGGACCTCCTCGGCGACCTGGTGGAGGAGCACCTCGACACCACCGCGCTGTGGCGGCTCGTCGAGCAGGGACCGCCGGCCGGGTTACCGTTCGTCGCGCCGGGCGCACCGCCGGCACACGCCCCGGCCCCGCGCGTTCCGGCGAGATAGCCGCCTTTTCCGACAGCAGGTGCCTCCCGGCCCGTCACTCCGACGCGGGCCGGTCATGCCGACGGCAGGAGCCGTCCGGCCGGTGACCCCGACGGTGGTGCCGTCCGGCCGGTGACCCCGACGGTGGTGCCGTCCGGCCGGTGACGCCGACGGCAGGTGCCGCCCGGCCGGTCACCCCGCCGGCAGGTGGCTCGGGTCTGGCGCGTCGACGTGCGGCGGAGTCACCTCCGCACGTCGGCCGGGCCGTCGGCACAGGGCAGCCCGGCTCGCCGCCAGGCCTCGAAGCCGCCGATCAGGTCCGTCGCCCGCCACAGTCCGAGGGACCGGAGGCTGGCCGCCGCCAGGCTGGAGCTGTAGCCCTGCCGGCAGACCACCACGATCTCGATGTCGTAGCCGGCCGCTTCCGGGATCCGCGTCCCGCTCGCCGGATCGAGTCGCCACTCCAGCACGGTGCGGTCGATCACCAGCGCCCCCGGCAGCTCGCCCTGCTCCGCCCGTTGCGGATCGGTACGGGTGTCCACCAGCAGCGCCCCGCGCCGGACCGCCGCGAGCGTCTCCAGCGGCGTCAGGCGGCGTACCCCGACACGGGCGCGAGCCAGCAGCGCGGCGACGCCCCGATCTTGATCCGACACTGGATCATTGTCTCCCGACCCAGCTCAGCCGGGAGTAGGGTCGGCCGGATGTCACCCGTGGTCGAGTCGTACGCCGAGTTGGCGGCGCGGATCCTGCGCCAGCCGGCCCGGCTGGGGCGGACCCGACTGGTCGCGGTCGACGGGCCGAGCGGAGCCGGTAAGACCGTCTTCGCCAGCCGGCTGGCGGGTGCGCTCGACGCCGCCACACCGGTGCTGCACACCGACGACCTGCTCGACGGCTGGGCGGACCAGTTCACCTTCTGGCCACGCCTGGAGGAGTGGGTACTCGCCCCGCTCCGCGCCGGCCGGCCGGCGCGGTACCGCCGGTACGACTGGGCCCGGGGCAGCTTCGGGCCGGGCTGGACGGTGCTGCCGCCCGCCCCGGTGGTGATCGTCGAGGGAGTCTCCAGCGCCCGCGCGGTGATCGCCGCCGAGCTGAGCCTGGCGGTCTTCGTGACCGCACCGGCGGAGCTGTGCCGGGACCGTACCCTGGCCCGGGACGGCGCCGCGCTGGCAGCTCAGCTCACGGTATGGCGTCGCGGTGAGCGGGCGCACTTCGCCGCGGACCGTACCGCCGAGCGGGCCGACCTGGTGGTGGACGGTGCCGCCGGCTCGGCGCTGGAGGGCGCCGCCTTCGTCCGGCTCCGGTGACGGACCGACCTCCGGCTCTGGTGACGGACTGACCCTGGTCCGCTTATGGACGTATCCGGATCGCTGCGGCACGATCGGCAGGACAGGCCGACGCAGGGGGACACCATGACGGCAGGCGGTACGAGTGGCACTCCCGCCCGACGGCGGGTGGTACTCGGCGGAATCAGCTCCCGGGCCTGGGAACATCCGGCCGACCGCGGCGCACTGACCGCGCTGCGCGAGTTGCGCGGCTTCGACGACGTGGTCAAGGCGTTCTTCGGGATGTGGAACGAACGCGGCTTCCGGCTCTCCTATCTGGCCGCCGCGATCCGGGTCGACCACCGGCAGTACTCGCGGGTCTACCGGCTCTACGCCGAGGCCGGCGCCGCGCTGGACGTGGCCGAGCTGCCGGAACTCTTCGTGACCCAGTCGCCCTGGCTGACCGGTGAGGCGATCGGTCTCGACCGGCCGTTCATCGTGATCACCTCGGCCTGTGTCAACCAGCTCGACGACGACGAGCTCCGCTTCCTGCTCGGCCACGAGCTGGGGCACGTGGGGAGCGGGCACGCCGTCTACAAGACCATCCTGACCATCCTGACCCGGTGGGCGGCCAACCTGAGCTGGCTGCCGGTCGGCGCGCTCGCCCTCCGGGCGATCATCGCCGCGATGCTGGAGTGGTGGCGTAAGGCGGAGCTGTCGGGTGACCGGGCCGGGCTGCTCGCCGGCCAGGACCCGGCGGCGGCGCTGCGGGTGCTGATGAAGCTGGCCGGCGGCGGCGACCTGAGCCAGATCGACACGGCCGCCTTCCTGGAGCAGGCCTCCGAGTACGACGGCGGCGGCGACCTCCGGGACAGCCTGCACAAGATCCGGATGACCGCCTGGAGTACCCACCCGGTGCCGGTGGCCCGGGCGGCGGACCTGCGCAGGTGGGTCGACTCCGGCGAGTACGCCCGACTGCTCGGTGGCGACTATCCGCGCCGGGAGGACGACGACCTGACCTCGGTGTCCGCCGAGATCAAGGCGGCGGCGGAGTCGTACCGGGAGGCTTTCGGACGCTCCCAGGACCCGCTGGTCGGTCTGCTGCGCCGGCTCGGCGACGGCGCCAGTGACCTCGGTGAGTGGGCCGGCGGCAGCGCGGGCCGGGCCCGCTCCTGGATGAACGCGGCGGGTGAGGCCGCCGCCCGGGCCGCCGGCCGTACCCGCCGGAGCGGCAAGCCGGGCCCGACCGGTCCCGCCGGCCCGGACGCCGACGGCGACGCACCGGAACCTCCGGCCGGGGAAGCCCGGTAGCACCCGGGACTCGGCCGATCACGCCTGCTCGACGCCGCCTACGATCTTTTCCATGACCACGACTATCCGTACCGAGTCCGAACTGCGTGCCGCGATCGAGCGCGAGCTGCCCGGCGTACGGGCCGACCTGGAGCGGCTGGTCCGGATCCCCGGCATCGCCTTCGACGGCTTCGACCACTCCCAGGTCGAGCGTTCCGCCGAGGCGGTCGCCGAGCTGCTGCGCGGCTGCTCCCTCGACGTGCGGGTGGTCCGGTCCGGCGGCCAGCCGGCGGTGATCGGCCGGCGTCCCGCGCCGCCCGGGGCACCGACCGTGATGCTGTACGCGCACCACGACGTGCAGCCGGTCGGCGACCTGAGCCTCTGGCAGAGCGACCCGTTCGAGCCGGTGGAGCGCGACGGCCGGCTCTACGGACGGGGCGCCGCCGACGACAAGGCCGGGGTGCTGGCCCACGTCGCCGCGTTGCGGGCCTTCGGCGACGCACTGCCGGTCGGCGTGGTGCTCTTCGTCGAGGGTGAGGAGGAGTACGGCTCCGACTCGCTGGAGCGGCTCCTCACCGAGCACCGGGACGAGATCGCCGCCGACGTGATCGTGATCGCCGACTCCGGTAACTGGGACATCGGGGTACCCGCGCTGACGACCTCGCTGCGCGGCATCGTCAACTGCTTCGTGGAGGTCCGTACCCTCTCCCAGGCCGTGCACAGCGGCATGTTCGGCGGGGGCGTACCGGACGCGCTGACCACGCTCTGCCAGCTCCTCGCCACCCTGCACGACCCGGCCGGCGACGTGGCGGTGGAGGGGCTGGTCAGCACGGCGGGGGCCGCCGTCGACTATCCGGAGGAGCGGCTGCGCACCGAGGCCGGGATGCTGGACGGGGTCTCGTTCATCGGCACCGGCCGGCTGACCGACCGGTTCTGGAACAAGCCGGCGATCTCGGTGATCGGGCTGGACGCACCGCCGACCGCGGAGGCGCCGAACGCGCTGGTCCCGTCGGCGAAGGCCAAGCTGAGCGTCCGGTTGGCCCCGGGCGACCAGGCGGCGAAGGCGTACGCCGCCCTGACCGAGCACCTGCGCCGGTACGCCCCGCACGGGGCGAGCGTCACCGTGACCCTGGAACACGACGGCGAGCCCTGCGTGATCGACGCCTCGGGCCCGATGTACGACGCGGCCCGGGCCGCCTTCCGGACCGCCTGGGACGGCGTCGAGCCGGTGGACATGGGTGTCGGCGGTTCCATTCCGTTCATCGAGACGTTCCGCCGGATGTTTCCGGACGCCGCGATCCTGGTGACCGGCGTCGAGGACCCGTACGCGCGGGCGCACGGGCCGAACGAGAGCCTGCACCTGGGGGAGTTCGCCCGGGTATGCCTGGCCGAGGCGCTGCTGCTGGCCAAGGTCGCCGAGGCCGCCGCCGGCTGACCTGACCTGAGCTGCCCGGCCCGACCGCGCGGGTTTCCCCGTCGGGACCGGGCGTGCCGGACCCCGGAGTCGGACGGTCGGGGACGGACGGTCAAGGGGGGCGGAGGTCAAGGGGGCCGGACCGGATTCGCCGGTCACGACCCCCCTGACGCGTCGACACGCCTGCGTGGCGCCCGTACGGGTTACTCGGCGGGCGGGGATGTCGTCGACCGGCGCCGCCGGCCGAGTAGCAGCAGCACCGCACCGAGCAGCAGGGCGCTGCCGCCGACGGCGGCGATGGGACCGGTCCGGACCCCGGTGATCGGGAGCCCGTCGTCGTCCGCGCCGCCACCACCGCCCGGCTCGTTGATCAGGAGCTGGGCGGTGTTGCTTTTCGGACCCGTCTCCGTCGACGGGCCGAGGCTGCGGATCGTGATCGTGCCGTTCGTGCCCGGCGCGGACTTGATCTTCACCCGTGCGACCGACGACACCACGCCCTCGCCGGAGGCGGTCGCCGGCCACTGGCTCTCGGTGCCGCAGTCGACCTCGGTCAGTTCAGCGACCGGCTCACCCTGCTCGTCCCGGAAGGTGCACCACGGGCTGGGCAGCAGCACGGTGCCGCTCGGCGCGACGATCCGCCAGGCGGCGCCGCCGTCCGACGGCCCGTGGTTGGTGATGGTGTACGGCAGTTCCACGGTGTCACCGACCGAGCCGGTGACCGAGGTGGCGCGTACCTCGAGATCGTGGTTGTTGGGTTCGGTCCAGATGCTGAACTCGGCGACGTTGGGCTCGGCCCCGGCGGCCACCCGGGCCGGGCCGGCGTCGCCGGTCGTGGCCTGCCGGCCCGGCGTGGTCCGCTGCTCGCTCCCGCCGGCCTGTTCCGGGGTGCGAGGCTTGACCGGGGACTGTTGCCCGGTCCCGGCCCGCTGCTCCGCCTTGGTTCGCAACTCGGCGAGCTTGCCGGCCAGCGACGGGCCGTCCGGCGCTCCGGCCCGGCGCTGGGCCTCGGGGAGCGGCTCGGTCAACTCGCCGGCCTCGAACCGGCCGGTCTCCTCGGTGGGCCCCGGCAGGTTCTTGCCGAAGACGACGTTGAACGCCGCGTCGCCGGATACCGGATCGGAGAAGGCGACCCCGGCACCGGGTTCCAGGATCAGGTGCATCTGGCAGGTCACCTGCTGCGGGCCGTATACGTAGCCGGTCGGTGGATCGCCGGGGAGGTCGTCGCCGTAGACGCAGTCTCCGTAGCGCTCGGCGAAGGTCGCCCCGAGCGGGAGGGTGATCGTCAGCCGGAAGCCGGGCAGCGTGCTGTTTCCGAAGTTGAACACGGTGGCGTGCAGCGGACTGCGGTCGCCGCCGCCGACCCGCTGCTGCGCGGAACCGAGGTCGTCGACCTCGGTCACCAGGCCCGAGCCGGTGGCCCGGATGCTCACCGGAAGCTCGTACGTCGTCAAGACCGTGCCATCCGGGCCCTGGGCCGAGACGCTGACCCGGACGATCCCCGCCGGGCCCGGCCGGGCGTCCTCGGTGCTGCGCAGCATGATCGGCCGGACGAGCCGCTCCTGCCCCGGCGCCAGGTCGCCGTGCTGGCAGTCCACCGCCTTGCCGGACTGGCGGCAGTCCTCGTCGCCGGACGGGACCGAGAAGATGATGTCGCCGGTGGTGGAGCGGGCGTCGTAGATCGCGCTGACCGCGGTGGCCGGTGCGTCCCCGGTGTTGCGGAGGTGGAAGCCGATGGTGGCGCCGTCGGTGTCGATCGTCGCGTCGGCGGTGCTGGAGATCTGCAACTGTGGCTGCGCCGCGGCGTGCGCCGGGCTGGGCGCTGCGGTGAGGGCGAGCGTCGCGAGCACTGCGGCGGCAGCCGCGCCGACCCGGCTGCCTGGGCGGAGGATGGCGTTCGTCATGACTCTCCGGGGTTCTCGCCGGAGCCCGGGTCCGGGAACGGACCGCGTCTGGCCGGAGGGGAGTGTGGACAGAGGACGGATGTCCGTAGTCGAAAGATAGCCCACTCGTCCCGCCAGCGGAGGTCCGCGGGAAGAAAGCGGAGAAAGCGCCCGGCGGGATCGTCGGGGCGGTAAGATTTCGAACATGAGTACGAACGAGGCCATCGCGCGGCTCGACGCCGCGGTCAGTGCGCTGCGGGACGTCGACGTCTCCGCGTGGTCCGAGGATGCGCTCCGGGACCAGCTCGGCGAGCTTTCCACCGTTCTCTGCGCGCTCGACGCCGCCCTCGCCCGGGTGGCCGACAGTGTGCGTGCCCGTGGCCTGCGCATCGAGGAGCCTGCCCCGGCCTGACCGTCCCCGCCCAGCTCAGCCGGGGGACGAGGGCGGGCCGGCCGAAATATGTCGGCGGTGGCTGCCAGGATGGAGCCGTGCGCTTCGTTGATCTGGCAGCCACCTCCGCCGCCGTCGCCGCCACCTCCGGGCGGCGGGCCAAGGTCGAGCTGCTCGCCGAGGCGCTGCGCAAGCTCGCCCCGGAGGAACTCGTCGCCGGCTCGGGCTACCTGGCCGGAGAGCTGCGCCAGCGGCAGACCGGAGTCGGCTACGCCAGCCTCCGCGAGCTGCCACCGGCGGCCGAGCAGCCGACCCTGACGGTGGCCGGTGTCGACGCGGCGATAGCCGAGCTCGCCGAGGTGCGCGGAGCGGGCTCGCAGCAGCGCCGTCGCGAGCTGTTGGCCGCCCTCTTCGGCGCCGCCACCGTCGAGGAGCGGCGGTTGCTGCTCGGCCTGTTCAGCGGGGAGCTGCGGCAGGGCGCCCAGGCCGGCCTGCTGGCCGAGGCGGTCGCCCGGGCGGCCGAGGTGCCGCTGCCGGCGGTCCGCCGGGCCCTGTTGCTCGCCGGTGACCTGAAGACGGTCGCGGCGGCCGCGCTCACCGGCGGCTCGGCCGCGCTGACCGGGTTCGCGTTGCAGGTCGGCCGTCCGCTCGCGCCGATGCTGGCGCAGAGTGCGGCATCGGTCGAGGAGGCGCTGACCACCGTCGGGCTGCCGGCGGTGGTCGACGTGAAGCTCGACGGCATCCGCATCCAGGTGCACCGCTCCGGCGACGACATCGCGGTCTTCACCCGCAGCCTCGACGAGATCACCTCGCGGGTTCCCGAGGTGGTGGCGGCGGTCCGCGCGCTGCCGGCCCGCGAGCTGGTGCTGGACGGCGAGGCGATCGCGCTCGACGCCTCCGGCCGGCCACGGCCGTTCCAGGAGACCGCGAGTCGGGCGGCCACCAGGGGAGCCCGCCGGGCCGTCCGCGACGAGGTCGGCCGCGCGCCGGGCGACACCGGGGCCACCGAGGCCGAACGCACCGGGCGCGAGGCGGCGGAACTCGTTGACCGCGCCCCGGGCGTGGCGGGAGCGGTCGACGGCGTGTCGGGCGAGTGGAGAGCTGCCACCGGTGCGGGCGGCGGCGCCGACGCCGACGGGGGCGGCACCCGGAGTTTCGGCGCGGCGCCGGTCGCGCCGTCGACGGCCGGGTCGGTGCGGTCGGTGGGGCCGGTGGACATCTCCGAGGTGCCCCGGATCGGCACCTCCGGAACGGCGCCCGCCGAGATCCCCGGGCCGGAGCGTCCGGCGACGGTCGCCCCGTCGGTGGTCGCGGCGGCGAACACCAGCGGCGGGGTTGTGCTGACGCCGTACTTCTTCGACATCCTGCACTTGGACGGCGTCGACCTGCTCGACGCGCCAGGCCACGAGCGCTGGGCCGCGCTGGCCCGAACCGTCTCGCCGGCGCAGCTCGTCGAGCGGATCACCGTCGACACCGTCGAGCAGGCCTCGGCGGCGTTCGCCGCCGCAGTCGACGCGGGGCACGAGGGCATCGTGGTCAAGGCGCCGGAGGCGGCGTACGACGCGGGCCGGCGGGGCGCCGCCTGGGTCAAGGTGAAGCCGAGGCACACCCTCGACCTCGTGGTGCTCGCCGTCGAGTGGGGCAGTGGCCGGCGCAAGGGCTGGCTGTCGAACCTGCACCTCGGGGCCCGCGACCCCGAGACCGGCGGCTTCGTGATGCTCGGCAAGACCTTCAAGGGGCTGACCGACGAGTTGCTGCGCTGGCAGACCGAGCGGTTCCAGGAGTTGGCGGTGGAGCGCGGCGACTGGGTGGTCCAGGTGCGGCCCGAGCAGGTCGTGGAGATCGCCTTCGACGGGGTGCAGAGCAGTCCGCGCTATCCGGGCGGCGTGGCGCTGCGCTTTGCCCGGGTGCTGCGATACCGCGACGACAAGACCGCGGCGGAGGCGGACACCATCGATACGGTACGGGCCATCCACGCAGGTCGGCGCCCCGACTGACGCCGTCGCGGGTCCCACTCCGCCTGGTCACCGGGTCGTTGCCCCGGCACGTGGCGATGGTGATGGACGGCAACCGGCGGTGGGCCCGGAAACAGGGCTTCGAGAACCCGAGCGTTGGCCACCGGTACGGCGCGGAGCACGTCGACGAGGTGCTCGGCTGGTGCGCCGACCTCGGCATCGAACACGTGACGATCTTCGTCGCCTCCACCGACAACCTGCGCAAGCGGCCGTCGGAGGAGGTCCGGTACCTGATGGAGGTGGTCGAGCGGATCGTCGCCGCCCGGCTCGCCGAACGTCCCGGCCGGTGGCGGCTGCACCTGGCCGGGCGGCTCGACACGCTGCCCGACTCGACCCGGCACGCGCTGAAGCTGGCCCGGGACGCGACCGCCGACCGCGGAGCGCGGTTCCACCTGACCATCGCGGTCGGCTACGACGGCCGGGCAGAGGTCGTCGACGCGATCCGCTCCCTGCTGGACCAGGCGGCGCGGGCGGGTACGACCCCGGCGGAACTGGCCCAGCGGCTCAGCGCCGAAGACATCGCGGCACACCTCTACACCCAGGGGAGGCCCGACCCCGACCTGATCATCCGGACCAGTGGTGAGCAGCGGATGTCCGGTTTCCTGCTCTGGCAGGCGGCCTACTCGGAGCTGTACTTCTGCGACGCGTACTGGCCCGGCTTCCGGTACGTCGACTTCCTGCGCGCCCTGCGGTCGTACGCCGGCCGGCAGCGCCGGTACGGCGCCTGACCGCCGCATTCGACCGGCGGTCAGATCGCGGCCAGCGACCGCGCGTAGTTGACCTGCTGGTGGATCTGCTGGACCTGGAACTGGTCGGTGACCGGGATCCGGGCGACGTACTGCCGCAGGCCGTTGGTCACCGTCACCTGCACCGTTCCACGGTGGACGGTCTCCTTGATCAGCAGGAACAGCAGGCTGAACACGGTCAGCACGCAGAAGCCGACCACCGCCACCACGATTGCCCAGGTGGGCGTCTTCTGCTCGCTCTGCCAGTAGTCCGCCACGTGCCACTGGGAGCCGGCCAGCGGAAGGTCGCCACTCGGGGTGCGTACCGTCGACGAGGTGACCGCGATCTCGCCGATCTGCGCGACCACCGGCTCCGGCGGTACCGGGGGTGACCACGGCGTACCCCCGCCCGGCTGGCCCCCGCCCGGGTACGGCAACGCCGGCACAGGATAGGGCTGCGGCGCACCCGGATAGGGCTGCCCGCTGACCGGATAGGGCTGCCCGGGATAGCCCGGAGTCGGGGTCGGCGGGTCCTCCGGGGTGGACGGTGGCGGATAGCCAGGCGAGACCGAGGCGTCGGTCGGCCACGGATCGGTCGGTGGTGGCGGAGGTACGTCCGGCGCTCCGCTCGGGTTCACGCTCATGCCGGCTCCTCCCCAGTGCCACACCGGCCGTTCCGCAGACCTTAACCCGGACCGTGACCGCCGCCACCCCGAGGTGCGCCCGGTACGGCGATGCCGGCACGGTGGTCGGCCGGGACGGGCGCGGGCGGCAGCGACGGGATCGCCGGCGGCGCTCAGGGGCTCAGGCGCTCAAGGGCTCGGGGTGGCCGGGGCCGGCTGGTCCAGCCGGTCCCGGTCCTGACCGGCCCGGTCCCGGCTGCCGTCGCCGTCCGGCGTGTCGCCGCGCGCCTCGCGGCGGGCCGCCCAGCCGAAGCCGACCAGGGTCAGCAGCGCGAAGAGCCACCACTGGACGACGTACCCGCCGTTCTGCCAGTCGTTCTCGTGCCGGATCGGTATTGCGGAGAAGGCCGGGTCGGCGGCCGGGGTCTGCTCGTCCAGCAGCAGGTACGCCGAGTAGATCGGATACGGCAGCTCCCGGGCCAGCGCCGGTACGGCGATCCGCCGGGTCTCGATCCGGCCGTCCCGCCGGGTGACGGCGTCCGGCTTGCTCTCCGACAGGTGCACCCGGCCCACCACGGTCACCTCACCGGACGGTACGGCGGGGATCTCGGGTCGGGCGAGCGCGCTGCCGCCGGCGGCCGGCGGAATCCAGCCCCGGTCCACCAGGACGGCGCTGCCGTCGGCCAGCCGCAGCGGGGTGAGCACCTCGAAGCCGACCCTGCTCTCGACGGTACGGCTGCGGATCAGGATCACGTTCGTGCTGTCGTACCGCCCGGTCACGGTGACCCGGGTCCAGGCCGCGCCGGCCGGCGGCGCCTGCCCGACCGTGCCGGCCGCGCCATCCGGCCGGGGCAGCACCTGGTCCACCGGCAGCGGCGCCAGGGTCGCGGTCTCGTCGATCCGCTCGTTGATCGCGGCCCGCTCCTGATAGCGGCTCAACTGCCAGTTGCCGAGCAGCACCATCACCGTGGCCGCGGCCAGGGTCAGCGCGAGGATGCCCAGCCAGCGGGGCGTGAGCAGGAACCGGTACACAGCACGAGGCTACCCGGGCGGTCCCGCCGGTTTCCCAGGTGGCCGGCTCGGCGGGCCGGCGCGGCGTCCGGTGCCGGGTATCCTCACGCGCGTCGGTTCGATCGACGGGTCGGGCCGGGCCGTCCCTCGCACCACCACCGTCCGTACCAGAACCTCCGCACCGCCCGCACGGGGGCGGTGACCGCGCCCCGAGGAGCCGACCATGATCGACGCGCCGCGCGTAGTGGTGAGCGCACCGTCGTCCGGACACGGCAAGACCGCCATCGCGGTCGGCCTGCTCGCCGCGCTCGCCGCCCGGGGGCTGGACGCCGCCGGGTTCAAGGTCGGCCCCGACCACACCGACGCCGCCTATCTCGGCCTTGCCGCCGGACGGCCCGGCCGCAACCTCGACCCCCGGCTGGTCGGCTCGCAGCGGATCGCCCCGCTCTTCGCGCACGGCTCCGCCGACGCCGAGATCGCGGTGGTGGAGGGCACGATGGGGCTCTTCGACAGCCTGGCCGGCCGGCCCGAGGTCGACTCGACCGCCGCGATCGCCACCACCCTGCGGGCCCCGGTGGTGCTGGTCGTCGACGTGGGCTCGATGGGCCAGTCGGTCGCCGCGCTCGCGCACGGCTTCCGGGCGTACGACGAGATGCTCTGGCTCGGCGGAGTGATCCTGAACCGGGTCGCCTCGGACCGACACGAGCAACTGCTCCGCGACGCGCTGGACGACATCGGCGTACCGGTCTTCGGGGCGCTGCGCCGACGCGACCTGCCCGCCGTCCTGCCGTCCCGGCAGCACGGTGTGGTGCCGGTGATGCAGCGCGGCGTGGAGGCGTACCGGGGGGTGCGCCGGCTCGGCGAGGCGATCGCCGGAGCCGTCGACCTCGACCGGCTGCTGGCGCTGGCCCGCTCGGCGCCCCGGGTGCCGGTGACCGCCTGGTCGGCCGCGGAGGCGCTCGCCGAGCTGGGCCCGGTCGGCGAGGCGCCGGTCACCCGTACGGTGGTGGCGGTGGCCGGCGGGCCCGCCCTGTCGTACTCGTACGCCGAGACCGCTGAACTGCTGGCGGCGGCCGGTGCCGAGGTGGTCGCCTTCGACCCGCTCCGCGACGAGGTGCTGCCGGCGGGTACCGGTGCCCTGGTGATCGGCGGTGCGCTGCCCGAGACGTACGCCGAGGAGCTGTCGGCGAACCGCCGGCTCTGCATCGCGGTCGCGGAACTGGCCCGTACGGGTCGACCGGTGATCGCCGAGGGGGCCGGGCTGCTCTGGCTGGCCCGGGAGTTCGACGGGCGCCCGATGTGCGGGGTGCTGGACGCCGTCGGGGCGAGCCTGGACCGCACCGTGGTCGGTTACCGCGAGGCGACGGCACGGGCGGACACTCCGGTGGCCCGGCTCGGCGCCCGGGTGGTCGGCTACAAGCAGCATCGCGGGATACTGACCCCACGCGCGGGGCAGACCCCGGCGTGGAGCTGGGGCGGTGGCCCGCCGGAGGGCTTCGTCTGGCGCCGGGTGCACGCCTCCCAGTTGACGCTGCACTGGGCTAGCAGCCCGGTGATCGCCAGCCGCCTGGTCGCCGCCGCCGCATCGGCCGGTACGCCCGCCCCGGCCGGTACGCCCGCCCCGGCCGGTACGCCCGCATCGGCCGGTACGCCCGCATTGGCCGGTACGCCTGCCCCGGCCGGTACGGCTGCCGTGCCACCGGCCGTCCCGGTTGCGCCGGCCGCCGCGGCGCCGTCAGCGGGTCCGGTCTCGCCGTCCGCTCCGGTCTCGCCAGCGGGCCTGGCCAATCCCACCGCACCCGTGTCACCAGGCATGGTCGGATCGCCGGCCTCCGTCTCCCCGCCGGCCTCCGTCTCCCCGTCGGGCCTGGTCGGACCGGCTGCTCCGGTGGCACCTCCGGCACCGGCCGGTCCGTCCGCTCCGGTTCTGCCGTCCGCTCCGGTCCCGCCGTCCGCTGCTGGCCGACCTGCCGTTCCGGTCGGTCCGGATGCGGTCACGCCCCGGCAATCGGAGTCCGGCACCGCGTCCGGTGGTGCCGCGCCACCCGGTGGTCGTGCTCCGGCTAGCAGTCCTGCTGCGGCTGGTGGTCGTGCGCCGGCTAGCAGTCCTGCTCCGGCTGGTGGCTCTGGTCCCGCTGGTGGTCGTGCTCCGGCTGGCGGTCCTGCTTCGGTCGGTGGCGCCGCGCCGTCTGGCGGCGCTGCCCAGCCCGCTCCGATCCGGCCGGGCGCGGTTCCGCCGGGCGCCCCGGCGCCGAGGGCCGCCGGCCCCGGCCCCGGCCCCGGCCCGGCGACCGGCGCACCGGTTCGACCGCGACCTGCCGGGCCACCCTCAGCCGCGCCGGCATCGCCGGCCGGACCGTCTGCCGGCCAACGGGCCTCCGGCCCGGCCGGCGGTCCACCCCAGGGAGCGACCAGCCCTCCGCCGTCCGGTGCGCCGAGGTCGGCCACCGGCATGCCCGGGGCAGGACCGGCACCGCAGGCCCGGCCGAGGCCGACTGGCGGGGGCGAGGCTCCCGGACCGGTGGCCGCGCCCGCGCCACGTCCGAGGCCGGTACCCGTCGACGAGCAACCGGTGCCGGAAGGCACCGCCGACCGGCCAGTGCCGGTCAGGGCCGGTGACGGCTCGGGTGTGGCGCCCGGGGCGAGCCGGACGGATACCGTGGCGGCGGCGGAGGTCGCCGGACCGGGCGAGGCGGCCGGGTCCGAGCCGGTGGCCGGTGCCGTGCCGAGCAGCCCGGCCGGTGGACCGGTGCCGTGATCCGGTCGACGACCCGGCCGGCGGCGTGCTCGCGGATCGGGGCCGGCGTTTGTGCGGAGCGTCCGGGCCCGCGTCCACGGGGAGCATCCGGGGCGAGCGGCGTGCGCGGGCGTCGCGGATGATGTCGGGCCGGTGGCGGGCATGAGCCGAGATGAGGTGGCGGTTGTGACCGGATGGGCGGTTCGGCACGGCCGGATCGGCAGCGAGCCGGGCCGGAGGAGCACGGTCGGGAGGCGGTCCGGCGGCGAGCGGGGAGAGTCGGCGGCATGAGCGGAGAGGTGGCGGTGCGCCGCTTTCCGACCCTGACCGTGTCGACGCCACGGGTGCACGTACGACCGCTGCGGGGGTCGGACGCGAAGGCGGTTTCGGTGATCTTCGCCGACAAGCAGACCCAGCGCTGGCTGCCGTTCCAGCGCGAACTGGGACAGATCGACGCCGACGCCTGGTGCACCGAGATGGCCCAGGAACGGCGGGACAGCGGTAACGGCGACCACTACGGCGTGATCCGGCGCGAGGACGAGCGGCTGGTGGGCTGCCTGTGGACCAAGCGTACCGACTGGGGAGGCCGGGTCACCGAGGTGTCGTACGCGATCGCGCCGGAGGCGCGCGGGTTCGGCATGGCGGCGGAGGCGGTCGACGCGATTGCCGTCGCGTTGATCCTGGAGCACGGTTTCCAGCGCCTCGAGCTGCGGGTGGCACCTGGCAACACCGCGTCTCGACGGGTCGCCGAGAAGGCCGGGTTCACCTACGAGGGGCTGCTGCGCAACGCCGGGTACGTGCACAGCGGCCGGGTCGACCTGGAGGTCTGGTCCCTGGTCGCCGCCGATCTGCACTCACCCGGCCACTGAGGCTGTGCGCCCTCGCCCGGTCAACCGGTCATCTCCGCGGAGGGCGGATTGAACTGGCGTACCGGCTGATCCTTCAGCGCGCCCTTCAGGAATCCGGCGACCGCGTCGATCGGCTTGTTCGCCGGGCCCGAACCGACCGGGTTCATCGGGCTGTCCGGGTCGGAGAGGAAGCTCGCGGCGGCCAGTTCAGGGGTGTAGCCGACGAACCAGGCGGCCCGGTCGCTGTCGGTGGTACCCGTCTTGCCGGCCACCGGCCGACCGACGATGCCCCGGACCCGGTCGGCGGTGGACCAGCCGCCGCAGGAGCCCCGGGCCGGGGTGTCCCCGGTCGGGCACCGGGCGGCGTCGGTGGCGGCCCGGGCCGCGTCGGCGCCGACCTCCTGGCTGCACCGGGGGAGCGCGATCTCCAGATCCATCCCGGCCCCGGTCCGGTACGTCGCCGGGGTGCCGTCCGGCCCGACGATCGAGGTGACCGGCAGCGCCTCGCAGAACCGTCCCTCGGCGGCGACCGTGGCGTACGCGTTGGCCATCTCCAGCGGGGTGACGTCGGAGACCCCGAGGGTGAACGAGCCCCACTTGTTCGCCTGGCTCGGCGAAGCCTGCCGCTTGTCGATGTCGGTACGCCACTGTAGGCCCAACCGTTCGGCCAGCCGGACCACGTTCTCGGCGCCGACCTTCTGCTCCAGCCAGACGAAGTACGTGTTGACCGACTTGCCGAAGCCGGACCACATGGTTTGGTGGCCGCTCATCGCCCCGCTGGCGTTCGACGGGCACCAGTAGCCGCCGCAGTCAGTCGGGCCACCGCTGCCGTCCGGGTAGATCGAGACGAACCGGTGCGGTGAGTTGAACGCCGTGCTGAGCGGCAGCCCGGCGTCCAGCGCGGCGAGCATGGTGAACATCTTGAACGTCGATCCGGCCTGGTAGCCGGGGAGATCGCCGCCACCGAGCAGCGGGACCACGGTGTTCGGGTAGTTGCCCTTCATCCGGGTGCGCTTGCTCGGGTCGGAGTGCGGCCCGTTCTCGTCCTGGTCCAGCGAGTAGGTCCGGTTCACCGCCATCGACTTGACGTACCCGGTGCCGGGTTCGACCGCGACCAGGCCGTGTCCGTACGGGCTGCCGTTGGACTCCCCGGCCTGTACCTGCTCGTCGGCGACCTCCTGAATCTTCGGGTCCAGGCTGGTGACGATGGTGTAGCCGCCCCGGCGCAGCTTGTCGAGGCGCTCCAGGGAGTTGCTGCCGAACGCCGGCTGTGCGGCCCACCAGGCCTTCAGGTAGTCGCAGAAGAAGCCCCAGCTGTTGTGCTCCTCCGGCACCGACATGCAGTCGTTCGGCGGGTTGCTGAGGCGGAGCTGGATCGGTTCGGCCTTCGCCGCCGCCGTGGCCTGCGGGGACAGGTAGCCCATCGCCTGCATCCGGTCGAGTACGTAGTTGCGCCGGTCGGTGGCGGCCTTCCGGTCCGAGCTGGCCGGGTCGTACGTGGTCGGCGCCTTCACCAGCCCGGCGAGGGTGGCCGCCTCGACCGGGGTGAGGTCCTTCGGCAGCTTGGAGAAGAAGATCTCCGACGCCGAGTAGATGCCGTACGCCCGGTGGCCGAAGTAGGCCGAGTTGAGGTAGCGCTCCAGGATCTGCGACTTTGTCGTCTCCTTCTCCAGGTCGAGGGCGAGTCGCATCTCGCGGAGCTTGCGCAGCGGCGTCTGCTCGGTGGCCTGCCGCGCCTCCATCGGGGTCTTGGCGCTGTCCCGCAGGGCCATCCGGACGTACTGCATGGTCAGCGTGGAGGCGCCCTGCGACACCCCGCCGGCCTGCTGGTTGGCGACGAACGCCCGGAGCACGCCCTTGGGGTCGACCCCGTTGTGCTCGTAGAACCGGGAGTCCTCCGAGGCCACGATCGCCTGCTGGATGTACGGCGACATCTGGGAGAGCGGCACGTACCGCCGGTGTTCCTCGTAGAAGGTGGTAATCAGGGTCGTCCCGTCGGCCGCGTAGACGTAGCTGGTCTGTGCCGGCGCCGAGGCGAGCAGATCGGCCGGGGTCTTCTCCACCAGGTCGGCGCCGGCCTTGGCGGCCAGCCCACCGACCGCGACGAACGGGAACAGCGCCGCCGCGACGACCACGCCGGCGATCAGGCCGGCACGGAGCAGGGGTACGAGTCGACCAGGGGCAGGGCGAGTGGTGGGGTTGGTCACGTTTCCAAGCTAGGATAAATCTCGGTAAAACATGATAAAGATTCGCGAATGTGCGAGCGCTTCGGAGCGCCGGTTCGACCATTCCCGATCCGTTCCGGGGCGCCCGCTGGCCGCCGCCGCCGGCCGCCCGGCAGGATCATGCCCATGCCTCGGCCCGCAGCCGCACCGCCATCCGTCGGGCCCGATCCCGGCCCGCGAGGGCCCGACGAGCTCGACCAGCACCGGCCCGACCAGCTCGGCCGGCACGAGCCTGACCAGCTCGGCCGGCACGAGCCCGATCTCGGCCACCACGGCGACGTCGAACTCGCTCCCGGTCTGGTGGATCTCGCGGTCAACGTCCAGCGGCACCCGATGCCGGCCTGGTTGCGGGAACCGATCGTCGCCTCGCTGGAGACGCTGACCGCCTATCCCGACCCGGCCCCGGCCCGGGCCGCCGTCGCCGCCCGGCACCGCCGGCCGGTCGACGAGGTGCTGCTGACCGCCGGGGCCGCCGAGGGGTTCGTGCTGCTCGCCCAGGCACTGCGCGGCGCGCGCCGACCGGTGGTCGTGCATCCCCAGTTCACCGAGCCGGAGGCGGCGCTGCGGGCGGCAGGACACCGGGTCGAGCGGGTGCTGCTGCCGGCGGAGACCGGCTTCCGGCTGGACCCCGACCGGGTACCGGCCGACGCCGACCTGGTCTTCGTGGGCAACCCGACCAACCCCACCTCGGTACTCCACCCGGCTGACGTCCTGGCCGGCCTGGCCCGCCCCGGCCGGGTACTGGTCGTCGACGAGGCGTTCGCCGACTCCACCATCGGCACCGACACCGGGCCCGCCGGGGCCGGACGTGTCGGGATCGGCTCCGGAGGAGCGGCCGGGGGATCGGCCGAACCCGAGTCCCTGGCGACCCGGCGCGACCTGCCGGGGCTGGTCGTCGTGCGGAGCCTCACCAAGACCTGGGGGCTGGCCGGACTCCGCATCGGCTACCTGCTCGCTCCGGCCGAGCTGGTCGGGCGGTTGGCGGCGGTACAACCACTCTGGGCGGTCTCGACCCCCGCGCTCGCCGCGGCGGCGGCCTGCGCCACGCCCGGTGCGGTGGAGGCGGAGCGCCGGATCGCCGCGCGGCTCGCCGTCGAGCGGGCGTACCTGGTCCGGCGGCTCGGCGAGCTGCCCGGGGTACGCGTCGCGGGCACCCCGGCCAGCGCGTTCGTCCTGGTGCACCTGCCCGGGGCGGCGCGGGTACGGCTGGCCCTGCGCGACCGGGGTTTCGCGGTACGCCGGGGAGACACCTTTCCGGGGCTGGGCCCCGACTGGCTGCGCCTCGCGGTACGGGACACTGCCACCACCGACCTGTTCGTGGCCGCGCTGGCCGGAATCCTGGAGGAATAATGTTGGACGCCACCCTCGCCGAGATCGGTCCCCTCGACGAGGCGGCCATGGCCGCGGCTCACGACCTGCACGCCAGGCTGACCAAGCCGGCCGGTTCGCTGGGCGCCCTGGAGGAACTCTCGATCCGGCTGGCCGGGCTGGCCGGCGCCTGTCCACCGCCGCTGCCCGAGCCCGCCGCGGTGGCGATCTTCGCGGCCGACCACGGGGTGCACGCCCAGGGGGTGACCCCGTGGCCGCAGGAGGTCACCGCGCAGATGGTGGCCAACTTCCTGGCCGGTGGCGCGGTGGTGAACGCGTTCGCCGGGCAGACCGGCGCCACGGTGACCGTGGTCGACGTCGGGGTGGCCACCCCGCTGGCTCGGCCGGTGGTGCCGGCGCAGCGGTCGGCGCGGCCGGCTCCCCGGCTGGTCAGCGCGAAGGTCCGGGCCGGCAGCCGGGACATGAGCGTGCAACCCGCCCTGACCCGGGACGAGGCACGCAGCGCGGTCGAGACCGGCGTTCGGGTGGCACACGAACTGCTCGACTCCGGCGCCGGGATCCTGGTCACCGGGGACATGGGGATCGGCAACACCACGGCAGCCGCCGCGCTGATCGCCGCCTTCACCGGAATCGACCCGGCCGAGGCGACCGGACGGGGCACCGGGATCGACGACGCCACGTACTCCCGGAAGGTGGCTGTGGTGCGGGCAGCGCTGGCCCGGCACGTACCCGATCCGGCCGATCCGCTCGGGGTGCTGGCCGCGGTCGGCGGGCTGGAGCACGCGGCGCTGGCCGGCTTCGTCCTGGGCGGCGCCGCGCGGCGTGTCCCGGTGCTGCTGGACGGGGTGAGTGCGGTCGCCGCCGCGCTCGCGGCGGCCGCCTTCGCCCCGGACGCGGTCGGCGCGATGGTTGCCGGGCACCGCTCGGCCGAGCCGGGCGCGACCGCCGGGTTGGACCGGCTCGGCCTGCTGCCGATAATCGATCTGGGCCTACGGCTCGGCGAGGGCACCGGCGCCCTGCTTGCCTATCCGGTGGTCGCCAGCGCGGTGCGGGTACTGCACGAGGTGGCCACGTTCGACGCGGCGGGAGTGTCGGAGAAATGATCATGTATCCGCTTGCGCTGCGGCTCGCCGGCCGGCGGGTGCTGGTGGTCGGTGGCGGGGCGGTGGCGACCCGGCGGGTGCCGGCGCTGCTGGACGCGGAGGCCCGGGTGGTGGTGGTCGCCCCCGAGCTGACCCCGGCGCTGCGGGCACACGTCGACGCGGGCCGGGTGGAGTGGGTCGCCCGGGAGTTCGCGCCGGGCGACCTCGACGGGGCCTGGCTGGTGCAGGTGGCCGTGGACGATCCGGCCGCCGCCGAGGCGGTCAGCGCCGCCGCGCTCGACCGGCAGATCTTCTGCGTACGCGCCGACGACCGCGACGCCGCGACCGCCTGGACCCCGGCGGTCACCCGGTACGGCCCGCTCACCGTCGCCGTGCTCGGCGGGGGTGACCCGCGTCGGGCCGTGGCGGTCAGGGACGCGATCCGGGAGCAGTTGATCGCCGGATCGCTCTCCGGTGTCGCGGCGGAGCCGCCGCTGCTGCCCCCACCGGACGGGTCCGCGCCCGACGGCGCCGCACCGGTGGAGGGGAGCACGCTGAACGGCAGTGTGCGGGACGGTGACGGCGGCGGGCCGGGCGGCACGGTTGCCGGCGCCCCCGGCACCGGCACCGGCGCCCCCGGCACCGCCGGTCACAGTGGCGACAGTGGTGACAGCGGCCACAGTGGCGGCACCGGCGTGCCGCCGGAGCGGACCGGTGCCGACGGCCTGGCGGCGGACACGGCGGTCTCCACCGGTCGGCCGGAACGGCCTGTCGGGCGGGTCGCGCTGGTCGGCGCGGGTCCCGGCGACCCCGAACTGATCACGGTCCGCGGCCGGCGGCTGCTCGCCGAGGCCGACGTGGTGGTCGCCGACCGGCTGGTCCCCGGGCTGCTCCTCGACGAGTTGCGGCCCGAGGTCGAGCTGGTGGATGCCACCAAGATCCCGCACGGGCCGGCCGCCGCGCAGGAGGAGATCAACCGGGTACTGGTGGACCGGGCCCTGGCCGGCGCCCGGGTGGTCCGCCTCAAGGGCGGCGACCCGTACGTCTTCGGTCGAGGTGGCGAGGAGGCGCTGGCCTGTGCGGCCGCCGGGATACCGGTGACCGTGGTCCCCGGGGTGACCAGTTCGGTCGCGGCTCCGGCGGCGGCCGGCATCCCGGTGACCCACCGGGGCGTGGCGCACGAGTTCACGGTGGTCTCCGGGCACCTCCCGCCGGAGCATCCCGACTCCCTGGTCGACTGGTCGGTGCTGGCCCGGCTGCGCGGCACCCTGGTCGTGCTGATGGGGCTGAACAACCTGCCGGCGATCGCCGCCGCGCTGCGGGCGCACGGCCGGTCGGCGAGCACTCCTGCCGCAGTCGTGCAGGAGGGTACGACCGACGGTCAGCGGGTGCTCCGGTCGACCCTGGACGCGGTCGCGGCAGAGGCGCTCGCGGCCGGTTTCCGCCCCCCGGCGGTGGTGGTCTTCGGCGACGTGGCAACCACGCTGGCCGGAGTTCCGGCCAGCACCGGCAGCTCCGCCACCCCGAACGATTGAAGTATCGTCACGCGTCGATCCGACTGACCGAACGTACCACTCGGTCGGACAACTGCTGCCCAATCACGAGAGAGCACCCCGGCCACGGTGAGCCTGCCGTCCTGACCCTCCCAGGCTCGCGGATCCGCCCCGCCCCGCCCCGGCCCGGAGCGCCGAAGGGGGGCGGGCCGGCGACTGTCGTCGTCTCCGTCGTACGTAGTGGTTAGCATCGCTGCGTGCCTGAAGATCAGATTCTGTTGACCTTTCCTGATCCGGTGAAGCGCAAATACTGCCGGTTGGGGCGTGTCGGATCGCGGCTGACCAGGGCGAGTTGGGCCGGCAGCGGCAAGGCCCGGGAGAGCGCCGTTGATTTCTACACCGAGGATGGCGCCCGGGACGCCCTGGCGGCTGAGGTCGACAAGCGGCTGGGGCGCGGGTTCGTGATCGTCCGTGAACGGGACGCCGTGGCGCCGGGTGAGGCGGTGCTGGAGTGCCTGGTCGGCCCGAACCGTTATCTGCACGGCGTCGATCTGCATCCGGATGGCGGCACCCTGCTTGCCGTCATCGGGCTCCGGGACGAATCCGCGACCGAGATCTGTCTGATCGATGTCGCGACCGGCCTCCGGCGCCTGGTGCATTCCATCCCCGGAAGCGGGGTGCGGCACCGTTCCAAGGTGCACGGCACGTACTTCGAACATGACGGCTCGGGTGTCGTCTACCTGTTGGAAAAGGAGGTTTGGCGGCTGGACCTGGCCACCGGCGCAAGTCGGCTCCTGGTCAGTTGCCAGGACGGATTCGCCGTGGGTTCCGCCCGGCACGGTTTCGACGGGTCCCACCGGCGCCTGCTGCTGATGGAGTACACCGGCTGGCTGAGCAATACCGGCTCCTTGAGCGGTCGTGCCCGGGTGGTCGATGCCGGGGGTGCGACCCTGTTCGAGGTGTCGACCGAATCACCGACCCACTACGGGGCCGGCGCACTTTCATCCTCTGGACGCCGACTGGCGCTGTTCCGAGTCGATCGCGGGACGCTGGACAAGCCGCACGAGCTAGAGATCTGGGACGTTGACCGGCGGCGGCTGGTACAGCGGATTCCCGTCTCCGACCACTTCGGCAATATTGACTTTGATCCATCCGAGACGCTGCTGATCGGGGACGTCTCAGCGGGGCTGCGCGCTATTTCCCTGGAGTCGGGAGACCTGGCCTGGACATTTCCCGATGAGGATCGGTCCGAATGGTCCCCGCTCCATCTCTGGCGCTATTCTGCCGACGGCAGGTTCCTGGCAACCGGCTGTGAGACCGTCGACCTGTTCACGGCCGCCGACCGGGAGCCGAGCGGAGTACGGCTGCGGGGCAATGGCGGATGGCGGAATCAGTGGTTCCACGATCTCGCCTTCTCCGACGACGGGAGCCTGGTGGCCGCGGGCTCCGATGGCCGCCGCATCACCGTCCACAAACTCTGAGCCGTTCCACAAACTCTGAGCCGTTTCACGAAAATCGAGCGGTCGGCCGGCGCTCGCCGGACGACCACGCCGCCGCTGCCGTGGACGCGACTCCGCGCGGTCCACGGCAGCGGCGTACCGGTCAGGACTTGACCATGTCGTCCAGCAGGAGGGCGCAGCGGATCAGGCCGAGGTGGCTGTATGCCTGCGGGTGGTTGCCCAGGCCGCGCTCGGAGATCGGGTCGTACTGCTCCGGAAGCAGGCCGGTCGGGCCGGCCGTGTCCACCATCTGGGTGAACAGTTCCTCGGCGTCGGACCGCCGACCGGTACGCAGGTACGCCTCGATCAGCCAGGCCGTGCAGATGTGGAAGCCGCCCTCCCGGCCCGGCAGCCCGTCGTCCCACCGGTAGCGGTAGACCACCGGACCGCTGCGCAGGTCGGCCTCGACCTTCAGCACGGTGGCCAGGAACCGGGGGTCGTCGTCGGGCAGCAGCCCCGACAGGCCGATCCAGAGCGAGGAGGCGTCCATCTCCTCGTCCCCGTACGCCACCGTGTAGGCGCCGGCCCCGGAGTGCCAGCCGAACTCCAGCACGTTGTGCCCGATCCGGTCGCGCAGCTCGACCCACTCCGGCCGGTCGCCGTCGCCGTGCCGCCGCACCACGTGCAGCGCCCGGTCCACGGTCATCCAGCACATCACCTTGGAGTAGACGTGGTGCCGGGGTGGCAGCCGGGCCTCCCAGAGCCCGTGGTCGGGCTCGTGCCAGCGCCGGGCGACCGCCTCGACCATGTTCTCCAGCACCCGCCACTCGGTGTCGCGTACCTCGCCGCGCAGGTCGGCGACGGCCGCCAGCAGGTCGGCGATCGGCCCGAAGACGTCGAGCTGGAGCTGGTGGTTGGCGAGGTTGCCGACCCGGACCGGCCGGGAGCCGGCGTACCCGGGCAGGGTGTCGATGACCGCCTCGGCGCCGAGTTCGTAGCCGTCGACCGTGTAGAGCGGGTGCAGCCGCTCCGGATGCCCGCCGGTGCGTTCGACACAGCCGTCGACCCAGCGCAGGAAGCCCTCGGCCTCGCTCAGCGAGCCGAGGTCGACCAGCGCCCGCGCGGTCATCGCGGCGTCCCGCAGCCAGCAGTACCGGTAGTCCCAGTTGCGTACCCCGCCCAGCTCCTCCGGCAGCGAGGTGGTGGCGGCGGCCAGGATCGAGCCGCTGGCCTCGTGCACCAGGCCGCGCAGGGTCAGCGCGCTCCGCCCGACCAGGTCGCGGGCGGAGGTGGGCAGCCGCAGCCCGGCGACCCAGTCCCGCCACGGCTGCTCGGCCATCGCCTGCCGCTCGTGCACCGGCACCCGGTGGTGGTCCAGGCTGTGCGAGCCGAACCGCAGTTCGCAGGTGATCTGGCCACCGGCGGCGGCCAGGTCGACCACCGCCCGGGCGGTCTCGTATCCGCCGTCGTTCACGATCTCCCACTCGACGCCGGGGGAGTAGAGCGCGATCGGCTCGTTGGAACCGAGCACCAGCAGCCCGTCGCCGAGCGGCTGGAGCTGCACCGCGACCTGGCCGAACTCGGGGCGGGGCGCGAAGTCCAGCCGGACCCGGCCGGCGCCGCTGAGCACCCGGATCAGGGTGGAGTCGCCGCTGATCACCGCCGAGCCGCTCGGCACGCCGTCGGTGGACGGCCGGTCCAGCCAGTCGGTGACGGTCAACCCGGACCAACGGGTCTCCACGGTCATCGTGCCGGGCCGGTAGCGCTGGCCGAGCGGCAGGCCGCCGCGTTCCGGGGCGATGCTGAAGTAGCCGGCCGGGTTGCCGCCGACCAGGTCGGCGAAGATGGCCGGCGAGTCGGGCTTGGGGTGGCAGAGCCAGCTCAGGCTCGCCTCCGGGGTGACGAGGGCGACGGTACGCCCGTTGGCCAGCATCGAGTGCCGCTCGATCGGTACCGCCCGCTCGCCGAAGAGCCAGTTCCGGCGTACCTCCAGCAGCAGTCCGAGCACCCGGGCGGCGTCGACCGGCTCGTCGATCCGGAACGCGGCCCGGGTCTCGCCCGGACCGATCTTGATGCCGACGTCCGGCCCGTGCAACTTGGCGAAGGCGTTCTCGTCGGTGACGTCGTCGCCGAGGAAGAGCGCCGCGCTCGCCGAGAGCTGGGTACGGAGCTGTTCGAGCGCGGTGCCCTTGTTGGTCGGGATCACCGAGAGCTCGATCACCTCCTTGCCCCGGGTCACGGTGACGTCCGGCCAGACGGCGGGGCCGGCGTCCACCGCCGCGATCACCTCGGCGGCCAGCTCCGGGTCGGCGCCCCGGGTGTGTACCGCGATGCTGGCCGGCTTGGTCTCCAGGCGCACCCGGGCCCGGCCGGCGACGATCTGGCGCAGCTCGTTGCGGAGCCGGGTGCGTACCTCGATCAGCTCGGGGGAGAGCCGCTCCACGAAACCAATATCGAACTCGGAACCGTGGCTGCCCACCAGGTGCACCTCGCTGGGCAGCCGGGAGAGGGTGGCCAGGTCGCGCAGGGCCCGCCCGGAGACCACGGCGACGGTGGTCTGCGGCAGGGCGGCCAGCGCGCGTACGGCGGCGACCGACTCGGGCAGCGGCACCGCCCTGGTCGGGTCCTCGACGATCGGCGCGAGCGTGCCGTCGTAGTCGCAGGCGACCAGAAGCTGTGGTACCCGGGCGATCCGGCCGATCGCGGCCCGCAGTTCGGGGTCGATCGAGTCGAGGGTGCGGGGACCCCCGTCGAGCAGGGAGCCGGACTTCACTCGTCCTCCGTCTCGGGTACACCCAACTCGTTGAGGAAGGACCGGGCCCAGTGTCCGACGTCGTGGGTACGCAGGTGGCGCTGCATGATGCGCATGCGGCGCCGGGCCTCGACCTTGTCCACGTGGACCGCGCGCAGCAGCGCGTCCTTGACTCCGTCCGGATCGTGCGGGTTACAGAGGAATGCCTGGCGCAGCTCGGTGGCGGCGCCGGCAAACTCACTGAGCACGAGGGCGCCGCCCGAGTCGGCGCGCGTTGCTACGTACTCCTTGGCCACCAGATTCATTCCGTCTCGCAGCGGGGTCACCATCATCACGTCGGCCGCGCAGTAGAGCGCGGCCAGTTCACTGCGACTGTACGACTGATGGAGGTAGTGGACGGCCGGTACACCGACCCGGCCGAATTCGCCATTAATTCGACCAACTTCGCGTTCCACCTTGACCCGGAGTGCCTGGTAGTGCTCCACCCGTTCCCGACTTGGCGTAGCAACCTGCACCATAACCGCGTCCGGAACTGTCAACTTTCCGTCAGACAGCAACTCGCGGAACGCCTTGAGCCGAAGCTCGATCCCCTTGGTGTAGTCGAGCCGGTCCACCCCGAGGATCACCGTCTTCGGGTCGCCCAGCTCGGTGCGGATCTGCTTGGCCCGGGCCTGCACCGCCGGGTCGACGGCCATCCGCTCCATCTCGGCGACGTCGATCGAGATGGGGAACGCGCCGGCCTTGACCTGCCGGCCGTCCACCTGGATCATCTGGCCCTCGTAGCGCAGGCCGAGCAGGTGCCGGGCCAGCCGGACGAAGTTCTGCGCCGCCAACCGCTGCTGGAAGCCGACCAGGTCGGCGCCGAGCAGCCCGCGCAGCACCTCGGCGCGCAGCGGCATCTGCATGAAGAGTTCGATCGGCGGGAACGGGATGTGCAGGAAGAAGCCGATCCGCAGGTCGGGGCGGAGTTCGCGGAGCATCGCCGGCACGAGCTGAAGCTGGTAGTCCTGTACCCAGACCGTCGCCCCTTCGGCGGCCACCTCGGCCGCGGCCTCGGCGAACCGGGCGTTCACCAGCCGGTACGCCTCGCGCCAGCGGCGCTTGTAGGCCGGAGTCTCCACCGCGTCGTGGTAGAGCGGCCAGATCGTGGCGTTGGACTGGCCCTCGTAGTAGCGTTCGAGTTCCTCGGCGCTCAGTGGCACCGGGTGCAGCCGGATCCCCTCCAGGTCGAACGGCTCCGGCGCGGCGCCCACTCCGCCGGCCCAGCCGACCCAGGTGCCCTGGTGTTGGGCGAGCACCGGATGCAGGGCGGTGACCAGTCCCCCCGGGCTACGCCGCCACTGGCGTCCCTCGGGGGTGGTCACCTCGTCGACCGGCAGGCGATTCGCAACGACCACGAACGAGCTACGTACGGTCACAATCAGTGCACCTCCGGTGATGACGGGTGTCCACCGCTGAGCGTACTGAGCGTAGCTGCGGTGCCTAACCCCCAGTGCCACAAGTACTGCCCTCCGGGACGCGACGGAGAAACCCAAAGGTGATCATGGCCACCCGACCTGCCCGGCGGAGGCTCCGGTGGAGGGTGATGTGGGCGGGGCGGGCCGGACCTGTCAGGATTGACGATGGCGTTTCCGCCGCACCGCGTGGCCGGCGTGACCCGACACCGCGGTCCACAGCAAGCCCGACGTCGTGGTCGGTCGTATACACGGCATCCGGGGACATCACATCCGTGGGAGGTAGGCCGCACCGTGGCCCAGTACATCTACGTCCTGGAGAAGGCGCGCAAGGCGCACGGCGACAAGGTCGTGCTGGACAACGTGACGCTGAGCTTCCTGCCGGGGGCCAAGATCGGTGTGGTCGGTCCGAACGGCGCCGGCAAGTCCAGCCTGCTCAAGATCATGGCGGGCCTGGACCGGCCGAGCAACGGCGAGGCCCGGCTGATGCCCGGCTACACCGTCGGGCTGCTCGCCCAGGAGCCGCCGCTCAACGACGCCAAGACCGTGCTCGGCAACATCGAGGAGGCGGTGGCGGAGACCAAGGCCAAGCTGGAGCGGTTCAACAAGATCGCCGAGCAGATGGCCACCGACTACTCCGACGAGCTGATGGCCGAGATGGGGCAGCTCCAGGAGGAGTTGGACCACGCCGACGCCTGGGACGTCGACTCCAAGCTCGAACTGGCGATGGACGCACTGCGCTGCCCGCCGCCGGACGCCGACGTCACCCAGCTCTCCGGCGGTGAGCGGCGCCGGGTCGCGCTCTGCAAGCTGCTGCTGGAAGCGCCCGACCTGCTGCTGCTGGACGAGCCGACCAACCACCTGGACGCGGAGAGCGTGCAGTGGCTGGAGCAGCACCTCGCCAAGTACGCCGGCACGGTCATGGCGATCACCCACGACCGGTACTTCCTCGACAACGTGGCCGGCTGGATCCTCGAACTCGACCGCGGCCGGGCCGTCGGCTACGAGGGCAACTACTCCACCTACCTGGAGAAGAAGGCCGCCCGGCTGGCCGTCGAGGGCCGCCGCGACGCCAAGATGAAGAAGCGGCTCAGCGAGGAACTGGAGTGGGTCCGGTCCAACGCCAAGGCCCGGCAGACCAAGTCCAAGGCCCGGCTGGACCGCTACGAGGAGATGGCCAACGAGGCCGAGAAGACCCGGAAGCTGGACTTCGAGGAGATCCAGATCCCGCCGGGCCCGCGGCTGGGCAGCACGGTGATCGAGGCGCACGGGCTGCGCAAGGCATTCGGGGAGCGGGTGCTGATCGAGGACCTGAGCTTCTCGCTGCCCCGCAACGGCATCGTCGGCATCATCGGTCCGAACGGCGTCGGCAAGACCACGCTGTTCAAGACGATCGTCGGGTTGGAGCAGCCGACCGCCGGCTCGGTCAAGGTCGGTGAGACGGTCAAGCTGTCGTACGTCGACCAGAACCGGCAGGGGTTGGCCGGCGACAAGACCGTCTGGGAGGTCGTCTCGGACGGGCTGGACCACCTGATGGTGGGCAAGGTCGAGATGCCCTCCCGGGCGTACGTGGCGGCCTTCGGGTTCAAGGGTCCGGACCAGCAGAAGCCGACCAAGGTGCTCTCCGGCGGCGAGCGCAACCGGCTCAACCTGGCGCTGACCCTCAAGATCGGCGGCAACGTCATCCTGCTCGACGAGCCCACCAACGACCTGGACGTGGAGACCCTCTCCTCGCTGGAGAACGCGCTGCTGGAGTTCCCCGGCTGCGCCGTGGTCATCTCGCACGACCGGATGTTCCTGGACCGGGTGGCGACGCACATCCTGGCCTGGGAGGGCGACGACGAGGACCCGTCGAAGTGGTTCTGGTTCGAGGGCAACTTCGAGGCGTACGAGAAGAACAAGATCGACCGGCTCGGCGCCGAGGCGGCCCGGCCACACCGGGTCACCTACCGCAAGCTCACCCGTGACTAGTCCGGTGCAGGCCCGGCCGGCGCAGGCGGAGCAGCTCGACAGCCGGCGGTTCGGCTACGACTGCACGCTGCGCTGGTCCGACCTGGACGCGTACGGGCACGTCAACAACGCCCGCTTCCTCACCCTCTACGAGGAGGCCCGGGTGGCGCTGATGTTCGCCGGCGGTCGGGCCTGGGGAGTCGGCTCGTTCGCCGACGGCGTGGTGATCTACCGGCACGAGATCGACTACCTGCGCCCGGTCGAGTACACGCTCGATCCGGCCACCGCCGAGAGCGCCCCGACGGTGCACATCGAGATGTGGGTCGAGGATCTGCGGCAGTCCCGGTTCACCATCGGCTACGAGCTGTTCGACCGTACGGTGCTGGCCAGCCGGGCCCGGTCGGTACTGGTGCCGTTCGACCTGGAGCGGCAGCGGCCCCGCCGGCTGACCGACGAGGAGCAGGAGTTCCTCCGGCGCTATCTGGTCGAGCCGGCGGCCCGGGACAAGCCGGCGTAGGGAGCGACACGGTGCCCGGTGCGGGGAAGGTTACCGGTGGTGCGGGAGTGGCGCCCGGGAACGGGAACGGGCACGGGCTCTCCGGCCGGCCGGACGCCGGTGCCTTTCTGGCCCGGCTGACCCGGCTCGACCCGGGTGCGGTGGTCCGGCTCCGCTCCGGGGCTCCCGGCGCGGCGGCCGGCGGCCCGGACCGGACCGTGCTCTGGGCCCGGCTGCCCTGGGGCGTGCTGGTCGGCCGGGTGGTCGCCGGGGCCGGTCCCGGCGATGCCACGGTCTCCGCCGCCGAGCTGCTGGCCGAACTCGGCCGAGGTGGTGCGGCGCTGCCGCGGCGCCGGGACGCCGACTGGCGGTGGCCGGTGCCCGGTGGGCCCGGCACGGTGCTGGAGACGATCGCCGGTGCCGAGCTGCGCCGGATCGCGGCCGCGGCGGCGGACACCCTGCGGGGCGCGGCCAGTGGGGGCGTCGCCGGCCGGGCGGTGGGCCAGCGCGCGGTCCGGGACGCCCTGCTCGACCACGTCGCGGTGGTGGTGACCGGGCCCCCGTCGAGCACCGATCCGGTACCCGACCCCGGCGCCGCCGGCACCGATCCGATACGTGACGCCAGCCGGATCGAGGTCTCTCAACGGCTGGTCCAGGCCATCGTCCGGATGGGCTTTCTCGGCTCCTCCGGCCCGCCCGGGCAGGATGCCGTACAGGTGCGGATCATGGGTCGTTGGGTCGGATTGGCTGCACCATTCGGAGTGGCATGGTCACAGAAAGTCAGCCAGCTTGCGATAAAACCGGCGCGTGATCACCCGAACGGTTGATGAGGCATGGTCCATCCGTCTTGGGGCTGCAGTTGGGGGGGTGCTTCGAGCCGGCTGTACGGGTACCGTCGGGCCTCGGATCCAACGCAACGTAGGCATGTGGATCCGCTGGGGAGTGAGGTGCTCAAGCGATGCCGTGGTGGTCATGGCGCCCCGGCCACGCCGGTGGCGGCGAGCCGGAAACTCGAAGCAGGATCCCGTCGGACGGTGCCGTCCGGGTCGGGCCGCCGGCGCCCCGGGAGCCGGAACACGACTCCCGGCCGGAACCCGAGACCAGGGCCGGCGACCGGGACTCCCGGCCCGGGGATCGGGCTTCGATCAGGGAGATCCCCCCGGTGATCGCGCCGGTGACGCTCCGTCGGGTCGGCGACGCGCTGGACCTGCTCGACGTGCGTTATCTCGCCGACGGCGACGGCAGCCTGCTGGCCATGTGGGAGCGGCACGCCGTGCTGTTCGCCCTGGAGGGGCCGGACGACGAGATCCTCGTCATGCGGGCGCGGCCACACTCCACGGTCCCGCCGGACTGGGCCGACCGGGCCTACCGGGTGGTCAACGAGTGGAACCACACCCGCCGGTTCTGCAAGGCGTACGTCGGTGACCCCACCGAACGCGGCCAGCTACCCATCTACGCCGAGTTGCAGGTGCCGTTGAGTGCCGGCGCGCACGACGCCCTGCTCGTCGAGATGCTGGACTGTGGAGCCGCGGTGGCGACCACCTTCGTCGACTGGCTGCACGACGAGGGCGCACTGCTCTAGGGAGCGTCCCCGCCAGGGCCACCGCTCACTGCGCCGGCCCGGGTGTCTCGTCCATGGTGTTGACCATGAAGTACGCGGCCCGTTCGAGGTACTGCCACAGGGTCTCGTGCTGCTCCGGCGACAGCTCCAGCCGGTCCACGGCCCGCCGCATGTGCCGCAGCCAGGCGTCCCGCTCGACCGGCCCGACCCGGAACGGCGCGTGCCGCATCCGGAGCCTGGGATGGCCGCGCTGCGCCGAGTAGGTGTTCGGGCCGCCCCAGTACTGGATCAGGAAGAGCGTGAGCCGTTCCGCCGCCGGGCCGAGGTCCGCCTCCGGGTACATCGGCCGGAGCACCGGATCGGTGGCGACGCCCGCGTAGAACTCGTCGACCAGTCTCCGGAAGGTCGGTTCGCCGCCGATCTCGGAGTAGAAGGTCGGCGACGGGCGGGTCTGCTCTCGCTCACCTGCGGGATTCACCGCTCCATCCTGCCATCCGGCTCGGCTATCGACCGCAGCCGGAGCCGTGCCCCCGGTGCGGGCTCGCTCACACCGCAGCCGGTGCGGCGGCTCAGACGGCGCCGATGCCGGCCTCGGAGGAGGGCGGCCGGGGGTTGGGCGGGGAGGTACGCGCCGGCCGCTGCCCCGGCCTGGTCGGCCCGACCGCCGCCTCCCGGTCGGCGGATCGGCGCCGGGCCTCCTCGATCGCCGCGTCGAACCGCTCGGCCTGCGGCCAGCGCAGGGCCAGCAACAGCATCAGCAGCACTCCGGCGGCGCTCCACAGCCCCACCACTCGGGGGATGGTGAACCGCTCGGCCAGCAGGCCGGTGGCGAGTACCGCCACGCCCTGCATCACCTGTACGCCGGTGTTCATCACGCCGTTCGCCCGGGCCCGATAGCCGTGCGGCAGGGCGAGTACGAACAGCCCGTTCGTCACCGGCATCAGCCCGGCGACCGCGAAGCCGGCGACCGCCGCCAGCAGCGCGACCACCACCGGCGGTGGGTCGAACAGGGCGGGCACCAGGGCCAGCGGGGCGAGCACCGCGAACGGCCGCACCAGGGATCGGCGCAGGTCCGGCCGGAGGCCCCGGCCGACCAGCAGGCCACCGAGGATGAAACCGGCCGGTGCGGCGACCATGATCAGTGCCTGGGTGGCGCTCCGGTCGGCGCCCGCACCCGCGAACTTGGTGGCCCAGGCCGCGGCCAGCCCCTCGGGCACGATCGCGAACAGCATCGCGCAGAACACCATGATCGCGATGGCTCGCAGCACCGGAGTGCCGAACACCAGGGCGAAGCCGGCGCCGGTCTCCCGGAGCAGGTTCCGCCGGCCCTGCTCGGGCGGCACGGCGGGCCGGTGCTGGACGCCGAACCAGATGATCAACGCGGAGAGGCCGAAGGCGGCGGCGTTGAGCAGCAGGGCCAGGGCCGGGCTGTAGAGGGCGATGCCGGCCCCGGCCGCGTAGCCGAAGACCTGTGCCGCCTGTGCCGTGCTGCCGTGCAGGGAGAGCGCGACGACCAGCCGGTCCCCGGTGAGCAGCAGGGGAAGCATCGCGGACCGGGCCGCCTGGCTGGGCGGATTCGCCAGGGTCGCCGCGAAGAGCAGCGCCAGGATGACCGGCGTCTCCAGCCCGTCGATCGCGATGGCCGCGTACAGCGGCAGCCGGACGAGATCGCAGATCACCATGACCGTCCGGTACGGGTACCGGTCGGCGAGGGTGGTGAGCAGCGGACCGCCGATCAGCCACGGCAGGTAGCTGGTGGCGAAGGCGGCCGCCGAGAGGGCGACGGACTCGCTCTGCTGGTAGACCAACAGCGTGACGGCGGCCTTGGCGAGATAGTCGCCGGTCCAGGTCAGTACGGTGGCCGCGAAGACCGCCCGGTATTCACGCTGGGCGAACACTTCCCGAAAGGTTGCCGGCCGCTCGGGAGTGTGTGTCTCTTCGGACACCGGTGGGCCTCCATCGTTCTCGACCGCTGACCAAATGTGATGGGGCTGCCGGGAACGTCAGACGTTCGGATCAGCAAGGTCTTCGTCACGCTCCGGGAGGGAGCTAGTTCTGGATTCTGCCCGATCGTATGACGACTGGCTAGGGCGAACGGATAGATCGTCGCATCTCCGACTGGTCGAACGGACGATACCCGACCGCCCGCTCGGTACGCGACCCCTGACAGCCGGCCCCCCACCGGGGCCGTCCGGTACGTCTACGGCACCGTCCGGCGTACCCGGCGCCGACCCGTACGGCGGTGGCTCCGCCGCTCGGCGGGGCGCCGGGTCGCGCTCCGCCGACCGGCCGATCGCGCTGGGTGGCGAAACATCCGGCGGCTCAGGTCGCTCCACCCTGGCCGGTCTCCCCGTCGGCCGGCGGGGTCGACGGCCGGGGGAACATCCTGGTGGCCGCGATGCCGGCGGTGATGCCGGAGTTGTCCAGCGCCTCGGCCAGCCGGCGGCGCAGTTCCCGGGAGACCGGGAGCTGCCCCTCGGCGGTGGTCTTGGCGATCGTCCGGATCACCGACCCGTCCACGGTGATCTGCTCGACCCCGACCACCTCGGGCGGCTCCACCAGCTCCGGCGCCAGCTCCGGGTCGACCGCGACCGAGGCGGCGGCGGTCCGCAGCACCGCGGTGGCCTCCTCGGTGCGGGCGAAGCCGATCGGCATGTCCACCACGACCATCGCCCAGCCCTGGCTCTTGTTGCCGACCCGGATGATCTCGCCGTTGCGGATGTACCACACCACCCCCCGGGCATCCCGGACGGTGGTGATCCGCAGGCCGACCGCCTCGACCACCCCGGTCGCCTCGCCGAGGTCCACCGTGTCACCGACCCCGTACTGGTCCTCCAGCAGCATGAAGAGCCCGGCCAGCAGGTCCTTGACCAGCGTCTGGGCGCCGAACCCGAGGGCCAGGCCGGCGATGCCGGCACTGGCCAGCAGCGGGGCCAGGTCGAAGCTGAGCTCGCTGAGGATCTGTAGCACGGCGATCGCGAAGACCACCGCCGTGGTCATGCTGCGCAGCACCGAGCCGATCGCCTCGGCCCGCTGCCGGCGCCGTTCCGGTACGACCGCCTGTGGGTCGGGCGCGGCGCTGGGGATCCGCTCGCGCAGCGGCCGGAGCACCGCGGGGATCCGGCTCTCCGAGGTGCTCCGCACCAGCCGGTTGATGGTCCGGTGCAGCAGGAAGCGGAGCAGGATCGCCACCAGCAGGATCAGCACGATCGTGGCCGGCTTGATTAGGAAGAGGTTGCTCCCCTCGGCGAACCACGCCGACTTGGTCACCCGCCAGACCTGGTCACAGACGGGGTTGTCCAGGCAACTCGGCTTGGGCTCCGGCGTCTCCGGCTGCGGCATTCCGAGCACGGCGGCAGTGATCAGCGTCGCGGGGTTCACGACTGCCTTCGTACCGTACCGGTGTCCGGCGGTCTCGGCCGACCCGCCGGCAGGTGGCGGACGCCCCCTCCCGCGGCTGGCGTCCGCGGCCCGTCGGACGGGGTGACGGGACGGAACCGGTCATCTTGCCACGGGACGTGAGAGCTTTCTGCGGGACCCCGGATTAGTACGTGCAATCGCGCCAGCTATCGGGGACTATTGGCGCACGGACGCCGGTGATCTGCCGGCGTCGGCCGTGGTCTTGGCGGCGGTCGGTGCCTGCTGCCGACCGGCACCGGGGGTGGGGCCGGCACCGGGCGGGCGAGGGAGCGGACGAGAAACAACCGAGAGGGTGAGCGCGATGCCTGACATACGACCCACGGTGGGCTCCGGAGCGTTGGTGCTCAATGCGACCTATGAGCCGCTGTGTGTCGTTTCAGTGCGTCGAGCCGCCATCCTGGTTCTCTCCGCCAAGGCCGTCTGCGTGGCGGACGGGGAGGGGATCCTGCACAGCGCCCGCAACTCCCTGCCGGTGCCGTCGGTGGTCCGGCTGACCCGGTTCGTCCGGGTGCCGTACCGGACGCACGTCGGGCTCTCCCGCCGGGCCATCTTCGCCCGGGACAACTGGCGCTGCGTCTACTGCCGGGGCCCGGCCGAGACCATCGACCACGTCTTCCCGCGCAGTCGGGGTGGCCGGCACGCCTGGGAGAACGTCGTCGCGGCCTGCGCCAAGTGCAACCACACCAAGGGCGACAAGACCCCGGCGGAGCTGGGCTGGCGGCTGCACTCGCTGCCGGCCGCGCCGAAGGGCATCGCGTGGCGGGTGCTCGGCCACCGGGCGCCGGACCCGCGCTGGGCGGACTGGCTGGACCTGCGCGAGGCCGAGGCGGCCTGAGCCGGCGAACGTTGCCGCTGGCGGGCGACCGCCGCGACGACGCCGGCCGACGGTCCGGCAGGGTGGCGACGTGCGACGGGGCCGGCCGCCGGTGCGGCAGGTGCGGCGCGGGGCTCAGGTGTGCCGGGCCGAGACCAGGGACGCGAAGACGATGACGTTGTCGGCGTACCCGGTAGAGCCGCCGACCCAGCGGCCGCCGCAGGTGATCAGCCGGAGCGACGGCCGGCTGAAGTCGCCGTAGACCCGGTCGACCGGCAGCTCCGACTTGTTGAACCGCTTGACGGAGTTGACCTCGAAGACCGCCACCGATTCGTCCTCCCGGTCGACCTCGATCTTGGCGCCGGGGCGCAGCCCGGCCAGGTCGTGGAAGACGGCCGGCCCGGTCCGGGTGTCGACGTGACCGACGATCACCGACGGTCCGTACTGGCCCGGGGTCGGGCTCTGGCTGTACCAGCCGGCCTCGTCGCGCCGGTCCGACGCCGGCACCTCGATGGTGCCGTCCGGAGCGACGCCGACCGGATGGACCGGTGCGGTCAGGTCGAGCGACCGGATGCCGATCCCGACCGGCGGGCTCGACTCCAGCACCGGAAACTTCCGGGGCGGCGCCGGAGCGCCGAACGGCATTCCGCTGGGCAGCAGGGTGATCCCGGTGACGCTCTGCACCCCGAACAGGGTGACGAGCAGGCCCAGCAGCAGGGTGATCACGGGTACCGGCCCGGGGCGGCGGGCCCACCGGCGCCGGCTCGTCCGCCGGGCCGGCCGGGGCGGCGTGGCGTCCAGGGTGCCTGGCGGGGTGCCGTCGGCCGGATCCGGGCTGGTGATACTCGCCGCGGTGGCCTGCCGGGCGAGCCGGGCCGTGCGGCGCCGCCACCGGCCGGTACGCGCCCACCACCGGCCGGTCCGACCCCGCCACGTGCCATCGCCCGCGGGGAAGCGGAACATGCCCGGTCCGCAGGTCAGCTACTCGGTTCGGTACGCCGCCGCCGGCCGGCCACCCCGAACCCGATCGCGAGCACGACGATGCCGAGACCACCGGCGATCATCAGCACCCCGCCCGGGCCGCCGGCCGTACCGCCGCCACCAGCGGCCGGCCCCTGGCTGCCCTGACTCATGTTCACCACGGTCAGCGTGGTGGTCGCGTTGTTGCCGTTCTGCTGGCAGCTCAGGTTGACCGCGTACGCCCCCGGCGCCTTGCTGCCCGGAATCGTCACCGACGCGGTGAGGAAGCCGTTGTCGGGGCGTACGATCACCCGACCGAACGCGTCCGAGTGCACCGTGGCCTGCTGGTTGTTCGCGCCGTCGCAGCTCGCCCGGATGTTGACCCGGCTACCCGCCTGGGCGGTGTTCGGGGTGACCTCCACGAAGGTGTTCGGCCCGGCCTGTACCGCGCTCACGTTCCCGAACAGCGGCCCGGGGACCAGGGCGGCGACGGTGACGCCAGCGGCGATCGTACGGCCGACGACCTTGGCAGTGAGCATGACTTCCCTCCCCGGCGGTGCATCCGTCGGCCGGGCACCCGTCGCGTCCGCCGCGCGGTCGGGTGCCCGACCCGTCTCGTCGGGGAACGTGTTCCCACCGACCCGCCGCGCACACGCTCCCGGTGGGCCGACAACCGGACGAACGCCCTGGTCAGCCGCTTGACGCTGGTGGAATCGGGAGCACCGGGTGCCAGTCCAGCGGGCTGGAGAGCACCATCGTGCTCGACGGCTGCCCGTACGGGGCGAGACGGTCGATGACCTGCTCGAACGCCTCGATCGACTCGGCCGCGACCTTGAGCATGCTGCAGGCGTCCCCGGTGATCCGGTGTATCTCCAGGATCTCCGGCCAGTCCGGCACCTCCGGGTCCCGGAGGATGCACCGTGCCCCGTAACAGGACATCCGGATCATCGCGACCACGTTCCGGCCGGCGCGGGCCAGGTCGACGTGCGCGTGGTACCCGGTCACCACGCCGGATTCCTCCAGCCGGCGGACCCGTTCGGCGACGGCCGGCGGGGAGAGGTGGACCCGGCGGGAGAGTTCGCTGAACGAGAGCCGGGCGTCGGCCTGGAGCTCCCGCAGCAGTGCCCAGTCCATCTCGTCCATAACCGCTCACTCTCCGTGACATGATCGCGAATCCCGGATCGACCTTTCAAACGTTAAACCACTCCGGCGCCGAACCACACAACCACCGGATCTGGCCTGGTACCGCCGTTGGTCCGGCATTCCGTTCGGCGGCGGGGCGGAGAGATCATGACGGTAGCGCGTAACGGAACGGAGGCGACGGTGGAGAGGACCCAGCGGCAGCGGCGACCCGGCCGACCCCGGGTACGCCCGGCGAACGCCGCGCAGCGGGCCGCCCGGGCGGCGGCCAACGGTGGCGAGCCCACCCTGGAACCGGTCGAGCGGACGCCGTACGACGCGTACGTGCACGCGAGTACGCTGCACCGCCTCCAGCAGCCGCTGAGCCGGGATCCCGGTGAGATGTCGTTCCTGATGGTCAGCCAGATCATGGAGCTGTACTTCGGGCTGACCTGCTTCGAGCTGCGCGAGGCGCGGCAGCGGCTGCGCGCCGACGACCTCTGGGCCGCGCTGGCCCCGCTGCACCGGGCCGCCCTGCACCTGGAGGGGCTGAACGCGGCCTGGCGGGGGCTGCGCTGGATGACCCCGGCGGACTTCAACCGGTTCCGCAACCTGCTCGGTGAGGGCTCCGGGTTCCAGTCCGCGATGTACCGGCAGTTGGAGTTCCTGCTCGGGCTGAAGTCCGTCACCCTGGTCCGGCCGTTCCACCGGCAGCCGAGGGTCTACGCCGACCTGGTCGAGACGCTCCGGGCGCCGAGCCTCTGGGACGAGGTGACCGCCCTGCTGGCCCGCCGGGGCTTCGCGCTGCCGGAGGCGCTGCTGCACCGGGACTTCTCCGCCGAGGCCGAGCCGAGCGCCGAGCTGACCGCCGCCTGGGTGGAGATCTACGCCGACACCGGGCCGGACAACCACCTGCGACAACTGGGTGAGACTCTGGTGGAGATCGCCGAGCAGTTCGACGACTGGCGCCACCAGCACCTCAAGGCGGTACGCCGGACCATGGGCGCGAAGGTCGGCACCGGGGGGTCGGCCGGCGCGGCCTGGCTGCGCCGGAGCATGGCTCGGGAGGTCTTCCCCGAGCTGTGGGCCGCCCGGACGGACATGTAGCGCGGGCCGTTACCGTTACCGCCCCCCGGGACCGTGCGGGAGCGAGCGACCGAGGAGTACCGCCCCGGGTGCCGAGGGCGAGCGACAGAGGAGTGATGAGCGGATGACCACCCCGGAGCAGGAGGAGGCGGCCCGGCGCCGCGACGAGGCCGACCCCGGTCACCGGCACCTGTTCCACGTGCCACCGGCCGAGGGTGGCCGGTACGCCGAGACTGCCTACCTGGTCGGCAACTCCCTCGGACTGCAACCCCGGGCCGCCCGGGCCGATCTCGACGCCGAGCTGGAGACCTGGGCCCGGCTCGGGGTCTCCGGCCACTTCGCGGGTGACCGGCCCTGGGTACCGTCCTACCGCTCACTCACCGGGCCGAGCGCGTCGGTGGTCGGTGCGCTGCCGGCCGAGACCGTGGTGATGAACTCGTTGACGGTCAACCTGCACCTGCTGATGGTGTCGTTCTACCGGCCGGCGGCCGGCCGGGACCGGATCCTGATCGAGGATGCCGCCTTCCCGTCCGACAGCTACGCGGTGCGCAGCCAGGCCCGGCACCACGGGTTGGACCCGGACGAGACCGTCGTCCGGCTGCGTCCCCGCCCGGGCGAGGAGACCCTGCGTACCGAGGACGTGGTCGACTACCTCGACCGGGAGGGGCAGCGGGTGGCGCTGGTCCTGCTCGGCGGGGTCAACTACCTGACCGGCGAGCTGATGGACATCCCGGAGATCACCCGGGCGGGACACCGGGCCGGCGCCCTGGTCGGCTGGGACCTCGCGCATGCGGCCGGCAACGTGCCGCTGGCGCTGCACGACTGGGACGTGGACTTCGCCGCCTGGTGCACCTACAAATACCTGAACTCCGGTCCGGGGGCGTTGGCCGGGGCGTTCGTGCACGAGCGGCACCTCGGCGATCCGGCGGTCGACCGGTTCGAGGGCTGGTGGGGCACTGACGAGGCGACCCGGTTCGAGATGGCCCCGGTCTCCCGGCCACCGGCCACCGTGGAGGCCTGGCTGATTTCCAACCCGCCGGTGCTGGCGATGGCGCCGATGCGCAGCGCCCTGGCCATCTTCGAGCAGGTCGGAATGCCCGCGCTGCGGGCCCGCAGCGAGCGGTTGACCGGCTACCTCGAAGGACTGCTCGACCAGCTCACCCCGAGCCGGCCGCTCACCGTGCTCACCCCGCGCGAGCCGACCCGGCGCGGCTGTCAGCTTTCCGTGCGGATCGGCCGGGGCGGGGCCGCCGCGCTGACCAAGCGGCTGTCCCAGGAGTACGGGGTACTCGTCGACGACCGGGAGCCGGACGTGATCCGGCTGGCCCCGGTCCCGCTCTACTCGACGTACCACGACTGCTGGCGCGCGGCCGAGGCGCTGGCTCGGCTCGTTGACGAGGCGTGATCCCGACCGTCCGCCAGCCCGCCCGGCCAGGCCCCGGGCGACCGCGAGCGGGCCGGATCGGCACCCCGAGAACTGGTGGGCGTCGGTTTCCGATACCGTGAACGGCGACCGGGTCGGTCGGGTGGACAAGGTCGTCACCTGCGCCGACCGGCACGATGATCCCGTTTTCGCCTGGGGGCGTTGAGGTTGTCTGTTTCCGACACGTTGCTGGTCTTCGTTGCCATCCCGGCCGCTGCGGTGCTCGTGATCACCGTGCTGGCCCGGGCCGGCAAGAGCGGCCGTAACGCCCGGCGGTACCGCCCGGGGCGGCCCTTCGAGTTCACGCCGGTCTGGTTCCTCTCCTCGCCCGAGCACCTGACCGAGTCCGCCCGGACCGCGCTGCCGGCCGGCGCGGAGGCCCGGGCGCTGACCAGCGGCGAGATCGAGACCATCAGCGCGCCGAAGCGCGCTGGCGTGACAGGGGGCGCAAGTGACCGCTGGTAAGAGCGTGGCGACGGCCGAACGGCCCGGGACCGAGGTCGGGCCGAGCGCCACCCCCCGGCCGAACGTGCTCGACGGGCCGTTCACCACCCGCCAGCTCCTCCGGATCGACGAGGCGCTGCGGATCGCCGACGAGTCCACCGGCCTGGTCTTCACCGTCTACGTCGGTCCGCTGACCGAACCGGTACGCGAACACGCCCAGCGGCTGCTCCTGGAGCTGGCCGACCCGGCCCGCGCCGTCCTGGTCGCGCTCTCGCCGAACCAGCGGGTGCTGGAGATCGTGACCGGTGCCGAGGCCCGCAAGCGGATTCCGGACCGGGACGCCAAGCTGGCCGCGCTCTCCATGGTGGCCGCCTTCGGCGGCGGCGACCTCACCGGCGGCATCGTCAGCGGCCTGGACCAGCTCGCCACCCGGGCTGGCCGCTCGGCCTGACGGCGCGCTCGTCCGGGCCGCCGCTCGGCTCGTGGGCCGGTCAGGCCAGCCAGGTGCCGGGGGTGACCCGGACCGGAAACGGCAGCTCGACCAGCTCCGTGCCGGTAGGCGGAACGGACCGGTGCAGCTCGTAGTGGCCGGCGGGAGCGCGCAGATAGAGGTGGGCGATCGGGCCCCGCTCGGCACGTTCGATCCGCCAGTACGACTCGATGCCGGCCTCGGCGTACAGGCCCAGCTTGGTGAACCGGTCGTGCCGGCGGCTGCTCGGCGACTCCACCTCGACCACCAGCGCCACGTCTTCCGGATCAGCCCACATCGCGTCCTGCGGCGCGCTCGGTCGCAGCACCGTGATGTCCGGGATCGCGTTGCCGCCCGGTACCCGTAGACCGATTTCGCGGATCACCCGCCACTTCGACGGGGCGGCGGCGCGTAGGGCGGCGCGGATCTCGTCAGCCAGCTCGTGATGCTGGAAGTCGGCCGGAGGGGTCACGTGGAGGCTCCCGTCGATGATCTCGTAGCGGTGCCCGTCCGCAGGCAGGGTGCGCAGATCGTCCTCGGTCCACCCCTGCTCGGGCGGATGCCACTCGTAGCGTGGTTGGGCCATCGAATCCACCTCCATCGGGAAGCCTAACGGCCCGGACCGGCCGGCGGTCGCCCCGCACCGCCCGGGCCGGCGGCCGGTACCCGAATCGTTCCCGGGCGTGACGACGGCGCCGGGCGCCGGATCGGATCCGGCGCCCGGCGGCGGTCAGTTCGGCGGCGAGGTCAGGACGGTGACGCGGCGTCCTTGGCCCGGGCCTTCAGCGCCCGCACCACTCCGTCCCGGCCCTCGGCGACCAGCCGGCGCAGCGGCGCGGGATGCCCCGGCTCGGCCAGCCAGGCGTCGGTCAGCCGGATGGTCTCCTCGGTTATCTGGTATGCCGGGTAGGCCAGCATGACGAACTCCTGCGCCGGCTCGCTGTCCCGCTTCTTCCAGATCTGGGCGACGACCTGGAAGAACCGCTCGGCGTACGGTGCGGTCAGCTCGACCTGCGCCGGATGCTGGAAGCCCTGGAGCAGCGCCCGATGCCGCCAGTTCGGCAGCGCCTCGTCCCCGGTCAGGGTGCGCCACACCGTCTCCTTGTTTTCGGCGGTGGGCAGCAGCGCGTGCGCGAGCGCGGCCTCCCGCTCGCCGCTCGACGTACGGTCCGCGGCCAGCTCGGAGTCGATCTCGGCTCGCCCCGCCGCGCCTCCCGCGACCAGGGCACGCAGCACCGTCCAGCGCAGCTCGGTGTCGATGGTCAGCCCGTCCGGCACCTCGGCACCATCCAGCCAGCCCCGGAGTACGGCCAGTTCCTCGTCGCTGCGGGCCGCCGAGGCGTAGGTCCGGGCCCAGGCCAGTTGCAGGCCGCTACCCGGCTCGGCGGCGCGCAGCGCGGTCGCTGCCGTACCGGCGAAGTGCGCCCAACCGGTCGGCGCCCACTCCGGCGCAGCGTACGAGGTGAGCGTGGCGGAGACCTGCCGCAGCGTCGCGGTGACCAGGTTGATGTCGGTCTCGGCGGGCAGCCCGGCCAGCGCCAGCGCCACGTAGTCGCGGGCGGAGAGTTCGGCGTCCCGGACCATGTCCCAGGCGGCGGCCCAGCACAGGCCCCGGGCCAGCGACGACTCGAACCCGGCGATGTGCCGCACCACCGTTGCCATCGACCGCTCGTCCAGCCGCAGCTTGGCATAGGTCAGGTCGTCGTCGTTGAGCAGCAGCACGTCCGGCGCCGCCACGCCGGTGAGCGGGGACAGCTCGGTACGCTCGCCGGCGACGTCGACCTCGATCCGGTCCCGCCGGACCAGCCGGTTGTCCCGCAGGTCGTAGAGGCCCACCCCGATCCGGTGCGTACGCAGCGTCGGGTGCTCGCTCGGCGCCTCCTGCCGGACCACCACCGACTCGTACGTCCCGTCCGGGCCGATCGACACCTCCGGGCGGAGCGTGTTGACCTGGGAGGTCTCCAGCCACTCGGCGGCGAACTTGCGCAGTTCCCGGCCGGAGGCCGCCTCCAGCTCGCTGAGCAGGTCGTCGAAGGTGGCGTTGCTCCAGGCGTACTTGCCGAAGTAGCTGCGCAGGCCCTCCAGGAACGGCGCCTCACCGACGTACGCCACGAGCTGCTTGAGCACGCTGGCGCCCTTGGCGTACGTGATGCCGTCGAAGTTGACCTCGACGGCCTCCAGGTCCGGCATCTCGCAGTAGACCGGGTGGGTGGAGGAGAGCTGGTCCTGCCGGTAGCCCCAGTTCTTGCGGATGGAGAGGAAGGTCGTCCAGGCGTCGGCGAACCGGGTGGCGTTGGTGTTGGCCCAGTGGCTGGCCCACTCGGCGAACGACTCGTTCAGCCACAGGTCGTTCCACCAGCGCATGGTGACCAGGTCGCCGAACCACATGTGGGCCAGCTCGTGCAGGATCGTGTTGGCCCGCTGCTCGTACTCGAAGTCGGTCTCCTGGGACCGGAACAGGTAGTGCGCCTCGGCGTGCGTGACGCAGCCGAAGTTCTCCATCGCGCCGGCGTTGAAGTCCGGCACCCACACCTGGTCGTATTTCGGCAGCGGATAGCGGACCCCGAACTGCTGGTGGAAGAAGTCGAAGCCCTGGGTGGTGATCAGGTTCAGGTCCGCCGAGTCGAGGTACGGCGCCATGCTGGTCCGGCAGAAGTAGCCGAGGTCGACACCGTCGTGGGTGTACCGCACCTCGTGGTAGGGGCCGGCGCAGAGCGCGGTGATGTAGGTGCTCATCCGGACCGACTCGGCGAAGTGGACCGTCTTGGTCTCGGCGCCGGCCGGCTCCTCGGCGCGCAGCGGCATGTTGGAGATGACCCGCCAGTGTGCCGGCACGGTCGCGTGCCAGGTGAAGACGCTCTTCAGGTCCGGCTGGTCGAAACAGGCGAAGACCCGCTGCGCGTCGGCGGTCTCGAACTGGCTGTAGAGATAGGTCTCGCCGTCCACCGGGTCGACGCTGCGGTGCAGCCCCTGACCGCTGGAGGAGTAGAGGAAGTCGGCGTCGACGACCAGGGTGTTCTCGGCGGCCAGACCGGTCAGGGTGAGACCGTCCTCGGCCGACCAGCCGGAGAGGTCGACCGGGGCGCCGTTCAGCGTCGCGGCGCGTACCGAATCGGCGGCCACCTCGATGAAGGTAGCGGCGCCCGGCTCGGCGCACCGGAACCGGACCTCGGTCGTCGAACGGAAGGTGCGGCCGTCCGCGCCCTGCCCGGCGGACGACAGGTCCAGGCGGATGTCATAGCCGGTGACGTCGAGCAGACGACCCCGCTCCGTCGCCTCGACCTGGGTCAGGTTACGCACTCCTGGCACGTGAATCTCCATCCGGTCTTCCCGCTGGCTATCTCCGTTGACAGCGTCGAGCCATCCCCACGGCTCGACGTCGAGTGTTTCATGCCGGCGGGATTGCCACCGGTGCTCCAGGTCACGGTCTCATCCCGCTGTCGGTGGCGGGTCCCTGGGGTGAAGATCTGTAACGGTGTCGCCGATTCCGGCCTCCCCGACGACGAAGGGAGTCGCGCCGTGTCCGAGCGCGCGTCCGTAGACATGTTCTTCGACCCGATCTGCCCGTGGGCCTGGATCACCTCCCGTTGGCTGCTGGAGGTGGAGAAGGTCCGGGCGGTCGACATCCGGTTCCGGGTGATGAGCCTCTCGGTGCTCAACGAGGGCCGGGAGGACCTTCCCGAGCAGTACCGGGAGGGGCTGAAGACCGCCTGGGGCCCGGTGCGGATCTGCATCGCGGTCGAGCAGCGGCACGGTTCCGAGGCGGTCGCCAAGCTCTACACCGCGCTCGGCAACCGGATCCACCTCGCCAAGGAGGACCGGGGGCCGGAGCTGTACCGGGCGGCGCTGGCCGACGTCGGGCTGGACCCGGCGCTGGCCGAGGCCGCCGACTCGACCGAGTACGACGAGGCGCTGCGGGCCAGCCACGACGCCGGGATGAAGCCGGTCGGCCAGGACGTCGGCACGCCGGTGATCCATGCTCCCGGCCCGGTGCCGGGGGAGACCGTCGCATTCTTCGGCCCGGTGATCACCCCGGCCCCGAAGGGCGAGGCGGCCGGCCGGCTCTGGGACGGGGTACTCCTGGTCGCCGGCACCCCGGGCTTCTACGAGCTGAAGCGGACCCGTACCGAGGCACCGAGCTTCGACTGAGCGCACCCCGGGCGGCCCGGCCGGTACGCCACCGGGCCGGGCCGCCCACGGGGTGGAAACGGTCGGGGTATCCGTACGCCGGGTCCGGCACCGCCGGTAGCGTTCCCGCACATGACGGTCGTGCATCCGATCACCCGCGCCTGGGTCACCACTGGCGGCACCGGCGCCCAGAACTACGACGAGTTCGCCGACGACGCCGAGATCACGGCGATCATCCGGGACAACCCAGCCAGCGCACTCGCGATCGAGATGCCGCACCGGGCGCCGGAGAGCCTCGGGCGGTCCTTCACCGATGCGCTGCCCGACGCGGTCGCCCGGTTGGCCCAGGCCCGGGCCGACGGCAGCTACACCCCGGCCGAGCAGGTCGTGGTGCTCTACCGGATCACCGCGCCCGGCGACGAGCCCGGTTACGGGATATTCGCCATGGTCGACACCGACCAGATCTCCACCAGCGCGGACGAGCCCGGGCTGGTGATCCGGAACGAGGACGTCTTCATCGCCAAGGTGCGCGAGCGGGTGGCGCTGGCCGAGGCGACCGGCCATCTCCTCTCGCCGGTGCTGCTGCTCCAGACCGGCAACCGGGCCGGCGGCGGCGAGACCGGCGGCGAGGACGGTCCGGGGCGGAACGCCGGCGAGGCACTGCACCGGGCGCTGGCCGAGGCCACCGAGGCGGCCGGTCCGCCGGCCGCGACCGACACCGACCAGGCGGGGCGTACCCACGCCATCTGGCTGCTCGGGCCGGGGCCCGGCCAGGACGAGCTGCTGGCGCTGGCCGGCGCCGGTGAGCTGGTCGTCGCGGACGGCAACCACCGCAGCCTGGCCGCGCAGATCGGTGAGCTGCCCCGGTTCCTCGCGGTGATCACCACACCCGCCTCGGTGGCGATCCAGCCGTACAACCGGCTGGTCAGCGAGCTGACCAGTACCCCGGACGAACTGCTCGACCGGCTGCGCGCGGCCGGCGCCCAGGTCGAGCCGGTGCCCGGTCCGGCGGCGGTGCCGGACTCCGGCGGCACGATCCAGCTCTACGCGGCCGGCACGACCTATGCCGTCACGCTTCCCGCCGGCTCCGGTGGCGGAGTGGAGAATCTGGACCACGCACTCGTCGAGCGGGTGCTGCTGCGGGACGCGCTCGGACTCGACCCCGGCGACAAGCGGATCACGTACGTCGGTGGGGACTATCCGGCGCGCTGGCTGGTCGGCGAGGTCGACGCGGGCCGGGCGGAGCTGGCGGTCCTGATCGCTCCGGTGACCGTGCAGGACTTCGTCGCGGTCAACCTGGCCCGGCAGAAGATGCCCAGGAAGAGCACCTGGTTCACCCCGAAGGCCCGGGCCGGGCTGGTCCTGGCCGAACTCGGCCGGGACGCGGCGGAGGCGCCACACGGCTGACGGCTGACGGCGGACGGGCTGACGGCGGACGGGCTGACGGCGTAGGGCTTCGGGCCGTGCGGCGAGCGCCTGGAGGCTGTGTCGGGCGCCCGGGTGGCCTCTGCTCCGGCCGGATCACGCTGTGATCTGTCCGGCTCTCGCCGTGCCTGCCGGCGGGTGGCCGTGGCGGGCTGACAGACTGCGCGGTATGCGCGTCTACTTGGGATCCGACCACGCCGGCTACGAACTGAAGGTGCACCTGGCCAACCATCTGGCCAAGCAGGGCTACGAACTGGTGGACGTCGGGCCGTTCCTCTTCGACCCGGACGACGACTACCCGGTGTTCTGCCTGCACAGTGGCGCCCGAGTGGTGGCCGACCCGGGCACCCTGGGCGTGGTGATCGGCGGTTCGGGCAACGGCGAGCAGATCGCCGCCAACAAGGTGGCCGGGGTACGCGCGGCTCTCGCCTGGAATGTCGAGACCGCCCAGCTCGCCCGGGAGCACAACGACGCGAACGTGGTCGCGATCGGTGCTCGCCAGCACACCCTGGACGAGGCGACCGCAATCGTGGAGGCGTTCCTCACCACGCCGTTTTCCGGCAACGAGCGGCACGCGCGGCGGATCGGGCAGGTCGCCGAGTACGAGCGCTCCGGCGCGCTGCCGGCGCTGCCGGCGTCGTAGCGGGGCCGAGCCGCCCGCCCCGCTGGCCGGCGGCGGGCGCTCAGCGGCCGCCGCGCGGCAGCTCGTCCCGGGGCACCCAGTTGCGCCGGACCAGCACCAGCCGTTCGGCCGCCTCGGCGAGGTCGGCCTCGGTCGGCCGGGCCGCGTCCCGGGCCCGCATCGCCGCCCCGACACTCACCTGGGAGGCGCCCGAGCCGATCAGCCCGCGCAGGCCGCGTTCCGCGTCCCGGTCGTCCCCGGCTCCCGGCCCAATGCCCGGGTCTCCGCCGCGACGGCCCTCCCCGGGCTGGCCGCCGCCACCGCTCGACGGGTCGTGGCGCAGCCTCCGCCGCCGACGTTCCGGATCGGTCATGCCTCCTCCTCGCTTCGCTCGTCGGCGTCATGACCTGCGAGCCTGGGCTGGCTGATGCCCTCGCTCCGCTCGGTCATGTCCCCTCCTCGCTCCGCTCGTCGGCGTCATGACCTGCGAGCCTGGGCTGGCTGATGCCCTCGCTCCGCTCGGTCATGCCCCCTCCTCGCTCCGCTCGTCGGCGTCCTCAGCGGCAGGTTCGAGCCGGCCGAGGACCTCGCACGGATCGGTCACGTGCTGACCCTACCGGCCGGTGCCATGCCGGTCGCGGGATCGGAAGCTCGCCGGGGGGCGGTATGGGGTGCCGGCCGAAGGCGGCGGCACCGGTCGATGCTGGCTCGGCGCGCTGTGTACCGGCTGGCTACCCTCGGAACTGGGACGGGTTCCGGGCCCGAGCCGATGGGGAGGACAGGACAGATGGCAGACCAGACGCAGCCCTGGGCCGAGCGGACCGTCGAGATGCCGCCCGGTGCGGAGGGACCGGGGATGCCGCCGGGGCCCGAGGGCTTCCGGCGGGGTGTGGCGCAGGTCGGGGTGCCGCGGCCGCGTACCGAGCCCGAGGCGCCGCACGAGCCGACCGGCACCGGGTGGCCGGTGGCGGAGCAGGAGCGGCAGCAGCTCCCGCCGGGTTACCACTGGCGGCAGCTGCGCATCGGACGGCACTGGAGCATGCTGGGTGGCCTCTTCGCCTTCGTCTGCTGGGGGATCTGGGCGATCTCGGCCCGGGGCGACCTGACCAGTCCGGTGGTCACCTTCGTGCTGACCCTCTTCGTCGCGGTCGGCCTCTTCGCGCTGGCCCGGCTGGTCGGCCGGGTGGTCTGGGAGCGCCAGCTCGGCCGGGTACGCCGCAGTGCCCGGGGCGCGCACCTGGTCACCGGGCTCTTCCTGGCCGGGGTCGGGGTGGCGTACCTGCGCCAGACCGAGTGGGTCGTCGACCTGTGGAACTGGGTGGCGGGGCTCTGAGCGGGGCCGTGCGGGTGACCGGCCGGGGCCGCCGGTCCGGTCCACCGGCCGATCCGGACAGGTGTTGATCGAAGCGACAAATCACAATTTGGTCACTCGACAGTTACTGAGCGCGTGGCGGTCGATTACTCGGCGCTACTATTCGGTCTCCGTCCTCCACCGGAGGTTGCCACGGTGACCCTGCTCAGCGTGATAGTCCCGGTCTACCAGGTGCGGGAGTACCTGGCCGACTGCCTGGACTCCATTCTCGACACGTCCTTCCGCGACCTTGAGCTGGTGGCGGTGGACGACGGTTCCAGCGACGGCAGCGCGGCGATCCTGGCCCGGTACGCCGAACGCGACTCCCGGCTGGTGGTGGTCACCCTCGGCCGCAACCAGGGGCTCGGGGCGGCCCGCAACGCCGGCCTGTCCCGGGCCACCGGCGAGTACGTCTGGTTCGTCGACGGCGACGACTGGCTGCCCGAGGGAAGCCTCAGTGCCGTCGCCGAGCGGCTGACCCGGACCCGGCCCGACCTGCTGGTCACCGCGTACACCCGGTACTACCCGAACGGCGGGACCCGGCACCTGTCGCTCTCCCAGGTCGGCGCCGGGAGTCCGGTGCCGGAGACGTTCACGCTGGGGGAGCGACCGGCCCTGCTGTCGGTGCTGCACATCACCTGCAACAAGGTGATCCGGCGCCGGTTCCTCCTCGACCTGGGTCTCACCTTCGGCCCCGGCTGGTACGAGGACGTCTCGTTCAGCTTCCCGCTGATGCTCGCCGCGCGGCGGATCACCCTGCTGGACCGGTGCTGCTACGCCTATCGGCAGCGCCCGGAGGGGGCGATCACCGCTACGGTCAGCGAGCGGCACTTCGAGGTCTTCGCGCACTGGGACCGTGTCCTGGCCGGCCTGGACGCCGACCCGGCGGTGCCGGCCGAGCTGCGACACCTGATCTTCCAGCGGATGATCTGGCACCTGTTGCAGGTGCTCGGCCATCCCCGGCGGGTGCCGCCGAGCCGCCGCCGCGAGTTCTTCGCCGAGATCGTCACCCGGTACCGGGCCCACCTGCCACCGGCCGGCTACCAGCCGCCGGGCGGCGCGGCTGGGCTCAAGCACCGGCTGGTGGGTCGCGGGGCGTACGGGCTCTTCACCGCGCTCCAGGCGGCGCGGCGGGCGCACGCCGGCGTGGTGACCCGGGCCCGGCACCCGCTCGCCGGCGCGCGGCAGGCGGCCAGCACCGCCGTACCGGCCGTACCGGCCCTACCGGGCAGCCGCGCCGAGGCGGTGCCCGGTGAGGTGACCGACCGGGTGGGCTGAGCACGCTCCCCGGGCGCGTCGCACTCGGCGCGCCGGTCGGGGCCGCCCTGTCCCGGAGGCGATCGCGGGCGCCGGATCAACCGTGTTCGCCGAGCGGGCCGACCCGCCAGCCCCGGCGGAGGCACTCCTCCAGCAGGTACGGCAGCGCGGCGAGGCTGGCCCGCCACGCACCCGGCGCGGAGGTGCAGTCGGAGTCGTGCAGCAGCACCGTGCCGCCACCGGCCAGCCCGCCGCGCAGCGTGTCGAGTACCGAGGAGCGGGTCGCCGACCGGGTCCAGTCCCGCCCCCAGCAGGTCCAGAGCACCGGGGTCAGGTCCAGCCGGCGCGCGGCCATCAGGGCGGCGGCGCTGAACACCCCGTACGGCGGGCGGAAGAACCGGGGTACCCGGCCGGTCACCGCACCGATCAGCTCGCGGGTCCGGGCCAGGTCGCGGTAGGTCGCGTGCGGGCCGCGGAGCAGCAGGTTCTGGTGCGCCCAGCCGTGCACCGCCACCTCGTGCCCGGCGGCGGCGAGGTCCAGGCCGAGCTCCGGTGCCCGGGCCAGCATCGACCCGAGCAGGAAGAACGTTGCGCGGGTCTGGTGCGCGGCCAGGGTCTCGACGAAGAGCGGGGTGGAGGCCGGGTCGGGGCCGTCGTCGAAGGTGAGCGCGACGTGCCCGGGGGAGCCGCGCCCGCTCAGCCGGGGGAAGAACCGCAGCCGTACTCCGGGCAGCACCGTCACTGCCGGCACCACCTGGGCGGCCAGCGCGGCACCGACGGTCGTCGCCGGTACCGCGCGTCCGCGCACTCGTTCCTCCACCCGCCGCACCATCGCGGACGCGGTTACCCGCGCGGCCGGTGTTCATCCTCACCCGGACGGGTGGCCTGCCCCGGTTGCTCCGGTCTCCGGCGCCTTCCGCGTTCCGTGCCGCCCTGCCCGATCGGCGGAGTTTGCCGGAGCTTCGGCCGGGTAGCCGGCGCCCGGCGATCCGGGGAGGTTCGGGACGGGGGAGCGGGATGCGCGGGCGACCTGCGGCGCGGGTAGCGGTGATCACCGGAGCGAGTGCCGGGGTCGGCCGGGCGACGGCCCGGCTGCTGGCCCGCCGGGGGATGCGGCTCGCCCTGCTGGCCCGGGGCGGGAGCGGCTTGCGGGGCGCGGCCGAGGACGTCCGCGCGGCCGGGGGTGTGGCGCTGCCGATCGAGACCGACGTGGCGGACCACCGCCAGATCGAGGCGGCGGCGGACCGGGTGACCAGCGAACTCGGGCCGATCGACCTGTGGGTCAACAACGCCATGGCCTCGGTGTTCGCGCCCTTCACGGAGATCGGGCCGGAGGAGTTCCGGCGGGTGACCGAGGTCTGCTATCTCGGGTACGTCCACGGCACCCGGGCCGCGCTCGACCGGATGTTGCCGCGCGGGACCGGCACGATCGTGCAGGTCGGGTCGGCACTGGCCTACCGGTCGATCCCGCTGCAGTCCGCGTACTGCGGCGCGAAGCACGCCATCGTCGGGTTCACCGAGTCGCTGCGCTGTGAACTGCTGCACGACCGGAGCCCGGTCCGGCTCACCATGGTGCACCTGCCGGCGCTGAACACCCCGCAGTTCGACTGGGTGCTGTCCCGGCTGCGCAACCGGGCCCGACCGGTACCACCGATCTACCAGCCCGAGTTGGCGGCCCGGGCCGTCATGTACGCGGCCGACCGGCCGGGCCGGCGGGAGTACTGGGTGGGCGCCTCGACCGTCGGCACCATCCTCGGCAACCGGTGCCTGCCCGGGCTGCTCGACCGGTACCTGGCCCGGACCGGGTACTCCGGCCAGCAGACGGAGCAGCCAGCCGACCGGAGCCGACCGGCCAACCTCTGGCACCCGGTCGACGACGGCACCGGGGCGGACCCGGGCGCACACGGCGCGTTCGACACGCCGTACCGGGCACGGAGTCCGCAACTCTGGCTGTCCCAGCACCGGGGCGCGGTGACAGCGGGTCTCCTCTCGGCCGGTACCGTGGCCGGTGTGCTGTTCGGCACAACGCCCTGGCGCAGGCGGTGACCGGAGAATCACCCACCGACCAACCTGGACGTGTTTCCGCACGTCGGACGGGTGGGAACGCGCTTGGTAAATAGCCGACAGCAGCTAGTCGATAATGGCGGGCAAAGCACGTCCTTCGATGCGTCCGACACGCGGTGATTACTGATAGTCGTTGTCTCGCAACGCCTTTAGCCGCGAACGGGTCTTGCCATTCCGGAAGTGAAACCGGGTATGCTGTCTGCCGTTCATAGCCGCCGGATACCGCGTGGTCCGGCGCTGATCGCCGCCTAATCGCCACACGGCGAGCCGGGGACCCACGCACCCCTGGGGTGAATCCGCGACAGCGGTAGGGACCACTTCCATCCCGAACCCGTCAGCTAACCCGGTCGGCGGCCGACGGAAGGGATACATGTGAGGGCACCCCTACGCCGAAGGCTGGCGACTGCCCTGGCACTGCTCACCGCCGCAGCTCTGGTCGTGGTTCCGTCGGAGGCGTCGGCGGCGCCCGCGCCGAAACCGGCCCCTCAGGAAGAGGCCGACTCGCCGGTGCTCGGGGACGTGCTCGCCAGCGCAGGTAAGCGGCTCGCCGAAGCGAAGGCCGAACGCACCAAGTCCCAGCGACGGCAGCAGCAGCTCGGCAACCAGTTGAAGCAGGCGGAGGCCCGGCTGGCGGCACTCACTCCGGAGGCGAGCGAGATCGCGGCCGAGTCCTACCGCAGCGGCAAGCTCAGCGCCATCGCGATGCTGCTGAGCAACGGCTCTGCCGACTCGTCCGATTCGTTCATGGAGCGGGCTTCGGCGCTCAACGAGCTGAACCTGTTCAACAACAGCAAGCTCCGGGCGCTCAACGCGGCGCGGGACGAGGTCGGCGCGGCCAAGAAGGCGATCGACGAGGAGGTCGCCAAGCAGGCCGCGCAAGAGAAGATCATCAAGAAGCAGCAGTCGGACGCGAAGAAGGCGCTCGCCCTGGTGGGCGGCAACTCGCGCCCCGACAAGGGTCTGGTGGCGGCAACCTCGCCGGTCGCCCGGCCCGGGCCGGGGATGGCGGACGGCTTCCCGGGGCTGCCCTGCAACCGGGACGACCCGACCACCGGCGGCTGCATCACCGCCCGGACGCTGCACATGTACAACGAGGTGCGCCGGGCGGGCTTCAAGAGGTTCGTCGGCTGCTTCCGGCCCGGTGGTCCGTTCGAGCATCCGAAGGGCCGCGCCTGCGACTGGTCGCTGCGCAATTCCGGCTTCAGCCGGGCCGCCAACGACGACCAGATGAAGTACGGCAACGACCTGGCCGCGTTCCTGATCCGCAACGCGGACCGGCTCGGCATCCTCTACGTGATCTGGTACAAGGAGATTTGGTTCCCGGACGAGGGCTGGAGTTCCTACAGCGGTCCGAGTGACCACACCGACCACGTGCACGTCTCCATGCTGTAGGCCCGAGCCACCCCGACCGCCCCGTCACCTGCCCGCCAGGTGACGGGGCGGTCGCGTTGGGCGGACATGTCGCGCGCCGGCTGGCATCATCGGCGGATGGCCGTCATCGAAGTCGTCCGGGGCGACATCACCCGGGAGCGCGTGGACGCGATCGTCACCGCGGCCAACGAGTCGCTGCTCGGCGGCGGTGGCGTGGACGGTGCCATCCACCGGGCGGCCGGGCCCCGACTGGCCGAGGCGGGCGGGGCGATCGGCCCCTGCGCGCCCGGCGAGGCGGTGGCGACCCCGGCGTTCGACCTCGACCCGCCGGTCCGGCACGTCATCCACACCGTCGGCCCGGTCTGGGAGGGCGGCGGGTACGGCGAGGCCGAGGTGCTCGCCTCCTGCTACCGCCGCTGTCTGGCGGTCGCCGACGAGGTGGGCGCGCGCAGCGTGGCCTTTCCGGCCATCGCCACCGGGGTCTACGGGTTTCCGGCCGACCAGGCGGCGCGGATAGCGGTCGACACGCTCCGGTCCACGCCCTCGGTGGTCGAGACGATCCGGCTGGTCGCCTTCGACGAGCAGACCGGCACGCTGCTGCGGGCGGCCCTCGACCGGACGAACCCGGCCGCACCACCGGGCTGACTGCCCCCGTCCGGCGGCCGGCGACGGCCGGGGAGTCTGGCTCAGCCTCACCACGCAGGGCTGCCGCGCGGCCGACCGGCTCGCCGCCGCCCGGGAGGCCCGGTTCACCGCGCTGCTCGACCGGATTCCACCCGACGAACGGCCGGCGATCCTGGCCGCCGTGCGACGACTCGCGGAGGCTGCCGATGACCACTGACAAGCCGATGACCAGCACGGACCCCACTTCGTACCGTCCGGGACGCCGCCGGGTCGTGCTGGGCTGCACCGCCGGGCTGGCTGCCCTCGCGGTGGCCGCCGCCGTACTGTTCGCCGTCGACCGGGGGCGTGACGAGGGCGCTCCCGCCGACGCCCGGCGACAGGCGGAGGTCGCCGAACGCGGTCGCGAGGTCATGCCGTTCGACCTCGAACGCACCACCCACCGGTTCACCCCCACCGCCGACGGCGGCCATCAGACGGTCACCGCGGACGAGCCGGTGGAGCGGCGGCAGGTGGCTCTGGTCCGCAAACACCTACGGGCGGAGGCCGAGCGGTTCCGCCGGGGTGACTTCACCGACCCGGCCCGGATCCACGGGACCGAGATGCCGGGGCTGGCGGAGTTGCGGGCCGGCGCCGGCCGGATCGGGATCGATTATTCCGAGCTGCCCGCCGGGGCACGACTGGACTACCGGACGACCGAGCCGGAGCTGTTGGGTGCTCTGCACGCGTGGTTCGACGCCCAGCTCGCCGACCACGGACCGCACGCCGAGCACGGGCTACCGTCCGGTCCGGACGGCGGTCAGGTGTCGGGGTAATTCGCGTATCGATCGGCCACTGCCGTCGATCTTCCGGTAGTACGTCAAGGGAACGGTCGTCGTCCGCTTCTCTCGGCGGCCGACAAGGTGACCCTGGCACCCCTCGTCGCGTACTCCGCTGACCTGGGCGGGCCGTCGGGCAGCGGGTCCGCGACTCGTCCTGCGACATTGACCAGCCTCGCTACCCTTCGATCATGTCACCCGGCGTGCTCCGGGCCGCTGCCCTGGCGCTCGGCATCCTTGCCTTCCTGAGCCGGTTCGCGGTGACCTGGTGGCTGGAACCGGTGACCGATCGGATCAAGCCCTCCGGCCTGGGCCTGCTGCTCCACCTGCTGGCGCTGGTCCTCACCGTGGTAGCGCCGCTCGTCGTCCTCACCCGGGTCGTCGCGCCGCTGCGACGGCGTCCCGCCACCTTCCAAATCGAAACTGCGGCCCGCCGGTTCGTCGTCGCGGGGTTCCCCCGCTTGCAGGGCGTCCTGACGATCGTGTCTCTCTGGGGTGCCGCAGGGCTGGTGGTGGTCGAGGGTGGACCGGCGCGGGACGGGCTCGGCTTCAACGACTGGCCGTCCGAGACCTACCACGGAGCCGTGTTCGCCGTCATCGTCGGGTGCGCGCTGGCCGCGCCGTTCCTCCAGCGGGCGGGTCTCGTGCTGGACCCGACCGGGATCTCCGTGCACGGGGCCCGGGGCGACACCACCATCGGCTGGGACGACCTGGCGCCCGGCGGGCCACCGCGACCGGCGCCGGTCAGCCCCCGCATCACGCTCTACCGCCGGGGCTGGCATCCGTGGCCGGGCCGCCCACCGCGTAGCGACGAACTGCCGGTCGGGCAGCTGAACGTGCAACCCGACTTCCTTGCCTCGGCGATCCGGGAGTACGTCGCACATCCGTCGTTCCGTGCCGGGATCGGCACCGCAACCGAACTGGCCCGGCTGCACGCCGACCTTCCGACCCGACCCGACGGCCAGTTCGGGGCGAGCGACACGACGCCCGGTCGGCTCACCTGATGCCGAGGCCGGCGAGGCTCACGGCGGTGGCGGCGGCGATGTCGGCGATCCGGTGGTAGTCGAGGGTGTTCGGGGTGTCGGTGGGCTGGTGGTAGTACGGGTTGCGGAAGTCGGCGGTGTCGGTGATCTGGATCGCCGGTACGCCGATGTCCCAGAACGGCTGGTGGTCGCTGCGGGCGAAGTGCTCGGTGGTCGGCACGTACCGGCGCAGCAGCGGGCCGGCGAGGCGCAGGTCGAGCGCGTCCCGGGCCAGTAGCGCCGTACCGGGTCCGGCCAGGTGGGTCAGGCACTCGCCGAAGAGCCGGGCCAGCCGCCCCGCCGACTGCCGGTACGCCACCAGCGTCCAGTCGCCGCGCCAGCCGCGCTGCCGGATCCGGCGGCGCTGTCCCGGATAGACCAGTCCGGCACCGGGCGGCAGCACCTGGCTGCCGGGTAGGGCCGAGTAGAACCCGATGCACTCGAAGACGACGACCGCGGCGGGGCGGCCGAGCGTACCCAACTCGCCGGCCAGCGCCCGCGAGCCGTGCAGCCCGGTCTCCTCCTCGTCGAAGACGGCCAGCCGGACATGCCGGGCCAGTCCGAGTTCCGGCAGTATCCGGGCGAGTTCCAGCAGGCAGGCCACCCCGGAGGCGTTGTCGTCGGCCCCGGGACTGCCCGGCACGGTGTCCAGGTGCGCGCCGATCAGCACCGTCGGCCGGCGAGGGTCTGCGCCCTCCTCGGCCGGCGGCTCGGCGAGCAGGTTCACCCCGGAGACCGAGTCGCCCGGCACGGTGAACTCGCGTCGAGCGACCCGCCAGCCGGCCCGCTCCAGCTCCCCGGCCACGTACGACTCGGCCCTGGTCATCGCCGGTGCCGCGTGGTGGCGACCGCGCGGCACGTCCAGCCGCTCCACGTGCCGGCGCAGCCGCGCCTCGTCAACGCCGGTCCGTACCGTGGCCAACCGTTCGGCCATCGCGGGTGGCAGGGGGCGCAGTCGTGGCGGGGCGGTGAGGACCATCCATGCCTCCATGGCAACGTCGCCGGTACCGTCCCCTGCGATCATGGCTGCCCGCCGCAACCCGCAATCGATGCCGGCACGGCACCGCAGGTCGGCGGCGCGGAGCGGGTGGCCGGTCCGTGTCGGTGCCCGCTGTTAGGTTGCTGGCCGAGCCAGCGCGACCAGGGGGATGGAGGCCGGCATGGGAATCGTGGCGCTGCGGCCGGTGCGGGACGCGGATCTCGACGTGCTCTTCGCGCAGTCGCGTGACCCGGCGTCGGTCCGGATGGCGGCCTTCACGGTCGACGATCCGGACGACCGGGCGGCCTTCGACGCACGGCTGGCCCGGCTGCGCGCCTCCGCCGACGTGGTGCTGCGGGCAGTCACCTGGAACAGCGCGCTGGTCGGCAGCATCGGCAGCTTCGTCGTCGACGGCGACACCGAGATCACCTACTGGATCGACCGGGCGGCCTGGGGGCGCGGCATCGCGAGCGCGGCACTGGCGCTCCTGCTTGACCTGGTCACCGTCCGGCCGCTGCATGCCCGGGTCGCCAGCGACAACGCCGGCTCGCTTCGGGTACTCCGCAAGGCCGGGTTCGAGGTCGTCGGAGTCGAGACCTCCTTCGCCAACGCACGGCAGGCCGAGATCGAGGAGACCCTGCTGCGCCTGGACTAGTGTCCCGTCTTTTTGGCGATCTCCTGATGTCGGGTCGGGTGCGAGGTGGTGTGGGGTCGGGGTGTCTGCCGGGCGGACTGTCGAGCTGCCCCGCTTGTGCGCCCACGGTCCCGGGCTGTCCAGGCCCCGACCCCCGCCGGCCGGTCGACCCGAGCGGCACCTCATGCGCCGTCTCGGCAACCCCGGCTTCCGCGCCCCGTCTGTGCACCCAGCTCGACAGTCCACGCACCGACTACTCCCCGGTCGGCCGTCGGGTCAACTGCCCGGCGTCGCGTAGTGACCGAACGATCCGGTGCTGCGGACGGGATGCTGTCGCCGGTGAACCGGAACACCTCGGCGAGCAGCTTCATGCTGCTGGCCAGGTGGTGGGTGGTGGCGATGTTGCCGGCGATCAGCAGCTCGATGGTGAAGCTGACGGCCTCGCGCCGGTCAGTTCGCCGGCCGGGTCCTACCGGGTCGGCCAATGACATGGAACAATCTCCCATCGACCAACGGCGCGATGTTCACGGGATCGGCGCCGGAGTTGCGGAGCACCCCCGGTGCTGGCGCTCGAACGCGTCGCCGGATCGCGGGTAGCGCGGGTGGCCGGTGCTTTCTGGCAGAAACCTACGTCGCGAGTCTGCACAGTAGTAAGGCCCTGACTATTATTCCGCCATGAAGAATGAGCCGGCCGTTCCGCCGTATCACATCGCTTCGGTCGACCACGCCCTGCGGCTCCTGCTGCTGCTGAAGACCAAACCGAGCATCCGGGTCGCCGAGGCGGCCGACGAGCTGAACGTCGCCCGCTCCACCGCGCACCGGCTGCTGGCCATGCTCGTCTACCGCGGTTTCGCGGCGCAGAACCCGACCACCCGGGCGTACCACCCGGGGCCGGTGCTGATCGAGGTCGGGATGGGTGCGCTGTCCAAGCTCGACGTCCGGCGCAAGGCCCGGCCGTACCTGGAGCGTCTGGTGGCGACGACCGGCGAGACCGCCAGCCTGCAGATTCTGGAGGGCAACCACGTCCGGTTCGTGGACTCGGTCGAGTCGGCGAACGCCGTCCGGGTCGCCTCCCGGGCCGGGGTCAGCCTGCCCGCGCACGCCTCATCCGGCGGCAAGGTGCTGCTCGCCGGCATGTCGCTGGAGGCGGTGCAGCGGCTCTATCCGCACGAGAAGCTGGAGCAGGTGACCGAGGCGACCAACACCGACCGGGCCACCCTGTTCGAGGAGTTGGCCGAGGCCAGGGCGCAGGGCTACTCGGTCAACCACGGGGAGAGCGAGCCGGGGCTGGTGGCGGTGGGCGTACCGTTGCCGGATCGCAGCGGCATCCCGGTCGCCTCGCTGACCATCGCCGGCCCGACCGCCCGGATGGGGCCGGAAGGGGTGAGCCGGGCCGTCGAGGCGCTCCGGGAGGCGGCGAAGGAGCTGAGCGAGAGCCTCTACCGCTGACCAGAGGTGTTCCGTCGACCGGCTCACGGCTGGTCCACCGGTACTTCGGGTCGGACGGGCACCCCGCAGGCCTTCCTGGTGGCCCGCAGCCTGACCGGCCCCGGCTCGGCGTACCGCCGACGAGACCATCGCCGGACTTTCGGTGGTCGATCGGGGCCGGGAATTTCGACAACTGTCGCAATCATGGCCGGCCATGTCTCTGGTTGAATGTTAGCGATCACATCGGCACCGACCTGCCGAGAGGTGACGAGGCGTCACCGAGCACCCCGGGACGTCAGGTGCCGCAACGGATCGGAAGTCAGCCAGCACGTCGGTGCCTGCCGCGCCGAGATCGGCGGCGGCGGGCACCGGAGACACCAGAGCCACCACCGAGGAGGTTGACAGTGGTCGCAGACCAGCACGCACTTGACCGTCGCCGTTTCCTGCGGACCGTCGGCGCGGTGACCGCCGGCACCGTCGCCGCGACCCAACTGCCGGTCGGCGCGGCCTCGGCCGCGCCCGCCGCAGCGGCGCCGGCCCGCGCCGCCGCCGTACCGGACGGGGCTGCGGTGACCGCCGCGACCTTGTCCCAGGGGGACTTCTACGACCGCAATCCGCGCTGGGTGGTGAAGCCGTTCGGGCTGGACCAGGTCGAGTTGCTCGACGGTACGCTCTTCGCCGAGAAGCGGGACCGGGTGCTGAACCTGCTCCGGGCGTACCCGGCCGACCGGGTGCTGCACAACTTCCGGGTCACCGCCGGGCTGCCGCTGCCGGAGGGGTCGAGCCCGCCGGGCGGCTGGGACGACGCCACCGGCAACCTGCGCGGCCACTACAGCGGGCACCTGATCACCGCCTTCGCCCAGGCGTACGCCTCCACCGGCGACGCGCTCTTCCAGGACAAGGTGGACTACATCGTCGCCGAATTGGCCGCCTGCCAGGCGGCGATGGCGGCGAGCGGGAAGTACAGCCACCCCGGCTTCCTGGCCGCCTATCCGGAGGACCAGTTCGTCCGGCTGGAGTCCTTCGCCACGTACCCGACGATCTGGGCGCCGTACTACACCTGTCACAAGATCATGCGGGGCCTGCTCGACGCGTACCTGCTGGCCGGCAACGCGCAGGCGCTGGCCGTGGTGACCGCGATGGGCGACTGGGTGCACAGCCGGCTCTCGGTGCTGCCCCGGGAGACCCTGAACCGGATGTGGGCCATCTACATCGCGGGCGAGTACGGCGGGATGAACGAGGTGATGGCGGACCTGCACGCCCTCACCGGTGACGCGAAGTATCTCGACACGGCGAAGTGCTTCGACAACCGGCAGTCCCTCTTCGACGCCTGCGTCGAGGACCGGGACATCATCACCCGGCTGCACGCGAACACCCACGTGCCGCAGTTCGTCGGCTACCTGCGGGTCTTCGACCAGGGGGCCGAGGAGACGTACCACGCGGCGGCGGAGAACTTCTGGCACATGGTGGTGCCGCACCGGATGTACGCGCACGGCGGCACCAGCGGCACCTGGCCGGCGACCCCGGACCTGCCGGCGAACACCAACGCCGAGCTGTTCCAGCCGAGGGGGAACATCGCCGGGTCGATCGCCGGGAACGGCGCCGAGACGTGTACGTCGTACAACCTGCTCAAGGTGGCCCGGAACCTCTTCTTCCACGACCCGGACCCGACCTACATGGAGTACTACGAGCGCACCCTGCTCAACCACATCCTCGGGTCCAAGCGGGACACCGAGAGCACCACCACCCCGAACGTGACCTACTTCCTGCCGCTGACCCCAGGCAGCACCCGGGGCTACGGCAACACCGGCACCTGCTGCGGCGGTTCCGGCCTGGAGAACCACACCAAGTACCAGGAGTCGGTCTACTTCCGGTCCGCCGACAACTCCACGCTCTACGTCAACCTCTACGTGGCCTCGGTGCTGACCTGGGAGGCGAACGGGTTCATCATCCGGCAGGAGACCGACTATCCGCGCAGCGAGCAGAGCAAGCTGACGGTGCAGGGCCGGGGGAAGCTGGACATCCGGCTCCGGGTGCCGGGCTGGGCGAAGGACTTCTCGGTCAAGATCAATGGCGTGGCCCGGAAGGGCGCGGTCACCCCGGGCAGCTACCTGAGCATCCAGCGGAACTGGAAGCCGGGCGACACCATCGAGGTGACCATCCCGTTCGTACTCCGGCTGGAGAAGGCGCTGGACGACCCGGACGTCCAGGCGATCTTCAACGGCCCGGTGCTGCTGCCGGCGCTCGGCACCGGAAACACCTTCCGGGACTTCTCGTTCTACCGGCACTACACCCTCGCCGGTGACCTGTCCCGGGCGGTCGTACCGGCCGGCGACGGCACCTTCACCACCAACGAGCACACGCTGCGACCGCTCTACGTCGGCGACACCCAGGCGCACCACGTCTATTTCCGGCGCTCGGAACCGACGGTCGTCTTCGGCTCGCACGACTCCGGTGTGCCGAACCGGGAGCGGGCCGACGGTAGGTCGCTCCTCGACGAGGTCTGGGCGGCGGCACCGTTCAAGAACCACAGCCAGTTCATGACCAGGGTCTCCCGGGTCTCCACGGAGTGGGTGCAGGCGGGGTTGATCACCCGGGACGAACGCTGGGCCGTCATCACCGCCGCCGGCAACGCCGAGGACGAGCTGAAGTCCTGACCCGGTTTCCGACGACCTGACGCCACGCCGGAGGGCGTGGCGTCAGGTCCAACCGCGTGGCGGCGGGGCCTAACCGTTCGGGCGCGACTCGATCGCCTGCAACGACCAGCGGTTGCCGTCCGGGTCGCGGAAATAGACGAAGTTCCCCCACGGCTGCGCGTCGACCTCGCTCGCCTCGACGCCTGCTTCGCCCAACTGCCGGCGCGCCGCCTCGGCGTCGGCCACCACGACCTGGATCTCCTGGGTGCCGGGCGTCTTGTCGGTGATGCCGTCGCCGATCACGATCGAGCAGGCCGAGCCGGGCGGGGTCAACTGCACGAACCGTAGGCCCTCGTGCACCCTGTGGTCGTGGTCGGCGTTGAACCCCACCTTCTCGTAGAAGGCCTTGGCCCGGTCGACGTCGGTCACCGGAACGGGGATGAGTTCGATCTTCCAGTCCATCGGGCCAGCGTAGGGCGCGGGTACGACATCCCCGCCCGGTTCGTGGTCGCCTGTCCGGGCGGCATTGCCGTGCGCCGTTGCCTGTTATCCTCTCATGACATGCAGGCAGGGGACCGGATCGACCGCGGCTCGCCGCTGCCGATGTATTACCAGCTCAAGCAACTGATCGTCCGGGACATCGAGCGGAGCCGCCGGCAACCGGGCGACCGTCTGCTCGGCGACCACGAGCTGTGCGCCAAGTACGACGTCTCCCGTACGGTCGTCCGGCAGGCCCTGACCGACCTGGAGAACGAGGGCGTCATCGAGCGGGTGAAGGGCCGGGGCACCTTCGTCGCGCATCCCAAAACCGCCGAGGGGCTGGTGCAGTCCCTCACCGGGCTGTTCGAGGACGTCGCCGCTCGGGGTGGCCACCTGCGCAGCGAGGTGCGCCGGGCCGAGGTGCTGCCGGCGGACGCCGCCGTCGCCGCCGACCTGGAGATCGCCCCCGGCGAGCCGGTGATCCACCTGGAACGGCTGCGCTTCGTCGACGACGAGCCGTGGGTCTGGACCGTGACACACCTGCCGGCCGGTCTCGCGCCGGGACTCGTCGATGAGGACCTCAGCGACCGGTCGCTCTATCAGGTGCTCGAAGCGTCCTACGGGGTGCGGCTGGTCCGGGGGGTGCGCTCGGTCGAGGCGGCGGTGGCCAGTGCCGCTCAGGCGAGGCTGCTCGGCATCCGGCGCGGTGATCCCGTGCTCGCGCTGCGCAGCATCAGCATCGGGGAGTCCGGCCGCCCGGTGGAGAGTTTCCTCGCGCTGCACCGGGGGGACCGCAGCCGGTTCCAGGTGGAGTTGACCCGGGCCACGACGAGTGGCCGGGCCGGCACCCCGCTCGTACTCGTCAAGGCCTGACCGTCCGCCGAGTTGGCTGGCTCGGCGCGTCGGCGGCGGCAGCGATCTGGGCACTAACGGGTCCCGGCGGCGGTGGTCTGGGCAGCCGTGTGGTCTGGGCAGCGGTGGTCTCGGGCGGCGGTTGTCCGTCCCGGCGCCTGTCGAGCTGCCCCGTTTGTGCGCCCACGGATCGCCAGCCTCGGCCGGGTCGCCAGCGGACCGGTGCTGCGCGGCGGTCGGGAGCGCCGGCACATCCGGCAGGCCGTCGAGGGGCTGCGCCTGAAGTACGGCTCCTTCGACGATCCGGTCACCTCGCTCTCCGGTGGCAACCAGCAGAAGGTACTGCTGGCCCGCTGGCTCGCCACCGGCGCGAAGGTGTTGCTGCTGGACGAGCCGACCAAGGGCGTCGACGTCGGCGCCAAGGCCGACATCTACCAGGCGATCGCCGAGATGGCCCGGACCGGCATCGCCGTACTGGTGGTCTCGTCGTACCTGCCGGAGCTGCTCGGGCTCTGCGACCGGATCGTCGTGGTACGCGAGCGCCGGGTCGTCGGCGAACTGCCGGCTGCCGAGGCGACCGAGGAGAGAGTCCTCCGGCTCACCAGCCCGCCGATCTCCGCCGCCGACCTGTCGGCCCCGAAGTCCCCGCAAGCCCCTCTGGAGTCCTGATGACCACCCGAGACAGAGAAGTGACCCAGGCTGCCGGACCGGAGGTGCTCGGGCTGGGCAGCCTGCTCGGCCGGGGCTTCGGCGGGCTGCCGGTACTCGTACTCCTGGTTCTGGGGTTGAGCCTGGCCACCGACACCTTCCTGACCGGCACCAACCTGGACAACCTCGGACGCCAGGTCTCGATCTACGCGATCATCGCCATCGGGCAGCTCCTGGTGATCCTCACCGCCGGCATCGACCTCTCGGTCGGCTCGGTGGTGGGCCTGTCCGGAGTGATCGCCGCGAAGGCGGTCTTCGATACCGCCGGCAGCGGATCCGTGCTGCTCGCCGTCGTGCTCGCGCTGCTGGCCGGGGCGGCGATCGGGCTGGTCAACGGGATACTGGTGGCGATCCTGAAGATGCCGCCGTTCATCGTCACCCTCGGCACCCTGGGCATGGCCCGGGGGCTCACCCTGCTCTACACCGACGGCCGGACCATCCAGCCGCTGCCGCGCTCGTTCACCTCGATCGCCGGGGGCGAGTTCCTCGGCGTCGCCAACCTGATCTGGCTGACCGTGCTGATCGCACTGCTGGTCGGTTTCGGGCTGCGCAGGACCATCTGGGGCCGCTACATCTACGCGGTCGGCTCCAACCCCGAGTCGGCCCGGCTGACCGGGGTACCGGTCCGGGCGGTGCTGCTCAGCGTCTACGCGCTGGCCGGTACGCTGGCCGCGCTCGGCGGCCTGCTGCTCGCCTCCCGGCTCGGCAACGGGGTGCCGACTGCCGGCAGCGGCTACGAACTCCAGGCCATCGCCGCCTGCGTGATCGGCGGGGCGAGCCTCTTCGGCGCCCGGGGCTCCGCGCTCGGTGCCCTGGTCGGCGCGCTGATCGTCGGGCTGCTCAACAACGGCGGCACGCTGCTCGGGATCGACCCGTTCTGGTTGCAGGTGGCGATCGGGGCGTTGATCCTGGTAGCGGTGGGGGTCGACCAGTTGCAGGGCCGCCGCCGGGTCCGGCGGGGGGCGTGAGCGATGCTGATCGCGCACGACCTCGGCACCACCGGCGACAAGGCGTCGCTGCACACCGACACCGGCGCGCTGGTCGGCGCGGTCACCGTGACCTACCCGACCCGGTACGCCCCCGGCGGCATCGCCGAGCAGGATCCGGCGCACTGGTGGACGGCGCTGGCCGACGCGACCCGGCAACTGCTGGCCCGGCACGACGTGGAACCGGCCGAGGTACGGGGGCTGGCGATCTCCGGGCAGATGATGGGCGCGGTGCTGCTGGACGAGGCGTACGAGCCGGTCCGGCCGTCGATCATCTGGGCGGATACCCGCAGCGGCGCGCAGTGTGCCGAGCTGGTGACGCGGATCGGGGCGGAGCGGGCGTACCGGTTGCTCGGGCACCGGCTCAACCCGACGTACTCGATAACCAAGGTGATGTGGGTCCGCGACCACGAGCCGGAGGTGTTCGGGCGGGTCCGGCACGTCTGCCTGGCCAAGGACTACGCGGTGTACCGGCTCACCGGGAGGCTCGCCACCGACCCGTCCGACGCCTCCTCCACGAACGCGTACGACCAGGAGCGGGGGGCCTGGTCAGACGTGGTGCTCGGCGCTGCCGGGCTCGATCCGGCACTGCTGCCGGAGATCGTCCCCGCCACCGCCGTGGTTGGCACGGTGACCACGGCGGCGGCGGAGGCGACCGGGCTGCGGGCCGGTACACCGGTGCTGATGGGCGGCGGGGACGGGCCACTGGCGGCGGTCGGCGCCGGAGTCGTCTCGCTGGCCGACGGCGCGTACTGCTATCTCGGCTCGTCGTCCTGGGTCTCGCTGGCCGCTCCGCGCCCGCTGCACGATCCGGCGATGCGGACGATGACCTTCGACCACGTGGTACCCGGGCACTACGTGCCGACCGCCACCATGCAGGCCGGCGGCGCGTCGCTGGAGTGGATCGCCGACGTGCTGGAGCCGGCCGGCGACCGGGACCGGTTCGACCGGCTGGTCGAGGCGGCCGACACCGCAACGGCTGCCGGGGACGGGCTCTACTTCCTGCCGCACCTGCTCGGCGAGCGGTCCCCGTACTGGGATCCGGACGCGGCCGGGGCGTTCGTCGGGCTCCGCCGGCACCACGACCGGGCGCACCTGGTCCGGGCGGTACTGGAAGGGGTGGCGTTCAACCTGCTCACCTGTGTCGACGCGTTCCGCGAGCACGGCGTACCGGTGGACCGGGTGGACGCGATCGGCGGCGGCGCGGCCAGCGACGCCTGGCTGCGGATCCTCGCCGACGTCTGGGGCGCCACGGTCCGGCGACGTTCCATAGTGGAGGAGGCGAACAGCCTCGGTGCGGCGGTGACGGCGGCGGTCGGGCTCGGCCTGGTCGACGACTTCGGTGCCGCCCGGGATCTCTCCGAGGTCACCGCCGAGTTCACCCCCGATCCGGCCCGGCACGCCGACTACCGGCGGCGGCACGCGATCTTCCTCGACGCGTACCGGCGGTTGGAGCCGTGGAACGCGGCCCGGGGCGGCGAGTCGGCATGAGCGAGCGGAACGTACTGGTCACCTCCCGGTCGTTCTCGTCCGGCTTCCGGGACCTGCTCGGCGAGCTGCGTGCCGCCGGCCTGACGGTGGTACGCGGCCCGACCGACCACCGGCTCGACGAGCTGCGTCCACTGCTGGCCGACTCTGTCGGCTGGATCGCCGGCACCGCGCCGGTGACCGAGGCGCACCTCGCCGCCGCTCCCCGACTGGCGGTGCTGGCCCGGCACGGCGTCGGGGTCGACGCGGTGGACCTGACCTCGGCGGCGGCGCACGGTGTCGTGGTGACGAACACCCCGGGGGCGAACACCGACGCGGTCGCCGACCTGACCATCGGACTGCTGCTCGCCGTGCTGCGCGGCATCCCGGCCGGGGACCGCCGGGTCCGGGCGGGCGAGTGGAGCGTGTCCCGGGGCCGGGAACTCGGCTCGTCGACGGTCGGGCTCGTCGGGTACGGCCGGATCGGCCGCGCGGTGGCAGACCGGCTGCGCGGGTTCGGCACCAAGCTGCTCGCGTACGACCCGATGGTGGACGCGGAGGCGATCCGGGCGGCGGGTGCCGAACCGGCGGACCTGGCCGATCTGCCCGCCCGGTGTACGGCGGTCTCGCTGCACGCCCCCGGCGGCGGCCGGCCGCTGGTCGACGCCGGGTGGCTGGCCGGGGCCCGGGACGGGCTGCTCCTGGTCAACACCGCCCGCGCCGACCTCGTCGACGAGCCGGCCCTCGCCGAGGCGCTGCGTACCGGCCGGCTCGCCGGGTACGCCGCCGACACCCTGGACACGGAGTCGACCGGTGCCGGTTCGCCGCTGCTCGCCGAGGATGTGGCCGACCGGGTTGTCCTGACTCCGCACCTCGGGGCGCAGACCGTGGAGGCGATCGACCGGATGGGCTCGCTCGCCGTAGCCGACCTGCTGGCGGTACTCGGCGGCGATCCTCCGAAACATCCGGTCCGGACCGCCGGCTGGTCGGGTTCGGGGTAAGTGGTCGGGAAACTGACCAGCGGGGCGAGAGACAAGGGGGGCAGCGGTGGACGCGCGGATTGACGGGGATGGACGTGCCGGATCGTTCGGCGGGGGGTCGGACGGCGCCGGCTACATGGGTTTCGTCGGGGTGACCACCGGCGGCTCGTCGATCAACCGGGTCTTCCCGAGGTGGGCGGAGATCCTCGGCCTGCCGACCGACCGGCTGGTCGGGCACGACCTGCCGCTGGACGCCGACGACGCGCAATATCGAGATCTGGTCAAGCGGATCCGGGACGACCCGGCGCACCTGGGTGCGCTGGTGACCACCCACAAGCTCCGGCTCTACCAGGCGGCGCACGACCTCTTCGACGAGGTGGACCACTTCGCCCAGCTCTGCGGCGAGATCTCCAGCATCGCGAAGCGGGACGGCCGGCTGCGCGGCGGCGCCAAGGACCCGCTGACCGCCGGCCTCGCCGTGCAGGACTTCCTGCCGGACGATCATTTCGCGGCGACGGGGGCGGAGGCGGTCTGCCTGGGCGCGGGCGGCGCCGGGACGGCGCTGGTCTGGTACCTCGGCCAGCGGGCCGACCGGCCGCGCCGGATCGTCTGCACCGACACCGACCCGAGCCGGCTGGCCCACCTGCGCGGCGTCGTCGAGCGGGGCGGCCTGCCGACCGACCTCGTCGGGTACCTGCCGGTCACCGATCCCGGCGACGTCGGCGCGCTGCTCGACGCGGCGCCGGACGGCAGCCTGGTGGTCAACGCGACCGGCCTCGGCAAAGATCGGCCTGGGACGCCGCTGCCGCCCGGGGTCCGGCTGCCTCGGAACGGTTACGCCTGGGACTTCAACTACCGGGGCAGCCTGGAGTTTCTGCACCAGGCCGTTACGCAGCAGGACGAGCGCGGGCTGACCGTGGTCGACGGCTGGCGGTACTTCATCCACGGCTGGAGCCAGGCAATCGCCGAGATCTTCGACGTACCCGTGGATCCGCCGACGGTGCGGCGGCTGTCGGCGGCGGCCGAGGCGGTGCGGTGATCAGCGGGGTGACGTGGTGAGCTTCGTGCGGACCGTGCTCGGCGACGTCCCGCCGGAGCTGCTCGGCCCGACCGACTACCACGAGCACCTGTTCCAGGTCACTCCGCTGCTGCCCGGCGACGAGCTGGACGACGAGCCGGCCAGCCAAACCGAGACCGGGCTGCTGTTCGCGGCCGGCATCACCGCGATGGTCGAGGCGACCCCGGTCGGGCTGGGCCGCGACCCGGCGGCGGTGGCCAGGATCAGCGCCGCCACCGGGATGCGGGTGGTGGCGACGACGGGCGCCCACCGGGAGGCGCACTACGGTCCGGACCACCCGCTGGTCACTGCCGCCGAGGCGGACCTCGCCGCCCGGTTCCACGCCGACCTCGTCGACGGCTGCCCGGCCTGCGACATCGGATCAAACCCGGAAACCCTTGGGGGTACGGAGGTCGCGCTGGACCCGACGGGGCGGCCGGTGCGGGCCGGGCTGCTGAAGGCGGGGATCGGGTACTGGTCGATCAGTGCGTTCGAGCGGCGGGTGTTCGGGGCGGTGGCTGCCGCGCACCGGTCGACCGGTGCTCCGGTGATGGTGCACCTGGAGCACGGAAGCGCTGCTCACGAGGTGCTCGACCTGCTCGGGGCGGACGGGGTCGAGGCCGGACGGGTGGTGTTGGCGCACGCGGACCGGAACCCGGACCCGGGGCTGCACGTGGAACTCGCCCAGCGGGGCGCGTACCTCGGCTACGACGGGATGGCCCGGCACCGGGAGCGGCCGGACAGCGCGCTGATCGAGTTGATCGAGGCGGTGTGCGGGGAGGGGATGGCCGGGCACCTGCTGCTCGGCGGCGACGTCGCCCGCCGCAGCCGGTACGTCGGGTACGGCGGGATGCCGGGGCTGGCGTACCTGCCGGATCGGTTCCTGCCCCGCCTGCGGGCGCGACTCGGCCCGGAGGTCGTACGCCGGATACTGGTCGACGCGCCGGCCCGCGTGCTCACCTGGGGCACCACCGGCTGACTGTCACGTCCGAGCCAGCAGGGCCACGGTGTGGCAGTCCTGCTGCGGGTCTACGCGAGCCCGTATCGACGGGTAAGGGGCCACCATCAACGAAGAGATCGGCCGGGCTCCGGAAGCTGGGCGGCGCGCGGCCGTCGACATACGACATTCCTCAAGAACGCCCCTCTGATTCTGGCGAACCGCACTGCCCGTCCTGGAGGAGGTCGATCCACCGAGGGGTGAACGGATCCGGGAGCGGCTGCGCGACCTCGACCGATCCGGGCTCCTCCTCTGCCCTCAGTATTGAGCTGGTGTGCGTAACCCCGGCAGCCTGCCCTGGTGCCCGGCGGCGGCCCTAGCTGTGCGGGCGGGGCAGGTTCGTCGCGCGCCACGACGGCCACCCGTCCGGCCAGGTGTCCGGCCAGTCGTCGCCGCCCTGGCCCGTACGCGGAATCGCCCTGTTCCCCGGCTCGGCGATCTCTCTGGCCAGTCGCTCGGCGATGTCGGCGATGTCGGCGCGGGTCAGCGCCACCCAGCCGTCGAAGCGCGCGTCCACCGCGCTGCCGACCAGCATCTCGCTCCGTTCCTGCGGTAGGCCGGCGGCGGTGAGGAACCAGGTGAGGACCCGGTGGCACCAGCCCTGCCATCCGTCCTCGTCCTCGATCCGGCTCACCGTGCCGATCAGCAGGTGGGTGATCGCCGCTTCCCAGACCGCGACCAGGTCATCCCGCCCGGCCGAGCCGTCGATCCGCAGCGCCGGCAGGAACCTGTCGAACCGTTCGGCCAACTCCTCCAGCCAACGTCGCCACTCGACGAGAGCGGCGGCGACCAGGCGCAGACTCTCCTCCGGTGAGGTGGAGATGGGCCTCCAGAAGTCCCAGGTCCTGGTCAGCTCGTCGGAATAGTCGTCCACGCCGGGGGACCAGTGCCAGCCGAACGCCCAGTCGCCGTACTGGTCGACGAAGATGTCGGTGATCGCGTCGTTCCACCGGGCCGCCAGTTCGCGGTCGGCGCGGTACTTGTCCCACGCCTCGGGCCCGAGCAGCGGCATCTTCGGCGACACCGCGGGTGGAACCTGGGGCGCCAGGGCCCGCACGACGGCCAACACGCCGTCCGGGTCGAACGGGTACCGTGCGGGGTCGACATCGGCCCAGCTGCCCAGGCTAGGCCACCGTTTCGCTGCCGGATCGTCGGTTGCCATCGGTCACACCCTAGGCATCGCCCGGCCCGACCGCCCCTCGATTTGGGGCGGCCCACGACGATCGCCTGTGCCGGCTCTTAGAGAGCTTCGCATCTGACGGGGGCCCGGCCTGCCGGGAGCAGTCGAGGTTGCCAGGAGGCACGAGGGCGAGTAGCCGGAGTGCGAGGACGGTGATCCAGACCCAGTCGACGGCGATCATCAGGCGTTGGATCAGGCCGGTCGACGGGTGGTCGGCCTCCCACGCCGTACCGAAGGTGCCGAACAGGGCCAGGCCGGCGAGTCCGGTCAGGAGGTCGTACCCGACCCAGCCCCGACCGGTCGGGCGGCCGGCGGAGCGGCGGGCCAGTACGAAGCAGGCGACCGGTACCGACACGAACACCACGATGCCGAGGGTTGTCGTGCAGTACGCCCGGCAGACTGGTGGCGATCCCGTCCAGCGGCGCACCGGGCGGATAGCCGTGCGCCGGGTCCATCACGAAGACGCCGGAGAGCAGCAGACCGAGCCCGAACACGCCAACCGCCAGCGGCCCCCAAAGGTCGGCACGGCCCGGGCGCAAAGCGCGGCGCAGCCCGACGGCGAAACCGACCAGCAGCAGCCCGGTCAACACGAAGTTGGTGATCTGGATCCACCCGCGCGGGCCGAGACTCAGCGCGCTCACCGGGTGGTACGTCGGGTCGTAGCCGGCCCGGGTGGCGCCGTCGACCAGGAACACCAGGATGAACAGCGGTGGCCCGACCACTCCACACCAGAGCGACACTCGGGTCAGCCGACGCGGTGACATGTTTCCTCCAGAGGTGACACGTCCACCCCGAGGAGCGGATCAGCAACCAGCGGGGCGAGTAGGCCGGGTACCACCTGCTCGGCGAAGGCGACCACCGTCCCCGCAGGCATGTCCACCGCCGCGTACTGGCCGTGGCCGGCTGCGGTGGTCGCGACCAGGGTGGCCAGGCCGAGGCGTCGTTGCAGCACCGACTGGCGCAGCCGCCAGCCGATCACCGCCGGCCGGGACAGCGCCGCCGTGCTCCGGCTGACCAACCCGGACCGGACCACCAGGTACTCGCCGACGATCCCGTGCCCGAGCGCCCGCCACGCCACCACCGCCGCGCCCAGCGCCAACGGCAACAGCCCCACCCCGACCAACCAGCTCCACGAGGGCAGCGCCGCAACGAGACCGCCCAGCCAGGCCAGCAGCCCGACGACAGCGACCGTGACCAGCACCGCCCAGCCGATCCGCCGCCGCAGCGCGGCCGGCGGATGCCCACGTGGCGGTACGGCGAACGGGCTGGCTCCGGCGTCGAGGTCGAGCACCCGGGCGGCCACCGACCGCGCGACGCCGACCGGGCCGCGCGGCAGGATCGTGGTGGCCGGCGTCATGCTCCAGATCGAGAGCCCGGTCGAGATGACGTTGGTGTCCGCCATCCCCATCCAGCGCCAGAGCAGCGGCTCGGAAATCTCCACTCCACGCAGCCGACTGACGTCCCGGTTCACCTCCCTGGTCCGGAACAGACCCTGCGACGTACGCAGCACGGCGCCGGTCGGCGTGTCGACCCGTACCAGCCGGAAGGCCCAGTTCTCGGTCACGAACGCGACCGCCATGCCCAGTACCCCGAGCGCGCCGACGCCGACGAACGCGATCGCACCGGTACGCCACGGACCGATGGCCCGCCAGTCGAGCAGCCCGGCGACGAACCCTGCCCCGTCGAACCCGAACGACTGCGCCAGCCAGTAACCGCCCCAGAGCAGTCCGGCCGCGGTGACCAGCGCCCACACGCTGAACACGTTGTAGTAGAGCCACGACCAGCGGATCCGGGCGAAGGCCCGCTCACCAGGCGACTCGCCGTCGATATCGTCGACCTCACCACCAGCGGGCGCCACCTCCGGCGAGTCGGCGAGCAGCTCCCGACGGAGTTCCCCGGCAACCGTCCGGGTGACCGCGTCGAGCTGCAACGCCTCGTACCCGGCCGCGCCCGGCTGGCCGACCCCGACGGTGAGTACCCGCAGCCCGGCGAGCCGGTGCCGCAGCCGCGCGGTCGTACTGACGGTGCGGATCCGCTCGCGGCGCAGCGCGCGGTAGCGCCGGACCAGCAGGCCGGTGCGGAGCTCCACCAGTTCCTCGGTGAGCCGGTACCGGGTCTTGACCCAGCGCAGCGTGTCCCGGGCCGCGCCGACAACCCCACCCACGGCCACCGCGAGCACCGGGATCAGCGTCGAGGCGTGCGGTTCGTCGGTGACGAGCAGAGCCAACCCGGCGGGTACGAGCGACAGCAGCGCGTAGAGCCCGTCGACCCAGATGATCCGGGCGTCGAGTCGCCGCCACGGGGTCTCCGCCGCCGGGGTCGTGTCGCCCGCCGGAGCCGTCTCGGACGGTGGAGCCGTCTCGGGGGCCGGGGTCATGTCGCATCCCCTGCCGTCTGCCGGACGATCTCGGTCAGCCGTCCGGCGGTCCGCGCGGCGAGGTCCGCGTCGAGTCCCACCAGTACGACCGGGCCGCTCGCCGAGGCCGTCGTCACGGTCACCGTGGCGAGTCCGAAGAGCTGTTCCAGCGGCCCCCGGACCGTGTCGACGGTCTGGATCCGGGAGATCGGGGCGGCCCGCCACTCCCGGACGAACCACCCCGACACCGCGTACACGGCCTCCGGGGTGACCTCCCAACCGTGTACGGCGTACCGCCAGGACGGCACCACGACCAGGTACGCCAACCAGGCCGGTACCACGATCACCAGGATCGGGCCGAGCCAGCTCCGGGCGGCGGGCAGCACGCCGTACCCGAGGGACAGGAGCGTGACCAGCGGCGCGACGCCGAGGATCACCCGGGTGCCCCACCAGCCGACGGCCCGGCGGTCGACCCGGTGCCGGAGCGGGCGCAATCCCAGCGACCCGACCACCGCCCCCTTGCCTGGCTCGGCGGGCTCAACCGGACGCGGCGGTGCGGTCGTCGGGGCGGTCGGCGGTCGGCCGCTGTGCGGTTGCTGCTGTCCCATCCTTTAGACATTGCGGTGCGGACCCGGCCGGGCGCCGCCGCCGGTCGGCTATCGGTTCTGGTCGGCTGGCCAGGACTGTTGGTCGGTCGACCAGACCGGCGGCGGGCCGGCCGTTTGTACGCTCGGCGCATGGAGCTGGCCCGACGCCTTCGGTGGCCCGGTCGAGGCCGGACCGCCGCGCCAGCCGGGACCGCCCACGCCGACCTCAGTGACAAGCCACAACGCACCGTCCGGGACTGGCTCGTGGATGCCGTGCTGTTCGGCCTGGCGGTGCTCTTCTGGGCGTGGACCTGGCGCAGCGCACCGCTGCACTACGTCGACGCGATCCCCGGCTGGATGGTCACGATCGACCCCTGGGTTGGTGCCGTCGGCTGCCTGGCCCTGTGGTGGCGGCGGCGCTTTCCCATCCTCCTCGGCGTCGCGATGGTGCTGGTACTGGCGCTGGCGTCGACCGGGCTCGGCGCGGCCCTGGTCGCGGTACTCACCGTCGCGGTGCACCGCAACTGGCTGCCGGCGACCCTGGTCACCGTGCTGCACCTGGTGCCCTCGCTGTTGTTCGGCTACGAGAATCCGCCGCCCGGCGTCACCCGGTGGGCGTACCTCACGCTGATCCTGTTGATGTACCTGGTGCCGCTGGGCTGGGGGATCGCGGTCCGGGCCCGGCGGGAACTCATCGCCAACCTGCGCCGGGAGGTCGACCGGGCGCGTGACGAACACCGGCGCCGGCTGGCCGGAGCCCGCCGGGCGGAGCGGGAGCGGATCGCCCGGGAGATGCACGACGTACTGGCGCACCGGATCTCGCTGATCTCGGTGCACGCGGGCGCGTTGGCGTACCGGACAACCCAGGCCGACGCAGGGGCGGGTGCTCCGCTCAAGCCGGGAGAGGTCGGCGGGGCGATCGAGGTGATCCGGGACAACGCCCGGCAGGCCCTCGTCGAGCTGGGCGACGTGCTCGCCGTACTGCGGCCGGAGCGGGGCGACCGGAACGGTGGCGGCGGGGGACCGGAGCCGGAAGCCGGCACGGCCGAACAGCCAGCGCCGCACCGGTCGGCGCCGCAGCCGAGGCTGGCCGACATCTTCCGGCTGGTCCAGGAGGCACAGGCGGCCGGGCAGCGGGTGGCGTTCGAGATGGTCTGCGCACCCGGTGCCGCCGAGTCACTCCGGCCGGCGGTGCAGCGTACGGTCTACCGCACTGTCCAGGAAGGACTGACCAACGCCCGGAAACACGCCGGCCAGACCGAGGTGACGGTACGGGTGGAGGTCGACCCGGGCACCGGCGTCGTCGCCACGATCACCAATCCGCTGCCGTCCCCGCGCTCGGCCGCCGACCTGCCCGGGGCCGGTGCCGGGCTGACCGGGCTCGCCGAGCGGCTGGCCCTGGACGGCGGAACCATCGAGCACGGCGTGGTCGGCGGGACGTTCCGGCTCTCCACCCGGCTACCCTGGCCGGCATGACTCCGGGCGACGTACCGGGCCGTCAGCCGGCCGCCATGGATGCTGACCTGGCCGCCACGGATGCTGAGCTGGCCGCGACGGGTGTCGACTCGCCTGCGCCGGGTGCCGAACCGGCCATCCAGGTACTGCTCGTGGACGACGACGCGCTGGTCCGGACCGGCCTGCGGCTGATGCTCGGCGGCGCGCCCGACATCAAGGTCGTCGGCGAGGCGGCGGACGGTGCCGACGTCGCCGACGCGGTGACCCGGCTGCGCCCGGACGTGGTGCTGATGGACGTCCGGATGCCGCTGCTGGACGGCATCGCGGCGACCCGGGCGATCACCGCCCGATCCGGGCAGCGTCCGGAGGTCATCGTGCTGACCACCTTCGACGCCGACGCGACGATCCTCGACGCGCTCCGCAACGGCGCGGCCGGGTTCCTGGTCAAGCACACCCCGCCGGAGCAGATCGTCGACGCGGTACGCCGGGCCGCCGCCGGGGAGCCGGTGCTCTCCCCGACCGTGGCCCGTACCCTGATCGACCACGTGGCGGGCCTCGCCCCGCACCGCCGCCCGGACCAGCGCCACCAGCAGGCCCGGGAGCGGTTCGGGCTGCTCTCCGAACGGGAACGGGCGGTCGCCGTCGCGGTGGCGGAGGGGCTGTCGAACGGCGAGATCGCCGACCGGCTGTTCCTGTCGGTCGGCACGGTCAAGGCGTACGTCTCCAGCGCGCTGGCCAAGCTCGACCTGGACAACCGGATCCAGCTCGCGCTGCTCGCCCACGACGCGGGCGGCGAATAGGCGGTACGCGGCCGAGCGCTGGCGCAGGGAGAGCAGGGAGGTAACGGTGGGCAGGGGCGAGAAGTGGCCGGACTGGCGGCGTGACGTTTTCGGCGATCCGTACCTGGTCTGGCACGACGGTCCGGACTTCACCCGGCTGCTGACCGTCGCCCGGGACGAGCCGGATGTCGTGGCCCGGATGCTCGACGCAGGCATGGCCGCCCGTGATTCGCTGGCGGCCGAGTCGATCGCCGCGCTGGCCGGCGACGGGTTGGCCGGCGACGGGTTGGCCCCGCCCGGCGCCGAGGCGCTGCTCCGGGCCGCGCTGCCGGCCGCGTCCGGCACGTGCCTGGTCCGGGTGGCCCAGGCCCTGCGCGTACTGACCGGCGACGAGTCGTGGGCCGAGCCGGTCGCGTCGGTGCTGGCCGAGGGGGCGCGCTGGGGGGACCGGATCGATGCGGCCATCGCGCTCGCCGGGTTCGCCCCGACCCCGCGACTGGTCGACGCGCTGGCCCTGGCGGTACGGGAGCGGCACTACCTGGTCCGATACCACGCCGCGAACACCCTGCTCCGGTACGCCGGTCGCCGCCCCGACGTCTCCACCCACCCGGCTCTCTTCGCGCTGATCAGCTCCGGGGACGACGATACGGAACCCGACACCGAGGTGACGGCGCAGCGCGCCGAGGCGGCCCGCCGGCTCTACACCGCCGCAACCTTGTCCCGAAAGTCGGTCGATCTCGGCGACAGTTGAACCCGTCGATCCGTTCGTGCGTGTCTTCCCGCGCGACCAGTGCCCTCCGGCACTGCGACACACTCAGGAGTACGGATGGAGACACGCCCATGATCCGACGTAATGTCCTGACCGGCTTCGCCGCGCTGGGGATAGCCGCCGCGGTCGGCACTCCGGAGAAGGCGAGCGCAGATTCCCGGAGCGCACGTTCCCCGGGCGCGCATTCCCCGGGCGGGCGCCCCGGGAAGCGGTTCCCCGACACGTTCGACCTGCCCGACGGTTGGATGCCGGAGGGGATCACGATCGGCGCGCTGCCGTTCGCGTACTTCGGCTCCCGGGCCGACGGTTCGATCTACCGGGTCAACCTGGCGACCGGCGAGGGCCGGGTGCTCAGCCAGGGGCCGGGAGCGGGCTTCCCGTCGATCGGGCTGAAGCTGGACGGTCGGGGCCGGCTCTTCGTCGCGGGCGGCACGGCCGGCACCGGTCGCATCGTGGACGCCTGGAGCGGCAAGCTGCTCGCCGACCTCACCTTCACCACCGGCACCAGCTTCGTCAACGACGTGGTGCTGACCCCGCACTCGGCGTACTTCACCGACTCGCAGAATCCGGTGCTGTACGTCGTGCCGACCGGCCGGCGCGGCGGCGTACGCGGGCTGCCGCTGACCGGGGACATCGTCTACACCACCGGCAACAACGCCAACGGCATCTGCCGGACGCCGGACGGCCGGGCGCTGCTGGTGGTGCAGTCCAACACCGGCCTGCTGTTCCGGGTGGACCCGTCCTCCGGGGTGGCCCGGCAGGTGGACCTGGGCGGGGAACTGCTCACCAACGGCGACGGGCTGCTGCTGGAGGGCCGGACCCTGTACGCCGTGCTCAACCGGCTCAACACGGTGGCCGTACTGCGCCTGACCTCCGACGGTCGCTCCGGGCGGGTCGTCGCGCGGTTGACCGATCCCCGGTTCGACATCCCGACCACGGTCGCCTCGTACGGCAACCGGCTCTACCTGCCGAACGCGCGGTTCAGCACCCCGCCGACGCCGGAGACCACCTACACGGCGGTGGCCATCCCGAAGCCGTAGCGATCAGCCGTACCGGATTCAGCTCCGACATCCAGCTCCGACGCCGCCGGTGAGCACCCGCTCGCCGGCGGCGTCGCCGTTCCTGCGGCGCCCGCCGGTGTGCTGCCGCATCGTGGCCGGTTCCGGGTCCGATTCCGGGTCCGATCCCGAGGGGTTTGACACACATCATTAGATAGATTTCTATTGATCGATGGCGATCGGGTCCACCCGCCGGTCGCTTCGTCGATGGTGTCCTGGGGGTAGACATGCGGTTTCGGAAGGTCGGCGCGACCGCGGCGGCGGTGTTGGTGCTGCTGCCGCTGGCCGCCTGCGGAGACGACGGCGGCGGCGGTGACGGGAAGACCCTCACCTACTGGGCCAGCAACCAGGGGCCGAGCCTGGACGAAGACCGGAAGATCCTGCAACCCGAACTCGACAAGTTCGAACAGCAGACCGGCATCAAGGTCGAACTCGAGGTGATCGGCTGGCCGGACCTGCTCAACCGGATCCTGGCCGCCACCAGTTCCGGGCAGGGCCCCGACGTGCTCAACATCGGCAACACCTGGTCCGCCTCCTTGCAGGCCACCGGCGCCTTCCTGCCGTTCGAGTCGGCCGAGTTGGAGCCGCTCGGCGGCCCGACCCGGTTCCTCGGGCCGAGTTTCGCGGCGACCGGCGCGGCCGGCCAGCCACCGACCTCGGTGCCGCTCTACGGCCTGGCGTACGGGCTCTTCTACCACAAGCGGCTCTTCGCCGAGGCTGGCATCACCAGCCCGCCGAAGAACTGGACCGAGTTCGTCGACGCCGGCAAGAAGCTGACCAAGGGCGACCAGTGGGGGCTGGCGGTGGAGGGGGCGAGCTACACCGAGAACGCGCACCACGCCTTCATCTTCGGTCAGCAGCACGGCGCGGAGTTCTTCGACAGCGCCGGCAAGCCGCAGTTCACCGGGCATCACCACGTGATGGCGGTGAAGCAGTACATCGACTTCATGGCGACCGACAAGATCGCCAACCCCAGCAACGCCGAGTACAGCACGCCGACCCAGCCGATCGGCGACTTCGCCAAGGGCAAGGCCGCGATGCTGCTCTGGCAGAGCAACGCGGTGAGCGTACTCGCCGCCGCCGGAATGAAGCCCGACGAGTACGGCGTCGCGCCGATCCCGATCGCCGACCCGCTGCCGCCGGGCGGCAAGCGGGTGAACAGTCACGTGGCCGGGATCAACGTCTCGGTCTTCAAGAACACCGACAACAAGGCCGGCGCGCTGGAACTGGTGAAGTTCCTGACCAGCAGCGCGGAGCAGCAGATTCTCAACAAGGCGTTCGGGTCGCTGCCGGTGGTCAAGGACGCCTACTCCGACCCGGCCTTCCAGACCCCGCAGATCAAGGTCTTCCAGGACGTGCTCGCCAACACCGCCGGGCCGCTGCCGCAGGTGCCCGAGGAGAGCCAGTTCGAGACCACGGTGGGCAGCGCGATGCGGGACCTGTTCGCCAAGGTCGCCAGTGGACAGCCGGTCGGCGAGCCGGAGGTCGCGGCGGCGCTGGAAAAGGCCCAGCAGGAGATGGGTACCGGTGGCTGACCGCCCCGGGCCGACCGGGGCAGCACGGCGGGCCGGTGCCGGTTGGCACCGGCCCGGCCTGGCGTACCTGCTGCTGCTGCCCGCGCTTGCCCTGGAGTTGCTGGTCCACCTGGTGCCGATGGCCGTCGGCGTCTGGATGAGCTTCCGGGAGCTGACCCAGTTCTACATCCGGAACTGGTCGGCGGCACCCTGGGCGGGACTGCGCAACTTCCGGGTGGCACTGGACATCGACTCCGCGATCGGCGCCTCGCTGCTGCGCTCGCTCTGGACCACCCTGGCGTACGCCCTGCTGGTGGTCGCCGGCTCGTGGCTGCTCGGCTTCGTGGCCGCCCTGCTGCTCCAGCGCCCGATGCGCAGCCGGGGACTGCTGCGCACCCTCTTCCTCGTCCCGTACGCGCTGCCCGCGTACGCGGCGGTGATCGCCTGGAACTTCCTGCTCCAGCGGGACAACGGGATGCTCAACCACCTGCTGGTGGAGAACCTGCACCTCACCGACGACCGGGCGTTCTGGCTGCTCGGCGACCGCAGTTTCGTCGCCGTCGTGATGGTCTCGGTGTGGCGGCACTGGCCGTTCGCCTTCCTGATCATCATGGCCGGGATGCAGAACATCCCGACCGACCTCTACGAGGCGGCGGCGATCGACGGTGCCGGGCCGGGCCAGCAGATCCGCCGGGTGACCCTGCCGATGCTGCGACCGGTCAACCTGGTGCTGGTCCTGGTGCTGTTCCTCTGGACCTTCAACGACTTCACCACCCCGTTCGTGCTGTTCGGCGCGGCGACGCCGGACCAGGCCGACCTGATCTCGGTGCACATCTACCAGAGTTCCTTCGTGACCTGGAACTTCGGGCTCGGCTCGGCGATGTCCGTGCTGCTGCTGCTCTTCCTGCTCCTGCTCACCACCGGCTATCTGCTGCTGACCGCCCGGAGGCGCCGCCGTGCTGTTTGAGCCCCGCTGGTTCCGCTGGGTCCGCTGGGTGGGCCTGGTCTTCTTCACCGCCATCGTGCTGCTGCCGCTCTACGTGATGGCGACCTCGGCGGCGAAACCGCTGCGGGACGTGCAGGGCGAGTTCCGCTGGTGGCCGACCGAGCTGACGCTGCGCCCGTTCGCCGACATCTGGCGGACCATCCCGCTGGGCCGGTACTTCGTGAACAGCCTGCTGGTCTCCACCGCCGCCGCGGTCTGCTCGGTGCTGGTCGCGGTCTTCGCCGCGTACGCGATCAGCCGGTTCCGGTTTCCCGGCCGGGCCCTCTTCTCGGTGACCGTGCTCTCCACCCAGATGTTCCCGGGCATCCTCTTCCTGCTGCCGCTCTTCCTGATCTACGTCAACATCGACCAGCTCACCGGCATCACCCTGTACGGCTCCCGGCTCGGCCTGGTCATCACCTACCTGACCTTCTCGCTGCCGTTCTCGATCTGGATGCTGGTCGGCTACTTCAACTCGATTCCCCGGGAACTCGACGAGGCGGCCCTGGTCGACGGTGCCGGGCCGGTCGGCGCGCTGCTCCGGGTGGTGGTGCCGGTCGCCACCCCGGGGATCGTGGCGGTCGCCATCTACGCCTTCGTGACGGCGTGGAGCGAGGTGCTCTTCGCCTCGATCATGACCAGCGAGCAGAGCCGGACCCTGCCGGTCGGGCTACAGCTCTACTCCACCCAGGCCGGCGTCTACTGGAACCAGGTGATGGCCGCCTCGCTGGTGGTCAGCGTCCCGGTCGCGGCCGGATTCCTGATGCTGCAACGCTTCCTGGTCCAGGGCCTCACCGCCGGGGCGGTGAAGTGACCCAGCCGTCCGGTCTCTGCGTCCTGGTCCGTCCGTGCACCGTCGTGATCAGGAACCCCGGAAAACCGGGCTGTGCGCCGAGGATCCGTTCAGTACACTCGTGACCAGCCCAGCGCGATCTTGGCCTATCCGGGCCGGACGCGTGCGACGACGAGTGAGGGGAGCCGGCCGTGCGCTACCGCACCGCTGTCGTCATTCCCCAGTCGCTGCACCGGGTGATCCTGGCGTCTTCCTGACGTCCGGCGCCGGCCCGCGCGGCCGCACCGGAGATCCGTGACGCACCCCTGAGCCGTTCGCCGCTCCCGGCCGTCGCCGGGGTCGGCCGGCACCATCCTGGCGCACGTCGATGCCGGCTTCCGGCATCGACCCGTCCCGTCCCGATCCGGTCCCGCGACGCCGTCACGGGCGGTCGCGGCGGTCGGTCGGACCAGGCTGCCGGCTCGGGGAGTTCCCGCCTGGCCGCATCCTGCCCGGCCGCGTCCGGAGAAATCGCGCAGTCCGAGACGAACAGACCACCCAGAGAGGCCATCGGCCGTGCGTACCGAGCTGCACCGTCCCGTTTCCCACCCCCTGACCCGGCTGCGTAACCTGGGCATCCTCGCCCATGTCGACGCCGGCAAGACCACCACCACCGAGCGGATCCTCTACGCCACCGGAGCCACCTACAAGCGCGGCGAGGTGCACGACGGGACGACCGTCACCGACTTCGACGCCCAGGAGCGCAGTCGGGGTATCACCATCTTCGCCGCCGCGGTGAGCTGCGAATGGGCCGGTCACCGGATCAACCTGATCGACACCCCCGGACACGTCGACTTCGCCGACGAGGTCGAGCGGGCCCTGCGGGTGCTCGACGGCGCGATCGCGGTCTTCGACGGTGTCGCCGGGGTCGAGCCGCAGAGCGAGTCGGTGTGGCGGCAGGCCGACCGGCACGGCGTACCCCGGATCGCCTTCGTCAACAAGCTGGACCGGGCCGGCGCCGACCTGGACACGGCGGTCCGGTCGATCCGCGACCGGCTCCGGGTCACCCCGCTGGTGGTGCAGTTGCCGATCGGCCGGGAGGAGGGCTTCACCGGCGTGGTGGACCTGGTCACGATGCGCTCGCTGGTCTGGGCTGACGGGGAGACGCCCGTCGAGGGCCCGGTCCCGGAGGACCTGCGCGCGGAGGCGGAGCGGCGTCGCCGGGTACTGGCGGAGACGGTCGCCGAGCGGCACCCGGGCGCGCTGGAGGAGTACTGCGAACGGTCGACGCTGGCCGCCGAGACGCTCCGGGACGCGCTGCGGGAGCTGACCCGTACCGGGGACGGCCTGGTGGTGCTCTGCGGCTCGGCGTACCGGAACCGGGGCATCGAGCCGCTGCTCGACGCGGCCGTCGACTACCTGCCGTCGCCACTGGACGTCCCGGCGGTGCGTGGCAGCACCTCCGGCGGCGAGTTGCGGGAGCGGCCCGCCGACCCGGCGGCGCCGTTCACCGCGCTGGTGTTCAAGGTCAACTCGACCGGCACCGGCCGGCTGAGCTACCTGCGGGTCTACGCGGGCAGCGTCGGAAAGGGAGGCGTGGTGCTGGACGCCGGAGCCGGGCGTACCGAGCGGATCAGCCGGATCCTGCGGGTGCAGGCCGACCGGCACACCGAGGTGGACCGGGCGGTGGCCGGCGACATCGTCGCGGTGGTGGGACTGAAGTCGGCCCGGGTCGGCGCGACGCTCTGCGCCCCGGAGGCGCCGCTGCTGCTCGAACCGCCGACCGCCGCCGACCCGGTGGTCTCGGTCGCCGTCGAGGCGCGCCGGAGCACCGACACCGGGCGGTTGGCCTCGGCGTTCGCCCGGCTGGTCGAGGAGGACCCGTCGCTGGCCGTCCGGACCGATCCGGAGACCGGCCAGACCGTGCTCTCCGGGATGGGAGAGCTGCACCTGGAGGTGGCCGTGGAGAAGATCCGCCAGGACGCCGGGCTGGAGGTCAACGTCGGCCGGCCACAGGTGGCGTACCGGGAGACGGTGGTGCGTGGCGTGACCGGACTGGTGTACCGGCACGTCAAGCAGGACGGTGGCGCGGGCCAGTGGGCGCACGTCGTCCTCGACGTGGCGCCGCTGGACGGTGCCCCGGCGGCGGGCGGCGGCGACGTACCGGACTTCGAGTTCGCCTCGACGGTCGTCGGCGGCCGGGTCCCGAAGGAGTACGTCCGGGCGGTCGAGGCCGGCTGCCGGGACGCACTCGCCGACGGGCCCCTCGGCGGCCACCCGGTGATCGGGTTGCGGGTCACCCTGACCGACGGTGCCACTCACGTGAAGGACTCCTCGGAGCTGGCCTTCCGGACGGCCGGCCGGCTCGCGCTGCGGGCGGCGCTTCAGGCCAGCGAGCTGGTCCTGCTGGAACCGGTGGTCGAGGTGACGGTGACCGTGCCGGACGACGCGGTCGGTGCGGTGCTGGGTGACCTGGCTGCCCGGCGCGGCCGGGTCGTCGGCTCGATCGCCCGGGCCGGCACGGTGGTGGTCACCGCGACCGTACCGCTGGCCGAACTGTTCGGCTACGCGACCCGGTTGCGCAGCCGCAGCCAGGGCCGGGGGACGTTCAGCACCCGGGCCGCCGGCTACAGCCCGATGCCGAGCGCGATCCACGGCGGCTCGTCACCCCGGTGACGCCGACCGCCGGTGGCCCGACGGGACCTGACGCCGATCCGGTGGCTTGCCGGGGCCTGACGCCGATCGCCGGTGGCTTGACGGGGCCGCCGGTGGCAGGCAGTGGCGGCTTGACTCGTCCGGCTGGGCCGTGGGGGCCCGACGCCGGCCCCGCCCGAGGTACGGGCGGGGCCGGCGCTGTCCCACCTGCGGCTGTCCCGCCCGGGCCGCCGACGTCGACCACATCAACACCGACGACCTCGCGGGCCTGGCCGACTTCCTCCGCTAGTCCCCGCATTCCGGGGGTAGCACCACGGGGGGAAGGGGCTGCGCCGGCAGTGGCGGCGCAGCCCCTTCGTGGTTACCCGGATATGGCCACGGGTCGGGCGGGCGGGTGGCGGCCGGGAACGACCGTCGCCTACCGGGAGTCCAGCCGGGAGAAGACTCCGATGCCGTTGGGCACCGGCCGTTCCGCACCGCCGGACGGGTGGTTGCGGACCTCGACGGCGGGCTCGGCGACGGTCCGGGTGACCAGGGTGGTGGAGCCGCCGCCGTCGAGGTTGACCGCGCCGGCCGCGCCCAGCTCACGCAGGGTCAGGGCCAGGTCGAGGATGGTCAGGCCGGGTCCGGCGCCGTCCACGGCCAGCAGGAAGAGGCGGCGGCCGTCGGCGCTGACCCCGGCGGCGGTACGGATGGCGGCCGTCCGCCCGTCCAGTCCGGCCAGCGGCTCGCCGTCCCGGAGGATCGGGAACCCGCCGACCGCGAACCGGAACGGCAGCCGGGTGTCCGGCACCAGGTCGTAGTCGACGCGTACCCGGTCGCCGACCTCGAACCGGCGCAGCGCCTGGGCGCCCTGCTCCCGGCCGACCAGCACCACGGTGTCCCGGGCGATCGCCCCGGTACCCGGCTCGATGCCGGTCCGGACCACCCGGCCGTGCCGGACGCTCAGCTCGTACGTGTCGGTGCTGCACGGCGCGGCACGGTCGGTGTCGGTGCCACAGGTGGACCGCTTGCGGGAGACGCCGCCCCAGTCGCTGTCGAACACCCCGACCCCACCCACCGGCAGGGCGTACTGGTTGAAGCCGGTGACCGGGAACCGGTCCCGGCCGGCCGAGACCGTGCCCTTCAGGCTGACCCGGGCGAGCCGGCCGACCCGGTCCACCCCGACCCCGAGGACATCGGAGGTGGCCGTACCCGGCGGCAGCCCCGGGCCGAACCGCTGCCCGTTCGGTACGGCCGCCTTCAGCTCGTCCCCACCGGAGATCGCCGGGCCGACCGCTGACCCGGTCACCTCGACCCCGGGCTGGGTGTTGCTGATGTTGAAAAAGTCGCCGTTGACCGCGGCGATCGCCCGCCGGCTGTCGGCCTGCGCGGAGATCGGTGCCCGGGCGGCGACCGCTCCCGCGGTGATCAGGTCCACCGTGACCAGGGGATTGCGCAGGTCCACCTCGACGAGATGGAGCGGCACCTCGACTCCGGCGGTGGGCCGGGTGAACTCCCGGTAGGTCACTCCGGGCGCGAGGGTGCCGGGCGCCGCCGAGATCGCCGGCAGGGTGCCGGCGGCCGGACCGGCGACGGCCGGGGTGGCGCCGCTGACCAGGGCCAGCGCGAGGCCGAGGGCCGACGCGGCCAGCAGCTTACGGGGATGGCGGGAACGGTCGGACCGGAGCAGCGCCGGTGGCCGGGAACGGTCGGACGCGAGCAGCGCCGGTGGGCGGGAACGGTCGGCTGAGAGCAACGCCGGTGCCTCCGAATCGTGACGGGGAAACACCAGCCAGACTTCCGGCCGAGGTGATCGAGGTCAAACGAACATCAACTGGACGACCGGTTACCCCGCCCGGTCGACCTGGGCCGGGCCCGGGCCGCCGGAGCCGGCCACGCCGTCCAGCCCGGAGGCCGCCGGTACCTCGGCCGGGTAGGTGACGGCCATGGTCAGCCGTACCCGAACGCCGTCGGCACCGCTGTGCACCTCGATCGAGTCGGCGAGTTCCTGGGCCAGCCAGAGCCCCATCCCGCCGGTGGCGGATGGCCGGGGCCGGCGGGTCGGGATGGCCGGTAGCGGGTCGGCGAAGCCCCGCCCGTGGTCCCGGACCTCACAGACCAGCTGCTGCTGCCGCCGCCAGATTCGCAGCTCGCCTCGTCCGCCGCCGTGCCGGACCGCGTTGGTTATCGCCTCGTTGACCGCGGTCACGAAGTCGTCGAGCCGCTCCCCGGCCAGGCCGGCCGCGAGGAGGCGCTCGGTGAGCGTCCGTCGCACGTCGGCGACCTGTGCCGCGTCGAAGTCGGCCTGGAGCAACAGGGGCCCATACTGTGTCTCCGTCCGTTGATCGTGCAACGGACCGTCCGTCATGGCGCCTCCAAGGTCACCGGACCCGTCAGGGTACAGCGCGGACCGTACCCACCGGTGGCCGAGCCAATCAAAGACGACCGGGATTTCGGCCCCCGGGCGAGCGTGAACCGTCGCTCCGGGAGGCTCACGCACCTGTCATCACTAACTGCTGATGGCACAGTACAGAGCGTAGGCGACCTGTTGGCCGCTGACGTCGCCGTGCGAGCTGATGAACCTGTCCGCTTTCAGGTTGAACACCCGCCCCGGCTGGAACTGGTAGCCGCCGCCCACATCCAGCAGCTCGACGCCGGGCTGGACCACCTCGGGCGTCTTCAGCGCCCCGTTTCGGCCGATCCCGCCGTACGGGTCGTCGGCGTCGCCCAGCCCGGCGCCGGCCTGCCTGGCGAGCCGGGACGCGGCCGCGTACGCCAGGCCGACCGCCCGGTCGTTGACCGTGTGCGTGACCAGCATCGGCCCGGCCAACCGCCGATCGGCCAGCAGCGGCCGGAACAGCCCGTTCTCGCCCCGACCGTTGAAGTCCACCGCGAACGCGTGGTGGCTGAACGCACCCTGCATCAGGGTGTAGGAGTGCAGCCGGGGTTGTCGTACCGCGGCGGCGGCCAGCGCGCGGGCACCGAACGAGTGGCCGGCCAGGTGCAGCCGTACGCCCGGCGCCGGCGCCCCGGCCAGCTCGGGCAGCAGCGCGGCGATGCCACCGGAGCCGACCTTCCCGGCCCGGTCCTTCATCGTGTAGTAGGTGGTCACGTTCAACACCCCGCGCGCCTTGGCCAGCACGCTGTCGAGGTCGAAGCCGAACCCGGCCGCCCCGCCGACCGCCGGGTCGGCGACCCCGCCGGTCGTGGTGTCGGCCGCGCCGCCGGCCCGCTCGGGCAACCCGAAGTCGACCTCGGGGCCACCCACCGCCTGGAAGACCGTCTCCGCGTCGCCGTGCAGCAGCGCCGCCGGCGGCGGATCCTCGTCCACCTCCGGGGCGCCGGGGGACGGCTGCGTGCCGCCGGGGGAGGGCTGCGGCGGGATCTGCTCCCGCAGGGCGTCGAGGAACTGCTGGCGGGCCTCGGCCGAATCCGTCAGCCTCGGCACCAGCCGGGTCAGCAGCGCCGCCCGGGCCGGATCCTCGACCCGGGTGGCGATCGCCCCGATCAGTGCGGTGGCCTCGTCGCCGACCGCGACCCCGCCGCCGGCCACCTCGTCCTCGTCCGACCAGCGGATCGACGGCCAGAGCGCGCCGACCACGGCCAGGGTCCGGGACGCCGCCCCGGGCACCGCCGGGCGCACCGCCGCCAGGCTGTCGGTGAGCCGCTGGTAGAGGCGGCGGGCCTGCGGGATGTCGTTGTTCCAGCCGTGGCAGAGCACGAGTACGTCGGTGGCGCCCGAGGAGGCGACCAGGTCAACCGCGGCCCGCCGCTGGGCGTCGTCGTGGATCGCGCCGGTGGACCGGATCTCCACCTCCGCGTACGGAAACTGCATTTCAACACCTCATCGGTTGGCGACGGGTCAGACCGACTGGAGGGCCCGCATCGCGTCGACGAGCCCACGGCCCTGGAACGAACGGTCCCGACCGAGATCGGTGGCGGAGTCGAGCAGCGCCCGCTTGACCCGGTGCGGGCGGCCGATGAACTCCTGGTGCACCGACATGAACGCGGCCGCCACGCCGGAGACGTGCGGAGCCGCCATCGAGGTGCCGGAGTTTTCCACGTAGGTCGCGCCGGGCACGCTGGCGAGCGCCTGCTCCAGCAGCCGGCCGGCACCGGCGCTGATCACCCGCTCGCCCGGCGCCACCAGGTCCGGCTTGGCCCGGCCGTCCCCGGTGGGGCCCTTGGAGGAGAAGTAGGAGACGCCGGAGGCGTGCGGCCGGCACGAGGTGGCGCCGACCGTGATGGCCAGTTCGGCGTTGCCCGGGTCGTTGATGGTCAGGTCGAACGCCGTGCGCATCCGCCGGCCACCCGCGTCGATGACGTAGCCGTACCCGGTGTTGCCGGCCGCCGCCACCACGACCACGCCGGACTGCACCAGCCGGTCGACCTCACGGCAGATCGGGCTGAGCCCGGTGGCGAACCAGGTCGGGTCGAACGGGTAGCCGACCGACAGGTTGACCCCGTGCACCAGCAGTTCCCGGCCGTAGTCGTTGAGCTCCTGGATGTACTCCAGCGCGGCCAGCACCGCCGCCATGTCACCGGAGCCGTCGTCCCGGAGGATCTTGCAGGAGAGCAGCCGGCAGCGCGGCGCCATCCCGCTGATCGACCGCAGACGCAGCCGCTCGGTACGCACGTCGCCCGCGTCCGGCTGGTAGAAGGTGGCGGCGGTCAGCGGATTCTCGTCGTCTCCGACGATCTGCTCGCCGGCCAGGATCCCGGCCACGTGCGTGCCGTGCCCGGCCAGGTCCTTCGTCGCGTCGGCGTCGCTGTCGCCGACGAAGGAGCGGTGCGCCAGCGGCGGGGTCAGCGCCAGATTGCCGTGCCGCTGGAAGTGCGCGTGCCCCTCGTCGATGCCGGAGTCGAGCACCGCCCAGACGATGTCCTGGCCGTACGCGTTGAAGGCGCGGTGCGCCGCCTGGCACTTGGTGGTCACCACCGAGCGGTGGATGAGCGGCTGGACCTCGAAGTTGGGCCAGATCCGGTGGATCGCCGAGCGCGGGGCGGGGCCGGCGCCGACCGTCGACGCCGACGGCTCCTCGGTGGCCGGGCCGGAGCGTGCCGCCTGCTCCGCGAGCCCGGCCTCCAGCTCCGCCTGCTCCTGGGCGACCTCCTCGGCCTCCTCGGTGTCGGCGGCCACGATGGCGCGGATCTGCGCGGCGGTGAGGGCGCTGCTGACGTACGAGCCGATCGGCCAGACCGGCGTCTCGGCGTCGGCGACCTGCCGGATCAGCTCCCGGACCCGGGCCTGTGCCCGGCGCACCCCGCCCAGATAGCGGGTACGCAGCTCGATCACCACGCCGATCGGCTCGTCGCCGGAGGACCGCATCCGCTCCTGCAACGGCCGGGCGATGACCGAGTCGGTGACCAGGCTGGGAGAGGTGGGCACCGGCGACAGCGGGCTGGCCCGGTCGCCGCCGTCGGCGTTCTGCTCGGCCGAGCCGAACTCGGCGGGCAGCGGTTCCGCCGGGCGGCCCGGGTCGGCGCTGTCAGAGTCCATCGATTCCTCCCGTGACTTCCTGACCATCGTTTCCTCACGGGCGGCCGGAGGAAAAGCGGCGGACGTGGATCTGACAGTCGTCGTCGACCGTGCTGCGGAGGGGTCGTCGTCGACCGGTCGGGGAGCCGGGTAATCATACGGCCACGATGGGTCGGGCGGGGGGAAGCCTCCGCTACCCGGTACCGGTGCCGAAGGGCGCGCCGGCCAGCGGTACCCGTACCGGCTGGCGCCCGTTGAACCGGAAGCGCAGCAACTCGGCCGCATCGACGGCCGCGTCGCCCAGGTCGGCGGAACGGCGCGCGGCCACCCAGTCGACCAGTGCGACCGGATCGCGCAGCGGCCCGGTGAAGTGGACCAGGGTGGCGTACCAGATGTCCCGGGTGAAGTCGGCCTCGAACCAGGCGTCCTCGCCGAGGTCGACGGCGAGCCGTGCGGCGAACTCGTCCGGCGCCGTGTCCACCGGATAGGCGCAGGCCATCACACCGGACGGGGTGAGCGTCAGGCCGCGCAGGGCCAGCCGTACCGGCCGGCACGCCGCGGCGGCCCGGCGCAGCGCCGAGCCGGCCCGGACCACCAGCGGGTCGCCGTCCGGCACGCTGCTCCGGTGCGCCTCGAGTGCCCGTACCGTGAAGTGCGCCGCCTCCGGCGCGCCCGTCGGCCAGTGGTCCGGGCCGGCCACGGCGAGCGCCTCGGCGGTCACCGCCGCCAGCCGGGCGGCGCACGGCGGATCCGGCGGCAGCACCACCGAGAGTCCCCACCGGCCGCCGTCGACCGGCGGGGAGTCGCGGTAGTGGGTACCGGCCAGCACGGCGTCGCGGCCCCGGGCGAAGAGCCGGTCGAAGGCGGCGCCGTACCGGGCGGCCGGCCCGGCGACCCTCCGCTGCGGGCTACCCACGGTCGCCGAACAGCCGGCGGAGCAGTTCGGCCTGGCGGGGGAACTGGAAACCCGCCCCGCCCTCGTGCCCGTTGTACGGCCACACCGTGATGTCCTTCTGCTCGCCCGCGTAGTGGTTGAAGGCGGCGTAGACCGTCGACGGCGGGCAGACCGCGTCCATCAGGGCGACGGAGAAGAGCGCCGGGGCGTCGGCCCGGCTGGCGAAGTTGACCCCGTCGAAGTAGCTGAGGGTCCGGAACGCCTGCTCGACGTCGCCCCGGTGGGTCCGCAGATACGTCACCAGTTCGTGGTACGGCAGGGCGTCGGTGATCTCGGTGGCCCGCCGGTAGTGGCAGAGGAACGGCACGTTCGGCAGCACCGCGGCGAGCCCGTCGACCAGGCCGGAGACGGCGATGCTGATCCCACCGCCCTGGCTGGTGCCGGCCACCGCCACCCGGTCCGGGTCGACCCGGGGATGTGCCCGGGCGGTCTCCACGGCGCGGACGGCGTCGGTGAAGACTCGGCGGTAGTAGTAGGCCGACGGATCGGTGAGGCCACGGGTCATGAAGCCGGGGGTCTGCGGCAGGCCGACCGGGTCCGGGTCCGGGGTGTCGCCGACCAGGTAACCGTTGCTGCCCTGGCCCCGGGTGTCCATCACCAGGTGGGCGTAGCCGGCGGCGCTCCAGGTCAGCCACTCGTGCGGCAGCCCGCGCCCGCCGCCGTACCCGATGTACTCGACGACGCAGGGTAGCCGGCCGGTACGGTGCCGGGGAAGCAGGAACCAGCCGCGTACCGGCTGGCCGGCGAAGCCGGAGAAGGTGACGTCGAAGACCTCCACCGTGGACAGACCGGCGTCGTACGGCTCGAACCGTGCCGGGGTGCCGGCGTCCCGCGCCTGACCCAGGGTCTTCGCCCAGAAGGCGTCGAAGTCTGCCGGTTCGTCGCGTTCCGGCAGGTAGTCGCGCAACCGGTCCAGCGGCCAGTCGACAAGCATGGCCCGTCTCCTCTCGTTGTCGCGGGCCGGGGGTGCGGCCCGGCCGGCGGCCCCGGCCGCGAGCCGGGGCGTCCCGAAGCCGGAGGGTAACGTCCGGGCCGGTGCCGGCCACCGGCTGGTCGGCCGTGTCCCGGCCGGCGTACCCGGGAGCGGACCCGCCCGCCGGGGAGCGGAGCCGGCCGCCGCCCGCGTCCGCCGCCCGGGATGGACCGGGCGCCGCCTCCGGGTGCGAAGCGCCGGTATTGACGATTGCCCCGGTATCGATGGCCCGTTAGGTTCGAGGTCCCGGTGGAGGCAGCACGCGCCTTGCCTCCACCGCCGGCACGGGTGGGGAGGCGTGGATTGTCTGATCTGTGGCAGGTGTTGGGTGACCTCGACCGGTTGATGGAGTCCGTCCAGCGCGAGGCGGACGCGGCCCGTGACCGGCAGCAGGCGAATCGGGAGCCGACCACCGGCAGCGCGCTCGACGGCCGGGTACGGGTGCGGCTCGCCGCCGACGGGCGGGTGGACGAGATCCGGCTGGCCGACGACGCCATGGGGCTGCGGGCCGATCAGTTGGCCGAGGGCATCGCGCGGGCGTTCAACCAGGCATGGCTCGCCGCACGCTCCGACGACGAGACGGCCGCCGCGGCCCTCGCGGTGGACCCGGCGGCCCTGGCGGAACAGCTCCGCGAGGTCCGCGAGGAGGGCATGCGGAACATGCGGGCGATCACCGACTCGCTGAGCGACGCCATGGCCCGGATCGAGCGGCGGACCCGATGACGACGACCGAGGTCTCGCCGGAGGGGCTGCGCAACTCCGCCGACGAACTCGCCGGGGTCGTCGAGCGGACCGACGCCCTGCTCCAGACGTTCCAGCAGCGGCTGGACTCCATCGGCGCGCCGTGGGGCAACGACGAGCTGGGCGCCACCATCGCCGACGTCTACCAGGGCGCGCACGCGATGGTGATGAACTGCTACACCTCCAACCTCGACACCATCGACGGGTACGTCGAGCGGCTGGACATCGTGGCGTTCCTCTTCGAAGAGTCCGATCAGGACAGTAAGGCAGCAGCCCGCGCCCTCCTGGACAGCCAGGGGTGGCCCCAGCCCTAGGGAGCCCGCGATGGGGATCCAGTTGCCGCCCAGCCTGGTGGAGCTCCTCGCCACCATCGGCTTCCACTGGCCGGAGAGCGACGAGACCAAGCTGTTCGAGCTGGGCCGGGCCTGGGGTGGCCTGTCGAGCCAACTCGACACCGAGGTGAAGGCCGCCAACAGCGCGGCGGCCGGCGTCTGGACGGCGACCCAGGCCGAAGCGGCGGACGTGTTCCGGACCAGTTGGACCAGGGACGCCGCGCCGGCCCAGCGGCTGGCCGGCGGTGCCACCGGGGCGGACATCGTCGGTGCCGGGCTGCTGACCTGCGCCGCCATCGTCCTGGCGCTCAAGCTCAACATCATCGCCCAGGCCAGCCTGACCGTGCTGGCCATCGCGGCGGCGATCGCCACCGGTGGTCTGGCCGCCGCCGGGGTCGCCCTGCTGCGCGAGGCGTTGCGGCGAGCCCTGGACTGGCTGCTCAACGAGGCGATCATGAAGATCGCCAATGGTTAGACGCCGGGTACGCCGGCGACTCGCCGGTGCCGCCGCCAAGGGCGTGATGCGGTCGCTCCGGTCGGTCGTCCGGGACGGCGAGAAGCTGCCGCCGGTCGCCAAGAGCGTACGCGCCAAGCTGCGCCGGGATCCCTACCGCCGGCCGAAGACCTTCCGCCGGGGCGTACGCGACAAGGTGTGGCAGGCGAACAAGGGCCCGGACGGCAAGGTCCGGGACCCGTTGACCGGCAAGGTCATCCGTCGGTGGACACGCTGGGACATGGGGCACAAGCCCGGGTACGAGTTCCGCAAGCACCAGGCCAGCGCACGCCGGCGGCGGATCGGCCGCAAGAAGTTCCTCGACGAGCACAACGACCCGTCGCACTATCGGCCGGAGCTACCATCGTCGAACCGAGGTCACGCAGGTGAGGACCATACCGACGACTACCTGGGGCCGTGACATGCCGAACGTCAGCAACGAGAACAAGGTGATCGCGAAGACCGTCGCGGCGGTCTTCGGTGGCAGCCCACGGGTCGTCGAATACCTCGACGCCGACGGGGCGAGCAGGGTGGCGATCCTGCACTCCACCGACCACCCCTGGCCGGACACCACGGCCTACTGCACGATCGGCCTCTCCGAGGTCGCCATCCCCAGGGACGTCGACCCGCCGCTCGGCGTCGAGCTGCTCGCCGTCGCCGACTCGGCCCTGCATCCGCAGTTCGCCGAGGCGCTGAGTACCGCCGCGTTCTTCTGGATCAACGACGGCTGGGAGCCGGAGCCGGGCGCCTGCTTCCGCGAGGTGCTGCGCATGCACCTGCCGGACACCCGGTTACCGCACCTCTTCCTCACCGACCCCTATCTCTGGGAGCGGGAGTTCGGCTCGATGGTGGTCGGCAGCAGGACGGTGGCCTGGCTGCTCGCCGTACCGGTCAGCGAGAGCGAGGCGGACTACGCCGAGGAGAACGGTCCCGAGGCCCTCGAGGAACTCTTCGAACGGCACGAGATCGACATCACCGACCTCGACCGGGCCCCGGTGGTCTGAGCCGCCGGCCGCGACCGGGCCCTCCCGGCCGGGGCGGACCCGTGGTCGGCAGGTGGCCGGACGGGGTGTGCCCCGGCCAGCCCGGGACCGCCGCTCAGTCGGCGAGCGGCAGGTCGATGGTGTGCGCGGTGTGGTTGGCCTTCGTCTTCAGATATCGGGCGTTGGCGGCGGAGAGATGCACCCCGGTGGGGACCCGCTCGGCGACCTGCACGCCGAGCCGGCCGAGTTGTTCCGCCTTGTCCGGGTTGTTGCTCAGCAGCGCGATCCGGTCCGCGCCGAGCGTACGGAGCATCTGCGCCGCCACCGTGTAGTCGCGCTCGTCCTCGCCGTGCCCGAGCGCCACGTTGGCCTCGTAGGTGTCCAGCCCCACGTCCTGCAGGGCGTACGCGTCGAGCTTCGCGTACAGCCCGATGCCCCGGCCCTCCTGCCGCAGGTAGAGCAGGAACCCGCCATGGTCGCTGATCCGCTCGACCGCCTCCCGCAGTTGCGGGCCGCAGTCGCACCGCTGGCTGCCGAACACGTCACCGGTCATGCACTCGCTGTGCGGCCGCACCAGCGGCGCGGGTGCGCCGTTGACGGACTGGCCGAGCCTGCCCCGCCAGTCGCCCAGACCGAGCGCGAGATGCTCCCGGCCGTCCACCAGCCCGTCGAAGGTGAAGACCCGCGCGGTGGCGGTGTAGCCGTCGGCGAAGCGGAGCGGTACGGTCACCTGCCGGCGCACGGCGGCGGCCGGAAACGGCCCGGGCGCGGTGAGCGTTTCGGGCGCCTCGGCGGTGGTTACCTGGGGCGGTGTGTGCGGCATCAGTTCTCCCTCTTGGGGTCGGTGCGTACGCCCTGACGATCTAGGGTGCCTCTGTCGGAGGTCTGCCCGCGAGCGCATCGAAAGAGCGTGGAGGCTGGTACCCGGTGCGTGGTCATCCGATGCGGGCCACCCGACGGGCATCGGGGCGAGGTCGGCGGGGACGGGCGCCGACGATGCGGAAGACTGATCCACCGCGCGGGCTGTTCATCGACGGAGAGGTGCGATCAGTGGGCGACCGGCCGTACGTACTGCTCAGCTGCGGCATGTCAATCGACGGCTACCTGGACAACGCCACCGGGGCGCGGCTGCTGCTCTCCAACGACGCCGACTTCGACCGGGTCGACGCGGTACGGGCGGAATGCGACGCGATCCTGGTCGGTGCGGGTACGGTCCGGCAGGACAATCCGCGCCTGCTGGTCCGGTCGCCGCAACGCCGGGCCGAGCGGGTGACCCGGGGGTTGCGGCCGACCCCGATGAAGGTGACCGTGACCGGCCGGGCCGACCTGGACCCGACCGCCCGGTTCTTCGTCACCGGCGACATCGACAAGCTCGTCTACTGCGCGAGCGCCAGCCTGGACGAAGCGCGCAAGCGCCTCGGCGAGGTGGCGACCGTGGTGGACAGCGGCGACCCCGTCGACCTCGAACTGGTGCTGGCCGACCTGCACGCCCGGGGCGTGGCTCGGCTGATGGTCGAGGGTGGCGGGACGATCCATACCCAGTTCCTCACCGCCGGACTCGCCGACGAGTTGCAGTTGGTGGTCGCGCCCTTCTTCGTCGGTGACTCCCGGGCGCCGCGCTTCGTCGGCGACGGCCGGTTCCCGTGGGGACCCGACCGCCGGGCGGAACTGGCCGAGGTCTGCCAGATCGGCGACGTGGTGCTGTTGCGCTACGCCCTCTCGGAACGGTTCGCCGCGACGTGACCGGTCAGCGCGGCGCGCAGCGACCCGGCCGCGAGCGGGCACAGCCGCCTGGCCGGCCGGGGCGGCGCAGGGCGTGCGGCAGGTCGTGCCGCCGGTCACGCGACCGCTCGGGGTAGCCGGAGCCGGGGCGCCGCCCGGTTGGCGGGCGCGGTGGCGGCGGGCGTACCGGCGGCGGGTGTCCTGGTCGTGCGGAGCCGGCCGATCCAGCGCGCGACCAGTACCGCCGCGCCGGGCAGGCTCGCGACGAAGGCGAGTACCCCGTACACCACGGCGACGGTGAGGCCGAGCGAGGCGCCCAGCCCGGCGGCGCCGAAGGCCCAGGCGGTGACGCCCTCCCGGGGCCCCCAACCGCCGACGTTCAGCGGCAGCGCCATCGCGATCAGGGCGAGCAACATCAGCGGTACGAGCCGGGTGAGCGGCGCCGACGAGCCGGCGGCCCGGGCCGCGACGACGAACGTGCCGAGATGTCCGGCCAGCACCACGGCGGACGAGAGCGCGACCCCCGGCCAACTGTGCCGGGCGAGCAGCCCGAGCCGTACGTCGGAGACGGCGGTGCGGCACGCCCGGACCCACCGCGAGCCCGCGAGCCGGGCCGCGTCCGGGTCGGTGCCGTCCGGAGCGGGACCGTCCCGCCGGGCGACGGGAGGCTGCCCGTCCCGGCGGCGGAGCCGGTCGAGCCGCCGTCGCGACCGCAGGACGAGCCAGCCGGCGAGACCGAGCACCCCGGCCGTCCCCAGGACGGCGGCCACCAGCGGTCCCGTCCGGCCGAGCCCGGCCCGGGCCAGCAGCGGGGCGGGGTAGGCGAGCAGCAGCACCACCACTCCGACGGTGAGCAGCACGATCTGCCCGGCGGAGCGCTCCAGCACCACGGCCCGGACACCCCGGCCGACGTCGTCCACGTCCTTGCCGTGCCGCACCGCCCGGTGCACGTCCCCGAGTACGCCGCCCGGCAGGGCCGCGTTGAGGAAGAGCCCCCGGTAGTAGTCGGCGATCGCCCTGCCCAGCGGCAACCGGATGCCGAGACCCCGGGCCACCAGGCACCAGCGCCAGGCGCTGAACACCGTGGTCAGCAGTCCGATCCCCAGCGCGGCGAGCAGGGTGCCGGCGTCGATCACCCGCAGCCCGTCCAGGAACGCCCCGGTGCCGAGCCGCCACAGCAGGAAGCCGAGGATGGCGGCACCGCCGAGCAGTCGGGCCCAGGCCCAGAACGTACGCCTCACGACGCCGCCCGGTCCGCCGGAACTCCCCGCCGTGCCGTCCTCGCCCCGCACATCCGCCAGCCTCCTTCGGTCGGTTCTCGCCAGTTATACGAGGCAACCGGGGCTGCGGTTCATCCGTTCGCGGCGAGCGGCTCGGTACGGGGTCATCGGTACGTGGCGAGCAGGTCGGCGTGCCCGACGACCACCCGCAGCTCACCGGCGGTCGCGGCGCCGAGCCGACGCTCCAGGTAGCCGGCGGCCGGGGCGGCCAGCTCCGGCCGCTGCTCGACGGCGGCCGCCACCCAGCCGCGCAGCCACTGCGCGGTCAGTTCCGCCTCCGCCGGGCCGAGCCGCCACGGGCTGGGCCGGACCCGCACCTCCGCCCCGAGCCGGCGGAACGCCTCGGCGGTCGCCTGCACGGCGTCCGGGCCGAGTAGCCGCTGGCCGCCGGTACTGCGCCGCTGGTGCGCGTTGAACGCGGCGGTGATCTCGGCGTCGAGCGGGTCGGCCGGGGAGAACTCCACCTCGCCCAGCACGGAGAGGGTCAGCAGCGCCGGGCAGCCGGCGTCGACGCAGGCCGTGACGAGCCGTTCCACCTCGGCGAGGCTGAGCAGGTCGAGCAGGGCGGACGCGGTGACCAGCGACGCCCCGGCGAGGTCGTCGGCGGTCAGCCGGGTGAGGTCGCACTCCCGGGTCCGGACGCTGACCGGCGAGCCGTCGGCGGCGGTGGCCGGCAGGTGGTCCCGGGCGTGGTCGAGCAGCCCGGCTTCCCGGTCGTACAGCACCCAGTGCTGCGGACCGGGCAGCCGGCCGGCGAGCCAGCGCCCCATCGAACCGCTGCCGCAGCCCAGGTCCCGGATCACCGTCGGACCGGTGCCGGTCGGCAGGCCGCGCAGCGGCTCGACCAGCTCACTGGCCCGGGCCCGGGCGTCGGCCGGCTCCCGCAGGCCGAGCCAGGCCAGGCTGTACGGCGAATCGTCGTCCCCGCCGTCGGGTTGCCCGGTTCGCTCGCCGCGCTCAGTCATGGTTTCCCTTCACTTCTGCGGTCCTTCCACGATCGTCCCCGGCCGGCGGTGACGGATCGTCCCCGGCCGGTGCTGGCCGCCGGGGCGGTCCCGGTTGCCGGGCCAGCGCGTGCAGCACCCCGCCGAGGCGAGCGGCGGTGACCTCCCAGCCGGGCAGGTCGGCCCGGCGATCCCGGGCGGCGGCCCGGAGCCGGTGCCGCAGCTCCGGCTCGTCGAACCAGCGGCGCAGCGCCCCGGCCAGCGCCGCCGGGTCACCGGGCGGCACCAGCAGCCCGGGTACGGCGCCGTCCGGCGTCCGCCCGACCGCCTCGGGCAGCCCGTCCACCGCGCTGCCCAGCACCGGAATGCCCCGGGCCAGCGCCTCGGTGACGACCATGCCGTACGGCTCGGCCCGGGACGCCAGCACCAGCAGGTCGGCGGCGGCGTAGTCGGCGGCCAGCTCGGTGCCGGTACGCGGCCCGACGAACCGTATCCGGTCGGCCAGCCCGGCCGCCCCGGCCGTCCGGCGCAGCCGGTCGACGTGGTCCGGATCGCGGTCGACGGGGCCGACGCAGCGGCAGGTCCAGGGCCGGTCCGGCATCGCCGCCAGCGCCTCGACCAGTACGTCGTGTCCCTTGCGCGGGATGACCGAGGCGACGCAGAGCAGGCTCGCGGCGCCGTCCGTACCGGGTGCCAGCGGTGCGGCCGCGACCCCGGGCGGCACGATGTGCACCCGCGCGGCGGGCAGCCCGTGCCGCTCCACCAGCCGGCGCCCGGTGCCGGCGCTGGTCGCCACGACCGCCGGGGCGGCCCGCAGGGTCCGCCGTTCCCACTCGTCGAGCCGGGCCGCCACCTCGGGCGGCAGCCCGGTCTCGTCGGCCAGCGGCAGATGCACCAGCACCGCCAGCCGGAGCCGAACGGCTGCCGGACCGACGACCTCCGGTACCCCGCAGGCGACCAGCCCGTCCAGCAGCACCACCGCGCCGTCCGGTACGCCGGCGAGCGCGGCGGCCAGCGCCAACCGCTCGGCCTCGGCGGGCCGGGGCCAACTCCCCGGTACGGCGAGTTCGCGTACCTGCCAGCCGAGCCCGGTCAGCCCGGTGATGACCTGCCGGTCGTAGTGGTTGCCGCCGCTCGGGGTGCCCGGATCGTCGATGTCACCGGGCAGCACCACGTACGCGGTCCCGGCGCTCACCGCGCCGGTGCCGTCTCCGGACGCACCCGGCCAGCCGGGATCCGGTTCGGTCACAGGGTCCGCTCGTAGCTGGCCCAGGCGATGTGCGACTCGTGCAGGGTGACGGTGATCCCGGTCAGCCCGCGCGCCCCCGCGCCGAGCGAGCCCGCGTGCACCCGGTCGGCCAGCCGGTCGGCGATGATCTGGGCGAGCGCCTCGGTCGAGGTGTTGATCCCGGACAGTGACGGCTCGTCGTCCAGGTTGCGGTAGTTGAGTTCGCCCAGCACCTCGGCCAACTGTGCGGAGGCCAGCCCGATGTCCACGACGATGTTGTCCGCGTCGAGTTCGGGACGGCGGAACGTGGCGTCCACCACGAAGGTCGCCCCGTGCAGCTTCTGGGCCGGGCCGAAGACCTCACCCCGGAAGCTGTGCGCGATCATGATGTGGTCACGGACGGTGATGCTGAACAAGGATTCTCCTCCTGGTGTTTCCGCTCGGGATGCGCGGTGGCAGCTACGGATAGTCGACCCGGTGGCACAGGGCGGGCAGCTCGCCGCTGACCAGCCGGGGGAGTGTCTCCGGCAGCTCCTCGAAGTCGCACGCGCCGGTGATCAGGGCGTCGAAGGCCGGGTCGGCGAGCAGTTCCAGGGCGAGCCCGAGCCGGTCGGCGAAGGTACGCCGTCCGCGTACGTTCGGTGACACCGTGCCCACCTGACTGCTCCGGACGACCAGTCGGCGGGAGTGGAAGTTCTCGCCGAGCGGCACGCTCACCTGGCGGTCGCCGTACCAGCTCAGTTCGACCACGGTGCCCTCCGGGGCGAGCAGCTCCAGCGATCGGGTCAGCCCGGCCGAGGTGGCGCTGGCGTGTACCACCAGGTCACGGTCGCCGGCCGCCTCGGCGGGCAGCGCGAAGTCGACGCCGAGCGCGGCGGCGACGCCCGCCCGGCCGGGATCCGCGTCGACCAGCTGCACCCGGGCGCCGGGGAACCGGGCGAGGACCCCGGCGACGGCGCTGCCGACCATCCCGGCCCCGACGACCGCGATCCGGTCGCCGACCAGAGGAGCGGCGTCCCAGAGCGCGTTCACCGCGGTCTCCACGGTGCCGGCGAGCACCGCCCGGGCCGCCGGCACCCCGTCCGGTACGACGGTGACCGCCGACGCCGGCACGACGTACCGGGTCTGGTGCGGGTAGAGGCAGAAGACGGTACGGCCGACCAGGTGCTCCGGTCCCGCCTCGACGAGCCCGACGTTGAGGTAGCCGTACTTCACCGGGCCGGGAAAGTCGCCGTCCTGGAACGGGGCGCGCATCGTCGCGTACTGGCTGGGTGGCACCTTGCCGGCGAAGACCAGCGTCTCGGTGCCCCGGCTCAGCCCGGAGTGGAGGGTGCGGACCAGCACCTCGTCGGCACCGGGCGGCGCCAGCGGCACCGGCCGGATCTCGCCCCTGCCGGGTGCGGCAAGCCAGAAGGCCCGGGCACGCACTGTCATCAACTCCTTTCCCGGCGCGATGAACCGAACGCGGACGTTTTCCGTTTCCACGGGGGTGGGCAGCGGCAACGATACGCGGCACGTTGATCGTGCCAAACCGTGACGGAGGAACGTTGACTGTCAGTGATCACCCGATCGCAACATCCCTGGTCCGCCTGCGTCCCGCGCGGCACCGGACAGTGTCCCCGCCGCTCGTCGGCGGTCGCCCCGTACCGGTCCAGGTGGGCTCGGCGGCGGAGGTGGACGGGCCGGCGGTGGGGCTGGCCGTCCAGTTCGTCCTGCTGGCGGCGCTCTCCGCCACGGTCGGGCTGGGCCCCGCCGGCTGGTTGGCCGGTTCGGCGTACGCGGTGGTCACCTGGCTGCTGCTCGGTCTTGGAATGCGTCGGTCCGGCGCCCGGATGCTCGGCGCGGCCAACCAGGTGACCCTGGCCCGGGCCACCCTGGTCGGCGGGGTGACCGCGCTGGTGGCGGCCTCCTTCTGGTCGCCGGCCCCGGTGGGGCTGCTGGTCGCCGTGGCGGGGGTGGCGCTGGCGCTGGACTGGGTCGACGGTCAGGTCGCCCGGCGTACCGGCACGACCTCCGCGCTCGGCGCCCGGTTCGACATGGAGGTCGACGCCTTCCTCATCCTGGTGCTCAGCGCCTATCTCGCGCAGTCCCTCGGCGCCTGGGTACTCGCGATCGGCGCCCTCCGGTACGCCTTCGTCGCGGCCGCCTGGGCGCTGCCGTGGCTCAAGGCGGCCCTGCCGCACCGGTTCTCCCGGAAGACTGTCGCCGCGATGCAGGGCATCGTGCTCGCGGTGGCGAGTTCCGGCCTGCTGCCCGGGTCGCTGGCGTACGCCTCGGTCGGGCTGGCGCTGGCGCTGCTCTGCTGGTCCTTCGGCCGGGACGTCGGCTGGCTGTGGCGGGCCCGCCACCGAGACCCGGCGCCGACCGGTTTCCGCTGAACCTCTCCCACCCGTCCGCGCGGTCCGTCGTGGCCGCAGGTGACGGAGGGTCAGCGGAGGCGCTCGGTCGTCACCGGGATCAGCCCCGCCATCCTGGCCGTCGTGGTCAGCTCGCGCAGCAGCGGACCGACGGCGTCGTCGCGGCTGCCGGCCAGGTCGGCCGTCAGGTCCAGGCACCAGGCGGCGCCGGCACCGATCCGGCGCAGTTCCCAGGTGAAGGCGTCGGCGCCGATCCGGCGTCGAGCGGTGCCGGCGACTCCGGTCAGGACGCCGGTGGTGCCGTGCCCGGGCGTCATCCGCCACGTGGCGAGCAGTCCGGTCAGGCCGTCCGCGTCGAGCCCGGCGGTGAAGAAGACCCGGTAGACCCGGGTCTCGGTGAAGCCGGCGGTGGCCGGGCCGGGGTTCAGCCGCAGCGGTGCCGAGGTGGGCAGCCGGATGCCGGCGTCGAAGTATCCGCGCAGCACCTCCTCGCCCGGCAGTTCGCCCCCGCCGAGATGGCGGTAGACGAACTCGACTTCCTGCCGGTTGGCGCCGACGACCCGGTCACGCAGTGCGGCGTCGGTACGTATGCCCCGGCTGAACGCCGAGGCCCCCTGCCAGCGGGAGCCGCCTGCCGTCCACCCGGTGCTGTCGAGCCGGACCGCCGAATGGTCTTCGTCCAACCGGAACTCCTCGACGAGGATCCCCGCCGGGCCGGCGAAGTCCCGGTTGTCGGGCTGGACCAGGTAGTAGTCCAGGTTCGATCCGGCGGCGAGCGGCCTCGCGGCCGACCCCGGCCGGGATCCGGCTCGGGGCGGCAACCAGGTCGCACCGTCCGGCCTCGCGGATACCGTCGACATGTCCTGCATTCTCGGCCGGGATCCGCCCCGGCGGTCGCGGCTCGCCCGGAGCGGTCGCCGGAATGTTCCGGCGCGTCCGGCACCGGGACGCTCAGCGGACCTCGGGAACGGTCGGCTCCTGCTCGTCGTAGCGGCCGAGGGTGCCCTGCCAGGCGGCCCGCCAGCGACCGTCGGCGATGATCCGCTGCAACGTCTCGGCGAGCCAGGCCCGAAACGGCTCGTCACCCCGGCGCAGGCCGATCCCGTACGGCTGCGGAGCGAACGCCGGGCCCACCAGCCGGAACCGCGCGGTGTTGCCGGCGACCAGGCCCACCAGGGTCGGTCCGTCCCCGGTGATCGCGTCGACCCCGGCGGCGGCGAGCCGCTCCGCGCACTCCTGGTAGGTGCCGAGCGACGTCAGCGCCAACGACTGGCCACCGAGCTGATCTTCGAGCTGGCTGCCGTGTGGAGTTCCGGTGACGGTGCAGGTCCGGCGGCCCTTGAGCAGCGACTCCGGGCCGGTGATCGTGGTCTCGTCGGCGCGTACCAGCAGTCGCTGCCCCGGTAGGTGGTACGGCCCGGCGAACGCGACCCGTTGGGTGCGGGCCTCGGTGATGGTGTAGGTGGCGATGACGAGGTCGACCCGGCCCTGCTCGATGAGCTCTTCCCGGACCGTCGACGGAGCCTCCGTCCACTGCACGTCGGCGGGGTCGAGGCCGAGTTCGGTGGCGATCAGCCGGCCGATCTCCACGTCGAATCCCGTCATGGTCCCGTCCGGTTCGCGGTAACCGGTGCCGGGCAGGTCGAACCTGCTGCCGATCGTGATCCGCCGCGCCTCCTGCAATCGTCGCATCGTGGTGCCGTCGGCGAAGGTCGGCGTCGCCTGCGTGCTGGGCGTGGGGTTGGCGGCCCGACCGCCGGGCCGGTCCCACGGGCGCAGTACCACGGCGACGGCCAGCACGGTCAGCACGGCCAGCACGAGCACCCCGGCGAGCAGGACCCGGCCGCGTCCCCGGGACGGCACCGACCGGCCCGTAGGCACCGACCGGACCGTGACGGCGGTCGACGGATCGGCCCCCGATACCGGAGTGGACGTGCTGGGCAGTGGGGCCGGAGGGGCGGCCGGTGGTGGGCCGGGCGGCGATGGGGCCGGAGGGGCGGTCGGTGGTGGGCCGGGCGGCGATGGGGCCGGTGGGCCGGGCGGTGGTGTGGCCGGGCCGGCCGGCAGCATGTCGTCCGGCGGCACCGAGAGGGCACCCTCGGCCACCACGAGTTCCGGCTGCTCGGTGACGACCGGCGCCACCCCGAGGGCCCGGTGCAGCAGGGTGGCCGCCAGCGGGATCCGGCTCGCACCCCCGACCAGGACGATCGTGGCCGGTCCCGCTCCGGGGCCGGCCGAGCGGACCGCCGCCACCGTCACCTCGACGGTCCGGTCCAGCACCACCCGGGCCAGTCGTTCGAACTCCTCCCGGCCGACCGGCACCGACTCGTCGAAGAGCGGGACGTGCAGGTAACCGACCGAGGTCCGGCTCAGGCTCTCCTTCGCCCGGCGGGCCTCGTCCCAGAGGGTCAGTGCGGCGCGGCGGTCGGCGTCGTCGTCCGGTGCGGTCAGCCGCCGCCACCGGACCGGATCGCGGTCCGCCAGCAGTCGACCGACGTACCCGACGAGCGCCGCGTCGAGGTCAAGACCGCCGGTCTGCGGCAGTCCGTCGGTGGCCAGCACGGTGAAGCCGCCCGTCGCGGTGCGGCGGACCACGGTCGCGTCGAAGGTGCCCGCGCCGAGGTCGTAGATGGCGACGTGACCACCGGCCGGCACGGCCAGTTCACCGGCCCCCACCAGGTAGCTCGCGGCGGCGACCGGCTCGGCGGCGAGCCGGGGCTCGGGCAGGCCGGCCTCGACGGCGGCGGCCACCAGCAGCGCCCGCCGGGTCGGCCCCCAGGTGGCGGGCACGGTGAGCAGCACGGATCCGGGCCAGCCCGGCCCCGCGACCCGGGCGGCCTCGTCGGCGACCCGGGCCAGCGTGGCGACCACCAGCGAGGTGACGGAGACCTCCCGGTTGCCGAGCCACACAGTGCCGTCGCCGATGCGCCGCTTCGGGTACGGCTCGAAGCCCTGTGGCCACCGCCGGGCGGCGCCGGTGGCGTCCTGACCGGACAGGACCGCGCCGCCGTCCTCGACACAGGTGGCCGAGGAGAGCAGCGGCGACCCATCGAACAGCAGCGGACGGGTACGCCCGTCCGGCCAGCGCAGCACAGCCACGGTGTGCGACGTGCCGTAGTCGACACTCAGCCGGAACCCTCCGTCCGCCACCCCGGCAGCCTAGTCGGCCGTCGATGGCCGGGGACGTCCGGCCCGCGCCGGACGTCCCCGACGCCGGTCCGCCGAGGAAGTCCCCGGCCGTCCCGGCCTGATGCGCTGTCGCGGTCGTGGCGCCGTCGGCGAGGGCGGGGTTCCGGCGACGGAGGTCGAGAACGGGATGGCGGCTCCGACCTCTGCTGCGTGGTGCCCCAAGGGTGCCGCCGCGCCGACGACCGAGGGCGCGACATCGTGACCTGGAAAGGAAGATCATGGGACAGCAGGTGGTGCACTTCGAGATCATCGGCGCCGATCCGGCGGCGCTCCGCAGCTACTACGGTGAACTCTTCGGCTGGCGGTTCGGCGTCGGCGACGCCGCCACCGAGGCGGTCTCCGCGCCGGGCGAGTACGGATTCGTCGACGGGAGCGCGACCGGCGACGGCACCGGGATCAACGGCGGTGTCGGCGGCGGTGCCGGATACCAGCGCCGGGTCCTGTTCTACGTGGGTGTCCCCGACGTCGAGGCGGCTCTGCGCAAGGCCGAGAGCCTCGGCGGGACCCGGGTGCTGGGGCCGGCACCGGCCAGCGGCGGGCCGCTCGCGGTCGGGCACTTCACCGATCCCGAGGGCAACCTGATCGGGGTCGCCGGCCCGCCACGCTGACCGGTGACGTCCGGCGCCGTCCGGGCCCCGGACGGCGCCTACGGCGAGGGCCTACGTCCGGTGCCGCCTCCGCCGTACCGCCCGGGCTATCCCGGCGGGAGCAGGGCGCCCGCGTCCGGCCAGACGCAGCGCAGCTTGGCCGGGCGGCCGTTGAGCCGGCCCGGTACGTCGCCCGGCGGCCGGGTGTACGACCGCTCGGCGACGCGGCCGCCGAGCGCCGAGTAGAAGGCCCGGGCGGCGGTGTTCTGCTTCAGCACCCACAGGTACATCGCGTCCGTGGCGCCGCGCTCCAGCACCGTGCCGGCCGCCCGGCGCATCAGCGCGGCGCCGATGCCGTGCCGGTGGTGGGCCCGGGCCACGTGCAGGTTGTCCACCAGGGAGCCCCACCGGGCGTCGTCGTCGAGGATGACGTGGACGAAGCCGGCGAACTCCCCGGCGATCTCGGCGAGCACCGTGACCCCCTGCGGTGCCGGGTCCGCCAGCCGGGCCGACCAGACCGCCAGCCGGTCCGCGAACACGTCACCGTCCAGATAGGAGTCCGTGTACGCACCCCGGTAGTGCCGGCGCCAACTGTCGGCGTGCAGCCCGGCGACCCGCTCGGCGTCACCGACGTTCGCATCCCGGAACGACACCGCCGCCACGTTCATCCGCCACTCCCGCCGTCGCGCCGGCCGCCCGCACGCCCGACCCCGCCCCGTCGACCACCGGACGCTACCAGCCGGCCTCGCGCGGCTCCCGCGCATTTCCGCTCCGGCCGGGACAGGCCGGCCGGGTGCCCACCCGGAACCTTCGTCAGGTCCGGTGGGACGGCTGTCCGGCAGGGACGCCCGGCCCGCCGGGACGGCCCAGGCCGGCGATCCGGGTGCGTACCCGCGCCGCGTCGGGGTGGCCGATGTCGGTGAGGATGGCCAGCGCCGCCCGCCACGCGGTCAGTGCCGCTCCCGGGTTGCCGGCGTCGAGCTGGGTGTCGCCGAGACTGGTCAGCGCGTCGGTCTCGCCGTACCGGTCGTCGGCGGCCCGGAAGAACTCGACCGCCCGCTGATAGCAGGCGATGGCGTCCGCGTGGTTGCCGAGCCCGTGGTACGCGTACCCGAGGCTGTCCCAGGCGTTGGCCAGCCCACTGACGTCCTTCTGTTCCTCGTGCAGCCGGACCGCCTCCCGGCACCGCTGGAGCGCGACGTGATAATCGCCGAGCTGCGCGTGGTACCACCCGGTGGCGTTCAGCGCGCTCGCCGCGCCCACCCGGTTACCGGCGGCCCGGAACAGTTCGAGGGCCCGCTCGGTGTGCGCCAACGCCCGGTCGTGCCGGCCCTGCCGGGCGTACGCGCGGCCGATGCCGCGCTCGGTGCTCGCCTCGCCGGCCGGGTCACCGAGCTGACGGAACAGGGCGAGGGCCTGCCGGAGCTGCTCGTGCGCCTCGTCGGCCCGGGACATCCGCAGGTAGACCAGGCCCAGGAAGCGGTGTGCCTGCGCCTGCCCGAGGTCGTCGCGGTCCGCGTTCGACTCCAGGGCCCGCTGCTGCGCGTGCACCCAGTCCTGCCAGTGCACCCGCCGGTTGAGGAACATGCTGACCGACCAGGCGAGCTGCCAGGTGTGGGTGGCCCGGCCGGCGTCGGCGGCCAGGTCGATCACCCGGAGCAGGACCAGCCGTTCGGCGTCGAACCAGGCGAGCGCCGACGTCCCGTCGGCGAACCGCTCCGGCTCGGCCCCGGGTGCCGGCTCCGCCAGGGTGATGGAATCGCTGCGGACGTAGAGCCGCCGGTCGGCCTCGTACGCGGTGTGCAGGTAGTGGTCGAGGATGCGGTCCAGCGCCTCGGCACGCTCGGCCGGCGGGACGCCGGCCTCGGCGAGTTCTCCGGCGTAGGCCCGCAGCAGGTCGTGCAGGGCGTACCGGCCGGGCTCGTCGGTGGCGACGAGGTGCGCCCGGTGCAGTTCGTCGAGCAGGCGCCGGACGGTCCGGCGGGTGGCACCGAGCAGGCTGGCCGCGGCCGGCACGGTGATCGTCGGCCCCGGGTGCAGCCCGAGGTGCCGGAAGAGTCGCGCCCCCTCGACGCTCAGCGTCCGGTACGAGCAGAAGAAGACCGCGCGCAGGTCGGTGGCCGGGTCACCGGCGCTGAGGGTGTCGAGGTCGCCGGCTTCCGCCAGCTCGGCGGCGAGCGAGGCCAGCGACTGTCCCGGGTGCGACACCGCCAGCGCGGCGGTGATGGCGAGCGCGAGTGGCAGCCGGGCGCACCAGCCGATGAGCTGCTCGACCGCCTCCGGCTCGGTGCCGACCCGGTCGTCGCTGATCCGGTCGGCTAGGAAGTCCCGGGCCTCGTCGAGGGTGAACAGGCCGAGCGGGACGGGGTGCGCGCGGTCGGTGGCGACCAGCCCGAGCAGGCTGTCCCGGCTGGTGACCAGGGCCATGCTGCCGGCGGCGGTGGGCAGCAGCGGCCGGACCTGCTCGGCGTCCCGGGCGTTGTCCAGCAGCACCAGCAGCCGGCGGTCGGCGATCAGGCTGCGATAGAGCCCCTGCTGCCCGAGGTAGCTCTCCGGGATCCGCTCGGGGCGTACCCCGAGGGCCTCCAGGAAGGCCCGGGTCGCCGCCGCCGGTTCGAGCACGGCACCGGCCCGGTCGTATCCCCGGAGGTTGAGGTGGAGCTGCCCGTCCGGAAAGTGCGACGCCACCCGGTGCGCCCAGTGCACGGCGAGGGTGGTCTTGCCCACCCCGGCCGTACCGTGGATCAGCGCGACCGTCGCGCCGGGCTCCTCGGCGGAGAGCAGTTTGTCCAGCTCGGCCAGCTCGCCGGTGCGTCCGACGAACGCCGCCACCCGGGTCGGCAGTTGCGCGGGCGGGGGTGCCGGGGGCGGGGCGTCCCGCTGGTCGTCCCGGAGCGCGTGGTCGAGGGCCGCCGCCAGCTCGGCACCCGGATAGAGCCCGAGTTCGTCGTCGAGCCGGGCACGGATCCGGTGGAACGCGTCGACCGCTGCGGCCCGCTGGCCGGATCCGGCGAGTGCGCGGACCAGTCGTGCGTGCAGCGGCTCGTGCACCGGTTCCACGTCCACGAGTACGCCGAGCCGGCGCACCACCGCCGCCGCCTCCCCCTCGGCCAGGGCCAGGTCGGCGTAGTCCAGCGCGGCGGTGATCCGGCGCTGGTGCAGGGCGACCGCGGCCGGGTGCTGTCCGAGATGGTCCGGCAGGTCGGCGCCGACCGGGCCCCGCCAGCAGTCCAGCGCCTCGGCCAGCCGCTCGGCGTCCGGCCGGCCCGTGCCGGTGTCCTCGGTGAGCTGCCGGAACCGGAGTACGTCCAGCTGTCGGGCGTCGGCGGAGAGCCGGTAGCCGACGGCGGTGCTGTCGATCCGCGGCGCCCCCGGCCCGGCCGGCAGCAGCCGGCGCAGCCGGGCCGCGTACGTGTGCAGCAGGTTCTGCCAGGTCGCCGGTGGGGTGTCCGGCCACAGCACGTCGGCGATCTCGTCGCGGCCGACGTCGGTACCGGGCTGGATGGCGAGCAGGGCGAGCATGCAGCGCGGTTTCGCCGCGGTCAGCGGTACCGGCCGGCCGCCCCGGCTCAACCGCAGCGGACCGAGCACGGCGAGCCGCACCGCACCGGCCGGCTCACTCGGTTCCGGCTGGTCGAGGTCGTCTCCGCGCAGCCCCAGGGCCCTGGCGAGCTGGTGGACCGAGGCGCCCCGATCGGCGCCGGGGCGCTCGCCCTCGACGTTGCGTACCGTCCGCACGCTCAGCCCGGCACGCCGGGCCAGCTCCTCCTGGGTCCAGCCCAGTTCCTTGCGCCGGCGCCGCACGTACTGTCCCCAGGCCACGTCCCGCACTGACCCTGCCCCCCACCGACCGGCACCGATAACGCCGGCTGCGTTGCCGATGCCGGATACGCTCCATTCTGCCTGGTCATCGACGCGCGGCACTGCCGGTTCTGCTCCTGATCCGCTCCATAACGCCTCGATACCTTTTCCGTGTCCACATTGGTTCGGGCCACGACCGGGCGGCGGGGGCGTCCGGAGCGGACGGAACGACTGGTGGTCGGCTCGCTCAACGGGGGGTGGCGCCGGCCGGTTCACCGCCCGGTCGTTGGTCCGGACCAGCCGCCCTGTCACGCATCCGACTCCGTTCCCGGGCGTGGCCGGCGGCAGGAGCGCCGACCGGAGCCCGTGCCCGTTACGTGCCGGGCACCGGGCGCCACCGGACCGACGACCGGACGGCGGACCGACGACCGGACGGCGGACCGACGACCGGACGGCGGACCGATCCGGCGAACGAAGGAGCGGCGATGACAGCCGGAACAGGCCGGCGGGTGTCCGGGAGCCGCTCGTGGGTCGGGGCGATCAGCCGATTCAGGCCGGGAACGCTCCGGACGGACGGGTTGGCGGCGACCCGCTGACCCGAGGTTGCCCGGGGCGGGTGCGGGCGGGGCACCCGGACGCGGGCGGGTCCGGCCCGGACCAGGGCGGTCCGCCTAGACTTGGCCGCGCAACGCGGAGGAGAGTCGTCGTGCCCCTGACCAGTGACACCCGTCCGGCGCCGGCCGGCGAGGCCCGGCCCGCCGAGGGCCAGCCCGAGACCCCGTTCCTGGTGGTCGACCCGGAGCGGGTGGGCCGGAACATCGCGCGGCTCCGCTCCCGGCTGGCCGGGTTGGGCACCCCGCTGCGCCCGCACGTCAAGACGGCGAAGTCGCTGGCGGTCGCCCGGCTGCTCTTCGACGGCGAGCCGGGGCCGATCACCGTGTCGACGCTGCGCGAGGCGGAGGTCTTCGCCGCGCAGGGCTACACCGACATCCTGTACGCCGTCGGGCTCGCCCCGCAGAAGCTGGACCGGGTGGTGGCGCTGCACCGCGCCGGGGTGTACCTCCAGGTGCTGCTGGACAGCGTCGCCCAGGCCGAGGCGGTGGCCGCCGTCTCGACCCGGACCGGGGTACGCGTCCCGGCGCTGATCGAGATCGACTGCGACGGGCACCGGGCCGGGCTACGCCCGGACGACCCGACGGCGGTGCGGATCGCCGAGACGCTGGAGCGGGGCGGAGCCGAGGCCCGGGGCGTGCTGCTGCACGCGGGCGGCTCCTACCACAGCCGGTCCCGGGCGGAACTGGTCGCGGCGGCGGAGAACGAACGGGCCGCCGCCGTTCGGGCCGCCGCCGGGCTCCGGGCCGCCGGCTTCGCCGCGCCGGTGGTGAGCGTCGGCTCGACCCCGACGGCGCACTTCGCGGCGGACCTCACCGGGGTCACCGAGGTCCGGGCCGGCAACTTCGTCTTCTTCGACCTGGTGATGGCCGGGATCGGCGTCTGCACCGTCGACGACCTCGCGATGTCCGTGGTGGCCACGGTCATCGGCCACCAGCCGGAGAAGGGCTGGATCGTCACCGACGGCGGCTGGATGGCCACCTCGCGCGACCGGGGCACCTCGGCACAGCCCGTCGACCAGGGTTACGGCCTGGTCGCCCGGCTCGACGGGCCGCTCTATCCGGACCTGCTGATGACCGACGCCAGCCAGGAACACGGCATCCTGACCCTCCGCCCGGGCAGCCCCGCCGCGCTGCCCGACCTTCCGGTCGGTACCCGGGTGCGGATCCTGCCGATCCACGCCTGCGCGACCGCCGCCCAGCACGACGAGTACCTGGTGCTCGACCCGGCCACCGGCGCCGTCACGGAGATCTGGCCCCGGCTGCGCGGCTGGTAGCCGAGGCGGTCGTCACCGCGTCAGCCCGACGTGGTACGCCGGCTTCCTGCCGCCGGCCGGGTAGTTGAATATCGATGTGACCTGGTGGCGACGCTGGTCTCGCTGACCCTGACCCCACTCGCGGTAGGCTGCCGGACAGGCGGCGGCCGCTCGGGCCGGTGGACGGCACGGTGGTCTGTGTCGACCCGCCCCGGCCCCGACGGCTCCGCGCGACCGGCCGGTGCGCCACCGGTGCCGGCCCGAGCCACGGGGGTGCAAGCGGCCGTGACGTCCGACGGGGTCTCCATCGCGTTGATGGGCATCGACGGCTGCGGAAAAACCACCCTGGCCGGCCAACTCCGCCGCACACTCGCCGACGCCGGCCTGGAGGTGGTGGATCCCGGGCTGAACGCCGCGCTGTCCCGCACCGGCCTGCCGGCCGGCTATCCCCGGTCCAGCCTGGAACTGCTGGCGCTGGAGGCGTGGCGGCTGTTCTACGCGGGCAGCACCGTGCACGGCCGCCCCGCCGAGGAGGCGGTCGCGGCCGCCTTCGCCTCGTCCGGCATCGCGAAGCTGGGCGAGGGCCTGCCCGGCGGCCCGCCCGGGGTGCGGCAGCCCGGCATCGTCGTCTCCGCGCTCATCGAGTTCGCCGGGCACTACCTGCTGCGGGCCGAGCTGATCCAGCCGGCCCTGCTGCGCGGCGCCGTCTGCGTGTCGGACGGGTTTCCGCTGAAGAACGTCGTCCGTACCCTGCGGCTCGCCCAGCGGATGCCCGACCCGCCGATGCCACCCGGCGCGCTGGACACCCTGGTCGACGCGGTCCGGGCGTCCTACGGGGACGCGTACCTGCAACCGGAGATCGGCATCCTGCTCGACGCCGATCCGGAGCTGGCGTACCGGTGGCGGGTGTCGCAGACCGGACGAATCGAGCCCGGCGCCGACCTCTCGGTGACCGGCCGGACCGGGCCGGAGTCGTACCTGCGGTTCCAGGCGGCGATGGCCGACGAGTACCGGGCGGCGGCGCGGGAGTGGGGCTGGCACCGGCTGCCGGTGGACGGCCGGCCGCAGTGGCAGACGGTGGCCGAGGCCGTCGACATCGTGCTGAAGCATCCCCGGATCCGCCATCGGATGGCCGCCGTGGCAGCGGCTGACCAGGATTCCTGACTCTGCTGCCGGGGAGTTGCCGGGCCCGACCGCCGCCCGGGGCCCGATCAGTCGAGGAAGGCGAGGACGACAACTCCGAGTCCCAACGGCACGTCCAGCAGCATGCAGAACTCCGCCAGCGACCGGGGCACGACCTGGTTGCGCCGGTAGTGGACGAGGTCCCACACTCCGTGGCTCGCCAGTAGCAGGCCGGCCAGTACCAGTCCGGCGCGGGGCGCGACGGCGAGCGTGGCCACGGCGAGGCCGCCGTACCCGATCAGGGCCCCGACCTGCGCGGTGAACGCGGGACGGGGTGCCCGGCCGAGCAGGCCGACGAGGACCAGCGCGACCGCCGCGACGCCGAGACCGGCCCACCAGGCCAGTCCGGTGATCTTGCTGACCGCGATCACCAGGCTCCCGCCCGGAATTCCCGCCCAGGCCACCCACGGTCGGTCGAACGCGGCGGCGCCGAGGTAGCAGAGCGTGGCCACACCGACCACGATGGCCACCGACTCGTGATCCGCGCCGAGCACCAGTTGCGGTACGGCGACCGCCAGTCCGAGCAGGCTCGGCCAGCGGTGCCGGACGGCCTGCCAGCGCGGCGCCTCGGCCCGGGCGGTACCTACCGACGAGATATTCATGCCCTGGCCTCCTTGCCGCCGGACGTTCTCCGGTTCGCCCCTCCGGCCGGGGAGCGCTCCGGTTGCGCCGCCGGCCGGCTCCGCCCGTGCCGGGTTCGCCGCCGACCGGCTCCGCCCGTGCCCGGTTTCGCGGCCGACCCGCTACCTCCGCCCGCTGAGTCTGGCGGTTGGCGGCTTCAGATCGGCTTCACGCTGCCCCGGGACGATCGGGTTGGCCCCCGGTCCGCCGGCTCAGCTCCGATGCAGGCCGGTGACCTGCTATTTCATCGTCACCGAAGAGTTGCCGAAACCTCGCCGGCCACCGTTGTCGGCAGTTGCCCGGGCCGACCGTGGACCCGGAACGAGAGGGGAAAAGGCGATGACTCGCACGAACCGCTGGTTCGCCCTGGCCGGTACCGCCGCGATGGTGGCGGCCGCCCAGGTCGGGATCCAGCTTGCCGGCGCCGGCCCGGCCGCGGCGGTGACCGGCATCGAGAAGGTGACGTCGCCGCTGTCGGCGATCGACTCGCAGCAGACCCACACCGCCCGGGCCCAGTGCCCGGCCGGCAAGTGGGTGATCGGCGGCGGAGGATGGGCCTTCGCGGTGGCCGCCGTGGACAGCGCCAAGGTGACCCTGGTGCAGCTCTTCCCGGAGCACCGCACCGACGGTGCCCGGGACAGCTACGTGGTGACCGGCTCGGAGACCACGGCCGCGATGACCGGCGACTGGTGGGTGCAGGCGTACGCCATCTGCGCCAGCCCGTCCGGGCTCTCCGGCTACGGCGTCGTGGGTACCCAGAACTCGGCGACCTCGTCCCCGGTCGAGTTGGAGGCGCGGGCGGTCTGCGGCAGCAGGCGGGCCCTCGGCGGCGGCGCCCGGATCGTCAACCCGGGGCGTGACGTGGCACTCCAGGTGTCCCGGGCCTCGGCCAGCGGCGACATCTTCCGGGCGACCGCGCACGAGGACGCGGACGGTTACGCCGGCAACTGGACCGTGGACGCGTACGCGGTCTGCGTGAACCGGCCGGCCGGCTACCAGGTGGTCACCACCGCCTCGGCGCAGAGCGACTCGGAGTCGGAGAAGATCGCGTTCGCGCGGTGCCCGAGCGGTACCCGGGTGCACGGTGCGGGTGCGGCGATCTCCGACACCGCGCCCGGTGGGGTGTCGCTCCAGGTGATCTACCCGTCCAACGCGCTCGACGACGTCGAGGCGTTCGCGGTGGAGAACACTCCGGTCAGCCAGGACTGGGACTTCATCGTCAGCCAGGCGATCTGCGCCTCCTGACCCGAGCGGGCCGTCGCCGTCCAGCGCGGCGGCCCGCGAAGCGGTCCGGTCCGGGCAGCAGGCGCAGCGGCTCCCGATCCAGGCGCAGCGGCTCCCGATCCAGTAGGAGCGGCGTCCGATCCAGTACGGCCGGCCGGCAGCCACGGGCGCCGGCCGGCCGCCGTCAGCTTCCCGGATACCGGCCCGGCCCGGTGGCGTCCGGCCGGCCGGCGGCACGGACGGCGGTACCCGTGGGGAGCACGCCCTGGACCCGGCCGGCCTCCCGCGCCCCGAGCAGGAACCGGCGGACCCGGTCGGTGTCCGGATGGCCCATCTCGTCGTACAGCACCAGGGCACGTTCCCACGCCTGCACGGCGGCGGGAATCTCGCCGCCGCCGTGCAGCGCCTCGCCGAGGCAGGTCAGCGTCTCGGCGGCGCCGGCCCGGTCGCCGACCTCGGCGAAGAGGTCGAGCGCGCGCCGGCAACCGGCGACGGCCGCCCCGAACGCCCCGGCGGCGCATTCGAGATAGCCGAGGCTCTGCCAGTTCGTGGCCGCCCCGTGCCGGTTGCCGATCTCCTCGTTGAGCCGGAGTGCCTGCCGGCACAGCTCCCGGGCCTGGTCGTACTCGCCGAGCCGGGTCAGCATGCAGGCGATGTTGTTCAGCGACCGGGCCTGTCCGGTCAGGTGACCGGCCTCGCGATAGAGGTCGAGCGAGCGCTGGTCGTGGTGCAGCGCGGCCAGGTCACGACCCTGCTGTTCCAGGATCCGCGCGATGTTCACCTGCGTCTGCGCCTGGTTGGCGCGGTCGCCGACCGCGACGAACAGCCGCGCCGCCTCGGCGAGGTGGGTCCGGGCCTGGTCGAGGCGGCCGAGCTGGGTCTGGGCCCGGCCCAGATTGCGGTGTACGTGCGCCTGCGCCGCCTCGTCGCCGATCCGGCCCGCCGCCTCCAGCGCGGTACGCTGCACGGCGACCTGGTCGTGCCAGTACCCGCTGAGGTTGAAGAAGCTGGTCAGGCTCCAGGCCAGCTCCCAGCAGTGCCGGTCGAACCCGGTCCGGCCCGCCCAGTCGACGAGGGCGTGCAGGGTCCGGTGCTCGGCGCGCAGCCACGCTCTCGCCCCGGCCTGGTCGGTGAAGGACTCGGGCCCGGCACCCGGCACCGGCTCGGCCAGCACGATCGGATCCCGGTGCGGATACAGCAGCCGGTCGGCCGCGTACGCGGTGTGCAGGTAGTGGTCGAGCAGCCGGTTCGCCGCCGTACGCCGGTCGGTGGCGGCCTCCTCCAGCTCGGCCCGCTCGGCGGCGTACGCCCGCAGCAGGTCGTGCCTGGCGTACCGGCCCGGCGACCGTTCGTCGAGCAGGTGCGCCTGGGCCAGTTCGGTCAGCGACCGGCGTGCCGCCACCACCGGCAGGCCGGCGAGGCTGGCCACGGCCGGCGCGGTCAGCTCCGCTCCGGGGTGCAGCCCGACCAGCCGGAACAGCCGTGCGGCGGTGGGGTGCAGCGCCCGGTACGACCAGGAGAAGACCGCCCGGACGTCCGCCGCCGGTTCGCCGCCGTCGAACGGGTCGAGGCTGCCGCCGGCGGTCCGCAGCTCGGCGGAGAGGTCGGCGAGGCGGAAGCCCTGGAAGGCGGCGGCACGGGCGGCCACCACGGCCAGTGCCAGCGGCAGGCGCGCACACCGGGCCACGATCTCGTCCACTGCGGCCGGATCGTCGGCCACCCGGTCGGCGCCGAGCCGCCGGGCCAGGAAGCGGCGGGCCTCGGCCGGGCGGAACAGGTCGACGGTGACCGGTCGGGCGCCGTCGATCGCGACCAGGCCGGCGAGCCGGTTCCGGCTGGTCACCACGGTGGCGCAGCCGGGTGCGCCGGGCAGCAGCGGGCGTACCTGCGCGGCGTCGCGGGCGTTGTCGAGGACGACCAGCATCCGCCGGCCGGCGACCAGGCTGCGGTAGAGCGCGGTCTGCGCGGCGAGCCCGACCGGTATCCGCCGGGCGGCGACGCCGAACGCGTCGAGGAAGCCGCGCACCGCCTCCGCCGGGTCCACCACCACGCCGTCCGGGTCGAAACCGCGCAGGTTGACGTAGAGCTGCCCGTCGGGGAAGCGGTCGGCGCTGCGGTGCGCCCAGTGCACCGCGAGCGCGCTCTTGCCCACCCCGGCCGAGCCGGAGACCACGGCCGTGGCGCCGAGGCCCGGGCCCGGGTCGACGAGCCCGTCCAGCTCGGTCAGCTCGTACTCCCGGCCGGTGAACGCGGCCGGTGGCGCCGGCAGTTGCCGCGGCACGGACGGTGCTCCGGTGGCGGCGGTGCCGGCCGGCTCCGGTGCCGGCACCGGCGGGCTCTCCAGCGCCGGGTCGCTGGTCAGGATCCGCTGGTGGAGCCGTTGCAGCGCCGGCGCCGGATCCATGCCCAGCTCCTCGGCCAGCCGGGACCGGACGTCCTGGTAGTGCCGGAGCGCGTCGGCCTGCCGGCCACAGCGGTACAGCGCGGTCATCACCTGCCCGGCGATCCGCTCGTCGAACGGGTACGCGGCGGCGCGGGCGGCCAGCCCGCCGAGGAGTTCGGCATGCCGGCCGGCGGCCAGGGCGAGATCGGCCAGGTCGAGTTCGGCGGCCAGCCGCTCGGCCGCGAGCGCGGTACGGATCCCGGCCAGCCAGGGCGTGTCGAGGCTGCCGAAGGGCTCGCCCCGGCACAGCGACAGCGCCTCTTCGAACAGCGCCACCGCGGTTTCCCCGCCGGTGCGCGCCGCCGGCGTTCCGCCGCTGGTGCGGCCCTCGGGCCGGGTGAGGGCGCGGGCCCGGGCGAGCAGCCGGTGGAACCGGTGCAGGTCGACCGCGTCCGGGTCGACAGTCAACAGGTACCCGTCGGACCGGCGGCCGATCGCGAGCCCGCCGCTGCCGCCGAGCAGGGTACGCAACCGGGACACGTACCCGGACAGGGCGTTGCGGGCGTGCCGGGGCCGCTGCTCGCCCCACACCCGGTCCAGCAGCCGGTCGGCCGGCACGATCCGGTTGGCGTCGACCAGCAGCGCCGCCAGTACGCACCGCTGCCGCGCGTGCCCGAGATCGACCTGCCGCCCGTCGACCCGGGCCCGCACGTCGCCGAAGAGCAGCAGCTCCACCGCCATCGCCGGCCGTACCTCCTGACCCGGGCCACGTTCCGTGACGCCGTGACAGCAGGATGCCGCACCGTACCCGCACCCAGCAGCCTATTTCGCGACTGCCGCCCCGTCGCCGTCCCGGTCCGCCACCGGGGCGCGCGGCCTGCGCGACCCGGAAATTGTCCCCCGAATTCGCCGGCCGAGACGGCCGGGCCGGCCGGAAAACAGCCGGACGGGTCAGCGCAACTGGGTCAGCGGCAGAGGTCCACGGGTCTTCACCGTGCGGATGGCGAAGGTGCTGCGGGTGTCCACGACCGCCGGGATGGCCAGGATCTGGTCGATCAGCAGCCGCTCGTACGCGGCGAGGTTGGCCACCGCCACCTCGACCAGGAAGTCGGCGGAGCCGGAGATGACGTGACAGGCGACGACCTCGGGGATGCCGGTCAACACCGACTCGATCCGGGGCGGCGGTCTCCCGGGGTGCTGCCCGACCTTCAGTTCGATGAAGACCGTCAGGTCCAGCCCGAGCCGGGCCCGGTCGCCCGGCGGCGCCGCCCGCCGCTCCCGACGAGCGGGTCAGTGGCTTCGTCGTGCCCGGCGATGCTACTGTCGGCAGCCGTCGGTTTGATACTGGGGGACATGTCTGACCTGGCACTGCCGATCCGTACCGAGCGACTGCTGCTCCGCCAGTACCGAGCCGACGACGTCGACGCGCTCTACACGTACTACAGCGACCCGATGGTCGCCCGCTACATCCCCTGGGAGCCGTGGACGCGGGAGTTCACGGCCGAGATGGTCGGCAAGCGGATCCACTACCTGAGCCTCACGGGAATCGACTCCCGCCTGGCGGTGGTGGTGGAGCACCAGGGCGAGGTCGTCGGCGACCTGATCCTGTGGCCGGCGGACGAGACGCTGTCCCGGGGCGAGCTGGGCTGGGCCTTCCACCCGTCGGCCTCCGGCCGTGGCTTCGCCACCGAGGCGGTACGCGCGTTCCTCGGTGTCGCCTTCGAGCACTGCGGGATGCACCGGGTGATCGCCCAACTCAACGCGTTGAACGAGGCGTCGGCCCGGCTGTGCGAGCGGGTCGGCATGGTGAAGGAGGCACATCTGCGCCGGGACTACTGGACGAAGGGCGTCTGGGCGGACAACGTGATCTACGGACTGCTCGCGGAGGAGTGGCGAGGCCGGTAGCCGGATTGCGCGGCAGTGGACCTGTCGGCTTGGCCGCGCCTCCGGACGGGGCGGCGGGGGAATCGGGCTCAGTACCGCGGGGGTTGCGCGGCCGGATCGACCTTGACGACCACCGTCTTCGCTGGCTTGTCGTGCAGGCACTGCCGGTAAGGCTTGTCCCAGAGGCACCACAGCGGGTCCAAGAGCCCGATGTAGCAGTTCGACAGCAGGTTGAAACCCAGCATCACCAGGTACCGGTAGGTCAGTTGTCCGCGGCGGAGCGGAGTACCCGCCTCCAGCGGCGTGACCGCGACCTTCAGCATTCGCTTGCCCAGGGTCTGTCCGTTCCAGCGCAGCGGGATCTCGATCTCGTATACGTACTGGAGGCCGACGACAATCGCGATGATGCCGACAATCGCCGTGATCGGCAGGATCGGCGAGTCCTCGCCGATGGCGGCGGAGAGAAGCGCGACGCCGCCACCGATGATGATCCCGGCCACCACCAGCAGGGCCACCATGACGATGATCGAATCGATGATTCGGGCGCCGAGCCGCTGACCCAGACCGGCCAGCGGTCGTCCATCCGGGGCGACCGGCACCGGGTAGGCCGGCTGTGCCGTCTCGTACTCCGCAGACGGCGGGGGATATTGCCGAATCTGCTGGTATGACGGCTCGGGCTGCTGCGACGGGTACTGGGGCTGCTGCGACGGATATGGAGGTTGGTCGGTCACGTGGACACTATTAGCAGGGCACCCGCCACAAAGGAACTCCACCCCGCGGGGTTCACCACTGCACGCCGGCCGCCGCCTGGTGCGTTGACCGGGTCGAGGCGTGCAGTGCCGCCAACGCCCGCCTTTCGAGCAGCCGGAAACCGCAGGAGCCGGCGATCGCCACGGCCTGCTGGGCAGCGTAGCTCGCCGAGGTAGGGTCAGCTGCCGAGAGCCGGGCGGTGGCGAGGCCGACCAGTGCCCGTGCCTCCACGAACGGGTAGGCGTGGTGCGCGATCGTCACGCAGTGCTCGAACCACTGGGCGGCCGCTCTGGTGTTGCCGAGCGCGAGGTATGCCTCCGCCACAGTGGCCGAGGTCTGCGCAGTGGCCTTCCTGTCGTGGACCGCGACCGCCATGTCGTGCGCCCGGCTGGCCACCTCCAGCGCGGTGGCGGCGTCTCCGCGCTCCCGGTACAGCTGGCTCAACTCGTCTAAAGTGGACAGCTCGCCGCGCTGGTTCGATCCCTCCCGGTACGCCGCGAGCACGTCGGTGAGCAGTTCGGAGGCGCGCGCCTCCGCACCGAGCTGACGGAGCGCGCTCGCCAGGTTGCCCCGATTGGCCAGCGCGGACGTCTCCCGGCCGGTCACCTCGTTGATCTTCAGTGCCGCGTTGAGCAGTTCGGCGGCGTCCCACAGCTCGCCCTGGCACATCCGCATCACCCCGAGTCCGTTGAGCGCGACCGCCCGCACGTGGCCGAGGTGGTCGTCCTCGGTCAACTCAAGCGCGCGGTGCAGCCACTGCTCCGCGCCGGCGAGCTTGCCCTGCTCCAGATAGAGCCACCCGATCTGATGGGAGAGGTACGCTGCGGCCGTCGTCCAGCCGGTGGTCATCGCGAGCTGCTCGCCGGCGAGGCAGTCGGACAGCGCCTCCTCGTCCCGGCCGACCGACCACAGCGCCTGGCCACGGCTGATCAACATCGCGGTCCGCGCGACGTCGTCGCCGGCGCGGGCGGCCGCGTCCAGACCTGCCTCCGCCGCGGGCAGCCAGCCGTCGATGTGCCGGCGGATCAGGAAGTACCCACGGAGCTGGTCGGTGATCCGCCAGGACAGCGCACGGTCGGCGGATCCCGCCGTGTGCCTGACGACGGCGACCAACGCGGGCAGCTCGACGTCCAGCCAGGCGAGCGCGTCGGCCTCGGTGGCGAAGAACGTGTCCCGCTCCGGATGCGTGTCGAGCCGGACGAGCTGTGGGTACACCCACTCCATCGCGGCCGTCACCGCGTCGGCGTACCAGGTGTACAGCCGGGAGCGCGCGGTTTCGCCCTCGGCGTCCTCGGTGAGCAGCCGGCGGGCGTACAGGCCCAGCAGGTCGTGGAACCGGTAGCGGTCCGTCGCGTACTGCATCAGCATGTTCGCCTCGAGCAGGTCCTCCAGTACGCGGTCGGCCTCGGCCGCCGGCATCGCCAGCAGGACCGCGGCGCTGTCGGCGCCGAAGTCGTCGCCGGGGTGCAGGCTGCACAACCGGAACGCGCGCCGGGCCGCAGCGCTCAGGTCGGCGTAGCTGAGCTGGAAACTGGTGAGCACGCTCGACTCACCAGTGGACAACTCGGTGAGTCTGCGGTTGTCGTCGTGCAGCCGGCGAGTCAGGTCGCCGATGGTCCACGCCTGCCGGGTGCCCAGTCGCGCGCTCGCGATGCGCAGCGCGAGCGGCAGCCGCGCGCAGGCCTCGGCGAGCGCACCGGCCGCGTCGGGATCGGCGTCGATCCGGTGGGACCCCGCGGTCGCGGCGATCAGGGTGATCGACTCCGCCGGGTTGAGCGGTTCGAGGTGGACGACGCTCGCCCCGGCGAGGTCGAGCATCCTGCGCCGGCTGGTCACGATCAAGTCGCTGCCGCCCGCACCCGGCAGCAGCGGCCGGACCTGGTCGGCGTCATGTGCGTTGTCCAGCAGTACCAGCATCCGCCGGTCGGCGAGCTCGCTGCGGAACAACGCGGCCGCCTCGGTCTCGTCGGTCCCGATCCGCCTGCTCGGCACGCCGAGCGCGCGGAGAAACCGGCCGAGCACCCGCATCGGGTCCGGCGCGGTCGCGGAGGTGCCGCGCAGATCGGCGTAGAGCTGACCGTCGGGATACCTCGTGCGCAACCGGTGCGCGGCGGCGAGCGCGAGCGCTGTCTTACCGACTCCGGCGATGCCGTCGATCAGGACGATCCGGGACGAGGGCGGTCCGGCCCGCTGGCCCGTTCTGGCGAGCGCAGCCTCGATCACGGCCATTTCGTCCGCCCTGCCGACGAAGTCCGGCGGCGGGGCGGGCGCCTGCTGGACCGCGATCCGCCCCGTTGTCCGTCGGGCCTGCCGCTCCCGCTGCCGGAGCACCGCGAGCTGGGCGGAGCGCAGCCGCTCGCCAGGATCGATGCCGAGCTGGTCGGCGAGTGCGGACCGGATCCGGTCGTACGCCGCGAGCGCCTCTGCCTGCCGCCCGCTCGCGGCCAGGGTCAGGATCAGCTCGACGTGCAGCGGCTCGTCCAGCTCGCGCCGATTCGCAAGCTTCAGCACCGGTCTCAGCGCCCGTTCCGGCTTGCCGAGATCACGCGCCAGAGTGGCGAACGCCTGGACGGTGCCGGCGTACTCGGTGGCTATGGCGGTGTAGAGCGGGCTCGACGCCACCCGCTCCGCGTCGATCTCGCCGCGCCACAGCGCGACGGCCTCGGCGAGCCGGGTCAACGCCGCCTCCGGCGCGTCGTACGCCGCCCGCGCGGTGAGATCGCGGAACGCCAGCAGGTCTAGCTGATCGGCGGTGACCGCGAGCCGGTACCCGGTCTGACCGCCGACGAGTACGCTGTCGGTCCGCGCGTCGGAGTCAAGCAGCCGCCGCAACCTGGCGACGTGCGTGTGCAGCAGGTTCACGGGGTTCTGGACTTCACCGTGCTGCCACAGAAGTTCGATGAGTTCGTCCTGGGCGACCGCCGCGCCGGCGCCGAGTGCGAGCCGCGCGAGCAGCGTGCGCTGTAGGTCGGAGCCGAGGGATGCCTGGACATCCCCGTGCCAGACCTCGATCGGACCGAGCACACGGATGCGCAGCGGGCCGGCACGGACCGGACCGGCTCCGGCGCGCCGTGCGCGATGGGCCTCGGCAGCGGCGTGCAGTTGCTCGACGTCGGGTCCGCTCAACCCGAGTGCGGTGGCGATGGCCTGGACCGAGTCCCGCTTCGGGCTTCTCGTCCTGCCCTGTTCCAGATCGCGGATCGCGCCCGCGCTCATGCCCGCCCGGTCGGCGAGTTGCCGTTGCGTCACTCCGGTACGGCGGCGATGAGCGCGAAGCAGCCCGCCGAAGCTTGTCGCCGTCACTCGTACCCACACTGGGTGGTCAGATCGTTGCACTGCGATCTTCGCGGCACCGGCCCATCCTATGTGCCGCTGACCAGCACAGGAAGACGTGCGCCGATCCCGGCGTCCTGGCTGGAACAGGACGCCGGGATCGGTGTCCCGGTGCTCCGCCGATCTGGCGGAGGAACTACGTCACCCGCTGGCGACGTCCGAAACGCCGAGGATGCGGTAGGCGGCGACCAAGCGGCTGCTCCACCACGAGGTGTTGGCGTGGAAACCGACGGGAACCCCGGGGCTGTGGGCGTCGTAGAGGGTGTTGTCCCCGGCCCAGAAGGCGACGTGTGTGATGAAGCGGCCGTTGTCGGCGGTGTTCGTGTAGAAGAGCAGATCCCCGATCTTCAGGTCCGCGGCCGGAACCTGCTTGGCGTACTTCTTCGCGGGAGAGGTGTGTGTCCGAGCCCAGTTGTAGATCTGCTCTGCGGTACGGACACTGCTCGTGTCGAAGTCGGGGAAGTTCCCGACCTGGTTGTAAGAGGTGAGCACGAGCCCCGAGCAGTCATAGTCCGGACCCGTACCACCCAAGAGGTAGTCGGCACCCTGCTTGTCGACGGCTTTCCGATAGGCAATCCTGGTCCAGTTGAAGATGTTCCTCTCCTGGAAGCAGGCGGTCCCCTGCTCGGTCGTCCCGTTCTGGACCCTCACCGCAAGGTGATTGATGTCGGCGAGGTTGCTGGGGTTCCAGTCGGACTTGAGGCCGACCTCGTGGGTGCCGTTACCGGACTTGAGGATGTAGTAGGCGTTGTCGCCGGGGAAGACGAAGGGCGCCGCGGTGTGGTCGGAGTCGTGGGCCTGGATCCGCAGCACCGGAGAGAAGTTGGCCGCCGTGCCGGTGTCGTCGACACGCCACCGGATGGTCACCATGTTCGCGCCTTTCCAGTCGACCTGGATGAAGGCTTCGGCGCCCGGGCAGGAGACGGTGAGCGTGCCGCTCGGGTTGCTCAGACCGTCGGCGGACGCCGGAGGCGCGGCCACGAAGACGGCACTGGAGGCCGCGACGAGGAAGGCCACGATCGACGTCGTGATTCTGGGTCTCAGATGTTTTCTCTGCACGGTGGGGATCTCCTTTTCATCGCGGGGTCGGCGAGACTCGCGGCCCCTGGCGTCCTGTCACTTTCGACAGAAGATCGGGGAGGTGAAGTCAGGCGTCGCCGCAGGTCCACGGCTGCCAACCCCGAGCCCGGTACAGGTCGTAGGCGGCATGGATGTTGTCCGCCGAACTCAGCGCCCTGTCGATCTGCACCGCCACGGTGCTTCCCGGCAGGTACTCCTGCAGAGTTCCGCCGGTGTTGAACTGAAACACCCCGACATCCTTGGTCCCGTTGGTGTTGAGGCCGACGGCGATCGGGTTGAGCCCCGACTCGCACCGGGCGACCCGGACCGCCTTGTTCGCGATCGATTCCGGGAAGACGGCGCGGATCTGGCTCTCCACCGTCGAGTCGCAGGCTACGGCGAGCCCCTCGTCCGGGTTGGCGAGCTTCGAGCGGGTTGCCGACCCGACCTCCCCGGTCATGGTCAGCCGGTTGCGTCCCTGAAACGCGAACACCCGCATCCGCGTCGCCGCACCGAACGCCCCGTCGACCGCGAGTTGGTTGCCGCAGTTGAGGCCCAACTCGTTGAGTCGCCGCTGCAACCGCTCGACACAGCTTCCCGATTCGCCGTACTCCAGATCCACATCGCACAGGGTCACCGCGCTCGTCCCGACGTCGGCGGAAGCGGGCGACATCGGCCACAGCACGATCGAACCGAGCGACACCAGCACCGCGCCCATCACCGTCGCCACTCCCACGCGAAGCCGGTTGGCTGTCGAACGCGGCAATCGATCCGCAAACCCCGTCCTCATCACGTTCCCCTGTCGTTCCGGCAGCGCAAGCCCGGTTTCCGGGCGGCTTGGTGGGAACGGTAAGAATGATCGCTGGCACGGCACTGTCCGTACTCCGCCCGTACCGCCGGGGCGTCCTGACAGTGGCGGGCTGTTCGACCTCGTCCGGACGCTGCGTCTGCCGGCGCCGGAGCAGACCGGCGACCTGGTGTGCGGCCGTTCTCGTCAGGCCGGTGTTGCTGGCACTGACGGACGCGTCAGACAGCACGCTCCTGCCGGCCCTGCCGGGTACCGCGTGCTGCCGCACCCCGCTTCCCCGAGGCGCAGATCAGCGGTGTTGACGGTCGCGTGGGGCGCTGTGCGCATACTGCGGTGCGTGAGCTTCGACGTGTTCCTTCTGCGGTTCGGTGGCGGTCCCGGTGAGGTTGGCGCTGCCCTGCGAGTCGCGGCGCGGTTGCTGGGCTCGCCGCCGAGCGACGTCCACGCCGCAGCATCGTGGGCTGGCGGCCCCCACGCCCGCTCAGCAGTCGAACACCGACCAGCAGATGTCGTTCCGCAACCGCTGGTCATCGAGCACGAGCTCGCGAATCGCGTCCGGGAGTTGGTCACGCTGCCATCGGCACTCAAGCCGTCCTGCGGCATCGCTCTCGCCCGGCGGGGCGGCAGCGCGTGCGGCCTTGATCGCGTAGGCGGCCGCACCGAGTTCGTGCGCGGCGACGTGGGCGACGACCCCCGCCTGGCCGGCAGCGTACGCAGCATGCCGAGCCGCCCCACGCAGGTCTCTGGCCGCGGCCATTGCATGGCCGCCCGCCGCGCGAGCCTGCATCATCTTGACCTCACCACGCACCCAGGCGCGGGCGTGCTCGATCGCTTCACGCGGCCGTGGGTCCGCAGGCTGAACCGACTCGAACAGGTGTAGGACGTGTTCCGCGCACGACGCCGCCCAAAGAGCGAGAAGATGATGATCCGAATCAGTGAGGCTCCCACCGCGGCGAAGGGTGATGAAGCGAGGGTCCCGAATCTTCGGGAGGATCATGGTCGGGCGCTCCTTCTGAGGGGAATGGCCGCATTTAAACCCTAGCTCGTCGCGCACCAAAGCGGCCCCGGGCGTCGTGCGCCCTAGCCCGGGACCCCACACATCCTGTACCCGGCATGTCCGTAGGGAACTACGCCGAGGCTGACCTCGACACCGGGTGACCGGCGCGCCGAGGCCGAGCGCACGATCGACGGCAATGGCCGTGCACCTGATCAAGTGGTCCCGACGACCGCCGCCGCGTACGACCGGGTCGTCTCAGTGTCCTGGCAGGTGTCGCAGCCTCGGCGGGCATCTCCCGGGCGACCTGAGCCGCCTCCTGCCGGCGCCCGTGTGTCGCCAGCAGCCGGATCAGCCGCTCGCGAACGTGCCCCCCGCCCCAGTCGATGGTGGTCCGATAGGCGCCAGTGCCTCGTCGATGCCGCCGGACAGGATCACCGGCGCGTCGGGGGGATCCGGACGACGTCACCCTCGGCGGACGGTGCGACCGGGTTAGCGTGAGCGGCCGGAGCCCTGCCGCGGCGGGATAGGGGCGGCAGGATCACGGGCCAGCCTACTGGTTGACCGTACCGGTAGGTGCCGATCTCGACCCCGGCCCCGACCACCGCTCGGCGCGGGGCGTCCTCGTGGCGTTTTTCAACCTCCCCTTGCGGTCCGACGGACCGCAAGGCCGGACGCGGTGCGTAAGCGCCGCGCGGTCCAGGTTGAAAAGGTTCACTGGTCCACCGCCGCGCCGTCCGGCGAACGGCACATGCGATCCCCTCCACGCAGCCGACCGGCCAGCACATCGGCTTCACCGGCCCGCCTACGACGACGTCGCCTTTCACGGTCGATGCCGGATCAGCAGGTTGCCCAGTCGAGGAGGTAGCTGCTGCTATAGCTGATGTCGACCGCGTCCAAGGAGACGAAGCTCGTGGTGGTCTGCGGGTCTGAGGTGCCGGCACTGACCCGTAGCGTGGTGTCGAGGACGATGCTGGGTGTGGTGCCGCACGGGAAATAGACCGGTTCGATGAGCACCTCGTCGGTCGCCTGCCACAGGTCGTCCATCGGCCCGGTGAGCGGGTGGGAGATCAGCGCCGGCCGTGGTTCTCCCTTCAGATGGTGGCTTGCCTGATGGATGCCGGTCGCGCCGTCGGCCAGGAAGGCGTATCCCATGTGGTCGACCCTGGAGATCGCCAGAGTGAATCCGGCGGGCGGCTGCACGGCGAGGACGGCCTGGCAGTTCTTCCGGAAATCGATGGGTCCGGCACCCACGCCCACCTGGACGAAGTACGAGTTGTAGATCAGCGAGAACCGGGTGTTGTCCGGGGCCACGGTGACCAGCACCGTTCCTGGTGGACAGCCTGACCCGCTCACGGTGTCGATGTCGATGACCATCGGGGCGGCCGGCGGTGGCGACGGAGTGGGAGCGGCGGCTCGGGCGGGCACCGCGGACGCCATCACAAGCGCCAATGAGGTCGCGACAGCGGTTCTCGTACGCATGGCGCCCCCTGTCCGACAGCACGCAGCTCATAGGTGCTGGTCGATATGGCGAGCGTAGCGCAGTCGACAGCGTCAGTGGCGGGCGGTTGCGCGTGCGTGACGATCAGGCGGCTCGGCTCCGCGGGGTGACAATGAGCCTTTTCCAACCTCCCCTTTGTGGTCGGACGAGCCGCAAGGTCGGACGCGGTACGTGAGCGCCGCGCGGTTCAGGTTGAAAAGGTTCAATGGAGAAGATCGCATGGGTAGTCCTCCCGGCCGGGGTCGTACCCAGGCCGGGAGGACTCTCGGCATCCTTACTCTTGATCGTCGCTAGTAGACGTAACCCTCGCCTGGGCGTCTACCAGGTGCTGCCGCCCGCGGGCACCTCGCCGCCGGCGACCATCCAGTCGTGCCACTTGAGGTGGATGTCGGTGAAGCGCTGGCCGTTGCTGCGGGAGACGTACACGTCGGCAGTGTCGCCGCGGGTGAAGGTGGTGATGTCGTCCATGCCGTCGCCGTTGACGTCGCCGACGCCGGGGATTTCGTTGTAGGCGGCGAAGTCGGTGTTCCACACCGCCGCGGTGCCGATGAATGAACCTGTTTCAACCTCCCCTTGCGGTGCGGTGGACCGCAAGGTCAGACGCGGTGCGCGAGCGCCGCGCGGTTCAGGTTGAAAAAGGTTCAATGATGAGCCGTTGCTCAACGCCACGAACACGTCAGCCTGGTCGCCGCGGGTGAAGGTGGCGATGTCGGCCTTGCGGTCGCCGTTGAAGTCGCCGACGGCCGGGATCTCGGACCCGAAGCAGAAGTCGGCGTGCCAGCGCTGCGGCGACCCGAAGCGGGTGGCGTTGCTCAGCGCCACGAACACGTCACCCTGGCTGCCGCGGGTGAAGGTGATCGCGTCGGCGCGGCCGTCGCCGTTGACGTCGGCGAGGGCCGGGATCTCGTTGAACCTGGCGTAGCCGTTGCCCCAGAACGTGGCCGCGCCGAATGCCGAGCCGTTGCTCAGCGCCACCCAGGCGTCGCCCGCAGAGCCGCGGGGGAAGGCGACGACGTCGTCCTTGCCGTCGCCGTTGACGTCGCCTACGGTCGGGATCTCGTCGTTCGGGGTGAACCAGGTGTGCCAGACCTGCGAGGGTGTGAACTCGGTTCCGGTGCTCAGCGCGACCCTGGCGGCGTGCGTGGTGCTGCGGGTGAATACGACGATGTCGTCGCGTCGATCGCCGTTGAAGTCCCCGACCAGCGGGAACTGGTCGGTGTCGGCGAACGACGACGCCCATCTCGTCGGCGTGCCGAACGGCCCGGTCCCGGACGGGTTGCTCAGCGCCACCCAGACCGAGTAGTTGCCGGTGTCGCCGGGTTTGACCATGCCGCGGACGAAGGCGACGATGTCGTCCTTGCCGTCGCCGTTGAAGTCGCCGCTGCGGCTCATCCAGCCGTCGCTGGCCAGCGTGGGGACCTGCTCGATGATCCAGCGGGACAGGGGTCCCTCCCCGACGCGGGCGAACCCGCTGCCGGTGATCGCCAGCCCGCACTGATGACGCCTGCTGAAGCTCGTGACCCCGACCAGCCGGGAGGTTCCCTGCCCGAACGCGATCAGCGGCCCGCCGGAGTCGCCGGAGCAGATGCCGCTGATCCCTGCCCCGGCGACGCCGGCGGTGAGCATCGTCTCGGCGCGGTAGGTCGGGAAGGTGTTCCGGGCCGCCGCGTCGTCGGCGATCAGTAGTCCGCGGGCCTGTAGGACGTCGGGGTAGCCGCCGGGTGAGCCGGACACCGGGCCGCCGATCCAGGTGGTCGCACCCCAGCCGAGGGTCGTGACGCCGCTGCCGGGGAGCCAGGTGTTGCGGTTGTTCGTGAACGCCATGCGGATCGGGGTGATGGTCGACGGCGTCGACAGCTTGAGTAGCGCGATGTCGTAGTCGGGGGTGTTGTCCCAGGTCTGGGTGTACTGGGGGTGGCGGACGATGCTGCTGACCGCGCGGACCTCCCCGGCGGAGCTGGTGAGGCGGGTCCGCCCGATGACCACGGTGATCTGCTGGGGTGTCAGGCCTTCGAGGCAGTGCGCGGCGGTGAGGATCCAGCCGCGTTCGATCAGCGATCCGCCGCAGAATCTGGTGTCATAGGCGTTTCCCGGTTGGTCCGCGCGCAGCAGGGCGGCCATGAACGGAAACTCGCCTTCGGCGGCCGGTAGTCCGTTGAAGATCGCTTGGGCGGGCGTGGCCGGCAGCAGGACGGCCGCCGCCGCGACCGCCGCCAGCGCCGCCCGTCGTAAGGGTGTACGCATGATAGGTCCCTCCTCGACTTAGGGTGTTCGACGTATAACCGAGTGTGTGTGGACAGTGGTGGGTGCGTCGTCCGGGCGATCTGCGGTACCCGGTGCGGAAACATCCGGCGAGCCAGCTCAGGAACCTTGGTTGCACCCGGCGGGCGGTGGCGGTGAGGTTGGCCGCAGGGCCATGATCCGGAGGACATCAATGCAGACCACGCCGTGGCGGCACCGGTGGATCGGCGCCGGTCTCGGCGGGGCCGCCGCCTACGGGGTCGCCACCTGGACGATGGCCGTGTCGTGGTCGGTACGCAGCCCGCGCTGGTGGGAGGAGGTCTCGCCGCGCGGGGTCGGGGCGGTGATCATCGCCGCGGGTGTGGTGCTCTGGATCCGGCTGCCGAGCCCCCGCATCGGGATCCTGATCACGCTCGGCGGTGCCGTGTACTACCTGCAATACCTGCGGGCGGTCGACGGATGGCGCTTCGCGGTCGGGTTCTGCCTGGCGTACGCCTGGATGGCGATCGCCGGGCACGTCCTGCTCGGCTGGCCGAACGGACGACTGCCCGGTCTGGTCGACCGGGTCTACGTGATCGCGGCCTACCTGATTTCCATCGGCACGCAGACCATCCGATTCGTCGTGGACGACCCCGCGCCGCCGTGGGCGCCGCATCTGCCGCAGCACACCACGGCGTGGGGGGCCATCGGCAGCGCCTCCGGCGTCGTGATGGGCGTGGCCGCGGTCTCGCTGGTGCTGTACCGCTGGTCACAGGCGAGCGCGGCCCAGCGACTGCCGTCCGGGCGGGTATGGCTCGGGATCGGAGCGGTCAGCTCCCTCAAGATCGCCGAGGCCGTCGCCACCGTCCTGCCCGGCCCCGACCGGTTGAAGATCGGCCTGGCCCTGGTATTCCCGGCCACCGTCCTGGGCCTGGTACCCGCGATGTCTCTGATCCGATGGCTCCGGCTGCGCATCGGCCGGCTACGCGTCGTCGGCATGATGCAGGAACTCGACGCCGATCCGGGCACCCCGCTCGGCCCGGCCACCACGGAATCCGCCCTGCGCCGTACCCTCGGCGACCCGACGCTGACGGTCGCCTACGTCCGCGACGACGACACCATCATCGACACCACCGGACACCACGTCGACCGGCCCACGCCAGGACCCGACCGCGCCGTCACCGAGGTGCACCGCCGGGGCCGACTCGTCGCCCTCATCGAACACGACGCGGTGCTCGACGAACAGCGGGACGTAGTCTCCGCCGCCGTCGTCGCCGCCGGGCTCGCGATCGACAACGCCCGGCTGTACGCGATGACCCAGGCCCACCTCGACCAAACCGTGCACTCCAGACTGCAACTCGCCCAGACCGCGTTCGACGAGCGCCAGCGGATCCAGCGCGACCTGCACGACGGCGCGCAGCAGCGCTTCTTCGGCGTCCTCATGCGGCTGGACGCCGCCCGCCGGCTCGTTGGCGGGCCTGACACGACGGCGGCCGTCGATGCGGTGATCGACGCTCACCGCGAACTCACCGACGCGCTGGGCGCGCTGCGCGACCTCGTCCAGGGCATCTACCCGGCAGTTCTCACCGACCACGGGTTGGCTGCGGCCATCGAGCACCTGGTCGACCGGATTCCGCTGCCGGTCACCGTCGTCGTTGACCCGCAGCGGTGGGCCAAGCACGTGGAGATCACCGCATACTTCGTCGTCAGTGAGGCACTCACCAACGTGTACCGGCACGCCGACGCGAGCACGGCACGGGTGGCGATCCGCGACGATGCCGGCGCGCTCGTGGTCGAGGTCGCCGACGACGGGCGGGGCGGCGCCATCGTCGGCAACGGCAGCGGCCTCGTCGGCCTGCATCATCGGGTCGTGGGCGTCGGCGGCACTCTCACTGTCGACAGTCCAGCCGGGCGCGGTACCACCGTCCGGGTCGTCTTCACGCAAACCGGGGGTGGACCGGCATGAGGGCTTTCATCGTCGAGGACCAGGGGTTCTACCTCGACCTGCTCGCCGACGCGCTGCACGGTCGCGGGATCGACGTCGTCGGACGGGCCCGCACCGAGGCGGAGGCGCTCGCCGTCATCGACGAGACCGCACCCGACATCGCCGTGGTGGACATCCGGCTGTCGCCGACCCGCGACGACGACGGTCTGCGCGTCGCCGAGCACGTCCGCCGGCGGTACCCCGAGATCGCCCTCCTGGTGCTGTCGGCATACCTCGAACCCGCCTACGCCCAGCGGCTGCTGACCATCGAACCGATCCCCCGTGCCATCGGCTACCTCGGCAAGGAACGGCTCGGCAACCTGGACGAACTGGTCCGTGCCTTCACGGCCGTCGACCGCGGCGAGGTCGTCCTCGACCCGTCCATCATCGGCCGGCTGATGGCCCGGCCCCGGACCGCGGACCCACTGGACACCCTGACCCCCCACGAACGGCGCATCCTCAGCCTGGTCGCCGAGGGCCGATCCAACCGCCGGATCGCCCAGGAACTCAACACCAAAATCAGCACGGTAGAACGGCAGTTCACCGTCATCGCCGCAAAGCTCGGACTGACCAACGCCACCGACCTCGACCGGAGCAGCGTCAATCTACGGGTCCTGGCCACCCTGACATACCTGCGCGGGACCGCTCAGCGATAAGCCGGCGCTCTGGTGCACGGTGGCAATCCCTTCATCCCGTGGCGATCCGAGAGCCGGACACCGCGGGGAAGCCGCAACCCTGACCCGCTACCTGACCGCCGGGCGAGTCGGTCCTGCGCGGGGCAGCGGCGTCTCTGATCGGCTGGCTCATGCACGCCCCGATCATGGAAGAGGACGGTGCGTGACGCCGGTGACCAGGGCGGATGCAAGGAGTCGACATCCGTACGGCCAGGTTTGACGATTTCCTGCGAGGTAACCGGCGATTCACCGGAGAACCGTTGAGCCGAAGCTTGGCCCGTGCCAGGCTCACCGGCACTTCAGACGGAGTCGGCCGGAAGGAACGAGCCCATGCCATCGCTGCCCGCCCGCAACCATGCCCACTTCCCGGTGGCCCGACGCCGGTTGCTCGGCCTGGGTGTCGGTGCGGTCGCCGCGGCGGCCACCGGCGCTGCGGCCGGCTCGCCCGCGGCCGGCTCGCCCGGACGCGGCCGGCTGGAATCGTCCGGGTTCGCGCTGCTCGGTGACACCCAGATCGATGTGGACATCCCCGATCGGACCGAGCGGGTGAGGTGGGTGTACGAGCAGATCGCGGCCGCGAACCCGCCGGTCGTCTGCCACGTCGGGGACATCGTCGAGCATGGTTCGGTGGCGGAGTACGACACCTATCTGAGCACCATCCCGGCGACGTTGCGGTCCCGGATCCGGCATGTGCCCGGCAACCACGACTGGCGGTGGGACAGCACCGCCGGTGAACGGTACGGGTCGCTGTTCGGGCCGAGCCGGTACTCGTTCGACTTCGCCGGAATGCACTTCGTCGCGCTGGACCCCAGCCACCTGCTGCAGGAGCCGGGCGGGTTCGGCGAGCCCGGCATCCGATGGCTCAAGCGGGATCTGGATCGGGTCGCGCCCGGGGTGCCGATCGTGCTGTTCTGCCACTTCCCGTTCGGCGGCGACAACTACTACGTCAGCGACCAGGAACGCCTGCTGGCGGAATTCGACCGCTACAACGTGCGGGCGGTGTTCGCCGGGCACGTGCACGCCGAGCAGGTACAGCGGTTCAACGGGGTGACGCAGCTCGCGGTCGATGACACCCGCGGCACGCCCATCTACTACTGGGTGGAGCGCACCGCCGAGCCCGACGGCCCGGTGCTTCGGGTCAGCGCTGTGCAGCGGGGTGCCGACGGCAACGCCCAGTCCCGGCCGGTGCTGGACATCCCGCTCGCGGGCCCGCGGATGGCAGCCGAGCAGCGGCCGCGAGCGATCTCGCTCGCCCCGGCAGGCGCCGCGCTGGGAGTGTCGGTACGGCTGTCCCGGCACGCCCAGCCGGCCAGCGTGCAGGCCCAGCTCTACCCGCAGCACACGTACGGGCTCAAGGACGCCGGCCAGTGGCAAGAGATGTCGGCCGACGCCGTCGGCCGCCGCTTCACCGGCGCCCTGGACATCGCCACGCTGCCGCCCGGCGAGCACCGGATGACCGTGCGGGTCACCGACCCCGACGGCGCCTGGTACGAGCAGACCCGTACCTTCGCCCTGCCCGATACCGGCCGGCGGCTGCGCTGGCGGAAACAACTCGGCGCGCCGGTACAGGCCGGCCTGGCCGCCCGGGACAATCTGCTGGTCGCCGCGACCACCGACGGCACGGTCATCGGTGCCCGGCCCGCAGGACGCGGACTGAACGAATGCTGGCGGACCCGGATCGGCCCGGTGCATGGCCGGCCGGCGTTCTCCCCCGACGGCGAAACCGTCTACCTGCCCTCCGACGACCACCGGCTCTACGCCCTCGACCCGGCCACCGGCCGGCCCCGGTTCAGCTACGACGCCGGTGCCCCGGTGCTCGGCAGCCCGCTGGTGACCACGGTGGCCGGCCGTACCCTGGTGGTCTTCGCCGCTGGTGCGACCCGGCAGGCCATCGACGCGCAGACGGGCGCCGTGGTGTGGGCCGTGACCGGGCAGGGCATGTTCGCCGGGCGCGCGGCCAGCGAGGGCACCCGCGTCTACGCCGGCGCTGGGGACGGCAACGTCTACGCCCACGACGCCCACACCGGCACCGTGCTGTGGTCGTTCTCCACCAACGCCCGCACCACCGCCTACAGCCGCCTCATCTACGGCCCCTGGGCAGACACCCTGGAGATACTCCCGAACGGTCTGGTCCTGGTGTCCACTGTGGCCGACGCATTCGCTCTGGACCCCGCCACCGGCGAGCCGCGCTGGTCGGTGACCGGCTCCTACATCTACGCCCCCAAGCTGCTGCTCGACGACGGTGATGTGGTGATGTTCGACGACGGGAAGCGCACCGCCGCCCGGGTGGACCCGGCCACCGGCCAGGCGCGGTGGACCGCCAGCCTCGGCGCCCGCCCGGTCAGCACCGGGGCGGCGATCCATCGCGACGTCGCGTGGACCCCGACCACCACCGGGCTGCTGATCGCGCTCGACCTCACCACCGGGTCGGTCCGGACCCGGCTGCAGTTGACCACCGCCGCGTACTGCTACAGCCCGCCGGTCGTCATCGGCGACATGCTCATCGTCGGCGACCAGGACGGCCGGCTGCACGGCATCGACGTGGGCTGACGGCAGGGGTGCCTCCCACCACCACCCCCGACGCAGCCGGTCGGCGAGGATGGCGCGGAGCAGGGCATCCCGGGGCCGTGCTGCCGCACGGCGGGTACGGCGGCACGCCCGCACCGGCGACGCGGGGTCCGGACGTGGCCGCCTCCCGGCACTACGCGGCTCCCGGTGAGTGCGGTGGCCGTTCCTGACGGGCCGGACGGCTGGATCGTGGCGACCTACGGTGGGATCGGACAAACCCGCGGGTCACCGCCACGGCCGGAGCTGCGAGCCGCACAGGGTCGGTGCGGCGCGTCACGAGGGCGCGGTCGGTGTTACGCCCGCCCGCTTGACGGACTGCAGCACGACGGCGACATCGGCGTGCTGGAGCCCGGGTAGCTGGCCGACGGTGCCGGACAGGAACGCGTAGAGCGCGCTGTCGCTCTCCAGGGCAACCTCGCCGCACAGGTTCCGGTCTCCGGTCGTCGCCGCGATCATGAGGACGGCGTGGTGCGCGGCGAGCAGCTCACCGGCCTGCCCGAGGTGGGTCGGGTTGACGCTGAGCGCGATGAACGCGTTCACCGGGAGCCCGACCACGCTGGGCTCGACGACCGTGCGCATGCGCAGGAACCCGGCCGTCATCATCGCCTCGGTCCGCCGGCGTACGGTGACCGGGCTCGCGCCGCATCGCTCGGCCAGTTGCTGCCAACCCTGGCGGCCGTCCACGGCAAGGCTGGCGACGATGCTCTCGTCCAGCCGGCTCAGCGGGGGAGGCGACCCGACGGGCGGCTGCTCGCTCCACTGGTCCATCCGCTGTGCCCGTAGCCGGTCGACCACGTCCGCCGGCAGCAGGCTCGGGCTCCAGCCGTGCGGGGTGGAGAACCGGCGGATCACCTGGTTGCTCCAGACGGCGAGGACGCCGTCCAGGCCGGGGAGCTGGTCGAGCATCAGCTGGAGCAGGTGCTCGTTGGAGGTGTAGGCGACCTCGGCGACGCACTCGACACTGCCGGTGAGCAGCTTGACCGAACCGCTTTCCTGCCACCGGGCGAGGTGCTCGGCCGACCGCCGTGCCGTACCGGGCCGGCAGCGTAGCCGGACGAAGAGCGATCGGGCCCGGCGGGTCGCCTCGCTGTCTATGACCCCGATGACCCGTACCGTGCCGCTGCGCAGAAGTCGCGGGACCCGGCGCGAGACAGTCGCCTCCGAGGTGAAGACCGCCTCGCCGATCTGCGCGTGGGTGGCTCGCGGATGAGCTAGCAGGGCACCGATGATTCGGCGGTCGAGTTCATCCAACGGGATCCCATTTCCATCACCAGGGGGACTTTGGTTGCTGAAGTCTTGCATCCCGGGCCGGATTGTTGACACTCTACCTCGCGTCTCCGCAGACTCTCGCACACGATCTTGAGGGGGTGAGGAGACCGAGAATGGCGCATCCGATCAGACGGCGGTACGCCGGCAGGCTGGCTGCGGCGAGGATGGTGGCGCCGCTCGCCGCGACACTGTCGGCGAACCCGGCGCCGGTGTCCGGGTCCGCGACGCCGCCCGCGAGGCCGGCATCCTGGGCAGGCGTACCGACCCGGCCAGCGAGATCGTAATCGTGGCCGCATCGCGTACCACCGACATCACCCCGTACGGCAGGGTCGACACGCCGGAGAACGTTCGCCGCGTCGCCGGGATCATCCGGAGTATGCCCGGCATCGCCGCGGCCTACGACGAGCGGGACCAGCGCCGGATGAACGCCAGCGACAAGCTCGGCGACCTCGTCGGGGTGCGGCCGCCGTCCGGCTGGAGAAGGGCACGTCATGAGTGGGGCCGTCGAACGGTCCTGATCGCCCAACGCATATCGAGGAGAGAAGACATGGCCCACCTGATCAAGCGCCGGTATACGGCGGCGGTTGCCGCCGTGGCCGCGCTCACGCTGCTCGCCGCCTGCGGCGGGGCCGACGATTCGGCGTCGAAAGGGACCAAGGAAATCACCTTCTGGACGCCGCAGACGACCCCGGAACGGGTCGCGGCGCAGGAGAAGGTCGCGGCCAGGTTCACCGAGAAGACCGGCATTGGGGTGAAGGTGGTGCCGCTCGCCGAAGCCGATCAGCGGCAGTCCCTGGTGACCGGTGCCGCGTCCGGGGACGTACCCGATGTCATGCTGCACGGCGCCACGACGACGGCCGCCTGGCGGTCCCAGGGGCTGCTGGACACGGAGGCCGCCCAGGAGGTCGTCGACGACCTCGGCGCCGGCACGTTCAACAAGAACGCCGTGACCGCATTCAGCCTGGACGGCGAGGTCGGTGCCGTGCCGAGCGACGGGTGGGTGCACCTGCTCGTCTTCCGCAAGGACCTCTTCCAGGCCGCCGGGGTCAAGGTCCCCACCAACCTGGCGGAGTTGGCGCAGGCCGCCACCGCGATGAAGGCGACCGGGGTGACCGGCATCGCCCTCGGTACCCAGGCCGGCACCGCGTCGGGGACCGAAGGCGTCTACTCGATATTCCAGAGCGCGGGCTGCGAGCTCGTGAAGGACGGCGCGGTCACCATCGACTCGGCGGAGTGCACCCGGGCGGCCGAACTCTTCAAGGTCCTGCGCGACTCGAGCGTGCAAGGAGACTTCGACGTGACCAGCGCGCGGGCGGCCTACCTCGCCGGAAAGGCCGCGATGCTGCTCTTCTCGACGCACATCCTCGACGAGCTGGCCGGCCTGGACAAGGCGAACCCGGTGACCTGCCCGCAGTGCAAGACCGACCCGACGTTCCTCGCGAAGAACTCGGGGTTCATCACGGTGCTCGACCGGAACCACCCGGCACAGTACGGCGCGACGCTCGGCTACGGCATCCCCCGGGGCGCGCACACGGCCGAGGCGAAGATGTACATCAAGTACATGCTGGAAGAGGGCTACGCGGACACGCTCGCCTCGGCGACCGAGGGGCGGATCCCGCTGCGCAACGGGACCACGGCCGATCCGAACGCCTACCTCGACGCGTGGAGCAAGCTGGGGATCGGGCCGGAGCGGAAGGGCTCGGTCGCCGAGCTGTACGGCCCGGAGATGGTCACCTCGATCCGCGACGGTGTGAACGCCGTGCGTCTCTGGGGCATGGGTACGAAGGACTCGCCGCTGTCGGGTGCGGTCACCTCGGAGGGAGTGCTCGCGCAGTTCCTTGAGCGCCTCTACGGCGGGGAGTCGCCCGCACAGGTGACGAAGGCGATGGCTGAGCAGGTCAAGAAAGTCCAAGCCGACCTGTGAGCACACCGATCACGCGGATTTCCCGCTGGGATCGGCTCAGCCGCTCCCAGCGGGAGAATCTGAACGGCCAGCTCCTCACCGGCCCGTCGCTGGTGCTGATCACCCTGGTCGTCCTGCTCCCATTTGTCCTGGTCGTCATCTTCGGGTTCTCGGACACCAGGCTGATCGACATCCCACGACTGTCGCCGTCCACCATCGAATGGACTCTCGACAACTTCGTCGACGCGGCGCGGTCGGACGCGTTCTGGGGCGCGCTCTGGACCACGGTGGCCTACGCGGGCCTGACCACGATCGGGTCGATCGGCGTCGGCCTGGTCCTCGCCCTCGCCCTGCGCCGCCCCTTCCGCGGCCGGGGGTTGGTCCGCGCGCTGCTGCTGATCCCGTACGTGCTGCCGGTGATCGCGGCGGCGATGATCTGGCGCACGATGCTCAATCCGCAGTACGGCATCGTCAACGCGTTCGGTCAGGAGTACCTCGGCTGGCAGAATCCCATCGGCTTCCTCAGCACCACGTCGGCGGAGCTGGCGGGACTGCCGGTGCCGGTGTCGTTGCTCGTGGTCGTCTGCTTCGAGATCTGGAAGTCGGCCCCGCTCGCCTTCCTCTTCATCACCGCGCGACTGCAGAACGTGCCGGGCGAGATCGAGGAGGCCGCGGCGCTGGACGGGGCCTCCGGCTGGCAGAACCTGCGCCACATCATCCTTCCCCAGTTGCGAGGGGTGGTCCTGCTGTTGTTGTTGATGCGATTCATCTGGTCGTTCCAGAGCTTCAACGACGTCTACCTGCTGACCGAAGGCGCCGGTGGCACCCAGGTCATGGCGATCAAGGTATACACCGAGCTGATCACCCGGGCCGACATCGGCAGCGCGGCGGCCTACGGGCTGCTGATGTCACTGATCCTCTGCCTCCTGCTCGCCGGCTACCTACTGCTCTCCCGGCGGAAGGAGACGTTGTGAGTTCACCGATGCGGCCCTCGCGTCCGGCCAACATCCTGCGCTGGACGGTCATCACCGTCGCGCTCGTCTGCAGCGTGGGACCGGTGCTCTACGGCGTGCTGCTCTCGCTCCGCCCGTACTCCGCGGCGCTGCTGGACCCGCTGGACGTCGTTCCCGGTCTGACCGAGATCGACCTGTCGAGTTATGTCACGGCGATGAAGGACGAGTCGGCCGGGGGATTCGGGCTCGGCCGGTTCGCGGTCAACTCGCTGCTGGTCGCCCTCGCCACCGTCGTACTGTCGGTCATCGCGTGTGTCTTCGGGGCGTACGCCGTGGCGCGCCTGCGGTACCGGGGCCGCCGCCTCACCAGCGCGATCATCCTCGCCGTCTACCTGTTCCCGGGCATCGTGCTCGCGGTGCCGAAGTTCGTCATCCTGAGCCGGTTGGGGTTGACCAGGTCGCTCGTCGGGCTGCTCATCATCTACGTCGCCGCCACCGTCCCGGTCGCGCTGTACATGATGCGCAACTACTTCATCGCCCTGCCGGAGAGCGTCGAGGAGGCGGCACTGCTCGACGGGTGCTCGCTGCCGATGATGCTGCGGAAGGTCGTGCTGCCGATCGCGCTGCCCGGCGTCGTGGCGACCGCCATCTACGTCTTCATGATCGCGTGGAACGAGTACTTCTACGCGCTGCTCTTCCTCGTCCAGGACCGTTCATTGTGGACCGCGCCGCTCGGCCTCTCCCAACTCACCGACTTCCAGGTGCCGGTGACCGTGCTCCTGGCCGGCTCCATCGCGGTGACCGTACCGGTCATCGTCATCTTCTTCATCGCCCAGCGCTACATCGTCGCCGGCCTGACCTCGGGAGCAGACCGGTGAACCCGGAAAGGATGATCGACGTGACAGGCCCTGTGCCACCGGGAACGGGTCCATTGCGACTGCTCGTACTCGGTGCGGGAGGGCGCGGCGCGCACGCGTACGCCCAATGGTGTCTGGAGCACCCCGAGGCGGCTCGGGTCGTCGCGGTCGCCGACCCCGACCTGGAGCGGCGGGACCACCTGGGTGACGCCCACGGCATCCCGGCCGCCCAGCGGTTCACCGACTGGCGGGAGGCGCTGTCGACGCGCGGGCCGTGGGACGCGGTCATCGTCGCGACTCCGGACCGGGAGCATGTCGATCCCACCCTCCGCGCCCTCGAACTGGGGCACCACGTCCTGCTCGAAAAGCCCATCGCGCCGACCCTGGACGAGCTGCACCGGCTGACGGCTGCGGCCCGCAGGGGCCCGGGCACGGTCACCGTCGCCCATGTACTCCGCTACACCCCGTTCTTCCGTACCCTGCGCCGCCTCCTCGACGAGGGCCGCATCGGGCAGCTACAGGGCATCTCCCACATCGAGAACGTCGCGTACTGGCACTTCGCGCACAGCTACGTACGCGGCAACTGGCATCGCGCCGACCAGTCCAGCCCGATGCTGCTGGCGAAGGCGTGCCACGACATCGACATCCTGCGCTGGCTCGTCGGGGCGCCGTGCGTGGCCGTCGCCTCGTTCGGCGAACGCCGCCACTTCCGCGAGGAGAACGCGCCGAAGGGGTCGACGGAGCGCTGCGTGGACGGCTGCGCCGTCGCCGACACCTGCCCCTACAACGCCGAACGCCTCTACGTCGACCAGCTCGCCACCGTGCACGGGCCCCCGGTCACCGTCGTCACGAACGACACGAGCGTGGCCGGCCGCCGGCGTGCGCTGCGGCTGACCGACTACGGGCGGTGCGTCTACCGGATGGACAACGATGTCGTCGACCATCAGACGGCGGTACTTCGGTTCGGCAACGGCGTCACGGCGTCACTGGTGGTCTCCGCGTTCACCGCCGAGAACACCCGGACGCTCGTGATGATGGGCAGCCACGGGCAGATCACCGCCGACATGCGCGCGGGGCGGATCACGGTCACGCCGTTCCTCGAGGCGCCGCCTCAGTTGGACGCCCACCGGACCAACCTGGCCCTGCGGCTCGGCACCGGCTCGCCATCGGTGGAGGAAGAGGTCACCGAGGCCTTCACCGGACACGGTGGCGGGGATTCCGGACTGATGAGCGACTTCACCGAGCGGGTCCGCCGCTGGATGGCCGGTGAGGACGTGGGGGCGGCGCCGAGCTCCCTGGAGGAGAGCCTGGAGAGCCACCTCGTCGCCTTCGCCGCCGAGCGATCGCGGCTGAGCCGTACCGTAGAGGAGCTGTGAGCGGTGGATGCAGTCCTGGCCCTCCTGGCCCGCCTGGCCGGCACCGTCGGCGAGGTACGGGTGGAGCAGGTCCCCGCGGGCGACGACGCCGCGGTCGGCGGGTACGGGTGTCGAAGCGGCGTGCTGACCCTGCGCGGCTCGGACCCCGTCGCCGCGGCGTCCGCCTTCGCGCAGTACCTGAAGGCGCATGCCGGCCGTCAGGTGACGTGGGACCAGCCGCGGCTGGAGCCAGCGCCGGCCTCCTGGCCGGAGGCGCCGCCGACCCGGCTGACCACCCCGTTCCCGATCCGGTACTACCTCAACGCGGTGACCTACGGGTACTCGGCGGCGTACTGGGACTGGGATCGGTGGGAGCAGGAAATCGACTGGATGGCGTTGCACGGCGTCACCCACCCGCTCATGCAGGTCGGCCACGAGGCGGTGTTGGCGGAGATGTTCCGCCGCGCCGGCCTCGACCAGGCGCGGATCGACGAATGGATCGGTAGCGCGGCGCACTTTCCATGGACGTGGATGGGAAACACCAACTCGTTCGGCGGGCCGCTGCCGTCGGCGTGGGTCAGCCGGCACGTCGAGCTGGCCCAGCGGATCCTGGCGCGGCTGCGGTCGCTGGGCATGACGCCGGTCTTCCCGATGTTCGGCGGGCACGTACCGCCGGAGCTCGCCGACCCGTCGGCCGGCGAGATCGAGTGGCAGGGCTGGCGTACCCGGATTCTCGATCCGGAGAGCGAGCGGTTCGCGCGGCTGACCGCGGACTTCATGAGCATCCAGCGTGAGCTGTTCGGCACCGATCACCACTACGCCGTCGATCCGTTCACCGAATCCGTACCCCCGAGCGGCGAGCCCGACTACCTGGCGTCCATGGGCCGGGCGGTCTACCAGGCGATGGCGCGCAGTGATCCGGAGGCGACCTGGGTACTCGCCGGGTGGCCGTTCCACTACCACCGCGAGTTCTGGACGCCGGACCGGGTACGCGCCTTCCTCTCCGACGTTCCCGCCGAGCGGCTCGTCCTGCTCGACCTGTGGGGCGAGCACGCACCGATGTGGCGCCGCGACGGGATGTTCGGGCGGCGCTGGGTCTGGTGCGCGGTCCACAACTTCGGCGGCCGGTTCGCGCTCTTCGGCGACCTGCGCGGTCTGTGCCGTGACGTCGAGGAGCTGCGGCAGGCGCGGCCGTCCGGGCTGCTGGGGATCGGGCTGGCACCCGAGGCAATCGAGAACAACACCGTCTTCTACGAACTCGCCACAGACCTCACCTGGGGTGTGCCGCAGGTATCCGACTGGCTGTGCTCGTTCGCCTGGCAACGCTACGGGAGCCCGGACGATGATGTCGCCGAGGCGTGGCGAATCCTGGCCGACACGCTCTACGCGCCGGGACGTACGCGCTCCATCCCGTCACCCGTCATCGCCCGGCCGTGGTCCACCGGCACCCCCTTCGCGACGCAGCGCCTTGCCGGCGAGTTCGTCGCGGCGGACGAGGAGCCGCAACGGCCGTCGGCGAACATCGACGCCGAGAACGACCCGATGGTGCTTGGCGCCCTGCCGCAGGTGGCCCGCGCCGCACGGCTGCTCCTGGGCGCGGCGGCGGGCCTCACCGTTCGGGACCCGATCGAGCGGGACGTCGCCGATCTGGTCGGCCACGTGGTGGCGCAGGGCAGCCGGGTGCACATCCGCGGCATGGTGGCCGCCTTCGCCGCCGGCGACCCGGACGGGATCCTGGATCACCTCGCCCGGTTCCGGACGGACCTGCTCGACCTCGACGAACTCGCCGGTACGCGGACGGAGTCGCGGGTCGGCCATTGGATCGCCGCCGCCCGCGCCTGGGGCGGCTCGCCGCCCGAGGCCGATGTCATGGAACGGGACGCCCGCAGCCTCGTCTCCGTCTGGGGACATCAGTCGAGCGGGCTGCACGACTACTCCGGGCGCCACTGGGCGGGCCTCGTCCGAGACTACTACCTGCCCCGCTGGGAGTTGTGGGGCAGCTGGCTGGCCGAGGCGGCGCGGGCGGGGCGGGAGCCGGACGTCGGCGTCCTGCGAGCCCGCGTCGTCGCGCACGAGGAGTCCTGGCGGAGCTCCACCGGTGGCTACTCCACCGTGGCGGAGGGCCGGACCCTCGACGTGGCGGCGCGGATCCTCGACCGGCTCGGGTACTGACCGCCGTGGCCCTGGATCCGACGTACGGGTACACGCTGCCGATGTTGCGCCAGGTCGGCGCTCCACCGCCGCCCGACGACTTCGCGGAGTTCTGGACCGGACTGTACGAGCGGGCACGCATCGTCGATCCCGCACCGGTGGCACGACCGAGCGGGCCGGACGGTGCGTTGCACGACGTCGAGTTCACCTCGCTGGACGGGATCCGGGTCGGCGGCTGGCTCAGCCTGCCGGCCGACGGGCGGGTCGAACGCGGACTCGTCGTCGGACACGGGTACGGCGGCCGGGCGGCACCCGACGCCGCGATACCGGTCGAGCGGGCCGCGGTGCTGTACCTGTGCTCACGCGGCATGCCGGCCCGCGGCCGCGTACCGGGCATCCCCGACACCGCCCGGGAACACGTCCTGCACGGCATCGCCGCGCGGGACACCTACGTGCACGGCGGCTGCGCGGCCGACGTCTGGTGCGCGGTCAGCGCGCTGTGCCGACTCGTACCGCAGGCGGCAGCCCGGGTCGACTACCTCGGTGGCAGCTTCGGCGGCGGCATCGGCGCGCTCGCCGTGCCCTGGGACGAACGGATCCGCAGCGCGTGCCTGGTGGTGCCGAGCTTCGGCAACCACCCGTTGCGGCTGACCCTGCCCTGCACCGGAAGCGGCGAGGCGGTCCGGAGGTACGCCCGCGACCATCCGGAGGTCCGGGGTGTGCTGAGCTACTTCGACGCGGCCACCGCCGCGACGTTCCTGCGCGTACCCACCCACGTGGGGCTGGCGCTCGCCGATCCGGCGGTGCCGCCTCCGGGGCAGTTCGCGGTCTACAACGCACTCGCCGGTCCGCGCGAGCGGTTTCTGCTGACCGCCGGCCACACCGAGTACGCCGGCAAGGCCGACGAGGCACGAGCCCTGCTGGCCGCGCAGCACGACTTCCTGACGTCCGAACACGACAGATAGCCCTTCCCGGCCGGGACGGCCCTGATACGTCTCACTCACCCGGAACTGGCGGCCCCAAAGCACGTACTCCGGTGCCAGGTCGCGAAGCGGCGTGCCGTCGTGCGTGCCGAGCCGCGGCCGGGCATGGCCCCAGGTGCCGTCGTAGTGCCGCCAGAGCGGTTCCTCGGGAATGAGGGTGTAGGCGCGAGGTCATCCGGCGCCCGGCGGATCCGGGCGGCGTCGTCAGGGCGTAGCAGCCGGGCTGCTTCCTTGCCGGTCCACACCCCGGGGTTGTCGACGGCGAGGACGGCCAGGTTGCTGGTCACGCTCGGTTACCGCGGCACCGGCGGTGCGAGCGGAATGCGGCATGGGCGTGCACCGGATTTTCGCGCCGCATCCGAATGCGGCCGATGGGCCGGACCGGCCGGTCCACGTTCGACCTGCACGGGGCGAGGATCTCCAGGTCGAGCGAGCCATGGAGGCCAAGCGTCACGGGGAAGTGTCTACCGATCGCGGCGGCTCAGCTCCTTGGCGGCGTTCTCGCGCACGGTGGTTCAGGCTACGAGGAGACGGAGGCCAAGCTCTGCCGCGTCGAGGGCGGCGAGCTCGCGGTTGCGCTCGGCCCACCGGCCTGAGGAAAGGTCTTCGTGGAGTGTGCCTATTGCCCGTTGCTCGGCCTCCGGCCCGACTCTGGTCCATACCGATACCGCACGGCGCACATGTTCCTCCAGGTACGCCTCGGGCCGGCGCCAGTAGGCCTCGAAGAAGCCGTCAGCGCAGTCCCACGGGATGAGCACCGGTTGCATGCGGGCCCCGATCGCGCGGGCCAGTTGGTCCACCGAGGGCCGGCCGGCGACCAGGCCGGCGACCTCGGGTAGGTAGTCGCGGGTGAGCCAGAACCGGTGACGCCAACCGGTGTCACTGGCATCGTGGGTGAACACCACCACGCGACGGGCCACGCGCCGCATCTCGCGCAGCCCGGCGATCGGGTCGTGCCAGTGATGAACGGTGCTGAAGGCCATCGCGGCGTCGAAGGACTGGTCCTCGAACGGGAGGCTCTCCGCAGCGGCGGCCACGCACGGCGCCGCGCTCGCGGGACGCTGTGCCCGCATGACCGCCGACGGTTCCACCGCCGTGACATCGCGGTCGGGAGGCTCGTAGGAGCCGGTGCCAGCACCGACGTTCAGTACCGTCCGTGCGTCGCCCAGCGCATCCCAGATACGCGCGGCGATCCGCGGCTCGGTGCGTCGCGTCGCTGGGTAAGCGGACCCGATGGCCTCGTACAACTGCGCGCCGAACACCTTCAGTTGTTCCTCTGGCGTCGTCCTGATCCCCATTGCCCGTGCCTCCAGTTCCCTGTCTATGGCCGTCACCATGGCAGCAGCGCGGTCGCGCTGTTCGAGCAGCAGGCCGCGCAGCCGGTGCAGATGCGCGACCGCGTCGGTGGTCCGGTCGTCAACCAGATCCGCAATCTCGCGCAATCCGAAACCCAGCCGCCGGTAGGCGAGCACCTCCCGCAGTCGCTCAACGTCACCTGCGGAGTAGGCCCGGTACCCGGCTGCGGTCCGCGCGGACGGCTGCACGAGGCCAATCTCGTCATAGTGATGCAGGGTGCGGACGCTCACGCCTGCCAACTCGGCCACGCGTCCCACGGTCAGGTGCTCTTCCACGCCACCGACAATGCGGCATGACGCCACGTGAGGGTCAAGCGCTTCGTTCCTGGCATGCCCTCGGCGGTCATCGGCATCACGACCCTCTGGATCGAGTTTCCGCTATCGGCAGGTCCGGAAGCCGCCTGACATCGAGACCGGCGACGGAGCGTGGTGGCTCCGGCCGGGGCAGCGCACCCGGGCGGCGGCAGGTCCGTGCGCCCGCCGCTGTACGGAGAGCAGTGGATGTGATCCTGATCAACCCTGGCGACGTCCGTGGCCTCGTGCTGCATCCCGATTGGGGCCGGCGTGGACCGGTGGATCGCCAAGGTGCAACCGAAGCCGAAGAAGACGACTCGCAAGCGCCGGAAGGGCACCGACCCGTACGACGGGCCGACCGGCGTACCGGCTCGCGTCGGCTAATGGCCCACGAATGCCCGCAAGATCAATTTGAGCCGGAACCAGAACGACCAGGCTCGGCGATGATGCCGCTGACCTGGGCCGGAACGGCTGGAGCGGGCGACGGGAATCGAACCCGCACCGTCAGTTTGGAAGATCGTTTCCGCCTGCCCTGATCTGTCCGTTGTGCCTGGTCAACGGCGGGTTGGCGATGACCGGTACTGCCCGCTGATGACCGTCTACGGCATCGGCTTCTGGCACGTGGCTGGCACGCGCTCGACCTCAGCGCGACTGGCCGGCGTCGTACGGCTTCCCGTCCCGGCCTTCGGGCCGGGACGGTTTGCCGTGGCGCCGGGTCACCGTGCGCCTGGACCACGTACTCCGGTGGCAAGCCGCGAAGCGGCGCGGCAGCGATCGCCCTACGCTCGACGGTGCCCAGCAACCCGTGCGATCGTCACGGCATTGTCCGGTGGCATCCCCGGACGACGACCGACGCATTACGAGATCAAAACGGGCGGCCCGACAAGCTGCGCGGATGGCGGTCTACCAGCGGTTCTGCTTCTCCTCATCTCTCGCCGCTCTCCCGCCGTCAACCGGCCTCTTGCGGACCAGATGCGGACCGCTCATGGCCGACGGGATTGCCCCTGCCATCTAGGCTGAGCGGCATGCGCTGGCCGATGTACCTCGCCTATCTGTCGACTTTCGCCATCTTGACAGCGGCTGGGCTCTTCCTCAGCGACTGGCCTTGGTGGGCACTCGCCGTGGTCGGTGCAATCGGCATGCTCCCGGTGATAGTGATCGACCGAGTTCTCACGGCTCGCCGGAACAGACGCCAGCCCAGCTAGTAGCCGCATGCATTGCCGCATCGCCCTGGTTTACCAGCTGCTTGAAAGCGGATTTCCTCGTCGGGCAGTCGTAGACCGTCCAGCCTCCCCGGACGGGGCCAAGGTGGAGTGCCCTACCGGACGAACGACCTTGACCCCGTCCGAAGAGGCTGGTAGCCCTTGTGCCCGATGAGGTGATCTGCAGCGCATCTCTGAGGAGGGCCGGGGTTTGGGGCGGAGCCCCGAGGTCTTCCGATCCTGTCTCCCTAGCGTGGCCGGCCGGCCCGGCCGATGCCGGCCGAAGGCCGCCAGCAGGCCGGGGCCGGGCCGGCGCGGCCCGCTTGCGGGCCGCCTTGATCCTAAAGAGAGCAAATCGGCAGTGTGGGAATGAGACAGGGTGTCCTGTCCCGGTAGATGCTTTACACGTGCGTCCCAGTTGATGCTTGACATGATCCCGTTTTGGTTCGTTGATCGCGTGTTGTTTGCGGGCATCGCGTGGTCAGGGGGCCGGGATTGGCGCTGGTTGGGTTGTCCGTGGTGGAGCAGCGGTATCAGGCGGTTCTCGCGGTGTTGGCCGGGGAGCGGGTGACCGAGGTCGCGGCCAGGTTCGGGGTGTCGCGGCAGAGTGTGCACGCCTGGTTGGGCCGGTATGCCGAGGCCGGTCTTGGGGGGTTGGAGGATCGGTCGCGGCGGCCGGTGTCGTGTCCGCATCAGGCGTCGCCGGAGGTGGAAGCGGCGGTGTGTGAGCTGCGGCGGGCGCATCCGCGCTGGGGTGCCCGACGGATCGTGTTCGAGCTGGGGCGGGCTGGTTGCCCGGATCCGCCGTCGCGGATGAGTGTGTATCGGATCCTGGCCCGGCATGGCCTGGTCGAGCCGGTGGCTCGGGGTCGGGGGCGTAAGGACTACCGACGGTGGCAGCGGGCGGCGCCGATGGAGTTGTGGCAGATGGACATCGTCGGCGGTGTGCTGCTGGCTGACGGGTCGGAGGCGAAGGTCGTCACCGGGGTGGACGACCATTCCCGGTTCTGTGTGATCGCGTCGGTGGTGCGGCGGGCAACGGGGCGGGCAGTGTGTGAGGCCCTGGCCCAAGGGCTGCTGCGATACGGAGTGCCGCAGGAGATGTTGACCGACAACGGGAAGCAGTTCACCGACCGGTTCGGCAAGGGCGGCGAGGTGCTGTTCGACCGGATCTGCCGGGAGAACGGGATCGTGCACCGCCTGACACAGCCGGCCTCACCGACCACGACCGGGAAGGTCGAACGGTTCCACCAGACGCTGCGTCGGGAACTCCTCGACGACGCCGGGGTGTTCGCGGACCTGGAGGCGGCGCAGGCCGCGGTGGACGCCTTCCGGGACGAGTACAACACCCGCCGGCCGCACCAGTCCCTGGACATGGCGTTCCCCGCCGACCGGTTCACCCCGGCGAACACGGGTGAAGGTCAGCGACTCTTGCCGGTGAAACTGCCACCGGCTCTGGCGGCGGCAGTCGAGGATCCGCACCAGCCACCACCGGTGACACCGGTCGACCTGACCGCCGTCACACCGCCTCCGGCCCCGACCGTGACACCGCCAGGTCAGCGGGGGTGGGCTGGCGGTGCGGTCGAGTTCGACCGGGTGGTGCCGCCCAGCGGGAACATGCAGGTCTGCGGCAAACAGTTCTGGCTCGGCCCTACCCGGTCCGGGATCACGGTCACGTTCTGGGCCGACACCGATGTCATCCACCTCATGATCGCCGGCACCCGCCTCAAATCCTGCCGTTCCCATCTGTCGGTGGCTGACCTGGCCGTCCTGGCCCGTGACGGTGGACGTCCCGCCGGCCCGCCACCCCTACCCCCAGCACCGGCCGGCCAGCCGGCCGGGCCGGTCGAGGTCGATCGGACCGTGGGTAACAGCGGATGCGTCTCCCTGGGCCAGCACCTGGTCCTGGCCGCCGAGATCCTCGCCGGGCGGCGGGTCGGCGTGCGTGTCGACGCGCACACCCTGTCGTTCTTCGACCTGGAGACCCGCGAGCTGCTGCGCACCCGACCGAACCCGCTCACCCCCGCGCAGGTCGCCCGGCTGCGTAGTGCCCGGCCCGCCGGACCACCACCACAACCCTCCACCAGGCCGGTCCGGGTCCAACGCCGAGCCTCGAACAGCGGCGGCGTCATGGTCGCCGGCCAGAAGATCGCCCTCGGCCGGATCCACGCCCGCAAAACCGTCACGATCGACGTGACCACCACCGAGCTGGCCATCCACTGCGACGACGGCACCCGCACCATCCGCCGCACCACCGAGCACCCCATCACCCAGATCAAAGCCCAACGACCCCGCAAGGTCGCCCTCAATGTCTAGATCAACTGTCAAGCATCAACTGGGACGGAACCGTCAAGCATCAACTGGGACTAGACAGGGAATGAGACAGGGAATGAGACAGGCGTAGGGCGTAGACAGGGCCTCTACCCGCCTCGGCACCGGGTGCATGCTGGCGCTCCCGTCCGCCGATGTCCGGTCTCGTACACCCCGATCGTCATGTTGACCGCTGCCCGGCACGCATGGGCACGTCGCTGGGTGCCTTCGGTCCTACACCCCGGCTCGCCGACCCTCGGCCACGTTTCCACTCCTCCAGCAACTCTACGCTGAGCGAGCGTCCATTGGCGCGCAGGCAGATGATGGCACCGTTGCCATATCCTTGCTCTGTGCTTGCCGCCGACATTCCCAAAGTGACGGACTGGATGCAGGCATGGGGAAGCCTGCTCGGTGTTGGGGTATCCTCGCTGGCCGTCATCATCACTGGCCTGCTGCTCCGGCATGAGATGCGTGCTCGGCGTGAGGAGCGAGCGGATGCGGACGCGGCTCAAGCTCGCTTGGTGGCAGGGGAGATCCGGGGCGAAGTTCGCGATGGAGGATCCATCGTTGGGATCGACTGGGCAGTACATAACTATAGCGAAGCCCCGATTTTCGAGGTCTATGTCTCATTCAAACACAGACATCTTGATCCCGACTGGTTCATTGGCTCCTCAGCAAAGAACCCACAAGTGATTCTACCTGGCGGCCATGAACTAGGAACTTGGAGGTGTGCCCAACCCCTCCCTGGCTCCAGAGGAGACGACGAGGATTTCTCCCTTCTCGAGAATATGGATCTGAAGGTCCGCTTTCTCGACGCGTCGGGCTTTGAGTGGCAGAAGGTTGGCTCATTTCCTCCGAGGAGAATCGTAGGGCGACGCACTCAAAGTAGTGAATTCTGGTCGATTACTTGGGGCTATATCTGGCCAGTGTCTTATCCAATGAGATGGATCTCGCAGCGCCATAAGATGTTACTGGGGAAGGTTGAAGCACACATGCGACGCCGGATCCTTGCTCGCGCCGATCGGCAGGTGGACCGTCTCAGACGCCGCAAACGCTCCTGACCTTGCGTCCAGCCGACGGTCAGGGCGGCTCCAGTGGCCCTAACTCTCCGCCGATGCATGGTTCCGTACACCTCGATCGCAGCCTACGCGCCGAAAGGGCAGAGCCTCCTAACCCTTGCTATCCCATCTGCCATCGACCCGCACTCGTGCAGCCTGGGGACCACACCCCGGTCCGCCAAGTCAAGATTGGCCTGGAGGCTCGTACGGCTGTACTGGGCGGGACGTGCGACGGGATAAGGTCATGGTGGGGGCGGCGCGTCCAAGCAAGGGCAGGCCCCGGCCTGCCCGCCCCTCCTGCCCGACGGGTCGCAGAGGCTCCGGGGTCAAGGGCGGCCCGAAGGGCCGTCGCGCAGCAATGCGAAGCACCCTCGAGGCTGGAGGGGCGACCCGTGCACGCTTCGCGCCGCACCCCCGCCACGACCGGCGGTGACTCGCCCCACGGCGTGGTGTGCGCCCGGCCACGCGCCTCGGCCGGCTGCCGGCCCCGAACACCAATCCCACGAGCTGCGTGTCTTTGTGGCGGCCCGCTCGGGCTTCCCGCTTCCGCGCCAGCCGCCGGGCGTTCGGCGTGGCCGGAGTCGGAGCGCCAGCGGAGCGGAGGCCGCGCGCCCTGGTGGCGGCGCGTGCGGCCCGTTCAGGGCCGCCTTGAAGTCGCACAGAAAGTACGCCCGGCTCCGAACGCAAAGGAGAGGTTGCCTTTAGGAGTAGGCAGTTCCATGTTCTGCATATGCCGGCCGCATCTGGACCCTTGCGGCGAGCGCAGTTCGGATGCGCCGGGTGAGGCGGCCTGGTCCATAAGCGTCGAGGTCGTCAGCCGCGACGAAGCGCCATTCGGTGAGTTCGCCGTCGGGGAAGGTGATCTGCATGCGTTCTTCGAGGCGGCCTGCGTCGAAGATGAAGAGGATCTTGTCGCCTTCGTTCGGGGCGGGCGCCCAATCAACGACGAGCATCGGCCCGATGTCGACGGTTAGGCCGAGTTCTTCGCGAATCTCGCGAACGCAGGCGGCGCGCGGTGATTCCCCGGGCTCGCCGTACCCGCCGGGGATGTCCCAGTGGTTCTTGTAGTGCGGTTTGACGAGGAGCACGCGGCCGTCGTCGTCGAAGAAGAGGGCGCCTGCGGCGACACGTGGGGTTGCCATGGATGGCGTCTCGGGTCCCGTCACATGGGGCAGCGTAGCCAGGCTTGATCAGTCGAGCACGTTGAGGCGGCGGGCGAGTCCGACCAACTCGACGGAAGGCTTGCCGCGTTGGCGGCGGATCCAGGTGAGGGCGAGTTGTCGGCTGAGGAAGTGATGGCGGACCTGTTCGGGTGCCATCTGCTCGGCGTCGAGTAGAGCGGCCTGGGCCTCGTCGGCGCGGTTCCAGGAGTTGTAGGCGCGGGCTACCTCCAAGGCGTGGCGTACGCGGCGTTCCATGGGTAGGCCGGTGGTGTCGACGCGGGGGCCGAGGTCGACGGCGACTTGGACGTCGCCGAGTTCGGCGGCGGTGGCGACCCGGTGGATGGCGACGTTGGTGGGGCCGAAGGCGGTCCAGAGGTGGTTGCCGTCGGTGCCGAGTCGGGTGGCGGTCTCGTCGGCGGTGGCGAGGAACGTCCGGGTGGTGCCGGGGTCGTTGGCGCGGGCGGCGGCCATAGCGCCGGACAGGAACAGGGTGCCGTAGACGGACAGCAGCGCGGGTGCTGGTGTTGGCTGGCGTAGGTGGCCTTCGAGGTAGGCGGCGGCGTCCTCGGTGAGGCGTACGGCTTCCCGGTAGCGTCCGGTGGAGTGCAGCGCGTGGCCGACCGACCGGAGTAGGGAACCGGTGACGACCGGATCACCGGTCGGGCGTACGGCGGCAAGGCCGCGGTCGGCGGCGATCCATGCGAGGTCGGTCTCGCCAAGTTTGGTGAGCTGGGTCGCGGCGAGTTGGTAGGTGAGTCCGAGGAGTCGGCGGGCCTGGTCCTGGTCGTCGCCGTCGAGGCCGTCGGCGGCGGCCTGGGCGCGGTGGAGCAGGTCGGGTAGGCGGCCGGTGACGTACCCGAATCGGGACTCCTGGTAGGCGCTCCACAGGGCGCCCACGTCCTGCTTGAGGTCGACGACGCTGGGCAGCTCCTGGCCGTCGCTGGCGTGGCCGAACGGGGAGATGGCGCGGTAGTTCATCAGGGCGGCCCGTAGCGCTGGCACGGTGTCGGTGCCGCTGTCGGTAGTCCAGTCGAGCAGGGACGGTTCGGCGAGAAGGTCGCCGAGCGAGATGTCGAGGACATCGGCGAGGCTCTTGATGACGGAGAGCCGGTCCAGCTCGATGCGGTTGTTCTCGATCTTTCCGAGCCAGTCGGCGGTACGGCCGACCAGTCCGGCGAGGACTTCCTGAGATAGTCCACGTCGGCGGCGGTACCAGGCGACGCGTTCGCCGATCGTGAGTGTGCTGGGCATGCCGCGCACGATGCCTCCCCTGGGCTTGGCGACCCCGGAATGATTTTCCGGGTTGTTGACCCGGTTGTGCCACAACCTGTGTCAATGATCGAACACAACCTGTTGACCCCTTGTCGTTCCTGCGCTGGCAACGGCTGGAAGTACGTCACTCGCCGGGTGGCGCTGCGGTCGGTGGCGTCTTCGGGTAGGTCGTCGCGGTCGTTGGCGCGGCGGTCGTGCCTGGACTGTTCGGGGTCTGGTCGGGTGTCGGTCTCGTGAGCTGGGCGTCGGGGTGGGTGCCGGCGCCAGGCTGCACGGTCGACGTGTGGCCGTCTGAATGCCCGCCCGCCTCGGCGCCCCTCCAATCCTCTGAAGGGATGGCGGGCTGATGCCGACATCGAGCGGCGTCCTGGTGCCAAAGCCGGGTGACGTGTTGCTGCTGGATGGGCGGGCGTCGGTGCAGTTTGCCGGTGATCGGGCGTTGGTGCTGCGGGTGATCCAAGTGTCGGAGCGTCCGACGTATCACGGCTGGTGCTGGTTGACCGGGTACGCGATCGACCGTGTCGGGGATGCGGTTGGCCGTCGTGAGGTCTTCGTGCAGCTTGCCGGCCTCCGGCCCGTTCCGCTTAGCCCCAGGCGCTCCGGCGGCCGGGCCGCGTCGCCGAGGGGGCGTGGTGTTTGACGTATTCGTGCAGCTCGGCGAGGTGATCCGGATCGATGCCGCTGATCGGTTCCGGCCGACCGATGGGCCGGTCACGCTGTGGGTGACCGGCGTGCGTCTGGTGACGAATCGGCCGGAGCAGCGTGAGTGGGTCTGGCTGGAGGGCGTGAAGATCGCGCATGACGGGCGGTCCGCCGACCGGGCGCGGATCCTGGTTCGTGCGTCGCTGCTGTCCGTCCGCCGGACTCCGCCGCCGGGGGCGGGGCGATGAGCGTCTACCTGTCCGCCGCTGCTCGGGACGAACTGCGTGCGGCTCAGGCTCGGCTTGACCAGCACACGCCGTCCAGCGTCGATGAGACCTGTCTCGCGTGTGGTGACGCGGGGCCGTGCTCGGTGCGGCGGGCGGCGTTGCGGGTCTTCGGCCGGTACGGCTGTCTCCCTCGGCGGTGGCCCGGGGCGTCCCGCCCAGACCTGATCAACGCTCCGTCGTCGTGGTCGGGATGGCTGTCGCCTCGCGGTGATTCGAGGTCGGCCGGTTGACCTTGGCTTGTGCCGTCATGCTGCCAGGCTTTACGCTCCTGTCCTGACATTCTGTGATCATTGATGGTGGGGTGCCCACGATGGCGTACGAGATTCCTACGCCGAAGTACCTGCGGGTGTTGAACACGCTGCGGGAGCGTATCGAGAACGACACGTACCCGCCGGGGGCGGCGCTGCCGTCGGAGAGCCAACTCTGTGCCGAGTTCAAGGTGTCCCGGCCGACGGTGCTCAAGGCTCTCGGGATCTTGAAGCAGGACGGGTGGATCGAGTCGCAGCAGGGCAAGGGCAGTTTCGTGCGTGGCCGTCCGCCGTCGGGTCGAACGTCGCCGGAGTACGCCCGGGACGCGGTCGAGCTGGACGAGACCGGCGAGGTGGAGATCCTGCATGTCGGCCCGGTGCTTGCCTCGGCCCGGATCGCCGCTGAACTGGCCATCCCAGAGGGCACCCCGGTCTACGAGCGGCGACGCCGGACCGTGTCGCCATCCGGGCCGGTGGACCTGGTCGCCACGTTCGTGCCGGTCGACATCGCGGTAGGTACCGGTGTCATCAAGGCCGATCCGATCCCCGGTGGACTGCTGGAGCACGTCAGCCAGGCAAAGGGCCTTCGGGCGGACTACGCCACGGAACGGATGACCGCCCGTCGGGTGAGCCCGGACGAGGCGAAGGCCCTGGACGTGCCAGAGGACGAGCCGGTCCTCAGCGTCGTCCTGACCGTGCACCAGGCATCCGGGGACCCGATCCTGACCTCGGTGCTTGTCATGCCAGGAAGCCGGCACGAGATCGAGGACACCTATCCGCTGTCCTGACAGGACGCACCGCCTGACGAAGGTTTCTCGATTTCTCCTTGCTTGTATTTACAGGCTGACGTAACTTGGTAGCTCAACCGGATGTCATGGTGGCGTCTGGTGAGCTAGGAGGCTACGCAGTGGTTCCGATGACCCTGAAGGTCCCCGTCCCGTTCGACTACGTCTTCCCAGCCGGAGCGTTGTGCCTCGGCGTCGCGCCCCAGGTCGACTTTGACCGGCGCGGCCAGGGCGACGACCAGGCCCGGGACAAGGAGACCGGGGAACGGGTCTGGGTTGTGCGGGTTCTCGACCTGGACCCCGAGGCGGGCAAATTCGGCCGATCGACCGAGGTCAAGGTGAAGGTCGTAGCGGCGCAGCAGCCGGTCCCGCCGGCGTCGACCGTGCCGGGCTACCCGCCGGCGATCCAGTTCGAGGGCTTGACCCTCACCCCGTACGTCGACTCTCAGCGGTGCAAGGGATCCGGCCAGTGCAAGGCCCGGATGGCGTACTCCCTGCGCGCTACCGAGATGGTCCCGGCCGCCGGCCTCGCCGCCGCTGCCTGAGCCGGAAGCACCGCACGCGGGGCGGGCCGTTCGTCCGCCAAGATTCCCGGCCCGCCCCGCGTCCCAACCCATCCCTCAACTCGAAGGAGGGCCTTGTGCCCACCGTAGTTCCCCCTGCCCAAAACCTGTCCACACCCGTCGACGAGGCACCAGCGAACGAAGGGCTGTCCTCGTTCTGCGCCGACCTGTCCGCGCTGCTGCGGACCATGCCGGGCCCGTCCACCACCCCAGCGGAGCGGGCGGATTGGTACGACCGTAAGGCCAGCCTGCTGGAGCGGGTGGCCGCCGAGGATCCGGCCTGCGACCCGGACGAGGTCCGCGAGCTGGCCCGGACCGCTCGCGTCAAGGCGAACGAGTTCAGGCGGGAGTGTTCCTGATGGCCGGCTTTCGTCTTCCCGGCCTGCGGCATCTGCTCTGGGACCTGCTGGCGGTCGCACGGCGGGCGTTGGGGTTGCCGCCGGCTCTCCTGCTGGTCGACGCGATCCGGTGCCCGCGCTGCGGTCGGTGGGTGAAGCCGCGCCGGTTTGACCTGTTGCGGATGTGCTGCCGGACGTGTCGGTCCACGCTGGCCCGGCCGCGCCGTGTCCGGGGTGTGCTGTGGTGACCGCCGGCCAGATCACCAAGCAGGGCGGTGACCAGTCATGCCGCTGATCAACGTCATCCCGGGGGAGAAGATCCCCGTTGCCCCGATGAACGTACGGCTCCCGGCCTGGCGCGTACCCGGCTGGCTGCTGGTGTTCTGGTGGCTGGCCCGGGGCCTGGTCCGTCTGACGGTCGTGGCGGTCCGGTACTGGTGGCTGACCGGTCCGGCGATCGCCGCGCTGTGGGTGCATGCCCGGTACGGCCGGCTGGTCGTGGCCGGTGTGCTCCTGGCCGTCGCCGCTGCCTGTGTCGGCTGGTGGCGGTGGCATCCCCGATCGTGGCTGCGGTTCGGTTGGTATCCGGCGGTAGCTCGCTGGCGGCGGCTCTGGGTGTACCGGCGTGGCTGGCCATCGACCATGGCTACCTGCGGTCTCGCGACGGCGTTTGCCGGGGATCGGTACGTGCCGCAGCTGCTCAAGGTGCGGTGTGACCGGTACGTCGATGAGGTCACCGTCCGGATGCTGCCCGGCCAGCTACCGGACGACTGGGCGCGGACGGCGCAACGCCTGGCGTACGCGTTCCGGCTCCGTGACGGCCAGGCCCGAACCGCGAAGCGGCCTGATCGGGTCGTGCTGCGGTTCCTACGTCGTGATCCGCTCGCCGCCACCGTGGCGCCGCTGCCTGTGCCCGACGTGCCGGACTTCACGGCCCTGCCCTTGGGGGTGCGCGAGGACGGAAACGCCTATGGGCTGCGGCTGGCCGGCTCGCATGTGCTGGTTGCGGGGGCGACGAACTCCGGCAAGGGGTCGGTGTTGTGGTCGCTGGTCGCGTCCCTGGCCGGTGGGGTCCGGTCCGGGCTGGTCGAGTTGTGGGTGTTCGATCCCAAGGGCGGTATGGAGCTGGCGCCCGGGCTGCCGTTGTTCGCCCGGTTCGCCTACGACGACCCGGACGGCATGGCCGGCGTCCTGGAAGAGGCCGTGAAACGGATGCGGCTGCGGGCGGCCCGGCTGCGCGGTGTCGCCCGCCAGCACACCCCGACCCCGGACGACCCGCTGATCGTCCTCGTCGTCGACGAGCTGGCGTCACTGACGGCGTACATCTCCGACCGGAAGGTCAAGGAGCGCATCAAGGACGCACTCTCCCTCCTGCTCAGCCAGGGCCGGGCCGTTGGGGTCCACGTCGTTGCGGCGTTGCAGGACCCGCGCAAGGAGGTGCTGCCGTTCCGGGACCTGTTCCCGACCCGGATCGGGCTGCGGCTCACCGAACCCGAGCAATGCGACCTGGTCCTCGGCGACGGTGCCCGCGATCGGGGCGCGCTGTGTGACCAGATCCCCGAGACGGCGGCTGGCGTCGGCTACGTCGCGTTGGACGGGGTCCGGGAACCAGTCCGGGTTCGGTTCGCCTACCTCACCGACACCGATATCCGCGACCTCGGCCGCACCTACCGGCGGCTCTGCGACAGCGACCAGCAGCCGGAGGTGTCGGAATGACCAGCGGCAAGAGTCGTAGCGAACGGGCAGAGGGCTTCGTCCTGGTCGCGATTCTCCTGGTCGTGGGCGGGCTGGCCGGGGCGGCGTCGTTTACCCATGTCCACGACTGGACGATGGCGAACTCGCCAACCGGTACGGGGGACTGGTTCGGCTGGGCCAACGCCGCGATCTCCGAACTCATCCCCCTCGCCGCGCTCCTTACCATCCGCCGTCGGCGTCGCACGGGCGGTTCAATCGGCTACCCGATGTTCCTCCTCATCGCCGCTGTCGCCCTGTCGCTGTCGGCGCAACTGGCGGTGGCCAAGCCGGGCCTGTCCGGGTGGTTGCTGTCCGCCGTCCCCGCCTTGGCGTTCCTCGGTCTGTCCAAGCTCGTCCTCACCACCAAACCCGCCCCAGCCTCGTCCTCGCAGCCGTCCCCGGCCACCGAGACGGTTCCATCCACCGTCAGCGCCGAGGACGAAGATCGCCCCCGACCCGTACCCGCCCAGGCCAGCGACCAGGACGAGAACAACGATCGAGAAGACGAACGGGACGAGGGCCATGCGCCCGGCGTCGACCTGGTACAGCTCGCACGGCAGGCCGCCGCCGACCATCGGGCCGCGACCGGCCGGCCGATCACCCGTGACGAACTCCGGTCCGTCCTGCGTGTCGCCAACGGGACCGCGTCCGAACTCTTGCGGCTGATTCGCGAGCCGGACCGGCCCGCGCTCGTCCCCGTTCCGGCGGCGGCGTTCACGACCCGCAACGGGCGGACTCCGGCAGGAGTGGGCCAATGACCGTCACTCAACTCAGCCTCGCCTCGGGGACTCCTGCTGTCTCCGCTGCACAGCAGGAACCACGGCCGGGCTCCCGGGCGGACCGGATGCGCAAGCCCTTGGCCAAGGACGCGCTGCGGCAACTCGCCGAACAGCACGGCGTATGCGTCCGTCCTCTCGCCCTACGCCGTACCGACACGGACACCGGGGTAACCGAGGTCGTTGAGGTGCCGTGCGGGGCGACCCTGGCGGCGAAGTGCAAGCCCTGTGCGGAGCGTGGGCGGCGGTTGCGGATTCAGCAGATCCGGGAAGGCTGGCACCTCGCCGACGAACCCGCCATCCGCCCGGAGCACCCGAGCGAGGACGTTCTCGCCCTGATCCGGGTGCGGGCACACATGGAGTTCGAGCGGGAAGCGCTCCAGTACCAGCCGATGCACCCCGACGAACGGGCCGCGCAACTGGCCGACCTCGACGCGGGTATCAGCGAACTCGATGAGGCCCTGGGCGCGACGGACCTACGCGGGCACCTCACACCACGCGAGCGGACCGAACGGCCACGCCGGAAGCGGTCCACGAAACGGCGGCAGGACTCACCCGACCTGCCCCGGCTTCCCGTCGACCCGCGCACCGTCGGCCGCGCCTATGCCGGACGGGCGGGCAAGACCTACCGGCCGTCGATGCTCGTCACACTCACGCTCGGCTCGCATGGGCCGGTGCACTCCCACCTGCGCCGGGGCGCCTACGTCGCACCGTGTGAGTGCGGCCAGCGACACGGGCCGCACGATGACGTCCTGGGCACGCCGGTCGATCCGGCCGGTTACGACTACCGGCGGGCGGCACTGGACTCGATCCACTTCGCTCGGGTCCTGGATCGGTGGTGGCAGAACGTCCGCCGGGCCGCCGGCTGGAACGTCCAGTACGCCGGAGCGGTCGAGCTACAACGCCGCCTGGCGCCACACGCGCACTTCGCGATCCGGGGCACCCTGCCCCGACGCCTCTTGAAGCAAATCGCCGCCGCGACCTACCACCAGGTCTGGTGGCCCGCCTTCGACGAACCGCGCTACACCGTCGACAAACCGCCGGTCTGGGATGTCGAGGAACAGGCGTACGTCGACCCCAAGACACGCGAGCCACTGACGCCCTGGTCGCACGCCCTGGACGAGCTGGAGGAACCCGACGCGCGGCCGGCATACGTGGCCCGGCTGGGCCGGATCGACGCACGCGGGATCGAGCAGGGCACCCGCGACGCGGAACGGTCGATCCGCTACGTGACGAAGTACGTCACCAAGGACCTGACCGACCAGGCCCGACCCCGGTCCGAGGCGCAGAAGGAGCACTTCGACCGACTCCACGCCGAACTCTCCGTCCTGCCCTGCTCGCCGACGTGCGCAAACTGGCTGCTGTACGACGTGCAACCTGACGGGGTCAAGGCAGGCTTGACCCCCGGCCGGTGCACCGGCAAGGTCCACCAACGCTCGACGCTCGGCTTCACCGGCCGGCGGGTCCTGGTCTCCCGGCAGTGGTCCGGCAAGACCCTGGCCGACCACCGCGCCGACAACCGGGCCTGGATCCGCGCCATCCTCGCCGGAGGGATGGCCGACACCGACCCGGCCGACCAAGGCCAGGGCGACGACGAGCACGGCCAGGACCAGGCGACGGCCGACAACCCGCAGCGGTACCGGTTCGAGCTGGCCCGACCCGAAGACCCGGACGTGCTGCCGCTCGAACACCGGATCCTGCGCGCCGTCTCGGCCCGGATTCGCTGGCGAACAGACCTCGACGCGGCCCGCCAGCGTGCGGCCCACGGTCTTTCGGCAACGCCACAGACGCTCGCCCCTGCTGCCTGACTCACGAGGGAGGAACCGGATGGATGACGAGCTGTTGACCGCCGATGAGGTCGCCGCTCGCCTCCGAGCAACACCGCGATTCGTGCGCCGGCTGGTCGCCGAGCGACGGATCGCGTTCGTCAAGGTCGGTCGCCTGGTGCGCTTCGAGGCGTCGGCCGTCACCGCGTACATCGAGAGCAACCGGGTCGTCCCGATGACCCGGGCGGACCTGCGTCGCTACCTGGGGGAGGTCGCCTGATGGCAGGCAAGAGCAGCAAAAGCGGCCGGCGCCGTTTCGGCAACGTGCGCCGGCTCCCGTCGGGCCGGTACCAGGCTCGGTACATCGGGCCGGACGGTCTGGAGCGGAAGGCACCGAACACCTTCGAGACGGAACGGCTGGCAGCCAAGTGGTTGACCGTCGTCGAGTCGGAGATCATCAAGGGCGACTGGGTCGCGCCTGAGGCCGGTGAGGTCGAACTTGGCCCGTACGGACAGCGGTGGATCGCCGAGCGCAAGCTCCAGCCGCGTACCCGGGAGAACTACGAAGACCTGTTCCGGCTGCACATCCGGCCGCACCTCGGCGGCCTCGCCCTGGGCGCGGTCAAGCCGGCGACGATCCGGAGCTGGCGTAGCAAGCTCCTCGCCGGTGGCACCTCCGAGCCGCAGGCGGTGAAGGCGTACGCCCTACTGCGAGCGATCCTCAACACCGCCGTCAAGGAAGACGAGATCATCCGGCAGAACCCGTGCCGCATCCCCGGCTATGACCGCTATCACACGCCGGAGCGGCCGGTGGCGACCGTCGCCCAGGTCTTCGCGCTCGCCGACGCGATGCCGGCCCGGTTCTCCGCGCTGGTGATCGTCGCCGCGTTCTCCGGCCTTCGCTGGGGCGAACTGGCGGCGCTGCGCCGCTCCGATGTCGACGAGACAACCGGGACGGTCCGGGTGCCGCGCAAGCTCGCCGCGCTGCGCAACCGGATGGAGTTCGGCGCACCCAAGTCCGGCGCCAGCAACCGGACGGTGTCGCTGCCGGCGGCGGCCCGATCCGCGCTCGCCGCGCACCTGCGGGACTACGTGGGGGAGGGGCCGGACGCGCTGGTGTTCACCGGGGACAAGGGCGCGGTGCTGCGTTCCGGCAACTGGCGGCGGGCGGTCGACTGGGCGGCGGCGCTGCGGACGGCTGGCATGCCAGAGGGCTTCCACTTCCACGACCTACGGCACACCGGCAACAACCTGGCGGCGGCGACCGGGGCCAGCACCCGGGAGCTGATGCACCGAATGGGCCACGCCAGCATGCGGGCCGCGCTCATCTACCAGCACGCCACCAGCGAGCGTGACCGGGAGATCGCCGCCGGCATGGACCGCCGGATCGCCAAGGCACAACCCAAGCCCAAGAAGCCGACCAAGACCACCAACGCCACCCCGCCGGCCAAGCCCACCAAGGGCGCCAAGGCCACCCAGAAGCAGGCGACGAAGAAGGCGACTCCAAAGGCCATCCCGGACGGCACGCCCCGCGCTACTGGCACGCGAATGGCACGCAAGATCGACAAGGGCTAGAAACGAAACGGCCCAGGCGAGGCGATCATGCCGCTGACCTGGGCCGGAAGGACTGGAGCGGGCGACGGGAATCGAACCCGCACCGTCAGTTTGGAAGACTGAAGCTCTGCCATTGAGCTACGCCCGCGTTCGCCCCGATCATCTCAGGACGCGACGGATAGCCTAACGGGTCGCCCCGCCCGCTGGATACCGGCATACCGTCGGGCGCCGCCAGCCATGGACCCACCACCCCTCCACCCGCCAGCCCAGCAGGTGCAAAACCGGAAGCACCGGCCCCGCACGTACCCCAAGATCAAGCTGGTTCGGGACGACACGGCGCCCGGGTGCGGAGACCGGGCGGGCGCGGCCCTGACCGGACGGCATACACTCTTCACCGCCACGGGGTGTGGCGCAGCTTGGTAGCGCACTCGCTTTGGGAGCGAGGGGCCGTGGGTTCAAATCCCGCCACCCCGACTGTCGCCCGCGGCTGCGGGGTGAGCCTGGCCACCCCGCGCCGTCAGACGCCTCCGCCGGCTCGCCTACACTCGATGGGCTGAAGACCGGCCCAGAATAAAGATCGAGATCCGTCAAGGAGTACGCCTGTGAAGAGCACCGTCGAGACTCTGAGCCCGACGCGCGTGCGGCTCGCCATCGAGGTGCCGTTCGTCGAGCTCGAGCCGAGCCTCAAGAAGGCGTACCGGGAGATCGCCTCGCAGGTCAACGTCCCGGGCTTCCGGCGCGGCAAGGTGCCGGCGGCCGTGATCGACCAGCGGGTCGGCCGTGGCACGGTGCTCAACGAGGCCGTCCAGGACGCCATTCCGGAGAACATTCTCGCCGCGGTCCGCGAGCACGACGTGAAGACGCTGGGCCGGCCCGAGGTCGAGATTACCGAGTTCAACGACGGTGACGCGCTGAAGTTCACCGCCGAGGTCGACGTCCGCCCCGAGATCACGCTGCCCGACCTCGCCACCGTCGAGGTGACCGTCGACGAGCTCCAGATCGACGAGAGCGAGATCGACGCCCAGGTCGCCAGCCTGCGGGAGCGGTTCGCCACGCTCAAGACGGTCGAGCGGGTCGCCCAGGAGGGCGACTACGTGCAGATCGACCTGGCGGCGACCGTCGACGGCGAGGAGGTGCCGGGCGGCTCGGCCACCAACATCTCACACGAGGTCGGCAGCAAGCAGCTCCTGCCGGGGCTGGACGAGGTGCTGGTCGGCCTCTCGGCCGGTGCCGCGGCCACCTTCCAGACCCAGCTCGTCGGCGGCGACTTCGCCGGCCGGGACGCCGACGTCTCCGTGACGGTCCGCACCGTCAAGGAGAAGGAACTCCCCCCGCTCGACGACGATTTTGCCCAGCTCGCCAGCGAGTTTGACACCCTAGACGAGCTGCGCGGCGACATCCGCGAGCGGGTCAGCCGGTCGAAGAAGATCGAGCAGATCTACGCTGCCCGGGACCGCGCCCTGGAGCAGATGGTGGCGGCCGCCGACGTACCGGCCCCGGAGGGGGTCGTGCGCGAGGAGGTCGAGCACCGCAAGCAGGCCATGGTCGACCAGCTGGAGCGGATCGGCGCCTCCCTGGAGGAATATCTCACCTCCGAGGAGAAGACCGAGGAGCAGATCGACGCCGAGCTGAAGGACGCGGCCACCGAGGGGGTCAAGATCCAGCTTCTGCTGGACACCCTGGCTGACGCCGAGCAGGTGCAGGTCTCCGACGACGAATTCGGGCACGAGATCGTGCACCGGGCGCAGCGCGCCGGGATGGCCCCGCAGCAGTACTACGACCAGCTCGTCCGCTCGGGCGCGGCCGGCGCGGTCTACGGCGACGTCCGGCGCGGCAAGGCCCTGGCCATGGTGATGGAGCGGATCAAGATCACCGACTCGGCCGGGAACCCGATCAGCATGGAAGAGCTGCGCGCCGCGAGTGGCGAGGAGCACGACCACCAGCACGACCACGACCACGAGCACTGAGCCGCGCGGGGTCGTGACCGCCGGGCCCGGACGCCACGCTCCGGGCCCGACCGGCCAGAACCCCATCGGGTACGCCCCGGGCGGTCAGCGCGCCGTCGGCAACTGCGCTGTTAGCGAACAGTGCCCGGACCGGGACGTTACGACCCCGGTCAGCGGTTAATGTCGGGCGTAAGACGCACGGAGAGCGAAGGGCTGCCATGACTGGTTCAGACTTCTCAGCTATGCCCCTGCGGGTGACCGAAGCCCGCGGTGCGGACGCACTTGGTGGCAACCTCGACGACTCGGTCTACAACCGGCTGCTCAAGGAGCGGATCATCTTCCTTGGCAGCGAGGTGACCGACCAGGTCGCCAACCGCATCTGCGCACAGCTGCTGCTACTTGCCGCGGAGGACCCCAGCCGCGACATCAACCTGTGGATCAACTCGCCGGGTGGCTCGGTCTACTCCGGCATGGCGATCTACGACACCATGCAATTCATCGACAACGACGTCTCCACGGTCGCCATGGGCATGGCCGCCTCGATGGGTCAGCTTCTGCTCTGCGCCGGCACCAAGGGTAAGCGCTACGCCCTGCCGCACGCGCGGATCATGATGCACCAGCCGTCCGGCGGCATGGGCGGTACGGCGTCCGACATCGCCATCCAGGCCGAGCAGATGCTCTACACCAAGCGGATGTTCCAGGAGCGGGTGGCCTTCCACACCGGCCAGGAGCAGGCCCAGATCGAGGCCGACTCGGACCGGGACCGCTGGTTCACCGCCACCGAGGCCAAGGACTACGGCTTCATCGACAAGGTGATCACCGGAGCCGCGCAGGTTCCGGAAGGCGCCGGGACCCTGAGCTGAGGAGCGGAAAGATGACTGACCCGACCCTGCTTGCCGGTGGCGGCTTCCAGCCCGTGCACAACCGGTACGTCCTTCCCTCCTTCGTCGAGCGCACCTCGTACGGCGTCAAGGAGTCGAACCCCTACAACAAGCTCTTTGAGGACCGGATCATCTTCCTCGGCGTCCAGGTGGACGACGCGTCGGCCAACGACGTGATGGCCCAGCTGCTGACGCTGGAGGGCACCGACCCGGACCGCGACATCATCATGTACATCAACTCGCCCGGTGGCTCGTTCACGGCCATGACGGCGATCTACGACACGATGCAGTACGTCCGGCCGGACATCCAGACCGTCTGCCTCGGGCAGGCGGCCAGCGCCGCGGCCGTACTGCTCGCCGCCGGTACGCCCGGGAAGCGCATGGCGCTGCCGAACTCCCGGATCATCATCCACCAGCCGGCCACCGAGGGCGGCTACGGGCAGGGCTCGGACATCGAGATCCAGGCCCGGGAGATCCTCCGGATGCGTACCCAGCTCGAGGAGATGCTCTCCCGACACTCCAACCAGCCGATTGAACGAGTCCGTCGTGATATCGACCGTGACAAGTTCATGACTGCCGAGGAGTCTCGTGAATACGGCCTGGTCGACACCATCCTGACCAGCCGAAAGAAGGGCCTGCTCGCGGCGAACGCCTCGAGCTGATCATTCTGGGTCAGAGGCCGGCCGACCCGCTGCCCGGTGGCCGGCCTCTGACACACCCGTTTTGGGGGTCGGAGAAACCCCGTGCAGCGGGTAACGTCGGTTCTGCACCGCCCACGGCCGGTCGGACCGGCCGGCGAACACAACCGACGGGGCGTACCGTCCGCAGGCCAGCGCCTCTGCTCAGACAGGCTGGCCGATGAGCGCAGGGAGAACGTAGGTGGCACGGATCGGTGACGGTGGCGACCTACTGAAGTGCTCCTTCTGCGGCAAGTCGCAGAAGCAGGTCAAGAAGCTCATCGCAGGCCCTGGGGTCTACATCTGTGACGAGTGCATAGACCTCTGCAACGAGATCATCGAGGAGGAGCTGGCCGAGTCCGGCGAGGTGAAGTGGGAAGAGCTTCCCAAGCCGATGGAGATCTGCCAGTTCCTCGACCAGTACGTCGTCGGTCAGGACCAGGCCAAGAAGGCCCTCGCGGTAGCGGTCTACAACCACTACAAGCGGATCCAGGCGGAGGGTGCCGGCGGACCCGGCTCCGCCGACGGGGTGGAGCTGTCGAAGTCCAACATCCTGCTGATCGGTCCGACCGGGTGTGGCAAGACACACCTGGCCCAGACCCTCGCCCGGATGCTGAACGTGCCGTTCGCCATCGCCGACGCGACCGCGTTGACCGAGGCGGGCTACGTCGGCGAGGACGTCGAGAACATCCTGCTCAAGCTGATCCAGGCCGCCGACTACGACATCAAGCGGGCCGAGACCGGGATCATCTACATCGACGAGGTCGACAAGATCGCCCGTAAGTCGGAGAACCCGTCGATCACCCGGGACGTCTCCGGCGAGGGCGTGCAGCAGGCGCTGCTCAAGATCCTGGAAGGCACGGTGGCGAACGTGCCACCGCAGGGCGGCCGGAAGCACCCGCACCAGGAGTTCATCCAGATCGACACCACCAACGTGCTGTTCATCTGCGGTGGCGCCTTCGCCGGCCTGGACCAGATCATCGAGGCCCGCACCGGCCAGGGCGGCCTCGGCTTCGGCGCCCATCTCCGGTCGGTCTCCGAGCGCTCGACCGACGACATCTTCGGCCGGGTCATGCCGGAGGACATGCTCAAGTTCGGCCTGATCCCCGAGTTCATCGGCCGGCTTCCGGTGATTACCAACGTCCGGAGCCTCAACCGCGAGGCGCTGGTCCGGATCCTCACCGAGCCCCGCAACGCGCTCGTCCGGCAATACCAACGCCTCTTCGAGCTCGACGGCGTGGAGCTGGAGTTCGAGCCGGCGGCGCTGGAGGCGATCGCCGACCAGGCCATGCTCCGTGGCACCGGTGCCCGGGGGCTGCGCGCCATCCTCGAAGAGGTCCTGCTCTCCGTGATGTACGAGGTGCCCAGCAACCCGAACGCGGCCCGCGTCCTGATCACCCGGGGTGTCGTGCTGGAGAACGTCAACCCGACGATCGTGCCGCGCGAGTTCACCGGCCGCCGCGCCCGGCGCGAGCGTGAGGAGCGCTCGGCCTGACGGTCCGCCGACTACCCGGGTAAGCCTGGTCACCGGGGAGGGTCCCCCCGTAGGCTCTCCGCATGCGCGTTGCCGTCTGCCAGCTCAACGCCCGCGACGACCGGAAGGCCAACCTGACCGCCGCCGGCGAGCTGCTCGGCCGGGCTGCGGCCGCCGGGGCGGACTTGGCGGTCCTTCCGGAGTACGTCGACTACCTCGGCCCGTCGCGTGGAATGCCCGCTCCCGAACCGGTGGACGGCGAGTTCGCCGCATTCTTCGCCGAGGCGGCCCGGCAGCACGGAATGTGGTTGCACGCCGGCTCGTTCCACGAGACGGGTCCGGATCCGGAGCACACCTACAACACCTCGCTGGTCTTCGACCGCTCCGGTGCGCTCGCCGCGACGTACCGCAAGATCCACCTGTACGACGTGGAGATCCCCGGCCGGGTCTCCTACCTCGAATCCAAGACCGTCGCCGCCGGCTCCGAGCCGGTCACCGTCGACGTCGACGGGGTACGCGTCGGCCTGTCGATCTGCTACGACCTGCGCTTCCCGGAGCTGTACCGGCAACTGGCGGTCGCCGGAGGGGCGCAACTGCTCGTGGTGCCCGCCGCTTTCATGCTGCACACAGGTCGGGACCACTGGGAGGTACTGCTGCGCGCCCGGGCGATCGAGAACCAGTGCTACGTCGCGGCGGCCGGGCAGATCGGCGACCACGATCCGGGGCGTACCTGCTTCGGTCGCAGCATGGTGGTCGATCCGTGGGGGACAGTACTCGGCCAGGCGCCCGACACGGTCGGGATCGTGGTCACCGACCTCGACCTCGACCGGCTGCACGAGATCCGCACCGAGCTACCCAGCCTGGCGAACCGCCGCCTCTGACCGCGCGCATCACGCCGAGGCTCGCGACCGCGAGGATCGGGGGGCTGATCGGCGTACGGCGGCGCGCCGGGCGCCGTGCGGTCACTGAACT
>NZ_CM132446.1:6977500-8250000 GCF_053764795.1 Plantactinospora sp. DSM 117369 | reverse complement strand
GGGGGGTGTGGAAAGTTCGGGTTGGTGCGGCTGGTGGTGGGTGTAGAGCATCCTGTTGGGTCCTGAGGGAACAACCTGTTGGTTGTTGTCTCTGTCCAGGCATGGCCTGGCCTCGCATACCGGGTCCCTGTTGTGGGGGTTGCTGGTGTGGGGTTGTGGGTTGTGGGTTGGTCGTTTGTTGAGAATTGCACAGTGGACGCGAGCATCTTTGTGGTCAAGTTGTCAAGGGCGAACGGTGGATGCCTTGGCACCAGGAGCCGATGAAGGACGTGGGAGGCCGCGATAGGCCTGGGGGAGCTGTCAACCGAGCTGTGATCCCAGGGTGTCCGAATGGGGTAACCTGGCACCAGTCATGTGGTGTCACCCGCACCTGAATTCATAGGGTGTGTGGAGGGAACGCGGGGAAGTGAAACATCTCAGTACCCGTAGGAAGAGAAAACAATAGTGATTCCGTGAGTAGTGGCGAGCGAAAGCGGATTGAGGCTAAACCGGTTGCGTGTGATACCTGTCAGGGGTTGCGTGGTCGGGGTTGTGGGACTTCATGGGGAGAGCTGACACTCTTCCGGAGAGTTATAAAGCCAGTTGTTAGCTGAATGGTGTGGGAAAGCCAACCGTAGACGGTGATAGTCCGGTAGGTGAAAGCAGCTGGTCTCTCTTGTGGGTGTTCCCGAGTAGCGGCGGACTCCTGTAATCTGCCGTGAATCTGCCAGGACCACCTGGTAAGCCTAAATACTTCCTGGTGACCGATAGCGGACGAGTACCGTGAGGGAATGGTGAAAAGTACCCCGGGAGGGGAGTGAAATAGTACCTGAAACCGTTCGCCTACAATCCGTCGGAGCCTTTAGGGGTGACGGCGTGCCTTTTGAAGAATGAGCCTGCGAGTTAGTGGCATGTGGCGAGGTTAACCCGTGTGGGGTAGCCGTAGCGAAAGCGAGTCTTAATAGGGCGTGTAGTCGCGTGTTCTAGACCCGAAGCGGGGTGATCTAGCCATGGGCAGGCTGAAGCGTGGGTAAGACCGCGTGGAGGGCCGAACCCACCAACGTTGAAAAGTTGGGGGATGACCTGTGGTTAGGGGTGAAAGGCCAATCAAACTCCGTGATAGCTGGTTCTCCCCGAAATGCATTTAGGTGCAGCGTCGCGTGTTTCTTGCCGGAGGTAGAGCACTGGATGGTCTAGGGGCCCTACAAGGTTACTGAAATCAGCCAAACTCCGAATGCCGGTAAGTGAGAGCGCGGCAGTGAGACTGCGGGGGATAAGCTTCGTAGTCGAGAGGGAAACAGCCCAGATCGCCAGCTAAGGCCCCTAAGCGTGTGCTAAGTGGAAAAGGATGTGGGGTCGCATAGACAACCAGGAGGTTGGCTTAGAAGCAGCCATCCTTTAAAGAGTGCGTAATAGCTCACTGGTCAAGTGGTTCCGCGCCGACAATGTAGCGGGGCTCAAGTACACCGCCGAAGCTGTGGCATTCACATTTTAACTTCGCGATCACTTTTGGGTGGTTGTGCAGGTGTGTGGATGGGTAGGGGAGCGTCGTGCCGGGGGTGAAGCAGCGGGGTGACCCAGTTGTGGACGCGGCACGAGTGAGAATGCAGGCATGAGTAGCGAAAGAAGGGTGAGAAACCCTTCCGCCGGATGACCAAGGGTTCCAGGGCCAGGTTAATCCGCCCTGGGTGAGTCGGGGCCTAAGGCGAGGCCGAGAGGCGTAGTCGATGGATAACGGGTTGATATTCCCGTACCCGTGTAGGAGCGCCCGTGATGAACCTCGTTGTGCTAACCACCCGAACCTGCTGATGTCTTCGGACTGATGTGGGGGAGCGTGGGAACCTGGCGGGTAGTAGTCAAGCGATGGGGTGACGCAGGAAGGTAGCTGAGCCCGGCCGGTGGTTGTGCCGGGGTAAGCGTGTAGGCCGGTGTGTAGGCAAATCCGCACACCGTTAAGGCTGAGACGTGATGCCGAGCCGATTCAGGTGAAGTCAGTGATCCTATGCTGCCGAGAAAAGCCTCTAGCGAGTTCCGAGCGGCCCGTACCCTAAACCGACACAGGTGGTCAGGTAGAGAATACCGAGGCGATCGGGTGAACTGTGGTTAAGGAACTCGGCAAATTGCCCCCGTAACTTAGGGAGAAGGGGGGCCGGAGACGTGAAGCCCCTTTGCGGGTGGAGCGTTGTATGGCCGCAGAGAGCAGGGGGAAGCGACTGTTTACTAAAAACACAGGTCCATGCGAAGAAGTAATTCGATGTATATGGACTGACGCCTGCCCGGTGCTGGAACGTTAAGGGGACCGGTTAGCTCTTTCGGGGGCGAAGCTGAGAACTTAAGCGCCAGTAAACGGCGGTGGTAACTATAACCATCCTAAGGTAGCGAAATTCCTTGTCGGGTAAGTTCCGACCTGCACGAATGGCGTAACGACTTCCCCACTGTCTCAACCACAGGCCCGGCGAAATTGCAGTACGAGTAAAGATGCTCGTTACGCGCGGCAGGACGGAAAGACCCCGGGACCTTTACTATAGCTTGACATTGGTATCTGAATTAGCTTGTGTAGGATAGGTGGGAGCCGGTGAAGTCCATACGCCAGTATGGGTGGAGGCAATCTTGAAATACCACTCTGGTTGGTTTGGGTATCTAACTTCGGGCCCTTATCGGGTTCAGGGACAGTGTCTGGTGGGTAGTTTAACTGGGGCGGTTGCCTCCTAAAATGTAACGGAGGCGCCCAAAGGTTCCCTCAGCCTGGTTGGCAATCAGGTGTTGAGTGTAAGTGTATAAGGGAGCTTGACTGTGAGACTGACGGGTCGAGCAGGGACGAAAGTCGGGACTAGTGATCCGGCACTTGCGTGTGGAAGCGGTGTCGCTCAACGGATAAAAGGTACCCCGGGGATAACAGGCTGATCTTCCCCAAGAGTCCATATCGACGGGATGGTTTGGCACCTCGATGTCGGCTCGTCGCATCCTGGGGCTGTAGCAGGTCCCAAGGGTTGGGCTGTTCGCCCATTAAAGCGGTACGCGAGCTGGGTTTAGAACGTCGTGAGACAGTTCGGTCCCTATCCGCCGTGCGCGTAGGATACTTGAGAAGGGCTGTCCCTAGTACGAGAGGACCGGGACGGACGAACCTCTGGTGTGCCAGTTGTCCCGCCAGGGGCACGGCTGGTTGGCTACGTTCGGGAGGGATAACCGCTGAAAGCATCTAAGCGGGAAGCCTGCTTCGAGATGAGGTATCCCACCCCAGTGATGGGGGTAAGGCTCCCAGTGAGACGACTGGGTTGATAGGCCGGAGATGTAAGCCAGGTAACTGGTTCAGTTGACCGGTACTAATAGGCCGAGGACTTGACTACAAAGTTGCTACGCGTCCACTGTGTGATTCACAGCAAACGAACAATGGTGTGCCCCTCGTGTGGGTGGGGTTGTTGTTTGTGTTGTTGATAGGGTTACGGCGGTTATGGCGGAGGGGAAACGCCCGGTTACATTCCGAACCCGGAAGCTAAGCCTTCCAGCGCTGATGGTACTGCACTCGGGAGGGTGTGGGAGAGTAAGACGCCGCCGGACATCTTCGCGAAGTGGCGCCACCCCTGTGGGGTGGCGCCACTCGTGTTTTACCCGGCCGGTCTGTGGGTGGGGATTGGCCGGTTCCCACGGCCCCGACCACACCCCGCAGCAGATCAGTCCCGGCTCTGGACGGTGTCCCGGATATCGCGGAGCAACGCCGCGGACTCGTCGAGGGAACGGCCCGCGAACATGCCCATCGCGATGCTGCCGTGGTCGGCCCAGCCGCAGAAGACGAGCTCCCCGTCCCGGATCGGGGCAGTACCGCACTTCATCACTCCGCCGAGCGCACCGGCATCCACCTCGCGGATGTCGGTGACCGGGCTGTCCTCCTCGGAAGCCAGGTCGAAAAGGCGGTCCAGATCCCGTTCGGGCTGCCAGACGAGGGTCGTACCGCCGAAGAGCAGGACGCTGCGGTCTGGGCCGGCCGGGTCGGTGTAGACGGCGCCGAAGCTCTCGGCGAAGTTGATCTCGGCGTTGACGGCGGTGCGGAGGTATTCGATGGTTGCCCGGGCACCCTCGCTCTCGTCCCGGGTGAGACCGGCGACCTCGACCGGAGTGGCGAGGGTGGCATCCTTCTGCTGCAGGATCCGCCAGCTCGCGCTGCCGAAGACGGCGGCTCCGGCAAGGGTGACTGCGAGCACCGAGCCGAGGACGACTCTCCGGCGTCGGGACGACGGCTTGCCAGCCGGCCCGGCGGCGCCCGGCTCGGCATCGAGCGCCGGAGTGATGTCGACCGCCTCGGCGTCCCGGCCGACCGAGTGGTCCAGCACGATCGGCTCCGACGTGATCTCGATGGCGCCGGAATCGGCCGTGGCATGCCGATCGGTGCGGGGGGCATCGGACATAGCCGCCACCGTACGCGACCGGGAGGTGGCGCACGACGGGCCTGGCGCGCAGGCTCGTAGACTTCGAGGGTGACCGAGACTCTGGATGCGAACCGCGCCCCGGCCCCGACCCTTTCCGCCCAGTACCAGCCGGGCGAGGTAGAAGGTCGGCGGTACGAGGAGTGGGTAGCGGCCGGGCGTTTCCGGGCCTCGGCCGACAGCGACAAGCCCCCGTTCACCATCGTCATCCCGCCACCGAACGTGACCGGGTCACTGCACATGGGCCACGCCTTCGAGCACACCCTGATGGACGCGCTCACCCGGCGGCGGCGGATGCAGGGCTACGAGGCGCTCTGGCTGCCCGGCATGGACCACGCCGGCATCGCCACCCAGAACCTGGTCGAACGCCAGCTCGCCGGCGAGGGGCTGTCCCGGCACGACCTGGGTCGGGAGAAGTTCGTCGAGCGGGTCTGGCAGTGGAAGGCCGAGTCGGGTGGCAAGATCCTCGGCCAGATGCGCCGGCTCGGCGACTCCGTGGACTGGGACCGCGAGCGCTTCACGATGGACGAGGGGCTGTCCCGGGCGGTACAGACGATCTTCAAGAAGCTCTACGACGACGGCCTGATCTACCGCGCGGAGCGGATCATCAACTGGTGCCCGCGCTGCCTCACCGCCCTGTCCGACATCGAGGTGGAGCACACCGACGACGACGGTGAACTCGTCTCGATCCGGTACAGCGACGACGTGGTGGTCGCCACCACCCGGGCCGAGACCATGCTCGGCGACACCGCCGTCGCGGTGCACCCGGATGACGAGCGGTACAAGCACCTGATCGGCACCGAGGTCGAGCTGCCGCTGACCGGGCGGCGCATCCCGATCGTCGGTGACGAGCACGTCGACCCGAGCTTCGGCACCGGCATGGTCAAGGTGACCCCGGCACACGACCCGAACGACTTCGAGATCGGCCAGCGGCACGACCTGCCGTCCCTGACGGTGATGGACGAGCGGGGCGTGATCACCGCGCCCGGCCCGTTCGAGGGACTCGACCGGTTCGAGGCCCGGCCGGCGATCGTCGCCGCGCTGCGCGAGCAGGGCCGGATCGTCGCCGAGAAGCGGCCGTACGTGCACGCGGTGGGGCACTGCTCGCGGTGCCGTACGACGGTGGAGCCGCGACTGTCGTTGCAGTGGTTCGTCAACACCGGACCGCTGGCCCGGGCGGCCGGCGACGCGGTGCGGGACGGCCGGGTCAAGATCGAGCCCGCCGACATGGCCAAGCGGTACTTCGGGTGGGTCGACAACATGCACGACTGGTGCATCTCCCGGCAGCTCTGGTGGGGGCACCGGATCCCGGTCTGGTACGGCCCGGACGGCGAGGTGCGCTGTGTCGGCCCGGACGAGGAACCGCCGACCGGCGAGGGCTGGCACCAGGATCTCGACGTGCTGGACACCTGGTTCTCCAGCGCGCTCTGGCCGTTCTCCACGCTCGGCTGGCCGGAGCAGACACCCGACCTGGCGAAGTTCTATCCGACCAGTGTGCTGGTGACCGGCTACGACATCCTGTTCTTCTGGGTCGCCCGGATGATGATGTTCGGCCTGTACGCGATGGACGGCCGGCAGCCGTTCGACGTGATCGCCCTGCACGGCATGGTGCGCGACCAGTACGGCAAGAAGATGTCGAAGTCCTTCGGCAACGTGGTCGACCCGCTGGACTGGATCGAGCGGTACGGCGCCGATGCCACCCGGTTCACCCTGGCCCGGGGCGCCAACCCCGGCCAGGACGTGCCGGTCAGCGACGAGTGGTGCCAGGGCTCCCGCAACTTCTGCAACAAACTCTGGAACGCCACCCGGTTCGCCCTGATGAACGGCGCGCACGTGGCCGGCGAGCTGCCGGAGCCGGCCCGCCTGTCGACCGTGGACCGGTGGATCCTCTCCCGGTTGCAGCAGGTCACCGCCGAGGTGGATGAGCAGTTCGAGGCGTACGAGTTCGCCAAGGTCTGCGACGTGCTCTACCACTTCGCCTGGGACGACGTCTGCGACTGGTACGTCGAGCTGGCCAAGCCGGTGCTGGCCGCCGGTGGCGAGCCGGCCGAGGTCACCCGCCGGGTGCTCGGACACGTGCTCGACCGGCTGCTGCGGCTGCTGCACCCGGTGGTGCCGTTCGTCACCGACGAGCTCTGGACCGCGCTGGCCGGTACCGAGAACGCCAGCTCCGACCTGGCTGGGCCGTCGGTGATGACCGCCGCCTGGCCGGTGGCCGTGCCGGCGCTGCGCGACGAGGCGGCGGAGCGCGAGGTGACCGAACTCCAGCGGGTGGTCACCGAAATCCGCCGGTTCCGTTCCGACCAGGGGCTGCGCCCGGCGCAGCGGGTGGCGGCCCGGCTCGACGGGCTCGCCGGAGCCGGCATCGCCGCGCACGAGCCGCTGATCCGTTCGCTGGTCCGGCTGGACGAGGCGGCCCCGGACTTCCGGGCCAGTGCCACCCTCGCCGTCTCCGGCGCGGTGACGGTGGCCCTGGACACCCGGGGTTCGATCGACGTCGCCGCCGAGCGGGCCCGGCTGACCAAGGACCGGGCGGCGGCCGAGAAGGAGATCGGTCAGGCCCGGGCGAAGCTCGACAACCCGGCCTTCCTCGACAAGGCGCCGGCCCCGGTGGTCGACAAGATCAGGGACCGGCTGGCGGCGGCCGAGGCGGACCTGGAACGGATCGCCAGTGCCCTGGCGGCGCTGGGCTGACCGGCAACGGGTGCGGGCTGGGAGCGGACGAGTGGGGCGACTGCGGGTGCGGATCGAGCGGGCGCGGATAGCGGGTGTGCGGGTGCGGATCGACGGTGTACGGCGGTCAGGATCGCGGCGGTCGAGACTTCGGGGGTCGGGGTTGCGGCGGTTCGGCGTAACGGGCGGGGGGCGTACGGTGCGGGGCGAGGGTCGCGGTGAGTGAGCGCGCGGAGCGGGCGGCCGAGTTCGCCCAGGTCGAGGCAGAACTGTCCAGCCGCGGCTACACCCGGATGGTCTTCGACCTCGGGCGGATCGAGGAACTGCTCGACGTGCTCGGCAGCCCGCAGCGGGCGTACCCGGCGATCCATCTGACCGGCACCAACGGCAAGACGTCGACGGCCCGGATGATCGACTCGCTGCTCCGGGCCTTCGGGTTGCACACCGGGCGGTACACCAGCCCGCACCTGGAGACCGTGCGGGAGCGGATCAGCCTGGACGGCGAGCCGATCGGCGAGGAACGCTTCGTATCGGTCTACCGCGAGGTGGCGCCGCTGGCCCGGCTCGTCGACGAGCGCGCCGACGAGCCGCTGACGTACTTCGACATGACCACGGCGCTCGCCTTCGCCACCTTTGCCGACGCTCCGGTCGACGTGGCGGTGGTCGAGGTCGGGCTCGGTGGTGCGGAGGACTCCACCAACGTGCTGAGTGCCGGAATCGCGGTGATCACCCCGATCGGGCTCGACCACACCGAGTGGCTCGGCGACACCATCGGAGACATCGCGCTGGCGAAGGCGGGGATCATCCACAAGGGCGCGACGGTGATCTCGGCAGTCCAGCCGGAGGAGGCCGCCGAACCGATCCTGGAGCGCTGCGCCGAGGTCGGCGCCACCATCGCGCGAGAGGGCGGCGAGTTCGGCGTACTGCGCCGGAGCATGGCGGTCGGCGGCCAGGTGCTCTCGTTGCAGGGCCTCGGCGGGGTCTACGACAACGTCTTCGTACCCCTGCACGGGGCACACCAGGCGCAGAACGCCGTGATCGCGCTCGCCGCCGTCGAGGCGTTCCTCGGCGCGGGCGCGTCCCGCCAGCTCGACGTCGAGACCGTCCGTCAGGGCTTCGCCACCGCCGACTCACCCGGCCGGCTGGAGCGGGTCCGGTCCGCCCCGACGATCCTGCTGGACGGGGCGCACAACCCGCACGGCATGGCGGCCACCGTCACCGCGCTCCAGGAGGAGTTCGCGTTCAGCCGGCTGATCGCGCTGGTCGGCGTACTCGAGGACAAGGACGCGGGAAGTCTGCTCGAACTGCTCGAACCAGTGGTCGACGCGATCGTGGTGACCGGGAACAGCTCGCCCCGGGCGATGCCGGCCGCGGCACTTGGTGAACTCGCGGTCGAGGTCTTCGGGCCGGACCGGGTCGAGGTGGCTCCGGATCTGCCGGACGCGATCGAGGCCGCCGTGGCGCTGGCCGAGTCCGACGTGCAGGGGGAGTTGAGCGGGGTGGGTGTGCTGGTCACCGGCTCGGTGGTCACCGTGGCCGACGCGCGACGGCTGTTGAAGCGATGAGCGCCCCGGACGAGGCGGCAAAGCCGGCTGGCCGTACCGGGCCGCCCACCGGGTCCGCGGAGCCGTCGGGCCGGGTCGAGGACGGCGGGCCGGCCGGCCCGGCCAGCTCCGCCGGGCACGGCGGCCCGACGGGTACGCCTGGCGGCCGTCCGTCCGGACTGCGGGACCCGGGCCGGGCAGTACGCGGCCTCGGCGCCCTCGCGCTGAGCGTCGAGACGCTGGTGCTGCTGCTCGCGATCCAGCCGATCCGACTGCTCGGCGGAGAGCTGGGCGGCAGCGCGATCGGGGTGGTCGTCGGGCTCGCGGTGTTGGCGGTCGTACTGGCCGGCTGCCTACGCCGGCCGTGGGCCTGGCACGCCGCCACCGTCCTGCAGGGGCTGTTGCTGCTCGCCGGCTTCCTGCACTGGTCACTCGGCGCGCTGGGGCTGATCTTCGTCGGCGTCTGGGCGTACGTGCTGCACGTCCGCCGGGCCATCCTCGGCTGACCCGGCCCGCCGGCTCAGCCGGTGGCCCGGCTCCGCCATTGGGTGAGGGCGATCCCGTGCCCGTCCGGGTCCCGGAACGCGGCGGCCCAGAGTTCGAGTTTGGCGCCCCGGTTGACCGCCCGGGGTGCGTAGGTGAACTTCACGCCCTTGGCAAGGAGTTCCTCGTAGAACGCGGTCACGTCGTTCACCTCGAGATTGAGGTGGACCAGCCGCCGGTTGATCGGGGCTACCTCGCGGATCGCCCGCAGCACCAGCCGGGTCGCCCCGGAGGCGAGGATGGCGTTACCCTCGCCGCCGTCGATCTCGAAGAAGCCGAGCAGGTCCCGGTAGAAGGCGATCGACCGCTCGAGGTCGGTGACCAGCAGGGTGATCCCGACCCCGGCGATCGGGCCGGACCCGCCGAGCCGGGCCGGCGGCTGGGTGGCGATCAGGTCGGCCAGGATCGCCTCGTCGTCCGAGGCGACCGCGAGGTCGTCGGCCGCCGATGCGCCGGCCCGCGGGTCGAGGTCCAGGTCAGGGTCCGCGTCGGCATCGAGATCCGGGTCGAGATCCGGATCGGGATCGTCCAGCGGTATGTCGATCTCGTCGTGCGAGGTGTCGGCCGGGCCGGTGCCGCCGGTACCGGGACCACCGGCGGCGGTGGCCGACCGGCCGGAGTCCGCCGCCGTGGGCTCGGGGGTGGTTCGGGGCAACTCCGGGTCCGGTTCGGTCGGTGCCGGGCCGCTCGGCGGGCTGCCAGCGGACCGGGCCTCCGGGATCGGCGGAGTATCCGGCCCGGTGCTGTCGACACCGGTCCCGGTCGCTGGCACCTCCGGCTCGGGTGAGCGCGGCGCCGGCGGCACGTCGGCGACCGGTGCGGCGGCCGGGGCCGGGCGGGGCCGGCGGTTCCGGGCGCCCGGACCGGGGGTCGGCCGGGGGCGGCGGGGCAGTGGCGCGGTGGACGGCGGGTCGACCAGGGTCCCCTCCAGCACGATCGTCCCGCCGGGGGTCTGCCGCATCACCACCGGCTCCTCGCGGGGCGTACCCCGGTCGTCCCGGCGCGGCTCCAGGTCGTCCCGGAGCGGGGCGAGATCGTCCTCGGTCAGGTCCTCGGCGGCCGGCCCGCCGCCGGGCGGTGCGGCGGAGTACGGGTCGTCCCGTCCGCCCCGCGCCCACGGCGGCGCCTCCTGCTCGATCAGGATGTCGTCGTCGCCCGGGTCGAAATCGTGGAACTCCGGCGGCAGGTCGCCGCTCGCCGCCGCCTCGGCGTGGGTCAGCACCTCGTCCCAGAGGATCCGGACGTGCCGCTGGTCGTCGATCGCGACCATGATCGGCAGGGTGGCGCCGGGATCCGGCCACTTCGACACCGGTACCCGGGGGTCGCGGATCCGCACCGAGCGGCCCGGCACCCCCGGTGCGTCGATCACGATCTGGAGTTCACACCGGCCGAAGGTCGACGAGGCGGGCGGCTCGGTGACGCTGTGCACGTGCCCGATGCCGGTCACCCAGGCCCGGGGGCCGCTGCGTACGGCGGTGAACGCGACGAGCGCGATGGCCAGGGCGAGCAGCGCCACCCCGAGTACGGCGATCGCCCAACTGCGCATCCCGAAGCCGAACAGGATGACGAAGGTGGCGAAGGTGCCCAGCACAGCGGCGACCAGCTTGCGCACCGGCGCGACCTGGCGGCGACGACCATCTGCCACAGTGGACCTCCCTGGTTAAGGCCAGGCTAGGCCGGATCTGGCGGGAATGGAACGACCCGGGGCCGGTGTGCGGCCCTCGCCGCCGGATCGGTCGGCCGTGAGCTGGCCGAACGTGCTGACCTCCGGCGTCGCGGCCGGGCGGCGCCGACATACCCTGGCGGTGCCCAGCTCTCCGGCCGTACCGAGGGGTGTCCGTGGTCAGCAGCGGTTCCACCGAGCGTACCCTCGTATTGATCAAGCCTGACGCGGTGCGGCGGAGGCTGGTCAGCGAGATCCTCGGCCGGTTCGAGCGCAAGGGCCTCGGCATCGACGCGATGCTGCTGCGCCGGATGGACGACCGGCTTGCCGACCTGCACTACGCCGAGCACGTGGCGGAGCCGTTCTATCCGGCGCTGCGGGAGTTCATGACCTCCGGCCCGCTGGTCGCGTTGGTGCTCTCCGGCTCCGGCGTGGTCGAGATGGTCCGCGGCCTGGTCGGCGCGACCGACGGGCGTCGGGCGGTCCCCGGCACGATCCGTGGCGACCTGGCCTGCTCGTCCCGGGAGAACCTGGTGCACGCGGCCGACTCGGTCGAGACCGCCCGCCGGGAGATCGCGCTCTGGTTCCCCGAGTTGACCTGACCCGGATGGCGGGCCGGGTGCTCGCGCTCGCCGCGGCCGAGCTGGGCCTGCCGGCGCTGCCGGCCGGAGCGAGTCGGTCGCCGGCCGGGGGTGGAGTCGGTCGCGGCGGCCGCTCAGGAGGGGCTGTTGGCGGGTGTGGCGGTCAGTGGAAGTGCCCCGAGCGCGGCCGTGGTGACCTCGAACGCGGTCTGCCGGGCCAACGCGGTCACCGCCGGGCCGCTGCTGCCCGGCCCGAGCTTGAGTACCCCGACGGTGAGCAGCAGCGGACCGTGCGCGAGGAGCAGATGGGCCTCGCCGGGCATGAAGCCCAACTGCTGCCCAGGGTGGGGGCCGGGCACCGTACCCGTGGTGAGCCGGGCCGGACGGGCGCCGACCCGCACCACGGTGGCGGCGCGGCGGGCCTCGGTGGTGGTGTAGCTGAGGACGAACTCCGGGGTACAGCGGACCGAGCGGGCCTGAGCGGCGACCCGCTCCGCCGTTGCCGCGCTGGCGAACCCGGTCACCGTGACCTCCATCACCGTGGTCGGCTGCTCGACCCCAGCGAACGAGGCGGTCGGATTGACCTCGAGCGACCCGGCGAAGATCGGTTCTGGCGGCGTGAACGACTCCCCGGGACGGGCCTCGGCGGTGAACAGCCGACACGGAGTGATTTCCACCGAGCCGAGTTCCTCCTCGGCGAGCAGCTCCGGCGGCGGGACGCTGCCCCGGGGCTGGACCGCCGTCGCCAGGGCCGCGAGCACCGCCTCGGGCTGGAAGGGCGGCCCGGGCGCGACGCTGGGCGGCACCGTCGAGGCCGGCGGTGGAGTCGGTGGGGCCGGCCGGGCCGGTTGCGGGGTACAGGCGTTGAGGGCGAGCAGCGCCGTCACGCCGGCCAGCAGCGGTGCCGTACGCATATCCGCCCCCCCATCCGCGTTGTCGGGGCAGGTTAACCCGGCGGGCCCGGGCCGCGGGGCCCCGCTCGGGCGGGACGGTGCGCCGCCCGGGATATCGGGTGGGGGGCGGCGCGGGGGTCGAGTATCGTTGACGGGCACAGGCGTCGACCCGGCCATCACCGGCGAGCCTCCGGAAGAACAGGTGGAAACACCCCAGTAGAACCGGACGGGACCGGCCCGTCACAGCCGGCCAACGAGCGGGTGGTCGATCACCGACCGCCAAGCGGGGTGGTACCGCGGGCCCACCGGCGCGCCGGCTTCCGGCGTACCAGGGCTCGTCCTCGCAGACCACGGTCAGTGAGCTGCGACGAGGAGAGCGACCCGCGATGGCGTACCCGAAGAACGCCCCCGCCGGCACGGGCGTGCCGGCCAGTCCCGAGCTGCCGGCGGTCGAGCAGCGCGTGCTCGACCACTGGGTGGCCGACAAGACCTTCGAGGCCAGCGTCGAGGCCCGCGACCCCGGCCCGAACGGCGCCAACGAGTACGTCTTCTACGACGGCCCGCCGTTCGCCAACGGCCTGCCGCACTACGGCCACCTGCTGACCGGCTACGTCAAGGACCTGGTACCGAGATACCAGACGATGCGCGGCCGGCGGGTGGAGCGACGCTTCGGCTGGGACTGCCACGGCCTGCCGGCCGAGGTGGAGGCGGAGAAGCAGCTCGGCATCACCACCAAGGCGGAGATCCTCGACCTCGGCGTGGGGCGGTTCAACGACGCCTGCCGGACCTCGGTGCTGGCCTACACCCGCGACTGGGAGCGGTACGTCAACCGGCAGGCCCGGTGGGTCGACTTCGGCAACGACTACAAGACGCTCGACCTCAGCTACATGGAGAGCGTCATGTGGGCGTTCCGCCAGCTCCACGACAAGGGGCTGGTCTACGAGGGGTTCAGCGTGCTGGCGTACTGCTGGCGCTGCGAGACCCCGCTGTCGAACACCGAGACCCGGATGGACGACGTCTACCGGGACCGGCACGACCCGACCCTGACCGTCTGGTTCGAGTTGACCCCGGACGGGTCCGCCCCGGAGCCGCTGCGCGGGCCGGTCCGGGTCGGGGTCTGGACCACCACGCCGTGGACGCTGCCGTCGAATCTCGCGCTCGCGGTCGGCCCGGACATCGAGTACGCGGTGCTGGAGCGGGACGGCCAGCGCTACGTCGTCGGCGCCGCCCGCCTCGGGGCGTACGCGAAGGAGCTGGACGGCTACACCCAGGTCGGCACCGTGTACGGCCGGGACCTGGTCGGCCGCCGCTACACCCCGCTCTACGACTTCCTGGTCAGCCAGGGCGGGCCGAACGCCTACCAGGTGCTCGGTGCGGAGTTCGTCACCACCGAGGACGGCACCGGGGTGGTGCACCTGGCCCCGGCCTTCGGCGAGGACGACCAGAAGGCCTGCAACGCGGCCGGCATCCCGACCGTGGTGACCGTGGACGACCACACCCGGTTCACCGCGCTGGTCCCGCCGTACCAGGGCGAGCAGGTCTTCGACGTCAACAAGTCGGTGATCCGGGAGCTGAAGGAGCGCGGGGTGGTGCTCCGGCAGGACACCTACACCCACGCGTACCCGCACTGCTGGCGCTGCGACACCCCGCTGGTCTACAAGGCGGTCTCCTCCTGGTTCGTGGCGGTGACCAAGGTCAAGGACCGGATGCTGGAGCTGAACCAGCAGATCGACTGGACGCCCGGGCACGTCAAGGACGGCTCGTTCGGCAAGTGGCTGGCGAACGCCCGGGACTGGTCGATCAGCCGCAACCGGTTCTGGGGCTCGCCGATCCCGGTCTGGAAGTCGGACGACCCGCAGTACCCGCGGGTCGACGTCTACGGCTCGCTCGCCGAACTGGAGGCCGACTTCGGGGTCAAGGTCACCGACCTGCACCGGCCCGGCATCGACGAGCTGACCCGGCCCAACCCGGACGACCCGACCGGGCGTTCCACCATGCGCCGGGTGCCGGAGGTGCTGGACTGCTGGTTCGAGTCCGGTTCGATGCCGTTCGCCCAGGTGCACTACCCGTTCGAGAACCGGGAGTGGTTCGAGCACCACTACCCGGGTGACTTCATCGTCGAGTACGTCCCGCAGGTGCGGGGCTGGTTCTACACCATGCACGTGCTGGCGACCGCGCTCTTCGACCGGCCGGCGTTCCGCAACGCCGTGGTACACGGCATCGTGCTCGGCTCGGACGGGCGCAAGATGTCCAAGAGCCTGCGCAACTATCCGGACGTCTACGAGATGTTCGACAGCTACGGCTCGGACGCGATGCGCTGGACGCTGATGTCCTCGCCGGTGCTGCGCGGCGGCGACGTGGTGGTCAGCGAGACGACGATCCGGGACTCGGTACGCCAGGTGCTGCTGCCGTACTGGAACGTCTGGTACTTCTTCTCGCTCTACGCGAACGCGGAGGGATACTCGGCGGTCCGGCGTACCGACTCGACGCACCTGCTCGACCGCTACGTGCTGGCCAAGACCCGGGAACTGGTCGAGGCGGTGCAGGGGCAGCTCGACGTCTACGACATCTCCGGCGCCTGCGGCACGGTCCGGTCCTTCCTGGACGCGCTGACCAACTGGTACGTCCGGCGGTCCCGGGACCGGTTCTGGTCCGGTGACCGGGACGCCTTCGACACCCTCTACACGGTGCTGGAGACGGTGAGCCGGGTGCTGGCCCCGCTGGCCCCGCTGACCGCCGAGGAGGTCTGGCGGGGGCTGACCGGGGAGCGGTCGGTGCACCTGACCGACTGGCCGGACGCCGCCGAGTTCCCGGCCGACCACGAGCTGGTCGCCGCGATGGACGCCATCCGGAACGTCGCCTCGGCGGCGCTGTCGCTGCGCAAGGCGAAGGGCCTGCGGGTCCGGCTGCCGCTGCCGTCGCTGACCGTGGCCACCCCGGCGGCAGCCGCCCTGCGGCCCTTCGCCGACCTGGTGGCGGACGAGGTGAACGTCAAGGCGGTCACCTTCAGCGACGAGCTGGCCAGCTACTGCGAGCAGGTGCTCACGGTGGTGCCCCGGGCGCTCGGCCCCCGGGTCGGCAAGCAGGTGCAGACCGTGATCAAGGCGGTGAAGTCCGGCGACTGGGCGCTGGTGGACGGGGTACCGGAAGCGGCCGGGGTGCGGCTGGAGCCGGGCGAGTACGAGCTGAAGCTGGTCCCCGCCGACGCCGAGCACTCCGCACCGCTGCCCGGTGGGGAGGGCGTGGTGGTGCTGGACACCGCCGTCACCCCGGAACTCGCCGCGGAGGGGCTGGCCCGGGACGTCGTACGGGTGGTGCAGCAGGCCCGCCGGGACGCGGGGCTGGACGTGTCGGACCGGATCGACGTGCTGCTCGCCGCTCCGGCGGAGGTGGCCGCGGCGGTCGAGGCGTACCGGGACTTCGTGGCCCGGGAGGTGCTGGCCGACTCGATCGGCTTTGCCGACCAGGCTGACTCCGTCGACTTCGCCGATCAGGTCGACGGCTTCGCCGGTGAGGTCGGCGAGGGCGGCCGGGTGACGGTGGCGGTACGCCGCCGCTGAGGATTCCCGGTGCGTCGCCGGGTGCCGCCCGACCCGGTCCGGGTGGGTGATCGCGACGGTCACCTACGCGGACCGGTCGGGCGTCGGTTAACGTGACAGCGCCCGACTACCCTGACCGCCGGAGGTCCCGTGCCGCTGCTCTACACCATCGGCCAGTACACCGTCGGCACCGCGATGCGGGTTGCCTGGCGTCCGACCGTGGAGGGCCTGGAGAACGTCCCCGCGACCGGCGGCGCGATCTTCGCGGGCAACCACCTCTCGGTCGCCGACGAGCTGTTCCTCGGCTCGGTGGTGCCCCGGCACCTCGCCTTCTGGGCCAAGTCCGAATACTTCACCGGCACCGGGCTGCGGGGCTGGGTCACCCGCTCCGTGATCAGCGGACTCGGCGCGATCCGGGTGGAACGGGCCGGCGGCCGGGCGGCGCTCTCCGCGTTCGACGGGGCGATCCCGGTGCTGCGCGCCGGTGACCTGGTGGCAATCTATCCGGAGGGCACCCGGTCACCGGACGGGCGGCTCTACCGGGGGCGTACCGGGGTGGCTCGGCTGGCGCTGGCCGCCGAGGTGCCTGTGATCCCGGTCGGGATGATCGGCACCGAGCGGGTGCAGCCGATCGGGGCCCGGCTGCCCCGGCTCGGCACCGGCAAGGTGATCGTCCGGTTCGGCAAGCCGATGGACTTCGTCGGCCGCCCGACGGACCGGACCTCGCTGCGGCAGATCACCGACGAGATCATGACGGAGATCCAGAAGCTGACCGGGCAGGAGTACGTGCCCCGGTACGCGCCGGCCCGCAACGGGGCCGAGAACGGCGGTTCGTAGGCAGCCGGCCGCCGTGCCGTCCGCGACCGCTCGCTGTCCATGGCAGCCGGATCATCCGGTACTGGCGCTGCCGCTGCCCGAGCCGACCGGGTCGCGCACGATGATGCTGTCGCGCAGCGTGCTGAGCAGTTCGGAGCTGTCCGCTATCGACAGCCGGGTGAACAGTGCGGTGGCCGAGCTGCCATGGTCCGCCCACGTGCAGACCACCACATCCTCGCCGTCGGCCTCACCCGTGCCGCAACTGCGGTACTCGCCGCGTACGCCGGTCGGCACCGACTCGACCGAGGTGACCGCGTACTCGTTCTGGAGCCGGGTGACCTCCTCCTGCACCGCCGACTCGGGGCTGAGCCGGAAGCCGGTGCTGCCGAAGATGACCACCTGCTTGCCGTTCGAGGCGCGGTAGACCCCGGCGAACGCCTCGCCGCCGGTGAACCAGTTCCGCCCCTGGACCTCCTGCTTCAACTGCTCGGCGGTCTCCCGGCCGGTCGCGTTGTCCACCAGTCGCAGGTCCAGTACCTCGCTCGGCAGCGGATCCAGTGGCGAGGCCGGGTACTGGTCCCAGATCGGCTTGGCGTAGTACGCCGGAACGCCGCAGCAGCAGGCGATGGTGAGCAGGGTGAGCGTGAACATCACCCTGGGCCAGCGCCGGCGGCGGCGTACCGGAGGAAGGGGGGCCGGGGCGGGCGGCGCCTTCCGGACCGACGGCGCCTCCGGCCGGCGCCGCTGTTTCGGCGGTCGGGGCGGCGCGACCGGTGGCGGTGGCTGCTTTCGTGGTGCGGGCGGGGCCGGCGGTCGGGCGGCCCGCGCCGGCGGTGGCGGTGGCGGCGGTGGTGGTGGTGACGGGTGTGGTGGCGGCACCGCGCGCGGTGGTGGCGGTGGACCGGTCGGCGCGGGGAAACGCCGGGTCACCGGCAACTGCCGGGCCGGGGGCGGGCTGACCGGTGGGTCGTAGCCGACCGGTGGATGACTCGCCGCTGCCTGGTGGCCACCGACCGGCGGGTACGCCTCCCACGGGTCGTCGGCGGCACCGGCCCAGGGGTCGACCGGGGTGGGGATCTCGTCCTCGTCCGCCTCGACCCCCGGCATCCGCAGGGTCGGATCGGCCGGTCGGGTACGAACCGTCGGTGCCGCCGGAACATCCGCGTCCTCGGCCTCGCCCCGGAACCAGCGACGCTTGCGGGGCCGGGGCGGTGGTACGGCCGCAGAGCCGGTCCAGCGCGGCGCTGCCACCCTGGTCGGGGCCGGTCCGTCGTCCTCGGACGGCGACGCCGGCACACCGCCCTCGGCCGGACCCGAGCCGCCATCGTCGTCGGCGGGCCGGTCGATCCGGGTGGCGTCGGGCGGCGGGGTACGGCGAGTGGGTGCGTCGTCGTCGGCTGCCGGCGGTCCGTCCGCCGCCGCATGCTCGGTGCTGACTGTGCGTGGCGCGTCTTCGGGCTCGGCACGTTCGGTGGCGGCCGCCGGCTGTGGTTCTTCGGCTGGGGACCCTTCGTCGACGGCGGCCGGTGCTGGCGCGGCGTGCACGGAGTCGGCCGGTGGGGTGGGGTGCGCGGTACCAGCGGTCTCGGGTGGCGGCGTGGGCGCGGCGCCAGCGGTCTCGGGTGGCGGCGTGGGCAGGGTCGGTTGGTCGAGGTCGGCGTTGCCGGACCCGTCCGGTTCCACCGGGACGTCGACGGCCGTGTCGTCCGGCTCACCGGCGTGACCGTGCTCGTCGCCGGCCTGACGGTGCTGCTGGTCACCGGCTCGACTGTCCTGCTGGTCACCGGTTCGGCCGTCCTGCTGGTCAGCGGCCCGAGCCTGCGGGTCGCCGGATGCCACGGTCGCCGATCCCTCGGCCGGGGGCGGCCCGGCCGGCGTGGCTCGGCCCGCCGGTACGGTCTCCTCCGGCTGCGGTTGGGACATTGTGCGGGTCTCCTCTCGCGCCCGTTCGAGGTTAGTACCGCCCGACCAACCGGTCGTTCCGCGCCGGATCGTACGAGTGTCGCCGACGGTGGGGGAAATCGCGACGAGCCGGCACGCGGAGAGCTTTCCGGCGGAAACGCCGCGCCCGGCGGGCGCGGGGACCACCGGACCGGGTCGCGGGTGTGACGCGTACTCTGGATGGTTGGTGTTCCAGCGGAGTGTCCCGGGAGGTTCCATGAGCGCCGCGTCGTCCGCCGCGGAAAGGTCAGCGGCGATGACGGTCTGGCCGCAGCTCGAGCAGTTGCTGCCCCAGGTCAGCAAGCCGATCCAGTACGTCGGCGGCGAACTGGGCGCGGTGGTGAAGGACTGGGAGTCGGCGGTCGTCCGGTGGGCGCTGATGTATCCGGACGCGTACGAGGTGGGCCTGCCGAACCAGGGGGTGCAGATCCTCTACGAGGTGCTCAACGAGCTGCCGGACGTGCTGGCCGAGCGGACGTACGCGGTCTGGCCGGACCTGGAGCGGCTGATGCGGTCGCACGGCGTGCCGCAGTTCACCGTCGAGGCGCACCGGCCGGTCGGCGCGTTCGACCTGTTCGGGATCTCGTTCGCCACCGAACTCGGCTACACCAACCTGCTCACCGCGATCGACCTGGCCGGCATCCCGCTGCTCTCCGCCGACCGCACCGACGAACACCCGGTGGTGGTGGCCGGCGGGCACGCCGCGTTCAACCCGGAGCCGATCGCCGACTTCCTCGACGCGGCGGTGCTCGGCGACGGCGAGGAAGCGGTTCTGGAGATCACCGAGATCGTCCGGGCCTGGAAGGCGGAGGGCAGCCCCGGCGGGCGGGACGAACTGCTGCTCCGGCTGGCCCGGACCGAGAGCGTCTACGTGCCGCGCTTCTACGACGTCGACTACCTGCCCGACGGCCGGATCCAGCGGGTCGTGCCGAACCGGGCGGACGTGCCGTTCCGGGTACACAAGCGGACGACGATGGACCTGGACGCCTGGCCGTACCCGAAGAAGCCGATCGTGCCGCTCGCCGAGACGGTGCACGAGCGGTACGCGGTGGAGATCTTCCGGGGTTGCACCCGGGGATGCCGGTTCTGCCAGGCGGGCATGATCACCCGGCCGGTCCGGGAACGCTCCATCACCACGGTGGGCCAGATGGTGCGGGACGGCCTCGAATACTCGGGCTTCTCCGAGGTGGGGCTGCTGTCGCTGTCGTCGGCCGACCATTCGGAGATCGGCGACATGTGCTCCGGCCTGGCCCAGCAGTACGAGGGCACCAACGTCTCGCTCTCGCTGCCGTCGACCCGGGTCGACGCCTTCAACATCGAGCTGGCCCAGGAACTGTCCCGCAACGGCCGGCGTACCGGGCTCACCTTCGCCCCGGAGGGCGGCTCGGAGCGGATCCGCAAGGTGATCAACAAGATGGTGTCGGAGGAGGACCTCATCCGCACCGTGGTCACCGCCTACACCAACGGGTGGCGGCAGGTGAAGCTCTACTTCATGTGCGGGCTGCCGACCGAGGAAGACGAGGACGTCCTGCAGATCGCCCGGCTCGCGCACGAGGTGATCAAGGCCGGTCGGGCGGCCACCGGCTCCAAGGACATCCGCTGCACGGTGTCGATCGGCGGGTTCGTACCCAAGCCGCACACGCCGTTCCAGTGGGCCCGGATGGAGCGGCCCGAGGTGATCGACAACCGGCTCAAGCTGCTCAAGCAGGCGATCAACTCGGACCGGTCGCTCGGCCGGGCGATCGGTTACCGCTATCACGACGGCGAGCCGTCGCTGATCGAGGGGCTGCTCAGCCGGGGTGACCGCCGGGTCGGTGCGGTGATCCGGCGGGTCTGGGAGAACGGCGGCCGGTTCGACGGCTGGAGCGAGCACTTCTCCTACCAGCGTTGGGTGGACGCCGCCGCCGAGGTGCTGCCGGCCTTCGGGGTGGACCTCGACTGGTACACCGTCCGGGAGCGGGAGCAGGCCGAGGTGCTGCCCTGGGACCACCTCGACTCCGGGCTGGACAAGGACTGGCTCTGGCAGGACTGGCAGGACGCCCTCACCGAGTACGAGCAGGACGACTGCCGGTGGACCCCGTGCTTCGACTGCGGCGTCTGCCCGTCCATGGACACCGAGATCCAGATCGGCCCGACCGGCAAGAAGTTGCTGCCGCTGACGCCGGTGAACACCGGCCTGCGGACGCCGGCCGGCGCCGGACACTGACCCCGACCGTTCCCCCGGAGCAGTCCACTCCCGGGGGAGCGGCCCACCCGAGACCATCCGGATCCGAGGAGCGGCACGATCAGCAGGAAACCACAGCCGGAGGGCGGCCAGGCGCCGGTCGTACAGCGGGTCCGGATCAGGTACGCCAAGCGTGGGCCGCTGCGGTTCACCTCGCACCGGGACTTCGCTCGGGCCTTCGAGCGCGCGTTGCGTCGGGCCGGCGTACCGGTGGCGTTCTCCCAGGGCTTCACCCCGCACCCGAAAATCTCCTACGCCAGCGCGGCCCCGACCGGGGTGGCCAGCGAGGCGGAGTACCTGGAGATCGGGCTCCAGCGGCCGGTGGATCCGGCCGATCTCCGGGCCGCTCTGGACGCGGTGCTCTCGCCCGGACTCGACGTACTGGACGCGGTGGTGGCCGGCAGCGGCAGCCTGGCCGACCGGATCGACGCCTCGCGCTGGCGGATCGAACTGCCCGGTGTCGCGCCGGATGTCGTCCGTGCCGCCGTGTCGACCTTTCTGGCCGCGTCCGAGGTGCTCGTCGAGCGGATGACCAAGCAGGGCCGACGCGTCTTCGACACCCGGGCCGCTGTCACGACCATCGATGTGATCGAGAGGACCGAGGCACCTTCCGGGGTCGCGGGCGTACCGTGTGCGATACTCGAAGTGGTCGTGCGGCAGGTCACCCCGTCCGTACGACCCGATGACGTCCTTTCCGGCCTCCGCGTGGTGGCCGACCTGGAGCCGCCGGTGCCGCCGAGGGCGACCCGGCTGGCGCAGGGCACGCTGACCGCGCAGGGGGAGATCGTCGATCCGTTGGAGGCGGATCGCGACGGGAACGCCATCGGCGAACGCCAGCCGGACGTCCGGCCGGCGGTCAGGTAGGCAGACTTCGGCGACCCGGTCACCTCGACGCGTCACCGGAAATACTTTGCGGCAACCCTGCGTGGCAGCGCTCACCCGCGCCCGGGGAAGCCAGAACTGGAGAACGTCCATGCTCGAGAACGAGCCAGAGGGCGGAGAACGGACCGGCGCGGAGCCGGCCGTCGACGCCACCATCGCAAACGGCAGCACCGAGAGCACGAGCCCGCAGAGCGCCACCGGAGAGACCGCGACCGCGCAGGGCGGCAGTGCGGAGACCACGGCCGCGCAGGGCGGCAGCGCCGAAGGGCCCACGCGGCGGCGTACCACCCGGCGCCGTACGTCCAGCACGACGAGTGAGTCGGCGCCGACCGGCGTACCGGCCGAGGCGCCCAGCACGGCCCGGACGACCAGCGGAGAGGCGTCCGACGCCGAGGTGCTGGCACCGGTGGCCGCAGAGATCGAGTCCGCACCGAAGGCGACCCGTCGGCGCCGCAAGGCCACCACGGCGGACAAGAAGGACGACACCGGACTTCCGGCCGGCGAGACGACCGCGGCCGCCGACCCGGGTACGCCTGCGGCCGGCCCTGACGACGCGGCGGTCGAACCCGTACCGCCGGTGAAGGTGACCCGTACCCGCCGGAAGAAGGCGGCGGCACCTCTCGCCGAGCCGACCGAGACGTCCGTCACCCCACCCGTGGCCGCCGAGAGCGCCCCGGCGGCCGGCGAGGTCCCGGTGACCGGCTCCGATGTCGGCGCTCCCGCCACGCCGGAGTCGACCGGCGGCGCCGGTCGCCCGGTGGCCGGCGGCCCGGCCGAGGCCGAGCCGGCGGCCGAGGAGTCGCCCCGGGGACGCCGGCGCCGCGCCGCGCTCTCCGCGCCCACCGTGCTGTTCATGGCCCCGGAGCCGGAGACTCCGCCGGCCCGGGCCGGCGTGGTCGAGCCCGCTCCGTCGACCCGGCCGACCGAGGCCGAGGCCGAGGGTGAGCCAGTCGAGCCGGTCGAGGGCGTCCGGCGGCGCCGCCGGGGCCGGCGTGCCGGCGAGCCGGCCGTGCTGGAAGCCGAGCCGGAGGCCGAGGCCGAGGGCGTCGCCGACGAGGAGGCCCTGGACGTCATCGACTCCGAGGAGGACGAGGACGAGGAGACCGCGGCGGCCCGGCGTCGTCGGCGGCGTGGTCGCCGGGGTCGGGGTCGGGGCAAGGGCACCGCGGACGATGCCGAGGAGGGCGACGAGTCGGCGGCCGAGGCGGGGGTCGAGGCCGGGGCCGACGAGGACGAGGACGAGGACGGCGAGGCCGGTGACGGGGTGACCCGGCGCCGCCGCCGGCGCCGGCGCAAGGGCGCCGGAGACACCGACGGTGCGGCCGACGACGGCGTACACACCGTTATCAAGATCCGCGAGCCCCGGAAGACCGTGGACGAGGTGCAGGGCGTCTCCGGCTCGACCCGGCTGGAGGCCAAGCGCCAGCGCCGCCGGGACGGCCGTGAGCAGCGGCGTACCCGGCCGCCGATCCTGAGCGAGTCGGAGTTCCTGGCCCGCCGGGAGGCGGTCGACCGGGTGATGGCGGTACGCCAGCGCGGCGACCGGACCCAGATCGCCGTACTGGAGGACGGGGTGCTGGTGGAGCACTACGTCACCCGCGCCTCCGCCGGCACCATGGCCGGCAACGTCTATCTGGGCAAGGTGCAGAACGTGCTGCCCAGCATGGAGGCGGCCTTCGTCGACGTCGGGCGCGGCCGCAACGCGGTGCTCTACGCCGGCGAGGTCAACTGGGACACCACCGGCCTGGAGGGGCGGGCCCGCTCGATCGAGCAGGCGCTGCGCTCCGGCGATTCGGTGCTGGTGCAGGTCACCAAGGACCCGATCGGGCACAAGGGCGCCCGGCTGACCAGCCACATCGCGCTCTCCGGGCGGCACCTGGTCTACGTGCCGCACGGCAACGCCTCCGGGATCAGCCGCAAGCTGCCGGACACCGAGCGCAAGCGGCTGCGCGACATCCTGAAGAAGCTGGTGCCGGACGGCGCCGGTGTGATCGTCCGGACCGCCGCCGAGGGTGCCAGCGAGGACGAGCTGGCCCGGGACGTGAAGCGACTCCAGGCGCAGTGGGAGGACATCCAGGCCAAGGCGGCCGAGGGCGGCGCCCCGGTGCTGCTCTACGAGGAGCCCGACCTGGTGATCCGGGTCGTCCGGGACCTGTTCAACGAGGACTTCCGCGAGCTGGTCGTGCAGGGCGACGAGTCGTACGACATGGTCGAGTCGTACCTCTCGCACGTCTCGCCCGACCTGGTGCCTCGGCTGCGCCGGCACACCGGTACGGCGGACGTCTTCGCCGAGCGGCGGATCGACGAACAGATCCTCAAGGGGCTGGACCGGAAGGTCTTCCTGCCCTCCGGCGGCCACCTGGTGATCGACCGTACCGAGGCGATGACGGTGATCGACGTCAACACCGGCAAGTACACCGGTGCCGGCGGCAACCTGGAGGAGACGGTCACCCGGAACAACCTGGAGGCGGCCGAGGAGATCGTCCGGCAGCTCCGGCTCCGCGACCTGGGCGGCATCGTCGTGATCGACTTCATCGACATGGTGCTGGAGTCGAACCGGGAGCTGGTGTTGCGCCGGCTCACCGAGTGCCTGGGCCGGGACCGGACGAAGCACCAGGTGACCGAGATCACCTCGCTCGGCCTGGTCCAGATGACTCGGAAGCGGATCGGTGCCGGGCTGCTGGAGGCGTTCAGCGAGACCTGCGACTGCTGCAAGGGCCGGGGCGTGATCATTCACACCGAGCCGGTGTCGGAGAAGTCCCGCTCGGGCGCGGGGGACAAGGTCAAGGCGGTCGCCTCGGCCACCGGTACCCCGGCACCGGCCTCGACCCCGGTCTCCGAGGCGCCGGCCGGCGGTCGGCGCCGGGGCCGCAAGGCGGCCGCCCCGGAGCGGGTGGTCGTCGAGGTCTCGGAGAACTACGACGACACCATGGGATACGACCTGTCCCGCTACGAGGCGGAGACCCCCGGGGCCGACGACATCGCCGAGGCCGCGCCGGCCGAGTCGATGCGGCTGGCCGGTGCCGGCGACCCGGACGGTATCGAGGACACCGTTGACCTGGACGCGGAGGCCGAGGCTGCGGAGATCGGCGGCGGTCGTCGCCGGGCCCGACGCGGCGGCACCCGCCGCCGTACCCGTCCCTGACCGGGCTGCCCGGGAAGACGGGTTTGGTCCGCTGATGCCGGCGGTGGCTACGCTGGTCACTCCCTCGCGGTCCCCCGACCGGTCGCCGACCACCGTCGGCGCCGGTCGCGCGGGGCCAGCCGCACCCCCGGAGGAGAAGACCATGCGACGCCTGCTGGTGACCGCCGCTATCGCCGCCGCGCTGTTCGCGGCGGTCGGCTGCTCGGGTGAGCGGGACGGCGCCGCCGCACCCGGCCCGTCCGGCGGCCCGTCGGCCGGAGCACCGTCGTCGGGTGCCGCGACGCCGGGCACCAGCCCGGGTGGGTCACCGGCGGTGGACACCCGTCCGGCCGGGGGCAACGGCAGGGAGGTCTGCGCGGCCGCCACCGAGGCCGCCACCTCCTCCGTGCAGACCTTCGTCTCCGAACTGGGCAAGTCGCTCCAGGCAACGAGCACCGGCGACTCCGCCGGGGCGCAGGCGGCGCAGCGCAAGGCGGAGACGGCGTTGCAGACCTGGGGCAACGCGATGCGGGAGCAGTCCGCCCGGGCCACCGACGAACGGCTCAAGACGGTACTGGCCGAGATCGCGACCGAGATCGGCACGATGAAGGCCACCGTCGAGTCGGTCGACGAGAACAAGCTCCAGGAGTTGCAGCAGCGGCTGGACGCGCTCTGCCCGAGCTGACCCGACCGGCCCGGGGCAGGGCTGGCCACTCCGGCTCTCGCCCGGCGCGGTCTCATCCGGCATGGGGAGGGCGGCGAGCCTGGTCGCGGGCGCGCCGACCGGCCCCGGGAGCGGGCCCGGTTTGGGTGAGCGGCCCGGCATGGCGTACGCTAGCCTGCGGCGCTGATTACGTGCCACGTTCTCGCGTGCCCGCCCCGCACCCCAGTGCGGTCGAGTTGGCCGTCGCGAACACCCACCCGCAGCCTCAACGACAGGGAGTCCGCGTCCGATGTACGCGATCGTCAAGACCGGCGGCAAGCAGTACAAGGTCGCCGAGGGCGACGTGATCGAGGTCGAGAAGCTGGTTGGCCAGCCCGGCGACGCGATCAAGCTCGCCGCCGTCCTCCTCGTCGACGGGGACACCCTGGTGACCGACGCCGCGCAGTTGGCCAAGGTCGCGGTGTCCGGCGAGATCGCCGCACACACCAAGGGTCCGAAGATCCGGATCCACAAGTTCAAGAACAAGACCGGCTACCACAAGCGCCAGGGTCACCGCCAGCCGCTGACCCAGGTCAAGGTGACCGGCATCACCAACGGCAAGTAAGCCCCAGCGGAAAGACAGGTCGTCCTCAGATGGCTCACAAAAAGGGTGCGTCCAGCTCGCGGAACGGTCGCGACTCCGCGGCGCAGCGACTCGGCGTCAAGCGGTTCGGTGGGCAGGTCGTCAGCGCCGGCGAGATCCTGATCCGGCAGCGGGGCACCAAGTTCCACCCCGGTGACCTGGTCGGTCGCGGCGGCGACGACACGCTGTTCGCGCTGGCCGCCGGTGCGGTCCAGTTCGGCACCAAGCGCGGCCGCAAGGTCGTCAGCATCGTGCCGTCCGAGCGGTAACGTCAGCTTTCCGGCGGAGCGGGCCGCGGACCTGGTGTCCGGGCCCGCTCCGCCGTTTCTCGGGCACCGGTCGACCCGTGCCCGGCCCTCCGGCCGGGCGGACGACCTGTGCGGTATCCGGCGCCGCCGGTCGGCGCCGATGAAAGGATTGGCAGCGTGACGACGTTCGTTGACCGGGTCGTACTGCACCTGCAGGCCGGTGACGGCGGGCACGGTTGCGTCTCGATCCATCGGGAGAAGTTCAAGCCGTTCGGCGGGCCGGACGGTGGCAACGGCGGGCACGGCGGCAGCGTGTCGCTGGTGGTCGACCCCCAGGTGCACACCCTGCTCGACTTCCACTTCCGGCCACACGTCAAGGCCGATAACGGCAAGGGCGGCGCCGGCTCCAACCGTGACGGTGCCAACGGGCAGGACCTGGTGCTCAAGGTCCCGGACGGGACGGTTGTGCACGCCATGGACGGTTCGGTGCTGGCCGATCTGGTCGGTGCCGGCACCACCTTCGAGGTGGCCCGGGGTGGCCGGGGTGGCCGGGGCAACGCCTCGCTGGCCAACGCCCGGCGCAAGGCGCCCGGCTTCGCCGAGCTGGGCGAGCCGGGGGACCGGCTGGACGTCGTACTCGAACTCAAGAGCGTGGCCGACGTCGGCCTGGTGGGCTTCCCGTCGGCCGGCAAGTCCTCGCTGATCTCGGTGCTCTCGGCGGCCAAGCCGAAGATCGCGGACTACCCGTTCACCACGCTGGTGCCGAACCTCGGCGTGGTCCGGGTCGACGAGCACACCTTCACCGTCGCCGACGTGCCGGGCCTGATCCCCGGGGCAGCCACCGGCAAGGGGCTCGGGCTGGAGTTCCTGCGGCACATCGAGCGCTGCGCGGTGCTGGTGCACGTGGTGGACGCGGCCAACCCGGAGCCGGGGCGCGATCCGCTGGCCGACATCGACGCCATCGAGGCCGAACTCTCCGAGTACGGCGGGTTGGCCGACCGGCCCCGGCTGGTCGTACTCAATAAGATCGACATACCGGACGGGCGGGATCTCGCCGAGATCGTCCGGCCCGACATCGAGGCCCGTGGCCTGCGGGTCTTCGAGGTCTCGGCGGTGACCCGGGAGGGGCTGCGCGAGTTGACCTTCGCACTGGCGGAGCTGGTCGAGCAGTCCCGGGCGGTGGCGCCCGACCTGGAGCCGACCCGGATCGTGATCCGGCCGGTCGCGGTCGACGACGCCGGCTTCACGATCGAGGCGGCGCCGGACGGCGCGTACGTGGTGCGCGGGCAGCGGCCGGAGCGCTGGGTCAAGCAGACCAACTTCGACAACGAGGAGGCGGTCGGCTACCTGGCCGACCGGCTGGCCCGGCTGGGCGTCGAGGAGCAGCTCGCCAGGGCCGGTGCCGAGCCGGGCAGCCTGGTCCGGATCGGCGAGCGGGAGTTCGACTGGCAGCCGACGCTCTACGCCGGTGCCGAGTACGTGCCGAGCGCGCGGGGCACCGACAGCCGGCTGGCCGAGAAGGTGACCCGGCCGACCGCGGCCGAGCGGCTCGCCGCCCGCAAGGCCCGCCGGCAGCGACCGGAGGAGGTTGCCGAGGAGTCGGCGCCGGACGGCACCGTGGACCGGCCGGACGGTGGTACGGCAGCGGGCGCGGATTAGTTCTCTACGCTCCGTACCGGGGCCACTTGGCCGAAACCTTGTTGAAATGCCCGCTGGTTAGCGTCGATGGTGTGCTGATCGAGTCGCGTGCGTCGTCGGATCCCGAGCTGGCCGCCCTGGTGGTGGCCCAGCAGCGTGAGCTTCGGGAGGCCGACGGCGGTCTGGACGGGCAGGTGTTCATGCCGCACGACGACGCCCGCTACCTGGTGGGCGTGGTCGCCGGCCGGGCGGTCGCCTGCGGCGCGATCCAGCCGCTGGACCGGGACACCGCCGAGGTCAAGAGGATGTATGTGCGGCCGGCGCAGCGGGGCCAGGGCTTCGCCCGGCAGTTGCTCGGCGCGCTCGAAGAGCTTGCCCTGCGGGCCGGGCACACCGTACTGCGGCTGGAGACCGGCAGCTACCTCCCCGGCGCGATCCAGCTCTATCTCTCGTCGGGCTACGTCGAGATCCCGGTCTACGGCGAGTACGTCGACAACCCCTACAGCGTCTGCTTCGAGAAGCGCCTGCCGGGTGCGGGATCGGCCACTTCAGGGATGCAGTGGCTCGCCGGGCGGGCCGAGGCCACCGCCTCCCTGAGGTAGCGCGATCTTTCCCGACGCGGTCGGCCGGCTCTTGCAACGAACCCCTCAACCCGCCCCTTGCGGTCCGTGGTGGCCGCAGGTGGAAGTCGGGGCGTACTCGCCGCGCGGTTCAGCGTGAAAGTTCAATGGCTGAGTAGGCCGATGGCGCGTTTTGCCCGGTGCACCGTGTCGGCGGCATTGTCCCGGGCCCGTTCGGCGCCGTCGGCGAGTACCCGCCGGACGTAGCCCGGGTCGCGGGCCAGTTCCGCGTAGCGGAGCCGGATCGGCCGGAGCATCGCCTCGATCGCCTCGGCGACCGCGTTCTTGAGCTGGGCGTACGACCGGTAGTCGGCGGCCAGAGCCGCGGGTGAGCCGCCCAGGCAGGATGCCAGGATCTCCAGCAGGTTCGCCACGCCGGGCCGGTGCCGCGGGTCGTACCCGACGGTCCGGCTCGGGTCGGTCACCGCGCGCAGCACCTTGCGACGGATCACCTCGGGCGGATCGAGCAGGAAGATCGTGCCCGCCCCGCTGGCACTGGTCTTGCCCATCTTCCCGGTCGGGTCGGCCAGGTCCATCACCCGGGCCGACACCGCCGGATGGACGGCCCGGGGCACGGTGAAGGTGTCGCCGTACCGGGCGTTGAACCGGGTCGCCACGGTCCGGGTGAGTTCGAGGTGCTGGCTCTGGTCGTCGCCGACCGGCACCTCCTGCACGTCGTGCAGCAGGATGTCGGCGGCCATCAGCACCGGATAGCTGAGCAGGCTCAGCCGGACCTGCCGGTGCTGCGTCGACTTCTCCCGGAACTGGATCATCCGCTGCGCCTCGCCGTAGCCGGTGGCGCACTCCAGCAGGTAGTGCAGTTCGGTGTGCTGCGGCACCTGTGACTGCACGTAGAGCAACGCCCGGTCCGGGTCGAGGCCGGCGGCGAGCAGCACGGTGGCCTGTTCCAGGGTGAGTGCCCGGATCTGCGCCGGCTGGTGGGTGACGGTGAGCGCGTGCAGGTCGGCGAGGAAGACGATCGTCTCCGCCCGGTACTGGCCGGCGACGATCGGCCGGATCGCACCGACCAGGTTGCCCAGGTGCAGGTGACCGGTTGGCTTGAGGCCGGTGATCCGGCGTACCGCCGGGGTGTTCGGGGCGAGCGCGGTGGCTGCCGGAAGCGATGAGGTCGGGGCCATGGGGTGCTCCTTACCGGTTTGGCCGCCGCCCCCGGGTGAGCACATGCGAAACGGCCGCCCGGAGGGCGGCCGTTGGCTGTTGTTCGGGTACGCGGATGCGTGGGCCGCCCGTCAGGGCAGCCACCAACCGTTCGAGGTCATCCGCACCCCTCCACGGTAGCAGGGACCGGGACCGCCCGGCGGCTCCCGGCGACCGGTCGGGGCGGCCGTCGTCCGCCGCCTTCGACCGGTCGCCGGGACCGTGATCGTCCGGGTCAGCCGGTCGGCACCACGCCGACGTTGAGTTCGGCGACCGAGGTCCACCGGTTGCCGCTGACCTCACCGAGGGCGCGGAGCCGGATGTACCGGCCGCTGGTCGGCGGGATCGTCACCGTCTGTTCCGCCGCGCTGTTCGGGAAGGTGCCGGTGGCCACCGGTGTACCCCAACTGCTCCGGCTGTTGGAGACGTACACCTCGTAGCCGGTGATCCGGCCGGCGGTGTTCGAGCCCTGCCGGGGCAGGTAGTACAGCCGGTTCACCGTCCGGGCACTGCCCAGGTCGAGGTCGATCCAGTGCGGGTGGGACGAGGCCGACAGCAGTCGCTGGGTGTGCCAGATCGACGACGTGTTGCCGTCCCGTACGTTGGTCGCCCGGCCGTTGACCAGCAGCGTCTCCTGGCTGTCCGCCCCGGCCACGGTCCACGCCGACTGCGGGAGCCGGACGCTGCCGGACTGCGGGTTGTAGCTGGCGGTGTAGTTGGTCGGGCTGGTCGGCGCGGTGATCACATGGGTCTGCGCCCCACCGTCGGACCAGGAGCCGAAGACGTACGGCACGCCGCCGAGGGTCTGCGGGGTGACCGCGCTGACGGTGTTGCTCGACCCCTGGATGACGGTACGGGTGAACGGTGCCGCCTGTGCGGTCGCGCCGAACACCAGTTGCAGGCCGGCCGGGCTGGAGTCGAAGGTCAGGTCGACGGTCCTCGGGTCGAGCCGCACGCTGGTGCTGTGCGACAGCCCGCCGCTGTCCGTGGCGGTCAGCACCAGCTCCAGGTAGGACGGATATTCGTGGTCCGGCCCGAGCATGCTGCCGCTGGTGCCGGTGAAGTCCTGCAACGTGTGGGTGTGGCAGTTGTCCAGCGTGTAGCAGTGGTGCAGCAGCATCCGCCAGTGCAGCGCGCTGGCCGGCAGGGTGCCCTGGTCGGGGTCGGTCGCGTGCCCGGTGAAGCTGATCTGGTCGTTGACCGCCCAGGTGAAGGCGCTGCCCGGGGTGTCGATCACCGCGATCGGCATGCTGTTGCCGGTCTGGATCGGCACCGTCTGGGTGCCGGAGGCGTTCAGCGTGTCGTAGACGGTGAGCCGGGCGGTGTACGGGCCGCCGGCCGGGTAGGTGTGCGAGGCCGTCGGCGTGGTGGCGTCGATGGTGCCGTCGTCGGTGAAGTCCCACTCGTAGCGCAGCCGGCCCGCATCGGCCGGGTCGGCGTCGGAGGATCCGGTGCCGTCGAAGTTCACCGTCAGCGGTGCGGTCCCGGAGGTGGGTGCGGCGGCGATCGACGCGACCGGTGGCTGGTTGCCGGGGAAGTAGCGGATCCGGCGCACCGAACCGGCGTGGTCGACGTAGTAGAGGTCGCCGCCCGGCCCCATGGCCAGGTCGACCGGGTTCGCGGCGGCGCTGCCGAAGGTACGCCGGTTGGTCGCCACCGGCAGCCCGCCGGGTGCGGCGGGCAACATGGCCCAGATGCAGTCCCGGGAGTAGTCGGAGAAGAAGAGCGCGCCCGCGTACTCGGCCGGGTAGCTGCCGCCGGCAGCCGGATAGAAGGCGGCACCGGAGACCGAGGAACCGCCGGTCGGGCAGGCCTCCCCGGCCACCACCCGGGCCGCGTGGTCGTACGTGTAGAACGGCGCCGTCTGCCCGGCCCCGCTGTAGAGGCTCTCGCAGATGTCGAGGTTGGCGCTGTCGTAGCCGCTTTGCCGCCCGGCGCCCTCGAAGCACGGCCAGCCGAAGTTGGCTACCCCGGCGGTCGGCTCGACCACCCGGTTGACCTCCTCCCACCGGGTCCAGCCCACGTCGCCGAGCCACACCTCGTTGGTGCCGGGCCGGATGGTGAACCGGAACGGGTTGCGCAGCCCCTGCGCGACGATCCGCCGGATGTTCGGGTCGGGGCTGGCCGCCGACGGGTTGCCGGACGCGGCGGCGCCGGTCAGCGGGTCGAGCCGCAGTACCGTGCCGTCCAGGCTGGTCGGGTCGGCGGTGGTCCGGGAGTCCTGGGAGCGCAGCGCGCCGCCCTCGGCGGTCGGCGCGGACATCGTGCCGCCGGGCGGGTCGGCGCAGGGGTTCGGCGGGCTGCCGAGCTGTCCGTAGTCGACCAGGTCGTAGCTGGCCCCGTCCCCGGCGGTGGCGTAGAGGGTGCCGTCGGCGCCGAACCGCAGGTCACCGGTGGCGTGGCTGGCGTACTGCTGGCACCAGTCGTCGATGAACACCTGCTCGGTGCCGGTCATCGTGTTGCCGGCGGCGGTCAGCCGGGAGAGCCGGCCGGTGACGATGCACCGCCCGCCGTTGGTACCGCCGACCGAGGCGCAGTTGTCGTTCCAGTACGGCGCGGTCTGTCCCGGCGGGGCGTCGTAGGCGTAGAGCACGTAGACGTACGGCTGGGTGGGGAAGTCCGGGTGCAGGGCCAACCCGAGCAGTCCTCGGTCGTGCTGGTTGTGCACGTTCGCCGAGAGGTCGGCGAAGACGGTCGCGGTGGTGTCGGCGAGGTCGTCGTACACCTTGATCCGGCCGCCCTTCTCGGCGACGAAGATCCGTCCGTCCGGGGCGAACTCGATGTTGGTCGGCTGGTTCAGACCGGTGAAGACGACCTGCTCCTGGAAGCCGGTCGGCAGCACCACCGCGGCGGCGGGTGCCGTACCGGAGATGGGCGCGGCCAGCGCGGCGACCAGCGCGACCGCGACTCCTGTCCGCAGCAGGCGGGCGACCGGTGACGGTCGTGCGGAAGATGGCATTCGTTCCCCTAACTTGGCGCAGCTCCAAGTAGTGCACGGTGCGACCTTCGCCCGGCCCGAGACCGGTGCACAAAGGACCTGTCACGCTAGGGGGAGGGGCGGAGCCCGGCAGCCCGGTCCCGCCCGGAGTGAGCAATTCGTGATTACGGGCTAACCGTACGTCACCTGATGTTTGGGGATGATGCCGTCCGGATCACGACGCATCGCCTCGGCGGATCATCGGAGAGTGTCCGGCCGGTCGGGCGAGGAGAGTCCGCCCGACCGGCCCGCCAACACCGTCCACACCGATCCCGCCGGTCCACACCGTCCCCGCCGGGGCAGGCTGCGGTTGGCCGGGTCAGCCCTTGACGGTCAGCAGGGGCCGCAGCTCCGCCACCGGCTCGGCCACCCCGGCCCGGCGCAGGCTCCGCACCACCGGGCCCACCTCCTTGTACGCCCACGGCGCCTCCTGCTTGAGGTCCCGGCGCCAGGCGTCGACGATGTCCCGCCGCGCGGCGACCGCCGGATCCCGGTGGTCGACCGGGGTGACCACCCGGAACTCCCGCAGGAAGGCGTCCAGTTCGGCGTCCCCGCCCCGGGACGCCGCGCCCCGCGGGATGCTCCGACCGGCACCGTGGCAGGCACTGGCCAGCGCCCGGGCACTGCCCAGCCCCCGCAGCAGGTAGCTCGGCGCACCCATCGAGCCCGGCACGATCACCGGCTCGCCGTACAGGTCGGTCGGGCGCTGGCCGGCACCGCCCGCTCCGGCGGCCGGGGTGGCGCCCTTGCGGTGCAGTACCGTGCCGTCCGGCTCCGGCCACAGCAGGTTGTGCGGTGCGTCGTAGACCAGCCGGGACCGCAGCTCACCGGCGACCTCGGCCAGCCCGGCCCGGAGCATCAGGGCCAGGAAGAACCGGTTGCCGAGCGCGAAGTTCGCCGCGTTGCCGAAGGCGGTCAGATAGCGCTGCCGGGCCGGTGCGGTGCGCTCGTCCAGCGAGATCGGCAGGATCCGGTTCCGGGGCAGCGGCACCGCGCGGGGCCAGGCGGCCCGGGCCAGGTCCCGCCCGGTGGCGTTGGCCTGGTGGCCGAGCGAGAGCGAGCCACTGTGCACCATCAGCACCACCTGGCCCGGGGCCAGCCCCCAGGCGTACGCGGTGGCGCCGTCCCGCACCTCCGAGACGTACTGCAACTCGGCGAAGTGGTTGCCGCCGCCGACGCTGCCGATGATGCTGTCGTAGCTGGTCCCGCCGCCGCTGGTGATCCAGTCCCGGAAATCGTCGGCGGAGTCGACCGGGAAGCCGGCGGCGTGCAGCCGACCGTCGAGGCCGGCGAGATCGTCCGGCCCGACCTGCCGCCAGGCGCCGACCGGGTCGGCCGGTACGCCGTCGGCGAGCAGCCCGGGCAGCCCCTCGCGGAGCAGCCCCTCGCGCTGCCCAGGGGTCAGTCCGATCCGGCGGCCACCGGCGAAGAACAGGTGCCGCAGCCGGCGTTCGAGCCGGTCGAGGTGCGGGCGGAGCTGGTCGACGGTGAGCGAGGTCGCCTCCACCCGCATCCCGCAGTTGACGTCGTTCCCGACCGCCTGCGGGATCAGCGCGCCGACCGTGCGCAGGACGGTGCCGATCGGGATGCCGGCACCCTTGTGGAAGTCCGGGGTGCAGACGACCCGCTCGACCCGGGGCTCGGGGTCCAGCCCCGGCACGGCCCGGGCCAGCGTACCCAGGGTGTCGGCGGTTTCCAGCACGGTGAGCAGTTCGTCGACCGCCACCGGTTCGACGGGTACGTCCGGCCCGGCGCAGATCTCGACCGGGACGTCGTACGGGTTGGGCAGGCGCAGCCAGGAGTCGTCGACCCTGACCAGGCGTGGATCATGTCGGTTCGCGGCTGATATCGGCACGTGCAGAGACCTTTCGCAGGCTGCTTCGAGGAGTGGGTGCGCGCCATCGGCACGCGGTCGTACGCGTGCGAGCTGGGCGGGATGGTCCCGCGTTCTCCGGTTGTGGTGCTCGACGGTTCAGCAGCCGCGAGGTCAGGATCAGGCTAGGACCCGGCCGGTCGGGCGGCAATCGAATTGCCACCGCGTCCGACGACGGGTCCGCCGCCGGTGCGTACCTAGTCGAGGTCGAATTCGCCGTCCTGGGCGCCGGCCACGAAGGCGTCCCACTCGGCCTGGGTGAAGACCAGCACCGGACCGTCCGGTTCGGCGGAGTTGCGCATGCCGATCAGATCGTCGACGAACGCGATCTCGACCGCGCCCTCGGAGTCGTCGCCCTCGGCACGCTGCCACACGGCGCGCGACAGGTCGAAATCGCCCTTGGGGTGCTGCGCCATCGTCGGTTCCTCCATGAGTGAATCTGCCCGGGACCGGACCGTCCACGGACCCATCGTGCAGGATAAGCGGATGCCGAGCCTGACCCGGGTAGCGGCGGCGGAACGCGCCGCCCTGCTCACCGTGGAGTCGTACGACATCGAACTGGATCTCACCGGGCCGGCGGAGCGGTTCCGGTCGACCAGCACGGTCCGGTTCCGCGCGGCCACCCCGGGGGCCGGCACGTTCGTCGAGGTCAGGCCGGCCCGACTGCTCGGGGTACGACTCAACGGCGCCGACCTGGATCCGGCCGCGCTGGACGACAACCAGTACCCGCTGACCGGGCTGGCCGCCGAGAACACGCTGGTGGTCGATGCGGAGATGGCGTACTCGAACAGCGGTGAGGGGCTGCACCGGTTCGTCGACCCGGCCGACGGTGAGACCTATCTCTACGCGATGTCGGGAATGGACAACGCCCAGCGGATCTTCGCCTGTTTCGACCAGCCGGACCTGAAGGCGCCGGTGACCCTGACCGTCGTCGCGCCGCCGGAGTGGACCGTGGCCGGCAACGGGCGGCACGGCACCGCTCCGCACTCCGGACGGTGGGTGTTCGCCCCGACCCCGCCGCTGGCCACCTACGTCGTGACGCTGGTCGCCGGGCCGTACGCGGTGCGCCGGGCCGAGCACGACGGCATCCCGCTCGGCCTCTACTGCCGGCGCTCGCTCGCCGACCATCTCGACCGGGACGCCGAGGAGATCCTCACCGTGACCCGGCAGTGCCTGGACCAGCTGCACCGGCTCTTCGGGGTGCGCTACCCGTTCGACAAGTACGACCAGGCGTTCGTGCCGGAGTTCAACATGGGTGCGATGGAGAACCCGGGCCTGGTCACCTTCCGGGACGAGTTCCTGCCCCGGTCGGCGGTGACCGACGCCGAGCGGGAGCGCCGGGCGAACGTCATCGCGCACGAGATGTCGCACATGTGGTTCGGTGACCTGGTCACCCTGCGCTGGTGGGACGACCTGTGGCTGAACGAGTCCTTCGCCGAGTACTTCGGCACCCGGGTCACCGCCGAGGCGACCCGCTTCGACCGGGCGTGGACCACCTTCGCGCTGCACCGCAAGGCCTGGGGGTACGCCGCCGACCAGCGGCCCTCCACCCATCCGGTCGCGCCGGCCGAGGTGGTCGACGCCGCCGAGGCGCTGGCCAACCTCGACGGCATCTCGTACGCCAAGGGCGCCTCGGTGCTCCGCCAACTCGTCGCCTGGCTCAGCGACGACGCGTTCCTGGCCGGGCTGCGGGAATACTTCGCCGCGCACCGGTTCGGCAACGCCACCCTCGCCGACCTGCTCGCGGCGCTCGCCACCAGCAGTGGTCGCGACCTGACCGGCTGGGCGCAGGTGTGGCTGCGCCAGCCGCGGCTCAACACGGTGCGCACCGAGGTACGGCTGCGCGACGACGGGCACTACGCCGAGGTGGCCCTGGTGCAGAGCGCCCCGCCGGAGCATCCGGTGCTGCGCCCGCACCGCATCGGCGTCGGGCTCTACGATTCCGATCCGGCCGGGACCGGGCTGCGGTTGCGGGACCGGATAGAGGTGGACCTCGACCCGGCGGTGGACGGCGGCCGTACCGTGCTCGACGGGCTGACCGGTCAGCCGGCGGCCCGGCTGCTGCTGCCCAACGACGGCGACCTGACCTTCGCCAAGGTACGCCTGGACGCCGGCTCGGTCGCCGCCGTGCCGGCGGCCCTGCCCGAGCTGGCCGATCCGCTGGCCCGGGCGCTGCTCTGGGCGGAGGCGCTGGACGCGGTGACCGACGGGGAACGGCCGGTCGCCGACCTGGTGGCGCTGGTGGTGGCCGCCCTGCCGGCCGAGACCGAGGTGGCCGTGGTGCAGGACGTGCTGGCCCGGGCCCGCAACCTGCTCGACCGTTATCTCGACCCGGAGGTCCGGCCGGCCGCCCTGGAGCAGCTCGCCGGGGCCTGTGCCCGGTTGCTCGCGGTGGCGCCGTCCGGCGGCTCGGGCCAGCTCGCGGCGGCGCGCGGGTGGATCTCCGCGACCGTCGACACCGCCCGGCTGACCGGCTGGCTGGCCGGCAAGGACGTACCCGACGGGCTCGCGGTCGACGCCGAGCTGCGCTGGGCGGTACTGCGCCGGCTGGCCGTACTCGGCGCGGCGGGCGAGCCGGAGATCGCTGCCGAGCAGGCCGCGGACCGCAGCGCCAGCGGGGCGGAGTGGGCCGCGACCTGTCGGGCAGCGCTGCCGGACCCGGCGGCCAAGGAGCACGCCTGGCGGCTGCTCGTCGGGGAGACGAGTCTGTCGAACCGGCTGCTGGAGGCGACCGCGCGCGGGTTCTGGCAGCCGGAGCAGGCCGGCCTGACCGACTCCTATGTGGAGCGGTACTTCGCCGAGATGCCGGCGGCGGCGCGGCAGCGTACCCCCTGGGTGGCCGACCGGGTGGCCGGGCTGGGTTATCCGCGGTACGCCGTCTCGGCGCGGACCCGGGAACTGGCGGCGGCGCTGCTCGCCCGGGACGACCTGTCGCCCGGCCTGCGCCGGGTGGTCGTCGACGAGGACGACGACCTGCGCCGGGCGCTCGCCGCGCGGCGGTGAGCATCGGCCCGCCGCCGCCTCCACCGCTCGGAGATCGGCCGGAAAGTGCGATCTGGCTCATGCTCCCCGGAACGGGCGGCGGGTCCGGGCCTACGATCAAGTCGTGGAGGCAGACATCCGGCGGATAGGGATCATGGGGGGCACTTTCGACCCGATCCACCAGGGGCACCTGGTGGCCGCGAGTGAGGTGGCCGACCGGTTCGAGCTGGACGAGGTGGTCTTCGTGCCCACCGGCCAGCCGTGGCAGAAGGCCGACGAGCCGGTCAGCTCGGCCGAGGACCGCTATCTGATGACCGTGATCGCGACCGCCTCGAACCCGCGGTTCCAGGTCAGCCGGGCCGACATCGACCGCGGCGGCCCGACCTACACCGTCGACACCCTGCGCGACCTGCACGCCGAGTACGGCCCGAAGGTGCAGCTCTTCTTCATCACCGGCGCCGACGCGCTGGAGAAGATCCTCTCCTGGAAGGATCTCGACCAGATGTTCGAGTTGGCCCACTTCATCGGGGTCACCCGGCCCGGCTTCGTCCTCTCCGACGCGCACCTGCCGGCCGACACGGTCAGCCTGGTCGAGGTGCCCGCGATGGCCATCTCCTCGACCGACTGCCGCGCCCGGGTGGCCGCCGGTGGGCCACTCTGGTATCTCGTTCCCGACGGTGTGGTGCAGTACATCGCCAAACGGGGGCTATACCGGGGGTGATTCCGCCCGGTTTCATGCTCATCGTTCGTTAACCGCCGGGCCGTACGGTGCCACCGTGTGAGAGGCTAGGAGGGTCCGACGGTTGATCGAAGGAGAATGGTGACAGCTTCCGACCGCGCCCGTGAGCTGGCAACGGCTGCCGCACAGGCCGCAGCCGACAAGAAGGCGCAGGACATCGTCATCATCGACGTGGCGGACCAGCTCGTGATCACCGACGCGTTCCTGCTCGCCTCCGCGCCCAACGAGCGGCAGGTGACCGCGATCGTGGACGCGATCGAGGAGGCACTGGTCGGTCTGCCCGAGAAGGCCAAGCCGGTCCGTCGCGAGGGCGAGCGGGCGGGCCGCTGGGTACTGCTCGACTACGTCGACCTGGTGGTGCACGTCCAGCACACCGAGGAGCGCGAGTTCTACGCGCTCGACCGGCTGTGGAAGGACTGCCCGACGATCCCGTTCGTCGATCGGGACCTGGTGGAGGCCGAGGCGGGCATCGCCGAATGACCCGGCTGATCGTCTGGCGGCACGGCAACACCGACTGGAACGCCGCCAACCGGGTGCAGGGACAGCTCGACGTACCACTGAACGACCTCGGCCGTGAGCAGGCCGCGGAGGCCGCGCCGCTGCTCTCCGCGCTGCGTCCGGACGCGATCGTCGCCAGCGACCTGCGCCGGGCGGCCGACACCGCCGCCGCGCTGGCGGCGCTGACCGGGCTGCCGGTCCGCACCGACGCCCGGCTCCGGGAGCGGTTCTACGGGCAGTGGCAGGGGCTGCTGATGACCGAGGTGGCGCAGCGGTTCCCCGCCGAGTACGCCCGCTGGCGGACCGGTGACCCGGATCCGGGCAGCGAGGTGGAGAGCCTCGACGACCTCGGCAAGCGGGTCGGCACGGCGTTGCAGGAGGCCGCAGATGTGGTACCGGGCGGCACGATCGTGATCGCCACGCACGGCGGCGGCGCCCGGCAGGGCTGCGGCTACCTGCTCGGCTGGGATTCGACCGTACTGCGGTCGGTCGGCTCGCTGAACAACTGCCACTGGACCGAGTTGCGGCACGACGAGGTACGCGGCTGGCAGTTGCGCGGGCACAACGTCGGCCTGGTCGCCCAGGGCCCGGCACCGGCAGCCGTCTGAGCCGGTTCCGCTTGGCCGCCCGCTGCGGCGCGCTCTGCCCGCCGTCCGGCGGTCTCCGTCATCCGAGGCTGGCTGCCGCCTGGCGGTGCCCTGCCGCCTGCCGTCTGGGTTCGCTCTCCGGGCTGCCATTCGGTGGCCGGTCGGTCGTCCTGCCGCCGGTGATCGGCTAACGTGCCGGAATGCCTGTCGCGGTTGTCACCGACTCCACTGCCTACCTGCCGGCCGAGCTGGCCGAGCGGCACCCGCTCACCGTGGTGCCGCTGATCGTCGTGCTGGACGGGACGCAGGGCCGGGAGGGCATCGACGTCGGGCCGGCGGACGCGGCCCAGGCGCTGAGCGCCCGGCGGTTCGCGATGAGCACGTCCCGGCCGGCGCCGGAGGAGTTCGTCGAGACGTACCGCCGGTTGCTGGCCGAGGGGGCCGACGCCGTCGTCTCGGTACACCTGTCGGCGGAACTCTCCGGCACGGTGGAGGCGGCCCGGCTGGCCGCCGCCGAGCTGGGTCCCCGGGTCGGTGTGGTCGACGCCCGGTCGACCGGGATGGGTCTCGGTTTCCCGGCGCTCGCCGCCGCCGAGGCGGCCGCCCGGGGTGCGGGCCTGACCGAGGTACGCCGGGCGGCGCTGGACGCCATCGCCCGGACCAGCACCTTCTTCTACGTCGACACCCTGGAGTTCCTCCGGCGGGGCGGCCGGATCAACGCGGCCGAGGCGTTGCTCGGCACCGCCCTGTCGGTGAAGCCGATCCTGCACGTGGCGGACGGCGGCATCGCGTTGCGGGACCGGGTCCGCACCGCCGGACGGGGGCTGGCCCGGCTGGTCGACCTCGCCGTGGAGGCGGCCGGCCCGGGTGAGGTCGAGGTGGCGCTGCACCATCTCGCCGTACCTGGTCGGGCGGCCGACCTGGCCGAGAAGTTGGGCGCCCGCCTGGGTGACCGGCTCCGGGCCATGTACGTTACGGAGGCCGGAGCGGTGATCGCCACGCATGCCGGGCCGGGACTGGTCTGCGTCGTGGTGCACCGCCGGTAGGTGACGTCCCCGCCGCCCGCGTTGGTGGATCTTTCCGCGTCGGATCTTTCCGCCTTGTGGAAAAGGGTGACCTTTCGTCGATAGGCGTTGACTGGGATCGATCTGGATGATCCTATTGGACAGTAAACCTTCCTAAGAGTTGTGGCTGCCGTCAACCCGCCGGCCCCGCGAGCAGGAGGAGCATCGTGTCCAGATCCCGTCCCCGCCCCAGAACACTCCGGATGATCGCCGCCGGGCTACTGCTGTCGACCGTCGCGATCGTCCCGTACCCCGGGTCCGGCGCCGCCGCACCGGCAACCGGGTCGGCCGGTCAGCCCGGCACCGAGGTGCGGATCGCGGCGCCGCCCACCTTCACCCACCCCGGCGTACTGGTCAGCCGGCCGCAGCTCGACTTCGTCCGTGGCCGGGTGACCGCCGGAGCGCAGCCCTGGAAGGGCGCCTACGACCAGATGATGGCCAGCGGCTTCGCCTCGCTGACCCGTACCCCGAAGCCCCGGGCGGTCGTCGAGTGCGGCTCGTACTCCAACCCCAACAACGGCTGCACCGACGAGCGGCAGGACGCGCTGGCCGCGTACAGCCTGGCGCTGGCCTGGTACATCACCCAGGACAGCCGGTACGCCGAGAAGGCCATCCAGATCATGGACGCCTGGTCGGCGACGATCCGGGACCACACCAACAGCAACGCACCGTTGCAGACCGCCTGGGCCGGGTCGAGCTGGCCCCGGGCCGCCGAGATCATCCGGTACACCTACGGCGGCTGGTCCGCAGCCGGCGTCAGCCGGTTCGGCACCATGCTGCGCGACGTCTACCTGCCCGAGATCATCAACGGCAACGCGACCAGCAACGGCAACTGGGAACTGAGCATGATGGAGGCGTCGCTCGGGATCGCGGTCTTCCTGGAGGACCGGGCCGTCTACGACCGGGCGGTGGGCAAGTTCCGCGACCGGTTGCCGGCCTTCCTCTATCTGACCAGCGACGGGGCGTACCCGCGCGGCCCGGTCGGCAGCGGCATCGACACCCGGGCCGAGATCGTCTCGTACTGGCACGGCCAGCAGGTCTTCTCCGACGGCCTCTCCCAGGAGACCTGCCGCGACTTCACCCACACCGGGTACGGGATCTCGGCCATCTCGCATGTCGCCGAGACGCTCCGGCACCAGGGCCAGGACATCTACCCGGAGATCCAGGACCGGTTGCGGCACGCGCTCGGTTTCCACGCCAAGTACGAACTGGGCGACGCCGTCCCGTCGACGCTCTGCGGCGGCAGCCTGACCCGGGGGCTCGGCCCGGTCACCGAGGTGGCCTTCAACGCCCTGAACAACCGCCGGGGCATCGCGATGACCCGTACCCAGCAGCTCACCGAGCGGCAGCGTCCGGCCGGGACGAACTACCTCTTCGTCGCCTGGGAGACCCTGACCCACGCCGGCAACCCCAACTGACCCGCCGGGTCGCCGGCCGGCGAGCGGGTCGGCCGGCGACCCTGGGTTCACCGACAGCCCTTAGCACATCGTCGCTTGATCAGGGCGTTGTCCACAGTGGCGTCGGTTGTCCACAGCCGGCGGTGTACGGCCGGCGCGAGGCTGTGTCGGTCACCTACCTTCGCCGGGTGTCCGACGATGACGAAACACTGGTGCGGCAACGGCTCGCCCGGCTGCTCGGCGGCCGCGCCACCCCGGCGGAGCAGCCGCCCGCCGGCTCCGTTCCCGCCGGCTCCGTTCTCGCCGGCTCCGGACCGGCTCCGTCGGCGGACACGTCGGTGGAGCCGGCTCGGCTGGCCGGTCCGGGCGCCTTCGACCCGGGACGACGTGGCGTCAAGGCCCTCGCCGTGCTGGCGGTGATCGTGGTGCTCGGCGCGGCCGGTTGGGCCTGGCTGTCCCGGCCCCGGAGCGAGCCGGTCGTGGCCGTGTCGTCCTCGGCGCCCGCGTTCGTGCCGACACCGTCGGTGCCCGGGTCCGCGGTCGGCGGCGCCGAAGTGGTGGTCGCGGTGGCCGGCAAGGTGCGCCGCCCCGGTCTGGTGCGCCTGCCCGCCGGTGCGCGGGTCGCCGACGCCCTCGAATCCGCCGGTGGCGCGCTGCCCGGCGTCGACGTGGCGCTGCTCAACCTCGCCCGCAAGGTGACCGACGGCGAACTGATCCTGGTCGGGGTGACCCCGCCACCCGGAGCCGGCCCGGCCGGCGGGAAGGTCAACCTCAACACCGCCACCGTGGCGCAACTCGACGCCCTGCCCGGGGTCGGGCCGGTGCTCGCGCAGCGCATCGTGGCGCACCGGGAGGAACACGGCGGATTCCGTTCGGTTGCCGACCTGCGCCAGGTCACCGGCATCGGCGACGCCCGCTACGAGGACCTCAAGGATCTGGTGACGGTGTGACGGCCCGCCACCACCGGCCGCCCGTTCCGGCCAGCCCGCCCGATCCGACCGCCGCCGTACCCGGTGCGGGAGGCGGCGCCGATGGCCATCGGCGGCTGCCTGATCTTCGGCTGGCCGGGCTGGCGGTGGGGGCCTGGCTGTCGGCGCTGGCCGGGCTCCTGCTCGGGACGGGCCCGACCCTGCTGGTCGCGGCGCTGGCCGGCGTCGCCGCGCTGGCCCTGTCGGCTCGACTGGCGCCGTCACATCGGCCAGCTCCGTCGTGTCGACCGGCCCGCTGGGCGCTCGCCGTACTGAACCTTTTTCGACCTGAACCGCGCGGCGCTCACGCACCGCGTCCGACCTTGCGGTTCGCCGGAGTGCAGGGGGAGGTGGAAAAGGGGTCACTGGACCGGCACGGCTGGGTGGTGGTCACCGTACTACTCGGCGTGGTCTGCGGCAGCGTGGCCACGGCCGCCCGACTCGGGGTGCGGGACGCCCCGCCGGTCAGCCAGTTGGCCGAGGCGCGGGCCAGGGTCAGTGTCGAGCTGGTGGTCCGGGACGATCCACGGTCGATCGGCGGCGTCGCCGGCCGGCCGGCGACATATCTGCTGTCAACCCGGCTGGTCTGGGTGGCCGAGGGGGAGGGGAGCAGGGTCAGGGTGCCGGCCCGGATCCTGGTGCTGGCCACCGATCCGGGCTGGCGCGGGTTGCTGCCCGGCCAGCGGGTGACCACCACCGGGCGGCTGGCGGCGCCACGCGGCGGCGACCTCACCGCCGCCGTGCTGACGGTCAGCACCCCACCCGTGCCGCGCGGGACCCCGTCCCTGGCACAGCGGGCGGCCGGCTCGTTGCGGGCCGGGCTGCAACGGGCCTGCGCGCCGCTGCCCACCGAACCGGGCGGGTTGCTGCCGGGGCTGGTAGTCGGCGACACCAGCCGGCTGGAACCCGCGGTCGAGGAGGACTTCCTGACCACCGGCATGACCCATCTGACGGCGGTCTCCGGGTCCAACGTGGCGATCGTGGTCGGGCTGGTGCTGCTGCTGGCCCGTTGGGCCCGGGCCGGGCCCTGGCTCGCCGCCGCCTTCTGTGGGGTCGCACTGGTCGGTTTCGTCATCCTGGCCCGGCCGTCGCCGAGCGTCGTCCGGGCCGGCACGATGGGGGCGATCGGTCTGCTGGCGCTGGCCGTCGGACGACCGCGAGCCGCCCTGCCGGCGCTGGCCAGCGCGGTCACCGTACTGGTGGTCGTCGACCCGGAGCTGGCCGGTGACGCGGGGTTCGCGCTCTCCGTACTGGCCACCGGCGGTCTGCTGCTGCTCGCTCCGCGGTGGCGGGACGCGCTGCGGCGCCGGGGCGTACCGGCCGGTGCGGCGGAGGCGCTGGCCATTCCGGCGGCGGCACAACTGGCCTGCGCGCCGGTGGTAGCCGGACTCTCCGGCACGATCAGTCTGGTGGCCGTACCGGCCAACCTGCTCGCGGTGCCGGCGGTGGCGCCCGCCACGGTGCTCGGGGTGACGGCGGCGGTGCTGTCCCCGCTCTGGCCAGCCGGTGCACAGGCCGTGGCGTGGCTCGGCAGTTGGCCGGCGTGGTGGCTCGTCCTGATGGCGCGGTACGGCGCACGCCTGCCGGCCGGGACGTTGCCGTGGCCGGACGGGGTGGCCGGTGGACTGCTGCTCGGGGCCCTGACCGTGGCCCTGCTGGTCGCCACCCGCCGGCCACTGGTGCGCCGGCTCGTCGCGGTGGTCGCGGCTGCCGTGCTGGTCGGTGCGCTGCCGGTGCGGGTGGTCGCCACCGGGTGGCCACCGACCGGCTGGGTGGTCACCGCCTGCGCGGTGGGCCAAGGCGACAGCCTCGTGCTGCCGGTCGGTGCCGGCCGGGCGGTGGTGGTGGACGCCGGTCCGGACCCCGGGGCGGTGGACCGCTGCCTGCGCCGGCTCGGCGTACGGGCGGTGTCCCTGCTGGTGGTGAGCCATTTCCACGCCGACCACGTGGGCGGGGTGGCCGGAGTGTTCCGGGGACGGCGGGTCGACGCGGTGGTGGTGCCACAGTGGCTGGAGCCGGCCGAAGGGCGGGCCACCGTGGAGCGCGCCGGCAGCGCGCACGGCGTACCGGTCGGCACGGTTGGTGCCGGCTGGACCTACGCGGCCGGCCCGGTGGCGCTGACCCTGCTCGGGCCGCCGTACCCGATCCGGGGCACCCGTTCGGACCCGAACAACAATTCGCTGGTGCTGCGCGCCGAGGTACGCGGCGTCAGCATCCTGCTCACCGGGGACGCCGAGAGCGAGGAGCAGCAGGCGTTGCTGGAGGTCGTACCGGTCGCCCAACTCCGGACGGACGTGTTGAAACTCGCTCACCACGGCTCGGCGTACCAGGAGCCGGCGTTCCTCGACGCCGTACGTCCGGCGGTGGCGTTGGTGCCCGTCGGGGTCGACAACGGATACGGGCATCCGAACCCTGGAGTGCTGGCCCGGTTGTCCCGCTCCGGCGCTCGGGTGCTCCGGACCGACCAGCACGGGGATGTGGCGGTGGTGCGGCCGGGTGGAGGAGGGCTGTCGGTGGCGGTCCGGGGCCTCGATCCCGGCGATCCGTCCACCCGGTGATCGCCCCGGTGTACCCGTGGGAATGGGGCCGGGCCGGCCCGCGTGGTGGCGCCGTGACCGTCGGTTCCGGCGGTAAGCTCCGATTCGGTCACCCCAACCACTGGCGAAGAATGCCAGGGTTAAGATAAATGTCTGGATTTGCACTAAGTGCGGGGTCAGCCGCAGCGAGCCGGGTGACCAGGCCCGATGGACGCACGCCACGTGCGACGATGACCTCGTGACCCCCGCTAGCCTTCCCCCGGTCGTACTCGTGCTCGGTGACGAAGAACTACTCGCCACCAGAGCGGTCGCCGGAGTGGTCGACGCGGCCAGAGCCGCCGACCCGGACGTCGACGTACACGACCATGAGGCGGGCGCGTTGGGGCCGGGGGAGATCGCCGAGCTGCTCGGACCGTCCCTCTTCGGCGGTCGGCGGATACTTGTCGTCCGGGCTGGACAGGACGCCAAGAAGGACCTGGTCGCGGCGCTGTTGGCGTACGCGAAGAATCCCGATCCCGAGGTGCAGTTGGTGGTCGCGCACCTCGGCGGGGCCAAGGGCAAGGCATTCGCCGACGGCTTGCGGGCGGCGGGTGCGGAGCTCGTCCCGGCGGCGAAGCTGAAGGGTCACCGGGACCGGGTCGCGTTCGTCCGGGACGAGATCCGGCGCGGCGGCGGCCGGTGCACCGACGACGCGGCCGAGGCGCTGATCGCGGCGGTCGGCAACGACCTGCGCGAACTCGCCTCCGCCTGCTCCCAGTTGCTGGCCGACACCGACGGGCGGATCGGCGTCGACACGGTGGCCCGGTACTACCGGGGGCGGGCCGAGGTCAGCGGGTTCACGGTCGCCGACGCGGCGATGGCCGGTGATGTGCCGGGCGCCCTGGAGGCGCTGCGCTGGGCGCTGCACGTCGGGGTGGACCCGGTGCCGATCGCCGACGCGATCGCCGACGGGGTGCGCACGGTGGCCCGGGTCAGCTCGGCGGGCCGGGGCAGCGCGTACCAGTTGGCGAGCAGCCTGGGCATGCCACCGTGGAAGATCGAGAAGGCACAGCGGGTCGGCCGGGGCTGGACCCCGGAAGGGCTGGCCGACGCCATGTACGCCGCCGCCGAGTGCAACGCCGCCGTCAAGGGCGGCTCCGACGACCGGGGCTATGCCCTGGAACGTGCCGTGGTCGCGGTCGCGGCCGCCCGCAGGGCAAGCGCATCGCGATGACTGCGGCGACGGCGGTGCCGGCGGACGAGGAGCGGCTACGCCCGCTGTACGCCCGCGTGCTGCGGCTCCGGCAGGTCGACCCGGGCGGGATGCTCTGCTTCGTCTTCTTCGAGGGCACCGTGTCCCTCGGCCTGCTGCTCGCGCTCGCCGAGCTGGTGAGCTGGTGGGGGGTGCTCGTCCTGCCCGCGACCGTCGCGGTCATGGTGAAGGTCAACGACGTGGTGGCCGCGGCGGTGCTCCGATCGGCGGCTCGGGTGCCCGCCCAGGAACGGGAACGGTTCCGTCGGCAGATCCAGCCGGCGGTCGGCCGGGCCAGCGTGCCCAAGCGGTCGCTGGTCGAGTCCGGACAGACCCACCGGTTGACCACTTCCGGATCCGGCACCTCCGACGCCCCGAACCGTCGGACCCTCGGTAACCGGCTGCCGGCCCGGTTCCTGGTCGCCCGCCCATTCAGCATGACGGCGGTTGTCCGGGCCCGGCTGGAATTCGGCGGGCGGCGTCGACCCCCCGCCGACCCGGCCGCGCCGGACCGGGCCGACGGCGGTGGGGCCGACGCCCCGGGATGGGAGGCCGGTCGAGCGCGCTCCGGATTGCCGCAGACCCGGCAGGCCGCACCGCCACCATCCGCCGCCGCAACCGCGCGGGCCCGCAACAGCGGTCTGGCCGAACGCCTGGACCGGCGACCGGACCGGCGCTGGCTCTCCCGGCAGGATCCGATCGACACCAGCCGGCAGTCGGCCAGACGCCGCTACCGCTGACCGCCCCGGGAAGAAGCACGTGTGGCCCCGGGAAGAAGCACGTGTGGCCCCCGAGCCGACCGGCTCGGGGGCCACACGTCAGGTGTGTGGTGTTCCGCCGTCAGGCAGAGAGCGACTGGAGCCGCTTGGCGATCGCCGACTTGCGGTTCGCCGCCTGGTTCTGGTGGATCACGCCCTTGCTGACCGCCTTGTCGAGCTTGCGCGAGGCGTCCCGCATGAGCTCGGTCGCCTTGGCGCTGTCGCCGCTCTCGGTCGCCTCGTGGAACTTGCGGATGGCGGTCTTCAGCGACGACTTGACCGACTTGTTACGCAGCCGGCGCTTCTCGTTCTGCCGGTTGCGCTTGATCTGGGACTTGATGTTCGCCACGCGACAGCCTCGTCCTGGTAGCTAGGGTTACGTTTGCCGTTGATGCGCGGGCGACGACGCACGTCAGAGTGCGGCCGTGTCGGCACGCGCGAAGAGCCACGTTACCAGGTACGCCCCGCCGGGGCCAAAACAGCGCACTGGCCGTTGGCACCGCGGCTCCGCCGTCCCGCTGCGGTTCCCGCCGTCCCGCTGCGGTTCCCGCCGTCCCGCTGCGGGTCACCGCCGTCCTGGCGCCGTTCAATGCCATCCCTGGCGTTCGGCCAGCCAGCCGAGCGCGGTCTCCCCACTCCAGCGCTGGTGCGCCCGGATGTGCGGCGAGCCGGTGCCGGTGCCGGCCGCCGCGCGTACCAGCCAGTATCCGGACAGTGCGGCGAGGGCCGCGTCCAGCCCGTCGGCCGGGGCGTCCTGCGCCGCCGGATGGGTGGCGAACAGGGCGTCGGCGTCCAGCCCGCTGGCGTACCCGGTGACCAGCAGGCTGGCCAGATCGAACCAGGGCGGCCCGTAGCAGAGCCATGTCCAGTCGCAGAGCCAGGCGGCCCCGGTCGGGTCCAGCAGTACGTTGTCCACCCGCAGGTCGCCGTGGATCATCGACGGCACGTCGGCGTACCCGGGAAGCCGGGCCTCCAGCGCGGCGAGTTCGGTCAGCCGGTGCCGGGCGGCGACGGGGATGTCCGGCAAGGTCTCCCGGCCGGTGGCCAGCTCGGCCCACCAGGCCAGGTCCGCCCGGGCGAGGTCGGCGAGCCGGGGTACGCCCAGCGCCACCAACTCGACCGGGGGCTCCCGGAGCGCCGCCGCGACGGTCGCGTATGTGTCGAGGGTCGCCGCCAGCTCGGCCGGCGTCCAGGGCAGCCCCGGCATCCGGCCGTCGATGGCGTCCAGGCAGATCACGTGGTACCCGGCGGCGGTCAGTGTCCAGCGGGGGCGGGCGACGGCGAGCCCGGCCGGCAGTACGGCGGTGATCGCCGCCTCCCGGGCGTACCAGTCGCTGAGGTGCCGCTGGTCGACCAGGGAGGCCGCCTTGACGAAGATCCGGTCCCCGGCCACCGTCTGCAACACCCCGGCGAACCCCCGGGTGAACCCGCCGCCGGCGGTGCTGGCCCAGTTGACCCGGGCGCCCAGCCGGGCGGTGATCGCCGCCCGCAGGTCGGCGGGGAGATCGGCCCAGCCCGGCCGGACGGCGGTCGCGTCGTACGGTCGCGGCGGTACCGAGATGGCGGCCATGTCACAAGTCTGCCCTGGTCCGGTCGCGTTGCCGGGATTTCGTCACGCCCCGGGGCACCGCGTCGCCCGCAGCCGTTCGCGCCCCGGCCGACAGCTCGGTGCTTTCGCGGCGCCGACGGGCGTGGTGACGGAACTCGCGGTGGTGATCCGGCGGCCTCGGCCGGGCATCTCCGGGCGGCATGGGAACATAGAAAGCCCATCGTCGTCAGCCAACCAGAACGGACCGCCGTGCCACCGACGCCCGACTCCGGCGCGAACTCCCCTGGTGCCACCGACCCCGGCCGCATCAGGAACTTCTGCATCATCGCCCACATCGACCACGGCAAGTCGACGCTGGCCGACCGGATGTTGCAGCTCACCGGCGTGGTCGACCCCCGGCAGATGCGCGCACAGTATCTCGACCGGATGGACATCGAGCGGGAGCGCGGCATCACGATCAAGAGCCAGGCGGTCCGCATGCCGTGGACCGTGCGGGAGGGCGACCAGCAGGGCGAAGAGGCCGTGCTGAACATGATCGACACGCCTGGGCACGTGGACTTCACCTACGAGGTGTCCCGGTCGCTCGCCGCCTGCGAGGGGGCGATCCTGCTGGTCGACGCCGCCCAGGGGATCGAGGCGCAGACCCTGGCCAACCTCTATCTGGCGATGGAGAACGACCTCCACATCATCCCGGTGCTCAACAAGATCGATCTGCCGGCCGCCCAGCCGGACAAGTACGCCGAGGAGCTGGCGCACCTGATCGGCGTGGATCCGAGCGACTGCATCCGGGTCTCCGGCAAGACCGGCGAGGGGGTGCCGTACCTGCTCGACGAGATCGTCCGGCAGTTCAAGCCGCCGGTCGGTGACGCGACCGCGCCGGCCCGAGCCATGATCTTCGACTCCGTCTACGACGTGTACCGGGGCGTGGTGACGTACGTCCGGGTGGTCGACGGCCGGATCGAGGCTCGCGACAAGATCAAGATGATGTCCCTCGGCACGGTGCACGAGCTGCTGGAACTCGGCGTGATCTCCCCGGAGATGCAGAAGGCCGGCGCGCTCGGGGTCGGCGAGGTGGGCTATCTGATCACCGGCGTGAAGGACGTCCGGCAGTCCCGGGTCGGTGACACCGTCACCATCAACGCCCGGCCGGCGAGCGAGGCGCTCGGTGGCTACAAGGACCCGAAGCCGATGGTCTACTCGGGTCTCTACCCGATCGACGGGTCGGACTATCCGGCGCTGCGGGACGCGCTCGACAAGCTGAAGCTCAACGACGCGGCGCTCAACTACGAGCCGGAGACCTCGGCCGCGCTCGGCTTCGGCTTCCGCTGCGGCTTCCTCGGCCTGCTGCACCTGGAGATCATCGGTGAGCGGCTGGAACGCGAGTTCAACCTCGACCTGATCTCGACGGCACCCAACGTGGTCTACCGGGTCGTCCTGGAGGACGGCAAGGAGGTCACGGTCACCAACCCGAGCGAGTACCCCACCGGCAAGATCGCCGAGGTGTACGAGCCGGTGGTCCGGGCCACCGTGCTGACCCCGAACGACTACGTCGGCGCGGTGATGGAACTCTGCCAGGGGCGGCGTGGCTCGTTGCAGGGGATGGACTACCTCTCCGCCGACCGGGTCGAACTGCGCTACACGTTGCCGCTCGCCGAGATCATCTTCGACTTCTTCGACCAGCTCAAGAGCCGTACCAAGGGCTATGCCTCGCTGGACTACGAGCCCTCCGGCGAGCAGCACTCCGACCTGGTCAAGGTCGACATCCTGCTCAACGGCGAGCCGGTGGACGCGTTCAGCGCGATCGTGCACAAGGACAAGGCGTACAACTACGGCGTCAACATCGCGGCGAAGTTGCAGAAGCTGATCCCCCGGCAGCAGTTCGAGGTGCCGATCCAGGCGGCGATCGGCAACCGGGTGATTGCCCGGGAGACCATCCGGGCGATCCGCAAGGACGTGCTGGCCAAGTGCTACGGCGGTGACATCAGCCGGAAGCGCAAGCTGCTGGAGAAGCAGAAGGAGGGGAAGAAGCGGATGAAGATGGTGGGCCGGGTCGAGGTGCCGCAGGAGGCCTTCATCGCCGCCCTCTCCACCGGCGACTCCGGCGACGGCAAGGGCGGCGGCAAGAAGTGATTCCCCGGGGGTACGGCCCCGGCGCGTCCTTCTGTCCCCGGTGTGCGGCGGCACTGCCCGGCCCCGCACCGACCACCTGTGCCCGGTGCGGCTACCAGCTCTTCGTCAACGCCCGCCCGACCGTCGGCCTCGTCATCCTGGACCGCGCTCCGTCGCTCGGGCCGGCCGGTCCCGGGGCAGGGCCGGCCGGTCCCGGGGCAGGGCCGGCCGGTCCCGGGACGGGGCCGGACGTCGCGGATCTGCGCTTCCTGGCCCTGCGCCGGGCAGCGGAACCGATGATCGGCCGGTGGGAGACGCCGGGCGGGTTCTGCGACGGCTGGGAGCACCCGGTGGAGGCGGCGGTACGGGAGGCCCGGGAGGAGCTCGGGGTGTCGATCACCCTTGGTGACCATCTCGGCATGTACGTCGGCAGCTACGAGTTCCAGGACGAGATTCTGCCGGTCCTCGACCACTTTTTCCTGGCCACCCTGGACGCCCCGAGGATCGTGCTCGATCCGGCCGAGTCTGCCGAGCTGAGCTGGTTTTCCCTGGTGGATCCGCCGCCGCTGGCCTTCGACACGATGGATGCGGCGGTTCGGGACGCGGCGCGACGTCTGGGCGCCTAGGTCGGTTTGAGCTTTTCAGCCTTCGGGAACCTAGCAGTCACCACAACAACGTGTGACGCATCCGAAGGAGGACGGCCGTGGAACTCACCGTCTGGGGTATCATCACCGCGCTCATCGTCGGTCTTGTCATCGGCGCCCTCGGTCGTCTGGTCGTACCCGGCCGGCAGGACATGCCGATCTGGCTGACCATGCTGATCGGTGTCGGTGCCGCGCTGCTCGGCACGGTCATCGCCCGGGCCGCCGGCATCGCGACCGTGACGGCCGGCATCGACTGGATGGAGCTGCTGATCCAGGTCGCACTGGCCGCCGTCGCGGTGGCCCTGGTGGCCGGAGTCGGCCGCCGTCGGCGAATCAGCCGCTACTGAGCCCCCGCTCTCCGGTAGCAAGGGGCGCCGGCCGAGTCGGCCGGCGCCCCGCTGGCATCTCGGCCCGGCCTGTCGGCCCGCCGACTCCGCCGCCGACCGATACGTCGACCGGACGGTCTGGCGCCGACTGCCACGGACCGCTAAATTCACCACGGCCGTACGATCGACTGTCGTGATCGACTGGCCGGCACCGCCTATAGTTGTGATCGTTCATTCGCATTTGCTCAAATGATCTCCCCATGTTACGCTCTGTAAGTGTCCACGGACTCTCTCCCGGGAAGCGTTAGGGTGTCACCTCTACAGCTTTCGGATCGGCATCCCAAGGTCGCGCTGTACCTTGAGGCGTACACCCCCCTGGTCGAAGAGTGGTTCCAGGCGTTGCGGGATTCTGATGCGCTGACAGAATTGCGCCGTACCGCACCGGGGCGGGACCTCGTCGACAATCTGCAAAGGCTCGACCAGCTTTTCCGGGACCTGGTCGACGGCATGTTCGCGCACCCGACGCCGGTGCTGGAGCGTGCCGTCGCGGTCGTGGCCGCGCATCGGGAGGCGGTGGTCTGGGAGGACCAGCTGGTGCCGCGCCCCGGTGCCGGTGCCGAGGAGTTGGCGGCCTCGCTGCGGCACAAGTTCAAGCGCAACATCAGCCTCGCCCTGCTGGAGGCGTTGATCTGCCTGGAGTCCGCGCTGACGTACGCGCGGGAGACCCTGGGCCTGTCCGGGGAGGAACTGGCGGACACCCTGCGGGGCAGCACATCCATGCTGGCCAGCCTCTCGGTCCTGCACGACCAGCAGGAGATGGCCCGGATGAGGCAGTTGACGGGCGACCCGACGGAGATCCAGCACCCGAAGTTCACCGTCGCGGACATCGTCCGGGGTGCCTTCCGGATCGGGCCCGACAAGTTCCGCGCCGTCGGCCCGGAGGGCCAGCGGAGGATCCGGTTCGGCAGCGTCCCGCCGCACGGCGTGGAGCTGGCCAGCCCGACCATGAAGTGCCCGGCGCACCGGCTGACCAACGACGAGGGCCAGCCGTTGAATAACGAGTTCTGGGCACTTCTCGTTGACGTCTACCGGATGTCCGGTCGGCTGGGCTAGCCCCACCGAACGGCGGGTCCGGCCATCGGCCGAACATGAATGGTTTGACGATTCCGTCGCGTTGGCCGGCGCTTCCGTAGTCGATTACCCGCCGACCGTGTTGCCGTCGGTGCCCGCCCGGATCGGCACAACGGCCCCGCCCGGCGTGGTGTGTGCCAGGCCACTCCGGATGGCGTCGGTAAAACTGCCAATACCGTCGATGAATTACCCACGGTTATGCGCCGGTGTCGTTAGGCAAAGGGTCCCGTGGACGGGACAGAAAATCACCGGCAGGCCGCCCGAGGGCTTTGTCTCGACAGCCCGAAAACGAAGTGGCGGCCCCACCGGCCCGGGCTGGACCGGCGGCGCCGCCACAGTCACGTCGGAGACGGTCAGCGCAGCCAGGGGATGCTGCGGTCGAGCAGACCGCGCTCCTTCAGCTCCTTGCGCAGCGGGATCTCGTCGTCGACGTACCCGTTCCAGTTGATGCCCCAGTAGTTGGCGGTGTGCGTACCCTCACCGAGCAGTTGGCGCTGCACCGGGGTCCGGTTCTGGTACCACTCGCCGTCCTTGTCCGGGTGCAGCTCGTCCAGCGGCCGGATCCACCGGTAGGTGTAGCCGACGAAGAGCATCTTCCGGGTGATGGTGGAGAGATTGGTGGACCGGGAGTGCCACTGGCGCCGGTCGAAGATGAAGGCGTCGCCGGGGTTGGCGGTGATCTCGACCGTGCCCTCGGGGTCCGGGTTGTGCACCGTCAGGTCGGCCGGGCGCGGCAGCGAGTTCCACAGGTGGCTGCCCGGGATGACCTTGGTCGCCCCGCGGCCCTTCTCCGACAGGTCGGAGAGCACGTACGCGACCTTGAGCGAGAACATCGGCCGGGGCAGGTTCGGATCCATCGTCTCGGGGTCCGAGTTCTGCCGGTAGCCGTCCTGGTGCCAGCCCCAGTACGGCTTCTCCGGCTCCAGGGCCGGCGGCGTCACGTCCAGGTGGTTGTGGTGGGTGTAGATGTTCCACCCCGCGAGACCCCACATGTAGGGGAACGCGATCGGGTGGGTGAGCAGCTCGCCGAAGAGCTCGTCCCGCTCCAGGAAGCCCAGCAGGTGCAGCGTGCCGTCCTTGGTGGTGTTGCCGGCCGCCTTCTCCTCGGCGTAGACCCGGTCGACCGCGGCCTCCAGGGCCGCGCGGTGGTCCTCGGTCAGGACGTTGCGGAGCAACAGGAAGCCCTGCTCGTGGAACTCCTTGCGATCCGTGTCACTGATCGGCTCGTAGCCAGTGCGGCCGCCGTAGTCGAACACCGCGTCCCCTCCCCATAGGGTGAAACTCTTCTGAGCACACAGGCTGCCGATCGTAGCTCCCTCCGCAAGATCCGCATCTCGGCGCTCCGCCGTACGTCCGGCGCAGGCCATCCGGAGGTACGCAGGGCAGCCGGACCCTGACAGGGCGCAACAAGTCCGTTGGAAAATAGGGGTATACGAGCCGATCTGGCCGTTTGTGCAATCACTGCCAGTTAGCGGTGACCCGGTCGTGCAACAAAATCGCCGGGCGATCGGTGCCGCTTCGCGGCCTGAGCAGGCTCAGTCGGTGAAGACCTCGGCGACCACCTGGTGCGGGGTCGGCGGCGCGCCCTTGACCGGCGCCCAGGTGCCGTCGTCCGCCGTCCACTGGAGGTCGCCGAAGCGCACCGTCTTCACCCCGTGGTCGTCGGCGTGCGACACCAGCCAGTGCGCGTAGCGCCAGCCCACCTGCTGATCCGTCGTCGGTACGGCCAGCCCGGTCAACTCGGCCGGAACCGACGTCTCCAGCCGGCCCCAGTCCAGCTTCAGCCCGGCGGTCAGCGCCGCCGCCGCCGCGGTCCCGCGCATTGCCGGCTCCCGGCCCACCGTGCAGGCCACCGCGCCGGTGGCATTGCCCAGCAGCGCCCGGGTCAGCACCTCGGACTCGTCCGCCCACTGCTGGTAGGCGCGGGGGTAGGCCGACCGCTGCACCCGCTGCGCCGCGACCGTGACCTCCATCTGCTCCCAGCCGCGGACCTTCTTCAGCGCGTTGTAGAACTTGGTCGCGGCGTAGCGCGGATCCCGGATCTGCTCCGGCTTGCCCCAGCCCTGACTCGGCCGCTGCTGGAACAGCCCTACCGAGTCCCGGTCACCGCCGGCCAGGTTGCGCAGCCGGGACTCCTGGAACGCCGTGGCCAGCGCCACCACCACGGCCCGCTCCGGCATGTCCCGCCGGACGCCCACCGCGGCGATGGTCGCGGCGTTCGCCATCTGCTCGGCGTTCAGCGTGACCCGGCCGTCCGCCTCGACCACGCAGCCCGGGGCGGCGCTGGGTATCGGCAGGGTGTGCCCGAACTCGCGGGCGCCCAGGTAGACACCGAAACCGGCAACCGCCGCGAGCGCCACCCCCGCCGCCACCATGGCCCGAGTCTGCACCGCCACCCCCTGCCCGATAGTCGGACACAGCCTACTTCGACTGCCCAAAATCCAGACCCGGTCACGGCCAAGTCAGGGCCGGCGGAGCCGGAGTCAGCCGCCGGGTACCCACCGGGCGGGCCGTTTCTCGCCGAACGCCGCGACGCCCTCGCGCCCCTCCTCGGAGTGGAAGTACCGCACCGACAGGTCGCGCAGCTCCGCCAGATCGGCCCGGAAGCTCTCCGCCGTGCCGCGCCGGAGCAGCTCCTTCGCCCCGGCCAGCGCCCCGGGTGCACCACGGACCAGCGCCAGGCAGTACGAGGCGACGGTCTCGTCCAGCGCCTCGGCCGAGGTCACCGTGGTGACCAGGCCGATCTCGGCCGCCCGACGACCGTCGAAGACGTCCCCGGTCAGATACAGCTCGGCGGCGGCCCGTGGTTGCAGCCGGGGCAGCACGGTCGCCGAGATCACCGCCGGGATCACCCCGAGCCGTACCTCGGTGAACGCGAAGGTCGCCTCCTGGGCGCAGATCGCGATGTCGGCCGCCGCGACCAGGCCGAGGCCACCGGCCCGGGCCGGCCCGCCGATCCGGGCCACCACCGGCTTCGGGCACTCCCAGATCGCCGCGAGCACGTCACCGAGCATCGCCACCGGCACCGTGCCCTCGCGGTACGCCGCCGCCGTCTCCTTGAGGTCGGCGCCGGAGCTGAAGACCGGCCCGGTGTGCGAGAGCACCACCACCCGGACGTCGTCGTCCGCCGCCGCCGTGCCCAGCGCGTCGAGCAGTTGCCGGAGCAGGGTGCTGGAGAGTGCGTTGCGGTTGTGCGGGCTGTCCAGGGTGAGAGTTGTCACTCCGTGCGTGGTAGAGACCCGGACGAGCGGATCAGGGGCTGTGGTCATGCCCGCACACTAGTCATATGCCTGGACTGCTCCCAGCGGGCGAGCCCGTACCCGTCGACGGGGCGCTGCCCGACGCCGCCCTGGCCACGGTCGGCGACCGCGGCTTCGGCGTCTACGTGCACGTGCCGTTCTGCGCCAGCCGCTGCGGCTACTGCGACTTCAACACCTACACCGCGACCGAACTCGGCGGGACGGCGGGCCGGGACGGCTACGCCGACCAGGTGCTCGCCGAACTGCGGCTGGCCGCCCGGGTACTGGCCGACCGGCCGCCGGCCCGGGTCGACACGGTCTTCGTCGGCGGCGGTACGCCCACCCTGCTGCCCCCGGACGACCTGGCCCGGATCCTGGACGGCATCGACCGGACCTGGGGGCTGGCCGCCGATGCCGAGGTCACCACCGAGGCGAATCCGGAGTCGGTGACCCGGGAGTCGCTCAAGGAACTGCGGGCCGCCGGCTACACCCGGATCTCCCTGGGCATGCAGTCGGCCGCCCCGCCCGTGCTGGCGGTCCTCGACCGCCGGCACACCGCCGGCCGGGCCACCGAGGCCGCGCAGGAGGCCCGGGAGGTCGGCTTCGCCCACGTCAATCTGGACCTGATCTACGGAACGCCGGGGGAGCGCGCGGAGGACTTCGCGGCATCGCTGTCGGCGGTGCTGGCCGCCGGGGTCGACCACGTCAGCGCGTACGCCCTGATCGTCGAGGACGGCACCCGGCTGGCCGCCCGGATGCGGCGCGGCGAGCTGGCGTACCCGGACGACGACGTGGCGGCGGACCGCTACCTGGCCGCGGAGGCGGCGCTGTCCGAGGCGGGCTTCTCCTGGTACGAGGTCTCCAACTGGGCCCGCACGCCGGCTGCTGCCTGCCGGCACAACCTGCTCTACTGGACCGGCGGCGACTGGTGGGGCCTCGGTCCCGGCGCGCACAGCCACGTCGGCGGGGTCCGCTGGTGGAACGTCAAGCACCCGTCGAGCTACGCGGCCCGACTCGGTGCGGGGCAGTCCCCCGGGCAGGCCCGGGAGGTGCTGTCGGCGCGGGAGCGACAGGTGGAGGAGGTGCTGCTCCGGCTCCGGCTCGCCACCGGGCTGCCGCTGGCGGCGCTGGACGACGCGGGGCGGGTCGGCGCGGCCCGGGCCCGCGAGACCGGCCTGCTGGACGGGGCGGCGTACGAGGCGGGGCAGGCCGTGCTCACCCTGCGCGGGCGGCTGCTGGCCGACGCGGTGGTCCGGGACCTGCTGCCCTGACCCGGCCCCGACAGTGCGTCGGCCCGCGCCGGATCCGGCACGGGCCAGCACAGCGTTATCGGTACTACTTGACCATGCGGATGGTCATCGGATAGCGGTACAGCACGCCCTCGTTGGCCTTCATGCCGGCGATGATCGAGAAGATCAGCACCACCAGCCAGGCGATAAACGGCAGGAAGATCAGCACGAGGGTGCAGGTCCCGACGATGAGCGAGACGATCGAGATGATGCCCCAGGTGATCTGGAAGTTGAGCGCCTCGACCGCGTGCGCGCGTACGGTCGGCGACTCGTTGCCCTTGGCGAGCAGCGCGACGAGCGAGGCGATGAAGCCGACCACGATGCCGCCGAAGTGGGCGATCAGGGCCCAGGTCTTCTCGTCGCTGTTGGCGTAGCCGGACGGTGCCGGGGCGCCGTACGGGTTGCCCGGGTAGCCGCCCGGTGGCGGGTAGCCGGCACCGGGGTAGCCGCCCGGTGGCTGGCCGCCGGGGGGTGGGTAACCGCCGCCGGGGGGTGGGTAACCGCCGGGTGGCGGGTACCCCCCGGGCGGGGGATAACCGCCACCGGAGGTCGGATAGGTCCCGCCACCTGACGTCGGGTAGGTCCCGCCGCCCGAGGTCGGGTACGTGCCGCCGCCGGAGGTCGGCGGGGGCGTGCCGGGCGCACCATACTGGGGTGCGGCGGGCGGGGGGTACCCCTCGCCTGGCGTCGGGTATTGGCCCGGATTCATCGGGGCGGTCGGGTCCGGGGGCGGACCGCCGTATTCTCCGGGAGGGCGAGGCGGTTCAGTCATGGAGGTCACGGTAGGACTCCCGCTCAACCGGCGCCAGCCGCCCGGCGGATTGAATCTGGACAATGGCCGACCGTACCTGCTAGGCCGACCGGGGTAGGGTGTGCTGGCAAGCCTGTTGTCCGGGTTCGGATAGCCCTTCCAATCGATCATCGCGCCGGGTACGCCTTGGTCGTAGACTGGCACTCGCTACAGTCGAGTGCCAGGGCGGACCTGGCCCGACCGTCGTGGCCGCCCCGGTCGTTTCGCCCAGCCGGGGCCGGGACGTCGCAGGGAGGTGAGGATGGGTCTCGACGACCGCAAGCTCGACGTGCTGCGCGCGATCGTGGAGGACTACGTCGCCACCCAGGAACCGGTCGGCAGCAAGGCCCTGGTCGAGCGGCACCAGCTCGGGGTCTCCCCGGCCACCGTCCGCAACGACATGGCCGTGCTGGAGGAGGAGGGCTACATCCGGCAGCCGCACACCAGCGCCGGCCGGGTCCCCACGGACCGTGGCTACCGGCTCTTCGTGGACCGGCTCTCCCGGGTCAAGCCGCTCACCCCGGCCGAGCGCCGGGCGATCGAGCGTTTCCTGGTCGGCGCGGTGGACCTCGACGACGTGGTGCACCGTACGGTCCGGCTGCTCGCCCAGCTCACCCGGCAGGTGGCCGTGGTGCAGTACCCGAGCCTGGCCCGGTCCTCCGTCCGGCACCTGGAGCTGGTGCCGATCTCCACCACCCGGCTGATGCTGGTCATGATCGCCGACACCGGTCGGGTGGAGCAGCGGCTGGTCGAGCTGCCGACCCCGATCAGCGCCGACGACGTGACCGACCTGCGCCGGCTGGTCAACGAGCGGCTCGGCGGCGAGAAGCTGGCCGAGACCCCGCCGCTGGTCCAGGCGCTGGTCGACGAGGTGCCTCCGGGGCTCCGCCCGGCGATGACCACGCTCGCCACGGTGCTGCTGGAGACCCTGGTCGAGCGGCACGAGGAGCGGATCGTGATGGCCGGCACCGCCAACCTGACCCGGGGCGGGCTGCTCGACTTCCAGGGGTCGCTGCGGCCCATCCTCGAGGCGCTCGAGGAGGAGGTCATCCTGCTCAAGCTGATCGGCGAGGTGGAGCCGAACACCCTCCAGGTACGCATCGGCGACGAGAACGAGATCGACAATCTGCGGGCCACCTCGGTGGTCAGCACGGGATACGGTCCGGGTACGACCATCGTCGGCGGACTCGGCGTGTTGGGTCCCACCCGGATGGACTACCCGGGCACCATCGCCACGGTGCGGGCCGTGGCACGCTACGTCGGCGACGTGCTGGCGCAGAACTGACCACCAAAGCTCACCCTGACGACCGGCGGACGGTAACGCGAGACAGACATGAGGACACGGAACGCAGTGGCCAAGGACTACTACGGGATTCTCGGCGTCAGCCGGGACGCCTCCGACGACGACATCAAGCGCGCCTACCGCAAGTTGGCGCGGCAGTACCACCCGGACGTGAATCCGGATCCGGAGGCACACGAGAAGTTCAAGGACATCAACGCCGCGTACGAGGTCCTCTCGGACGACCAGAAGCGGCAGATCGTCGACCTCGGTGGCGACCCGCTGGCCCCTGGTGGCGGCCCCGGTGCCGGCCCGGGCGGTGCCGGTGGGCCGTTCGTCGGCTTCCAGGACATCATGGACGCGTTCTTCGGGGCGGCGGGTGGCGCGCGCGGGCCGCGTCCGCGTACCCGGCCCGGGGCCGACGCGATCCTGCGGCTCGAACTCGACCTGCACGAGACGGCGTTCGGGGTGGAGGCGCCGATCGCGGTGGACACCGCCGTGCTCTGCACCACCTGCTCCGGGGCCGGCACGGCGCCCGGCACCCATCTCGCCACCTGTGAGGCGTGCGGCGGGCGGGGCGAGGTGCAGTCGGTGCAGCGGACCTTCCTCGGCCAGGTCGTCTCGTCCCGGCCGTGCACCGTCTGCCAGGGGTACGGCACGGTCATCCCGCACGCCTGCCCCACCTGCGCCGGTGACGGCCGGGTGCGTACCCGCCGCTCGTTGACCGTCAAGATCCCGGCCGGCGTCGAGGACGGCATGCGGATCCGGCTGGCCCAGCAGGGCGAGGTCGGCCCCGGCGGCGGTACGGCCGGCGACCTCTACGTCGAGATCCACGAGCGGCCGCACGACGTCTACTCCCGCAAGGGCGACGACCTGCACTGCCGGGTCACCGTGCCGATGACCGCCGCCGCGCTCGGCACCCGGCTGACCATCAAGACGCTGGACAGCGAGGAGCCGGTCGACGTCAAGCCGGGCACCCAGCCGGGCTCGACGCTGCGGCTGCGGGCCCGGGGGGTGCCGCACCTGCGCGGTACCGGCCGGGGCGACCTCTACGTGCACCTCGACGTGCGTACCCCGACCAAGCTCGACGCCGAGCAGGAGCGGATGCTGCGCGAGTTCGCCAAGACCCGGGGCGAGGAGGTCGCCGAGCTGACCAAGCAGGGCGGCTTCTTCTCCCGGATGCGGGACGCCTTCAACGGCCACGCCTGACGGGCGCGTCGTCCGGCCGGCCAGCTTCCCCGGCCGGACGACCGGTTACCCTGCTCGCCGTGAGCGCGCCGCTGTTCCTGGTCGAGTCGCTGCCGCCCGGCGACTCCGTCACGCTGGACGGTCCGGAGGGGCACCACGCCGCGACCGTGCAGCGGCTGCGTACCGGTGCGGAGCTGCTGCTCGCCGACGGGCGCGGCGGCACCCTGACCGCCGTGGTCACCGCCGTCGGCCGGGGCACCCTGACCGCCTCGGTCACCTCCCGGCGGTACGCCGACCCGCCCGACCCACGCCTGGTGGTGGTGCAGGGCATCGCCAAGGGCGACCGGGCCGAGCTGGCCGTGCAGGCGATGACCGAGGTCGGGGTGGACGAGATCGTGCCCTGGGCGGCCGAGCGCTCGGTGGCGCAGTGGCGCGGCGACCGGGGCGCCCGGGCCCGGGACCGCTGGGTGGCGACCGCCCGCGAGGCGACCAAGCAGGCCCGCCGGTCCTGGCTGCCGGTGGTCGCCGGATCGGCGCAGGCGCCGGACGAGTCGACCCGGGCGGTGGCCCGGCGGATCGCCGAGGCGGCGGCCGGTTTTGTGCTGCACGAGGAGGCGGAGGCCCGGCTGGGCACCGCCGAGCTGCCCGCGACCGGTGACATCGTGCTGGTGGTCGGCCCGGAGGGCGGCGTGTCGCCGGCCGAGCTGGAGACGCTGGCCTCGGCCGGCGCCGTACCGGTCCGGCTCGGGCCCGAGGTGCTGCGGACCTCGACCGCCGGGGTCGCGGCACTGGCCGTGCTCTCCAGCCGGCTCGGCCGCTGGTGACCCCGGGGCGTGCTCGGGCAGTGTGTGGCCGGCCTTCCCCGGCGGGGTCCGGGAGGGGGCCGGGTCAGCGGTCGAGGGCGGCGGTCAGGCGCCGGTCGGCGACGCTGCGGCCCGCCTCGACCCGGTACCGGCCGGACCGGGTCCGCCAGCCGTCCGGCTCCCAGACCTGGAAGGTCCGCTCCGGCAGCGGCACCCGTACCGTCACCGCCTCGCCGGGAGCCGCCCCGGCGGCGGCGAAGCCGGCCAGCCAGCGGGCCGGCCGGTCCGGATCGATGGCCTCCGGGGCGACGTACACCTGCACCACCTCGCGGCCCGGGCGGACGCCGGTGTTCCGGACCGTGACCACCGCGACCGGCCCATCCGGCCCGGCCCCGACGGTCAGCGACTCGTACGCCCAGTCGGTGTAGCCGAGCCCGTGCCCGAACGGGAAGAGCGGTGCGGCCCGCCAGCCCCGGTAGCCGACGAAGACCCCGTCGGTGTAGTCGAGCACCCCGTCGACCGGGGTGGTGGAAAGCGCCGGGCAGTCCTCCGGCCGGCGTGGCCAGGTGGTGGGGAGCCGGCCACCCGGTTCCGCCCGACCCAGCAACACGTCGGCGAGCGCCGCCCCGGCCTCCTGGCCGGGAAACCAGGTGAGCAGGATCGCCGCCACCTCGTCGGCCCAGGGCATCAGCACCGGCGAGCCGGCGTTGACCACCACCACCGTCCGGGGATTGGCCGCCGCGACCCGGGAGACCAACTCGTCCTGCCGGCCGGGCAGCGCCAGCGTGCTCCGGTCGAACCCCTCCGACTCCACCTCCTCGGTGGTGCCGACCACCACCACCGCCACGTCGGCGCCGGTGGCCGTCCGGACCGCCTCGTCGAGCAGGTCGTCGTCCGAGCCGACCGTGGGCTCGGCATGCCCGAGGGTGAACGACACGAAGCCCGGGTGGTCGCCGTCGACCATCCGCCGGGTGAGCCGTACCTCGACCGGTTCGCCGGCCCGGACGGAGATCTCGAACCGGCGCTCGACGTCGGCCCGGAAGACCGTGCCGGGCTCCTCGGCCGGGTGGTAGACCGGACCGTCGAAGAGTTCCCTGCCGTCCACGGTGAGGGTGAAGACCCCGAAGCCCTCGATCGAGAGCCGGGCGGTGCCGCTGGTCCGCGGCGTGTGTACGGCGGTGAGGTCGACGGTGGCCAGCTCGTCCGGCGGCAGCCCGTCCGGCAGGTCACCCATCCAGCGCACCGTCGCCCGGTCCAGCTCCGCCCGGTAGCGCTCCCGGCCGTCGGCGTCGCGCAGCGTCGCGGTGATCGGGGTCCAGGCCACGCCGCCGGCCGCCGGTAGCCGGAGCCGGGGGTCGGCGCCGACCGCGTACCCGAGGTCGGTGTCGGGGAGCGCGGCGGCCAGCCCGGCGAGCGGGGAGATCGCGTGCGGCGGCGCGACCCGGGCACTGCCGCCGCCCTGGATCCGCGCGTCGTCGGCGAGGGCGCCGAGCACCGCGACCCGGCGCAGCCGGCCCGGGTCGAGCGGCAGCAGGTCGCCGTCGTTGCGGGCCAGCACGAAGGAGCGGACCGCCACCGCGTGCGCCAGGGCGGTGCCGTCCGGCGGGCGCGGCCGGTCGGCCGGGTCCACCGCCGGGGGTACCCCGTCGAGCAGCCCGACCCGGCCGGCGAGCCGGAGCACCCGGCGTACCTTCTCGTCCACCTCGGCCTCGGCGACGGTGCCGGCGCGCACGGCGGCGACCAGCGCGGCGCCCCACGGATCGCCGACGGCCGGCATCACCACGTCGAGCCCGGCGTTCGCGGACGCCTCGGTGCTCGTCGCCGCCGTCCAGTCGGAGACCACGATCCCGTCGAAGCCCCACTCCCGCCTGAGCAGGTCCCGGAGCAGCCCGGCGTGCTCGGTCATGGTGTGCCCGTTGACCCCGTTGTACGCCGCCATCACCGCCCAGACGCCGGCGGCGACGATCCGCTCGAACGGGACGAGGTAGACCTCCCGGAGCGCGCGCTCGGAGACCCGGACGTCCACAGTCATCCGTTCCGTCTCCGAGTCGTTGGCGACCAGGTGCTTGACCGTGGCGCCCACGCCGAGGTCCTGCACGCCGGTGACATAGCCGACGCCGATCTCGGCGCTGAGCAGCGGATCCTCCGAGTAGCACTCGAAGTGCCGGCCGCCGAGCGGGCTGCGGTGCAGGTTGACGGTGGGGGCGAGGAGCAGGTGGATTCCCTTGCGCCGGCACTCGGCGGCGAGCATCCGGCCGGCCTGCCGGGCCAGCTCGGGATCCCAGGTGGCGGCGAGCGCGGTCGGGCTGGGCAGCGCGGTGGACGGGTCGTCCGGGGTCCAGCGGACGCCGCGTACCCCGATCGGGCCGTCCGACATCACCAGCGAGTCGAGCCCGATCGCGGGTACGGCCGGCAGGGTCCAGAAGTCCTGGCCGGAGAGGAGCCGGACCTTGGTCTCCAGGTCCAGCGCGGCGAGCGCCCGTTCCAGCACCGCGTCGTCCCCGTCGACCGTCGCCGCGTCATCTCCGTCGACCGTCGCCGCGTCCCGCCGATCCACCGTCATCGTCGCGCCCCTTCCACCGGCCGGATATCGATCATCCTGCCAGTCGGAGACGCCTTCCGCTGTCCGACGAGGACCGCCCCGACCCCCGGACGGCACCGCCCGGCGCCGGTCGGCGGCCGGGCGGCGGCTCAGGTGCGCAGGTAGGAGGCGCCGTTGAGGTCCACGATGGTGCCGGAGGCCCACTCCGCCTCGGGCGAGGCCAGCCAGTGCACGGCAGCGGCGATCTCCTCCGGCCGGGCGACCCGGTTGAACGGGCTCTGCGCCCGGATCGCGTCGCCGCGCGGCGCCTTGAGGTGTTCGTTGGTCATGTCGGTCTCGACGAAACCGGGCGCGACGGTGGCGACCGCGATGCCGTACGGGGCCAGGGCCACCGCGAGGGACTGGCCGAGCGCGTTCAGCCCGGCCTTGCTGGCGCCGTACGCCGGCTGGGTCGGCTCGCCCCGGAACGCGCCCCGGGACGAGACGTTGACGATCCGGCCGCCCCGGTCCCGCAGGTGCCGGGCGGCGCACCAGATGGTGTTGGCCGCGCCGAGCAGGTTGACGTCGAGGGTCCGGCGCCACTGTTGCTGCCACTGCTCGTAGGAGGAGTCGAAGATCGGGTGCCCCGCGTCCGCGCTGCCGAACACCCCGGCGTTGTTCACCAGTACGTCGAGTCCGCCGAGTCGTTCGGCCGCGTCGTCGACCATCGCGCGTACCTCGTCCGGGTCGGCGAGATCGCCCTGGACCACCACGTGCCCCTCGCCGGGCAGGGCGGCGACGAGTTGTTCGGCCAGCGGGGTCGAGTCGCGGTGGTGCACCGCCACCCGATCGCCACCGGCGGCGAACGTCGTCGCCACCGCTCGCCCGATTCCCCGGGACGCCCCCGTCACCAGCACCGCTCGTCCAGCCATCCGATCATGATGCCGGGCGGCTCCCGGAGCCGGACGCCCGGGCCGGCCATCACGGGGTACGGTCGGGCCGGACCGCGCCGGGGAGCGGCAGCCCCTACGATTGGCGATGATGAAGACCGACTGTCTGTTCTGCCGGATCGTCGCGGGCGAGATCCCGGCCACCGTCGTCCGGGAGACCGACACCACGCTCGCGTTCCGGGACATCGACCCGAAGGCACCGGTGCACGTGCTGGTGATCCCGAAGGAGCACTATGCCGACGTGGTGACCCTGACCGAGGCCGATCCCGGGCTGGCCGGCGACGTACTCGGCACCGCGGCGGTGGTGGCCGAGACCGAGGGACTTGCCGCCGACGGCTTCCGGCTGATCTTCAACACCGGCCCGTACGGCGGGCAGGAGGTCTTCCACGCCCACGCCCACGTGCTCGGCGGCGAGCCGCTGGGGCCGATGCTGGCCCGCTGAGCGCGCCTCCCCTCGGCCCGTCCGGCGGCTCGGGCCGCACACCGCGCCACCCGCTGGGCGGGCGGCGGGCCCCAGGTGGGCGGGCGGCCGGCGCAGGTGGGCGGGCGTAAGATCCGTGATCTTGGCGAGGGGATCGTGGGCTAGGGGGGATCATGACCGGGGGAAACCGGCAGTTCGAGCGGCTGGTCCGGCAGGCGCAGGCCGAGTCCCGGATTCCGGCGGTCTCGGCCGCGCTGCACCGGGCCGACCGGCCGCTGCAGACCTGCACGGTCGGCACCACCGGCAACGACGCCCCGCTGGGCCCGGGCACGGCGTTCCGGATCGGCTCGGTGACGAAGACCTTCACCGCCGTACTCGTGTTGCAGTGCCGGGACGACGGACTGCTCGACCTGGACGACCCGATCGGAGCGCACCTCGACGTACCGGCACACGGCGAGCTGACCGTACGCCGGCTGCTGTCGCACACCTCCGGGGTACAGCGCGAGCCGTACGGCGACGTGTGGGACACCCTGCACAGCCCGGAACTCGACGAGTTTCTCGCCGACCTGGCCCGGGCCGAACGGGTACTGCCGCCGGCCCGCCGATTCCACTACTCCAACCTCGGGGCCGCGCTGCTCGGCCAGGCGGTCGCCCGGCTGCGCGGCGGCACCTGGGCGGAGGTGCTCGCCGACCGGGTACTCGGCCCGCTCGGGCTGGCCGACACCGTCACGCACCCGCCGGCGGGCGCGGCGACCGGCTTCCTGGTCGACGCCTACTCCGACCACGCCCGGCCGGAGCCGAACACCGACCTCGGCGCGGTCGGGCCGGCGGCCCAGCTCTGGAGTACCGCACCCGACATGGCCCGCTGGGCGGCGTTCCTGGCCGACCCGGCGGGGCTGGACCCGGCCGGTGCGGTGCTCCGGCCGGCCACCCTGGACGAGATGCGCTGGCCGTTGACGGTGACCGACGAGTCGCTCTGGAGCGCCGGTTTCGGGCTGGGCCTGATTCTGCTGCCCCAGCGGGACGCCTCGGGAGCCGCCGAGCGGATCATGCACGTCGGCCACGACGGTGCCATGCCCGGCTTCCTGGCCAGCGTCTACGGCCGGCGGGGCGGTCCCGGCACCCCCGGGGCGATGGGCTGCGCGGTGCTCGGCTCCTCCGGTACCGGTGTCGCGGTGAACGAGCTGGCGCACCAGATCCTGGCCGCGTCGGCGCAGGACGATCCCGCCGACATCGTGCCGTGGACCCCGGGCGAGCCGGCTCCGGAGCCCTACCGCGGGCTGCTCGGCCGCTGGTGGGGCGAGGGTTTCGAGTACGTCTTCTCGTGGCGGGACGGCGCCCTGCGGGCCCACGGCGCGGCGGACCCGGCCGGCAAGCCGCCGGCCGTCTTCGCGCCGCTGCCGGACCGGCCGGACGTGCTGCGTACGGTCTCCGGGCGGGAGGTCGGCGAGCTGCTCCGGCTGACCCGGGACGACCGGGGCGAGGTGGTCCGGATGCACTGGGCCACCTACCGCTTCACTCGGCGCCAGGAGACCTTCGACCGCTTCGACTTCCGGGCGGACTGAGGGCTTCTGTCCGGTTCCGGGGCTCGCCCGCACCGACCCGTCCGGCAAGGTCACTACCACCGGGTGGACGACCTGCCCAGGTCGGTGGAGAGCGGCGGAAATGGGCAGCGTGCCGTCGGCGTTGAACGGATACGATGACTCCAACGTCCGCACGTCGCGCGACCAGCCGGGAAGCTCCCGGTGGCACCGCGGCACCGAGATCGGAAGCAGGTGGCACAGGGCCTCGGGCCCGACCCATGACCGGTACCCCACCCCCGGGGCAGGCCCGGGTGCAGACCAGGATCACGGTTCCTGACCCCAAGATCATGGTTAACCTGCTCGGCGCGGGCGACGAGATCCTGCGACTGATCGAGCGGTCGATCCCCAGTGACGTGCACGTCCGGGGGAACGAGATCACCCTCACCGGTGCCCCTGGCGACAACGCCATTGCCGAACGGCTCTTCACCGAGCTGCTCGAGTTGATCGAGAAGGGCGAGACACTGACCACCGACGCCGTGCGGCGTACCCTCGGCATGATCGAGCAGGGCGGCACCGAGCGCCCCGCCGAGGTGCTGACGCTCAACATCCTGTCCCGGCGCGGCCGGACCATCCGGCCCAAGACGCTTGGCCAGAAGCGGTACGTCGACGCGATCGACGGGAAGACCATCGTCTTCGGCATCGGCCCGGCCGGTACCGGCAAGACCTACCTGGCGATGGCCAAGGCCGTGCAGGCGCTCCAGGCCAAGCAGGTGAACAGGATCATCCTGACCCGGCCGGCGGTCGAGGCCGGCGAGCGGCTCGGCTTCCTGCCCGGCACCCTGCACGAGAAGATCGACCCCTACCTGCGGCCGCTCTACGACGCGCTGCACGACATGCTCGACCCGGACTCCATCCCGAAGCTGATGGCCGCCGGGACGATCGAGGTCGCGCCGCTGGCATATATGCGGGGTCGTGCGCAGCCGTACGATGCGCGAGTTCTGACTCCAGAGGGATTCAAGCCGTTCGGTTCACTTCAGATTGGTGACCTGGTCATCGGCTCGAACGGCGAGCCCACGCCGGTGATCGGCATCTACCCGCAGGGGCCCAAGCAGGTCTACCGGGTCACCACCCAGGACGGCGCGTCCACCCTCTGCTGCGGTGAGCACCTCTGGACGGTCGCGACACCCGAGGACAAGCGACGCGGCCGCCAGCGCACCCTCGAAACGCAGGAGATGATCGGCAAGGAGCGGCGGGGCTACATCCACCGCTACGAACTCCCGATCGTGGCACCCGTGCAGATGGAGCCGCAGGAGGTTCCGCTCGACCCGTACGCCCTCGGCCTGCTGCTCGGCGACGGCTCCATCTCGTGCCGGACGACGCCGGGATTCACCACGGCGGACCCGGAGTTGGCGGTCGCACTCGAGGCGGCGCTCCCCGACATTCAACTAGTCCGCAAGGGTGACATCGACTACGTCCTCCGGCACGTCAACGGTGGCCGTGGTGGCGTGATCGTCGCCAACCCGGTGACCGTCGCGCTCCGCGAGCTGGAGCTGGCCGGGACCACGTCCGGCACCAAGTTCGTGCCGGAGGTGTACAAGCGCAACGGCGTCGACATCCGCCTAGCCGTGCTCCAGGGGTTGCTGGACACGGACGGCGGGCCGGTCGTCCAGGCGGGGCGCACCTGCCGGGTGCAGTACTCGACGACATCCGCCCGGCTGCGCGACGACGTCATCTATCTGGTCCAGTCGCTCGGTGGGGTGGCTTCCTGGCGGGTTCGGGAGGCGGAGGGGCGCAAGCCCGGCCTCGCGAACGGTCGCGCGGTTCCGTACCGGGCGGACGCCTACGTCGTGGAGATTCGGCTGCCGGAGGGGATCGCTCCCTTCCGACTGAGCCGTAAGCGCCGGCTCTACGAGGCGCACGGAGGTGGCCGGCCGATGCGCTTCATCGACTCGATCCTCCCCGCTGGCGTGCAGGAGACGATGTGCATCCAGGTCGCGGCGGAGGACTCGCTGTACGTCACCGACCACTTCCTGGTCACGCACAACACGCTCAACGACGCGTTCATCATCCTGGACGAGGCACAGAACACCACGCCCGAGCAGATGAAGATGTTCCTCACCCGGCTGGGCTTCGGCTCCAAGATCGTGGTGACCGGTGACGTGACCCAGGTCGACCTGCCCGGCGGTACGACCAGCGGCCTGCGCGCCGTCCGGGACATCCTGGAGGGCGTGGAGGACGTGCACTTCTCCCAACTCTCCAGCTCCGACGTCGTGCGGCACCGGCTGGTCAGTGACATCGTGGACGCGTACGCCCGCTGGGACGCCGAGCGGGAGTCCCAGCAGCAGGGCCAGGGCGTGCACGCCGTACCGGGGCGGACCGCGCACGGCGGCCGGGCCAGCCGGCGCCGCTAGTCCGTCCGACAGTGCAGTCACCGCAGCTTTCCACAGTCCATCAGGGGAACCAGTTGTCCATCGAGATCGCCAACGAGTCGGGGAGCGCCGTCGACACCGACGCCGTGCTCGCCGTGGCCCGGCACGCCCTCGACGAGATGGGAGTGAACTCCCTCGCCGAGCTGTCGGTGCTGCTCGTCGACGTCGACTACATGACCGAGCTGAACCACCGCTGGATGGGTGGCGACGGCCCGACCGACGTACTCGCCTTCCCGATGGACGAGGGCAGCGTCGACCACGGGCCCGGCGAGGTCAACGGCGGTGAGCCGGCGCTCCTCGGCGACATCGTGCTCTGCCCGGAGGTCGCCGCCAAGCAGGCCGCCACCGCCGGGCACTCGGCCGCCGACGAGCTGCACCTGCTGACCGTGCACGGCGTACTGCACCTGCTCGGCTACGACCACGCCGAACCGGAGGAGGAACGGGAGATGTTCGCGCTACAGGCGCGGCTCCTGGATAGCTGGCGCGCGACCCGGACCCAGTGATGCCTGACCATTTAGCCGCGCTGCCCGCGTTGCTGGCGTCGTCCGCCAGCACCCCGGGTGGCCTGCCCGATCTCCAGTTGCTGTTCTTCGCCGCCGGTCTGGTGGTGCTCGCCGGGATCTTCGCGATGGCCGACGCCGCGCTCGGCGCCGTCTCCCCGGCCCAGGCTGGCGAGCTGGCCCGGGACGGCGTACGCGGCGCGCGTACCCTCCAGGTCGTCGCCGCCGACGCGGTCCGGCACATCAACCTGCTGCTGTTGCTCCGGCTGCTCTGCGAACTGACCGCGACCGTCCTGGTCGCGCTGGTCGCGGTGGACACCTTCGGCGCCGGCTGGACCGCCGCCCTGGTCACCGCGGGCGCGATGACCGTGGTCAGCTTCGTGGTGGTCGGCGTGGCGCCGCGCACCATCGGCCGGCAGCACGCCTACACCGTCGGCCGGGTCACCGCGCCGCTGGTCCGCTGGCTGGGCCGGGTGCTGAACCCGCTCGCCTCGCTGCTGATCCTGATCGGCAACGCGGTCACCCCGGGGCGTGGCTTCCGGGAGGGCCCGTTCGCCACCCAGGTCGAGCTGCGTGAGCTGGTCGACCTCGCCGAGCAGCGCGGCGTCGTGGAGCACGGCGAACGGCAGATGATCCACTCCGTCTTCGCGCTCGGCGACACCATCGTCCGCGAGGTGATGGTGCCGCGTACCGAGATGGTCTGGATCGAGGCGCACAAGAAGCTGCCGCAGGCGCTGGTGCTCTTCCTCCGCTCCGGCTTCTCCCGGATCCCGGTGATCGGGGACAGCGTGGACGACGTGCTCGGGGTGCTCTATCTCAAAGACGTGATCCGGCAGACCCAGGGCGACGACCCCGCCGCCGCCGGGCGGCCGGTCTCCGAGGTGATGCGCACCGCCACCTTCGTGCCCGAGTCGAAGCCGGTCGACGACCTGCTCTCCGAGATGCAGGCCGCCCGTACCCACATGGTGATCGTCGTCGACGAGTACGGCGGCACCGGCGGGCTGGTCACCATCGAGGACATCCTGGAGGAGATCGTCGGCGAGATCACCGACGAGTACGATGTCGAGCGCCCGCCGGTCGAGCACCTCGACGACGGCCAGGTGCGGGTCACCGCCCGGCTGCCGGTGGAGGACCTCGGTGAGCTGTTCGACGTCGAGCTGCCGACCGACGAGGTGGAGACGGTCGGCGGGCTGCTCGCCCAGGCCCTCGGCCGGGTGCCGCTGCCCGGCGCCTCGGCCGACGTGGGCGGGCTGCGGCTGATCGCCGAGGGCACCACCGGCCGGCGCAACCACATCGACTCCGTACTGGTCCGCCGGCTCACCGCCGCCGACGAGCCGGAGCAGACCGTTACCGACCCCGAGGTCCGGGGCGGACAGAGCACCCGGGAGCAGTACTCCCGGGCCGAGGAGAGGCAACCCGCTGATGCCTGAGCCGTCCGCCGTGCCGACCGCCCCGGTCGGCGGGCACACCCCGTCGGCGACGGTCGAGCTGACCGCCGAGGACACCAAGCTGGTGGTCCTGGCCCGGGGTGCCCGGGGCCGGATCGGCGCGGTGGAGGGCGCGGCAGTACGCGACCAGGACGGCCGGACGTACGCCGCCGCCAGCGTCTCGCTGCCCTCGCTGACCATCACCGCGTTGCAGCTCGCGGTCGCCTCGGCGGTCGCCGCCGGGGCCACCCGGCTGGAGGCCGGTGCGGTGGTGACCGAGGCGTCGACGCTGGACGGCGCCGGGCACGCCGCCGTCCGCGACCTCGCCGCTGACGCCCCGATCCACGTCGCCGCCCCGGACGGCACCCTGCTCGGCACGGTGCTGGAGTGACCGCAGCAGACTCCGGCAACCGGTCGACCCGCCAGCGATCGACCGGCCAGCGGTCGACCGGCGAGGCGGCCGGCCAGCGGTCGACCCGCGAGGCGGCCGGTTACCGGGCCGGGTTCGCCTGCTTCGTCGGGCGGCCGAACGCCGGCAAGTCGACGCTGACCAACGCGATCGTCGGGCAGAAGATCGCGATCACCTCCAACAAGCCGCAGACCACCCGGCACGTGATCCGGGCCGTACTGCACCGGCCCGACTCGCAGCTCGTCCTGGTCGACACCCCGGGGCTGCACCGGCCGCGTACGCTGCTCGGCGAGCGCCTCAACGACCTGGTCCGGCAGACCTGGAGCGAGGTCGACGTGATCGGCCTCTGCATCCCGGCGGACGAGCCGATCGGCCGGGGCGACCGGTTCATCACCGGCGAGCTGGCCGAGCTGAAGGCCACGGTGCTGGCGGTGGTGACCAAGACCGACCTGGTGGACCGGAAGCGGCTGGCCGAGCAGTTGCTCGCGGTCAGCGAGCTGGGCGACTTCGCCGAGGTGGTACCGGTCAGCGCGGTCTCCGGCCACCAGGTGGACACCCTGGTCGACGTGATGACCCGCTATCTGCCGTCGTCGCCGCAGCTCTATCCCGACGACATGCTTACCGACGAGCCGGAGCAGATCCTGGTCGCCGAGCTGATCCGGGAGGCGGCCCTGGAGGGGGTCCGGGACGAGCTGCCGCACTCGATCGCGGTGGTGGTCGAGGAGATGATCCCCGAGGACCGGTTGATGAAGATCTACGCCGACGTCTACGTGGAACGCTCCAGCCAGAAGGCGATCGTGATCGGGGCCAGGGCCAGCCGGCTCAAGGAGGTCGGCATCCGGGCCCGGCAGCAGATCGAGGAACTGCTCGGCACCCGGGTCTACCTCGACCTGCACGTCCGGGTCGCCAAGGACTGGCAGCGGGATCCGAAGCAGCTCCGCAAGCTCGGCTTCTGAGCCCGCCCGCCGATCGACCCGGGGAGGGGAGGCGCGGATGCCGGCACGGCTACTGGTCACCGGCTCGGCCGGGCGGGTCGGGCGGCTGCTCCGGCCCCGGCTGGCCGGCCCGGAGCGGATCCTGCGGCTGCTCGACGTCGCCGACCAGCCGCCGGCGGCGCCCGGCGAACCGGTGGAGATCGTCCGTGCCGACATCTTCGACCCGGCAGCGCTGGCGGCGGCCTGTTCCGGGGTCGACGCCGTACTGCACCTGGCCGCGATTCCCGGCGAGGACACCTTCGCCGAACTGCTCCGGGTGAACGTGGCGGGCACCAGGAGCGTCCTGGAGGCGGCCCGCACGGCGCAGATACCCCGGGTGGTACTCGCCTCGTCGATCCATGCGGCCGGCTGGTACCGCCGGGCCGGCAGCAGCCCGGAGCCGGCCGGCGTACCGGCACCGACCGGGCCGGACGGGGTGCCGGCGGCGGTGCCGCCCCGCCCGGACACCTACTACGGCTGGTCCAAGGCGGCCGTCGAGTCGCTCGGCAGCCTCTACGCGGACCGCTTCGGCATCACCGTCTTCGCACTGCGGCTCGGCGCCTGCTTCCCCGAGCCGCCCGGGGTGAGCGGGCTGGAGAACTGGATCTCCCCGGACGACTGTGCCCGGCTGGTCGACGCCTGCCTGCGGGCGGACGCGACCGGCTTCCGGCTGCTCTGGGGGATCAGCCGGAACAGTCGCCGCTGGTGGTCGCTGGCCGAGGGGCAGGAGATCGGGTACGAGCCCGAGGACGACGCCGAGCACTACGCCGACCGGGCACGCCCGCTCGACGGCGAAGCCGCCACCGCCGGTCTGATCGGCGCCCAGTTCTGCGGCTACCCGCTCGGCGAGCGGCGCTGAGGTCTGGAGGGCCCCGGCCGGCGGGTGAAATCGGTGTCTGTCGAAGGACGGGACTGGGTAGGGTGCGGACCTATGGGGAAAATCCTCTCGGTCAACCTGGCCGTGCCCGAACCGAACAGCGCCAAGGCGGTCGGCACCACCGGCATCAACAAGCGTCCGGTGGACGGGCCCGTGCTGGTCCGGGCGCCCGGACCGAAGACCGTCGGGCTGGGCAGTGGCCTGGTCGGTGACCAGATCTTCGACGTGGCGCACCATGGCGGCGACGACCAGGCGGTGTACGCGTACGCCCGGGAGGACTACGACTGGTGGGAGGCGCAGCTGGGGCGTCCGCTGCCCGGTGGGCTCTTCGGGGAGAATCTCACCACGGTCGGGCTCGACGTGAACGGCGCGGTCCTCGGCGAGCAGTGGCGGATCGGTGCCGAGCTGGTCCTGCAGACCACCTTCGGCCGGATCCCGTGCGCCACCTTCCAGCTCAAGATCGGGGTGCCGCAGTGGCTGAAGCAGTTCACCCGGGCGGCCCGGCCGGGGGCGTACCTCCGGGTGGTGCAGCCGGGCCAGGTGCGGGCCGGTGACGAGGTGACGGTGCTGCACCGGCCGGAGCACGGGGTGACCGTCGCCGAGGGGTTCCGGGCCTGGATGTCCGAACCGGAACTGCTGCCCCGGCTGCTGGCCGTCGAGGAGGCCCCGGAGGGGCTCCGGGAGCAGGTACGCCGGAGGTTGGGCGTTTGATCCGGTAGGCGTACCCGACGGCGGGTCCGGGCTATTCGCCGCCAATTTCCGGAAGATTCATCTCACCACCTTTCCGGAATCCGTTGCGGCGGCGGGGATGCGGGGTAGGAAGGCACCTGCCCCTGCTCCCGTCGACCAAGTCAGGCTGATGCGAAACCGGTATTACGACCTGCTCCGCTGTCTTGCCATCGTCCGTGTCGTCGTCTACCACGTCACCGGTTGGGCCTTCCTCACCCTGGCGTTCCCGGCCATGTCGGTGATGTTCGCGCTGGCCGGGGCGTTGATGGCCAACTCTCTCGACCGTTGGGGCCCGGCCGCCGTCGGCCGTCGGCTGCGTCGACTCCTGCCGTCGCTCTGGCTGCTGGCGCTGCTCTTCGTACCCGCCATGCTGCTCACCGGACTCGCGCCGTCCTGGCGGCTGGTGTTCTGGGTGGTGCCGCTGGCCGACCCGCCGGCCAACTCCTGGGGCGCGCTGGCCCTGAGCGTGGTCTGGTATCTGCGCGACTACCTGTGGTTCGTCGCAGTCTCGCCGCTGGCCCGCTGGCTGTTCCGGCGCTGGCCGGTGCCGACGCTGCTCGCGCCGTACCTGCTGCTCGGAGTCGTCGAGTTCGGCTATCCGGACGCGCCGGGACTGCTCCGCGACTTCGGGCTCTACTACGGGGCCTGGCTGCTCGGTTTCGCCCAGCACGACGGGCTGCTGCGGCGGATCCCCCGCCGGTTGCTGGTGGCGATCGCGGTACCGGTCGGCGCGGCCGGCCTCGGCTGGATCCTCACCCACCAGGGGCCGCGCGGCTACGACCTGAACGACGTACCGCTGGGCAACGCGCTCTGGTCCGTCGCCTTCGTGCTGCTGGTCTTCGGACTGGCCCCCTCGGCCGTCGCCTGGGTCGACCGCTGGGCGCTGCTCGACCGGGCGGTGACCGTGCTGAACAGCCGGGCGCTGACCGTCTATCTCTGGCACATGCCCCTCGTGATCGCCCTCAACGAACTGCTCTCCGGGCTGGGGCTGGCCCATTCCTCCGCGCTGGGCCTGGCGGCCCGGCTGGCCGCCGTCGCGGTGCTGGTGGCGGTCGCGGTCGCGCTCTTCGGCTGGGTCGAGGACCTGGCGGCCCGGCGCCCGCCGTGCCTGCTGCCCGGCGGCACCGCCCGGGCGCCGGCCGGCGTCGCCGCGCCACCGGCTGGACCGCCGGCCGGCGTCGCCGCACCGCCGGTCTCGGCGGACCCCGCACGGAGTACGCCGGCCGGCGAGCCCGCCGGCCTCAGCTCGATCGGACGGTGATGCTGCCGCTGCCGGTCTGCACGTCGAGCACGGACGTCGCGGCCGGGTCGTTCGGCACCTGCACGTCGGTGCTGCCCGAGTCGGCGTGTGCGGTCACCTGGTAGCCGCCGGCCGGGACGGTCAGGTCGATCGAGCCGCTCGACGCGCTGGCCTGGACCGAGCCGGCGGCGGTGAGGGTCAGCGAGATGTCGCCGGAACCCGTCTGGGCGGCCACCTTTCCGGCGCCCAGCGAGCGTCCCTCGATCGACCCCGAGCCGGCCCGCGCCGAGACGGTGCCGGGCACCCGGTTGAGGGTGACGTCCCCGGAGCCGGTCTCGACGCGTACCGAGCCGCTGGCATCGGTCACCGAGATGTCGCCGGAGCCGACCTTGAGGTCCACCTCGGCCAGCGCGGTCAGGGTGACGTCTCCGGAGCCGTTCTCGCCGCGCAGCGCGACGCCGGCCGGGGCGAGGACGTCGTACGACACCCCGCAGTGCCGGCCGCAGTCGGTGTCCAGGATGAGCTTCGTGCCCTCGATCCGGTAGGTGGCGTCGTTCGGTTCGGGGCCGCGGTACTGCACCACCCGTTCGATCCGGACGTTCTGCACGGCTCCGGTGCGTACCACCACGTCTCCGGCGCCGGGGGAAATCTCGATCTCGGTGATCTTCACGTCCTCGGTGCGGTCGTAGGTGAGGCGCTGTTCGGCGAGGCCGTCGCAGCCGGCCAGGGCGATCAGGGCGACCAGGGCGAGCCCACCGGTCAGGGCGGTGGTCCGGGAAACGAGCATGGCCGAAGGCTATGGCCGCGGCGGCTCGCCGGACATCCGGGTCCGCCACCGACCCACCCCGATGCCGACCCTGAGAACGGTCTCAGGGTCGCCGATCGGGGAACGGTCGCCCGGACCTGGACGGCCCCGGACCGGGCGCCCGGCCGGATGCGCCGGCAGGGAACAATGGGCGGGTGCCCGGGTACCGCCGACAGCTCTACCGCGACGACGCGGTGGTGCTGCGCGTCCAGAAACTCGGCGAGTCCGACCGGATCATCACCCTGCTGACCCGCCGGCACGGTCGGCTGCGGGCGGTCGCCCGGGGGGTACGCCGGACCACCTCGCGGTTCGGTGCCCGGCTGGAGCCGTTCGGCCACATCGACCTCCAGATCGCCGGCGACCCAAAGGGCGAGCAGGGCAGCTCGCTGCACTCGATCAGCCAGGTGGAGGGGATCCGGCTCTACGGCAAGGCGTTCGTCGCCGACTATCCCCGCTACACGGCGGCGAGTGCGATCGCCGAGACGGCGGAGCGGCTCACCCCGGTCGAGCGGGAGCCGTCGCTGCGGCTGTTCCAGCTCACCCTGGGCGGGCTGCGTGCGCTGGCCGACGGGGAGCACGCCAGCACCCTGGTGCTGGACGCGTACCTGCTGCGCGGGATGGGGCTGGCCGGCTGGGCGCCCGCACTGGTCGCCTGCGCCGTCTGCGGTACGCCGGGCCGGCACGGCGCGTTCTCCGTACCCGCCGGGGGGTGTGTCTGCCCGGACTGCCGACCGCCCGGCGCCGCCCATCCGGCGCCGGCCACCCTCGACCTGATGGCCGCGCTCGCCTCCGGGGACTGGCCGACGGCGGACGCCGCCTCCTCGCCGCACCGCCGGGAGTGCAGCGGGCTGGTGGCGGCACACCTGCAATGGCATCTGGAGCGGGGGTTACGCTCGTTGCCGCTGGTCGACAGGGGCTCGACCGGCGAGCGTACGGAACGGGCGCGACACGCCCCGCGCCCCGACCCGGCGGACGTAGCGAAGGAAGCACAGTGATCCGAGCGATGACCAACCGAGCCCGTCGGAAGCCGGTGCCGCCGAACCCGCATCCGTCCGGGGCGCGGCCCCCGGCGCTGCCGGTCGAGGCGCTGCCCAAGCACGTGGCGGTGGTGATGGACGGCAACGGGCGCTGGGCCAAGCAGCGTGGACTGCCCCGGACCAAGGGTCACGAGCAGGGCGAGTACTCCCTCTTCGACACCATCGAGGGCGCGATCGAGCTCGGCATCCCGTACCTCTCGGCGTACGCCTTCTCGACGGAGAACTGGCGCCGCTCGCCGGACGAGGTGCGCTTCCTGATGGGCTTCAACCGGGAGGTCATCCGGCGCCGCCGGGACCAGTTGGTGGACCTCGGGGTCCGGGTGGTCTGGTCCGGCCGGGCCGGTCGGCTCTGGAAGAGCGTGATCTCGGAGTTGCAGACGGCCGAGGAGATGTCCCGGGGCAACTCGACGCTGACCCTCCAGTTCTGCGTCAACTACGGTGGGCAGGCCGAGATCGCCGACGCCGCCGCCGCGATCGCCCGGGACGTCGCGGCCGGCAAGGTCGACCCGAACAAGGTCAACGAGAAGATGATCTCGCGGTACCTCTACCACCCCGAGGTGCCGCCGGTCGACATGTTCCTCCGCCCCTCCGGCGAACAGCGCATCTCCAACTTCCTGCTCTGGCAGAGCGCGTACGCCGAACTGGTCTACCTGGACACCCTCTGGCCGGACTTCGACCGCCGCCACCTCTGGTACGCCTGCGAGCTGTACGCCCAGCGGGACCGCCGGTTCGGCGGCGCCCTGCCCAACCCGGTCGCGCCCGGGCCGGCGCACGGCTGACCGCCGGCGCGGTGAACCTGGCGCGACTTCGACCCGGAAAACGGGTGCGCCCAGGGGACCGCCCGGGTTATGGTCCAGGCATGCGGTACTGATGCCCCTTCATCCGAGCCCACCCGCCCGCCTGTCCCGCGCGGCGCGGGTGTGAGCGCTCCGGGCGTCCGTACCGTTCCGCCCTCTCCGGCGACCTGTCACCTGCCGGTGACACCTCTGCGAACGGACTCCCGGGATCCCCATCCCGCGCTGCTGCCGCCGTGCAAGCGGAGCGGTCCCGACCAGGAGGAGAGAACACCGTATGCCTGCCAAACGAAAGTCCAGGAAGACCACCGGCTCCACCGGATCCGGCTCCCCGACCCGGACCGGCCGGCCGGCCGACGAGTCCATCGAACTCGGTACCCCGATCGTGCTGCCGGGTGACGGCACCCCGGCGCCCCAGCGACCGGCGGCGCCGAAGGCCGGTCCGATCATCCGCAACGGCGGTCCGGGCGGGGTCGGACGCGGTCGGGGCGCCGGTTCGTCCCGCCGGTACGCCTTCCGGCGTAGCTGAGCCGGCCCGCGAGTCGACCCGCTCCCGGGCCGCCGTACGCGTGGGGCCGGCGCCTGCCGACCCCACGCGTACCCGCCGCCCGGCGTCTCCGGCTGGTACCCGGGGATCGCGCCCGGCGTCTCCGGCCGTTCTCCCCGGCCGCCCGGCTGCTGCGCGTCCCCGGTGGCGGGTGGCCGGCGGTTACCGGTGGTCCGCGCAGCAGGGAGTCGGGTCGGGTACCTCGAAGGGCCCGATCCGGTTGCCCGCGACCGGCGTGGTGACCAGGGTCAGCCGCCCGTCCAACCACTGTGGACGGACGAAGTCCCGGGTCTCGACCGGAGTGTCCGGGTCCGGCACCCCGCCGCCGAGCACGGTCACCCGCTCGATGGCGCTCACCTCGATCAGCTCGGCGACGGTGAGGATGCCGACGAGCAGCTCGACACCGGGATAGCGCACCGCCCGGCCGGACCGCCGGGCGAGGTGCTCGGCGGCGCCGTGCCCGGCCGCCTCCCGCAGCTCGGGCGCGGTGACCGGCAGCTCCGGCAGCGCCGCACCGGGCAACCGCACACTGATCGTGACGTGCGGGTACGGCGTGGCCGTCAGGTGCGTGCAGGCGACCAGATCGGGACGGCCGAGCGGCCGAACGTACTCGCGCAGCCAGTGTTCGGCCTCCCGGTCGGTCCGGTGCCCCAGGCTGAGTCCGAGCACCGGGCCGGCCCCCGCGTCGGAGCCGGCCCGGGTGACGCCGGGGTGCCCGCCGGTCAACTCGGCAGCACCCAGATCGGGTTGGCGTAGAACCACAGGTCCTGCCACGGGTCGGCGGCCCCGACCACGTCGATCGCCGGTCCGTGCGGGTCCACGGCGGCGCCCATCAGGCCGGGCGCGCTGCGCCTGCCGTCGGTGCCGCGCAGCCGGACGTAGAACGGCTCGTCGACCCGGCCGAACGAGTAGGTGAACGAGACCCGTCCGGTGCCCTTGCCGACCTCGTACGACTTCACCACCTTGGCGGTCGGGGCGGTGAACGCGTCACGGTCGCGCACCGGGCCGGTGACCCGGCCCGTGATCACGTCGACCCGGGCCAGTACCGGCACGAACTGCGACCAGTTCGGTGTGTTCGCCAGGTCGATCTCGATGGTCAGCTCCACCGGGGTTCCGCGCCGGACCCGAAGCGTTCCGCCGAGCGGGGTGCCGGAGTCCTTCCGGCGGTCCCCGGCCACCCGGGCGCGTACGTCGAGACCGCTGATCAGGCCGCCGTGGTCCACCCAGACCCGGCCGGAGCGCAGCCCGTCCATCACCGCGCGGTAGCTGAACGAGGTCGCCCCGACATGCGTCCGGCTGTACTGGCCCGGCCAGTAGTCACCGGCCTCGGTCAGCAGCGGCCCGTACACCGGGTCCGGGTAGCGGCCGTCGGCGTCGAAGTTCCCGCCCGGCCCGCGCTGCGAGGTGTCCAGGTAGTTGACGTGCGAGTCGGAGTTGGCGCTGATCCACCACGGCTTGCCCTCGGCGAGCAGGCTGTCCCAGAGCCCGCCGACGGTGGCGGTCATCCAGTCGAAGCCGCCCCAGGTGCGGTAGCTCTCCAGCGGGTAGCCGGGGAACGACGCGGCGGACGGGTTGTTGTCGTAGTAGCCCCGGGCCCGGCCGGCGGTCAACCTCGGCAGGCCGGCGGCCTGGTGCCCGGGGGCACCCTCCATCCCGATCGCCACGGTGGGGTCGGCGTCGCGCCAGCCCCGCACCTCGTGCGGCGAGTCGATGCCGCGCCGGGCCGGGTGGTTGGCGAGGAAGAGCGCACCCTCGACCCGGCGGCGCCGGACCGCCTCGCCGAGGAACTTGATGCCGGCGATCGCCAGCGCCTCGTTCGCCGGGGTCGAGTCGCCCGCGCCCTTCACGCTGCCGTCGAAGGCGTTCTCGAACTCCTTCAGCACCGCCACCTCGTTGCGCCCAGGCGCGACGAAGACGGTGGCGTGCTCGGCGGCCGGGATGTTCCACTCCAGGCCCTGGTAGATCAGCAGGTCCTTGAGCCGGCTCCGGGCGGCGACGATGTCCGGGTTGACCTTCTCCACGCCGATCTTCGCGTGCGCCACGCTGCCGTGGTCGGTGACGACCATCCAGTCCAACCCGTACGCCCGGGCGTGCCGGGCCTGGTCGATCACCCGGTACTGGGCGTCCGAGCTGTACTGCGTGTGGATGTGGTGGTCACCGGCGAGCCACTGGAAGCCGCCCTGCCGGTCCCGGTCGCCGCCGGGTCCGCCCTGGTCGCCGTGCGAGCCGTGCGCGTGGGCCAGTTCGGGGGTGGCCAGTACGGTCGCGGCGGCACCGGCGCCGAGCAGGCCCGCGTTGCGCAGGAAACCCCGCCGGGAGCGGTCGGCGGGCGACAGCTCCTCGTCCGGTACGCCCAGGTCCACGGCGGCGGGCAGCTCACCGCCGGTGCCGTGGTCGTGACCGTGGTGCTGCTCGTGGTGGTGGTGCGGATGGCCGTGGCCCATGAGGTCGCTCTCTCTTCTCGATCCAGTGCAGGTGGCCTAATCTCGCCTGGCTCGGGAAACAACAGATGACCTGTTCAGGGCACCTGTGCAAACATGCTGACGCGGACATGGGTGGGCCGGTGGACCGGATCGACCGGGCGGGCCACTCCCGACCGGCCTGCCGATGGAGTTGCTCCAATGTGATACTTACCCGACTTCCGGCGACGGGGGTGGCTGGTTTGCGGGGCGGTGGAGGTCGGGATGACGGGCGAGGCTGCCGGGGCGCGACCGCTCCGGCCCACCGATCCACGCCAACTCGGCCCGTGTGAGTTGGTCGGTCGGCTGGGCGAGGGCGGCATGGGCACCGTCTACCTGGCGCGGCTGTCCGGCGGGCGTACGGTCGCGGTCAAGGTGATCCGGCCGGACCTGGCGCACGACGCCGAGTTCCGGCGCCGGTTCCGGGGCGAGGTGAAGCGGGCCCGCCAGGTGCCACCGTTCTGCACCGCCGAGGTGCTCGACGCCGATCCGGACCACGACCCGCCCTACCTGGTCGTCGAGTACGTCGATGGCCCCAGCCTGTCCACCGTGGTCGCCGACCGTGGCCCGCTCACCCCGGGCAACCTCCACGGGCTGGCGATCGGGATGGCGACCGCGCTGACCGCGATCCACGGCGCCGGGGTGATCCACCGCGATCTCAAGCCGAGCAACGTGCTGCTGCCGCCGGGCAGCCCGAAGGTGATCGACTTCGGGATCGCCCGCGCGATGCACGGCACCGCCGCCGGGACCCGGACCGACCAGGTGATCGGCACGGTGGCGTACATGGCGCCGGAACGGTTCGAGTCGGCGACCAAGGGCGTACTCACCCCGGCCGCGGACGTCTTCGCCTGGGGCGCCGTGGTGGCGTACGCCGGCACCGGGCGCACCCCGTTCGCCGCCGGGACCCCGGCCGCCACCGCAGTACGGATCATGACCGAGGAACCCGATCTCGACGGGTTGACCGGACCCCTGCGCGAACTGGTCGAGCTGGCGCTGGCCAAGGAGCCGCACCGCCGGCCGGCCGCCCGTGACCTGCTGGAATGGCTGCTGGCCGGTGGACCGGGCCGGACCGGTCAGGCCGCCGAGACGCTGGTCGGGCAACCTGACCTGCTGGCCGCGGTCGAGCAGGCCCAGGCCGCCACCGACCAGCGCCCGCTGGCCGAGACCGCGCTGGTCGCAGGCCCGGCCACCGGGACGGCCATCGGGACGACGGCGAGTCCGCCCGGCACGACGGCGAGTCCGCCCGGCACGACGGCGAGTCCGCCCGGTACCCCGGACCGGTCCGCCGGCAGGCCGGACAGCCTGGTCGGGCAGGGCGGCTCGCGACCCGTCACCGCCGGGGTGGCTCCGGCGGCCGCGGTCGCGCCCGGGGTACCGGCCGGAACGGTCCGCCCGGCGCCGCCCGGACAGCCGGTGGTGCCCGCCCGGCCGGGGCGCCGGGGAGGTGGCCGGTGGGGCATCCTCGCCAGCGCGCTGTTCGCGCTGGTCGGGCTGCTCGGCGCGGGGGTCAGCGTCGGTTACGCCAGCGGGGTGTTGCCGCGGGGCGGGGACCGGGGAGCGGCCAGCCAAACGCCTCCGGGTCCGCTGGCCAACGCGGGGCCGGGGGCCACGATCGGTGGCCCGACCGCGCCGGCCGGTTCCACCCCGACCGATGCCGGCCCGTCCGCCGGGACGCCTTCGTCCGCCCGGGTGGTGGTGGCCGACCCGCTGACCAGGTCGGGCCGGTGGTTGCCGAGGACGGACGAGCGGCACCGGGTCGGGTGCGAGTTCGACGGCGGGCTGGTGGTGTCGAAGCAGAGCGACGGCCCGTACCGGTGCCCGGGGCCGCAGGAGACCTGGGCCGACGTACGGGTGGACGTCGACGTGACCCTGGTCGAGCCGAGCAGTTGCGCCGGGATCTGGTTCCGGTTCACCGACGCGCGGGGCGGTTACGTGCTGCGGGTCTGTGCCGACGGGTACCACCTGATGCGGCACGGGTCCGACACGGCGAGCGAGACCGGCGACTTCCCGTACCCGCCGGATCGGCGGCCGGACGGCCGGATCCGGGTCGGTGTGGTCGCCGACGGCGAGGAGCTGCGCTTCTATCAGGACGGCCGGCAGATCGGCTCGGCGCGGGACACTGCTCCGGTGGCCGGCCGGGTGGTGCTGGGCATCTTTTCCGATCCCGCCTCCGACCAGGGCCGGGAGCCGTCCCACCGGGTCGCCTTCGGAAACGTCGAGATCGCCACCCTGGACTGACTGTGCGCATGGCGGCGTCGGACCGCCACCGCGCCGTCGAAGCCGGCCGCTCAGCCGACCAGTGGGCGGAAGGTGCCGAGCGCGACGCTGACCGCGAGTGCTCCGCCGGCCAGCGCCGCCGCGCCGACGACCAGGGCGGCGTCGGCACCGGTGAAGCGCTGCCGGCGCGCCGACGTACGCGGCGAGCCCGAGTCGAAGCCGCGGGCGTCCATCGCGGTGGCCAGCCGGGTACCCCGGCGTATCGCCCCGACCAGCAGGGCGAACGCGGTCGAGCCGAACAGCCGCAGCCGGGTCAGCGGATTCCGTCCGGCATCGATGCCCCGGGCCCGCCGGGCCAGGCTCAACATCCGCCACTCCAGCGCGAGCAGCGGCACCAGCCGGAACGCGGCCAGCGCCCCGATCGCGAACCGGGGCGGTGCCTTGACGTTCTGCACCAGCGCGTCGGTCAGGTCGGTGGGATCGGTGGTGGCGAAGACGAGTACCCCGGGCAGCGCCACCGCGATCACCCGTAGCGCCATGCCCAGCGCGGTGACCAGTACTCCGCTGGTGACCTCCACCGGCCCGGCCTGCCACAGCAGGCTGCCGGTCCGCTCGGCGGCGAAGAGCACCAGGGTGCAGAGGATGCCCAGCGCGCTGAGCAGCAGTGGCCAGGCCCGCCGGGCCAGTGCCGCGTACCGGAGGCCGAAGAGCGGCACCACGGCGAGCTCGAACCCGATCGCCACCGCCGGGGCCACCGGGTCCACCGTGGCGATCAGCGCGACGGAGACGACCAGCGCGGCGGCGACCTTGGCCACCGGGTTGCGCCGGGCCAGCGGTGCGTCGGGGGCGGCGATCGGCTGGTACGGGATCATCCGGCCCGCCCCGCCGATCCGGTGCCGGCCCGATCCACCGGCTGCCCGGCTCCGTCGCCGCCGAGCCGGATCGTCCGGTCGGCCAGCGCGGCGACGAAGTCGGCGTCGTGGGTGACGGTGACGATGCCGTGCCCGCCGTCCCGCAGCCCGGCGAGCAGGTCGACCAGTTCGAGCCAGGTACGCCGGTCCTGGCCGAAGGTCGGCTCGTCCAGCACCAGCAGCCGGGGCGCGGTGGCCAGCGCCGTCGCCACGCTCAGCCGCCGCGCCTGGCCGCCGGAGAGGGTGTACGGGTTGGCCGCCGCCAACCGGTCCAGCCGGAGCCGGACCAGCAGCTCGTCCACCACCGACCGGACCACCGCCTCGGGCTGGCCGGTCCGGCGCGGCCCGAGCGCCAGCTCCTCGAAGACCGTGCTCCGGACGAACTGGTGCTCCGGGTCCTGGAAGACCGAGCCGATCCGGCCGGCCAGCACCGGCGCCCGCCACCGGTGCGGTGCGGTGCCGGCGTGCCGGCCGGCCAGCGCCGGGGAAGCCGACAGCCGGCCGGTGCCGGGCCGGAGCAGCCCGCCGAGCAGCAGCGCCAGCGTGGACTTGCCGGCACCGTTGGGACCGAGCACGGCGAGCGCCTCGCCGGCGCGGACCCGCAGGTCGGTGCTTGCCAGCCGGGGCGGCAGGCCGAGCCGGTCGGCGGTGAGCAACACGTCACCGGGGCCGGTCGCGGCCCGGCGCGGTGCCGGCGGCGGCCCCGGCACCCAGACCCCGGCGGCGGCCAGCGCCGCACCGTGCGCCGCGAAGACCTCCGCCGGGCGGCCGTCGGCCCGTACCCCGGCACCCGGTTCGAGCACCACCACCCGGTCGACCAGCGGCAGCGCCTCCGACACCCGGTGCTCGACCAGGATCAGGGTGGTGTCGTTGTCGACCGCCGCCCGGACCGCGCCCCGGACCAGGGCCGCGCCGGCCGGGTCCAGGTTGGCGGTCGGCTCGTCGAGCAGCAGCAGTCCGGGCCGCAGCGCCAGCACCCCGGCCAGGGCGAGCCGCTGCTGCTCGCCGCCGGAGAGCGCGGCGGTGGACCGGTCCAGGCCGTACGGGAAGCCGACCCGGGCCAGCGCCTCGGTGACCCGGGGCCAGATCTCCTCGGGGGGAACACCTCGGTTCTCCAGGCCGAACGCCACGTCGTCGCCGGCCCGGGCCATCACGAGCTGCGTCTGCGGGTCCTGGAAGACGATGCCGACCCGCTCCCGGGCCTTGCGCGGATCGAGCCCGTCGATCTCGACGGTGCCCTCCTGCTCGCCGGAGTCCTCGGCGAGCAGCCCGGCCAGCGCCGCCAGCAGGGTGCTCTTGCCGGCACCGGAGGCGCCGAGCAGGAGTACCCGCTCGCCGTGCCCGATCCGCAGGTCGATGTCGCGGACCGCCCAGGCCCGTCGGCCGGCGTGCCGCCAGCCGAAGCCGCGCAGTCGTACCTCACTCATGCCGCCCCTCCGCTGCGCTCCGGGGCGTCATGAGGCTCATCCGCACTGAGCTGGCTGGTTCGCTCGCTCCGCTCGCTCATGCCGCCCCTCCGCTGCGCTCCGGGCCGTCATGAGGCTCATCGGCACTGAGCTGGCTGGTTCGCTCGCTCACGACGACACCACCGGGTCGCGCCGCTCACACGGCGGTACGCTCGCGGCCGGCCGGGAACCGGTCCAGCGCGCCGGTCTGGGCCAGCGCCCGGGTGAGCGCCCAGCCGCCGGCACCGGCGAGCACCGCCGAGCTGAGCACGGTGAACAGGAAGACCGGCAGCCGGAACGAGTCGAAGTCGTACTCGGAGTAGTAGCGGACCTGGTCGAAGATCGCGGCGGCGAGACCGGCCAGCAGGCCGGAGCCGATCGCCACCGGCAGCCGGAACGAGCGGTACCCGACGGCGAGGAACGCCGCCTCCGCGCCGACGCCCTGGGCGAGCCCCTGCAGGATCGCGACGGTGCCCCACTGGCTGCCCAGCAACACCGAGACGAAGGCGGCGAGGAACTCGCAGTACAGTGCCGCGCCCGGCTTGCGGATCACCAGGCCACCGAGCACTCCCGGGACCAGCCAGATGCCGTAGATGACCGCCTGGGCCGGCGGGAAGAACGTGAACGCACCCTCGGTGGCGCTCCACACCAGGTTCCAGGCCCAGAAGATGACCCCGAACGCGACCGCGATGACCGAGGCGACGACGATGTCGACGGTGCGCCATCTGGTGGTGGTGGACGGACTCATGAGCGTGCCTCCCAGTCGCGTGGCACACCAGGCAAGACGCACGCCGCAACCCGGGACGGCCCGGACTGCGGCGCGGCTGGAGACTCGACCGAACTCCCTGCGCTGGCATTACCCAGATCAGGTTCGAGGGTCTGCGGGTGTGTCACCCGCACTCTCAGCGCTGTGCGCTCCCCTGTCGGATGTGCTGTTGTTGCGCAGACGGTACACCGGATGCCGCTGCGCCGACAGCGGTGGAGCCGGTGGATGTGGTGGTGCCCACGATGTCACGGGATAGGGTGGATGGCCCAGATCAACATCTCGAAGGGACGCGTGCGGCGTGACACTCAGCCCCGAGGGCTATCTCGACGTGGTCACCGAGACGATCGGGCGGGTGGCGGCCGCCGCCCGGGACGGCGTACGCCGGGCGGCCGACCTGGTCACCGACGCGCTCCGGGCCGGCGGAGTGGTGCAGGCGTTCGGCACCGGCCACTCCGAGGCGCTGGCCATGGAGATCGCCGGCCGGGCCGGCGGACTGGTCCCGACGAACCGGATCGCGCTGCGCGACCTGGTGTTGCGCGGTGGCGAGCCGGTCGACATCCTCGGCCCCACCCTGGAACGGGACCCGACCGTGGCCCGCCGACTCTACGAGCTGACCCCGATCGACCCCCGGGACGTCTTCGTGATCGCCTCGAACTCCGGGGTGAACGGCACCATCGTCGAGTTCGCGTCGCTGGTCAAGGAGCACGGCCACGGGCTGATCGCGATCACCTCGCAGCAGCACTCGGCCCGGGTGGCGTCCCGGCACCCGTCCGGACGCAAGCTGAGCGATCTCGCCGACGTGGTGCTCGACAACGGCGCCCCGTACGGCGACGCGACGCTGCCGCTGCCCGGCGGCGGCGCGGTCGGCGCGGTGTCGTCGATCACCGCTGCGCTGCTCGCCCAGCAGGTCGTGGTGGAGGTGGTCCGCCGGCTGGTCGAGGCGGGCGAGACCGCCCCGGTCTACCTCTCGGCCAACATTCCGGACAGCGACGAGCACAACAACACCCTGGAGGCCCGGTACGCCGGCCGGATCCGCCGGGGCGGCTGACCCCCGGGTACCGCAGACCTCCGGCGCCGCCCGGTTTGCCACCGGTACTGCCGCCGCGTCCGCTGTCGAGGCTTCCTCGCGTTTCACGTACGGCCGGTTCGGGCACACTGCTGCGAACTTCGACCGGAACGGGAGGTGGCCCACGTGGCCGTCGAGACGGAGAAGCAGCGTTGGCAGCGCAACTTCGCCGACCTGTTGCAGGAGCTGCGGGTGGCGCAGACCGGGGTGCAGATCCTGTTCGCCTTCCTGCTCACCCTGCCTTTCAGCAACGGCTTCCCGCGAGCCACCACGTTCCAGAAGGACACCTACGTCGTCGCGCTGCTGTCGGCGGCGGCCGCCACCGCATTGATCATCTCGCCGGTTGCCTTCCACCGGGCGCTCTTCCGGCAGGGGCGCAAGCCGGAACTGGTCCGGTTCGCGCACGGCATGGCGACCGGCGGGCTGGCCTTCATGCTGGTCTCGATGGTCAGCTCGGTGCTGCTGATCACCGACTTCCTGCTGCCCCGAGCGGTGGCGTTCGTACTCAGCGCGCTGACCGGGGCCTGGTTCCTGACCTTCTGGGCCGTGCTGCCGTTCCTGCGCCGCAACTGGGGCGAGGCCGACGAGGACGACGACGAGACGCCGGCCGCCGCCCGCCCCGACGCGGTCGACTGAGCACACCCCGCCAGGCTGGGGGATGTCGCTCTGTGTAATCCATACTGGACAGTATATATGCTCATTTGATCAGTCCGTCTACTGTGGCTGATCGGAGGAAACGCACCAGCTAGTCGCCACATTTTTGATCATTGGCATCTTCGCCCGGGCGGGTCGCCCCCTACACCGAGGCCCTTGACGGAGAGTTATATCCGGAACGACAACTACGGACCGCGAGAGGCGAGGATGAGCGAGGTTCTGGGGGGACTGTCGACCGGGAGTTCGGTGGCAGTGCTGGTGGGCCTGATCGGGGGGTTGGGGCTGCTGGTTCGGGGCTTTCTGCGGCACCGCAGCCGGGTGCAGGCGGAGCGGGAGTGGTCGGCGCGGACCCGGGCCCGCACCATGGGCCTGATCCGGCTGGCCGGCGACCGCTCCGCCGACGTACGGATCGACGAGCGGGACCGCGACGGGCACCGGGTCGTGGAGCTGCGGGGTCTTCGTCGAACAGACGGGGGCGAGGCGGCATGAGCGAGCGTAGCGAGCGAATCAGTCAGCTCAGTGTGATTGAGCCTCATGACGGCACGGAGCGCAGCGGAGTGCCGTCATGAGCGAGCGCAGCGAGCGAATCAGTCAGCTCAGTGTGATTGAGCCTCATGACGGCACGGAGCGCAGCGGAGTGACGGCATGAGGAGCGGGGACAACGCGGTGGTGCGGGCCGAGTCGGCCGCCCGGTTGGGGGACCGGGGCCAGGCCGACTCCGAGGTGAGCTTCGAGGCGTTCTGCCAGCGGAACTTCGTGCTGGTCGAGCGCTTCCTGCTCGCCCAGTCCGCGGACCGGGGGCTGGTCGAGGACGCCGTACAGGAGGCGTTCATCACCGCCCGGGACAAGTGGGAGCAGATCCGGGACTACCAGAAGCCGCTGGCCTGGATGTACAAGACCGCCCGGTACAAGCTGCTGGTGCTGCAACGGCGCCGCCGGCAGGACGTGACGGTCAGTCTGGAGGAGGTACCGCCGGAGCGGCTCGCCGAACCGGCCGACCCGGCGGAGGCCCGGGAGCTGCTGCGCGGCTGGTTGCCGAGGCTGCCGCCCCGCCAGGCCGAGGTATTCGTACTGGCGCTGGACGGCTGGTCCGACCACGAGATCGCGGCCATCCTCGGGATCGCATACAACACGGTGCGGACGTACCGGCAGGAGGCTCGGCACCGGTTGAAGGAACTCGCCCAGCAGGCGGGCTTCGAGACGCCGTCCGGGAGGGATCGGGGATGAACCTGGACGAGATCCTGTCGTTGGCCTCGGACCGGACGTGCAGCGAGTTGGAACGGGCCCGAGCACGCCGGGCCACCCGCCGGGTGCAGCAGGAATATCAGCGGGCGCTCTCCGAGGGCCGCGACCTGACCGGCGACATCGAGGTACGGGATCCGCTGACCGCCGACACCGACGAGGCGGCCCGGATCACCCGGGCGGCGCAGTTGGCCAAGCTCGGCACCGTGACCTGGATCCGGGCCAGCGGAGAGCTGACCTGGTCGGACGAGATGTCCCTGATCCTCGGCTATCCGCCCGGCACGCTGCGGCACTCGGTCGCGGCGCTGGCCCGGCTGGTCCACCCCGACGACGTCGACGGGGTGCGCCGGGTGGTCGAGTCGGTGTGGCGGGACCGTACCGTCCGGGAGACGACCTGCCGGGTGATCCGCCCGGACCGGGTCACCCGGTACGTGCACTGCTACCTGGAATACATCGTCGACGGGGAGAACCGGCCGCACGGCATCATCGCCACCGCCCGGGACATCACCGAACTCGAACTCGCCCGCCAGGAGCAGGCCCGGCTGGCCCGCCGTCGCGAGACGGTGCAGGCGGAGCTGGCCGGCCGGGACCCGGTCACCGGGCTCTTCCACCGGGCCAGGTTCGCCGACGAGATCGACACCGCCCAGCGGGGCGGGCCGGGCGTGTTGCTGGTGGTGGCCGTCGAGCCGGTCGGCCCGGCGCTCGACCCGGACGCCGATGTCGACGGCGAGCCCGGCGGTGCCGACGAGCAGGAGCGGCTGGCGGTGGCGGTCGCCCAGGTCGTCCGCCGGGTAGCCCGCCGCTCCGACGTCTGCGGGCTGACCGGGCCGAACGAGTTCGGGGTACTGATGCAGCGGACCACGCTGAGTTCGGCCACCGCGCTCGCCGAGGCCATCATCGACGGCATCCGGTCCCAGTCCTTCGTGCTGGGCCGGACCCGACTGGTCGACGCCTGGGGCGGCCTGGTCCGCTACCAGGGCCGGGACGGCAGCCGCGGCGTCGACCTGATCGTGGACGCGGAGACGGCCTGGCGCCGGGCCCGGGCCGCCGGCGTCGCCCGGGTCGCCCTGGACCAGCCGGCGGCCGAGGACGAGCGCCGGGAGCTGTGCCGGAGTCGGGTACGGGCGACGGTGGCGGAGAACCGGTTCACCCTCTACACCCAGCCGATCCTCGACCTGCGGCTCAACCAGATCACCCGGCAGGAGATCCTGCTCCGGGTGGTCAACGACGGCGGGCAGGCGCACTCCGCCTCGACCCTGCTCGGCGACGCGGAGCGGCTGGACGAGATCCTGCCGATCGACCGGTGGGTGATCGACCGCACCATCGAGCTGATCGCCCGCGGCCCGCGTACCTCGCACTACCAGGTGAACCTCTCCGGGCGTTCGCTCGGCGACCCGCACCTGCTGGAGCGGGTACAGCAGCGGCTCCAGCAGTACGACGTCGATCCCGGCCAGATCACCTTCGAGATCACCGAGACGGCGCGGATCGGCAACCTGACCGAGGCGCACAACTTCGCGTACGGGATCCGCCAGCTCGGCTGCCAGCTCGCCCTCGACGACTTCGGGTCCGGGCACGTTCCGTTCGCCTTCCTCACCTACTTCCCGGTGGACCTGGTGAAGGTGGGTGGCGAGTTCATCGCCGGCATCGAGCACTCGGTGGCGAACCGGGGCATCGTGCGGTCGATCGTCGAGATGTGCCGCGGATTGGGGATCCGGACCGCTGCCGAGCACGTGGAGGACGAGGCCACCATGAATCTGCTCCGCGACTACGGGGTGGACTTCGCCCAGGGGTACCTGGTCGGCAAGCCCAAGCCGGTGACCAGCCCGGCGCGTACGCCGGTGGCGCCGGCCGAGCCGGAGGTCGATCCGGAGCGGGAACTGCGGGCCGCCACCGGATAGCCGGACGGACCGTCGGCCGGCTCGGTGCGGGGCAGCCCGGCACCGGGCCGACCGGCGGTCCATGCAACGTCCCGGGTGCGGTGACCGTCATTAAGGGGCGTGGAAGCCCGAGCAAGGCCGCTACCGGCGGTCGACAGACCGATCGCGCGACGGGTCCGGAGCGGTCCGGGCGGGTGGGAGTGGCTGGCCGCGACGGCCGTCCTGTTGGTCGTGCTGGCGGTCGCCAGCCTCACCGCCGGCTGCGGTGCCGATCCGGCACGCCGGCCCCCGGCCGGCCAGGGCGCCCGGCTGACCGCGAGCGGTCCGGCCCACCGGCCGGCAACACTCGACCTGGCTCTGCTCCAACCCAGCGGGTTGGGCACGGGATGGCGGCAGAGTCCGCACCCGCCGGAGCAGCCGCCGTGGCCGTGGCTCCAGGCCGACTGCCCGGCGTACCGGGAGGGGGACTACCCCGCCCAGCGGCACCGGACCGGCGCCGTGCAGCGCCGCTACCGGCACGAGCCGTCCGAGCTGGTCGCGACGCAGGTCGTCGAGGCGTACGAGCCGGGCTGGGCGGTGCGGGCCCTCGACGACGTACGCCGGGTCGTCACGACCTGCTCCCGGTACGACGCCTACGGCGCCAGCATCTCGTTCAGGCTGCTCGACATTTCGCTCCCACCCGCGGACGGGCTGGTGGTGCAGGGGCGGATCGACTCTCCCGGAGCACCCGCCCGGTCCACGCTGCTGGTGGCGGTACGCCACGACGACCGGCTCTCGACACTGAACGTTCCGGGTCCGGTGGACCGGGCCACCGCGTACACGGTGGTGAAGAAGTTGGCGGACCTCCTTGGCTAGCCGGCGCGGGCCGAGGCGCCGGGAGCTGCTCGCCGCCACCGCCGCCGCACTGCTCGGTACGGGTGCGGCCGGCACCGGGCTGGCGTACCGGTGGGCGGGTTCGGCGGATGCCGGCGCGCGGCCCGGGGCGGCGGCCAGCCCGGCCCGACCGACGCCCAGCCCGACCCCGGACTACCCAGCGCTGGCGCGTACCCGGATCGAGCGCCACCTGCGCGGAGTCGGCGGCCGGGTCACCCTGGCGGTGCGGGACCGGATCACCGGTCTGGCGGTCACCGCCGGCACCCGGCGGTACCAGACCGCCAGCATCGTCAAGGTCGACATCCTGGCCGCGCTGCTGCTGCGCCGCCAGGACCAGGGGCGCAAGCTCAGCGCGAACGAGCGCCAACTGGCCCGGTCGATGATCGTGGTCAGCGACAATGCCGCGGCGAGCAGCCTCTACGCCACGATCGGCTACCGGACCGGACTGACCGCCGCGAACCGGACTCTCGGACTGCGCCAGACGACGCCCAACTCCAGTTGGGGGATGACCACGACCACGGCGGCCGATCAGCTCCGGCTGCTGATCGCGGTCACCGACCCGGCCGGTCCGCTCAGCGACGGCAGCCGGGACGTCCTGCTCGGGCTGATGGCTCAGGTGGACAAGGAGCAGGACTGGGGGATCACCGCCGCCGCCGGTCGGGCCAGCACCGCCAGCTACGTCAAGAACGGCTGGACCACCGTCGACGCCGACAACGGGCGGTGGCTGGCGAACAGCATCGGCCGGATCGTCGAGCCGGGCCGGGACTGGCTGATCGCCGTACTCTCCGACCACCACTCGACCCGGCAGCAGGGGATCGCGGCGGTGGAGAAGGCCGCGAAGTACGCGCTGACCGAGCTGCGCGGGATCCCGCCGGCCGGTGGGTCGGCACACTGAGGCCGGTATCCATTTACTGCATCACGCGATGGCAATGTGGACGATCGGACCGGCGGGTCGCCGCCGTCAGGCCGGGTCGGCTCGCCGGTTCGACCGAAGGTTGCCGATGCCCACGTCGAGCGCGGCCTCCAGGTGCGTGATCCGGCCGGTCGCGAGCATCACCACGACACCGCCCTGGATGCCGGCGAGTAGGGCAGCGGACGTCTGTTCGGCATCGAGGCCGGGATCGACCTCGTCGATCTCCTGCATGTGCCGGATTCCCGCGCTGATCTCCGACTGCCAGGCGCGGAGGAGTTCGGTGACCACGGCCCGGGCGCCGGGGGTGCTCCGGCCGAGGTGCGCGACGAGGCCGTTGAGCGGGCAGTCCATTCCCTGGCCGAGATAGCGGGCCACCACCCGGTCCCGCCACGCCCACCACGCCGGCCAGGAGGTGAGGTCACCGAGCTGCGGCTGCTGGTCGGTGAGTACCCGGTCGGCCTCGTAGCGGGCGACGGCCAACAGCAACTCGTCCTTGCCGTCCGGGAAGTAGTGGAAGAGCTGGCTCTTGCTGGTGCCGGTCCGGGCCCGTACGTCGTCGAGGGTGGTCGCGGCGACGCCACGCTCCCGGATCTCGGCCGCCGCGCCCTCGATGATGCGTTGCCGGGTGGCGGTGCCTTTCTGGGTTAACGTCCGATTCATGCCCATCCGATTCTCTGGACTATCTGGTCCACTCTATCCGGGACCGACCCGCATTCTTTGGACTTGCCGGTCCAATTTTTTCGAAGCAGGGTTGTGCACATGAACGACTACTACCTGCTCGGCCGGTCCGGGCTGCGGGTGAGCCGGCTGGCGCTGGGCACGATGAACTTCGGCACCTCCGGTTTCCATGCCGCCTACGGCAAAACCGAGGCGGAGGCCGAGCCGATTCTCCGGGGATATCTGGAAGCCGGCGGCAACTTCGTCGACACGGCGGACTTCTACACGGCGGGGGAGAGCGAGCGCATCCTCGGCAGGTTGATCGCCGCCGCCGGAGTGCGGGACAAGCTCGTGTTGACCAGCAAGTTCACCAACAGCATCGATCCGGCGGACCCGAACGCCAGCGGCAACGGCCGCAAGCACATCGTCCGGGCCCTGGAGGCGACGCTGCGCCGGCTCAACACCGACTATCTCGATCTCTATCTGCTGCACACCTGGGACCGGATCACCCCGGTCGAGGAGGTGGTGCGTACCTTCGACGACCTGGTGCGTGCCGGCAAGATCCGCTACGCCGGCCTTTCCGACGTCCCCGCCTGGTACGCCGCCCGCGCACAGAGCCTCGCCGAGGCGCACTCGCTGAACCCGATGATCAGCCTCCAGTTGCCGTACTCGCTGATCGCCCGGGGGATCGAGCCGGAGTTCGTACCGATGGCCCAGTCGCTCGGGCTGGGGCTCACCGCGTGGAGCCCGATCGGCGGCGGGCTGCTCACCGGCAAGTACCGGCGGATGGGTGACGGCGTGACCGGCGAGGGCCGGCTCGGCGCGCCCGGCGGGCACCAGCGGCCGATCGACGAGCGGGAGTGGCAGGTCATCGAGGTGCTGGCGGGCGTGGCGGCCGAGCTGGGCCGGAGCATGGCCCAGGTGGCGATCAACTGGGTGGCCACCCAACCCGGTGTCGGGTCGGCGATCATCGGCGCGAGCAGCCCGGAACAGTTGGCGAGCAACCTGGCCGCACTCGACTTCGAGATCCCGGCGGAGGCGCGGCGCCGGCTCGACGAGGCCAGCGCGGTCCCGCTGCCGGGGCCCTACTCGATGTTCACCCCGGAATACCAGTCCTGGATCGTCAACCCCGGGCTGGGCATCGGCGACAAGCCCGCTGGCTACGCCCCGCCGGTGTGGAACGGCGCCGCCCAGCCGGTCGGCTGACGCCGCTCCCGCTGCTCGGGCCGGGGTGAGTGGGATGCCGGCTCGGCTGTCGGCAGGATCCCTCGGCTGTCGGCAGGTATCCGTGGCGCTGGCGGCAGGTATCCGTTGCGCAGACTGTCGAGCTGCCCCGTTTATGCGCCCACCGAGGGCGTGTGGCGCCCACCCGATGGCGTGTGCGCCCACCGAGGGCGCTGCCCGCCACGCCGCCGCTATGCCGCCGGCCCGTGGCTGGTGGAGGCCGTCAGCCCGGCCGTTGCTGGAGGATGACGCCCTTGTCCGTCCGGTCCGCTGTGGTCACCTGGACATCAGATGCGTTACGGCAGCCTCGTAGCGCATCTGATGTCCAGGTCGGCGCACGCGCGGCGGCTGCCGGGGGTCAGTGGGTGCTGACGGTGCGGACGAAGGTGCGCCAGGCGTCGGTCGTGAAGGTGAGGACGGGGCCCTGACGGTCCTTGCTGTCGCGGACGTGTACGGCGTCGGGGAGGTTGTCGGCCACCTCGACGCAGGTGGCTCCGCCGTTGGAGGAGCGGGTGGAGGTGCGCCACTGGGCGTTGCTCAGGTCCATGTCTTCGCCGCTTCCTTGAGCAGGTCGAGGGAGTGCGGGCGCGGCAACGCCTCGCTGCGGACGCATTCCCACGCCTCTTGCAGGTTATCAATCTCGTCGGGCAGCGTGACGATCTGACCACGGAGCTGATTGTCCAGATAGCCGAGCCAACTGTTGCCCTCCAGCGCGGCCAGCACGAACGGCCCGGCCAGCCCGGCGTACATGCCGATGCCGTTCGGCACGACCAGCAGGTCGACGTTCGGCAACTCGGCCCACCGCGCTCACCAGCGAGTTGGAGAAGTTGATCCGCCTGCCGAACTGGTCCTGGGACAGGCCGGCGGTGACCCGCATCCGGCGGAGCTGCGCCCGGATGAACTCGATCAGCGGGGCCTCGACCGGTCGCTCGCCCTGTTGGCCGTCGCGGGCCTGGCCATCCTGTTCGTCCACGATCCCCCCGCCGCCCCGGCGCCACTCCGCAGGCGCCGGTAGCTCCCTCGGCTGATTCCTGGGCGCACCGTAGTGGCTCCTGACCGGAGAGTGAAGGTTCCTGGTGGCACCTGTGGCGAGATTCTGGACGTCTCTGGAATGGGGCCGCGCCGACGGCACGTCGAGGTGCCCGGGGGCGTGGGTGCACAGGCGGGGCAGCTCGACAGTCTCGCCACCGCACACCGATGCCGCCGGGCGGCGGGTCCGCTGCCGGCGGCGGAGATGTCGACATCCGCATATTCAGTGCTACCGGCGGGTAACAAAACCGAGTAGCGTGGACGGTGTATTCGGCCGCAGCACGTCAGGGGGTTGCCCGCTCCGCTGCACGGAGTGATGAGCGCGGTTACCTCCTTGGCGCCGTACTCGATCGAGGGGGTTGCCGTGACCACCACAGAGCAGAACAGGCCGGCGGCGGGCGAGTCGGACGGAGTCGGGCCGCTGCCGAAGGAGGCCGGGCAGGTCTCCGAGCGGGAGGCCCGGCAGGTCGCCGAGGCCGCCCGGGAGACGGAGTGGGGCAAGCCGAGCTTCGGCAAGGAACTCTTCCTCGGCCGGCTCCGGCTGGACCTGATCGACCCGTGGCCGCAGCCCGATCCCGAGCGTGCCGCCCAGGCGCAGGAGTTCCTCGACCGGCTCGACAGCTACGTCCGGTCCGAGGTGGACGGCGCGGCGATCGAGCGGGACGCCCGGATCCCCGACGAGGTGTTCGCCGGGCTCGCCCGACTCGGCACCTTCGGAATGAAGATCGACCAGAAGTACGGCGGCCTCGGGCTGAGCAACCTGCACTACTGCCGGGCGTTGACGCTGGCCGGCTCAGTCAGCCCGGCGATCGGCGCGCTGCTCTCGGCGCACCAGTCGATCGGGGTGCCGCAACCGCTGAAACTCTTCGGCACCGACGAGCAGAAGCAGCGCTTCCTGCCCCGGCTGGCCGCTGGCGAGGTGTCGGCGTTCCTGCTGACCGAGCCGGATGTCGGCTCCGACCCGGCAAGGCTGGCCACCACCGCCGAGCCGACCGAGGACGGCACCGGTTACCGGCTCAACGGCGTCAAGCTGTGGGCCACCAACGGGACGGTGGCGAGCCTGCTGGTGGTGATGGCCCGGGTGCCGGCCTCGGAGGGGCGGCGCGGCGGGATCACCGCGTTCGTTGTCGAGGCGGACTCGCCCGGGATCACCGTCGAGCGGCGTAACGCGTTCCTCGGGCTGCGCGGCCTGGAGAACAGCCTGACCCGGTTCTCCGACGTCCTCGTACCCGCCGAGAACGTCATCGGCGGCGAGGGGCGCGGCCTGAAGATCGCGCTGACCACCCTGAACACCGGCCGGCTCTCGCTGCCGGCGATGTGCGTCGGCGCCGGCAAGTGGTCGCTGAACGTGGCCCGGGAGTGGGCCGCCGAGCGGGTGCAGTGGGGCCGGCCGGTCGGCGGGCACGAGGCGGTGGCGAGCAAGCTCGCCTTCATCGCCGCCACCACCTACGGCATGGAGACCATGCTCGACCTCTGTTGCCTGCTCGCCGACGACGACACGAACGACATCCGGATCGAGGCCGCGCTGGTCAAGCTCTACGCCAGCGAGATGGCCTGGAAGATCGCCGACGAACTGGTGCAGATCCGGGGCGGGCGCGGCTACGAGACGGCCGAGTCGCTGACCGCCCGGGGCGAGCGCCCGGCGGCCGTCGAGCAGATCCTCCGCGACCTGCGGATCAACCGGATCTTCGAGGGTTCGACCGAGATCATGCACCTGCTGATCGCCCGGGAGGCGGTCGACGCCCACCTCTCGGTGGCCGGCGACATCATCGATCCCGACGCCGAACTGGGCCGGAAGGTCCGGGCCGGAGCCAGGGCGGGCGCGTTCTACGCCAGGTGGCTGCCGACCCTCGCGGTCGGTCGCGGCCAGAACCCCGGCGGGTACGCCGAGTACGGCCCTCTCGCCGGTCATCTGCGGTACGTGGAGCGGTCGTCCCGCAAACTGGCCCGGTCGACGTTCCTGGCGATGTCCCGCTGGCAGGGAAAACTGGAGCACAAGCAGGGCTTCCTCGGCCGGATCGTGGACATCGGGGCCGAACTGTTCGCGATGTCGGCGGTCTGCGTACGGGCGAACGCCGAACGGGAGACCCGGCCCGAGGGCGTGGAACTGGCCGACCTGTTCTGCCGGCAGGCCAAGGTGCGGATCGCGGCGCTGTTCCGGGCGCTGTGGGAGAACACCGACTCGGTCGACACGGCGGCGGCGAAGCGGATCCTCGCCGGCCGGTACGCGTTCCTCGAAGAGGGTGTGGTCACTCCGCCGGCCGACCTGCCCTGGGTCGCCCCCTGGCAACCCGGCCCGTCGACGGTCGACGACGTACGACGCCGGATTCCGAAGCCGGGCGGCGAGTGAGTCAGTACAGCCAGGACTCCTTGGGGGCGGTGAGCGGGGCGAGGGTCTCCCACAGTTCGTCGGGGATCTGCCAGGTGGCGAGTTGGGCGGTCTCGGCGATCCGCTCCGGGCGGGACACTCCGACGATGGTGGAGGTGATCCGGGGGTCGCGCAGCGAGAACTGGAGTGCCGCCGCCGCGAGCGGTACGCCGTACGCCGCGCACGCCGCCTCCATCGCCCGGATCCGGTCCAGCGTCGCGGCGTCGGCCTGCCGGTAGGCGTACTTGGTGAACCGGGCCGGACCCTTGGCCAGGATGCCGCTGCCGAAGGGGGCGGCGTTCACCACGCCGACGCCGAGCGAGACCGCCTCGTCGATCAGGTCACCGGCCGAGCGGTCCACCAGGGTCCAGCGGTTGTGCGTGATCAGTGCCGCGAAGTGCCCGGTACGCAGGTATTCCGCCATCAGCTCCACCGGGCCGCCGGCCACCCCGAGGTGCTCGATCACACCCTCGCGCTGCAATTCGAGCAGTGCCTCGACCGGGCCGCCGGGTGCCATGCCGGCGGCGAAGCTGATGTGCTCGGGGTCGTGCAGATAGACCAGCGGCAGTTGGTCCAGCCCGAGCCGTTCCAGGCTGCCCTCGGCGGAGCGGCGCGTCTGGTCGCCGGAGAAGTCGCCGGTGGTGAAGTCCCGGTCGACCTTGGTGGCCAGCACGAAGCCCTCCGGCACTCCGCCGATCCGGCGCAGCGCGGCACCGATGCGCCGCTCGCTCTCCCCGTCGCTGTAGCCGGCGGCGGTGTCCAGGAAGTTGAACGGGCCGGTCAGCGCGGCGAGCGCGGTCTCGGTGCCGCGTTCGGCACTGACGTCGTACCCGAAGAGGCCCGGCATGCTGCCCAGCGGGCCGCCGCCGACGCAGACCGGGGTGACGCGCAGCCCGGTGCGGCCCAGCGGGCGGCGGGGAAGAACGTCACGGGATTGCTGTTCTCTGTACACGGGAATCCTCGACTTGCGGCATCGGTGGTGGGTCGGCGTGGTGTGGCGGCAGGCCGCGCCGCCTGTTGGTACCCGGCTCTACTGTGGAGGCCACGTTAACCCCTTGCCGTAGCTGGGCCGAGCCGTCAGGGTAGGCCATCCGGTACGCGATGGGGCTCACCAGCGAGGTTCACCGGCACCCGTCAGGTCAGAGGGAGTTGTTTTGTCCCAAGAGAATTCCTACCCTGCCGGCCGGGCGCCGGCAACGGGCGTGTCCACACCCGCAGTGCAGGCTCGGCGCCTCCGGCCCAACCGGCTCCGCTGGGTCGGCGTCGGGGTCGCCCTCGGACTCGTCGTCGGCGCAGCCCCGGTGACGGCCGATCCCGCCCTGGCCGCCGGCCAGGCCAGTTCGACCCGGAACGCCCGGCCCGGCGCACCTACTGCACTACAGGTGGCCGACTTCGCGTGCCCCGCGTCCGGTGTGGTGCCCATCGGCACGATGACCCCGAGGTTCTCGGCGGTCTACCCGGATGCCGATTCCACCCAGAGCCTCACCGGGCACTACGAGTGGATCGAGGTCCCGGCTGGTGGCATCGGCACCGTGACGGCCACGTACCCGGCACGGCAGACACCGCCGCCGCCGGCTTCCGCCCCGGCCGACGGGCGGGGCCGCACGGCCGCGATCAGTGGGCTGACCGCCGAGGGCACGTACGCGTTCCGGGTCAAGGCAGTGGACTCCGGTTCAACCCCGCGCTGGAGCCCTTGGTCGAGGTGGTGCCAGTTCACCCCCGATATCAGCATTCCTCGGGTGACGGTCACCCCGCTGACAACGCCGACCGGTCCGGGGCAGCCGGTGACGTTCCGCATCGAGTCAGCGGACGATGACGTCAGGGAGTTCCGGTACGGCTGGACAGATCCTCCGAGGACCGTCGTGGCTCCGAGCGGTACGAACCCGACGAGTGCCACGGTGACCCTGGTACCGCCGACGTTCGGTCTCAACATCCTGTATGTCGCGGCCGTCGACGCCGCGTTCAACGAGGGGCGGGGGAGTGTCGAGCTGACCGTCCCCCGGCCTGCTCCGGCGGTCGCCCGGTGGGGGTTGGAGATCTATCCAGGTGTCAACGAGGAACAGGCACTTGCCGACTGGTCGGCCGCCCCGGCGGACACGCCGTTGACGGCGACCGACCTGACCTGGGCGCCTGACACCCGGATGATCGGTGCGCGAAGCGCGTCGTTCGACGGATCGAGTTCGCAGGCCGTCACCACCGAGGCCGTGCTTGACACCACCGGGTCGTACAGCGTGGCGGCCTGGGTCCGCCCGGGTGTGCTGCCGACTACTGACTCGGATGTGGCGACTCAGGAGGGCACCGACGCGGGGGCCTTCGCGCTCGGGATCCGCCACCTGGGTAGCCCGCCGGCGCCGTACTGGGCCTTCACTGTGCAGGAGGGCGTCGAAGAGTCCAGCGCCACCCGGACAGCGGCCGCCCCGGCATCGGTCAGCGCGGCCGACCTGAGCCGCTGGACTCATCTGGCCGGCGTGTACGACCGGACGGCCGGCAAGCTCCGCCTGTACGTCGACGGCGTCATGGTCGCCGAAGTGGATCGTACGGCCACCCCCTGGGCCGCGACCGGCCGCTTCGCCGTCGGTCGCGGGTTCTCCGGCGGCGCTCCGGCCAACTGGTGGAACGGCGGCATCGCCGACCTGCGGGTCTACGGTCGCGCCCTGCTCGACCACGAGTTCCTCGGCCAGCTCGCCAGCGACCCGGGCTCGGGCGGATTCGACGAACCGGGGCTGTTGGCTCCGCTCCCGGTCGGAAACTGGAGTTTCAGCGCCGCCATTCCCTGCTACGAGCCGAGCCCGGACCCGTTCCTCTGCCAAGCGCCCGACGGCGGCTCGTTCGGTCGCCGGCTGGCGCTCAGCCAGGGCGTGATGGTCGTTGACGGGCAGTCGGGCAGTGGGCTGTTGTTGAACGACGTGTGGGAGTTCGACCCGGACGACCCGCGATACGAGACACTGCGGACCGTCGAATACGGCAGCGCTCAGGCCAACGTCGGTGACGAGGTGATCCCGGACTGGCAGGACAGCCGAGTACTGCGTACCGACGACTCGTTCACCGTCTCGGTCTGGGGTCGGGTCGAGGAGACCGGTTCCGGCGACCAGACCATCGTGTCCCAGGGAGGCAGCCAAGAGTCCGCCTTCCGGCTGGGCTACGAGGCCGCCAGCGGGACGTGGTCGTTCGTGGTGGCCGCCGAGGACGGGGCGAGCGCCGGGCGGCTTGCGCTGCGGTCGCCGACTCCAGCGGTGGCCGACGCCTGGGTCCATCTGGTCGGGGTCTACGACGCCGGTCGCCAGCAGATCCGGCTGTATGTCGACGGTGAGCCGGTCGGGCAGACCTCGTTGCCGTGGACGCCAATGTCCAGCGGCGGGCCGTTGCAGGTGGGCCGCGCGCTTCAGCAGGGTGACTTCGGCAAATACTGGTTCGGCGGCGTCGACGATCTGCAGCTGTACCAGGGCGCGATGGCCGACGTCTGGGTGCGCGATCTCTACGACGAACAGGCGATCCGGGCCCCGCGGATCTGACCCAGCACCGAGGACGTCGCCAGTCCGGGAAAGTCAGCCGCCGAGGCGCCTGAGCCAAGCACCTCAGCGGCTGGGTTCCTGTCCCGGCAGCGCGCTCAAGCACCATTGGCCGGTGCCGTCCGTTCGGGCGGCGCCGGCCAGCATGCCCCTCAGCGGCGTACCGGAGCGGTCCGCAGCCCGAGCGCCCGCAGTTCCAGCGCCGCCAGCGCGTCCACCGCCTCGGCGTCACCCCGCCGCCACGCCTGCGCCACGTCCGGGTCGATCCGGGTCAGCTTCCGGATCGGCTGGTTCGCCAGCGCCCGCAACGCCAACAGGTCCCGCCCGGCCGGCGCGGACCGCAACGCCCGGGCCGCACCGGCCCGCCGCATCCACCTGACCCGCAACGGCAGCCAGCCCAACAGCACCACCCCGAGCGGAAACACCAGCAGGGTCAGCGACAACGCCAACGCCAGCTCCCCGACCAACTCCTGCTGGTCGCGTCCGGCGTCCGCCATCGCCCGGGCCGCCCCGGCGGCCTTCTCGAACGGGGAGGTCAGCTCGTCACCCACCACCGGCACCCGACCGATCTTGCCACCGGCGTCGGCCAGGTTGTCGGCCAGTCCACCGCCGGCCCCCTCCAGCTTCTGTCCGGGTACGGCGAGCTTCTGCACCAGGTCGTGCAACCACATCGCGGCCCGGATCCAGAGGTAGATCCAGGCGACGACGAGCAGATCGGTGAGGAGTTGACGGGCGGCGGTCGGAACCCGATCGGCATAGAACTTCATGCCGGTCAGCGTGGCGTACGTCAGCGAGCCGCGCACTCCGGGCAGGTGCCGAAGATCTCCAGGGTGTGGCTGACGTCCCTGAACCCGTGCTTGTTGGCGACCCGGTCGGCCCAGCTCTCCACGGCCGGCCCCTCCACCTCGACCGTACGGCCGCAGGCCCGGCAGACCAGGTGGTGGTGGTGCCCCTCGCTGCACCGCCGGTAGAGGTGCTCGCCGCCCGGCGGGCGCATCACGTCGATCTCGCCCGCGTCGGCGAGCCCTTGCAGGGTGCGATAGACGGTGGTCAGCCCGACGCGCTCGCCCCGGCTGCGCAGCATCGCGTGCAGGTCCTGGGCGCTGTGGAAGCCTTCGACTTCACCGAGCAGTGCGCTGACCGCGCTGCGCTGTCGGGTGTTGCGTACTGCCGCGCCGCTCTCCGCCGCTGCCATCTCGCCCTCCTCGCGTCGTCTCAGGTGCCTCCCGGACGTCCCCGTCAGGTGGCTTCCCCCGAATGGCTCACCGCGTCCGCCACGATATGCGCGATGTGCTCGTCGACCAAGGTATAGGCGATTTCCCGACCGCGTCGCGAGCCGCGTACCACCCCGGCTCCGCGGAGCACCCGCAGGTGTTGGGAGACGAGCGGCTGTGGGGCGCCGAGGCTTTCCACCAGCTCGTGCACACATCGTTCGCCGTGCGCGAGTTCGCTGACGATGGCGAGCCGGATCGGTGCCGCGAGCGCTCGTAGCAGCTCACCGGCGCCCGTATAGGCCTCGTAGGCGTTTGTGCTCGTCACCCTGTAACGGTAACCGTTGTTAACGGCGTACCGCCGTTCGGTGCGCGGTTCCAAGGTCAACGGGTACCGGCTTGGCCGGCGGCGCCGGGTCCGGGACGGTCCCCCGGGCGGCGTCGAGCACCACGTCGCAGGGCTCGACCTGCGGCTCCGGCCCGGGCACGGCGCGCCGCCGGGCCAGCGCCCGGCGTATCGCCACCCCCACCGACACCACCAGGAACAGCCCGATCGCCAGGATCACGATGGTGGCCCCGAGCGCGGTGTTGGCGGTGCCGGCCAGCCACACCCCGGAGCCGGAGGCCAGCAGCCCCAGCCCCATCGCGGCGAGCATGGTGCCGAGGAAGCCCCGGGTGAAGAGCTGCGCGGTGGCCACCGGCACCACCATCAGGGCGCTGATCAGCAGCAGCCCGACCGCCCGCATCGCGATGGTCACGGTCACCGCCGTGGTCACCGCGAGCAGTATGTTCAGCGCCCGGACCGGCAGCCCGGAGACCCGGGCGTACTCCTCGTCGTGGCAGATCGCGAAGAGCGCCGGGCGCAGCGCGACCATGGTCACCAGGACCACCGTCGCGAGGGCCACGATCACCACCAGATCCTGCGGCGACGTCGTGGTCAGCGAGCCGAAGAGGTACGCCATCAGGTTGGCGTTGCTCCGGCTTCCGGAGAGCCCGACCAGCATCACGCCACCGGCGATGCCGCCGTAGAAGAGCATCGCCAGGGCGACGTCACCGGAGGTCCGGCCGCGTTCCCGGATCAGTTCGATGGCGACCGCGGCGACCGCCGCCACGATCACCGCCGTCAGTACCGGGGACTGGTTGAGCAGCAGCCCGACCCCGACCCCGGTCAGCGCGACGTGCCCGACCCCGTCGCCGATCAGCGACATCCGGCGCTGCACCAGATAGATGCCGAGCGCCGGGGCGGTCAGCCCGATGACCAGCGCCCCGACCAGGGCCCTGATCATGAAGTCGTACTGGAAAAGGCTCACGGCCGACTGCCCCACATCCCTGTCGACTCCTCCGGCGCGTGCGGGTGGACGTGCTCGTGTCCGGGCGCCGCGTGGTGCCCGGCCGGCTCCGGCACCGCGCCATCGTGCGCGATCGTTCCCTCGTGTACGACCACCGCCCGGGTGATCACCCCGGCCAGGGGCCCGAGTTCGTGCGCGACCAGCAGCACCGTCCCGCCGTCGGCGACGAACCCGCGCAGCGCCTCGGCGAAGGCGTCCTGGCTGGCCGAGTCGACCCCGGCGGTCGGCTCGTCGAGGACCAGCAGCTCCGGCCCGCCGGCCAGCGCCCGGGCGATCAGAGTGCGCTGCTGCTGGCCGCCGGAGAGGGTGGCCACCGGGTCGCCGGCCCGGTCGGCGAGGCCGACTGCCGCCAGCGCCTCGGCCACCGCCGCCCGGTCGGCCCTCCCCGGCGGCCGGAACACACCCCGCCGGGCCAGCCGTCCGGAGGCGACCACCTCGGCCACGGTGGCCGGTACGCCGCTGCCGGCGCCCATCCGCTGCGGCACGTACCCGATCCGGGCCCACTGCCGGAACCGGCGCTGCGGGGTGCCGAACAGGGTGACCGCACCGGCGGCCAGCGGCACCAGGCCGAGGATGGCCCGGATCAGGGTGGACTTGCCGGAGCCGTTGGCGCCGAGCACGGCGACCACCTCGCCGGGGTTCACCCGCAGGGAAACGCCGCGGAGCACGGGGCGGTCGTCGTAGGCGACCACCCCGTGCTCCACGGCGACGACTGAACCTTTTTCAACCTCCCCTTGCGGTTCCACGGACCGCGAGGTCGGACGCGGTGTGTGAGCGCCGCGCGGTTCAGGTTGAGAAAGGTTCACAGGTTCGGTCATGGGCATCCCAGTGCGGTCTTCAGGGCCCCGAGGTTGCTGCGCATCACCGAAAGGTAGTCCCCGGTACTGCCGGGTTGCAGGCCCTCGATCGGATCGAGTACGGCGGTCTTCGCCCCGACCTCCCGGGCGATCGTCTCGGCGACCTTCGGGCTGACCAGGGTCTCGAAGAAGATCGTGGTGGTCTTGTGCTCCCGGGCCTCGGCGGCCACCTCGGCCAGCCGCTGCGGGGCCGGTTCGTCCTCCGGGGTCAGGCCGGAGATGCCGATCTGCTCCAGTTGGTAGCGCTCCGCCAGGTAGGCGAACGCGGTGTGGCTGGTCACCAGTTCCCGCCGCTGGCAGGTCTTCAGGCCCTGGGCGTACTCGGAATCGAGGGCCTCCAGCTCGGTGCGGAGCGCCTTCGCCCGGCCGGTGTAGTCGGCGGCCCGGTCCGGGTCGACCGCGCCCAGCCGCTCGGCCAGCTTGTCGGCGATCCCGGCCAGCCGGGTCGGGTCCAGCCAGACGTGCGGGTCCTTGCCGTTCGACCCCTCCGCGTGCTCCTCCTCGGCAGCCGGCTCCTCGGTCGCGTGGTCCGCGCCCTCGCCCTCGTGCTCCCCCTCGCCCTCGCCCTCGTGCTCCCCCTCGCCCTCGTGCTCGTGCCCGCCGGCGGTCGCGGCCAGCAGCGGCTGCACCGTGGCGACGTCGAAGGCCCGGTCGCCGGCCTGCTGCTGCACCGCCTCGTCCACGCTCGGCTGGAAGCCGGCGAGGTAGACGACCAGTTCCGCGTCGGTGACCTGGCCCACCTGGCCGGGGTTGAGTTCCAGGTCGTGCGGCTCGGCGCCGGGCTTGGCGAGGTTGGTCACCCGGACGGCGTCCCCGCCGACCCGCTCGGTGACGAACTGGAGGGGATAGAAGGCGGCGACGACGTCGACCCGGTCGGGGTCGGCGCCGCTGCCGTCGTCACCACAGGCGGCGGCGCCGGCCAGCGCGAGCAGGCCGGTGGCGGCGAGGGCGACGGTACGGAGGGCGGAGCGGATCACCATGCCGTCCACTCTCCGCGACAATGAGAATGATTGTCAAAAACGCATGCTTGCATGAAACCGCTTCATGCGCTCGGCCGGAGGCGTGGGAACGTCACGGGGTGGGCGATCATCCGAGGATCTTCATCGACGCGGCGCCGACCAGCAGGGTCAGGATCACCAGCCGGAGGGTACGGGTCGCCGGGCTCTGCACCGGCCAGGTGGTCACCAGCAGCGCGGCCAGCCCGGCGGCGAGCGCCAGCAGCAGCGCGCCGCCGACGATCCCCGGCGCGAAGAGGCCGACCAGCACCAGCACCAGTGCGGCGAGGAACACGCCCGTGGGGTTGACCCGGGCCAGGCGGGTCAGCAGAACGCTCTGCGTACGCTGCATCCCACAGACTCTACGAGATCTCGGTGCCCCGGCCGGTGAGCTGTTGCCAGCGACACCCCAGCTCGCCGGGGCGGCGGCCGACGGCAGGAGGCGTACGTGCTCGTGACGAACCGGTTCGTGGTGGCGGAGGAGAACGCCGAAACCTTCCCGGAACGGGCCCACGCCGCGCTGGCCGCCCTTGCCGCCCGGCCGGGATACCGCCGGGGGCAACTGCTGCGGGCTCTCGACGACCCCCGGCACTGGTGCCTAATCACCGAGTGGGAGTCGGTCGGCACCTACCGGCGGGCCCTCGGCGCCTTCGACGTCAAGGTCAACGCCACCCCGTTGCTCGCCGAGTCGCTCGACGAGCCGTCCGCGTACGAGACGCTGGCCAGCGCCGAACCGGACGGTCAGGTCGAAGTCACCCCAAGTGACCGGGCCGCTGACTCCGGCCGGTGATGACCCGGGCACTACCCTTTCCCCATGACCGTTCCCGGACCGCCCGGCGGGCCGTCGTCCCCACCCGAGTCCGTCCGGGCTGACGACCCGGCCCCACCCGGTGGACCCGTGCCGCCGCCCGGCCCGCCACCGCCGCCCGGGTACGGGCAACCGGGACCACCGGTGCCTTCCGGCGGCTACGGAACGCCTCCCGGCGGCTACGAAACGCCTCCCGTGGGGTACGGGACGCAGCCGGGTGGGTTCGGTCCGGTGCCGGGTGGGTTCGGTCCGGTGCCGCCGAGCGTGCCGGCGCCGCCACCGGGGCCCGGCGTCGAGCCGGTGTTCGCCGCGCCGCCCAGCGAGGGGCGCGGTGCGCGGTTGTGGCTCGGGCTCGGGGTGGCCGCCCTCGCCGTCGTACTCTTCTGCGGCGGTGGCGGAGCGGCGCTGGTCGGCCTGCTGATCTCCGGCTCCCAGGCGTTGAACGAGCAGGCCAGGACGGTGGTCACCGACTACTTCGACGCGGTCGAGGACGGGGACTTCGGCAAGGCGTACGACCTGCTCTGCGAATCCGCCCAGCAGCGGGAGTCGCCGGCCGAGTTCGAGCGTCGGGTCGGTGCCGAGCCGGAGATCGCCTCGTTCCGGATCGGCGACGTGTCGTTGACAAGCGAGTTGAGCGTGCCGGTGGACGTGACCTATGCCAGCGGGGGGCAGGACAACCTCGAGGCCCTGCTGGACCAGGACCAGACCACCGGAGGATTGCGGGTCTGCGACATCAGGTGACCCGTGGACGGTCCGCCGGGCGGCGGCGGTACGGCCGCCGAGGTGGAGTAATCTGCTGGCCTTGAACGTCCCGAAGATGTCCCCGCCGGCCGCCAGCCGGTGTAGGAGGTAACCATGCCAGCCGACCGTATCGACGCCGTCGTCAGTCTCGCGAAGCGTCGAGGCTTCGTCTTCCCCTCCAGCGAGATCTACGGAGGCACCCGGTCGGCCTGGGATTACGGCCCGCTCGGCGTCGAGCTGAAGGAGAACGTCCGGCGCCAGTGGTGGCGGACCATGGTGCAGCAGCGGGACGACATCGTCGGCCTGGACTCGGCGGTGATCCTCGCCCGGGACGTCTGGGCCGCCTCCGGCCACCTGGACGCCTTCGTCGACCCGCTGACCGAGTGCCAGTCCTGCCACAAGCGGTTCCGGGCCGACCACCTCGAAGAGGCGTACGCGGAGAAGCACGGCCACCCGCCGGCCTCGCTGGCCGAGCTGAACTGCCCGAACTGCGGCAACAAGGGCACCTTCACCGAGCCTCGGATGTTCAACGGCCTGATGAAGACTTACCTCGGCCCGGTGGAGAGCGAGGAGGGCCTGCACTACCTTCGGCCGGAGACCGCACAGGGCATCTTCGTCAACTACAACAACGTGGCCGCCTCGGCCCGGAAGAAGCCGCCGTTCGGCATCGCCCAGGTCGGTAAGTCGTTCCGCAACGAGATCACCCCGGGCAACTTCATCTTCCGGACCCGCGAATTCGAGCAGATGGAGATGGAGTTCTTCGTCGAGCCGGGCACCGACGAGGAATGGCACGAGTACTGGCTGCGGGAGCGCTGGAACTGGTATATCGACCTTGGCCTCTCCGAGGAGAACCTGCGGTTCTACGAGCACCCGCAGGAGAAGCTCTCGCACTACTCGAAGCGGACCGTGGACATCGAATACCGCTTCCGGTTCGGTGGCACCGAGTTCTCCGAGCTGGAGGGCATCGCCAACCGCACCGACTTCGACCTCTCCACGCACAGCAAGCACTCCGGCGTCGACCTGTCGTACTTCGACCAGGAGAAGCAGCAGCGCTGGGTGCCGTACGTGATCGAGCCGGCCGCCGGGCTGACCCGGGCGGTGCTCGCCTTCCTGCTGGAGGCGTACGACGAGGACGAGGCACCGAACACCAAGGGCAGCGTCGACAAGCGGACCGTGCTCCGCTTCGACCCGCGGCTCTCCCCGGTGAAGGTGGCCGTGCTGCCGCTCTCCCGCAACCCCTCGCTCTCCCCGAAGGCGAAGGACCTGGCCGCCGCGCTGCGCAAGCGCTGGGTGGTCGAGTTCGACGACTCGCAGGCGATCGGCCGCCGCTACCGCCGGCAGGACGAGATCGGTACCCCGTTCTGCGTCACCGTCGACTTCGAGACCTTGGACGACAACGCCGTGACGGTTCGTGAGCGGGACAGCATGTCCCAGGAGCGGATCTCCATCGACCAGGTGGAGCGGTACCTCGTCGAGCGCCTGCCCGGCTGCTGACGGCGACGTCCGTCCGGCCGCCACGGCTGATCGCGGAAGTCCGGACGGACGTGCCATGCTCGAACGCGTGACCCTGACCGACCTGGCGCCACCGGCCGCTGCCCGCCCGCTGCACCTGGGCGGGCACCCGGTGTGGCCGCCGGTCGTGCTCGCCCCGATGGCCGGGATCACGAATGTCGCCTTCCGGCGCCTCTGCCGGGAACAGGGCGGCGGCCTCTACGTCTGCGAGATGGTCACCACCCGCGCGCTGGTCGAGCGGAACCCGAAGACCCTGCGGATGGTGGCGTTCGGCGGTGACGAGCGGCCGCGCAGTCTCCAGCTCTACGGGATCGACCCGGAGGTGACCGCGGCGGCGGTCCGGATGGTGGTCGAGGAGGATCTGGCCGACCACGTCGACCTCAACTTCGGCTGCCCGGTGCCGAAGGTCACCCGCAAGGGCGGTGGGGCGGCGCTGCCGTGGCGCCGCCGGCTCTTCGCCCGGATCGTCCGGGCGGCGGTCGAGGCAGCCGCCCCGGCCGGCGTGCCGGTGACGGTCAAGATGCGCAAGGGCATCGACGACGACCACCTGACGTACGTGGAGGCAGGGCTGGCCGCCCAGGAGGCCGGGGTGGCGGCGGTCGCCCTGCACGGGCGTACGGCCGCGCAGCGGTATTCCGGTACGGCGGACTGGGACGCGATCGGCACGCTGAAGCAGGCGCTGGACGTGCCGGTGCTGGGCAACGGCGACATCTGGGAGGCCGACGACGCGCTCCGGATGGTGGCGCACACCGGGGCGGACGGTGTGGTGGTCGGCCGCGGCTGCCTCGGCCGGCCCTGGCTCTTCGCGGATCTGGCGGCGGCTTTCGACGGCCGCCCCGGACGCCGGCTGCCGGTCCTCGGCGAGGTCGCCGCGACCATGCGCCGGCACGCCGAACTGCTGGTCGACTGGTTCGCCGGGGGCGACCGGCCGGACACCGCCGATCGGGACGGCTGCGTCGACTTCCGTAAGCACGTCGCCTGGTATCTCAAGGGTTTCCCGGTCGGCGGCGAGCTGCGCCGGGCCCTGGCGATGGTGAGCGGCCTGGCCGAACTCGACGACCTGCTCGGCAAGCTCGACCCGGCCGAGCCTTTCCCGCTGGAGACGCTCGGCCAGCCCCGGGGCCGGACCAACTCGCCCGGCAAGGTCTTCCTGCCGGACGGCTGGCTGGCCGACCGGGACAGCGCCGAGGTGCCGGCCGGCGCCGAACTCGCCGACTCCGGCGGTTGAGCCGCGCCGACTCCGGCGGTTGAGCCGCGCCGCCCGGAGCCGTACCGGGCCGCGCCCGCCGGGCGCGGCCACGGCCCGGTCAGGCGATCGGTACCGGTCGGTCGTCGGCGGGCGGCGGGCCGCTCCCGGGCGCCGGGTCGGCCGACGTACCGGCGGCGCCCGCCGTCGATCCCGCGGACCGGGGCTCGGGTACGACCGGGCTGCCCGCCCACGGCACCTCCGGCGAGCGGTGGAAGGTGATCCCGGCCGTGCTCCACCGCACGCCCTGACCGGCCAGCCGCAGCCGGAAGTCCGCCCAGTTCCGGGCCTGCGCCGGTGACCAGCCCAGCTCGGCGATGGCCGGCAGCCGGGGGAAGGTCATGAACTCGATGTCGCCGATCGTCCGGATCGTCTCCGTCCAGAGCGGCGCCTCCACCCCGAGCACCGCGTCGGCCGGCACCCCGGCCAGATAGTCGCCGGGATCCCAGTCGTACGCCGCGCGGACCTCGACCAGCCCGGCCCAGTCCTTGCCCAGCGGGGTCGCCGCCGAGTACTTCATGTCGAGGTAGCTGCGGTTGCCGGGGGAGAGCAGCAGCTTCGCGCCGTCCCGGACCGCGGCGGCCACCACCGGGTCCTCGGTCGAGGTGCCCCAGTACTGGACGACCCGCCCGGCGCTGTGCTCCGCGACGGCGAGCTGGTGCCAGCCGAGCACCCGCTTGCCGTGCCCGGTGACGATCCGCTGGACCCGGTTCATGAACCGGGTGTAGTCGGCCCGGCCGAGGGTGAACGCCTCGTCGCCACCGACGTGCAGGTAGCGGCCCGGGGTGAGCGCGGCGATCTCGCCGAGCACGTCGTCGACGAACTGGTACGTCCGCTCGTTGTCGACGGCGACCGCGCTGAACCCGACGTCGGTGCCGGTGTACTCCGGCGGTGCGACACCGTCCGGAGCGAGTTCCCCGTACGCGTTCAGTGCCGCGTTGGTGTGCCCGGGCAGGTCGATCTCGGGCACCACGGTGATGTGCCGGGCGGCCGCGTACGCGACGATCTCGGCGTACTGCTCCTTGGTGTAGTAGCCGCCGGGGCCGCCGTCCACCTCGGTGGACCCGCCCACGCTGGCCAGCCGCGGCCAGGAGTCGACGGCGATCCGCCAGCCCTGGTCGTCGGTGAGGTGCAGGTGCAGGTGGTTGAGCTTGTATCGGGCCAGGTGGTCGATGAAGCGCAGCACGTGCGGTACGGCGAAGAAGTGCCGGGCCACGTCGAGCATCGCGCCCCGGTAGCCGAACCGGGGGTGGTCGTCGATCGTGCCACCGGGGATCGCCCACGGGCCAGGCTGCCGCCGGGCGGACTCGATCTTCGGTGGCAGCAACTGCCGGAGCGTCTGCACCCCGTAGAAGAGCCCGGCCGCGGTGCGGGCCCGGACCACCACGCCGGAGGCGGTGATCTCCAGCCGGTAGCCCTCGGCGGAACCGCCGCCGGTCGCCGGCCTGCCGAGCCGGCCCGACGGGGCCTCGTCGCCGGTCAGCAGCAGGGAGATCCCGCCCGGCACCTCGGTCTGGCCGGCGGTGATCACTGGCAGCGGATAGCCGGTGGGGCGGCGCAGCAGCTCGGCAAGGTGCCGGCCGACCGCGCTCGCCTCGGGGCTGGGGGTGGTCCGGATCGTCGTGCCGGGGGTCAGGATGAACTCGACCCCGGCGGCCGGCTCGACCCGGGCCGGGGCGGGCAGCACGTCGGTGAGCCGGGGCGGGGTGTCGCCGGTGGTCGCGAGGGTGGACCGGGACTGGAAGGTGATAGGTCGCACGGCAGATCTCTCCGGGGGGAGCCGCAGGTGATTTCCGGGCAAATCTCATGAAACGTACGTTCGAAATGGCCGCGTGTCAAGGGTTGGTCACCCTGTGGTACGAGCCCTTCTTCCGTACCTGTCGACCTAGCCCAACGCCGGGGCAATCTCGGTTTCTTCCGGCGTCCCCGCTCGCTAGTCTGTGCGGTCGGTGGGACGGGTAGCGCAGAGGTGGTCGCGCCGCCCTGCTCAGGCGGAGGACACCGGTTCGAATCCGGTCAGGTCCCCCCGGTTCGGATGGGCAGTAGCGCAGAGGTGGTCGCGCCGCCTTACCGAGGCGGAGGACGTCGGTTCGAATCCGTCCTGCCCATCCGGCGAACAGAGCTGCCCGTCCGGGTGAACGGGGACGGGGGACGGATGGACGGCGACCGGATCGAGGACGCGCTCGAGGTGCTCGCCGCCGTACGCGCGCTGCCGCTGGACGACCCGGTCCGGCAGCGGGTGCAGCGCGCGGTCGACGGACTGGTCAAGGACGGGCAGCGGCAGCGCCGGGCGGAACGGCGGCGGCGTACCGCCGCGGCCGACCGGGCCGTGCTGGCCGGCGCCGCGACCGCCGCACCCGAGCGTGCCGACGGCGTACCGGTGGCCGCTCCGCCCGCCGAGCGGTCGGCACCGGGGCAGACCCGCCGGGACCGGCGCTGCTACACCTGCCGCGCCCGCTACCGCACCGTCGACGCCCGATACCACGCGCTTTGTCCCGACTGCGCCGACCTGCACCGTCGGCACCGGGACGCCCGGACCGACCTGACCGGCCGGACCGCCGTGGTCACCGGTGGTCGGGTCAAGATCGGGTTTCAGTTGGCGTTGAAGCTGCTCCGCGACGGTGCCGACGTGACGGTGGTCACCCGGTTTCCGGCCGATGCCGCCCGGCGGTACGCCGCCGAGCCGGACGCCGGCGACTGGCGCTCGGCGCTGCGCGTCGTCGGGGCGGACCTGCGGGACCCGCGCCAGGTGCTGGACCTGGCGCAGCGGCTGGTCGACCGCCATCCCCGGCTCGACATCCTGGTCAACAACGCGGCGCAGACCGTGCGGCGGCCGGACTGGGCGTACCAGCCGCTGGTGGCGGCGGAGGCGCTGGCCGCCCGGGATCCGGTCGGGCGGTTCGCCGTCGAGTCGGTGTCGGGCTACCGGCCAGGTCGGGTGCTGCCGGGCTGGAACGCCGCCATCACCGGCCCGGGCGGGCCTGGCGTGTCCGGCCCGGGGGAGACCGGTGTGCCCGGTGCGGACCAGGCCGGCGTGATCGGCCCGGACGGGACCGGCGTCACCGGTGCGGCCGTGCCGGAGCGTACCGACCCGACCGGGGCGCTGCTGGACCCGGCCGCCCGCAACTCCTGGACGGCCCGGCTCGGCGAGATCGACCCGGTGGAGCTGCTGGAGGTCCAGCTCGTCAACGTCGTCGCGCCGTTCCTGCTGGTCGATCGGTTGCGCGCGGCCCTGACCGCTCCCGGCCCGGGCCGGCGGTACGTGGTCAACGTCACCGGTCGGGAGGGCTGGTTCGCCGGCGGTGGCAGCCCGGCGGGGCATCCGCACACCGCCGTGACGAAGGCGGCGCTGAACATGTTGACCAGGGTCGGCGCGGCGGACCTGGCCCGGCACGACGTGCACATGTGCGGGGTCGACACCGGCTGGGTCACCGACGAGAACCCGGCTCCGGTCCGGGCCCGCCGGGCGGCCACCGGCTGGCGGCCGCCGCTGGACGTGGTGGACGCGGCGGCCCGGATCTACCAGCCGGTCGTCCGGGGCGAGGCGGGTTCGCCGGTGCACGGTGTGCTGTTGAAGAACTTCGCCGTGGTGCCGTGGTGACCGCCGCCGCCGTTCGGTGCGGCCAGGCTGACTGATCTTGCTCGTGGGACCGTTCCCACACAACCTCGCGAACACGTACAGCCTTCGCAACTGTGCGGATTGTCACCGAACGGTCCCAACCTGCCCGTCGGTCGCTTAGCCTTCGCCCACCAGCAGCCGGCGGTTTTCCGCTGGTACGGGCAACCGTCCCCTGGGTACGTACAGAGCGGCTAAACCTTCGTTCAGTGTCGAACGGCGCACGTGGGAGGGTCCGTTGACAGCGCAGCAGACGGCGGGACACAAGTACGTTTACGACTTCACCGAGGGCAACAAGGACCTGAAGGACCTGCTCGGTGGCAAGGGCGCGAACCTGGCCGAGATGACCAACCTCGGGCTGCCGGTTCCGCCGGGGTTCACCATCAGCACCGAGGCCTGCAAGGCGTACCTGAGCACCGGGAGCCAGCCCGCCGGGCTGGCCGACGAGATCGACGTGCACCTGTCCGCGCTGGAAACCGGGATGGGCAAGCAGCTGGGTGATCCGGCCGATCCGCTGCTGGTCTCGGTCCGCTCCGGGGCCAAGTTCTCCATGCCCGGGATGATGGAGACGGTGCTGAACGTCGGGCTCAACGACGCGAGCGTGACCGGCCTGGCCGCCCAGGCCGCCGGCAACGAGCGGTTCGCCTGGGACTCCTACCGGCGGCTCATCCAGATGTTCGGCAAGACGGTCTGCGACGTGCCGGGCGAGGACTTCGCGCACGCCCTCGACGACGCCAAGCGGGCCAAGGGTACCGAGAACGACCTGGACCTCGACGCGGCCGACCTGCGGGCGCTGGTGGACGCGTACAAGAGGATCTTCCGTAAGCACACCGGCCGGGAGTTCCCGCAACAGCCCCGGGAGCAGCTCGAACTGGCCATCAACGCGGTCTTCCAGTCGTGGAACGCCGAGCGGGCCGTGCTCTACCGCCGGCAGGAGCGGATCCCGGCCGACCTGGGCACCGCGGTCAACGTCGTGGCGATGGTCTTCGGCAACCTCGGGCCGGACTCCGGCACCGGGGTGGCGTTCACCCGCGACCCGGCCAGCGGCGCGCAGGGCATCTACGGCGACTACCTGGCCAACGCCCAGGGCGAGGACGTGGTGGCCGGGATCCGCAACACCGTACCGCTGCAACAGCTCGAAGAGCTGAACAAGCCGGCGTACGACGAACTGCTGGCGATCATGGCCCGGCTGGAGGGGCACTACCGCGACCTCTGCGACATCGAGTTCACCATCGAGCGCGGCAAGCTGTGGATGTTGCAGACCCGGGTCGGCAAGCGCACCGCCGCCGCCGCGTTCGTGATCGCCGCCCAACTCGTCGACGAGGGCCTGATCGACCTGGACGAGGCGCTGCACCGGGTCAACGGCGCCCAGCTCGCCCAGCTCATGTTCCCCCGGTTCAAGCTCGACGCCGACCCGACCCCGCTGGCCCAGGGCATCGGCGCCTCGCCGGGCGCCGCCGTCGGCAAGGTGGTCTTCGAGGGGCGGCGGGCGGTCGAGCTGGCCGACGCCGGCGAGGACGTCATCCTGGTCCGCCGGGAGACCAACCCGGACGACCTGCCCGGCATGATCGCCTCGCGCGGCATCCTCACCTCGCGCGGGGGCAAGACCAGTCACGCCGCCGTGGTCGCCCGGGGGATGGGCAAGACCTGCGTCTGCGGCGCCGACGCGCTCGACGTCGACGTCCGGCAACGGAAGCTCACCGTGGACGGCCAGACGGTCTCCGAGGGGGACGTGGTCTCGATCGACGGCACCACCGGCAAGGTCTACCTCGGCGAGGTGCCGGTCTGGCCCTCCGAGGTGGTGCGCTACTTCGAGGGCAGCGTGGACGGCCAGACCACGGACGATCCGCTGGTGGCCGCCGTACACCGGATCATGACGCACGCCGACGCCCAGCGGCGGCTGGGCGTCCGGGCGAACGCCGACACCGGCGAGGACGCGGCCCGGGCCCGGCGGTTCGGGGCCGAGGGGATCGGCCTGTGCCGGACCGAGCACATGTTCCTCGGTGACCGGCGCACGCTGGTCGAGCGCCTGATCCTGGCCCGGACCGACGACGAGCGGCAGGCGGCGCTGGCCGAGCTGCTGCCCCTGCAGCGGGCCGACTTCGGAGAGGTCTTCCGGGCGATGGACGGCCAGCCGGTCACCGTCCGGCTGATCGACCCGCCGCTGCACGAGTTCCTGCCCTCGCTGGAGGAACTGGCCGTGCACGTCGCGGTCGCGCACGAGCGTGGCGAGGACGCGGCCCGGGACGAGGCCCTGCTCAGCGCGGTACGCCGGATGCACGAGCAGAACCCGATGCTGGGCCTGCGCGGGGTCCGGCTCGGGCTGGTCATCCCGGGCCTGTTCGCCATGCAGGTCCGGGCGATCGTGGAGGCGGCGGTGGAGTGCGCCAAGGCCGGCGGCACCCCGAAGCCGGAGATCATGGTGCCGCTGGTCGGTGCGGTCCAGGAGCTGGAGACGGTACGCGCCGAGGCCGAGAAGATCATCGCGGAGGTGACCCGGGAGCAGGCCGTCGAGGTGCTGATCGGCACCATGATCGAGGTACCCCGGGCGGCGCTGACCGCCGGGCAGATCGCCGAGGCCGCCGAGTTCTTCTCTTTCGGCACCAACGACCTGACCCAGATGGGCTGGGGCTTCTCCCGGGACGACGTGGAGGGCGCCTTCTTCTGGCGCTACCTGGAGCTGGGCATCTTCGGCATCTCGCCGTTCGAGTCGATCGACGCCGACGGGGTCGGCCGGCTGGTCCAGATCGCCACCGACGAGGGCCGGGCGGCCCGGCCCGGGCTCAAGCTCGGGGTCTGCGGCGAGCACGGCGGCGACCCGGACTCGGTGCACTTCTTCCACGACGTGGGACTGGACTACGTCTCGTGCTCGCCGTTCCGGGTGCCGGTGGCCCGGCTGGAGGCCGGCCGCGCGGTGGTCGAGTCCACCGGCTCCGACAGCCGCTGACCCTCCGTACTCCCGTTCTCTCCCGCCCGTCGACATCTCTGCCCACCTGTCGGCCCGGTACCGGTGGTGACCGACGCCGCTCACCACCGGTGCCGGGCCGACGACCAGTCGCGGTCAGCGGGCGACCGCCAGGCCGAAGGGCACCGGCCCGAACGCCGCCACCAGCGGGCGGACCATCAGCACGAAGCTCTCCGGCCACCAGGCGGTCGACAGCGGGCCCAGGTCGACGATCCACTCCGCCGGCCAGCCCAGCCAGCCGAGGAGATCGGCGGCGACCGCCTTCGCCGCCGGGTCGTCACCGGAGAGGAACGCCGACAACGGCATCGACAGGCTGGTCGGCGCGGTCATCAGCTCGGCCGGGCCGACCGTGTTCAACGTCTTGACCACCCGGGTCTCCGGCAGCGCCCGCTGGATCTCCACCGCCAGGCTGCCGCCCGGATGGCGCAGGGCGGTGGCGATGCCGTCCGGACCCTGCTCGACCGCGTTGGCGACGTCGAGCAGTACCGCACCGGCGAGGGCCGGGCGCAGCCCGCGCAGCACCCGTACCGACACCGCGCCCGGCAGCGCGTTCACCACGATCCCGGCCGAGGCCGCCTCCGCCAGCCCGGTCCGGCGCGGGCCGTCGGTCGAGCCGTCGAGCCCGCCGCCGGCCCAGGACAGCTCGCGGTCCGGGTCGCGTACCCCCACCAGCACCCGATGACCGGTCCCGTGCAGCCGGGTCGCCAGTGCCCGGCCCACGTTGCCGGAGCCGAGAATTCCGATCGTGCCCATCCGTACCGCTCCCTCCCGTCGGCGGCGACTGGTCGCACCGCCCCGGCCAAAGCTAGGTTCGGCGGGCAGGACCTGGGAGTACGCACCTCAAGGTGCCCAAGGTACGCGGAGGTAGCCCGATGACCACACAGACCGCCGCGCAGCGCAGGGCGCGGGACCGCGCCGACCACCGGGAGCGGCTGGCCGCCTGCCCGACCCAGCGGGTGATCGACGTGCTCGGCGACAAGTGGGTCGCCCTGGTGCTGAAGGAACTCGCCGCCGGGCCCCGGCGCTCCGCCGAGCTGGCCCGGGCGGTCGCGGGGGCGAGCCAGAAGATGCTCACCCAGACCCTGCGGGGACTGGAACGCGACGGCCTGGTCGCCCGGACCGTCGAGCCGGCGGTCCCGGTACGGGTCGGCTACCGGCTCACGGAGCTGGGGCGGAGCCTGCTGCCGGTGTTGTCGGCCGTCACCGAGTGGGCGGACCGGCACGCCGCCGACATCGACCTGGCCCGCAGCCGTTACGACGACCGGCCGCTCGGCGCGCCGGCCGGAATGTGACGCCGTCCGGGGCGCCGGCCGGAATGTGACGCCGTCCCGGGCGCCCGCCGGTCACTGCCGGCCGGGGGAGCGCCGGTCCTCGGAGGAGGACCAGAGGCCGGCGGGCAGGGTAGCCATCGGAGTACGGGTGGCCAGCGGCGCGCCCGGGTCGGTGGCCGGCGGGATCGCGGTCGCCACCGTCGGCTGCCGGACGGCGTCCCAGAGCGCGCCGAGTCGCTGGGCGGTCGGGCGGGCCTCGGCGTGCAGCCGGACCAGGTCGGTCTCCGGGTGCACCACGGTGGTCAGGATCGCGTCCTCACCGGCCGGGTAGACGACCACGCAGCCTTCGGCGCCCCGGACCACGGACTCCCGCAGCGGCCCGTGTCCGACGAGGTTGGCGAAGCGGCCACCGATCCCCAGCCCGGCCGCGGAAAGGGCGGCGATGTGGTGCGGGTCGATGCCGGGCAGGTCGCTGACGACCAGTAACCCGTCCACGGCGGCCAGTACGGCACCCGATATCTCCGGCACCGCGCGGCGCAGCCGGTGCAGTTCGGCCAGCAGGGCGGCATCAGTGTTCACTGGTGACTTCTCCTTGGCGTTGGTCCGTGCCGCTGGACTTTGCTCGGTGCCGTCGCTTCCGTCGGTGGCTTCGTTGCCGCTCGACGTCGCTTTCCGGCTATGGGGTTCGTTGCCCTATGGGGTTCGTTGCCGCTCGACGTCGCCGGCTACTCCCCGGCGGCGCCGCCAGATCGCCGTCCGGCGCGGTCCGCGCTGCCCGGGATCGGGGCTGCCGCCCCGGTGGAGCGCCGCCCGCTGCCGACCGCCGCCGGGGTCGGTGGTTCCCCGCCCGGTAACCTTCCGACTCCGGCACGCTACACCGAGCGAGGTCGCGACGCCGTCCCATGACCATCAGCGATCGTCCGGCAACTCTCGGCTGTTTGGCGGTTGCGTGCGGAGGGGCAGGTCAACCGCCTGGTGTGTCGGGCGTTCGTTGGCGCACCCGAGTCAGGAACCCCGGCGTAACCTGAGCGACACGCGAACTTCGTTTCCCTCGCAACGGAGGTGTGGCCCATGGGCAGCGTGTGGGAGAACCTGGTGGTCGATGCCGCCGATCCGGCCCGGCTCGCGCGCTGGTGGGCCGAGGCGCTCGGCTACCAGATCGTCGCCGAGCTGCCGGACGAGGTGGAGATCCGCCGCACACCCGACACGCTGCCCGGCCTGATCTTCGTACCGGTGCCGGAGGGCAAGGAGACGAAGAACCGGCTGCACATCGACCTCCGCCCGACCGACCAGGAGGCCGAAGTCGAGCGGCTGGTCAACATGGGGGCCCGGCACGTCGATGTCGGGCAGTCGCCGGACGACACCTGGACGGTGCTGGCCGACCCGGAGGGCAACGAGTTCTGCGTACTCGCCCAGCGGGGTTGACGGGGCCGGGGTCGGCCGGGTGAAGATCGGTGGCGTGATCAGCCAGCCTGACGCGGAGCGCCGGGTGGCCGAGCCGGCGAAGGACAGCGGCTACGGGCGGAGCCCGTACCAGCGGGACCGGGCCCGGGTGCTGCACTCGGCGGCGTTCCGACGGCTGGCCGCGAAGACCCAGGTGCACACCGCCGGGACCGACGACTTCCTCCGTACCCGGCTGACCCACTCGCTGGAGGTCGCCCAGATCGCCCGCGAGATGGGCGGCCGGCTCGGCTGCGACCCGGACATCGTGGACGTGGCCGGGCTCGCGCACGACCTCGGGCACCCGCCGTTCGGGCACAACGGCGAGGCCGCGCTCGACGTGCTCGCCGCCGACTGCGGCGGCTTCGAGGGCAACGCGCAGACGCTGCGGGTGCTGACCCGACTGGAAGCCAAGGTGTACGGCCCGGACGGCACCTCCGCCGGGCTCAACCTGACCCGGGCGGCCCTCGACGCCACCTGCAAATATCCCTGGCCGCGCCGGCCTGGACAGCGCAAGTTCGGGGTGTACGCCGACGATGCCGACACCTTCGGCTGGCTGCGCCGGGGCGCCCCGGACGGCGACGTCCGCTGCCTGGAGGCACAGGTGATGGACTGGGCGGACGACGTGGCGTACTCGGTGCACGACGTCGAGGACGGCATCCACGGCGGCTACCTGCGACTCCGGCTGGCACAGTTGCGGGCCGACGCCGACGAGCGGGCCGCGCTCTGCGCCGACGTCGCCGGGCGGTACTCGACCGAGTCTGCGGACGACCTGGCCGAGGTGCTGGCCGGGCTGCTCGCCGACCCGGTGCTCGGCCCGCTCTGTGACTACGACGGCAGTCACCGGGCACTGGCCGCGTTGAAGGCGAGCACCAGCGTGCTGACCGGGCGCTTCGTCGCGGCGGCGGTCGAGGCCACCGAGCAGCGCTACGGTATCGGCCCGCTGCGCCGGTACGCCGCCGAACTGGTCGTCCCCCGGCGGATCCGCGCCGAGTGCGCGCTGCTGAAGGGGATGGCGCTGCGCTACGTGATGCGCCGCCCCGGCGCGCAGGACTGGTACGAGCGCCAGCGGGAGATCCTGGCCGAGTTGGTGACGGCGCTGCTGACCCGGGCACCGGACGCACTCGACCCGGTCTTCGCGCCGCTGTGGAAGGCGGCGCCGGACGACGGTGCCCGACTCCGGGTGGTGGTGGACCAGGTCGCCTCGCTGACCGACCCGGCAGCGGTCGCCTGGCACCGACGACTCACCGCCTCCTGACCGGCCCGAGAGGCCCGCAAGCCGTCCGGACCGGCGAGGCTCGGGAACGAGGCGCCGGCCAGCCGCGATCCGCAGGCTGACCGGCACCGTCGTCGCGCCGTCACCAGTCCGAGTTGGAGCCGTCCACGCCGAGGATGATCTGGTCGAACGAGTTGCCGTCGTTGTCGTCGGTGTAGCAGACGCTGACCTCGCCCCACGGCGACGAGGTGAGTGCGACCTGCTCCTGCCGACCGGTCGTGGTCTGCCCGAGCACCTGACCGGGCAGCCGGCCGGTCCCGGTACCGTCCGGGTTGAAGCCCCGGGCCGCGATGTCCTGGGCGGCGGTCGCCACGGTCCAGCCGACCACCGCGTTGGCCTGGTCGTCGAGGCCGACGGTCGGCGCGACCGCCCCCTCGGCGGTGGAGACCTGGACGTCGTCGTGCCGGGCCGCCGCCGCGCTGGTGAACGAGCGCAGCCACACCCCGGCGGTGCCGGTGTGGTCGGACTCCCAGGCGACGGCGAAGTCACCGGTGAAGTTGGCCGCGATCGCGGGCCGGCGCTGCTGGCCGCCGCTGGCCGAGTTGGCGATCCGGCGGGACAGGTTCACCGCGCCGTTCGACCGGGCGAACCGGGCCAGGCCGACGTTGTACGACCCGTTCGCGTCACCGTCCTCGTCCCAGACCACCAGCGCGTCACCGGAGGCGGAGACCGCCACGTCCGGGCGGTGGTGCTCGCCGGTCGACTGGCTGGCCGGCACCTCGTACGCCTTGGTGGTGTTGTTGGTGTAGCCGGCGACCCGGACGGTTGCCGGCGCGGTGCCCTGGACGTCCTCCCACACCACGCTGAAGCCGACCGCCGTGGTGCTGTTCGGGGCGCCGTCCGGGTCGACCGCCACCTTGGGATAGAGCTGCTGGCCGTCGGCCGAGGCGTTGGCCCGACCCGAGGTGAGCACGCTGCCGGTGGGCGAGACCACCCGGTACGGCACGTTGTAGAAGCCGTTGCCGTCCGGGTCGTCCGCCCAGACGACCACGACGTTGCCCCGGTCGTCGATGCCGACGTCCGGGGTGACGTGCTTCCAGTTCGTCCCGGCGGTGCCCCCGGCGGAGAGCTTCAGCTCGTAGACCGGGGTGCCGTTGTTGAACACCCGCAGGTAGATCTCGGAGTGGACGTCGTCCTCCGGCGCGGTGCTGTCACGGTCGTCCTCCCAGACCACCGCGACCCGGCCGTTGCGGTTGGCGGCGATGGCCGGTACGTCCTGGTCGCCGGTGGCGGTGCTGTTCGCCGTGGTCCAGGTGACCGGCGCGGCCGCGACCGCCACGCCGCCGGGGGCCGGCGGGACCGTCCGGGCCGGCGGCACCGGCTGGGCCGTACCGGCGGGGGTCGGTGTCGGGGTCGCCGGGCGGCCCGAGGTGGGTCCGGCCGGGCTGGTCGGCGTCGCCGGGTCACCCGGGGGCGGGGTCGCCGGGCTGCCGGGGGTCGGGGTGGCGGAACCGCCCGCCGGGCGCGGAGCCGTCGGGCTCACGGCCGGTGTCGGGTTCCCGGCGGGCACGGGGTCGAGGACGGACCCCGGTCCGGCCGGTACCGGTACCGCCAGCAGGGTCGTGACGAGCAGCGAGGTGACGGGGGTCAACGGGGTACTTCCTCTCAGCCGGCCTGGAGGCCCGGGCGGCCCTCGGCGATGACGAACGAACCGACGGTGGAGACCGGAGCACCGTGCTCGGTGACGCTGGCCACCGCCCGGAAATCGGCCCGGAGCTGGGTCCGGCCGATGGTGGTACGCACGTAGCCGCGCCGGTTGGAGAAGAACCTGATGTGCGGGTTGACGCTGCCGTTCGGGATCGCCGTGTCGGCGGAGCCGTTGCCGCCGGACGAGATCGAGGTGCAGACCAGCTCGGTGCCGATCGTCGCCGAACCCGGGTTGGCGTAGTCCGCCTTGAGGTCGTTGGCCCACGCCTGGTGCACGTCGCCGGTGAGCACCAGCGGGTTGCGTACGCCGCGCTCGACCCAGCCCTGCTGGATGCGGGACCGGGAGGCGCGGTAGCCGTCCCAGGAGTCCATGTTGGCGGCGCCGGCCGCGTCGAGCTGGCGGGCGAAGAAGACCTGCTGACCCAGGATGTCCCAGGTGCCGAACCGCTGGCCGAGGCCGTCGAGCAGCCACGCCTCCTGGGCGGCGCCGGTCAGGGTACGGCCGGGCAGGTCGGCGTCGGCGCAGACCTTGCGGCCGTCCCCGCAGGCCTGGTCGTCCCGGTACTGCCGGGTGTCGAGCATGTGGAAGGTGGCCAACTGTCCCCACCTGATCCGGCGGTACAGCGGGATGCTGTTGCCGGACGGCGCGGAGCTGGGCCGCAGCGGCAGGTTCTCGTAGTACGCCCGGTAGGCGGCGGTGCGCCGGGCGGTCCACTGCGCGGCGGTCAGCGCCGGGGTGTTGTTCTCCCGCACCGTGCCGGCGTAGTTGTTCTCCACCTCGTGGTCGTCCGGTACCAGCAGCCACGGCGCGGCCGCGTGCGCCGCCTGGAGGTCCGGATCCGACTTGTACTGGGCGTACCGGCGCCGGTAGTCGGCCAACGAGACGATCTCGGCGCCGACGTGTTCGCGTACCGAGCCGGTGGTGGTGGCGTCCTCGTAGAGGTAGTCGCCGAGGTGCAGCACCAGCCCCGGGTTGTCCTCGGCCATCCGCCGGTACGCGGTGTAGTAGCCGGACTCGTAGTGCGCGCACGAGGCGAAGGTCATCACCAGGTCCCGGCCGAAGCTGCCGGCCGCCGGCGCGGTCCGGGTACGCCCCACCGGTGAGATGTGCCCCTGGGCCCGGAACCGGTAGAAGTAGTCGGCGTCCGGGGCGAGGCCACCGGCGACCACGTGCACGGAGTGCGCGTCGGCGTACCGGGCGGCGACCGCGCCGGAGGCGACCAGCGAGCCGAACCGTTCGTCGGTCGACACCTGCCATTCGACGGTGACGTCCGCGTTGGCCATTCCGCCCTGGCCGTCGGCGTTCAGCGGCGACGGGGCGAGCCGGGTCCACAGCACGACGCTGTCCGGTGCCGGTTCACCGGAGGCGATGCCCAGCTTGAACGGGTAGGGGGTTGCGGCCAGGGCATTCCGCAGCGGTAGCGCCGCCGTACCGGCGGCACCGAGTCCAGCTAGGACGAAGATGCGGCGATTGATCTTCCTCATGGCCGGTAACCTTGGGGCCCCCGGATTAACGGGGCAAGCACCGTCGCGAAACCCCAGATGACGCCGGGCTGTCGCATCGAGCCGGGCGGATGCGATGCGGCCTCGCTCGCGGGCCCGCCCCACCCGGTCCCTCGTGGACCGTGCACCCTGGGAGCCCTCGGTCCGGCGGGCGGCCGGAGGAGTGCCGTCAGCCGACCCGGTGCGCCGGGGCGCCCCGGCCCGGCAGGTCGAGCCACTGCCGGAGGGTCAGCAGCCCCGGATGCTCCCGACGGAGCGCCGCGATGTCGGCCGCGTAACCGGATTCGCCGAACCAGAACAGCATCCGGGCCTCCGGTCCCATCAGCCGGAGCAGGGCCTTCGGTGGCCGGGCCAGCCGGACCCGGCGACCGGAACCACGCAGCGTCTCGGCGATCCGTGGCACGGTCAGTTCGTCACCGGCGAGTTCGACGGCCCGGCCGACGTACGCCTCGGGGCGGGTGAAGGCGAGTCGGGCGAAGACCCCGATGTCGGGTACGGCGACCATCTGTAGCGGCTTGTCGGAGCCGAGCGCGGCCAGCATCACGCTCAGCCCGATGCTGGCACCGCGCATCGTGAAGACCTCGGTGAAGGTGGTCGGCCGGAGGATGGTCCAGTCCAGCGCGGTGTCCCGGAGGTGCTGTTCGATCCGCCACTTGGTGTCGAAATGCGGGATGCCGCGTACCCGATCGACCCCACCCACCGAGGCCTGGACCAGGTGCCGCACGCCGGCCGCGACCGCCGCGTCGATCAGGGTCCGGCCCTGCCGGACCTCGCCCGCAAGGCCCGCGGTGCGCGAGTTCTGCACCCCGAACACGCCGTGCGCACCGGCCAGCGCGGGGCGCAGCGAGCCCGCGTCGGCCAGGTCACCGGCGCGGACGTCGACGCCGCGGGCCGCGAGGGCTCGGGCACGCGCTCCGGCGGGATCGCGGGTCAGGGCGCGGACCGCCAAGCCGCCGTCGTCGAGCAGCGCGTCGACCACCGCGCCGCCCTGGTTGCCGGTTGCGCCGGTGACCAGGATGATCCGTCGGTCACCGGCGGGAGTGGGGCTCGTCGGCACGGCTGCGGTCCTCCGTCACGGTGAGTTCTACGGGTACGGTGATAGCGAACCAGGTGATGGTTACCTTGTTCACTATTACTGTGGGAAGTATTTCCGGGAGGGATACCGATGTCAAGCCGAGCCGAACCGCCGGCCGACGACGACGCCGTACGCCTCGGGCAACTGCTCGGCAGCGCCTGGCGTACCTTCTCCCGGCTCGGACAGGCCCAGTTCGCCGAGTCGGGTCTCTCGGCCGCCCGGGTCCGGCTGCTGCTCGCCCTGGCCACGGCCCCGAGCAGTCGGATGGGCGACCTGGCCGCGCAGCTCGGGGTCACCGCCCGCGCGCTCACCCCGATCACCGACGCACTGGAGTCCGAGGGACTGGCGGTGCGGGTCGTCGACCCGGTGGACCGGCGTGCCTTCCGGCTGCGGCTCACGGAGGCGGGCACGGCCCAGGCAGAGCGGCTCGGCACACTCCAGGCCGAGATCAGCGAACGCATCTTCGGCGGGCTGGACGGCCCTCAGCGACGGCAACTCGCCGGTCTGCTGACCGCGTTCCTCGACTCCGCCAAGCTCGACCAGCCGGGCGATCCCTGCTGAATCCCGGTCCCGGGGCGGAGAACGCCGCCGCAGATTACCCGATCATGGCCGCACGCCCGCGCCGCAGGTGGAACGCTCCTTGATAGGACCGCGTCGTTGACGAGGAGCTGGAGTGGGCATGGATGCCAGGACATTCGTGGTGGACGGCGGCACCAGCGGGCTCGGGAAAGAGGTCGCCCGGATCCTCACCGCCGATCACCGGGTCGTGATCCTCGGCAACGTCCCCGACGAGGTGTCCCGGGCCCGTGACGAACTGGGCTGCGACGGCATCGTCTGCGACATGTCCCGCAGCGAGCAGATCCGGGACGCCCTGGCGGAGATCGTCGCCCGGTACGGCCCGATCGACGGACTGGCACACTGCGCGGCGATGTGGGCCGGCGGAAAGCTGGAGGAACTCTCCCCGGAGATGATCCGCCGGGCGATCGAGGTGAACGTGCTGGGTACGGCGTACCTGATGCACGAGGCGCTGCTCCAGATGCACGAGCAGGGGTACGGCAACATCGTCTACGTCAGCGCGCTCGCCACCGACGTGCCCCGGCCCGGCATCCCGCTCTATCGGGCCACGAAGAGCTTCGGCACCAGCCTGGTCGAGTCGCTTGCCGAGGCGCAGGGCACCAACAGCATCAAGGTGATGGAGATCCACCCCGGCCCGATGCCCACCAAGCTGCAGGAACGGGTCGGCGCCGACTTCCTCGACACGATCTTCGCGCGGCCCGAGCAGGTGGCGACCGAGGTCGTTCGGCTGCTGCTGCTCGGCGCCGACGACCTCTACGTCTCGGGGCAGAGGGTGCTCCGCGCCGACGGACGTTGGTAACCCGGGGCGATGGTCAGCGCCGGGCCGGCTTCCGCCGAGCCGCCACCCTCGGCGTGGGCGCCACTGCGGGTGGCGACCTACCGCAGCCTCTGGGTGGCGATGCTGGTCGCCAACATCGGTACCTGGATGCAGACCGTCGGCGCCCAGTGGCTGCTGATCGACGAACGGAACGCCTCCACCCTGGTCTCCCTGGTGCAGACCGCCAGTACCCTGCCGATCCTGCTGCTCGCGCTGCCGGCCGGTGCCCTGGCCGACACCCTCGACCGGCGGCGGCTGCTGATCGCCGTGCAGTTCTTCATCGTCGCGGTGGGGGTGGCGCTGACCCTGCTCACCGCGACCGGGCGGATGCCACCGGCGCTGCTGCTCACCCTCACGTTCGCCTTCGGGGTCGGGCAGGCGCTCACCCTGCCGGCCTGGGCCGCGGTCATCCCCGACCTGGTGCCGCGCAACCTGTTGCAGTCCGCCTCCGGGCTCGGCTCGATCAGCGTGAACGTGGCCCGCTCGGTCGGCCCGGCGGTGGCCGGCCTGCTGATCGCCTGGACCGGCGTACCGCTGGTCTTCGCCCTCAACACCCTGGCCTTCCTCTTCTTCGCGCTCACCCTGATCCGCTGGCGGGCCGGGAATTCCCGCTCGGTCGAGGTGCCGGAACGGTTCACCGCGGCGCTCCGGGCCGGCGGCCGGTACGTCCGGCACTCGCCGATCGTGCAGCGGTTGCTGCTCCGGGCGCTGCTCTTCATCGTCCCCGGTAGCGCACTCTGGGCGCTGCTGCCGCTGATCGCCAACCAGCGGCTCGGGCTCGGCGCCGGCGGGTACGGCGTACTGCTGGCCGCGCTCGGCGTCGGGGCGGTGGCCGGCGGGCTGGTGCTGCCCTGGGTCCGGGCCAAGTTCTCGCCGAACCTCTTCCTGCTGGTCGCCGGGCTGACCTACGGGGCGGCCATGCTGGTGGTGGCGCTGGTTCCGATCGAGGCGGTCGTGCTGGTCGCGCTGGTACCGGCCGGTCTGGCCTGGGTGACGGTGCTCTCCAACGTCAACGCCGAGATCCAGCTCTTCCTCCCCGGCTGGGTACGTGCCCGCGGTCTCGCCGTCTACCAGGTCGCCTTCGCCGGCGGACAGGCGATCGGCGCGCTGGTCTGGGGCGTCGTCGCCGACACGGCGAGCCTGGTCCTCGCGCACGTCGCCGCCGGGCTGCTGATGATCCTCGGCGCGCTGACCGTGAAGATGTGGCCGCTGCCGGACCTGCGCGCCGTGGAGCGGGACCCGGCGACGCACTGGCCCGACCTCGAACTGGTGCACGAGCCGGACCCGAGCGTCGGGCCGGTGATGGTGGTGCTGACGTACACGGTCCGGGAGGAGCATCGGGAGCGGTTCGTCGCCGCCATGGAGGAGGTCCGGGCGGCCCGGCAGCGCACCGGCGCGTCGCGCTGGGGCCTGTTCCGGGAGGGCGAGTCGGCGGACCTCTTCGTGGAGGTCTACGAGCTGCCCTCCTGGGACGAGCACCTGCGCCAGCACGGCGGCCGGCTGACCAAGGCGGACCAGGCCGCCGAGCTGCGGGCGCTGGAACACGCCGAGGGGGTGCCGCAGGTGAGCCACCTGCTGCCGGCCGAGGCCAACCCCTGACGCGTTCTCCCGCCGAAGCGGCGGCAGGGTGGGTCAGGACTCGACCGGTTCCCGGGGGCCGATCGGCTCGCGGACCAGCGCGCCGTCGACGTAGCAGTACTGCCAGTTCTCGCGGGGCTCGATCGAGCGGATCAGCGGATGCCCGGTCTCGGAGAAGTGCGCGGTCGCGTGCCGGCCCGGCGAGTCGTCGCAGCAGCCGACCGCGCCGCAGGTCAGGCACATCCGCAGGTGCACCCAGTCCTCGCCGGCGTCGGCGCACTCCCGGCAGATGTCTCCGTCGGTCTCGGTGATCTGGATCCGGTCCAGGTGCGTGCAGGCCGTGCTCATGGTCTCCTCGCGGACGTACCGCCAGCGGGACCGGAGGAGCTGGTCGGGGATGACCCGGGCCAGGTAGCGGGACTGCGCCGCGAACATCGGACTGAGCACCGCGAGGATCAGGACGTACAGCGCGACGAACGGTCCGATCCGGTCGTCGAGCCCGGCGCCCAGCGCCAGGGTGGCCAGGATCAGTGAGAACTCGCCCCGGCCCAGCACGGTTAGCCCGACGTTGGTCGCGCCGCGCTGGTTGAACCCGAAGAGCGAGCCGGTGATCAGGCCGGAGCCGATGTTCACCACGATCGTCACCGCGACCGCGATCGCCACCGGTACGGCCACCGAGCCGAACGCCCCGACGTCGATGCTCAACCCGAAGGCGACGAAGAAGACGGCGGCGAAGACGTCCCGCAGCGGCAGGACCAGCCGCTCCACCCGTTCCCGTACCGCGGTCCGGGCGACGACGAGGCCGATCATGAGCGCGCCGATCGCGTCGGAGACGCCGACCTCGGCCGACAGCCCGGCGACCAGCACCACCAGCCCGACCATCCCGATGGCGAGCAGCTCGTCCTCGTGGCTGCCGATCAGAGCGCCGACCGCCCGGGCGCCCCACCTCGCCACCGCCACCAGCAGCAGCAGGTAGCCGAAGCTCATCCCGATGTGCAGGGCGATCTCGCCCGGGGAGGAGGCGCCGGCCAGGATCGGGGAGAGCAGGGCCAGGTAGAAGGCGAGGAAGAGGTCCTCGATCACGATGATGCCGAGGATGATCGGCGTCTCGGCGTTGGCCAGCCGGCGCAGCTCGATGAGCAGCTTGGTGGCGATCGCCGAGGACGAGATGCCGAGCGCCCCGGCGATCACGAAGGCCTCGGGGGTGCCCCAGCCGAGGGTGAAGCCGAGCGCGAGCCCGGCCCCGACGTTCAGCCCGATCGAGCAGCCGGCGGCGATGAAGAGGCGCTTTCCGCTGCCGAACACCTGCCGCACCGGGAACTCGACCCCGAGGTTGAACAGCAGCAGCACCAGGCCGATGGCGGCGAGCAGGGCGAGGTCCTCGGGATGCTCGATCAGCACCGGACCGGGGGTGGCCGGCCCGAGCAGGATCCCGGTCAGCATGAAGAACGGCACGCTGGGCAGGCCGATCCGGCGGCCCGCCCGGGCCAGCAGGCCGGCGACCAGCACGATCGCGCCGAACCCGATCAGATCGGCGTGCATGGGGTCTCCAATCGGGTGGCGTCGCGCCGGGCGGGGAACCCGGTGACGTCAGGCGAACGACGTCAGGCGAAGGGCGGGCGAACGTCGGGCGAAGGGCGTCAGGCGAAGGGCGGCCGGGCGGCGTCAGGTGACGGGCGGGCGGCGGGCGGGCGGAGGACGTCAGGCGAAGAAGGTCCCGCCGAGTACGGCGCCGACCTTGCGGGACTGCTCCTCGGACAGTTCGACGACCGCGGTGGGCTCGTCGGAGCGGGAGGTGAAGACGTAGAGGTCGCGGGTGCCGTCCCGGCGTACCACGATCGAGACGCGGGTGCCGCCGTGCCCGAGATCGATGTCGTACCGCTTGCCGATGCCCGGCAGCTCCTGCACGTGTACGCCCTGCCCCATGACCTCTCCCCAGCCGAGTGGCCGCCCCCGCAGGTGGGCCGATGGTCGGCGACCGGCCGGTCGGGGGTGGTCCGTGCCGCCAGCCTACGTCTCCGATCGGCGGATCGGCGGCCCCGGGCACCCGGAGCTCGGTGACTTAGGCTAGCCTAAACTAATGGCGGAAAGTTCGAACGGGACCGGGGTCAGGTACGCCACCGTACTCCGCACGGCGTGGCTCACGCCGCACATGATCCGTGTGGTGCTCGGCGGGGACGGGCTGACCGGGTTCGTGGCCGACACCTACACCGACCACTACGTGAAGCTGATCTTCCCGCCGGCCGGCGTCGACTATCCGGTGCCGCTCGATCTCGACCTGGTCAAGCGCGAGCTGCCCCGCGACCAGTGGCCCCGGCTGCGCACCTACACCGTGCGGGCCTGGGACGCGGTGGCCCGGGAGCTGACCCTGGACTTCGTCTACCACGGCGACGAGGGGCTGGCCGGCCCGTGGGCCGCCGGCGCCCGGCCGGGGGACCAGGTGATGTTCCGGGGCCCCGGCGGCGGGTACGCCCCGGACCCGGCGGCCGACTGGCACCTGCTGGTCGGCGACGAGAGCGCCCTGCCGGCGATCGGTGCCGCGCTGGAGCGGCTGCCGCACGGCGTCCCGGCCCGGGTCTTCGTGGAGGTCTCCGGGCCGGACGAGGAGCAGCACCTGGTCACCAAGGCGTCCGCCGAGATCGTCTGGGTGCACCGTGCCGGCCGGGTCGTCGGCGACGCCCTGGTCGAGGCGGTACGCGCGGCCACCTTCCCGCCCGGCGAGGTGCACGCCTTCGTGCACGGCGAGGCGTACTTCGTCCGCGAGCTGCGCCGGATGCTCCGCGGTGAACTCCGGGTGCCGAAGGAGCGGCTCTCCATCTCCGGCTACTGGCGTCGAGGCGACGACGACGAGAGCTGGCGCTCCGCCAAGCCGGACTGGAACCGGCAGGTCGAAGCCGAGGAGTCGGCGACGGTCGGCTGAACCGCGCATCGCACCGCCACCCCCTTCGCCGGTCAGGTCGGCCCGGCAGGGCAGGATGTAGGCCGGAGGGGGTGAGGCGGTGGCCGGGCGGATCCGCGACGAGGACATCGCGCTGGTACGGGAGCGCACCTCGATCGCCGACATCATCTCCGAGACCGTCACGCTCAGGTCGGCCGGCGGCGGCAACCTCAAGGGACTCTGCCCGTTCCACGACGAGAAGACCCCGTCGTTCACCGTGGCCCCGGCCAGAGGCGTGTTCTTCTGCCACGGCTGCGGGGCCGGCGGCGACGCCATCAAGTTCCTGATGGACGCCGAACACCTGACCTTCGTCGAGTCCGTCGAACGCCTCGCCGACCGGGCCAACATCCAACTGCGCTACATCGAGGCCGGGCCCGCGCCGGTCCGGCCGCAGCAGGGGCAGAAGCAGCGCCTGGTCGCCGCACACGCCGCCGCCGCCGAGTTCTACGCCGGCCAGCTCGGCACCGCCGGCGCCCGGCCGGCCCGGGAATTCCTGGCCGAGCGCGGCTTCGACCGTACGGCGGCCCAGACGTACGGCTGCGGCTTCGCCCCGGACGCCTGGGACCTGCTCACCAAGCACCTGCGGCAGAAGGGCTTCACCGGCCAGGAACTGGTTACCGCAGGGCTGGCCCGGGAGGCGCGCTCCGGCTCGCTGATCGACCGGTTCCGGCGCCGGCTGCTCTGGCCGATCAAGGACCTGACCGGCGACGTGATCGGCTTCGGTGCCCGCAAGCTCTTCTCCGATGACGACGGCCCGAAATACCTGAACACCCCCGAGACGCCGATCTACAAGAAGTCGCACGTGCTCTACGGCATCTCCCAGGCAAAACGGGAGATCGCCCGGCAGGGGCGGGCGGTGATCGTGGAGGGCTACACCGACGTGATGGCCTGCCACCTGGCCGGCGTACCGACGGCGGTGGCGACCTGCGGCACGGCGTTCGGCGCGGACCACATCTCGGTGCTCCGCCGGATGCTGATGGACACCGACGCGGTGGCGGGCGAGATCATCTTCACCTTCGACGGCGACGCCGCCGGGCAGAAGGCGGCGCTGCGGGCCTTCGAGGACGACCAGCGGTTCGTCGGGCGTACCTTCATCGCGATCAGCCCGGACAACATGGACCCGTGCGAGCTGCGGCTGGCAAAGGGCGACCTGGCGGTGCGGGACCTGGTCGCCCGCCGCGAGCCGCTGGTCGACTTCGCGCTGCGCCAGGTGCTCAACCGGTACGACCTGGACACCGTCGACGGCCGGGTGGAGGCGATGCGCCGGGCGGCGCCGCTGGTGGCCAAGCTCAAGGACCGGGAGAAGCGCCCGGAGTACGTCCGCAAGCTCGCCGGCGACCTCGGCATGGAGATCGAGCCGGTGCAGCGGGCCGTGCTGAACGCCGCCGCCCAGCAGGGGACCGGGCAGTCGCGCCGGGGCAACGGCGCCGGGCCGCCCCCGCCGCAGCGACCGGTTATCGAGCCGGTGCTGGACAACCCGCAGTCGCTGGTCGAGCGGGAGGCGCTCAAGCTCGCCCTCCAGGTGCCGGTGCTGGCCGGTCCGATGTTCGACGCGCTCGCCGCGGAGGTCTACCTGCATCCCGTACACCGGGCGGTGCGGGCCGCGATCGAGGCGGCCGGCGGCGCGGCGGCGGCGACCACCGGCGCGGTCTGGATCGAGCGGGTCCGGGACGCCTGCGGCGATCTGGCCGCCGCGGCGCTGGTCGGCGAGCTGGCCGTGGAGCCCCTGCGGCTCGACACCGAGCCCGATCCCCGGTACGTCTCCATCACGCTGGCCCGGCTGGAGTGGGGCTCGGTGACCAGCCGGATCCGGGACCTGAAGTCGAAGGTGCAGCGGGTCAACCCGACCGCCAACAAGGACGAGTACTTCGCGCTCTTCGGGGAGCTGCTCTCCCTGGAGCAGCACGCGCGAGCCCTGCGCGAGCAGGCGATGGGGGGTCTGTAGCCGGTGGAGGCGTTCAACCTGTTCCGTCGAGGCCGGAAGCTGCCCGCCGACCAGCGGCCCGCGCTGGAGTCCGGTGAGCGGGTGCTGGACTGGGCCCGGGTGGCCGACGGCGAGGAGATCGTGGTGGTCACCGACCGTGGGCTCTGGCTGCCGGGTGACGCCGCCCGGCTGGGCTGGCACGACGTGCACAAGGCGGTCTGGTCGGGTCGGGACCTGGCGGTCACCCCGGCCGAACTGGTCGAGGAGCGGGCCGACTACCGGGTGGTGGCGGACGGGACGGTACGGACGTACCTGCTGCTCGACCCGGGTGACGTGCCGCACCAGGTGCGGGCCCGGGTGACCCGGTCGGTGGCGTACACGGCACACCACCGGCTGCCCGACGGAGGTCTGCGAATCGCGGCCCGGCAGGTACGCGGCGTCGACGGCCTGACCTGGACGGTCCGCTACGACCCCGGTACGCCGGTCGACGACCCCGCCGTGCTGGCCGAGACCGACCGGCTGGTGGCGGCGGCCCGGTCCGGCACCGACCCGGACCTCTGAGCCGCCCGCCCGTCCGGCCATCGCCGTACCGGCCGTCGAGCGGGCCGGCTGTCGAGCGGGCCGGCTGTCGAGCAGGCTGAGCGCCGTCGGTAATCCGACCCGGGGCGGGTCCGGGCGGGCCCGGGCTGGTGGACGGCTGGCGGATGGGCTGACCTGGGCGGCGCCGAGGCGGAAACTCGGTGGGACGCGTCGGACCCGGCGGTTATGGTCGAGCCCGTGGCTAAGGACGGGGTTCTCATCCAGGCGCGAGGGCTGGTCAAGCGGTTCGGGGATTTCACCGCCGTCGATGGGATCGACGTCGACGTGCGGGCGGGGGAGGCGTTCGGTTTCCTCGGGCCCAACGGCGCCGGCAAGAGTTCGACCATGCGCATGGTCGGCTGTGTCTCGCCGCCCACCGGCGGCGAGTTGCAGATCATGGGGATGGATCCCCGGCGGGACGGGCCGGCGATCCGGGCCCGGCTCGGCGTCTGCCCGCAGTTGGACAACCTCGACCCCGAGCTGACCGTCCGGGAAAACCTGACCACCTATGCGCGCTACTTCGGAATCCCGCGCCGGGTGGCCCGGGAGCGCGCCGCCGAGCTGCTCGACTTCGTGCAGCTCGCCGAGCGGGCGGGCAGCAAGGTGGAGCCGCTCTCCGGCGGCATGAAGCGCCGGTTGACCATCGCCCGCGCGCTGGTCAACGAGCCCGACATCGTGCTGCTCGACGAGCCGACCACCGGGCTGGACCCGCAGGCCCGGCACCTGGTCTGGGAGCGGCTGTTCCGGCTCAAACAGCAGGGGGTCACGCTGGTGCTGACCACCCACTACATGGACGAGGCCGAGCAGCTCTGCGACCGGCTGGTGGTGATGGACGGCGGCCGGATCGTCGCCGAGGGCTCGCCGCGCGCGCTGATCGAGCGCTACTCGACCCGCGAGGTGGTCGAGCTGCGCTTCGCCGGCGAGACTCAGGAAGCCTTCGCGGGCAAGCTGGACGGGCTCGCGGAGCGGATCGAGGTGCTGCCGGACCGGATCCTGCTCTACGTCACCGACGGCGACAGTGCGGTGGCCGAGGTGCACGCCCGGGCGCTGACCCCGGCCAGCGTGCTGGTCCGGCGCAGCAGCCTGGAGGACGTCTTCCTGCATCTCACCGGCCGGACGCTGGTGGACTGAGATGGCGCTTCTGGAGTCCACGGCGGCCACCCACCCCCGGGCCGGGCTGGTCGGGCGGTTCCCCGCGCTGGCCGTGCTCGAATACCACCTCGTCGCCTACCGCCGCACCTGGCGGGCCGGCGTCTTCTCGTCGTTCCTGCTGCCGCTGCTCACCATGGTCGGCTTCGGGGTGGGCGTCGGGGCGTACGTCGACGCCCCGGTGGCCGGGGTGCCATACCTGGACTTCCTCGTGCCGGGGTTGATCGCCTCGACGGCGCTCCAGGTCGCGATCGGCGAGTCGACCTGGCCGGTGCTCGGCAACTTCGAGTGGATCAAGATCTACTTCGCGCAGGCGGCGACGCCGCTGCGGGTCGCCGACATCCTCGGCGGGCAGCTCGGCTTCGTACTGTTCCGGGTGCTGACCAGCAGCCTCGCCTTCCTGCTCGTGGCGGCGGCGTTCGGCGCGCTGCACTCGCCGTGGGCGCTGGCCACGTTGCCGCTGGTGGCGCTGATCGGGGCGGCGGTGGCCGCGCCGGTCTTCGCCTACAGTTCCTCGGTGCGCAGCGACAGCTATCTGGCGCTGCTGTTCCGGTTCGCGGTGATCCCGATGACCCTCTTCGCCGGAGTGTTCTTCCCGGTCGAGTCGCTGCCGGTGGTGCTGCGCTGGCTGGCGTACGCGTCGCCGCTCTGGCACGGCGTGGACCTGTGCCGGGCCGCCACCCTCGGTGTCGCGCCGGCCTGGTCGGTCCCGGGGCACCTGCTCTACCTCGCCGCCTGGGCCGCCGTCGGCTGGTGGCTGGCGCACTCGGCGTTCCGCCGCCGGCTGGTGGTCTGAGCCGCGCTGGCGGCCGGCCCCGCGTTCCCGCCCGATCCGACCAGAAGAGAGAGGCTTCCGTGGTCAGCATCGTCCTGCCTCGGCTGATCAGTTTCGAGGGCGCACCCCGCCGCGCGGCCTCGGTGGCCGAGCGCAACGTCGCGGCGTTGAAGTCCGCGTACTGGGTGGTGCTGATCTCGGGCTTCTTCGAGCCGTTGCTCTATCTGCTCTCCATCGGCGTCGGGGTGGGGGAGCTGGTCGGCGACCTGACCCTGCCGACCGGCATCGTGGTGTCGTACGCGGCGTTCGTGGCACCGGCGATGCTGGCCGCCTCGGCGATGAGCGGGGCGCTGGCCGAAACGACGTTCAATTTCTTCGGCAAGATGAAGTACATGAAGCTGTACGACGGGATCCTCGCCACCCCGGTGCAGCCGTTCGAGATCGCCCTCGGCGAGTTGGGCTGGGCGATGCTGCGAGGCAGTCTCTACTCGGCGGCGTTCCTGGCCGTGATGGTGGGGCTGGACCTGACCAGCGGGATACGCGCGCTGATCGCCTTTCCGGCCGCCGTACTGGTCGGATTCGCGTTCGGCGCGCTGGGCATGGCGCTCTCCACCTTCATGCGCAGTTGGCAGGACTTCGACCTGATGGGCTCGGCCCAGTTCACCCTCTTCCTCTTCTCCGGGACGTTCGTGCCGGCCGAGGCGTACCCGTCGGTGCTGCGCTGGGTGGTCGAGGTGACGCCGCTCTATCGGGCGGTGCACCTGGTCCGGGGCATCACCGTGGAGGGCGGCGGCTGGGGCGAACTCCTCGACGTCGTCTACCTGCTCGCGCTGACCACGCTCGGCCTGATCGTCGCCGGCCGCCGGATGGGCCGACTGCTCTGCAAGTGAGGCCGGACGTGCCCGGACAGGTTCGCCGGCCCGGCCCTGGCCGTTGGACCGACGCGACCGCCTCGGATGACTACTTTAAGTAGTTAGCCGGTAGCGCCGGTTGGAGCGCGTCGCCCGGCGGCGCCGTGGCGAGGAGGGCGGCATGACTGGCAAACAGACGTCCACGTCGCCGAGGCGACTGCCCCGCGGCGCCTGGGTCGGAGTGCTGCGCCGGACCCTGCGGGAGGCGCAGGCGGACAACGTCACGGACTGGGCGGCGGCGCTGACCTACTACGGTGTGCTGTCGCTCTTCCCGGCCCTGCTGGTGCTGGTGGCGGTGCTGGGGCTGCTCGGCGACGCGGCGGTGCGCGGGGTGCAGAACGTGATCCGGGACGTCGTGCCCGCACCGTCCGCGCGGGACATCCTGCTCACCGGGATCACCCAGGTGCAGGGAAGCACCGGAACGGCGAGCCTGGTCGCGGTGCTCGGCATCCTCGGCGCATTCTGGACGGCCTCCGGCTACATCGGCGCCTTCAGCCGGGCCGCCAACGCGATCTACGACGTGCCGGAGGGGCGGCCGCTCACCCGGACTCTGCTGCTCCGGATCGGCCTGACCGCCCTGATCGGGTTGCTGGTGTTGATCAGCCTGGTGCTCCTGGTGTTCAGTGGGCGGCTCTCCGCCCAGGTGGGTCGGCGGCTGGGGGTCGGCGAGGCCGGAGTGACGGCGTGGGACATCGGCAAGTGGCCGGTACTGGTAGTGCTGGTCAGCCTGATCTTCGCGGTGCTCTACTGGGCGGCGCCCAACGCGCGCCAGCGGTTCCGGTGGATCAGCCCCGGTGGCATCTTCGCCGTGCTGGTCTGGGCCGTCGTCTCCGCCGGGTTCGCGCTCTACGTCAGCTACTTCGCCTCGTACAACCGGACGTACGGCTCGCTGGCCGGGGTGATCGTCTTCCTCGTCTGGCTCTGGCTTTCCAACGTCGCCGTCCTGCTCGGCGCCGAGTTGAGCGCGGAACTGGAGCGAGAGCGGACGATCCGGATGGGTGGGCCGGCGGACCGGGAGCCGTACGTCTCGCTCCGCGACGACCGCAAGCTCAGGAAACGGGATCGCGACTGAGCAGCCCGGGACCGCTCCGAGCGAGCCACACCCTTTCCTAGATCAACAACTAACTTTCGTCCGTTAGGACAAAAGTTAGTGTTATCTCGGATGAAGCTCTAGACATCCCCTCCGGAAGGCTCTTACTGTGTCGAGCACGACGCGCTGGCGTTGCGTCGACGTGAACCGATGCCTGACGGAGGTGAGTCCCTGTGCGCACCCCGGAAGCGCTGCATCTGCGGCTGCTGAGGCTGTTGCGCGACGAGGGTGCGGTGTCTCGGGCCGAACTGGCGGACCGGTTGCAGATTCCTCGGCCGCGCCTGCTCGCCGAGCTGGAGCGGCTGGTCGGCCTCGGTTACGTGGCAGAGGCCGGACTCGCCGCCTCCCGGGGCGGGCGCCGCTCCACGCTGGTCGAACTCAGCCCCGACCTGCGGTTCGCCGCCGTCGACCTGGGCGCCAGCTCGATCGACGTCGAGGTGGTCAACGGCCGGCTCGAACCCGTCGCCGCGTACGCCGAGACGACGGACATCCGCTCCGGCCCCAAGGTGATACTGCAACGGGTGCACGAACTGCTACACAAGGCGAAGGTCGACGGGGCGTACGAGCGGCTGCACGCCGTCGGCATCGGCGTACCGGGGCCGGTGAGCTTCCGGGACGGCGTACCGGTCTCGCCGCCGATCATGCCCGGCTGGGACCGCTTCCCCGTCCGTGAGCTGCTGACCCGCGAGCACGGCTGCCCGGCGGTGGTGGACAACGACGTCAACATCATGGCGATCGGCGAGCGGCACGGCGGGGTGGCGCACTCGGTCGACGACTTCCTGTTCGTCAAGATCGGCACCGGCATCGGCTGCGGCATCTACCTCTCCGGCGAGGTCTACCGGGGCACCGACGGCTGTGCCGGCGACATCGGGCACATCCAGGTCGACTCGCACGGCCCGATGTGCTCGTGTGGCAACATCGGCTGCCTGGAGGCGCTGTTCAGCGGCGCCGCGCTGGCCAAGGAGGCCACCGTGGCGGCCCGCAGCGGCGCGTCACCGGCGCTGGCCGAGCGGCTCGCCGCCACCGGTACGGTCACCGCGCTCGACGTCGCCGAGGGCGCCATCGAGGGGGACGTGACCTGCATCCGGCTGATCCGCGACGGCGGACGGCGGGTCGGTGGCGTACTGGCCGGCCTGGTCAGCTTCGCCAACCCGTCGATGATCGTCATCGGCGGCGGGCTGGCCCAGCTCGGCCACATCCTGCTGGCGGAGATCCGCAGCGTGGTCTACCGGCGCTCGCTGCCGCTGGCCACCGGCAACCTGCCGGTGGTGCTCTCCGAACTCGGTCCCCGGGCCGGCGTCACCGGCGCCGCCGTGCTCGCCACCGACGTCGCGTTCGCGGAGGCGTCATGACCGAGCGGAGCGAGAGCCTCGGCCGGCCCGGTCGGCCGGGTCGTGACGTTGACGAGCGCAGCGTGGAGGCGTCATGACCGAGCGGAGCGAGGGCATCAGCCAGCTCAGTCGACCAGGTCATGACGTTGACGAGCGCAGCGAGGAGGCGGCATGACCGAACACGACGAGCGGCCCGGCCGTGACGAGCGGACCGGCGCCGACGAGAGCGCCCCGACCAGCGTGGAGAGCCCGAACGGGACCGGCCCGGTCGGCGACCCGCCGCCGCTGGTGACCCCGCCCGCCGACACGGTGCCCGGTGAGGTCGTGCTCCGGCTCACCGACGTGGTGAAGACCTTCCCCGGGGTACGCGCCCTGGACGGGGTGCAGTTGGAGGTACGGGCCGGCGAGGTGCACTGCCTGCTCGGCCAGAACGGCGCCGGAAAGTCGACGCTGATCAAGGTGCTCTCCGGCGCGCACCAGCCCGACTCCGGGCAGGTGGAGTGGCTCGGCGAGCCGGTCTCGTTCGGCAACCCGCAGGCCGCGATGAAGGCCGGCATCGCCACCATCTACCAGGAACTCGACCTGGTCGAGGACCTGTCGGTGGCCGAGAACGCCTTCCTCGGGCACGAGCCCCGCCAGCTCGGCTTCGTCCGGCGCGGCTACATGGCCCGGCAGACCCGGGAGATCCTGGCCCGGCTCGGGCACCCGGAGATCCCGCCCCGCCGGATGGTCCGCTCACTGCCGTCCGCCGGCAAGCAGATCGTCAGCATGGCCCGGGCACTCTCGCACGAGGCGCGACTGATCATCATGGACGAGCCGAGCGCGGTACTGGCGCACGACGAGGTCGGCAACCTGTTCCGGATCATCCGGGAGCTGACCGCGCAGGGGATCGCGGTCATCTACATCTCGCACCGGATGGAGGAGATCCGCGAGATCGGCGACCGGGTCACCGTACTCAAGGACGGCCGGACCACCGCGGCGAACCTGCCGGCCCGGTCCACCCCGACCCGCGACCTGGTCAGCCGGATGACCGGCCGGACCATCGAGTACGTCTTCCCGGACCGCCCGGCCGCCGCGCCGGCCGCTGAGGAACTGCTCCAGGTGCGGCAGCTCGCCCGGGAGGGGGAGTTCGCCGACGTGTCGCTGACCGTCCGGGCCGGTGAGATCGTCGGCATCGCCGGTCTGGTCGGCTCGGGCCGCTCCGAGCTGCTGGAGACCATCTTCGGTGCCCGCCGGGCCACCTCCGGCACGGTCTCGATGGCTGGCCGGCCGGTCCGGCCGGGCAGTGTCGGCGCCGCTGTCCGGGCTGGGATGGGGATGGCCCCGGAGGAGCGCAAGAGCCAGGCGCTGCTGCTCGGCGAACCGATCTACCGCAACGTCACGCTGGCCACCTTCACCCGCTGGGCGCGGCTGGGCTTCACCGACGCGCGGCGGGAGCGGGCCGAGGCGAACGAGGTCGCCGACCGGCTGGAACTGCGGCCCCGGGACGTCCGGCGGCCGGTCCGGACGCTCTCCGGCGGCAACCAGCAGAAGGTCGTGGTCGGCCGCTGGCTGCTCGGCGACACGAAACTGCTGCTGCTGGACGAGCCGACCCGGGGCGTCGACGTCGGCGCCCGAGCCGAGCTCTACCAGGTGATCCGGGCGCTGGCCGCCCGGGGAGTGGGCGTACTGCTGGTCTCCAGCGAGGTGCCGGAGGTGCTCGGCCTGGCCGACCGCGTCCTGGTGATGCGGGAGGGCCGGGTGGTGCACGAGGCCCCGGCCGGAGAACTCGACGAAGACACCGTGCTCGACCTCGTGATGGCGGGGTCGCTGATGGAGGGGGCGCCAGCGTGACCGAACGTACCGAGACCGCCGCGCCGGCGGGGGCGGCGCCGCCCGCCGACGGGCCGTCGCCGGTGTCGCCGGCGCCGGCCGGAGCGCCGGCGCACCAGGGTGCCGGTGCGCCCGCGAACGGAAACGGCCGGTGGAGCGGCGACGCGGGCGAGTCGTTCCGGCGCAACCTGGGCCTGGTCGGGGTACTGGTGGTGCTGATCATCATCGGCATCGTCACCCGCCCCGACCTGTACGGCGACCCGTCCTGGGTGCGGGCGAACATCTTCTCGATCCTCACCCTGGCCTCGGTGGTCGGCGTGGTGACGGTGGGCATGACCTTCGTGATCATCGGCGGTGGGATCGACCTCTCGGTCGGCGCGATCGTGGCGCTGGCCGGGGTCTGGAGCACCACGGTGGCGACCCAGAGCTACGGCGCCGGAGGGATGATCTTCACCGCGATCGTGGTGGCGGTCTGCGTCGGGCTGGTCAACGGACTGCTGATCTCGTACGGCCGGCTGGTGCCGTTCATCGCCACCCTGGCCATGCTGGTCGCCGCCCGGGGTCTCGCCGCCGAGATCTCCGACAAGCAGACCCAGGTCTCCAACAACGCGACCATCAACGGCATCGCGAGTACCGACTTCCTGGGCATCCCGGTGCTGGTCTACATCCTCGCCGCGGTGGTGGCCGCCGGCTGGGTACTGCTCAACCGCACCACCTTCGGCCGGCGTACGGTCGCGGTCGGCGGCAACCCGGAGGCGGCCCGGCTGGCCGGCATCAACGTACGCCGGCACAGCATGCTGCTCTACGCGCTCTCCGGCCTCTGCTGCGGAATCGCCGCGATCATGCTCACCGCGCAGGCCAACTCCGCGCAGGCGGCGATGGCGAACCTCTACGAACTCGACGCGATCGCCGCGGCGATCATCGGTGGCACGCTGCTCAGCGGCGGCCGGGGCACCATCGTCGGCTCCCTGCTCGGCGTGATCATCTTCGCCACCATCACCAACCTGTTCGCGATCAACGGCCTCTCCACCGAGGCGCAGAACATGGTCAAGGGCGGCATCATCGTCGCCGCCGTGCTGGTCCAGCAGTTCCGGTTCAAGTCGGTCACCCAGCTCCTCGCCCGAAACAAGCTCAGCTCGACGAATTGACGCACCGCAGCAATCCGGTGGTGCCCGCCCGCCGATGGCCGACCCCGGCCACCGGCCGGTGGACTCCACCCACCTCACCCCACCCGAAGTCGAAATAACCAGGAGGTCGTCATGACCCAGCACGATCCGCTCCGGCCGGTGCGCGACCTGTCCCGCCGCCGGCTGCTGCTCGGCGGGGCGGCGGTGGGCGCCGGCGCCCTGCTCACCGCCTGCACCAGCAATGACACCGGCTCCGGTTCCGGCGGGAACGAGCAGGTCAAGGAGGCGGACAACGCGGCCAACCCGAACAGCGCGCCGGGCCAGCGGGTCGTCATCGGCTTCTCCGCCCCGGCCGCCGACCACGGCTGGCTCGCCGCCATCACCAAGAACGCCGAGGCGCAGGCGAAGGTCTACTCGGACGTGGAGTTCAAGACGGTGGCCGCCGGTGCGGACGCCGCCGCCCAGCGGGCCGCCCTCTCCACGCTGATTTCGCAGAAGCCGAACGTGATCGTCATGCTGCCGCACGACGGCAAGGAGCTGAACGCGTCCGGGCTGGAGGCGATGAAGGCCGGCATCCCGGTGGTCAACCTGGACCGGGCGTTCCCGGACGCGCTGGCGTACCGGCTCCAGATCAAGGGCGACAACTACGGCATGGGCGTGGCGGCGGGCCGCTACATCGGCGAGCAGATGAAGGCCAAGGGGATCGCCAACCCGATCATCGGCGAGATCGCCGGCATGGACGAGCTGGAGCTGACCAAGGAGCGGTCCGCCGGCTTCGCCGCCGAACTGGCCGTCTACGGCTTCAAGGTGGCCAACCGGCGCGCCGCCCGGTTCACCGCCGACACCGGCCAGAGCGAAGCCTCGCAGCTGCTCCAGGCGTTGCCCAAGATGGACGCGCTGTGGAACCACGACGACGACCAGGGCATCGGGGTACTGGCCGCGATCAAGCAGGCCAACCGCTCCGAGTTCATCATGGTCGGCGGCGCCGGCTCCAAGGCCGCCATCGACGCGATCGCGGCCGACAACAGCGTCCTGAAGGCAACCGTCACCTACAGCCCGTCGATGGCCTCGTCGGCGATCTCGCTGGCCCGGCTCATCGGCCAGGGCAAGGGCATGTCCGACCTGGTCGAGCTGCAGGTGCCGAAGGAGATCACCTTGGCCTCCGAGACGATCACGAAAGAGAACGCGAGCCAGTACGGCAAGCTCGGGTTCTGACACACCGGGGGGAGACCCACCTTGTCCACGAATGAGAAAGAACTGCGGGTCGGCATGGTCGGCTACGCGTTCATGGGCGCCGCGCACTCGCAGGCGTGGCGCACCGTGAACCGCGTCTTCGACCTGCCGGTACGAGCCCGGATGGCCCTGATCTGCGGCCGGGACGAGTCCAAGGTCGCCGACGCGGCCGGCCGGCTCGGCTGGGAGGGCCACACCACCGACTGGCGCGAGCTGATCGCCCGGGACGACATCGACATCGTCGACGTCTGTACGCCCGGCGACAGCCACGCCGAGATCACCATCGCGGCCCTGGAGGCGGGCAAGCACGTACTGTGCGAGAAGCCGCTGGCCAACACGGTCGAGGAGGCTCGGGCCATGGTCGCCGCGGCGGCCAAGGCCCAGACGGTGGGCGTACGGGCCATGTGCGGGTTCAACTACCGCCGGGTTCCCGCGGTCAGCCTGATGCGGGAGCTGGTCGCCTCCGGCCGGCTCGGCGTGATCCGGCACGTCCGCGCGGTCTACCTGCAGGACTGGATCACCGACCCGCAGTTCCCGCTGGTCTGGCGGCTGCAGAAGGACAAGGCCGGGTCCGGTGCGCTCGGCGACATCGGGGCGCACATCATCGACCTGACCCAGTTCGTCACCGGTCAGCGGATCACCGGGGTCAGCGCGATCACCGAGACCTTCGTCAAGGAGCGTCCGTTGCCCGCTGAGTCGAGCGGGCTGGCCGCCTCGGCCGACGGTGCCGGGGCCGCGATGGGCCAGGTCACCGTCGACGACGCGGCGGTCTTCGTGGCCCGGCTCGACGGCGGCGGGCTCGCCACCTACGAGGCGACGCGGTTCGCCACCGGCCGGCGCAACGCGCTGCGGGTCGAGATCAACGGCTCGCTCGGCTCGGTGGCGTTCGACCTCGAACGCCTCAACGAGCTGGAGTTCTACGACGCCTCCGAGCCCGGGGCCGAGCAGGGCTTCCGGCGGATCCTGGTGACCGAGGGCGACCACCCGTACATGGCGGCCTGGTGGCCGCCGGGGCACATCATCGGGTACGAGCACTCGTTCACGCACGAGCTGCGGGACTTCCTCGCGGCGATCGCCACCGGATCGGACCCGGTCCCGTCGTTCACCGACGCGCTCCAGGTCCAGCTCGTGCTGGACGCGGTGGCGCGCTCGGCGGGGCTGGGCTCGTCCTGGACCGAGGTGGAGCCGGTACCCGCCCCGGTCACCGCGTAACCGTGCACACCGGCGTACCCCGGCTGCCCGCCGCCACGGCGCGCAGCCGGCACCGCCGGAGGTAGTTGTCCACCCGTCGGGTGGCCCGGCCCGGGCTCGGGCCGGCTGACCCGACCCGAGAAGCTTTCCGGAACGGCCGGCGAGGGTCCGGTCGCGGTTGCGCCCCGCGACCGGATGGAGGTCGATCCGGAAGGAGTGCGCACGCGCACGGCGGAGCCCGCTCCGGCCGGGTCGTGCGACAGGTGACACGGCCGTCCGGTGCGGCCGGACCGGGATTCCCCGGCCGCACCGGGCGCCGGAACCGCACCGGCCGACCCCCGGCCGGTGGTACCACCCCGGTCCGACGTCCCGGACCGGACCCGAAACCGCGACCAGGTCCGGGCCACCCGGCCCGACCGGATCGCCCGACGACTTCACCCCGGCCCTCCACAGTGAACCTTCGCCAACCTCCGTTAGCGGTCCGGCGGACCGCAAGGTCGAACGCGGTGCGTGAGCGCCGCGGGGTTCAGGTGGAAAAGTTCGGTGGCCGGCGGTGCACAACTCCACAGGGAACCGCGACCGGAGCCGGCAACCCCCGCCGCCCGGTCGCCCTGGATCGGGGGAGGCAGGACCGCGACGCCGACCGGCCCTGCCTACCAAGCCCCGTCCGCCCGCACGGTCACGGACCCGAGCAGTGTCGTTGCCGCCGACTCCGGCGCTGCCGCACGGGATGTTCCACCGCGACGGTCGGGCGGGCGGGGCGCTTTTCTCAGCTAAGAGGCAAGATGTCCCGATAGGCGGACTCGGCGAGTCGATCCGGCATATGGCCCGGTTTCGTCGTACACCCCCGGTCGGCCCACGGCCGTGCCGGCACCGGAGGGAGGAGCACTGATGCGTACGGGTGTCTGGCTGGTTGGCGGCCGTGGTTCGGTCGCGGTGACCAGCACGGTCGGGGCGTTGGCCCTGCGGGCCGGGCTCGCCGAGCCGACGGGCTGCGTGACCGAGTTGCCGGCCCTGCGTACCCCCGCCCTGCCGGCCCTGGCCGACCTGGTCTTCGGTGGGCACGACACCGCCACCACCCCGCTGGTGAAGAAGGCCGAGGCGCTGGCCGAGGCGGGCGTGCTGCCGGCCCGGCTGGTGGCGGCGCTGGCCGAGGAACTCGGCACGGTCGAGGCCGAACTGCGCCCGGCGCCGACCGGCGGCCCGCAGGCGGCCGTGGTCGAGGCGATCGCCGCCGACCTGACCGGATTCCGCGAACGGCACCGGCTGGACCGGGTGGTGGTGGTCAACGTCTCCTCGACCGAGCCGGCCCCCGACCCGCACCCGGCGTACGCCGGGCTCGCCGAACTGGACGCCGCGCTCGCCGAGGGCAGCCCGCTACCGGCCAGCTCCGCGTACGCCTACGCCGCCTTCACCGCCGGGTGCTCCTATGTGGACTTCACGCCGTCCACCGGGGCCCGGCTGCCCGCGCTGGCCGAACTCGCGCAGCGGGCCGGCCTGCCGTACGCCGGGCACGACGGCAAGACCGGTGAGACGCTGGTGAAGTCGGTGCTCGCGCCGATGTTCGCCATGCGGCACCTGCGGGTACGGAGCTGGTCCGGCACCAACCTGCTCGGTGGCGGCGACGGCGCCAACCTGGCCGAGCCGGCGGCGAACGCGGCCAAGTCCGCCAGCAAGCAGCGGGTACTCGGTGAGACCCTGGGCTACGTCCCGCAGGGCAACACCCGGATCGAGTACGTCGACGACATCGGCGACTTCAAGACCGCCTGGGACCTGATCACCTTCTCCGGCTTCCTCGGCACCCCGATGCGGATGGAGTTCACCTGGCACGGCTGCGACTCGTCGCTCGCCGCACCGCTGGTGCTCGACCTGGCCCGGCTGACCGCCGCCGCGCACCGGGCCGGCCGGACCGGCCCACTGACCGAGCTGGCGTTCTTCTTCAAGGATCCGCTCGGCGAGGTGCCGCACGCCCTCGCCGAACAGTGGGCCACGCTGCGCGCCTTCGTCCGCGAGCTGGACGCCGAGCCGACCTCGGGAGGCGCGGATGCCGTCACTGCGTGACCTGGCCGAGCTGGTCCGGGCGCCGGCCGCGCTCTCCGTACCCGGGGACGTGGTGGCCGGGGCGGCCGCCGCCGAGGCGCTGGACCGCCGGGTACCGGGGCTGGCCGGGGCGTCGGTGCTGCTCTACTGGGCCGGGATGGCCGCCAACGACTGGGCGGACCGCGAACTCGACGCGCGGGAGCGGCCGGAGCGGCCGATCCCGAGCGGACGGGTGTCGCCGGGACTCGCCCTCGGCGTCTCGGCCGGGCTCACCGCCGCCGGGATCGGGCTCGCCGGGCTGGCCGGCGGCCGCCGGGCACTGGCCGTGGCGGTGCCGCTGGCCGGCGTGGTCTGGGCGTACGACCTGCGGGCCAAGAGCACTCCGGCCGGGCCGGCGGTGATGGCCGCCTGCCGGGGGCTGGACGTGCTGCTCGGCGCCAGCGGGGGCCGGGTGGTCCGGGCGGTGCCGGCGGCGCTGACGGTGGCCGCGCACACGTACACGGTCACCGAACTCTCCCGGCGGGAGGTCTCCGGGGCGACCCGGGCGCTGCCGGCGGCGACCCTGGCCGGTACCGCCGCGGTTGCCGCCGCTGCGGTCGCCCGGCACCGGCCCGCCGACACCGCCGAGCCGGCCCGCCGCCCCGGCTGGCAGACCCTGGTCCCGGCCGCCCTCGCCGGCTGGTACGGCCTCCAGTACGGCACCGCGCAGGCCCGGGTGGCGGCCGACCCGCAGGCGTCCCGGGTCCGGGCCGCGGTCGGCGCCGGCATCACCGGCCTGCCCGCCCTACAGGGCGCGCTGGTCGCCCGGGCCGGCGCGGCGCTGCTCGGCGTCGCGGTGGCCGCCGCCGCCCCGATCGGTCGCCGCCTCGCCCGACTGGTGTCCCCGACATGAGCGCCGCCGGGGCCGCCGCCGCACCGGGGCACCGGTCGCCGCCTCGCCCGACTGGTGTCCCCGACATGAGCGCCGCCGGGGCCGCCGCCGCACCGGGGCACCGGTCGCCGCCTCGCCCGACTGGTGTCCCCGACATGAGCGCCGCTGCACCGGGCCAGCGGTCGCGGGCTCGCCCGAACGGTGTCGTCGAGGTGACCGCTGCGGGCTCCGCCCTGCCCGGGCTGCGGTTCGGGTACGGGACCAACGGCTTCGCCAACCACCGGCTGGACGACGCGCTGCGGGTGATCGCCGACCTCGGCTACCGGGGCGTGGCGCTGACCCTCGACCACGACCACCTCGATCCGTTCGGCCCGGACCTCGCGACCCGGGTGGCGGCGGTCGGCCGGAGCCTCGCCGCGCACGGCCTCGGGGTGGTGATCGAGACCGGGGCACGCTACCTGCTGGACCCCTGGCACAAGCACGCGCCGACGCTGCTGCACGACGACAACGCGCTGCGGGTGGAGTTCCTCCGCCGGGCCGTCGCGATCGGGGCCGACCTGGGCGCCGAGGCGGTCTCCTTCTGGTCCGGGGTACGCCCGGCCAACGTCGACCCGGCGACCGCCTGGGACCGGCTGGTCGCCGGCTGTGCCGAACTGGTCGAGGTCGCCGACGCCGCCAGGACGCCGCTCGGCTTCGAGCCGGAGCCGGGCATGCTGGTGGCCGGGATCGCCGACTGGTGGCGGCTGCGGGACGCCCTGGGCGCCCCGCCGGGCTTCGGCATCACCCTCGACATCGGGCACTGCCGGTGCCTGGAGCCGCAGCCGGTGCCCGACTGCGTCGCGCAGGTGGCTCCGCACCTGGTCAACGTGCAGATCGACGACATGCGCCGGGGCGTGCACGAGCACCTGGAGTTCGGCACCGGCGAGATCGACTTTCCGCCCGTACTGCGGGCCCTGGCCGAGGCCGGTTACGCCGGGCTGGTCGCCGTCGAGCTGCCCCGGCACTCGCACGCGGCCCCCTCGGTGGCGGCGCACTCGATCGACTTCCTCCGCACCGCCGCCGCCGAGGCCGGGCTCACCGAGGCGCGGACCGGCGCCGTGCCGGAGCGGGGGCGGTGACCGGCACACCGGATTGACGACGTACCACCACCGGGGGGACCGCGACCACCATCCACACCGGAAAGACTGGGGAGGACCGGATGGAACCGGAACCGGAACTGGAACGACTGCGGGCGGCGCTGCTGGCCGTACCCGATGGGCGGCCGCCCGACCGGGACTGGCTGGCCGAGGCGTTACGCCGGGTCGGGGCCGAACCGGCCGCGATCGGCCGGCTCTTCGCGGCGGCCGGCCGCAGGTGTGGCCGGGCACCCCTGCCCGACCTGCCGGAGTGGACCGCCGACGACGCGGCCCGGGTGCTGCTGCTGGCCGCGCTGCCCCCGACCGAGCTGCCCGGTCAGGTCGAGACCCGCTACCGGTACGGCGACGCGGCCGAGAAGCGGGCGGTGCTCCGGGCGCTGCCGCTGCTGCCGGTCGGCGACGCCGGGGTCCCGCTGCTGCACGACGCGATCCGCACCAACGACACCCGGCTGGTCGCCGCCGCCCTCGGCCGGTACGCGGACCGGCTCGACCAGGCCGCCTGGCGGCAGGCGGTGCTCAAGTGCGTCTTCACCGGGATCCCGCTGGCCGCCGTGTACGGGCTCGATGAGCGGGCCGACGCCGAGCTGGCCGCCATGCTGGCCGGCTTCGCCGACGAGCGCCGGGCGGCCGGCCGGGACATGCCGGCGGACGCTACCGCGCTGCTGGATCGACTGAGCGCGCTCGGCCGGTCGGGGACCCCGACCCGGCCGGGCGCGGAGGAGGCGTGTTAGCGCTTCCCCACGGCCGTAAGCCGGGGGATTTCTGGCTCAGACCGCACCCGACCGACCTCCCGGGAAGGAGTTGACCGCGTGTCTCACGTCGTCGGCGCCAGCACGGTCACGTTCTGCCGTGGCGAGGATGGTCCTCGCGGCGTTCCGGTCGCGGCAGGCGGTGTGTCCGCAGGTGTCGCACCGGAAGACTCTGACACCCAGCCCGAGGCGGTGCTTGGCTCTCGTACCGCACTGCGAGCAGGTCATCGTGGTGTAGGCGGGCGGCACCAGCACCACCTTCCGGCCCGCCCGCATGCCACGGTCGATCAGTTCCCGTTTCGCCGCACCGATCGCCGCATCGGCGGCCTTGCGCGCCATCCGGGACCTGGCCAGGAATGTCGGCTTGAGGTCCTCGACGGCGATCGTGGCGTGGTTGTCGACGATCTTCTTCGCCCAGATGCGGGCGTCGTGAGTGTTCTGCCGGGCCGCCTTCTTCGCGATCTTCGCCGCCTGGCGTTTGGCGCGCAGGTAGCCGTTCGACGGTTTGACACCCTTGGGGCGTCGACGGCGGCTCATTCTGCGCTGGGCCTTGGCGAGTTCGGCGGCGCACCGTCTGCGGTGGCCGTGGTGTGGCAGGTCGTAGGCGGGGTTGGTGGTCGTCGCGGTCGTCGTGACACCCCAGTCGACACCGATCGCTCCCTCGGCCCCGGGAGCGGTGAAAGCTTCGCGGCGGACGACGAAGGAGGCGTACCAGTAGCCGAGCGAGTCCTGAAAAACCCGGACACTGCTGGGATCGGTCGGCAGCTCGCGGGACCAGACGATCGGGATGCTGACGCCGCCGGGCAGCCGCAGCCGCTGGTCGCGGATCGAGAAACCACGCGTGGTGTATTCCAGGCTTGGCAGCGTGTCCTTCAGTCGTTTGACCCTCGGCCGGCCCCGTCCCTTCACCTTGAAAGAGTGCTGAAGGGCCAGGGCGTAGGTACGCAGCGTCTGTTGCTGGGCTACCTGAGACCCGTCCCGCAACCACGACGAGCCCGCCCGTACCTCAGTCAGCAGCTTCGACAACTTGCCGAAGGTCGGCTTACGCCCGGACCGCTGTTGATGGACGGCCTCGTTCCACAGCCAGCGACACCGCCCCCACTCGGCCAACAGCACGGCCCGCGCGGCCGCGCCGGGACGCAACCGGAAGGTGTACCGCACCGTCTCGTCCACACCCGCAAGCATCCCAGCCGCATCCGACAGTTCCGCCCGTACAGAGGAGTCGACGCCATGGCGAAAACCACCACCACGCCTGACCGCCCTTTCCTCCCCCTGGCTGATGCCAGGGGTTTGGCGGGCGGCTCTTGATGAGGATCTTCGACCCGCACATCCACATGACCTCGCGGACCACCGACGACTACGAACGGATGGCCGCCGCCGGGGTACGCGCCCTGGTGGAGCCGGCGTTCTGGCTCGGCCAGCCCCGGACCAGCGCCGCCTCCTTCGTCGACTACTTCGACGCGCTGGTCGGCTGGGAGCCGTTCCGGGCCAGCCAGTTCGGCATCCGGCACCACGCCACCATCGCGCTGAACCCGAAGGAGGCCAACGACCCGCGCTGCCGGGAGGTGCTCGACCTGCTGCCCCGCTATCTGGACAAGGACGGCGTGGTGGCGGTCGGCGAGGTCGGCTACGACTCGATGACGCCGGAGGAGGACGAGGTCTTCGCCGCCCAGCTCGCCCTGGCGGTCGAGCACGAACTGCCGGCGCTGGTGCACACCCCGCACCGGGACAAGGCCCGGGGCACCGAACGCAGCCTGGCGGTGGTCGCCGAGTCCGGCCTCGACCCCGGCCGGGTGGTGATCGACCACCTCAACGAGGTGACCGTGCCGCTGGTCCGGGACACCGGCTGCTGGCTCGGCTTCTCCATTTATCCGGAGACCAAGATGTCGCCGCCGCGGATGGTCGAGCTGCTCCGCAAGTACGGCACCGAGCGGATGCTGGTCAACTCGGCCGCCGACTGGGGCCGGTCGGATCCGCTGCTGACCCGGGCCACCGGCGAGGCGATGCTGGCGGCCGGATTCGACACCGACGACGTCGACCGGGTGCTCTGGCGCAACCCGGTGGAGTTCTACGGCCAGTCCGGCCGGCTGGAACTCGACGCGGACGCGCCGGCCGAGGCCGGCGGGCCGGCCGACGGGCCACCCGGCACCTTCGAGGGGAACTCGATCCTGCGGGGCGGTAGCTGATGCGGCTGCGGCACGCCGACGGGCAACTGGTGCACCTGAGCTACTGCACCAACGTGCATCCGGCCGAGGACCTGGCGGGGGTGCTGGGGCAGCTCGACACGTACGCGGTGCCGATCCGGGAACGGCTGGGTGCCGACGTACTCGGGTTGGGGTTGTGGCTGGCCGCGCCGGTGGCGGCCGGGCTGGCCGCCGACCCGCAGACCCGGCGGAAGCTGCGCGCCGAGCTGACCGCGCGCGGGCTGGAGGTGGTCACCCTGAACGGGTTCCCCTACCAGTCCTTCCACGCGCCGGTGGTGAAGCAGGCCGTCTACCACCCGGACTGGACCACCCGGGAGCGGCTGGTCTACACCCTGAACCTGGCCACCGTACTGGTCGACCTGCTCCCCGACGACGCCGTCCGGGGCTCGGTCTCCACCCTGCCGCTGGCCTGGCGGGAGCCCTGGGAGCAGCGGCAGGCCGACCGGGCGGCCCGGGTGCTGGACGAGCTGGCCGCCGGGCTGACCCAGATCGCCTGGCGTACCGGCCGGGCGGTGCGGGTCGGCTTCGAGCCGGAGCCGGGCTGCGTGGTCGAGTCGACGAGCCAGGCGGTCGCCGCACTGTCCCGGGTGGACACCGACCGGCTCGGCATCTGCCTCGACCTGGCCCATCTCGCCTGCGCCTGGGAGGACCCGGCGCAGGCGCTGGGCCGGCTGCGCGCCGCCGGGCTGCCGGTGGTGAAGGTGCAGGTCTCGGCCGCGCTGGCCGCCGCCGACCCGGTCGCGGCCGCCGAGACCCTGCGCGGGTACGTCGAACCGCGCTTCCTGCACCAGACCCGGGCGGAACCCTGCGGGCGGGCCGCCGACCCGGCCGACCCGGCGCATGCCGCCGACGACCTGGACGCGGCGCTGGACGCCGACCTGCCGGGCGCCTGGCGGGTGCACTACCACGTACCGCTGCACGCCGTACCCGCCGCGCCGCTGGACTCCACCGTTCCGGTGCTCCGGGACGCGCTGCGGGAGTTGTTCGCCGGGCCGGTCGCCGGCTGCGACCACCTGGACGTCGAGACGTACACCTGGGGGGTGCTGCCGGCCGCGCAGCGCCCGGGATCGGACGCGGAGCTGGCCGGCGGGATCGCCGCCGAGCTGGCCTTCGCCCGCGACGAACTGGTCGCGCTCGGGCTGACCGAGGTCTCCGGTGAGGTGACCGGGATCTCCGGCGCCCCGGCCGCCCCCGCACCCGCGCCGAGGAGGCACGATGGCTAGTCCACTGGTGGTTGTCGACGTGGTCGGGCTGACGCCCCGGCTGCTCGCCCACATGCCCCGGCTGCGCGCCCTGGCCGACGCCGGCTGCCAGGCCGAACTCGGCACCGTGCTGCCGGCGGTGACCTGCTCGGCGCAGGCGACCCTGCTCACCGGGGCGCTGCCGGCCGAGCACGGCATCGTGGGCAACGGCTGGTATTTCCGCGACCTGGGCGAGGTCTTCCTGTGGCGCCAGCACCACGCGCTGATGGGCGGGGAGAAGGTCTGGCAGGCGGCCCGCCGGGAGCGCCCGGACTTCACCGTGGCCAACGTTTGCTGGTGGTACGCGATGGGTGCCGACGTGAACTGGACGGTGACGCCCCGGCCGATCTACTACGCCGACGGGCGCAAGGAGCCGGACTGCTACACCGACCCGCCGGAGCTGCACGACGAGCTGACCGGAAAACTGGGCGGGTTTCCGCTCTTCACCTACTGGGGGCCGGGGGCGGGGCTGCCGTCGTCGCGGTGGATCTGCCGGGCCGCCGAGCAGATCATGGCCGAGAAGAACCCGGACCTGACCCTGGTGTACGTCCCGCACCTCGACTACGACCTGCAACGCTTCGGCCCGTCGTCCCCGAAGGCGGCGGCCGCCGCGGCCGAACTCGACGAGGTGCTCGGCCCGCTGCTGGACGCGGCCGCCGCCCGGAACGCCACCGTGGTGGTGCTCTCGGAGTACGGCATCACCGAGGCGAGCCGGCCGGTGGACGTGAACCGGCTGCTCCGGGCCGAGGGGCTGCTCCGGGTCTACACCCAGGACGGGATGGAATATCTCGACCCGTGGACGTCCCGGGCGTTCGCGGTCGCCGACCACCAGGTCGCGCACGTCTACGTCAAGGACCCGGCCGACGTGCCGGCGGCGGCGTTGCTCTGCGCCGGGCTGCCCGGGGTCGCCGAGGTGCTGGACGCCGCCGGCAAGGCCGCGCACGGGCTGGACCACGAGCGGGCCGGCGAGTTGGTGCTGGTCGCCGAGCCGGACGCCTGGTTCACCTACTACTACTGGCGCGACGACGCCCGGGCCCCGGACTTCGCCCGGCTGGTGGAGATCCACCGCAAACCCGGGTACGACCCGGCGGAGCTCTTCTTCGACCCGGCCGCGCCGGGTGCGGCGAAGCGCCGGGCGGCGGTGGCGCTGGCCCGGAAGAAGCTCGGGATGCGCTACCTGATGAGCGTGGTGGGGCTGGACGCGGGCGCGCGGGCGGTACGCGGCTCGCACGGCCGGCTGCCCGCCGATCCGGCGGACGCCCCGGTGCTGATCTGCTCGGACCGGTCGGCGGCCCGGGACCGCTACCAGGCCACCGAGGTCAAGAGCCTGCTGCTCCGCCTCGCCGGCACCGCTCCCGCCGCTGGCGGTGCGGATTCCGCCGCCGCTGCGGGTTCCGCTGCTGGCGCTGCCGGGGGAGGGCGGCCATGACGGCGACCGTGCCGGAGGTGGATCTGGGCGAGCTACGGAAGCGCTTCGACGCCCAGCTCGTCGCCTTCCTCGACCGCCAGGACCCGGACTGGCCGGACGGCGCGCCCCGGGGCGTCTTCACCACCCTGCACCGGTTCGTGCTGGCCGGCGGCAAGCGGCTGCGTCCGCTCTTCTGCTACTGGGGCTGGCGGGCCGCCGGGGGTGCGGACGGTACCCCGATCGTGGCCGCCGCCGCCGCGCTGGAGCTGTTCCACGCCTTCGCGCTGATCCACGACGACATCATGGACGGCAGCGACCGGCGCCGGGGTGAGCCCTCGGTGCACCGGCTCTTCGCCGACCTGCACGCCCGGTCCGCCTGGCGCGGCGACCCGGCCTCGTACGGGCGCAGTACCGCCCTGCTCTGCGGTGACCTCTGCGCGGCCTGGGCGGACCAGCTCTTCCACGAGTCGGGGCTGACCCCGGAAGAGGTGCACCAGGGGTACGGCGTCTTCGCGACCATGCGTACCGAGGTGATCGCGGGGCAGTATCTCGACCTGGTCTCCGGGGTGGGGGACGGGTCGGTGGCGAGCGCGTTGACGGTGGTGCGGATGAAGGCGGCCCGCTACACGGTGACCCGGCCGTTGCAGATCGGTGCCGCGCTGGCGGCCGGGTCGCCGGAGTTGCTCGGCGCGCTGGCCGCGTTCGGTGACCCGCTGGGCGACGCGTTCCAGCTCCGCGACGACGTGCTCGGGGTCTTCGGCGACCCGGCGCTGACCGGCAAGTCCATCCTGGACGACCTGCGCGAGGGCAAGCCGACGGTGATGATGGCGCTGGCCCGGGGGAGTGCCGACCGGGCCCAGGCGCAGCGGTTGAAGGCGCTCTTCGGCAACCCGGAGCTGGATCCGGACGGCGCGGCCGAGCTGCGGTCGATCATCGTGGCGACCGGCGCGCTGGACCGGATCGAGCAGATGATCAAGGTACGCACCGACGCCGCGCTGGCGGCGCTGGCCGAGGCGCCGGTCTCCGCCGAGGCGGCCACGGTGCTCGCCACCCTGGCGGCCGAGGCCGTGCAGCGGCACGGATAGCCGGACGGCCGGTGCGACGGTCCACAGTGGTACGGAGAGCGCCCGGCCGATCACCGAAGTCGTACCTTTTCGCCGTATCGACAAAAGTTCATGTTGGCGTGGCAGAAGGTATAGACACATCAACACATAGAAATTACTGTGTCGAGCACAGCTCAGAGTTGTTACGTCGAGGTAACCGACGGCGCGGTTAGCCCACGACAGCGACTGGCGTACCGGTGTGCCCATGCCGGTGCACGGTCGCGGCTTGGCGGGAACGGCGGCCCCCGGGCGGAGATCCACCCGACGGCATCTGGCGCGACGGCGAGCGCCCTGCCTGTACGCAACTGTTCAGGACGGGAGTGCACGACCATGTCTTCCACCGACCATCCACATCCGCCCAGCCGACCCCTCCGGGCCGGTCGAGCCGCTTCGAGACAGCGGCGGTGGGCTTCCGGTGCGGCGCTGCTGCTGGCCGCGACCACCCTCCCGGCGGTACTCGCCCCGGCCGCCCCCGCCGGGGCGCACCCGATCAACGCCGCCGACTTCCAGCAGGTGACCCTGGCCCGCGGCGTCGCCGAGGTGGGCGAGCCGATGACCATCGCGGTGCTGCCGGACCGCTCGGTGCTGCACACCGCCCGCAACGGCACGCTGCGCCGCACCGACGCGGCCGGCAACACGGCGGTACTCGGCACGCTGCCGGTCTACACCCACGACGAGGAAGGGCTGCAGGGCGTCGGCGTCGACCCCGGCTTCGCCACCAACCGGCAGATCTACCTCTACTACGCCCCGCCGCTGTCCACCCCGGCCGGTGACGCGCCGGCCACCGGCACGGCCGCGCAGTTCGCGCCGTTCGCCGGGGTCAACCGGCTCTCCCGGTTCACCCTGAACGCCGACTTCACCCTTAACATGTCCAGCCAGGTGACGGTGCTGGACGTACCGGCGGACCGGGGGATGTGCTGCCACGTCGGCGGCGACATCGACTTCGACGCCGCCGGCAACCTCTATCTCTCCACAGGGGACGACACCAACCCGTTCGAGTCCGCCGGCTACGCGCCGATCGACGAGCGGACCAACCGCTACCCGGCGTACGACGCGCAGCGCTCGGCCGGCAACACCAACGACCTGCGGGGCAAGATCCTGCGGATCAAGGTGAACGCCAACGGGACGTACTCGATCCCGGCCGGGAACCTCTTCGCGCCGGGTACCGCGAACACCCGGCCCGAGATCTACGCGATGGGCTTCCGCAACCCGTTCCGGATGAGCGTGGACAAGGCCACCGGGCACGTCTACGTCGGCGACTACGGCCCGGACGCCGGCTCCACCAACGCCAGCCGGGGCCCGAGCGGGCAGGTCGAGTTCAACCGGATCACCTCGCCCGGCAACTACGGCTGGCCGTACTGCACCGGGACGAACACCAGCACCGAGACGTACAACGAGTGGACCTTCCCGGACGGGCCGGGTGGGGCGAAGTACAACTGCACCGGTGGCCCGACCAACAACTCGTTCCGGAACACCGGCCAGGGCACCCTGCCGGCGGCCCGCCCCGCCTGGATCCGGTACGCCGGTGACGCCGGCACCCCGCCGGAGTTCGGCGGCGGCTCGGAGTCGCCGATGGGCGGCCCGGTCTACCGGTACAGCGCGTCGAACCCGTCGACCACGAAGTTCCCGGCCTCCTTCGACGGCCAGTTCTTCGCCACCGAGTTCGGCCGGGGCTGGATCAAGCCGATCCACGTCAACGCCGACGGCTCGCCCGGCACCATCGACACCTTTCCCTGGGTCGGCAAGCAGGTGATGGACTCGGCGTTCGGGCCGGACGGCTCGTACTACGTGCTCGACTACGGCACCGGCTATTTCAACGGGGACGCCAACTCGGCGCTCTACCGGTTCGACTACGTCGGCGGTGGCAACCGGGCCCCGATCGCGGTGGCCAGCGCCAACCCGACCTCCGGGGTCGCACCGCTGACCGTCAACTTCTCCTCGGCCGGCTCCTCCGACCCCGACGGCGGTGCGCTCAGCTACTCCTGGGCGTTCGGCGACGGCAGCACCTCGACGGCGGCGAACCCGACGAAGACCTACACCGCGAACGGCACGTACACGGCGACGCTGACCGTACGCGACCCGGCCGGCGCCACCGGCACCGCCAGCGTCACCATCGGGGTCGGCAACACCGCGCCGACGGTGACCATCACCGCCCCGGCCAGCGGGCAGCTCGTCGCCTTCGGTGACACGGTGCCCTTCTCGATCAGCATCACCGACCCGGAGGACGGCACCATCGACTGCTCCCGGGCCAAGATGACCTACGTACTCGGGCACGACAGCCACGGCCACCAGATCACCTCCGCCACCGGCTGTTCCGGCACCATCACCATCCCGGTGGACGGTGAGCACGACGACGCGGCGAACATCTTCCCGATCTTCGACGCCGAGTACACCGACCGGGGCGGGCTGACCACGCACACCCAGCACGTGCTGGTGCCGAAGCACCGGCAGGCCGAGCACTACAACAGCTCGTCCGGGGTGAACAAGTTCGCCAAGGCCGCGGCCGAGGGCGGCCAGACCGTCGGCGACATCAACAACGGGGACTGGATCGCGTTCCAGCCGTACCGACTCGTGGGCGCCACCTCGTTCAGCGCCCGGGTCTCGTCGGCCGGTGCCGGCGGCACCATCGCGCTCCGGGCCGGCTCGGCCACCGGCACCGTACTGGGCAGCGCCACCGTGCCGGTCACCGGCGGCTGGGACACCTTCACCACCGTCACCGGCACGATCAGCACCCCGCCGGCCGGCACCACCACGCTCTACCTGACCTTCGCCGGCTCCGGCACCGGTGCCCTCTACGACGTGGACGCCTTCACCATCAACACCGGCAGCTCCGGCGGGGGCGGCGGCACCGGCCCGATCGTCGGGTTGGCCGGAAAGTGCCTGGAGATCGAGGCCGGCGGCACCGCCGACGGCAGCCAGGCGCAGATCTGGACCTGCACCGGATCGGCGCACCAGACCTGGACGAGGAACGGCCAGACGCTGCGTACCCTGGGCAAGTGTCTGGATATTTCCGGCGCCGGTACCGCGAACGGCACCAAGATCCAGCTCTGGACCTGCAACGGCACCGCCGCCCAGAACTGGGCCCCGCAGGCCGACGGCTCGCTGCGCAACCCCGGCTCGGGCAAGTGCCTGGACGTCTCCAACAACAGCTCCGCCGACGGGCAGAACGTGCACCTCTGGGACTGCATAGCCGGCGCCGCCAACCAGAAGTGGACCCTGCCCTGACGTAGCCGGACGGGCGCCCGCCCCGCATGGCGGGCGCCCCTCCCCACCGCCCTCGAAGGAGAGCGACGATGCGACTGTTCCGCAGCAGAAAGACGCGACTGTTCCGCGGCAGAAGCCGGAAGACGATCCGTCCCAGCCTCGCCATCGCCACCACCACGCTCGCGGTGCTGGCCTGCACCACCGTGCCGGCCGGCCCGGCCAGCGCCGCCGACGCCCCCTACGACGTGCTGGTCTTCTCCAAGACCGCCGGGTTCCGGCACGACTCGATCGCCGCCGGCACCCAGGCGATCCGGGAACTCGGCGCGGCAAACAGCTTCACCGTGACCGCCACCGAGGACGCCGCCCAGTTCACCACCGCCAACCTCGCCCAGTACGAGGTGGTGGTCTTCCTGAACACCACCGGCGACGCCCTCAACGCCAGCCAGCAGAGCGCCTTCGAGTCGTACATCCGCAGCGGCAAGGGGTACGTCGGGGTGCACGCCGCGGCCGACACCGAGTACGACTGGCCGTTCTACGGCAACCTGGTCGGGGCGTACTTCGCCTCGCACCCGGCGATCCAGCAGGCCAACGTCAAGGCGGTGGACCGGGGGCACGCGGCAACGGCCCACCTGCCGCAGACCTGGACCCGCACCGACGAGTGGTACAACTACCGCACCAACGCCCGCTCCACCGCCCGGGTGCTGGCGACGCTGGACGAGTCGTCGTACTCCGGCGGCGGGATGGGGGCGGACCACCCGCACGCCTGGTGCAAGACGTACGAGGGCGGCCGCTCCTTCTACACCGGCGGCGGGCACACCCAGGCGTCGTACGCCGAGCCGGCGTTCCGGGCGCACCTGCTCGGCGGCATCCGGTACGCGGCCGGCCGGACCAAGGCCGACTGCCGGCCCGAGTCCGGCTACACCACCCTCTACAACGGCTCCACCACCGGCTGGTCCCAGGCCGGGCCGGGCAGCTTCACCAACTCCGACGCCACGCTGACCTCGGTCGGCGGCATGGGGCTCTACTGGTACAGCGCCAAGCAGTTCGCGTCGTACTCGCTGAAGCTGGACTGGCGGATGGCCGGTGACGACAACTCCGGGATCTTCATCGGCTTCCCGCCGTCGTCCGACCCGTGGTCGGCGGTGGACAACGGCTACGAGATCCAGATCGACGCCACCGACGCGGCCGACCGGACCACCGGCGCGGTCTACACCTTCAAGTCCGCCGACATCGCGGCCCGGGACGCCGCGCTCAACCCGCCGGGCGAGTGGAACAGCTACGAGCTGCTGGTCGAGGGGGAGCGGCTGCGGATCTACCTCAACGGTGTGCTGATCAACGACTTCACCAACACCAACCCGGTGCGGTCGCTGGCCGGGCACATCGGCATCCAGAACCACGGCACCGGCGACGACGTCTCGTTCCGGAACATCCGGATCAAGGAACTCGGCGGCGGTCCCGGACCGGACCCCGACCCGGGCACCAACACCACGGTCCAGGCCGAGGCGTTCAGCGCGCAGAGCGGGGTGCAGGTGGTCGGCAAGGCCGGCGCCAACGGCGGGTCGACGATCGGGTACCTGGACCCGGGTGACTGGGCGGCGTACAACGGGCAGAACCTGAGCGGGGTCACCTCGCTGCGGGCCCGGGTGGTCTCCGGCGGCGCCGGCGGCACCCTCCAGGTCCGGACCGGTTCGCAGACCGGTCCGGTGCACGGCACCGCGACGATCTCCAACACCGGCGGCTGGGAGAGCTACGCCGAGGTGAGCACCGCGCTGTCCGGGGTGCCGACCGGCACCCAGAACCTCTACCTCACCGTCGCCGGATCCGGCACCGGGCTGTACGACGTCGACGAGTTCACCCTGGTCAGGTCGACCACCGGCGGCACCGGGACCGGGCCGGTCGTCGGGCTGGCCGGCAAGTGCCTGGAGATCGACGGCGGCGGCACCGCCGACGGTACCCAGGCACAGATCAACTCCTGCGTCGCCGGCTCGGCCCGGCAGACCTGGACGAGGACCGGGCAGACCCTGCGGGCCCTGGGCAAGTGCCTCGACGTCTCCGGCTCGGGTACGGCGAACGGCACCAAGATCCAGCTCTGGACCTGCAACTCCACCGGGGCGCAGAACTGGGCCGCCCAGGCCGACGGCACGCTGCGCAACCCCGGCTCGGGCAAGTGCCTGGATGTCTCGAACAACAGCTCGGCCGACGGCCAGGACGTACACCTGTGGGACTGCATCGCCGGTGCCGCCAACCAGAAGTGGACGTTGCCCTGAGATGAGCGGGTAGCGGGCGGCGCGCATCCCCACCACCCGCCCAGCGCGACCCCGCCGCCCGCCGTCTCGCCCCGTCCTCCCGGACTCCTCCGGTCCGGGAGGCGGGGCTCTGTCCGCCCGGGCCCGCCCGGCCCGGTGGCCCCGGTTGCCGGGTCGGGGCTTCCTTGGTCCGGCCGGCACGGCCTAGAGTGGTCGTGGCGATCCCCGGCGCTGGCCGGTGACCGGGCGGGAGGCGCAACCCGCCCGGCCCAGGTGCGGTTTCCGCACGTGCCGACCACACCGCCGGGGGAGTTCCCGCCACCGTCCCGGACGGTCACCCTCGCCCCGGTCCACCGGCGCCGTTCCCGGCGCAGTCGCGAATCCCGCGTGCGATCAACAGGGAGAAAGATCATGGCGCGACCCATCACGCTCTTCACCGGCCAGTGGGCCGACCTACCCTTCGAGGAGGTGTGCCGGCTCGCCTCGGAGTGGGGCTACGACGGGCTGGAGATCGCCTGTTGGGGTGATCACTTCGAGGTCGACAAGGCGCTCGCCGACGACTCGTACGTCGACCGCAAGCGGGAGACGCTGGCCAAGTACAACCTCAAGGTCTGGACGATCTCCAACCACCTGGTCGGGCAGGCGGTCTGCGACCACCCGATCGACGAGCGCCACCAGGACATCCTGCCGGCCCGGATCTGGGGCGACGGTGAGCCGGAGGGGGTCCGGCAGCGGGCCGCCGAGGAGATCAAGGACACCGCCCGGGCGGCGGCGAAGCTCGGCGTCAAGACCGTCGTCGGGTTCACCGGCTCGTCGATCTGGCACACCCTGGCGATGTTCCCGCCGGTCCCGCCGTCGATGATCGAGCGGGGTTACCAGGACTTCGCCGATCGGTGGAACCCGATCCTCGACGTCTTCGACGAGGTGGGCGTGCGCTTCGCCCACGAGGTGCACCCGAGCGAGATCGCGTACGACTACTGGACCACCCGGCGGACCCTGGAGGCGATCGGGCACCGGCCGGCGTTCGGGTTGAACTGGGACCCGTCGCACTTCGTCTGGCAGGAGCTGGACCCGGTGAACTTCATCTTCGATTTCGCCGACCGGATCTACCACGTCGACTGCAAGGACGCGAAGGTGCGTACCGGGGACGGGCGGCGGGGCCGGCTCTCGTCCCACCTGCCCTGGGCGGACCTGCGCCGGGGCTGGGACTTCGTCTCGACCGGGCACGGCGACGTGCCGTGGGAGGACTCGTTCCGGGCGCTGAACGCGATCGGCTACGACGGCCCGATCTCGATCGAGTGGGAGGACGCCGGGATGGACCGGCTGGTCGGTGCGCCCGAGGCGTTGCAGTTCGTCCGCCGGCTCGCCTTCGACGCCCCGAGCGCGGCCTTCGACGCCGCGTTCAGCAGCAAGGAGTGAGGCGCCACCGCACTGGTGGCCCGGGGCCGATCGGCGGGTAGCCAACCGGTCCGGGCACGGCGAACGGCGCGGGGCCGGCCCGATCCCGGGTCGGCCCCGCACCGTGCACGCGGTTGGCGCGCCTGTTCGGAACAGGTCGTGCTCTGCTCAGAAACTGGTGCCGTTCGCTCCCGACGCCGCCCGGGAGGCGGGGGCGGTCGTCGAGGACTTCGTACCCGATCCGGACGCCGTACCCGATCCGACGGTCGCGTCCGCACGACCGCTGTCGGCGGTGCCCGACTCGGACGAGCTGCCGTTGCCCACGGCGAGCTTCTCGGCCAGCCGGGTGTGGCTGAGCCGGTCCTTGCCCTCCGTGTACAGCCGGGAAGCCTGGGCCTGAGCCACCCCGGCCGCCTCCTGCACCGTCGGGTGGTCGAGGACCTTGCGGCCCTTGAGAACCAGCTCTTCGTACCTCTCCCGGCCCGCGCGGGCGCCCAGGACGAAGCCCACAGCCAGCCCGCCGACGAACCACAGCTTTCCGCGCATGACGGCTCCTCTCCGTGTTCTGACGCGGTCAGCGCCCTCGGTATCCCCGGTGGGCGACCGTGTCGCGCCTGCGTCGTCTGTCCCCAGGTCCGTACCCATCCTCCACCGATGTCATGCCTGGTTGTGGCCCCCGTGCCGTTTTGTCCAGATATCTGCTCCGGACCGCCTCCGGCGATAACCCGGTAGCCCCCTACCCCCGCCCGTCCTGTACTCTTGTCCCGTCGCACGGCACTGGAGAGATCCAGTGCCGGACACGCGATCCCCCGTAGCTCAATTGGCAGAGCAGCCGGCTGTTAACCGGCAGGTTTTTGGTTCGAGTCCAAACGGGGGAGCTTTCCCAACATCCCGCCCGTCGGCCCCGCCGACGGGCATCGTCATATCTGGGGCCCGTCCGGCCTCCGGCACCCGCCCTCCGGCACCCGTCAGCGCACGGCGGCGCTCGCTCGTCGTGCTGCCCGGCGCCCCGCACCGGCGGTGCGGTGGCCTGGCCGCGCGGTGGCTGGGTCCCGCGCTGGCCCGGCGGCGTGGTGGCCGGGCAGTCGGCGGGCGGGGCGGTCGGCGGGCCGGCAGTCGATGGGCCGGGCAGTCGGTGGGCCGGGCAGTGCGGGCGTGGCATGGAACGGATGGGTGGGAGATGGCTGGATCGCGGCGCCGCACCGCCATGCTGCTCGCCGTCCTGCTCGCGGTCGGCTGGCTGGCGGTGGGTGCGCTGTCGACGCCGTACCCGGGCAGGCTCAGCGAGGTTGCCACCAACGACAACGCGGCGTTCCTGCCGGCGGACGCCGAGGCCACCCGTGGGGAACGGCTCGCCGCCGGATTCGTCGAGCGGCAGACCCTTCCGGCGCTGGTCGTCTACGTCCGGGACAGTGGTGTCACCGACACCGACCGGCAGCGGGTGAGCGCCGACGCGGCCCGGTTCGCCACCGTACCCGGGGTGGTGCCGCCGCTGCCGCCGCCGATACCCAGCGCCGACGGCAAGGCGCTCCAGGTGATCGTGCCGGTGGACAACGCCGAGGGCGACCGGACCCGTGAGGTGGTCAGCGACCTGCGCCGGATCGCCGAGCACGGCGACGCCGGCCAGGTCGTCGTGGTCGGCGGCCCGGCCGGGCTGCTCGGCGACCTGACCGAGGTCTTCTCGTCGATCGACGGGCCGCTGCTGCTGGTCACTCTCGCCGTGGTACTCGTCATCCTGCTGGTGGTCTACCGCAGCCCGGTGCTCTGGATCATCCCGCTGCTGGCCGCCGGCCTGTCGTACGCGCTCGCCGCGCTGGCCGTCTACTTCCTGGCCCGCAGCGACGTGATCACGCTGAACGGGCAGGCCCAGGGCATCCTCACCGTGCTGGTCTTCGGGGCCGGTACCGACTACGCCCTGCTGCTGATCGCCCGCTACCGAGAGGAACTGTGCCGGCACCACGACACGGTCGCGGCGATGCGCGCCGCCTGGCGGGGCGCCGCCCCGGCCATCTTCGCCTCCGGCGGTACGGTCATCGCCGGACTGCTCTGCCTGCTGCTCTCCAGCCTCAGCTCCAACCAGGCCCTCGGGCCGGTCGCGGCGGTCGGCATCGGCGCCACCCTGGTGGTGATGCTGACCTTCCTGCCCGCGCTGCTGCTGCTCGGTGGGCGGTGGGCGTTCTGGCCCCGGTCGCCGTACGTCGAGCACGCCGCCACGGTCGGCCGGCTGTGGAAACCGGTCGCGCACTTCATCGCCCGCCGGGCCCGGCTGGTCTGGGTACTGACCACCCTGGCCCTGATCGCGCTCGGCTTCGGCCTGACCCAGCTCGGCGCCACCCGGCTCGGTCAGGCCGAGCTGTTCACCAACCGGACCGACTCGGTGATCGCCCAGGAGGTGATCGACCGGCACTATCCCGGCGGGCTGGGCAGCCCCGCCACGATCTTCGCCCGGGCCGGCGCGGCCGACCAGGTGGCGGCGGCCGCCCGTTCCGTGCCCGGGGTGGCCGAGGTGCGTACCGTCCCGGCCGCCGATCCCAACGCGGTCGGTTCGGAAACCGCGCCGGGCGCGCCGGGTGCGTCCGGCGGCCCGCCGAAGGTGGTGGACGGCCGCGTCCAGCTCCAGGCCACCCTGATGGCGCCGGCCGACAGCGCCGAGGCGGAGCAGGCGGTACGCGAGCTGCGCGTCGCCGTACACGCGGTGCCGGACGCGGACGCGGTGGTCGGCGGGCGCACCGCGATCGGCGTGGACACCTCCGACGCCTCCACCCGGGACCGGAACGTGATCATCCCGGTGGTGCTCGGCGTGATCGTGGTGATCCTGGCCCTGCTGCTGCGGGCCCTGCTCGCGCCGATCCTGCTGATCCTCACGGTGGTGCTGTCGTTCCTGGCCACCCTCGGGCTCTGCGCGTTCCTCTTCAGATACGCCTTCGGCTTTCCCGGCGTCGACGCGTCGTTTCCGCTGTTCGCGTTCGTCTTCCTGGTGGCGCTCGGCATCGACTACAACATCTTCCTGATGAGCCGGGTACGCGAGGAGTCCGTGCGCCGGGGCACCCGGTCCGGGGTGCTGCGCGGGCTGGTGGTCACCGGTGGGGTAATCACCTCGGCGGGCTTCGTGCTGGCGGCGACCTTCTCGGCGCTGGCCGTACTGCCGCTGGTGATCCTGATCGAACTGGGGCTGGCGGTCGCGCTCGGCGTCCTGCTGGACACCATCGTCGTACGGTCGCTGCTGGTGCCGGCGCTGACCTACGACATCGGGCCGGCGGTCTGGTGGCCGTCCCGGCTCTCCCGGATCCCCAACCATCCGGGTGGGGAATGATGGCCGTCTCCGAGTTGCCGGCGGAGATTGATGTGGTGATCGTCGGCGGCGGGCTGGCCGGACTGGCCGCCGCCCGCCGGCTGCACCGCGCCGGCACGCCCTGGCTGCTGGTGGAGGCCGTCGACCGGCTCGGTGGCCGGGTCGGCACCGACGCGGTGGACGGCTACCTGATCGACCGCGGCTTCCAGGTGGTGAACACCGGCTATCCCCGGCTGTCGGCCCTGGTGGACCTGACCTCGCTGGGGCTCGGCTACTTCACCCAGGGCGTACTGGTGCGCCGGGGCGAGACCCTGCACCGGATGGTCCATCCGCTGCGGGACCCGCTCGGCGCGGCCCGGACCGTGCTGACCGGCCTCGCCGACGCGGCCGGAGTGGGGCGGCTGGCGAACGCCGGGGACGGCGCCGGGCGCGGCGTGGTCGGGGGCGGGCGGCTCGCGGACGTACGCCGGATCAGCAGTGTGGGGCGGGCCAGCGACCGGCTCCGGCTGGCCGCGCTGGCGGCCCGATGTGCGAGCCTTCCGGTGGACCGGCTGCTCGCGGCCCCGGAGACCAGCACCGAGGCGGCGCTGCGCCGGGCCGGGCTCTCCGACCGGATCGTCGAGGAACTCCTCCGGCCGTTCCTCTCCGGCGTCTTCGGCGAGCGGGAGCTGGCCACCTCCAGTCACGTCTTCGCGATGATCGTCCGATCCTTCGCCCGGGGCCGGATCGGGCTGCCGGCGGCCGGGATCGCGGCCCTGCCGGAGGCGGTCGCCGCCCCGCTGCCGGAGTCGCTGATCGCGCTCGGCGTCTCCGCCACGTCGGTGCGGCCCGGACTGGTACGCACCTCGGCCGGCGCGGTGCGCTGTCGGGCCGTACTCGTCGCCACCGACCCGGCCACCGCGACCGCCCTGCTGCCGCCGCTGGGCCGGGTACGCATGAACACCCTGACCACCTACTACCACTCGACGGCCGAGCCGCCGCTGAACGAACCGATCCTGCTGCTCGACGGGGACCGGCGGGAGCTGGTGGCGAACACGGTGGTGGTCAGTCGCGCGGCACCGACGTACGCCCCGGCCGGGTGGCACCTGGTGGCGACCTCGGTGGCCGGGCCGATGGTGCCGCCGGAGCCGGTGGTCCGCGCCGAGCTGGCCCGGCTGTACGGCCGTCCGGTTGACGACTGGGAGCACCTGACCACGGTCTCGGTGCCGGAGGCGCTGCCCGCCGCGCCAGCTCCGCAGGGGCGGCTGCGGAAGCCGGTGGCGTCTGGGGAGGGAATCTTCGTGGCCGGAGACCACCGGGGGACCCCGTCCGTGCAGGGCGCGCTGGCCAGCGGGTGGCGGGCGGCCGGCGCGATCAACCGGTACCTGGGCGGTTGACCTCGGTCGCGCCGGGGGTGGGCCGGAGTCCGACTCCGGCGCGCATGCCTCCGCCCCGAACCAGGTCAGGTGGGTACCGGACCCGGCCGACCGCTCGGCGTCACCTGGATGTCGATGCCGGTTGGTATCCTCGCCGTGCCGGAACCGCCGGGGCGGTGCCGAACCGGCGAGCACGATCCGGTGGGCCGGGCACGGCCAACTCGATCTTCAACGGGGGGCGCCACATGTCGGTGGCCGGTCGACGCTGTGCCGGGTTACTATCCCGGCGCCCGTCAGGGGGCGGTAGCTCAGCAGGTTAGAGCAGGGGACTCATAATCCCTCGGTCGCGGGTTCGAGTCCCGCCCGCCCCACAAGGTCGCAGTACGCGAACCGTGGCCCGGATGTCGGGTCGATGGTTCGCTACGGGTGGGGGCGCTGGGTGGCGCTGATGAACCATCGGGTTGCGTTGTCTATTCTGCGCGGGTGTCTTCGCTGGGTGAGGCTGAGCTCGATGCTCTGGTTGCCGAGGCGGTCGTTGACTGCTACGACGAGCATGAGCAGCTCACTGGTCTTTTCACAATGATCCAGGACAACTTGGCGGTGCCCTTCGCCACCGAGGTTCTCGGTGTGCCGGTGGTGGTCCGGAAGGTGGATCTGCGCTCGTCCGGGATTGTGGTGATCTGTCACCGCGGCCGGATGCGGCAGGCGATCGGAATCCTGGACCTTCCGTTGCCGGATCCCGCACCTGATGGTGCGCAGTGGATCGAGGCATACCAGTGGTGGGCCGGCCGGTGAGTGAGTACCAGTACTACGAGTTCGTGGCGGTCGACCAGGCACTGACTCCGAAGCAGCAGGACGAGCTGCGGGCGGTTTCCACCCGGGGCCGGATCACGGCGTCGAGTTTCGTCAACGAGTATCAGTGGGGCGATCTCAAGGCCGATCCGGCCAAGTGGATGGAGAGGTACTTCGACGCGCACTTGTACCTGGCGAACTGGGGTACCCGGCGGATCATGCTGCGGTTGCCCAGAGCGGCGCTGGCCCCGGAGACTGCGGCGAGGTTCTGCGTCGGCGAGTCGGCTGGCTCTTGGGCCACCCGTACTCATGTAGTCATTGATCTTCGCAGCGAGGACGAGGACGGCGACGAGGCATGGTGGGACGAGGAGGGGCGGCTCGCGGCGATTGCTCCGGCCCGGGCGGAGCTGTCCGGTGGTGATCAGCGGCTGCTGTATCTGGCCTGGCTGCTGTGTCTGCAGAACCAGGAGCTGGATGACGACGAGCCAGAGCCACCGGTCCCGGCGGGGCTGGCCGAGCTGAGCGGGCCGTTACGGGCCCTAGCCGATTTCCTTCGCCTCGACCCTGATCTGCTGCACGCGGCGGCAGGGGCCAGTCGGCCACTCACCCACAAGAAGCCCTCGGCCGCCGCCTTACGCCGATGGGTGAAGGGCCTGCCGGAGACGGACAAGGACGAGGTGCTGGTCCGGCTACTGCGTGGTGATGCCGGGTTGCTGCGATCGGAGCTGCTGCGGCGGTTTCACGGCGTGGCGGAGGGAGTGCCTGCCGGGGAGAGGCGGACCGCGGGGGACTTGGTCGCTGCGGCCGAGAAACGCTGGTCTGTGCGGCAACAGCAGATTCGGGAGCGTGAGGCTGCCGAGCGCAGGCGTCGTGAGGAGGCGGCTGCCGCGGCCCGTGAGCGGCGTCTGAACGGGTTGGCGCGGAATCCGGTGCTGGCCTGGAACCAGGTGGACGAACTGATCTCGACGAAGCGTCCGAAGGATTACGACGCGGCTGTCGTTCTGCTGAGGGACCTCCAGGCGCTGGCGGCCCGGGAGGGAGAGATTTCTGAGTTCGCGGAGCAGATGACCCGGCTGCGAGAGCGGCATGCCCGCAAGCCGAGCCTGATCGATCGTTTCGACCGGGCCCGGCTGGACTGACAGATCCGGGGCGTGCGGGACGATCCTTGCCGGTGGTGCGACGTGCATCGTTGGCCGGACCAGCTCAGCCGATCGTGCTGGGGGTCTTCTCCTGGCCCCAATGCCCACGACGAAGCGGCCCCGGTTCCCGCGGTGGGAGCCGGGGCCGCTGTCGCTCAGGACGGACTGGTCATGGGGGTCGGCGACGTCGTCGGGCTGGAGTCCGGCAGAGTGGGCGCGTTCGTGGCGGGCAGGTCGTTCGGCCGGTTCATGCAGCCGTTGATGAAGGAGAACCGGCGCAGGTTCTGGAATGCCTCGTTCTCGTCCCTGTGCATGTCGTTCTCGGCGTCTTTGGCTCCGCTCGTCACCTGTCGGACGAACACCTCCGGACGTCGGCCCACCGGCCACCACCTCCCACGGCCTCACGCACTGGGAGACAGCCTGCCCGATAGATCCTCAGAACCGACGGATTACACGATCAACGTTCAAAGACGAGGCACTAGATGATCAAGTCCGCTCGTTGCCCGAGATAAGTGCGCTTGATCAAGGTAGTTAGCGGCCTGTCACATCTTGCGCAACGCCGGGAAGGCGTTCACCACTCGGCGGGCGGGCGAATCCCGAGGCGGCCCAGGGCCGTAGCGACCCGCCTACCATCGCGGTGACGGTAGCGGAGGCCAACCCGGCCTTCGGGGTACATCGTCGTCTCGACCGGAAGCCCCAGCTGCTTCAACCTCCTGCCAACGCGCTCCGTGATCTCCGGCGATTCGCCCCACGAATACTCGGTCCAGACCCTGCCCCACCTTCTGCGGTCGGCCACGACGAGAGCGACAAGACTCAGCAGGGTCCCGATCACCAGGCCAACCACGATCGGCCAGCCGATCAGCAGGCTAACTGCCCATCCAGCCGCTGCACCCGCGAGACACAGCGCCGCCGCAGCCGCCCAGCCGGCCGCATTGAGCTCGACGCTACGAAACAGCCTGCAGCGCCCCAGTCGATGCCGCTTGGATGGTCGGTACTCGGCGTATCGACGCTGCACCTTCGCCTCCAGCATTGGGCCGGATGCCATCACAGACGCGCTGGCATTCTCACGTAACGCTCGCGCACTTCCATGCTGCCAGCCCGTGCGGGCATTCGACTTTGCCGCGATCCGGGCGCGGGCCGTATCCAATGCCCGACCCGCCCGTCCCGGTAGGCTCCAGCCAGTTCGACTGCCTTCAGCAAGTCGTTAACGAGCCGTGTTGCGACGACTCCCAGAATCTGCCGTCGACAGGTTCCCTGCCAATCCCACGGCGATCGTCACCAACGCCGCCGTCATCGGCGACACCACCAGACGACGTCGACCAGGCTCGCCCATGACTACCCGTCGACCGTGATGTCACCTGGCATCCGCTGACCGAGGCGCGCGACCGCGTGAACCCGAGAGTGGGTTCAGGTTCTTTGTAGCGGCCGGAACGCGGCTCGCACCTCGGTCGCGAACAGGTCGGGCTCCTCCCAGGCGGCGAAGTGGCCGCCGCTGTCGGCCTCGTTGAAGTACGAGGGGTTGGGATAGACCGCCTCGACCCAGCTGAGCGGGGCAGCCCAGAGTTCGCCGGGGAACGTCGTGAAGCCGACCGGAACTCGGACCGGCGGAGGAGCCTGGCCGGCCGCACGGGCTGTGGCCTGGAACCGTCCAAATTCCCAGTACCACCGGGCGGCCGAGGCGCCGGTGCCCGTCAGCCAGTACAGCGTGATGTTGTCGACGATGCTGTCCCGAGTGAGGTTGCCCACGGGTTCGCCCTCGACGAACGCGCGGGACATCTTGTAGTAGCTGTCCGTGTCGTGGTCGAGCATCCAGGCCGCCAGCCCGACGGGTGAATCCAGCAGGGAGTAGCCGATCGTCTGCGGCCGGGTGGACTGCTCCAGGAAATAGCCGAAGCCGTCCATCATGAACGTGTTGAGCGCGTCGTGTGCCGCGCGTTCCTGCTCGGACTCCGCCGGCAGTTGGTCCTTGATAGCGATCGCCCCGGCGAGCAGGTTGACGTGGATGCCGAGCAACCCCTCGGGTGCTTGGCGGCCCATCGCGTCCGTGACGCTGGCGCCCACGTCGCCGCCCTGGGCGACGTAGCGCGTGTAGCCGAGGCGGCCCATCAGCTCGGCCCACGCGCGTGCCATACGGTTGGAATCCCAGCCGAGTTCGGTCGGCTCGCTGGAGAAGCCGTAGCCGGGCAGTGACGGTAGGACAAGATGGAAGGCGTCCTCGGCCCGTCCGCCGTGCGCGGTCGGGTCGGTGAGCGGGCCGACGACCCCGAGCAGCTCGACGACCGAGCCCGGCCAGCCGTGCGTCATGATCAGCGGCAGGGCGTTCTCGTGCCGCGACCGTACGTGGATGAAGTGGATCTCGACGCCGTCGATGTCGGTCGCGTACTGCGGCAGGGCGTTCAGCTTCGCCTCGAACGCGCGCCAGTCGTGCTCGGTCGTCCAGTAGCGGGCCAGCTCCTGGACCGTCGCCAGCCGGACGCCCTGGGAGCGATCGGTGACCAGCTCTCGGGAGGGCCAGCGCGTGGCCGCGATCCGGCGACGCAGGTCGGCGATCGCTTCTTCCGGCGTGTCGAGGCGAAAGGGACGGATTTTGTTGTCGTTGGACAAGTTCTCCACCTCCTGGGCTGGTCGACCGGCACAGGGGCGCCGACGGATTCGGCCACTCGCCGCTCATGGTCGCACGGCAGCAGGCGCTTCCATCACAAATATGGGCAAAAGGTCGACCTGGGCTTGGATCGGATTGGCCTAGGAGGCGTAGGTCGGGGTGCGGCAGAGCTCGACCTTGTTCCGCACCGCCCAGGTTCGGGCCGCGCGATCAACGACTTGGCTTGTGGGGTGGGCGGCTGCCGCGGGACGCCCCCGGGTTCTACCGGTGGATCACCGGCGACCTGGATTTGCGGTTTGCGCGGCGACGCGTCCGCCCCACCCACAGCACTCGAACTGGCGACAGTAGGCTCTGCTCCGCCCAAAGGTCGCCGTTCCCGCTGCCGGCCGCCCACCGCTGCAGGGCGCCGTGCATCTCGCGGCTGACCTTCACGAAGCGGCCGACCTTCCTTGGCGGCCGATGGTTCCGGCTCGGAACGATCGCCTGCGCGAGGTCGTGGCCCACCAGCGACGGATCGACGGTGGCGATCCACTTCGCGGCGATCGGTAGTAGGAGGTGCATCGGATCGCGGGCGAGCGGCGCCGCGGTGTCGAATTCGCCGAGGTCGACCAGCCGATAAGCGGTCGGGTCCGCGGGTAGCAGGATGTTGTGCACGTTGAGGTCGCCGTGCGTCCGGCCGAGCACGAGCATCGCCTGCCGGGGGTCAGCCAGGCTGTCGTTGAGGGCCAGGCGCAGCGGGTTGGGCAGCGGTCGCTGGCCGGGCCCCTGTCGATGGAGAACCGGCAGCAGCCAGTATCCCCGCGAACAGGGGCGACATGACGAGCCCCGAACGCTGAGCGGCGGAGATCCCGGAAAAATTCTGCTGGCATAGCGTCGAATCCGAGACGAGTCATTCGTAGAACAGGCGAAAGGCGGCCGGAGGAGGCCGCTGGGACAAGGGAGTCATGGGATGACGCGGTACTTGATCTCGTTCAATGACGGCGCGATGGACCACATCCCCGCCGAGGATTGGCCCGACGTGGGCAAGGCCTCGCACGCGGTGGTCCAGGAGGCCGTGAACGCCGGGGTGTGGGTGTACGGCGGCGGACTCGAAAGGCAGCGGGCAAGCATCGTGGCCACGGACGGGACGGTCACCGACGGCCCTTACCCGGAGACCAAGGAGGTCATTGGCGGGTTCGCGGTCGTCGACGTGGCCACCCGCGAGGAGGCGCTGGCGTGGGCTGCCAAGATCGCCGTCGCTTGCCGCTGCGCACAAGAGGTGCGGGAGCTCATGCCCGACGCCGAAACGGACGCGATGCTCCGCCAGGCTGACGGTCGGGGTGACATCCCGACGACGTCTGATCGAGGGAGACTCGCCAGGTTCAAGCAAGACTTGCGTGACCGTGGTTGACGACGCGGGTCTACGCATCGGCCTGAACCAGGGCGCGAGGCGGTAACCCCGGGGGTCGGGCTGGGGCGAGCCCGGTCCCCGGGCCTGGTGGGACCACCGCGACCAGTGAGCGGCCAGTGGAGCGACAGCCGCTCATCGCGGCGAGTGTGCCCGCTCATCGACCTGTCAGTGCTCGGTGCCGAGAGGAAGCCCTACGAGTCGGTACGGCCGGCCACGGCGATGAACTGCCTCGCGTACTAGGAGATCGCCGAGGGTCGAGCGCAAGCACGCCTGGGGCATCAGGTGATTCCGTGCTTGACGAGTACATCGATGTCCGTTAGACCTGCGGGGGAACTCCTACCGGTCAATGGAGGACAACGTGGCCCCACGTCGCATCGCTGTCACGGTGCTCACTGCCGGCCTGCTGCTCGGCGCTGGCGCCGCTCCGGCACATGCCGCCGCCACGTCGCCGGAGGTGACGAAGGGGCCCTGCCAGTACACCGAGACTCCGGACGAACCGGCGGCACGACCGGTGCCGCTGCCGCGCGATCCCCGGCATGCGCCCGACCGTGGCACGGTGACGACCACTCTGGTCACCAACCTCGGCCTCATCCCGCTGACCCTCGACCGTGCGCAGGCGCCATGCACCGTGCAGAGCTTCCTGCACCTGGTACGGCACAGGTTCTACAACCGGACCATCTGCCACCGGCTCACCACCTACCCGACGCTGAAGGTGCTGCAGTGCGGCGATCCGTCGGGCACGGGCTCGGGCGGCCCTGGATACCGGTACAAGGACGAACTGCCGACGGACCTGCCGCCCGCGCCCACCGACCCGACCGGCGAGCGGAAGGTCTACGCCCGCGGGGTACTCGCCATGGCCAACGCCGGGCCGGACACCAACGGCAGTCAGTTCTTCCTGGTCTTTGCCGACTCGGCGCTGCGGCCGAACTACACGATCTTCGGCAGCGTGCGGCCACTTGGTCTGGGTACCCTCGATCGGATCGCCGCGGGCGGCGTGGCGCCGACGGCCGAGGACCCGGCCCCGGTCGACGGCACTCCGGCCCTGCGCACGGAGATCTGCCTGGCGATCTAGCTATCGCTCAGGCCCGAGTGTTGCCGCAGGTTCCGGTCCGCGTCGGCAAGGGCCAACTGTGCGGGCCACGGAGCATTGCCGACTTTTCCTGCTCGCCGTCCGTCCACTGTTCTTGACCTCGCAGTTTCCTTCGGCGATTCAAGTGCGGCAACCTGCGGTTGTGTGACGGTGCGAGCGAACCTGAGCGGCACGGCGGCACATGGCAGGCTACGTGACGACGTGTACTTCGTCGTCTGGAGTGGCTGATGCTGGAGATCCATGTTGTAGATCTTGATGAGCTCGCGACCGCCCTGGCAGATCAGACCGCCTATGAGCACCGTTGGCTGATCAATCCGGAAACCGGGGAGATCGTGGTCTGGACGACGGATGGCGGCGTCGACGGCAAGACGCCGGTCGAGCTCGACGAACTGGATCTGGTTCCGATCGAGCCGCTGCCGTCGCGTGTCTGGTATCGGGACATGGCCGACTTCACCGAGTTGGTCAGCGACGAGCGGGCGGCACGCAGGCTGGGGCGCGCGCTCGACGGTAGAGGGGCGTTCCGCCGGTTCAGGGCCGAGTTGCACGAGGAGTACCCCCATCTGCTCCCGGCCTGGCACACGTTCCGTGACGTGCGGGCCTTGCGCCGGGCCGTCGAGTGGCTGCTCGACAACTCGCTGATCGACGTCGAGGCGGCGGATCGTTTCCGGGCCGATCACCCCGACCCTCCTGTACCGTGACGGCGCGGGGGGCCTTGAGCGCCGTCAGTCGGTGATCGCCAGAGCCAGCATTCCCTGGTCGAGGCCCACCAGCAGGGTGTCGCCAACGGTGCAGCAGGCGAGCGCTGGATGGTAGACGCGACGAAGGTCTACCACAGTGGTGACCGGGTCAGCTACCAGGGCAGGATCTTCCTGGCCTCCTGGTACGCCAAGAACCAGAAGCCGGGTGATCCGTTCGGTCCGTGGCAGGAACTGGCCATGACCGAGGATGGCGTGACGATCTGGACGGCGTCCCGGATCTTCAACTCCGGGGACGTGGTGACCTACGACGGGAAGGTCTTCCGGGCCCGCTGGTACACCCGGAACCAGGCGCCGGGTGATCCGTTCGGCCCGTGGAAGCTGATTAAATAGCGGATGCCGCAGTCGGCCCGGGACCGGATGGTCCCGGGCCGGCGTGGTCCCGGCCCGGGGTGACGTCGAACCCATATTCTTGACTGATTCCAGAAAAGTGGCCAGACTTCCGGGCGTGACTGCGACCCTGGACTTCCCGCAGATGCTGCGCGGTGCCGCGTTGCGGGTGACCCGCCCCCGGGTCGCGGTGCTGAACGCGGTCTACGCACACCCGCACGCCGACACCGATTCGATCATCGGTGCCGTGCGCACCGATCTTCCCGACGTGTCCCACCAGGCTGTCTACGACTCGCTGCACGCGCTCACCGGCGCGGGTCTGATCCGGCGCATCCAGCCGTCCGGCTCGGTGGCCCGCTACGAGTCGCGGGTCGGGGACAACCACCACCACGCCGTGTGCCGGTCGTGCGGCCGCATCTCCGACGTCGACTGCGCCGTCGGCGAGGCGCCCTGCCTGACCGCTTCCGACGACGACGGCTTCGCCATCGACGAGGCCGAGGTCATCTACTGGGGCCGCTGCCCCGACTGCTCCACCGCAGGCCGATCCCGAACCTCCACCGCAGGCCGATCCTGAATTCTCTGATCCGCGAAGTCACGGAAGGAACCAGATGTCCGAAAACCACGACGCCGTCGTCCACGACGCGGAGGCGGGCAGCGAGTCCCGCTGCCCCGTCGCGCACGGACGTGCCCCCCACCCCACCCAGGGGGGCGGCAACCGCGGCTGGTGGCCGAACCAGCTCAACCTGAAGATCCTCGCCAAGAACCCGGCGGTGGCCAACCCACTCGGCGAGGAGTTCAACTACGCCGAGGCGTTCCAGAGCCTCGACCTGGCCGCCGTGAAGCAGGACATCGCGGAGGTGCTGACCACCTCGCAGGAGTGGTGGCCGGCGGACTACGGGCACTACGGCCCGTTCATGATCCGGATGGCCTGGCACAGCGCGGGCACGTACCGGATCAGCGACGGTCGCGGCGGTGCCGGCGCCGGGATGCAGCGCTTCGCGCCGCTGAACAGCTGGCCGGACAACGGGAACCTGGACAAGGCCCGCCGGCTGCTCTGGCCGGTCAAGAAGAAGTACGGGCAGAGCCTCTCCTGGGCCGACCTCATGGTCCTCGCCGGCAACGTCGCGCTGGAGTCGATGGGCTTCAAGACCTTCGGCTTCGCCGGTGGCCGCGCCGACGTGTGGGAGCCCGACGAGGACGTCTACTGGGGTCCCGAAACCACCTGGCTCGGTGACGACCGCTACACCGGCGAGCGGGAGCTGGAGAACCCGCTCGCCGCCGTCCAGATGGGCCTGATCTACGTCAACCCGGAGGGCCCGAACGGCAACCCGGACCCGATCGCCTCGGCCCGGGACATCCGGGAGACGTTCCGCCGGATGGGGATGAACGACGAGGAGACCGTGGCGCTGATCGCCGGCGGCCACACCTTCGGCAAGACCCACGGTGCGGGTCCCGCCGACCACGTCGGCCCGGAGCCCGAGGGCGCCCCCATCGAGGAGCAGGGCCTGGGCTGGAAGAGCAGCTTCGGTACCGGCAAGGGTGCGGACACGATCACCAGCGGTCTCGAGGTGACCTGGACCTACCACCCGACCCGGTGGGACAACGAGTTCTTCCACATCCTGTTCGCGTACGAGTGGGAACTGATGAAGTCGCCGGCCGGCGCGCACCAGTGGCGTCCCAAGAACGGCGCGGGCAGCGACATGGTGCCGGACGCGCACGATCCGTCGAAGCGCCGCGAGCCGCGGATGCTGACCAGCGACCTCGCGCTCCGGTTCGACCCCGTCTACGAGCAGATCTCGCGGCGCTTCCTGGAGCACCCGGACGAGTTCGCGGACGCGTTCGCCCGGGCCTGGTTCAAGCTGACCCACCGCGACATGGGCCCGGTCGTGCGCTACCTCGGCCCGGAGGTCCCGACCGAGACGCTGATCTGGCAGGACCCGATCCCGGCGGTGGACCACGAACTGGTCGACGCCGCGGACATCGCCGCGCTCAAGGCCCAGATCCTCGCCTCGGGGCTGTCGGTGTCCCAGTTGGTCTCCACCGCCTGGGCGTCGGCGTCGACGTTCCGGGGCGGCGACAAGCGCGGCGGTGCCAACGGGGCGCGCATCCGCCTGGAGCCGCAGAACGGCTGGGAGGTCAACGAGCCCGACGAGCTGGCCCGGGTGCTGCACACCCTGGAGGGGATCCAGCAGGCGTTCAACGCCGCCCAGACCGGCGGGAAGAAGATCTCGCTCGCCGACCTGATCGTGCTGGGCGGCTCCGCCGCCGTCGAGCTGGCCGCCGAGACCGCCGGCCAGACGGTCGAGGTGCCGTTCACGCCGGGGCGTACGGACGCGTCGCAGGAGCAGACCGACGTGGAGTCCTTCGCGGCACTGGAGCCGACGGCGGACGGGTTCCGCAACTACCTCGGCAAGGGCCACCGGCTGCCGGCCGAGTTCCTGCTGGTCGACCGGGCCAACCTGCTGACCCTGAGCGCGCCGGAGATGACCGCCCTGGTCGGTGGCCTGCGCGTCCTGGGTGCGAACTACCAGCAGTCGCCGCTGGGCGTCTTCACCACGACCCCCGGATCGCTGACCAACGACTTCTTCGTCAACCTGCTCGACCTGGGCACGACGTGGCGGGCGACGTCCGAGGACGCGAACACCTTCGAGGGCCGTGACTCCGCCACTGGCGAGGTCAAGTGGACGGGTACCCGGGCGGACCTCGTCTTCGGCTCCAACTCGGAGCTGCGGGCGCTCGCCGAGGTCTACGCCAGCGATGACGCCCGGCAGAAGTTCGTCCGCGACTTCGTCGCCGCGTGGGTCAAGGTGATGAACCTGGACCGGTTCGACATCGCCTGATCCTGATGTTCCGGACCGGCCCACCCGGGGCGGTCCGGACCCGCCAGGCCCGGCTCGTCCACCGACGAGCCGGGCCTGCGCTTGTCCGCTGCTGGATCAGCCTGTCCAGCCGACCGGCGTCAGCGGCGTACCGTTCGGCGTCGGCGGCTCAGGTAGAGGAAGGCCGCGCCGGCGATCAGCAACGCCACGCCGACCCCGAGGAAGGTGATGGTGTTCGTACCGGTGAGCGCCAACCCGCCGCCACCCCCGGACGCCGCCGTCTCGGCGTTGTCGCGGGCCGGCGGGCCCTGGGCCACGTTCGCCCCGCCCGCTGGCGACTCCTCGGTCACCGGCTCGGTGGTTTGGCTGGTCGGAGTGGTCGCGCCAGCCGCCGGCTTCTGCGGAGTCGGCTTCTGCGGAGTCGGCTTCTGTCCGGCCGGTTCCTGCCCGTTCCCCGGCTGCTCCTGGTCCGGTTCCTGCTCGGGGGAGTCGTCACCGGGCTGCTCCGCCGGTGGCTGCTGGCCACCGGGGTTGCCGGCGGGCGGTTGCTCGTTGCCGGGCTGCTCGGCGGGCGGTTGCTCGTTGCCCGGCTCTTCGGCCGGTGGCTCTTCGTTACCCGGCTCCTCCGCCGGTGGCTCTTCGTTGCCCGGCTCCTCCGCCGGTGGCTCTTCGTTACCCGGCTCTTCGGCCGGTGGCTCTTCGTTGCCGGGCTCTTCGGCCGGCGGCTCCTCCTCGGCCGGCTGGACCTGGATGCGGACCGAGTCGAGCGCGGGGATCTGGTTGGCGCGCACCATCATCGGGATGCGGTGTGAACCGTCACCGGCCCACGACGAGCACTGGGCGAGGCCGGCGGGCAGCCCGGGTACCTCGATGATCACCGAGTCCGGTTCGTCGCCGCCCTTGCCATCCTCCGTCGCGACGAAGAACGCCGGTACCGGAGCCGGGTCGGCCGCCTCGGTCGTGGTGGTGAGCATCCGGCAGGCGGTGTGGAAGTGACCCCGGACCAGGCCCTCGTCGTTGAGCAGGGAGGACTCCAGGTAGTAGCCGCCCCGCCCGGCCGGCAGGAACCGGTCGCGGACGAGGTTGCGGGTGCTCACCACGAGCCGGAACGGCTGTCCCTCGCGTACGGTCCGCGGCGCCTGGGCGATCAGCAGTGTCGGGTTCTGCTCCGCGGCACCCACCTCACCGAAGGCAGTCGGCACGCACCGGCCGCCGTCCTGGAAGCCGGTGTGCGCGGGAAGCTCGCTCGCCTCGCAGTCGTCGCCCAGGGCGTTCAGGCCGCCGCCACCCGGAGTGGCTCCGCCAGGGGTACCCGACGGCCTGGCCGGGCCGGTCGACGGCGGACACGTCTCGGTGGACGCCGGCGGCGACGCCTCGGCGGTCGCGTCGTCCCCGGCGGCGCCGGGACTCTCCGACGCGGCGGCGGACGGCGGTGGGGAGCCTGGCTCGCAGCCGGGGGCAGCTTGCTGGCTCTCCGCGTTGGAGATCTGTGTGACACCGACCAGGCCACCGAACACGGCGAGAGCGGCGGCCACGGCGAGGAGGCGGCGGCGCTGGCCGGAACCGGTGGAGGCGCGACCGCGGTGCGACCGTCGCATGTGTATGAACCTCCCGAAATCATGCGCTGCGGCTCGGGCCGGTGGGGGTTCCGGCTGCCGTGACGGACGACCGTCTTCCGGTGACTCGCGACCCGACAACTCCCGGAGGTCGAGATCGGTGCCGCGCGGCCGTCCCGTACGCCGCATGCACACCGTAGGGACCGGTCCACCGGGAGACCAAACGCAGCAGGCGGAAATGCGGGTTTCTTGAACCGGAGATAATGGAAACTTATGGTGGCCCGTCGGCTCGGTCGGTTTCGCCCGATCGGAGGCGCCGGACCGGTCGGACCGGACCGGAAAGGTCAGTCGATCAGGTTGCGTACGGTTGCCGTCAGATCGGCGAGACGCTCGTCGGCCCGCCGACGCTGATGCCTGATCCACTCCTTGCCCTCGGCGGCGATGCCCTCCAGCACGTTCAGCGTGCGGGGAAGGCCAGACGCGTCCAGTGTGACCTGGGACAGCATCTCCGGATCCTCGTCCTGCCGAGGATCCTCGGTGTGCGACTCGGTCACCCGTACGCTGATCGGCTCGCCGTTGACCAATGTCAGCTCGAACGTCTGCTGCTGTTTCGCGGCGCCGTGCACGCGTACGGCGGCTACCGCGTCGAAGCGGTAGTTCAGGCGTTGCGTCCGGTTGGCGGGGCACTTCTCGAAGTCGGGATCGATGTCCACCTGGCGTACGCCGTCATCGGTCAACAGGAAGAGCAGGAGGCGTATCTCGAGTAACGCCATGGCCCGCCGCGGAACCGTGCCCGCTTGTAGGAGTCGGCGGGCGCCTCGATGAACGCATGGGCGATCACCTGGCTCGGCCTGAGTCGGTAGTGTCGCATGGCCTCGTCGACGAGGATCTTCCGATCACACTCCAACCAGGCGGCCATCTCCGGCTCCGAGGGCCTGCGCGACAGTTTCCGCTGCCAGCGGTCGTACTTTCGGCAGGGCCCGGTGAGCGTCGAGGCCGGTCGACCGAGCCGGTGATGCCGATCTGCCTCGCCGGCTCTCGCCCAAGGAGACGTTGTCGGCTACGGTGATCAAATAGTGTTCTCGTCCCGTCGCCGTCTCCTGATCGCCCTGCCGGCCGCCGTCGTCGCCCTCGGCGCGGGGTCGTTCGCCGTGCTCCGGTTCACCGGGGACCGACCGGACGAACCGGCCGCCGCCACCCGGGTCGTCCAGCCCGGAGCGCCGGGTCAGCCGGGCCGCGCCCTCTCCCCGGTCGAGCAGTCCAAGCTGCCGCCGCCTCCGGCGCACACCGAAGCCGACGTCCAGTTCATGCAGCGGATGATCGCGCACCATGCGCAGGCGCTGGAGATGACCGCCCTCGTCGCCGACCGCGCGGAGAGCCCCGAGGTGTCACTGCTCGCCGGCCGGATCCAGACGTCGCAGCGGGACGAGACGGCGCAGATGGAGCGGTGGCTGACCGAACGCGGCGCACCGGTCCCCGGCCCGCACACCCACCATGCCGCGCATGAGGCGGCGATGCCGGGAATGCTCACTCCGGAGCAGATGAGCCAGTTGCGGCAGGCCCGGGGCAGGGAGTTCGACCGGCTTTTCGTCGACCTCATGATCCGCCACCACAACGGGGCGTTGACGATGGTGCAGCAGCTCTACGCGGCCGGCGGCGGGCTGGAGCCGGCGACCGACCGGTTCGCCCGCGAGGTCAACGCCGACCAGGCGATCGAGATCAGAAGCCTCCAGGAACTGCTGGCCAAGCTGGCCGGCTGAGCCGCCGGCCCGGGAACGCGCCGGGGGCGCGTCCCGCCGGGTACCCCCCGACCGGACACGCCCCCACTGCCAACGGTGTCTAGCGCGGGTCAGTCAAGGCTGGCGCACTGGCCGGCGACCGGCCCCTGCACCGTGTTGGCCGTACCGAGGTTGATCGGCGCCGGCGAGTTGCCGGTGCAGCTCAGCGGGCCGCGTACGGTGCTGTCCGCGACGATCGGCTCGACCGTCCCGGTACGGTTCGAGGTCAGCACGGCCGGTCCGGAGATCTCGGTCTGCACGATGGCGGCGCTGCCCTTCGTACCGGTGATGCTCACCGGCCCGCGCACCGTGCTCTGGTAGAGGTGCACCGCGGCCGCGTTCGACGCCGACACCGGGCCGGAGATCGTCGAGTCGAGCGCCAGCAGCGAGGCACCCGGGCGGACCGTGACCGGGCCGGAGACGGTCGCCCCGGTCAGGCAGGTGACGCCGGTGACCGTCAGCGGCCCGTTGTGCCGCTTCGAGATGGTCGAGGTGCAGGTCCGGGCCAGCTGGTCGAAGCGGGCCCGGGCCACCGCGAGGCTCGGCGTCCAGGTGGTCCTGGTCTGGTGCTGGGCGTTGAACTCCGGCACTCGCACCTCGCGGGCGGCCGCGATCTCCGCCGCGCTCAGGTCCTGGCTCGGCTTCAGCCCGAAGACGTCGAAGCCGCGGGCGATCTCACTGCCGTAGACCTGACCGTTGTACCAGTACGCCGACCAGAAGCCGCCGAGCATGATGCTGGTGGGGCTGATCGGCCCCCGGTCGAAGTAGCCGATCTCGCGCGGGTTGGCCGAGTCGGTGAAGTCCAGCAGCGAGATGCCGCCCTGGTACCACGCCTGGGCCAGGATGTCCCGCCCCGGCACCGGGATCAGCGAGCCATTGTGCGCGACGCAGTTCTCCTGGAGCGTCTGCGGCACCGGCAGCTTGTAGTAGCTGGCGAACCGCATCTTCCGGTCCACGATGTCGAAGATCGCGTTGGCGCCCCACTGCGGCTGGTCGGTGGTCCGGCACCGGGCCCCGGTGCCGCCGCCCCACTCGTCGGTGAAGATGACCTTCTTGCCGTCGTTGCTGAGCGTCGCGGAGTGCCAGTACGCGAAGTTCGGGTCGGAGACCTCGTCGATGCGTACCGGGTCGGCGGGGTTCGAGATGTCGATCAGGATGCCGTTGCCCTCGCAGGCGCCGGCCGCCAGGCCGAGTTCCGGATAGGCGGTGATGTCGTGGCAGGCGTCGGTCACCGGCGACGGGCTCCACGAACCGCCCGAGGGGTGGGTCGGAGCCGGTGGGGTGTTCTGCAGGCCGTCGACCGCACCGGTCTGCGGGTTCGCGAACAGCCGGGGACCGCTGACGATCGCCGCCTGCTCGGGGGCCGCCACCGGCACCTTGATGACATCGATCCGCCACCGGGCCGGGTTGTCACCGGCCGCCGGGGTGTTGTTGCAGCCGGCCATCGTGGTGGCCGGGCGGACACCGGCGGTGCCGGAGACGTACACGTAGACGTTCGCGCTGTCGTCCGGGTCGGTGACCAGGGTGTGCGTGTGCGAGCCTCGGCAGGTCTGCACCGCGGCGACCTGCACCGGGTTCGCCACGTCGCTGATGTCGAAGACGCGTACGCCCTGGAAGCGGGTGCCGACCGCCGGGTCCGTACCGCAGTCGAGGCGGCCACGGGTCTCCTCGACGGACATGAAGAGCAGATCGCCGTGGACGCTCAGGTCGCCCTGCCCACCCGGGCACACCACGCTGGTGACCAGTGCCGGGTTGGCCGGCTGCGAGATGTCGTAGATGTTGAAGCCGTTGAAGTTGCCGATGAAGGCGTGATCGCCGCCGAAGGCGAGATCCGATCCGGCGTAGCCGAAGTCACCCGGGTTGGCCGGGTTGACGAAGCCTGCCGGCTTGTCGCGGTGGGCCAGCAGTTCGAGGTTGTTGCTCGCGCTCTGCGCGTCCAGCCAGCCCGCGCCGAGGCCGATCCGCGGGTCCGGCGCGGGTTCCTGGCCCGACGCCGTCCCCGGCAGCAGGGAGGCGAGGAGTACGGCTGCCGCCGCCACGCCGACGAGCCGGCGTCTCCTGCCTGGTGTGCGATCCGACCGACAGGTCATGCGTATGTCCTCCGTGCACGATGCCCCGTGGGTGGCGACGTGCGTCGGGGCGCGTGCACGCCGCGGTAGTAAGGACCGTACCGCGTGTCGGCCCGAAAAGATCATGGAAATATTCGCGAGGGACGCGAAAACCGCCGACAACCAGTGAAGACCTGACCGGGTGTGCTGAGGTCACAGGCGACCTGGCGGACCGGTGCCCAGTCCTCGGTCGAGCCGTCCACCACTCCGATGCAGAGCCCACTGTGCACGGCGTGGATCCGGAAGCCGCTGGCCGGGGTGGTGACCGGCTCCAACCAGAACTCCTGCGCGAGTCCCGCACCGCAGAATCCGTCCTGGACCACCCCGCCGACGTCCCGACTCGCCGCCATCACGCCCATGCAGCCGGGACCGAACTCGGGATGCAGCGTCTCGAACCGGTGTCCCGCGCCGGTCGGCCGGAGCGCCCTCGGCGGAAAGGCCCTGGCACAGGCGCTCTGGAAGAGCTGCCCGTCGTCGGTGCCGACGCGTTCGGTCAGGCACAGGCTGGAGTGGGCCGCGCGGACCAGGTAGTAGCCGGGTGCCGGCACGGCCGGGGCGCCCGGCGACGGGGTGTGGATCGCCGTACTGGCCGGCGGGCGGCCGTCGTGTGCCGAGGCGAGTTCACTGTCGAGGCCACGCCAGGCCAGCGCCACGATCGCGAGCAGTGCGACGGTGCCGATCGCCAGGGCGGGGCGCCAGTGACGTACCCGTGCCTGGCCGGCGACCGTCGGCGGGTGCACGGTGGACGGCCGTGCCGGCGCCGCCGTCGCGGCGGCGGCCGCGGCGTCTTCGGCGATCCGGCGCCGTACGTCGACCCAGGTGGCCACCTGCTCCGGCGGCTTTCCGCAGGCGGTGAGGAAGGTGACCACCAACTCGGCTCGGGGCAGGGTGTTCCGGCCCAGCATGTTGGCGAGGGTGCTGGGCGGGAGCGTCCCGCCGGTCTCCCGGGCCCGTCGGCTGATCTCCCGGTAAGTCAGGCCGGACCCGCACCGGACCTGGCGCAGTAGCGCGACGTACCCGGTGGGGGAGGTGGCTGTGCGGGGATCGGGTCCGGTGGCGTGCTCAGGCATCGACCGACTCCATCCGCCGACGCGGGGAACTTTCCGGTCGATCCTGCCGGCCCGGCATACACGGCGCGGCAACCGTCCGTCGTCCTGATGGCGCGGCCGGGTGCCGGGAGCTGGCCGTTTCCCCGCTATTCAGCGGGCGGATCGTCCGACCCGCTCGGTGACCGGGGAATCTGGTCCAGCAGGAAGGATTCGAGCCGGTCCCACGCGGACTGGAGCAGCTCCGTCGGATCCTCGGCGGTCATCATGTCGCGCCCGGGTACGAAGGCGCTGCGGGTGAAGTACTCGCCGTTCGCGACGTAGCTCAGCTTCAACACGGTGTGCCGGCCGTGGGACTGGAGCGTCGGGATCAGCGCCGGCCCGGGGAACGACGCCCGGCAGTGCGGGCACAGTTGGCAGGGCTCGCCGTTGCGCCGGCCCTCCACGGGTACGCCGTGCCGGTCGCAGCGCCGGCACCGCCGCTGCCACGCCTGGGTCGGGGCACTGCGCGGTTGCGCCGGCCCGAACGCCGCGCCGGCAGATGACGGCCTGCCGCCGGTGGCAAAGGCGGCCTGCCACGGGCCGGCGTACGGCACCGTGCGGCGGGGGTCGGTCAGCTCCCGTTCCAGCCGCCGCCAGACGTCCCGAATCCGTCCGACGAGATGCTCGGGCACCGGCCCCGGTCCGGTCTCGACCGGGTCACCGAGGTCGCAGCCGACGTACCGGTGTCCGTCGTCCAGCCGCAGGTGCCAATTGCCGGGCCGGCTGGCCCGGTCGAAGATCTGGGCCCGGTAGGGCCCGTCGTACCAGGTCTGGGCGCCGAGGTCGACCAGGTCGCTGTCGTCGCCCTCGGTGATCAGGTCGGGGCGCCACCGCATCGGCGTGGCCAGGTGACCCGTCTCCCGGGTGTCGGTGTCATCGCCGACATGGCTGGGCCGACAGTCGTCCGAGCAGTATGCCGAGCCGGCGGCGGGGGCGGCGCCGCAGGGGCAGAGACCAGACGTGGCCCGGTCGATCCGGTCGAGCAGGTTGGCCATGACATCGCCGCCTCGGTGCAGGTGGGTGCGCTCGGCGCAGCGCCGGTCGCAACTCAGACATTCAACGATATCGTTCTGCGCGCTGATCTTCGCGGCCATCCCCGGTCGGAGAGCCGACGCGGGAACGCCTCGATCTCCGCCGCCGGTCGTCCGGGTAGCCGAGGCGGGGACTACCGGGCGCGGCGGACGGGACGGCTCGCCCGTCCGCCGCACCTGGCCTGCCCGCGCTATCCCGCGCGGTCCTCCGGATACCAGCGCAGCTCGACGGTGTTGCCGTCCGGGTCGGAGACGTAGATCGAGATCGCGTTGCCACGGGCACCGAACCGGCCGACCGGCCCCTCCAGGACGGTGAAGGTCCCCGACTCGATCACCTCGGCCCAGTCCAGCGGCTCCACGACCAGACAGATGTGGTCGACGTTCGACTCGCCCCGCTGGCCGTGCACCAGGTCGATGATGGTCTCCGGGGTGATCCGGACCGAGGGGAACGGGACCTTGCCCGCCCGCCACTCGTCCACCCGGACCGGTGCCAGGCCGAGGGTTCCGCAGTAGAACGCGAGGGAGCGCTCCGCGTCCTGCACGGTGAGTACCAGATGGTCGAATGCGGTGACCTTCATCGTCGTCACCTCTTCTCCAGGGCGGCGGCCCGGTGCAGCCAGCCGGTGAAGAGCGCCGGGTCGATCTCGTCGACGGCGTGCAGTTTCACCGCGGCCATCCGGCGGGCGCCCGGGACGAGCCGGCCGCCCGGGTCGGCCACTTCCTGCCCCCGCCACAGCCCGAACGTCACGTACGACCGGTACGCCTTCACCAGGCAGACCGGCTGCTGTCCGGGCCTGCCGCCCAGGCTCCAGGTCGGGTGGCCGTGCCACATCCCGCTGGTCGCCTCCGGCAGCGCCGCGTCGACGATCGGCCGGAGCTTCTCGCCGATCGCCCGCAGCGGTGCGTCGAGACCGCGCAGGTAGTCGGTGATCTCGGTGGTGCCCATGTTTTCCTCCTGTTGGACCACGCCGGTCGTCTGCTGCTCGGCGTTCTGGCCGGAACCCCGGCCCGCTGGTGACGCCTCTTACGATCCGCCGCACGGCGATCGGCACCAAGCCGCGATCGGGCTACGATCGTTGAGCCAGATTCAACGATGGGCGCCGACGTGCTGGAACGACACGAGATCGAGACCTTTCTGACCCTCGCCGAGGAGCTGCACTTCGGCCGTACCGCCGAGCGGCTCCACGTCACCACCGGGCGGATCAGCCACGTGGTGAAGAAGCTCGAACGCCGGGTCGGGGCGCCGCTGTTCGAGCGCACCAGCCGGGTCGTCCGGCTCACCCCGATCGGGCGGCAGTTGGCCGCCGACCTCACCCCGCTGGTGGCCGGGATCGACGAGGCCGTACGCCGGGCCGTCGACGCCGGGCGCAACGTCACCGGGCGGCTCCGGGTGGCGTTCCTGGGGGAGGGGACAGCGCCGCTGCTGCTCCGGGCGGTCAACCTCTTCACCGAGCGGCATCCCGAGTGCGAGGTCGAGGTGCACGAGGCGCAGCTCGCGAACACCCGGTCGAGCCTGCTGGACGGCTCGGTGGACGTGCTGATCGCCTCGTACCCGTTCGACGGCATGGCGAACGGGCCGGCGCTGCTCTCCGAGGGGCGGGTCCTCGCGGTCGCCGCCGACCATCCGCTGGCCGGCGCGGCATCGGTCTCCCTGGAGATCCTCGCGGACCATCCGGTGGTGCAGTATCCGGCGGTCACCTCCGCCGAGTTCAAGCGCGACCGTACGCCCGAGCACACCCCGTCGGGCCGGCCGGTGCCGAAGGGGCCGGTCGGGAACACCTTCTCCGAGATGCTCTCGCTGGTCGCGCTCGGCCGGGGCGTACTGCCGGTCGGCGAGCACAGCCGCCGCTACTATCCCCGCCCCGACCTCGCGTACGTGCCGATCTCCGACGCGCCGCCGATCGAACGCGGCCCGATCTGGCTGGCCACCAACACCACCGCCCGGGTCCGGGAGTTCGTCCGGGCCGCCGCCGACGCCAACCGGCCGACCCCGCCGGTACCGACCCCGGGCTGAGGCCGGCGGGCTCACGGGTCAGCAGCAGCACCCGGTCCGGGGTACGGGCAGGGTGGTGACGACCCTCTCGGCGTTGCCCAGCCGGTGGCCCTCGCCGTCGAACGCCTCGATCCGGCACTGCGCGGCCGGGCCGGCACCGTCGCGGGGGGCCGAGCCCGCGGCGTACCCCGCCGTCCCGGCCGGTGTGGGCGTTGCCCTGGTCGCGGCCCCCGGTTACCGCTTCCCGTCCGGGTGGCGGTCGACGAAGGCCATCCACGGATCGGCCTCCGGGGCATCGCCACCCGCCGCCGGCACCGGCGCGTCGCCACCTGCCCCCGGCGCGGGCCCGCCCGACGGTACCGACGGCGATGGCCGCTCTCCGCCCCCGACCTCGGCGGCGTCGCGCCGGGCCGCCGGAGCCGGAGCGGGCGTGGCCGGGACCGGACCTGCCCCCGGCTCGATGCCGCGCCGGGCGGCGAGCAGGGCCGCCAGGGCGGTGGTGATCGGGACGGCGGTGATCAGCCCGATGGTGCCGACCGCGCTGCGTACCAGCTCCTGGGCGATCAGTTGGCTGGTGAGCAGCTCGCCGATCGGGGTGGCGGCGTCGGCGGCGAAGAGCAGCATCAGCGGCAGGGAGGCGCCGGCGTACGCCAGCACGATCGTGTTGATCACTGATGCGATGTGTGCCCGACCGATCCGGGTGGCCGCCGAGTAGAGCCGCCGGAAGCCGTACCCGGGATTGGCCAGGGCGAGTTCGCTGACCGTGGCCGACTGGGTGACGGTGACGTCGTCGAGTACCCCGAGCGAGCCGATCACGATGCCAGCCAGCAGCAGGCCGCGCATGTTGACCTCACCCTGAGTGATGGAGAGGTAGTTGGAGGTCTCGTCGGCGATCCCGGAGAGGTGGGCGGCGGCGGTGGCGATCGCGGAGAGGGCTGCGGTGATGGTCAGGCTGGCCAGGGTGCCGGCCACCGCGATCGTGGTGGTCATGCTGAACCCGTGCGTCAGGTACAGCACGGTGAGCATGATCGCCGCGGCGCCGACGATGGCGACCAGCAGCGGTGAGCGCCCGTCGAGGATGGCCGGCACGATGAACATCAGCAGCACCGCGAAGGTGACGCCGAGCCCGGCCAGGGCGCTCAGGCCGCGCCACCGGCCGAAGGCGAGTACGGCGAGCGCGAACACCGCGCCGAGCAGCCACAACTGGGTGGACCGCTGGTGGTCGATGATCGAGTACTGCCGCTCCGGACTCTCCTCCAGATAGAGCAGCACCACCTCGTCCCCGGCGGCCACCCGGACCGCACCCGGCCCGGACGGTACGTCGGTGGTGACCTGCTGGCCGGCCCCGATGCCCTCGGTCAGGTCCACCGTGACCGTGCCGCAGTCGGTCGGGGCGCCGGTCGGCAGTTCCTCCCCGGCGGGCGGCGCGGCGCAGGGGGTCGACGCGACGGCGACGACCGTGCCGAGCACCCGGATCGGACCGTCGGCCGGACCGGGCGCCGGGGTGTCCCGGGGCCACAGCAGCACCATCGACACGAGGGTGAGCACCGCCGCCGGGATCAGCAGGGCCAGACTCAGCCGACGCGCGGCGCGGCTGGTCGGCCGGCCGGGGCGGGGCAGGTGGCTGTGCGCGTGTTCGGAACTCATTGGCTCGACTGCTGGCCTTCCTCGTCTGGTCGGTCGGCGGGGGCTCCGGCCGAGCATCGCAGCCGCAGGCTCCCGACGGGCCAGCATGACACGCCGGCGACCGGCCGGACGAGATGTCCGATGTCGTTGCCGCTGGTCGTTGCACGACAACCTGGAGTGATCTCACTGGCAGATCAGGGCGTCGGTCAGCCGGACGGCGGTCTCCTGGTTCAGCGGCCCGTGTCCGAGCAGGAAGCGGTACCAGAACAGTCCGTACGCCTGGTCGACCAGGAGGTCGAGATCCAGTTCCGGGCCGAGTTCACCGCGCTCCCGGCCCCGCCGGACGATGGCGTGCAGCGCGTCCCGGCGGGTCTGGGTGAACTGCCGGAACAACTCGGCGGTGCCCGGGTCGCGGGCCGCCTCGGCGGCCAGGGTACGCAGCACCGCCGCCGTCGCCGGCTCGCCCGCCCGGCGGAAGGTGTGCGCGAGGTAGGTGCAGAGATCCTCCCGGAGTGATCCGGTGTCCGGGACCGGCACCAGCGAGTCGCTCCACTCGGTCAGCGCCTCCAGCAGGACCGTGCCCTTCGACTGCCACCAGCGGTAGATCGTCTGCTTGCCGACCCCGGCCTCGTGGGCGATGACGTCCACGGTCAGCCCGCCGTCGTGCCGGGTGGTGAGCAGCCGGAGCGCCGCGTCGAGGATCGCCTGCCGAGCCTCCTCGTTGCGGCGCCGACCGGTGTGTGCCCGGCGGTGGCCGTCGGAGCCGCTGGTCGTCACCGCACCAGCATATGATTTGTCGGAACTGTCGGTCTCGATAACGCCGTTCATCGCCCCCGTGCCGACCCGAGGTGCCAGGCGGCGGAGTCAGGTCCGCTGCCGTGGCGCGGAAGCCGGCAAGTCGCCGAGCACCTCCCACCACCGATCCGGGCCGTCCAGGTGTACGTCGTGCCCGGCATCCGGATCTCCGCCGTGCTGACCGCCGGCCGGCCGCCGCCGACGTGCCGGACGGCGGCGGCCCGGTCTGGAAACGGGGTCGGCCAGCCATCGAGCCAGCGGGCGACCCGCTCCGGAATGCCGGCGTCAGGTCGGGTACCCGGCGGACGGCAGCAGGGTGGGCGGGCCGTCCACGATCGAGTAGTTCTCCGGTCTGTCCCGGGTCGGTAGGTTTCGACCACCGTGGCCGGTGGGGAGAGACTGTGGACATGGGCGAGATTAAGGTGGGCACCTCCTCCTGGGCGGACCGGTCGCTGCTCGCGTCCGGCTGGTACCCCCGGTCGGCCAACACCCCGGCCGGGCGGCTGGCCTACTACGCCGAGCGGTTCGGTCTGGTCGAAGTGGACACCACCTACTACGCCGTACCGGCGCCGGAGACGACGTCGGCCTGGGTGGACCGTACCCCGCCGGACTTCACCTTCAACGTCAAGGCGTTCGGCCTGTTCACCGGGCACGGGGCGGAGCTGGCGGCGCTGCCCCGGGACCTGCGGCCGGACGGCCGGGACACCGGTCGGGTACGCCGCCGCGACCTGCCGGAGTCGACCTACGACGAGCTGTGGCAGCGGTTCCGGGAGGCCGTCGAGCCGATCGCCGGAGCCGGCAAGCTCGGCGTACTGCTGTTCCAGTTCCCGCCCTGGCTGGCGCACGGTGAGCGGGCGAAGGAGCGGATCCGCGACGCCGCCGAGCGCGCCCGGCCCTGGCGGGTCGCGGTCGAACTGCGCAACGCGTCCTGGTTCGACGGTGACAACGCGCCGGACACCGTCGGCTTCCTCGCCCGGCACGACATCACGATGGTCAGTGTCGACATGCCGCAGGGGCACGAGTCTTCGATCCCGCCGCTGCTGCTGGCCACCGCCGAGCCGGCGGTGATGCGGTTCCACGGCCACAGCCCGGAGTGGACCACCGGCGACAAGGAGGCCCGGTTCCGGTACGCGTACGGCGACGACGAACTCGCCGAGTGGGCGAAGCGGCTGCGCGGCCTCGCCGACGAGACCGACGAGCTGCACGTCCTGTTGAACAACTGCTGCGCGGGCCAGGCACAGCGGGACGCGGCCAGCCTCGCCGCCCTGCTCGGCCCGGAGGCGGACTGGCCCGGCCGGTACGCCCGGCGCCGCGCCGCCCTGCGGGTGGTGCGCTAGCTCTGAGCGGATCAGCCGGCCAGGTCGGCGGGGTCGGTGTTGGCCCCGCAGAGCAGCACGGCGAGCCGCTCCCCGGCGACCGGCCGGTACGCCCCGGAGGTGAGCGCGGCCATCGCGGCGGCGGTACCGTGCTCGACGGCGACCCGGTAGCGGCTCCAGAGCAGCAGTCGCGCCTGCACGATCTGCTCGTCGGTGACCAGCACGCTGTGCACCCCGGCCCGGACCGCCACCTCGTACGCGATCGCGCCGACCCGGCGGGCGCCGAGCGAGTCGGCGGCCACCCCGGCGACCGGTACGTCGACCGGCCCGCCCGCCGCCAGCGCCGCGTGCAGCGCCGAGGCGCCCTCCGGCTCGACCGCCACCACCCTGGCCCGACCGTCCAGTGCGGTGGCCACCCCGGCCATCAGCCCGCCGCCGCCGACCGCCACCAGCACGGTGTCCAGCTCACCGGTCTGCGCCAGCAGCTCCAGCCCGAGGGTGCCCTGACCGGCGCAGATCTCCGGCTGGTCGTAGGCGTGGCAGAACAGCGCCCCGGTGTCGGCGGCCCGCTTGACCGCGGCGTCGTACGCCTCGGCGTACTCGGTGCCGTGCCGGACCACGGTGGCGCCGAGCTGGCGCAGCTTGCCGACCTTGACGGCGGGGGCGGCGGTCGGCACGTACACCTCGGCCGGTATCCCGAGAGACCTCGCCGCGTACGCCACGGCGGCGCCGGCGTTGCCGCCGGACGCGGTGACCACCCCGGCGGCCGGCAGCTCGCCGCGCTCGGCGGCGGCCAGCACCCGGTTGAACGCGCCCCGCGCCTTGAACGACCCGGAGTGCTGTAGGAACTCCAGCTTCAGCCAGAGCGCCCCGGCCGGACCGGCGAGGTCGGGTTCGACCCGGGCCAGCGGGGTCGTCCGGACGTGTCCGGCGATCCGGGCCGCCGCCTCCTGCACATCGGTACGGGTGATCACCCTCGTCGCCCCTTCCACCTGGTACGCCGTACGGTATCCGTGGCCGCCGGATGGCGCGGATAGGGTGTGGGGCACGGCACCCCGGTCCGCCCCGGGCCCCGTTCGAGGAGGTCACGCGATCATCGACGGCGTCACCATCCGGCAGCTCGCCGGCCGGGTCTGGCTCTCGCCCGGCGACCCGGACCCGGCGAACGTCCAGGCCGCGGTGGCGGTCGTCGCCGACGACCGGGGCAGCGTGGTGGTCGACGCCGGGCACAGCCCCGCGCACGCCCGGGCGGTCCAGGCGGCGATGCGGGCCGCCGGGCTCCCCCCGGCCCGGTGGCTGGTCTACACCCACCACCACTGGGACCACGTCTGGGGCGCCTGCGCCTGGCCGGACGTGGAGATCGTCGGGCAGGTCGCGGGGCGGGAGCTGCTCCGGCAGGAGGCGGCCCGGCCGTGGAGCCACCGCTACCTGCGCGCCCAGGTACGCGAGAATCCGCGACTCGGCCCGAGCTTCCGGGCCCGGGCGCTGGCCATGGACGACTGGGCTGACTTCACCGTCCTGCCCCCGACCCGTACCTTCACCGACGAGCTGACCCTGCCGGCCGGGGTACGGCTGCGGCACGTCGGCGGCGCGCACGCCCCCGACTCGACCGTGGTGTACGTCCCGGACGCCCGGGTCGCGCTGCTCGGCGACTGCTTCTACCCACCGCCGGCACACCTGCGCGACCCGGACGACGGCCCCGACCTGGCGATGATGCGCGACCTGCTCGACGACGACTACCAGTGGTACGTCGACAGCCACGGCGAGCCGGTCACCCTGGCCCAGGCCCGGCAACTGGTCTCGGCCTGAGCGCCCGCATCCGCCCTCCCGCGGCCGGTCAGGCGCTTCCCACCGGCTGTCCGGGGCGCGGGGACCCGACTCCGGTCTCCAGGGCAGCGGGGTCACGCCGCCCGGTCAGCGCGCGTACGCCGAGATAGAGGAAGGGCAGCAGCAGGAGCAGATCGGCCACGTGCGCGATCGTCGCGTCCCGGGTGATCCGGCTGAGCGGGAACGCCACCGCGCCCAGGCAGACCAGTACGCCGACCGGCACCGGTGCGGCGCGCAGCCGGAGCAGGGCCACGCCCAGCCCGAACAGGGCGAGCGGGAAGAGCGGACCCGCCACCCAGTAGAGCGGCCAGGCGGCGAGCGGATGCTGGTCGAGCAGTTCGATCGTTGCGGCGTGCGAGGCGTCGAAGAGCCCCTCGTGGATGCTCTGCACTCCGAACGCCACCCCGCCGACGGCCGCGAAGACAGTCAGCGGCATCGCCACCGCGACGTAGCGGGGCGCGGCGGCGCGGAGCCGGTCGTAGAGGCCGATCAGGCCGATCAGCCAGCAGGCGCAGGAGAGCGCGGCGAGCGTGCCGGCGGTGATGCCCTGCGAGTCGGGCTCCCAGAAGAAGCCGGAGACGAAGTTCAGCAACGGTCCCAGAAGAAGAAACATGCCGGAAACGCTACGAACGGCCGGCCGGCGTCGGATCCGCCCGACGGCGCTGCCGGGCTACCGCGGTCGTCGTATCCCGGCGAGCCCGCTGCGGTAGGCGAAGACCACGAGCTGGGCCCGGTCCCGGGCGCCGAGCTTGGTCATCGCCCGGTTCGCGTGCGTCTTCGCGGTCGCCGCGCTCATCCCGAGCCGGGTACCCACCTCCGCGTTGGAGAGCCCGTCCGCGACCAGCGTCACCACCTCGCGTTCCCGGGCGGTCAGCGTGTGCAGGCCGGGCACCTCCGGACCGGCGGCGTACGCGGCGATCAGCCGGCGGGTCACCTCGGGTGCCAGCAGCGCGTCGCCGGCCGCCACCACCCGCACCGCCCGGCGCAGCTCGTCCGGCTCCAGGTTCTTCAGCAGGAAGCCGCTCGCCCCGGCGTGCAGCGCCGCGTAGACGTACTCGTCGAGTTCGAAGGTGGTCAGCACGACGACCCGGACCCCGGGCAGCCGGTCGTCGGCGAGGATCCGCCGGGTCGCGGTCAGCCCGTCGGTGCCCGGCATCCGGATGTCCATCAGCACGACGTCCGGCCGGTGCGCCCGGGTCAGCGCGATCGCCTCGTCCCCGTCGGTGGCCTCGGCGACCACCTCGATCTCCGGTGCCCGCTCCAGCAGCACCCGGAAGCCGGCCCGGACCAGTGTCTGGTCGTCGGCCAGCAACACCCGGACCGTCATCCCGGCAGCCACCCCCGTACCTGGAAACCACCGCCACCGTCGGCTGGACCGGTGCGCAGCCAGCCGCCCAGCCCGACGGCCCGTTCCGCCATCCCGCGCAGGCCGTTGCCGGGCGGACCGGCCGGGCCCCGGCCGTCGTCGGAGACGGTCAGGTCGAGCCCGTCGGAGCGGTAGCCGACCCGTACCTCGATCCGGTCGGCGTCGGCGTGCCGGACCGCGTTCGCCACCGCCTCCTGCACGATCCGGTACGCGGTCGCCTCTACCGCGCGGGGCAGCGGGCGCGGCGTACCGTCGTGCCGCAGTACCGCGCCGGTCGTCTCGGCCAGTGCGGGCAGCCGGTCCAGGCCGGGCGCCGGCGGTTCCGGGCCGGCCGGGCGGGTGCCGTCCCGGAGTACCCCGACCGCCGCCCGCAGTTCGGTCAGCGCTTCCCGGGCGGCCTGCCGGACCGCCTCCAACGCCGCCCGGGCCTGCTCCGGGTCGTCGTCCAGCACGTCGGCGGCCACCCCGGCCTGCACGCCGACCACCGCCAGGGTGTGTGCGGTGACGTCGTGCAGTTCCCGGGCGATCCGGATCCGCTCCTCGACCACCCGCCGCTGCGCCGTACGGTCCCGTTCGGCGGTGAGCAGGGCGAGCCGCAGCCGGCGGCTCCGCACCGTCTCGCCGAGCAGCAGCGTCGCCACGAACACCACGGTCGAGCTGTCCAGCGTCGCGTCCAGCGGCTCCACCCCGGCCACCACGATCCGGCCCTGCGCGTCCAGCAGGACGAAGAGCGCGGCCAGCGCCAGGCCGAGCCGGCGGCGCGGGGCCACCGCGACCGAGTAGAGCGCGACCCAGACCGGGGCGGCCGGTGCGCCGCCGGGATACCGCGAGACGTGGTAGGCCAGGAACAGGCCGCCGACCACCGCCAGCACCGCGGCCGGCCAGCGCCGCCGGGCGAGCAGGGCCGCCGCCATCGCCGCGCCGAGGAGGTACGCCCAGATGTCCGGCGCCTGGTCGCCCGGCTGCACCGCCACGACCGCGATCCGGTACGCCGTGATGGCGCCGGCCGCCGCCGCGATCCCGGCGTCCACCGCCCAGCGCCGCCCCCGGGCACCGCCGAGCGCCGCCACCGCCCCGCCCCTCATCCGGCCACTGTACGAAGCCGGGCACCCGGAGGCGTACCACGAACGCGGTAGTCCGGTGCCCGGATCCGCCAGCCGACCCCGGCGGCGGCCGGCGGGCTGCGACCGGTGGCCCCTGTCCGCGTGCACGCCGACGCCACCGGCGCATCATCGAACCGTCGTTTTGCGGCCATATCACACAGGAATCCTTCCGGTGTGCTGAGACTGAACCCTTTTCAACCTGAACCGCGCGGCGCCCACCCACCGCGTCCGACCTTGCGGTCCGTCGGGCCGCAAGGGAGGTTGGAAAAGGTTCACTGCCCGCGGTGATCGCCTACCGCATCCTGGGCACCGCCGGGACGACGATCCTGGCCTGCGCCGGGCTGGCCGCCGGGGCGCTGCCGGTCGACCAGACCGGGGCGGAGCTGTGGCTGACCGACTGGCGACACCATCCGGGACCGGCCCTGCTCTGCGGATATCTCGGGCTCACCATGCTGGTGGCCGCCTGGTGGTGGGTGGGGCGCGAGATCCGGCGGCCGGACGGCGTCGAGGTCCGCAGCCTGCTGGCCACCCTCGCCCTCTGGTCCGGCCCGCTGCTGCTCGGTCCGCCCCTGTTCAGCCGCGACGTCTACAGCTATCTCGCCCAGGGCGCGATGGTGCTGGCCGGCGGCGACGTCTACGAACACGGGGTGTCGCAGCTCGGCGGCCGGTTCGCCGCCGAGGTGCCCCAGATGTGGCAGCACACGCCGGCACCGTACGGGCCGGTGTTCCTCGGCCTCTCCGCGCTGGTCGCCGGTGCGGCCGGTACGAAGGTGGCGGCCGGGGTGATCGGGCTGCGCCTGGTGGCCCTGCTCGGCGTCGGCCTGCTGGCGGTGTTCCTGCCCCGACTGGCCCGGCACGGCGGGGTCGAGCCGGGCGCGGCGGTGTGGCTGGGCGTGCTCAACCCGTTGGTGCCACTGCACCTGGTCGCCGGGGCGCACAACGAGGCGGTGATGCTCGGGCTGCTGGTGGCCGGGCTCTGCCTCGCGTTCGAGCGCCGCTTCGGGCTGGCCACGGTGCTGGTGACCCTGGCCGCGCTGGTCAAGGTGCCGGCGGTGGCGGGGCTGCTGGTGGTCGTGGCGCTGGCCCGGCCGCACCACGGGATCCGGTCCGCGACGCTGCGTGCCGCCGGGCTGGCGCTGCTGACGGCGGTCGCGGTCACCGCCGCCACCGGTCTCGGGTACGGCTGGATCGCCGCGCTCCGGACACCGATCTACAAGCACAGCTGGTCGGTCTCCAGCGCCCTCGGGCGGGCGTCGGACCGGCTCGGCCAGGCGGCCGGGTGGGACCTCGGCACCGCCCCGATGCAGTTCTGGACCTGGGGCGGTCTGCTCGCCGCCCTCGGCGGTACGGCCGTCGTCTGGTGGCACCGGCACCGGCTCGGACCGACGTACGCGCTGGGCCTGGTCCTGGCCGCGGTGGCGGTACTCGGGCCGGCCACCCGGCCCTGGTACCTGCTCTGGGGCCTGGTGCTGATCGCCGCCGCCGCACCTGACCGACCGGTACGCCGGCTGGCCTCCCTGGTCGCCGCGGCGGTGGCCTTCCTGACCCTGCCCAGCGGCTTCGGGCCGGATCCGGCACAGCTCGTCCTCGCCACCACCGGGGTGGTGCTCGGCATCGTCGCGGTCGGGTGCTTCCGGCTGGGCACCAACGCGGCACTGGCCGGCCCGACCTGGAACGGCCGGGCACTGGAGGGAACGTCCCGATGAGCACCGGACCGTCCGGCAGGTACGCCCGGGTCAGCGTGGTCCTCGGGCTGGCCGGGGCGATCGCGGTCGCGATCGCGCTGCTGCCCGGGCACCGGGGCTGGTTCGACGTCGGCGTCTACCACGGGGCCGTCAACCACTGGCTGCACGACCGTGGCCAGCTCTACGACTACGTCCGGCCCGGCACCGACTACGGCTTCACCTATCCGCCGTTCGCGGCGCTGTGCATGCTGCCGATGGCCTGGCTGGACTGGCACCCGACGATCGCGGTCAACGTCGCGGTCAGCGCGCTGGCCGCCGGGCTGGTGCTGTGGCTGCTGGTCGACCCGATCGCCCGGCGCGAGGGCTGGCACCGGGGGTTCGGCTTCGCGCTCGCCGCGTGCCTGTTCGCGATGCTCGGACCGGTACGCGACACGGTCAGCTTCGGCCAGGTCAACCTGGTGCTGCTCGCGCTGGTCTACGCCGACGCCTGGCTGCTCGACCGGGGTCACCGGCTCGCCGGCATCGGCACCGGCATCGCGGCGGCGGTCAAACTCACCCCGGCGATCTTCATCGGCTATCTCGTGGTCACCCGGCGCTGGCGGGCGGCGGGCACGGCGGCGGCGACCGGGGCGGCGGCGACCCTGCTGGCCGGGCTGGTGGCCCCGGAGGCCAGCCGGGAGTACTTCGGGCGGGCGCTCTGGGACACCGGCCGGGTCGGTGCGCTGGACTACGTCTCCAACCAGTCGCTGCTCGGGTTGGTGGCGCGGTGGAATCCCGAGCATCCGGACCGGCTCGTCTGGATCGTGCTGGTCGCGGTGGTCCTGGTGGTGTGGGCGTACCGGTCCCGCCAGGCGGCCCGGCGCGGCGACGAGCGGGCGGGCTTTGCCCTGACCGGGGTGGCCGGCTGCCTGGTCAGCCCCGTGACCTGGGTACACCACCTGGTCTGGCTGGTGCCGGCCCTGGTGGTCCTCGCCGACTCCGCGCTGCTGCGCCGGTCGGCCGGGGGCGCGGCGTCCCGACGCGGCACCGGCCGCCGGGCGTGGTGCTGGTGGACCGGCGCCTACCTGCTGCTCTGCGGCAGCGTCGTCTGGTTGTGGTCGGTGGACCACAGCGGTGTCCTCGGGTTCTTCGGCTCGAACAGTTACGTCCTGCTCGCCGTGGCCATGCTGGTGTTCCTCCCGGTGGCCACGGCCGCCGACGTCGGGGTGGCCGGAGAGCGTCCGGAGGCTGTGCGCTTGACCCTCGACCTCGTCGAGGCTCCAGCATCGGCGGTGCCGAACCGGCCGACACAGGGGAGTGGACGATGGAGCAGGACACCGACGACACGATGGCGAGCATCGTCGAGGCGGTCGAGTGGGGCCAGGCCGGGCGTACCGGCGCGGCGCGGGAGCGGCTGACCGAGCTGTGGGGGCGGATCGGTCCGAGCGGTGACCCGTTCCACCGCTGCACCCTGGCGCACTATCTGGCCGACCTCCAGGACGACCCGGCCGAGGAACTCCGCTGGGACCTGCGGGCGTTGGCGGCCGCCGACACACTGACCGACGAGCGGGCGCGGCGGCACGACGCCAGCCTCCAGGTCGCGGCGTTCCGGCCGTCGTTGCAGCTCAACCTCGCCGAGGACTACCGCAAGCTCGGCCGGCCGGACGAGGCCCGGGCGCATCTGGCCCTGGCCCGGGAGAGTCTGCCGGCGCTCGGCGACGATTCGTACGGCCAGATGATCAGGGACGGCGTCGAACGGCTCGGAGCGCTGCTGGCTACCGCCGATCCGACGGACGGTCGGTGACGTCCGGGTACGGCCGGTGCTCCGGAGACGACGAAAGGGCCAGCCCCGGGTGGGGGCTGGCCCTTTCGGGTTGGTGCGTTATGCGGAGTAACCGCGTTCGGCGGCCCAGTTGGCGAGGGTGATGGTGCTCATCCAGTACTCGCTCTGGTTCGGGTTGGCCGGGTCGGCGATCTTGACCTTGCGGCCGTGGTCGTCGTAGCCGACGACGGTCAGGTAGTGCCCACCCTCGTAGGAGTGCGGGGTACCGTCGACATCGGTGGCGGTGCCCTTGATGTTCATCACCACCGGACGCTTGGCGTCGATGGCCTTGACGACGTCGACCTGGAGCCGGTCCATCTCGGCCGGCTTGGCCGTGGTGTCCGGGATCGCCACGGTCTTGTAGTCGCTACCGCCGGCCTTGTTCAGCACCCGGGTGGTGTCCTCGGCCGAGTTCGTACCGGCCTCGGTCGTGCCGAGCTGCTTGGCCACGTCGTCCTGGCTGGGGGTGTGCCCCTGCGCCGACAGCGCGATCCTCGTGGCGGCGGGTGCGCAGTAGTAGAAGTTCTCCTGCGCCTTGTACTGATAGTCCAGGACCTTCGACGGTGCCCGCTTGTCGAGATCCTTGATGTCGGCGGTCACCGACGCGGCGGTCGGCGAGCCGGTGGTCGGGGTGTCCATCGCGATCGCGGGGCCGGCGAACGCGCCGCCGACGACGGCGAGCCCGGCGATACCCAGCGCGGTCTTGCGGATCGGAGTTTCGGTGATGGCCGGTAGCCATCGGCTGACGAAAGTCATGATGGTCGCCTTCCATTCCGGGGGTACGACAACGCCGGAAGACCCGGTGTGTCGAAAGGAAAGAAACCCGAAAACGAGGTTCGGGGGGATCGGCACCGGCCCGGCGGATGCTCCTGCTCGGGTGTGCCAGGGGGATGTAACCGTGACCGGCGGCCCGCCATTCCCCGGCGGGGTCACGCACCGGCCCGCCCACAGATCCGTACCCGCCCGGATCGGCCGGGCCCGCTGCTGCGGACGTACGCCAGGTATAACCGTGGCCGGCGGCCCGGTGTTCCGCGATCCGCCCGCACCACCCACTCGATCATGACCAAAAACCGGACACCGGTGACGGACGGGACGACAGACCCGGAGCGCCGATCGCGGCGGCGCGTCGAATGTCCGCCGTCCCGGCCGGTGCGTACGGCGTCCCGGCCTGCCAGACTTCCTGGTGCGCTCCGCCCGTCCCCGGTCCGGCGCCGTGCTCCGGCCTCCCGCCCGCCGCGCCATCGGTGCCGTTCCGCATGCGGGTGAGCCGCGCCAGCGAAGGGGACGGCCGTGACATGCTACGGCGGATCGGGATCGAGATCTTGAGGAGGCAGCGTGAGCCAGGAAGTACGCGGGGTCATCGCCAGGGCCAAGGGCGCGCCGGTCGAGGTGACCACCATCGTCGTACCGGATCCCGGGCCGGGTGAGGCCGTGGTGCAGGTGCAGGCGTGCGGCGTCTGCCACACCGACCTGCACTACCGCGAGGGCGGCATCAACGACGACTTCCCGTTCCTGCTCGGACACGAGGCCGCCGGGATCGTGGAGCAGGTCGGCGCCGGGGTGACCGACGTCGCCCCGGGCGACTTCGTGGTGCTCAACTGGCGGGCCGTCTGCGGCAACTGTCGGGCCTGTCGGCGCGGCAAGCCGTGGTACTGCTTCGCCACCCACAACGCCAAGCAGAAGATGACCCTGACCGATGGCACCGAACTCTCCCCGGCGCTGGGCATCGGCGCGTTCGTGGAGAAGACCCTGGTACACGCCGGGCAGTGCACCAAGGTCGACTCGGCGGCCCGGCCGGCCGCCGTCGGGCTGCTCGGCTGCGGCGTGATGGCCGGACTCGGCGCGGCGGTGAACACCGGCGGCGTCACCCGGGGCGACTCGGTCGCGGTCATCGGCTGCGGTGGGGTCGGCGACGGCGCGGTGGCCGGCGCGGCGCTGGCCGGCGCGACCACGATCATCGCGGTCGACACCGACCCGCGGAAGCTGGAGTGGGCCAGGGGATTCGGCGCGACGCACACCGTCAACGCCCGGGAAACCGACCCGGTGGAGGCGATCCGGGAACTGACCGGCGGGCACGGCGCGGACGTGGTGATCGAGGCGGTCGGCCGGCCGGAGACCTGGAAGCAGGCGTTCTACGCCCGTGACCTGGCCGGCACCGTCGTGCTGGTCGGGGTACCCACCCCGGAGATGAAGGTGCCCGACCTGCCGCTGCTCGACGTCTTCGGCCGGGGCGGCGCGCTCAAGTCGAGCTGGTACGGCGACTGCCTACCGGACCGGGACTTCCCGATGCTGACCTCGCTCTACCTCCAGGGTCGGCTGGACCTGGACGCGTTCGTCACCGAGGAGATCGCCCTCGACCAGGTCGAGGACGCGTTCGACAAGATGCACCACGGCGACGTGCTGCGGTCGGTGGTGATCTTCTGATGGCGGCCCGCATCGACCACGCGGTCACCTCGGGTACCTTCTCGCTCGACGGCCAGACCTTCGATGTGGACAACAACGTCTGGGTGGTCGGCGACGACACCGAGTGCGTGGTGATCGACGCGCCGCACGACGTGGACAGGATCCTGGCCGTGGTCGGCGACCGGCGGGTGCTCGCGATCCTGGCCACGCACGCGCACGACGACCACGTACGGGTCGCGCCGGCGTTGGCCGAGGCGACCGGTGCCCAGGTGCTGCTGCACCCGGCGGACCGGGTGCTCTGGGACATGGTGCACCCGGAGGTACCGCCGGGCGGGGAGCTGCGGGACGGGCAGTCGATCGAGGTGGCCGGCAGCACGCTGGAGGTCCTGCACACCCCTGGCCACAGCCCGGGGGCCTGCTCGCTGTACGCGCCCGCGCTCGGCGCGGTCTTCACCGGCGACACCCTGTTCCAGGGCGGCCCCGGAGCGACCGGGCGGTCGTTCAGCGACTTCGGCACGATCGTCGAGTCGATCAGGCGGCGGCTGTTGAGCCTGCCGCCGGAGACGGTGGTGCACACCGGGCACGGTGCGAGCACCACCATCGGCGCCGAGGCGCCGCACCTCGACGAGTGGCTGGCCCGGGGGCACTGACCCGCCGCCCGCCGCGCACACCCGTTGCCGCCCCGGCTGTCGCCGCCACCGCTCGCCGGGCCACCACCGCTCGGTGGCCCGGCCGACCGCGGCAGGTCTTCCGCGCGCACTGTCGAGCTGCCCCGTCCGTGCACCCACCGACCACGGCACCGGTCGGCCGGGGGTCGCCCGGGGCCTCGTCTCCGATCTTCCGGCGCCGGTGGGACAGGCCGAAGCGCTGCGGGGAACAGGTCCGTTCTTCCGGCGCCGATGGGACAGACCGAAGCGCTACGGAGACCGGGTCCGTCCCGGGAACGGCGCCGATGATCGACTGGGCGCACAGACGGGGCAGCTCTACAGTGCCGAGCACGGACACCGCCCGGCAGGCGGGGCTCGGCGGCGCGGGTACGGCTGACAGTTGTCATGGTCAGGTCGTGACGCGCGGGCCGGCCCGTCCAACCCTGCCGCCGGCAGCATTGCGGGTATGCCGACAACCATCCCCGCGGTCGAACTGACCGACCTCACCAAGTCGTACGGCGCGGTGACCGCCGTCACCGGACTCAACCTCCGGATCCAACCCGGCGAGGTGGTCGCCTTCCTCGGCCCGAACGGGGCCGGCAAGACCACCACCATCGACATGCTGCTGGGGTTGGCCCGACCCGACGCCGGCACGGTACGGGTCTACGGCCAGTCCCCGGCCGACGCGGTGGCGCTGGGCCGGATCGCCGCCGTGATGCAGACCGGCGGCCTGCTCAAGGACATGACCGTCGCCGAGACGGTCCAGCTGACCGCCAACTTCTATCCGCACGCCCGTCCGGTGGCCGAGGTGCTGGACCGGGCCGGTATCGCCGACATCGCCGGCCGCCGGGTCGGCAAGTGTTCCGGCGGCCAGCAGCAGCGGCTGCGCTTCGCGATGGCGCTGCTGCCCGACCCGGACCTGATGGTGCTGGACGAGCCGACCACCGGGATGGACGTGGAGGGCCGGCGCGACTTCTGGACGGCGATCCGCCGGGACGCCCGGGGCGGCCGGACCGTACTCTTCGCCACCCACTACCTGGAGGAGGCCGACGCGTACGCCGACCGGATCGTGCTGATCCGGCAGGGGCGGATCGTCGCCGACGGCACCACCGCCGAGGTGAAGAACCTGGCCGCCGGCCGGCTGGTCCGGGCCACCCTGCCCGGCGCCGACCAGGTGCGGCTGGCCGGGCTGCCCGGCGCCGACTCGGTCGACGTACGCGGCGACACCGTGCTGGTGCAGGCCAGTGACTCCGACGCGGTGGCCCGGCACCTGTTGACCCGCACGCCGGCCCGGGACGTGGAGATCACCGCCCGCAACCTTGAGGACGCCTTCCTGGCCCTCACCACCGGCACGCACACCGACGACCTCCAGGGGAGCCCGCGATGAGCACCGACACGATGACGACCAGCGCGTCGACCACCGACCCGGCGGTACGGCGCCGGCCCGCGATGGGCGGCTTCAACCTGCCGAACCTGGTGTTGGAGATCCGCCGGGTACTGCGCAACCGCCGTACCCTCGTCTTCATCCTGATCATGCCGGCGGTGTTCTTCCTGCTCTTCGGCCTGCCGAACCAGGGGCAGACGCTGGACGGCGGCGCGCAGGCGACCGCGTACATCATGATCAGCCTTGCCGTCTATGGCGCGATGGTCGCCACCACCAGCGGCGGCGCGATGGTCGCGGTGGAACGGGCCCAGGGCTGGAGCCGGCAACTGCGGCTTACCCCGCTGCGCCCGGCCGCGTACGTCGCCACCAAGGTGATCACCGCGATGGTGCTCGGGCTGCTCGCCGTCCTGGTGGAGTTCGCGGTCGGGGCGGTCTCCGGGGTCAGCATGCCGATCCGCGTCTGGCTGCTCGCCGGGCTGGCGGCCTGGCTCGGCTCGCTGGTCTTCGCCGCTTTCGGCCTCTTCGTCGGCTATCTGGCGCCGGCCGAGAACGTCATGCAGTTCATGGGCCCGATCCTGGCGATCCTGGCGATGTTCGGCGGGCTCTTCGTACCGCTGGAGATCCTGCCGCACGTCATGCAGCAGATCGCCCGGTTCACCCCGGTGTACGGCGTCGGCGAACTCGCCCGCAGCCCGCTCACCGGTTCCGGCGACACCGCCGGCGCGCTGCTCAACATCGTGCTCTGGACCCTGGCGTTCGGCTTCGGTGCGGGCCGGCTCTTCCGCCGGGACACCACCCGGGTATGACGCCGGGACAGTGGCGGCAGGTTCTGGCCGGTCGGCCGGGCGGGGGCGGTTAGCGTGTCCGGTGTGACGGTCGCGCGCCCGGGCACCCGCCTCGGCTCCCGGTTCGGCTGGCTGGTCGCCGTGGTCTGGCTGGTCTATCTCGGGCAACCGTTCGGCACGGTCTGGGACCATCCGCCGGGGCTGGCCCGGGACCTCGGGCTCGCCGCGCTGGTGCTCTTCGGGGCCGGCTACCTGGCGATCTTCGTGTGGTTGCGCCGGGCGGTCTGGCAGCGCCGGCGGATTCCGCCCCAGCAGGCGGCGGCCGCGCTGGCCGGGCTCTTCCTGATCGGTACGGCCACCATCCCGTCGGCCGGCGGGGACTGGCTGGTCACCCTGGTCTACGTCTCGGCGGCGGCGGTACTGGTGCTGCCGGCCCGTGCCGCCTTCGCCCTGGTGGTCGTACTGGCGGCGGTCCCGGTGGTCAGCCCGCACTTCGTACCGGCCTGGGAGCCCGAGTCCGGAGTGGCGTTCGCGGTGCTGCTCGCCGCGTTCGCGGTGTTCGCCTTCAGCCGGCTGGTGGAGCGGCAGGCCCAATTGATCGCCGCGCAGCAGGAGATCCGCCGGCTGGCGGTTGCCGAGGAGCGGGCCCGGACCGCCCGGGACCTGCACGACATCCTCGGCCACTCGCTGACCGTCATCGCGGTGAAGGCGGAGCTGGCCGGGCGGCTGCTGGAGGTGGACCCGGGCCGGGCCGGCGGAGAGGTGGCGGATCTGGAGCGGCTGGCCCGGGAGGCGCTGGCCGACGTGCGGTCCACCGTCGGGGCGTACCGTGAGGTCACCCTCGGCACCGAGCTGGCCGGCGCCCGGACGGCGCTGCGCGCGGCGGGGGTGTCGGCGGAACTGCCCGACCCGGAGGTCGAGCTGCCGCCGGCCCGCAGCGAGCTGTTCGGCTGGGCGGTCCGGGAAGGGGTGACCAACGTGGTACGGCACAGCGGGGCGCGGCACTGCGTCATCCGGGTCGGCCCCGACGAGGTCGAGGTGCTCGACGACGGGCGCGGACCGCTGCCCCCGGGCGGTCCGCATCCCGGGCACGGGCTGCTCGGGCTCCGCGAGCGCGCCGAACAGTTGGGTGCCCGGGTGCTGGTCGGGCGTGGGCCGGACGGCCGGGGCTTCCGGCTCCGGGTCAGCTACCGCGCGGGCGTGCGGTGAGCGCGCCGATCCGAGGCACGGTGAGGGCGCCGATCCGGCTGCTGCTCGCCGACGACCAGGCGCTGGTCCGGGGAGCCCTGGCGGCACTGCTTTCCCTGGAGCCCGACCTGACCGTGGTGGCCGAGGTCGGCCGGGGCGACGAGGTGCTCGACGCGGCGGGCCGGACCCGGCCGGACGTGGCGCTGCTGGACGTGGAGATGCCCGGCCTGGACGGCATCGCGGTCACCGCCGCGCTCCGGGCCGAGCTGCCGGAGTGCCGGGTGCTGGTGGTCACCACCTTCGGTCGCCCCGGTTACCTGCGCCGGGCGATGGAGGCCGGCGCGGGCGGCTTCGTGGTCAAGGACACCCCGGCCCGGCAGCTCGCCGACGCGGTCCGCCGGGTGTACGCCGGGCTGCGGGTGGTCGACCCGACGCTGGCGGCGGAGACCCTGGCCACCGGGACCAGCCCGTTGACCGAGCGGGAGACCGAGGTGTTACGGGCCGCCCGCAGCGGCGGGACGGCAGCGGATCTGGCGCGCGGGCTGCACCTGTCCGAGGGGACGGTACGCAATCACCTGTCGGCGGCGATCGGCAAGACCGGGGCCCGGACTCGGGCCGAGGCGGTCCGGATCGCCGAGGAGCATGGCTGGCTGCTCGGCGACCCGGACGACTGACGGCGTCGAGCAGGCTCGGTCCCGGGGCTGCGGGGAACTGGAAGCTCGGGTAGCGTCCTTGTCCTCGGGGCGCCCCAAGTTCCCATTGCCTGTGCTGTTCGGAGGAACTATGCCCAGAGTCTCGCGAGAAGTCGGCCTCGTCTCGACCGCTACCCGTGGGTTGATCGCACTGGCGTTGACCCTGGTCGCGGCGGTCGCCGCTCCGGCGCGCGCCAGCGCGGAGCCCGTTCCGCCCGGTGGCCGCGCCAACTACGTGGTGGCGCTGATGCGGAACATCGGAACGGAGTCGTTCGTCCGGCTCGCCGAATACAGTCTCCGGGCCGACGGTACCGCCCGGGCCGACTACTGGGCGTGGAACGCGCAGACTCTCAAGGGCCGCATGCCGTCGGGATTCACCACCTCGGGCTGTGCGCTGAGCTGCACGGTCTGGACCCCGGACGGGTTCCAGAACGCTCCCGGCCAGCTCTACGGGACCTGGACGGTGGCGGGCAACGATCTGTCGATCACCTGGACAAGCGGCAGCTCGGGGACCGAGCGCTGGAGGTTCAGCAACCTGGCGACCACGACCAAGCTCGACCTGGCCAGTCACCAGACCGCGACCGACGGGTTCGGCTGGGGCAGCACGGTGGGATTCCGGACCGGTATTCCGATGTCGACGATCCGCGCGGCGCACGGCACCTACGAGGGGCCGACCATCGAGAACAACTACGGCACGATCACCGAGCGCGTGGTGAGCCAGACCATTCACCGTGACGACGCCAACTATCCGAACCGGCTGTGCAACGCCAACTGCATCAACATCTCCACGAACACCAACAAGTACTACATGGCCGGCTCGGGGACCGATCGCAAGATGTTCCTCAACCACCAGTTGTACGACGTCAATTCCCGGCCCTGCATCGGCGAGGGACACGCCACCGCCGCCGGCCACATGAAGCCCGCGCTCCAGATCATCGATGACGCGGGAGCCTTCCGGGGCTGGGTGACGGTCGAGGCTTCGCTCTACTCCTTCCAGTACGGCGGCAACATCCTCGGCATCGCCGACATGAACGACATCTGATCGAGGTGCCCCCACCCGCACCGGCCGCGAACCACGGCCGGTGCGGGCCGGCGGGCCGGTACCGGGGAGCATGCGGGACCGGATCGACCTCACCCGGTACGCCATCCGGGCCGGCCTGGTCGAGCCCTGAGCCCGCCGCCCCCGGTCAGCGCACCCGTACGACGGTCCGCACGGTCGCCTGGTCGATCTCCGAGGTGCGTACCGTGAACCTAAGTTCCCAGTCACCGGGGATCGGGAAGCTCACCGCCCCGACCGCGTGGTGCGGCTCGATGCCCAGCATCGGGGTGTCGGTCGGCTCGACACCCTGCGCCGGCAGCGCGGCGGTCAGCGTCCACTCCACCGCCGGCAGCGGCTTGCCGTCCGGGGTGTAGACGTAGGCGTGCACGGTGTTGTTCGGCCCGAGCTGCACCGGATAGATGTCGAACTGGAGGGTGTAGAGCGGTGAGCTGAGCGTCTGGGCGAAGGTGTCCGAGGCGGCGATCTCGGCCTCGATCCCGGCGTTGCGCCCCGGGGTGGTCTGCACCAGTACCGCGCTGACCCCGAGCACCACCAGGCCGACCAGCACCTCCAGGCCGACCGTCCGGCGCAACCGCCGCCGCCCGGTCCGGGTGCTGTCGGGCGGGGTGCCGGGTGTGCCGGTCGCGCGGCCGCGGACCAGGCGGCGGGCGTACCCGGCGGCGCCGAGCAGCAGCGCCAGCAGCGCCACCTTGGCCAGTACCAGCCGTCCGTAGCCGGTGCCGAAGAGTGCGCCCGGTGCGCCGATCTCGATCACCGCCTGCACCAGCCCACCGGCGACCAGCCAGAGCACCGCGATGCTCGCCCAGCGGGACCAGACCGGCAGGACGACCGCCAGCACCCGGGGATGGGCGGCGCGCAGCGGGAAGCAGACCAGCGTCACCAGCCCGCCGAGCCAGACCGACATCGCGGCCAGGTGTACGACGCCGGCGATCCCGCTGGCCAGCGGGGTGGGCGAGGCGGCGGCGTGCCCGGCCAGCGGCCAGGTGGCCAGCCCGGCCAGCCCGAGCGCGACCAGCAGCCCGACCCGGACCCGACCGGCCCGACCGGCCAGCACCGGCGGCAGCAGGGCGGCGACCAGTGCCACGATGCCCAGCCTGGCGGCGAGCGCCAGCCCGAAGTCCGAGTCGAGCACCTGGCGCAGCTCGGCACCGGAGACGTCCAGCAGCCCGGCGCCGCTGGTGTAGGGCGCCTGTGCCCAGAACCCGGCCAGGGTGCCGGCCGCGACCAGCAGCAGACCGGCCCGGACCAGCCGGACGGCGCCCCGGCGGGGCAGCCGGCGTGGCCAGAGCAGCCCGAGCAGCAGCGTCGGACCGATCAGCAGGACGAGTCCGGCGTACCCGAGGTATCTGGTCGCCGGCACCGCGAGCCGCACGTCGGGGCGTATCGTCTCGTCGGCCGGCTCGGGCGGGGTGGCCGAGGCGGCGCCGACCGCGAAGGTGTAGCTGCCGGCGACCGGATGGCTGTCGGCGGAGATCACCCGGTAGCTGACCAGGTACGTCCCGAGCGGCCGGTCGGCGACCCGGATCGGGATCCGCAGCGTGGCGTCCCGGACGGTGGCCTCCGCGCTGTTGATCCGCTTGCCGTCCGGGGCCAGCACCTGGGCCCGGCCGGGCACCAGGGTCACCGGTTCGCTGAAGGTGATCGTGACCTCGGTCGGTGAGAAGCCGAGTACGGCCTGCTGCTGCGGCACCGTGCCGACCACCGCGGCGTGCGCCGCCGCCGGTCTCGCCGGGCCGAGCAGCACCGCCACCGCGCCGAACAGCAGCACCGCCAGTACGCCGCGCCCCAGCACGGTCAGCCGAGCCAGCGGTACGGGTTGGAGCCGAGAACGTCCCACCTCAGTTAGATCGTTTTCCGGCGCCGGGAAGTTCAATCCGCCTTCTGACTGAGCGGGAACTCTGTTCACGTTCTGTGGTAGGAACCCTGCGTGTCCCCGGATCTCGACGACGAATTCCGCTGGCTCGAGGCGCTCTCGGACGCCGAGGTGACCGCCTGGGTACGGGCCCGCAACGCGGAGACCTGCGACGCGCTGGCCGACGACCCGTTGTTCGGCACGCTGAACGCGGAGCTGCGCCAGGTGCTGGACGCCGCGGACCGGGTGCCGTTCGTGCATTGGGACGCAACCTACCTCTACAACCTCTGGAAGGACGAGGCCCACCCCCGGGGGCTGTGGCGGCGTACCACCCTCGACGAGTACCGCCGGGCGGAGCCGAGCTGGGAGCTGCTGCTCGACCTGGACGCGTTGGCCGCCGACGAGGGCGAGCCGTGGACCTGGCAGGGCGCGATCGTGCAGCGGCCCGGGCACCGGCGCTGCCTGATCCGGCTGGCCCGGGGTGGCTCGGACGCGAGCGTGGTCCGCGAGTTCGACCTGGCGACCCGGGACTTCGTCCCCGACGGCTTCACCCTGCCCGAGGCGAAGAGCGACGTCGGCTGGATCGACGCCGACCACATCTACGTCGGCACCGACTTCGGCCCCGGGTCGCTGACCGCCTCCGGCTATCCCCGGATCGTCAAGCGCTGGCGCCGGGGCACGCCACTGGAGCAGGCCACCGTGGTCTACCAGGGCCGGGACGACGACGTCTCGGTGTACGCGGTGCACGACCCGACCCCAGGATTCGTCCGTGACTTCCTCGGCCGCCGGCTGGACTTCTTCCGGCGGGAGGAGTTCCTGCGCACCGTCGACGGCGAACTGGTCCGGATCGACGTGCCGGAGGACGCCGAGACCGACGTACACCGGGAGTGGCTGCTGATCGCGCTCCGCTCGGACTGGACGGTGGCCGACCGGACGTACCCCGCGGGAACCGTGCTGGTCACCCGGCTGGACCGGTTCCTGGCCGGTGAGCGCGACCTGACCGTGGTCTTCGCGCCCGGTCCGGACAGCGCGCCCGGCCGGCACGCCTGGACCCGGGGGCACCTGATCCTGAGCAGCCTGGTCGACGTGCGGAGCCGGGCCGAGGTCTTCACGCCCGGCGAGGACGGCTGGCACCGGCGGCCGCTGCTGGAGACCGCCGCCCCGGGTGAGGAGCGGCACGTCGTCATCGTCGACACCAACCCGGAGCACAGCGACGAGTACCTGCTGGCCAGCACCGGCTTCCTGGCACCGACCACGCTGCACTACGGCACGGTCGGCGGACCGGCCGAGACGCTGAAGCGGGATCCGGCGTTCTTCGACCCGGCCGGGATGGCGGTCCGGCAACTGCACGCCCGGTCCGCCGACGGGACCCGGGTGCCGTACTTCCTGGTCGGACCGGCGGGGGAGCCGACCGGGCCGACCCTGCTGACCGGGTACGGCGGCTTCGAGATGGCCTGGACGCCGAGCTACAGCGGGATCATCGGCCGGGGCTGGCTGGCCAGGGGCGGCAATTACGTGGTCGCCAACATCCGGGGGGGTGGCGAGTACGGCCCGCGCTGGCACCGGGCGGCGCTGCGGGAGAACCGGCTCCGGGCGTACGAGGACTTCGCCGCCGTGGCGACCGACCTGGTCGACCGCGGCATCACCGTGCCGGCGCGGCTCGGCATCGAGGGCGGCAGCAACGGCGGGCTGCTCATGGGGGTGATGCTGACCCGGTTTCCGGAGCTGTTCGGCGCGGTGGTGGCCCGGGTGCCGCTCTTCGACATGCGCCGCTACCACCTGCTGCTGGCCGGCGCCTCCTGGATGGCCGAGTACGGCGACCCGGACGACGAGGCGGACTGGGCGTTCCTGCGCGAGTACTCGCCCTACCACAACGTCCGGCCGGGGCGGTCGTATCCGCCGGTCCTGCTCGTCACGTCGTCCCGGGACGACCGGGTGCATCCGGGACATGCCCGCAAGATGGCCGCCCGGATGCGCGGGTACGGCTACGACGTCTCCTACTACGAGAACATCGAGGGCGGGCACGGCGCGGCAGCCGACAACGCGCAACTGGCCTTCAAGTGGGCGCTGATGCTGCGCTTCCTCTGGCGCCGGCTCACCGGAGCCCTGCCCTGACCCGCCCGGCCGGACAGGGCCCGCACCCCGGCGGCCGGCTTGTGCGGTCGGTCAGCACAGCGGATCAGCCGCCTCCGCCGCCCCCGCAACCGCCGCCGCCCCCGCAGCTACTTCCACCGCCGCCGCCCCCGCAACTGTGCCCGCCACCGCTGTCGGAGCCGTACCCGCCCACGCTGCACGCGTAGCCGCCGCTGCCACCGCCCGACCCGCCAGCCGAGGCGACCCCGAGCCGTTGCTGGATCTCGGCCTCGGCGGCGAACTCCGGGTCCGCCGCCCAGAGCGCCGCCGGGCCGAAGAGCGCGACCGACATCGCCGCGCCGGTCGGGCCGTAGGTGCTCCAGGCCGGCTGCTGGGACGGGGCCAGATGGGCGTGTTCGGTGCGCAGGGTGGCCAGCGCCCAGTTGCCGGCTCGGGTCCGCACCGGCGGCCGGCGTGCCAGTAGCACGGTGGCCGCGCCCAGCCCGACCAGGACGAGTACCAGCGGCAGCCAGAGCGCGCCGGTCGCGGCCTCGGCGAACAACCGGAGCACGCCGAACAGCAGCACGCAGACCAGCAACCAGGTCGAGCCGCGCAGCGCCTGGCGGGCCTCGCCGCCCGGCATCAGCCCGGCCTCCTCCAGCTCCTTACGCAGCCGGTACAGCTCCGCCGAGACGCCCGAGTCGTACGTCAGCTCCCGTGGACGCCGTCGCTGCCCCGCGAACCGGTGGATCGCCGCCTCCAGACCGCTCGCCCCGGCCGGCCGGTCCCCGGCGACCTCCAGATACCGGTCCGGGGCGGGACCGATCGCCACCGCACCGGCGTTGCGCAACGCGGCCAGGGCCGTGTAGATCGCCAGCCGCCCGCCGCCGTTCAGGTACGCGACCTGGTCGGCGGTCAGCGTCGAGGTGCGGACGCTCTCCGGCCCGGCAAGGATCTGCCGGCGCCGTACGGCCGCGTGGCCGAAGGCCACCACCGCCAGGAGGAGATAGCCCGACAGGAAGGTCGACGCGCTGATTCCCCAGGTCACGTTGCTCGGATCAAGAGTCATGGCCCTGTCCCCGTCCACTTAGGCCGAACGTTCTTAGATTGTGCGGCCGGCGTGGCGGAGTAGTGCCGTTGATCACTGTTTCTTGACCGAAGCTTGCGGATCGGGCGTGCGGAAGGTCCGCACTCGTCCGGAAGGGACCGTCTCGGTCACCCGCGTACGAGGGGGCAGGTGAAGTCGACGCTGAACTCGACCTCCTGGCCGGTGGTGGCCCGTCTGGCCGTACCGCTCAGCCCATCCGCACATCCACCCTCCCGGGGTCCGTTTCCGCGTGGCTCCCTTCATCGTCGTCGGGCGGGTTCGGGCCGGGTGCAGGAATCGTTCGGGTCGGTGGGCCCGGCGCCACCCGGGTGGCGAGCACTACAGCCAGCAGGGCGGCGAGCAGCACCGCACCGGTCAGGTAGGGCAGCCCGTCGACCGGCCGACCGTAGTCCGCGGCACGCAGCAACGGCTCGCCGAGCAGCGGTGCGAGGGCGAGTTGCGCGTACGCCGACGGCAGGCCGAGCAGCACCGCGCCGGCGCCGAGGGCGGCCCACCGCCAGGCGGCTCCGGGGCGCCGCCGGAGGACCATGGTGGCGAGCGCGACGGTCAGCAGGGCCGGTCCGAGCGCGACGGCGGAGCCGACGTCGCCGGTGGCGCCGCCGCTGAGGGCACCGAGGGCGGCCATCAGCAGCGCCGGCACGCCGACCAGGGGAGCGGCGACCGCGACCGGCAGCCGGTTCTCGCGTACGGCGAGCGCGGTCGTCCCGGCCAGCACCGCGAACGCGGCGGCGGTGAGTGCGGTCCCGATCGGGTACCCCGGCGGGGTCAGCTCGCCCGGCCAGCTCGCCCGGAACAGCAGCGCCGGTGCGCACCAGGCGGCCACCGCGGCCACCCAGGCGAGCCGCCGCCGTACGACGTGCTCCGGAACCGCCGCCCGGTCACCCTGTCCGGTCCGGCGGGCGAGGGCGCCGCCGAGCCACCAGCCGAGCGACAGCACCGCCACGCCGACGCCGAAGACCGCGGGCAGCAGACCCGGTCGGGCGAGGTCGGCGGCGTCGAGTACCGAGTCGACGGCGAGCAGCAGCGCGGCGGTGCACAGCCCGGGCAGCAGTACCGCGCCACGGGCGGCGGCCACCACCAGCAGCCCGAGTACGGCGAGCACGACCCCGGCCTCGCGCAACTCCTGGGCCCACAGGTGCAGTTCCCAGCTCTGCACCTCGTCGACCGCCGCCACCTCGGAGAGCCCCGGCGTGAGGATCGTCGCCGCGTACGCCCACAGGCCCAGCCCGACCGCCGCGACCGCCACCCCGAAGCGGCGGAGCACCGCACCGGCCCGGCTCCAGCCCGATCGGCGGCCGATCGGCGTCCGGACGCTGGGCGAGCCGACTGCGGTTGCCGGATTGGCGGCGTCGGCTGCGCTGGCCGGGTCCGCTGCGTCGGCCGTCGGAACGGGCCGCCGGGTCCGGGCCGCCGCCATGCCGTAGCAGAGCGCGAACGCGGTGCAGGCGAGCAGCGGGCGCAGGGTGTTCGCGACGATCACCACGACCATCTCCGACGCCACGTAGCCCTGCTCGACCCGGCCGAACCGGATCCCGCTGCCGTGCGGGTCCAGCAGGCTGAGCGGGAACCACCACGGTGCGGTACCGAAATCCAGGTTCTCCGCCACCGCCGCGTGCCGGCCGGTGACCACCGCGACCAGTTCGAGCGCGAGCAGCCCGCCCCCGACGGCGACCAGTGACGCCAGCCGGCGGCGTCCACGATGGACGAGCCGGGCGGCCACCCCGGCGAGCGGTGCGACGAGTACGCCCCAGAGCAGCAGCGCCGGTATCGGCTCGGAGGCCAGCACGGTGACGCCCGGCTGCGGTTCCGGAGTGGAGTGTGCGACCAGGTGCAGGGCCACCGCCCCGGCGGCCATCAGCAGCGGGGCCAGGACCGCCGGGCCGGCCACGCCGAGCCGGCTGTGCCGCGCCCGGTCCACCGGCAGCCGCCGGCCCAGCCACCCGCCGAGCCAACCGGCGACTGCGGCCCCGGTCGCGAGACCGGCGACCGAGGCGACGTTGCCGGCCCAGTCGAGGTCGGCGGACGGGCCGGCGCCGCCCGGGTATCCCCGGGTCAGCGTCAACACGGTCGTGCCCACCATCTCGAGTACACCGATCAGCACCTGGCAGAACAGCACCGCGCCGAGCAGCGCCAGCAGCGGTTGCAGGGCCCTGCCGGCACTGGGCAGCACCTCCCGCCAGCCACGCGGTACGCCGTGTCCGTCCTCGGCCGGCGGCGAGCCGGCGAGGCTGACCGCGAACCGCAGTTGCCGGACGGCCCGGCCCAGTGGGCCGGCACCCGGATCGGCGCGGATCGCCGCCAGCTCGGCGCGCCACTCCGGCAGCATCCGCAACTCGGCGGGCCACCGCCGTGCGGCGATCCGGAGCAGGACGTCGGCGATTGCCGGCACGCCCCTGTCCCCGGTCGGGGATTCGCCCGGGTCGGCTGGCCGCTGTCCGCCGGTCTCCGGCTCGTTTGCGCCGGTCGGGGATTCGCCCGGGTCGGTTGGCCGCTGTGCGCCGGTCTCCGGTTCGTCTGCGCCGGCTGGCCGCTGTCCGCCGGTCTCCGGCTCGCCCGGGTCGCCCGGGTCGGCTGGCCGGTTCATGCCGGTCTCGGTTTCGGGCTGGCCGGCCGGGCGGTGCCGCCGAGCTGCTGGTGCAGCAGCGCCAGTTCGGTGCGGGCCCGGGCCAGACCGTCCGGGGTGAGCCGGTAGTAGCGCCGCGCGGGCCGGCCCGCCTCGACCGGGTCGATCTCCTCCCAGGCCGAGTCGACCCAACCGGCCCGTTGCAGCCGGACCAGGATCGGATAAAGGGTGCCGCTGGGCAGCCCGGTCACGCCGATCAGGTCCAGGCCGTAGCGGTCTGTCGTCGCATCTTCGAGAAACGCGGCGAGCACCCGCGCCACGGCGGTGGTCACCCGCACCTCACTACCCATGCTCGGAACTCTACATAGGGCGGCGCGTAGTGTCAAGATCAGCCGCGAGCGCCGGGCGGTGCGGTCTCAGCTCACCGCCGTACGGATGCCGAGGCCGACCAGGATCGCACCGGTCGCCCGGTCGAGCGCCCGGCGGACCCGTACGGTGCGCAGCAGTCGGGCGGCCGCGCCCGAGATCGCGGTCCAGCCGGCGAGCCAGCAGCCGGCCATTACCGCGTGCGCCGTGCCGAGTACCAGCATCGGGATGAGCACCGGACCGTCGACGTCGAGGAACTGCGGGGCGAGGGTCAGGTAGACCGCCGCCGCCTTCGGGTTGAGCACGTTGCCGAGAAACCCCTGGAGGTACGGATGGTGCCCGCGCCACGGCAGCCGCCGAGCCCGGGGCGCCGACGGCCCGGCCACCGTGCTCGATGGACGGCGGAGGGTCGCCGACCAGAGCAGCCACAGTCCGAGGCCGACCAGGTAGCCGGCCCCGAGCAGCTTGACCAGCAGAAACGCCTGTGACGAGCGGAGCACCAGCGCGGCCAGCCCGACGGCGGCGAGGACGGCGTGCACGTAGAGGCCGGTGAGGGTACCCAGGATCACCCACCAGCCCTGCCGGCGCCCGCCGGCGGCGACCCGCGAGACGACCAGGGTCAGGCTGGTGCCCGGGGTCGCGGTGATCGGCGCGACGGCGGCCAGGAAGCCGAGTACGGCGATGCCGTGCACGGCTCAGACCACCACCCGGTAGTGCGTGGTCAGCAGCCCCGCGTCGTCGTAGACGTGGAACGCCACCCCGGGCGGCTGGGCCAGGTCGACCAGCGGCCCGTCGCCCTCCCACGGCAGCCGGAGCGTGGAGACGACCCCGGGGGCGATCCGGAGCGGCCGGCCGGCGAAGGTGCTCGCGGCGGGGGTGTGGAAGTGCCCGGTCAGCACCGCGACGACCTGCGGATGGGTGCCGAGCAGTTCGGCCAGCGGCTCGGCCGGCAGCAGGCGCATCGGGTCGATCACCGGATGGTGCAGGGCGACCGGTGGGTGGTGGAAGGCGACGAAGACCGGCGCCCCGGCCGGCGTCGAGCCCAGTTCGTCGGCGAGCCAGCCCATGGTCTCCGCGTCGAGGTGCCCGTCGTCCCGGCCGGGCACCGACGAGTCGGCGAGCAGGAAGACGGCACCGGCCACGTCGTGCCGGCTGTTGATCGGGCCGGTCCCGCCGCGCGCGTCGCCGAGCAGACCCTTCCGGTACGCGTCCCGCACGTCGTGGTTGCCGGGGCAGGTCAGCACGGGCAGCGGCGAGGCGAGGAGCTTCGCGGCGGTCTCGTATTCGGCCACCTCGCCGTGGTCGGCGATGTCCCCGGTGACCAGGATCGCGTCGACCGGTCGGGGCAGGGCGTGCAGGTAGTCCATCACCCGGGCGGTCCGCTCGGCCGACCGGGGAGAGCTGTCGAGATGTGTGTCGCTGAGGTGGGCGATGACGAGCACTGGCGTCCCCCTGATGCTTGCTCGCGTCTTGACCCTAGGAAGCTACCAACGCCGGGCGGCGGACCGGACGAACTGACGCCCGCCCTGCCGTCCGGTGGCTCTGCTGTCCGTCGGCACTTCCGGCGGCGTGCCGGGTTCTGCCGGTTCTGCCGGTCTCCGCTGCGGTGCGGCCGGGTCCGCCCAGGCCAGGCGCGGTGGGCCGGAGCCGGCGCGGCGCACGTCCCGCTACCGGAGGTACGCCCTGCGCCGGCCCATAGCGTTGCGGGGGTACCGCACACCCCGGGCGATGGGAGCAGGAGAATGCGTCGGATCCTCGCCGTACTGACCGCGGCAGTCATCGGAGCCGCACTGGTCGCGCCACCGGCGCCGGCCCAGGCGGCACCCGGTGATCAGCGCTGGTCCTGTGGCAGCGTGCCGGCCGGCTGGGTCGTGCTGGCGTACGCCGGGATCTGCGACCCGAGCACCCGGGCCAGCTATCTCTTCGTGCAGCAGGCGGAGGGAATGCCCGCCGGCTCGTCCCTGACGGTGTGCCAGTTCTCGCCCATCCCGGGCGGCTGGCGGATCGTCTACGGACCCGTGCACGTGAGCAGTTGCGTCGTCAACTGGGGCAGTTCCTCGCCCAACGCGTACGTGATCTCGAACTCCTGACCGTCACGCCGGGCGGCCGTCGGCACCGGGTACCTGCTGGCGCAGCACCCGCAGATGCGCCGCCCGGAGTTCGGCGCCGGGCAGTACCCCGAGTTCGTCGGCGAGCCGTTCGCGCATCTGGCCGAAGAGCCGCAGCGCGCTCGCCTGTTGTCCGGTGCCCGCCAGGGCGAGCATCAGCCGGGCGTGCAGCCCTTCGTGCAACTGTTCCACCTCGGCGACCTGGGCGAGCGGCGTGGTCACCCGACCGGCGGCGCTGGTGGAGAAGGCCAGGTCGGCCAGGGTCAGCACGCAGTCCAACCGGTGCCGGGACAGGGCCGTCGCGGCGGGATGCCGGAGCAGCCCAGGCCCGCAGCCGGCCAGCAACGGTCCGCGCCAGCAGGCCAGCCCGGCGGAGAAGAGCTCGATCGCCCGGTCCAGTTGGCCCCGGCGGTGCGCCCGGGTGGCCCGCTCGGTCAGGGCCCGGAAGCGTCCCGCGTCGACCCGGTCGGCCGGCAACGCGAGTCGGTACCCGTGGCGGTCGCGGACGATGACCGGGGTGGCCGGGCCGGCGTACGCGGCGCCGACGAGCCGGCGCACCCTCGTCAGGTACGTCTGGATCAGGCCGCGGCAGCTACGCGGCGGACGATCCCACAACACGTCGACGATGTCCGAGATCGGCACCGGCTGGTCCGGTTGGACGGCGAGCAGACCGAGCAGGAGCTGGTGCTTCAACGGCCCCACGTCGACCGGCCGGTCGCCGTGCCGGATCCGCAGCGGACCCAGCACGTCGATCCGGAGCGACCGGTCCGGCCTGGTCGGCCGGCCAGCGATGGTGGACCGGAGTCGGGCCTGCTCGGCGGCGGAGAGGTCGAGGGCGGCGGCGAGCCGGGTCAGCACCCGGTGCTGCGGCTGCGTCACCCGGTCGTGCTCCAGATCGCGTACGGTCCGTACGCCCACTCCGGCCCGGGTCGCCAGAGCGGCCTGGGTCAACCCGGCCCGGGTCCGGTATCCCCGGACCAACACGCCGAACGTGCCAGACTCTTCGCTCACCGGATCGACCCAACCTCAGCGGTAGACGTAGATATCGATCTATCGACTCCGGCGAGACTGCCAGGTGGGACTGGATGCCGACTGGAACCTTGCTGGACCGGGATCGGCGGCAGGCGGGGGCCAGGGTGCTCGGCGGGCGGCCGGGCTCGCCGAGCGGGTGGTGCTGTGGTCGTACGCCCTCTGGCTCTGCATCGGGGCGATCGGCCTGCGTCGGACGGGTTCGCCGGAACGGGTGGTCCGGTCGGAGCGGTTCGGGCTGGGGCGAGGCAGCCGCGACGACGAGCGTCCCGGTGTGGGGACGGGCAGGATGTCTCTTCGGCAGCGCGTGTCTACTCTGAGGTCAGCAGCCGCGCCAGCCGATCCAGGCCGCCCTTGATGAGCTGTGCGTACTCGTCATCGCCAAGCGCGCCGATCCCCGCCTGCGCCCGCTGGAGGTGCTCGCGGGCACGGCTGAGGTCGCCGAGCTTGCGATAGCACTCACCCAGGTTGAGGTGCAATGACGGATACAAACCGGCCACCGGCAGCATCACCCCAGCCTCCGCTACCCGGGCATCGGTGAGCAGGTCGGCCGCCGCCAGCGCTCGCTGATCCCAGACCAACTCCTGGTGGACGTCGTCCTGCACATCGGCCATCGCGTGCGCGAGGACGCAAACGTGCAGAGGATCGCCCCGCTCCCCGCCGATCTCATCCCAGATCTGTGCGAACAAGTCGCGAGCAGCCTCGGGTTGGCCTTGATGATGATGCAACTGCACCCCTTCGTTGATGCGGGCGAGCGTTGCATCGATGATCATCGGCTGCTCCTCTACGGCTGATCTCGCGACGATGGCATGATCGTACTTGCTTCAGAGCATCCCCGTTCGGGGAGCGAACCGTGGAAGACTCCTCGCTGGCAAAGGGCAAGCGCAAGGTTCGGACCGCCGGAGTCAAGGGCTCGAAACCCTTACCTACGAGGTCACATACGTCAACGGGGTGCAGACGGGCAAGAAACTCGTCAACGAGGTGGTTACCAAGAAGCCGGTGACGCAGGTTGTCGCGGTCGGCACCAAGGAGACCCGGAAGTGCGATCCGAACTACGGTGGCTGCGTGCCGATCGCCAGCGACGTGGACTGCGCGGGTGGCAGCAGCAACGGTCCCGCGTACGCCAGCGGCCCCGTCAGGGTTATCGGCAACGACATATACGACCTGGATCGTGATGGCGACGGCTACGGATGCGACGACTGAGGTCGGGCGCCGGAGGGCCAGCGCTGGTGATGTCCTGGGGTTGCCGGCTATGGACGGCTGGCGAGTTCGACTGCCTCGGTGAGGAAGGCGTCGAGGTCTGAGTCGGAGATGTGTTCCTCGGTCAGTACCTTGTACACGGTAGCGGCCTGGATCTTGCCGATCATTTCCTGTTCGATGTTGTAGTCGACGGATGGGTCGAGAATTGAGCTGATCAAGGTTTCGGCCGCTTCGGCGTTGATGCCCGGACCGCCGTTGGTCAGATCCGCACGGAGTTCCGCCACGAACTTGATCACGTCCGCATGAGAGCTGGTCTCTCCGAAACGCCGGTCTACCGCGAGGAAAAAGAGGGCAGCGAGGAACCTGGGAAAGCCGCTCCATCCCGAGGCGTCGAGTTGTGCCTCGATTCGGTCGTTGGCCGCCCGGTCGCGCCGGACCAGCGTCCGGATGTACTCGGGCAGTTCAGGTCCGATCATCGGGATCACGCTTCCTAAGCCGTTGATTCCTGACATGGTGCCATACCGATCTCGTGACGACGGCGAGTGCGCTCGCCGCCATGATCACGGCGGTCAGTGGATGCTCCACCTGCGCGTGTTGCTGGGCAGGGGACGGTGACGCGGTGGTGGTGCCGGCGCCTGTGCTTCCGGGTGGGTCCTGTTGCCGCTTGAAGTAGTTCAGCACGGCCTTACCACCCGCCTCCGCCGACTTGAGGCTGTCCTCCGTGTCATCCGCTCGCTGGACCTGCTTGCGCCACGCGACATCGGCTCGGCGACCTCGCCGCTCGGCTTCCCGGACAAGCTCCTCGCCTGTCGGCATGTCCGCTGCCGGGGGCTTGTCGTCCTTGCCCGACGACCCAGGGGCGATGCGGTCCAGGTAGTTCGTGAAGTGTTCGAGCGCCTCGCCCAGGATCCGGCCGATCTTCGCGGCCTTGTCGCTGGCGGTTGCGAGATCCGCGATAGCCTGCTTCATCTCAGGGTGGTCGCTGCCCTGCGAGGCTTCGCGGTAGTGGGCGAGCGCCTGGTCGGCATCAGCTTGCACCCGCATCGCCGTGACTGCGGAGCTGGCGATCCGGTCGCGTACGTCGAGAAGCTGCGCGACCACAGCCTCCAGACCACCGCTCATCCGAGCCTCTTGGCGTACGTCTCCGCGTGGTCGACCGCTGTCGCGAGTCTCCGGACGGTTCGCTCGACCTCGCCCTGAACATCGCCGAGCAGTGCGAGCCCCGCTACAACGTCGTCGTCTCGGCTGCCCTGGGTGGTGCGCCGGGCGAGTTCGTTGGTTTCGGTCGATTCGGTGGCGAGCTGCCGTAGTCTCTCGATGCCTTCACGTGCCGCTTCCGTCCCCTGTCTGATGGTCGCCTTCACCGCGTCAACGCCCACCGACACCATCCACTGTCGAGGCCGACTCGCAGTCGATTCCGATCCCCACTGCTTGTCGCAGACTATCGGAGCCCGTCGATCAGGTGCTGTCTCGAAGGCGACGCCGGCAACGGCATGTGCGGCGAAATGGCGAGCGCCTCGGCCGGTGGGGCCGGAGCGTGCCACCGCATCGATCCGGTCAAGCGGGGGTGTGGAAGTCGAACTCGCCGTCCTTGACTCCGGCAACGAAGGCGTCCCACTCGGCTCTGGTGTAGACGATGGTCGCCGCGTCCGGTGCCTTGCTGTGCCGCAGCGCCACCCTGCCCGAGCCGTCGAGCACGGGGCCGGCCTCGACACAGTTGCTGCCGCTGTCCGCGCTCCGGCTGCTGACGTGCCAGGCCACCGACGACAGGTTCTCGCTCATGACAGACCCTCCGCGATCGTCACTATCAGTTTCGCCGACTCGCGCGGGTCGAGTGCGGCCTCCCGGACGCGATCGTACGCGTCGCTGAACCGGTCCGACTTCGGAGATTCCAGGTACATGCGCCCGGCCAGGTTCTCCTGGTACGCCACTGCTGGGTACGGCTTCGGCATCCGGAACAGCCAGAACGAGCCGTCGACTCCTGGGTGCAACCAGACCCGCGAGGGCAGCACTCGAATCTCGACGTGAGGTCGCTGGGCGACTTCACCGATGTGGAGGAGTTGTCTACGCAGAAGGGACGGCCCGCCGATCTGCCGCCGTAGCGCGATCTCGTCGATGATCGTTTCAGACCTGGGGCCATCCGGGTCGTCGAGCATTCGCTGCCGTTCCATCCGAAGCCCGATGCCGCGTTGAACTGTCATCTCGGTTGTTCCTGGACCGTCCACGCAGCGGATGACCAGCTCGGCGTATTCCGGCAACTGGAACAGTCCGGGGATCAGTGAGGCGTGATAGGAGCAGATGGTCGCCGCCCGAGACTCCAACCAGGGGATCGTGATGAACGACGAGTCTGACGGGTCTCTGCTGTCCTCGTCCCACCGGTCAGTGCGCCAGATTTCCTCGGCGAGGGTGAGTAGTTGGGCGCGTTCGGTGGCGCGGTGGAAGCCGTACAGGTCGAGCAGGGCGAGCACGTCGTGGCGCTGGATCGGCCACTCGGCCCGCTCGTAGCGGCCGAGCGCCGACCGGTCCCGGTTCAGGTGTTCGGCAACCAGCTCCAGGCTCATCCCGCGTTGCTCCCGCAGGTCCCGGAGCCGCTGGCCGAGCCACTGTGCCCGGAGGGTACGGATGAAGGGCCGGTGCTGCGTCACAACCATGATCTTTCTCCTCTGCGGAATCGGCGCGCGAAAAGGCCGGCAGGAAAGGCCGACCGGGAAGGGTTACTCCCGCCCTGCGGCCCCTGACAACCTGTCTATAGAGGAGGTGATATCGAGCCGTCTTTCAGGTTGGACCGCTGAGTCGCCACGACGTACCGGAATTGTTTACCACGAGCGCGCGTAGCTCCGCGACCCCGCACCGTCACGAATTGCGCCACCGATCCACCACCCGTGTGGCGTGGTGAAGCGCGCGCTCACTCCAGCAGCCCTGCTGCCGTACTCGCCGATTGGCTGCGGTGGCAGGTGCGCCAGGGGCGGCCCGTTTCCCGACATCGGCCTCCCGACGGGCCGCCCCTTTCAATCCTCGAAGCGTTCCCGACGCCGCCGACGAAAGAAGGAGTACGTTGTCCATTGTCGTTCAGGGTTCGACTCCCGCTGCCGATCGGCGGGATGGCCGCTGATGGCCGAGCAGCCGAGGGTCGAGCAGCCGAGGTTCGTCCTGCATCTGCCGTTCACCGCGACCAGTCTGGACGCGGCGAAGCTCTTCGCCCGCACCGCCGGCCGTTCGCTGGCCTTCCTCTCCCAGCTCGACGTACCGGAGACCACGCTTTCCGAAGAGGACAACCAGGGCGTGCGGCACCGGATCTTCTGCGACCGGCTGCTCAGCGGCGGTCGGGGGCGCTGCGCATTGCGGGCCGACCATCCGAACGATTGCACGGCGGTGCGCCCGTGACCGCCACAGCCCTGGTGGTGTCCTGCCCGGACTGCCGCACTGCCAGCTACGCCTGCTCCGCCTGTGGCCAGTACGGGGCCCGGCGGGCTCAACTCGTCCTCACGGTGGCGAACCTGGACACCGGAGCGGTCGCCTCGGCAGAGGTCGTACCCGGAGTGCTCGAACCCCGGCCGGCGCCCGGCGGTGGCTGGCACCTCGCGCTGACCCCGCTGCTGCGTCACCTGGCCGCGTCGGTCGGTGCGGGCAGCGTCCACCACGTCACCGCCCCGACCGAGCCGGTCGGCGAACGGCTGGTGCCGCTGCCCGCCCGGTGGCGGCCCGAGTTGGCCGCCGAGCAGCGGCACGACCTGGAGGCGGCGGCGATCGCCGGCTGGACGCGTACCCCGTGGCAGGTCTTCCTCGGCCGGACCGCCGCGCGGCCGGCGCCCGACCCGGACCGGCAGCTCACCCGGCTCTGCGCGGTCGCCGGCCTGCTTTGCCTCGACCTGGTGGTCGAGGCCCGCCGGCTACCCGGCGCCGCCAGCGGCTTCGGCTGGGAGGTCCGCTACGAACTGCCCGGCTCCGCACCCCCGGAACAGCCGGCCGCCTTCACCGACCTGCCCACGGCGGTCGCCGCCACCACCGTCGAGCGGGCGGTCGGGCTGCTGGCCGCCCGCCAGGTCGCCGCGCCGGCACACTTCGTCTGCTCTGCGGGCCCGGCCGGGGTCGCTCGGCCGGCCACCGTCGACGTCATCTCCGGAGTCGACGTCGACCAGGTCGAACGCCGGATCCTCGGCGGCTGCGTCGTTCCGGCCACCGGCGAGGAGATGCCGGGCGCGCAGGGGATTTGGCGCAACGGCGCCTGGTGGTACACCGGGCTGCGCCCGGGTGGTGTGCCCGAGCCGCGCGCCGACGGGCACACCGGGCAGCTCAGCCCCCGGCCCGCCGGCACGTTGCGGCGCAACTGGGAGCCGCCGGCCCCGCACTGGCGCGGCACCCCCATTCCGTACGCCGACTGCCCCGACTGCGACCCGGCCGCCGGTCTGCGGCCCTGCGAGTGCACCCTCGGCGGCCGGCCTGCCGAACCCGGGTGTCCTCGGTGCCAGGGCGCCGGTCGCTGTGCTTTGGTGCTGCCCTGTCACGCCTGCGGCGGTGCCCGCCGCCGTTACCTCGGTGCCGTCGTCACGCTCAGCAACCTGCGTGACCAGGTCCTCCACCTCAACTGGGAGGTCGGCCAGTCGCAGCCGGCGCGGCCGGTCGGCAGCCAGCCGAACGGGCAGCCGGTGGTCCAGCTTCCCGGCCGCTACCGTCTGGCACGCTGGGCCGGCGCCTTCCGGGTACGCCCCGAGGACCTCGCCGAGTTGGACGGTGGTGGTGGCGTCGACCAGGACCTCCGGGACGGCATTGTCACCCTGCCCGACCCGGACGCCGACCCGCTGGCCCACTACGTCCGGTACGCCAGTCGCGGTCACCCGGGCGCACGGCGCTTTGTCCGGGCCGCCCGACCCGATGTGCCGCCGCTGGCCGACCTGATCCGGCTCGCCCTCGGCCTCGGCCTGGTTGCCACCGTGACCGTGCAGAACCATCGGCTCAACGAGGGTGATCCACTCCGGCTGCACGGCGAGGGCTGGCGCGTCGAACTCAACGCACCAGCCCTGCCAACGGGCGTACCCGAGCTGCCGACCCATCCCACCGTCGAGACGGCGATCGCCGACTGCCTCGACTGCCTCGATCTCGCCTTGGCCGAGGCGGTGCCGGCCGACCCGAGATATCCGATCCCGGTCCCGTCGTCACCGGAGCCCGCGCGGCTCGACGACCCGCTGCCCCTGCTCACCCACCTCGGCGACCGGTACGCCGGCCAGCCGGTGGCGCTCCGCTTTGACCCGGCCGGCTGCCACCTCTACCTGTGCGTCAACCACACCGCTCGGCGCATCACCACCTTCACCAGCTTGGTGGTGAGTCCGGAGGAGGCGGTGCCGTTCCCGTACTGACTCGGCCGACCGCCGCTGGCGCCGATCGCGGTGCGTGGCTCCGGCATTCCGTCAGCGGAGGGCGGTCACTGCTGGAAGTTGCCGGGGCCGAGGACCTGCCAGGTCGGCGTCGTCGGGTTGGCGATCGACCGGAACGGCACGGTGAAGCTGAACGCCTGCTTCGTCGAGCGCTTGATGGTCCAGAGCTTCGACCGGGTGCCCGCGTGCTCCCAGGCGATGCCCTGGCCCTCCACGCCCGGCAGGGTGACCGTGCCGACCCACTCCAGTTCGGAGCCGGCGGACGGCAGCCGCAGCACGTACGCCTCGCCGAGGTCGTGGCCGGTCAGCCAGAGCCGGCCGTCCGGCCCCCAGGAGCCACCGGAGTTGCTCATCGGCGTGAACCGGTCGAGGATCGGCTTCGGGATCGTCCACGCCTCGACGACCTGGAACCTGTCGTCCAGCTTGACCACCTGGGTGTTGTACGTCTCCCCGTACGGCTCGGTCTCGCCGTCGGCGATCTCGTCGTAGTTGGCGAACCCGGCCCACCACGCTCCGTCGTGCCGGTCCAGCCAGGTCAGCGAACCCCGGAAGATCCCGAAGCTGTACGTCTCGACGTGCCGCATCGTCCTCGTGTCGAAGACCTCGATCGAGCTTTCCATCGGCGACTCGTCGTAGTTGGAGTGCGCGGCGTAGAGCCGGTTGCCGACCACCACGCCGCTGTCCAGGTGGATGATCGGGCCGCCGGAGTTCGAGGCGAACTGGAGCAGCGGCCGGCCGGTCGCCTTGTCGTGCTTGGTGATGCTGCGGTTGTCGACCACGTAGAAGTACCGGTCGTCGACGGCGACGCCCTGGTGGGCGTCGAAGGCGTCGTAACTGCGGGTCAGGGTGGCCGAGAGGACCGGCGGCTCGGCGGCGGCCACCGCCGGCTTCGGCGCGGGCGCGGGGGCGACGACGGCCGGTGTGGACGCCTGGGCGGGCACGAGGCCGGCGGCCAGGGCGACCGCGCCGGCGGCGACCGAGGCGCCGAGTCCGGCGGCGATCCGGGTACGGGTCGGCATGATCTCCTCCATCGGGATTCGGGTACGTCCCGGGTCGCGTGGACCGGCCGAGGACGAGCGTCGTGCCCTCGTCAGTCGTCGTTCTGCCCGACCCGTCGGCGTACCGTCCGACCCTCTCCGGCCAACCGCTCGGCGGGCGGAACCGGATCCGGCGACCCGGTGAACTGATCATGAAGGCGGGCGGGCCGCCGACCTGTTCAGGGCGCGGGTGGCGTCAGGACGACGGGGCGGTCGGGGTCTCCGGCGGCAGGATCCGGTCGACCATCTCCGTGATCAGTTGGTCGAGCGGAAACGGCGCCAGCACCTCGGGCACGGTGAGTTCGTCGACCAGCAACCCGCTCATCGCGAGATACAGCAGCAGCGGCGTGGTCCGGTCGCCGGGCAGTTCGGCGCCGAGATGGAACTCGATGCTGTCCTGGAGGTTCGCGCTGAACACCTCGGTCAGCGCGGCCTGGAGTTCGGGGCGCCGGGTGGCCTCCAGCCGGAGTTCGAGCATGGCGAGGTAGCTGCTGGGGTCCCGGCGCATCCGGCCGAGCAGGTCCTGCATCAGCCGGGTGACCAGGGCACGGTCCCGGGGCGCCCGCATCGTCTCGGCCACCTCGGCCTCGACCGGGGTGAGGCGTTCCCGGGTCCGCTGCGTCACCTGGCCCAGCAGATCCTGCCGGTTGGCGAAGTAGTTCGAGGTGGTGCCGGTGGGCACCCCCGCCTCCGCGTCGACGGCCCGGAAGGTCAGCCCGCGCGAGCCGTCGCGGGCGAGTACCTCGATCGCGGCGTCGAGCAGCGCCGTTCGTCGGGCCGGGTTCTGTCGCATGGAGCCTCCTCGTTCTCTCCGGAGGCGCGGCGCCCCCGGTTGACACCACTGCAAGTGTAGTACTACATTCAAACCACTCCACCTGAAGTACTCCAACAGGAGTGGTCAGCGGAGGAAACCCTTTCCAGCAGTCGAGGAGACAGATGCGAAAGCTCGTGTACTACGTCGCCAGCACCGTCGACGGTTACCTGGCCGGTCCCGGCGGGGAGTACGACTTCTTCCCGATCGACCCGGACCTGATGGCGGTGATGAACGAGAAACAGCCCGAGACCGTCCCCACGGGCCTGCGGGCGGTGTTCGGGCTGACCGACGCGCCGAACCGGCGGTTCGACACCGTCCTGATGGGTCGGCACAGCTACGAACCCGCCCTGCGGGAGGGCATCACCAGCCCGTACGCCCACCTCCGGCAGTACGTCTTCTCCCGCACCCTGACCGGCTCGGACCCGACGGTGGAGATCGTCGACTCCGATCCGGTGGCCCTGGTCCGGGAGCTGAAGCAGACCGCCGGACTGGACATCTGGCTCTGCGGCGGCGGCCGCCTGGCCGGCACCCTGCTGCCGGAGATCGACGAGCTGATCGTCAAGCGTTATCCGCTGGTCATCGGCGCGGGCATCCCGCTCTTCGGCGGGGCCTTCCAGCCGGTCCCGTTCACCGTCACCGACACCCGGACCTTCGCCTCCGGCGCGGCCCTCGTCACCTACAGCCGGACGTGACCCCGGGCGGAAATCGCTGGCCGCCCGCTGGCCGGGCCGGGAGGATGACCCGATGCGGATCCGACCGGCCCGTCAGCCGGACCTGCCCGGGCTGCGGGACATCGAGCGGGCCGCCGGACGGGCCTTCCGGGACATCGGGATGCCGGAGATCGCCGACGACGAACCACCCTCCGTCGCGGAGCTGGCCCGGCATCAGCGCGCCGGCCTGGCCTGGGTCGCGGTCGACGCCGACGACCTGCCGGTCGGCTATCTGGTCGCCGAGCCGGTGGACGGCAACCTGCACGTCGAACAGGTCTCGGTGCACCCCCGGGCCGCCCGCCGGGGCGTGGGCCGGCAACTGATCGCGCACCTCGCCGCGTACGCGGCGGCGAGTGGCGTACCGGCGCTGACCCTGACCACCTTCACCGACGTGCCGTGGAACGCCCCGTACTACTCCCGGTGCGGATTCGTCGTCCTCGACGAGCGGGAGTTGAGCCCCGGGCTGGCCGCGATCCGGGCCCGCGAGGCGGCACACGGGCTGGACCGGTGGCCCCGGGTCTGTATGCGCCGCGACCTGTAGCCCGGATCGGCGGGCCAGAGCACCCCGCCGGTTGCTCGGACCACCTCGGCCGGGGGCAGCGACCCGCGCCCACCGAGGGGCGGCCGGCTCAGATCCTCTCGACCTGAGCCGGGGCGGGCGGGCCGATCGGCCGGAGGGCCAGCCCGGTCGGTATCGCCCGAAGCGGTCAGCGGGCCACCACGGGGACCGGGCCGGGGCCGGCGAGCCGCTCGGGAGCGGAGAACCGGTCGAGCACCAGCAGTTCGGTGCCGGCGGACATCTCGGCGAGCAGCAGTTCCTGTGCCTTCCGGGCTATCCGGATACAGCCGTTGCTGTTGTCGCGGCCGAGCTGGCGGGCGTTGTACCAGGCGTGCAGGCCGATGTGCGCGCCGCGCAGCCCGGACGGTACCGAATTCGGTTCGTCGGGTACGGCGCCGAGCGCGAAGACCTCGGTGTCCGCGTACACCCGGCCGGGCAGGGTCGACCGGCCGAGGATGAATGTCCTGCCCAGCGGGGTCGGCGTGGCCGAGGTGCCGACACTGACCGGCCAGGACCGGACCAGCCGGTCGTCCCGATACCAGTACAGCCGGTGCGTCTGCCGGGCCACCACGAGCAGGTCGCGCAGCTCCGCGGTGCTCCACGGCCCGGGCGGCACCCAGGCGATGGTCCGGTTCGCCGACGGAAGCAGTACGGCGGCCCAGCCCGCTCGGCGCGCCACGATCGGCATGGTCACCGGCACCCCGCTGATGGCAGGCGCGAGGAAGGCCCGGGGCCGGCCGCCCGGTGCGTCGTACGCGGCGACCCGGCGGATCGGCCGGAGGCCCTCGCTGAGCCGTACCGTCGACATCGGAGTCGGGTCCTCGGGAAAGCCGCCCGGGGCGGGGCCGTAGTCGATCACCGGCAGGTGCGCCGGGGGCGGCGCCGCGGGCAGCGTCGGCTCGGTGCTCGGCGGCGTGCCCGGGGCGACCGGGGTCGGCAGGTGTTGGACCGCCGCCCGTGGCCGGTCGACCGTCCTCGGTGGCCCGGGCGCGTCGTTGACCACCACCATCGCCAGCACGAGCATCCCGCCGAGTACGACCAGCGCGGCACCGGCCCGGCGGCGTGCCCGCCCCGAGGCTATCTGGGTGAAGCGGACAAAAGCCATCCAACTACTGTAGGTGATCAACTCCTCCCGGCCGGTCATTCGGGCTGTTCCGGGTATCACGTGTGCGGTCGCGGCAGCGGTCGGCGGTAGTTGGCGATGCACGGGCGCCTGCGGAGCGTCAGCGGGCCGGCCGCGTGCCAGACTGGGGTCATGACTGACCCGTCTCCGGTCCGGCAACTCCGGCTGGTGGTCACGACCGACGACTACGACCAGGCCCTCCGGTTCTACCGTGACGTGCTGGGCCTGCCGGAGCGGGCCGCCTTCTCCTCGCCGGACGGCCGGGTCACGATCCTGGAGGCCGGCCGGGCCACTCTGGAGATCACCGATCCGGGACACGCCGAGTACATCGACGAGGTCGAGGTGGGCCGCCGGGTGGCCGGGCACATCCGGGTCGCCTTCGAGGTCGACGACGCCCCGGCGGTCACCGCGACCCTGGCCGACGCGGGTGCGACGGTGATCGCCGAGCCGACGCGTACGCCCTGGAACTCGTTGAACTCGCGGCTGGCGGCGCCCGGTCACCTGCAACTGACCCTCTTCACCGAGCTGGGCGAGGACGCCTGACCCAGGAGGGCCGCCGAGCCAAGCGGACCAACTGGGCCAAGCGGACCAACTGAGCCAAGCGGACCAACTGAGCCAAGAGGACCGCCTGAACCGGAAGGACCGATTGAGCCAAGAGGAGCGACCGAGCCGAGGGGCGCTCAGATCCGCACCGGCATCAGGATGGAGAAGGCCCTGTCGTCGTCGAGCCGGCGTACCGCCAGCGGGCGGATCGGCCCGTCGAGTTCGAGGACCAGTTGGCCCGCCCCGACCGCGTCCAGGGCGTCGAGCAGGAACTCGCGGTCGACTCCGACCCGTACCACCGGATCGGTCGGTGCGGTCGGGGTGTCGGCGGGGGAGACGGTCAGCCGGTTCGTGTCGTCGACCGCGAGGACGCTGACCGCGCAGCGGGCGCCGTCGTCCGCCCGTACCACCATCCGGGTCTCGGCGGCGGTCAGCCGCTCGCGCAACCCGGCCACGTCGACGGTCACCCGGCGGCGGTCCGGCCCGCCGGTCGCGGTGCGCAGCAACCGGCGGTAGTCCGGAAATTCGTGCTCCATCGGGGTACCGGTGACCCGTCGGTCCCGCACCCGCAGGCTGACGGCGGCGGAGTCGAGGGTGAGGGTCGCCGGCCAGCCGCCGGTCAGCAGCGCCCGGGCCGCGTCGACGAACGCGACGGGCACGGTCACCCGGGTCATCCCGGATGCCGCCCCGCCGCCACTCAGGTTGTCCGGGTCGGCGCAGATCTCGGAGACGGCCATCCGGTACCGGTCGGTGGCGACCAGCCGGAGCACGTCCCGGTCGAACTCGAAGTGCACGCCGCCGAGCATCGGCAGCCCGGGATCCGTCCCGACCGCGAACCGGACGGCGTCGACCGCCGCCGCCAGTTCCCGTCCGGATACGGTCAGCCGGACCTCCGGCTCGGCCGACGGTTCGGCGGCGGCGCAGAGTACCCGGAGCCGGGCCACCTCCCGGCGGGCGTCGGCGAGCCCCTCCTCCAGCCGGCGCAGGTGTGCGTCCAGCAGCCGTGTCACGGCGGCCGGATCCGAGCCGCGCAGCTCCAGTGCCCGGGTGATCTCGGCCAGCGGCATCCCGATCCGGCGCAGGCCGGCCAGCAGCCGGGCGGCCGGTAGCTGCCGCTGCGCGTACCGGCGGTAACCGGTGCCGGGGTCCACCGACGCGGGTGCCAGCACGCCGGCACCGTCGTAGAAGCGCAGCGCGCTGATGCTCAGGCCGCTCGCCCGGGCCATCTCGCCGATGCCGAGAAGCCGGCCACCCCCGTCCATGAGCAGGCATTCTGCCCCCTCGACCGGGTCGAGGGTCAACCCGCCGAGTCCGGCCCGCCCGGCGCATCGTGCGGTGGTAGGGGAGAAGGGATATGTATCTACATTCATCTATTCGGCGCTAGTGTGCTGCCTGACCACGACTCCGACACCCCTGGAGGTCAGTCATGTCCCGACCGCACTCGGCGCGCGTACTCGTCCGGCGTACGTGCCTGGTGGCCGCGCTGGTCGCCGCCGGCCTGTCCCTGCCGGCCACCGCCTCGGCGGCGCCGTCGACCGGGTACGCGAACGTGCCGGCGGCCTCCGGTGAGCCCGCACCGGAGGCCACCGACGGCGACGGCGGCGTCGGCACGCTGGTGGTGAACGGCCGGCCGGCGTCGGAGAACTACTCGTTCCTGGTCTACTCCTCGGGCTGCTCGGCCTCGCTGATCAAGGCCAACTGGGTGGTCACCGCCAAGCACTGCCCGACACCGAGTTCGGTACGGGTGGGCAGCGTCAACCGCGCCAGCGGTGGCACGGTGGTCAGCGTGGTACGAGCGGTGAACCACCCCTCCATCGACGTGAAGCTCTTCCAGCTCGGCAGTTCGGTGAGCCATGCCCCCGCCGTCATTCCCAGCACCTCTGGCGCGGTCGGTACGGCGACCCGGATCATCGGCTGGGGGCAGACCTGCCCGGTCCGGGGCTGCGGCTCGGCGCCGACCGTCGCCAACGAGCTGGACACCTCGATCGTGGCCGACAACCGCTGCTCCGGCATCAACGGCACGTACGAGATCTGCACCAACAACACGAACGGGAACGCCGGCGCCTGCTACGGCGACTCCGGTGGCCCGCAGGTGCGCAGCATCGACGGCCGGTGGAACCTGATCGGCGCGACCAGCCGGGCGGGTAACAACAACTCGACCTGCGCGACCGGGCCGTCCATCTACGGTGACCTGCCCGCCATCCGGTCCTGGATCAACACCCAGGTCGGCGGTCTACCCTCCTGACCGACCCCCGTTCTCGAAGACCCCGACCCGGGCCCGGCGACCAGTTCGCCGGGCCCGCGCCGGGTCGCCGGCCGGGGCGGGGCGGGGCGGCCGCCGCAGCGGCGTACGAGAAATACGTAACGGGCCGGAAACTGTACCGCCGTAGTCGTACGTCGGCCTTTGGTGGTTATAGAACGGTTGACATAAACGGCGTCGAATCGGGTTGCGGGTTGGTTGTGGCCATCGGGACAGCGTGTTATGGTATCGACGCTGTTTGATGGCTTGGCCGGGGTAATTCCTGTTTCTCCACCGAGGACCGCGTACGGGGGCGTCGCGTGAGTGTGAGAATTTCGCTGTTCGATGCCGCACAATGGCGTGCCGGGCAAGAACCCGATCGATGACTCGCTGACACCACGCGGGCCACGGCCACCGCAGGCTATGCCCGCGCCGCCGCCTGCCGGTCACGGGCCGGCATCGGGCGGTCCGGCGACCGCTTTCGTTCCCGAGCGCCACCAGTGCTGGGCGGGGCGGCGTCACCTGCGGATACGTCGGCACATCGGGCTGCGGGCGTACGAGGCGTTCCGGGTGTTGCGGCGTTACACCCGGCCCCCCGTGCCACCAGCCCAGGCGTCGACGTCGAGCCGTACCCCGACACACCCCGCACCCGGTTTACCGGACAGGACCCCTCCCTGCCTTCCGCCATCGTTCCCGGAGTTGGTCAGAAAAGGGGGAAACACCATGCGTAAATCGCGCGTCAATTATCGGAAAGGTCTCCAAGTGCTGTTGTCGCTGACCATCGCGGCAATTATTGGCGGCGCGTACGCCGGGCCGGCGGCGGCCGCCCCGGCATTGTCAGACACGTCGGCGACGAGCAGTGGTACCTGTGAGTTCCTACGGGCGCTGTGCCTGTTCGAAGGGACCTCGTACGCCGGAGCACGGTTCACCGTTTCCGCGTTGGACCCGACCGTCGGGGCCTGTGTCGACCTGGTCGAGCACGGCTGGGGCGAGCGGGCCCACTCGTGGATCAACACGAACAGCCGGGCGGCCCTGCTCTACGTCAACGACGACTGCACCGGCCGGCCGATGCTGCTCAGTGGCAGCGACCCGTCCTTCACCTTCCCGGCGAAGAGCGTCTTCGTCTACTGAACCCGTCAACCTCGACAGCGCACCGGAGGGCGGCCGGGGAGAGGCTGACCGCCGGACGACAACCGCGAGAGCAGCCAGGAATGGCGGGGCCAGCCAGGAATGGCTGACGACCGGGCACGACCGCCGGCAGAGCCGGCCGGCCGGGGAAGGCGGCACCCCGGCCGGCCGGCGAGGCGGTCCGCCCGGCGGTCCGGCCCGCCCTCCGCGAGCCGGACCGCCGCTGCGCCGTCCCCGTCCCGGCCCGAGTGGCCGCCACCGACCGGGCCGAGATCCAGGGACCCCGGTGACACCAGGGATCCGGAGATCCAGGAAATCCGGGATCCGTGTGACGTCGAGCTGGTCGGGCCCTGCCGGCAGGGCGCTCTCACCGCAGCACCTCGCCGGTCTCAGCCAACTGCTTCGCCTGGCGCAGCGCGGTGCGCACCGCCGCCCGGCGGTCCTCGCCGAGCAGCCGCGCCGACAGCCTGGCGAGCGGGAGCGGTTCGTCCTCGCACAGCACCGCGACGAGTTCCGTGCCGCGACCGCCGGGCGCCGGGCGCAGCGTCACCGTCACCCCGGGACCGAGGCTGGCCACCGGCTCGGGGAGTTGCCCGTCCGGTGCCAGTTCGGCGGGTGGGCGGTCGATCGTCACCGCGTACGACCGGGAGCGGGCGGCGGCCTGCCGGTCGGGTACGTCCATCGCCCTCCTCCGCTACCTGGGCCGTCATCGTCCGGCGGTGCCGGGTGAACCAGGGTCGTCCGCAAGGGGTGAACCGCGACGGGTCGGGTATCCGCCTCGGGCCGTCGCGTCGGGACGGACCGCAGGAGGTGGGGCATTGTTGGAACGGATCGAGGACCTGGCCGGAACGGTCGCGCCGGCCACCGACAGGGCACCCGCCGGGCCGGACGGCGGGGCGGGGCGTCTGGCGCCGCCGCTGCTCACCGCGAAGCTGGCCGCCGCGCCGCGCTCCGGGGCGGTGCTGTTGCCCCGGCCCCGGCTGTTCCAGTTGCTCGACCTCGGGACGGCCGGCCCGCTGACCCTGGTCTCGGCCTCGGCCGGCTGGGGCAAGACGGTGCTGCTGAGCTCCTGGTGCCGAGCTCGCAACGCGACGGACGGCCGGGCCGGGAAGAGCCCGGACCGGGGCCCGGTGGGCTGGCTCTCGCTGGAGCCGGGTGACGGCGGGGCACGGCTCTGGTCATATCTGTACGCGGCGCTGCGTCCGGCCGTTGACGGGCAGGAACCGGACGAACCGGATCCGGGGTACGGGCTGGAGTCCCTCGCCGAGCAGTTGGCCCGGCGTACCGGGCCGGCGACCCTGATTCTGGACGATCTGCACCAGGTGGACGACCCCGAGGTCTCCAGCGGGCTGGAGTTCCTGCTCCGGCACACGGCCGGCCGGCTGCGACTGGTGATCGGCTGCCGTACCGACCCAGGGCTCGCGCTGCACCGCTGGCGGCTCAGCGGGGAGCTGACCGAGATCCGCGCCACCGACCTGGCGTTCCGCCCCGACGAGGTCGCCGACCTGTTCTCCGCGTACGGGGAGCCGCTGCCGCCGGAGCAGACCCGCAGGCTGGTCAACCGCACCGAGGGCTGGCCCGCCGGTCTGCGGTTCGCCGCGCTCGCCCTGCCGGGCCACCCCGACCCGGCCCGGTTCGTGGACGAGTTCACCGGAGAACATCCGGACGTCGGCGACTATCTGACCGAGGAACTGCTCGCCGGCCTCTCCGGTGACGCCCGCGAGGCGCTCTGCCGGGCGTCACTGGTCGAGGGCTTCTCCGCGGAGCTGCTGGACACGCTGACCGGGCGCACCGACGCGGCCCGGGTACTGTCCGAACTGGACCGTCTCGGCGGGTTCGTGATCCCGCTCGGCGGCCGGCCGGCGGCGTACCGGTGCCATCCGATGCTCGGCGAACTGCTCCGGTCCGAGTTGGCCCGCCGCCCCGCTGACCAGGTGGCCGAGCTGCACCGTCGGGCCGCCACCTGGTTCACCGCGCACGAGCTGCCGGCCGAGGCGCTCCGGCACGCGCTCGCCGCGCACGACTGGCCGTACGCGATCGGCGTGCTGCTGCGGCACTGGCCGGATCTCGTCCCCTACGGCCAGTACGCCCCGACCCGGCCGGCGCCGCCGGCGCCGTCCCCGGAGGCGGTCCGTGCCGACCCGGAACTCGGTCTGGCCTGTGCCGCGGACCGGCTGGACGGGGGTGAGCCGATCGCCGCCACCGGCTACCTCGCGCTGGCCGCCGAGCACACCGACCTGCTCGACGCCGCCCGCCGGCACCGGTTCCGGCGGATCGCGGCGGCCCTGCGGCTCGCCGCCGCCCAGTCGGCCGGAGACGAACCGGCGGTACGCGCCGGGGCCGCCGACCTCCTCCGCCCGGATCCGCTGGCCGGCCAGGCCGACGTCGCGGCGGTGACCGCCGACCCGGCCGCGCTGCTCGGCCCCGCCCCGGCCGCCCGGCTGGACCTCGACGGCAGCCCGGTCGTGGGCGTCGATGTCGAGGCGTACGTGGACGCCGACCAGATCGACCTGGGCCGGCTCACCCTGCCCGACTCCGCTCGGACCGACCTTCTCGATCCGGGCAGCCATGACCTGCCCGACGCTGCCCGGACCGACGTCCTCGGTCTCGGCCGTGCCGACGTGGCGGCGGCGGGTTGGGCCGGCCCGTCGGACTCCGGTCTGGGGGACCCGCCCGACCTGGGGCGGCTCGGTGTCGCGCTGGCCGGCGGCGGGGATTCCGACCGGAACGACCTCGAACTCCAGGTGAGGGCGGTGGCCAGGCTGGTGCCGGGGACGATCCGGTTCGGGACGGGCGACCCGACCGCCGCCGAGCCGGAGATCGCCGACGGGCTGGCCGAGGCGACCCGGGCGGAGCTGCCCCGGGCCCGTCGGCTCTGCCTGGGCCGGCTGGCGCTGGTCCGGGCGATCCGCGGCGACCTGACCGGCGCGGACGAGGCAGCCCGGGCGGCACTCGGCACGGCGCCCTTCGGCGGGCTGGTCCGGCCGGCCGACGGCGTACACGGCTATCTCGCGCAGGCGCTCGTCGCGCTGCACCGGGACCGGCCGGACGACGCGGACGCGAATCTGGCGCTCGGCGTCCGGGCCGCCGAGTACGTCGACGAACCGCTCGTGCACGGACTGGCCGGCATCATCCAGGCTCGGCTGCTGCGTGACCGGGGTGACCTGACCGGTGCGCACCAGGCGCTGGCGGGCAGCCGCCGGCGGCTCGGTGACCGGGCCGAGACGCAGCCACTCGCGCACTGGCTGCTCGCCGCCGAGGCGGAGCTGTGGATCGACCACGGCGACATCGAGTTGGCCAGGGGCATGCTCACTCCGGCACTGGAGCGGGGAACGGCTCCGGTCGAGCCGGTGGCGGTGGCGCTGTCCCGGGCCCACCTGCGGGCGCGGGACCCGCAGGCCGCCCTGCGGACGCTGCCGGACTGGGCGGCGCCGGCCGGGGCCGGTGGGCCGCTTCCGCTGCGGCTGGTGGCCGGACTGCTCGACGCGAGCGCGGCCCGGTTGACCGGCGACCACCGGCGCGCCGCCCGCGTCCTGGAACAGGTGCTGCGGTTGGCGGAGCCGGAGGGCTTCCGGCAGGTCTTCATCCGGGCCGATCCACCGGTACGGGAGCTGCTCGCCGCGCACCTCGACTCGGGTACGGCGTACTGGCCGATGGTGAACGAGCTGCTCGACGCCGTCGACGGGACGGGCGGTGCGGCGACCCCGGCGGTGGCGCCACTGGGCGAACCGCTGACCGAGCGGGAGCTGACGGTGCTCCGCTACCTGCAGAGCATCCTGTCCAATGTGGAGATCGCGGCGGAACTCTCGCTCTCGGTCAACACCGTCAAGACGCACGTCCGGAACATCTACCGCAAGCTCGACGCCACCCGGCGCCGCGACGCCGTACGCCGGGCCCGCGAACTCAACCTGATCTGACCCGAGCCCGAAGCCTCACAGCCGTACGGTGATGTGGTTGTCGACCTGCGTGACGCCCGGCGCCGACCACGCGACCCGTTCGGCCTCCTCGCGTTCGAGCCACGACCGGACCTTGCCGGTCAGCACCACGGCGTCGCCCTCGATCCGGATGTCGATGCCCGCCGCGTCCGTCTCCACGCTGCGTACCAGTGCGCTCTGGATCCGCTCGGAGATCTCGTCGCGCTCCGGTCGTTCCCGCGGTTGGACCGAGATCCCGTTGGTGAGGCCGCGGACTCCGGCGAGCCGGCGTACCGCCTGCTCGGCGGCGCGTCGCTGGTATTCCCACTCGACGTCGCCGCGCAGCACGACCCAGCCGTTGGAGACGGTCACGTCGACATCGCAGGTGCAGACGAAAGCGTCCCACTCCAGGGCCCGGGTGACCGCCGCCGCGATCTCGGGGTCGTCGCGCTCGGCCGAGGAGGGCAGGCGTACCTCGAGGTCGTTCGCGACCGCCCGGACCCGGTGTACCCGCTGCGCGGCCCGTTCCGCGGCCCACTTCTTGGCGTAGTTGTCCACCCAGCCGCGCAGCGTCACCACGCCGTCCTGCACCGCCACACCGATCTCGTTCGGCTGGACCCGGGGTTCCCAGGCCAACTCCGCCAGGATGTCGCGCTGGATCTCCTCGTCACTGCGGCTCGTCGCGCGGCTGGCCATTCTCGCTCCTCCGACGGGTCCGGGGGACCGGTAGGCTGCGCCCCGCCGGTCACGTCCGCGGTTCGACTCTGACCCGCCCTCGGGTGAGCGACCCTCACCCGTGCGGGGTGAGCCGGACTGGGGCGTGACAGTCCCGGCGAACATCAGGAATCATCTATCCCGGTGTGCTCCGGGGCAGACGCCGGTGTGGTGCGGGGGACAGGGCCCGGGCCGGAAGGAATGGGCAGGGATGACGATCGAACGGCAGACGGCACCGGCCGGACCTGACGAGCGGGCCGCCGACGACCGCGACGAGCGGGCCGGCGACGGGCCCGACGAGCGGACGGGACCGCCGGAGAGCGGCGCCGCGCCGTCCGGCCCGGGTCGGGTGTCCCGGGCCCCCTTCCTGGTGCGCCTGGTCAGCCACGAGTGGACGCTGGCCGTGCTCGGCGGGCTGCTGCTGGCCGTGGTGCTGACCTGGCCGACCCTGCGCGACATCACCAGTACGATCCCGCAGGACATCGGGGATCCGACCCTTCAGGCGTGGCAGATCGCCTGGGGCGGCCACGCGGTGCTGACCGACCCCAGCCAGTTGTGGCACTCCAACACCTTCTATCCGGAGCCCTACACCTACGCCTACTCCGACACCCTGCTCGGCTACGCCCCGGCCGGGATGATCGGCGAGGGTCCGGTGGCCGGCGTGGTCCGCTACAACATCCTGTACGTCCTGGTGCACGCGCTCGCCTTCGTCGGGGCGTACGCGCTGGTCCGGCAGCTCGGGGCGGGCCGGATCGGTGCCGCGGCGGCCGGAGTCGCCTTCGGGTACGCCCCCTGGAAGCTGGCCCAGGCCGGGCACCTGCACGTGCTCTCCATCGGCGGCATCGCGCTGGCCCTGGCAATGCTGGCCCGGGGACACGGCTGGTCGCTGCGGCACGGCTACCGGCCGGACCGGCGCCGTCCCGGCTGGGCCTTCGCCGGCTGGCTGGTGGCGGCCTGGCAGATGACCCTGGGCTTCGGCATCGGGCTGCCGTTCGGTTACGTGCTGGCACTGGTCTGCCTGGCCGCCGGGGCCGGCTACGCCTGGTCGTGGTGGCGGCGCCGGTCCCGTCCGCCGTTCGGTCGACGGCTGCTGCTGGCCGACCTGGCCGGCGGGGTGGTGTTCGGCGGGGTCAGCATCCTGATGGCGCTGCCCTACCTGGAGGTGGTGGCCCGGCACCCGGCCGGCCGGCGGACGCTGGCGCACGTGCAGATGTTCTCGCCGCCGTGGCGGGGTTTCCTGGTCGCGCCGCCGGAGAACTGGCTCTGGGGCGAGCGGCACGCTGCCGCCCGGGCGAGCCTCAGCTTCGCCGGGGAGATGACCCTGCTGCCCGGGGTCGTGCTGATCGGGCTGGCCTTCGCCGGGCTGTTCTTCTCGGTGTGGCGGCTGCGACACCGGATACTGCTCACGGTCGGTGTGCTGGTCAGCGTCGGGCTGGCCAGTGGCACCACGCTCGGCGGCGACGGCGATCCCGGGTACGCCACCCTGGTGCTGCACGCGCCCGGCTTCGACGCCATCCGGACCTCCGGTCGGCTGGTGCTCTGGACGACCCTGCTGCTCGGCATCCTGGCCGCCGGTGCGCTGACCGCGCTGACCCGGCTCGGCACGGAGCCGTCCGGTGACCGGCCGCCGGAGGGCACCCCCGCCGACACCCGACCGGAAACCGCCGACACCGCGCCGGCCACCGCCACCATTCCGCCGGCCGCCGCCGAGCCCGGCGCCGGCCAGCCCCGATCGGAGTCGGGGCCGGCGGCCATGGACGAGGAGGCGCCGGCCACCGAGCCGGGACAGCCCGGCCCGGACGACGGTCCGGCCCAGGCCGCGCCGCCGCGGCAAGCGGGGGAGCGGTCGGGCATCCCGGTGCCCGTGCTGCGGATGGCCGCCTACCAGCCGCCGCCGGGCACCGAGGAGCAGCCGGACCGGCGGGCACCCGGGTGGCGTGCCGCCGGGTTCCGCAGGGCGCTGGTCCGGTTGGTCGCACTGATCCCGCTCGCGCTGATCCTCGTCGAGGGCGTCAACACCACCCCGCACGCCCCGGTGATCCCGCAGCCGGCCGCGTTGCGCGGGGCCGAGGGCCCGCTGCTGGTGCTGCCGAGCAGCGGCACCCTGGAGTTCAGCGTGATGCTCTGGTCCACCGACGGCTTCCCGAAGATCGTTAACGGACTCGCCGCCTTCACCCCGGACTCGCAGGCGCAGACTCTCGGCATCACGGCGAGCTTCCCCGATCGGCTCAGCGTCGACCATCTGCGTCAACTCGGCGTCCGTACCGTCGTGGTGCTGCCGGAGTACCTGCCCGGGACGCCGTGGCAGGAGGTGCTGAACCGGCCGGTCGACGGCTTGGGCATCACCCGCGAGGAGGTCTCCGGCTCGGTGGTGTTCCGGCTTGGCTGAGCCCGGCCCACCACCGGCTTAGTTTAGACGTCCAACTATTGACACGGTGTCCGGCCGTGTGTGAACGTCTGCACGACGCCGTTACGGGAGCCAGGACGACGCCACGGGAGCAAGGGCAGCTCCCGGCTCGGGAAGTCTTCCGTCCGTGCGCGCGATCGGCGGGACCGCACTGGTCCGGATCGTCTCCGGCGTCCGCCTCGGAACGCCCGCCGCGCCGGCGGTTCGTCCGTCCCCCCGGCGTGCCAACCCCCGGCCGCGCCGGCCAGCGCAAGCTCTTTGACCCAGGGAGCCGTACATGCGTAGAAGTCTCGCCAGTACCCTCGCGGCGGTACTGGCCGCCGGCGTGGTGGCCGTGGTGGCCCAGGTCGCCGTCAGCCCCTCCGCGGCACCAGCCTCGGCCGCGGCGGCCGAGCCGTACTCGTGGCAGAACGTCCGGATCGACGGCGGCGGCTTCGTCCCCGGCATCGTCTTCAACCCCACCGAGCGGAACCTGATCTATGCCCGCACCGACATCGGCGGCGCCTACCGCTGGGAGCAGTCCAGCCAGAGCTGGACCCCATTGCTGGACTGGGTCGGCTGGGACCGCTGGGGCTGGAACGGCGTGCTCAGCATCGCCACCGACCCGGTACAGACCAACCGGGTCTACGCGGCGGTCGGGATGTACACCAACGACTGGGACCCGAACAACGGCGCGATCCTGCGCTCCACGGACAAGGGCAACACCTGGCAGGCGTACCAGTTGCCGTTCAAGGTGGGCGGCAACATGCCGGGCCGGGGCCAGGGTGAGCGGCTGGCTGTCGACCCGAACCGGAACAGCATCGTCTACTACGGCGCCGAGGGCGGCAACGGGCTCTGGCGCAGCACCGACCACGGCGCCACCTGGGCGAAGGTGAGCAACTTCCCGAACGCCGGCAACTACGCCCAGGACCCGTCCGACCCGAACGGCTACCTGAACCAGAACCAGGGCGTGACCTGGGTGAGCTTCGACTCCAGCACCGGCACCGCCGGCAACACCACCCAGACCATCTACGTCGGGGTCGCGGACAAGTCCAACCCGGTCTACCGGAGCACCAACGGCGGTACGAGCTGGGAGCGGATCGCGGGCCAGCCCACCGGCTATCTGGCGCACAAGGGTGTCGTCGACCCGGTCGGCGGCTTCCTCTACATCGCCACCAGCGACACCGGCGGCCCGTACGACGGCGGCAAGGGCGACGTCTGGAAGTTCAACCGGGCCACCGGGGCGTGGACGCAGATCAGCCCGGTCCCGTCCAGCAGCGCCGACGCGTACTACGGGTACAGCGGGTTGACCATCGACCGGCAGAACCCGAACACCATCATGGTGGCGACGCAGATCTCCTGGTGGCCGGACGCGATCTTCTTCCGGAGTACGGACGGCGGCGCGACCTGGACCCGGATCTGGGACTTCGGGGCGTACCCGAACCGGACCAAGCGCTACACCATGGACATCAGCTCGGTGCCGTGGCTGACCTTCGGCGCCAACCCGTCCCCGCCGGAGGAGACCCCGAAGCTCGGCTGGATGAACGAGTCGGTGGAGATCGACCCGTTCGACGGCAACCGGCTGATGTACGGCACCGGCGCCACCATCTACGGCACCACCAACCTGCGCAACTGGGACAGCGGCGGCACAGTCACCATCCGGCCGATGGTGCGGGGACTGGAGGAGACGGCCGTGCTCGACCTGGTCAGCCCGCCGTCGGGCGCCCCGCTGGTCAGCGGGCTCGGCGACGTCGGCGGTTTCCGGCACACCAGCCTGGACGCCGTACCGGCGACGATGTTCACCCAGCCGGTCTTCACCAGCACCACCAGCCTGGACTTCGCCGAGCTGAACCCGAGCGTCATGGTCCGGGCCGGCAACTTCACCGACGCCGACCGGCCGAACGACAGCCACGTCGCCTTCTCCACCGACGGCGGGGCGAACTGGTTCCAGGCCCAGGAGCCGGGCGGGATCAACAGCGGCGGCACCGTCGCGGTGGCCGCGAACGGCAGCCGGTTCGTCTGGGCGCCCGGCGACTCCGGAGCGCAGGTGGTCTACTCGGTCGGGTACGGCAACTCGTGGAGCCAGTCCAGCGGGATCCCGGCGTACGCGACCGTCGAGGCCGACCGGGTGAACCCGAACACGTTCTACGGCTACTCGGCCGGCCGGTTCTACGTCAGCACCGACGGCGGTCAGAGCTTCGCCGCCACCGCCGCGACCGGGTTGCCGGGCAGCGGGGCGAAGTTCAAGGCGGTGGCCGGGGCCGAGGGGGACATCTGGCTGGCCGGCGAGACCGGGATCTTCCGGTCCACCGACTCCGGAGCGAGCTTCACGAAGTTGTCGAACGTGAGCAGTGCGGTCAACGTCGGGTTCGGCCGGGCGGCGCCGGGGCAGACGTACCCGGCGGTCTTCGCGGTCGCCACCGTCGACGGCGTCCGCGGGGTGTACCGGTCGGACGACGCCGGTGGCGCCTGGGTGCGGATCAACGACGACCAGCACCAGTACGGCAACATGGGCGAGGCGCTGACCGGTGACCCGAGGGTCTACGGCCGGGTCTACCTCGGCACCAACGGCCGGGGCATCCTGGTCGCGGACCGGCTCGGCGGCCCCTCCCACCCGCCCACCGCCACCCCGACCACCCGGCCGCCCACGGCGACTCCGACCACCCGCCCGCCCACGGCCACCCCGAGCAGCACGCCGCCGCCGAGCGGGGCGTGTACGGCCGCCTACCGGGTGACCGGCTCGTGGCAGGGTGGCTTCCAGGCCGAGGTGACCGTGCGGAACACCGGCACGTCGGCGATGACCGGCTGGACGGTGGGCTGGACCTTCGGGAACGGACAGGCGATCAGCCAGATCTGGGGAGGTACGCACACCCAGTCCGGTTCGTCGGTTTCGGTGCGGAACGTGTCGTACAACGGCAACCTGGCACCGAACGCCTCCACCACGTTCGGCTTCCTCGGCAGTTGGACGGGTGCGAACGCCGTGCCGGCGCCGGTGAGCTGCGCGCGGAGCTGACCAAGCCGCGCGGAGCTGACCAAGCCGCGTGGGACTGACCAGGGACCGGGCCCGCACGTGCGGGACCCGGCGCGGGAACGCACCGGGCCCCGGCTTCCGCGGACCCGCCCGACCGGCCGGGCGGGTCCGCGGGGATCAGGTGGTGTCGACCCGGACCGGTGAGTTGGCCCGGTCGACGTCCACGAACTCCAGTCCGTCGCTGGCGGGCAGTTCCTTCTCGGCCCGGGCCAGCGCGGCCCGGGACGCGGAGGAGGCGGCCCAGGCCAGGGCAGCGCCGACCAGGCCCGCCCCGATCAGCCACGCCCAGGGAAGTCCCGGCCGGCGGCCGGCGAGGGCGTCGTACGCCCGGCTGGCCCGCACCCGGGCCTCGTCGGTCACGGCACCCACCCGGTCGCCGGCATGGCTGGTGAGGTGGGAGCCGGTCCGCCGCGCCGAGCGGGCGGTGTACTTCACCGATTCGCCGGCCGAGTTGATCGCGCCGGTCAGGTGTTCCCACGCCTGGTCGGCGATCCGCTCGGGCTTGCTCTGATGTTTCAGCAGGTTCGTTCCGAGCATCGTGCTACCTCCTCGGTTGCCGAACGAAGCGGCCACTTCGGACAGAGGCGTCTGTTCGGCGCGGTTGCGGGTTGCTACTTCGGGAGGTGCCCAGGCGTCTTTCCTGGCAAACCCGGGATCACCTCCCGAAGTCTGCCGGAATCCGTCGGATCTCGTGCCGGTGTGCCGCAGGTGGTCAGCCGAGCAGGACGACGGGGGCGCGCTGGGCGAAATCGTCGTCGTCACCGTCGTCGTCATCACCTCCGCCGCCGAATCCGCAGGCGAGTACCAGTGCCAGCAGCGCGCCGACCCCAGCCAGTCCGATCAGCTTCCTCAGCATCAGGTGTCCCTTCCCGAGCCTGGGTCGCCCGTCCCGAGACGGACGGATCACCTCATGCTAGGTGCTCCCCGGCACACCCGCCCCGCCGAGCGACATCGGCCCCGGCAGCCCCAGCGGTCCCACCGGTCGCCCAGCCCGCCGGGCTGTCGCATAGGCGACAGGGATTCGGGTACCGGCGGGCAGCGGCGCCGGGCGAGGTACGACACAGTGCACCGGTGGCCTGCTCCGACCTGCGGCACGGCTACGCTGAGGGCGTGACGGTGGAAGTGCGGAAGCCGGCGGCGCAGGAAAATTTAGCGTAGTTTGCCCCGTTACCGGGTAGGTTTGTCGGCTCGTTGAATAGATTGCCCGTCCGGAAGGGTGGCGATCGGGGCCGTGAGAGGAATACTCTCGGTCGCGGCCCGCGTACTGATTAGGCGCCCGGACATGGGCGAGTGGAGGTGCTCGCGTGAGCCTGTCGATCGTCAAGTCGGTCTTGCCTGGTGGAGTTGTGGAGATCGCCCCTCGTGGAGAAATCGACGTCGATACGGCGTACGAGGTTCGTGAGGCGATCGCCGGAGTTCTGACCAAGGGGCGACCGTCCAGGATCGAGCTCAACATGCGACTGGTCAGCTTCATCGACTCCGTCGGCATCAGCGCCATGGTCGCCGGCTTCCAGACCGCGGAGGTCAGCGGCGTCAAGCTCGTGGTCACCGAACCGAGCCGGTTCGTCCACCGGCAGCTCTGGGTCACCGGGCTCCTCGGCCTCTTCGGCGCGCCGGAGCCCTACTTCGCGGGCGCCGCGGCCGCCGCCGAGGAGGTCAAGGTCCCCGGCGCCTGACCGTCCCCGGCCCGCGGTCTGATCATCGCGGACCGGGAATCCCACCCCTTACCGCGGATCGTCCAGTCCGGACAGATCCACATCGGACGCCTCGGTGACCGCCCGGATCGCCGTCACCGAGGCGTAACCCTCCGCCAGCCAGGCCACGTCCGTGCCCGGCTCGACGTACTGGCCGGATTCCTCCAGGGCGGTACGCACGAAACCCTTGCCGGCTTCGGCGACCGTCATCTGCACCTGCCCGAACCCGGCCAGGGTGCCTCGGCGTATCCCGCGCAGCTGCTCGTACGGCAGGTCGGGGGAGTTCACGTTCAGCACGCTCTCCACCGGTCCCGCGGTCAACCGGGGCAGCAGGTCCAGCGCCACCCGGGCCGCCGTCGCCCAGTGCCGCCGCTCGTCCCGGTCCGGTCGGGGGACGGCCACTGCCGCGCCGCCGCTTCCGGTGCTCGCCTCGTGCACGGAGAGTACGTCCAGGGAGACCGCCAGCCCGTGGCAGCCGTTCGCGGCGGCGGTGAACGCCGCACCGACCGTGCCGGAGTGCAGGACCGCACGGCCGGCGTTCGCGCCCCGGTTGATCCCGGAGAGCACCGCCGACGGTGCCGGCCCGAACGCCCCGTGCAGGGCGATCAGCGTGATCAGCGCCGGCGAGCCGGCCACCCCGTACGCCGGGACGCCGGGCAGCTCCTCGATCGGGTGCTCCTCGACGACCACCCGGCCGTCCCGCTCCACCGCGCTCATTGCGGCGCTCGCGCCGCTGGCCTCCTCGCTCGGGGCGGCCACCACCACGTCCAGCCCGCGCTGCACCGCCGTACGCGCCAGCCAGCGCAGCCCGGGAGCCGCGATGCCGTCGTCGTTGGTGACCAGTACCCGGATCGTCATGACGTCGTCGTCCGGTGCGCCAGCTCGTCGGGGGTCAGCCGATCCTGCCGGTCCACCCGCATCGGTGCCAGTTTCACCCGGTCGACCAGGCCGGCGATCGCGTCCGGCCGACCGGTGCCGAGCCCGTGCCGGGTGACGTTCAGCGCGCCCGCCGCCGCTCCGGTCCGGACCGCGAGCCGGATGTCGCCGCCCCGGGCCAGCACCGCCGCCACCCCGGCGGTCATCGAGTCGCCGGCACCGCGCGGGTCCGCCACCTCCAGCCGGGGCATGTCGAGTTGGGCCACCTCGCCGTCGACCAGTACCAGGGCCGGCTCCTCGGCCCGGCTGACCACCACCGACTCGGCCCCCTGGGCGTGCAGCGCCTGGATCACCCGGATCAGCTCCGCCTCGCCGTCGTCGGCGGCCAGGCCGTCCCGGAGCAGTTCCTCGTGGCTGACCTTGAGGACCGACACGCCGCTGTCCAGTACGGCCGCCAGGTGCGGACCGGAGAGGTCGGCGACCACCCGGCTGCCGTTGTGACCGAGGTCGGCGGCGAGCCGGCGGTAGATCTCCGGTGCGACCAGGGACGGGTGGCCGGGACCGCTGAGGATGCTGACCTCGGCGCCCAGCCCCTCGCTCAGCGCGAGGTTGTAGAGCTCGTCCAGTTCGTGCCGGGCGAGCGGATGGCCCGGCACCGAGGCGATCTCGTGGCGCTTGCCGTCCCGCCGCCGGTCGTGCACGTAGCCGCCGCTGCTGGACTCGCGGTGGATCGCCCGGAGGTCGACTCCCTCGCCGGCCAGCAGCGGTTCGAGCACCTGTCCGATCTCCCCGCCGAGCCCGGCGCAGAGCACCACGGGTACGCCCAGGCACTTGATCATGCGGGCCTGCCACACCCCCTGGCCGCCGGGGTGCAGGTGGAGCTCGGTCTCGTTGGCGGGCTGGTCGATGGTGACCGTCAACTGCGGATCAGGGGCAAAGACCATGACATGTCCGCTCATGCCCGTTAGGTACCCTGTTGGCCGCTATCCATGCAGCTCCGGGCCCTCGCTGGTCAGCCGCACGAGGGACCACCCGCCGCGCGTGCTCGTCTGCCACCCGGTGCGCCGGGTCCTCCCGGCTCCTACACTCAGAGGGTGCCGCGTACCGGATCTTTCCGATACCGGGTGCACGCGCGCTGCGAGCCGGCCGACGCGCTGCGGCTGCTCGGCGACGTGCGACGGCAGGGCGAGTTGCATCCGTTGATCGTGCGGGTGCGCCCTCGTCCGGCCGGGCCCGGAGTGCTGCGCAGCGACCTGGTCACCGACCGGCTGCGCTGGGGACCGTTCCGGTTCCAGGTCACCTACCGGGCCGACCTGCTCCGGTTGGCGGCCGACGAGCTGGAAATGGTGGCCCGGCAGTGGCCGCGTACCACGGTGCGGAACCAGACCCGGCTGACCCGCGAGGCCGACGGGCTGGTACGCGTCGACGTCGAGATCACCCTGTCGGCACCCGCACCGCTGTTTCGGTACGCGTTCCGGCAGGCCCGGGCCGCGCACCTGGACCTCGCGACCCGGCTGCCGGCCGCGCTGGCCGCTGCCCGGTCCTGACCGCACCGGCCCGGCCGATCCGGCCCCACGGCTTGTAGGTGGAGAGCACCGTGGCGATCACCAACAAGGTGCTGGAGACGATCGGTGCCGCGAGTAGGCCCTGCCGGGCATCCGGTGGAGTCGCCGCACCGAGTTCGGCGGCCTGGAGGTTCGGCAGCAGGGCGAAGAGCACCGCGCCGAGCATCACGGTGGTGATCACCATCTTGACCAGCACCCACCGGTGCCTGACCAGGCCCCAGGGCGTGAGCAGCGCGCTGGCGACGCCGACCAGCCAGGCGAGCACGCTCAGCGGCACGAAGACGGCCTGCCCGACCAGGGCCATCACCGGATAGACCACGTCCGGGTCGGAGCCGCGCGCCCCGGCCACGCCGAGGGTCAGCAGCACCACGTCGACCCCCAACCAGCCGACCGCGGTGACCACGTGCAGGGTGAGGAGGGCTTTTCGCCAGGGCGGAGAGAGCGTCATGCCAGTGATGGTGCCGGCGGAACCGCGCCGTGGCGTCGTGCGGATGTGGACGGCCCGGGTACGCAACTCGACGTACGGGCGGTCGCGTCCCGGCGCGCGACCGCCCGGAAGGCGATCGACCGATCGACCCGGTGCGGGCTCGCTGATCGTGAAACGCCGAGGGTGGGTCAGCCGCGGGGGGCGTACATGATGATGGCTACCCCGACGAGGCAGACGGCGGCGCCGGCCAGGTCGTAGCGGTCCGGGCGGAACCGGTCCACCAGTACGGCCCAGCCGAGCGAGCCGGCCACGAAGACGCCCCCGTACGCGGCGAGCACCCGACCGAAGTGCGGATCGGGCTGGAACGCCGCCACGAAGCCGTACCCGGCCAGTGCCAGCATGCCGGCGGCGACGAAGAGCAGGCCCCGATTCTCGCGTACGCCCTGCCAGACCAGCCACGCCCCGCCGATCTCGGCGACGGCGGCGAGCAGGAACAGCAGCAGCGAGCGCGCGATCGTCACTCGGTCATTGTCGCTGGCCGGAGTGCCTGAGTTGACGGGGGAGCCCGGCCGGGCGGGCGAGCGCGTCGGTTGCTCGTATCGATGGTTGTCTCTAAGCTTGGTCGGCGTCGTCACGCGACCGGTACGGGCTGGCCGGGGTGTCGTGGTGGATCGATGATCATGGGAGCTGGTCACGGGAGTCCAACGAGGGCGGTACGCGCCGCGCGCGCCGGCCACTCGTCGTCGTAACAGCACTGCCGGCACGCGCCAGAGGCGGCGACGGGGCCGGCAGTCGTCCGAGAGGAACTCCCATGCGGATCTCCGCACCGTACCGTCGCGTCTCCCTGGCCCTGGCCACGGTGACCGCGATCGCCGCGAGCAGCGTCGCCGTGCTCGGCACCGGGTTGACGCCGACCGCGCGGGCCGCCGCCGGCTGCCTGGTCGACTACACGGCCAACCAGTGGACCGGTGGCTTCACCGCCGCAATCCGGGTGACCGCCGGGGACACCCCGGTCAACGGCTGGACCGTGACCTGGACCTACGGTGGCGACCAGCGGATCACCAACAGTTGGAACGCCCAGGTCAGCCAGTCCGGTGCGACCGTGACCGCCCGGAACGTGGCCTGGAACGGGTCGCTGCCGGCCGGTGGCTCCACCGAGTTCGGCGTGCAGGGCAGCTACGCCGCCAGTTCGGCGGCACCGACCGGGGTCACCCTCAACGGCGAGCCGTGCAACGGTGCCGAGCCGACCACTCCGCCCACGACGGCGCCGCCGACGACTCCGCCCACCAGCGTCCCGCCGACGGTCACCCCGCCACCGAGCGGCTGCGGTACGGCGGTGCTCTGCGACGGCTTCGAGAACCAGACCGGCACGGCGCCCTCCGGCGACTGGAGCGTCAGCTATCCGGACTGCTCGGGCAGCGGCACCGCCAGCATCGACACCTCGGTCGCGCACCAGGGCACCCGGTCGGTACGCATCAACGGCGCCGTCGGCTACTGCAACCACGTCTTCGTCGGCTCCACCCGGGACCTCGGCGCCGTCGGGGCGGTCCGCTACGCCCGGCTCTGGGTCCGGCACACCACCGCGCTGCCGACCTCGCACGTGACCTTCCTGGCCATGCGGGACGCCAACGACGGCAACCGTGACCTGCGGATGGGCGGCCAGAACGCCGCCCTACAGTGGAACCGGGCCTCGGACGACGCCACCCTCCCGGAGCAGAGCCCGAACGGTGTCGCGCTCAGCGCGCCGCTGCCGGTCAACCAGTGGACCTGCCTGGAGTTCATGGTGGACGGCACGCAGGGCCGGCTCTCCACCTGGGTCAACGGGACCGCGGTGACCGGGCTGACCGCCGACGGTACGCCCACGCACGACGTCGACGGACAGTGGTACAACCGGGCCAACTGGCGGCCGAGCCTCACCGACCTGCGGCTGGGCTGGGAGAGCTACGGCGAGGGCGCCGACACGCTCTGGTTCGACGACGTGGCGCTCGGCTCGACCCGGATCGGCTGCTGACCGGCGCACCCGGTCGGGGTTCCGGCCGGGTGCGAACCGAGAACCGCCGGCACTGCCCAGGGGTGGCGGGCGGTGCCGGCGGTCCGCGATCGGTGCCTCAGGTGCGGTCGATCAGTTCATCGACAGGTGCACGTGGTTGGTGTGGTCGCTGGACGGGTCACCGTTGCCCCCGTTGTACGTCTTCCAACCGCTGCTCGGCAGCCAGATCTGCTTGAACCAGATCACGTACAGCACGCCCAGTCGATCGGCGTTTCGCACGAAGTACGCCGCCAGGTTGTTGCCGTACGTCCGGTCGCCGCCGGTCGCCACCCCGCCGAACCCGTTCCGCTGGGCGGCGAAGTCGCACGCCTGCCCCTTCGGATGCTCGCCGCTGCCACCACTGCGGAAGCAGGAGACGAACCGGGTGAAGCCGGCCGCCTGGGCCTGCTTCAGCGCGTGCAGCGTCCGCGCGGTGATGCAGCCGCTGGTGGTCGGGTCGTCGAGACTGCACGACTCGTCGGGGAAGGAGCCGTCGGGATTGCGGGGTGCCGGTCGCGCCGACCCGCCGCCGCTGCCGCTGATCCCCGAGCCGGCGCCGCCGCTGTTGTTCGCCGCCGCCAAGGCCCGTTCGGCCTGCTTCTTGCGGGTCTCCATCACCTCGACCTGCTTGCGCTGCTCGCCGACCTCCTTGTCGAGCGCCGCCTTGGCCTGGGTCTCCTTGTCCAGGCTCTCCCGCAACCCGCGCAACTCCCGGCTCTCGTTCGCCGAGATGGTGTCGAGTGCGGCGGCCCGGTCCACCAGGCTGGTCGGAGAACCGCTGTTGAGCAGGGCGGAGACCTGCCCGAGCCGACCGGTCCGGTACGCCATGTCGGCCATCTCGGCGACCCGTTCGCTCCGGGTCGCCACCTCGGTACGCAGCGCGGCGAGCTGCTGGTTCAGTTCATTCTGCCGCTTGACGGAGTTGGCCAACCTGTTCTTGGCGGTCAGGTAGCCCTTGCTGGCGGCCTGGAGCTGCTCGCGCAGGCTGTCGGTGCCTCCGTCGATGTCGTCCCCGCCGGGTGCCGCGGCCAGCGTCCCGGGGGTCGCGTACTCCGGTGCCGCGGCGGCGGGTGCGCCGCCGAGTGCCGCGAGGACCATGCCCAGGGCGACGGCCACGGTCGTCGCGGCCTTCCGGGGCGGTCTCGTGGCTCTCCGCGCGGACGCCGGAGCCTGTCGGGTGGGTGCCAGGAACGGCATATGACAATGTCCTTCCGTCAGCCGCCGACCGGGTTAGCTGACGGGTTCGGGACGGAAGATCCCTACCGCTGGAGCGGATGCACCCCTGGTACGTGGTTCCCCGGCTCGCGTGTGCGATTAGGCGACGGCCTCCGCAGGCGCCGGAGGGCGCCGCCCGGCGGAGACCGGAGCCGAGCCTACCGGCAGTTGCCGCCCGGGGATACGTGGCGTTGCCGGAGTTAGATTCGCAATTCTCCTACTCCGCAAGGATGTATCCGGACAAAAACCTCAAGCACCGGGTCGAAACTTAAGATGCCGCTAACTATCGGTGAGCCTCGACGTCTGCTGAGGCGGAATTCCGACAGTTTCCGGCCGGCCGCGCTGTGACGCAGCGTCGCGACCGGTCACCAGTCGGTGGGCCCGCAGCCCCCGGGGGCGGTGTTCGGCTCGACCTGGAGGGTGGCGTGCGAGATGTGGAAGTCCTCGCGCAACGCCGACCGGGCCGCGGCGAGTACGGTACCGACCTCCGCGTCGCTGTCCAGCCTCAGGTGCGCCGAGGCCACCTCCATGCCGGAGGTGAGGGTCCAGACGTGCAGGTCGTGTACGTCGCAGACCCCGGGTACGCCGGCCAGCCGGGCGCGTACGGCGGCCACGTCGAGGTGCTCGGGCGCGGCCTGCACCAGGATGCGTACGGCGGTCCGGCCGAGCCGCCAGGTGCGGGGCAGGATGAGCAGCCCGACCGCCAGGGCCACGATCGGATCGGCCCAGCGCCAGCCGGTCAGGATGATCACCACAGCGGCGACGATCACGCCTACCGAGTTGAGCAGGTCCCCGAGCACTTCGAGGTAGGCGCCGCGCACGTTGATGCTCTCCCGCGCCCCGGCCCGGAGCAGGCCGAACGCGGCGGCGTTGGCCAGCAGGCCGAGCACGGCCACCAGCAGCATCGGGCCGGCCGCGACCCGGGGCGGGTCGTCGAACCGGCGTACCGCCTCGACCAGCACGTAGAGCGCCACCCCGAACAGCAGTACCGCGTTGGCCAGCGCGGCCAGCACCTCCAGGCGGTAGAGCCCGAAGGTCCGCTGCGGGTCGCCGGCCGCCCGCCGGGCCGCCGTGATCGCGGCCAGCGCCATCCCGATCCCGAGCACGTCGGTGAACATGTGCCCGGCGTCGGAGAGCAGCGCGAGCGAGCCGGTGACCAGCGCGGCGACCGTCTCGACCACCATCAGGACGGCGAGCAGCCCGAAGGCGGCCCAGAGCCGTCCCCGGTGCCGTTCCGCCGCCCGGGTCAACTGCCCCCCGTGGTCGTGCCCGGCCCCCAACGCCCCCTCCTTCCGCCGCGTCGCCCCCGCCGTCGATACTGCCGGGCGGGCGGCGGCGGGAACCCGTCCTGTGCGGAATCGGTGACCCGTCCTACCGGAGAACGACGGTGACCCGTCCCTACCGGAGAACGACGGACGGGCGTGCCCGGCTCACCCGTCGTCGCCGAGGGTGGCGACGATCGGGGCCCGGGCGGCCCGGCGGGCCGGCAGCAGGCTGGCCAGCACCGCCGCCGAGGCGGCCAGCGCGGCGCAGAGGGCGAGCTGCCCGACGGGTACGGCCGGCAGCCCGTGCCCGTAGCTGCTGATCAGGCCCATCGCCGCCGTCCAGCCGAGGCCGAGCCCGAGAGTGATCCCGGACAGTGCCCCGACCGCACCGGCCAGGCCCGCCTCGGTCAGCAGCATGGTCGCCAGTTGCCGGCGGGACAGGCCCAGCGCCCGGACCGTCGCCGACTCCCGGCGGCGCTCGACGACCGAGAGCGCGAGCGTGTTGCCGATGCCCAGCACGGCGATCAGCACCGACATGCCGAGCAGGGCCGCGAAGATCCCCAGCAGCTCGTCGAGGGTGCGGGACAGCGCGTCCGCCTGGTCGGCGAGACCGCGTACCCGGACCGCCGGTTGGTCGGCCAGGGCCGCGTCCAGCGCCTGCCTGCCGGCCGCCGTCGACACCCCCGGAGCGAGGTCGACCAGCAGCCGGTCCGGCTCCCCGGGGCCGTACGCGGCGACGAACGACGCCCAGGGGACCAGGGCGGCACCGTCGACCGGGCTGTCGTCGTAGACCGCCACCACGGTCAGCGGCCCCGGTGGGCCGAGGCCGAGCGCGATCCGGTCGCCGACCCCGATGGCCCGGTCGGCGGCGAGCTGCCGGCTCACCGCCACCGTGCCCGGGGCCAGCCCGGCCAGGCTGCCGGCGGTCACCTCGGGGCGGATCGGTCCGTGCAGTCGCTCGGGCGGTACCGCCCAGACCCGGATCCGGTCGTCCAGCGGCGAGTTGGCCAGGCGTACCTCGGCGACGGTGCCGAACGCCGGATCGGGGCGGAGCCGCTGCGCCAGCCCGGGCGGCAGCGGGCCGCGTACCGCCGCCGGGGAGCCGTCGGTGCGGACCCGGTCGAGTACGAAGTCCACCGGGAAGTTCTCGGCCAGCTCCCGTCCGGCCTGCTCCCGGGCGGTCGCCAGCAGCACGCTGAACATCGCCATCAGGGCCACCCCGATGGTCAGCGCCGTGCTGGTCGCCGCCGCCCGCCGGGGATTGCGTCGGGCGTTCGCCACGGCCAGCCGTACCACCGGCCCGAAGACCCGGGCCGGCAGCCAGCCGACCAGCCGGACCGCCCGGGGGACCAGCAGCGGGGCCGCCACCACCGCGCCGAGGAAGGCGACCATGCCGCCGCCGAGCACCAGCGGCAGCCCGGGAAAGGCCAGCGGCAGCCCGACCAGTACGGCCAGCCCGCCGACCCCGGCCAGGCCGAGCGCGACGGCGATTCGGGTACGGCGGCGCCGGCCGCCGCCGGCCTCGACGGCGTCCCGGGACCGCAGTGCGGCCAGCGGCGCCACCCGGCTCGCCTCCACCGCCGGCACCAGCGCGGCCAGCACCGTGACCAGGGTGCCGAAGCCGAGCGCGACGAGCACGGTCGGCCAGCGCACCACCGGGGCGTGCAGCGGGATCTCCGAGGCGACCAGCTCACGACCCCGGATCAGCCCGTACCCGACGAGCAGGCTGGCCAGCAGCCCGCCGACCGAGGCGAGCAGGCCGAGGATGCCCGCCTCCAGGAGTACGGCGCCGCGCACCTGCGCCCGGGAGGCGCCGACGCAGCGGAGCAGGCTGACCTCCCGGACCCGCTGCGCGCCGAGCATGGCGAAGGTGTTGTAGATGACGAACGCCGAGACGGTGAGCGAGACCAGGCCGAAGCCGAGCAGTACGGCGAGGAAGCCGTCGACGTACTTGGCCGCCTGCCGGGCGAGCCGGTCCCGCAGGGCCGCCCCGGTCAGGGCGCGCGTGCCCGGGCCGACCGCCTCGGCGATCCGGTCCCGCAGCCGGGCCAGGTCGGTGCCCTCGGTGGCCCGGACCACCACCTGGGCGTAGTCGGCGGTACCGGTCAGCGTGCCGAGGTCGGCCGGGGTCAGCGCGGCGACGGCGGAGCCGCCGAAGAGCCGGTTCACCCCGAGGTCCAGCACGCCGACCAGGCGCAGCCGGTGCGCCGTACCGGCCCGGTCCAGCACGGTCACCGGGCCGTCGAGCGCGAAACCGGCGCCGGCCACGGTGGCCCGGTCCAGGGCGATCTCGCCAGCGCTGTGCGGCAGCCGTCCGGCCGCCACGTCGTACGGGGCCAGCGCGGCGTCACCCGGCACCGACAGGGCGTACCCGATGTGGTCCTGGCTGGTGATCAGCTTGCCGTTCCGGTCGAGTACGCCCAGCCAGGCCACCACCCGCCCGTCCACCGCCGCCACACCATCGACGGCCGCCACCCGGCGTACCGTCGCCGGGGTGAGCAGCCCGTGCTCCGGCTCCACCACCACGTCCACGTTCCGGGCCGACCGGGCCAGGTCGGTGTAGAACGCCGCCCGGGCGGTGTCGCCGTAGACCAGGGTGCCGGCGAGGAAGCCGACCGCCACCACCACCGCGAACCCGGTCAGCACCACCCGTACGGCGTGCGCGCGCAGCCCGGCCAGGGCGAGGCGGAGCAGCGGGCGGTTCATCCGCCGGGGCGGGCGACGGCGTGCACCGGTTCGACGGGGCGCATCGGGCCAGTGTCGCCGGAGGCGGGGCGCGGCGGCGCCGAGCTGTCGAGATGCGGACAGCTCGGCGCCGGCCCGACGTACGCGGGCTGCCGCGCGCCCGGCCGGCCCGCCGACGAGGAGAACGGACACACCCTCGCCCTGTACGCGGGCGGGATGGGACTCCGCAACGTCGCGCTCGCTCCGGACCTGACTGAATACTCCGGCCGGGGATTACGATCATGGATCGCTGCGGGCTTGCCGGGCGTAGCGGCTGGTCATGGCTTGGGGCGTGGTGACGGCGCCGCCGACGTATTCGGAGAAGATCTCGCCGAGGACGCGCAGTGCGTTCGCGGCCGACTCGTCGGCATCGCCCAGGGTGTAGGAGCAGGTGACGAGCGTCTTCCAGAGGGCCCAGCCGCGCCCGCGCGCCCATGTCGCATCGTCGACGGACAGTCGCTCCCGGAACGCCTGCCGGCCGTCGGCGGTCAGCAATGTCCATGCGATCGCCAGGTCACAGGCCGGATCGCCGACGCCGCATGTCCCGAAGTCGATGACAGCCGCCAGCTCGCCGTCGTTGAGCAGGAGATTTCCCTGGGCGACGTCACCGTGGAACCAGCTCTCCACACCGTCCCAGCGTGCGTCCAGTGCGCTCTTCCAGATCTCGCGGGCCAGGTCGACATCGACATGGCCGTCGAGTGTTGTGAGCGCGCGTTGCGCTTGCCCATCGTAGGTACGCAGCGTGCCGCCCCGGTACCAGTTGTGCTGTCCGGGGCGGGGACCGTCAGTGGTATCGACGCTCTGCAAGGCCGCCAGGAACTCGGCCAGGTCGAGCGCGAATCGGACGGGGTCGGCGATACGGTCCGTGCTCGCAGGTTCGCCGTCGAGCCATTGGTAGATCGACCACGGGTAGGGATAAGCCTCGTCAGGTTCGCCTTTCGCCAGTGGGGCGGGGATGGGCAGCGGGAGTCGGGGGGCGAGCGCCGGAAGCCACTTGTGTTCCTTGTCGACCGCCTCGGCGTACTCGGATGCGCTCGGCAGACGCACCAACATCTGCGGGCCGAGGTGGAAGGTCCAGTTGTCCCAGCCACCGTTGGCTACGGGCTGAACCGGAAGGTCGGCCCACTGCGGGAACTGGCCGGCGACGAGCCGACGCACCTGTTCCGCGTCGACGGCAATGCGCTGGGGCGGGGGACCGAGATGCGGTGTGTCGCTCACTGAACATCCTTGTCTGACAAGGGAAGTTGGGGTGGGACCTGGACGACCCCCGCCGCTTGGGCACACCCATAGCTACTCCGGCGGCCACCATCAATCATGGACGGTTGTGGACTGACCATGAGGCAGCGGTGCTGCCCGGCCACCTGGCGGTCACGCACCCGCCGTCGGGCGATGTGCCGTTCCCATCGCGCCCATGGCCCGATCACGGTCTACACCCGCTCGGCGTGCCGGGCTCGGTGCTGCTGCGCCGGAGTCAGGCCGCCCGCCCGGCCGTTGGCCAGGTGCGCCCGGGTCGGCCCGTTCCACCCGTCGTACCGGCCTGCGTTGCGGGAGTCGGGGAAGTCGATCCACGGGCGCTGTGGCTCCGCCGGCTGTGAGGGTGGTGGCGGTGCTTCCTCGTGCCCGACCTGTGCTTCCCGGGCGATCCTGGCGTCAACCGTGGCAGCCCGGACCGCCCGGCGGAACTCGGCACCCGTCAGGGACGCACTCTCGGCGGGTGCGGTGTCGGCACCCGCCGATCGTGTGCTCCTGCTACCCCGCCGGGGGTAGTAGGAGCACACGCCGGGATCCGAGTCGGGGCAGATCCATCGATGTCCGCACCAGCAATAGCGCCACAAGCGCCACCAGACCCGACGATGGCGGAATCTGGTCCCACGAACCTGTCCCATTCTTTTGCCCTCCCGTTCCGGTAAACAACAGGAAAGGGGGCGGTGCTCGTGTCCCGTACGAGCAACCGCCCCCGTTGACGGAAAGACAACCCACTGCCGGGGCGGATCTTGCGGGCCACGCCCCCGGCATTGTTGAAGCGGGCCGCTGTAATGGCTTTTCCGTCTGCCCTCCACCCTGGACCGTGACGTTGCGATAACGGAAGATGTACTAAGGACACTCGTGGCCTACATCCGGACGGAGGGGCGCAGTTGGCCGACACGAACGAGTTTCGTCATCTGTTGCGCAAGCTTCGGACAGAGCAAGGACTGTCTCAGGATGCCGTGGGCGCTGCGGTGCACGTCAGTGGCTCTCAGGTGGGCCACTACGAGTCGGGTCGGAGCGTCCCGCGCGATGACATGGCCGAACGGCTGGACGGGGTACTTCAGGCCAGCGGCGAACTTCGGGCCAGCGCCAATCGATCCCGGGGTGAGGCTGTCGCACCGTGGCTGCGCCCGTGTGCGGACAACGAGAGTCGCGCGATTGCGCTCCGAACCTTCGAGCACTCTGTCATTCCCGGATTGCTCCAAACGGAGGCGTACGCGCGGGCGATCATTGAGATCGGCGGACACACCCTGGAACAGGTCGAGGAGGCCGTGAGGATCCGACTGGCGCGACAAGCCAGGGTTCTCGACCGACCCGATCCGGCCATTCTGACGGCGATCATCGGAGAGGGTGTCCTGCGCCCCCGTGGTGCGGTCATGAAGGCGCAGCTTGAGCACCTTGTAGACGTCGGGTGCCGCCCGAACGTCCACGTCCGAGTGGTGCCATTCTCCGCCGGGCTTCATTCGGGGATGACAGGTGCGTTTGCCCTCGCCACCCTGCCGGATGGGGCGACGGTGGTCTACATGGACGCGCTTCGAGAGGGTACCGTCGGATCACAGGTGCGCGATGTCCGGCACGCGGTCATCGCGTGGGAGTCGGTCAACGCGCGCGCACTACCCTGTGAGATATCCCGCGACCTCATTTTGAAGGCGATTGATGATCATGACCCCGAAGTGGCGTAAGTCGTCCCGCTCTGGGAGCAACGCCGGCAACTGCGTAGAGGTTGCCGACAACCTCCCCGGCCGGGTACTGGTCCGGGACACCAAGGACCGGGACGGCGGAACGCTGACCTTCGGTCCGGCCGCCTGGCGGGCGTTCGTCAGCCTGGCGAAGACGCACGCCTGACGACGACGTACCGACGAACCAGCCCCAGGACCGGCCACAGCCGGCCCCAGAACGGCGCAAAGCCCTCGGCCCGGGGTAGACCCGGGTCCGGGGGCTTCGCCATCTCGGAGGCCGCCGCCAGGGGGCGGCCCGGCCGCCCGACCCGGCAACCGACACCGCTCCGGCGCCCGACTCGCACCGGCCCAACCCGAAAAGCCGTCGGACCGGGGGCGGCCGAGCCCGGGAGCCGTCACGCCGGGTCGACGGTGGTGAGCCGCTGGGTGGCCCGGGAGAGCGCGACGTAGAGGGTGCGTACCCCGGCGGCCGAGTCCGCCCGGATCTCGGTCGGGCCGACCAGCACGACGCCGTCGTACTCCAGGCCCTTGGCCTGCATGGTGTCGACCACCTGGAGGCGCGGGTCGGCGGCCGGCTCCAGCCAGCCGGCGACCTCGGCCCGGCGGTCGACCGCGCTGATCACCCCGACCGTCCCCTCGACCTCGGTGAGCAGCTTCGCCACCGCCTCCCGGACCGCGTCCGGTAGTTCGGCGGCCGGCACCACCAGCTCGACCGGGGGTATCCCGGTGGCCCGCACCGCGACCGGCAGCGGCAGGTCGGGGAAGACCTGGCGGATCACCCGGGCCGCCGCCGCGAAGATCTCCGCCGAGTTGCGGTAGTTGGTGGTGAGGGTGAACTCGTGCCGGGGGCGCCGGCCCAGCGCCTTGTCCTGGGCCCGGGACAGCTCGGCCGGGTCGCCGGTCCAGGCGGTCTGGGCCGGGTCGCCGACCACGGTCCAGGAGGCGAGCCGGCCCCGGCGGCCCAGCATCCGCCACTGCATCGGGGAGACGTCCTGGGACTCGTCGACCACCACGTGGGCGTACTCGCGGTAGTCGGCCGGCCGCTCGGCGGTGGCGTCCCGGCCGGTCCGGGCCGAGCGCTGCCGGTCCGCGTACGTGGTCACCTCGCGGACCCCGCCGGCCAACTGGTACGGGTCGCGGTTGCGCCGCGCCGGTCGGGGCGGCCGGCCCAGCAGGTGGTCGAGTTCGTCCAGGAGTGCGACGTCGGCGACGGTCGGCCCCGCGCTGCCCAGCGTCCGGTACGCCTCGGCGAGCAGCCGGGTCTCGGCCCGGGACAGGATCCCGGCGGTGTACCGGCGCAGCCGCTCCGGCTCGGCCAGCCAGGGCAGTACGTGTCGGGGGTGCAGTCGAGGCCACCAGGCGCGCAGGAAGTCCCGGAACTCGGGCCGCTCGGCGATGTCGTCCTCGAAGGTCCGCTGGTCGGGCAGCCGGCCGACCCGCAGCTCCTGGGCCTGTGCCCAGAGCGCGGCGAAGATGCCGTCGAAGCCGGCCCGGCGTACCTCGTTGCGGCGGGCGCCCGGGGGCAGCGCCCGGGTCCGGATCCGCTCCAGCTCGGCGCCGTGCAGCCGGAGCAGCTCGCCCCGGTAGAGCAGCCGCAGCTCGGTGGGGGCGTCCGGCACCTGGTCCCGGACCGCCCGCTCCAGCACCCGGCGCATCCGCAGCGAGCCCTTGACCGCCGCGACCGCCACCGGATCGGTGCGGGTGGCCTGCACGCCGTCGAAGAGCGAGCCGAGCGAGTGCAGGGTGGCGGCGTTCTCGCCGAGCGAGGGGAGCACCGAGGCGATGTAGTCGACGAAGACGGCGGACGGGCCTACCACCAGCACCCCGCCGCCGGCGAACCGGTTGCGGTCGGAGTAGAGCAGGTAGGCGGCCCGGTGCAGGGCCACCGCCGTCTTGCCGGTGCCCGGACCGCCGGAGACCACGGTCACCCCGCCGGCCGGAGAGCGGATCGCCTCGTCCTGTTCCCGTTGGATGGTGGCGACGATGTCGCGCATCTCCCGGCCGGTGGTCCGGGACAGGGTGGCGAGCATGGCGCCGTCGCCGACCACCCGCATCCCGTCCGGTGCCGCCGCCGGGTCGAGCAGGTCGTCGGAGATCCGGGTCACCCGCTCGCCGCTGGAGGTGATCACGCGGCGGCGTACGACCCCCTGCGGATCGGCCGCGGTGGCCTGGTAGAACGCGGCGGCGGCCGGTGCCCGCCAGTCGATCACCAGCGGTTCGGCATGCTCGCCGCGTACGCCGAGCCGCCCGACGTGCAGCACCTGCCCGGTGGTCAGGTCCAGCCGGCCGAAGACCAGCCCCTCGTGCTCGGCGTCCAGGGTGTGCCGGCGCCGGGCGGCGTGGAAGACCATCGCGTCCCGTTCCACCAGCGCGCCGAAGTTGCCGACCCGGGCCAGTTGGTAGCCCTCCCGCTCGGCCAGCACGGCGGAGTGCCGCAACTGCGCCAGCCGGGCGTAGACCCGGTCCAGGTGGCGCTGTTCGGCTTCGATCTCCTGCCGCAGCGTGGTGTGGTCGGTCAACGCGTCTGCTCCCGGAGATCGATCTGCGGCGACGCGGCCGTCCGGCACCGGAGGTCCGGACGGCCGCGCGCCGAATTGCCAGGAAGCGAGGGTACGCCGTGCCCGCGCGTCCCGGCTCGGCCGCGCCAGTCGCGCAGCGCCCCGATCCGGCTCAGGGGCATGGAGCGCCGCGCCGGGCGGCGACCCGTCTGGGCTGTTCGAGGATGGTCACGGCGCGTCGCGCCCGGGCGGCGGCGGTCGCCTTCCGGGTGATCTTCGTCGCCGGCCGGACCCGGTCGACGACCGAGCGGAGCGCGGCGGTGACCTCGTCGGGGCGTTCCAGCATCAGCATGTGGCCGGCGCCGGGGCAGACGGTCAGCGCGGCCGAGGGCAGCGCCTCGCTGATCGACAGCGTGCAGGGCGGTGGGGTGAGCCGGTCGCGGTCGCCGACCAGGGCCGCCACCGGCAGGTCGCCGAGGGTGGCGAGCGTCTCCAGCCGTTGCTGCGCCCCGATGGAGGGCCGGAACCCGCCGATCGAGACGAGCGAGGCCCGGGCCACCGCCGACGTGGTCAGCCGGATGTCGGCCGGGTCGCAGACGTCGCCGAAGAGCAGCCAGCGCAGGGTCGGGCGGAGCGCGTGCAGCAGGGGTGCCGGGGTACGCCAGCCGCCGCACCGGGCCAGTAGCCCGGCGCAGGTGGTCTCGGTGACCCGGATCAGCCGGGCCAGCGGTGCCGGTACGCCGTACCCGGTGTGCGTGTGGCCCTCGGCGGTGGTGGCGACGAAGACGAGCCCGGCGACCCGGCGGGCGAAGTCGGCGGGGTGCCGGTGGGCGTACTCCATCACCGTCATGCCGCCCATCGAATGCCCGACCAGCACCACCGGCCCGGTCGGCGCCACCTGGGCCAGCACCTCGGCCAGGTCGTCGCCGAGCCGGGCGAGGGTGGCCGAGCGCAGCGTGGTCGGGCCGGACCGGCCGTGTCCGCGCGCGTCGTAGCAGACCACCCGGACGGTGGCGCCGTACGTCTCGCGCAGCGCGGCGAGCTGCCGGTGCCAGGTGCGCCCGTCCAGGGTCCAGCCGTGCAGCAGCACCACGGTCAGCGGGGCGGTGTCCGGGCCGGAGACGTCGACATGCAGCCGTACGCCGTCGGAGAGGCGTACCAGGACCGGGTCGGGCATGCTCACCTCCGCGTCAGCCGGGGTAGCCGTACCCACGGGTAACGAATGGGCGCTCCGGCCGGGGCGGCGCCGACGGGTCGGGCCGGCGCGGCGCCGACGTCCACGCCACTGCCGGAACGCGTCGCCGCAACGGTGGATACCCGCGCGGCGTACCGGCGAATCATCCGCCCTGGCCGGGACGGGCCGGCGGGAGCGGTGCGGAAACGCCGGGCACAGACGTGAACGCCCCGACGCGGGACGATCCGGGTCGGGGCGTTACGGGTGATGAAGCTGATCGTGCCGGTGGGCTCAGGCCTCGAAGACGCCGGCCTCGACCAGCCGCTTCTCGGTGGTGTCCCAACCGTCGGCCGGGTACGTGGCGGCCAGGTTGTTCAGCTCGGCCCGGATCTTGACGGCGTGGCCGGCACCGGCCAGCGTCCGGATCTCCTCGACGAAAGCCTCGGAGTCGGTGCGCAGGTGCGAGGTCTTGCCGTTGGTCAGGTTCCGCACGTAGGCGTGCTTGCCGCCGTTGAGCGGGATGAGGTACTTGAACTCACCGAGCACGCTCAGGGCGCCACCCTGGCCTGCCTGGCCGGCACGGACGGATGCGCGCGCGGTCTTGGAGGTGTTGCTCGCCACGGAGGTACTCCTTGAAGACGTACGGGAGGACTGGGTAGTCCGAGGGGACAGCCTGGGCAGCAGACGCCGCCGGGCAAATTTTACACGACAACGGTGATGGCCGGACGGCTACCGCCGCTGACGTGCGGTCCAACTACCGTCACCGGTACGGCTATTCCCCCCGGCCAGTTTCGTGAATCCCTGGCGTACCATCCGTCACACAAGTCATCATGTGTTCCAGTAATCGCACGGGGGATCAGCCCGCCGAGGTCGAGGTCGTAGGGGAAGACGCACCTCGCTCTCCGGGAGGTCACCGTGCCAACGCGTGGCGTCGTATACGTCCACTCGACCCCACTCGCCGTGTGCCAGCACGTCGAGTGGGCGATCGCGCGCGTCCTCACCGCGCCGGTCACCCTGCACTGGACGGCCCAGCCGGTCGATCCGGGCGCCCGTAGGGCGGAGTGCGGGTGGTCCGGCCGGCCTGGGACCGGCGCGGAACTGGCGGCTGCCCTGAGACAGTGGCCCATGATCCGCTTCGAGGTCACCGAGGAGCCGAGTCCCGGCGTCGACGGTGAGCGGTTCATGTACGTCCCCGGCCGGGGGCTCTTCCGGGCCACCGCCGGAGCGGCCGGCGACATCCAGCTCGGCGAGGACCGGCTGCGATCGATCATGGAGTCGGCCCGGGCGCCGGAGGCGCTCGCGCACGCGCTCGACAAGGCGATGGGCACCGCCTGGGACGCCGAACTCGAGCCGTACCGGTACGCCGGGGACGGTGCCCCGGTCACCCTGCTCACCCGGGTCGGCTGAGCGACGCCCGCCCGTTCGGCCCGGGGGCCGTTCGCTCGGCCCGGAGGCCGTTCGCTCGGCCCGGAGCCCGTTCGCTCGGTCCGGCGTACCCGTGGGATCGGTCACGTCGTCCGGGCGGCGCCGTCGGGTCGACGGCGCCGGTCGGACGACGTCCGGACCCCGCGTTCCGGGCCCTTGGTCAAGTTGCCCGGGTGGTGCCGGGCTGGTGGGATAGCGGGCGTGTCGTCTCCCCTCCGGCGCGCTCTGGTCGTGCTTCCCCTCGTCACCGCCTTGATCGTCTCCGGCTGCGCCGGCTCGCGGGAACCGGAGGCGGCCCCCGGGGCCGCGTCGCCGTCGCCCTCGTCGACCGGCGCCGCCCCGACGCCGGACCCGGCGACCCGGGCCGCCCAGTTGGTCGGCACCCTGGCCGACGAGGACCTGGTCGGCCAGGTGCTGATGCCGTACGCCTACGGCAACTCGGCAACCAAGGTGTCCGGCGGTTCGGCGGCCGGCAACCGGAAGCTGGCCGGGGTGGAGACCCCGGCCGAGATGATCGCCAAGTACCGGCTGGGCGGGCTGATCCTGGTCGGCTTCTCCGCCGACGACCCGACCAGCGACACCCAGCCGACCACCAACGTCGACAACCCGGCGCAGGTACGCGAGCTGACCGCCGGGCTACAGGCCGCGGCCGGAAAACTGCCGGCCGGTGCCGCCGGCGCGCTGATCGGCATCGACCAGGAGTTCGGCGTGGTCACCAGGATCTCCGACGGGGTGACCAACCTGCCCAGCCCGATGGCCTTCGGCGCGGCCGGTGACCCGGCGATCACCGAGTCGGCCTGGCGGGCCGCCGGCACCGAACTCGCCGCGCTCGGGGTGAACGTCGACTTCGCCCCCAGCGCCGACGTACTGGAGGCGGACAGCAAGGTGATCGGCTCCCGCTCGTACGGGTCGGACCCGAAGGCCGCCGGGGCGCAGGTCGGCGCCGCCGTGCGGGGATTGCAGGGCGCGGGCGTCGCCGCCACCCTCAAGCACTTCCCGGGGCATGGGCAGACCGCCGCCGACTCGCACAAGGGCCTGCCGGTGGTCACCGCCGACCGGAAGAAGCTGGAGTCCACCGCCCTGCCGCCGTTCTCGGCCGGGATCGCCGCCGGGGCCTGGCTGGTGATGGCCGGGCACCTCGACGTACGGGCGGTCGACCCGGAGGTGCCGGCCACCTTCTCCCGCAAGCTCCTCACCGACCTGCTCCGCGGGCAACTCGGCTTCACCGGTGTGCTGGTGACGGACGCGATGGACATGGCGGCGGTGGCGAAGCAGTCGCCGGGTACGACCGCGGTCCGGGCGCTGAACGCCGGCAACGACCTGGTGCTGATGCCGCCGAACGTGACCGAGGCGTACAACGGGGTGCTGGCCGCGCTGCGGGACGGCTCGCTGCCCCGGGCCCGGCTGGTGGAGGCGGTGACCCGGGTGCTGACGCTCAAGTTCCGGCTGGCCGAGCGGCCCAGGCCGGAGATGGGCACGCTGAACAGCGCCGGCCACCAGGAGGCCGCCCGCCGGGCGGCGGCATCGGCGATCACCATGCTGCGCGGTCGCTGCGGCGGGCCGCTGCTGACCGGGCCGGTGACGGTGACCGCGGCGAGCGGCCGGGAGCGGAGCCGGGACCGGCTCAGCCAGGCGCTGCGCGCCGCCGGGGTCGAGGTGACACCGTCCGGCGGGGCCGTGGTGCACCTCGTCGGGTACGGCGACGCCGCCGCCGACCTGCGCGGCGACGCGGCCGTGACGGTGGCGATGGACACCCCGTACCTGCTCGGCCGGGCCGGCTCCAAGGTCCTGCTGGCGACGTACTCGTCGAATTCGGCCTCGTTGACCGCGCTCGCGGAGGTGCTGGCCGGCCGGGCCCGACCGACCGGGCGGTCCCCGGTGCCGGTGGGCGGGCTGCCCAGGACGAGCTGCTCCTGACCGGGGCCGGGGAGCCCGGCCGCTGGTGAGATCAGTCACTGGGCTGGCTGGTAGCGTTCGGCTGTCCGGTGAGCTGGAGACGGGGGGTGTGCGGGCGGTGACGAGCCGGGAGCCGACCCTCTCCGTGGTCGTACCGATCTACAACGAGGAGAGTGTCCTCCGGTTGCTGGTCGAACGGCTGCGGCCGGTGCTCGACGGGCTCGGCGAGCCGTACGAGGTGGTCGCGGTCGACGACGGCAGCAGCGACGCCACCCCGGCGATCCTGGTCGGGATGCGACGCGGCTGGCCGCACCTGCGGGTCATCCGGCTGCGCCGCAACAGTGGTCACCAGGCGGCGCTGCTCGCGGGGCTGTTCCGGGCCCGGGGCGGCTACGTCGCCAGCATCGACGCCGACCTCCAGGATCCGCCGGAGGTCCTGGTCGAGATGCTGCGGCTGGCCCGGGACGAGGGCCTGGACATCGTCTACGGGGTACGCGCGGACCGCTCCACCGACACCAGGTTCAAGCGCTCCACCGCGGGCCTCTACTACCGGCTGGTGCGCCGGCTGGTCGGCAACTCCGTACCAGCCCAGGCGGGTGACTTCCGGCTGCTCAGCCGGGCGACCGTCGAGGCGCTGCGCGAGTTGCCCGAACGCCGCCCGGTGCTTCGGCTGGTGGTGCCCTGGCTGGGCTTCCCCAGCGGCGAGGTGAGCTACGTCCGCGAGGCACGAGCCGCGGGCAGCACCAAATATTCACTGTCCCGGATGTTCCGGCTGGCCACCGACAGCATCACCAGCTTCTCCGCGGCGCCGCTGCGGGTGGCGACCTGGCTCGGTGCCGGCGGCATGCTGCTCTGCCTGGTCATGGTGGTCTTCGCGGTCGTCGAGTACTTCCGCGACTCGACCGTCACCGGCTGGGCCTCGCTCTACGTCGCGGTGCTCTTCCTCGGCGCCGTCCAGTTGCTCTGCCTCGGGCTGCTCGGCGAGTACATCGCCCGGATCTACGCGGCGGTGCAGGGCCGACCGGCCTACTTCGTCGGCTCGGACACCGCCGATGTGGTCGAGGAGCCGCCCCCGGCCACCGAGGCACCCACCGGTACGTCGGCCGCGGTCGCGCCCGACCTGCCCGAGCGCGACGAGCCCGCCCCGAGCGCCCCGGCCGGGCGGGGCGCCGCCGAACAGCCGGTGGCGGCCCCGGCCAGACGGGACTCCGAAGGCCCTGCCCGCCGCAACGACGGCGTTCGGGCGGGACGGTGACCGCTACCGAAGTAGCGGTGGCCGACTCTGCCGCCCCGGCCGCACCGCCACCGGCACCCGCACTGCTCCGCTGGGCACCGCTGCTGGTCGGCGCCGGCCACGTCGCCGTGGTACTGCTGGCTGCCGACACCGATCCCGCCGACCTCGCCCGGTACGCCGGCTACCTGCTGCTGGCCCTGATCCTGCCGGGCACCCTGGTCTACCGGGCGCTGCGCCGCCGGCCGCACACGCTGGTTGAGGACGTGGCGATGGGCGCCGCCGTCGGGCTGGTGCTGGAGTTGCCGGCCTGGGCGCTGTACGCCTGGCTCGGCCTTGCCGACTGGCTCTGGACCTGGCCGGCGGCGATCGTCGCGCTCTTTCTGGCGGTGCCCCGGCTGCGCCGGCACTGGCTGGTCCGGGACTACCGGCCCACCCCGGTCGGCTGGTCGTGGTCGGTGGCCGGGGCGGTGGCGTTCTTCACCACCTATCTCTCCAGCACCTTCCTGGAACGTAACCCGATCCTGCCCACCTCCGAGGGGACCCGCCAATACCTGGACCTCGCCTACCAGCTTTCCCTGGCCGGCGAGGCGAAGCACCAGTTCCCGATCCACCTGCCCCAGGTCGCCGCCGAACCGCTCGACTACCACTGGTTCGGCTACGTGCACATGGCCGCGACCAGCCTGATCGGCGGGATCGACCTGCCGGTGGTGGCGCTCCGGCTGACCATCCCGGCGCTGTGCGCGGCGGCGATCGTGCTCACCGCCGTACTGGGCTGGCGGGTCAGCGGGCGGCCGGCGGTCGGCGCGATCGCCGCGGTGCTCTTCTTCGTGATCGGCGAGACCAACTTCACCGATCCGGTGACGATGCCGTTCGGCACCCAGGCGTCGTTCGTGATCTGGCACGGCATGTCGATGATCTATAGCTGGGTGCTGCTGATCGCGCTGATCGCGGTCCTCGCCGACGTGGTGGACCGGCGCCCGGACCGGCCGGTGGCCGCGATCGGCCGGGGCGCGTTCGTGCTCGCCCCGCTGCTGATGCTCGCCTCCAGCGGGGCGAAGGCCAGCTCGCTGCCGGTGGTCGGGCTGGCGCTGGCGTTCACCGCGGTCGCGCTGCTGGTCGCCACCCGGCGGATCCCGTGGACGGTGGTCGGGGCAGGGCTGGCCACCGCCGCCGCGCAACTCTTCGCCACCGCCGTGCTCTACCGGTTCAAGGCGTACGGGATGGAGGTCGATCCGCTGGCCAACAGCCTGGAGCCGTACTGGACACCGCCGCCGGGAGGCTGGCCCACCCCGCTGGTGTATCTCGCCGTCGTCGCCGCCTTCGGAGTGAACATGCAGCTCCGGGTGGTGGGCATCGGCCCGCTGCTCTGGCTACGCCGGGGCCGGCTCGAACCGGTGCAGTGGTTCCTGCTCGGTGGCGCGCTGGCCGGCCCGGTGCTCTACCTGCTGCTGCGCCAGCCCGGCGGGGCGAACCAGTACTTCACCCGGGCCGGGTTCACCTTCGCGGTGGTCCTCTCCGCCTGGGGGTACGTGATGGTCGCCGAGCGGGCCAAGCTGACCCGGCGCTCCGGCACGGTGCTCGGGCTCTGCGCGCTCGCCGTGGCTGCCGCGCTGGTCGCGTTCCAGTTCCGGTACGCCCAGCCGGTCGCCGGGCAGGCCATGTTCGACTGGCTGCGGCCACTGCTCTGGTGGTCGTCGGGTCTCGCGGTGCTGGCGGTGATCGCCGCCGGGATCTGGCTGCCGGCCAGCCTCGGCATCGCCGCGCTGCACAAGCGCGGCGCGATCGCGCTGCTCACCGCCGTGCTGGTGGTCGGAGCGCCCGGCCTGCTGATGGACATGCGCAAGTCGGAACGCTCCCCGAACGGCGGCGCGTACACCAAAATCGCGCTGCCGAAGAGCCGGATCGACGCCGCCCGGTGGGCCCGGGAGCACAGTGAACCCGGCGACGTGCTGGCGACCAACGTGCACTGCCTGGCGGTGGTGAACGGCTGGTGCGACGCCCGCTCGTTCTGGCTCAGCGCCTACGCCGAGCGCCGGGTACTCGTCGAGGGCTGGGGATTCGCGCCCCGGGTGGCGGCGTCGGGCCCGTACACCCCGTTCTGGGACCAGGAGCTGTTGCGGCGCAACGACGCGGCGTTCACCGAGCCGACCGAGGCCGGGCTGCGTGAACTGCGGGACCGGCACGCCGTGCGCTGGCTGGTGGTGGACCGGTCGGTGGGTACGGAGTCCCCGGAGCTGGGCCGACTGGCCCGGCTGCGCTACGAGAACGGCCGGATGGCCGTCTACCAGATTCCCTGAGTTGTCCTACCAGATTCGCTGAGCAGCCGACGGCCGCGCTCAGCCGGCGGCGGGGAAGTAGCGGTCCAGCATCTCGTTGCGGAACTTGCCGCTCGGATCGTACCGGCGGACCAGCTTGGCGAAGTCGGCGTACCGGTCGTAGCGGTCGCGGAGCTGCTCCGGCGGGGTGACGAAGAGCTTGCCCCAGTGCGGCCGGGGCGCGTACGGCGCCAGCCGCTCCTCGACCGCCGCCAGCACCGGGAGCACCGCCTCGGTGTCCTTGACCCAGGTGAAGTGCAGAGCGGCGCTGTCCCGCCGGTAGCTCGGGCTCAGCCACAGCTCGTCGGCGGCGATGGTGCGGATCTCCGAGATCTGCAGCACGGCGGCGATCCGGTCGGCGATGCCGTCCAGCGCGGCCAGCGCCGCGACCAGGTGTTCACGCGGCACGAAGTATTCCGACTGGAGTTCCTCGCCGCTGCTCGGCGTGAATTCGAGCCGGAAGTGCGGCAGCCGGGCGTGCCAGGGCCCCGGCACGCCGAGCTGCCCGGTGCAGTGCACCGCCGACATCCCCGGCACCGGGTGCCGGGGCTCGGCCGCCAGGGTGGCGCCGTACCAGTGCGGCTCGGCGGCACCCCCGCCGGCCGCGTCCACCCGGCGCTTCACCCACACCTGGTTGATCCGGGGACCGGTCCAGTCGGTGAAGAGGCTGACGCTGTAGCCGCCGCCCAGGATCTCGGCGGCGTGTGCGTCGAGCTGGTCGCGGGGCAGGGCGTCGTAGACGTACTGGGCGATCTCGAAGGTGGGGACGAGATCGAGGGTGAGCCGGGTGACCACGCCGAGCGCGCCGAGCCCGACCACGGCGCCGGGGAAGTCGTCGTCGGCGCCGCGGCGCAGCGTCACCAGGCCGCCGTCGGAGGTGACCACGTCCAGCGCGGCGACAGCGGTGGCGAGGTTGCCGTTGCCCGGGCCGGAACCGTGGGTGCCGGTGGCGCAGGCGCCGGCCACCGAGATGTGCGGCAGCGAGCCGAGGTTGTGCAGGGCGAAGCCGGCCCGGTGCAGCTCGTCGACCAGGTCGCCGTAGCGGAGCGCCGCCGAGACGGTGACGGTGCGGGCCGCCCGATCGATCTCCAGCACCGGCGGCAGGCCGGCGACCGAGACGAGGTCGCCGGTGGTGTCGGCGATCCGGTTGAAGGAGTGCCCGGTGCCGAGGGCGCGGATCCGGTCGCTGCCGGCGACCAGCGAGCGCAGCTCGGCGAGCGAGCCCGGCCGGTGCAGCCGGCGCGCCCGGAAGTCGACGTTGCCGGCCCAGTTGCGCAGCGGGGTGGTCATCGCGGCCGTCAGTTGGCGTCGGGAACGAGCGCCGGAGTTCGCATCCGCATCATCCAGTGGCTGGTCGGTATCCGGGTGGCGTCGTCCACCACCTCGCCGTCGACGTCCGCGAAGGTCGCCCGGCCGAGTGCCATGAACGCCTCGGGGGTGCGGACGTACTCGCCGCGGTCGTTGCGCGACATCCACCGGGAGACCGGATGCTGGCCCGGCACCAGGGTGGGGTCGACGGCGATCACCCGGCCGCCCGGGGCGAGCGCCTTGGCCGAGACCCGCAACAGGTGCCGGCATTCGTCGTCGGAGAGGTGGTGCAGCAGCCCGAGCAGCAGGATCGCGTTGGCCGGCGGGATCTGGGCCAGGTGCTGCTCGCCGAAGACCTCGCAGCGGAACTCGACGCCGTCACCGCCCCAGCGCTTGCGGGCGTGCGCGATGTATTTCTCGCTGGTGTCGAAGCCGTAGTAGCGGACCTTCGGCAGCCGCCCGAAGTAGTAGGCCGGGCCGCAGCCGACGTCGATGATCGTGTCGCCGTCGACCAGCGCGAGTTCGTCCAGGCAGCGGTAGCGGAGCCGGTCCGCGCCCAGGCCCTTCTGCAGGGCCACGTACAGCGCCTCGTGCCCGAGCAACCCCTTCAACGCCGCCAGCATCCGCGCCTCTCCTCGGCTCGCCGTCCTGCGAAACGGCGCCCGCCGCAACCGGTGGCGCGGCAGGCGCCAGAACGACCGAAATCTACCATCGGCCGCCGACCGGACGGTGCCGGCCGGGTACGCGCTCCGGGCGTACCCGGCCGGCACCGCCGGTGGTGGAGCGGGACATCCGTCGGACGGTCAGGCCCGGGCGAAGACGAGGACCGCGTTGTGGCCACCGAATCCGAATCCGTTGTTCAGCGCCGCCGGCACGTCCATCTGCCGGGCCTTGTGCACGGCGACGTCCAGGTCGAGGGCGTCGTCGGGGTCGTCGAGGTTGATCGTCGGCGGGATCACCCCGTCCCGGATGGCCAGGATGGTGGCGATCGACTCCAGCGCGCCGGCGGCACCCAGCAGGTGCCCGGTCATCGACTTGGTCGCGGTCAGCACCGGGTGGGTACCGAGCGCGGACCGCAGGGCGACGATCTCGGCGATGTCACCGACCGGGGTGGAGGTGGCGTGCGCGTTGACGTGCACGATGTCCGAGCGGTCGATGCCGGCGTCGGCGATCGCCATGTTGATCGCCCGGATCACGCCGCGCCCCTCGGGGTGCGGCTGCACGATGTCGTACCCGTCGGAGGTGAGCGCGGCGCCGGCCAGTCGGGCGTAGACCCGGGCCCCGCGCGCGGCGGCGTGGTCGGCCCGCTCCAGGACGACCGCGCCGGCCCCCTCACCGAGTACGAAGCCGTCCCGGCCCTTGTCCCACGGCCGGGAGGCGCGCTCCGGGTCGTCGTTGCGGGTCGACATCGCCCGCATCGAGGCGAACCCGGCGATCGGCAGCGGGTGCACGACCGCCTCGGTACCGCCGGCCAGCACCACGTCGGCGCGGCCGGAGCGGATCATGTCGAGTCCGAGCGCGATCGCCTCGGCCCCGGTGGCGCAGGCGCTGGCCACCGAGTGGACTCCCGCCTGCGCACCCAGTTCCAGCCCGACCCACGCGGCCGGGCCGTTCGGCATCAGCATCGGGACCGTGTGCGGGGAGACCCGCCGCGGCCCGGAGGCCTCCAGGATGTCGTCCTGGGCGAGCAGGGTCTGCGCCCCGCCGATGCCGGAGCCGACGCTCACCGCGAGCCGCTCCGGATCCGGCGGCGAGTCGGCGAGGCCGGCGTCCGCCCAGGCCTCGTGTGCGGCGATCAGCGCGATCGCCTCCGACCGGTCGAGCCGGCGCAGCTTGACCCGGTCCAGTTTCTCGGTCGGTTCGACCGCGAGCTGGGCGGCGATGCGTACCGGGAGCTGCCCGGCCCACTCCTGGGTGAGCGGACCCACCCCGGAGCGGCCTGCCAGCATGGCCTCCCAGGTCGACGCGACGTCCCCGCCGAGCGGGGTCGTCGCGCCGAGCCCGGTGACGACGACGTCGGGACGACTCATGGTCAGGACTGCGCCTCGATGTAGGCGACGGCGTCGCCGACGGTCTTGAGGTTCTGGACGTCGTTGTCCGGGATCTTGACGCCGAACTTCTCCTCGGCGGCCACCACGACCTCGACCATGGAGAGCGAGTCGACGTCGAGGTCGTCGGTGAACGACTTCTCCTCGGCGACGTCGTCCGGGCTCACTCCGGCAACCTCTTCGAGGATCTCGGCGAGGCCGGCGGTGATCTCGTCACGGGTCATTGTGGTTCTTTCCTCTCCATGGATGGATATCTGCGGTGGCGGATCCGTCCGCCACCGCTGGTCAGCGTCCGACCGGTGGATGTTGGTGGAGCCGGGCCGGCGGCTGCGTCGTGCCGGCCCCGGAGCACCGGATCAGGGGCACCGGACGACCTGTCCGGCGTAGGTGAGGCCGCCGCCGAAGCCGAACAGCAGCACCGGGGCGCCGGACGGCACCTCCCGGCGTTCGACCAGCTTGGAGAGGGCCAGCGGCACGCTCGCCGCCGAGGTGTTGCCGGACTCGACGATGTCCTTGGCGATCACCGCCTGCGGCATGTCGAGCCGCTTGGCGATGCCCTCGATGATCCGCAGGTTGGCCTGGTGCGGCACGAACGCCGCGATCTCCGACGGGGCGACGCCGGCCCGCTCGCACGCCTTCAGGGCGAGCGGGGCCAGTGCGGTGGTGGCCCAGCGGAAGACGGACTGCCCCTCCTGCTGGATGTACGGGCGCCAGCCCTCGATCCGGACCGCCTCGCTGCGCTCCGGAACCGAGCCCCAGACCACCGGCCCGATGCCGTCCGGCTCGTCGTCCCCGGTGGCGGTGAGTACGGCCGCCCCGGCGGCGTCGCCGAAGAGGATGCAGGTCGACCGGTCGGTCCAGTCGGTGAAGTCGGAGAGCTTCTCCGCACCGATCACGATCGCGTTGCGGGCGGCGCCGGCCCGGAGCGCGTGGTCGGCGGTGCCGAGCGCGTAGGAGAAGCCGGAGCAGGCGGTGTTGATGTCGAAGGCGCCTGGTGCGTCGATGCCGAGCTTGGCGGCGACCCGGCAGGCGGTGTTCGGGCTGCGGTCCACGGCCGAGCAGGTGGCCACCACGACCAGGTCGATGTCGGAGGCGGCCAGCCCCGAGTTGGCCAGAGCCTTGTCGGCCGCGGCGGCGGCCATGTCGGCGACGGTCTCGGTGTCGGCGATCCGCCGGGTGGCGATGCCGACCCGCTCGCGGATCCAGGTGTCGTTGGTGTCGACGAGCTGGGCCAGGTCGTCGTTGGTGAGTACCCGCGACGGCTGATAGTGGCCGAGCGCGATCATCCTGCTCACCGGACCACCGCCGGGCGGTGATCCGGGTTCTCCCGGTGACCGGTCATGAAAGCTGTCCTCCGATGCGGGCGAGGGGCTGGCCCGGGGCGACCGGGTCGTCGTGGTGGGCGAGCCATTCGGTGAGTACGCCGGTGCCGTGCGCGGTGACCTCGACCGCGCCCTGCCGGGTGGCGACGTGGCCGACGACCTGCCCGGACTCGATGGCGGTGCCCTCGGCCAGGCCCTCGACCGGTGCGAAGGTGCCAGCGGTGCCGGCCACCACCACCCGGAACCGCGTGGCCGGGCGGTGCCCGGACGGTGCGCCGTGCCGGGCGATCAGGTCGCGGGCCGCGGCCAGGTCGTCCGGGGTGTTCAGGGTGACGATCTCGGGGACCTGGCCGGTGCCCTTGAGTTCCCGCTTGATCAGCCCGGCGAGGGTGCCGGCCGGAGGAAGCTCGATCACCGCGGTCACACCGAGGTCGACGAGGCGGCGGACACAGACGTCCCAGCGGACCGGGGCGGTCACCTGGCGGACCAGGCGGTGCAGCATCTCCCGCCCGTGGTCGACGGCGGCGCCGTCGGCGTTGGAGAGCAGGATCCGGGTCGGGTCGGTCGGGATGATCCCGGCCGCGATGCTGGCGAGGGCCTGCTCGGCCGGTGCCATGTAGGGGGTGTGGAAAGCCCCGGCGACCTTGAGGGCGATCACCTTGGTGCCGGCGGGCGCGTCGGCGGCGAACTTCGCCAGCCGGTCGACCGCGCCGGCCACCACGATCTGGCCGGCGCCGTTGAAGTTGGCCGGGTGCAGGTCGTGCGCGGCGAGGGCGGCCAGCACCTCGTCCCGGTCGCCGCCCATCACTGCCGACATTCCGGTCGGTTCGAGTGCGCAGGCGGCGGCCATCTCCCGACCCCGTACGCCGGCCAGGGTGACCGCCGTCTCCGGGGTCAGTACGCCGGCCAGCGCCGCCGCGGCCAGTTCACCGACGCTGTGCCCGGCGGTTACCGTCACGTCGTGCATCGGAAGCTGTTCCGCGGCGAGCAGGGCGGCGGCGACCAGCAGTGGCTGGGTACGCGCGGTGTCCCGGATCTCGTCGGCGTCACCCTCGGTGCCGAGCCGGACGAGGTCGACGCCGGCCAGCACCGACCACCAGCGCAGCCGGGCGGCTGTGCCGGGGACCTGGAGCCACGGGGTCAGGAAGCCGGGCTTCTGGGAACCCTGGCCGGGCGAGAGTACGGCGAGCACGCTTACGACTCTCCTGGATCATCCGTCCCAGCGTGGTTGCCGTGATGTACCAATCCGCACTACCAGCTTTGTGAGGACCCTACAAAGATCCATGGCGATCACGGACTTCTCGTTCCGTCTGTCCGATCCGGGGCTACTGTCCCGTCCCTGGTCCGACCGGGGCGGACGGATCCAGCCGTCCGATCGTCAACGCCATCCGCAACGCGAAGGAGTCCCGGGCGGTGAGTGGGGAGAATCCCGTCACATCCGCGACCCGACGCAGCCGGTACCGCACCGTGTTCGGGTGCACGAAGAGCGTCCGGGCGGCACTCTCCAGCACACCGCCGGCCGCGAAGAACGCGTCCAGGGTCTCCAGCAGCTCGCCGCCGGCCCGGACCAGCGCGGCGTAGACGTCCTGGCGCAGCGCCCGCCGGGCCTCCGGGTCACCGGCCAGGGCCCGCTCGGGGAGCAGGTCCGCGGCGGCCACCGGGCGGGGCGCGGCCGGCCAGGCCGGTGCGGCCCGGAAGCCGGCCAGCGCCGCCCGGGCCGAGTCCGTCGCCGCGTCCAAACTCGGCACGGCCGGCCCGACCACCACCGGACCGGGGCCGAACCCGGCGAGCATCTTCGCGGTGGCGGCCAGCGGGTCGGTCGCGCCGCCGAGCACCAGGACGAGGCGGTCACCGTGCACCCCGCCGATCATCTCCAGGCCGAGCCGCCGGGTGACCCGGTAGATGGTGTGCAGCACGGCGGCGACCTCGCCGCCCGGGGACCGGCCCACCGCCACCGCCACCGGTGGGGCGTCCGACCAGCCCAGCGCCGCTGCCCGGCTGGCCAGCACGTCCGGGGAGTCGCCCCGGAGCAGCGCGTCCACCAGTAGCGCCTGGAGGCGGGCGTCCCAGGAGCCGCGCGACTCGGCGGCCCGCGCGTACACCCGGGCGGCCGCGAAGGCGATCTCCCGGGAGAACTTGAGTACGGCCTCGTGCAGCAGCCGCTCCTCGCCGGGCGCCGCGAGGTGCGGTACCTGCTCCTCCACCACGTCGATGGTCACCTTGATCAGGGCCACCGTCTGCTGGAGGCTGATCGACCGGGCCAGCGCCCGGGGCGCGGCGGCGAAGACCTCGTCCGGACTGTCCGCCAGCGCGTCGGCGCCGCTGCGGTCGTCGGCGTCCGGCCGCGACCGCAGCCACTCGACCAGTGACCGGACGCCGGCCTGGGCGACCAGCATCACCCAGGACCGCTGCTCGGCCGGCAGGTCGCGGAACCAGGGCAGCGTCTCGTCCATCCGGGTGACGCTGGCGCTGGCCAGGCTGCCCGCCGCCCGCTCGATCTTGCGCAGCGTGGCCGCCAGTTCGCCGTCGCCCGCCTTGCTCGCCATCGGCCCAGCGTGCCACGCGGAATCCCGGACACCACCATCGGCCGTGGCATCATGGCCCGATGGTCGCCCGCCCGCCGCTGGTGGTCCCGCTGCTCGCGCTCGCCGGTTTCCTGGTGCTGCTCGCACTGACCGTGGCCGGCTGGGCGCCGCTGGACCGGTTCGACACCGCCGTCAGCGACACCTTCCGGGGGTACGGCGACACCAGCCCCCGGGTGGTCGACGTGCTGCGGATCGCCACCGACGTCGCCGCCACGGTGCCGTTCCTGGTCGCCGGCCTGGCCGTCACGGTGGGGCTGGCTGTCCGGGGCGGGCGCCGGGCGGCCGCGCTCTGCGCCGTGGTGACGGTGCTGATACCGGTGCTCTGGGGGCTGATGCACTGGCTGGTGCACCATCCCCGGCCGGAGGACGGCTTCGTCGTGATCACCAGCAACGGGTTTCCGAGCGGGCACACCAGCAACGCGGCGGCGGCGGCGCTGGTCGCCGTACTCCTGCTCTGGCACCGGCTCGGCAGCCCGGCCCGGGTGCTCATCGTCGCGCTGGCCGTGGCCTTCGCGGCCTTCGTCGGGCTGACCCGGCTGGCCCTGCTGGCGCACTGGCCGACCGACGTGCTCGGCGGCTGGCTGCTCGCGCTCGCCGTCGTCCCGCTGGCCGCCCGGGCGGCGCCGCCCCCGGCCGGCAGTCTGCCGGCTCCCGACCGCCGGCCGGACCAGGCCGTCCGGTAGCGCCTCCCGCTCCGGTCGTCGACGGCTCGGCCGCCAGCGCGACCGGTGGTGGCGGCCAGCCCGACCGGTGGTGGCCGCCAGCCCGACCGGTGGTGGCCGCCAGCGCGACCGGTGGCGGACCGGGTGGGTCCGGTGGCGGACCGGTGGACCCGCAGCAGGCCGGCGCACCAGGTCGGCCCGAGTCGGACGGCGACCGTCCGCGGCGGACCGGGATGGACCGGTCAGGGCGGCGGCAGACCCAGTTCCTGCGCCAGGATCGCGGCCTGCACCCGGCTGCGCAGGCCGAGCTTGCCGAGGATCCGGCTCACGTGGGTCTTGGTGGTGCTCTCCGCCATCGCCAACCGCTCGGCGATCTGCTGGTTGGACAGCCCCAGCCCGAGACAGGCCAGCACGTCCCGCTCCCGGGGTGTCAGGTCGGCCACCGCGGTCCGGGCGGTTGCCGGGGTGGTCGGCGTGGCGGCGGCGAAGGCGGTGATCAACCGACGGGTCACCGCCGGTGCGATGATCCCCTCGCCCCGGGCGACGGTACGCACCGCGTCGACAAGCCCGTTGGCGTCGGTGTCCTTGAGCAGGAACCCGGACGCGCCGGCCCGGAGCGCGCCGAAGACGTACTCGTCGAGGTCGAACGTGGTCAGCACCAGGACATCGGCCAACCGCTCGGCGACGATCTCGGCGGTCGCCGAGACACCGTCGAGCCGGGGCATCCGGACGTCGAGCACCGCCACGTCCGGCCGGAGCCGCCGGCACAGTGCTACCGCCTCCTCGCCGTCGGCCGCCTCGCCGACCACGTCCAGCCCTGGCGTACCGGCGAGGATCAGCACCAGACCGGCCCGGACCGCGTCCTGGTCGTCGGCGACCACCACCCGGATCACCCGGCCCGCCCCCGATCCGGCACCACCGGGCCGGTCGCCGCTGGCCAGGGCGCCGACGGCGGTGACGCCGCCGGCCAGGTGGTCGTCCGGCCCGGTCACGGCCGGACCGTCGGCGGCACCGCCGGCCGGCCAGCCGCCCCGGCGGAGCCGGGCGGCGCGGCGGGCTCGGCTGCCGGCCGGGTCGGCGGGCCGGGGGACTCGGCGGTCGGCAGTTCCGCGTGCACCCGCCAGCTCGATCCGCTCGGGCCGGCCTCGAACCGGCCGCCCAGCAGGGCGGTCCGTTCCCGCATCCCGATCAGTCCGGCGCCCGCACCGGGCAGGCCGGCCCCGGCGCCCCGGGGCTCGCCGGAGCGGGCGAGCGGGTTCTCGATGGTGAGGCTGACCGACCGGCGCTCGTGGCAGATGGTCAGGGTGGTCGGGCCGGCGCCGTGCTTGAGCGCGTTGGTGAGCGACTCCTGGACGATCCGGTACGCGGCCAGGTCCACGCCGACCGGCAGTGGGCGTACCTCGCCGGTCGTGGAGAACCGTACCGCCAGGCCGGCGTCCCGGGCCTGGCCGACCAGCCGGCCCACCTCGGCGAGCCGGGCCCGGACCGGACCGTCGACCGTGCCCAGCCGGGTCGGTCCGGCGGCGGGGAGGCTGCCGCGCCCCGGTACTGCGCCCGGCGCCGATCCGGTGCCGGGCGGGTTGCCCCACGCGGAACTTCCACCCCCACCCGGGCTGTCCGGCGACCGGTCCGGGGTGGCGGGCCGGTGCGGGTCGACCCCGGGCGGCACGGGCTCGGTTTCGGTCGGTGGCGGTACGGCCCCGGGGTCGGCCGGTTCCCGGAGCAGGCCGATCATCTGTCGCATCTCGGCGAGCCCCTGCACGCTGTTCTCCCGGATCACCCGCAGCGCCTGGTCGAGTTGGGCCCGGTCCAGCCCGGAGACCGAGAGCGCCGCGGTGGCGTGGATGGCGACCGCGCTCAGGTGGTTGGCGATCACGTCGTGCAGTTCCCGGGCCATCCGGCTCCGCTCCGCCGCCACCGCCTGGCGCCGGTCGAGTTCGGCCAGCCGGGCGGTCTGCTCGGCCCGGGCCCGCTCGGCGGCGGCCTGGTCGCGGTACTGCCGGACGCTGATGCCGCTGACCACCGGCAGTACGCCGATCAGTACCACCGGAATTGCCAGCCCGATGCCCTGCCAGGCCGGGGACGCCAGGAAGACACCGGTCAGCGCGGCGACCCCGGTCAGCGCCAGGTTGACCCGGAGCAGCCGACGCCAGAGCCGCGCCGACCCGTAGACGCAGGAGTCGAAGAGCACCTGGGTGTAGACCAGGCTGGTGGCCAGCGACGATCCGTAGGCGAGGTCGACGACGATGGCGACGGTACCCAGCGCCAGGCCGAGCCGGGTCGCCACCCGGCGCAGCGCCACGGCCAGGCAGGCGAGGGCGAGGGTGCCGACGAAGAGCACCGGCGGGGCGTCCAGCAGGCCGGGATTGAGCGGGTGGTAGACCCCGAGCACCATCATCAGCAGCCCGCCCGCCAGGGACGCGGACGCCAGCGCGATGTCCCGGGCGAGGGACCCGCGCTCCAGGCTCAGCCGTGCGGTCACCCCTCGATCCCATCACACCGGCGGGCCCTTCCCGTCGGCCCCGACGACGAGGCCGCCCCGGTCAGGGTCCGTCGAAGGGTGTAGGCGTACCTCTTTCGGCGGACCCGGATCTCGGTACCGGTGCCGAGGGCACAGCCGGTCGGCCCGCCGAGACTGGTGGTAGTGACCGGGCGACGGGCTCCAGGCAGCGCCGCCGCGCCGGAACAGACCCGGGTGGCCGGGCGGAGGATCGGGGGTACGGGATGCTGGCGGTGATCGCCGCAGGCGAGATCGGGTTCTGGGTGCTGCTCGGCGCCGGACTGATCGCCCGCTATCCGCTCCGGATGCCCCGGCTCGGCGCGGTGCTGCTGCTCGGTACCCCGTTGATCGATCTCGTGATCCTGGCCGCCACCGTACTCGACCTGCGTCGGGGTGCCACCGCCGACTTCACGCACGGGCTGGCGGCGGCGTACCTCGGCTTCTCGGTCGCCTTCGGGCACAGCATGATTCGCTGGGCCGACCAGCGGTTCGCGTACCGGTTCGCGGGCGGGCCGCCGCCCACCAAGCCGCCGAGCGGCGGTTGGGCCCGGGCCCGGTACGAGTGGCGGGAGTGGGCAAAGGGGCTGCTGGGCTGGTTCATCGCCTGCGGGCTGCTCGGCCTCGGCATTCTCATGGTCGGCGACCCGGACCGCACCGCCGAACTGCTGGCCTGGATCGCGCGGTTGACCGTGGCGATCGTGATCTGGCTCGTCGCCTTCCCGCTCTGGGCGACCGTCTTTCCGAAGCCCGCCGGGCAGGAGTGACCACCGGCGGTGTCCCGCCGGCCGGAGGTTAACCGGTTCGTGACCTGGATCTTCCGCAGAACGGAATGCTGCAGTTTCTCGCCACGGCGGCGTCGAACTCCTCGTCGGAGACCAGTACGGTGACATGGTCCCGGTGATGCGCTTTCCCGCACTTGCTCACCGTCAACCGTGTGGGTGGCCACCGCACCCCGGGGCGACCGCCCACCCGGCGGCGAGTGTGAGGAGGCCTGGATGGCGCATGACGCCGAGCGTGGCTGTTCGGAGGACGAGCCGGACTCGTTGCTTGGCGATCGTGGGCCGCTGCCCCCGTTACCCCCGCTTGGCCCGGTCGGCCGGTTCCGCTGGGTCTGCGGTGCCAGTGCGGGGCTTCCGGCGGGTCCGCTCGACGGGTCGGCGCCCGGCCGGCCCGGCGCCGAGCCGCTGGTCGCCGGGCTCCCGGACAGCCTCGACGATCCGCAGTCGGCCGCGGATCCGGTCGACCCGTCCGGTGTGTCCCGTCCGGCGGCGGCGAGGACAGCGGCACGGCCAGCCGGACCGGCGGCACCGGACGACCAGGCCGGGATGTGCCGGCCCACGGATCCCGGGGAGGGCGCCGTGCTGGCGTCCGACCCGGGCGGCACGGAGCACTCCGTGACCGATCCGGGGCGGCTGGGCGACCGGTCGAGGCTGGTTCCCCGGCCCCGCCCGGGCGAGCCGGACGGCGAGGTCCAGGACCGGCCCGCCCAGGCCAGCACCTCACCGGGCAGGCCGGACGGCTCGCCGGAGACGCCGGTCGAGCCGGCTGGCCGGCGTACCCCGGGTTGCCAGACCGATCTGCCGGGCTGGGCCGGGGCGCACCGGCACGGCGCGGTACGCCCGTCGCGGCGCTCCGTCCGGCGCGACCGCCCGCCGCGCCGCTGGTGCTGACCGCTACCCGTCGGGGCCCTGCCGGTGGTCGGGGCCGGCCGGTGGCGAACCGGATGCTTCCCGGGCGCTAACTGGCCGGTCGGGTCAGCGGGTGCGGCGCCGGACCAGCAGGGCGATGCCGGCGAGCCCCAGTGTGATGGCGAGCAGCACGGCACCGTTGAGCAGCATCAACTGCCGCAGCTCGCCGAGCAGCCGGTCGACGTCCTTGCCGGTGCCGATCGCGTCGTCCGGGATCACCCGTTCGCCACCGCCGACCCCGCCGCCGTGCAGGCTGCTGACGTTCTGCTCGGGCAGCGGCGCGCCGGCCGCCAGCAGGGTCTCGGCCATGGTCAGCCGGCCGAAGAACCAGGCCGCGCCGGGCCGGCTCTTGTCCGGCTGCCGGGCCGGTCGGTAGACCCGCGGCCCGCCCTTGGCCAGCGGGTAGAGGTCGTACGACTGCTGGGCGGCGTTGCCGACGTGCACCACGACGGTGTATTTCGGACCCAGGTCGGCGGCCTTCAACCCACGGGTGTTGCCGCCGCCGGTCTTCAGGAAGCCCACCTGGTCGACGAGCGCGGCGACGAGCTCCGGCTTGTCCTGGGCCTGGACGGTCAGCGGGGCCGACAGGTCCTTGCCGGTGATCACGACCGATGTCGGCTTGGCCGGCTTCGCCTGGGCGGCGCCCGCGATCCCGAGCCAACTCGCCGCAGCGACCAACAGCGTGGCCACGCCGACAAGTCGACGACTCACCTCTCCGGCCATCGCCGACCTCCTCGCCCCGTCTCGATGGTGGCCATGATGCAGGTCACGCGCTGGTTGGTCGGTGGAGCGCACGGCACTGTCCCGGATGGACCTGCCGTACTCACTACAAAGACTCCGCAGAACGCCGCTCGGTTGCACCTGAACGAGCAGTTATTGGAACTATCTGCGATCTAGGGTCGACCAAGTGGCGAGCCATTGATCAGTTGGGCGAAATCGTAGCGGGATGGAGGCGATCATGGGGGCTCGGGTCACCCGTGTCGGAACACTGGTGCTGAGCGTCGTTCTGGTGGCGCTGAGCGTACTGCTGCCGGCCGGTCCCGCCGCCGCGCACAACTCGCTGACCGGCAGCGATCCCCGCAACGGCGCCCGGCTCGGCAAGGCGCCGGCCAGCGTGCGGCTGACCTTCCTGAACAAGCTCGACCCCGGCACCACGCGGGTCACGGTAACCGGCCCGGACAACGTCGACGCGGCGGCCGGAAAGCCCTCCTTCGCCGGCTCCCGGGTGACCGTACCGATCCGGCCGGGCGCCGCCGGGCTCTACATCGTCCAGTACCAGGTCGCGTCCGGCGACGGGCACCCGGTCAAGGGGGAGGTCCGGTTCACCCTCACCGTGGGGGCCACCCCGACCGCCTCGCCGTCGGCCGCCGCGCCGACCCCGGTCACCCCGGCCAGCTCGGCGCCGGCCACCGCGCCGCCGGCCGCGGCCGGAACACCTACCCCGGCCGCCGACTCCGGTGGACCGGCGTGGTGGCCGTGGGTCCTCGGTGCCGTACTTGTGCTGGCCGCGCTGTCCGGCGGACTGCTGCTCCGGCGCCGGAGTTCGCGCCGATCCGGTGCCGCGAACTGACCGTCGCGGCGGTGTGCCCGGCCGGTGGTCCGGACGGCGTCAACGGGCCGCCGGTCAGACCAGTCGGAGCCGGGCCGCGCGGAGTCGGGTCAGGGTGCGCTCCCGGCCGAGTACGGCCAGCGACTCGAAGAGCGGCAGCCCGACGCTGCGCCCCGTCACGGCCACCCGGACCGGCGCCTGCGCCTTGCCGAGCTTCAGCCCCCGGCGGGCGCCGACCTCCTCCAGGGTCGCCTTCAGCGGCTCCGCCGCCCACTCCGGCAGGGCGTCGAAGGCGGCGATCGTCTCGTCCAGCAGGTCGGCGGAGCCCTCCTTCATGCTCTTCGCCCAGGCCGCCTCGTCGACCAGCGGCGAGTCCAGGAAGAGGAAGTCGACGTTCGGCACGATCTCGCTGAGTACCGCGATCCGGGTCTGGGCCAGCGGCGCCACCGCGGCGAACGCGGCCGGGTCGAACTCGGCCGGCTGCCAGGGCGGCGGGGCGATGGTCTCGGTACCGGTCAGCCAGGGCTGGCAGGCCGCGACGAACTCGTCGACCGGCAGCGCCCGGATGTATTCGCCGTTGAAGGCCCGCAGCTTCTTCTCGTCGAAGAACGCCGGTGACGGGTTCACCTCGGCCAGCCGGAACTCGGACTCGATCACCGACCACGGCACGATCTCCCGGTCGCCGGAGGGCGCCCAGCCGAGCAGCATCAGGTAGTTGCGCATCGCGTCGGCGAGGTAGCCCTCGTCCCGGTACGCCTCCAGGGCCACCTTGTCGCGCCGCTTGGAGAGCTTCTGCCGCTTCTCGTTGACCACCACCGGCACGTGGGCCCAGATCGGCGGCTTGACCCCGAGCGCGTCCCAGAGGAGCTGCTGCTTGGGCGTGTTCGGCAGGTGCTCCTCGGCCCGGATCACGTGTGTGATGCCCATGGTGAGGTCGTCCACGACGTTGGCCAGCAGGAAGACCGCCGAGCCGTCGCCCCGGGCGATCACGAAGTCCTCGATCAGCTTGTTCTCGAAGGTGGGCTCGCCGCGGACCAGGTCGACCACCACGGTCTCGCCCTCGTCCGGGGTACGGAACCGCAGCGCCCGCCCCGGCCCGGGCTCCAGGCCGCGGTCCCGGCAGAAGCCGTCGTAGCCCTGGTACTGCGAGCCGGTGCGGGCCTGGATCGCCTCCCGGGTGCAGTCGCAGTAGTACGCCCGGCCGGTGGTGTGCAGCCGGGTCGCGGCGTTGCGGTGCTCGCCCGCGTTCGCGGACTGGAAGTACGGTCCCTCGTAGCTGCCCCGGGCGATCCCGATCCAGTCCAGCGCGGAGAGGATCCCCTCGGTCCATTCCGGCCGGTTGCGGGCCGCGTCGGTGTCCTCGATCCGCAGCACGAAAACGCCGCCCTGCTGCTTCGCGAAGATCCAGTTCTGTAGGGCCGAGCGGGCACCGCCGACGTGGAACATACCAGTCGGGGAAGGGGCAAAGCGTACGCGTACCGTCACGGTCTCCAGCCTACGCACGCCCCTGGGGCGGCCCGCCACCAGGTTTCCCCGCCGTCCGTCCCGGTGCGCCCGAGGCGGCGAATTCCACGGCGGTAGTTTCTTCCGGCGTGTCGGCGGCCAATCGTCCGGTTTCGTCCGTAATCGTGAATAAGCTGCCAATGGTCATGGGTTGTCCGCAATGGAGGCGACTGAGGATGATGCTCATCGAACGCAGCACGCGGGTCTCCGCACCGATCGAGGCGGTGTGGGACCTGGTCCAGCGGGCTGAACACCTGCCGGGCTGGCTGGCCGGGGTACGCCAGGCGGAGGTGCTCTCCGGGGAGGGGATCGGCCGCCGTCAGCGGGTACACGCGGCGGGCCGGGCGCTGGACGCCGAGGTGATCGCGTATCAGGAGCCGACCCTGATCGCGTGGCGCGAGCGGGCCGAGGGCTCGGGCGCGCGGGCCGAGGCACGCACCGAGGTCTACGTCGAACTCGCACCGGAGGAGGACGGCACCTCGGTACGCCTGATCATGGTCCGCTGGCCCGCCGGCCCGGTCAGCGGGGCGCTGCTGCGCTGGGGAATGCGTCGGGTCGGTGCCGACCTGGAGGGCTCGCTCGCCCGGCTCACCGGGTTGGCCACGGTCGGCTGAGGGGCGGGCCGTCGCGGTGGCGACGTCCCGCCCCTCCGGGTCGCGGATCAGCGGTGGACGGTCAGGAGTCCCCGCCGGTCTCGCCCACCGGGGCCGCCGCGATGTCGTCGATCGCGTACTTCTTCGCGGCCTCGGCCGGCACCGACGGCGGCACCACGCCGCGCCGCGCCAGCTGGCGCAGCGTCGCGACGGTCACCGACTCGGCGTCCACGTGGAAGTGCCGGCGCAGCGCGTGCCGGGTGTCCGAGAGCCCGAAACCGTCGGTGCCGAGCGAGGTGTAGTCGCCGGGGATCCACCGCGAGATCAGGTCGGGTACCGCGCGCATCCAGTCGCTGACCGCCACCACCGGTCCGTCGGCGTCGGCCAGCTTGCGCTGGACGTACGGCACCCGGGGCTCGTCGCCCGGGTGCAGGAGGTTGTACTCCTCGCACTCCACCGCGTCCCGGCGCAGCTCCGTCCAGGAGGTGACCGACCAGACGTCGGCCGCCACGCCCCAGTCCTGGGCCAGCAGGTGCTGGGCCTTCAGCGCCCACTGCATCCCGGTGCCGGAGGCGAGGATGTTGGCCCGGGGCGCGTCGCCGCCGTCCGTGCCGCCGACCGGGGGAGCCGGCGAGTACCGGTAGATCCCCTTGAGCAGCCCCTCCACGTCGACGTTCTCCGGCTCGACCGGCTGGAGGATCGGCTCGTTGTAGACGGTCAGGTAGTAGAAGACGTTCTCCGGCCGCTCGCCGTACATCCGGTGCAGGCCGTTCTCGAAGATGTGCGCGATCTCGAACGCGAACGCCGGGTCGTACGCCACCACGGCCGGGTTGGTCGCGGCGATCAGGTGCGAGTGGCCGTCCTCGTGCTGCAGGCCCTCGCCGTTGAGCGTGGTCCGGCCGGCGGTGGCGCCGAGCACGAAGCCCCGGGCCATCTGGTCGGCCGCCGCCCAGAACGCGTCGCCGGTGCGCTGGAAGCCGAACATCGAGTAGAAGATGTACAGCGGGATCATCGGCTCGCCGTGCGTGGCGTACGACGAACCGGCGGCGGTGAACGAGGCCACCGAACCCGCCTCGTTGATCCCCTCGTGCAGGATCTGCCCGGTGATCGCCTCCTTGTACGACAGGAACAGCTCCCGGTCCACCGAGGTGTACTTCTGGCCGTGCGGCGAGTAGATCTTCTGGGTCGGGAAGAGCGAGTCCATCCCGAAGGTCCGCGCCTCGTCCGGGATGATCGGCACGAACCGCTTGCCGAACTCCCGGTCCTTCATCACGTCCTTGAGCAGCCGGACGAACGCCATGGTGGTGGCGATCTTCTGCTTGCCGGAGCCCTTCTTGACGTCGGCGAACCGCTCCTTGCCCGGCACCGGCAGCGGCGCCCACTCCGTCCGCCGGCTCGGCAGGTAGCCGCCGAGCTGCTGCCGCCGCTCGCGCAGGTACTCCATCTCCTCGGACTTTTCGCCCGGGTGGTAGTACGGCGGCAGGTAGGGGTTGCTCTCCAACGCCGAGTCGGGGATGTCCAGGTAGAGGCGGTCGCGGAAGCTCTTCAGGTCGTCCAGGGTGAGCTTCTTCATCTGGTGTGTGGCGTTGCGGGCCTCGAAGCTCGACCCCAGCGTCCAACCCTTGATCGTCTTGGCCAGGATCACGGTGGGCTGACCGGTGTGGTTCAGCGCCGCCTGGTACGCCGCGTAGAGCTTGCGGTAGTCGTGCCCGCCCCGCTTGAGGTTCCAGATCTCGTCGTCGGAGAGCCCCTCGACCATCTTGCGGGTACGCGGGTCACGGCCGAAGAAGTGCTCCCGGACGTACGCCCCGGACTCCGCCTTGTAGGTCTGGTAGTCGCCGTCCGGCGTGGTGTTCATCAGGTTGACCAGCGCGCCGTCGGTGTCCGCGGCGAGCAGCGGGTCCCACTCCCGGCCCCAGACCACCTTGATCACGTTCCAGCCGGCGCCCCGGAAGAACGCCTCCAGCTCCTGGATCACCTTGCCGTTGCCCCGCACCGGCCCGTCCAGCCGCTGCAGGTTGCAGTTGATCACGAAGGTGAGGTTGTCCAGCTCCTCGCGGGCGGCCGCGCCGATCGCGCCGAGCGACTCCACCTCGTCCATCTCACCGTCGCCGAGGAACGCCCATACGTGCTGGTCGGAGGTGTCCTTGATGCCCCGGTGCTGCAGGTAGCGGTTGAACCGGGCCTGGTAGATCGCGTTGATCCCGCCGAGCCCCATCGAGACGGTCGGGAACTCCCAGAAGTCCGGCATCAGCCGCGGGTGCGGGTACGACGGCAGCCCGCCGCCCGGGTGCGACAGCTCCTGCCGGAAGCCGTCGAGCTGGTCCTCGGTCAGCCGCCCCTCCATGAACGCCCGGGCGTACATGCCGGGGGAGCCGTGGCCCTGGTAGAAGATCTGGTCGCCTCCGCCCGGGTGGTTCTTGCCCCGGAAGAAGTGGTTGAACCCGACCTCGTAGAGCGACGCCGAGCTGGCGTAGGTGGAGATGTGCCCACCGACGCCGATCTCCGGTCGCTGCGCCCGGTGCACCAGCATCGCGGCGTTCCACCGGATGTACGCCCGGATCCGCCGCTCGATGTGCTCGTCCCCCGGGAACCAGGGTTCCTGCTCCGGCGGGATGGTGTTGATGTAGTCGGTGGTGGTCAGGGGCGGCACCCCGACCTGGCGCTCCCTGGCCCGCTCCAGCAGGCGCAGCATGACGTAGCGGGCGCGTTTGGCGCCGCGCTCGTCGATGACACCGTCGAGTGACTCGACCCACTCGCTGGTTTCTTCGGGGTCGATGTCCGGAAGCTGGCTCGGCAGGCCGTCGCTGATCACCGGGCGCTTGCGTTCCGTGGCCACAGGCGTTCCCTAGGTTGTGTGTGGGATAGGTCTCTAGCGCCATCCTGCCCCCTCATGCCTGGCTCCGTCACGTCTAGACCCGGTAGAGGCGATGCGCGACACAGGTACCAGGCGGTAACTTTCCGGCAACGCGGCGTTCTTCGCCCCGGGAGATTCAAGATCGGTTCGGCGGTCGGGAAGACTGGGGGGATGCAGAGTGAGGTGATCACCATTCGGACCGGATCCCGCCCCGTGGTCCGGGACATCACCCGGGAGGCCGAGCAGTTCCTCTCCGGTCGGGGCGACGGGCTGCTGCACGTCTTCGTGCCGCACGCCACCGCCGGCCTGGCGATCATCGAGACCGGAGCCGGTTCCGACGACGACCTGCTGACCGCGCTGGACGAGCTGCTCCCGACCGACGACCGCTGGCGGCACCGGCACGGTTCGCCGGGGCACGGCCGGGACCACGTCCTGCCCGCCTTCCTGCCGCCGTACGCCACGCTGCCGGTGCTGGACGGCCGGCTCGCGCTCGGCACCTGGCAGTCGATCTGCCTGGTCGACCCGAACGGCGACAACAGCACCCGCCAGGTCCGGTTCTCCTTCCTGCCCGGCTGACCACAGCTCCCCGGGTGCCGGTAGGGCACTTCCAGGCGCCCCGGTGTGGCGGCGGATCGGTAACCTCGCGCGAATGACGCCATCCCGAATCGACGCGCCGATCGTCGCCGTGACGGTCTATCCGGACCGGGCCCGGGTGACCCGCCGAACAGATCTGCGGCTGCCACCCGGGGAGCACCGGGTCCGGATCGGGCCACTGCCGCTCGGCCTGCTCCGCGACTCGCTGCGGGTTGGCGGGCGCGGGCCGGCGACCGTACTCGGGGTGGACGTGTCGACCGAGGTGCTGCCCCGGGCCACCGAGGGGACCGCCGCCGAACTCGCGCAGCGGCGTCGCGGCATCACCGCCGAGCTGGCCGAGCTGGCCGACGCCGAAGCCGTCGAGGGGCAGCGCGCCGACTTCCTGGCGCTGCTCACCCAGCGGGCCGGTGCCAGCTACGCCCGGGCGCTCGCCGCCGGCGAGGCCACCCCGGGTGACGTCGCCGGCTTCACCGACTCGGTGGCCGAGCAGACCGCCGCCAGCCAGGCCCGGCGGCGGGAGCTGGCCCGCCGCCAGGAGGAGGCCCGGGAACGGCTGGCCGCGGTCGAGCGGGAGATCGCCGCGCTGTCCGGCCGGCGGTCGCCGGACCGGCTGGCCGCCGAGGTGAGCCTGCGGATCGAGCCGGGCGGCCACGACGAGCCGACCGCGCCGGAGCCGTCCGCCGAGGTCCAGCTTGAGCTGTCGTACGTGGTGGAGGGCGCGGGCTGGACCTCCTCGTACGACCTGCGGCTGGTCGACGAGACCCTGACGCTCACCTGGTTCGGGCTGGTCAGCCAGCGGACCGGCGAGGACTGGCCGGAGTGTGCGCTGCTGCTCTCCACCGCCCGCCCGGCGACCGGCACCGAGCTGCCGGAGCTGGAGCCGTGGTATCTGCGCCAGGCGGAGCCGACGGTCTGGATGGAGCAGGAGGGCGGCTGGGGCGGCGGGCCGGTCCGGGCGAGGGCGGCCGGCGGGCCGCTCTCCCCGGCGGCGATGCCGGCACCGGGCGCCGCCGGCAAGGCGCAGTCGTTCGGCGCCGCTCCCCGCCCGCCCGCGCCGGTGGCGCAGCCCACCGCCACCCTCACCCAGGGGGCGCAGGCCGCCACCTACGAGCCGGCCCGCCCGGTGGCCGTACCGGCGGACGGGGGCGCACACCGGGCCGTCGTCGCCGTACTGGAACTGGCGGCCCGGCTCGACCACGTCACCGCGCCGGTGCGTACCCCCGGGGTGCACCTGCGGGCCACCGCCGTCAACGGCTCCGAACACACCCTGCTGCCCGGGCCGGCGTCGGTGTTCCACGGCGGCGACTTCGTCGGCGGCACGACGCTGCCGACCTGGGCGCCGGGCGAGGAGGTCGAGGTGGCGCTCGGGCTCGACGACCGGATCCGGGTGAAGCGGGAGCTGGTGCGGCGCAGCGACACCAAGGCCACCCTGGGCTCGACCCGGCGCCGGGAGGTCGAGTACCGGATCACCCTGGCCAACCACACGCCCCGGCCGGCCCGGTTGACGGTGCGCGACCAGCTTCCGGTCTCGCAGAGCGACGGGATCACGGTCCGGGAGCTGCGGCTCGACCCGCCGCCGGACGAGCGGGCGGCGCTCGGTGAGCTGATCTGGCGGGTGGAGCTGCCGCCGGGCGGCTCCCGGGAGATCGTCACCGGGCTGCGGGTGGAACTGGCCAAGGGGGTCGAACTGCTCGGCTGGCGCGAGTAGGCCAGCCACGCGCGCGTCGCGCGGGCACGCACCGGATCGCGAGTAGCGCACCGGCACCTACGTGGGCCGGCCGGCGCGGCGAGTAGGCGGCCCTGGCCGGCCCGGACCCGAACCGGGCCGGCCAGGAACCGGGTCTACCCGGCGGGACCATCTCCGTCGATGCGGTGCGGTGCGGCCTCAGGGCCGCAGGTTCTCCCTTGCCGCGGTCTCCGCCGCCTGGTCGACCAGGGACCGGGCGGTGGCGGTGGCCGGGTCGACCGGCCGGTCGTACGTCTGGTGCAGCCCCGGCACCCGGTCGGAGACCACGAACGACGCCCGGGTGTACGCCGGCGCCCCCGGCGTGGTGACGTGCGGCAGCACCTTGAAGTCGGCCCGCAGCTCCCGCTCGGTGAACCGGGTCAGCACGTAGCCGCGCTGGTTGTTGTGGAACTTCAGGTGCGGGTTGTGCGGGAAGTACGGGTGGCTGCCGGTCACCGAGTCGGCGCCGTTGCCGCCCGAGGTGATCGACGAGCAGACCAGCTCGCTGCCGACCGTCCGCGAGGTCGGGTCGTCGTAGTCGAGCTTGAGGTCGGTGGCCCAGTGCGCATGCACGTCACCGGTGAGCACGACGGCGTTGCGGACCTTCGCCTCCACCCAGCCCCGGGTGATCCGGTCCCGGGAGCCGACGTACCCGTCCCAACTGTCCATCGAGGTGAACTTCGCCGGGCCGGCGTCGGTGTCCCGCTGGCCGAAGAAGACCTGCTGGCCGAGGACGTCCCAGCGGGCGTCGGAGCGGCGGAACCCGTCGATCAGCCAGCGCTCCTGCTCGGCGCCGGTGATCGAGCGGGCCGGGTCGAGCGCCGCCGGGCAGTCCTTCGTACCGTCGCCGCAGGCCTGGTCGTCCCGGTACTGCCGGGTGTCGAGCATGTGGAAGTTGGCCAGCCGCCCCCAGCGGATCCGCCGGTAGAGCTGCATGTCGATGCCGTTCGGGATCGAGGTGCGGCGCAGCGGCATGTTCTCGTAGTACGCCTGGAACGCCGCCGCCCGGCGGGCCAGGAAGTCCGGCTGCGGGATGTCGGGCCGCTCGTGGATCTCGTCGGCCCAGTTGTTGTCCAGCTCGTGGTCGTCCCAGACCACCACCCAGGGCGCGACCTGGTGCGCGGCCTGGAGGTCCGGGTCGGACTTGTACTGCGCGTGCCGCTGCCGGTAGTTCGCCAGGGTGACCGTCTCCGGCCCCTCGTGGTCGCGCGGGTTGCCGCCCGGGATGTTGTAGCTGTCCTTGGTGTACTCGTACTGGTAGTCGCCGAGGTGTAGGACCAGGTCCGGGTGCTCCTCGGCGAGCCGTCGGTAGGCGGTGAAGTAGCCGTGCTCGAACTGCGAGCAGGAGGCGAAGGCCATCGTCAGGGCGCCGCCCAGGGCCCAGGCCGCCGGGGCGGTACGGGTCCGGCCGACCGGCGAGGTGTGCCGCTCGGCGTGGAACCGGTAGAAGTACTCGCGTCCCGGCTGCAACCCGTTCAGTTCGACGTGCACGGTGTGCCCGGACTGCGGGCGGGCCGCCGCCGTGCCCCGGCGTACCACGTGCCGGAACCGCTCGTCGGCGGCGAGTTCCCAGCGCACCGGCACGACCCGGTTCGGCATGCCGCCTAGGCCGTCGGAGGCCAGCGGGGTCGGCGCGAGCCGGGTCCAGAGCACGAAGCCGTCGGAGTCCGGGTCGCCGGAGGCGACGCCGAGGGTGAAGGGGTCGGCGGCCAGCGGCCGGGCGGCGGCGGCCGCGCTGGGCAGGCCGGTCACCGCGCCGGCGGCCCCGACCGCGGCGCCGGTGAGCAGGAGGGTACGGCGGGACAGAGCCATCGAGATCTCCCAAGATCCGGTGGACAGGCTCTGAGCAGCCTGGCGAGCAGCGGTTCATCGGGCCGATCGTCCCGATAACGCCCGGTCGAACAAGAAGTGAAGGAAGGGGGCGGGTTGCCCGGTTCAGACTGCGACGTCCCGTCGGGTGAACGCCCAGGTGCCGACGGCGACCAGCAGCGCCGAGGTGCCGAGCAGGAGCAGCGCATCGCCGGCCTGCACCCCGTGCACCAGCGGCTGACCGCCCAGATACCAGTGGAACGGGGAGAGTTCGGCCCCCCACTCCAACCCCTCGACCTGCGGCGACACGGAATTCGCCAGGTACGCCAGCACGGCCACCCCGGCGCTGACGCCGAGCGCGACGGCCCGGCGGCCGGTCGCCGCGCCGACCGCGTACGCCAGCGCGCCGAAGGTGGCGCCGAGCAGGGCGAGCTGGAGGTTGACCGCGGCGAACTCGCCCGCACCCACCCCGTCGAGCTGGGCCGGCCCGGCCAGCGCCAGCATCGCCAGCCAGAGCAGTACGGCGATCACCGCCAGCCCGACCAGTAGCGCGGCGAACCGCTGCACCGCGAGCCGGACCCGCCCGACCGGATGCGCGAGTACCAGGTCGAGGGTGCCGGCCTCCTCGTCGCCGGCCACCGCCCGGGTGCCGGCGGTGATGGCGAAGACGGTGACCAGCAGCGGCACCAGCAGCCCGTAGACGGCGCTGCCGAGATAGCCGGCCGCGCTGGTCAAGTCGCTGTAGTTGAACGCCTCCAGCAGCCCCTCCGGGTACGCCGCCAGCGCCTCCTGCATCTCCGGGGCCTGCATGGTCGGCCAGAACGCCGCGTACATGGCGGCCACGCCGACGATTGGCAGGGTCCAGCCGAGCAGCGAACGCCGGGCGTCGAAGAGGGCCTTGCCGAACGGGTTACCCGGCAGCATGCTCGACCTCCCCGGTCGCGTAGTAGTCGAAGAACAGCTCCTCCAGGTCGGGTTCCTCGGAGAGCAGGCTCAGCACCGAGTGCCGACCGGCGGCCTTGACCAGCGCGTCGGCTCGGCCGGCCAGCCGGCAGCGCAGGGTGCCGCGCTCCAGGGTCGCGTCGCTGACCCCGGGCAGCTCGGCGAACTCGGCCAGCTCGACCGGGTCGTCGAAGGAGATCTCGACCCGGCGGACCGCCCGTTCGCGCAGCTCCTCCACGCGTTCGACGGTGACCAGCCGGCCCTGGCGGACGATGCCGACCCGGTCGGCGGTCTGCTGCACCTCGCTCATCACGTGCGAGGACATGAAGACGGTCTGCCCGGCCGCCCGGGCCTCGCGGACCAGCGCGACGAACTCCTGTTGCAGGAACGGGTCGAGCCCGCTGGTCGGCTCGTCGAGGATCAGCAGTTCGGGGGAGTGCATGAACGCCTGCACCACCCCGACCTTCTGCCGGTTGCCCTTGGAGAGGCTGCGGATGCGCCGGCCGAGGTCGAGGTCGAGCCGCTCGGCCAGCTCCTCGATCCGGCCGCGCGGCACCCCGCCGCGCAGCTGGGCCAGGTAGCCGAGGAGTTCCCGGCCGGTCTGCCGGCCGTCGACGACGAAGTCGCCGGCCAGGTAGCCGATCCGGCGCCGCAGCGCCACCCCGTGCCGGCGCGGGTCCTGGCCGAGCACGCTCACCCGGCCGCTGGTCGGGCGGATCAGGTCCAGCAGCAGCCGGATGGTGGTGGACTTGCCGGACCCGTTCGGCCCGAGGAAGCCGTACACCTCGCCGGTTTCGACCCGCAGGTCCAGCCCGGCCAGGCCACGACTGCGGCCGTACCGCTTGACGAGTTGCTCGGTGCTGATGGCCGGGTCAGCCATCGGCCTCTCCTTTCCCGAGGTGTTCGGCCTTGAAGCGTTCGACCAGGGCGGGCAACTCCCGCTCGACGTAGGCGTAGAAGTCACGGGTGATCCGGACCCGGTCGGCCCGCGGGGAGTCCTGGCCACCGGCGAGGTCCACGCCCCGGTCCATCAGCTCGCGGAACACCCGGAACTTCAACGGCTGGACGACGGTGTGGATGATCGCGTCCGGCGCGACCTCGTAGGCGTGGCCGCGCCGCCCGGGGATCGGTACCCGCCGGACGAAGCCGCTGCGCTCCAGCAGCCGCATCCCGGTGCTCACCGAACCCTTCGACAGGTCGAGCGCGGCGGCCAGCTCACCGCTGGTCTGGTGCGGCGGGTCGCAGATCAGCAGCCAGCCGAGCAGCTTGCCGTACGCCGGGGTCAGGCCCATCCCGGCGAGGACGACGGCCGCCTCCTCCGCATAGCGCCGTTCCGGGGAGAGTTCGGTCACCGATACCGCCTATCCTGTTCGAACATTCAAGAAGTTCTGAACTTTCAGTTTAGGGCGTCTCCCGCGTACCGGAAGGGTCCGGCCTGGGCGGGCTGCGCCCGGCGGACCGCGCGGGGCGTCGCGGATGCCACGGGCGGTTGTGACGTGTCTGAGTGGTCACGGGTGGCCGGCGTCGGTAATGCTGTCGGACGTGACCACCCCCCAAGATCTCGACGAACGGTTCCGGGAGGCGGTCGGCGCCATCGAGGTGTCGGCGCCCGGGCGCACGGCCGCCGAGCCGGTCCGGGACGGCGGCACGCTCGACGGCCGGACGGCCCTGGAACTGTTCGACGCCCAACTGGTCAGCCGGCATCTTGATCTCGCGGCTCGCTGGCTGCGCAGCTTCGGCGAGGGGTTCTACACCATCGGCTCCTCCGGACACGAGGGCAACGCCGCGGTGGCGCTCGCGGTCCGGCCGACCGATCCGGCCCTGCTGCACTACCGGTCCGGCGCGTTCTACTGCGCCCGGGTCGCCCAGGCCGAGGCCGAGGGCTCCGCCGCGCGGGCCGAGCAGGCCGGCGGTGCGGCGCACCGGGTCGGGGTCGCCGAACGGGTGGCCGAGGCGATGCGCGGTCAGGACGGCAACGGCAACTCCGGCGACCGTGGGGACGACGACGGGGCCGCCGCACCCGAGGCGGTCCTCGACGCCGCCCGGGACGTGCTGCGCGGGGTGGTGGCCTCCGCCGACGAGCCGATCGCCGGTGGCCGGCACAAGGTCTTCGGCAACGCGGCCGTCGCGGTGGTACCGACCACCTCCACCATCGCCTCGCACCTGCCCCGGGCGGTCGGGATCGGCTTCGCCATCGAACGGCTGCGCCGGCTCGGTGACGGCCGGGGGCGGCCGACCGGGCGACGGGCGGCCGGCGGCGCGACCTGGCAGCGCGGCGAGGCCGAGTCGGCCTGGCCGAGCGACGCCATCGTGGTCTGCTCGTTCGGCGACGCCTCGGTCAACCACGCCACCGCCGTCGCCGCGTTCAACACCGCCGGCTGGTGCGACCACACCGGACTGCGCATCCCGGTGCTCTTCGTCTGCGAGGACAACGGGCTCGGCATCAGCGTGAAGTCGCCGGACGGCTGGGTGGCGCAGGCGCTGCGGGCCAAGCCGGGGATCCGGTACTTCTCGGCGGACGGCTGCGACCTGGTCGAGACGTACGACGTGGCGGTCGAGGCGGCCGCCTGGGTACGCCGGCACCGCCGGCCCGCCGTACTGCACCTGTCCACGGTGCGGCTGATGGGACACGCCGGGGCGGACGCCGAGATCGCGTACCGGAGCGCCGCCGAGATCGCCCGGGACGTGGCCCGGGATCCGGTGGTGGCCACCGCCCGGCTGCTCGCCGAGGCCGGTCTGGGCACGCCCGAGGAGCTGATCGCCCGCTACGACGAGGTCGGCTGGCAGGTCCGCAAGGTCGCCGAGGAGGTGCTCGGCGAGCGCAAGCTGGACAGCGCGGCGGACATCGTGGCGCCGTTGGCGCCGAGGCGCCCGGTCCGGGTCGCTCGGGCGATCACCGACGCCGCCGGCCGGGCCGCCGGGCCGGGCGCCGCCGCCCGCGGCGCCGCCTTCGAGGGCAAGCTGCCGGAGCAGGCCGGCCCGCTCACCCTGGCCCAGACCATCAACGCCGCGCTCGCCGACGGGCTGCTCGACTATCCGAGCATGACGGTCTTCGGCGAGGACGTGGCGGCCAAGGGCGGGGTGTACGGGGTCACCAAGGGCCTGCGGGAGCGGTTCGGTGCCCCCCGGGTCTTCGACACGCTGCTGGACGAGACCTCGATCCTCGGGCTCGGTCTCGGCGCCGGGCTGAGCGGGATGCTGCCGGTGCCCGAGATCCAGTACCTGGCGTACCTGCACAACGCCGAGGACCAGCTCCGGGGCGAGGCGGCGACGATGCAGTACTTCTCCCGGGGCGCCTACCGCAATCCGATGGTGGCCCGGATCGCCGGGCTGGCGTACCAGGACGGGTTCGGCGGGCACTTCCACAACGACAACTCGCTGGCCGTACTCCGGGACGTTCCGGGGCTGGTGCTCGCGGTGCCGGCCCGGGCCGACGACGCCGCCCCGATGCTGCGCTCCTGCCTGGCCAGCGCGGCGGTCGACGGCAGCGTCTGCGTCTTCCTGGAGCCGATCGCGCTCTACCACACCCGGGACCTGCATGCCGAGGGCGACGGGGAGTGGCTCGCCCCCTACCTCGGCCCGGGCGGCTGGACGGCCAGCCACGTACCGATCGGCCGGGGCCGGGTGTACGGCGTCGGCTCGGCGGAGGACGTCACGATCATCACGTTCGGTAATGGTGTTCGGATGTCGCTGCGGGCCGCCGCGAAGCTGGCCGAGGAGGATGTCGGGGTCCGGGTGCTGGATCTGCGCTGGCTGGCTCCGCTGCCGGTGGCGGACATCATCCGGGAGGCCCAGGCGACCGGCCGGGTGCTGGTCGTGGACGAGACACGCCGGTCCGGCGGGGTCGGCGAGGGAGTGGTGGCGGCACTGGTCGATGCCGGTTTTGTCGGATCTGCCCGTAGGGTAGCTTCTATCGATACCTTTGTCCCGTTGGGTCCGGCCGCCCGTCACGTACTGGTCTCCGAAGAGGCCATTACCCAGGGTGCCCGAACGCTGCTGGCACGGTAAATTCCCTTCGACTCGGTGCGCCACTTGCGCGCGGCGGGACAACTGTGTGGACTTTGCGTCATCGGCGTCGCACGGATGCCGCTGGCAGTGGAGATGAGGAGGCACGTGACAGTGAGCGCGACCGCTGGTCAGGCCGCCGACGGCGTACGGAGCCTGGCGGACCGGTTCGGCATCGAGCCGGGGATGGTCGTCATGGAGATGGGCTACGACGACGACGTCGACCAGGATCTCCGGGACGCCCTGACCGATCGCTGCGGAGAGCTGGTAGACGAGGACACCGACGAGGTCGTGGACTCGGTGCTGCTCTGGTACCGGGACGGCGACGGTGACCTGTTCGAGATGCTCGTCGACGCCCTCGGCCCGCTGGCTGACAACGGCGTGGTGTGGCTGCTGACGCCCAAGGCCGGGCGGGACGGCCACGTCGAGCCGAGCGAGATCAGCGAGACGGCGGTCACCGCCGGCCTCCAGCAGACGTCGACCGTCAACGCCGGCAAGGACTGGAGCGGCGCGCGACTGGTCCTCCGCCGTGGCGCCAAGGGCAGGAAGTAGGAAGGGAGCCGGATGCCGATCGAGGTTGGCGCGCCAGCGCCGGACTTCGTGTTGAAGGACCAGAACAACCAGCAGGTACGCCTGTCCGACTTCCGGGGGCGGCGAGCCGTGCTGCTCGTCTTCTATCCGCTGGCGTTCACCGGCACCTGCCAGGGTGAGCTGGCCGAGCTGCGGGACAACCTCGACGAATACCAGAACGACGACGTGCAGGTGCTGACGGTCAGCGTCGACTCGGTGTACGCGCACAAGGTCTGGGCCGACCGGGAGGGCTACCAGTTCCCGATGCTGGCCGACTTCTGGCCGCACGGGGCGGTGGCGAAGGCGTACGGCGTCTTCAACGAGACCGCGGGGTTCGCCGACCGGGGCACCTTCGTGATCGACAAAACCGGTACGGTGCGCTTCGCCGAGTGCAACGGACCCGGTGAGCCGCGCGACCAGGCGGGTTGGCGCAAGGCCCTGGCCGCGGCGCGAGCCTGAGCCCGGCACCGGAGCCGAGCGGGGCGGGGCGGCCGCCGTCGCGGACACCCGGATCGGCGAACTGGGTGGAGCGGGTGCCGGGGCGGCAGGGTAAGCTTGCCGCCGCCGGTAGGCCGTCAGGCGCTCCGGGCGCGTAGCTCAGTGGGAGAGCACTCGCCTTACAAGCGAGGGGTCGCAGGTTCGAAACCTGCCGCGCCCACCACCGATCCGTCTCCACCTCGCCCGAGGTCTCACCTGCTGTCAACGCCGGGTCGCCGATCGTGGTCGACCGGCCCGAATCCCGGTGTGCCGCGATCGGCCCGAATCCCGGTGCGCCGCCGATCGCCGAGCGCACCGACCGGCGTCCCGAACTCCCGAACCAGAACCGCAGGTCCTTTCGTACCCGTGGCTCCGCCGCCACCGGGGTCGGCGCTACCCGCCGGTATAGGTTTCCTTTAAATGTGGCCTAAGCTTCGCTCTCCTCGGGCATCCGAGATTGACTCATAAGCGCGCACCGCAATACCGTCCTGGCCGACAACTCCATTGCCACTCTGGCGCCGCTTTCTGGGAGGTTGAGTACGTGGCCACGGCCCGATCTGCGGTAAAGGCAATGCGCCGGACGGCTGCTCTGCTGGCTGGCCTGGTCGTCGGGCTGCTCGTGCTGCCCGGGGCGGCGATCGCCGCACCGGCCGGGCCGACCCAGCTCGGCGCCGCCGACATGGCACTGCTCAGCGGGGTACGGCTGGCCGGGCTCTGGGAGATGCCGGCCGGGCAGATGGCGGCCGAGAAGGGTGACAGTGCGCGGGTCCGGGAGATCGGGGCCGAGATCGCCAAGCAGCACGTGGAGCTGGACCAGCTCACCGTCGAGGCGGCGAACAAGCTCGGCGTCCAGTTGCCCACCGACCCGACGGCCCAGCAGAAGGGCTGGCTCGACGAGATGACCAACGCCTCCGGGGCGCGGTTCGACCGGATCTTCGTGGACCGGCTGCGGGCGGCGCACGGCGCGATCTTCCCGGTCATCGGGGCGGTTCGGGCCGGGACCCGGAACGAGACCGTACGCACGCTCGCCGAGCAGGCCAACGGCTTCGTGCAGACCCACATGACCCTGCTGGAGAGCACCGGCCTGGTGCGCTACGCCGAGCTTCCCCCGGTGGTGGTGCCCGTCCCGCAGGACAACTCGCTGGCCGCCAACGCGAAGGCGAACGCGGAGTTCGGCACCGGCCTGAACACCACGGTCATCTGGGCGGTCCTGCTCGGTGCGCTGGCCCTGGGCGGCATCGCCACGGTCCGGGTGTTCCGGGGCAAGTAGCGGACTCGCCGACGCGGGCGGGGTCGGGACCGTCCTCGGCGGGGCCGGAAGCGTCCTCGGCGGGGCCGGAAGCGTCCTCGGCGGGCCGGAACCGGCTCAGGACGGGGCCGGCCCGCGCCACCGGTACAGCCAGGGCGGCCCCTCGCCGACTACCGCCTCCAGTTCGTAGATCTCGGCCCGGGCGAGTCCGCCGTCGATCAGGTGGTGGTGGGTGAGCGGCGGGCGGCCGTGCACGTCGAGGTCGACGATCACGCTGCCGCCGTCACCCACGCCGCCGACCAGCGGGATCTCCGTGGTGGCCTCCATGTGGTCATCCTGCCGCCGGAGCCGCCCCGGCGCAGCGGATCGGCGTACCCGGCCGGTCACCGCCACTGGTAGTGCAGGTCAGCGACCCGCACCCCGATGCTGACCCGGGCCAGTACGGCGGTCAGCAGCGCCTGCCGCCGGTCCTGCGGCAGGTCCCGGGCCGCGTCCCCGTACGTCGCCGCGACGTGCGCCCAGACGGCCTGCTCGGCCTGCTCAGCCGGGATCCAGGGGCGGGGGCACTGCCGCCGGGGGCAGCCGTAGTAGCGGCGCCCGCTCGACGAGAAGGACGGGATCAGCAGTTCGTCGCAGGGCCCGCAGGAGATCAGCCCGCGCAGCAGGTAGCGCCCTGGCGTGGCCCGCTTCACGATGGGGAAGTCCATGCTCACCGCCTCGCTCGTGATGCCGACGCATCCATGCCTGTCGTCATCTTCTCCGTTAGTACGGCCGCCGGGGCGGAACTGTTCGATTCGTGACTGGGGTAAGGCCGAAAATCGCCAGGAACTACCGCCCGGCGGTCGCGGATATTCGCTCTGCCAGGGCGGTCGAGCCCATACTCTGCCGGAATGACGCCAGACGAACTGACCGCGGTCGTCGCCTCCCTCGCCGACGGAGATGGCGCCACCGGTGCCGGCGGACCCGACGGGATCACCGGCACGGCGGTCGCCGACGACGACGCGGGGCGCCGGAGTGCCCAGATCGCCGCCGCCGTACGGAGCCAGACCGGGCACCGGTGGGTCGGGGTGTACCGGGTGACCGGAACCGAGGTGCGGATCCTCGGCTATTCCGGACCGGGTGAGCCGGCGTACCCGACGTTTTCCCCGGACAGCGGGCTGACCGGCACGGCCGTGGCGACCGGCCGCAGCGTGGTGGTCGACGACGTGACCGCTGACCCGCGCTACCGCACCGTGTTCGGCACCACCCGCTCCGAGATGGTCGTGCCGGTGCTGCACCCGCGCACCGGCGCCGTACTCGGCACGCTCGACCTGGAGAGCGAGCATCTCGCCGCGTTCGGCGCGGCCGAGCGGGAACTCCTGGAGCGGTGTGCGGCGGCCATCACCCCGCTGTACGGCGTCGATCCGTAGCCGAATGCCGGCACGGGGACCGGCGGCGGTGCCGGACGGGGTGCTAGAAAGGGATCCGCCCGCTGACCCCACGCCCGAGAAGGGACCTGTGCGTGCTGGTCGTCCACGCCCTGTGGCTGGCCGGCGGTCGGCTCGCGGTGTGGGGGGAGGACTCCACACTGCCCGTCCGGCCGCCACGCCGGCCCGGCCGCCCGCCCCGGCACCGGCCGCACCCGTTCGCGACGGGACATGCCGGGCTGGCCGGTGCGCTCGGCGAACTGGCCGCGAAGGCGACCACCGGCAGTGCCCTGCTCGCCCTACCCACCCGGGCCGGCGCACCTGTCGACTCGGCGGAGCTGGTCCGGACCGAGCCGGTCGAGCCGGGCCGCGGCCCGGTCGGTCTGGCGCCGTGGCGGGTGCCGGTGCTGGAGTACGACGCCGACCACGCGCTGCCGGTGCTGCTCGCCTTCGGCGAGAGTGAGCCGCTTGGCGGTCGGGGGGCGCCCGCTGGCCCGGAACGGCCCGCCCGCCGGCCCTCGCCCGCCCGCCGGACGACCGCCGCGGAGCGGTCTGCCGACCGGGAACCCGACGGGTCGGGCCCGGCGGTCCGGGGCGGGTCGCTGCGCCACCTCGCCGGGCTCGCCGAGTTCGCGGTCGAGCTGGTCCGGCGGGGCCGGATCCTGCCCGGCCTCTCCGCACCGACCACCCCCGGCGGCGCCAGCACCTTCTCCGAGGACAGCCCGGCCCGCCCCGGCGCTCCGGCCGGCTCCCGCAGCCCACGCGGCTCCGATCGCTCCGGCCGTTCAACCGGCTCGGTCGGCTCGGCCCGGGCGGTGTGGCGACCGCTGCTGACCGGGGCCGACGCCGGCTGGGCCCGCGCGTTGACCATGGCGCTGCCCCCGGCGGCCCGCGCCGCGCTCGACCCGCCCGCGGCCGGGGCCACCGCACCGGACGACACCAGCGGGCCGGCACCCACCCGACCGGACGACGGCACCGGGTCGGGAGCGGTCCAGCCCGGCGACGCTCCCGGCGCGAGCGGCTCGGCGGCGGCCACCGTCGTGGACGCCCTGGACGCGCTCACCGACGCCGCCGCCCGGACGGCCCTGGAGGGGGTACGGCTGATCGGGGCCGGTCGGGCCGGCGCCGCCGACGTTGCCGTACGGGCCTGGCTCCGGGCGCTGACCGGGCGGCAGCGGGACTTCACCGCGGCACCGGAGGCACTGGCCGGGCTGGACGGCGAACTGCGCGCCTGGCAGCGGGATGCCGCCGGTAGCTCGGTGCGGGCCTGCTTCCGGCTCGTCGAGCCACCCGCGCCGGTCGACATCGACGTGGCACCGACCGAGGCGGACGAGTCGACCGAGGCGGACGAGCCGACCGAGGCCGAGGGGCTGACCGAGGCGGACGAGCTGACCGAGGCCGAGGGGCTGGCCGGGGCGGGCGGGGCGGCGCAGCGCTGGCGGGTGGAGTTCGCGCTCCAGGCGGCGGACGAGCCGAGCCTGGTGGTCGGGGCGGACCGGATCTGGGCGGCCCGGGGCGACCTGCGGGCGCTGGCCCGGCACCTGGCCGCCCCACAGGAGACCCTGCTGACCGAGCTGGGCCGGGCGAGCCGGCTCTGGCCGGAGCTGGACGACGCCCTGCGGACAGCCGCGCCGGAGGCGTTGGAGCTGGACACCGAGGGGGCGCACCGGTTCCTCCGGGACGGGGCGCCGGTGCTGCACGCCGCCGGGTTCGGGGTGCTGCTCCCCTCCTGGTGGCAGCGGCCGGGTGCCCGGCTCGGGGCCCGGTTGCAGGCCAAGACCCGTACCGCGCCGGGGACGGTCGCCTCGCGTAGCGCGCTGGGCATGGAGGCGCTGGTCGACTACCGGTGGGAGCTGGCGCTCGGCGACCAGCCGCTCTCCGCCGCCGAGCTGCGGGCGCTGGCCAAACTGAAGACACCGCTGGTCCGGCTGCGCGGCCAGTGGGTGGAGCTGGACGCGAAGCGGCTCGCCGCCGGGCTCAAGCTGCTCCGCGCGGGTGGCGAGCTGACCGTGGGCGACCTGCTCCGGCTGGGGCTGGCCACGCAGGACGATCCGGCGGCGCTGCCGGTGCTCGGGGTCAGCGCCGACGGCCCGCTCGGAGACCTGCTCGCCGGCCAGGCCGAGCGGCACCTCACACTCCGGGACGCGCCCGAGTCGTTCCGGGGGACGCTGCGGCCGTACCAGCAGCGCGGGCTGGCCTGGTTGGCCTTCCTCCAGTCGCTCGGCCTCGGCGGCATCCTCGCCGACGACATGGGGCTGGGCAAGACCATCATGATGCTCGCGCTGCTCGCCGGTGACCCGCCGGACGCCGGTCCGACCCTGCTGGTCTGCCCGATGTCGCTGGTGGGCAACTGGCAGCGCGAGGCGGCCCGGTTCACCCCGGAGCTGCGGGTGCACGTACACCATGGCGCGGAACGGCCGCGCGGGGCGAAGTTCGCCGCGGCGGTGCGGGAGGCGGACCTGGTGCTCACCACCTACTCGTTGGCGGCCCGGGACGCCGCCGCGCTGGCCGAGGTCGACTGGCACCGGATCGTGGTGGACGAGGCACAGTCGATCAAGAATGCCGCGACCCGGCAGGCCGCCGCGGTCCGGTCACTGCCCGCCCGGCACCGGGTTGCGGTCACCGGTACCCCGGTGGAGAACCGCCTCGCCGACCTCTGGTCGATCATGGAGTTCGCCAACCCCGGCCTGCTCGGCGCCGCGACCGCCTTCAAGAAGCGGTACGCCGAACCGATCGAGCGGCACGGCGACGACGACGCGGCGGCCCGGCTGCGCCGGATCACCGGCCCGTTCGTGCTGCGCCGGGTGAAGACCGACCGGTCGATCATCACCGACCTGCCGGAGAAGCTGGAGATGGAGGTGCTCTGCAACCTCACCCGGGAGCAGGCGTCCCTCTACCAGGCGGTGGTCGACGACATGATGGCCAAGATCGAGTCGAGCGACGGCATCGAGCGGCGCGGGCTGGTGCTGGCCACCATGACCCGGCTCAAGCAGGTCTGCAACCACCCCGCCCAGGTGCTCCGGGACGGCTCGGCGCTGCCCGGCCGCTCCGGCAAGCTGGCCCGGCTGGAGGAGATCCTGGACGAGGTACTCGCAGCCGGCGAGAAGGCACTGATCTTCAGCCAGTACGCCGAGTTCGGCGGGATGCTCCGGGCCCACCTCGCCGCCCGGTTCGGCCGGGAGGTGCTCTACCTGCACGGCGGCGTCGACAAGGCGGACCGGGATGCGATGGTGGCCCGGTTCCAGGACGCCGCCGGGGACGGGTCGGTCGGCCCGGCCCTCTTCGTCCTCTCCCTCAAGGCCGGCGGGACCGGGCTGACCCTGACCGCCGCCAACCACGTCATCCACGTCGACCGGTGGTGGAACCCGGCGGTCGAGGACCAGGCCACCGACCGGGCGTTCCGGATCGGTCAACGCCGCGCCGTGCAGGTACGGAAGTTCGTCTGCGCCGGCACCGTGGAGGAGAAGGTGGCCGCGATGATCGCCGAGAAGCGGGGGCTGGCCGCGCGGATCGTCGGCAGCGGCGAGCAGTGGCTCACCGAGCTGTCCACCTCGGAACTGCGCCAGCTCTTCGCCCTGGAGAGCGGGGCGGTGGTGGAATGAGCGAGCGAACCGCCACGCTCGGTGCGCACAGGTCTGGAATCCCGGCATGACCGACTTCCGCGAGTACGGCCGCCCGCGCAAGGTCGACGGCGGACTGCGGGCGCGTACCGCCCGGGGGGCGATCGGGCGGTCGTGGTGGTCCCGCCGCTTCCTCGACGTACTCGAGTCCTTCGCGCTGGGCACCCGGCTCACCCGGGGCCGCTCGTACGCCCGCGCCGGGCAGGTGGTCTCGCTCGACGTGGCACCGGGCAAGGTGACCGCCGTGGTGCAGGGCTCCCGGCCGGAGCCGTACCAGGTGTCGATCCGGTTCCGGCCGTTGGCCGAGCGGGTCTGGACCCGGCTCGAGACGCTGCTCGCCGCGCAGGCGCTGTTCAGCGCGCGGCTGCTGGCCGGCGACGTACCGCCGGAGCTGGAGGCGGTCTTCGCCGAGGCGGGTGCGCCGCTCTTCCCGGCCGGCGTCGACGAGCTGACGCAGCGCTGCGACTGCCCCGACTTCGCCGTGCCGTGCAAGCACCTGGCCGCGACCTTCTATCTGCTCGCCGAGGCGTTCGACGCGGATCCGTTCCAACTGCTGCACTGGCGGGGGCGGGACCGCGAACGGCTACTCGCCCGGCTGCGGGCGCTGCGCGGTGCCGACCCCGGCGCCGGGGTGGCCGAGCGGGACACCGGCCCGGGGCGCGGCCGCCGGCCGGCCAGCCGGCGACGGGCGCGTACCGGTGCGTCCGACGCCGACGATGCCGAGCTGCCGGTGCCAGTCGGCCCCGGCCCGGTCGACCCGCCGCCGGTCGGCGCCGGACTGGCCCTCGCCGACCTGCCCGCCGAGCCGCTGACCGGGATGCTCGACCGGTTCTGGGTCGCCCCGGTGCCGCTGCCGGCCCGCGCGCCCACCCTGGCGACCGAACCGGAACTGGTGCTGCGCCAGCTCGGTCCGCCGGGTGCGGCGATCGGCGGCCCCGGCCTGACCGAGCGGCTCCGCCGCGCCTACATCCGGTTCGGCGACGTCGACCCGGACTGAGCGAGCCGCACACCGCACCGGGCCGACCACACCGGACCGGGCCCGTACTGCCCGACCGGACCTCATCTCGGTCGGCCGCCGCCGGAGACGGTGCTCCGCCGTCGCCGGGTCACCGGGTCCGCCGGGCCTGCCACATCAACAGCGTGGCCGCGACCAGGACCGCCGGGGCGATCGCGACGGCCAGCCAGCCGCCGAGTACGACCAGGGCCGGCACGGTGGCCCAGAGTACGAAGGTCAACACGAGTATCAGCCGAGCGCGCCGCAGTTTGCCCCGGTCGCCCAGCCGGGCGACGAACTCGGGATCGGTTATCCGGAGCTGGTGCGTGATCTCGTCAAACCGGCGCTGATCCTCTTTGCTGAGCATGGCGTGGGCCCTTTCCTCAGGCGTCAACCAGTCCGGCGCCGGATTACCCGGTCCGGGGCCGCTCTCACGCTGCTCGTGCCCTGCTACCGGCCCTGCCGCCGGGACCGCGCCTCGCCCCGGCCCCCGCCCGCGCGGTTGCCGTCCGCTCGGTCCCGTGCTGAGCCGGTCGCGGGCTTTCGACCTGGTCGCCACGGGTCGTCCCTCGCGGCCGGATCCGCCCCGGCGGATGCCTCCTTGGCCTCAGTCGGCCCTGGCCGGGCATTCCGGGTTCACGCGGCCTGGCCGAGCACTCTGGGTTCGGTCGGCCCGGCACTCCGGGTTCACGCGTCTGGCCGGGCACTCCGGGTTCGACGGGGACGGATCCGACGTTTCCGGGCTCCAGCCGGGGCGGGACGATGTTCCCGGTTCGGGCGCAGCCGGGAACCCGACGACCCGGGCGTCAGGAACCCCGGCGCGGGGCGGGCAGGTGTGCCGGGAAGAGCGGCTCGGGCAGGGCCGGTGCGACGGCCTCCAGCGCATCGACGATCAGCTCCTGGACGCCGTACGGGTCGGCCAGGCGCCAGCGGGTCTCCTCCGGGGACACCACCCAGCGCACCGTTCCCTCGGGCAGCCGGGTCGGCGGGGCCGGAATCCACGAGCCGGGGCCGTGCCGGACCACGTAGAGGCTGTGCTCCAGCTCGGGCCGGAGCGGCTCGCCCGGGCGTACCAGGAACATCCACCGGCCGCCCGGTGTGGCCGCGACCGGCCCGCGGACCAGGCCGGAGATGCTGCCGAACAGCCGGGGCCGGGCCTGTTCCAGCGCGAACCGCCCGAGGTAGGCCGGGACCTCCAGCACGTCGAAGGCGCGGCCGGTGGCCAGCAGGATCGAGTGCGGGCGGAGCCGCCACCAGGTGGCGACCCGGGCCGGGTCGGCGGTGGCGCTCTGCTCCCACTGCTCCAGCGCCGGATGGCAGCCGGTGGTCGGGCAGCCGGCCCGGCCACAGACGAACCGGTGCCGGGCCAGACAGGCGCCGGGGGTGACCTGCCAGCCGTGCGCGGCGTAGCGGAGCGCGATCCGGCGCAGCCGGACCCGGTCGAGCTGGGCGAAACGGACCGAACGTGGACGGACTTTCTCCCACATTTCTGCGAACCCCCTACATTTATTGATCTCGGCCAGTTACGCAGGTCGAAGCCCGTCACTGGCGTCTGACGCGGTCGTTTGTCCGGGCAGACAGCCGCAAGTTGCATCGAAAGCTACGAGCGGCCGTCTCCGGAGTGACGTACATGCTGTGCGACCAGCACAGACGTGAGTCGCACCCCGTTTTCGCACCGGCGCGGGCCCCCTGACCGGACCGCCGACGCAGAAAGGAGGGCCGGACGTGGACGAACTGCCGATCGGGCGTCGCGTCGCCTACTGGCGCGGTCGCCGCAAAATGTCGCAGCAGGTCTTCGCCGATCGGCTCGGAAAGTCGAAGAGCTGGGTGGACAAGGTCGAGCGGGGCGTACGCCGACTGGACAAGTTCTCGGTGCTGTACGAGATCGCCGACGTACTCCAGCTCGACGCCCAACTCCTGCTCGGCAAGGCGCCGGAACGCCGGGCCGACGGGCTCACCTGCATCGACGAGGTGGAGGTCGAGGAGATCCGCTCCGCCCTGGAGCGGTACGACTCGATGAGTTCGTTCTTCACCACCACGCCGCAGCCGCCCTCACCGGCCGAGATGACCAAGTCGGTGAACCATGCCTGGCTGACGTACCAGTACGCCCGGTACGGCGTGCTGACCCGGGCGCTGCCGAAGCTGCTCCGGGACGCCCAGGCGCTGGACAGCGTGGCCGGCGGCGACGACGCCGGCAAGGCGGCCCACCTGCTCGGGCAGGTCTACCAGATCGCCTCGTCGGCGCTGCGCAAACTCGGCGAGTACGAGCTGGCCTGGCTCGCCGCCGACCGGTCGATGGCGGTCTCCCAGCGGGCCGACGATCCGCTGCTGGCCGGGGTGGCCACCTACCGGGTCGGCAACGCCCTGCTGGCGCTCGGCCGGGCCCGGCCGGCGCTGGAGGTGAACGTGAGCGTCGCCAACCGCCTCGCGCCGGGCGGCAGCAACGACGCCGGGCCGCACCGGCTCTCCGTCTACGGGATGCTGCTGTTGCAGGGGGCGATGGCGGCTGCCCGGATGGGCGACAACAACACGGTCAAGGACCTGGTCAACGAGGCCGAGGGGGCGGCCGACCGGCTCGGCGGCGACCAGAACCACTACTGGACCAGCTTCGGCCCGACCAACCTCGAGCTGCACCGCGCGGCGGCGGCGGTGGAGTTGGGCGAGGGTGGGAACGCGGTGCACACCCACGAGCGGCGGATCATGCGACGGGAGGGGTTCAACGCGTTGCTGCCGGAGCGGCGGGCGCACCACATGCTGGACCTGGCCCGCGGGTTCGCCCAGATCGGCGACCTGGACCGGGCGGGCGAGGCGCTGGTCGACGGCGACCGGCTGGCCCCGTCCGAGATCCGCTGCCGGCCGATCGCGCACGAGGTGATGTCGAACGTGTTGCGTCGCACACGGGGTGCGCCGCCCACGCCGATTGCGGAGTTGGCTGAGCAGATGGGAGTGGCCGTATGACCGCGGTACAGGGGAGCGTCCGGTGACGGAGTCGACCGGGTCACGGGTGCTGTACGTGCTCGCCTGCGGTTCGCCGCTGGCCCGGCACGTCGGTCGGCTGGTGACCTGCGCGCAGCGCGACGGCTGGGACGTGTGCGTGGTACTGACCCCGGACGGGACGAAGTTCGTCGACGTACCGGCGCTGAGCCGGCAGACCGGGCATCCGGTGCGGTCGACGTACAAGAATCCCGGTGATCCGGACGTGCTGCCCGACGCGGACGCCATGATCGTCTCTCCGGCGACGGTGAACACGATCAACAAGTGGGCCGCCGGGATAGCCGACACCCTCGCCCTCGGACTGCTGGTCGAGGGACTCGGCAAGGGGCTGCCGATCGTGGCGATGCCGTTCACCAACGCCGCGATGGCGGCCCACCCGGCCTTCCTGACCAGCCTCGCCCGGCTGCGGGACTGGGACGTCACGGTGCTCTTCGGCGACCACGTCATGCCACTGCACCCGCCGGGCACCGGGGAGCGCTACCTGGAGAGGTTCCCCTGGGAGATGGCGGTGACCGCACTGCGGGCCCGGCTCTCGGTCAGCGGCCAGCTCGGCTGAGCCCTGCGGGGTGCGGCCCGGCCTCCACCGGCGACCGGGTGGGGGTGGGAGCGGTGCCGTGGCACGTCCGGCGGTGCCGGTAGCGACGGTCGGCGCCGCGGCCGGCCGGACGCCGGTAAGCTGGGCCGCCGTGGGTGCATCCGGATCTCCGGCCGTCAGCGTGGCCGACGTCGTGGCAGCGCTGGACCAGCGTTATCCGCCAGCGTGGGCCGAAGGGTGGGACCGGGTGGGACTGGTGGTCGGTGAGCCGTCCGCACCGGTACGCCGGGTCTGCTGCGTCGTGGACGTGGTACCGGAGACCGTCGCCGAGGCGCTCGGGTACGGTGCCGACCTGATCGTCGCGCACCATCCGCTGCTGCTGCGCGGGGTCTCGTCGGTGGCCGCGACGACGTACAAGGGCCGGATCGTGCACCAGTTGATCAAGAACGACGTGGCCCTGTACGTGGCGCACACCAATGCCGACGTGGCCAGTCCGGGGGTCTCCGACGCGCTCGCCGTCCGGCTCGGCCTGACCGACCTGCGCCCGCTGCGCCCGGCCGACCCCTCCGGTCCGGCCGCCGGCCAGGGGCGGGGCATCGGGCGGATCGGCCGGCTGCCGGAGCCGACGACGCTGGCCGAGTTCACCAGGTACGCGGCCCGGGCGCTCCCGCCGACCGCCTGGGGCGTACGCGCCGCCGGCGACCCCGGACGGACGATCTCGACCGTGGCGGTCAGCGGCGGTGCCGGCGACTCCTTCCTCGGCGACGCCCTCCGGGCCGGTGTCGACGCCTTCCTCACCGCCGACCTGCGGCACCATCCGGTCAGCGAATATCTCGCCGAGGACGGGCCGGCGCTGCTGGACGCCGCGCACTGGGCGACCGAGCGGCCCTGGCTCGACGACCTCGCCGCACGCCTGCGCGAGCGGCTGGGCGTCGAGACCCTGGTGTCCGATCTCGACACCGATCCGTGGACGGTGCAGGCGGCGTCTCCGGTACCACCCGTGCTAACCCCCGCATCCTCCGTGGACAAGGAGTCCCTCCGATGAAGGCCGACCCGAAAGACCAGCGTCGCCTGCTCGACCTGCAGGCGATCGACACCGGGCTCGCCCAGCTCGCCCACCGGCGCCGTACGCTGCCGGAGCACGCCGAGCTGGAGGCGCTGGCTCGGGAGCTGTCCGCGCTGGAGGACGAGCGGGTCCGGGCCCAGGTGGCGGTGGACGACCTGGACCGGGACATCGCCCGGCTGGAGCGGGATGTCGAGCAGGTGCGGATCCGCAAGGACCGGGACCAGGCCCGGTTGACCGTCGGCTCGGGGCCGGCTCGCGAGCTGGAGGCGTTGCAGCACGAGCTGGCCTCGCTCAACCGGCGGCAGACCGAGCTGGAGGACGCCGAGCTGGAGCTGATGGAGCAGCGGGAGACCGCACAGGGCGTACTCGACGGGATCGAGCAGCGGCTGACGGCGGCCCGGGAGCGGCGTGCGCAGACCGAGGAGCGGCGGGACCAGGCCCTTGCCGAGATCGGCAAGGAGGAGGAGTTCAAGGCCGGCTCGCGGCAGCCGCTCGCGGCCGACCTCCCGGCCGACCTGGTGACGCTCTACGACAAGATCCGGGAGACGTCGGGCGGGCTTGGCGCGGCTCTGGTCGCGGGCGGGCGCTGCGGCGGCTGCCGGCTGGAGCTCTACGGCGCGGACCGGGCCCGGATCAAGGCCGCCGCCCCGGACGAGGTGGTGCGCTGCGAGGAGTGTCGCCGCATCATGGTGCGTACCGCCGAGTCCGGGCTGTGACCGGCGTCGGTGGCGGGATCGGGGGGTGGACCCGTGCCGGGTCGTAAGGTCGTGGTGGAGGCGGACGGCGGCGCCCGGGGCAATCCCGGCCCGGCCGGTTACGGCGCGGTGGTCCGGGATGCCGGCAGCGGCGAGGTGCTGGCCGAGCGTTCCGAGTCGATCGGCGTCGCCACCAACAACGTCGCGGAATACCGTGGCCTGATCGCCGGGCTGGAGGCCGCCCGCGAGGTGGGCGCGTCCGGGGTCGAGGTGCGGATGGACTCCAAGCTGGTGGTCGAGCAGATGGCGGGCCGCTGGCAGATCAAGAACCCGGGGCTGCGTCCGCTCGCCGCCCAGGCGGCCGGGCTGGTCCGGAAGTTCGACTCGGTGGCGTACACCTGGATTCCCCGGGAGCGCAACCGGCACGCGGACGCGCTGGCGAACGCGGCGATGGACCTGGCCGCTGGCAAGGTGCCGGAGGCAGCCCGGGACAGCGCGGCCGAGCCGGCGGCCGCGCCGCCGTCCGGCGCGACCGGGCGGGCCGAGGCACACGAGGTCGCCGCGCAGGGGTCGACCGCGAAGAGTTCCTGGGAGCCGCGCCCGGCGGAGACCGCCACCCGGCTGTTGCTGCTCCGGCACGGCGAGACGGAGTACACCGCGCGGGGCCGCTACTCGGGCCGGGGCGACGTGCCGCTCTCCGACCGGGGCCTGGCCCAGGCCGGTGCGACGGCCCGGCGGGTGGCCGGGCTGGTCGACTCGGTCGCGGCCGTGGTCAGCTCGCCCCTGTCCCGGTGTACGTCGATGGCCGGCATCCTCGCCGGTGGGCTCGGCGGCGTGCCGGTGGTGGTCGAGCCGGATCTGATCGAGTGCGACTTCGGCGAGTGGGAGGGCCGCACCTTCGCCGAGGTACGCGAACGCTGGCCCGCCGAGCTGGACGCCTGGCTGGCCTCGCCGGCCGTGGCCCCGCCCGGCGGGGAGTCCTTCGTCGAGGTCGGTACCCGGGTCAGCCGGGCGATGGCCAAGTTGTTGGCCGGGTACCCGGGGGAGACCGTGGTGGTGGTCTCGCACGTCTCACCGGTGAAGATCGCGCTCCGCGACGCGCTCGCCGCGACCGACGCCTTCCTGCACCGGCTCTATCTCGACCCGGCCGGCCTGTCCCTGTTGGACATCTGGCCGGACGGCGGCATGGCGGTACGGACCGTCAACGACACCGCCCACCTGACCGGCATCTGACCGTGAGCCGACCCGGTCCGACCGCAGGCTGATCGGATCGGATCGGGCCGGGTTGGCTGGGTCGGGCCGGTCGGCTGGGCCGGGCCGGGAAACCGCGTCGGGCCGGGAAACCGCGTCGTGCCGGGCCGAAGCCCGTCAGGGCCGGTCGGCGAGGGTCCGGGGCTCGTCGGTGAGGAAGGTGAGCACGGTCTTGACGAACCGGGCCGGGTCGTCGAGCCAGGGGAAGTGGCTGGCACCGTCCTGCACCACGGTCTCGGCGTTCGGGAAGAGCGCGGCGAGCGCCCGGGCCGCCTCCGGGGTGGGTGCCGGGTCCAGTTCGCCGGCCAGGACCAGCACCGGGGCGTCGAGCCCGGCCAGTGCGGCGCGGACCGCGGCGGTGTCCGGGGCGAAGCCGTCGTAGAACCCGGCGGATGGCGCGTCCGGCCGTTCCTCCGGCTCGGCCTCAGCGTGTGCCCGGGCCCGCTCGTCCCACCGGCCGTACGCGAACGGCGCGGCGCCGCTGCGCAACGGGTTCACCTCGTCCGGCCCGGCGCCCCGGCCCGCCGCCTCCTGCCAGGCGTCCATCGCCGCTTTCGCCTCCGGGTACCACCACTGGGTGGCGCGGGCGGCGACCGCCTCCGCGAAGCCGACCGTCTCCACCCCGACCGAGCGCAGGCCCGGGGTGACGAGTACCAACCGGGACAGCCGGTGCGGGTGCCGGGCCGCGTAGAGTTCCGCGAGGTTGCCGGCGGCCGAGTGGGCGAGCAGGTCCATCCGGTCCAGTCCGAGGTGGACCCGGAACGCCTCGACGTCGTCGACCAGCCGATCGCACCGGTAGCTCGCCGGGTCCTCGGGGACGGCCGACTCGCCGCTGCCCCGGAGGTCGAGTTTGAGCAGGGTGCGGTCCCGGCTCAGTCCACCGAGGTCGCCGAGATAGCTCGACGCCCGGGCAGGGCCGCCGGGCAGGCAGACGATCGGCGGCCCGGATCCCAGCACGTGGTACCCGAGTGCGGTGCAGTCGTACGAGGGAAATCGCGGCACCCGGCCAGCATGGCAACCGGCCGACCCCCGATCAAGAGCAATCGTCGTACTTCGATGTATCATTTGGCCTGATAGATCCGTTTGGCGCGACCTTATTTTGGTCGTTGATCACCATTCGGCGCACCGTGCTGGCCGTTGGGCGCACCGGTCCGGTGTCGTCGAGGTGACCGCCGTCACTCTGTCCTAACCTCCGGCGTCACACATAGGTCAACGACGACGTCACACGAAGTTCAATCACGGCCGAGCGCAACCAGGCGGGTCACCAGGCCGAGCGCAGCAGAGGAGACGGCATGAGCGAGCGCAGCGAGCGAATCATCGGACTCAGTGCCAATGTGCCTCATGTCGGTACGGAGCGAAGCGGAGTGCCGGCATGAGCGAGCGCAGCGAGCGAATCATCGGACTCAGTGCCAATGTGCCTCATGTCGGTACGGAGCGAAGCGGAGTGCCGGCATGAGCGAGCGCAGCGAGCGAATCATCGGACTCAGTGCCAATGTGCCTCATGTCGGTACGGAGCGAAGCGGAGTGCCGGCATGAGCGAATCTGAGACGCCGACGGCGCCGGCCGGTGGGGTGGTGGCGAGAGCCCGGGCGAAGGACCACAGCCCGTGGAACTGGCTGCTCTTCCTGCCGATCGTGGTGCCGTTGATCACGCCGCTGTTCAACGCCGACTCACCCCGGTTGTTCGGCTTTCCGGTCTTCTACTGGCTCCAGTTGGCCTTCATCCTGCTCGGGGTCGGCACCACGACCGTGGTGTACCAGATGACGAAGAAGCGGGGGTGACCGACGGTGTGGCAGGACCATCTCACTGAGATCATCATCTTCACGCTGCTGTTCCTGCTGGTCAGCGGGATGGGCTTCGTCGCGGCCCGATGGCGGGCGCCGAGCGACATGGCGCACCTCGACGAGTGGGGTCTCGGTGGGCGCAGCTTCGGCGGCTGGATCACCTGGTTCCTGGTCGGCGGCGACCTCTACACGGCGTACACCTTCGTGGCCGTACCGGCGCTGCTGTTCGGGGCCGGGGCAGCCGGGTTCTTCGCGGTGCCGTACACGATCATCATCTATCCGCTGGTCTTCCTGGTGCTGGTCCGGCTCTGGTCGGTCTCGCACCGGCACGGCTTCGTCACCCCGGCCGACTTCGTCCGGAAGCGGTTTGACTCGCCGACCCTGGCCCTGATCATCGCGATCACCGGCATCGTCGCGACCATGCCCTACATCGCGCTCCAGTTGGTGGGCATCGAGGCGGTGCTCAAGACGATGGGGGTCAGCGGGGAGAGCGCCATCGCCCGGCACCTGCCGATCATCATCGCCTTCGCCATCCTGGCCGCCTACACCTACCAGTCCGGGCTGCGGGCACCGGCGCTGATCGCGTTCGTCAAGGACTCGTTGATCTACATCGTGATCCTGGTGGCGATCGTCTACCTGCCGTACAAGCTCGGTGGCTGGGGGAGCATCTTCGACGCGGCGGACGCGAAGTTCGACGCGAGCCCGTCCCCGAACGACGGCATCACGCTCAACGCCAACAACCAGTTGCAGTACATCACCCTGGCCCTCGGCTCGGCGCTCGCGCTCTTCCTCTACCCGCACAGCCTCACCGGCGTACTGGCCAGCCGGAGCCGGGACGTGATCAAGCGGAACATGTCGGCGCTGCCGGCGTACAGCCTGCTGCTGGGTCTGATCGCCCTGCTCGGGTACGCCGCCATCGCCGCCGGGGTGACCCCGTTGCCGGGCGCGACCGAGGGCACCGTGGACAACAACACGGTGGTGCCGCTGCTCTTCGAGCAGCAGTTCCCGAGCTGGTTCGCCGGGATCGCGTTCGCCGCGATCGGGATCGGCGCGCTGGTGCCGGCCGCCATCATGTCGATCGCGGCGGCCAACCTCTTCACCCGGAACATCTACAAGGAGTACCTGCGCAAGGACGCCACCGCGGCCCAGGAGGCGAACGTCTCCAAGATCACGTCATTGGTGGTGAAGATCGGTGCGGTTGCCTGCATCGTCTTCCTCGACCCGCAGTTCTCGATCGACCTCCAGCTCATCGGCGGGGTCATCATCCTGCAGACGCTGCCGGCCGTCGCCCTCGGCCTCTACACCCGGTGGTTCCACCGGGGCGCGCTGGTCGCCGGCTGGGTCGCCGGAATGGGCCTGGGAATGTGGATGCTCTACCAGATTCCCAACCCGGCGACCAAGCGGGCGCACTTCGGCGGGTCCGCGTTCCCGCTGGAGAAGCTCGGCTTCGACGGCTCAACCAAGACCATCTACGTCGGCCTGGTCGCGGTCGTGGTCAACCTGCTGGTCGCGGCGATCGTCACGCTGATCCTCCGGGCCGCCAAGGTCGCCGACGGGGTGGACGGGACCGAGCAGGACGACTACTTCGCCGACGAGGGCGACCCGCGGGTCGTACCCAGCCCGAGGGAGTCGGCCGAGGTGGCCGGCGAGCCCGTCGAACCCGCACCGAAGGTCTGACCGACCCGACACACACCGACACCAACCACCCCGCCCCCGGGGGGATCCCCGTGGCCAGGGCAGGCAACCCGAGATTCGGGTACGCCGACCTGGTCACGGGGATCTCTTGTCCAGCGCCGATCGGCGGGTGTTGATAGCGTGGAGGAGCGACGACGAGCCGATCCGGACCGGAGGTGCGGCAGATGATCGAGATGCTGCTGGTCGGTGCTTTCGGTCTGCTGGAGGTGGCGTTCTTCGGCTGGATGCTGACCGAGGTCCGTTGGCGCTGTCCCGCCCGGCGCGGGCACTGAGCCGCCGTCCTGCCGGACGGCCGGGGTCAGATCCAGGAGCGGTAGAGCAGCAGCAGGCCGATTGCCGTACCGAAGAGCACGATCACGGTCTTGAGTACCTCGGGCGGCAGCCGGCGGACGAGCCGCGCGCCCGCGTACCCTCCGATGATGGTCGCGGGGGCGACCACCGCGACGGCGGTCCAGTTCACCGGGCCGAACGCGGCGAAGGCGACGGTCGTGGTCAGCCCGACCACCGCGGAGAGCACGTTCTTGATCGCGCTGACCCGGGTCAGCGTCTCGTCCAGCACCAGCGCCAGCCCGGCCACCAGCATGACCCCGAGCGCGGCGCCGAAATATCCGCCGTAGACCGCGCCGACCACGACCATGGTGTGCAGCGCGAGGCTCTGCCGGGAGGGGCTCCGCACCGCCGTCCGGCCCGAGGCGGCGAAGCCGGACCCGGTCGGGGCGGGTTGGCCGCCGCCCTGTCCGATGAGACGGCGAAGCCGGTCCTGGAACGCCAGCACGGCGGTCGCGCCCAGCACCAGGAACGGTACGGCCAGTTCGAACGCCCGGGCCGGAGTGGAGAGCAGCAGCGCGCAGCCGGCGGCGGTGCCCAGCACGGTGCCCGGGACCAGCCGGAGCAGCCACCGGCGGTCCGGCAGATCGTCCCGGCTGCCCCACACGCTGGCCAGGTAGCCGGGGCAGACCGACACCGAGTTGCTCACGTTGGCCGGGATCGCCGGCAGCCCGATCGCGATCATGGCCGGAAAGGTGATGAGCGAGCCGCCGCCGGCCACCGCGTTGACAATGCCCGCGGCGAGCCCGGCAGCGAGCAGTAGCAGCGCCTCGGGAAAATCCATAGCCTGTCGAGGCTAATCGGCGGCGTTGCCGACCTCTCGGTGGCCTGCCGGTCCGTCTCGCCGCCAGCCAATCACCGGAAAGGCCGCCAGGCCACCCACCACAGGCAAGGGGGAGCAGGGCCCGGATGTCCTGCTCCGTCCCCCGCCACGGCGGGACCACCTATGGGCGCAGGCCGCCCGAGGCCAGTAGTACCTCTCCGGTCACCCATCCGGCGGCGGGCGAGGCCAGGAAGGTCACTACCGGGGCACGTCCCCGACCTGCCCCAGCCGACCGAGCGGGGTCGCCGCGACCAGTTCGTCGAGGTACGAACTGCCGATCAGGCCGTGCGAGTGACCTCCCTCGGTCTCCGTGCCGCCCGGGCCGACGGCGTTGACCCTGATGTGGCGGGGGCCGAGCTCCTTCGCCAGTACCCGGGTGATCGCCTCCACCGCGCTCTTGGTGGCCGTGTAGATCATCTGGTTGGGCTGGGACAACTGGACGGCGGTCGAGCTGATGTTGACCACGCTTCCACCGTCCGGGCCGAATCGTTTGACCGCTTCCCGGGTCGCCAGGATCACGCCGAGCACGTTGGTGTCGAACTGGTGGTGGAAGTCGTGCTCGGTCACCGCTTCGAGCGGGCCGAACTCGTACACGCCCGCGTTGTTCACCAGGATGTCGAGCCTGCCGAACTGGTTGACGGCCCGATCGAACATCGCCGTCAGATCGTCCGGCTTCCGTACGTCCGCGGCCACCGCGACCGCCTTACCGCCCAGGGCGGCGATTTCTGCCACGACCCGATCAGCCCGCTCGGTGTCACCGGGGTAGTAGTTGACCACCACCGTCGCGCCGGCAGCCGCGAGGTCCTTCGCTATGCCGGCCCCGATGCCTTGCGCCGCTCCCGTGACGACAGCCACCTGCCCGGAGAGTGTGCCCATGACATGTCCTTTCCGATAGAAGCGGACTGCGGTCCGCTTTTCATCCTTCGAAACGGACTGTGGTCCGGTTCTGTTCCCGGGCTGGCTAGGCTGCGACTGTGACGTCACCCGCAACCGACCCTGACTCCGGACTCCCGCTCGCCGGCCAGCCTGCGGCTGAACGCGTCGACGCGGCCCGCAACCGGGTGCGCCTGCTGGACGCCGCCGCCAGGCTGGTGCGGGAGCGAGGGGCCGAGCACGTCACCATGGAGGCGGTGGCGAACGCGGCCGGCGTGGGCAAGGGCACCGTCTATCGCCGGTTCGGTGACCGCGTCGGCCTCATGTTCGCGCTGCTCGACCACGCCGAACGCACCTTCCAAGAGGACTTCCTGTCCGGTCCGCCGCCACTGGGTCCGGGGGCGCCGCCCCGGGAACGTCTGGCGGCCTTCGGGGTCGCCACGATCCGGCACCAGATTCGCTATCTCGACCTCTATCTCCAGGCCGAACCGAAACCGGCCCGCCAGTACAGCCCGCATCCGCCGTACGAGGTGCGAACCCTTCACCTGGCGAGCCTGCTACGGGCGGCGGGCGTCCCGGGCGACCTCGACGTGATCGCCGAGGTGCTCAGCAGCTATCTCGGCACGCCGTTCCTCAATCGGCTGCACAGCCACCGGCGTGTCCCCCCGGAGCGGATCGAGGCGGGCTGGTTCGATCTGGTTGATCGCCTGGCGGGCTGAGTGGCGGCGGCCCGGTGGATCGCTCTTCGGGATCATCGCTACCATTGGGTACGCGACGGACGAGTCGACCGGGCGGTCGCGTCGGCGGAGCGCGAGCCCGCCGCCGAGGAACGTCCGGACTCCACAGGGCAGGGTGGTTGCTAACGGCAACCCGGGGTGACCCGCGGGAAAGTGCCACAGAAAACAGACCGCCAACCGGGGTGGTTTACACGGAAACGCGTGGATCGACCGGTTCGGTAAGGGTGAAACGGTGGGGTAAGAGCCCACCAGCATCCCGGGTGACCGGGATGGCTCGGTAAACCCCACCCGGAGCAAGGCCAAGAGAGGGCCATCGCCGAAAGGCAACGGCCCGCGCAGGCGTTCGAGGGCTGCCCGCCCGATGCCTGCGGGTAGGCCGCTGGAGCCTGCCGGCAACGGTAGGCCGAGATGGATGACCGCCGCCGGCACCACCGGCAACGGTGCGTGCCGGGCACAAAATCCGGCGTACAGGTCGACTCGTCCGTCGTCGTACCGCTGAGCTGCGGAATCTCTTTACTATTGATCTTGTGTCCGCAGCTGTGGTCACGGAGATCCATCTACTGGCAGGCCGGACGGTAGGCGGCGGCAGATGCGACGTCGCGGCTTCGTCGGCGAACGGGCCGCCCGTGAGTGGCAACAAAACGCCCACCGCCACAACGTCATGCCGGAGAGTGCTGGGTAACGACGGACTCCTCCGCCCACGCCTGAAACGCCCGGCCGCGAGCCACGAGCGCGTTGTCCAGGCCGAAGAACGCCAGCGACTGCACGTCCCGCACGTCAGCCCGATTGTCACTGCTGTCGGCGGGCCACGTTCAGGCGCAGGTCGGTCGAGACCGGTGAGCTGATTCTGCGGCCATGGGTGGATGGGGTTCGAGAGCCCTCACCCACAGGAAATCGCAGGTCGAAGGCCAGTTCGCCATAACTGACGAGCTGGCCTCGATCATCTGACCGCCGTCAACTGTGGTCCCGCCAGTCGGAAGTCAATACCGCTACGCGGCAATCCGGTTGAGCCCCATCGGGTGCCCGAGCAGGTGCCGGACCAGGTTGAGTACGCGAAACCGGCCGAACTCGCCGTCGTCGTGTTCGGTCGGGCGGATGAGACCTCGTTGCAGCAGGCTGTTTACGGCCTTGGCCGCCTCCGGGATCCCGCCCTGCACCTCCCGGGCTGCGGTGCTCATCGACCAGGGCTCGGCGAGGCAGGCCAGGGTACGCAGGGTCCGGGCGTGCTCCGTCGGCAGCGCGGCGACCGTCTCCGAGAGCGCCGCGACGAGTCCGGAACCCGCGTCGTCGCGGCCCTCCGTGACCGGTTCGGTCAGCAGCGCCGGAGCGCGCAGCGCCAGTTCCACCAGTTCGTCCGACTTGTAGAGCGGGAGCCAGGACGCCGCCGCCTTCAGGGCCAGCGGAATGCCGTCGACCGCCATGCTGATCCGGGCGATCGCCCCGATCTGGGCGTCCGTGATCGGCGCGTCCGGCCGGATCCGCTGGAGGTGGGTGAGCAGGAGGTGCACCGCGGGATACCGGGCGAGTTGGCCGGGGGCCGCCTCGTCGGGACTCTCGGGCACGGCCAGTGGCGCGAGGGTGAGTTGATTGCCGGCCCGGTACCGGGAAGGGTCGCGGCTGCAGGTCAGCAGGCTGATGTTCGGGCAGTTGCGCAGCAGGTGTGTCAGGGCGGACTCGCTGATCACGGGCTCGACGAAGTTGTCGATCACGATGAGCGCGGAGAACTCGCTGACGAGCGCGGTCAGTTCCTCGGTGGCCTGCTCACCGCGCTGTAGTAGTTCGAAGAGCGTGGTGGGCAGGTCGGTCCTCGGGGTTCTCCGTCTGCGGCGGGTCTCGGGCCGGATCGGTGGGGTCCACCGGTCCGCGCTCATCCAGAGCACCGGTTGCCCGGCGGTCCGGTTGACCTCCTGCGCCACCGCCTGGGCCACCCGGGTCTTCCCGACGCCTGCCAGACCGCTGAGTGCGACCCACCGGGAGCCCTGGGCGGCCAGCAGGTTCACCGCCAGTTCGACGGTGTGGCCTCGACCCATGAGCGGGTCGGCGGCATGTGGCATCTCCGAGGTCGTATGGGTGAGGGCCAGGTCCGGAAGCGCGGCGACCTCGTGCGGACGTGCCGCCAGGAGGAATTCGGTACGCGCCAGGTTGTCCAACTGGAGTGCGTCGGCGAGCAGGTCGATGGTCTGTTTCCGGGGATGTTTGGCCTGGCCCAACTCCAGATTCCGGATACTTCGAATGCTGATCATCGAGCGGGTGGCCAATTCCGCCTGCGTGAGGCCTCGTCGAATCCTGGACGCCTTCAGGATCCGACTGAAGGTCAGGTCAGCTCTGTTGATCATCGTCCCCCGTTTCGCATGGCGCTGGTGCGTTATGCTCTCTCGATCTGACCTATCGGGCACCGTGACAGGAAAACGACCAATGAGGTCGTGGCGGTCACCCTCATGCCGGAGCCCTCGCAGGCGACACGCCATCGTGGTCACCTCCCCGGCAACCATCGAGCGCGATGCTAATGGTCATATCTACATCGATCAAGATTCTGTGTATGGCGCTCCGGGGCGGGCCTGGATCAACAAGGAGCCCTGATAAATCACCCTAATTCAACAGGTGCGTGTCCCAGATGTCAGGAACCCGTCGGTCGGTCGTCAGCCGGTCGCGTACCGCAGATGATCACAGCACCAGCACGCTGGGTACGGCCTCCGGGCACGCCGTACGCAGTAGACCGTGACCGATTCCGGCCGCTCCCGCCAGCAGACCGGGCGTCCACACCCCGGCCGGCGCCGCTGTCACCGGTCGGCCGGCCAGGACCCGCTCGGCCACCGAATGCGCCAGCAGACCGGCCTGATCGCGCAACCATCGGTCGTCGTACGCCTCGGCGGCCGCGCGTAGCAGCTCCACTATCCCGAGATCGCCGTGGCACAGCGAGTCGTTGCCGGTGCCCAGATAGGAGTCGTCCCGGAACCACGTCGAGCGGACGAGTTCGATCGACCGCCCGAGTTCCGCCAGCAACCTGGTCCGGCACGGCTCCATCCCGGGCATCCCGAGCATCGCGGCCACGGCCAGTCCGGTACCGACGACCCCGTCACACCAGTGCGGCCGCGCACCGCCGCCCGCCGGTCCGCCGCTGCCGGGCCGGGGGCGCAGGTCGAGCGCCCGGGTCGCCCGGGATACCGCGATGTCGGCCCCGATGATGTCGGCCAGCCGGGCGGAGGCATACGCCCAGCCGGCGCTGCCCCGGCCCAGCCCGGCCGGAGCGGGCTTGCCGGCGGCGGCGTACCGCCGTACGGCGGCGTCGACGGCACCGGCGGCATCCCGGATCGTGGCGGCGGTGCCGGCGTCGGGCCGCAGCCGCGACATCCGGGCCAGGGTGAGCGCCGCACCGGCGATGCCGTCACGTACGTCGATCCGCCGGTCGTGTCCGAGGTTCTGCGCTACGGCCGGGACGAGGCGTTCGGCCTCGGCCAGCAGGGCCGGTTCGTGCCAGAGCTGGGCCAGGCGCAGCAGGAGGTTCAGCAGGCCGCCGAGGTCCTCGTACGCGCCTACCGACATCCCCCGCAACTGTTCGACCGGCGGGATTTGGCCAGGTCCGACCAGTCCCCGGACGATCTCCTCGGCCACGTCGCGGTAGCGGCCCACCCCGGTCAATCCGGACAGCTCGGCGAGGAACAGGGCGATCCCGCTGACGCCGGAGCCCAGACCCAGACTCGTCGCGCCGACCGTCCAGTACAGCGGGGCGAGGCGGTGCAGCGAGATCCACTCGACGGTGCCGTCCGCCGGATCCCGCAGCGCCGTCTCCAGCAGGCGGTCGCCGATGCCCCGGGCGGCCGCGATCGCGAGTTCCGGATCGACGTCGCCGGATCGGGCACCCGACGGCACGGGCTCGGGTCGGGGCACTGGAAGCACGGTGCAGAGCGAGGCGCGGACGAGCCAGAGCTGCTCCCGCAGGTCGGCTTCGGAGAATCCGGCCAGGCGTCGCCGGACCGCGGCCAGCCCACTCACCGCCAGAAAGTCGTCGGCGACCTTGCCGGACGGGTCGTACAGCGCTGTTTCGCCCGGGTAGGCGTGGAAGACCGGCACGTCGTGCCGGTCGAGCTGGCGGACCTCGCTGCTGATCACCGACGCCCGCGCCGGGTAGTGCTCGTGGCCGGTCGCCAGCCGCTGCAGGAACAGCTCCCGGTCGAACGAATCGCGGAGCAGGTCCGGATGCCAGGAACTGTCCACCATGGCCGCGTAGAAGCGCGTGTTGCGCAGCACCACCCGTACCTCGGCGTCGTGGAACGCCGCGAGCGGCCCGGCGGAATCCAGCAGCGCCGGGCGCTCGCGCAGCAGCAGCCGGTAGGTCGCCTCGAAGCCGGCGAGTACCGCGTCCGCCCGGATCGGCGGCGGGGTCGGCGCGCCCGTCAGCCGGGGCCGGTTGTGCGAGACGTCCGCAGGCCGGGGACGGCGGGTAATCCGCATCAGGTCGGTGCCGGCGTCCGCATAGGACTGGCCCGGGTACGTCGCCTGGTCGCCCTCGTCCACCCCGCCGAGCAGCCCGCAGATGCCGAAGTTGGGGTCACCGCCGCCGCCCGGCTCGGCGAGCCGGCGGGGCAGCAGTTGCACGGTGAGTACGGAGTTCCGCAGCACCCGGGTGGTCACCTCGTGGTGCTCCGACTCCGCCACCGTGAGCGCGGGCTCGGTGTGGAACAGCGCCTCCAGGTCGATGTACGCGGGATGCTCGCCGTCCGCGATCAGATTCCAGGCGTGCATGTCGTACGCCCGCAGGGCGTAGAACAGTGCCAGGTAACTGCCCTGCCGCCAGTAGAACCTGGCCAGTTCCGCAGCGTCCCGGCACGGGCTCGGTGCGACGTACCGGCACCAGCCGTACCCGCCGCGGTCGAGCACCGGCGGTGGGTGCAACGGGTGGGTCAGCCCGCGCTCGTTCAGCCAGCTCAGCAGGGCGTTGAAGTGCCGTTCGATCGCGAGACTGCGCGGCTTGTAGACGACGCTGATCCGGTTGTCGTACGTGATCACGGCAACCGACCGGCCACCCCGGTGGGTGTCGCCGGCGCCGAACCGGATCTCCCGGACAGCGCTGAGACCCGCTGCCGGAGCGCCGAACGCCTCCCGCAGCCGGTCCGCGTCCTCGACCAGCCGGTGCGCCAGTTCCAGCCGGACGCGGATCCAGGTCCGCAGGTGCGCGACCAGTTCCCGGGCGAGCACCGGATACCGCGCCAGCAGATCGAGGGCGCGTCCCGGCTCGACCAGCTCCGTGGCGAACGCCTGGAACCGCTGCTCGGGCGTGGCGCCGGGCAGCCGTCCACGTAGCCGCGCGGCGTGCAGGTCGAGCAGCAGGACCCGCTGCACCATCGCGAGGAGCCGGTCGGTGTCCGGCGCGAGCAGCGGGTGCCGCGCGTCGAGTCGGTGCGGCGGGCTGACCAGCTGCTCCAGCCCGGTACGCAGTTCCCGCCCAGCCCAGTCGAGCAGCGGCCCGAGCCAGCCGAGCAACTCCTCTTCCGACCGGCCCGTGCGATCGGCCGGGGGGTGGCGGGTGTGGTCGGCTGGCGGACCGGGCTGGCGGGTGCGGCCGTCCGGCCGGTGTGGTGGGAAGTCCCGCCACGCCCGCGCGATCACCCGGGTCCAGTCGGGTGGGTCGGGCAGCCGGGCCCGGAGCGACGCGGCGGACTCCCCGGCGAGCGCGGGCAGGTCGGTGCCGGGGCCGAGCCAGTGCGCCGGCGGGCCGGTGTGCCCCCGGACAATCCTCCCCGTACGCCAGAGTCGCAGCCGCAGCTCGCCGCGCTCCCGGTCCGGTCCGGTGCACCGGGTCGGCTGGCCCAGCCGGCCGGACAACGGAATACCGAGCCACCACCGGGCATCCCCGGCCAGATCCGCCCGCACGCCTGCTTCTTCGTGATGCACCATTGAACCTTTTTCAACCTCCCCTTGCGGTCCGGCGGACCGCAAGGTCGGACGCGGTGCGTGAGCGCCGCGCGGTCCAGGTTGAAAAAGGTTCATTCCGCTGCTCCGGCAGGCAAATCGGCCGAGTGTGTGCTGTTGCCGGTGTCAAGTCGCCGGCCAGTGGCGTTGACGCCGGTCCTAGTCCGCCGGCAGGTCGGCCAGGTCGAGGATGCCCACCGGGCTGTCCGGCAGCCGCGCCAGTTCGCCCTCGTCGAGCCGGGCCCGGAAGACGGGGTCCTGCCAGGCGCGCAGCACGTCCTCCACAGGCAGCGGTGCGGGTGGTTCCGCTGTCACGTACGGCCCTTCTCGCTGGGCGTCCGGCGGTGCGTCGTACCGGTCCGCCAGTCGTGCGGCAACGACGGCCGTGGGCCGGGTGCGCCGGACCCAGGACGGGTACGGCACACCCGACCGTGCTGGCCGGACGGCGGCGTCTCAGATGACGCTGGTGTCACCCAGGACGCTGGTGTCCTTTACGACGCTGGTGTCCTTCAGCAGGCTGGTGTCGGCGATGACACTCGTGTCGGCGATGCTGGTGTCAGCGATCACGCTGGTGTCGGCGACGATGCTGGTGTCCCGGAGGGCACCGGCCACAGCGGCACGCTTGGCGTACTTCTTCATGTTGTTCACCTCCTCTATGCGGAAATGTCGTCCGTCGTCGCGGTTCGCGGATCCATTTCTCTCCGCCGGTCGCGGACCAAATCGCGGCACGCCTTCCGCTCGACGAAACAATTCACCCAGCCGACATCGACTAACGATTCTATCGACCGGACGGGAGCAATTTTCCAGGTGTCGAATAGCGCCAGTCAACTCTGCTCGGGGAAGATACCGGTCGCACCGAGATCGGGATTCGACTGCCCGTCAAAGCCGGTTGTGCCGGTGCGTGCCGCAGGTCACGGTGCTATCGGCACAATGTTGGGCCCTAACTGCCGCAAACGTGCCGGAAAAGTTCCTATCCGCCTGCCGGAGGCTGAAGATACGCTGATCTTCGCAATCCCGGGAAGCTGCGCCGGTGTCGAGAGCAGATCGACCTGGCCATTCCCGCCACATGGGGAACGCAACAGATTGGCGGGTGGAATGCGTGCGGAGGCTCTCAGTACCCTGCCGGGGCAGACGCCGCAGGCGGACGCGACGTCCATCGCGGAGGCCTGGCGATGGATGACCGACCTGCAGCATGAGTTCCGGGTGGAGGCCACGGTGCAGCGCAGCGCCGGGCTCCGCCAGGCCCTCGATCTGGTGGGGCGGGGAATCTTCCGCGGCGCGGGTCCCGCCCGCTGCGTGCCCTCGGCCGGCGCCATCTTCCCGTACGACGTCGTGGTCCTGGTCCGTCGGACCGACGGCGAGGAGGCGAAGCTCTTCCGTCTCGACTTCGCCCGGCGGGCCGCAGTGCTGCTACCGGTCCCCGGCGATCTGGTGGAGCACCTGCTGGCCTCGCCGGGACCGCCGTCCGGTGCGGTCACGGCGGACCTCATCGTGCTGACCCGGCCGTGGCTGTCGATGCGCAAGTACGGTCATCGCGGCTACCTCTACGCCCAGCTCGACGCCGGACACGTCTCGACGAACCTGCTGGGGACCGCGCTGGACACCGGATCCGCCACGTTGCGGCTGCGGATACCCCGCCGCCAGATCATGGATCAGCTCTGGGGTCTGCTGCCCTACCGGGAAGTCCACTCGGTGGTCTCGATCGGGCCCGCCCCGCAGGCCACCGGGCAACCGGCTTGGTCGTCCTTCCGCCAGTACCTCACGCCCGGCTCCGACAACCGGTGTGACCTGGAGCGGTACTGCTGGTCGGGCATCCCCCGGCAGCTCGTCGAGGGCAGCGGCGCGCCGGGGCCGGTGGTGGACGAGCCGTTGATCCAGCCGCCGGTCGCCGGTGCCGGTGGCGCCGTACCGATCCGGCGCGGGGAGTGGGGCGCGCTCTCCCAACTACGCCGGTCCTGCAAACAGTTCTCCGAGCTGCCGCCGCCCGGGCAGGCCGTCGCCGAGGCGATGGGCGCGCTCGCGACGCCGCTGCCCACCGACGTGACCCGGCCGACCGACGATGCCCGCAACGGCGGCCTGCAGATCACCCTGGCCGCCGTACCGGGCCCGCTGGCGGACGCCTGTCGCGCGCCGGCGCTGCGGGCGGGGGTCAACGTCGTCGTCTCGGACCGGTTGACCGACCGGGAGGCGGTCCGCTACGCCTGCATGGGCCAGCAGCACCTGAGCCGGGCCCCGGCCTTCGTCATCTGCCACGTCAAACGGCACCTGCTGCTCGCCGGGGCGGACGGCCAGACCGTGCGCGACGCGGTCTACCGGGCAGCCACGGCCGTGCAACTGCTCTACCTCGGCGCGACCCGCAGCAGCGTTGCCGTAACCGCCATCGGCGGTCAGGACGTCGCCGCCTGGCGCCAGTTGGTCGACCTGCCCGAGGACGACGAACTGCTGTATCTGCTGGCGCTCGGCCTGGACCAGGCTGGCATGAGCAAGCACGACCGGGCCGAACTGGCCCACGCGCACGGCGAGTAGCGGACAGCGGAGGGGAGCTGGCCGATGGGGATCCTGCACGACGTCTTCGAGCGGCAGGCCGCGACGCATCGGGACCGAATGGCCGTCGGCGGTCCGCGCGAGGTTTTGACGTACGGGCAACTTGCGGAGGCCGCGGCGGAGTTCGCCCGGGGACTGCGACAGACCTGGGCCACCCTGGCGCCGGCCGGGTGGCCGGATCCCGCCGATCGTCCCCGGGTCGTCATCTCGGCCGCGAACTCACCCCGGTACGTCGCTGCCTACCTCGGCTGCCTGCGCGCAGGCGCCGTGCCGCTGTTGCTCGATCCAGTGCTCGGCCCCCAGGAGATCGACGCGGTCATCGGGAGCTGCGGCATCGACCTGCTGGTCCACGACCGGGAGTTGCCGCTGTCCGGACTGCGCGACGCCGGAGAGCTGGGTGGCCTCTCGGTCACCTCCGCGCTGGCGTACCGTCCGGCCGGGTCCGTCCGGCCGGACTTGCACCCGGACACCGAGGTGTGCCGATTCACCTCCGGCTCCACCGGCATGCCGAGCTGCATCGAGTTCTCCGGCACCGCGGTACTCAATGCCGCGACCGCCTGGAACGAGGCCTCCGGCACCGGTCCGGACGACCGGATCCTCTGCTTCGCCGGGCTGTTCAACGGCCTGGCGTTCAACACCTCGCTGCTGCCGGCGTTCCTGGCCGGCGCCGCGCTCTGGCTGCCGTCGGGGATGCCCAGCGCCGGTCATGTGGCCCGGTTCCTGCGCGAGATCCGGCCCAGCCGGCTGACCGGGTTTCCGGCACTGTACGACTCGCTGCTCCGGCGCGACATCGCCATCCCCGAACTCGCCGCGCTCACCGTGGCGCTCTCCTCCGCCGCGCCCCTGTCGACCGAGACCCGTGCCGCGCTGCTCGCCCGACACGATCTCGCGGTCTGCAACTACTACGGCGTAGCGGAGACCGGCCCGCTCACCTTCGATCCCGATCCCGCCCCCGACGCGGGGCTCGGCTTCCCGCTGCCCGGTGCCGAGTTCGACTTCGGGCCGGCCGGGGACCTCCCGGGCGCCGAGACCACGGTCACCGAGCTGCGGGTCCGGAGCCGCTCCATGGGCACCCGCTACCTCAACGTCCCCGGACACTTCGAGCGCAGGCGCGACGCGGACGGCTGGTTCCACACGGGCGACGAGGGGTTCCTCCGCGACGGCCGGCTCTTCCTGGCTGGCCGGACCGGCAAGGCGATCAATATCGGCGGCCGGAAGATCGACGCCGCCGAGGTGCGCACCGCGCTGTTGTCCGTGCCCGGCACGGTCGCGGTCGCGGTCTTCACCGTCGAGAAGGGCAACGGCGACCCGATGCTGGTCGCCGCGCTCAGCGGAGCGGTGATGGCCGACCCGGCGCAGTTGCGGGCGCACTGCCTCGGTCGGCTCGCGCCGTACAAGGTGCCGGAGCGTTTCCTCGTCGTGCCGGAGATGCCGGTCACCAGCCTGGGAAAGCCGCGGATGAGCGCCCTGCGAGAGCTGGCCCGGGGCCGTGGCCCAGCAACATGACCGGCGGTCCCGCCGGCACGGAGGAAAGGAGACAACGATGGGCGAGAACCCGATGGCCACTCGGATCGCCGAACTGGTCGTCGAGGCCAGCGATGGCACGGTGTCCGGCGCGCAACTGTCCCAGGACGCGACGGTGCTGACCGAGATCGGGCTCACCTCGCTGTCGTACCTGCGGCTCATCGACGCGATCGAGAACGAGTTCGGAGTCTACATCGATCTCGAGGAGGCGGCCGGAAAGCTGGGCACCGTACGCGAGATCGCGGACTACGTCGCCGAACAGGGCGGCGTGTATGCGCGGTGATCCGCTACGGCTCGGCGTCGTCGGCGCGACCGGACGGCTGGGCTCGCGGATCGTGGCCGAGTGCGGACGGCGGGACGTCCCGGTGGGCTTCGCCGCGACCCGGGACCACTGGCCGGACGGGGCTGACGTCACGGTGGTGGTCGACGCGAGCCGGGGTCATGTGCTGCCCCGGTCGGCGCAGCTCTGCCGCCGGGCCGGTGCCGCCCTCGTCGTCTGCGCCTCGGACCTGACCGCCGACGCCGGCGCGATCATGGCGAACCTCGCCCGGGAGGTGCCCGTCGTCCGGGCGGTCAACCTCTCCGTCGGGCACTGGTTGCAGGCCCACCTCGTCGGAATCGCCGGCCGGGTCGCCCGGCGGTTGCCGGAACGGCCCCGGGCCAGCGTCCTGGAACGGCACACCCCGGCGAAGGCGGACCGGCCGTCGGCATCCGCCTCGGCGCTCGCGGCGCGGTGGACCGCCAGCGCCGGCGTCCCGGTCGACGACGTCGCCTCGTACCGGGCCGGGCACCGGGTCAGCGAACACCGGATCGACCTGACCTTCGAACATGAGGCGCTCGCGCTGCACCACGACGTACGCGGACTCGGCGCCGCGGTGTACGGCGCCATGGTGGCCGCGCGATGGGCGCACGACGCGCCGGCCGGGCTGGTGGAGATCGGGGAACTGTTCGATCGCGCGTTTCTCCAGGGGTTCGACAACCAGCAGGGGGTTCAATGAGCACGCGGGCAATCCGATGACCACGCCGGGAACCGGAGCGCTCCTTCCGGCCGCGGTGCGGCTGCGCGGCCATGTCGCGATCGCCGCCCGGTCGCTGTCGATCGGTGGGCACGACGACTTCAACCAGGGGCAGGTGTCCGCCCGGATGCCCGGCTCCGACGTCATGCTGATCAAGGGTGCGCTCACCGGCTTCGACGAGTGCCGGCCGGAGGACGTGATCCTCGCGCCGATCGACTTCGCCGTCGCGCCGCCGCCGCTGGCCCCACCCGAACTTGCCCTGCACCAGGCCGTCTATCAGGCCCGCCCGGACGTGAACGCCGTGGTGCACAGCCACGCCCCGTACACGCTGGTCTTCGGCGCCACCGACCTGGACCTGCGGGCGGTGTCGCACGACGGCGCATATTTCGAGGACCGGCTCGGCCGGTTCACGATGACCAGCAACACCATCCTGGACGCGCCCACCGGCCAGGCGGTCGCGAAGTCGCTCTCCGATGACCCCGCACTGCTGCTGCGCAACCACGGTGGGCTGATCGTCGGGAAGTCGATCAAACACGCCACGGTCGCCGCGCACCTGCTCGAACGGGCCTGCCGGCTCCAGTTGCTGGCCGAACAGGTGTCCGCCGGCTACCACAGCTCGACCGTCGAGGACATCGCCGGGAAGCGGGACTTCATCTACGGCGACCTGGCCATCCGCTCGTACTGGGACTACTGCGTCAGCCAGGTCGCCCGGCGCTGGCCGGAGAGCGCGCCGTGGTCGCGGGGCGGGCGGTGAACCGGCGATGAAGGTTGCCCGGACGTTCGCCTCGGACACGGAGGCGGAACTCTTCGCGCTGGTCGAGCAGATCGCCGAGGAGGAACTGGCCCCACGGGCGGCCGCCGGCGAGGAGTCCGGAACCTACCCCCTGGACCTGGTCAAGCTGCTCGGCAAGGTCGGCGTGCTGGGTCTGCCGTTTCCGGAACGGTACGGCGGCGCCGGCCTCTCGTACGAGTTCTACGTGCAGGTGCTGGAGCGGCTGGCGTACGGCTGGCTGGCCGTGGCCGAGTCGGCCCACGTACATGTGCTGGCCTGCCACGGTATCGCGGCCTTCGGCTCCGACGAGCTGCGCGAGTCGGTCCTGCCGGCGATGCTCGCGGGTGACCGGCTCGGGGCCACCTGCATGTCCGAGGCGGAGGCCGGTTCCGACCTGGCCGCGATCCGGACCCGGGCCGAGCGCGACAGCGACGACTACGTGATCACCGGTACGAAGGCCTGGGTCACCCACGGCGGAGTGGCGGACCGGTACAGCGTCTTCTGCCGGACCGGACCGGCCGGGCCGGGTGGCCTCTCCTGCCTGCTGGTCGACGCGTCCACCCCGGGCGTGCTGCCGGCCGCGCCGGAGCGGAAGATGGGCGTCCGGGCACTGCCGACCGCACAGGTCGGATTCGACCAGGTACGGGTGTCCGCCGACCGGATGCTGGGCCGGCGCAACCGGGGCATGCTGGTGGCCGCCTCGGTCTTCGACCACGGCCGGCTCGGGATCTCCGCGTGTGCGCTCGGCATCGCCCAGGCCGCGCTGGACCACGCGTGCGGCTACGCCAAGCAGCGGGTGCAGTTCGGCAGTCCGGTCATCTCCTTCCAAGGCGTCTCCTTCCTGCTGGCAGACATGGCCACCCAGATCGCGGCGGCCCGCGCGCTGCTGCTCTCGGTGGCCAGGATGAAGGACGGTGGACGGGTCATCTCCACCGAGGTGGCGAAATGCAAGCTGTTCGCCACCGACACCGCGATGCGGGTCACCACGGACGCGGTGCAGGTGCTCGGCGGATCCGGATACACCCGCGACTATCCCGTCGAGCGGTGGATGCGCGAGGCCAAGCTGCTCCAGATCATCGAGGGCACGAACCAGATCCAGCGGGTGGCGATAGCCGGCGGCCTCTGACCCTCGTACCGGACCTGCAACAGTCATCGAAAGGACGTACCGCGGTGGACACCCTGCGATTCGGTTGCTTCATCTCTCCGCTGCATCCGCCAGGGGAGGACCCGCACCTGCTGTTGCAGCGCGACCTGGGCCTGGCGCAGCTCGCCGACGACCTCAACTTCGACGAGTTCTGGGTGGGCGAACACCATTCGGCGGGCTGGGGCACCATCACCTCGCCGGAGCTGTTCATCGCCGCCGCCGCCGAACGTACCCGGCGGATCAAGCTGGCGACCGGTGTGATGACGCTGCCGTACCACCATCCGTTCATGGCCGCCGAGCGGGCGATGCAGCTCGACAACCTCACCCGGGGGCGGTTCATCCTCGGTGTCGGGGCCGGCTCGGTCACCTCCGACATGCACATGCTGGGGATCGATCCCGGAGACACCCGACGGCGTACCGAGGAATCGTTGGAGACGGTGCTGCCGCTGTTGCGGGGCGAGGTGGTCAGCCGCAGCTCCGACTGGTTCCAACTCCGGGACGGACGCATCCAGCTACGACCATTCGATCCGGCCGGTTTTCCGGTGGCGGTGGCGAGTGCGCTCTCGCCCTTCGGCATGCGGTTGGCGGGCCGTACCGGGGTCGGCGCGCTCTCGTACGTGGCCCCTCCGTGGGGTATCGTGAGGCCCGGTCAGGGTTTGATGATCGAGCGGCTCGCCGAGCAATGGGGCTACTACGAGTCGGCCGCGAGCGAGGCAGGTCATCCGGCTTCCCGCCAATCGTGGCGCCTGCTGGTGCCGGTGCACGTGGCGCAGACCCGGCAGCAGGCTCTCGACGACATCTACGACGGATGGCTCCGGCAGCGCGCCGAACTGTGGGTGGGAACTATGGGGATGCCGATGGCCACGAGTGGCATCGGCGCGCGCAAGGCATTCGACGCCACCGTGGAGGCCGGCGGAATCATCACCGGAGACGTCGACGACTGTGTTTCCCGGATCGAGAAGCTGCGTGAACTCAGCGGCGGTTTCGGCTGCCTTCTCATCTCTATCATGGACTGGGCGAGTCCGGAACGGACCAGGCAGAGCCTCGACCTGTTCGCCAGGTTCGTCGCGCCACGGTTCCGGAACTCGACCACCGGTCTGCTCTCCAGCAACGCGTGGGCGGCCGCCCAGCGCAACCGCTTCCAGGAAGCACAGTCCGCCGCCCGTGCCGGCGCCATGAAGGCTGGCACCGACTCCGAAGGTTGAACCGTGGAAACGAAGAGCAGGACGGCCCTGACGGACGCCCCCGAGCGGACCTCGGTCTTCACGACCGAGCTGTGGATCCTGACGACCTGTCAGTTCCTCTACTATGGCGGCCTGGCGGTCGACCTGACCCTCACCGCTGTGGTCGGCCTCCATCTCGCCCCGAGCACCGCACTCGCCACGGTGCCGCTCACGGTGATGACGGTCGTCGCCACGGTCGCGTCGTACCTGGCCGGCACGCTCAGCGTCCGGCTCGGACACCGTACGGTGCTGCTGTGCGGGGCCGCGACCGCCGTCGTCGGCGGCCTGATCTGCATGTGGGCGACCATCACCGAGTCGTTCCTCGCGCTCTGCCTCGGCACCGCGGTGGTCGGTCTCTACAAGGCGACCGGCGGCTACTTCCGCTACCTGGCGGCGGACCGGGCACCCACCGGCGGCCGGGCCCGGGCGTTGAGCATCGTGCTGTGCGGGGGCCTCGCCGCCGCGTTCCTCGGCCCGTGGGGGGCGACGGCCAGCAGCGGGCTCCTCGCGGCCGAGTTCGCCGGCTCGTACCTGCTGGTGAGTCTCCTCGCGGCGGCCGTCGTGCTGCTCGTGCTGTGGGTCCGGCCGAGCGGAGCCCCGGCCGGCACGGCGGCCGGCAAGCCCGCCGTGCCGGCGGTGCCGATCCGGGTCGCGGCCTCGACCCGGGACTTTCGGATGGCCTTCCTGCTGCTCGGTACGGCTTCGGTGGTGATGACGATGCTCATGGCGATGGGGCCGATCGGCAGTAGCCACGCCGGACACGCGCTCTCGGCGGGCGCATTGATGATCCAGTGGCACATGGTCGGGATGTTCGGCCCGTCGCTGTTCAGTGGCGCCATCACCACCAGATGGGGAGCACACTGGACCGGCCTGCTCGGCGCCGGGATCCTGGCGGTCGGCGGCGTCGTCGGCTCGCTCGGCACCGGCGTGGTCGAGTTCACGATCTCGCTCGCCCTGATCGGCGTCGGCTGGAACTTCCTTTACGTCGCCGGCAGCACCTACGTCGTGCGGTGCTACCCGCAGGGCGCGGGTGGCCGGGTCCAGGGCGCGGTGGAGGCGTCCGTCGGGTCGATGGGCGCGTTGGCGTCGCTCTCCGCCGCCGCGGTGTTCGCCTCGGTCGGGTGGCAGGGCGCCAACCTCGTCGCGGCGGGCCTGTCGGTCCTCGTCGTCGCCGTGCTGACGGTCACCGTGCTGCGGAGCCGGCAGCAGCTCACCGGCGTGGAGGCATAGATGCAACGCAACGGACCGCTCTCCTTCGGGCAGCTCTCGATCTGGCGCGACGTACGCACCCTGCCTCCGGCGCGCTGGGCGGAGGCGAACGTCTCCGCCGTCTGGCCGCTGCCCGACGGCACCGCCGTGGCGGGCGTCCGGCGGGCAATGCAGCGACTGGTCCGCCGGCACCCGTCGCTGCGTACCACGTACCAACTCACCGATCCCGACCGGCCCGAGCAACTGGTCCAGCCCGACGGCGACCTGGAGCTCGATGTCGTGGACTTGGCGACCCAGGACGTACCGGCGGCGTTGGCCGAGCTCGGCAGCGGCCCCTTCGACCTCGAACGCGGCACCGGTTGGCGCGCGCGGGTGCTCACCGCCCGGGGGCACGCGGCGTACCTGGTCTTCGTCAACCACCACATCGTCGCCGACGGGGGTGGCCAAGCGGTCCTGCAGGCCGACCTCTCCGCCCAGCTGCGTACGCCGGCCGGCAATGCCGTCGAGGAGGACACGTACAGCCTGGTCACGATGGCCGAGGAGCAACGCTCGCCGACGTTCGCGGCGAAGAACGAGGCCGCGCTGCGGAACTGGCGGGCCTGCCTGCCACCGGCGTGCTCCAGCGCCATGGGCGATCCGGCGCCACCCGACGCGGAGACCCTCCAGGCCAGCCTCTGCTGCCCCGGCCTGGCCACCACCGCGTACGACCTGGCACGGCGGGCCGACATCTCCCCGGCGAGCGTCTTCCTCGCCGCGTACGCCATGGCGATCCGGCGGGCGACCGGCCTCACGTCCGTCCCGTTGCGGCTGATGTCGTCCAACCGGTTCAGCGCCCGGTGGGGGCGTTACGTCACCTCGATGAACCAGTGGGCACCGTTGCAGTTCGACATGCCCGTCGAGGACGACCTTCCCGCGCTTGCACGGCGGCTGCACCATGTCGCCGTTCGGGCGTACCGGCTCGGCATGTACGACCCGGAGGCCCTGGCCCGGCTCCGTGCCGACCGTCCGGAGCTGTCCCGGCAGGCCGAATCGGCCTGGGCGTTCAACCACATCACCGCCGACCGCTCGCTCTACGTCTCCGGCAGCGACGACCCGAGCGACGGCGAGGTGCGGTGGGAGAGCGGATTCCACCGCTTCGGCCACCGCTTCTACCTGCGGGCTTTCGACGACGGCACGCTCCGGCTGCGTGGCCGGGGAACCTCCCGGGATCTCGTCGCGGCGATTCTGACCGGGGTCCGGGACGTCATGGTCGGACCGGCGCCCGTGCGTTGATCCCGGGCCCTGCGGCGGCCGTGCCGAGTGCGTTCTCCGGCCGAAAATCGCAGACGATAGATTGAGAGAGCTGCCCGGGCCGGATGTGACCGGATCGGCGGCGGTAGGCGCTGCTCAGCAACGACGCTCGACAGTGTCAGGTTCACAGTAGTCGACATGGGGAGAGCCTTCCGATGACCATTAAGGTCGGCATCAACGGGTTCGGTCGAATCGGTCGCAATTTCTTCCGCGCCGCACTCGAGAGCGGCACGGACATCGAGATCATGGGGGTGAACGACCTTGCCGGGACCGACGTCCTGGCACACATGCTGAAGTACGACTCGGTGCTCGGGCCGCTGAAGGCCGAGGTCTCGCACACCGCGGACTCGCTGTCGGTCGACGGCCGGTCCTTCCGGGCCACCGCCGAGACGAACCCGGCACAGCTTCCCTGGGGCGAGCTTGGCGTGGACGTCGTGGTCGAGTCGACCGGACGGTTCACCAACGCGGCCGATGCCAAGCAGCACCTGGCCGCCGGCGCCCGCAAGGTCATCATTTCCGCGCCGGCCAAGGGCGAGGACATCACGATCGTGATGGGCGTCAACGAGGACCGCTACGACCCGGCCAACCACCACATCATCTCGAACGCCTCCTGCACCACGAACTGTGTGGCGCCGATGGCCAAGGTGCTGCTGGAGAACTTCGGCATCGTCAGCGGCATGATGACGACGATCCACGCGTACACCACCGAGCAGCAGCTTCTCGACCAGATCGCGGTGACCCGTAAGGGCACGGTCGACCTGCGGCGCGCCCGCGCCGCGGCGGTGAACATCGCGCCGACCTCGACCGGTGCGGCCCAGGCGACGAGCCTGGTCCTGCCGGAGGTGGAGGGCAAGCTGCGCGGCATGGCCTTCCGGGTCCCGGTGCCGACCGGCTCCGTCACCGACTTCATCGTGCAGGTGGAGCGGGAGACCACGGCGGAAGAGGTCAACGCCGCCTTCAAGGCGGCCGCCGACGGGCCGATGAAGGGCATCCTCACCTACACCGAGGACGAGATCGTCTCCAGCGACATCGTCAACTCGGGGCCGAGCTGCACGATCGACGGCAAGCTCACCGCGGTCAACAAGGCTCAGGTCAAGGTCATCGGCTGGTACGACAACGAGTGGGGCTACTCCAACCGCCTGGTGGACCTCGTCCGGCTGGTCAGCAGGTAGGTCGTCGCGACGTCGGCCGGTGGCGGGCTCGGCACAGCCTCCTGCCACCGGTCCGTCGCCGGGTGCCGCACGACGAGGTGTCGCCGGCCTGGTACCCCGGAGGGGTCACGCCCGCTGCGGCCTGGACCAGCGGTTGACGGAGACGGGCAGGGCCCTGCGGGCCGAGGTTCATCGGCGTACAGGTCGACTCGTCCGTCGTAACCCGGTAAAAGTCGTGATCATGGCGGCTGGACGCGGCGTGCCAACTTACGGCCCCAGGTCTGGCTCGGCGCTTCGACGAAGCGGAAGGTCAGTACGCACAGCGGGATCAGGACCGCATAGAACGCCACTTCGAGCGCGAGATTGTTCTGCTGCCACCGGCCGATCGTGCCGTCCGTCACCGCCAGCAGCACCGGATGCACCAGATAGACCGAATAGCTGATCGTGCCCAATCCGATCAACCAGCCCGGTACCCGTCGGTGCCGCAACGTCAGCCCGACGCCGAAGGTGAGCACGGCCAGCAGAAACGCCGCGATCCAGCCGCGCCGCGTGAAATGTCCCCCGTCGCCGGACGCGTACGCACTCCCCACGGCGCAGGTGAGCACCACGGCGGCCGTCCAGGCCGCGACCCGCCAGGTGCGCTGACCGCTCTCGGCCCGGTAGATGGCGGTGCCGAGGAACATGACGGCGAGGATCACCAGGCCCTCCCACATTGGAACCGTGCCGTTGAAGGGGACCAGGACGAGTGCCAGCACCCCGCCCACCAGGCCACCGAACAGCCGGAACGCGGGTGATCCGGCGCTTGCACAGCAGACGGCGATCACCATGGCGATCAGGGCAACCGCGATCAGCGGGCCGGTGCCGACCCTGTCGGAGAGGGCCGAGGCCGGCAGCGTGAGGCCGGCCGCCACGCTCGCGGCGGCAAGCACGGCCAAGATGCCGGCGACCGCCGTCGAGCGCTGGTGCAGGCGGACGGTGAAGAGAGCCACGACCAGCAGGTAGAAGGCCATCTCGTACGACAGCGTCCACAGCACGAGGAGGAGATTGGGCGTACTCAGCAGCTCTTGGAGCATCGTGAGGTGGGCGAGGGCCACCGTGGCCAGGCTCTGCTCACCGAAGTCACGGATGTTCGCGACGCCCAGCAGACTCGCCACGAGGAGCGCGGCGACGACAGCCACCCACAGCGGGTAGATGCGGAACATCCGTCCGATCCAGAACGTCCTGACGCAGCCCTTGCGTTCCAGCGACGCGGGGATGATGTAGCCGCTGACGAGGAAGAACACCATGATGCCGTACCTGCTGGTGTTGAACTGAGCCGTCAACTCCGGTCGCAGCTCCGCCATGAAGGCGTACGACGAGTGGTCGAACACGACGACGAGTGCCGCGATGCCGCGCAACGCGTCCAACCAGCCCAACCGCGATGTGCGGGCGGGCGTGCCGGACGCGGCTGACCGTGGCGGTGCAGAGAGTCCTCTCTCTGACGGCGGGTGGACCGGGTGGGTGGTGTCCATACTCATCCTTCAGATGCGTCCTCGTCGATGTCAACGACACCCCATCATCCACTGGCCCGCCTCGATTCGGCGGTTCTACCGATGCCGAGCGGACGATCGTCCACCGACGCTGACGAACGCGCCTGGGCGCGCAAGCGGGGCAGCTCGACAGGCCGCGTACGAGGGGATGCCTGCCCGTACGACCCCGCGTCGGACCCGACGACCAACCCCGCCACCGACGCCACGGGCGGACCGTGCAGCGCGCGGGCTGGTTGAATGACGGCCTGACGGAGGCTACCTGCGAGGAGGGCCATGACGCTGACCAGCCGTCTCGCCCGGCATGCGGACGTACCAGAGCTGCTGCCGCTGATCGACGCCGCGATCGCCGAGCTACAGAAGGGCTTCCTCGACGAGGCGCAGATCGAGTCCAGCCGCTCGATCATGGGCATCGACACCCAGTTGATCGACGACGGCACCTACTTCGTGGTCGAGTCGGCCGGCAGGCTCGCCGGCTGCGGCGGGTGGAGTCGCCGGGCCACCCTCTACGGCGGTGACCACTCGCAGGGCCGGGACCCGGCGATGCTCGACCCGACCCGAAACCCGGCCAAGGTCCGCGCGATGTACACCCACCCCGACTTCACCCGCCGGGGCGTCGGCCGGTTGATCCTCGCCCGCTGCGAGGCGGCCGCCGCTGCCGAGGGCTTCCGGTCGCTCGAACTGATGTCGACGCTCGCCGGCCGGCCACTCTACGAGGCGGCGGGGTTCGTACCGGTCGAGCAGGTCGAGGACCCGGCCGGCGGCGTACCCGTGCGACTGGTCCGGATGCGCAAGCCGATCGCCGTCCCGGCATGCTGACGACCGGGCGGCCGGAGGCCGCCGACGCGCGGGAACGCGGCGACGGCCTCCGGGTCCGTCAGCCGCCGGAGACGGCGCGTTCGAGCAGGGTACGGTGCCGGATCATCCAGCCGGCGGCCCGCGCCCGCCAGGCGAGCGCCCACAGCGGTGTCGGGTCGGTCGACTCCGGCGTGACCCCGGCCCGGGTCGCCTCGGCGGCACAGTCCCGGATGGCAAACTCGATCATCCGGTCGACCAGGCCGGCCCGGTCTGCGGCCGGCAGCTCGTAGCCGTCCAGGAACAGCCGTAGCTGCCGGGCCCGGCCCGCCGGGTCCGGCAGGTGGTGGCGTTCGGCGATGTCGTCGTCATGCAACTGGGCGTTCCACCACCCGGTGCCGACCACCTCGTCGAGCCGGTCGACCGGCCCGGCCAGGGTCCAGTCGATGAACGCCACCGGCCGGCCGGCCCGGGCGACGATGTGCCACGGCCCGGCGTCGCAGTGCCCGATCACCGAGTCGGGCCCCTCCCGGTGCATCCACCACGGCTGCCAGCACGCGTCCGGCGGTGGCCGGAAGCTCGCGGTGGCGGTGTGCAGCTCGCGCAGTAGCCTGCCGACCTGCCAGATCCCCTCGTCCGTCCAGGCCCGGGGGTGCATGATGTCGCCCTCGACGTACGTCAGCATCTCGTTGCCGTTGCCGTCGATGCCGGTACCGACCACCCAGGGGGAGCCGGGAAACCCGACCTCTTCCAGGTGGTGCAGCAGGGTGTGCACGGTTCCGGTCCAGGGCTTGGCGGCGCGCCGCACGATCTGGCCGGTACGGATGACCTGACTCGGTCCGCCCTCGGCCGCCGTCAACGGCTCGAAGGATGTCGCGGAATCCACGGATACTCCTCGGTTCAGCGCAATGAGCGGTGCGAGACGGCGCCGGATCACCGGCGCCAACGGCTGGCGGCGCGGAGGGTTTCCGCGGCCAGCGGACCGCTACGACGCGAGGAGTCGGCGGCTCAGCCGGCGCAAGAGGCCGGCGGGAGCCGCTGGGGCGAGTGCCCGGAGGTCAGCTCGCGGCGCGACCGCGCGTCGTCGCGGTGATGGCTATCGCGCCAATAACGGTGCACACCATGTCGTCGACCTCCTCGAAGAGTCGGGGCGCCGCGAGACTACGACTCCGCCCCACCATCCGCCACCGAATTTCCCGGCCGATCGATCCCGCCGACTCCGGTCGCTCCGGGAACGAGGTGGTTCCCGGTGTCGGTGGTACCCCTAGACTCCGTGCCGTGGAGCAGATCGTTCCGTTCGTGATGCTGGCCGGCGCGCTCGCCGTGGTCTTGTGTGGGCTCGGCTGGCTGGTCGCCCGGGCGCGTCGCCGCGGCGTCGGCCGGGCGGTGATGGGTCCGCTCGACGAAATCTACAACCCGGCCGCGCACAGGTCGCACATCGAGATCCAGGCGTTGGCCGAACGCCGCGCACCGGTCTCGACACCGGGCGACGGGTTGCGCCCGGGCGGAGCCGGAACGGGGGCCGGTCGGGTCACGGCCGGGCGCCCCAGGAGAAGGCGGACGAGTCCGGGGCGAACCAGCTCGCGGCGGTAGCCGGGGTGAGCGCGTGCGCGATCGTGGTCCTGGCGTGCTCGTCGAGCGGCGGGAACCGGTCGGGGGCGAACCAGCCGACCGCGACCGACTCGTCGTCGTTGACCCGGGCGACGCCGTCGAGCAGCCGGCAACGGAAGCCGATGTTGAGGAACTGGCACCGGTCGCCGTTGGGATAGGTGTGCGGGTGTGCCAGTACGCTCGTCACCCGCTCCGGCAGCACCCGTACGCCGGTCTCCTCGAAGACCTCCCGGACCAGCGCCTCGGCGGGTTGCTCGTCGGGCTCGACAAGGCCGCTGACGACCGACCAGCGCCCGTCGTCGGACCGCTGACCGAGGAGCAGCTCTCCGACGTCGTTGCAGACCACGGCGCTCACGCTGGGCAGCCAGAGCAGGTCGTGCCCGACGAGTTTGCGGATCCGTGCGACGTACTCCGGGACGGCCATGCCGAGGACGATAACCAGCGGCCAACGGGCTGGACCGACCGCCCCGGGCGCCGCGACGCGGTCCACCAGAGCCCCGGTCCCCGCCGTTCCGGCTTCCGACGGGCCGGTATCAGCCGCCCGGTCCGGCGGCCGGGCTGGGCGCGTCGGCAGAGTTGGGCGCGCCGGTCGGGTCGGCGGCGCCGGCCGGGTCGGTGCCGGGTGTCGGCGCGGGGTGGCCGGCAGGGTGGGTCGGTGCCGCTGTCGGCGTCATCCCGGGCAGCAGGCTGTCCGGGCAGGGCACCTCGGTCCGGGAGAAGTCCGCCCGCTCCTGGTCGACGACCTGACGGAAACAGATCCGCACCTCGGTCTGCTTCCGTCCGGCCATCGCGGGCCGGGACATCGCCACATGCACCCGGAACACCATCCGTACGCCGGGGGAGTGGCGCCGGTCGGTGCCGTCGACGCTGAGTACGTCGACCCGTCCGCTCCGCGCGGCGGTCTGTCCGAGTTCGGCGGCGCTGTCGCCAACGCCGTGCACGAGTGCGTCACCGATCAGGGCAGCCTGCCGTACCGCTTCCTGTCGGGCCCGTTCCTCGATCGAGGGCTCGGTCGCGATACCCATAATGGTGTGCGCGGCGCTGCCGACGAGCAGCAGCAGAATGGTCAACGCGACGATTGACAGGACCCGGCCGAGCCGTCCTGTCCCACCCGAGGGCCGCATGCCGTCCACACCGCGAATTGTGCTCCATTCCGCGCCGCGAAGTGGCAGGTCAGGGCGATGAAGCGGGAGTTCGGTCCCACCGGCGGGGGAAATTTTTCCCGCGCTCGGGCAGCCCGTCCGCGCCGCCTTCCCGGGCCGCTGACAGCGGTGAATCCCTTGCCGCAGAATGCCTTTCCCCCGTACGGCGGCACTTTGCCGTTTCCCGGGCGACGGTAATCCGATGCGGTCTACTGTGGAAGTCGCTCTGTCATTTTGCGTGAAACGGTAGCGCTTGGGCGGTTTGCCGTGCACAGTTACCCCATGAGCGACAGCGGGAGTGATGTGCAGTACTTCTGGTGCATCCGTCATCACCGGGTCGAGACCGGTGCCGACGTCTGCCCGGCGAGGTACGTGCTCGGTCCGTACGCCTCGGGAGCCGACGCGGAGCAGGCGCTGCAGCGGGTGCAGCAGCGCAACGAAGCGTGGGACGCCGAGGATGCCCGCTGGGCCGGGGAGGAGCGCTAGACCGGCGCGGCGACAGCCCGCGTCGAAAACTCCGTGGTGCTCCGCGAGGAGACCCCCGAGAGCATGTCCCGCAAGGAGGAACACAGATGGCCGAAGCAACCAGGGCCACCCGCTCGGTAGCGAGAAGCGCTGCCGGCAAGAAGACCGCGGCGCGCAGCCGGACCGTGGGTGCCAGCAAGGGCACCCCGGCCCGCAAGGCCGCCAGTTCGTCGGTGGCCAAGAAGGCACCCGCGAAGAAGGCCCCGGCCAAGCGCGCGACGGCGGCGAAGAAGGCACCGGCAAAGCGGGCACCGGCGAAGAAGGCCACCGCGAAGACCACCACGCGGGCGGCGGCAGGCCGCGCCGGCGCGGCGAAGCGCACGACCGCGGCGGGCAGGAAGACCGCCACCGCGGCGAAGCGGACCACGGCCGGCAAGAAGACCACCGCCGCGGCGCGGAAGACGACTGCGGCGGCGCGGAAGACGACTGCGGCGGCGAAGCGGACCACCACGGCGGCGAAGAAGGCCCCCGCCAAGCGGGTGACCGCGAAGAAGGCGCCGGCCAAGCGGGCAACCGCGACCAAGGCCCCGGCGAAGCGGGCGACGGCCAAGAAGGCTCCGGCGAAGCGGGCGACCGTGGCGACGAAGCGGACCGGCACGGCGGCGAAGAAGGTCACCGCCCGGAAGGCACCCGGCAAGCAGGCCGCGGCGCGGAAGGCTCCGGCCAAGGCGCCGGCGCGGAAGGCCACCAGGGCGACCGCGCGGAAGATGATGGGTTGAGTTCCCACCGGAACGCCCCACGGGGCGTTCCGGTGCGGTGACAACCCCCCGGGGTACACCACCCCGTCCGGCCCGGCGCCGCCGATGCGCCCGACGGTCTGCGAGGATTCCGGCATGGCATATGACGCGAGTGTGCTGCCGGACGTCACCGGACTCACCGTCGGCATCATCGGCGGCACGGGCGACCAGGGACGGGGCCTGGCCTACCGGCTGGCCCGGGCGGGTCAGCCGGTACTCATCGGCTCCCGCTCGGCGGCCCGGGCCGAGCAGGCGGCGGCGGAACTCCGTACCCTGCCCGGGATGCCGGCCGACGCGACGATCTCCGGCGGCGACAACGCCGAGGTGGCCAGCCGGTCCGACATCGTCGTCATCGCGGTGCCGTGGGACGGGCACCGGGACACCGTCGCCGGACTGCGCGAGCCGCTGGCCGGCAAGGTGGTCGTGGACTGCGTCAACCCGCTCGGCTTCGACAAGCAGGGACCGTACCCGTTGCGGGTCGAGGAGGGCAGCGCCGTGCAGCAGGCCGCGGCGCTGTTGCCGGACTCCCGGGTCTGCGCGGCCTTCAACCACGTCAGCGCCCCCCTGCTGGCCGACCCGGAGGTCGACCGGATCGAGCTGGACGTGCTGATCTGCACCGAGGAGCGCGAGCTGGTCGGGCTGGTCGGCGCGCTCGCCGCGCGGATCCCCGGAATGCGCGGTGTCTACGCCGGGCGGCTGCGCAACGCGCACCAGATCGAGGCGTTCACCGCCAACCTGATCGCGATCAACAAGCGCTACAAGGCGCACGCCGGAATCCGGGTCACCGACATCTGAGCGCGGCGGCGGCCGGTCCGGCCCGCTCGGGAGGACCACCGGGGGCGGGCAGCCCTCCCGAGCGGCCGGGATCAGAAGGTGTGTTCGGGGGTGGGGAACTCGCCGTCCCGGACCTCGGCGGCGAACCGCCGGGTCGCCTCGGTGAGGGTGCCGTGCAGGTCGGCGTAGCGCTTCACGAACCGGGGCATCCGGCCGGACCGCAGCCCGGCCATGTCCTGCCAGACCAGCACCTGGGCGTCGGTGTCCGGGCCGGCCCCGATCCCGATGGTGGGTATCGCCAGCTCGTGCGTGATCCGCTTGGCCACCTCGCCCGGCACCATCTCCAGGACGACCGAGAAGGCTCCGGCCTCGGCGACCGCGAGCGCGTCGGCCACCACCTCGTCGGCGGCGTCGCCCCGGCCCTGCACCCGGTAGCCGCCGATGGCGTGCTCCCGCTGCGGGGTGAACCCGATGTGCGCCATCACCGGGATGCCGGCCCCGGTGATCGTCCGGATCTGCTCCGCCACCTGCCGGCCGCCCTCCAGCTTCACCGCGTGGCAGCCGCCCTCCTTCATGAACCGTACGGCGGTGCGCAGCGCCTGGGCCGGCCCCTCCTCGTACGAGCCGAACGGCAGGTCGCCGACGACCAGCGGGTAGTTGGTGGCGCGTACCACCGCACGGACCAGGGGGAGCAGGTCGTCGACGGTGACCGGCACGGTCGTCTCGTAGCCGAAGACGTTGTTCGCCGCCGAGTCGCCGACCAGCAGCACCGGTATTCCGGCCTGGTCGAAGATCGCGGCGGTGTACTGGTCGTACGAGGTGAGCATCGGCCACCGCTCACCGCGCTCCTTGGCGGCGACCAGGTCGCGGGCGCGTACCCGCCGGGTCGCCGGACCGCCGTACAGCGTCGCCACCTCGGCCGGGGCGGACGCCATCTGGTGCTCGGACATCGCTGTCTCCTCTCGCCTCGAGGCCGCGTTCGCGGTCCCCGGGTCACTGCCGATCGTCCCACCGCTCGGTGCGGCTGCGGCAGGGAAGAGTGCGGGTTTTCACACCCGGGGACGGGTCAACTCCGTTCCCGCCACCGGTTGGTGATCGGCAGCCGGCGGTCCCGACCGAACGCCTTGATCGAGATCTTCGGACCGGGTGCGGACTGCCGGCGCTTGTATTCGGCAATGTCGACCATCCGCAGCACCTTGTCCACCACCTCCGGGTCGTGCCCGGCCGCGACCAGGTCGTCCCGGCCCTGGTCGCCGTCGACGTAGCCGACCAGGATCGCGTCGAGGACCGAATAGTCCGGCAGGGTGTCGCTGTCGAGCTGGCCGGGGCTCAGCTCGGCGCTCGGCGGCTTGCGGATCGAGTTCTCCGGGATCGGCGGCGTCTCGCCGCGCCGGACCGCCTCCGCGTTGCGCCAGTTCGCCAGCTTCCAGACCAGGCTCTTCCAGACGTCCTTGAGCGGGTTGAAGCCGCCGACCGAGTCGCCGTAGAGGGTGGAGTAGCCGACCGCGAGTTCACTCTTGTTGCCGGTGGTGAGCACGAGGTGGCCCTCCTGGTTCGACAGCGCCATCAGCAGCACCCCGCGTACCCGGGCCTGGAGGTTTTCCACCGACATCCCGGAGAGCGACAGGTTGGCCAGGAAGCCGTCGACCATCGGCTGGATCGGCTCGACCCGGTAGTCCAGGCCGGTCCGCTTGGCCAGCTCGGCGGCGTCGTCCCGGGAGTGCTCCGACGAGTGCTGGCTGGGCATCGAGACCCCGGCCACCCGCTCCGGGCCGAGCGCGTCCACCGCGATCGCGGCGACCAGGGAGGAGTCGATGCCGCCGGAGAGGCCGAGCACCACCGAGCGGAAGCCGTTCTTGTCGACGTAGTCGCGCAGCCCCAGCACCAGGGCCTGCCACACCTCGCCCTCGTCGACCACCGGCTCGGTGACGCCGCCGGTGACCCGGGGGCCGGCCGGGGCGGGCAGGCCGTCGCTGACCCGGACCCGGGTGATGGCCATGTCCTCCGGGGCGCCGGCCGGCACCGGCTGCGCCGGCTCGGTGCCGGTGGAGGCGTCGGCGCGGCCGTCGGGCAGGTCGAGGTCGTGCAGCAGCAGGTGCTCGACGAACTGCGGGGCGCGGGCCAGCAGGGTGCCGTCGGCGGCGACGATCATCGAGTCGCCGTCGAAGACCAACTCGTCCTGGCCGCCGACCATGTTGACGTACGCGATCGTCGCCTCGGCCTCGGCGGCCCGGCGGCGGACCAGCGGCAGGCGTACGTCGTCCTTGTTCAGCTCGTACGGCGAGCCGTTGATGTTGACGACCAGCCCGACCCCGGCGCGGCGGGCGACGGCGAACGGGCCGCCAGCCTGCCACAGGTCCTCGCAGATGGTCAGCGCGACGTCGACTCCGCCGATCCGGACCACCGTCAGGGCGTCGCCCGGGACGAAGTAGCGGTCCTCGTCGAAGACTCCGTAGTTGGGCAGGTGGTGCTTGAAGTAGCGGGCCACCACCCGCCCGCCGTGCAGGACCGCGAGCGCGTTGCGTGGACCCCGGGTCGGGGTGGCCTCGGCGTTGGCGCTGGCCGGGCCGTCGGCGTCGAGGTAGCCGACCATTACCGGCAGCCCGCCGAGCCCGTCGGCGGCGAGGTCGGCGGCGAGCCGGTCCAGGGTGGCCCGGGAGGCGGCGACGAAGGAGTCCCGGAAGACCAGGTCCTCGACCGGGTATCCGGTCAGCATCATCTCCGGGAAGACCGCCAGGTGCGCGCCGGCTCCGGCGGCCTGCCGGGACCGTTCCCGGATCAGGGCCGCGTTACCGGCAAGGTCGCCGACGGTGGGGTTGACCTGGGCCAGGGCGATGCGCAAGGTCGGCATGACTCCATCTTGCCGCAGCCGGTCCGGTCCGGCTCGGTGCACCGGGTGGCGCCCGCCGTGGTGGCGCTCACCCCGTGCCGCGTGGGCGCCGACCCGCTGCCGACCGGTCGCGGATCCGGGCGATGCCGGTACCAACCGGTGCTCGGCGGTGGCCGGTCCGCCGTACCGGTGAGCGCCGGAGTCGGTCCCGGGGCTATCTTTGGGACGAACGCCCAGTAAGTACGCAGGCCGGGCCACCCCGCGCATCGGTTCCGGTCTAGTTCACGTAACGTCTGCGTAACGGAACCGGTGAAGACTGGACCGCTAGGCCGTGCGCCGGCTGGGCCGGTCCGAACAGAGTGTGCGAGGGGTTGAGGTGGACCGTCAGCAGGAGTTCGTGCTCCGCACCCTGGAAGAGCGTGACATCCGGTTCGTCCGGTTGTGGTTCACCGACGTGCTCGGCACGCTGAAGAGCGTCTCGGTGGCCCCCGCCGAGCTGGAGGCGGCCTTCGACGAGGGCATCGGCTTCGACGGCTCCGCCATCGAGGGCTTCGCCCGGGTCTTCGAGTCGGACATGGTGGCGATGCCCGACCCCACCACCTTCCAGGTCTTCCCGTTCGAGGGCGGGGTCTCCGGCGAGAGCGCCCGGATGTTCTGCGACATCCTGCTGCCCGACGGCAGCCCGTCCTGGGCCGATCCGCGGCACGTGCTGCGCCGGGCGCTGTCCCGGGCCGCCGAGAAGGGCTTCACCTTCTACACCCACCCCGAGATCGAGTTCTTCCTGCTGGAGAATGGCCCCAACGACGGCTCGCTGCCGGTCCCGGTCGACGACGGCGGCTACTTCGAGCACACCACCCACGCGGTGGCCCGGGACTTCCGCCGGCAGGCGGTGCTGGCGCTGGAGCGGATCGGCATCTCGGTGGAGTTCAGCCACCACGAGGTCGCGCCCGGCCAGCAGGAGATCGACCTGCGTTACGCGGACGCGCTCACCACGGCCGACAACATCATGACCTTCCGGCACATGGTCAAGGAGGTCGCGCTCTCCACCGGGGTACGGGCCAGCTTCATGCCCAAGCCCTTCACCGACCAGCCGGGCAGCGGCATGCACACCCACCTGTCGCTGTTCGAGGGGGAGCGCAACGCGTTCCACGACGCCAGCGACCCGATGAAGCTCTCCAAGGTCGGCCGCGCCTTCATCGCCGGGCTGCTGGTGCACGCCCGGGAATACACGGCCGTCACCAACCAGTGGGTCAACTCCTACAAGCGGCTCTTCCCGCAGGCGCTGCCGGACCGGATCACCGAGTCCCCGGCGTACGTCTGCTGGGGTCACCTGAACCGCTCCGCGCTGGTCCGGGTGCCGGCGTACGGCAAGCCGAACTCGGCCCGGGTCGAGGTCCGCTCGCCGGACTCGGCGACCAACCCCTACCTCGCCTTCGCGGTGCTGCTCGGCGCCGGGCTCAAGGGCATCGAGGAGGGCTACGAGCTGCCGCCGGGCGCCGAGGACGACGTCTGGTCGCTCTCCAACGCCGAGCGCAAGGCGATGGGGTACGAGTCCCTGCCGGAGAATCTCGCCGAGGCGATCGACGTGATGGCCGGCTCCGAACTGGTCGCCGAGGTGCTCGGCGAGCACGTCTTCGACTTCTTCCTGCGCAACAAGCGCGCCGAGTGGGAGCAGTACCGCCGCGAGGTCACCCCGTACGAGCGGCAGCGCTACCTGGGTCTGCTCTAGCCGGGAGGTGCTCCCGGGGCACGGGTCAGCCACGGTTGTCGGGCCGCGTTATCGTCCGTGACGACGCGGCCCCCTCGTTTGGCCGCCCACACGCGATGGGAGACAGTCGGTGGTCGAGGACCTGCTCGTGGGAGCCTGGCAGAGCATCGTGTTCGGCGTGGTCGGCATCGCCCTGATGGCCGCGGGTTTCGGGCTGGTCGACCTGCTCACCCCGGGCCGGCTGCGCGAGCTGATCTGGGTACGCCGCAACGCCAATGCCGCGTTGCTGCTGCTGGCCAACCAACTCGGCATCGCGGCCATCGTCTTCACCGCGATCCTGACCAGCTACACCGACTTCACCGAGGGTCTCGCCTCCACTGTCCTGTTCGGACTGATCGGGCTCGGCGTCATGGCGTTCGGCTTCCTGGTGCTCGACTGGCTCACGCCCGGCAAGCTCGGCGAGGTGATCTGCGCCGACGAGCCGCATCCCGCCGCCCGGGTCAGCGCCGCCACCCACTTCGGGGCCGCGCTCATCGTCTGCGCCTGCATCGCCTGACCCGACCGGTCCGGCCCACGACGCCTGACTCGGCGGGCGCCATGACCCGATGCCACCCGATCTGCGCCCGACTCGACCGGCGGTTCCGGGTCGCGCGCCGGACGGGACGCGCGACCCGGTGGCCGGGAGTACTACTTCGTGGCCGGGGTGCCCGACTCGCCGCCGTCCGCCGGGGCACCGGCCGGGCCGCCGTGCTTCAGGCCACCCCAGTGTCCGCCGCCGAAGGCGGGGAAGACGCCGGCCTTGACCGCCGCGAGGATGGCGTCGGCCTGCTCCTGGGTCAGCTTGCCGTCCGAGACCGCCTTGTCGAGCCGCTCCTTCAGCATGGCCTCCCGATCGGCCTTCGACCGCGCGTCGGGCGTACCCTTGCCGCGCTGCTCGACCCGGTCCTTCCACTCGGCCCGGTGCTGCTCCTTGATCTTCGCCAACGCCGCCTCGACCTTGTCCTGCGGCACCCCCAACTCCGCGGCGAGCTGCTCGGCCAGCTTGCCGCGCTGCTCCGCCCAGCGCTTGCCGTGCTCCGGAGCGGTCGTGCCGCTCTCCGCCGAGGCCGACGGGGTCGGTGCCGGCGTGGTCCCGTCCTCCGCGAAGGCCACGGCCGGGGCCGCGAGACCCACCGTGAGTACTCCGGCGGCCATCAGACCGCCGAGGACCTTCTTCCGGGAAAGCAGGTTGCTCATGCTGAAATCCCCTCCCTGGGCGCGTACGCCGTTACGGCGAGTGCTGCTGTCAGTCCGACCCACCATGCGGCACCACGCTGGGCGGTAGTTCGGAGGCGGCTGTCAGCCGGCTGGGAAACGCCGGCCTGGCTGACAGTCGACTGAGAGCCACGCCCCGGCACGTGCCGCTTCGCGCCCGCTTCCGACGGTCACTGCCCACTACCGCCGGTTGTCCGGTACCGCCAAGCTTGTACCGCACGTCCCGACGGACAGGAGTCGCCGCATGCCCCGGATGCTGAGTTACGCCGACGCCGCCCGGCTGCTCGGCGGAGCACGTAGCCCGGTGGTGACCGCGCTGGACAAGGTCACCGGGGGAGCGCTGCTCGGCGCGGCGGTGGCGGCGCCGGCCGTGCTCGCGCTCTTCGACGCCAAGGCCGAGTTCATCCGGCTCAGCCACGAACTCGTCGGCAAGCTCTCCGAGGCGCGGTCCGGGTTGTCCCGGTACGGCCGGACCGAGCGGCTCGCGGCAGCGCACCGGGTACTCGTGGTCACCGCCTTCTTCGAGGCGTTCGCGGAGTCGGAACTGCCGTTCCGGTTCCACGACCTCGAACTGACGGAGTGGGAGGAGAAGGCGATCGTCGGGGCGGGCCGGACGGACGAGTCCCTGCTGGGCAGCCTCTTCGCGGAGGGGGTGCCGGTGCCCGGGCCACACCAGCCGTACGAGCTGTTCCAGGCGGCGCTCGGGGAGTACTACGCCACGACCGCGGACGGGATGCGGAGGTTCGTCGCCGGGGTTGCCGTGTGGGATCGGCTCACCTGGTCCAAGCAGGCGGCGTTCGAGGAGGTCCTGCGCGCGCTGCCCGGTCGGGCGCAGGAACGGCACCAGGAACTGTTCGGCCGGCTCGCCGCCGAGTTTCCGGAGGTGGCGTTCTGGGCCGTACTGCGCGAGCACGACGGCACCCGGGCCGAGGTGCGGGAGGTGGCTGCCGCGTTGGCCGACCTGGAACGGCTGCTCGCGGAGGCCACCGCCGGGCGGCTGCCGTCCGAGCGGCGCTCTGGGCTGACCCGGGCGTACACGGCCGAGCTGGCCCGCCCGGTCGTCGAGTCCGGCGACGTGCCGGCCGGAATCCGGGTACCGACCCTCGGCGCGGGTTACGTGCCCCCGCTGTACCGGATCGCCGAACTCGGTCCGGCGGCCCGGCCCAGCGAGGAGTCCTGGTGGGCCGAGCAGCCCGTGCGGGACGACCTGTCCGAGTTCCTCACCGGTTATCTCACCAATCCCCGGGCGGTCGAGGCGCCGTTGCTGGTGCTCGGCCAGCCCGGCTCCGGGAAGTCCGTCCTCACCCGGGTACTCGCCGCCCGGCTGCCGGCCGCCGACTTCCTGCCGGTCCGGCTGGTGGTCCGTGACATGCCGGCCACCGCCGACCTACAGGACCAGATCGAGTACGCGGTCCGCAAGGCCACCGGCGAGCGGCTGGACTGGCCGGCGCTGGTCCGGTCGGCCGGCGACGCCCTGCCGGTGGTCCTGCTCGACGGCTTCGACGAGTTGCTCCAGGCGACCGGGGTCAGCCAGACCGACTACCTGGTCAAGGTCGCGGCATTCCAGCGGCGGGAGGCCGACCAGGATCGGCCGCTGGTGGTCCTGGTGACGAGCCGGACCAGCGTCGCCGATCGGGCCCGCGCGCCAGAGGGGACCATCGCGCTCCGGCTGGAGCCGTTCGACGAGTCGCGGGTGGCCGTCTGGCTGGCCAACTGGAACGAGGTCAACGCGCAGGAGTTCGCCGTCCGGGGCGTCGCCCCGTTGGACCTGTCGACCGTGCTCGCCCACCGTGAACTGGCCGAGCAACCGTTGCTGCTGCTGATGCTCGCGCTCTACGACGCGGACGACAACGCCCTGCGCTCGGCGGGCGTGTTGCGGCAGGACGACCTCTACGGGCGGCTGTTGCACCGGTTCGCCCGCCGTGAGGTGGTGAAGCACCGTCCGGGGCTGCCCGAGCACGAGGTGGAGCATGCCGTCGAAGCGGAGTTGCGCCGGCTGTCGGTGGTCGCCTTCGCGATGTTCAACCGGAACGCGCAGTGGATCAGCGAAGCCGAACTGGAGAACGACCTGCTGGCGCTCTTCGGGCCGGTCCCCGCGCCCCGCATCGACGCCGGGCTGCGGGCCCCGCTGCGGCACGCCGAGATCGTACTCGGCCGGTTCTTCTTCGTGCACCGGTCACGTGCGCTCCGCGACGACGAGCAACTGGAGACGTACGAGTTCCTGCACGCCACCTTCGGCGAATTCCTGGTCGCCCGGTTCACCTGGCAGGTGTTGAACGACATCGTGGCCCGGGAGGCCGTCACGATGATGTCGCTGCGGGGCGGTCCGGCCGACGACGACCTGCTGCACGCGCTGCTCTCCTACGCGGCGCTGAGCGGGCGGGCGCCGATTCTCGGCTTCCTGCGTGGCCTCATGTCGACCGCCCCCGTCGCGCGCCGGAAGGCCCTGGCGGAGCTGCTGGTCGGGCTGTTCCGGGCCGCACACCACACCCGGCTGGCCAGACGGTTCGACTCGTACCAGCCGCGCGGGTTGCCGGTGCCGGCGCGGCATGCCGCGTACAGCGCCAACCTGTTGCTGCTGACGGTCTGCGCTGCCGGCACGCTGCGGGTCAGCCGCCTGTACCCGGACCGGAACGTGGTGCCGGTCTGGCATCGGGAGACCCTGCTGTGGCAGTCCCAGCTCGGCTCCGAGGACTGGAGCAGTCTGGTGGACGCGTTGGCGCTCGACCGGGTCCGGGCCGAGGACGGCAGCCGGGACATCTCGCTGCACCTGGTGGCCGATCCGGCCGAGGCGGGCGTACCGCCGATCGATCCACTCTGGACGTACGACATGGTGCTGCCCGGGGACGTGGCCTTGGCGATGTTCAACCGGGGCGGACAGTCCTGGGAGCTGGTGGCGCGGCGGGCGTACTTCCGGTGCGGGATCGACGACGACGTGTTGGTGCACGCGCTCGAGCCGTCGTCGTCGCTGGGCCACGGGATCAACGGCTTCCTGGTGGGATCCGCCTCGACGGCCACCTCGCTGGTGTACGAGCTGCTGACCTTCCTCGCCGCACCGGTCGCGGTCGGCGAGGCGACGGAGCGCCGGGACTCCTACCTCCGGCTCGCCAGACTGTTGGACGCGATCGACGGGCAGCATCGGGGCTGGGTCTTCGGGCTTCTGCTCGACCGGCTGGCCGGCGAGGTCGAACTACCACTGCACCTGGCCGTGGACGTGCTGGAGGAGATGGTGGGCAGGGGCGTGCATCGCGAACACCGCGATCGGCTGCTGCGGTGCGGGCTTACGCTGCTGGCCGGATCCAGGGGAGTCGACCGGCGACTCGGTGGGCTGCTCGCGAAGGCATTGCGGACGTACGGCACCGGCGACGAGAAACTCGGGGCCGAGGTGCTCGTGCGACTTGTCGAGGCGGGGATGACGCGCGAGATGAGGACCGCGCTGACTCCGCTGGAGACCGACGGGCTCCTCGCCGGCTGGCCGGCGCTACGCGTCAGGTTCGAACGGGCGCTGGCGTCAGCCGACGAGGCGCCCGAGCCCGAGCCGGTGGAGTAGCCCGGCGGCCCGACGTGGCCGGAGGACGACGAGCCGCGCGGGTAAGCAGCGGAGTCCGGGCGGGCGGGCGTCAGCGGTGGAGTCGGGAGCGGTCGGAGGCGTGGATCAGCGTACGGCCGGCGTCACGGTCAGGGTGCCGGCGTCCGCGTCCAGCGTCGCCGGTACGCCGACCGGCACGGTGAGCTGCCCGACTCCGTGCCCGATCGGCAGCCCGCCGAGCACCGGCACGCCCAGGTCGCCGAGCCGCTCGGCCAGCACCTCCGCCACCCCGACCGCCCAGCCGTCCGCGCAGTCGGTGAACTGGCCGACCGCCACCCCGGCCACCCCGGCCAACACCCCGGACCGGCGCAGGTGGGTGAGCATCCGGTCGACCTTGTACGGCGGTTCCCCGACATCCTCCACCAGCAGGATCGCGCCGGTCAGATCCGGCATGTCCGGGGTACCCAGGGAGTGCGTGAGCAGGCAGAGGTTGCCGCCCAGCAGCGGACCGGTGGCCACCCCGGGGACCAGCACACTCGCGGTCTCCTCGGTCGGCAGCCGGTGCACCACCACCGGCTCGCGGCACATCAGCGCGGCCCGTAGCGACTCGGCCGAGACCGGCGGGGTGCGCTCGTCGAGCCAGGCCGCTCCCGGGCCGTGCACGGTGGCCAGCCGGGCGCCCCGCCAGAGCGCGAGTTGCAGCGCGGTGATGTCGGAGAACCCGGCCACCACCTTCGGGTCGCGGCGTACCACCGACATGTCGATCGCGTCGACCACCCGCTGCGCGCCGTAGCCGCCCCGGGTGCAGAGCACGCCGCGCACCGCCGGGTCGGCGAAGGCCGCGTTGAGGTCGGCGGCGCGCAGCGTGTCGTCGCCGGCCAGGTAACCGCGCCGGGCGTACGCGTTCGGGGCGAGGACGGGACGAAGGCCCCAACTGGTGAGCAGTTCCACCCCACGGGCGACCCGTTCCGGCCGGGTCGGGCCGGACGGCGACACCAGCAGCACCGTGTCGCCGGGCCGCAGCGCCGGTGGTCGTACCGTCTGATCGTCGGGCACCCCGCCTCCTCACTCCGTTCGGCCCCGAGCCTATCGGTGGGCGTCCGGCGCACCGGATAGCCTCGACACCGTGGCAACCGAGACCGGAACCGAGAGCGACACCGGCAGCGCGGGCGGCGCCGCGACCGCACTGGTGATCGAGAACGACCCGACGGACGACGCCCGCCGGCTGGGGGAGTGGCTCACCGAGGCCGGCCTCGACCTGGCGGTGCTGCGGCCGTACGCCGGGGACGCGCTGCCCGACGACCTGACCGGGTACGCCGCGCTCGTCGTGCTCGGCGGCCCCCAGCATCCGTACCCGGCACCCGATGGCACGCCCGGGGCGCCCTGGTTCGCGGCCCTGGAGGGGCTGCTCCGCAAGGCGGTCCGGCACCGGGTGCCGACCCTGGCGATCTGCCTCGGCGCCCAACTGCTGGCCACCGCGCACGCCGGGACGGTGCAGCGGAGCGCCGCCGGGCCGGAGGTCGGGCCGAGCGTCGTCGGCAAGCGGGACGCCGCCGAGCGCGACCCGCTGTTCCGGTACGTGCCGATGATCCCGGACGTGCTCCAGTGGCACGTCGACGAGATCACCGAGCTGCCGCAGGGCGCGACCCTGCTGGCCGCCTCGACCCGCTATCCGCACCAGGCGTTCCGGCTCGGTGACCGGGCCTGGGGGCTCCAGTTCCACATCGAGTGCGACGCCGCGATGATCGCCGACTGGGCGACCGACTCGGCGACGCTGGCCGCGCTGGACTACGACCCCGAGCTGGTGGTGGCCGCCTGCGCCGAGGTGCTGGCCGACGTGGAAGAGGTGTGGCAGCCGTTCGCGGCCCGGTTCGCGGCCCTGGCCCAGGGGCGGCTCGACGGCGTCCCGCCCCGGCCGACGCTGCCGCTGCTCGGGCAGTAGGAGCCGCCGCCGATGACGGAGACCGGGGGCTGCCGCCGATGACAGGGACCGGGAGCTGCCGCCGATGAGGGAGACCGGGGGCCGCTGTCGATGAGCAGACCGACCAGCGCGGCCGGCCGGCTCGCCCGGTACGGCTTTGGCGTGGGCGACGGGGAACGGGCCGGCGGCGTCGGGGTCGGCCGGGCCGCCGACCTGCTCGGGCCGGACGGGCTCGGGCTGTGGGACACCGACACCCAGGAGCCGGTCGACGAGCCCGCCGGCGAACTGCTCACCGCGCTCTCCCGGGCCGCCGACCCGGACCTCGCGCTGCGCCAGCTGCACCGGATCGTCGAGGCGGAACGCCGTTCTGCCGCCCCGGCCGGCTCGGCGGCGGGTGCCGCCCCGGCCGGCTCGTCAGCCGCCCCGGCCGGCTCGACGGCAGCGGCGGGTGTCGCCCCGGCGACGGAGGACGGCGGCGAGACCCTGCTCGCCGCCCTGCACGCCGACCCGGGGCTGTGCCGGCGGGTGGTTGCCATCCTGGGTGCCTCGTCCGCGCTCGGCGACCACCTGGTGGCCAACCCCGAGCAGTGGCGGGCACTGCGTACCGGAGCCGACGGGCTGCCGCCGAACGCCGAGGGGCTGCTGCACCCGGACTCCACCGGGGCGGGTGACGGATCCGGACCGGACGGCGGATCCGGGGCGCTGCCGGTGGTGGCGGCGCTGCGCCAGGCGTACCGGCTGGCCCTGCTGCGGATCGCGGCGGCCGACCTGACCGGCGGGCGCGGCCTGGAGCAGACCATGGCGGCGCTGTCGGCGCTGGCCGACGCCACCCTGGCCGACGCGTACGGTATCGCGGTCGGTGAACTGCCGGAGGGGACTCCGGTGCCCCGGCTGGCGGTGGTGGCGATGGGCAAGTGCGGCGGCAACGAGCTGAACTACGTCTCCGACGTCGACGTCATCTTCGTGGCCGCCGCCGACGAGGATCTGCCGGCCGCCACCCGGGTGGCGACCCGCCTGATCCAGATCTGCGGACTGGTGGCCTGGCCGGTGGACGCGGCGCTGCGGCCGGAGGGCAATCGGGGGCCGCTGGTGCGTACCCTCGCCAGCCACCTCGCCTACTACCGACGCTGGGCCCGGACCTGGGAGTTCCAGGCGCTACTCAAGGCCCGCCCGGCCGCCGGGGACGCCGCGCTGGCCCAGGAGTGGATCGACGCGCTCGCCCCGCTGGTCTGGCGGGCGGCCGAACGGCCGGAGGCGGTCGAGGACGTCCGGGCGATGCGTCGCAAGATCATTGACAACATCCCGCCGCGCGAGCTGGAGCGGGAGATCAAGCGCGGGCCGGGCGGGCTGCGGGACATCGAGTTCGCGGTACAGCTCCTCCAGCTCGTGCACGGCCGGATCGACGAGTCGCTGCGGGCCCCGGGCACCATCCCGGCGCTGCGGGCCCTGGTCGCCGGCGGCTACGTCGGGCGGGCCGACGGCGAGGCGCTGCTGCGCGGGTACCGGTTCCTCCGGGGGGTCGAGCACCGGCTCCAGTTGCAGGGACTGCGGCGTACCCACACGGTGCCGGCGGACCGTCCGGCGCTGCGCTGGCTGGCCCACGCGCTCGGCTACACCGCGCTGCCCGGCCGGGACGCCGTCGAGGCGTTCCGGGCCGACTGGGTCGGCCACGCCACCGAGGTACGTCGGCTGCACGCCAAACTGCTCTACCGGCCGCTGCTGGAGGCGGTCGCCCGGGTGCCCGCCGACGGGCTGCGGCTCACCCCGGAGGCGGCCCGGAACCGGCTGGAGATCCTCGGCTTCGCCGACCCGACCCGGGCGCTGCGGCACCTGGAGGCGCTGACCGGCGGGGTGACCCGGACGTCGGCGATCCAGCGCACCCTGCTGCCGGTGCTGCTCCAGGAGTTCGCCGACGCGCCCGAGCCGGACCGGGGGTTGCTCAACTACCGGCAGGTCTCCGACAAGCTCGGCGGCACCCCGTGGTATCTGCGGCTGCTCCGCGACGAGGGGCCGGTGGCCCGCCGGCTGGCCCGTACCCTGGCGGTCTCCCGCTACGTCGCCGACCTGCTGGCCCGGGATCCGGAGGCGCTCCGGCTGCTTGCCGACGACGCCGAGCTGACCCCCCGGGACACCGAGGTGCTCCGGGACGGTTTCGCCGCCGCCGCCGACCGTTACCTCGTCGTCCGGGGACCGCGACCGGCCGACCCGACCGAGGCCATCCGGTCCGTCCGGGCGCTGCGCGGCCGGGAACTGATCCGGATCGCCTGCGCCGACGTGCTGTACCGGGCGGGGTCGCTGGCCCCGGTCGGTCCGACCGGGGTGGCCGGGACCGTCGGCCCGGAACCGGCCCCGGCCGGGGTCGTCGGCGACTCCGACGTGCTCACCGTCGGAGCGGCGCTCTCCGCCGTCACCGACGCCACCCTGGGGGCGGCGCTGCGGGTGGCCCAGGCGACCCAGCCGGCGATGCCCGGACTGCGGTTCGCGGTGATCGGCGTGGGCCGGCTCGGCGGGTACGAGATGAACTACCTCTCCGACGCCGACGTGCTCTTCGTCTACGACCCGCCGCCCGGGGTGGCCGAGGACGCGGCCAGTGCGGCGGCCCGGGCGATCGCCGAGGAGCTGCGCCGGCTGCTCGGCATGCCGGCCGCCGACCCGCCGCTCGGGGTCGACGCCGACCTGCGCCCGGAGGGGCGGCAGGGACCGCTGGTCCGCAGCCTCGGCGCGTACGCGCAGTACTACGCCCGCTGGTCGAAGGTCTGGGAGGCGCAGGCGCTGCTGCGGGCCCGGTACGTCTGCGGCGACGCCGACCTCGGCCGCGAGTTCGAGGCGGTCGCCGATCCGGTGCGCTATCCGGAGCAGGGACTGAGCCGGGAACAGGTGGTGGAGATCCGCCGGATCAAGGCCCGGGTGGAGACCGAACGGCTGCCCCGGAACGCCGATCCGGCCACGCACACCAAACTGGGCCGGGGCGGGCTGGCCGACGTGGAGTGGGCGGTGCAGCTCAGCCAGCTCCGGCACGCCGGCCGGCTCCCCGAACTGCGCTGCACGCGTACCCTCGACGCGCTGGCCGCCGCCCGGGAGGCCGGGCTGATCGACGGTGCCGATGCCGCCGCGATGGCCACCGGGTGGAGCATGGCCGCCCAGGTCCGCAACGCGCTGATGCTGGTACGCGGCCGGGCCGGCGACCAGTTACCCCGGCACGGAGTGGAGCTGGCCGGCGTGGTACGCCTGCTCGGCGGCCACGACCCGGGCGAGTTCCTGGACCAGTACCTGCGGACGGCGCGCCGGTCCCGGGCGGCGGCGGAACGCGTGCTCAATGCCTGACCGGCGCCGGCTCACCCGGGTGCTGTGCGGCGCGGTCGGCCTGGCCGGCGTGCTGGCAGTCGCCTTCCTGCTCGCCCCGCCGCTCGGCACCGACCTGTCCGCGCAGGTCGCCCGGGCCAACTTCTTCGGCCGGCACGGATCCGCCCCGCTCGACCTCGGCTGGTACGCGGGCATCTCCCCGTACGGCTACAGCCTGTTCACGCCGCCGCTGATGCACTGGCTCGGCGCCGACGCGCTCGGCCCCCGGCTGGCCGGTGCGCTCGCGCTGCTCGGCTCGGCGGCGGCGCTGGCGCTGTTGATGGTGCGGACCGGTGCCCGCCGGCCGCTGCTCGGCGGGCTGGTCGGCGCCGCCTGCGTCGCCGGCAACCTGGTCTCCGGCCGGATCACCTACGCGATCGGAGTGGCCTTCGGGCTGCTCGCCCTGCTGGCCCTGACCAGTCCGGTCCGGCCGGGACTGCGGTGGCTGGCGGCCGGGAGCGCGGCAGCGCTGGCCGGCGCGGCGAGCCCGGTGGCCGGACTCTTCGTCGGGCTCGCCGGGGTCGCGCTGGCCCTGGCTGCCTCTCTCCCGGCGCGATCGGCCCTACCTCCGGCGCTGTCGGCCGTGCTCCCCGGGCGGTCGGCCGGTGGCGTGCGGAGCGAGGAGGGCACGGATCGGGGCCGGCGTCGCTGGCCGTCGGGAGTGGCCGACGGGGCGGTGCTGGCGGTCGGGTCCGGGGTGCCGGTGGCCGGGCTGGGGCTGGCCTTCGGGGCGGGCGGCTGGATGAACATCAGCCTCACCGACACCCTTACGGCGGCACTGGCGAGTGCGCTGGTCGCGCTGCTGGTGCCGAGCCGCCGTGCACTGCGGACCGGTGCCGTGCTGGCCACCCTCGGAGTGCTGGCGGCGTTCGCCATCCGGACACCGGTCGGGTTGAACGCCACCCGGCTGGCCGCGATGTTCGCGCTGCCGGTGCTGGTGGGCTACGGGACGCTGCCGGCCGGACTCGTCCGGGGCTGGTCCCGGCGGGCGGCCGGATTCGCGCTGGTCGCGAGCGTGGCGCTGGTCGCGGTGGTGGAGCCGCCGGTGTCCGTGGCCGACCTGCGGGCGGCCGGCGACCCGACGGCGTCCCGGAGCTACTTCCAGCCGCTGCTGGCCGAGCTGACCCGCCGGCCGCCCGGCCGGATCGAGGTGGTGCCGACGGCGAACTACTGGGAGGCGGCGTACGTGCCGGAGGCCGCGCCGCTGGCCCGGGGCTGGCTGCGCCAGGCCGACCAGGCACACAACCGGCTCTTCCTGGACGGCAGCGTCGACGCGCAGTCGTACGGGTCATGGCTGCGGGACAACGGCGTCCGGTACGTCGCGCTGGCCGGGGCGGAGCCGTCCTGGGTAGGCCGCCGGGAGGCGGAACTGATCCGGGGCGGGCTGTCGTACCTGACCCCGGTCTGGCAGCACCCGGACTGGACGCTGTATGCCGTCACCGACTCGCCGTCCATTGTGGAGGCGATCGGGTCGGGCGCGGCGGTGGACGGGAGTGATCTGCCGGACGGTGCCGACGGGCCGGGGCCGGGCACCCCGGGTGCGGAACTGGTGCGGGCGACGTCGGCGGAGCTGGCGGTCGACGTACCGGCCGCCGGGGAGACGCTGGTCCGGCTGCGCTGGTCGAGATGGCTCCGGGTCGAGGGCGGCGCTGGCGCCTGCCTCGCCCCGCACGGCGACTGGACCGTGCTGCGGGCGACGGGGCCCGGCCGGTACCGGATCACCGGCAGTCTTACCGGGATGGGACCGCGCTGCCCCGCCTGAGCGGCGCGCCGGGTCAGTCCCGCCTGATCCGCACGCCCTCGGCGTTGTGGAACGTCTGACCGGGGTTCGCCCACACGGTGAGCCGGCCGTTTCCGGCGAACGGCCCGAGGTCCAGCTCCGGGACAGCGGCACCAACAGCGACGGAAATCGTACGACCGGTCGGACGGCGAAGCTGAGTCGGTTACGCGACTCGCCGAGCCGACCCGATCTCGCCGGCACCGGGCACCGGGCCGGGTCTGTACTGTGCTGTTTCGCACAACGCCGTTCCACCGCGTTCCGGACGACCACCGGGTGCTGATTGGCTGTGCCGGCCGCAGGTACGGCGATGGCAGGCTGGCCCGTGGCACTGCTGGCAAGATCGGTTCCGGAGGTTGGCATGGCTGATCCACTGCACGAGCGGGATCCGATGGCGGCGCTGGAACAGGTCTGGGCCGCCGCTGCCCCGTACCTGGACTCGCTGGCCGACCGCCCGGTCCGTGACCCGGCCACCGAGACCCTGTTGCGGCAGCTCGTCGAGGTGGGAGGTGTCGACGGCGGGCTGCCGGAGCGGGGCGTCGGTTCGGCCGCCGCCCTGGACCGGTTGCTCCGGATCGGCACCGCCGCCGCGATCCACTCCACCGGGCCACGGTTCTTCCACTTCGTCGTCGGCGGTGCCACCCCGGCCGCGCTCGCCGGTGACTGGACCGCCGCACTGCTGGACCAGAACGCCGCCTTCCGGGCCTCCTCCCCGCTCGCCGCCGAACTGGAGGCGGTCGCGCTGCGCTGGCTGCGCGAGCTGTTCGGGCTGCCCGACCGGTACGGCGGAGCGCTGGTCGCCAGCGCCACCTTCGCGAACTTCACCTCGCTGGCCGTCGCCACGCACTGGTGGGCCGAGCAGCACGGCGTCGACGTGGCGGCGGACGGGCTGGTCACGCTGCCCCGGATGCCGGTGCTCTCCGGCGGCTACCTGCACGCCAGCGCCCGCAAGGCGTTGCAGATGCTCGGCCACGGCCGGGACACCGTCGAGGTGTACGCCCGGGACCGGGTGGGCCGGGTCGACCTGCCGGCGATCGAGCGGCGCCTCGCCGAGCTGGACGGGCCGGCGGTGCTGATCGCCAACGCCGGTGAGGTGAACGCGGGCGACTTCGACCCGGTCGACGTACTCGCCGACCTCGCCGAGCGGTACGGCGCCTGGTTGCACGTGGACGCCGCCTTCGGGATCTTCGCCGCGCTCTCGCCCCGGACCGTCGGGCTGCTGCGCGGGATCGAGCGGGCCGACTCGATCGCCTGTGACGGGCACAAGTGGCTCAACGTGCCGTACGAGAGCGGGTTCGCGTTCCTCCGCGAGCCGGCCCGGTTACCGGTCGCCTTCGGGATGCCCGGCACGACGTACCTGCCGGGGCCGGGCAGCCCACTGTGGTCCGGGCAGCCCGGGCCGGTGGACTATGCCGTGCACGGGCCGGAGTCGTCCCGGCGGGCGCGGTCGATGCCGGTCTGGGCGACCCTGGCCGCGTACGGGAGGGAGGGCCACCGGGCCATGGTGGAGCGGCAGCTCGACCTGGCCCAGCGCCTCGCCCGGCTGGTGGACGAGGCGCCCGACCTGGAGCGGCTGGCCGAGGTGCCGCTCTGCATCGTCTGCTTCCGGGCCGCCCCCGGGCACGTGCCGCCGGAGGAACTGGACGACCTCAACCGGCGGCTCGGTGCGGCCCTGCTCGACGACGGCCGGGTCTTCGCCGGCACCACCGTCTACGACGGCCGGGTCGCGCTCCGCCCGGCGATCGTGAACTGGCGGACCACCGAGGCGGAGGTCGACCTGCTGGTCGAGGCGGTACGCGAACTCCTTGCCCAGCTTGCTCCGGCACCCCGATCTGTCGGGCGATGAGGCGGGTCAGCAGTGGCGAGGGGCTACCTCGCCATGCTGGCCCCCGGCCTTGCGTGCCGCCGTCGCCGCGACGGCGGCACGCAAGGCCGGGGCGCTGAAGTCCCCGATCGGCCTGGCGAACCGGTCGGGTACAGGCGAGGGTCGCCGCGTCCGTGTCAGCTCAACGCCTGCTGGTCGAGGTGGTGGCGAATCCCTCGCCAACTCGCTCCCGCGCCGGGCTGATCAGGGCGTTGCCCGGGCCCGCCGCGCGGCGTCGGATACCTGCCCGCAGGTCGGGCACGGGTTGCCGGCCGCGCGTGCCCGGATCGCGCGGTACCGTGCGCCGTGCCAGGCGACCACGGCCAGGAGCAGGCCCGCGCCGAGCAGCGGGAGCACGGCGGTGGTGGCGGCAAGTTCGCGCCAGGTCGAGGCGCCGCCCCAGTACCAGTCGGCGATCGGTCGGATCCCGAGCAGACCGGCCGGGGTCACCAGCAGTACGACCGACCACAGTGCAGTGCTGTCACCGGTGACCGCCCGAACGAGACCGAAGGCCAGAGCCAGCCCGACCAACCCCACACCCGCCGTTCCCAGGACCTCGACCGTGGAGTTGTAACTGGTGAACCAGTTCCCGCTGCCTTCGACGACCTCGAACAGCGCGGCCGCGGCCGTACCGGTCAGTGCCCCGAGCAACGGCGGGATCCGGCCCGCCCAGCCAGGACGGGCGGGCAGCGCCAGCGCCGTCAGGCCGAACGCCAACACCGGGACGAGCACGTAGAGCGGGGGCCGGGGCAGCCCGGACAGCGGTGAAGCCGGGATCACGGTCAGCGTCAGCAGGATGGCAGCGGCAACGCCCCGGCGTGCCCAGCGGCCCGGCAGCACTGTCGTGGCGAGCGCGGCCAGCAGCCAGCCGATCCAGAGGAACACCCCGAGGGTCTGTGCCGGGCCGACCTGCGCAGGCAGCACGTGGGCCGGCAGGTTCGTGAACTCGACCTGGATGAGCAGGAACGCCGCGAGCGCCGCCAGCGTGCCCACAGCGATCGTCGCGGCGATCGGCACGCTGGCGGCGAGCCCGAGGGCGCCCTGCTCGCGCAGCCGTTGCCGCAGCCCGCCACGCAGCACGTCGACGGCGTCGTGCCGGGAGGGCCAGCGCCGATCCTGATCCACCAGATCGAGGTACGTCCCGACCAGTTCGTCGCCCCGGCTGGACCGGTAGCGGCTCGGGTACGCGTGCAGCAGTCGCCGGTAGCGCCGCTCCAGCCGACTCACCTCGGCGGTCGGACCGCCCTGCCCGGTCCCGTCGGGCTGCTCGGTCGTGCCGGGCTGCTCGGTCATGCCGGGCCTCCCGCGAGCCGGATGGCGGGGCGGACCGCCGGCGCCGGACGGGCGGCTGAGCCCTCCGACGCCCGGGCGGCACGGGCTAGCAGGCGTTGGCTGGCGGCCTCAACGTTGCGGCGCAACCGTTCGGTCTCGGCGGCAAGCACCGTGCCGCCGGTGTCCGTGAGCCGGTAGTAGCGGCGGAGCCGGCCGCCCACGATCTCCTCTCGCTCCGGCTCGACCAGGCCCTCGTCGGTGAGCCGGTCGAGGGCGCCGTAGAGAGTGCCAGGTCGCAGCGTAAGCCGACCGTCGGAGAGCGCGGCGACCTCGGTGACGATGCCGTAGCCGTGCATCGGCTCCCGGGCGAGGGCGGTGAGGATCAGGAACGTCGGCTCCCGCAGCGGAACAGGTGTGATCATGCGGGGGAGTATATCGGCTACCGAGCTATAGCGGTGACGAAGCTATTGAAGGATGGCACATCGACGGCAACACCACCGTGCCGCTGCTGGCGATCGCGTCGATCAAGGTGATCTGAGCCCGGCCCTGGAGACAATGCGGCGCGCCGCCGACCGAGCCCCTGGCGGGGTTGGTCGACGGCGCGCCCAACGTGCCGGTGTCGCCTGTGCCCGGGGCCGTGCGGGTCGCACGACCCCGGGGTGGCGGTTGGTCCTAGACGTCGAAGTACATGGCGAACTCGTGCGGGGTCGGCCGCAGACGGACCGGGTCGACCTCGTTCGCGCGCTTCCACTCGACCCAGGTGGAGATCAGGTCGGGGGTGAAGACGCCACCCTCCAGCAGGAAGTCGTGGTCGGCCTCCAGCGAGTCGAGCACCTCGGGCAGCGAGCCGGGCACCTGCTTGACCGAGCCCCACTCCTCCGGCGGGAGGTCGTAGAGGTCCTTGTCGATCGGCTCCGGCGGCTCGATCTTGCTCTTGATGCCGTCCAGACCGGCCATCATCATCGCCGAGAACGCCAGGTAGACGTTGGCCGACGGGTCCGGCACCCGGAACTCGACCCGCTTCGCCTTGGCGTTGCTGCCGGTGACCGGGATGCGGGTGCAGGCGGACCGGTTCCGCTGCGAGTAGACCAGGTTGACCGGGGCCTCGAAACCCGGGACCAGCCGGCGGTACGAGTTGACCGTCGGGTTGGTGAAGGCCAGCAGCGACGGTGCGTGGTGCAGCAGGCCGCCGATGTACCAGCGGGCGGTGTCGGAGAGGCCGGCGTAGCCGGTCTCGTCGTAGAACAGCGGCTCACCGTTCAGCCAGAGGCTCTGGTGGGTGTGCATGCCGGAGCCGTTGTCGCCGAAGAGCGGCTTCGGCATGAAGGTCGCGGTCTTGCCGTTCGCCCAGGCGGTGTTCTTCACGATGTACTTGAAGAGCTGGAGCTGGTCGCCCGCGTGCAGCAGGGTGGAGAACTTGTAGTTGATCTCAGCCTGGCCGGCGGTGCCCACCTCGTGGTGCGAGCGCTCGACGGTGAAGCCGGCGCCGAGCAGCCGCTGGACGATCTGGTCGCGCAGGTCGGCGTAGTGGTCGACCGGCGGGACCGGGAAGTAGCCCCCCTTGTACGGCGTCTTGTAGCCCCGGTTGCCGCCCTCCTCCTCGCGACCGGTGTTCCAGGCGCCCTCGATCGAGTCGATGTAGTAGAAGGCCTGGTGTGCCGAGGTCTCGTGCCGGACGGAGTCGAAGATGTAGAACTCGGCCTCCGGGCCGAAGTACGCGGTGTCGGCGATACCGCTGGCCGCCAGGTAGGCCTCCGCCTTCTTCGCCACGTTGCGCGGGTCCCGGGAGTATGCCTCGCGGGTGAACGGGTCGTGGATGAAGAAGTTCAGCGCCAGCGTCTTGTTCGTCCGGAAGGGGTCGATGAAGGCGGTGGCGACGTCGGGGAGCAGCAGCATGTCCGACTCGTGGATCGCCTGGAAGCCGCGGATCGACGATCCGTCGAAGGCGAGACCGTCGGTGAAGACCGATTCGTCGAACGACTCGACCGGCAGGTTGAAGTGCTGCATCACGCCGGGCAGGTCACAAAAACGAACATCGACGAACCGTACGTCCTCGTTTTTGAGGTATCGCAGGAGTTCCTCGGGGTTGGCGAACACACGTCCTCCTGGCACGTCCACTGATGGCTAGGCTGGTGGCGACGCTATGGCCATGCGATTGCCCGAGCATGTCTCTGATGTTTCTGCCGTGTTACGTCGTCTGCGGAGCGTGATCCCCGCAGGTGGACGCCTCGGGTCTACTCCGGGATGATACTCCGGTTTGGCCGGTTGGCCGAGTTTGCCGCGTTTTGAACTCCGATTGAAAAAGGTTCAGTGTGGGGCTGTGCGAGCCGGCGTACCGGTCGCCGGAGGTGTCGGCGGGCCGGCGTCCGGAGTGACGGGCGTCCCGGTCGGCGGAGCCTGGCGGGGCGTGGTCGCCGCCGGCCGATACCCTGGTTGACCGTGGCAGCACAGCAGAACAGCGGCGCTCCGCTCGCCCCGGCGGCCGACCCGACCAGCCCGCCGCCGAGCCTGGCGCGCCGGTTCGGCGCGCTGAGCATCGACTGGATCCTCTGCCTGCTCGCCACCAACCTCTACGCCGACCCGATCGCCGACGGCTGGGCTCCGGTCCTCACGCTGATCGTCGTCTACGGCTTCTTCATCGGCCTCTTCGCGCAGACCCCGGGCATGTGGGTGTGCCGGCTCAGATGTGTCGGGTACGCCGACGGCGGCCGGATCGGCATCCTCCGCGCGCTGCTCCGGGGTGCCCTGCTCGGGCTGGTCATCCCGGCGCTGATGATGGACGACCGCAAGCGTGGCCTGCACGACCGGGCGGCCGGCTCGATCGTGCTGCCGGTGCCGCCGACGCGTCCCACCGGCTCCGAACCGGCCCGCTGAGGGCGTTGAGCCGGCCCGCTGAGGGCGTTGAGCCGGGCTCCGAACCGGCGGGCTGAGTTCGTTCCGGCGCATCGCGGGTTCGTCGGGTACGTCGGGCAACCATCCGGGAACTCCCCTGGCGCGTCGCGCTGGACGGGCGTACTGTATCGATCCAGAAGGGTACTGGATCGATACAGAAGGCGGGCCGGTGAAGCCGACACTGCAAACCGTGGCCGACGCCGTGGGCGTGTCCCGCAGTACGGTCTCCAACGCGTACAGCCGGCCGGACCAGTTGTCACCAGCGCTGCGGGAGAAGATCCACGAGGCGGCCCGCCGGTTGGGCTACCCGGGGCCGGACCCGACGGCACGGTCGCTGCGCCGGGGCCGGGTCGGGGCGATCGGCGTGCTCTTCACCTCGGCACTCTCGTACGCCTTCACCGACCCGTACGCGGTGCAGTTCCTCCGGGGCATCGCCGAGGCCGCCGAGCGGCACGGCAGCGGCCTGCTGCTGGTCCCGCTCTCCGAGTCGGAGGAGGAGGCCGGCATCCAGGCGGTCCGGAACGCGGCGGTCGACGGCTTCTGCGTCTACTGCGTACCGGCCTGGCACGGAGCGCTGGACGTGACCCGGTCCCGTGGCCTGCCGACCGTCGCCGCCGAACTCCCGGTTGGGGCGGGACCGGACACCATGTACGTGGGGATCGACGAGGTCGCCGCCGCCCGTACCGTCGGCAGTCACCTCGCCCGGCTGGGTCACCGCCGGGTCGCGGTGGTCTCCGACTTCCTGGTCGCGCAGCGCCGGACCGGTCCGGTCAGCGTCGCCGACCCGGCCGAGATCCGCTACGACGTCACCCGCGAGCGGCTGCGGGGCTTCGCCGAGGGGCTGGCCGAGGGCGGTGTCGGCTGGGGTGACCTGCTGCTCTGCAACGCCGGCGCGAACAGCCGGGCCGAGGGGGCGGGCGCGGCGGCGTACGCGCTGGATCGCGCGGACCGGCCCACGGCGGTGCTGGCCGTGACCGACCTGCTGGCACTCGGGGTGCTCGACGCGCTCGCCGCCCGGGGCCTCCGACCCGGCCGGGACGTCTCGGTCACCGGCTTCGACGACATCCCGGAGGCTGCCGCCGCCGGGCTCACCACGATCCGGCAACCGGCGGTGGAGAAGGGCGCGATCGCCGGCCGGCTGCTGCTGGACCCGCCCGAGGACCCCGCCGCCCGTCAGGTGCTACTCCCCACCGACCTGGTCGTCCGCGCCTCGACCGGTCCCGTCGAAAGGAAGTGACCATGGATCCCGTCGGCTACCACCTCGCGCTCGGTGCGACCGAGCGGCACGTCATGTCCGCCCGGCCGGACGCACCGGTCCGGCCGGACCGGGAGTCGATCCCGGGCGGCGGCCCGGGCCGGTTCCGGCGGAGCGCGGCGGCGATGCTGCGGCAGGTCGCCGACCGACTCGCCCCGGCTCAGCCGGTGGTGCCGTCCTCGACCACCCGGGCCTGCACGTCGTGATCCGGACTACCGGCCGCGCATCTGCCGGAATGCCCCCTTGGGCGGGCGCATGTTCTTCGGGATCGCGCCCTTCGGCAGCTGCGGCCGGGCCGCGGAGAGCGCCTTGAGCCGCTTGTCGAGGGCGTTCACGTCCTTGCCCTTGAGGTTCGGCGGCAGCCGCAACAGGGTCGTACGCAGCTTGCGGATCGACAGTTCGTCGTCGCCCTGGCCGATCAGGTAGTCGTAGAGCGGGGCGGTGCCGATTACCTTGGCGAGCCGCCGCTTCTCCTGGCCGAGCAGGCTGCGGGTCCGCTGCGGGTTGCCCTCGCCGAGCAGGATCACCCCGGGCTTGCCGACGACCAGGTGCACCATGTCCATCTGGGTGGTGGAGCTGACCGCCGGGGTGACCCGCCAGTCACCCCGCATGCTCTCCAGGATCGAGGCCGCCGCCCCCGGCTGCCCCTCGGCCGCGTTCATCATCGCCTGGTTGGAGCGCAGGTTGAGCACGATCAGCAGGGCGAGCAGCGCGAGCAGGATGCCGATCGGCAGCCACAGCCAGCCCCAGGCCAGGACCGCGACCACGGTGAGCGCGAGCGGGACCAGCACCGCGACGGCGGCGAGCGGCACGAACCACTTGTCGCGTTTGGCGGTGAACGAGAACACCATCCCGATCTGCTTCAGCCGCTGGCCGAACGACACCTTCTCCTGCGCCTTTGCCATGCAACGGAGTCTAGTGGGCCGGGGCCGCCCGCCCGATCCCCGGCCGGGCCCGCGGCCCCCGAGCCCACCGTCGGGCGGCATCGCCTTCGACCGGGCGGGCGCCGGACCGGCCGGGTAAGGACCTTACGGGGGTGCGGCGTCGTAAAGGGGCGGAACTAAGGAGGCCGGCACGGCAGACATGAGGCGGCACACCAATGTGCCCGGGGTGCCTTCCGGCGAAGAGTGGACATCAGCGACGAGAACCGGACCGAAATGGAGCTCAGCGATGTTCAGCACCGACGCGCACTTCCTGCTCACCCTGCACCGTACCCACGCCGACGAGCTGCGGGCCGAGGCCGACGCGGCCCGGCTGGCCCGCTCGGTGGCCCGCGGTTTCCGGCGGGACCCGACCCGGGCCGCGCGGAGACGCCGGCTCGACACCGCCTCGTCCCAGGCTCCGGCCGCCGAGTGAACCGTTTTCCACCTGGACCGCGCGGCGCTCACGTACCGCGTCCGGCCTTGCGGTCCGCCGGACCGCGAGCGGAGGTTGGAAAAGGTTCAGTGGGCCGGGACCCGACGCTCGCCGTCCGGCGTCCCGGTCCGCCGGGCGGCGCCGGGGTGGGACCTCGGATCTTCGGGGATCCCGCCCGCCGTGGCATTCTCGATTCCGTGACCACTCGTGCCGCCAGCAGCGTTCTCGTCGGCCGTCAGTCCGAACTCGCCGTCCTGCGCGACGCGCTCAAGCGGGTCCGGGCCGACGAGCCGGCCGCGCTGCTGGTGGGCGGTGAGGCCGGCGTCGGCAAGAGCCGGCTGATCGAGGAGTTCGGCCGGGGCGCCGTCGCCGGCGGCAACCAGCTCCTCGTCGGCCAGTGCCTGGAACTCGGCGAGCAGGGCCTGCCGTTCGCGCCGTTCGCCGCCGCGCTCCGCCAGGTGCTGCGCCGCGACGGGGCGGCGGCGTTCGAGGGGTACGAGCGGGAGTTCGCCCGGCTGCTGCCGGAGCTGGACCGGCTGGCGCCGGCGCCAGCCGGCGCCGACACCCGGACCGCCTCGGACGGGCCGGGGCTCTCCCTGGACCCGCACCGGGGGTACCTCTTCGAGCTGGTCGCCGGGCTCTTCACCCGGCTCGCCGCCGAACGCCCGCTGGTGCTGGTGGTCGAGGACCTGCACTGGGCCGACCGGTCGACCCGGGACCTGATCGCCTTCCTGGCCCGCGCGGTCCGGCCGGCCCGGGTGCTGCTGATCTGCACCTACCGCTCCGACGAGCTGCACCGGGGGCATCCGCTCCGCCCGTTCCTGGCCGAACTGGACCGGGCCCGGGGCGTCGAGCGGCTGGAACTGGACCGGCTGGACCGGGAGGGTACCGGCCAGGTGCTGGCGGACCTGTTCGGCTTCGAGCCCAGCGACCGGGCCATCGACACCATCCACGACCGGACCCAGGGCAACCCGTTCTTCGTCGAGGAACTCGCGGCGGCCAGCGACCCGAGCGGCTGTGCCGACCTGCCGGACACCCTGCGCGACCTGCTGCTGGCCCGGGTCGACCGGCTGCCCGAGCCGGCCCAGCGGGTGCTCCGGATCGCCGGGGCCGGCGGCACCCGGATCGCCCACGAACTGCTCGCCGAGGTGGCCGGGGTGCCGGAGACCGAGCTGGAGGAGGCGCTCCGGGCCGCCGTCGCCGCCCAGCTCGTGGTCGCCGACCCGGACGGCGGCTACGAGTTCCGGCACGCACTGGTCCGGGAGGCCGTACACGAGGACCTGCTGCCCGGAGAGCACGCCCGGCTGCACGCCCGGTACGCGGCCGCGATCGAGGCGCAGCCGCAGCTCGTCGCCGACGGCCGGGTCCCGGCCGAGCTGGCCCATCACTGGTACGCGGCACACGACTATCCCCGGGCGCTGACCGCGGCCTGGGCCGCCGCCGAGGCGGCCGGCTCCCGGTACGCGTACGCCGAGCAGGGGCGGCTGCTGGAGCGGGTACTCGAACTCTGGGAGCAGGTGCCGGACGCGGAGCAGCGGCTCGGCCGCAACCACCTGGCGGTGCTGGAGGCGACCCTCTCGGCGACCTCGACCGCCGGTGACTACAGCCGGGCGCTCGCGCTGACCCGCGCCATGCTGACCGAACTGGACGGTGCGGCCGAGCCGGTCCGGACCGCCAGGGTGCGGCTGCTGCGCGGCCGGCTGCTCCGGATCCTCGGCAAGTCCGACGGCGCCGAGGACCTGCGCGCGGCGTACGCGCTGGTCGCCGAGGTCAACGGCGATCCGCAGCGGGTGCGGCTGCTCGCCGACATCGCCTTCCAGGTCGCCCGGGTGGACCCCGACGAGGGAGGCCGGATGGCCGCCGAGGCGGTGGCCGCCGCGACCGCACTCGCCGACGAGGACGCCGTGCTGAGCGCGACGCTCGCCACCGGCTGGGTGTGCGGCCGCCAGGTCTCGGCCGACGCCGGACTGGCCGACCTGCGCCGCGCGGTCGACCTGGCCCGGGCCGCGGGTGACCCGTCCGCCCTGGTGACCGCGCTGGTGGTCAGCTCCGACGCGCTCTGCGAGGTCGGCCGGTACGCCGAGTCGGCCGAGGCGGCCGCCGCCGGGTACGCCGAGGCGAGGCGGGTCGGGATCAGCCGGTCCACCGGCGCCTTCCTGCTCTCCAACCAGGCCGAGGCGCTGATCGCGCTCGGTCGCTGGGACGAGGCCGACGAGTTGTGCGGGCAGGCGGCCCGGCTCGACCTGCCCGGGATCACCGGCTACCACTGGTTGCAGTTGCGGGCCGGGCTGCGGCTGGCCCGTGGCCAGGCGGGTGCCGACGAGTTGGTCGCCCGGGCGTTGGGCTTCCTCCGCCGGCCGTTCCTGCCGCTGGAGTTGCCGCTGTACGAGCTGCGGGTCGAGGCGGCACTGGCCGCCGGGGACGTCACGGTGGCGGTGGAGGCCGCCCGGGCCCTGCTCGGCCGGCGGCTCGACACCGACCCCCGGTACGCCTGGCCGGCGCTGGCCGCCGCCGCCCGGGCCGCCGTCGCGGCCGGGAACCGGGAACTCGCCGAGCGGGTACGGTCGGTCGCCGACGGGATCGCCGTGCGCTATCCGGCCGAGCGGGCGTACGCGGCCGAGGTGGCGGCGACGCTCGCCGACCCGGCCGGCGCGGTGCCGTGCTGGCAGGAGACGGTGGCGGCGTGGCGGGTGGACGGCCAGCGGTATCCGCTCGGCCGGGCACTGCTCCGGCTGGCCGAGGCGGCAGCCGCGACCGGGGACCGGACGCTGGCGGCGAGCGCGCTCGAAGAGGCGGCGGCGATCGCGGGTGAGCTGGCGGCCGTACCGCTGGGGGAGCAGGCGGCGACGCTGGCCCGGCGGCTCGGGTTGCGGGCCGGGCCCGGCGCGGCGCCCGGCACCGACCTGCTCACCGCCCGGGAGCGGGAGGTGCTGCGGCTGGTCGCGGAGGGGCACAGCAACAGCCGGATCGCCGAGCGGCTCTACATCTCACCGAAGACGGCGAGCGTGCACGTCTCCCGGATCATCGCCAAGCTGGACGTGGCGAACCGGATCGAGGCGGCGGCGGTCGCGCACCGGCTGGGGCTGCTCGACCCGCAGACCCGGGACGGCGGCGTCCCCACCGGCTGACCGGCGGGTCGGCCGGGGTCAGCTCGTCAGCTCGGGACGGGGTCGCGGGGCAGCACCGGGGCGGCCCGGCCGGTGCCGTGCTCGCCCGGGCCCTTCTCCTCGTGGTATTCCTCTTCCACGTTGACCGTCCACACGTCGTGGTCGGTGCCGTCCAAGATGTTCGACACCGAGAGCAGCGCGGTCATCATCGAGTGGTCCGCGTTGTTGTAGCGGTGCATCCCGTTGCGGCCGACCGGGTGCACGTTCGGCACCTCGGCGGCGAGCCAGCCGCGGATCGTCGCGACGTTCTCCTTGTAGGCGAAGTCGTAGAACGGGTAGGCGCGGGGCATCCGGACGACGTAGCCGGCCTCGACCGAGCCGGGGCGGACCAGGCCGAGCCGTTCCAACTCGGCGGTGCCCAGGGCGACCAGGTCGGCGTCCGGGCTGTTCCACAGCTCGTCGCCGATGCTGAGGAAGTATTCCAGCCCGAGGCAGGTCCGACCGTCCTTGACCAGGTACGGCGACCAGGAGCCGAAGTTCTGGATCCGGCCGACCTTCACCTCCGGGGCGTGAATGTAGATCCAGTTGTCCGGAAAGCTGAACTCGGCCGGCACCACCAGCGCGACGGTCAGGAAGTCGCGGTAGAACAGCTCGTTCGCGGCGGCGCGTACGGCCGGTGGGGCCGGCGGGTCCATCGCCAGCACCAGGTGCGAGATCGGCATCGACGACACCACGTGGTCGGCCTCGACCCGACGCGCCCCGGCCGGCCCGTCGACGGTGACCGCGACCGCCCGGCCGCCGGCCCGGTGCACGGCGGTGACCCTGGTGTTCAGGGTGACCCGGCCGCCGCGCTTCTCGACCTGCTCGGCGCAGCGTTCCCACATCATCCCGGGGCCGTGCTTCGGGTAGTTGAATTCCTCGATCAGGCTGGTGATGTCCTTCTGGTTGCGTTTCGGCAGCAGGGCGTTGAGCACGGCGTTGGAGAGCGACAGGTTCTTGATCCGCTGCGCCGCCCAGTCGGCGGAGAGTTCGGTGGCCGGTACGCCCCAGAGCTTCTCGTTGTACGTCTTGAAGAAATGCGTGAAGAGCCGTCGGCCGAACCGGGCGGTGACCCAGCCGGCGAGGTGTGACTGGTCCTTCGGCGGCACGACCTTGGCCCAGAGGTACGAGCCGACGCAGCGCAGCGCCTCGACGATGCCGAGGTTGCGCAGCGCGTTGCCGGCCTTGAGTGGATAGTCGTACAGCTTCCCCCGGTAGTAGATCCGGCTCATCCGGGGCCGGAGCAGGAAGTCCTCGGCGGGCAGGATCTCGTGCCAGAGTGCCTCGACCTGGGGGACCTTGGTGAAGAAACGATGCCCGCCGATGTCGAACCGCCAGCCGTCCCGCTCGACGGTACGGCTGATCCCGCCCACCACGTCGTCGGCCTCGAACACCTCGACGGTGGCGTTCCGCTTGGTCAGCTCGTACGCCGCGGTCAGTCCGGCGGGGCCGGCGCCGATGATCACGGTGTGGGGTGCTGTCATGCTTCTATTCATCACCTTCGACGTGTTGCCGGCAAGCACCTCCCGGCTGACGGCCGGAATCTAACACGGTGCGACGGCTCGGACCCGGTTCGCCACTGGCGTGGACGAGCCGGGTCGAAGGTGGAAAAGAGCTGGCGGGGACCCCTGCCGGAGTTGCCGGCCGCTGGCGGCGGACTACCGGGCGGTAGTGGCGGCCGGCAGCGTCCGGGCCTCGACGGCCTGCTGGTAGAGCCGGCCGGCGCGGTACGACGAGCGCACCAGCGGCCCGCTCAGTACCCCTGCGAAGCCGATCTCCTCGGCCTCCTCGCGCAGCTCCACGAACTCCTCCGGCCGGACCCACCGCTCGACGGGGTGGTGCCGGGGGGTCGGGCGCAGGTACTGCGTGATGGTGACCAGCTCGCAGCCGGCCGCGTGCAGGTCACGCAGTGCCTGGGAGATCTCGGCGCGCTCCTCGCCCAGCCCGAGGATCAGGTTGGACTTGGTCACCAGCCCGGCCGCCCGGGCCTGGGTGAGTACGTCGAGCGAGCGCTCGTAGCGGAACGCCGGCCGGATCCGCTTGAAGATCCGGGGCACCGTCTCGACGTTGTGTGCGAGCACCTCCGGGCGGGCGCCGAAGACCTCGGCGAGCTGCTCCGGGTTGCCGTTGAAGTCCGGGATCAGCAGCTCCACGCCGCAGTGCGGCAGCGCGTCCAGGACGCCCTCGGCACCGGCCGGCCGCTCCCGCCGGGTCAGCCCGTGGATCTGCCGGACCGTCTCGGCGTAGAGCCAGGCACCGCCGTCCGGCAGGTCGTCCCGGGCCACCCCGGTGACGGTGGCGTACCGCAGGCCCATCGCGACCACCGACTCGGCGACCCGGCGTGGCTCGTCCGCGTCGAAGTCGGCCGGCTTGCCGGTGTCGATCTGGCAGAAGTCGCACCGGCGGGTGCACTGGTCACCGCCGATCAGGAAGGTCGCCTCCCGGTCTTCCCAGCACTCGTAGATGTTGGGGCAGCCGGCCTCCTGGCAGACGGTGTGCAGACCCTCCCGGGAAACCAGCCCACGGAGCTGGGTGTATTCGGGACCCATCTTCGCCTTGACCTTGATCCACGGCGGCTTGCGCTCGATCGGCGTCGCCGCGTTGCGGGCCTCGACCCGCAGCAGCCGGCGCCCCTCCGGCGCGACGGGATTGCCGGTACGGATCTCCGGTGCGGTCACGACGCTCACCCCTCCGGCTTCGGCGGCGGTGGATGGCGCGGCTTGCTCGATGGTCACGAATCCGAGCCTACGCGCCGAGAGGTCGGCCGATCGACCGGAGGCGACCGGACTCACGTGCCGGACCAGGTGATACCACTCACGCCGTCCGCCAGGCATGCGTGCGGCGGCGGACGCGGATATTCGGTGTCAGAACGGCAGCCGGTCCGGCTAGCCTCCGGGCAGAGCGTTGACGGAGCCGAGTACCGGTACGCCGACTACCTGGCCGCGCTCGCGCGGCGGGGCGAGCCGGTCGAGCCGTACGCCGGATATCTGGACGCGTTCCGGCACGGCATGCCGCCGCACGGCGGTTTCGCGATCGGGTTGGAGCGGATGGTGGCCCGGCTGCTCGGGGTGGCGAACGTCCGCGAGGTCACCCCGTTCCCCCGCGACCTGCACCGGCTGACCCCGTGACCGGCCGTGCGCCGGGCCGGATCGGGTCCGCCGCCGAGTGCTCAGGGGAGCAGGGTCGGCAGGTGGCGTTCGACCACCGGCAGCACCTCGGCGACGGTGACCGGGCGGCCCAGTTCGGCGGTGAGCGAGGTGACCCCGACGTCGCGCAGCCCGCAGGCGACGATCCGGTCGTACGCGGCGAGGTCGCAGTCACAGTTGATCGAGAAGCCGTGTTGGGTGACGCCCCGGGCCACCCGGATGCCGATCGCGGCGACCTTGCGTTCCGGCCCGCGCTCGTCGGCCGGTACCCAGACGCCGCTGCGCCCCTCCACCAGCATGACCGTGCCGAGTCCCAGCTCGGTGCAGACGTCGAGCAGCAACTGCTCGGTACGCCGGACGAAGGCGACGACGTCCACCGGCAGCCCGGTGTCCGCCCCGGGAAGCTTGAGGATCGGATAGCCGACGAGCTGACCCGGGCCGTGCCAGGTGATCTTGCCGCCCCGGTCCACGTCGATCACCGGCGTACCGTCCATCGGCCGGTCCCAGGGCTCGGTGCGCTTGCCGGCCGTGTAGACGCTCGGGTGTTCGAGCAAGAGTACGGTGTCCGGGCGCTCCCCGGCGACCACCGCCTCGTGCACCCGACGCTGTTCGTCCCAGGCCGCCAGATAGTCCAGGGTCCCGAGCCGGACGCTGGTCAACGCGGCAACAGTGCTGGTCACCGCTCCAGCTTAGTTGGCTACCGGCGGGTCAGTCCGGTTCGTGGCCGGAGTCACCGGCCGGCGGCGACCGCTGCTGCCGGCACCTGTCGGAAGCCACGGTTCAGCCCCGGCGGGCCGGTTCGGGCATGATGCCCGGGTGGATACGCTGCTGACCGGGGTCGTTCTGGTGCACGCCGGGGTCGCGGCCCTCTGGCTGGGCTCGATGGCCTACAGCCTCTTCGCGGTGCAGCCGAAGCTGTCCCGGATGTTCGACGACCCCGAGCGGGTGGAGGACGCGCAGCGGGTGCTGGCGCACGGCAACCGGTGGCCGGTGGTGGGGCTGATCGGGGTGCTCTGGGCGACCGGGCTCGCCCTGGTGCTGCTGGCTCCCGAGCGGTCGGCCGGGTGGTGGGCGGCGGTTGCCGGCCAGGCGGTGCTGCTGGCCGCCGCGACCGGCCTGTTCTGGTGGGTCTCCTGGCGGGGCTGGCCGCGCCGGGTCTTCGCCCTGCCGGCCGAGCTGCCGGGGTTGGCCCGCCGGTTCCGCCGGGTCGCGGCGCTGATGCTCACCCTGGTCGCCACCGCCTACGCCCTCGGCATCCTCGCCGCGCACAACGGCGTCACGGGGTGAGGCGCCAGAGCCAGACGTCGGCTACCCGTTCCGGAGGGCCCAGCAGCGCGGTGGTGACGTCGCGCAGCGCGTCGGTGTGGATGGGGAACTTCGCCCCGTGCACCCGGTCGGCCAGCACCACCGCCTCGACCCGCCAGTAGCGCAGGTCGGCCCGGGCGGCGGCCCGGTCGGCGTCGGTGATCGCCGGCCGCTCGCCGGTCTCGGCCACCCGCATCAGCAGCGCGTCGGTGGCCCGGGGCACCGGCCCGATCCGGCCCCGGCCGTCCGGCCCGCCGGGGCCGAGGAAGAAGCCGGACGGGATGCGGAATTCGCCCTGCCGGTGGCTCAGCGCGTACGCCTGCCAGCGTTGCCCGTCGGGGGCCAGGTCGAGGGTGAGCGGCAGCGGGGTGAGTACCCCGCCGGGCGAGACGTACTGCCGCCAGGTGCCGGCGGTGACGAACTCCGGGATCGGTTCCCGGGGGGTGCTGAGCAGCGGCACCGGCACCAGCGGCAGGAGTGCCACGGCGAACCCGGCCGCCCAGCCGGCTCTCGCCCGCCGGGAAACCGGGCCGGCCCGCAGCAGGTCGACGGTGTGTGCCAGCAGCAGCCCGACCAGCGGCGTCACCACCAGGGCCAACCGGGACGGCAGGGCGGCGTTGAACACCGGCAGGTGGCCGAGCAGGGCGTACGGCAGCGGGACGTCGGTGTGCGCACCGAAGATCTTCACCCGGGGGCCCCAGGAGAGTACGGCGAAGACCAGCGCGGTCACCCCGATCGCCCGTACGGTGGTCCGGCGCTCCGGTGCCGTACGCCGCCACAGCACGACGAAGCAGAGGACGGCCAGCACCAGCAGCGGCAGCCCGAGGAACGAGTTCTCCTCGGTCGGGTTCGGTGCCAGCGAGGTGTCCAGCCCGGCCGCCCCGGCCAGGGTCCGCTGCGGGTACGCCGCGTACGCGGCGATGTCCTCGGCGTGGATCACCGGGTCGAAACCGGTGCCGTGGAACCGCTGCGGGCCGAGGAAGTGCAGCCAGAGCGGGTACGCCAGCAGCGCGAACGCCACCAGCGCGGTGACCCCGAGCCCGCGCAGGAAGTCCGGCAGCGCGGCCCGCACCTCGGCCCGGCGGCCCCGGTCCAGTGCCCAGGTGCCGAAGAAGACGCCGCAGGCCAGCGCGGTGAAGAAGAGTCCTTCGGCGGCGATCGAGAAGGCGACCGTGACCAGCACCCCGAGGAGCAGCCCGCCGGACAGCCACCGGCCGGGCCGGCGCAGCCGGAGCACCCCCCAGAGCAGCATCGGGACCACCCAGCCCGCGCTCCAGTTCAGGTGGGCGTTGGCGTGCGCGACGATGCCGGGCGCGAAGCCGATGAACAGCCCGCCGAGGATCGCGGCCGGGGTGCTCCGGACGAGTGTCCGGGAGAGCAGCCAGTACCAGCCGAACGCCGTGGCGGCGAGGTTGCCGGTGAGGATCACCAGGAAAGTGGCCGAGGCGCCGACCAGGTAGGTGAGCGGGGCGAAGACGACGGCGTACACCGTGACCGAGGTGTTGACCGCCAGGTTGACCCCGTCCGGCACGTTCAGCAGGTCGGTGAAGAACGGGTCCTGGCCGTGGGTGAGCGCGTGTGCGCCGTATGCGAGCAGCCACTCGAAGAGAGCCTGGTCGCTGGAGTTGACGGTGATCGCCCGCCCGCTCGGGTCGGGCCAGAGTCCGCTGGTGATCCAGCCCGCTCCGACGATCGCGACCAGCGCGACGAGCAGGTCGGTCCGGCGGCTCCGCCGGGCGCCCGGGGACGCGGGCGGCGGGGGTGAGATCGGCCCGGCGAGCGCGGGCGGGGAGAGCGGCACGGGCCGGAGGTTACCAACCCCGATCCGACACGCCGAGGATGCGGGCAACCTTGACGGATCTTATGGAAATGATTTCCAATTGGATTAACGTCGCAGAACGCACCGGAGGACCCGTACCGTGAAAATCTCGTTCGTCGGCAAGGGCGGCAGTGGCAAGACCACGCTGGCCGCCCTCTTCGCCCGGCATCTCGCCGCTGCCGGCCCGGCCGACGGCGGCCCGCCGCCGCTGCTCGCCATCGACGCCGACATCAACCAGCACCTCGGGACCGCGCTCGGCGCCACCGAGGCGGAGGCGGCCCGGCTGCCGACGCTCGGCGACCACCTGCCGCAGATCAAGGAGTACCTGCGCGGCGAGAACCCGCGGATCTCCTCGGTCGCCGCGATGGTCAAGACCACCCCGCCTGGCCGGGGCTCCCGGCTGTTGCCGGTCGACGGCGACAACCCGCTGTACGCGGCGGTGGTCCGTGAGGTGGCCGGCGTCCGGCTCGCCGTGACCGGCCCGTTCGGTGCCGACGACCTCGGGGTGTCCTGCTACCACGCCAAGGTGGGTGCGGTGGAACTGCTGCTCAACCACCTGGTCGACGGTCCGGGGGAGTACGTGGTGGTGGACATGACCGCCGGGGCCGACTCGTTCGCCTCCGGGCTGTTCACCCGGTTCGACGCGACCTTCCTGGTCTGCGAGCCGACCCTGCGCAGCGTCGGCGTCTACCGGCAGTACCTCGGCTACGCCCGGGAGTACGGCGTCCGGGTGCACGTGGTCGGCAACAAGGTCGACGACCACGGTGACGTGGAGTTCCTGCGCCAGCACGTCGGTGCCGACCTGCTCACCTGGCTGACCCGCTCCGACTACGTGAAGGGGGCCGAACGGGGCGTACCGGCGCCGGTGCACACCCTGGAGCCGGGCAACCGGGCCGCGCTCGACCTGCTCCGGGCCACCGTCGACGAGCAGGTGCAGGACTGGGCGACCTTCCAGCGGCACGCGGTGGAGTTCCACCTGCGCAACGCGGTCGCCTGGGCCAACGACCGGGTCGGCGAGGACCTGGCCGGCCAGGTGGACCCCGACTTCGTGCCCGGGCCGCAGGCGCCGGTCCGCTGACCGCCGCGCCGGTCGGCGCCGCGACCGGTGCCGGTCGAGATGTGCCGCCGCTCCGGGCCAGCCGGCCCGGTGCGGGTCGAATCCACGACAGGAGGAGAGAGATGTCCCTGGACGTACCCGCCGCACTGCTGGAGCGGGCCGAGGCCGGCCAGGTCGACGACGAGGAGTTCGTCGACTGTGTCCGGCGGTCCCTGCCGTACGCCTGGGCGGTGGTTTCCGAGGTCTCGGCCCGGGTCCACGCGACCACGGCCGACTACGCCGATCACGCCGTACCGCCGCCGAGCGAGGCGGAGCGGGGTCAACTGCTCCGGGCACTGGCCAGCGACGCCATCCGGGGCGGGCTGGAACGCCACTTCGGGGTACGCCTCGCGTTCCAGAACTGCCACCGGGTGGCCGCGTTCCGGCCGGCGGCGGTGGGCGGCACCACGTACCAGCGGTTCGTCTCGCCGCTCGCCCAGGTCCGCAACCAGTCCCCGGAGCTGCGCGACTGCTGACCGGGTCGGCGCGGGGCCCGTCCGGCTACCCGGCGGGTCCCGCGCCGCCGGGACGGCGGGTTCGGCGGGCGACCAGCACGACCAGGGCGCCGGTGAGCACCAGCAGGGCGCCGAGGGCCGGCAGCCAGCCCGGGGGCGGGGCACCGCCGCCGGTGACCGGCAGGTGGCCCGAGGGCGTCGGCCCGGGAGTGGCCGCCGTCGGTTGGGGCGTCGGCGGCGCGGTCGTCGGCAGGGGTACCACCCGGAAGGTGACGCTGCCGGGTCCCGGTGGCTCCCCGGCGGCCACGGTGAAGCCGGTCCGGCCGTCCGGCCAACTGACCGCCACGCCCGTCGTACCGCCGATGGCCAGGCCGGCGGAGAGCGCGAGCGCGGCGGCGACGGCCCGGTGCGGTCTGGTGGGGACGGCCGGTCGGCGGGTCCGGTCCTGGGCGGTCATCGAGCCTCCAGCATCGCGGCGCCGCTCGCGGCGCGGATCGCCTTCCCGACCGCACCGCCGCCACGACGTCCGGGGCCGGAGGTTGTGTCCGGTACGGAAGGTGAATCCACCTTCGCACACCGTTCACCTCTGTTGGCTGTTTCCGGGCCAACTGCCCTACCCGCTCAACCCTCCAGCTCAGCGGCTGGTCAGCGCGGCTTGCAGCGCGCTCGGCAGGTCGGGATGCCGATACTCGAAACCGGCCCGGTTCAGCACCCCGGGCAGCACCCGGAGGCTGCGCAGCGGCTCGACCGACAGCTCGCCGAGCAGGATCCGCAGCGCGATCGCCGGCACCGGCATCACGGTCGGCCGGTGCAGCGCCCGGCCGAGCGCCTTGGTGAACTCGGCGTTGGTCACCGGTGCCGGGCCGACCACGTTGACCGGCCCGGCGAGGTCTTCGCGGTCCAGCAGGAAGGTCATCGCGGCCAGCCAGTCGGCCATCGAGATCCACGGAATCCACTGCCGGCCGCTGCCGAACTTGCCCCCGATACCGAGCCGGTACGGCAGGAGTTGCGGCTTCAGCAGCCCGCCGGTCTGCTCCAGCGGCAGGCCGATGCGCAGCCGTACCACCCGTACCCCGGCCTGCTCGGCCGGTGCGGTCGCCGCCTCCCAGACCCGGCACAGGTCGGCCATGAAGCCGTCGCCGGCCGGCTCGTCCTCCTCGACCGGACGGTCGCCGGTGTCGCCGTACCAGCCGATCGCCGAGCCGTTCAGCAGCGCCCGGGGACGCTGCTCGGCCGGCAGTGCGGCGATCGCCCGGGCCAGCGTCGCGGTGCTGTCCACCCGGCTGGCCCGGAGTACCTCCTTGAAACCGCTGGTCCAGCGCCGGTCGCCGACGTTGGCGCCGGCCAGGTTGATCACCGCGTCGGTGCCGGAGAGCGTCGCCGGGTCGAGTTGGCCGGCGGCCGGATCCCACCGCACCTCGTCCGGGCCCTGAGCGGGGCGCCGGACCAGCCGGACGACGTCGTGCTCCGCCGCCCGGAGCCGATCGGTCAGACGGGTGCCGAGCCAGCCGGACGCGCCGGCCATGAGGATTCGCATCTCCGTATCTTCGCCCACTCCGCCCGAGGCGGCCCGGATCGGCACCGCCGATCCGGGCCAACCCGCCGGGTGGCGGTGTCGGCGTGCGGCCGAAACGGCGCGGGGCGCCCGGCCGACGGCCGGGCGCCCCGCACGGGCGTGGGTGCGATCAGGCCAGCCCGAGTTCGGCCTCGAACTGGCCGGCCTCCAGCCGCTCCTTGATCGCGGTCAGGAACCGGGCGGCGTCCGCACCGTCGACCAGCCGGTGGTCGTAGGAGAGCGCCAGGTAGACCATCGAGCGCGGCGCGATCACCTCGCCGAGCTGCGGGTCGGTGATCACCATCGGCCGCTTGACCACCGCGCCGGTGCCGAGCATCGCCGACTGCGGCGCCGGGACGATCGGGGTGTCGAAGAGCGCGCCCCGGCTGCCGGTGTTGGTCAGCGTGAAGGTCGCACCGGCGATCTCGTCCGGGCTGATCTTGTTGGTGCGGGTCCGCTCGGCGAGGTCGGCGACCCGGCGGGCGATCCCGGCCAGGTTCAGGTCACCGGCGTTGTGGATCACCGGCACCATCAGGCCGCGCTCGGTGTCCACGGCGATGCCGAGGTGCTCCGCCTCCGGATAGGTGATCGTGCCGGCCTCCAGGTCCATCCGGGCGTTGACGACCGGGTAGGTCTGCAACGCCTCGACGGCGGCCAGCGCGAAGAACGGCAGGAACGACAGCTTGACCCCGTGCCGCTGGAGGAACGTGTCCTTGGCCTTGGCCCGCAGCCGGGCCACCTTGGTGACGTCCACCTCGACGACCGTGGTGAGCTGCGCCATCTCGTGCAGCGACTCCTGCATCCGCTTGGCGATCACCGCGCGGATCCGGGGCAGCTTCTGGGTGCTGCCCCGCAGCGGGCTCGGTGCCGCCTTCGGCGCCGGTGCGGCCGGAGCGGCGGCCTGCGCGGCCGGCTGGGCGGCCGGGGCCTGCGCGGCCGCACGGGCCCGCTCGGCCGCATCGAGTACGTCCTGCTTGCGGATCCGGCCACCGACCCCGGTACCGCTGACCGTGGAGAGGTCGACGCCCTGGTCGCTGGCGAGCTTGCGGACCAGCGGCGTGACGTACCCGGCACCGTTCTCGCCGGACGGTGCGGGTGCCGGGGCCGGGGTACGGGCCGGCGCCGGCTGGGCCGCCTGCTCGGTCTGGACCGGCTGCTCGGAACGCTCGGTCTCCGGCGCCGGGGTCTGGTACGACGCACCGGCCGCCGGTGCCGACGGCCGGGCCGGCTCCGCCGCCGGCTTGGCGGGCTCGGGAGCCGGCTTCGCGGCCTCCGGGGCGGGCTTCGCCGGCTCGGCGGCCGGGGCGGCGCCTCCGGCGGCACCGATCACCGCCAGGTCGGCGCCGACCGGCGCGGTCTCGTCCTGGCTGACCCGGATCTCCAGCAGGGTGCCGGCGACCGGGGAGGGGATCTCGGTGTCCACCTTGTCGGTGGAGACCTCGACCAGCGGCTCGTCGGCCTCGACGGTGTCGCCGACCTCCTTCAGCCAGCGGGTCACGGTGCCCTCGGTGACGCTCTCGCCCAGCGCCGGCATCTTGAGGACGGTGCCCGAGTCGCCGGCCGGTGCGGTCTGCGCCGGTACCGTCTCCGGCTCGGCCTGCTCCTGCTGGCCGGCCGGCTCCGCCGCCTCGGCCGACGGGGCGGCCGGGGCCGGCTCGGCCTCGGCCGGCTCCGGCTGGGCCGGCCGGGCCTCGCCGCCCGCCTCGCCGTCGCCGTCGATCACCGCCAGCTCGCTGCCGACCTCGGCGGTCTCGTCCTCGCTCACCACGATCCGGGCCAGCACGCCGGCCGCCGGGGAGGGGATCTCGGTGTCGACCTTGTCGGTGGAAACCTCGAGCAGGGGCTCGTCGACCTCGACCCGGTCGCCCTCCTGCTTCAGCCACCGGGTGACGGTGCCCTCAGTGACGCTCTCGCCCAGCCGGGGCATGGTGACCGATACCGGCATCTTTCAAGACTCCTTCGTGGCCTGTGCGATCCTGGCCCGGTTGGTCGCCGGGCGGCGCGGAGATTCTGTGGTCAGGCGTGTGCGTGCAGCGGCTTGCCGGCCAGGGCCAGGTGGGCCTCGCCGAGCGCCTCGCTCTGGGTGGGGTGGGCGTGGATGAGCTGCGCCACCTCGGCCGGGTACGCCTCCCAGTTGAAGATGAGCTGCGCCTCGCCGATCAGCTCGCCGACCCGGGCACCGACGAGGTGCAGGCCGACCACGGGTCCGTCGTCGACCCGGACCAGCTTGACGAAGCCGGCGGTCTTGAGGATCTGGCTCTTGCCGTTGCCACCGAGGTTGTAGTTGTAGGTCTTCACCTTGTCGGCACCGTACTGCTCCTTGGCCCGGGCCTCGGTGAGCCCGACGGAGGCCAGCTCCGGGTCGGAGTAGGTGACCCGGGGGATGCCGTTCTCGTCGATCACGGCGGGGTTGCGGCCGGCGATCTCCTCGGCCACGAAGATGCCCTGCTGGAAGCCGCGGTGCGCGAGCTGGAGGCCGGGCACGATGTCGCCGACCGCGTAGACGTTCGGCACGCCGGTGCGCAGCCGCTCGTCGGTCAGCACGAAGCCCCGGTCGAGCTTGACGCCCTGCTCCTCGTAACCGAGGTTGGCGGTGTTCGGGCCCCGGCCGACCGCGACCAGCAGCAGTTCGGCCTCGACGGTCTCGCCGCCTTCGATGGTGACCTTGACGCCCTTCTCGGTGTGCTCCACCTTCTCGAACCGCTTGCCGGTCTTGAACCCGATGCCGCGCTTGCGGAAAGCCCGCTCCAGCGCCTTGGATGACTCCTCGTCCTCGGCCGCCACCAGCCGGGGCAGCGCCTCGATGATGGTGACGTCGACCCCGAATGACTTCCAGACGCTGGCGAACTCGACGCCGATGACGCCGCCGCCGAGCACGATCGCCGAGGTCGGCACCCGATCCAGGGTCAGCGCGTGGTCGCTGGTGATCACCCGCTCGCCGTCGATCTCCAGACCGGGCAGGGTCCGGGCGTACGAGCCGGTGGCCAGGATGATGTTGCGGCCGGTGTAGCGGGCCCCGTTCGCCTCGACGGTGTCGGCAGAGACCAGCTTGCCCTCGCCCTCGACCAGGGTGATCTTGGCACCCTTGATCAGCCCTTGCAGGCCCTTGTAGAGCCGCGAGATCACGCCGTCCTTGTAGGCGTTGACGCCGGGCATGTCGATGCCGACCAGCTCGGCCTTGACGCCGAACTGCTCGGACTCGCGGGTCTGGTCGGCGATCTCGGCCGCGTGCAGCAGCGCCTTCGTGGGGATGCAGCCGTTGTGCAGGCAGGTGCCGCCGACCTTGCCCTTCTCGATCATCGCGACCGAGAGGTCCAGTTGGGCGGCGCGCAGCGCCGCCGCGTACCCGCCGCTGCCACCCCCGAGGATGACGACATCGAACGTTCCGCCGTTCGGCTCGCTCACAGTTAACTCCCAGGTCGCGTCGCTGCTACGAGGGTGATGCCGGTCAACCGGGCATACCGCCACCCCCGGTCGGGGTTTTCCGGCCGGCGGGGCGTGGACTTTCTCCGGACTGCCAGTTGGGACCGGGGAGCGCCCACCTCGGTCATCTTGTCACTAGTGGAAGCGGGCCGCGTACCGAGGTGCCCAAGGACACGTCGTCGGGACGTACGCTTGCCGGAAGTCGCCACTTTCGCCGCGGGGCGGCGTGCCGGGGAGGAGAGGGTCGGGTTGGCCTGGTTTCGCCGACGGAAGAAGGCGGTTGTCGCGGCGGGTGATCGTCCCGCCAGCCGTGCGGATCTTGACCACCTTGAACAGTTTGTCCGGTCGAGGCGCGGTGTCGAGGCGTTCATCGAGCCCCGGACGACCGTGACCGAGACCACCGTCATGTTGATCGCCCACGACGGCGAATGGACCCGACGCCGGATCGACGGCCCGGACGGCGCCCGGCGGTTCGCGCACAAGCTGGCGATCCCGATCTACGACGTCCGGCTGGTCGGCTATCCGCAGCGGATGCGCGACTTCAACGAGCGCCGCAAACGGACCACCGGCTGACCGGCTGACCCCGGCCCCGTGCAGCGGGGCCGGGGTCAGCCCGGGTCAGTCGTTGGCGGCGATGTCGTCGACCAGCTCCAGCAGGGTACGCACCGGCACCCCGGTGCCACCCTTGGTCCAGTGGCCGGTCGGCTCGCCCGAGTGGTAGCTCGGCCCGGCGATGTCGATGTGCGCCCACGGCACCTCGTCGGCGACGAACTCGCGCAGGAAGACCCCGCCCTGGAGCATGTGGCCGGCCCGGTCCATCGTCGCGTTGACCTGGGAGATGTCCGCGACCTCGGAGTCCATTCCCTTCCGGACGTCGTCCGGCAGCGGCATCGGCCAGGTCGGCTCGCCGGCCGCGTCACCGGCCTGCTGGACCCGCTGGCAGAGCTCGGTGCTGCCCATCACCCCGGCCACCCGCTTGCCGAGCGCCACCACCTGGCCGCCGGTCAGCGTGGAGGTCTCGACCAGGTAGTCGCAGCCGTCCTCGCAGGCCCGGGCCATCGCGTCGCCGAGCACCATCCGGCCCTCGGCGTCGGTGTTCAGCACCTCGACCCGCTTGCCGTTGTACATCGTCACCACGTCGCCCGGCCGGTACGCGGTGGCCGACGGCATGTTCTCGGCCATCGGCAGGTAGGCGGTCACCGCGACCGCCGGCTTCAGCTCGGCGATCGCCAGCATGGTGGCGGCGACCGCCGCCGCCCCGGCCATGTCGGACTTCATCTCCCACATGCCCTGGGCCGGCTTGATCGAGACGCCGCCGGTGTCGAAGGTGATGCCCTTGCCGACCAGCGCCAGCCGCTTCGCCGACCCGCCGGCACCACCGGCCGGGTCGTAGCTGAGCTTCACCAGCCGGGGCGGCGCCGCCGAGCCCAGCCCGACGGCCAGGATGCCGCCGTAGCCGCCGGCGGCCAGCGCCTGCTCGTCGAGGACCTCCACGCCGAGCCCCGCCTCCCGGGCGGCCGCGGCCACCGAGTCGGCGAAGGACGGCGGGCGCAGCTCGTTCGGCGCCGTGTTCACCCAGTCCCGGGTCCGGGTCACCGCCCGGGCCACCACACCGGCCCGGGTGATCTCCGCCCGGGCCCGGTCGTCACCGGCGTCCGGCACGTGCACCGCGATCGCGGCCACCGGCGGGCGGCGGGTCGGCTGCGGCCGGGTCTTGTAGCCGGCGAACCGGTACGCGCCGAGCAGCGCACCCTCGGCGGTGGCGCGCAGCGCGGCCGGGCCGTCCTCGTCGTCGGGTACCGGAAAGGTCAGCGCGACCCGCTCGGCGCCGGCCAGCGCCCGGACCGCCGAAGCGGCCGCCCGGCGCAGGATCTCCGGTGCCGGGGCCGCCCCGGTCGGCTCGGGGCCCAGCCCGACGGCGGCGACCAGCGGCGCCGTGACGGTGCCCAGGGTGGCCAGTTTGATCACCTCACCCGGGCTGCCGGTGGCGCCCAGCAGCGCCAGGGTCTCCGTCAGCCGGCCGTCGAACGCCGCGGCGATGCTCTCCGCTCCGGTCGCGAGGAGCAGGGTCCCGGCGAAGCCCGCGGCGGGACCCGGTTCGTCCACCGTCTGGCTGTGCAACCCGATGACGATGGCGTCGACGGCGAGTTCGGCGGGGTCGGTGTCGACCAGGCTGAGGCTGGTGCTGGGCGATGTCACTGCGCGGCTCCGGACGGGCGTGGCCGGCCGCCTGGTTGCGGCCGGGCGTTGTGGTCTCCGGCGCAACCTACCCGCCGGATGAATGGGCTGTCCCGCCGACGGTCCGCCGGACGGGTCCCGCCGATGCTAACCATCAGCCGGATCGCAGGTAGGTTGCGACCCATGACCGACCCGACGCAGGTGACCGGCGAGACCCCGGAACCTCCCGCCGACGCACTCCGCCAGTCGCCGCTGCACGAGCGGCACGCCGCGCTCGGCGCCAAGTTCGCCGCCTTCGGCGGCTGGTCCATGCCGCTGGAGTACGCCGGCGGCGGAGTCCTCCGGGAGCACACCGCGGTGCGTACCGGGGTGGGTGTGTTCGACGTCTCCCACCTGGGCAAGGCCCGGATCACCGGCCCGGGGGCGGCCGACTTCGTCAACGCCTGCCTCAGCAACGACCTGGGCCGGATCGGGCCGGGACGGGCGCAGTACACGCTCTGCTGCGACGAGGCGACCGGCGGCGTGGTGGACGACATCATCGCCTATCTGCACGGTCCCGAGCACGTCTTCCTGATCCCGAACGCCGCCAACACCGCCGAGGTGGTACGCCGGCTCCGCGCCGCCGCCCCGGCCGGGATCACCGTGACCAACGAGCACGAGGCGTACGCCGTGCTGGCGGTGCAGGGGCCGCGCTCGGCCGAGCTGCTCGGCACCCTCGGACTGCCGACCGGACACGGCTACATGAGCTTCTCCACCGCCGAACTCGGCTTCTCCACCGCCGGGGCGGCCACCCCGGACGGCGACCTGGTGTCGCTGGTGGTCTGCCGGACCGGTTACACCGGCGAGCACGGGTACGAGCTGGTGGTGCCGGCCGGGGCGGCGACCACGGTCTGGGACGCACTGCTGGCGGCCGGCGAGCCGTACGGGATCCGCGCCTGCGGGCTCGGCGCCCGGGACACCCTGCGGACCGAGATGGGCTACCCGCTGCACGGCCAGGACCTCTCCCCGGAGATCACTCCGGTGCAGGCCCGGGCGGGCTGGGCGGTCGGCTGGGACAAGCCGGCGTTCTGGGGGCGGGACGCGCTGCTCGCCGAGAAGGCGGCCGGGCCGCGCCGCACCCTGTGGGGACTGCTGGCGCTGGACCGGGGTATCCCCCGGCCGGGCATGACGGTGCTCTCCGCCGGCGGTACGGCCGTCGGCACGGTCACCAGCGGCACCTTCTCGCCGACCCGGAAGGCGGGCATCGCCCTCGCCCTGCTGGACAGCGCCGCCGGGCTGGGCCAGGACGACGAGGTCGAGGTCGACGTCCGGGGCCGCCGCGCGGCGATGCGGGTCGTCCGCCCTCCCTTCGTCCAACCCTCCGTGAAGTAGCCCCCCGGCCTGTCGACGATCGGGGAGTCTCAGCGGGGTGCAGACCCCGCCGGGATTCCCCGGTCCGGAGAAAGGGGCGGGGGACGGGTGACCGGGGGTCAGCGTTGGGACCGGTCGCCGGCGTCCAGCACGGCCTGGGTCCAGCCGCCCTCGATCACCCCGCTGCCGTCCAGCAGGGCCCAGTCGACCACGTCGACGGCGTCCACCACGACGGGCTGGCCGACCCGGACCGCCGGATCGGCCGTGGCGTCGCTGGCGCTGGCCCCGACGATCCGTTCCGGGGTCGCCCACGAGGTGACCCCGGCCCAGACGAACTCCGGCCCCTCGTCATTCGGCAGGGCGTACTTGACCAGCAACTGCACCCCGTCCGGCAGGGTGCCGGCGAGGAACCGCTCCCGGATGCCGGGCAGCCCGTCCCGGGCGGTGGCGATCGCCCGGGCCATCGCGTCGTCCGGCCGGGCGTACCGGACGTCGGACTGGGCGGCGGCACCGAACAGGGCGGCGCAGACCGCCGCGAAGTACCGCCCGGCCGGGCCGGGATGGCCGGACGGGGGCAGCAGGGTCAGGAACGAGTCGGCGTCCGGGTCGGTGGCCGGGTCGAGTTCCAGCCGCAGCGCCGCCGGGCCGGTGGTGTCGTGCTGCTGCGGGTTGCCGTACGCCACCGCGATGTCGTGCCCGGTGACCGAGGTGACCACCGGCAACTGGACGAAGGCCGGCACCTCGCTGTCGGTGAGCCCGTCGGTCCAGGCCCGGAGCAGTCGCCGGGCCACCCCGGTCATCACCGCCCCCCAGGCCCGGGTCAGGTGCGTCGGCACCCCCTGCGCCTGCAACTCCAGGAGGCCGAACCGGCGTAGTCCCTTGGTGGTGAACCAGAGCCCGCCGTCGTCCGACGAGTACGGCACCAGGACCCAGTCGATCAGGCGCACCCGGCCCTCGGCGTCCGGCAGCGAGCGCAGTGCGGTGGCTGGGTCGAGGAACTGCAACGCGAAGACGTCGACCACGTCGGTGCCGAGGGAGTCGGCGATGGCGCAGGCAACCGTACGGGCGGCCCACTCGTGCGCGGGTGGCCAGCCGGGCCGGTAGCTGGCCTGCACCACCACCAGGTCGGTGGCGGCGTCCAGCCGGGCGAGCTGGGTGTCGGTGGCCCCGAACGCGGTGAGCAGGTCCGGCGGCAGGTGCGGGAACTCGGCGATCGGCCGGGTGTCGACCGTCATGAGCGGGCTGTCCAGCATCTGCCGGGCGAGGTCGTGCACCGGCCCGGAGAGCCGGCCGCCGAGCGCCGCCACCGCCTCGGCCGGGGCCGGGTCGACCTGGCCGGTGGTGGGCACCAGGTAGGTGGCGGTCAACGACTCCGGGACCGGCACGGGCAGGAAATCGTCCGTGATGAGCATTACGTCCCCCGCTCGACCGCCTGTTGGCCTGGTACTCGTGCTGGTGTCCTTTTCGCGAACGCTACCCGCGAACGCCTGCCCGGTCAGCCGGTCAGCACGACACCGAGGTAGAACAGCGTGCTGCCGAGTTCGACGCCCGCGCCGAGCACGTCGCCGGTGATGCCGCCGAGCCGGCGTACCACGTGCCGGACCAGCAGCAGCGTGCCGGCCAGCGCCCCGGCGACCGCGAGCGGGCCCTGCCAGGGGCGGTCCGGCACCGCCGGCACGGCGAGCAGCGCCACCCCGGCCGAGAGCCCGACCAGCGCGGCCGGGCCGACGGTGCCGGCGACCAGCGCGCCGAGCCCGTCCGGGCGGGCCGCCGGGACACCACGCCGGCAGGCCCAGCTCACCGCCAGCCGGCCGGTCGCGGCACCGGCGGCCAGCGCCGCGAGCAGCGCGGTCCACGGCCGGGCCGCCAGCGCCGCGAACGAGGCGGCCTGGAGCAGGAGTACGAGCAGCAGCGCGGTCACCCCGAACGGGCCGACGTCCGGCTGCCGCATGATCCGCAGTGCGGCTTCCCCGGAGCGGTACGAGCCGAGCGCGTCCACGGTGTCGGCCAGCCCGTCCAGGTGCAGCCCTCGGGTCAGCAGCGCCGCCACCGCCACGGTCACCACACCGGCGACCAGCGGCGGGGCGAGCGCGCCCAGCCCGCCGAGCACCCCGGCGAGGAGTACCCCGAGCAGCGCGCCGACCGGCGGGGCCAGGGTCATCGCCGTACCGGCGGTGGCGCGGTCGACCCGACCGGCCCGCAGCGGCGCGACGGTGAAGGTGGTCAGCGCCAGCCGGCCGCCGGCCGCGAACCGGCCCTCAGACACCCGGTGGCACGGTGGCGCCGTCCCGGCGCCCACCGTCCCGGTCGTCGGCCGCCCCGGTTCCGGTGGCCGGCTGCCCCGGCAGCGGTGCGTCGGTCGATTCCTGTTCCGGCGGTGGCGCGTCCGTCGCCGGCTGCCCGGTGGTGTCCTCCGGCACCGCGGTCGGACCGGGGCCGGCCGGCGGCGGCTCGATGAACTCCTGGTCGTCGTCCGGGTTGTCGTCGGCCCGCCCGGGACGGTCGGCCGGCGGGCCCGGGGCCCACGGTTCGGCCGGGTCGGGCGTCGGCGGGAGCGAGTCGTCGCCCGGTCCGGGGCGGTCGGCCGCCGGTTCCGGGGTCCAGGGTTCGGCCGGGTCCGGCACCGGCGGGAGCGAGCCGTCGCGCGCCGGATCGGACCGGTCGGTGCCTGCCGGATCGGCCGGCTCGCCGCTCGCCAGGCTCGGATGCACCGGCAGGGCGCCGGCGAGGGTCAGCGCGGCGCGTAGCAGCGGCAGCGCGGCCAGCGCGGCGCCACCCTCGCCGAGGCCGAGTCGCAGGTCCAGCAACGGGCTCAGGTCGAGCACATCGGCGCCGAGCTTCACCGCCGGGTGGTCGCCGTGGTCCGGCAGCAGGCACCAGTGCCGGGCCTGGCCGGCGAGGTCCCGGCTGACCAGGCCCGCCGCCACCCCGACCGGCCCGTCCAGCAGCACCGGGGTACGCCGGGCCGTCGCGCCGAGCAGGACGCCGGTGGCGATCGCCAGGTCGCCGCCACCGAGTTCGGCGAGTACGTCCTTGGCGTCCCGGGGGCTGCGCCGGGTGCGGTGCATCGCGTCCCGGACCGCCGCGCAGCGCTGCATCCACGCCTCGTCGTCCACCCGCCCGCCGAGCGTCACCACCCGGCCGAGTACCGCCGCGGGTTCGGCGCCGGCGGTGGCGGCCAGTACGGCTGCCGCGGCGGCCTCGGTACCGGCACCGCAGGCGGCGAGGACCAGCAGGTCCACCCCCGCGTCCACCGCCTCCTCGGCGAGCCGCCAGCCGTAGCGCAGGGCCGCCTCGACCTCGTCGGCGGTCAGCGCCGGGCCCTCCTCGATCGGCCGGGACAGCGGTGCCTCGACCACCTGGAGGGTGGCGCCGGCCTCGGCGGCAAGCCGGGCGATCGGCCCGGTGCCCTGCCGGGCCTGCTCGGCGCGGCGGGTGGACTCGCCGGGTACCGCACCGGCGGCGGCGCCACCGGAGTGGTCGCCGTGCAGCAGCAGTACCCGGACCGAGCGCCAGGGCTCCGGGGTCGCCGTCCCCTGGGTGGCGGCGGCGAACGAGACCACCCGATCCAGCTGGCCGAGGCCGCTGCCGGGGAGGTCGAGCGTGCCGAGCCGGTCGACGGCGGCGGGGCCGGCGTACTCGTCCGGCATCGGCAGGTCCATCCCGGGCTGGATGACCAGACCGGTGGCGACCATCGGCAGTGCCATGGTCGGCGCCGTCCAGCCCGTCCCGGTCCCGGTCGCCGTCGACGGCGCGGGTTCGGCCGCCGGTGCCGGGATCACGGTCGGCCGGAGTACCTGCGGCACCGCGCCCAGCACCTCGGTCCAGGCCGAGGTGGCCGGGGCGGCCCGGTCGGCGCCGGCCCGGTCGACCTGTGCCGGTACGCCAGGCTGGCCGGCGCCGGCTGGGACCGCCGGCGACTGGACCGCGCCGGCCTTCAGCCAGGCCGGTTGTCCGGCGATCACCAGCACCACCGCGTCGCAGGCGTCCGCGACCGCCTGGTTGGTGGTGCCGAGCGCGTCGGCGAAGGCCCGGCCGAGCGGGGTGACCGGCACCGTCGACAGCCCCACCTCGGGGCTGACCAGCACCAGCCGGGCCGGGCAGTCCCGGATCGCGGCACCGAGCTCGCCGATGGTGGCGACGTCGTCGGCGGGCTGGTGCGCCGGGTCGAGCAGCACGGTCACCCAGCCGCCGAGGTCGTCGACGAGCAGCGTGTCGTTCGGACCGGCGCCGGCGATCAGTGCGGCCAGCCGGGACGGGTCGGCGTTGGCCTCCTCCGTCGTCCAGCCCGCCGGCCGGCGGATCCGGTGGGCGTCGATCCGGGCCGTCCAGTCCGGGTCGTCCGGGTCGGTCACGGCGGTCGCGACATAACGGACGACCGGTACGTCCCTAAGCAGCGACTCGGCGAACTCGGACTTGCCGGAGCGGATCCCGCCCAGCACCAGGAGCCTGCTCCACCCGTCTACGGACATGCCCGTACCTTAGAGCGCTTGGCTGGACAGCTCGCGGTGAGGTACGCCGGTGCGGAACCGCTCCGGACCGCTCTGGCTGGCTGACACCGGCCGGCCGACTAGGCTGGCGGGGGTTTGTCGGCGCGGAAGATCGGCGAGGGGAGACGCGACATGCCGTGGAGCTGGCGGTACGAGGGCGCGGACGGCGATCCGGTGAACGGACCGGCCGAGGCGTTCAGCAGCCAGGCCGACGCCGAGTCCTGGATCGGCCAGACCTGGCGTGAGCTCGCCGCCGCAGGTGTCGCCTCGGTGCTGCTGGTCGAGGACGACCGGGTGGAGTACCGGATGAGCCTGCTGCCCGCGGCCGAGTGACCGGGATGAACTTCGACCAACGCGGCCGGGACCGGCTGGTCCTCGGCGTGCCCCCGGAGGCGTTCCGGCCCAGCCCGATCTTCCTGGCCCTGGTCGCGCTCTTCGTGACCAGCGGCGCGATGGCGTGGAACGGGTTCGGCAACGTCCGGCTCGACGTCTTCCTCTTCGTCGTCTCGGGCTGGCTGGTCTCGCTCTGCCTGCACGAGTACGCGCACGCCGTGGTGGCGTACCGGGCCGGTGACCGGGGAGTGGCGCACCGCGGCTACCTGACCCTGAACCCGCTGAAATACAGCCACCCGCTGCTGTCGATCATCCTGCCCGTGGTGGTGGTGCTGCTCGGCGGCATCGGCCTGCCGGGCGGGGCCGTCTGGGTGGACCGGCACGAGATCCCCGGCCGGCTCCGGCACTCGCTGGTCAGCCTGGCCGGTCCGGCCACCAACGTGCTGTTCGCGCTGCTGCTGGTCGTACCGTTCGCGATCGGGGTGGACGTCAACGCCGCGCCGGAGTTCTGGTCCGGGGTCGCGCTGCTCGCCTTCCTCCAGCTCACCGCGAGCATCCTCAACCTGCTGCCGGTGCCGGGTCTGGACGGCGGCAACGTCCTCCAGCCGTGGTTGAACCCGCAGTGGCGGCGCGGCTACGACCTGATGGCCCCGTACGGCTTCATCCTGCTCTTCGCCCTGCTCTGGAACCCGCGGGTCGGCGGCTGGTTCTTCGGCGGGGTCTTCGCGGTCGGCGACCTGATCGGCCTGCCCGACTACCTCTACGCCGAGGGCCTGCGCCTGATCCGCTTCTGGCAGGGCTGACCCGGACCGGACCCGGAAGGCCCCGCCCGGCGCACGCCAGGTCGGCGCGTGTCGGGCGGGGCCTTCGGCACACCTGCCGGGGTCAGGACCGCCGCACGGTCACGGCCGCTGGGCCGGGCTCTGCGTCTTGGCCGGGTCCCGCTCGGTGATCGGCTCGACGATCTCGTCGATCGCCTTGAGCAGCTCGGCGTCGAGCTTCACCCCGGCCGCCTTGACGTTGTCCTGTACCTGCTCGGGGCGGGAGGCGCCGATGATCGCCGAGGAGACGTTCGGGTTCTGCAGCACCCAGGCGACCGCGAGCTGGGCCATGCTGAGGCCGGCCTGCTCGGCGAGCGGCTTGAGCCGCTGCACCCGGGTCAGCACCTCGTCGGACATGAACCGGGCGATGAAGCCCGCCCCGCCGGAGGTGTCGGTGGCCCGGGAACCGGCCGGCGGCTCCTGGCCGGGCAGGTACTTGCCGGTCAGCACACCCTGGGCGATCGGCGAGAAGACGATCTGGCTGACGCCGAGCTCCTGGCTGGTCGGCACGACCTCGCCCTCGATGACCCGCCACAGCATCGAGTACTGCGGCTGGTTCGAGACGAGCTGGATCTTCAGCTCCCGGGCCAGCTCGTGCGCGGCCCGGATCTCGGACGCCTTCCACTCCGAGACGCCGATGTAGTGCGCCTTGCCGGAGTGCACGACGTCGGCGAACGCCTCCATCGTCTCCTCCAGCGGCGTGGAGTAGTCGTACCGGTGCGCCTGGTAGAGGTCGACGTAGTCGGTCTGGAGGCGGCGCAGCGAGCCGTTGATCGACTCCATGATGTGCTTGCGGGACAGGCCCCGGTCGTTCCGGCCCGGGCCGGTCGGCCAGTAGACCTTGGTGAGGATCTCCAGACCCTCCCGGCGCTCGCCCTTCAGGGCCCGGCCCAGCACCGCCTCCGCCTTGGTGCCGGCGTACACGTCAGCGGTGTCGAAGGTGGTGATGCCGACGTCCAGAGCCGCGCGTACGCAGGAGAGTGCGGCCTCCTCCTCGATCTGGGAGCCGTGGGTGATCCAGTTTCCGTACGAGATCTCGCTGATCAGCAGGCCCGAGCGGCCAAGGTGTCGGAATTCCATACCTCTGACCCTAGTCCTCGTACCCGGAGTGGATCAGGTTGGGCGACCGGGCGAGGTGCACAGATCACAGCACGGGCTTGGTGTCGGCGAGCAGCCGGTCGATCTCCTCCATCACGTCGTTCCGGCTGGGGTGCACCGCGTCGATCAGCGGCTCGCCCCGGCGGTCCAGCGCACCCCACTGCCCGGTGCCGTTGCCGATCAGGAACGCGACCGGGTGGATCACCAGCGCCGGGTGGGCCGGTGCGACCAGTACCTGCCCGGACCGGTCCACCACACCCTTGCGCCCGCCCGCGTCGACGATCGCCAGCCCCTCGTCGGTGAACCCGTCGACGTACCGGCCGTCGGTGAGCGCGGTGGTGAAGCCGGTGTAGCGGGTCGGCAGCACCACCTTGCCGTTCCGGTCGACCGCGCCCCAGCCGCCCCGCCGGACGGCGGCGACACCGCGCCGGAACGGGCGTACGTCCTCGAAGCCGGCCGGGATGACCACCTTGTTGGACTTGTCGATCGCGATCCAGCCGCCGGTGCCGTCCCGGGACACCCAGGCCAGCCCGTCGGAGAAGGATCCGACGCCGAGATATCCGGTCGACGCCTCGATCAGCAGTTCGCCGGTTTCGTCGATCAGCTCCCAGGTGCGGGTCTCGGGCCGGCGTACCCAGGCCACCCCGTCCCGGAACGGCTGCACGTCGGCGTAGCTCGGCGCGATCGCGAGCTGGCCGTCGGGGTCGGCGTACCCCCAGCGCTGCACCTTCTCGCTGAACTTCGGCACCGGTGGCCGGTGCACCTGGAGGATCTCGTCCCGGTCCCGCGGGTACGGGCCCCAGCCGTTCTGCGCGACCTTGTTGAAGACGGCGTCGAGCGCGAGTTCGGTCCGGGCGATCAGGTCCGGGTCCTCGACCTTGCGCAGCTCCAGCGCCTTCTCGAAGTGGTTGCAGGCTTCCATGTAGCGGCCCTGGTCGTAGCAGGACCGTCCGGCGTGCTCGTGCATGGTGGCCCGCAGCCGGTCCGGCAGCTCGGAGGAGTTCGCCTCCTCGAAGAGCCGGTCCGCCTCGGCGAAGTCCCCCCGCCACTGGAGGACGTGCGCCAGCCGGGCCTGGGCGATAGCGATCCGTCGCAACTGGCCGGTTGCCTCGGCGTGGGCCAGCGCCAGCTTGCCGTCGGAGAGCGCCTTGCCGAGGTCGCCGAGGATGCGGGAGACCACCGCCCGCAGGCTCAGCAGCCGGGCCCGGGTGCCGTTGTCCTTCGCCGGTTCGAGCTTCTCCGTCAACCGGTCCCGGATCGCCCGCAGCGACTCCGGATCCTCGACCAGTTCCCGCAGGGTCTCGTGGTGGAACCGCCACTCGTACGACGCCAGCACCTGTTCCGGGTCGGTGGCCGCGGGCTCCGGCGTGACGTCGGTGGGTTCCGGCTCGGCCGGCCCTCGTTTTCCGCCCGGTCGGATGATCGGGGTGAGCATGGTGGGCGCGCTCAGGGCGGTCGCCGCCCCGGCGGCCGGCCCGGTCGGCAGCACGGTGTCGGGGCTGGCCTCGACGACCGGCGAGCCCGGCGGCGAGGTGGCCAGTGGGGGTCCGGAGGTGGGTGCCGCAGCCGGCGGTCCGGAGCTGGGTGCCAGATCCGGCGGGCCGGCGGCGACCGTCGGGACCGGCGGTGCGGTCTCCGCCGGGGTGTCCGGGGCCGGTGCGCCGTCGGGTGCCGAATCGTCCGCCGGTGCCCCGGCGTCGACCGTCAGCTCCGGGTCGCCGTCACGCGGCTGGTCCGCTGTGCCGGCACCGTCGTCGGCGGCCAAGGCCACGTCGGTGCCCGGCTCGGTGGGGGAGGGGGCCGCCGGGGCGGCATCGGTGAGCGGTCCGACTGTGGTGTGGTCCGCGACAGGTCCGGTTTTTGGCATGGAGGGTACGGAAGTCTCACTCGGATCGGTGGCCCGTCCGGACTCCGGCACGGGCCCGGCGTCGGCCGGTTCGATCGGAGGACCGGACGAGGGGACGGGCGAGGCGGGTTCGATGACAGTACCCGCCACCGGGGTGGCGGCGGCTGGTTCGACCGGCCCGTCGGCGTCCGTCCCGACCGCTGGCCCCGGGGGCGGGCTGGCGGGCGGCGTCGACTCGACGGGCGTGGTCGGGGACGGGGTGCCGGCGGGCGTCGGCGCGGGCAGGAACTCCAGCCGCAGGCCCGTGGCCGGGGGTGGCGTGACCGGCGGGCGCTGGCCGGTCTCGTCGGCGGACGGTGGCCGGGGCGGCCGGGAAGCCGGATCCGAGGGTGTGGCCGGAGTCAGCCAGCCCGCCGCCCGATCGCGCGGCGGCTCCGCCGGAGTCGCCGGCTCGGCCGGAGGCGGCGTGAGCCACGGCCCCGCCTCGACCTGCCGGGCCGGTTCGGCGCTCCGAGTCGGTTCGACCGTACCGGCCGCCTCGGCGGCCCGGGTCGGCTCGGCCGGCCGGGCTGGCTCCACGGGTCGGGGCGGCTCGACCGGGCGGGGTGCCTCGGTGGCCCGGGCCGGCTCCACCGGACGGGGTGGCTCGACGGGGCGCTGCGGCTCGACCGGGCGGGGTGGTTCGACCGGGCGGGACGCCTCGACGGGACGGGGTGGCTCGACGTGCCGGGCCGCCTCGACCGGGCGCGTTGGCGTCACCGGCCGGGTCGACTCGACGGGGCGCGGTGGTTCGACGGGACGGGGTGGTTCCACCGGGCGGCCGGCGTCGACCGGGCGGGGCTCGATCGGCCGGGACTGCTCGACCCGGCGTACCGGCTCGACCGGGTGAGCCGGCTCGATCCGCCGGGCGGGCTCGACCGGACGAGGCTGTTCGGCGGCCCGGGCCGGTTCTCCGGTCCTGGGCGGCTCTCCGGTCCTGGGTGGTTCTCCGGTCCTGGGTGGCTCTCCGGTCCTGGGTGGTGCGGTCGGGCCGACCCGGTCGGTCGGGCTCGCCGGTCCGGCGGCGACGACGGGGTACTCGGCGACCCGGTCCGGGCGGACCGGCGCGTCGTCCGGCCGGCCGGTGCGCGGTGGGACCCGCTCGGCACCCGAGGCCGGCGTCCGGTCCGGTCGCCCGTATCCCGGTGCCAGCTCGGCGGCGGGCCGGTCGACGCCGGGCGGAGTCGGCCCGACCCGGTCGCCCCGGGGCACGGGGCCCGGCCGGGCGGCCGGATCGGTGCCGCGCGGGTCGCGTACCGGCGGACGGCCGGAACCCAGATCGGGGAAGCGCCGCCCCTCGCGCGGCTCCTGGCCCGGGCCGCGCTGGGCTGGCCAACTGGGTGCACCGGACGGTCCTGCGGCGGGGCGCCGGACCGGAGGCTCGGAGCCGGGGCGGTCAGGCCGGGCCCGGGGCGGGGTGCGGCCCGGGGGTACCTCGCGGCTCCCCGGATGCGGCTGGCCGCCGGATCGGGCCGCCCAACCGTCGGTTCGATCCTGTCCTGGAACGCCCCGCTCAGGGCCGGGGGAGCCGTCGAACGCCGCCGGCATCACCGGACGTCCACCCGGCCCGACCCGGCCCCGGCCGTCCCGAGGTCCGGGCCGGCCGTCGGAGGGCGTCGGGCGCCGGTCCGGCAGCGGCTGGGTCTCCTCGGACGCCGGCCCGGTGAGCCACCGTCCGCGCCGCTCCGGTGCACCGGCGGAGCGCCCCGGCCGGTCGTCGCCGGAGCGGTGCGGATCGTGCTGCGACGCGGCCCGGCCACCGGCAAACCCGCTCTCGCCGCGACCTCCGCGCGGCCCGGACTCGCCGGCACCGGGCGGCCGCCGGTCACCCCGGCCGACCGGCACCGAACCGCCGGTGCGGTGCTCGACCGGAGGCCGGCCGCGTCCGTTCGACGGTTGGTCCCAGGAATCCGGGCCGTCGTCCCCGGAGCCGGGCGGCGGGTTCCAGCCGGGGGATCGGCTGTCCCAGCGGTCGAGCCGTCCGGTACGCGTCTCGCGTGGCGGCCCGTCCGCCCGGGCCGACGGATGGGCGCCGGCCGGTTGCCCGGTACGCCCGCTCGGCAGCGCCTCGCGACGGCTGCCCGGCAGCGCCTCTGGGCGGCCGTTCGGCGGCGCGTCGGGGCGGCCGTTGGAGACCGGCTCGGGACGGCCGAACGGCTCCGGCTCGCCGGGGCGGCTACCCGGCGGCGGTACCTTGGCCCGGCCGGTCGGCACCGGTGCCCGGCCGGCTGGCCGGCGTCGCCGCTGGTGGCCGATGTCTCCGGGATAGCGCTGGCCGGGAAACTGCGGCTCCCACTCCGCCGTCGGTTCGACCACCCAGGACGGTTCGGCGGCCTCTCCCCAGCGGCCGGAGTATCGGCCGCTCATAGCGGCGCTCCGAGCCGTACGCCGCCGTCTCGACCGCCTCGGGACCCGATGCCGGGAGCGGTACGCCGAACCGCGCGCGACGCGGCCGGGGAAGCCGGCTCGCGTCGCTCACTCACGGGGTGTCACCTCGTCGAAAAATCTCGCTGGGCAGCCGGGCGTTCCGGGTAAAGTCACCCGGCTCGGTGCAGCGTGGTCGCGGAAGGAGGGTAACGGCGTGGGCTCGGTCACCGCCACTGTGGCACCACCCATCAGCCGAAACATCATCCCATGGTTCCGGACATTTGCTGCGATAACCGGATCAGGGTTTCGTCGGTACTCTACATACCGGCAAGCTACTCTTGCCGGCGCCTTCACCAACACCGTCTTCGGCTTCCTGCGTTGCTACGTCCTGCTTGCCGTCGCCACCGGCGCCGGTGGCGTCGCGGGCGGCTACAGCCAGGCCCAGTTGGCCACCTTCGTCTGGGCCGGACAGGGCCTGCTCGCCGTGGTGCTGCTCTGGCGATGGACCGAACTGGCCGACCGGATCCGCACCGGCGAGGTCGCCAGCGACCTGCTCCGCCCGGTGCACCCGGTGGTCAGCTACCTCGCCACCGACCTCGGCCGGGCCGGGTACGCCCTGCTGACCCGCTTCCTCCCGCCGGTCGTCACCGGGCTGCTCTTCTTCGACCTGGCATTGCCGACCCGGTGGCAAACGGTGCCGCTCTTCCTGTGCTCCGTCGGGCTGGCGGTGGTGATCTGCTTCGGCTGCCGGTTCCTGGTGAACGCGACCGCGTACTGGCTGCACGACGCCCGGGGCGCGATGATCCTCTGGACCCTCGGCTCCGGCGTCCTGGCTGGGCTCTACTTCCCGCTGCGGTTCCTGCCGGACTGGATCGCCGTGCCGCTCTGGCTGGCCACCCCGTTCCCGAGCCTGTTGCAGACCCCGCTGGACGTACTCGTCGAGCGGGACGGTGCGGCGATCCAGGCCGGGATGGTGGCCGTACAAGTGCTCTGGGCCGCTCTGGTTCTGCTGATCTGCCGTACGGTCCAGCGCCGGGCCGAGCACCGGCTGGTGGTGCAGGGTGGCTGAGTGGACGTACCGGCTGCGCCGGGCGCCGGCCTATCTGGCGCTGCTGCGCGGGCAGGCCCGGTCGCAGGCGTCGTACCGCACCTCGTTCGTGGTCGACCTGGTCAGCAACGTCGGCGCCACCGCGCTCGACGTGCTCACCGTGCTGGTGCTGTTCCGGGTCACCCGGCAACTGGGCGGCTTCGACCGGACCGAGGCGATGGTGATGGTGGGCCTCTCGTCGGCCGCCTTCGCCACCGCCGATCTCGCGGTCGGCAACGTGGAGGCGCTGCGCCAGTACGTCCGGACCGGGCTGCTGGACGCGGTGCTGGTCCGCCCGCTCGGCGCGCTGCCCCAACTGCTGCTGATGGACCTGCCGCTGCGCAAGGCGTCCCGGGCCGTCTTCGGGGCGGGCGTACTGGTGGTCGCGCTGGCCGCCGCCGACCTGGCGTGGACACCGGGGCGGGTGGCGCTGGCCGTGCTGGCCCCGCTGGCCGGGGTGGTGTTCTTCGGCGCGATCTTCGTGGCCACCGCGTCGCTGTCGTTCTGGTGGATCGACTCCGGCGAGGTGGGCTCGGCGTTCACCTACGGCGGCCGCGACTTCACCACGTACCCGATGACCGTCTACAGTGGTTGGTTTCGAGCGGTCTTCGCGTACGGCATGGGGTTCGGTTTCGTGGCCTACTACCCGGCACTGGCGCTGCTCGGCCGGGCCGACCCGCTCGGCCTGCCGGCCTGGGTGGGGTGGGCCGCGCCGGGTGTCGCGCTGCCGGCCGCCGCGCTCGCCGCCGCGGCCTGGCGGCTCGGGGTACGCCACTACCGGAGCACCGGCTCGTGACCGCGACCCCGCCGGACACTCCGGTCATCGAGGCCCGCGAACTGCGCAAGGAGTTCGTGGTACGGGTCCGGGCCGGCCGGTTCCGCCGGGCGAAGCGGGTGGTGGGCGCGGTCGACGGGATCGACCTTACGGTCCGGCGCGGCGAGATGGTCGGCTACATCGGGCCGAACGGCGCCGGCAAGTCGACCACGCTCAAGATGCTGACCGGGGTGCTGAGCCCCTCGTCCGGCCAGGTACGCGTCTGCGGCCTGCTGCCGGTGGCCCAGCGCACCCGGCTGGCGCTGCGCATCGGGGTGGTCTTCGGGCAGCGCTCGCAGCTCTGGTGGGACCTGCCGCTGCGGGACTCCTTCGACCTGCTCCGGCACGTCTACCGGGTCCCGGCGGCCGCGCACGCCGCGCGGCTGCGGCGCTGCCGGGCGGAACTCGACCTGGACGGGTTCCTGGACGTACCGGTGCGGCAGCTCTCGCTCGGGCAGCGGATGCGGGGCGAGTTGACCGCCGCGCTGCTGCACGGCCCGGAGGTGCTCTTCCTGGACGAGCCGACGATCGGGCTCGACGTGGTGAGCCGGCAGGCGGTCCGGGCCTTCCTGGCCGAACTCGGCGCGGCCGGCGACACCACCCTGGTGCTGACCACCCACGACCTGGCCGACATCGAGCGGCTCTGCCGGCGGCTGGTGGTGATCGACCATGGCCGGGTGGTGCACGACGGGTCGATCGAGGCGCTGCACTCGCGGTACGGCTCGCGCCGGCAGGTGGTCGCCGACCTCGACGAGCCGCTGGCCGAGCCGCCGGTGTTGCCCGGTGCGCCGCTGCTGCGTACCGAGGCCGACGGGCGGCGGCTGGTCTTCGCCTGCGAGTCGGCCACCGCCTCCGACGTGGTGGCCGGGCTGGCCCGGGTCGCCGCGCTGCGGGACATCGCCATCGTGGAGCCGGACATCGAGGACGTCGTCGCCCGGCTCTACCGGGCGCCCGCCCCGGTCGACACCGGCGGGCACTGACCGACCGGCCCGACGTGGTTCAGGGGTGCTCCATCACGAGCACGGCGAAGGTGCCGGGGGCGAGCGCCTCGTAGCGGTGCGGGACGTCGCCCGGAAACGTGACGTAGTCGCCCGGGCCGAGTTCGACCGGCTCGGCCGCCGGGCCGGTACGCAGCCGGCCGGCGGCCACCACCAGATGCTCCACGCTGCCCGGGATGTGCGGCTCGGCGTCGCGTACCTGGCCCGGTTCGAGTTCGATCAGGTAGATGTCCCGGCGTACCTGCGGTGCGCCGGCGGCCAGCAGGGTGCCGGTGAACTCGGCCTGCTGCGAGCGCAGCCCGGGGCCGTGCCCGGCCCGGATCACCCGTACCGCTGGCGGGGGCTGCTCGACGAGCCGGCTGAACGGTACGCCGAGGGCGACCCCGAGCGCCCAGACCGTCTCGACGCTGGGGTTTCCGTTGCCGGCCTCGAGTTGGGACAGGGTCGACTTGGCGATCCCGGCCCGGCGGGCCAGTTCCGCCAGCGAGATGCCGGCGCGTTCCCGTTCCCGGCGTAGCGCGGCGGCGATGGCGGGCACCGGGGAGCTGTCGGGACGGGGTTGCGTTCGGTTCATCGGTCCATCCGTTCGGCTTGACGAACGTGTCGTGGGGTGTTCATTATTCTGAACTATGCGTACGGCAGACCGAACGTCGACACCCGGACCGGTGCCGACCCGGGCCCTGCTCCGCGACATCGGCGCGATCGCCGTCGCGATGGTGGCGATCGGCGCCTCCTTCGGCGCCGTGGCACTCGCGGCCGGCCTCCCGGCCCCGGCGATCGTCGCGATGTCCACGCTGCTGTACGCCGGCGGTGCCCAGTTCATCGCGGTCGGGCTGATCGCGGCCGGCAGCCCGGTCGCGGCCGTCTTCGCCGGACTGCTGCTCAACGCCCGGCACCTGCCGTTCGGGCTGGCCCTCGGGGACGTCCTCGGGCGGCGCTGGCGGCACCGGCTGGTCGGCAGCCACCTGATGACCGACGAGGTCACCGCGTTCGCGCTGGCCCAACCCGACCGGGCCGGCCGGCGCCGGGCGTTCTGGCTGGCCGGGACCCTGCTCTTCCTGGCCTGGAACGCCGGCACCCTGCTCGGGGTGCTACTGGCCAGCCGGGTCGGCGACCCGCTCCGGCTGGGGCTGGACGCCGCGTTTCCGGCCGGGCTGCTCGCCCTGCTGCTGCCCGCGCTGCGCGACCCGCAGACCCGTCGGGTAGCCCTGGCCGGCGCGGCGATCGCGCTGCTGGTCACCCCCGTGCTGCCCGCCGGCCTGCCGGTGCTGCTGGCCCTGGCCGGCCTGGCCGTACTGCTGCTGCCCCGGCGACCTCGCCGAGCGGCCGTGCTGACCGGTCCCGCCGAGCACGGGCCGCCGCCACCGGACCGTCGGCCCGGTCCCGCCGAGCACGGGTCGCCGGACCGTCGACACGGGGAGCGCGGATGCTGATCGCGGTGATCCTGGCCCTGGCCGTCGGCACGTACGCCTTCCGGCTCTCCGGAGTGGTGCTGCGGGACCGGCTGGCCCTGCCCGACGGGGTGAGCCGGCTGCTGCCGGTCGCGGCCGCGACCCTGCTCGCGGCGCTGGCGGTGACGGCGGCGCTGACCGAGGCCGGCGCGTTCGCCGGCTTCGCCCGCCCGGCCGGAGTACTCGTCGGCGCCGTGCTGGCCTGGCGCCGTGCCCCGTTCGTCGCGGTGGTGGTCGCGGCGGCCGGTACGGCGGCCCTGCTCCGCCTGCTCGGCATCCCGTGAGTCGGCCTGCTCGGCGTCCCGTGGCGGGGCGGACCCGATGGCTCAGATCGCGTCGCCGAGGTTGACCCGGGGGACCGGGGCACGCATCCGGCGGAACGTGATGGAGCGCATGATCGCGTAAACGTAGAGCGAGCCCATCCGCTGGTCGGTCTTGGGGAACCGCTGCCGGACCAGCTTCTTGATCTTCCGTGAGATCAACACCGAGTCGATCACCAGGGCGATGGCCAGCAGGCCCCAGAGCAGGTTGGAGGCGAACCGCACCTCCGGAGGCATGGTGTTGGCCGAACCGATCAGCACCACCAGGGCGCCGCCGAAGAACCAGGTCCCGACCGTACGCCGGGAGTCCACCACGTCGCGGGCCAGCCCGCGCTCGGGAGCCCGGTCCCGGGGACCGCCCTCCCGGCGGAACTCGGCCGCCGACTCGGCCCGCAACTGCCGGCGCCGCTCCCGGGCCTCCTGCTTGGTGAGCGGCTTCGCGTCGCCGGCCACCCGCCGACCGGCGCTCGGGCGCTTCGGAGTCTCCTTGCCCAACTCCTTCTTGCTCGGGGTGTAGCCCCGGGGACGGGCGGGCGCGGACTCCTCGTCGGGGGTCACCTGAGCGGTGGCGTCCTCGACGAGGTCGGTGGGCTTGCGGCGAAACAGCGACGGCACGGGGCAAGGGTAGCCAACCCGCGACCCGCCCCGCACCTCGCGGTACGTCTACCGCCGCCCGCTACCGACCGGGAGCCGGGTGAGCAGCGTCTCACCCGGCATCCGGTCCGCTGGCCACGGGTGCCCGCGTCGGGGCCCCGTACGCCGGTTACGGGCGCTCGACGTGCGCGCCGAGGTCGGCGAGTTTGGCCTCGAAGTCCTCGTAGCCCCGGTTGATCAGATCCACCCCGTAGACCCGCGAGGTGCCCTCGGCCGCCAGCGCGGCGATCAGGTGGCTGAACCCGGCCCGCAGGTCGGGGATCACCAGGTCGGCGGCGTGCAGCTTCGACGGCCCGGCGATCACCGCGGAGTGCTTGAAGTTGCGGCGGCCGAACCGGCAGGGCGTACCGCCGAGGCAGTCCCGGTAGACCTGGATGGTGGCGCCCATCTTGTTCAGCGCCTCGGTGTAGCCGAGCCGCTGCTCGTACACGGTCTCGTGCACGATCGACAGGCCCCGGGCCTGGGTGAGTGCCACCACCAGCGGCTGCTGCCAGTCGGTCATGAACCCCGGGTGCACGTCGGTCTCCAGCGCCACCGCCCGCAGCTCGCCGCCGGGGTGCCAGAACCGGATCCCGCCCTCCTGGCCCGGCTGACCGGCCCGGGGCGGCCGGGTGTCGGTGACCTCGTACGCCCCGCCGACCGAGCGGAACACGTTGAGGAAGGTCATCATGTCGGCCTGCTCGGCGCCGAGCACCTCAACCCGGCCGCCGGTGGCCAGCGCGGCGGCGGCCCAACTCGCCGCCTCGATCCGGTCCGGGATCGGCCGGTGGGTGTATCCGCCCAGCCGGGCCACGCCCTGCACCTCGATCACCCGGTCGGTGTGCACCTTGATGATCGCGCCCATCTTCTGGAGTACGCAGATCAGGTCGATGATCTCCGGCTCGACGGCCGCGTTGCGCAGCTCGGTGACGCCCTCGGCGAGTACCGCGGTCAGCAGCACCTGCTCGGTGGCGCCCACGCTCGGGTACGGCAGCTCGAACTTGGTGCCGTGCAGGCCGGACGGGGCGGTCAGGTGCATGCCCTCGGGTGTCTTGTCCACCACCGCGCCGAACTGCCGCAGCGCCTGGATGTGGAAGTCGATCGGCCGGGGGCCGATGTGGCAGCCGCCCAGGTCGGGGATGAACGCGTGGCCGAGCCGGTGCAGCAGCGGACCGCAGAACAGGATCGGGATCCGGCTTGACCCGGCGTGCACGTTGATCTCGTCCGTGCTGGCGCTCTCGACGTTGGCCGGGTCGAAGACCAGTTCGCCGTCGTCGACGCCGTCGGTGACCTTCACGCCGTGCAGTTCGAGCAGGCCACGGACCACCTCGACGTCGCGGATCCGCGGCACGTCGAAGAGCCGGCTCGGCTCGTCGCCGAGCAGGGCGGCGACCATCGCCTTGGAGACGAGATTCTTCGCGCCGCGCACTCGGATCTGCCCGGAAAGGGGCGTACCTCCGTGTACGACCAGGACGTCGTCGGTCAACGCAACCTCCAGCGGGTCGATGCTGCTCTACGTCGATGCTGTCCGCGAGGGTGAACCATCCGGTCCACACAGCCGTCGCCCCGTGGCCCGGCCGGCACGGCGCGGTCACGCCCTCCGGCCCGGACTCTGTCACGGCCCCGGGCAGCATAGCGCTCGGTTACGGAAAAGGAGCGGTCACAGCGCGACGGATGGCACGAAACGGGGACAGCGGCAGGAATCCGTACCCTGACAATTACCCTCGGTAGTCGCCTGCGTCCGCTACGGCAGGGCCAGCATCTGGTCCAGCGCCACCCGGGCGTGGTGTGCCGTGTCCCGGTCCACGGTGATCTGGTTCGGCACCCGGCCGGCGACCAGCTCCTCCAGCGACCAGACCAGGTGCGGCAGGTCGATCCGGTTCATCGTGGAGCAGTAGCAGACGGTCCGGTCCAGGAACATGACCTGCTTGTCCGGGTGGGCGTTGGCCAGCCGGCGGACCAGGTTCAGCTCGGTGCCGACCGCCCAGGCCGAACCGGCCGGCGCCGCCTCGATGGTGTTGATGATGTACTCCGTCGAGCCGACGTAATCGGCCGCGGTCACCACGTCGTACCGGCACTCGGGGTGGACCAGCACGTTCACCCCGGGCACCCGCATCCGGACCTCGTCCACGCTGCTGCGGGTGAACCGGCCGTGCACCGAGCAGTGCCCCCGCCACAGGATCATCTTGGCTTCCCGGAGTTGCTTGGCGGTCAGCCCGCCGCCCGGCTTGTGCGGGTCGTAGAGCACGCAGTCGTCGGCGTCCAGGCCCATCTTCAGCACCGCCGTGTTCCGGCCCAGGTGCTGGTCGGGGAGGAAGAGCACCCGCTGGCCGCGCTCGAACGCCCAGCGCAGCGCCCGCTCCGCGTTGGACGAGGTGCAGACCACCCCGCCGTTGCGCCCGACGAAGCCCTTGATGTCGGCGGACGAGTTCATGTAGGTCACCGGCACCGTCGAGCCGGCGACACCCAGCTCGTCCAGCGCCTCCCAGGCGGCCTCGACCTGCGGCAGCGCCGCCATGTCCGCCATCGAGCAGCCGGCGGCCAGGTCGGGCAGCACCACCCGCTGGGCGTCGGTGGTGAGGATGTCCGCGCTCTCGGCCATGAAGTGCACGCCGCAGAAGACGATGTACTCCGCGTCCGGCCGGGCCGCCGCCTCGCGGGCGAGCTTGAACGAGTCGCCGGTCACGTCGGCGAACTGGATGACCTCGTCCCGCTGGTAGTGGTGGCCGAGCACGAACACCCGGTCACCGAGCGCCGCCTTCGCCGCCCTGGCCCGGGCGACCAGGTTCGGGTCGCTCGGCGGCGGCAGCTCACCGGGACAGTCCACCCCGCGCTCGCTGGCCGGGTCGGCGCCCCGGCCGAGCAGCAGCAGGGCGGTTGCGGTGCTGGACGGCTCTACCCACGTCGAAGTCACGTACCCCATGTTTTCACAGCGGGGGCCGCTTTCCAGCCGCACCGATGTGGCCTGCCACACTCGTGATCCATGCGGATCCTGATCTGTCCGGACAAGTTCGCCGGGACCCTCTCCGCGTCCGAGGTGGCCGAGGCGGTCCGGGACGGGTGGCGGGAAGTGGCCCCCGGCGACGACCTGGTGCTGCGGCCACTCTCCGACGGCGGGCCGGGCTTCGTCGAAGTGCTCGCCGCCGCCCTGCCCGGTCGCCGGGTGCCGGTGTCGACCGTCGACCCGCTGGGCCGGCCGGTCGAAGGCGAGATCCTGATCACCGCCGACGGCGGTACGGCGTACGTGGAGAGCGCCCAGGCGTGCGGGCTGCACCTGCTCGCCCCCGACGAGCGTGACCCGAGGCGGGCCACCTCGTACGGCCTCGGCGCGCTGCTCGGCACCGCCGCCGAGGCCGGGGCCCGGCGCGCCGTCGTCGGGCTGGGCGGCTCGGCAGTGAACGACGCGGGCGCGGGGCTGCTGGCCGCGCTGAACGCCGTACCGGTGGATGCCGCAGGGATGGCCCTCCCGTACGGCGGAGCCGCGCTGCTCGCCGTTGCCGGGCTGACCGGACGGCCCCAGACGCGCGGGATGGAACTGGTCGCGGCGACCGACGTCGACAACCCGCTGACCGGGCTGACCGGCGCGTCGAACGTCTTCGGCCCGCAGAAGGGTGCGACCAGGGAGGACGTACTCCTGCTCGACGACGCGCTGCGGCGGTTCGCCGAGGTGCTGGAGCGTGACCTGCCCGGCTGCCCACCCGGGCTGGCCGGGCTGCCCGGTGCCGGCGCGGCCGGCGGGCTCGGTGCGGCGCTGCTCGCCCTGGGCGGCCGGTGCGAGTCCGGCATCAACCTGGTCACCCGGCTGACCGGGCTGGACGCCGCCTACGACGAGGCCGACCTGGTGATCACCGGGGAGGGTTCCTTCGACCACCAGTCGCTGGGCGGCAAGGTGGTCGCCGGGGTGGCCGGGGCGGCCCGGGACCGGGGGGTGCCCTGCGTGGTGCTGGCTGGCCGGGTCAGCGCCGGGCGGCGGGAGTCGGCGGCGGCCGGGGTGACCGAGACGCACAGCCTGGTCGACCACTTCGGCGGGGAGCCGCACGGTGGCGCCGAGCGGGCGATGAGCCGGCCGGCGGAGGGCCTGCGGGCGCTGGCGGCCCGCCTGGCCGGGCAGTGGAGCCGCTGATCCGGCGGTCGCTGGTCCTCCCCGGCGGGGCCGGGTCGGTGAATGCAGACCGGGCCCGGCGGGACCGCATTGGGGCGTTCGTCACATTCGTCGGGGCGGCCGGGACGATCCGGCACACCGGGGCGGGTTCCACCCGAGCCTGGGTGACCTGCGTCGCATCCGCCTAGAATCGATTTTGTACCCGCATTGGGAATCACCGGCCAGCCGGCTAGCGTTGGCCAGTACGGATAAACATCGCACCGGCGCAGGGGAGACTTTCATCGTGACAACGCCAGCGCAGACCGAGTCGACCGCGGCAACCGCTCCGAGCACCGTCGTCCTGACCGACGTCGCGGCGCAGAAGGTGAAGGCCCTGATCGAGCAGGAGGGCCGCGACGACCTGCGGCTGCGGGTCGCGGTGCAGCCGGGTGGCTGCTCCGGCCTGCGCTATCAGCTCTTCTTCGACGAGCGCTCGCTCGACGGTGACGTGGTCAGCGACTTCGGCGGGGTCGAGGTCGTCGTCGACCGGATGAGCGCGCCGTACCTCACCGGCGCCACCATCGACTTCGCCGACCGGATCGACGCCCAGGGCTTCACCATCGACAACCCGAACGCGCAGAACTCGTGCGCCTGCGGAGATTCGTTCCACTGATCGGTGCTTTGTCCCGGTTTAGCCGGTACAACCCGATTTGCCGTTAGATACTGAATGCCTGAGCGGGTCGCCCCGCGCGGGCGGCGTGACGTTACCCGGAGAGTCCGTCATGCCGCCGCGCCGGAGCGGCCCGTTCGGCGTACCGGGGCATCCGGGGCGTCCCGGGCGTGGCGGCGGACCCGGGGCAGCGGGTGAGGTCCGAGACGGCCTCGCGTCCGGCCCGCGTCCCGGCGTCCCGAGGTTGCCGGGCGGCGAGCTGCGGATGACGCCCAGTTTGCTGGTACCCGATCGATCGGGGACGTGGCGGACGACAGACCGGTAGGCTGACCCGGCCGCATTACCGTCTCAACTCCGAGGGCCGACATGAAGATCGCCGTCACCGGCTCGATCGCCACCGACCACCTGATGCACTTCCCGGGCCGGTTCGCCGATCAGTTCATCGCCGACCAGTTGCACAAGGTCTCGCTCTCCTTCCTCGTCGACGAGCTGGTGCTCCGGCGGGGCGGGGTCGCCGCCAACATCGCCTTCGGGATGGCGCAGCTCGGCCTGCGGCCGGTGTTGCTCGGCGCGGTCGGCGCCGACTTCGACGACTACCGGTCCTGGCTGGAGCGGCACGGCGTCGACTGCTCCTCCGTGCACGTCAGCGAGGTGGCTCACACGGCGCGGTTCGTCTGCACCACCGACACCGAGATGTGCCAGATCGCGTCCTTCTACGCCGGAGCGATGAGCGAGGCCCGCAACATCGAGCTGGCCCCGGTCGCCGACCGGGTCGGCGGGCTCGACCTGGTGCTGGTCAGCGCCAACGACCCGGACGCGATGCTGCGGCACTCCGAGGAGTGCCGCCAGCGGGGGTACGCCTTCGCCGCCGACCCGTCGCAGCAGCTCGCCCGGATGGACGGCTCCGACGTGCTCGGCCTGATCGACGGCGCCGACTACCTGCTGACCAACGACTACGAGAAGTCGCTGCTACAGAGCAAGGCCGGGCTGACCGACGACCAGTTGCTGGACCGGGTCAAGATCCGGGTCACCACGCTGGGCAAGGACGGCGTGGAGATCGACGGCCGGGAAATCGACCGGATCCACGTGCCGATCGCCCGCGAGTTGCAGGCCGCCGACCCGACCGGGGTGGGCGACGGCTTCCGGGCCGGATTCTTCGCCGGCCTCTCCTGGGGACTGAGCCTGGAACGGTCCGCCCAGGTCGGCTCCCTCCTCGCCACGCTGGTGCTGGAGACCGTCGGCACCCAGGAGTACGAGGTCCGGGGCGACCTCTTCGTCAAGCGCCTCGCCGAGTCGTACGGCGACCAGGCCGCTGAAGAGGTCCGGCAGCACCTGGGCTGAGACGTCGCCGGGTCACCCCGGCCGGGCGGCGGCGCGGGGCGGTCACCCGCGCCGCCGGCCTCCGGTCAGTGGGCGCGGCGGATGTCGTAGGCGGGGGAGCCGTCGACGGTCGGGGTGTCGACCAGTTCCTGCCCGCGCATCCGGCACCAGGCCGGAATGTCGATCGCCGCGGCCGGGTCGTCGGCGAGTACCCGGAGCACGCCGCCGACCGGCAGCTGGGGCAGCCGCCGGGCCGCCGCGATGACCGGCAGCGGGCAGCGCTGGCCGAGACAGTCGACGACCTCGTCCGGCCCGTTCACCGCTGACCTCCCGGCACCTGAGTACGTCCCTTCCGTTCCCCTCGGCCTCCCCGGCGACCTCGCCCGAACGGCCCGGCGACCGCCGCCGCCGGCGTCGGCGTTCCGGCGATTGTCCGACGGCGGGCCGAGCCGGGCCAACCGGCCCGCCGGAGCGGGCTCAGAGTCCGACCACGCCGGCCTCGGCGCGCAGGGTGGCCACGATCCCCGGCAGCTCGGCGAGGAACCGGTCGACCTCCGCCTCGGTGCTCTCGCGGTGCAGCGAGATCCGCACGTTGCCGTGCGACAGCACCCCCATCGCCTCCAGCACGTGCGACGGGCGCAGCGTGGACGAGGTGCAGGACGATCCCGACGAGACCGCGAAGCCGCGCCGGTCCAGGGCGTGCAGCAGCGCCTCGCCGTCCAGGTAGAGGCAGGAGAAGGTGACCAGGTGCGGCAGCCGGCGCACCGGGTCGCCGACCACCTCCACGTCGGGCACCGTCGCCGCCACGGTGGCGCGGATCCGGTCCACCAGCGGGCCGAGCCGGGCGGCCTCGGCCGCCGCCTCCGCGTGCACCGCCCGCAGCGCGGCCGCCGCCGCCACGATCGCCGGCAGGTTTCCCACCCCCGGGGTACGACCCGCTTCCCGCTCGTCCGCCGGATACGGCGACTCCCAGCGGGTGCCCTTGCGGACCACCAGCAGCCCCACCCCGGGCGGGCCGCCCCACTTGTGCGCGCTGGCCGAGAGCATCGACCAGCCCTCCGGCACCGGCAGCCGGCCCACCGACTGGGCGGCGTCGACGTGCAGCGGTACCCCGGCCGCCGCGCAGGCCCGCGCCGCCTCGGCCACCGGCTGCACCGTACCCACCTCGTGGCTGGCGCTGATCAACGTGGCCAGCGCCACTCCGGGGCCGGCCACCGCCGACGACCAGGCGTCGAGATCGAGCCGCCCGGCCCGGTCCACCGGTACCGGGGTGGCGGTGCCGCCGGCGGCCACGTGCCGTTCCGCCGCGTGCAGTACCGCGGAGTGCTCGATCGCCGAGTGCACCAGCGTGCCGCCCGCCCGGCGGCGCCCGGCCAACCCGCCGAGCACCGCGGCGTGCACCGCCGCCGTACCGCTGGGGGTGAAGGAGAGCTCGTCGGGGCGTACCCCGAGCACCTCGGCGGTGGCCGCCCGCGCCGCGTCGAGGAGTTGGCGGGCCCGGCGGGCCGGCGCGTAGAGCCGGGCCGGATCGGCCCACCCGTCCTCCAGCGCGGCGAGCATCGCCTGCCGGGCTACCGGGTGTAGCGGTGCCGCGGAGGCCGCGTCGAAGTACGCCGGGGGCTCGCTCACCAGGAAACCGTAGCGCGGCGGGGGATCGGGCAAGATCCCCCGGCAGAGTGGGGACGCGGACCCCAAGGCCGTCCAGCCTACGCAGGTCGAGTAATCTGCGACCGTCGGTGACGCCTTTGCCGCCGGTGTCGACAAACGCCGACGCCGCGGCGCGCTAGGGAGGCAGGACCAGGTGGTCGCAAGGGGTTCGGAGGTACGGTCGTCGGCCGTACGGCAGAACAGTCCCCGGGACGCCCGAGGGCGCGGCCCGCGCCCGTCGGTGGGCCGGCTGGCCGGGCTCGGAGCCGGTGGCGCCGCGCTGCTCGCCCTGCTGACCGGTTGTGACGTCGGCCGGACGTTCGACGGGTTCGGCTGGCCGCAGGGCGGCATCAGCCCCGAGTCCCACCGCATGTACGACCTCTGGATCGGCTCGACGATCGCGGCCCTGGCCGTCGGCATCTTCGTCTGGGGCCTGATCTTCTGGTGCGTCATCCGCTACCGCAAGCGGGGCGAGGCGCTGCCGGTGCAGACCCGGTTCAACATGCCGATGGAGTTCCTCTACACCATCGCGCCGATCCTGGTCGTCGCCGTGCTCTTCTACTACACGGCGATCGTGCAGACCGGGGTGAACAAGGTCACCAGCAACCCGGACGTGACCGTCGAGGTGGTCGCGTTCAAGTGGAACTGGCAGTTCAACTACCGGGACAAGCCGGGCGAGGACGCCAACACGGTGGCCTCGACCCTGGGCACCACCGAGGTGATCCCGATCCTGGTACTGCCGACCGGCCGGAGCATCCGGTTCGAGGAGACCAGCCGGGACGTCATCCACTCGTTCTGGGTACCGGAGTTGCTGTTCAAGCGGGACGTCTTCCCCGGCAACGTACGCAACGTCTTCGAGGTCACCAGCCTCGACACCGAGGGGGCGTACGTCGGCCGCTGCGCCGAGCTGTGCGGCACGTACCACTCGATGATGAACTTCGAGCTGCGGGTGGTCTCGCCGGACGAGTACGACCGGTTCATCGAGGCGAAGCGGGCCGGCCAGTCGACCCAGGATGCCCTGGTCGCCATCGGTGAGGCGCCGCTCGCCCAGACCACCCGGCCGTTCGAGACCCGGCGGGACGTCAACAACTTCGGTAACGCGAGCGCGGGAAGCTGAGGAGCGCCAAATGAAGACCGAGTGGAAGCTGTTCAGCATCGTCTCGATCTTCCTCGCCCTCGCGGCGGTCGTCTACGGGCTGTGGACGTCCGGCGTCGACGGGCGGGTGGAGTGGATCGGCACGGTCGCGCTGGCGCTGTCGTTCCTGCTCACCGCGATGTGCGGCGGCTTCTTCTGGTTCGTGTCGCGGCGGATCGACCCGCGCCCCGAGGACCGGCCGGACGCCGAGATCTCGGACGGCGCGGGTGAGGTCGGCTTCTTCAGCCCGGGCAGCTACTGGCCGTTCGGGCTGGCCCTCGCCGCCACCATCGCCGGCCTGGGCCTGGTGTTCTGGCAGTGGTGGCTGATCGCCACCGGCATGGTCGCGGTGATCTTCGGCGCCTGCGGGCTGCTCTTCGAGTACTACTCCGGCACCCGGCGCACCGCGGAGCACTGACCGGCGCCGTCGGCCTCTCCGGCGACCCGTGGCCCCTCCAGGGCTGCGGGTCGCCGTCGTTTGGTGCCCGTCAGCCGTGCTGAGCGGGCCGTGTGGCGAAGATCTGGTCCAGGCGGTACCCGAGGGGGGCCGGGCGGCCGACGCGCCGCGCACGCCCGCCATGACGCTGCCGGCGAGACCGGTGGCGAGGGCGAGCAGGTTTGCCGGCGTGCGCCTCCGGGTTCCGGCAGGTTGCCGGCCTGCGCCTCCGGGTTCCGGCCCGGCGCCAGCTCGCCGGGCCCGGCCTGTGCCGGGCCTGCCCGGTCGAGCCGGTCGGCGACGGCCCGCTTCAGGCTGCCGGAGGTGCGGCCGTAGGGGGACGGCCCGCTTCAGGCCGCCGGAGGTGCGGCCGTAGGGGGACGGCCTGCCTCAGGCTGCCGGAGGTGCGGCCGTAGGGCGACGGCCCGCTTCAGGCCGCTAGCCGGCCGGTAATGGAGGGCGCGGCCAGTGCCGGGTCGGTCAACGCGAGGGCCGTGGTGGGCGGTGAAGACCGTGACCGCGGCCCGCTGGCCGTCGTCGGCGGGGATGGGCGGGCCCAGCCAGCCGCCGAGCAGGTCCCGGACCGTACCGGGCCCTCGTGACGCCTCGGGTCCGGGCAACGAGCGTGGCGATCATCCCGGAAACGCAGTGGCGCCCGCCGGAGGACTCCGGCGGGCGCCACCTGGTGCGTTTCGCTCAGCGCCTGCTACTGCCGCCGCTGCCGCTGCCGATCTCCTGCCGCTCGGGGCGCGGCTCGACCGGCGGGTGTCCGGGCGAGACCGGCGCCTCGGCCGGCTTCTCGATCGGGTAGAAGAAGCCCCGGATCGCCGGGCCCAGCGCGCCCAGCCGGTTCATCTTCTTCGGTACGACCCAGCCGACGTACTCCAGCTCGCCGTGTCCGTCCTCGTCGGTCCGGCCGAGCGGCTGGTGCACCTCCACGAACTGCCCGTTCGGGAGCCGGCGGATGATGCCGGTCTCGACGCCGTGCGCCAGCACCTCCCGGTCGTGCTGCTGGAGGCCGAGGCAGATCCGGTAGGTGACGTAGTACGCCAGCGGCGGTACGACGATCAACCCGATCCGGCCCGCCCAGGTCATCGCGTTCAGGCTGATCCAGAACTTCTCCGCGATCACGTCGTTGGCGCCGGAGAGCGTCAGCACCAGCCAGAACGACACCGCCATCGCACCGAGGGCGGTCCGGCCGGGCACGTCACGCGGGCGCTGGAGCAGGTTGTGGATCTCCCGGTCCTTGTTCAGCCGTGCCTCGATGAACGGATAGAGCAGCGGCACCACGGTCAGGATGCCGGGCAGCACCACGGTGGGCCAGAACAGTGGTGGGATGACGTACCCGTCGCCGATCGGGATGTTGATCTCCCATGGCGGCATCAGCCGGGTCGACCCGTCCAGGAACATCACGTACCAGTCGGGCTGGCTGGCCGCGGAGACCACGCCGGCCTCGTACGGGCCGAAGAGCCAGATCGGGTTGATCTGGACGAGCCCGCCGAGCAGCGCGATCACCCCGAAGACGACCATGAAGAAGCCGCCCTGCTTGAGCGCGTAGCGCGGGAAGAACCGCTCGCCGACCACGTTCGAGTTGGTCCGGCCGGGGCCGGGCCACTGGGTGTGCTTCTGCTTGAAGACCAGTGCGAGGTGCGCGGTGATCAGGCCCACCAGCAGGGCCGGGATCAGCAGCACATGGGCGATGAAGAACCGGCTGATGATGATCTCGCCCGGGAACTCACCGGCGAAGATCGCCGTGGTGACCCAGCTACCGATCACCGGGATCGACAGCATGATGGCGGAGGCGATCCGCAGGCCGGTGCCGGAGAGCCCGTCGTCCGGCAGCGAGTAGCCGGTGAAGCCGGCCAGGAAGCCGACCCAGAAGAGCAGGTAGCCGATCATCCAGTTCAGCTCGCGCGGCTTGCGGAACGCTCCGGTGAAGAAGATCCGCATCATGTGCACGATGATCGACGCCATGAACAGCAGCGCGGCCCAGTGGTGCATCTGCCGCATGATCAGGCCGCCGCGTACGTCGAACGAGATGGTCAGCGACGACTCGTACGCGGCGGACATGTGGGTGCCCTGATACGGCCGGTAGCTGCCGTCGTAGGTCACCTCGCGCAGCGACGGCTCGAAGAACAGCGTCAGGTAGACGCCGGTGAGCAGCAGCACGATGAACGAGAAGAGCGCGATCTCGCCCAGCAGGAACGACCAGTGGTCCGGGAAGACCTTGTTGAGCATGGCCCGCAGCGGGGTGTTCACCTGGAGCCGGTCGTCGACCTCCCGGGCCGCCTTGCCCGGCACCGCCGCCAGATCGAACCTACGACGCTTCATGGCCGCTCCCAGAAGTCGGGCCCGACCGTCTCGGTGAAGTCGGACTGCGCGACGAAGAAGCCTTCCTCAACGGCCAGGGGAAGCTGAGGAAGCCGCCGGCTCGCGGGTCCGAAGATCGGGCGGGCGTTGTCGGTGATCAGGAACTGGGACTGGTGGCAGGGGCAGAGCAGCCGGTTGGTCTGCTGCTCGTAGAGGCTGGCCGGGCAGCCGGCGTGGGTGCAGATCTTCGAGTAGGCGATGTAGTTGCCCCACATGAAGTCCTGCTTGCCGTCCCGGTCGTTCGCCGCCTTCGCCTCGGCCGCGTCACCCTCCCGGAGGTGGATCAGCAGGACCGGGGAGTCGGCGTGCTTGTTGGTGGCGCCGCCCTCGATGCCCGGGAAGACGGTGATCTGACCGCCGGGGCTGACGTCCTCCGGGCGTACCGGCGTGCCGTCCTGGTGGGTCAGGTGGACCCGCTTGCCGTCGTGCGGCTTCCAGCCGGTGGTGAAGTACTGGTTGTTCTTGTGCGGCTGCTCGATCAGGCCGCCGATCAACGGTGCCGCGGCGACCGCGCCCACCGGGGCCAGGCCGGCGAGCAGCGAGATGCCCAGCAGCGGGCGGCGGCGTACGCCCAGCTCGTCGGCCATGTAGACCAGCGTGTTACCGGTGATCTTGCGCTCCTCGTCGCTGGCCGGCTCGATGTGCCGATCCTGGATCGACACCTCCTTCGGCATCAGCTTCTTGCCCCAGGCGAGGATGCCGAAACCGACCAGCAGCAGGGCCAGGCCCAGGGTCAGGCCGAGGACCGGGGTGTAGAGCTTGCCGGCACCGGTACCGGGCTTGTACTGCCAGGGCCACCAGATGTACGCCACCACGAACGCCGTGGCGAAGAGGCCGACCAGCAGGAACATCCCGGCGATCGTCCGGGTGATCCGGCGCTCGGCCTTGGTGCCCGGGACGGGGAACTGCGCCTCGTAGTGGACGATCTCGATGTCGTCGCGCCGGGCGCCCTCCCGGACGATGTCAAAGCGGGAGACCTGCGGGTCGTTCACGTCGATCGCGTTGCCGGTGGTGCCGGAGGCGTGTCCGTCCGTGCGCGTGCTCATGCCGACCCTCCGCTTCGCTCCGGCTCGCCATGAGGCTCATCCGCACTGAACTTGCTGATTCGCTTGCGCTCGCTCATGACTTCCCCGCAATCCACAGCGCGGCGAAGACCAGCGCGACCATGCCGACCAGGAAGATCGCCACACCCTCGGTGGCCGGGCCGAGCCGGCCCAGGTTCAGCCCACCCGGGTCGCGGTCCTCGGCCAGCGTCTGCTGGACGTACGCGATGATGTCGGCCTTCTGCTCCGGCCGCAGCTGGTTGTCACCGAAGACCGGCATGTTCTGCGGCCCGGTCAGCATCGCGGCGTAGATCTGCCGGTCGCTGGCGTCCCGGAGGTTCGGGGCGAACTTCCCGGAGGAGAGCGCGCCGCCGCCACCGCCGAAGGTGTGGCAGGAGGAACAGTTGATCCGGAACAGCCGGCCGCCCTCGGCCACGTCCCCGTCGCGGTGCAGGTTGCTCCCCTCGGGCAGCTGCGGCCCGCCGCCGAGTTCCTGCACGTACTGCGCGAGCTGGGTGGTCTGCTCGTCGTTGAAGACCGGCGGCTTCTGCTCGGCCTGGGCCTCCTGCCGGGCCAGCGGCATCCGGCCGGTGCCCACCTGGAACTCCACGGAGGCGGCGCCGACGCCGATCAGGCTCGGCCCGCGCCCCTCGACGCCCTGCGCGTTGCGGCCGTGGCAGCTCACGCAGCTCGTGTCGAAGAGCGCCTTGCCCTCCTGCGCCGCCGAGGTGAGCTGCGGGGTGTCCTGCGCCGAAAGGCCCGGGGCGAAGACGGTGTAGGCGCCGCCGGCCAGGGTGAGTGCGGCCAGCAGCCGGACCGCGGCGCCCAGTCGACGGCGGGCCTTGCCGCGCGGCCTCGACCGCGCGCGGCGAAGCCGCGAGAGCAGCCCGCGGGAGCGGTCGCCGCCGGGGGTGTCAGAAGTCATGGCCTGTGTCCTTAACGGTTTTCTCGACCTTGTCTCAGGGACGGGGCAACGGGGCGGAACGTGACAGCTCCAAGATCACTGAAGCCAGTAGATCATGCCGTAGAGCGCGATCCAGACCACGTCGACGAAGTGCCAGTAGTAGGAGACGACGATCGCCGAGGTCGCCTGTGCCGGGGTGAACCGGCCCATGGTCGTCCGGATCATGAAGATGACGAAGGCGACCAGACCGCCGGTCACGTGCAGCGCGTGGAAGCCGGTGGTCAGGTAGAAGACCGACCCGTACCCGTCGCCGTTGATCTTCACGCCCTCGTGCACCAGGTTGCGGTACTCGTTGAGCTGGCCGAGGACGAAGACCAGGCCCATCACGAACGTGATCGTGAACCAGCGGCGCAGTGCGTGCACGTCACCCCGCTCGGCCGCGAAGACGCCGATCTGGCAGGTGACCGAGGAGAGCACCAGGATCACCGTGAACGTCGTCGCGTACGGGATTTGCAGCACCTCGGTGTGCTTCTCCCACTGCTCGGGCGCCGCCGCCCGGATGGAGAAGTACATCGCGAACAACGCCGCGAAGAACATGAGTTCGCTCGAGAGCCACACGATCGTCCCGACGCTGACCATGTTGGGTCGGGTCAGCGAGTGGATCCGGCTCTTGTCAATGGCTGAGGCCGCAGTCACGCGGTCATTATTGCCCCTGATCGGCATCGGCCATCGTCGGGGTGGCCTAACTGCCTCGTCGGACGGGGTGACATGCCTCGCCCGGTTCGTCTGGCCTAGCCTGAAAAACGTGCTGCACCTCGATCCCGGTACCGCCTCGGCCGTGCCCCCGGCACCGGCCGTTCTCGCCGGTGGGGGCGCCGAGACGGCCCCGTTCACCGTCTCCGCCGTCTTCACCGAGGCCACGCTGAACAACTGGCTCGCCGTCGGCCTGGTGCTGGCCGCCGCCTGCTACCTGTACGGCGTACACCGGCTGCGGGTGCGCGGGCACACCTGGCCGGTGCTGCGTACCGTGCTCTTCCTCGGGCCGGGGCTGGGCGGGATCGCCGCGGTCACGCTCAGCGGGCTGGGCGCGTACGACACCACCCTGCTGTCGGTGCACATGGTCCAGCACATGGTGCTGTCGATGATCGCGCCGATCTTCCTCGCCCTCGGCGCCCCGGTGACGCTGGCGCTGCGTACCCTCGGCAAGGCACCCCGGCGGCGACTGCTCGCGGTGCTGCACAGCCGGGTGGCGAAGGTGCTCTCCTTCCCGCTCTTCGCGTACGCGATCTTCGTGGTCAACCCGTTCGTGTTGTATTTCTCCGGGCTCTACCGGTGGACCCTGGAGAACTCGTTCGGCCACGAGCTGGTGCACGCGCACTTCATCCTCACCGGCTGCCTCTTCTTCTGGCCGCTGGTCGGGCTCGACCCGCTGCCGGGCCGCTGGCCCTACCCGGCCCGGGCGTTGCTGATGGTGCTCTCGGTGCCGTTCCACACCGTGCTCGGGCTCACGGTGATGCAGAGCACCACCCTCTTCGGCGGCGACTGGTACCCGTCGCTCGGGCTGGCCTGGTCCGACCCGTGGAACGACCAGAAGGTCGCTGGCGGGGTCCTCTGGGCCGGGGGCGAGTTCGTCAGCGTCACCATGCTCGCTGTGCTGGTGGTGCAGTGGGTGCGGCAGTCCGAGCGGGAGGCCCGCCGGGTGGACCGGGAACTGGACCGCCAGGAGGCTCGGGAACGGGCTGCCGGCAGCGCGGTGTAACGGGGTGGGCCGGATGCGGCGCCCGGCGTACCCGGTGTCCCGGGATTCGGGCGGTGCCGGCCCCGGGAGCCGGGCGGGCCGGTCGGGCCCCGGAGCCGACCGGTACGATCGGCGGGCAGCTACGAGGTGGGAGCCCAGCGACCGATGAGCGATCGTCAGTACACCGTCCTGCTCTACAGCGACGACCCGGAGGTCCGGGACCGGATGCGGCTCGCCGTCGGCACCCGGCCGGCGGCCGACCTGACCGTCGAGTTCGTCGACGCGGCCAGCTACGACGAGTGCATCCGGCTGGTCGACGACTACGAGATCGACCTGCTGCTGCTCGACGGCGAGGCGACCCCGTCCGGTGGGCTCGGCATCGCCCGGCAGATCAAGGACGACCGGGACGACGCCCCGCCGACCTGCGTGGTGATCGCCCGGGCGGCCGACCGCTGGCTCGCGGCGTACGCCCAGGTCGACGCCACCCTGGTGCACCCGCTCGACCCGGTGACCACCGGCCAGACCGTGGCCGGCCTGCTCCGCGCCCGCGCCAGCGGGGCGAGCGCGCGCTCCTAGGGCTCCGGGGAAACCGCACCACCACACACCGCCAACCACCCGCCCCGCCCGGGAGGCCCGCATGGGGGAACGGACCTGGCCCAACCTGCTCGCCGCGCTGCTGCGCGCCGAGGAACTCTCCACCGCCGACACCGCGTGGGCGATGGGGGAGATCATGTCGGGGTCGGCGACACCGGTCCAGATCGCCGGGTTCGCCACGGCGCTGCGGGCCAAGGGGGAGACCCCGGCCGAACTGGCCGGCCTGGTCGAGGCGATGCTGGGCCGGGCGACCCTGGTGGAGCTGCCCGAGCCGCTCCGGGCCGACGCCGTGGACGTGGTCGGCACCGGCGGAGACCGCGCACACACCGTCAACATCTCCACCATGACCGCGATGGTGGTGGCCGGCGCCGGGGTACGCGTCGTCAAGCACGGCAACCGGGCCGCCTCCTCCTCGTGCGGCGCCGCCGACCTGCTCGAATTCCTCGGTGTGCCGCTCGACCTGGGCCCGGCCGGGGTGGCCCGGTGCGTGACCGAGGTCGGCATCGGGTTCTGCTTCGCCGCCCGGTTCCACCCCGGGATGCGGCACACCGCGGTGCCCCGCCGGGAGATGGGCGTCCCGACGGTCTTCAACGTCCTCGGCCCGCTGACCAACCCGGCCCGGCCCCGGTCCGGCGCGGTGGGGTGCTTCGACCCCCGGATGGCTCCGGTGGTGGCCGAGGTCTTCGCCCGGCGCGGCGACTCGGTGCTGGTGATGCGCGGCGAGGACGGGCTCGACGAGTTCAGCACCGGCGCGCCGACCCGGCTGTGGATCGCGGACCAGGGTCGGGTCACCGAGACCGTGGCCGACGCCGCCGACCTCGACCTACCCCGCTCGGCCCCCGGCGACCTGCGTGGTGGTGACGCCGCCTTCAACGCCGACGTGACCCGCCGGCTGCTGACCGGCGAGCGTGGCCCGGTCCGGGACGCGGTACTGGTCAACGCCGCTGCCGCCCTGGCGGCCAACGGCGGGTTCGCCGGTGGACTGCTACCGGCGATGCGGGACGGGCTGGCCCGGGCGGCCGAGTCGATCGACTCCGGCGCCGCCGCCCGCACCCTCGACACCTGGGTCGAGGTCGCCAAGGCGGCCAAGGCCGACGAGCTCTAGCGGGCGGGGATTCCCCGAGCACGGTCGCACTGTTCCTGGCGAAGGCGTGGCCGGCGCCATGATGCCGATGTTGCGTACGTTGGCGAGCGCGTCTGCGGCGGCCACTTCAGCTCGGCCCGAGGGCGCTACTTCGGGGAGGTAGCGCGATCGTCGGGCGCTGCCACCGTCGCGTGATTTTCGCCGGGTCCGGCGGTCGCGCATACCGCCGGGTGCGGGGTACCCGGCGGGGCGATGGGCAAACGCGCGTCGAGGTCGGGCGGCTGCGTCCGTCGGGCGGGATCGTGCCGGACCCGGCCGATTCCGGCTGCCATCGGTCCGCGTGTGCTCGGGTCAACCGGGTATCCCCGAAGTTCAACGACGGAGGGGGGAACAAACATGTTGGTCGTCAAACGCTTGGGCGTGCTCGTCTCGATGGCGGTGCTCGGCCTCGTACCGGCGGGTGCCGCGTACAGCGCCGCCGCCGCACCGTCGGGGACGCCGTCGGCCACGCCGTCCGCTTCGCTGTCGGCGCAGGACAGGCAGTTCCTGCAGTCGATCCACCAGGTGAATCTCGCGGAGATCGCGACCGGCAACCTGGCCAAGCAGAAGGGGGCGAACCAGGAGGTCAAGGACCTCGGCGGTCGGTTCGTGACGGATCACACCCAGCTCGACCAGAAGGTGCAGAGCGTCGCCTCGGCGGCTCACCTGACGCTGCCGAACAAGGTGACGAGCGAGCAGCAAGCGGTGATCAATCAGTTGCAAAACGTCACTGGTGCCGACTTCGACACGCAGTGGGTCACTGCCCAGCTCACCGCGCACACCCAGGCGATGCAGCTGGTACAGGCCGAGTTGACCCAGGGCTCCGACCCGTCGGCCAAGCAGGTGGCGCAGCAGGCGGCACCGGTGCTCCAGGCGCACCACAACGCGCTGGTGGCGGTGGCCCAGAGTCTGGGCATCCCGATCCCGGGTGGCACCACGGTGGCACCGAGTCCGGGAATCAGCTCCGGCGCTCCGACGCCGGGCGGCACGGTCACGCCGAGCCCGACCATCAGCTAGTCCGCCGCCGCGACGCGGCGGCATGACGGGTCCTCCGGTCACTCACGCCCGGGGGACCCGTCGGCACACCCGGGCGTCTTTCCGGCCCCGGGGCAGGCGGACCTACCGGGGCGGCAGCTCCGCGGCGAACGCCGCCACCCGGGCGGCGATCGGCGCCGACGCGCGTACCCAGGTGAAGTGGTCGAGTCGGGTGCCGCTCTCGGCAACCGTGTACCGGGTACGCCGGATCGGCGCGGCGACCAGCTTGTCGCAGAGGTAGTCGAGGGTCTCGTGCGGCGAGTACTGGTCGTGGTCGACGCTGACCGCCAGCACCGGGGTACGCACCTCCCGCACGGCGGCCTCGACATCCACCCTGTCGAGCCGGGGAAACCGCCCCGTCCGGGCGGTGTACGCCCAGTCCCGGATCACCCCGCGCGCCTGCCGGCCGCCGAAGCCCCAGCCGGGCCAGCGGCCGAGGGCGACCGCGCAGCCGTGGATGAACTGGGTGCCGGCGAGGACGGCGAAGCGACGGCGGCCCGGATAGGCCCGCCAGTACGGCAGCCCGACCGCGACCAGGGCCAGCCCGTCGACCTGCGTCGCGGGGTCGAGCGCCAGGTGCAGCAGCGCGGCCTGCCCGCCGAGCGAGTGGCCGAGCAGGATCCGGGTCCGGCCGTCGAGCCGCGGCTTCAGGCTCTCCAGCACCGCGCCGACGTCACCGGCCAGCTCCGCGTAGCCGTACCTGGAGGCGCGGCTCGGTGCCGGGGTGCTGGCGCCGGTACCCCGCAGGTCGGCCACGACCACGGCGAAGCCGGCGGTCCGGAGCGCGGCGGCGAACGGCGCGTAGTAGCTGGCCCGTACCCCCATCGCCGGCCAGACCAGCACGACCGGCGCCTCCGGCGCGCCGACCGGGTCCGGATAGCTGCGCAGGGCGATCCGGTCGCCGCTGCGGTCGACGAAGGACTCCTCGTGGTCGGGAGTCGGGTCCTGGTCCGGCGTGGCGGTCATCCGGCGAGCGTATCGGCTCACGTTACCGGCAGGTAGCCGCCGTTCACCCACTGCGTCGTCCAGGGCATCGCGCGGGGCGAGTGGCACACCGGGCGCCGGACCGGGTCGGGGCTGCGGGGTCAGTCCGGGTCGGGGAGGCCGATCGCGAACGCCTCCTCCAGGTCGTGCTGGGAGTACGCCCGGAAGGCGATGTGCGACTCGGTGCCGACCACGCCCGGGACCTTCGAGATCCGTCCGGCGATCACCTCGGCGATCTGCTCGAACTCGCGTACCCGGACGATCGCGATCAGGTCGACGTGACCCGCCACCGAGTAGACCTCGCTGACGCCGGGCACCGCGGCCAGCGTCTCGGCCACCTCGGGGATCGAGTCGGTGGCGCAGTCGATCAGGACGATCGCGGTGATCACCGGGGGACTCCTCTCGTCGACGTGCTCGCTGGCGCGGCCCGCGCCGGGCGGCGATCGGGTGCCGTGTCGCGGCTGCCCGCCCATGCTAGAGCTTCGCCCGACGGGTGGCGGCTACCGGCCCGACGCGGGAGCGGCCGGCGCCGGGACGGTCAGGCGGTCGCCGACCCGTACCGCGTCGGTCAGGTGCTCGTCGGCCCGGACCAGGCCGCCGGGCCAGACCACGCAGCGGTGCAGGGTGCCCCGGACCACGGCACCGGCGCCGACCACCGCCGCCCGGAGTTCGCCGCTCACCTCGGCGGTCGGGTCGACCAGGCTGCCGCCGCCCGCCGCGTGCAGGTTCGCCGCCAGGTAGTCGGCCGGCGTGCCGGTGTCCAGGTACCGGCCGGAGAACTCGACCACCTCCAGATCGCCGGCCGCCTCGGCGGGGCGCCACACGGTGCGCACCAGTTCCGCCGGCTCGACCGGCAGGTCCCGGACCCGGGCCCAGGGCAGCAGCGAGAAGCCGGCGAACCGGTGCCGGCCGAAGTCGCCGGGGCGGGACGGCCCGTCGACCGGCTGGCCGAGCAGCCGTACCGTCGTACCGTCCCAGCCGGCGAGCAGCGCGGCGATGTCCGGCCCGGGTGGCGTGCCGGGCGCGGCCAGATAGGCGTCGGCGTTCCCGACGAGTACGCCCCGGCCGTCGATCCAGTTGCGCAGGTTGGCCACCCCGCCGGAGGTACCGAGCGGGTCACCGGGCTCGACCGAGAGCGCGGCCCGGCCGCCCACGTGCCACACCACCTGGTCACCGAGATAGCAGGCGTTCACCGCCACCGTCGCCGGGGTGTCGAAGCCGAGCGCCGACACCCGGTCGAGCGCCCGGTCCAGCAGCGGCACGTTCCCCACCGGACAGAGCGCCTTCGGCAGGTGTTCGGTGAGCGGGCGCAGCCGGCGGCCCTCCCCGGCGGCCAGCACCACGGCGCAGATCTCGACGCCGGCGGGCAGCGCGCTGGCGACGATCCGCGCCGGACCGGGCTGTGGCGCCGGGCCGGGAGCCGTGGTCACGACGGTGGCGGGGCGCCGGCCGGGTCGGTCTCGGCGAGGGGGCCGATCCCGTAGTGGGCGAGCAGCCGGGCGGTCGCGGTGCTGAGCGGGGGCAACCCGTCGAGCGGGTGCCAGGCGGCCTCGAACACCTCGGCGCCGTCGACCACCAGTTCGGTGGTCGAGGCCGGGACGCGTGCCTCGAAGACCATGTCGACCCAGCCTTTGAGGTGTACGACCGCGTTCGGCAGGGCCGGCTGGAACTCCGTCAACGGCAGCGCGATGCCGGTCTCCTCGTGCAGTTCCCGGGCAGCGCCGGCCAGCGGGGTCTCGCGACGCTGGAGCAGCCCGGCCGGCAGGGTCCACTTCCGGCCCGGCGGCTGGCGCAGCAGCAGGATCCGGCCCGGCGCCGCCGCCTCGGCGTCGTAGACCAGGGTGACCGCGCCGACGATGTACTTCGGCACCGCCAGTCGGACCAACCGGCGGCGCACCCCGAGGGGCAGACGGTAGAAGACCTTGTAGCCGACGGCGCGCGTCGACGAGCGGCGGGGGATCACCGGACCAGGCTAGATGGCGTACCGGCCCGGCGGGTGACCCGGGGCACACCGGTCACTCCTGGTGGTCCACCATCGCGATCAGCTGCTCGACCACGGCGTCCGGCTCGACCGTCCGGTCGACCACCGCGACCAGCAGGGTCTCCAGGTCGGGATAGCCCTGCTCCTCGGCCAGCCGGCGCAGCGGCAGGTCGTTGGCGAGCCCCCGGTCGTGCTTGCGCAGCGTCAGCCCGATGGTGGCCCGGCCGAGCCGGACCTTGTCGGAGATCGAGATCGCCGGCTCCTGGTGCTCGGCGAACCAGCGGTTGATCTGCATCTGCGCCTGCGGCGACTTGACGAAGCCGAGCCACTCCTTGCGCGGCCCCGGCGGGGCGACCGCCAGGTCGAACTCGCCCTGCGCGTCGGTCTCGCTGAAGATCTCGACCACGTCGCCCTCGTCCAGTTCCGACGAGAGTGGGGCGAGCCGGCCGTTGATCTTCGCGGCGAGGCAGTGGTCGCCCCGGTGCGGGCCCAACTCGTACGCCAGGTCGACCGGGGTGGAACCGGCCGGCAGGACGATCTGCCGGCCCTCGGCGAAGACCTGGATCTGGGTCTCGGCGAGGTCGCAGCGCAGCGACTGGAGGAACTGCGCCGGGTCGGCGGTGTCCCGTTCCCAGTTGAGCACCCGCTGCAACCAGTCGAGCTGTTCGGCGCCGCCCGCGGCGTCCACCCCGAGCTTGGGGAAGCGGAAGTCGGCCGCGATGCCGTACTCGGCGGACTGGTCCATCGTCTTGGTCCGGATCAGCACCTCGACGGTCCGCTCGTTCGGCCCGATCACCGTGGTGTGCAGGGACTTGTAGAGGTTGTTCTTCGGTGCGGCGATGTAGTCCTTGAACCGCCCGGCGACCGGCCGCCAGAGCCCGTGGATCGAGCCGAGCGCGGCGTAGCAGTCGGTGTCCGGCCCGTCCACCACGATCGCGATCCGGGGCAGGTCGAACGGGGTGGTCTGGTCCCGGGCGACGGTGTCCTTCCAGATCGAGTAGTAGTGCCGGTCCCGGCGCCGGACGGTGGAGACGATCTTGTCACGCCGGAGCACCACCTTGGCCTGGCTGACCACGTCGTCGAGGTAACCGGCCCAGTCCGGCCGGTTCTTGACGTACTCGTCGATCCGGGCGTACGCCTCGGGTTCGAGGTGACGCAGCACCACGTCGTCCAGGTCACGCTTGAGCGCCTGGATGCCGAGCCGGTCGCAGAGCGGGACCAGCACCTCCTGGGTGGCCCGGGCGATCCGGGCCCGGGAGGCGAGCGACCGGGCGTCGAGGGTACGCATGTTGTGCAGCCGGTCCGCGAGCTTGATGATCAGCACCCGGACGTCCTTGCCCGCAGCAATGATCATCTTGCGGATCGTCTCGGCCTCGGCCGCCTTGCCGTAGAACGCCTTGTCGAACTTGGTCACCCCGTCGACCAGGTGTGCCACCTCGCGTCCGAAGTCACCGGTGAGCGCCTGGAGGGTGTAGCGGGTGTCCTCCACGGTGTCGTGCAACAGCGCGGCGACCAGGGTGACGGTGTCCATCCCCAACTCGGCGCAGATCTGCGCCACCGCCAGCGGATGGGTGATGTACGGCTCGCCGCTCTTGCGGAACTGCCCGCGGTGCATGCTCTCGGCAATGGCGTAGCTGCGCCGCACCACTCCGACATCGGCGCTGGGGTGCACACTGCGGTGCGCCCGGACCAGTTGGGTCACCGGGTCGTCCTCAGCGGACGGCCAGGACAGCAACGAGCGCAGCCGTCTGCTCAGCGTGATCTCCGTCGGGCGGGCGCTTCCGAAGGCAGCGCCGTGACCGGCTTCGAGGTTCACGCGGAGCCACCCCCTCACTCACCGCCGCGTCCGGTGCCGACGGACGCGCCGGGATGCCGGTGCGAACGCAAGCCCCGAAATCGGGCAGGACTGCACTTCTCTAACAGCCTAAAGGAGTGAAGGTCGTCCGATCGGTCACTTGCTTATGTGCGTTCGGTCGGGAGTTGTCTCGACGCCGCCGCCTCGGCCCGGACCAGCAGGTCACGGAACCGCCCCGCGCCCCTGGCCGGAGAGGCCCAACCGGTGGACGTCTCGACCAGCCTCGTGTCGGGTCGCTCCAACCAGGACAGGATGCGTTCGGACTCCTCGGCCGACGCGTTCGGGACCGGACCGTGCCCGGGCAGCACCGTCTCGGCGGTGGCCCGGACCAGGTCGAGCACCCCCCGGGGCGGCACGCCCGGCGCGGCGGTACCGGCCCCGGCCAGCCGGCCGTGCCGGATCACCGCGATCTCCCAACCGCCGTCGGCGGCCCGCCGGGCGGCGGCCAGCTCGCTGATCCGGGTCAGCCCGACCAGCCGTTGCATCCGGACGGTGGCCCGGAGCACCGCCGCCAGCCGGCTCCGCACCACCGCCGCCTCCTCGTAGCGCCGGGCGTCGGAGAGCACCCCGATCCGGGTCAGCAGCGCGTCGACCAGGATCTGCGGGTCGTCCACCAGGGCGGAACGGACCGGCTCGACCGCGCGGTGCGCGTACTCGTCGACCGAGATCCGGTGCTCGCACGGTGCCGGGCAGCGACCCAGCTCGGCCAGGGCGCAGGCCGGGCTGGTGGTCCGGACCGAGAGCCGGGGGGTGCACTGGCGCAGCGGTACGGCGTCGTGCACCCCGGCCGCGGCGAGCTCGGCCGAGCGGCGGGAGCTGAACGGGCCGAGATAGGCTGCGTCGTCCGGCCCCAGCGACCGGACCAGGGACAGCCGCGGGTACGGCTCAGAGGTCAACTTGAGCCAGACCACCCGCTCCGGAAACTTCGACCGGCGATTGTAGGGCGGGGCGTGCGCCGCGATCAGCCGCAGCTCGCGTACCTCGGCCTCCAGCGGATGGGCGCACTCGACCGCCTCCACCCGCTCGGCGGCGGCCAGCATCTCCGAGATCCGGGCCCGCTTCTCGGCGGCCGTGAAGTAGCTGCGCACCCGGGTGGCGATGTCGCCGGAGGTGCCGACGTAGAGCGGCCGGTCGTCGGCGGCCCGGAAGATGTAGACCCCGGGCACCCTGGGCAGCCCCTCGGCCAGGTGCCGCTTGCGGCGCTGGGTCGGGGTGACCGCCCTGGCGAACTCGATCGCCTCGCCGAGGGTCTCCACCCGGTGCCCGCCGAGCCGGGCGATCAGCCCGTGCAGCACATCCACGGTGGCGTGCGCGTCGGCCAGTGCCCGGTGCGTCGGCTGGTGCGGGGTGCGGAAGTAGGCCGCCAGGGTGCCGAGCTTGCGGTTGGGCACCTCGTCCCGGGTGAGCACCCGACGGGCCAGCGCCGCCGTGTCCAGCACCCGGGGGCTCGGCCAGGTGTAGCCGTGCCGGGCGCAGGCGGCCTTGAGGAAACCCACGTCGTACGGGGCGTTGTGCGCGACCAGCACCGCACCCCGGAGGAACTCCAGCAGGCTGGGCAGCACCTCCTCGACCGGCGGGGCCGGCAGCAGCATCGCCTGGGTGATCCCGGTCAGCACGGTGATGAACGGCGGGATCGGTTCACCCGGGTTGACCAGGGTGGCCAGCACGCCCAGCTCCTCGCCGCCGCGCACCTTGACCGCGCCGATCTCGGTGATCCCGCCGCCGTCCGGGGCGCCCCCGGTGGTCTCCAGGTCGAGCACCACGAAGGTGGTCTGGTGCAGCGACATCGCCTCGTCGGGCCAGCCGTCCGCGCCGGGAGTGCCGTCCGGCAGGCCGTCCAGCGTGCCCTGAACATATTGAGGTGGGACCACGGCGGGCAGGGTAGGCGGCACGTACGACACTTCCGCATCATCCGTACCACTCGTTACCGGGGGGCCGACGGGGCGAGATCATCTGAGGTGTTGGGCGATCGGTAGGGTGTCGGTGGGAGACTTGCGGCATGCCCCGCGCCGAACCGTCCGACGACCGCCTCCGCGAGGAGGCGGCGCAGCCCGCGCGCTCCGAGCGTGCTGGCGATCCCGGACGGGACGGCGGCACCGACGAGCCGCGTCCGGCCTTAGCCGGTGCCGACGAGCCGGAGGCTACGCCCACGCTGGGCACCGACACCCCGCCCGGCTCCACCGGCGGCGAGACCGAACCGCCCGACGACCGGCTGACCGAGCTGGCCGAGTTGGCCGGTGGCGAGCCGGCCGGCCCGTACCCGATCGGCGGTGACCTGACCGGCACCGACCTGGCCGGCGGCGGCTCGGCCGAGCGCGAGGCGGCGGGCCCGGACCGGATCGCGAGTGGGCCGGTCGGCGGTGCGGCGGGTGCCGGAGGACCAGCCGATCGGGAGGCGGTCGATCGGGAGCCGGAGCCGACGCTGCCGGAGCCGGTCCGGGCCCGGATCGTCAGCCTGGCCGCTGCCGCGCTGCCGACGCTGCCCAGCGACGAACTTCCCCCGCCGCTGCGCCGGGTCGCCAAGTTCGCGCCGAACCGGCGGGCCCGGCTCGGCGGCGGACCGATCGCCACCCAGCTCGCCGCCGATCCGCTGTTCCGGCAGCGGGTGGCCAGCCGGGTGCTCTCCGAGGCCGGCGAACTCGGCTCCGTGGTGGTCTCCGGGGGAAGTCCGGCCGCCGCCGATCCGGTGGAGGTCGCCGCGCTCGCCTACCTGACCCGGCCGCCGGGCTGGCGTCACCTGGTCGAGGACGCCGGTGCGGCGGTCCGGGCCGAGGCGGACAGCGCGGTTGTCGCCGAGCTGGTCCGCGAGGCCGAACAGCGGGCCACTCGGGCCGAGCACGACCGTGCGGTGGCGAAGGTGGAGGCCGACAAGCTGCGCGACGAGGTGGCCCGGCTCCGGGAGGAGTTGGGCCAGCTCCGCGAGGAGAACCGGGTGCTGGGCCGGACGCTGCGGGAGACCCAGGCTGGGCAGCGGCGGGCGGCCGAGCTGCTGGCCACCGAGAAGGGCCGGGCCAGCCGGGCGGCGGCCGACCACGAGGCCGAGCTGCGCCGGGTACGGGCCCGGCTGGCCGAGGCCGAGGCGGCCGCGGGTGCGGTCCGGCAGACCGCCAAGGAGGCCCGCTCGGTCGACGACGCCCGGCTCTGGCTGCTGCTGGAGACGATCGGCCGGGCCGCCGTCGGGCTGCGCCGGGAACTCGCCCTCGATCCTGCCGACCGGTTGCCGGCCGACTACGTCGCCGACGCGTTCGCCGAGCGTCCGGCGGCGGCCAACTCGGCCCGGGCACTGGACGCCGACGATCCGGCCCGGCTGGACGAGCTGCTGGCCCTGCCCCGGGCGCACCTGGTGGTCGACGGCTACAACGTCACCAAGCGCGGCTTCGGCGAGATGTCCCTGGAGCAGCAGCGCAAGCGTCTGATCACCGGACTGGGCGGCATCGCGGCGCAGACCGGTGACGAGGTGACGGTCGTCTTCGACGGCGCCGAGCGGATGCACGGGCTGCCGCCCGCGCCGCGCGGCGTACGGGTGCTGTTCTCCCGGAAGGGCGAGACCGCCGACGACCTGATCCGCCGGCTGGTCCGGGCCGAGCCGGCCGGCCGGCCCGTCGTGGTGGTCTCCTCCGACCGCGAGGTCGCCGACGGGGTACGCCGGCACGGCGCCTATCCGCTCGGCGCGGATTCCCTGCTCCGCCGGCTCGCCCGCTCCTGACCGGCCGCCTGCGGCACAGCGTGCCGGAAGCGCCGCGACGGCCCGGGCGCCCCTTTGTCCGTTGATCATCCGGATGGGGGCGTTGGGCGGCAACGGAGGTTTTGTCGTACCCCTGTTCTAGCGTCGATGTCACGGACGGTGGCCACGTCACGACAACCACCGTCTCCCGCTGCTTTGAGGAGTGAGCAGATGCTCATCGACTGCGACAGTTGCACCCTCCGGGGTGCGGCCTGTTCCGGGTGCCTGGTGAGTGCCCTGCTGGACCAGCCACCGGGGCAGGCCGCGCTGACCGCCGACGAGATGCACGCGATCGAGGTCTTCACCCGGGCCGGCTTCGACGTCGAGATCCTGGACGCCCCGGTCTCGGCACCGACGCGGCTCGCCAACCGGCGCCGGCGCCGACGAGTCGCCTAGACCGACCCCACCCGACGGCGGCCGCGAACCCAACAGGTCGGGTAGCACCGAGCCCGACGCCGAGCCCGACGTCGAGGCCGACGGTCGCGTAGTCCGGAACCGGCGTTGACGCCGACGGGTCGGGTATTCCGGCCACCAGAGGATCCGCCGGGCAGCCCGGCATAGGATTGGCCGCGCGATCGGGCTGGCGAAGGGCGGATCGGATGACCGAGCGGGTACGGGCGACGGCATGACGCCGCGTGCCTGGGCCGGGTTGACCCTCGTCGCCCTCGTGGTGCTACTCGTCGCCGCCACCGTGCTGCTGGTGCCGTGGCACCGCCCGCCCGCGCCCCGCGCCGACCAGCTCGCCGCGCTGGACGAGCTGGATCCGGCCGACGTGGCTCGGGGGCGGGCCTTCGCCGCGGCGCTGCGCCCTGGTGGCTACGGCGCGCTGGCCGTCGGGCTGGTGGTCGCCGTGCTGCTCGGTCTCACCCCGCTCGGCGCGAAGCTGATCGCACTGGTCGGGCGCCCCTTCGGCGACAACTGGATCGCCCAGGCCGTGCTCGGCGGCCTGGCCGTGGTACTCGTGGCCGACCTGGTGACCCTGCCGTTCGCCGCCTGGCGGCACGCGGTGGTGGCCCGCTACGGGCTCTCCACCCAGGGCTGGGGCGGGTGGACGGTCGACCTGCTCAAGTCGTACGCGGTCAGCGCCGTGATCGGCGCCGTGGCGCTGCTCGGCTTCTACACGGTGACCCGGCTGGCCCCGAGCTGGTGGTGGGCGTTCGGGGCGGCCGGCGCGGCGGTGCTGGTCACGCTCCTCTCCTTCATACTGCCGGTACTGGTGGAGCCGATCTTCAACCGGTTCACCCCGATGGAGCCGGGACCGCTGCGCACCGAGTTGATGGCGCTGGCCGACGCTGACGGCGTACCGGTGAAGGACGTGCTGGTCGCGGACGCCTCGCGGCGGACCCGGGCGGTCAACGCGTACGTCTCCGGGTTCGGTCCGACCCGGCGGATCGTCGTCTACGACACCCTGCTGCGCGAGGCGCCGCCCGCCGAGGTGGCCAGCGTGGTCGCGCACGAGTTGGGCCACGCCAAGGACCGGGACGTGTTGACCGGTACCCTCACCGGTGCGCTCGGCGCGGCGGCGGCGGTCGTCGCGCTCTATCTGCTCGGCACGTCGGGTGCGCTGCTGCGGGCCGCCGGGGTCGACTCGGTGGCTGAGCCACGGGCGTTTCCACTGCTGCTCGCCCTGGTGACGGTGGCCGGTCTGGTGGCGGCGCCGGCGCAGGCATGGGTCTCCCGGCAGGTCGAGGCGCGGGCCGACGCGCACGCCCTGGCGCTGACCGGTGACCCGGCCTCCTTCGAGGCGATGCAGCGCCGGTTGTCCAGCGTCAACCTCGCCGACCCCGATCCGCCCCGGTGGGAATACCTCTTCCGGGCCAGCCATCCATCCACCGTGGAGCGCATGGCCGCGGCCCGCGCGTACGCCCGAGGAGCCGGCGGTTGACCAGGACCCTGCTCGTGACCAACGACTTTCCGCCGCGTCCCGGTGGGATCCAGTCCTTCGTGCACGGCCTCGCGGTCCGGCAACCGGCCGGATCGGTCGTGGTCTACGCCTCCACCTGGCAGGGTGCCGACAAGTTCGACGCCGACCAGCCGTTCGAGGTGGTCCGCGAACCGACCGGGGTGCTGCTGCCGACCCGGCACGTCGCGCGGCGGGCGGCGGAGCTGGCCCGGGCGTACGACTGCGACACCGTCTGGTTCGGCGCGGCGGCCCCGTTGGGGCTGCTCGCCGCCGGGCTGCGCCGCCGGGCCGGGATCGCCCGGGCGGTGGCCCAGACGCACGGTCACGAGGTCGGCTGGGCAGCGCTGCCGGGTGCCCGTACGGCGCTGCGCCGGATCGGTGACGGCGTCGACGTCACCACCTACCTGGGGGAATACACGCGGGTCCGGCTGGACCGGGTGCTGCGCGACCGCACCGAGCTGCGCCGGCTGGCTCCCGGGGTGGATGTGGACGTCTACCACCCGGACGTGGACGGGTCCGCGGTCCGCGCCCGGCACGGCCTGACCGGCCGGCCGGTGGTGGTCTGCGTCTCCCGGCTGGTGCCGCGCAAGGGACAGGACGCGCTGATCCGGGCGCTGCCGGAGATCCGTCGCCGGGTGCCGGGGGCGGCGCTGCTGGTGGTCGGTGGTGGGCCCTACCGGGGGACGCTGGAGAAGCTCGCCCGCCGGGCCGGAGTCACCGGCGACGTGGTCTTCACCGGCTCGGTGCCGACCGCCGAACTGCCGGCCCACTACGCGGCCGGAGACGTCTACGCGATGCCGTGCCGGACCCGCAACGCCGGGCTGGACGTGGAGGGCCTGGGCATCGTCTATCTGGAGGCGTCCGCGACCGGGTTGCCGGTGGTGGCCGGCAACTCCGGCGGCGCACCGGACGCCGTCCGGGAGGGCGAGACCGGCTACGTCGTCGATGGCCGGGACGTCGGCCAGCTCGCCGACCGGGTGGCGACGCTGCTCGCCGACCCCGAGCTGGCCCGCCGGATGGGTGCCGCCGGCCGCGCCTGGGTGGAGCGGGAGTGGCGCTGGGAGCGGCAGGCGCGGCGGATGACGGAGCTGCTGACCGGCCGGCCAGGATCCGGCCCCGGCCAGCGAGCTCCGGAGTGAGCCGGGCGGCGCCCCGCCGCACCAGCGGCGATTCCGTGCTCAGTCCGACACTCGGCCCTCCCCGAGGAGGCGGCACCATCGGCGGTGCACCCGGCCGGGAACAGGTGACATCACAACGATGGTCATCGACGCCCCGGCGTGGCAGTCTGTAGTCGTGCAGAACGCCGCACTGAGCGGTTCCGTCGCGGTGGTGACCACCTTGCTGCTGGCCACCGGCTTCGGCCTGTGGCGCCGCCGCTGCGACGGGCGACCCCGGCGGCAGTCGCCGGCCACCCGGCCGGATCGGGCCGGCTCCGCGCGCCCGTCGGGCGGCCTTCTCGACGGTGACCCGCCAGTGGATCCCGCCGGTCGCGACGGCTCCGGACTCGTCGGTGGGCTGCCGCTCGACCCCGGACTGCTGGCCGCGCTCGGGGTCCGGCCGGGCGCTCCCGCCACCCTGCTGCAGTTCTCGTCGGCGTTCTGCGCGCCGTGTCGGGCCACCCGGCAGGTGCTGACCGACGTCACCGGCACCCTCGACGGGGTACGGCACGTGGAAGTCGACGCGGCGAGCCAGTTGCCGGCGGTGCGGGCCCTGGGCATCTGGCGTACTCCCACCGTGCTGGTGGTCGACGCCGACGGGCGGATCGTCCAGCGTGCCGCCGGAGTGCCGGCCAGGGCCCAGGTCCTCGCGGCGGTGGCGCCACTGCTCGACCGGGGACCGTCATGACCCGGCGGGCCGCCGGGAGGGTTCGGCCAGCCCCACCGAACCGGCGCCGCGCCCTCGGCTCCGGCCGTCCGCCCGCGCGCCTTCGGCACTGACCAGCCCTCACGACCCAGCGGCAACCCCGCGTCCACGTCCGACGAGCGCCCTGACCGACGACCAGGCGCCGTCCCTGCCCACCGAGGTGAACATGTTGCTCGACCCCCGCGGACCGCGCTTCGCCGCGGTCGTCACCACGCTCGTCCTGGTCGTCGTCCTGCTCACCGGCTCCGGTTGGCTGGCCCTGGCCCAGGCGGTGGTGTTCGCGATCGCCGCCGTCGACCCGCGCCGCAGCCCGTACGGCCTGCTGTTCCGGGCCGTCGTGGCGCCCCGGTTGGCCCGCCCCGCCGAGCTGGAACCCGTGGCGCCGGTACGCTTCGCCCAACTCCTCGGGCTGGGGTTCATGCTGGTGGCCGCCGCCGGCTACCTCTCCGGCACCACCTGGCTCGGGTTGGTCGTGTCGTGCCTGGCACTGGCCGCCGCCTTCCTCAACGGGGCGTTCGGGCTCTGCCTGGGCTGCGAGACCTACCTGGCGTTCCGCCGGATGACCGGCCGGGCGATCCCGGCCCGGGTACCCAACCCGTCGAACTGACCGACCCCTGGTCCAGGGGATCCCGCCGTTGCCCGTGGTGCGGTGTGGTGTGGCCGGTGTGGCGGGGGATGCCAGCAGGAACCTTCTGCGGCGGATGCGCGCCATGGGCCTGCTGTGGCACGGATTCGCCGGGCGCCTGGCGGCGGGCGGGTCGCCGGCTACCGGACACCGGCGACCACGGCGCTGGCATCCGGCCCGGCGACTCACCGGCCGACGGTCAGAACTTCGGGGCGTCCGGTGCTTCGAGCAGGCCCAGCCGGAGCGCGGTCATCAGCGCCTGGGCTCGGTTGGCCGCGCCGAGCTTCTCGTAGAGCTTGGAGATGTGCGTCTTGGCCGTCGACTCGCTGACGAAGAGCTGCTTGGCGATGCCGGCGACGCTCATCCCGTCGGCCAGCAGGCGCAGCACCTGGCCCTCCCTGGGCGAGAGCTGCGGGCCGGACGGGGCGAGCCGGCGCTTCATCGCCTCGGCCAGGTCGGCGGCGGTGAACGCACTCGGTGAGGAGGCCGCGTGCCGGGCGGCGGCGACGACCTCGTCGGCGGGGGCGGTCTTGGGTACGAAGGCGCTCGCGCCGGCTTCGAGGGCGCCGAAGAGCTGGTCGTCGCCCGCGTACATGGTGAGCACCACGATCCCCATGGTGGCGCTGGACTTGCGCAGCGCCCGGGTCGCCTCCAGCCCGCTGCCGTCGGGAAGGCGGAGATCCATGATCACTACATCGGGTTGCAGGGCGCCGGCCTGGCGGACCCCCTCGGCGGCGGTGGCGGCCTCGCCGACGACCTCGAACTGCCGGTCCCGCTCGAACGCGTGCCGCAGGCCCTTACGGATCAGGTCATGATCGTCGACGAGCAGGACCTTGGTCCGAGTGGTCGGCGTGGGGCTGGTGGTCATGCTCGGGTTACTCCCCTTCTGATGCGGTGACGCTATCGCGCACGTTATCGCGCCGGGGCGAGGTTCCGAGCACCACTGCCACCGTCGTGCCGCTGGGGTGTCGCGGACTGATCTCTAGCCGGCCCCGGATACGTTCCGCCCTCTCCGCCATGATCGCAAGACCATACCTGCCATCGGGCCGCTGGTCAGCGATGCCCTGACCATCATCCGACACTTCAATTTGGGCGAATGGGGGGTCCACGGCACAGGTGACCCAAAGATTCGACGCTCCGGCGTGCTTGCGGGCATTGGTGATCGCCTCCTGCGCGATGCGCAGCAACTCCGCCTCGGTGGCCGCCGGCAACCGTGCGGTGGACTCGTCGAGCGTGTAATGCACCCGCAGCCCGGCGGAGGCGCCGACGGTGCGGGCGTACTCGGCGATGGCGGCGGCGAGCCCGCCGTGCCGGTCGACCTCGCTGCGCAGCTCGAACAGGCTCAGCCGCAACTCGGTGATCACCCGGGTCACCTCGCCGCGCAGCGTACGCAGCTCCTCGCCGGTCTCCTTGGCCTCCTCGGGGAGGCTGGCCAGGGCGTTGTCGATGCCGTAGCCGACCATCACCAGTTCCTGGGCCACCCCGTCGTGGATCTCCCGGGCCAGTCGCTGCCGCTCCTCGTTGGTGGCCAGCGACCGTACCTCGTCGAAGAGCAGCGCCGCCTCCAGCCGGAGCGCCGCCGGGCGGGTCAGCGCGGTCACCTGGGCCACCACCGGCGGCGGATAGGCGCCCGCGACGTCGGCCTCCAGGGTGACCAGGCCGACCGTCCGTACCCCGGCGACCAGCGGTACGACCAGCGCCGACACCTCGCCGCCGGAGTGCGAGCGGGCCTGTGACCGGTGTGCCGTCTGGGGTTGCTGACTGGCCCAGGCGTCGGCGATCGCCGAGTCGGCGTCCAGCGTCGTCTCCCAGTCGACCCGGTCCACCCCGGCCTGGGCGAGTACGACCAGCCGGCCGCCGCCACTGGCCGAGAGCACCGCCGCCCGGTCCGCCCGGGTGACCCCGCGCAACTCCTCGATGAGGTGCTCGGAGATGCTGCCCGGATCAAGGGTGGCTCCGGGTAGCTGTCGAGCGACGCTGCGCAACTGCGTCAGCAGCCGGGTCGCCTCGGTGTACGGCTGCGGCCGGGGCTCGCCGCGGGCCTGGATGATCCGTTGCAGCGAACCCGCCGCGAAGAGCCCGAGCGCGGCCAGGATCACCCACTGGGCCGCCACGGTCAGGTAGCCGACCTGGCTGATCTGCGGCCCGCCGTCGCCGGCGGTGAAGACGCCGCTGACCACCAGCGTCAGCGCGGCGACCACGATTAGCCAGATGCCCTCCCGGATCCGCCGTTGCAGGGCCGCCACGGTGAGTGGTACGGCGAGGTAGGGCAGGATCGCCGACGCGCCGACCCCGGGCATCGGGGTACCGATGTTCGCCGCCGCGGCGACCTGGCCGGCGGCCAGCCCCACCAGGACGACCTCGGCGAACCGGCCCAGCGGGGCCAGCACCCGGTGCCGGGGGGCGACCACCGCCGGGATGCCGGCGACGGCGAGCAGGGCGACCCAGCGGAGTTGGCCCGGCTCCCGGGTGGCGATCAGCGTGAGGACCGCGACGAGCGCGAGCATGACGACCCGCGCCGCCGCCGCGAGCGGGTGCGGACGGGGAAGACCGGAGGTCGAGGCGGGCACCTGACGGATGGTAGTCAGTTGCCGTATATCTCGGCGATTTCCGCCGAGTATGTCTGCTCCACGACGCTCCGCTTGACCTTCATCGACGGGGTCAACTCGCCGGTCGCCTCCGTGAAGTCCCGGGGCAGGATCCGGAACTCCCGGATCGATTCGGCCCGGGAGACCGCCCGGTTCGCCTCGTCCACGGCGGTCTGGATCTCGGCGCGCAGTTCCGGGTCGTCCCGGAGCTGCGCCACTCCAGTGCCGTCCGGGCGGCCGTGCTCACGCAGCCAGCCCGGCAGCGCCTCCTCGTCGACGGTGACCAGCGCGGCGACGAAGGGCCGCCGGTCGCCGACCACCATGCACTGGCTGACCAGCCGGTGCGCCCGGATCTGATCCTCCAGCACGGCCGGGGCGACGTTCTTGCCGTTCGCCGTGACGATGATCTCCTTCTTCCGCCCGGTGATGCAGAGGTAACCGTCGTTGTCGAGTTCGCCCAGGTCGCCGCTGTGGAACCAGCCGTCCGGGGTGAGTACCTCGGCGGTTGCCTCGGGGTTGTTCCAGTAGCCCTGGAAGACCACGTCACCCTTGATCAGGATCTCGTTGTCGTCGGCGATCCGGATGGTCACCCCGGGCAGCGGACGGCCGACGGTGCCGATCCGGGTGGCGCCGGGCAGGTTCACCGCCACCGCCGGGGAGGTCTCGGTCAGGCCGTACCCCTCGTAGACCAGCACCCCGACGCCCCGGAAGAAGTGCCCGAGCCGGGCGCCGAGCGGGGCGCCGCCGGAGATCGCGTTCTGGCAGCGCCCGCCGAGCGCGGCCCGGAGCTTGCGGTAGACCAGCCGGTCGAAGACCCGGTGCCGCAGCCGCAGGCCCAGGCCCGGTCCGGACGGGGTGTCCAGGGCCTGGCTGTACGCGATAGCCACCTGTTCGGCGCTGGCGAAGATCTTGCCCTTGCCCTCGTCGGTCGCCTTCTGCACCGCGCCGGTGTAGACCTTCTCGAAGACCCGCGGCACCGAGAGCACGAAGCTGGGCTTGAACTCCTTCAGCTCGTCGACCAGGTTTTTCACGTCGGCGCTGTGCGCCACGGTCGCCCGGGCCCGGACCGTGCCGATCTGGATCAGCCGGGCGAACGAGTGGGCCAGCGGCAGGAAGAGCAGTGTCGAGGCGCCCTCGTTGAAGAGGTTCGGCAGGACCGGGATGGCGTTGCAGATGTCGGAGAGCAGATTCCGGTGGGTCAGTACGCAGCCCTTGGGGCGTCCGGTGGTGCCACTGGTGTAGATGATGGTGGCGAGGTCGGCCGCGTTGACCGCCTGACGCCGCACGTCCACCTCGGCCGGGTCGATCCGCGCGCCGAGCGCCACCAGTTCGTCGATGCCGCCGACCTCGATCTGCCAGACCTGCTCCAGCTTCGGCAGTCGGTCCCGGACCCCGGCCAGCGCCATCGCGTGTCCGTTGGTCTCCAGCACGCAGGCGACCGCCCCGGAGTCGGAGAGGATCCAGGCGATCTGCTCCGGGCTGGAGGTCTCGTAGATCGGCACGGTCACCCCGCCGGCCGCCCAGATCGCGTAGTCGATCAGGGTCCACTCGTACCGGGTGCGACTCATCAGGCCGACCCGGTCACCCGGGTTGATCCCGGCGGCGATCAGTCCGCGGGCCAGCGTGACCACCTCGTCGCGGAACTGTCGGCAGGTCACGTCGGTCCAGCCGTCCTGCCGGCCGGCGGCGTCGACGGCCCGCCGGACGAACTGCACGCTGTCGGGGGTCTCCTCGGCGTTGTCCCAGACCGGGTCGGTGAGGTTGGCCGCGTCCCCGACCGTGACCGCTGGGGGAACCGAGAACTCGCGCACGTGCACTCCCTCGTGCTCGTATCGACCCGGCCAGCTCGGCCGGTCGGACTACCCGCAACCTACCTTCGACCGAACGGGACCGCCCGGCCAGGTGGGTCGAGTGGGCATGAATGGGTCGAGGTGCTCAGCCGGAGTCACCCCGCTGCGAGGTAGCCTGCCGGGCATGGCGGATTCCTCCACCCAGTCCATCGTCATCGCCGCACCGCCGTCTGAGGTGACAGCGGTGATCTGCGACTTCCCGCGCTATCCGGAGTGGGCCGACGCGGTCAAGCGGGTCGAGGTGGTCGAGGAGTACGAGGACGGCTACCCGGCCCGGGTCCGGTTCGTGCTGGACGCCTCGGTGATGACCGACGAGTACACCCTGGCGTACGAGTACGCCGAGGACATCTCGCGGATCGAGTGGCACCTGGTGGAGCCCTCGCGGATGCAGAAGGTCCAGAACGGGTCGTACGACATCGAGGACAACGGGGACGGCACCTCGACGGTGACCTACACCCTGGAGGTCGAGCTGTCGGTCGGCATGCTGGGGATGTTCCGGCGCAAGGCCGAGAAGATGATCATGGACGCCGCGCTGACGCAGCTCAAGCGGCGGGTGGAAACTCTTGACGGAACGCGGTGACGGTCCGGGCGGGACGGCCGTCCGGAGTGCGGTGACCGCACCGGGCGGGATGCCGGGCTCACCCGGAGCGAGGCGGGCGCAGAGGAGCCGATCATGGGAGACAGTGGTTCGTACGGAGGAGCGCCCGATCCGGGTTCCGCCCGGGAGGAGGCCGAGCGGCTGGTCGCCGCCGCGCTCGCGATGGCCCGGTCGGCCGCGTCGGATGCCCGGGACCGGGCGGGTGCCTTCGGCCCGCTCGGCCAGGTGATCTCCGAGGTACTGGACCAGACCGGAGTGGTGCCCCGACCGAGCCGGCCGGGAGCGGCCACCCCGGGTACGCCGCCTACCGACGACACCGCGCCGCGTACCCAGGACGGGCCGCCGCCGGCCGACCACCCGGGGCCGCCGCCCGCCGACCACCCGGGGCCGCCGCCCGCCGACCACCCGGGGCCGCCGCCCGCCGACCACCCGGGGCCGCCGGTCGGCGACCACCCGGGGCCGCCCGTCGGCGAGGGGCCGGCGCAGCCGGACGGAGCCGGGGCCGGAGCGTCGTTCGGGGCCGGTTTCGCCACTGGTGATCCCGAATGTTGTGTCTGCCCGGTCTGCCGGTCGATCGCCGCACTCCGCGATCCGAGTCCGGAACTCGCCGAGCGGCTGGCCACCGGGGCCGGTGACTTCGCGGCCGGCGTGGCCAGTCTGCTGCGCGCCCTCTCCTCGGTCACCGACCCCGCCGGGCGCCGCACCGGTGCGGCCCGTACCGCCGGCCCGGCGACCGGCGACGGCGTGACCGGGGACAACTGGGCAGCCGCCACCCGGACGGCTCCCACCAGCCCCTCCGACCCGCGCGGGACCCGGTCGGCCGACGTACCGGGCCCGTGGCGCGACACCGTGTGGCGCGAAGCGACCAGTACCAGGCATGATTCGTGGCCGGCGGGCGAGCAGGACGACGTCTGGGCGGCCGCCACCCGTGCCGAGGCCGGAACCCGGGAGACCGGGACGACCACCGGTCCGGACCGGGCGACCCCGGCCGGGGCGGAACAGGCCCGGCCCGCCGCGTCACCGGCCACCGGACGACCACCGGTACCCGCGTCGCGGACCCCGGAGGGACCGGTCGCCACCGGTTCCGGCGAGCACGCCGCGCCCGGCGAGGACGGCTGACCGCCGGGACGGGTCCGCCGGTCGCCGGGTGGGACCGGCACGGTACGGCGGCAGTGGCGGGACAGTGACCGCGAGGGTGCGGTGTGGCAGAGGGGAGCGGCTCGGTGACGCTGACCATCGGAGTCGACGTCGGGGGTACCAAGGTGGCCGCCGGGGTCGTCGACGTCGACGGTGAGGTGCGGGCGCGGATACGCCGGGACACTCCCGCCGAGGACGTGGCCGGGACCCGCGACGTGATCGTCGAGGTCGTCAAGGAGTTGGCGGCCGAGCACGAGGTGGACGCCGTCGGGATCGGCGCCGCCGGCTGGATCGACGCCGACCGGTCGACGGTGCTGTTCGCCCCGAACATCGCCTGGCGGGACGAACCGCTGCGCGACTTCGTCGGCAACGCCGTCGGGCTGCCGGTGATCGTGGAGAACGACGCCAACGTCGCCGCCTGGGCCGAGTTCCGGTACGGTGCGGCCCGGGACGCCGACGACTCGATGGTGCTGTTCACCATCGGTACCGGCGTGGGCGGCGGCATCGTGCTCGGGGGAGAGCTGCTGCGCGGCGCGCACGGCATCGCCGCCGAACTCGGGCACATGCTCTCGGTACCGGACGGGCACGTCTGCGGCTGCGGCCGGCTCGGCTGCATCGAGCAGTACGCCAGCGGCAACGCCCTGGTCAGGTTCGCCCGGGCCGGTGCCCGGCAGGAGCCGGCCCGGGCCACCATCCTGCTCGACCTGGCCGGCGGCGACGTCGACGCGATCAGCGGCCCGATGGTGACCGCCGCCGCCCGCTCCGGCGACCCGGTCTCCGGCACCGCCTTCGCGCAGATCGGGCACTGGCTCGGCATCGGGCTGGCCGACATGGCGCAGATCCTCGATCCTCAGGTGCTGGTGGTCGGGGGCGGTGTGGTGGAGGCCGGTGACCTGCTGATGGGCCCGACCCGACGGTCCTTCATGGACGCTCTCGCCGCGCGTGCCAAGATTCCGGTGGCCGAGATCCGCCCCGCCGAGCTGGGCAACTCGGCCGGCATGGTCGGCGCCGCCGACCTGGCCCGGCGCCGCTAGCCGGGCCGGCACGCGGCCCGGGCAACAGCAGAGCAAGGGGTACGGCGTGGGTCAGCAGCAGGCATCCGGCGCGGAGGCATCACCGGTGCGCCTTCGGGTGCTCTCCTACAACGTGCACGGCCAGCGCGACGACGTCGACGCGCTGGCCGAGGCGGTCCGGGCGATGGAGCCGGACGTGGTGATCGTGCAGGAGGCGCCACGCCGGTTCCGCTGGCGGCACAAGTGCGCGGCCCTGGCCGACCGGCTCGGTCTGGTGGTCGCGGGCGGCGGCCTGCCGGCCCTGGGCAACCTGCTGCTGACCAGCCTCCGGGTCCGGGTCTACCAGAGCTGGTGCCGGCAGTTTCCGCTGACGCCGGGCCGGCACATGCGCGGCGCGGTCTTCGCCGAGTGCGGGATCGGGGCCTCCCGGTTCACCCTGGCCGGCTCGCACCTCTCCACCGACCCGACCGAGCGCCCCGGTCAGGCGATGCTCTTCAAGCAGGAACTGGCCGCGACGCGGCTGCCGGTGGTGGTCGGGGCGGACCTGAACGAGAACTCGGGCGGCGGCGCCTGGCGTACCGTGGCCGACGGACTGACCGACGCGGCCGTGGTGGCCGGCGGCGAGTCCCGGTTCACCTACCCCTGCCGGCAACCGCGCGACCGGATCGACGCGCTCTTCGTCGACCCCCGGATCAGCGTGCTCGGCTACGACGTGGTGGACACCGAGCAGACCCGGCGGGCCAGCGACCACTTCCCGATCCGCGCCGACCTGCTGCTGCCGGCAGCCGGCTGAATCCGTTCCTCCTCCCTCGCCGACGTCCGAATCCCGCCCCTCCGCGTGTCTGCATTCCTCAGACAGCGGCGCACCGAGCTGTCGACCGGCCGGAGGGCCGCTTGGCGGTACACGCGGTGGCGCAGGACGCGAGCGGAGTCTCCACACTGCTGCCCCGGTCTCCCCGCTCGCGTGGCCCCGGTCTCCCCGCTCGGGCTGCCCTATCGGACGCGATTGACAGCCATCCAGCCGGTCGCGAAATCGACCAGGGCAGGCTGCGGCATCAGCCGGGCGCTGGCTTCGCCAACCTGACCGACGACTACGCCCCCGGTGGCCTCGAAGTCCGCTCCCAGCCGTTCGAAGTCACTCTCATCGACAACGACGTCAACCCATGTTGTCCATTGGCTTGTGCCGTCTGCCTGCTGGATCCGCGAGCCCGTGACCGCACGCGGTGGGGACACCTGTCGGTACTCCGCGAGGTGCAGTGAGGTGTTGGAGCCGTGGCCACAGCCGAGCAGCAGCACCTTGCCGTTGAGCCGGTAGACCGCAGCTACCGGTGAGGTCTCGCCCAACGCATCATCGAGCGGATGCACACCTACGACGTCCGCGGCGTTCATGCCCAGCGCGGCGAACGACACCTGCGGGTGGTGGCTGCGCAAGGCACCCGGCCAGGTGCGGACCGCCTCGGCGAGGGCACCCATCCACCAGCTCGGCGTACGCAACGGGTCAAAGCCCGGAGCCTGCTCGCGGATCACCGGCCACCATGCCTCGGGAACGGGCGGATTCTGCCAGCCGGCCGGATCCGTGTTCCCGGGCGTGTGGGTCGGCACGACCAGAGTGCCTTCGGGACCGAGCACATCCAGCATCGCCTGCACCACCGCCTGGGGGCCGCCGACAACGAATCCGAGACTCCGATACGACGAGTGCACAAGCAGGACGTCGCCCGAAGCGACCCCGATGGTGCGCAAGTCGGACACCAGAGACTGGATCGTGTGAGGTGCCAGCTGGTCCACCCGGCGCAGTGTATGCGGATTCTGAGCCGGCAAGCCACGCGTCAGAGGTCCAGAACCAGCCGCGGCGTGTGTGACCGGGAAACACACGGATAGATGATGTCCCGGCCGTCGCGGTGCCGCGCTGTCGGGATGTCGTCGCGGTGGTCGGGGAGCCCATCGAGTACGACGATTCCGCAGCTGCCGCACAGCCCGTTCTCGCAGGAGGCCGGCGCCTCGGGCCTGACCTCGCGGATGGAGTCGAGCAGGCTGCGGCTCGCCGGCACCCGGAGCAGTTGCCCGGTGCGGGCCAGCTCAGCTTGGAACGGCCGGTTGTCGGCGTCGTCCCGGTGCGTGGCGGTGAACCGTTCGACGTGCCGCCGCTCGGTCGGGGTGAGCCGCTCGACCGCCGCGATCAGCTCGGTCGGCCCGCAGCAGTAGACCTCGGCGTCAGGGGGTGCGGTGCGCAGCAGTTGACGCAGGTCGGGTCGGCCGTCGATGTCCGTGGCGAAGATGTCCACCCGGTTGCTGTCGAGCCTGCCCACCTCGTCCAGGAAGGGCATCCGTGCCGTCGAGCGTCCCAGGTAGACCAGTCGCCATGGGCGGCCTTCGGCCGTCGCCTGTCGCACCATCGGCAGGATCGGGGTGATGCCGATCCCACCGGCGATGAACAGGTACCCGCGCGCGGGGACCAGCGGGAAGTGATTCCGCGGGCCGCGTAGCCGGACCCGCTGGCCGTACCGGAGCTGGTGCACCTCGGCCGAGCCACCGCGACCGGCGGGATCCCGCCGTACCGCGATCCGGTAGCCGCTGCGGTCGGCCGGATCGCCGCAGAGCGAGTACTGGCGGACCAGGCCGGAGGGGAGTACCAGGTCGACGTGCGCACCCGGGGTCCAGGGCGGCAGCAGGCTACCCGGCTCGGCGGACAGCGTCACCGCGACCACGTCGCGGGCGACCGGCCGGATGTCGCGTACCACGGCCACCGGGCCGGCCACCGGGCTGACCTGGGCCCCGCCCTCCGAGCCCGTGGCGGCGCGGTGCCGGCGGCGGCCGTACCGGGTCGGGCCGCCGGGCTTGTAGACCGACAGCAGCGTCGCGACCACCCCGACCAGCGGCCCCAGCGGCGTCAGCAGCGCCAGCAGCAGCCCGGCCTCGGCCCGGATCTCGGCCACCGGCCGACCCGCCTCGGTCAGTTCGTGCGCACGCAGCGCCAGGTCCTGAAGGATCGCGCTGCCGATCAGCATGATCCCGAGCATCAGCACGAGCTTCGTCGCCACCCACCGGCGCCGCCACAGCCCCCACGGGGTGCCGGCGGCCAGCGCGACCCCGGTCAGCAGCGCGAGTTGGTGGGCCGGGCCGAGGAACGTCTCGTCGACCAGCAGCATCATCGTGTACGCCGAGCGTAGGTAGTCCAGATCATCAGCACCGGCGGCGGCGATGGCCATCGTCGCCATCACGCCGATCACGCCCAGCCAGCCGACAGCGCTCGTGATGTGCGTGGCCAGCAGCGCCCTGCGTACCCGGGGCGAGACGAGCCGCCGCCGGTCCCGGGTCACCCGCAGGTAGGCGTTGGCCGCCGGCAGGAAGATCAGGACCACGGCGACCGCCAGCGCGGCCAGGCTCATCCAGTCGAACACCATTGCCAGCGGCTGCCGGTCACCCGGACTGCCGATCATGCCGGGCAACCGGAACACCAGGGTGTTCGCGACCAGCGCGGTCAGGGTGACCCGACCCCACTGCCGGCCCTGCCGGGTCATGGCGGCGAGGAACAGCAGCATCGCGGTCATTTCGACCGGCCAGAAGATCCGGTACGCCGGAGCGCCACTGCTCAGTTCGACAATCAGGTTGAGCAGCATCAACCCGGCCGCCACGGCGGTGGCGACATGAGCGGCGACGATGACGCGGGGTGCCGCTAGCTCTGGTTGCAGGGATACCGCTGATTGGCTCATCACAAGATCTCCGTGCGGGAGGGTTGGACGGGACGGGGCGGGAAACCGCCTCGGGGCAAGCGTGTCGAGAACGACCCGTCCTGACTGCCAAGCCACCATGCGAGATGACGGTGGTGGTAGCACCCCCCGACACCGGCCGGTTGCCTTCATGCCGGCCACGCCCGGCCCGCCGTACGCTGGCCCATCGACCGCGGCGGCCGGAGGAGGGTGATGACGGAGCAGGTGACGACGTGGCGACCACGGCTGCGCCGGGAATTGACGTCGCTCATCTCCACCGACACCTGGCGACGCACGCTGCATCTGGTGGTGGTGACGCCGTGGGCGGTGGCGATGGCTGTGCTCACCGTCGTCGGGCTCGCGTTTTCCATGGCGCTGCTGCCCGTCCTGCTGTCCGGTGTGCCGATCTTTCTCGGCTACGCGACGCTGCTCCGCTGGTGCGCCCGGCTGGAGGCGCGCTGGTGCCGCCTGGTGCTCGGCGAACGGGTGCCGGTCGCCCTGCAAGCCCCACCCGGGGTCAGTTGGGCGAAGCGGGCCGGGAACCTGCTGCTCGACCCGACTCTGTGGCGGGTCCTGGCGTACCAGCTCCTCCGCTTGCCGCTGGCCCTCAGCACGGCGCTGCTGACGGTGATCACCTGGGGCGGCGGGGGTTGGCTACTGATCGCCGCCACGTACCCGCCGGCCTGGCCGTTCGCCGATACCCCGCTCCCCGACGGCAGCCTCGGGCATGCCCTGCTGTACGGGCCGTTGCGGCCCGTCACCGCCGCGCTGCTGGTCACCGGCGGGCTGGCGTTGCTGATCGCCGCCCCGACCGTGGTACGGATCCTCACCCTGGTGCACCTCTCCCTCGCCAAGGCTCTGCTCGGGTGGGCGTCAACCCGCCAACTCCGGGCCCAGGTGATCGAGGTCGAGCGCCGCCGCTCCGAGGTCATCCGGGCCGCCGAGGCCGAACGCCAGCGCATAGAACGCGACCTGCACGACGGCGCGCAGCAACGACTCATCCACCTGGTCATGACCCTCGGCATGGTCCGCCACCAGTTCGCCGACGACCCGGCCGGCGCCGCGCCCCTGCTCGCCACCGCCCATCAGGAGGCCAAACAGGCGATTGTCGAGTTGCGCGACCTTACCCGGGGGCTGCACCCGCCGGTGCTCGTCGACCGGGGCCTGGACGCCGCGCTGTCCGCCCTGGCCGCCCGGTCACCGGTCCCGGTCAGCATCGAGGTACGCCTCGACCGCCGCCCGCCGCGGCTCATCGAATCCATCGCCTACTTCATGGTCGCCGAGGCACTGTCCAACACGGCCAAGCACGCCCGGGCGAGCCGGGCCCAGGTCGAACTGTCGGCGCGCCACGACGCGCTCCTGATCCGGATCACCGACGACGGGATCGGCGGTGCGGAGATGTCGAGCGGATCCGGCTTGGCCGGACTCGCCGACCGGGCGCGCGGTGTCGACGGCGACCTCACCGTGCACAGCCCGCCCGGTGGACCGACCGTACTCACCGTGGAACTGCCATGCGAGTGGTGATCGCCGAGGACGCGGCGCTGCTGCGCCAGGGCCTCACCCTGCTGCTCGGCAGCAACGGACACGAGGTCGTCGAGGCGGTGGCCGACGCGGAACAACTGCTGCGGGCAGTCGCCGAGCACCGTCCCGACCTCGCGCTGCTCGACGTACGGATGCCGCCCACCCACACCGACGAAGGGCTCCGGGCCGCGCTTGTCATCCGGCGCCAGCATCCCGACACCGCGGTCCTGGTGCTGTCCCAGTACGTCGAGGAGCGCTACGCCGGCGACCTGCTCAGCGGCAACCTCGACGGGGTCGGCTACCTGCTGAAGGACCGGGTCGGCGAGGTCGGCGAGTTCCTCGACGCGCTGGCCCGGGTCGGTGCCGGCGGTACCGTCTTCGACCCCGAGGTCGTCCGCCAGATCCTCTCCCGCACCCGCCAGGACACCCCGCTGCGCAGGCTCGCCCCACGCGAGTTGGAGGTACTCCAACTCATGGCCGAGGGCAGGTCCAACGCCGGCATCGGCAAGGAACTGGTGATCACCGAACGGTCGGTAGAAAAGCACATCAACAGCATCTTCAGTAAATTGGACCTGCCGGTCACGACCGGCGACAACCGGCGCGTGATCGCCGTGCTGCGCTATCTCGACAGCGGCATCCGCCGACCTCATACAGCCTGACGCCCTGCGGCCCGGTGTCCACCCGGCAGGCGACGCCGCACATCCACCAACCGGCGTCCTTCGAGACGCCGCGACGGGAGTACCTTGTCCGGGTGAATCGTCGCCGATCCCGTGCCGCGGTTGGTTTCGCCCTCTTCGTCGTACTGTTCGGGTCGGGTGTGGTGGTCCCGAGCCCGGCGACCGCGGCGACGGAGACCATCACCCTCTACGCCGGGGGTGGCGGCGACGACCAGGGGAACGTCTCCACCCTCCTGCTCGGCGCCAACCACCGGTACACGTTCGACGGTTACGGGGTGTGGGACGCGGCGGCCGGACGGCCGGTCCCGGAAGTCGCGGCCAAGGCACAGGCGATGGGCATGAGGTTGCTCCGCTGGCCGGGTGGCACCGTCGGCAACACCGTCTGGTGGAAGGGCACGATCGGCTCGAACCGGATGTGCCAGCGGGACGGCCGGGCGAGCACGCTCGGCGTCCTGGCGGACCCCGCCGACGACGTACTGCCGGCCCGCAGCCCGTCGTACGGGCTGGACGAGCACATGCGGTTCGCGGCGGCGATCGGCGCGGAAACCCAGGTCATGGTGCCGATGACGATCGGCAACCCGTTCGACGCGGCCGACCTGGTCGAGTACCTGAACACGCCGGCCGGCGACGGCATCAACCCCAACGGCGACATCGACTGGGCCGAGGTGCGCAAGGCGAACGGGCACCCCGAGCCGTACCGGGTGACCCGCTTCGAGCTCGGCAACGAGCCCTACCACGCCGACCAGCGCTACTGGATGGCGCAGAACGATCCGAGTTCCTCGACGCCGGCCAAGGCGGCCATCACCCAGTACATCAACGGTGGCGCCCGACGGATCACCGGTGAGGGCCTGGGGAAGCTGACGCTGCGCGACGCCGCGGGAAACAAGGTCTGCACGGGCTCGACGTCGGCGGTGCCCAGCGACGGCACCCCCGGCCAGACCTTCAACCTCACCTACCCGTCGGTGGTGGTCGACACGTTCGCGCTCCGCGTCGACGGCACCACCTGGCGTCGGGTGGACAGCCTGGCGACGGCCGGGCCGACGGACCGGGTCTACACGCTGCGCCCACACATCGGCGAGGTGGCGTTCGGCGACGGCAGGAACGGGGCGATCCCGCCGAGCGGGGCTTCGGTGGTCGCCGACTACACCTCCACCCATCTCGGCTTCGTCGACTTCTACCACAAGATGAAGGCCGTCGACCCGAGCATCAGCGTGTGCGCGGGCTGGGGCGCGGCGAACTTCCCGGGCTGGTTCAGCCAGCTGGCCCGGCCGGGCAGCAGGTACGACTGCCTGGCCATGCACCCGTACACGCACTTCAAGGGGCAGGGCAGGGCGGACTGGGACAGCCCGACCGAGGCCCACGACTGGCACATGCTCGGCGCCTGGGACCAGAGCGAGCAGGTGGTTGACGCCCGCGAGGCGGTCAACGCCCAGACCGGTACGCCACACCCGTATGTCGCGATCTCCGAGTACGGCGCACTGTGGGGACCCGACCAGAACAACCCCTTCCCGGAGTACGCGCACTCGATGACGCACGCGCTCTACATGGCCACCCAGTGGATCACCTGGTTGGAGCTGGGCATTCCGTGGGCTCTGGGCAACGACTTCTCCTCGCACGGCTGGTACACGTTGCTCGGTCCGCAGAACAGCGGGTTCGTCTACTCCGCCGAGGCCGTCGCGCGGGAGGCCGTCAAGCCGATGTTCGAGGCCGGGGGCAAGCGGATCCGGCACACGATCGCCGTCAATCCCATGCGCGATCCGTCCGACACGGAGCTGTGCGACGCGAACGCCCCGGCCCGGTGCCGGGAGAAGTACCACAAGCTCTGGGTCACCGCGACGCGCGGCCCCGCCGGCGCCGTCTATCTGATGGTGGTCAACCGGTCCCCGGTGGCCGGCGACTCGGTCACCGCCCAGGTCGTCGTCAACGGCTTCACCGGCAACGGCACCGCCGAGGTGCGCCAGGTGGCACCCGCCGACTTCACCGCGCACAACGACGCCCAGACACCGACCGCGGTCACCATGTCCCGGTCCACCGTCTCCGTGGACGCCAACAGCTTCAGCACGACGTTTCCGCCGTACTCGATAACCCTGCTCAAGCTGCCCCGAGCGTGACGCGCCGCGTGCGCGGGTGGGTCACCGCCGGGCGGCGACCTCGGTGACGAAGGCTCGCTAGGCAGCGGGGTCGAAGGTCAGGGCCGGGCCGGCCGGGCAACCGCGCCCAACACCAGATCCAGTCGTGCTCCCCGCACAACGGCGCGCGTTGGGCTGGACAAGGGCGGCGGCAGCCGAGAGGATTCCCCCGCACGTCGGCACTCGTGCCGGACAAAAGGAGATTCTTCGGTGTCCACCTTCAGCGACCAGGAGAGCAACGACCCGGGCGCGACCCTCTGGCGGGACGGACGCCCGGTCTACGACCGGGACGGCACCGTCTGCGTGATCGGCGCCGGGGCCAGCGGCCTCACCGCGATAAAAAACCTGAAGGAGTACGGCTTCGGCGTCGACTGCTACGAACGGGAGACCGGGGTCGGCGGGGCCTGGAACTGGCGGCACGACCGCAGCCCGGTCTACGCCAGCACCCACCTCATCTCGTCCCGCCCGCTGACCGAATATCCCGACTTCCCGATGCCGGACAGCTGGCCGGACTATCCGCACCACAGCCAGCTACTGTCCTATCTGGAGCACTACGCCGACCACTTCGACCTGCGGCCGCACATCTGGTTCGGCACCGAGGTCGTCCGGGTCGAGCCGGCCGACGGGGACCGGTGGGACGTCACCACCCGCAGTACCGGCGGCTACGGCGCCGAGCGCACCTCCCGGTACGCCGCCGTGGTGGTGGCCAACGGGCACAACTGGGCACCGAAGATGCCGGCGTACGAGGGGCTGGACGAGTTCCGGGGCAAGGTGATCCACGCGTCGGCGTACAAGGACGCCACCCAGGTACGTGGCAAGCGGGTACTGGTGGTCGGGGCCGGCAACACCGGCTGCGACATCGCGGTCGAGGCCGGCCAGCAGGCGGCCAAGTGCTGGCACTCCACCCGGCGCGGCTACTGGTACGCCCCGAAGTACGCCTTCGGCCGCCCGGCCGACCAGGTCAACGACTCGCTCGCCCCGTACCGGCTGCCGCTGCGGCTGCGGCAGTGGCTCTTCCACCGGGTGCTGAAGCTGACCGTGGGTGACCTGACCCGGTTCGGGCTGCCCCGCCCCGACCACCGGGTCTTCGAGACCCATCCGATCGTCAACAGCCACCTCGTCTACCAGCTCGGGCACGGGTCGATCACGCCGGTGCCGGACGTCGGCCGGTTCCGCCGCAACAGCGTGACCCTGGTCGACGGGCAGGAGATCGAGCCGGACCTGGTGGTCTTCGCCACCGGCTACCTGCCGCGCTTCGAGTTCCTGGCGCCCGAGCTGCTCGGCACCGACGCGTCGGGCCGACCCTCCCTGTATCTCAACGCCTTCCCCCGGCGGCATCCGACGCTCGCCGTGGCCGGCCTGCTCCAGCCGGATTCCGGCCTGCTGCCGCTGGTGCACTGGCAGGCCGTGGTGATCGCCCGCTGGCTCCGGCTGCGCGAGACGGCACCGGAACGGGCCCGCTCCTTCGCCGCCCGGGTCGACGCCGAGGCCGGCAACCGGTGGCACTCCGCCAAGGTGAAGGAGAGCACCCGGCACTGGTTCGAGATCGGGCACATCGACTATCTGCGCGTGTTGCAGCGCACCCTGGACGAGCTGGAGGTGGCGGCGTGAAGACCCGGGTCGTACGGGTGCGGGACTGGACCCGTCCGGTGCCGGCGGTGTTCCGGGAGGTACGCGCCGCCACGCCGGAGGCGCCGGAGGGCAAGCCACCCCTGTTGTTCGTACCCGGGTTCGGGCACGGGGCGTGGGCGTTTGCCGAGCACTGGCTCGAACACGCCGCGTCGCGGGCCTTCCCGGCGCACGCGGTCAGCCTGCGCGGGCACGGCGGCAGCGGTCCGGCGCCGAAGGCGACGCTGCGGGCGTACGCGCACGACGTGGTCCAGGTGGCCACCGGCCTGGACCGGCAGGCGGTGCTGGTCGGGCACGGTGCCGGCGCGCTCGTGGTGGCACACGCGCTGGCCCGCTATCCGGCCCGGGCCGGCGTGCTGGTCGCGCCGGTCTTCGGCGGCTGGGGCACGCTGGGCACCGCGCTGCGCCGCAACCCCGCCGGTACCCTGCCGGCGGTCTTCGGTGGCCGGCTGCGGCTGCACCACCGGCAGTTGTTCAGCCGGGAGCTGCCGGACGCGGCGGCCCGGGAATACACCGCGCGACTCGGCCGGGCCTCGGCCCGGGCGCAGTGGCAGTTGCTCCGGCAGCGGCCGGTCGAGCCGGCGGTGGGCAAGCCGCCGATGCTGGTGGTCGGCAGCCCGGACGACCGGGTGGTGCCGCCGGCGGCGCTGACCCGGACGGCCGGCCGGTACGGCGTCGCCCCGCTGCTCTTTCCGGGCATGGGGCACGACATGATGCTGGACGCCCGGTGGCGGGAGCCGATCGACGCGATCCTCGACTGGCTCGACAAGGACCCCGCCGGCTGACACGTCCCACGCATGATCCGGGAGCGTTGTGCTCGCCATGGCGGGCCGAACGCTCCCGGATCATCATCGCCGGTCAGGTGGGGGTGAGCCGTTGGACGAGGTGGCCGGTCTGGTCGAGCGCGGTCAGGTAGGACCGGGCCCAGGCCCGGATGTCGTTGACCCGCAACTGTCCGCGCATCGCGGTCATCCTGGCGGTCAGGTCCGCCGGGATGGCCTGGAGCGCGTGCATCAGGGTCAGCTTGAGACCCTCCAGGTCGTGCGGGTTGACCAGGAACGCCTCCGGGAACTCCGCGGCGGCACCGGCGAACTCGCTGAGCAGCAGCGCACCACCGTTGTCGACCCGGGCCGCGACATATTCCTTGGCGACCAGGTTCATCCCGTCCCGCAGCGGGGTCACCGCCATGATGTCGGCGGCCCGGTAGAGCGCGGCGAGTTCCGCCCGGTCGAACGGCTGGGTGAGGTAGTGGATCGCCGGCTCACCGACCCGGCCGAACTCGCCGTTGATCCGGCCAACCTCGCGCTCGACCCGGTCCCGGAGGACCTGGTACTGCTCGACCCGCTCCCGGCTCGGCACCGCGACCTGCACCATCACCGTGTCCCGCACCTTGACGTGCCCGGTGGCGAGCAGTTCGCTGTAGGCCTTCAACCGCTGCTCGATGCCCTTGGTGTAGTCCATCCGGTCGACGCTGAGCAGCATCTGCTGGGGATCACCGAGGTCCCGCCGGATCCGGGCGGCCCGGGCGACCACGTCCGGGCGGCCGGCCAGCGCCTCCATCTCGGCCATGTCGATGGAGACCGGGAACGCGCCGATCCGCACCACCCGGTCGTCCACGGCGATCCGCCGGTCGGTGGCGGCCAGCCCGAGCACCTTCGTGGCGAGCTGGGCGAAGTTGTGCGCCGCCTGCGGGCGCTGGAAGCCGACCAGGTCGGCGCCGAGCATCCCGAGCAGCAGTTCGGCCCGGCGGGGGAGCTGCATGAACAGCTCCGGCGGCGGGAACGGCACGTGCATGAAGAAGCCGATCCGCAGGTCGGGGCGGATGGCCCGGAGCAGGCCGGGTACGAGTTGCAGGTGGTAGTCCTGCACCCAGACCACGGCGCCCGGCTCGGCGGCCTCCGCGGCGGCCTCGGCGAACCGCTGGTTGACCCGCTGGTACGCCTCCCACCAGCGGCGGTGGTAGACGGGCTGCTCCACCGCGTCGTGGTAGAGCGGCCAGAGCGTCGAGTTCGCGAAGCCCTCGTAGTGGTCCCGTACGTCGTCGCCGGCGAGCGGCACCGTGTGCATGCGTACGCCGTCGATGTCGGCGAGCAGGGGGGCGGGACCGGTGCCGCCGGCCCAGCCCACCCAGGTCGCCGGGGTGTGTTGGAGCAGGGGATGCAGTGCGCTGACCAGCCCACCGGGGCTGCGGCGCCATTCACAGGCGCCGTCCGGCGCCACGCTGTCGTCGACGGGCAGCCGGTTGGCCACCACCACGAGGGAACTCTGTCGCAATCGGGCACCTCGTTCCGGGCGAGGCGACCACCGCGAATAGGAGCGATCGGGGTAGTCGTGAGGGGAAGGTAACTTACAGCAGTATTCCTACTGACGCGAAATTACGCGAGTGTTACGCCTTGCCTCCACGGGGTGATGAATCTCGCGATCTGGACGGCAGGGCTCAGACCACCGCTCCGTCGTCGGGGTCGTCGTCCTCCTCGTTGCCGGGCCGGAGCCGCCAGATCAGCGTCACGAAACCGGTGAGGATGCCGGCGAAGCCGAGCATGGTGACCAGGCCCCGGTCGATCGGGAGCAGGTGCGGGAAGAGGAAGAGCGCGAAGCCGGCGACGATGGCCAGCACCCCGACCACGGCGTACTTCGAGAGCCGGGGCAGCGGCGGCGGTGGCGGCGGGACGTAGCGTTCCTCCGGGTCGTCCGGCAGGTCCGCGCCGAAGGTGTCCAGCCCGTCCAGCAGCGACGGGTCGTCGGCCCGGCCGCCGACCGAGATCCCGGAGATGTCGGTGGCGGACGGCAGCCGGCGTACGGCCGGATCGGCCGGCCCCGGCAGGTCGGCTCCCGGGCGGGTGGTCGTCGTCCCGGCGGCCCGGTCGGTCGGCTCGCCGACCGCGAGGTCCTCGGCGGCCGGCCAGGACCGGCCCTCCGCCGCGACCTCGGTGTGGTAGCCGGCGACGATCCGGGCCCACTCCGCCTCCACGTCCGGGTCCGGGTCGGGGCGGGGTGCCGGGGGCTGGCCCGATGGGTCCTCGTCGGCGAGCTGGGTCAGGTAGTCCCGGGCGGTGGCCAGGAAGCTGCGGTCGACATACAGCCGGTCCACCGGGCGGGGCGGCACGGTGGTGGTCCGGGTCACCGGATTGAGGTCGGCCGAGGGTTGCAGGTAGGCGGCGATACCGCCCGCCGCCAGCACGTCGAGCAGGTGCTCGCCCAGCCGCGGGTCCACGTCGCCGGCGACGGCGTATTCCGTCGCCTCCAGCCCGTTGTCCCGCCGTCCCCGGCGGGCGCCACCCGCTGACACCCCGACACCCTCCCTACCGGCCCGTAGCGCGCCCGGCCGTGTTGCCGACCGTCGCTGCGCCGCATGTGCCGTGCAATGAATCGTGACACGGCGGGCACGGGTTGCGGGAGTGCGTTGTGGCGCGGCGTACCCGCTTCGTAGGCTTCTTGCCGACAGTTCCCGCCTGCGGCCATCGACGCCCGGCACGACGCGTACCCGTATCGTTGCCCTCCTCGGCGGCCGACGTGGGGACGCGCGGGACTCTCGGGAAGGACACTGGTGCTGTACGGGCTGATGAAGTACGTCATCCTCGGGCCCTGGCTGAAGTTGATCTTTCGGCCGCAGGTCGAGGGGAGGGAGAACGTACCCGACTCCGGTCCGGCGATCATCGCCAGCAACCACCTGTCGTTCTCCGATTCGATCTTCATGCCGCTGATGGTCAAGCGAAAAGTGACGTTCGTGGCGAAGGCCGAATACTTCACCGGCAAGGGGCTGAAGGGCTGGCTGGTGAAGATGTTCTTCGTGGGTACCGGCACCATCCCGGTGGACCGCTCCGGCGGGCGGGCCGCGCAGGCCGCGCTGGACACCCAGCTCAAGGTGCTGCGGGCCGGCAACCTCGCCGGGATCTACCCGGAGGGCACCCGCTCGCCGGACGGCCGGCTCTATCGCGGCAAGACCGGGGTGGCCCGGCTCGCGCTGGACAGCGGTGCCCCGGTCGTCCCGGTGGTGATGCTCAACGCCGACGAGATCCAGCCGCCCGGGAAGCTGCTGCCGAAGATCAAGCGGGTGAAGATCAGGTTCGGCCGTCCGCTGGACTTCTCCCGCTACGCCGGAATGTCCGGCGACCGGTTCGTCGAGCGGGCGATCACCGACGAGATCATGTACGAGCTGATGGAACTCTCCGGCCGGGAGTACGTCGACATCTACGCCCAGAAGATCAAGAACCAGCAGCTCAAGGCGACGGCCGGCGCGGTGGCCGCCGAGTCGCCCACCGACTCGCTGGCCGCCTGAGCTGAGGCCGATCCGGGGGAGAGGCGAAGGCGGCCGGTGGGTCAGGAGGCGAGCATCGGGGTGCTGGCGTTCTGGGCCGGTGGAGCGTGGCCGACCCGGAGCAGGCCGGGCACCCGGTTGCGCAGCGCGAAGCCGCGTACCTCGGCCAGCGCCACCTCGGCGGCGGGGTCGTCACCGGCCCTCGCCAGCTCACCGGCGGCGAGCGCCAGCCCGACCATCCGGTCGGTGAGGTCCGGGATCCGCGCGTAGCTCTCCGCCGCCGCGATGTAGAGCTGCCCGGCCCGGGCATGGTCGCCGTCCGCGCCGGCCAACGCGGCCGTCACGGTACGCACCGCCGCCTCCACCCAGAGCGTGGAGTGGGTGACCGCGTCCAGCATGTCCCGGACGCGTACCGCCGAGTCCCGGCCGGTGAGCGCGGCGGCGTACGAGGCGGCCGGAATCCACTCCCCGCTGGCCAGGGCCGGCACGGTCGCCCACGACTCGGCCAGCTCGTCGAGCAGCTCCGCCGCCTCCCCGGTACGCCCCTGTAGGGCCCGGCACAGCGCGCCCAGGCCCAGCATGTTCCAGTGCAACCGGTGGAAGCCGCTGCGCCGCGCGGTCTCCAGCGCGTCCGTCACGTCGTCCGGGGCGGCCACTCCGGGGCGGCCGGCGGGCACCGGCTCGTCGCGCAGCACCCGCAGGTACGCCCGCATCCCGCGGACCTGCATGTCCCAGCGGCCGGCCGGGGTGTCCACGAAACCGTCGGCCACGGTCAGCAGCCGCCCGACGTCACCCTCGTAGTACGCGCGCACCGCCTCCGCCGAGCCGCCGGTCGACAGCGCCTCGGCCTCGGCCAGCGCCGGGCAGGACGCGACCAGTTCGTCGGCGCGGATCCAGTCGCCCTCCTCGCGCATCACGTGCGAGAGGTTGCGCACCACCCGGGGCAGCACCACGAGCTGGTGGTCCTGGCAGAACCGCAGGATGGTGTGCAGCTCGTCGAGCCCGGCCCGGTCGCCGGACTGGTAACGGGCGGTCGCCACGGTGATCCGGGCGTCGGTCTGGGTCTCGACCAGGCCGAGCCGCTCGGCGATGTCGGCCGCCGCGCCGGCCGCGGCCACCGCCGGGTCGCGTTCGTAGTTGAGCATGTGCAGCCGGCCCAGCTCGGCGTAGGCGTCCGCCTTCTGCGCGGTGTCCGGCAGTGCGTCGAACAGCTCGACGGCACGGTCCAGGCAGGACAGCGCCTCGGCCCGGTCGGCCCGTAGCCAGGCAGCCTTGCCGAGCAGCGTCCAGGCCCGGGCCGCGCCGCCGGGCTCGTCGTACGCGAAGAGCCGGTCGGCGAGCGCGTGCAACTGGTCGGTGCCACCGCCGGCCAGGAAGGCGGTGCCGTCCCGGAAGTAGGAGATCTCGGTGAGCAGCAGCTCCAGGTGCAGCCGGCCGACCGGGTCGCTGTCGTCGGCCAGCCCGAGCGCCCGGCCGGCGTGGTTGGCCGCCGCGTCCAGCGCGTGCAGCGCGTACGCCCGGCGGGCCGCCCGGTGCAGCGCCTCCCGGGCCGGCGGAGCGTACCGCTCGGTGTCCACCCCGAGGGTGTGCGCGATCTCGTGCGCCGCCCAGCGGTGGTGTGCCAGCACCTCGGCCAGGTCGGTGTCCCGGCCCCGGGACATGCCGTCCAGCCAGTCCGCCGTCCGGTCGTGCCGGGCGACCCGCTCGGTCCGGGGCAGCCGCTGATAGCAGACGTCCCGGACCAGCACGTGCCGGAACCGGAACTCCGGCTGGCCGGCCATCGCCGAGGTGGCCTGCTCGTGCACGAAGTCCCGCTGCTCCAGCCGGCGCAGCGCCCGCTCCACCGACTCGACCGGCTGGCCGAGCGCCGCCGCGACCGCGCCCGGCCAGAACTGCATGCCGACCACCGAGGCGGCGAGCAGCACCATCCGGTCGGGACCGTCCAGCAGGTCCACCCGGTTGGCGATCACCGAGTGCACGGAGTCCGGCATCGCCAGGTCGTGCTGCTTCTCGAGCGACCAGCCCCGGCCGGACTGGCGCAGCGCGCCCTGCTCGATGAGCATCCGGACATACTCGTGGGCGTAGAGCGGGTTGCCGTCGGCGACCTCGACCAGCGGGCTGAGCATGTCGGTGGAGAAGGCGGCCTGGCCGAAGATGTGCCCGTAGAGCGAGGCGATGCCGGTGTCCCGCAACGGCGGCAGGGTCACGCTCATCGAGCCGGTGATGGTGCCGGCCCAGCTCGGCTCCCGGTTGACCAGCTCGGGGCGGGCGGTGCAGAGCAGCAGCAGCGGCACGTTCTGCGCGTACGCCCCGAGCAACTCGACGAAGTTCAGCATCGCCTCGTCGGCCCAGTGCAGGTCCTCGAAGACGAGTACGGTCGGCTGGCGGGCGGCGAGCGCGACCAGGAACCGCCGCCAGGCCGACTCGGACTCCTCGGCCGGCAGCGTCGGCCCCGGCAGCCCGACCACCGGGCGCAGCGCGTCCATCAACCGGTCCGCCGGCCCGGGCCCGACCAGCTCGACCAGCGCCGACTCCAGCCGGCGGGTGGCGACCGGCGCCGGATCGGTGTCCAGGATTCCCGCCTCGGCCTTGACGATGTCGGCCAGTGCGGCGAACGTGACGTTCTCGCCGAACGGCCGGCAGCGGCCGACCCGCCAGGTCAACGGCTCGTCGGTCAGCCGCTCGATGTGCCGGAACAGCTCCCGCACCAGCCGGCTCTTGCCGATGCCGGCGTGTCCGAGCACCGTCACCATCTGCGGCAGCCGGTCCCGGATGGACCGGTGCAGCGCGTTGACCAGCAGCCCCAGCTCGTGCTCCCGGTCGATCAGCGGAGTGGTGTCCGGCTCCCGGTCCGGCGGCTGCCGGTCCACCGGAGCCAGCGCCAACCACACCTCGGTCGGCGAGGAGCGCCCCCGCAGCGTCACCGGCGCCTGCTCCGAGTAGCGGATCGCGTCCCGGGTCAGCGCGTGGGTGGTGCCGCAGACCAGTACCCCGCCCGGCGGCGCCACCGACTGCATCCGGGACGCCGTGTTCACCACGTCACCGGCCACGATGGCCTGACCGCCGTCCCGGGCGGCGGCCACGTCCACCAGCGCCTCACCGGTCGCCACCCCCACCCGGAACCGCAGGTGGTCGGCACCGGTCGGGGTGAACCGGGTCAGTACCCGCTGCAACTCCAGGCCCGCGCGTACGCAGCGCAGCGGGTCGGTCTCGGTCGCCACCGGCGCCCCGAACAGTGCCATCACGGCGTCGCCGATGTACTTCTCCACCACCCCGCCGTACTGGCCGATGACCCGGCGGGCCGCCGAGAAGAAGGCGGTCTGCATGCCCCGGACCAGTTCCGGGTCGGCCCGCTCGACGTACGGGGTGAAGTCGATGAGGTCGACGAAGAGTACGCTGACCCGCCGCCGGTCCTCCTGGGACATCGGGGACGGCCGGCCGGGCTGGGCGGGCCGGGGCTTGCCACAGGCCGTGCAGAACGCGGCATCGGCGGCGAGTGGCTGGTCACACTGCGGACAGGTCGGGGTCAGCTCGGTGCCGCAGCCGCCGCAGTAGCGGTCGCCAGCGGCGGCGATCCGGCCGCATCTGGTGCAGGTAGCGGAGATGCCGTCCTCCTACGGTGTCGAAGGGACGTGCTGGCCACCTCCGGTGGTGCCGCCCGGCCGCGGCCACCGGCCGGAGGCTCCGGCGAGCCGCTGGCGGTCGCGCGGGCGGGGAGTTCGCCACCGCCGAGTATCAGCGTCCGGCCCCGGTGTCGGGAACCGGGCTGTTAGCTAGCGGACAGTCCCACCCATAGTGATCCAAGATACAGTCATTGGCGCCTACCGATCGACGATTATCAGGGAGATGGGCAATGGTGTACGTCCGACTGGAAAAGGAATGGACCGACGGTGACGGCGTCGGCCACTCCTCCGGGGACATGATCGACGTGGACGCCGCTACCCTGGCGAAGCTCCAGGCCGCCGGCATCGTCGGCGGGGAGAACCCCGACTGGCCGGGGGCGACCAGCGGTGGCAGCCGGGACACGACCAACTGGCCCGGGGCGACCTGATCGCTCGGAGCCCCGCACCTCACCGGGCGTTCCGGAAACCGTTGTCGGTCTCCGGAACGCCCGCCGTCGCTTCTGGCCCCCAACGCCCGCCGCCGTCGCTCCCCGGCCCGGAACGCCCGCCGCGCCCGTCGACCGGATACCGAACGCTTCAACCTGGACAGCGCGGCGCGGCGACCCCGACCGCTACCCGCGGCCACGCCGAACCGACCAGGGGAGGCCGGCAAGGTTCACTGTCGACGGTGCCGCCGCGCTGCGGGCCTCGATCGTGCCGCCGTGGCCGGGTGCGTTCGGTGCACGGGAGTTCCTGGGCCGGGTACCGCAACGACGGTGCTGCCGGTGGCTGTCGGGGATTGCCCGGTGCCGCCGGCCGGCGGACGGGTCAGCGCTCGGCCATGCCGGCGCGGCGACGCAGTGCCGCGACGTCGGTCACCACGATCCGCCGCCCCTCGGTACGCAGCCAGCCCCGGCTGGCGAACGACCCGATGGCCTGGTTGACGCTCTGCCGCGAGCCGCCGGCCATCTCGGCCAACTGGCTCTGGTTGAGCTCGATAGTGATCATGGGCGCCTGGCTCTCGCCGGCCAGCCGGACCAGCGTCTTGGCGACCCGACCCGGCAGGTCGAGGAAGACATGGTCGGCGTTCTGCTCGGTCAGCCGGCGGATCAGCCCGCCCAGCGACCGCATCACCGCGTCGAGGATGCGCGGATTGGAGTGCACCAGCTCCATGAACGCGCCACGGGACAGCGCCAGGGCGGTGCAGTCCTCGATGGCCTCGGCGGACGCCGACCGGGTGGAGGCGTCCAGCAGGGACACCTCGCCGAGTACGTCCGGCGGGCGGATGACGTTGAGCACCGCGCGCTCGCCGGTCGGCGCGGTGCGGAACACCGCGACCGCTCCCCGGCGCAGCACGATCAGGGACTCGCCGGGATCGTTCTCGACGAACAGCAGTTGTCCCTTGCGGTAGGTGCGGGGCACCGCCGCGGCGATCACCCGTTGGCGCACCTCGGGCTCCAGGCCGGCGAACATGTCGACGCCGGTGAGGGCGTCGCCCGGCTCAGGCAGGCGAACCTCCACGGCTCAACCCCTCCCCGGTAAATATCCCAGTTTTGCTCTCGGCCGACCCGCAACCGACCGGAGAAGCAAGGTGAAACTGATACCGGTAGGGTCCGGTAGCGGTACACATCAGATCATGACGGTCGTGTCGCTTGCTGTACACCCCTCAAATCACTTCTGTGACAGTTCTGCCGCTGACCAGCGGGCATTCTGACGTCAGATCCGCCACTGGGTGGGGACCGTACGGGGGCGTGGCGGATACGTGGGGGCGCGGGGAGCCGCGACCGGCCGGAGGGCGAGCCAGTACCGCTGGCCGGCCGCGGCGGACCCGGGTGCCGACCGGCGTGGGGGCGCCGGCCGGCCGGCAGGGAAGGGCGTGGTGATCCGCCGACACCTAGGGATCACCACGCCGACCCGCCCCGTCTGGTAGCCCGGGCGGGCGCGTCGGCGCCGAATGGTGGAAATTCCACCCCCGATTCCCGTACGGCGGGACGGATGGGCGAGGATGGCGGCGATGGTCTACCGCTATTTCTACGACTGCGAGTTCATCGAGGACGGCCGGCTCGTCGACCTCGTGTCAATCGGCGTCGTCGACGAGTACGGTCGCGAGTTCTACGCGGTCTCCACCGAGTTCGACGACTCCCGGGCGGTGCCGTGGGTACGCCGGCACGTCCTGGACAAGCTGCCCTCGCCCGGCGACGGGGCGTGGCGCTCCCGGGAGCGGATCCGGGACGATCTCTACGAGTTCCTGATCGAGCCGGTCCGGGACCGGCCGGGGGAGAAGCTGGAGCTCTGGGCCTGGTACGCGGCGTACGACCACGTGGCGCTCGCCCAGCTCTGGGGAGCCATGCCGGCGCTGCCCCGGGAGATCCCCCGGTTCACCAAGGAGTTGCGCCAGCGCTGGGAGGACCGGGGCAGCCCGCCGCTGCCGGACGCCGCGTCCGACCGGCACGACGCGCTGGTCGACGCCCGGCACAACCTCGCCCGCTGGCAGGCGATGCACGCCCGGCCGGCGCAGTCCTGAACCGGCTGAACGAGGCTCGTGATCATCCGTGCCGGACCCGGGAGCGGCTCGGTGGATGATCATGGTTATCGCTCCGTCCGCTCCTCCGGGGCGGAGCGCCGGGCGGGCGAGTGCTCCGTTCACCCCGAAGACATCATCGGTTCAGCCACGCCGACGCTGCCCGGGGCGCGGTGGTCCGGTCCCGGGCGGGCGACTACAGTGCGCAATGACGGCCCGCCCCGGGCCGGCAACGACGCCGACGGTCTGACCTGACTTACACCCTGGGGCTTGACGGGCTCACTCGAAGCTCCTGGAGGAGAAGCAGATCATGCGTATCGGCGTGCTCACCGGTGGTGGTGACTGCCCGGGTCTGAACGCGGTGATCCGAGCGGTGGTGCGTAAGGGCGTCGCCAGCTACGACCACGAATTTGTCGGGTTCCGTGACGGTTGGCGCGGCCCGCTGGAGGGGCTGACCAAGCCGCTCGGCATCGCGGAGGTGCGGGGCATCCTGCCGCGCGGTGGCACCATCCTCGGCTCCTCCCGGACCAACCCCTTCAAGATCGAGGGCGGGGTCGAGCAGATCAAGACCAACCTGGCGCAGCAGGGCGTGGACGCGCTGGTGGCGATCGGCGGCGAGGACACCCTCGGCGTCGCCACCAAGCTGCACGAGCTCGGCGTCCAGGTGGTCGGTGTGCCGAAGACGATCGACAACGACCTGGGGGCCACCGACTACACCTTCGGGTTCGACACCGCGGTGAACATCGCGATGGAGGCGATCGACCGGCTGCACACCACCGCCGAGAGCCACCACCGCACCCTGGTCGTCGAGGTGATGGGCCGGCACGCCGGCTGGATCGCCCTGCACGCCGGTCTGGCCGGTGGCGCGAACGTGATCCTGCTGCCCGAGCGGCAGTTCGACGTCGACCAGGTGGCGACCTACGTCGAGAAGCGCTTCCAGAAGCAGTACGCCCCGATCGTGGTGGTCGCCGAGGGCGCCCAGCCGCTCGACGGTCAGATGGTGCTGCACAACCAGGAACTGGACGCCTTCGGGCACGTCCGGCTCGGTGGCATCGGGCAGTGGCTCGCCGGGCAGTTGGAGGCGAAGACCGGCAAGGAGGCCCGGACGGTCGTACTCGGGCACATCCAGCGCGGCGGCACCCCGACCGCGTTCGACCGGGTGCTCGCCACCCGGCTGGGCCTGCAGGCGATCGACGCCGTCAACGAGGGCGACTGGGGCAAGATGGTCGCCATGCAGGGCACCGACATCGTCCGGGTTCCGCTGGCCGAGGCGACCCGCGAGCTGAAGACCGTGCCGCTGGAGCGCTACACCGAGGCCGAGGTCTTCTTCGGTAGCTGACGACTCGTGGTGGTGGGGTGGCCGCCGCAGCCGGCTCCGAGCGGCCGGGCTCGATCTCTCCGCCGGGCGCGGCCGGTCACCCCCAGCCCGAGCGGCCGTCTGCCTGCGAGGGCTTGACGGCTTCCATCTGAGGAGGAGCGATGGCGCCGGGAGCGCACACCGTTGCCGTGATCGGCACCGGCAAGATCGGTGAACTGATGCTCTCCGGGCTGCTCCGGGCGGGCTGGCCGGGCGACCGGCTGCTGGCGACCACCCGGCGGCAGAGCCGCGCCGAGGAGATCGCCACCCGGTACGGCGTACGGGTGGTGGACAACCTGGCGGCGGTCGCCGAGGCGGACGTCCTCGCGGTGTCGGTCAAGCCGCAGGACGCCGGCGCGCTGCTCGACGAGATCGGCCCCAAGGTGCCGGCCGACAAGCTGGTCGTGTCGCTCTGCGCGGGGCTGCCGACGAACTTCTTCGCCCGGCGGCTGCCCGAGGGCACCCCGGTGATCCGGGTGATGACCAACACACCCGCCCTGGTCGACCAGGCGATGACGGCGATCTCCGCCGGGGTGCACGCTACCGCCGCGCACCTGGCACTCGCCGAGGAGATGTTCCGGCCGCTGGGCGCGACCATCCGGGTGCCGGAATCCCAGCAGGACGCGGTGACCGCGCTCTCCGGTTCCGGCCCGGCCTACTTCTACCTGCTGGTCGAGGCGATGGTCGACGCCGGCATCCTGCTCGGGCTGCCCCGCCAGGTGGCGCACGAGCTGATCGTGCAGACCGCCATCGGCTCGGCGGTGATGCTGCGCGACTCCGGCGAGCACCCGGTGAAGCTGCGCGAGGCGGTTACCTCGCCGGCCGGTACCACCATCTCGGCGATCCGGGAGCTGGAGAACCACGGCGTACGCGCGGCGCTGCTGGCCGCGCTGGAGGCGGCCCGGGACCGGGCGCGGGAGATCGCGGCGCAGAACGACTGAGCCGTACGTCCGGTCCGATCCGGGTTCGGGGCCCCATACTGTGCGCGTGTTCACCCTTGCCCAGGCACGTCACCTGATCGCGACGCTGCGCCCGCGGATCGACGAGCTGATCGTGCTCCGCGCCGACCTGGCCGAGCTGCGGGCCGACCTGACCGACCGGGGAACGAGCCCGCTCGGCGGGCTGGCCGAGGTCAAGGGCCTGGAGGCGCGGATCTTCGGCATCCTGGAGGAGCTGACCGGGCACGACATCCAGGTCAAGGGCTTCGCCCCGGTACTGCTCGACTTTCCCGGCGAGCGGGCCGGTCGGCAGGTGCTCTGGTGCTGGCTGGAGGGGGACAGCGACCTGCGGTGGTACCACCGGGTGGAGTGCGGCTTCTCGGGCCGGCGCCCGGTCTGACCCCACCGGCTTCGGCCGGCGGCGGTGGGTCGGGCCTCAGCCGGCGGCCGACTCGGGGATCACCACCGGCGCTTCGGCGACGGCGAAGACCACCAGGTTGTCCCGGTAGTGCCGGCTGGGCCGGTCGAAGGCGCCGCCACAGGTGATCAGCCGCAGTTCCGGGCCGGGGGTGGGGCCGTAGACGGCGTCGGTCGGAAACGCGTCCTTGGCGTGCCGGCTGGCCCCGGTCACCCGGAACGGGATCCACCGGTCGCCGCGCCGCACCTCGACCCGGTCGCCCGGGCGCAGCTCGGAGAGCCGGGCGAAGACCGCCGGTCCGGTGGTCGAGTCGACGTGCCCGGCCAGCACCGCCGGCCCGACGTCCCCGGGTGCGGTGCCGGCGGCGTACCAGCCGGCCTCGGCGAAGTCGCGGGGGGTGCCGAGCCGGCCGGACCGGTCCAGCCGGAGCCGGGTCAGGGCGGCGTCGACCCGGATCCGCGGGATGCGTACCCGGGTCGGTGCGCCGGTGGGTGCCCGGCGGCTGGCGTCGGCCGGGGTGCCGGGGCAGCCGTCCGGGCAGTCCGGCGCCCCGACCGGCTCCGGCAGCGCGACCGGTCCCGGCAGCGCGACCGGCAGCGGTGCCGGCACCGCGTCGCCGGTCAGCGCGACGCCGAGGCTCGCCCCGAGCACCGCGCAGAGCAGCAGGTTGACGCCGCCGGGCACGGCCCGGGCCGCGGTCACGGGTGCCGGCGGCGGCGCAGCGCGGACCTGACGGCCGCCGCGACGACGACCGCGCCGAGCGCGCCGACCGCGGCGAGCCCGAGCGGGTACGCCGGATCGTCCGGCCCGGCCGTGCCACCGGCCCCGGTGTCCACCCCGCCGTTCGGCACCACCACTCCGCCGCGCGCGTCGACCCGCAGTTCGGTGGTCAACCCGCCCGCCTTCGCGTCCAGCACCAGCAGCGAGTAGACGGTACCGTCCCGCAGCGACACGTCGGCCGTGGTCGCCGTCGCTCCGGTCGCCGACAGCCGCAGCGTCGACCGACCGGGCTCGACCTGGTGGTACGGCGTGGTGGTGGCGAAGGGTACGGCGTCGGCGATGCTCGGCCCGTCGGCGACCGCGACGTCGATCACGGGTGCCCGTACCGACGCCTGCACCACCCGTACCTTGGCCCGGCCCTCGGCGGGCGCCCTCAGGTCGTCGTCGAGCACCTTCAGACCGAGCTCGGCGTACCGGCCGACCCCGGCGACCGTGTACGCCTCGCCGGACCTCACCGACACGCTGGTGGTGAGTACCGGCGGATCGCTGGCCGGCGCGCCGGCCCGGCGCATCGCGACGGCGTACGGCCCGGTCGGCAGCGGCAGGTACGGCGACAGCACGCCGTACCCGACCGCCTTGAACACCTGCGGTTCGGTCGAGCCGCCGGCCGGGCCGAGGTAGACGTCGACGGCGGGTGTGTCCGGCGACAGGTGGGCCAGCCGGACGTAGCCGACGGTGGCCGTGGCACCGGCCGGACTGGCGACCGCGGTGGACAGGCCGAGGCCGAGGCCGAGGGCGGCGACCGCTGCGGCGATCCGCCGTACGGTCTGGACAGGTCGATCGAGGTGCTCCATCACGCCTCCTGGGATGTGGCGGGCAGGGTATCGGCCCGGTGGCCCGGAATATCGCACCCACCGTCCGTCCGGCTGGCGGTGGTCGCGAATGGATGTTCGGCGGGGCCGGGTGCGCCGGGGACAGGGTCCCGAAGACCCGGGGGAGGAGCAATCGCGCCACGCTAAGTGATCTAATCGTTACGTAGTGCCAGGACTGCTGCTCGAGCCTGGTCGGACCGGGTCAATTCCCCGGACGGGTGAGCTGCCGCTCGGCGAGGCGGCGGCGGAGCAGCGTCGCGCCGAGCCGGTAGCCGAACGCGGCATAGCCGAGGCCGCCGGCCAGGGCGGCGACGGAGGCCAGTTCGGGATACCCGGTCGGCACGCCGCCGCTGCCGACCGGGGACGCGGCGAGGGCGCCCCAGCCGATGGCGACGTGGCCGCTGATCGGCAAACCCGCCAGCAACAGCCCGAACACCAGGGCCGGCGGTCGCGGGGTGGAGAGGCTGACCGCGCCGCCGACCACGATCGACGCCAGCCCCCAGAGCACCAGTACGGCGAAGAGCCTCGACCAGGTGCCGAGCAGCGCGCCCAGCCCCACCCCGACCGCGGCGAGCAGCGGAAACATCGCGAGCCCGACGGCGATGGTCAGGCGTACCCCGGGATCGGCCAGCAGGTCGGGGTCGAAGGAGAGCCCGGCCGCCTCGACCCGGGCCCGGCTCGGCGGCGTGCCGAGGTCGGAGGCGGCCAGCGGGATACTCACCGCCGCGTTGAGCAGGGCCAGCAGCAGACCCGCACCGGCGGCCACGGTCAGCTTGCCGGGCAGTACCCGCCGAGGGTCGGGCGCCGCATCCGGGCCGACGAGTCGGGCCGGCGCGTAGTCGGCCAGCACCAGCGCGGCACCGAGCAGCAGGGCCAGCAGGTGCCCGACCAGGAACCCGGAGGTGGCGATCTGCACGCCGCCGGTGTAGTACCCGGCCAGGAGCTGGTCGTCGCCCTGCGGGTCGTAGTTGACCCAGAAGTCGTGGTAGCCCGCGTTGACCGGCATCAGCAGCACGACGGCGGCGACCAGCAGCACCGGGCCGCACCACAGCACGGGGCTGTGCAGCAGAACCCGGCACTCCCGGCCGACCGCCGCTCGCATCCATCCAGCGTCGCAGACCCGCGCCTCAGGTCAGACCGGTCACTCGCCAGGCTCGGACGACGGTCTGTTCGACACCGTTGCCGTCCCGGTCGACCGCGGTCACCCGGAGGGTGGCGAACCGCGCCCCGGCGGGGGCGGCCGGCAGGGTCGCCAGCACCTCCCGGCCGCCCCGGGTGGTCGCGTCCCGCCAGTGCGCCCCGTCGTCGTACGAGACCGCGACCCGCACCGTGAACCGGCCGGGTCCGGTCGCCCCGGGCTGGTAGCCGGGGCGCAGTACCAGCCGGTACGGCCGGTCGGCCCGGACCGTGTTGGCCAGGTCGGTCTCGATGTCGTAGCCGAGCTGGGGCAGCGGCAGTACCACCGGCCGGTCACCGTGCGGTCGCCCGGAGCGGAACGTCCAGGTCGTCGAGGTGGCGGTGGAGGTGGTCCACCAGGGCCGGCCGGCGAACGAGTCCCGGGCGACGTCGAGCCGGAGCTGATAGCGACCGGTGCGGCCCGGCACGGTGAACTGGGTGGCCGACGCGCTGCTCCGGCCGAGTACCCTGCCGTCCCGGCTCAGGGTCAGCTCGCTGCGGTCGGAGCGGCCGTCGACCCAGCCGTACGCGGTGGCGGCGCCGTCGGCGTACTGCGGGACGGCGACCCGGATCGCGTCGTACGCCCGGTTCACCGGCAGCCCGTACGCGTGGTCCGGAGTCACCGTCGCCGGCACGGCGGGCCGGGTCAGGGCCGGGAACCACACCTCCCGAACCCGTTCACCGGCCCGGTACGCCCGCAGTGGCCCCCACATCTGCCCCTGCGGGTTGCCGACCTGGTACGCCTCCAGGATTCCCGCGCTCCGCCAGGCGACGCCCCGGGTGCTGACGTGGTCGGTACGCCGGTGCGCGGCGGTGATGGTCCGGCTGAAGCCGAACCCGGTCGACACCCCGTCCGGGTAGCCGGCCCGGGTCTCCCGGGCCACCATCCCCGGCGCGTGCTGGTGGAACTCGGACTCCACGGTGGCCAGCGCGAGTTCGGCGGTGCGGTAGTGCAGGTCCTCCGGCACCCGACCCGACTCCGGCAGCAGCAGGTCGTAGCGGTACGGCGACCGGGCGAGGGCGTCCAGTGCGACCGTCGCCGGCCCGACCGCCAGCCGTTCCCGGAGCCGCTGTGCGACGACCGCCTCCACCCGGTACGCCGGCACCGGCGAGCCGTAGCCGTTGACCTCGTGGAAGCCCGGTATCGGCCCGGCCAGGAAGACCGCCCGCGCTCCGGCCGCACCCGCCGCCCGCAACTGCGCGACGCCGGGATCCTCCGCGCCGCCCTGGTCGAGCCGGATCAGCACCACCGCGTCCCGGGCGCCGGCCTTCGCCAGTTCGGCGGGCGTACCGTCGCCGCCGTCGACCAGCCGGGCGCTGCTCGGGCCGTCCAGCAGCGGTGCACCGTCGACCTTTCGCGGCTCCGGTACCGGGAAGCCGTCCGGGCCGGTCACCGTGGCGGTGAGAACCGGCGCGGCCAGGTCCCACCGGCTGAAGAACCGGAAGGTACCGGTCGACACCGGTCGGGTCGGCGCCGCGTAGACCCGGCGGATGGTGTCCAGGTTGAACGACTCGCCGGAGAGCAGCGACACCGCCGCCGTACCGCGCTGCCAGACCAGTGCGGCCTGGGTGGCCGTGGTCCGGTCCGGGGTGTCGATCCGGATCTCCCGGCCGCTCCGGGCGTCCTGCCGCACCGTCCGGTCCGCCTCGACGGTCAGCTCCGGCTCGGCGAGCAGTGTGGCGTCCTCGGGGAAGCCCGACGCCGACATGCTGAACATCCAGGTCGCCAGGGCGTAGCGGCCGGCCGGCAGCTCGACGGTGGCGGGCTGCCCGCCGAGGAAGTGCGCCCAGTGCTCCTCTCCGGTGTCCAGGTTGAACAGTTGGGACCGGCTGTAGAAGTCGGCCGGCGGCCGACCCTGGCGGTCCACCGCCTCGATGGTCAGCGTCCGGGTCGGCGGCACGACGTGGAACCCGATCGGGGTACGCAGCTCGGCGCCGCCGCCCCGGGCGGTCAGTACCCCGGCGTACAGGTTCGGGGCGGTACGGGTCGGGTCGAGCCGGACGACCGCGCTGGCCCGCCCGCCGGCCGGTACGGTCAGCCGGGCCGGCGAGACGCCGACGACCGCCCGCCGCTGGTCGGCGCCGAGGTCGCGGACCTCGGCGGAGAGGGTGAGGGTGACCGGCCGGCGACCGGGGTTCGTGAAGCCGACGGTGGCGCTCCGGGCCGGCGTACCGGCCGGGACCCGGCCCAGGGCGAGCGTCGCGGTGTCGACGGTGACCGGCTGGCTCAGGGCCTCGGCGACGTCCACCCGGCCGGCGCCCTGGGCCCAGACCGGGGTGTCCCGGTTCTCGACGGCGCTGCCGACCAGGGCCGCCTTGAGCTGGTCGGCCCGCCAGTCCGGGTGCCGCTGGGCGAGCAGTGCCGCCGCCCCGGCGACGTGCGGAGCGGCCATCGAGGTACCGGACATCGAGGTGTGGCCCGCGTCGACCACCTCGCCGAGGGTGGTCCCGGCGGCGCGGGCCGCCACGATGCCGACCCCGGGGGCGGTGATCTCCGGCTTGACCGCACCGTCGCCGAGTCGCGGGCCACGGCTGGAGAAGTCGGCGATCCGGTCCCGGCCGTCGACCGCGCCCACGGTCAGCGCCCGGTCCGCCGTGCCGGGCGTGCTGACTGTCCGCCGGCCGGGGCCGGCGTTGCCGGCGCTGACCACGAAGAGCGCGCCGGAGCTGGCGGAGAGTGCGTCGAGCGCCTCGGTGACCGGGTCCGGTCCCTCGGCGGCCGGGCCGCCGAGGCTGAGGTTGACCACCCGGGCGCCCTGGCGCACCGCCCACTCCATGCCGGCGATCACCCCGGAGAGGTCTCCGGACCCGTGGTCGTCGAGCACCTTGCCGATCAGCAGCCGGGCACCGGGCGCGACTCCCTTGCCACCCGGCCCGGTGCCGCCGGAACCCCCGGCGTCCCGCCGGTCGCCGGTCCGACCGGTGGTGCCGGCGCCCGCGATGGTGGCGGCGACGTGAGTACCGTGCCCGACCCGGTCGGTGGTGTCGGGCGTACCGGTGAAGCTGGCCGCCGCGTCGACCCGGCCGGCGAGGTCGGGATGGCCGGGGTCGTAGCCGCTGTCCAGGACGGCGACCTTCACGCCCCGGCCGTCGTACCCGGACCGCCACGCCTGCGGGGCGCCGATCTGCGGCACGCTCTCGGCCAGGTCGGCGCTGACCCGCCGGTCCAGCCACAGCCTGCCGAACCCGCTCGCCAGGGTGCCGGCCCCGGCCACCGCGGGGCCGGCCGTCGACCGGTTGCCGGCACCGCCGGTCACGGCGGACCAGAAGTCGGCGGCCCGGGACTTCTCCGTGCCGACCGCGATCGCCCCGATGCTGGGCAGTTCCCGGTGCCGGGTGGCGCCGGCCGGGGTCGCCGGTGCGGTGGCCCGCAGTCCCGGTCCGGCGGGGGCGCCGGTGAGCAGCAGCGGCAGGGTGGACCGGGCCGCGTCGGAGTAGCCCTCGGCCACCAGGTCGGTGACGTTGAACAGGGCCGGGTCCACCCGCCCGGCGGTGACCAGCGGGAGCGCCTCGTACGGCGTGACGTGCAGGTCACCGTCGCGTTCGGAGAGTTGGAAGCCGAGCCCCTTCCGGGGGCCCCGGTCGTCCACCTCGGCGACCTGCCGACCGTCCGCAAAGGTGCTGAGCCGGACGACTTCCCCGGTGACCAGGGTGACGGTGTGCACCGCCGCCGGTCCGGAGCGGACCGCTGGCGCGACTGCGCCACCGTACGGCCCGGCGGCGGCCGGTGGGGCCCCGGCGGCCAGGATGGCGACGGCGACCGCGAACGCGACGACCGTACGTGGTGACTTGACCACGAAAGCTCCCTTGACGTGCTGCTAGATCATCGGGCAGCGTCACACTTCGTCACCAGGCCGGTAAAGGATCCGGAGTGAGCGCAACTGCGCCATGACCTAGATGCGCCAGGAGGTTCGGTCGTGCTGAAGTTCGCCGGGCTGAGCGCGGTGGAGGAGTCGGCGTATCTGGCGCTGATCCGGCAGGGCGGCGCCCGGCTGGTCGACCTCGCGGACCGGCTAGGGCTGTCGGAGGCACGGGTACGCCGGGTGGTCGGCGTACTCGAACGCGAGGGCTTCGTGCACCGCACCCCGCCACCGGCCGACCGGGTCGTACCCGTGCCGCCCGACCTCGCCGTCGAGCACCTGATCCGGCGCCGGTACGCGGAACTGGAACTGACCCGGGAGGCGGCGCACCGGCTCGCCGCCGAGGCGCAGGGGCGGGCGAGCAACCGGCGTACCGAAGAGCTGATCGAGATCGTCTCGGGGCGGGCAGCGGTCGGCCGGGCCTTCGAGCGGGTGCAGCGCAGCGCGCGGCAGGAGATGCGGGTGCTGGTGGCGCCCCCGTACGCGATCCCGACCTCGGTGAACACCACCCAGCTCGACCGGGAGGCCGCCGGGGTGACCTACCGGGCGGTCTACGACAGCAGCGCGCTGGACGACCCCGAGTTCGCGGCCAGCGTGGCCGCGCACATCCGCGCGGGTGAACTGGCCCGACTCGCCGTCGCGCTCCCCACCAAGCTGGCGGTCGCGGACCGCACCCTGGCGCTGCTGCCGTTGGCCTGGACCGCGTCGGCGCACAACGCCGCGTTGCTGGTGCACCCGTGCGGCCTGCTGGACGCCCTGGTGGCGCTCTTCGAGACGCTGTGGACCCAGGCGACACCGCTGTCGGCGGCCGGGCCCGAGCGGGTGTCGACGGCGGTGGGCATCACCGCCGAGGACCGGCACCTGCTCTCGCTGCTGGTGGCGGGCCTGACCGACGAGGCGGCCGGCGCCCGGCTCGGGATCAGCCGCCGCACCGTCGTACGCCGGGTGCAGGTGCTGATGGAGCGCACCAACTCCCGCTCCCGGCTCCAGCTCGGCTGGCAGGCCCACGAACGCGGCTGGCTCTGACGCCCGACGCCCCTACTACCTCGGCAGTACCCGCTCGATGGCGGCGGTGATCTCCGGCGACTCCGGCTCGACCTGCGGCGCGAACCGGGCGACCGCGATGCCGTCCGGGCCGACCAGGAACTTCTCGAAGTTCCACCGGATGTCGCCGGAGTGTCCACCGGGATCCGCCGTGTCGACCAGCGCGGCGTAGAGCGGGTGCCGGCCGGGTCCGTTCACGTCGATCTTCTCGGTCATCGGGAAGGTCGCCCCGAAGGTGGAGCGGGCGAACTCGGCGATCTCGGCCGGGGTGCCCGGCTCCTGGTCGGCGAACTGGTTGCTGGGTACGCCGAGCACGATCAGCCCGCGGTCCGCGTACCTCTGGTGCAGGGTCTGTAGCCCGGCGTACTGCGGGGTCAGCCCGCACTTGGAGGCGAGGTTGACCACCAGCATGGCGTTGCCCCGGAACTGCTCCAGGCCGACGAACCCGTCGCCGGTGAGCGCTCCGATCTGGACGTCGAAGACGCTCACCTGATGTCCCCGCGCCGGTTGTCGTCGCGTCCCGCTCGCCGTTCCCGACTGGCATTCACTTTCCGCTCGGTCATGGCCCAGAGGCTACCGGGCGCCGCCGTCCGCAGGATCACTTCCCACCCACTTGCCCGCCACCGCCCCGGCAGCCGTCGCTCGGCCGCCGGTCGCCCGTCCGTTCCGTGGTGGCGCCCGGGTCCCGCGTACCGAATCGAAATATGGACATCTTGACGAAGCGGTGAACTGCTGAGTAGCGTCGCCTCACTATCTGGAAAGTTTCCTATCAATAAGGGAGACGCCACCATGAGGAGATCCATCCGCCGGGCGCTGTGGGCCGGCGTCGCGGCCGCGGTGGCCGTCGCCGTGGTCCCGATCACCGCGGCCCTCGGCGCCGGCAGCCTGACCACCAGCTTTGCCGCCACCTCCGACTGGGGCTCCGGCCACGAGGTCAGGGTCACCGTCACCAACGGCACCGACGCGCCGGTCGCCACCTGGCGGGTCGAGTTCGACCTGCCGGCCGGTACCACCATCAGCAGTTCCTGGGACGCCGACCTCACCCGCAGCGGCAACCGCTACGTGGCGGTGCAGAAGAGCTGGGCCGGCGCGCTGGCCCCGGGCGCCTCGGCGACCTGGGGTTACATCGGCAGCGGTGGCTACCGGGCCCCGGCGAACTGCACCGTCAACGGCGGCGCCTGCGGCGGTGGCGGCACTCCCAGCCCGACCCCCACCACGCCCCGGCCGACCGTGAGCCCGACCCCCACCCCGACCACCCCGCCGACCACCACCCCGCCGCCGAACCCGGGCGCGCAGAAGGTGGTCGGCTACTTCGCCCAGTGGGGCGTCTACCAGCGGGCGTACCACGTCAAGAACATCCACACCAGCGGCTCGGCCGCCAAGCTGACCCACATCCTGTACGCCTTCGGCAACACCACCGGCGGCCGGTGCACCATCGGCGACAGCTACGCCGACTACGACCGGGCGTACTCGGCGGCGGAGAGCGTGGACGGGGTCGCCGACACCTGGGACGCGGGCGCGCTGCGCGGCAGCTTCAACCAGCTCCGCAAGCTCAAGCGGATGTACCCGCACCTTAAGGTGATCTGGTCGTTCGGCGGCTGGACCTGGTCCGGCGGCTTCACCCAGGCCGCGCAGAACCCGGCCGCGTTCGCCGAGTCCTGCTACAACCTGGTCGAGGACCCGCGCTGGGCCGATGTCTTCGACGGCATCGACATCGACTGGGAGTACCCGAACGCCTGCGGCCTGACCTGTGACGCCAGCGGCCCGAATGCGTTCAAGAACCTGATCTCCGCGCTGCGTGGCCGGTTCGGCTCGTCGAACCTGGTCACCGCCGCGATCACCGCGGACGGCAGCAACGGCGGCAAGATCGACGCGGCCGACTACGCCGGTGCGATCAACAACCTCAACTGGCTGATGCCGATGACGTACGACTACTTCGGCGCCTTCGCCGCGCAGGGCCCCACGGCTCCGCACTCGCCGCTGACCTCGTACGCCGGGATTCCGCAGCAGGGCTTCTGGTCCGACGCGGCGATCCAGAAGCTCAAGAGCAAGGGCATCCCGGCCAGCAAGCTGCTGCTCGGCATCGGCTTCTACGGCCGGGGCTGGACCGGGGTCACCCAGGCCACCCCGGGCGGTACGGCCACCGGGGCGGCACCGGGCACCTACGAGGCGGGCATCGAGGACTACAAGGTACTCAAGAACACCTGCCCGGCCACCGGCACCATCGCCGGCACGGCGTACGCGAAGTGCGGCAGCAACTGGTGGAGCTACGACACCCCGGCCACCATCGGCGGCAAGATGTCGTACGCCAAGAGCCAGGGGCTGGGCGGCGCGTTCTTCTGGGAACTCTCCGGCGACACCAGCAACGGTGAACTCATCACGGCGGTCGCCAACGGTCTGCGATAGGCAGCCGGAGCCGCCGCCGGACGACCTTCCGGGGGCGGGTGGCGGGGGCCGACTCCGGCGGGACACGGAGTCAGCCCCCGCTCGCCCGGAACTGTCGGTCGGACACCGTAGTGATCGCCACCGGAACGGCGGTGCCACCAGGACCGAATCCTTTTCACATGGTGCCAAGGGGACCGAGTCGGCGGTTTTCCCGATGTCCTGCCGGGCACGGTGGTGGGGCGCGACACCGCGCGTGACGGGCGGAGGGGCGATGCCGACGGGGCCGAACAGCGGCGAGTGGGGACATTCGGGGGCCACCGGATGGGTGACGCGCTGGGTGCTGGGCACCGCGATCGGGCAGGCCGTCTTCACCGGGACCGTACGCCTCGTGCTGGCGGTGCTGATGGGCGCCGCACTCGGCGGCCTGGCGGTCTGGTTGGTGTTGCGTCGTCGCCCCACCCCGCAGCGGTCCGCCGCCGAACGGGTACGGCCACGCTTCTCGCCCCGGGCCGACCGCCCCAGGCGTCCGGCTCCGGAGCATGTCGCTGTGCAGCGTCCGGGTTCCGGTCGGCAGCCCGCAGCGCGGGTGACCGTCGACGGGGGGCGCCGGCGCTCCCACCGCTCGCCCGGGGTCGCCCCGGTAATTGGTATGGGTGGGCGAACGCCCGGCCCCTAAGGTGGTCGGGTGGTCGCCGCCCTGGAGTTGTATCTCGACACCGACGCCACCCGACGGATCCGAGTGCTCTGGGACGCCCTGGAATCCGAGGGTGTGCAGAGCCTCCGCTCGTTGCTCGGTCAGCGGCACCGCCCACACGTCTCTCTGGCCGTCGCTGCCCAGCTCGATCCGGAACAGGTCGCCGAGGCACTGGCCGGGACGGTGGTGGCCGCGCCGCTGCGGCTCTCCTTCCAGTACGCCGGCCAGTTCGTCGGCCGGGTGCTCTGGCTCGGCCCGACTCCCACCCCGGAGCTGCTGGCCCACCAGGCGCTGGTGCACGAGCGGCTGACCCGGGCCGACGTGCCGGTCAGTGAGCTATACCGCCCCGGCCGCTGGGTGCCGCACTGCACCCTCTCGATGCGGGTGCCGAACACCCTGATGGCGGCGGCGGTGCGGCGCTGCCTGGAGGTGCTGCCGGTCGAGGCGACCGTGGTCGGCGCGGCGGTCGTCGACCACGCCCGGGACATCGTCCGCCCGCTGTCCTGACCGGCGGACGAGTGCGCGCCGATCAGCCGGTCGGGTCGCCGGGCGCGACGAGCCCGGTCTCGTAGGCCAGCACCACGGCCTGGGCACGGTCCCGGAGGCCGAGCTTGGCGAAGATCCGGGCGACGTGGGTCTTCACCGTCGCCTCGCTCAGGGTCAGCCGGTGCGCCAGCTCGGCGTTGGACAGCCCGCGACCCAGCAGGGCCAGCACCTCCCGCTCCCGGGGCGTCAGCGCCGCGAGTTCCCGCTGCCCGGCCGCCCGCCCGCTCCGGCCGGGATCACCGGCGCCCCGGCCGGGGTCGGTGGTGCCGCGTGCCGGGTCGGTGGTGGCGAACCGCTCCACCAGGCGCCGGGTGATGGACGGGGCCAGCAGGGCGTCGCCGGTGTTGACCAGCCGAACGGCGGCGGCCAGGTGTTCCGGGGTGACGTCCTTGAGCAGGAAGCCGCTGGCTCCGGCGGCCAGCGCGGCGTAGACGTACCGGTCCAGGTCGAAGGTGGTCAGCATGATCACCCGACAGTCCGGGGACCGCGCCAGGATCCGCCGGGCCGCCTGGAGGCCGTCCATGTTCGGCATCCGGATGTCCAGCAGTACGACGTCCGGCCGCAGCTCGTGCGCCGCCGCCACCGCCTCGACCCCGTCGGCGGCCTCGCCCACCACGTCCAGGCCGCGTGCGGTCAGGATCATCCGGAACCCGGTCCGGACCAGCGCCTGGTCGTCGACGATCAGTACCCGGGGCGCCGGCTCCCCGGCCGCCGTCACGGTCGGTCCAGCGGGATGCGGGCGCGGACCCGGTAACCGCCGCCGAGCCGGCGCCGGGCGTCCAGGTCGCCGCCGTAGACCGCGACCCGCTGGCGCAGCCCCAGCAGGCCCCGTCCGGCGCCGGACTCCCCGCCCGGTGCGGAGCCGCCGGATCCTGTCCGCTCGGCTGTGGACTGCCCACCCGGGGACCGCCCGCCGGAGGAGGCACCCGGGGACCGCCCGCCGGAGAGCACGCTCGGGCCGCTGTTGAGCACCTCCACCCGCAGATAGTTGTGCGCGTACCTGATGGTCACCTCGGCCTTCTCCCCGTCGCCGTGCCGCAGCGCGTTGGTCAGCGCCTCCTGCACGATCCGGTACGCGGTCAGGTCGATCCCGGGCGGCAGCGGGCGCGGCTGCCCGGAGATGCGTACCTCGACGGGCAGCCCGGCGAAGGCGATCCGGTCGACCAGCGGGCCGAGCCGACCCAGTCCGGGTTGCGGGTCCAGCCCCGACCGGTCGGCGACGGTGTCCGACCCGTCCGGGGCCGGTGCCAGCAGGCCCAGCAGGTGCCGCAGCTCGGTCATCGCGTCCCGGCCGGCGGTCTCGACCGCGCGCAGCGCCGCGGCGGCCTCGTCCGGCATGCTGGCCAGCACCTCCCGGGCCGCCCCGGCCTGCACCACCATCAGGCTCACGTTGTGGCTGACGATGTCGTGCAGCTCCCGGGCGATCCGGGCCCGCTCCGCCTCGACCGCGACCCGGGCGGCGCCCTCCCGTTCCCGCTCCAGCAGCCAACTCCGCTCGCCGAGCGCCCGGTGGTGCCGTCGGCGGGCCCGGACCAGCGCCACCGCCAGCCACCCTACGGTCACGCCGGCCGCCGCGAGCGCGGCGAGCAGCCAGACCGTCCAGGTTTCCCCCACGCGACCACCTTCGCAGTACCCGGCACGATCCGCGTCATCCCCGGGCAGCAACGGCGTACATCCCCAGGATGACCCGGCCGGACGTTACCTCCCCGGGCTGATGCCCACCCCGGCCCGCCCTGCCTAGGTTGGTCGCCATGACCAGCGCAGACAGCACACCGGACGTCGTCGTGCGACTGACCGACGTGCGCAAGGAGTACGGCGACACCACCGCCCTGGCCGGGGTGTCGCTGCAGATCCGGGCCGGCGAGGCGGTCGCCGTGATGGGGCCGTCCGGCTGCGGCAAGTCGACCATGCTGAACATGGTCGCCGGGCTCGACCGGCCCACCTCCGGGGACGTCGTCGTGCACGGCGAGGACCTGGGCCGGCTCGACGAGACCGGCCGGGCGCTGTTCCGGCGCCGCCGGATCGGCATGATCTTCCAGTTCTTCAACCTGCTCGACGACCTGCCGGCGCTGGACAACGTCGCGCTGGCCGCGCAGCTCATCGGGGTACCGGCCCGGCAGGCGCGCAGGCGGGCGCTGGAACTCCTCGACGAACTCGGCATCGCCGACCGGCGCAACGTCTATCCGGCCGCGCTCAGCGGCGGGGAGCGGCAGCGGGTGGCGGTGGCCCGGGCACTGATGAACCGGCCCGCCCTGCTGCTCGCCGACGAGCCGACCGGCGCACTGGACAGCTCGGCCGGCGAGCAGGTGGTGGACCTGCTGCTCGACCTCAACCAGATCGGCCAGACGCTGCTGCTGGTCACCCATGACGAGCGGCTGGCGACCCGGTGCGCCAGCCGGCTGGTCGAGCTGGCCGACGGCCGGGTGGCCGGCGAACGCAGCCTGGAGCGGGCGGCATGACCGGGTCGGGGCAGCCGTACCGGGGGCGCGGTACCGGCGCGGTGTGGCGGGCCGCCCGGGCCGCCGTACGGCGCCGCAAACTCCAGACCGTCGTGATCGGGCTGGTACTGCTCTTCTCTGCCGCCACCACCGTGATGGCGCTGGGCCTGCTGGTCGCCTCCAGCGCCCCGTTCGACGACGCCTTCGCCCGGCAGCGCGGCGCGCACGTCGTGGCGGCGTACGACTCCGCGCTGGTCACCGGGGCGCAGCTCGAACAGGCCGCCCGGCGGCCCGGTGTGGAGGCGGTCGCCGGCCCCTTCGCGCAGGCCGTCCTGGAGGTGCCGCTGACGGCTCCCGGACTGTCCGGCGGGCCGCTCAACGTGGTGGGTCGGGCGGACCCGGCCGGTCCGGTGGACCGGGTGGACCTCTGGGCGGGGCGCTGGCCGAGCGCGCCCGGGGAGATCGTGCTGAACGACACGCCGCCGCCGGCGGACCTGGCGGGCTTCGGGCCGGAACGCTGGCAGCCGCCGATCCTCGGCAGCACCGCCAAGGTCCCCGGGGGGCCGACGCTGACCGTCGTCGGCATGGCGTACAGCCTGGGCCGGACCGCCGACGCCTGGGTCACCCCGGAGCAGGTCCAGGCGTTCCGGCCGTCCTCGACCCAGATGCTCTACCGGTTCACCTCGGCCGGCACAGACGACGAGATCGAGGCCGAGCTGGCCGCGGTCACCGAGGGACTGCCGGCGGACGCCCTGCTCGCCACCCAGTCGTACCTGCTGGTCAAGAAGGCGGTCGCGGCCGAGCCGGGGGTGTTCGTGCCGTTCCTGATGGTCTTCGGGATTCTCGGGCTGGTGGCGGCGGTGCTGATCGTCGCGAACGTGGTCAGCGGGGCGGTGGTCTCCGGCTTCCGGCACATCGGGATCCTCAAGGCGCTCGGCTTCACCCCGGGGCAGGTGCTCGCGGTCTATCTGGTGATGGTCAGCGTGCCTGCGGTGGTCGGGTGCGCGCTCGGCACCGTGCTGGGCAACGTCGGGGCGCGGCCGCTGCTGGACATCGCGTTCCAGGGGATGGGCTTCGGACCGGTCGGGATCAGTCCGCTGGTGAGCGTGGCGACGCTGCTCGGGATGCCGGTCGTGGTGGTACTCGCCGCGCTCGTCCCGGCGTTGCGGGCCCGCCGGCTCTCCGCGGTCGAGGCGATCAGCGCCGGCAGCGCGCCCCGGGTCGGGCGCGGGCTGCGGGTGCAGCGCTGGCTCGGCGGTACCCGGTTGCCCCGCGCCGTCAGCCTCGGCCTCGGCCTGCCGTTCGCCCGGCCGGGCCGGACCGCGCTGACCATGTCGGCGGTGCTGCTCGGGGTGACCACGGTGACCTTCGCGACCGGCCTGACCAGCACGGTCACCCGGTACGCCGACGCCACCGACGGGAACGACCACGTCGGGGTACGCGCGACCGACCCCGAACGGAGCGACCTCCGGCCCCCGTCGTCGCTGACCGACCCGCAGATCGAGGCGCTGCTGCGAACGCTGCCCGGCACCAAGCGGGTGACCGTCAACCTGACCCTCGACTTCTCGCTGGTCGGCTCCGCCCAGCCGGTCGGGGTCAACTTCCTGCGCGGCGACGTGCAGACCCAGGGCTATCGGGAACAGGTGGTCGAGGGGCGCTGGCTGGCCGGCCCGGACGAGGTGGTCGCCCCGTCGGAGTGGTTGGGGGAGCGCGGCCTGGCCGTCGGCGACCGGATCGCGCTGGAGGCCGACGGCCGGCGGAGCACGGCCACCATCGTCGGCGAGACGATGGGCGGCGCACCCGGGCCGCCCGGGCTGCTCGCCGACTGGTCGGCGGTCGCCCGGCTCGCCCCGGCACACCAGCTCGGCAACCACGAGCTGCTCTATCAGATCCAGCTCGCGCCCGGCACCGACGTGCGGGCGTACACCGCGGCGGTGCAGGCGGCCGACCCGGGCCTGGACGCCTGGGACAACGGCGGTACCGACAGCTTCACCGTGGCGGCGGTCAGCCTCGCGGTGGTGGTCACCCTGATGCTGGGGATCGTCACGGCGCTCGCCGTGTTCAACACGGTGGTGCTGAATACCCGGGAACGCCGCCGCGACCTCGGGATGCTCAAGTCGATCGGGATGACCCCGAGGCAGGTGACGGCGATGATGGTGACCTCGATGGCGGTGCTGGGCACGCTCGGCGGACTGCTCGGCATCCCGGTCGGGATCGTCGCGCATCGCCTGGTCGTGCCGATCGCGTCCGGCGCGGCGCAGATCCGGGTACCGGACTCGTTGATCAACGTCTGGGAGGCGCCGCTGCTCGGCGTACTGGCGCTGGCCGGGGCGGCGATCGCGATGCTGGGGGCGCTGCTGCCGGCCCGCTCGGCGGCCCGACTGCCGATCGCCGAGGTGCTGCACAACGAGTGACACCGGTCGGGGCAAGGCACTTCGCCGGGCGGACGTGCCGGTGGCACGGCGACGGCTGGGCCACCGGTCGGCGGTGCGGTGCAGCCAATCCGTCGACTGCGCTCAAATCGCTCGTCCCCAGTTGGACATGTGCCGGCCGATGTCGATCGCGTAGATTGCCCGCGGTCTATCCAATCTCGACCGTGGGAGGACACATGCCTGATCGGTTCAGGACCGCCGGGAGATCCCTGGCGGCGGCCGTACTGGTGCCGGCGCTGGTGGCCGTGGGGCTGGCGGCGCCGGCACCGGCCAGCGCGGCGGCGAGCCGGGCGGAGTTGGCGCTGCGTTGGGCCCCGATCCACTACCAGGACGTCGACGCGACCGGCAGCCACGCGCTCGGCGGCCGGTCCGACTACCTCACCGGGGTCGACTTCGACGGCGACCTGAGCGGGCGGAACAACTGGGACAGCGCGGGGCAGTCCGGCGCCTCGTTCGCCGCCCAGGCGTACTACTCGGTGCTGGAGACCAGCACGCACTGGTACATCACGTACCTGTTCTTCCACCCCCGGGACTGGACCGACCACCCGTTCTTCGAGACCGAGCACGAGAACGACGGCGAGGGCATCATGGTCGCCGTCGAGCGGGACGGCTCGGACTACGGCGTGCTGCGCGGGGCGGTGAGCGTGGCGCACAGTGACTTCTACTCCTACACCCCGGCCGGGAGCACCTGGACCGGCGGGCGGGAGAACGTCGACGGCACGTTGCAGACGCAGTCGTCGCCGCACGACTCGTACCCGCACCCGGTGACCGCGCAGGAGGCGCAGGGGCACGGGCTGAAGGCGTACCCGCAGTACAACATCAACGGGGACGGCATCGTCTACTACCCGTCGACGGTGGCCGAGACGCCGAGCAACGGCAACGACCGGGACGTCCGATACAAGCTCGTGGACATCTTCGCCTCCGGTGGGCTCTGGGCGCAGCGGGCCAACGCCAACCTCTTCGCCAACCTCGGCACCTTCGCCGGGGACAATTCCGGCGACTGCGGCGTCGGCACCTATTCCTGCTCGACCAACTCGGCGAACGCGCCGTGGGGCTGGGACGACGGCAACGACCTGCCGGGCCGGGGCGAGATCGCCACCGACTCGGCGAAGCTGGTCGCCGAGTACTTCACGATCCCGGGCAGCCTGTCGCGGGCGTACACCTACAACCCGTACGCCAGTGCGGCGGCGGCGTTGCGGGAGGCGGCGAAGACCGCGCCACCGGTCGTCGACTGAGCCGGGCGGTGGGGCAGCCGGGGTTCCGGCTGCCCCACCGTCGGCGCCGATCGGCTGATCGGCCCGGTCGCCACCGTCACCGGTCGATCGCCGCCGCCGTGCTAGCCGATGATCACTGGAGTGGGATCGTAGATCTTCCACATCTGGTTGAAGGCGTTCCAGTCGGTGGTGGCCGAGATGCAGTTCCACTGCTGCAACACCGCCTGCTGGGCGGGCTGGCCGGACGGCGCGGCGGCGTCCAGGCACATGCCGGTCTCGCGGTTCTTGATGAGCACGAACCAGGAGCCGAAGCACTGCCCCGTACAGGGCTTGTGGAAGACCTCCTGGGTGAACCATTCGCCCGGGGTGTAGCCGGCGGAGCAGTGCGGAAACTGGATGATCGGCGTGCCGTTGTCGTAGAACCCGGCACGCCAGTCGAGCATCAGGCACTGACCGGAGTGCCGAGCCCTGATCCGGAAGAAACCGCCCCCGCTGTCGAGCAGGTCGAACTCCTGCGAGGCGCTGGTGTTGTCCGGCCAGAGGAAAACCCCCTGATGGGTCGCCGTGGAGGCCCACATCACGTCGGCGCGAAGAGTGCCGTAGCCGCTCACGAGCTCTCTGCGGTTGGTGTCCGCGTACGCGGGCGTGGGCGCGATCATCACGATGGACGCGACCACCAGGGCCATCGCGACGGCGAGGCCCCGCAGGACGGCGCTCGTCCCGTGCCACCCGCGCCCCACGGGTCGCGACCGGTGCAGCAGATCTCCGAGCCTGCCGGGCCGGCTGACCGTCCTGCTGAGGCGTGATCTGGCGGGCTCGTCGTCCGGGTCGAACGAGGGTAATCCAATGCTGAGCATGCTTCCTCCAACCGGGAACGCGAGAGTGGGACGCGGCGGCGCCACCGGCATGGGTGGCGGTCCACCTGCGCCCCACTGTCCGGCGCCGACCGGTTGTCCGGCGGGATCCCGACCGAATCCGGACAGGACCCCGCCTGGCAGCCGACGACGATCGTTCCCGTCGGAGCAGACCGGCCCGCGTCTCAACCGCGGGCTTGACCCGTGGCTTTCAGGACCGCCAGGTCACGGCGGCGGAACCAGGCGATGAGCGCGGCCACCACCAGATACCCGATCGCCATCAGTGGGCTTGCGCCGAGCACGACTGCGCTGGTGAAGGCGGCGCCGACGAGCAGGCCCGCCAGGCACAACGCTGCCAGAGCGGCGAACCGGGGAACGAACAGGCCGATCCCGCCAGCAATCTCAAGCGCGCCGACGACGTACCGGAACCACTGCCCCGCGCCGATGTCGTCGAACATGGTCACCATCGACGGATCGCCGGAGAGCTTGGCGATACCACCTCCGGCGATGCCCAGTCCGAGCAGGATCTGCGGAATCCACAGCAGGCGGCGAGGCGTGGTCCGGGTACGGGTACGGGTGTTGCTGGTCATGGTGCTCATCGGAGCCTCCTAGACGTGTCGGTGTCGATACGTCGAGACTGCCGCCCGGGACCCGACACGGGCATCCGTGGCGACCACCTGATCCACCACGGATCGGTGACTCCGTGGCCCGACCGTGGCACAGTCGACGAACGCGAGCACCACTCGACACGCTCAGTGCCCTTGGCGTCGTAGGTCCTGTCCTACCCGCGCCGGACCAGGCAGAACGGATGCCCGGCGGGGTCGGCATAGACACGCCAACCCCGGTCATCCGCGCTGCCGTCCAGCACCGTCGCCCCCAGGGCGAGCACCTGCTCCTGGGCGCGGTCCAGGTCCGCGACACCGAAGTCCAGGTGGAACTGCTGGGGACGCGCCGGATCGGGCCAGCGCGGTGGCCGGTAATCCGCCACTCGCTGGAAGGCCAGGACGAGGCCGGACGGCGTGTGCAACGTCGCCCAGTCGTCGCCGAGTGCCCACCGCCGATCCCGCCGGTTGACCTCGCCGCCGAGGATCGCCCGGTAGAACTCGGCAAGCTCCGCCGGACGAGAGCAGTCGAGCACCACGCACTCCAGGTCAGCGATCATGGGCCGATCCTAGGCGGCGGGCAGTGATCGGGTCGGTGCACCGCCGGCACCGGCAACAGGAGTTCCGGCACGTCAAGAGCGGGACGAGTTGTGGAAACCGCGTCAGTGGTCCCGAACCACCCCCAGGCCCCGGCATCTTCGCCGGGGCCTGGTCCGGGCGTGGTCAGGCAGTCGGGCCGAGCTGCTTGGCGAGGCTGACGAACGCCTGCCAGCGGGCCGGTCCGAAGGCGAGGGTGCCGCCGTCGCGGTCTTTGGTGTCGCGTACGAGCACGATGCCGGGCAGGTTGTCCGCCACTTCGACGCAGGACCCGCCGTTCGCACCCGAACGGCTCGACTTCCGCCAGTTGGCGCCGGTCATGTCTGTCCCCTTGTCGCTCAGACGGTCGGTTGGTGCTGCTTGGCGAGGCGTACGAACGCCTGCCAGTGGGCCGGTCCGAAGGCGAGGGTGCCGCCGTCGCGGTCCTTGGTGTCGCGTACGAGCACGATGCCGGGCAGGTTGTCCGCCACTTCGACGCAGGACCCGCCGTTGGTGCCCGAGCGGGTCGACTTGCGCCAGTTGGCGCCGGTCATGTCCATTCCTTCGCCGCCTCCCTGATCAGTTCGAGCGATTGCACCATCGGAAGGGCCTCGCTGCGGATGGCCTCCCAAGTCCCCTGGAGCGTGGCGAGGTCCTCCGCCCGGTCGACGATCTGCGCCCGCACTTGGTGATCGAGATGCGCCACCACAGACTGGTCCGGCAGTGTCGCCAGGATGAACCCTCCCTGGAGCCCAGCGTAGACCCCGACTTCTTGAGGAACCACGAGGATCTGCACGTTAGGCAGCTCCGCGCACTTCACCAGATGGTCAAGCTGCTCGGCCATCACGCTCGGGTGCCCGCGCACCGGCCGCCGGAGGACCATCGCATCGATTACGAAGATGCACTGTGGTGGATTGTCGACCGTGAGCACGGCTTGCCGATCCAGCCGACTGCGAACTCGCTGCTCGACCTGCTCCGGCGGGAGGTGTACACCCGTCAGCAGCGCTCGGGCGTACGACTCGGTCTGGAGCAGGCCGGGGACGAAGGCTGGCTCGTACCAGCGGAGCAGGCGGGCCAGGCGCTCGAACTCGATCCAGTCGCGGAGCCAGGCCGGGGTGCTGTCCAGCTTGGCGAGCTTCTTGAGCATCCGGCTGAACGTGCCGCCGGTCTGGAAAGCCTGGTCGATCTTTTCCATGTATTCGTCGGTCGGCGGACGCTGGCCGGTTTCCACCGAGCTGACATGTGATCCGGAATAGCCGATCTTGCGCCCGAACTCCTCCTGACTGAGTCGCTGCTCAGCACGAAACAGCCTAAGCTCGGCGAGGACGTATTCCGTGACGAGTCCCATCGATAATCCCACCTCTGCTCACTGCCGAAGACGCGTTCCACAAAATCGCTCGCCCGCCGCTCTGACCTGCACGGATGCCGCGAGCACGTATCGACCGTAGTGCACTCCACAGCAGAGTGTCACTAGCGGAACCGCTCGGAATTCAAATGGCATGGTGACCGGCCGGGCGGAACCTGCGGGGGCCATCTCACTTCCCCCCGTAATGAGATGGCCCCCTTCCAACTCGGAAGGAGACGCGATGCGGAAAGTGCGCCGGACCCGGCCCGTCCCACTCGTTTTCCGGCATCGACCCGACTGGCGCCGGCTGTGGTTGTGGTGCCGGTGCGGGCGGCGGTGGTCGTCCTGCCCGTACCGGGGACTCTCGATCCTGCTGCCGCAGACGGTCCCGACACCCGACCTGCCGCCCCAACTCGCGGTGCCGCTCGTCCCGCCGACAGTGGACCCGCCACCGCCGCTGCCGTCGATGCCGCCGCGCGGGCGCAACCAGCATCCCCGCTGGAACGCGGAGTACCCGACCCGCCGAACGCTGCCGACGCTGGTCGACGGCGGTCGCGGCACGGCGGGGGAGCGGCGGCGGGGCCGCGTCGGCACCGGGGCGTGGAGATGACGGCCCCGGAGTCGCCGGTCGGCCCCCACACGCCGCTGCGGCCACTCTGGCTGTGTCGCACCGACGGGCAACCCTGGCCGTGTGCGGCCGCCCGACTCAGCCTGGTCCGGGAGTACCCGGACACCCGGGTCGCGCTCTGCGTCTATCTCGGCTCGTCGCTCGCCGAGGCGTACCGGGATCTGCACGCACTCAACCCGGGCGGCGCCCCGGCGGCGACGGTGCTCAGTGAGCGCTTCCTCGGCTGGGTGCCCGGCCGATCCGGCCGCTGATGCCCCGCCACGACGGCGGCACCGGCACGGTGCCCCTTAACCTCAGTTGACCAGGGCGGATATCCAAATACAAGACTGGAATTCGGCCCGTGACGAGGTCACGATTCTGGGCATGCCATGGGACCCGTTCAGCACCCTGCGCCGGGCGCTCTGGATCGGCGGCGGCCAGTGGGCCGGCAAGTCGACGGTGGCCGGAATCCTCACCGAGCGGTACGGCCTGACGCACTACCACTACGACTACCACGACGCGCGCGGCCACGACGACCGCCGAGTGGCACGCCGGATCCGGCGTGGCGAGCCGGCCCACCCCGACTGGGAGACGTTCTGGGTCCGCACGGCGCCGGAGGAGATGGCCCGGCAGGTGCTGGTGGAGTTCGCCGAACGCTTCGAGTGGGTGCAGGACGACCTGCGGGCGCTCGCCTCACCCCGGCCCATCCTGGCCGAGGGTTGGGGGCTGCGACCCGATCTGGTCGCGCCGGTCGCCGGATCGACCCGGCGGATGGTGGTGATGGTGCCGACCGAGGAGTTCCGGCAGCGGCAGCTCGACCGGCTACCCCGGGCCGGTCGGCTCGGTCACCAGGTCAGCGATCCCGAACTCGGGCAGCGGAACCGGATTCAGCGGGACCGCCTGCTCGCCGACGACGCCGTACGCGGCGCCCGCCGGCTCGACATCCGGGTGATCGAGGTCGACGGCAGCCGGGACGCGGAAGGGGTCGCCGACCTGGTGGCCGCGCACTTCGCTCCGTTCCTGCCGTGACCTCGCCACCGGAGTGCAGGATGGAGCGATGACCGGGGACTGCTACTCCTGCCGGGAGGAGAACAACCTCGGCACCGCGTCGCTCGCCGAACGGCTGCACCTGACCGACCACTGGCGTACGGCGCACGCGTTCAACTCCAGCCTGCCCGGCTGGCTGATCGTGCTGCCACGGCGGCACGTCACCTCGATCGCCGAGTTGACCCCTGCCGAGGCCGCCGAGCTGGGCCCGCTGGTCCACCGGCTCAGCACCGCCCTGCACGACGCCGTACGCTGCGAGAAGACCTACGTGATGCAGTTCGCCGAGGCAGAGGGCTTCGGGCACGTGCACTTCCACCTCGTACCCCGGATGCCGGACCTTCCGCCGGAGCATCGCGGGCCACGGGTCTTCCACTACCTCACCCGCCCGGAGAGTGAGTGGCTGACGACCGACCAGCGCGAGGAGATCGCCGCCGCCATCGCCGACCGGCTCCGGACGGGATGATCCTGGAACCCGCCGGCCGTCTCAGGACTCCGGCCCGGCCCGCACGGCCGCCTCGGCGAGCAGCCGGCGGGCGGCGGTGCGGGATCTGATCCGGACGAAGGTCAGGTGGCGCCAGGCCGGGTCGGCGGAGGCCGCGAGATAGCGCGCCCGATAGACCGAATGCCGTTGCCAGGCCCCACACGATCACCGACTCGTCCGGGTTGGTGGCGAAGAAGATGCCCAGCGTTCCCGGTTGCCGCCGGTCGTCGATTTCGCGGGGCTCGGGCCGGGCTGGCGGGCGGCGTCCACAATGAGGACCGATCATCGGAGGCACCATGGATACCGCGCTGGATCTGCCGGTCGTACCGGATCTGCCGCCGGTCTGGCTGCTGGACGTCGACGGCGTGATCAACGCCCGCCGGCCGGGGTGGGGCCGGGCGGCCCGCCGGGCCGACGTCTGGTCCGAGGCGGACCGGTGTGAGTACCCGCTGCGCTGGGCCGGCGCGCTCGTCGACCGGATCCGTACCCTGCACGAGTCCGGGGCGGTGGAGGTGCGCTGGTGCAGCACCTGGTGCCCGGAGGCGGACGTGCTGGAGCGGCTGTGGCGGCTGCCGGTGCTGGAACGGGCCCTCCGCTGCGACCCGGTGCCGACCGGCGAACTGGGCTGGCCGGTCAAGCTGGCCGCCGCGCACGCGGTGCTGGCGTCCGGCCGTACCCTCGTCTGGACCGACGACGAGGCGATCCCGGCCGGCGACCGGATGCTGGATCGGGCGGTGGCCCGGGGTGTCGCCCTGCTGATCGCGCCCGACCCGGGCCGGGGACTCCGCCCGGCCGACCTGGACGCGATCGAGGCGTTCGCGCGGCGGCACGCCACCATGTGACGACCGCTGCGGCCGGCGCTCGGCCCAGCTCCACGGGTTTACCACCTGCCGGGTATGGGGACATTTGCCACCGACGGCCGGGAAAGGCTCCGTCCCTCCCGGCCCGCCGTCCCTGAACCCGAGGAGCGACGAACCCGAGGAGCGCCCCGATGCCCGAGGACCAGCAGGCCGAACCGCAGCAGCAGCCCCCCGGCACCCTGCAGGGGATGCATGCCAAGCCCGACCACGGCGAGGACTCCTACCGGGGCGCCGGTCGACTGGCGGGCAAGAAGACGGTGATCACCGGCGCGGACAGCGGCATCGGCCGGGCGGTCGCCCTCGCGTACGCCCGGGAGGGCGCCGACGTGCTGATCTCGTACCTGAGCGAGCACGAGGACGCCCGGGAGACCGCGAAGCTGGTCGAGGACGAGGGCCGGCAGGCGGTACTCGTCGCCGGGGACGTCGGCGATCCGGCGGTGTGCCGGGCGGTGGTGGACCGGGCGGTCGAGGAGTTCGGCCGGATCGACGTACTGGTGAACAACGCCGCCTACCAGATGACGCACGAGAGCCTCGAAGAGGTCACCGACGAGGAGTGGCAACACACCTTCGACGTCAACATCACGGCGATGTTCCGGCTGGTCCAGGCGGCGCTGCCGCACCTCGGTGAGAAGGCGTCGATCATCAACACCAGTTCGATCAACTACGACACGCCGCGCCCGACGCTGCTGCCGTACGCGACCACCAAGGGCGCGATCGCGAACTTCACCGCCGGCCTGGCCCAGATGCTCGGGGAGCGGGGGATCCGGGTCAACGGGGTCGCGCCCGGCCCGATCTGGACCCCGTTGATCCCGTCCACCATGCCACCCGAACAGGTCGAGAAGTTCGGCAAGAACACCCCGCTGGGCCGCCCCGGCCAGCCGAAGGAGGTCGCCCCGGCGTACGTGCTGCTCGCCTCGGACGAGGCCAGCTACATCTCCGGCGCGATCATCCCGGTCACCGGGGGCAAGCCCATCCTCTGACCATCCTCCCCCCGAAAGGAGTCCCGTCATGCCCGCAGGGTCGAGTCCGAAGCGGGAACGCCAGTACAAGCACATCAAGGCCAGTGCGCGAAAGCGCGGTGAGTCGACCGAGCGCGCCGAGGAGATCGCCGCCCGGACGGTCAACAAGGAACGCGCCCGGGCCGGCGAGTCGAAGACCGCGAGCCGCTCCTCGGTCAAGGACGTCTCCTCCGGGCACCGGGGCGGCAAGCGGTCGCACACCGGCGCGCAGGGGCGTACCAGGGAACAGCTCTACAACGAGGCGAAGAAGCGCAACATCAAGGGCCGGTCGAGCATGTCCAAGGCCGAGTTGGAGAAGGCCCTGGCGCGCTGAGAACCCGCAGAACGGTACGGCCGTCGCGGTGGCCGTACCGTTCCGCGGGTCAGCGCCGGGCCGCCGTGATCCGGGCGCCGATCGCGTCGAGGACCAGGTCGAGCCCGAAGGTGAAGCGGTCCAGCAGCCGTTGCAGGGTGTAGGGGAGCGCCGGGTCGGGGACGTCGAACGCACCGGCCGCGCCGAGCGCGTCGAGCCGGGGAAACCGCCCGGCCATCCGCTCGGCCAGCAGCGGGGCGCGAGATCAGCGCCGAACTGGGTCGCTGACCACGGGTGCGGTGGCGACCCGGGCCACCCGGCGTTCCCGGGGCGGGCCGGCGAGGAGATGGCCGGCGACCGCGAGCAGGCCGAGCGCGGCGACCGCCAGCCAGTGACCGTCGCCGAGATACTGCAGGCTCGCCCCGCCGACCGCCGGGGCGACGAAGGCCGCGGCCGGGAAGGTGAGGAAGAAGACCGCCTGGTAACGGCCACGTAGCCGGGGCGGGGCGAGTTCGGCGTTGATCTCCGCGTTCGGCGGTGCGGCGAGCATCGCGCCGACGGTCCAGACCAGCGCCGCCAGCAGGTACCCGGGCAGCCCGTCGGCGACGGCCAGGCCGGCGTACCCGAAGGCGGCCAGGCCCAGCGCGGTGGCCAGCACCCGGTGCTTGCGGCGACCGTCGATCAGCCGGGGCACGAAGAGCTGACCGATCACGATGAACAGCCCGCCCAGCGCCACCACCAGCCCGTACGCCGAGGAGCTGAGGCCGTCGGCGCGCATCGCCAGCGGCATCACCGTGGAGTTCTGCGCGGTGATCACGGCGTGCGCGAAGGTCAGCGCGACGAAGGCCAGGAAGATCCGGTCGGTGAGCGGGGTACGCAGCCCGACGCGGCGGGCCGGTGCCGCTTCCGGGTCACCCGCCGAGGCTGCCGGGGCCGTCCGGACCAGGGTCTCCGGCACCTTCCAGGCGATGATGACCGTGGTGGTGAGGGTGGCCGCCGCGTCGACCAGGAACAGCGCCAGATAGCTCGCCTCGGCGAGCAGCCCGGCCAGCGCCGACGCGCCCGCCATGCCGAGGTTGAACGCCCAGAACTGCAGGTTGAACGCGCGGGAGCGGCGGGGCGCCGGCACCACGTCGACGATCGCGGCGACGAAGGCCGGGCCCGGCATCGAGTGGGCGATCCCGACCAGGGCGGCGAGCAGTGCGATCGCCGGCAGGCTGGTCACCACCGCCATGCTCGCCATCAGCGCCGACGCCGCCAGGTGCGACCAGACCAGGGTGCGGCGCCGTCCCCAGCGGTCGGCGAGTACTCCGCCGAGCAGCACTCCGGCCACCCCGCCGAGCCCGTACGCCCCGACCACCAGTCCGGCGAGCGCGTCGCTGGCCCCGCGCGCGTCGGTGAGGTAGAGCGGCAGGAACAGCATCGCGAACGCGCCGACCCGGTTGATCAGCAGTCCTGACCAGAGGAACCAGAAAACCGCCGGTAGCCCGCCGGCCGTGTCGCGCAGCCACGCCCCTAGCGCCCGCACCCGTCCTCCGGTAAGGATTGTTTCCAGTAGTACGCCGCAGTCGACCGTAGAGAAGCCGACCGCAGGTCGCCAGGGTGTCGCTTGTCACCTGCGCGCCCACGCCGGAGTGCGCCGCGATGGTGGCCGGGAATTCGGTCGCGGTCGGTGGCGTTCCGGTCTAGCGTGATCGACATGTTCGGCACGGTCGGCTTCGTGTGGCCCGCAGGGTTCCTCCTGCTGGGCCCCGCCGCCGTGTGCGTGGCGTCGACCCCGTCGCACCAGCCCGGCCGGCTGGATAGCGGCGCGCGAGGCTGACCCTCCTCCCGCACCAGCAGAACCCACGGAGGAGGGTGGCCCGGATTCCCGGTGCCGCCCTTTCTGGCGCACCGGATGCGCGGTTCTGGCGCGGTTCCCCCTCTCGCGGTCTGGCATCCGCCCGCGCTCGTCGCCCGCCAACCCGTCTCTCCATTGAGGACAGTCTCATGGCCAAGAGCCAGTTCGTTCGTACCAAGCCGCACCTCAACATCGGCACGATGGGGCACGTCGACCACGGCAAGACCACGCTGACCGCCGCGATCACCAAGGTGCTCGCCGACCGGGACCCGGCGGTCAACCGGTTCGTCGCCTTCGACGGCATCGACCGGGCGCCGGAGGAGGTCGCCCGGGGCATCACCATCACCATCGCGCACGTCGAGTACGAGACCGCCACCCGGCACTACGCGCACGTCGACATGCCGGGTCACGCCGACTACGTGAAGAACATGATCACGGGGGCGGCGCAGGTGGACGGGGCGATCCTGGTCGTCTCGGCGCTCGACGGCGCGATGCCGCAGACCCGGGAGCACGTACTGCTCGCCCAGCGGGTCGGGGTGCCGTACCTGGTGGTGGCGCTGAACAAGGCGGACGCGGTGACCGACCCCGAACTGCTCGACCTGGTCGAGCTGGAGGTGCGGGAACTGGTCAGCGAGTACGGCTTCCCCGGTGACGAGGTGCCGGTGGTGCGGGTCTCCGCGCTGCGGGCCCTGGAGGGCGACCCGGCCTGGGTCAGGTCCATCGCGGACCTGCTCGACGCGGTCGACCGGTACGTCCCGGTGCCGCCGCGCGAACTCGACCGGCCGTTCCTGATGCCGATCGAGAACGTGCTCACCATCTCCGGCCGGGGGACCGTGGTGACCGGAGCCGTCGAGCGGGGCTCGCTGCGCGCCGGTGACCCGGTCGAAGTGGTCGGGCTCGCCCCGACCCTGTCGACCGTGGCGATCGGGCTGGAGACCTTCGGCCGCTCGCTGGAGTCGGCGCAGGCCGGGGACAACGCGGCGGTACTGCTGCGCGGGGTCAAGCGCGACCAGGTGCAGCGGGGGCAGGTGGTGGCCCTGCCGGGCAGCGTCACGCCGCACCGCCGGTTCACCGCCCAGCTCTACGCGCTGACCACCGCCGAGGGCGGTCGGCGTACCCCGTTCCACGCCAACTACCGGCCGCAGTTCTACTTCCGGACCACGGACGTGGTCGGCGCGGTGGACCTGGGCGAACTGCCCCAGGTGGCCCCCGGCGACACCGTGGCGATCACGGTCGAGCTGGGCAAGCCGATCGCGATGGACGTCGGGCTCGGCTTCGCCGTCCGGGAGGGCGGCCGGACGGTCGCCGCCGGCACGGTGACCGCGCTGCTCGACTGAGGCCGGGCGCCGGGCGCCGGCCGGGTCGGTCGTCGGCCGGCGCCCGGCACGCCTGGCTGGCCCGTCGACCGGTGACTCAGCCGGCGGTCCGCTCGTCGGACCGCCGGCTGATCCGGACCAGCCGGTCACCGTCGGCGGTGCGGAAGTAGAGCACGTACCGCCCCGAGCGGCGCCGCCGCACGAGCTGGGCGTCGAGCAGTACCCGCAGGTGCCCACCGACCGAGCCCAGCCCGTGACCGGTCGCGGCGACCAGCCCGGTGGTGCTGGTCGGCGAGTCCAGCCGGGCCAGGATCTCCGCCCGGACCGGGCCGAGCAGCCGGCGAAGGGCCGCCGGCGGGGCGGCACGGGCCGGATCGGCCAGGAGTCCCTGGCACGGGTAGACGACGGTGTGCCGGTGCGGAGTGCCGGAACCGCCGCCCCCCCGGATCTCGGAGCCCACCCAGCCCCGGGGAGAGGTACTCGGCACGAAGAGCAGCCCAGCGTCGCCGAGATCCTGCGGCGGCAGGTCGTACGTGTTGATCTGGAGCTGCCCCCGCCCCAGCCAGCGCATCCCCGGCCGCATCCCGTCCAGTGCGGCGGCCCAGCCGCCCGAGCTGAGCAGGTGGGTCCGGGACACGATGTCGGCCTCGAAGAGCCGCTGCCGGCGCGGCCAGTCCGGGCGCAGGATGCGGCACCAGACCCAGTCCAGCAGCTCGGCGGCCCGTTCCGGCAGGTCGGCGCCGCGCAGCTCGGCGGGGACCGGCCCGCGCAGCCCGGTCGCCAGGTCGGCGCGGGCCGCCTCGGCCGGTACGGCGCGGATCCGGCGCAGCTCGGCGGCGAAGATTTCCTCGGCGCTACCGGCCGGGGTCCCGGCGGCGTCGGTGCGGCTGCCGAGGAAGTCGGTCGGCGTGCCGAGGAAGTCGGGCAGCCACCGGGGCGGGAAGGCGCTCCGGACGAAGGCGACGGCGAACGGGTCCTCCGCCAACCGGGCCCGGTACGCGGCCGAGTGCGCGTCGATCCAGGCTCGCTGACCGGGCAGCGTCGGATGGCCGTCCAGCATCTTGAGCACCGCGACCGTCTCGACCAGCGGGGAGAGGGCGAATCGGCTGCGGGCCAGCACGTCCGCGTCGAGCAGCCAGAGCCCCACGACCACCTCCGGTTTCGTCTTCAGGTGAAAAGGTATCTGCCCGCCGGGCGGCCCACCCAGACTGCCGTCCGTGCGTACCTATCGGGAGTTGTTCCGGGTCCCCGAATTCCGTCCTCTCTTCTTCGCGATCTCCGCCCAGATGGCGGCGGGCACCGTCAACGGGCTCGCCCTCGGCACCCTGGTGTACTCCGCCACCGGGTCACCGCTGCTCGCTGCGCTCAGCCTCTTCGGCCCCTTCTTCGCCCAGGTGGTCGGCGCCACCACGCTGCTCTCGATGGCCGACCGGGTGCCGCCACGGGCCGCGCTGGTGGGCATCAAGCTCTTCCTCGGCGTCAGCACGCTCGCGATGGCCCTGCCCGGCATGCCGATCTGGGCCATGTTCATCGTGCTCGGGCTGATGGGGCTGGCCGGCTCGGTGGGCGGCGGGATCCGCTGGGGTCTGCTCGGCGAGATCCTGCCCGACGGCGGCTACCTGCTCGGCCGCTCGGTGATGAACATGTCGGTCGGGGCGATGCAGGTCAGCGGCTTCGCGCTCGGCGGCGCCCTGCTCACCGTCGCCACCCCGCGCCAGGTGCTGCTGATCGGTGCCGGCCTGCATCTCTGTGCCGCGCTCGTCGCCCGGTTCGGCCTCACCCGCCGCCCGCCGAGGGCGGTCGGCCGACCCTCCGTCCGCCGGACCTGGCAGGTCAACACCCAGCTCTGGGCGACACCCGCCCGCCGGTACGTCTACCTCGCGCTGTGGCTGCCGAACGGGCTCGTCGTCGGCTGCGAGGCGCTGTTCATCCCGTACGCCCCGGAAACCGCCGCGGTACTCTTCGTCGCCGGTGCCCTCGGGATGCTCGCCGGAGACACCGTCGTCGGCCGGTTCGTCCCGGCCCGGTGGCGGCAGCGGCTCGTCACGCCGCTGCAACTGTCGCTCGGGGTGCCGTACCTGCTCTTCGCCCTGCCGATCCCGTTGCCGGTCGCCGCGCTCGCCGTCGCCGCCGCCTCGGCCGGATTCGGCGGCGGGGTGCTGCTCCAGCAGCGCCTCGTGGACCTCACCCCGGCGCAGATGCGCGGCCAGGCGCTCGGGCTGCACTCCTCGGGGATGCTGACCATGCAGGCGGTGGCCGCGACCCTGGCCGGTACCGTCGCCCAGTACCTGCCGGCCGGTGCCGCCATGACCGTGATGGCGACGCTCTCCCTCCTGGTCACGCTCCTGCTCCGCCCCGGGCTGCGCGCCCCGGCCGACACCCGTACCCCGGAACCGGCGCCGGTCTGACCCGGGTTCCGGCGGGAGCCTGCCCGTGTCGGCGGGGCGTCGGGGCGGGCCGGTCGGCGGTGGCTCGACTAGGGTGGGAACCCCCTCGGTGGAAGGAGCGCGATGGTCGGCGTACGGCGGCGGGTGGTCGGCGTGGTCGCGGTGCTGGTGATGGTGCCGCTCGGCCTGGCCGGCTGCGGCCCGTTCGACGGGCTCGTCGGGCAGGGCGCCGAGCCCACCCCCACTCCGGACGAGGGCCCGGCCCGGGCCCGCGAGCGGGTGCAGGCATATCTGGACGCGATGAAGGCGAAGAGCGTCGCGGACGGCCGCGAACAGCTCTGCGAACCCCTGCGGGAGTCCTTCGACCAGGCGGCCACCGGTCCGAACGGCGACTTCGCCAAGCACTTCTCGGTCTCGGCGACGAAGATCACCGACGTCCGGGCCAACGGTGCCGACCAGGACGTCAGCACATCGATCACGGTGAAGGTCGGCGGCAAGGCCACCCCAACCAAGGTCCTCTTCACGGTCGCCCGGGCCGACGGGCAGTGGTGCATCGCCAAGGAGACGATCGGCGGCCACACCCCGGCCCCGTCCGGCTCCCCGACCGAGCCGACCTGATCGGCTCCGGGTCGCAGGGGGGGCCGCCTCTCGTGGGCTCCCACGAAGCGGACGGACGTACCTCGCTCCCGGCAGTGTGCGAGTCTCGCCGTACGCTTCTTGACATGCGCCATGAGTGGCACCAGTTGAGCTACCCCGCCGTGGGCAACACCGCGTTGCAGACCAGTCGGCCGACCGAGGATTCCGCCGAGGACGAGGCGCTCGGCCTGGACCGGTGGCGGGAACTGCCCCGGGCCCAGACACCGCCCTGGCCGGACCAGGCGGTGGTGGACGGGGTCTGCAAGATCCTCCAGAACGTGCCCTCGATCGTCGCGCCCTACGAGGTCGACCAGCTCCGGCACCGGTTGGCGCTGGTCTGCGAGGGCCGGGCGTTCATGCTCCAGGGCGGCGACTGCGCCGAGACCTTCACCGACAACACCGAGAGCCACCTGCTGGCCAACGCCCGGACCCTGCTCCAGATGGCGGTGGTGCTGACCTACGGGGCGTCGCTGCCGGTGGTGAAGGTGGCCCGGGTGGCCGGGCAGTACACCAAGCCGCGCTCGCTGCCGACCGACGCGCTGGGGCTGCCGGCGTACCGGGGCGACATGATCAACTCGCTGGAGGCGGTGCCGGAGGCGCGGGTCGCCGACCCGCAGCGCATGATCCGGGCGTACGCGAACTCGGCTGCGGCGATGAACATGCTCCGGGCGTACCTCGCCGGTGGGCTGGCCGACCTGCACGCCGTGCACGACTGGAACAAGGGCTTCGTCAAGAACTCCCCGGCCGGCGAGCGCTACGAGGCGATCGCCCGGGAGATCGATCGGGCGCTCGCCTTCATCCGGGCCTGCGGGATGACCGAGGACGAGGCGCTGCGCACGGTCACCCTCTACTGCTCGCACGAGGCGCTGGCCCTGGAGTACGACCGGGCGTTGACCCGGGTCTCCGACGGCCGGGCGTACGGCCTCTCCGGGCACTTCCTCTGGGTCGGCGAGCGCACCCGGCAGCTCGACGGGGCGCACCTGGACTTCATCTCCCGGATCGCCAACCCGATCGGCGTCAAGCTCGGCCCCACCACCACCCCCGACCAGGCGATCGAGCTGTGCGAGAAGCTGAACCCGGAGAACGTCCCCGGCCGGCTCACCCTGATCAGCCGGATGGGCAACGGCCGGGTACGCGAGGTGCTGCCGCCGATCGTGGCCAAGGTCACCGCCGCCGGTGCCAAGGTCGTCTGGCAGTGCGACCCGATGCACGGCAACACCCACGAGTCGTCCAACGGCTACAAGACCCGGCACTTCGACCGGATCGTCGACGAGGTGCTCGGCTACTTCGAGGTGCACCGGTCGCTGGAGACCCACCCGGGCGGCCTGCACGTCGAGTTGACCGGGGAAGACGTCACCGAGTGCCTCGGCGGCGCGCAGGCGATCGAGGATATCCACCTGCCGGACCGCTACGAGACCGCCTGCGACCCCCGGCTCAACACCCAGCAGTCGCTGGAACTCGCCTTCCTGGTAGCGGAGATGCTTCGTGGCTGACCACCCCACCTCCACCCCGGCCGTGGTCGACCTCCGGTCGGACACCGTCACCCGACCCACCCCGGAAATGCGCGCCGAGATGGCCGCGGCCGAGGTCGGCGACGACGTGTACGGCGAGGACCCGACCGTCAACGCCCTCGAAGCCGAGGTCGCCGCGCTCTTCGGGCACGAGGCGGCCCTCTTCGCCCCGACCGGCTCGATGGCCAACCAGATCGCCATCCAGCTGCTGGTGCCACCCGGTGAGGAACTGCTCTGCGACGCCGACGCGCACGTGGTGACGTACGAGATCGGCGCTGCGGCCGCGATCGGTGGCGTCTCCACCCGGACCTGGTCGCCGGTCGGCGCCGACGTCGACCCCGAGGTGGTCGCGGCGATGATCAGGCCGGGCGGCTACCACGCGGTGCCGACCCGGGCGATCGCCGTCGAGCAGACCCACAACCGGGGCGGTGGCGGAGTGATCCCGCTGGCCACGCTCGGCGAGCTGCGCCGGGTCGCCGACGGCGCCGGGATCGGACTGCACTGCGACGGCGCCCGGATCTGGCACGCGCACGTCGCCGACGGGGTGCCGCTGGCCGGCTACGGCGAGCTGTTCGACACCCTGTCGGTCTGCCTCTCCAAGGGGCTCGGCGCGCCGGCCGGTTCGCTGGTGGTCGGCAGCGCGGAACGGATCGCCCGGGCCCGGATGATCCGCAAGCGGATGGGTGGCGGGATGCGCCAGGCGGGGATCCTCGCCGCCGCCGGCCGGTACGCGCTGCGGCACCACGTCGAGCGGCTCGCCGCCGACCACGTCCGGGCGGCCCGGCTCGCCGACGCGCTCGCCCCGTTCGGGGTACTGGCCGGTCCGGTACGCACCAACATCGTTCCGCTGGACCTGACCAAGTGCGGGTTCGACGCCCCCGAGCTGGGCGCGGCGGCCCGGGACCGGGGCGTACTCGTCTCGGTGCTCGGCCCGCGCATCGCCCGGTTGGTGACCCATTACGACCTGGACGACGCCGGAGTGGGCCGGGCGGTCGAGGTGCTCACCGAGATCTTCCGCCGCTGACCGGAGCCGCTCCGCCGGTGTCGGGGGGCCGGATCGGGCGCCGGGTCAGCCGCCGGTGCGGCTGAAGTGCTGGTAGTCGGGGGAGCGCCAACCGCCGCCCCACTGCCAGCCGGCCGCGGCGAACGCCTCGACCAGTACGCCACCCGGGATCGCCATCCCCGGTCGGTGACCGGAGCGGTCCCGGTACGCCGCCCCGGCGGGTGGCAGCACGCGGCCGTCGATCAGGTACGGGTTCTCCACCGGGTTGACGTCGATCGCCTGCCCGTACGCGTGTACGGACCACTTTGCCGCGCCGGTGGAGACCGCCCTGCGGCAGTTGAAGCCGGACGTGTTGTCGTCGGCCATCGACCGGTCGTCGCTGCCGGCGTACGCGTCGACCGGCTGTAGCCGCCGGATCGGGAAGCGTTCCCGGTAGAGGGTGGCGAAGATCTCGACCACCTCGGCGGTGACCAACCGGTGCACGACGATCGTGCCGACCTGGGGAAGGCCGTTGAAGTCCCAGTAGTCGAGCCGGATCCGCCGGAGCTGGTCCGGGCCGACCGGGCAGCCGGGGCGCCAGCTCTCGCCGAGGTCGGCTGCGGTGACCGTGGAGACGTCGTGCTCGAACGTGGGGGCCGTGCCCGGCGGGTCGCCGGGCCGGCTCGTCGTCGGCCCGGACGGGGTGACCGACGGTCCCGCCCCGGTGGTCGACGCGCCCGCGCCGCCGGTCGGGTCGGTCGGCGGCCCGCCGCAGCCGGCCGCCGCGAGCGCGGTCAGCAGCCCGACCAGCAGCACACCCCGCACACCCCGCCCCACCGCCGCCACGCTACGCCGCCCCGAACCGCCGCCCAAACCGTCCGGCAGGCCGCCCGACCTTCAGGGGCGGAAGCGTTTGAGGGTGGCGATGTCGTCGGCGTGTCCCTGGTTCTCGCTCGGCGTCTCGACGACCACCGGGATCCCGGCGGTGGCCGGATGGGTCATCAGCTCGGCGAACGCGGACTCGCCGATGCTGCCCTTGCCGATGGTCTCGTGCCGGTCCCGGGTCGAGCCGCAGAGGTCTCGCGAGTCGTTGGCGTGCACCAGCCACAGCCGCTCCGCGCCGATCGCCTCGACCAGCGTGTCCAGCGTCTCGCGCATGCCGCCCTCCCGGGCCAGGTCGTGCCCGGCCGCCCAGGCGTGGCAGGTGTCGAAGCAGGCGCCGAGCCACGGGTGCCAGTCGACGGCGGCGAGGTACGGCTCCAGGTGCTCGACCCGGGAGGCCAGCGAACGCCCGCCACCGGCGCTCGGCTCCACCAGCAGCTTCGGACCGCCGCTGGCGGCGGCCGAGTCGAGCAGCGGGAGCAGCGCCTCGCGTACCTGTCGCATCGCCGCCTCGGCGTGCCCGGCGTCGACCGCGCTGCCGGCGTGGAAGACCACCCCGGTGGCACCGATCGCGGCGCCCCGCTCCAGGGCGTGCGCCAGGGTCGCCACCGACTTCTGCACGGTCGCCGGGGTGGGCGAGCCGAGGTTCACCAGCAGCGACGCGTGGATGTACGCCACCAGTCCGCGTTCGGAGCAGCCGGCCCGGAACGCCTCGTCCTGGCCGGGGTCGCCCGGCGGCAGCGCCCAGCCCCGCGAGTTGCCGACGTAGACCTGCACCACCTCCGAGCCGATCGCGTCGGCGTACGGCAGGGCGGCTCTGGCCAGCCCGCCGGAGGTGGGCGTGTGCGAGCCGACGGGCCGGCTCGGGGCCGGCCGGCCGCTCGCCCCGGTGCCGGACCGGCCACCCGGCGAACCGGACGTGCCGGTGCTGCCTGGGGCGGCCGGGCCGGTGGTGTGATGATCAGAAGCAGGTGATGACAACCTGGGTCCCTGGCGGCACCGGAGTGTTCTCGTTCGGGTTCTGGATCCGGACCGTCCCGTTCGGGTTGAACTGCACCACGACACCCAGACCCTGGCCCTCCAGGACCTGCTTCGCCTGCTGGCAGGGCAGGTCGACCACCCGGGGCATGTTGATGGCCGGCGGACCGTTGCTGACGTCGACCTTGATCTGCGCGTTCTTCTCCACCCCGGCGCCGTCCTGGGGCGTCTGCGCGATCACCTGGTCCTTGGGCTTGTCGGAGTCCTTGTACGACTCGGTGAGCTCCAGGCCGAGGTCTCTGACGATGTTGCGTACCTCTCTGATGTCCTTGCCGACCAGGACCGGGACGCTGATCGGCGCCTTGCCCTTGCTGACGATGACCGTGATCTTGTCACCGGGCTTGACCTCGGTGCCGACCTTCGGGCTGGTGGCGATCACCACGCCCTTCGGCAGGTTGTCGTCGTACCGGTCGGTGCCGCGGACCAGGACAAGGTTCGCGTTCTCCAGGTCGAGCTGGGCCAGGTCGAGCGTCTTGCCGGCCACGTCCGGGACCGGGAAGCGCTCCGGACCGAGGGACAGGGTGAGGGTGATCGTGCCGCCCCGCCGGATCCGGCTCGTCGACTCCGGATCCTGGGCGAGCACCTTGTCCTTGGCGATGTCCTCGCTGTAGCGGGGTTCCGCGTACTCGACCACGAAGCCCGACCGTTCGGCCTGCGCCTGGGCCTCCGTCCCGGCCAGCCCGGCCAGGCTCGGCGTCTCGGTGTAGCGGCCGAACGCGAACCACCAGCCGGTCATCCCGATCACCAGGGCGAGCGCGACCACGGTCACCACGACCGAGGCCCGACCGGCGAAGAGCTGCCCGCCGACCTCGCGGACCCGGTCGAGGAGATCGGAACCCGGGCCGGCCGCGCGGCGGCGATGCGGGGTGGTGCGTTCCCGTGGCTGGTCGGGCAGGCGGGCCCAGGAGGGACGGTCGGCGGGGCGTACCGACGAGACGACCATGGTGGGCTGCTGCACCACCATGGTCGGCTGGTCGACGGCGGGGATCTGCCGCAGTACCGCCGTGTTGGCGTTGGCGACGGTGCCGAGGTCGTCCCGGACCACCTGGACCTCGGCCTGGAACGCGCCCGCGTCCGTCGGCCGGGCTCCCGGGTCGCGCCGGGTCGCCCGGCGGACCAGCTCGTCGAGGACCGGCGGCAGGCCGGGAACCAGCCCGGAGGGCGGCGGTACGTCCCGGTCGACGTGCTGCCAGGCGACGTCCACGGCCCGGTCACCGTCGTACGGGACCCGGCCGGTGAGCATCTCGAAGAGCACGATCCCGGCGGCGTAGACGTCGGTACGCGGGTCGGCGCGGCCCTCGGTGACCAGCTCGGGTGCCACGTAGGCGACCGTCGCCATCAACTGGTTGCCGCCCTCGGTGTCGGAACTTGCCTCGACCGCCCGGGCGAGCCCGAAGTCGGCGACCTTCACCACGCTGTCGACGAGGTTGGCCGCGCCACCGCTCGGCGCCTCGGCGACCAGTACGTTCTCGGGTTTCACGTCCCGGTGCACCAGACCGGCCCGGTGCGCGGCACCGATCGCGGCGAGCATCTGCTCCAGGATCGCGAGCGCCTCGCTCGGGTTGAGCCGTTTGCGCTCGGCCAGGATCTCGCGCAGGGTCCGGCCCCGGACGTACTCCATGACCAGGTACGGCAGGCCGCCGTGGGTGCCCTGGTCGTAGACGGCCACCACGTTCGGGTGGGTCAACCGGGCGATGGTCTTGGCCTCGTCGGTGAACCGCTCCAGGAACCCGGCGAGCTGCACCTGTGCGGCCTGCGCCTGGTTCGGATGAATGATCTTGATCGCGACCGTACGGTCGAGCCGTTCGTCGATGGCGGTGTAGACGGTCGCCATCCCACCACGGGCCACGCGACCGCGGATGCGGTAGCGTCCGTCGATCAGCGAGTTCAGCAGCGTGTCGGCGACCTGTATGTCCATCGGCAGGCAGTCTATGTCTCCAGGGGGCGGCGGCAGAACAGGATGCCACAGCCGACGCCGAAGCGAAAAGTTCGTGTCGCCCGTTCCGCGCTTGGCGAAGATCGCTTCGGCCAGATTTGCCGGTGTCGTCCCGCTCATCCTGACCGGGTCGTCCCGTTCATCCTGACCGGGTCGTCCCGTTCATCCTGACCGGGCGTTTCGCTCATCCTGGCCGAGTCGTCCGGTTCGGCCCAGCCGGGTCGTCCGGTTCGGCCCAGCCGGGTCGGCCGGCAGCCTCGCGGGGAGCCGTTCGTCCGGGTCCGGGGGCGGCGTGGCAAGGTGAGCGGGTGACCGAATCCTCACCCGTCGACCCGCAGCCGACCGAGCCGGCCGGCTGGCTGAGCCTCCCGGACGTCGCCGAACGCCTCGAGGTGTCGATCAGCAAGGTGCACCAGATGATCCGGGACCGGGAGCTGCTGGCGGTCCGTCGGGACGGAACCCGGGTGATTCCGGCCGAGCTGGTGGCGAACCGGACCGTACGCAAGCACCTGCCGGGCATCCTCACCCTGCTGCACGACGCCGGGTACGACGACGAGGCGGCGCTGCGCTGGCTCTACCTGCCCGACGACACCCTGCCGGGCACCCCGGCGGCGGCACTCGGCGACGACCGGGCCCGCGAGGTCAAGCGCCGGGCCCAGGCCACCGGCTTCTGAGGCGGATCCCGCCGAATGGAGCGATTCGCCTACCTGGTGGTGCTCGCCGGGTGCGTCGGCGCCGCGCTGTGGCTGGAGCCGGTCCTGCGGGTCAACGTGTTGCGGCGGTGGCGGCGGTTGCTGCTCACCCTGCTACCCGTGGTGGTGCTCTTCGCGCTCTGGGACCTGGCCGCGATAGCTGCCGGGCACTGGACCTTCGACCCGGAACAGACCACCGGGGTACTGCTCCCCGGCGGCCTGCCACTGGACGAGCTGCTCTTCTTCGTCGTCGTACCCTGCTGTGCCATCCTCGGCTTCGAGGCGGTCCGCGCGGTGCTGCGCTGGCCGGCCGGCGACGAGTCGCCGTGAGCTACACGGTGGCCGCCCTGCTGGGGGTGACCGGCGCCGTACTGGCCGACCTCTTCGTGCTGCGTACCCGGCTGCTGCTCCGGCCGGTGTTCTGGGCCACGTACCCGATCATCGTGTTCTTCCAGTTGATCTCCAACGGCATTCTGACCGGCCGGGGCATCGTCCGGTACGCCCCGGACGAGATCATCGGCTGGCGCCTGGCGTACGCGCCGGTGGAGGACCTGCTGTTCGGCTTCGCCCTGGTGCTGCTGACCCTGGCCGTCTGGGTCCGGCTGGGCCGGGCCGGCGTGCAGCGAACCCCGGCCGCCGGTGAGGGCTCCCCGCTGCTCCGGCTGGTCGACCGGAAGCGATCGGACCGCCGGGCCACGCGACCGCTGGAACGAGACCGCTGACGGCCCGCCGCCGCTGGAGCGAGAGCGTCAACACCTCCGCCTCGGCTGGTCCGAGACCGTTGACGGGGTCGACCGTCAGCCCGGTCGCCGGGACCGCCGGTTCCGGTACGCCACCCCGGCCAGGACCAGCAGCAGGGCCACGTCGAAGAGGGCGCCGGGCAGCTTGGTGAGCACGGCCAGCCCGAGTCCGCTGGGCAGCACCAGGAAGCTGAGCACGACCACCGCGACGGCCACCCGGTGGACCCAGCGCCGGACGGACAGGCCCGCCGCGAGCACGGTGACGGCGATCAGCCCGTACCAGGGGTAGAAGATCGGGGAGAGCAGGGCGAGGGCGGTGAAGGCCAGGCCGGTGATGGTCACCAGTCGACGGCGGGCGCGGGTCGGGTCGGGTGCCGATCCGGCCCGCCCGGCCCGGACCAGCAGGATCGCGAGCGTTCCGGCCAGCGCGACGAGGCCGAGGAGTCGGGCCGCCGCCACCGCGTCGTCGACCGCCTCCGCACGTCCGGCGAGCCGCAGCAGGTATCCGGCCGCCATGCCCAGCCCGCTGGGTACCGAGGTCCACTGCACCAGCCGGCCGGTGTCGGAGAGGGCGGAGATCCAGCCGAGGTCGAGGCCGGTGACCAGAGTCACCCCGGCGAACGCCAGGACCGCACCAGCCAGCCCTCCGGCGGCCGACAGCGCGAGCAGCCGGCGATCGAGGAGTATGCCCGGCAAGCGTGCCCGCCGCCATCCGGACGGTCGCCTTCGGGCCCCGCTGGCCCGCTCGTAGTGCGTCAGGCGGACTGTGTCGACGGCGCCGGCAGAGCCCGGGGCGCGACCGGGCTGGACGGTGGCGAGCAGCAGGGCGAACGGCAGCGCCACGATCGCGGTGACCTTGATCGCGACCGCCAGCCCGAGCAGTGCGCCGGTGACGAGTCCGGCCCGCCCGGCGCCGAAGGCCGACGACCCGCCGGCTGCCAGGGACAACGCGGCCAGGACCAGCCCCAGCACCAGGGCGTCGTTGTGCGCCCCGCCGAGCGCGTGGACCAGGACGAGCGGCGAGACCAGACCGAGCCAGGTGGCGTGGAGCGGGTCGACGCCACCCGCCCGGGCCAGCCGGGGCAGGCAGCCGGCGACGAGGACGACGCCGGCCAGCGCCTCGGCGCGGAGCAGTGCGATCACGACCAGCAATTGGCCGTCGGTGGACGTGGTGATCGCCCGGGCCACCGCGACCGCCCCGCCGGCTAGGGCCACCGCCAGCGGCCCGTACGGGGTCGGGGTGTCCCGCCACAGTGCGGGTACGGCGTCCGACCAGACGCATCCGCCCGGCAGGACGCCGACGGAGTACGGGTCGACGCCGTCGAGCCAGAGTGCGCCCTGGCAGGCGTAGGCGTACGCGTCCCGGCTGCCGACAGGGGGCGCGACCAGCAGCGGAGCCGCCCAGAGCAGCCCGGTACGCAGCAGCCAGCCCAGCGGTACGCCCGCCGGCTCGCGCCGCATCCGTACGCCGAGCCGCCACCAGATGCCCGCCAGCGCCGCCAGTCCGGTGACCCAACCGGCCAGGCCGAGCCAGTATCCCCAGGTGTCCGGCACCGGCGCCGCCTCGGCGGCACCCGCCGGCAGTGCTCCCACCCCATAGGCGCTGGCCGCCAGCGTGGCGCTGGCGGCGAGCCCGGCCATCCGGAGCCGGCTGGGCCGATCCGGGGCGGGCGGCGCTGCGACGGGTCGCACGAAACCAGCATCTCCAGCCGCCGGTACGCCGGACGGCCGGTTCGCCCGGGAGACCGGAAAAGACGGGCGGTCAGGACCGGGGACCGGAGCCGTCCAGGTGGAAGCCGCACGGGGTAACGAGCACGTCACGACGGGGAGAGCCGGTCGCGACGGGGCCACGACGGGGAGAGCCGGTCGCGACGGGGCCACGACGGGGAGAGCCGGTCGCGACGGGGCCACGACGGGGAGAGCCGGTCGCGACGGGGCCACGGCGAGGAGAGCCGGTCGCGACGGCAGAGCGGGCGGCTTCCGTCCGCTGTCCGGCTCAGTCCTTGCGGCGGGTGGCCACGACCGCGAGGTCCACCAGTACCTCGCGGGCCTCGGCCTCCAGATCGACGCCGACCAGCGCGGCCAGCGCCGTGTCGGTGAGCGTGGCTATCCGCCGCTCGGTGCGGTCGAGTGCCCCGCTGCTGGTGATGATCTCGCGCAGGACCTCGATGCCGGCCCGGTCGAGCCCGGGGTCGCCGAGTCGGCGGTTCAGCAGTTCCCGTCCGGCCGGGCTGGTCGCCTCCAGGGCCGCCGCCACCAGGTAGGTACGTTTGCCTTCCCGCAGGTCGTCCCCGGCCGGCTTACCGGTCTGGCCGGGATCGCCGAATACGCCGAGTACGTCGTCCCGGAGTTGGAATGCCTCGCCCAGCGGCAGCCCGTACCCCGAATACGCGGCCCGCAGCTCGGCGGGCGCGTCGGCGAGCGCGGCGCCGAACAGCAGCGGTCGCTCGACGGTGTATTTGGCGGACTTGTACCGGGCGACCTTGCTCGCCCGGTCGACCGAGGCGTCCCGGGTCGCCTGGGCGAGCACGTCCAGGTACTGCCCGATGGTGACCTCGGCACGCATCTCGTCGAAGACCGGCCGGGCCCGGCTGACCACGATCGGGTCGAGGCCGCTGCCGTGCAGCAGCTCGTCGGACCAGACCAGGCACAGGTCGCCGAGCAGGATGGCGCTGGACTCGCCGAACCCGTCCGGTTCGCCGCCCCAGCCGGCCGCCCGGTGCTGGGCGGCGAAGCGGCGGTGGATCGACGGCTCGCCGCGCCGCGTGTCGGACCGGTCCATCAGGTCGTCGTGGATCAAGGCGCTCGCCTGCACGAATTCCAGCGCGGCCAGGCCGCTGACGATCTCGTCAGAGTCGAGCCCGCCCGCCCCCCGGTAGCCCCAGTAGCCGAACGCCGGCCGCAGTCGCTTGCCGCCACCGAGCACGAACGCCTCCAGCGCGTCGGCGACCGTGGCGAGCCCGTCATCGACACCGGTCATCCAGGCTCGCTGTTTGACGAAGAACCGGGCCAACGAGTTGTCGACCCGCTGGCGCAGGCCGGCGCGGTCGACCGGTGGGACAGGGGCGGATGCGTTCACGCCATGACGCTAGTGGATCGACCATCCGAGTGCGCGGTGCGGCTACGCCACGAGCTTCGGGCCGTGGCCGGAATCGGCTCGCTCGTCCGGCTGTCCGCCCTGCTCAGAGGCATGATCGACCGCGTGCCATCCGGTGCGGTCTGCCCGCCAGGCAAAGATATTGGTCGATGGGTGTCCCGGCGGCGGGACCGCCGACGGTCACCCGGTGTGTTTCTCCTTGACCGCGACCGGCACCCCGGCGACCCGCCCCCGGTCGACTGGACGGGTACACGGGGTCATCCGGCCAGAGCTGCCGGTGGCGTCGCGGGCAGGTAGCGACGGGTGGCCGCCGCCAGCGCCGCGTGCCGTCGGCCGGCGGGCTCCGTCCGGTACGCCGCGAGCCGCCGGCCGACACCGGCCAGTTCCGCCGCCGCCCGCGCCGACCCGGACCGTACGGCGTCGAGCAGCGCCGCGTCGGCCACCTCGGCGGCCCGTTCCCACTCGCCCAGGTCGAGACAGGCGTGCGCCAGCCAAGCACCGTAGACCGCCGCCGTCCTCGGCTGCCCCGGCCGGGTCAGCGCGGCGCGGAGCAGTGGCTCGGCGCGTAGCGGGCGGCGCAGCGTGGCCAGGCAGCGTCCGGTCATCGCGGCGAGTTCACCCTCGTCCAGCCAGTAGAGCCAGGCCGGCTCCCGGGGCGGCTCGCGTCGCCCGGTCGCCCGCTCGGCGGCGCGCAGTGCGGCGTGCGCCGCCCGCCGCTGCCCGCACCGCGCCGCCGCGAAGGCGATCCGGTGCAGCAGCAGCGCCCGCAGTCCGGCCGGGGCGGTGCGCCGGGCGCCGAGATATCCGGTACGGGCGAGCAGCAGGCCGCCCCGGGCGTCGCCGAAGGCGCTGAGCAGGTGGCTGGCCGCGCCGAGTACGTGCGCGCCGAGGCTCCGGTCGCCGGCACCGGCGGCGGCGGTCAGCGCCAGCCGGTAGGCGCGGAGTGCGGCGCCGACCTCGCCCGCGTCGGTGTGCAGCCAGCCGGCGAGCTGCGCCGCCTCGGCGACCAGCGGCAGTGCCCGCCGCCCGGGGCGGCCGGTCGCGTACCGCGCTGTCGCCAGGGTGAGCCGGCCGGCCGGGGATGACAGGAGGTCCCCTCCACCCACCAGGTCGTCGAGCCGCCGCACCCCGGCAACCCCGGCCGTATCGAGCGGCAACTCGGGCGCCTGCTCGCCAGCCCTTCCCGACCGGCCCGAATCCATCCGCGCCGGCCCGACCATGACCCCTCGGGTCGGTTCGACCGGCATGGTGATCGTCGGTCCGACCGGCCCGTCCGGATCGGTGAGCCAGGCGTGCGCCGAGGTCAGTAACTCCTGCCGGGCCCGGACCGCGCCCGGATTTCCACCGTCTCTGCCCTCTCCGCCGTCGGCCGTCGTGGGCCGGCTCGCGGCGGCGGCGACCGCCAGCTCTTCGACGGGCACTTCGAGCACGGCCGCCAGCCAGCTCAGCCAGAACTGGCCGGGCACCCGCTGCTGCCGCTCCCACCGGGACACCTCGTGCCGGCTGACCGTCGGTACGCCGGAGGCGGCGCAGAGCTGCTCGGCCACCCGAAGTTGGCTCCAGCCCCTGGCCAGGCGTAACTCGGTCAGCAACGTGCCGAGTGAACCCGGTGCGGCGGGGCGGCCGGACGCGGAGTCGTGCGGGTGGTGCTCGGGTCGGGGCATGGGCGGTCCTTCGGCGCGTGACGATCTGACGAACCTGCTGCTGACCCCCGCGCACGACCCCGGAGACCGGCGACCCCGCCTCCCTGCGCGGCTCAATTCCTACCGGCCGGGTACGACGTTCTACGGGGATCGGAGGCAGCCGGGCGGGTACGGAAGGTCCGGTAATCCGTCGGCGTGCTAGGCGAGGGGTTCTCGGGCGGTCCACGCGACGAACCGCTGAAACAGGACCTTGGGCTCCGGCTCGGGGTTCGGGTTGAGGCGGTGCAGGTCGGCCAATGCCTCCATGAGCTGTGCCGACATGTATAGGGCAAGTCCGACCGGAGCGTTCTGGAATTCGGCCCGCAACAGTAGTCGCGCCATGCCGCAGGGCCAGGGCTGCCCGGGGCAACCCGAACAGTGCCACGACGGGCGTCGGGGCGAGTGCGGCCGGAGCCGGAACGGCATCGGACGCTCGGGGATCGGGAGCTGGTTCGGATAAGCCATGCCCTAAGTGTTGACGTCGTAGTTGTCGACGTCAACAGCGAGTGCAGTTGCTTAGCGTCGGCCATGTGGAGGAACTGGTCGGGGTGGCTGAGATCCGCGACATGTTGGGCGGCAACCTGTCCCGACAGCGGGTGCACGTCATCACCAGCCACCGAGACTTCCCAGCTCCGATCCAGAAGTTGAAGATGGGCAACGTGTGGTTGAAGCGGGACGTCGAGGAGTGGATTAAGGCACGGCAAGCTGCCGGATAGCACCGTCCCCCTGGCGGCCCCGGGTGTCGGTTTCAGGGAGGGATGGGGATCATCCCCGATCATCCCGGCACCGCTCCGACCTAGCGTCGGAGGGCATGTCCGCTTCCGTACCGCAGACCGACGACCGCCGGGCCAACCGGACACCGACCCGGTGGACCCGACCGGTGCAGAACCTGACCCTCGCCTGCTCGCTCCTCTTCCTGCTCGGCACGGCGCTACAGAACTTCGTGGTCATCGACCTCCGGGCGATGGAGGAGATGATGCGGCTGGCCGGCTCGACCGAGGCGCAGGCCCAAGCCGACGCGCCCGGCTTCCTGACCGGGTTCCGGGTCGTCGGCTGCGTCTACCTGGTCGGCAACGCGGTCGGCCTGCTCGCCAGGACCGGACGGGCCTGGGTCTTCTGGACGGTGCTGGCCGTGAACGCGACCCAGGCGGCCGGACTGGTGATGATCCCGCCGGAGGTCTTCGAGGCCACCCGGGACCGGTTCGGCGTGCCGGGGCTGCTGCCGTCGTACGTCACGGACGGCGGGGCGGCGGTGCTCACCGTCGTACTGCTGGCGGCCCTGCTGCGGTACCGGCGGCCGTGGGCGTACGCGAGGACTCCGGCACCGTAACCCCCGCCCCGGAGCCGGTGCGCGTGCTGGCCCCGGGGCCAGTGGGTTGGCCCCTCCCTGCTGGCTCCTCCCCGTCGGCCCGATCCGCCGTTCGATCGGAGGCGACGGTCCACCACCGACCGGTACGCCTCCCCGGGCACCGGCCGGCACCGGTGACCGTCGATTCCGATCGACCGCCGAGGAGTGCCGCCGTGCCCAGCGAGTTGCCGTTCGACCCGGAGAACCCGCCCGACGAGCCGCCGCCGGAGGCGGTGCAGCCGATGGCCTGGCGGCTGGCGGTACGCCTGCATCGGGAGCACAGTCCGCTGCCCGCCGGGCCGGCGACCCCGGTCTCCGGTCCGGCCGGGCCGAACGTCTGCCGCGCCTGTGCCGACCCCTGGCCCTGCCACGGCCGGCAGATCGCCGTACGCGGACTGCTCGCCGCCTGCCGCGCTCCCGATGCCCGCGGCGACCGTTAGATGGGATTGAAAAGCGGACTCCCCACCCCGAACGGGACCGAATGGTGCAAGATCGAGCCGGCCGGACCGGTAGAGTCGCGGCGTGGCGCTCGGTCTTCCCTCTGTCCTCCCCGACTCGCGGCCGTCGATCGGGGACCTCGTCCGTGGTCCCACGCCGACCTTCTCCTTCGAGTTCTTCCCGCCGAAGACGGAGAAGGGCGAGCGGCTGCTCTGGCAGGCGATCCGCGAGCTGGAGTCGCTGCGCCCGTCGTTCGTCTCGATCACCTACGGTGCCGGCGGGACGACCCGGGACACCACCGTCGCGGTGACCGAGCGGGTCGCGACCGAGACCACCCTGCTGCCGATGGCGCATCTGACCGCGGTCGACCACTCGGTCGCCGAGCTGCGCAACGTGATCGGCCGGCTGGCCGGCGCCGGGGTGCGGAACGTGCTCGCGGTGCGCGGCGACCCGCCGGGCAACCCGATGGGCGAGTGGGTGCAGCACCCGGCCGGCGTGCTCTATGCCGAGGAACTGGTCCGGCTGGTCCGCGAGGCGGGCGACTTCAGCGTCGGGGTGGCGGCGTTCCCGTACAAACACCCTCGGTCGCCGGACATCGCCACCGACACGCGGTACTTCATCCAGAAGTGCCGGGCCGGCGCCGACTTCGCGATCACCCAGATGTTCTTCGACGCCGACGACTACCTCCGGTTGCGCGACCGGGTGGCGGCGGCCGGCTGCGACACGCCGATCCTGCCCGGCGTCATGCCGGTCACCCAGCTCAGCACGATCGAGCGCTCCCAGCAGCTCTCCGGGGCGCCGTTCCCGCCCGCGCTGGCCGCCCAGTTCGAGCGGGTCGCCGACGACCCGGAGGCGGTCCGCCGGCTCGGCGTCCAGCAGGCCAGCGAGATGTGTCGCCGGCTGCTCGACGAGGGCGTGCCCGGGATCCACTTCATCACCCTCAACCGGTCGACCGCGACCCGCGAGGTCTGGCAGAGCCTCCAGGCCGGCGTCGGAGTCTGAACGGATGCGGCCCGAGCCGGCTCCGGGCCCGTGCGGCGACGCCCGAGGCCGCGCCTGTCCCACCGTCGACCCGGATCCGGACCCGCGGGCGCGACCTGGGCCGCCGTCCGGCGGTTGAGCCAGCGTGGGCAACCGGTTGACGTGGGACGAGTACGCCAACAAATGGGCGCGGCTGCACGGCGGCTTCGACCCCCGGATGGCCACCACCTCGGTGCGCCGCTGGCTGCGGATGTCGTACGCCCTGGGCTGTTTCTTTGCCCGGCTGCACGTGTCGCCGACCGCGGTGACGGTGCTCGGGGTGCTGCTCTGCATCGGCGTACCGGTGGCGGTCGGCCAGTCCCGGCCGGGGCCGGTCGGGCCGCTCCTGGCGGCGGGGTTCGTGCTGCTCGCCGCCGTGGCGGACAGCATCGACGGCGCGGTCGCCGTGGTCACCGGCCGGACGACCCGGCTCGGATACGTCTACGACTCGCTGGCCGACCGGGTCGGCGAGGTCTGCTGGCTGATCGCCTTCTGGCTGGTGGGCGCCCCCGGCGTGCTGGTGGTGGCGGCCGGAGCGCTCTCCTGGTTGCACGAGTACACCCGGGCCCGTTCGGTCTCGGCGGGGATGAAGGAGATCGGCACCGTCACCGTGGGGGAGCGGCCGAGCCGGGTCAGCGTCGCCGTGGTGGGGCTGCTGGTCGCCGGGGTGGCATACCTGATCATGCCGGAGCTGGCGGCCGGCACGATCACCGTGGCCACCGCGATCTGGGTGCTGCTCGGCTTCTTCGGCATGGTCCAGTTGCTCTCGGCGGTGCGCCGGTCGCTGGACACCGGCAAGGAGCCGACGGGCCGGGGAGCGGGCGGTAGTGCGCCGGCCGGCCAGCCGTCGGCCGCCGGTCGGCCGGTCGGGGTGGAATCCTCCGGCCGGCAGCCGATCGGGGAGGAGCCGACCGGCAACCATCTCCCCGGCAAGGAGTTGGCTCGCCGCGAGCCGACCGGAGTCGAACTGAGCCGCCGCGAACCACCCGAGTGACAGCCGCGACCGGCCCTGGATGACGGCCGCGTGCTCGGGTTGTGGGCGGGGCGTCGACGCGTCCTGGAGCAGCCGCAGCGATACCCGAGGCTGCTGGTCAGCGTGGCAGTGGTCGGAATCGGCGCCGCCGTGCTCGGCGCCCAACCGATCTCGCTGGTCCTCGCCGGGGTGGTGCCGATCCCGGACCGGGCAACGCTCGAACTGCTCGGTCCCCTGCACGACACGACCGGGCTCCTCGGCGGTCTCGGGTACGCCGCCCTGCTGTCGCTGATCGCCGTCCGGCTCCAGGCGCGTCGTCCTCGGCCGGTGGTCGACGCGATCGCCGCCGCCGGTCAGCGGTCGATGACCTGCTACCTGGCCCAGTCGATCGTCTGGGCCGTCGCGTTCACCCCGTTCCTGCTCGATCTCTCCGACCCCCTCACCGTCGCCGGGACGGCGTTGCTGGCCGCCACGACCTGGCTGGGCACCGTGCTGCTCGCCGACTGGATGCCCGGACCGGGCGGCGCGGGCCGTTCGAGGTGCTGACCCGGCGGGTCACCTACCGGCAGCCGCTGCGCTAGGCCGTCCGCCCACAGGGGGCGGTGGACGGCTCTGGCGGGGTGTCGACACAGGACGGGCAGTCGGTCCGGTCAGGCCGGGCCGATCTCGCCCGCGACGATCTGCGCGGAGAGTGCCACCATCGGCAGGCCGCCGCCCGGGTGGGTGGAGCCGCCGACCAGGAACAGGCCACGGGCCGGACCCCGGTTGCCGGGCCGCAGCAGCCCGCCGACGCTGCCGTGGATCGCCCCGCCCGGGGCGCCGGCCGTGCCGGCCAGGTCGTCCGGGGTACGCGCCTCCCGGAAGACGAGCCGGTCCCGCACGTCCACCCCACGGTCGGCGAGCACCTCAAGGACCCGGTCGGCGTAGGCGTCCGCCAGCCCCGGCCGGCGCCAGTCGACCCCGCCCAGCGTCCGTCCCTGCCGGGGCGCGTTGACCAGCACGAACCATGCCTCGTGCCCGGCCGGCCGGACCAGTGGATCGTCGGGCACGCTGACGAAGACCGTCGGGTCGGCCACCGGGCGGGCCGGTACGCCCCGGCCGGGGTCGCCGAAGACCGCGTCGAACTCGGCGTCGTAGTCGGCCGGGAAGAAGACGTTGTGGTGGGCCAGGCCGGAGTTGCCGCGCACTCCGAGCAGCAGGACGAAGCCGGCCAGGCTGCGGTCGGTCAGCCGGGCCAGCCGGTCCGGGGTCGGCAGCAGGTCCCGGTAGAGGGTCAGCGCGTCGGTGTTCGCCACCACGACGTCCGCCGGTACCGGGCTGACGGCGCCGGCCAGCCGTACCCCGTGCACCCGGCCGCCGGCCGCGTCGATGCCGGTGACGGTGCTGCCGGTCGCCACCACCACACCCAGGTCGAGGCAGCGGGAGAGCAGCGCGTCGGCGAGGGTGCCGAGCCCGCCGCGCGGGTACCACCCGCCGAAGGCCAGTTCGGCGTACGGGACGGCGGCGAGCGCGGCCGGCGCCCGGCGCGGATCGGCGCCGGTGTAGGTGGCGTACCGGTCCAGCAGCATCCGGAGCCGGGGTTCGCGCAGGTGGCGCCGGCCCAGGTCGCGTAGCGTCCGACCGGGGGCGATCGCGGCCAGGTCCCCGAGCCGCCAGGAGAGCTTCGCCAGGTCCCGGGGGGAGTCGACGGGCCGACGCAGCACGTCCCGCCAGGCGGCCGTCCAGACCCGCTCGGCGCGGCGCCACAGCCGCCGCCAGTCGTCGGCGGACTCCGCGCCGAACCGCTCGGCGATCCGGGCCGCGAAGACCTCGGGATCGGCACACGAGTCGAGCACCGTTCCCGAGGCGGTGGTCGACGGTGGGAAGACGTGCCGGACGATCGGGTCCAGCGGCATCAGGTCGACGTACTCGTCCAGTGTGGCGCCGGTCGCCTCGAACAGGTCGGCGAAGACCTGCGGCAGGGTGAGCAGGCTGGGACCGGTGTCGAACCGGAACGTCCCGGCCGGCGTCTCCCGGACGTACCGGCCGAGTTTGCCACCGACCACATCGGACCGCTCGTAGACGGCGACCTCGTGGCCGAGTGCCGCTAATCGGGCTGCGGCGGCCAAACCGCCCACCCCCGCGCCGATGACGACCACCCGACTCACGTACGCCCCCTCGTCACGGTCAACCGCCGTCGCCGTACCAGTGGCCCGGAGCGGCGCCCGGGTGCGTACCCGTCGCCGGCTCGGCGCACCGACCGTCCCCTCCACGGATCAGCGCACCGGTCGGCCCCGCCAGGTGAGCCGCCCCCGCCTTCGCAGATGGTACGACCGGATGGTGAGCCAACCGAGGACCGCGACCGACAACGGATGTGTCAATGCGTCCGGCCAGCCCCGGCCGCCGGTCGACCCGGCGCTGACCAGGCGTCCGAGCACCCCGAGCAGATAGCCGCACAGCGCCGCCAGGGCAGCCGTCGGCGCGCCGGCCAGTGCCGCGCCGACGGCGAGCAGCGGCGGCAGGGCGTACAGCAGGAGCAGCAGGAGCACAACCGCGGTGGCGCCGGTCGGCGACCCGAACGCGGCCCAGAGCGACTTGGTGTAGCCGTCCCGCAGCTCCGGCCAGGAGCCGTACATCCGGCACTCGGCCAGCCGGGAGCCGTCGGCCAGCGCGATCCGCCCGCCGGACCGCTTCACCGCCCGGGCCAGCTCGATGTCCTCCAGCACCCGGTCCCGGACCGCCGCGTGCCCACCGGCCCGCCGGTAGCCGGCCCGATCCAGCACCAGGAACTGGCCACCGGCGGCGGCCAGGCTCGGCCGGGGCGAGCGCTCCATCGCCACCAGCGGCAGGAAGGTCAGCCAGAGCCACTGCAACAGCGGCTGGACCAGCCGCTCACCCGGCGAGCCGGCGACGATCCGGGGGTACGGGGAGAGCAGCACCGCCGAGGCCGACCGGAGCGTGTGCACGGCGGCGGCGACCGCGTACGGGCCGAGCGTCACGTCGGCGTCCACGAAGACCAACACCCGCGCCCTCCCGCCGGCCCGGTCGGCGAGCTGCTGGCAGGCGTACGGCTTGCCGAGCCAGCCGGGTGGCGGCGGCGCACCGCCGAGCAGGCGTACCCGGGGATCTCCGGCCGCGACCGCCCGGACCACCTCGGCGGTGCCGTCGGTCGACCCGTCGTCGAGCACCACGATCTCCAACTCGGGTACGCCCCGCTGGGCGAGCAGCGCCCGCAGGCACGGCCCGACCCGGGTCGCCTCGTCGCGTACCGGCAGCAGCACCGCGACCGGCTCGTCGGTGCGGGCGGCGCCGGGCGGGGGACGGCGCAGCCAGCGGGTGGCGTTGAGCCAGGTGTGCCCGGTCAGCAGCCCGACCACGGCGGTCAGCGTCCAGCCCAGCAGCGTGCCGGTCATGCCGGCGGTCCGATAGCGGCGGTGGTCGGTGTCCAACCGGGCGGGGCGCCGGTCATGCCGGTGCGGTGGCGCCGCTGCGGGACCGCCGTCGCCGTCGGGCCAGCCGCACCGCGAGCGGGCCGGCGACAACCGCCATGACCAGCCCACCCCAGCAGGCCGACGCGGGCAGGCCGAGGAAGACCGCGTGCGCGAGGACGCTGCCGGCGTAGGTCCAGAGGTAGAGGGCGTACATCGGGGCGTCCTGGACGGCGGCGAGCCCGGCGGCCCGGCCGGCGACCGGCCCGAGCAGCGCCATCAGGAGTACCGCGAAGAGCAGCCAGCCGAGGTAGTTGCTGACCGGGACGTCCGGCACCCCCGGCAGGGCCGGATCCGGGTCCCGCCAGCTCCAGTAGCCCTCGGCGACCATCTGCGGGTCGAGGAACAGGTCCCAGCCGGCCAGCCCCACCGCGGCCAGCCCGATCCGGGCCGCACCGGGCCGGGTCAGCCGGACCGCGGCGAGCCAGGCGGGCCAGGCCATCCAGGTCCAGGCCAGCGGGATCACCAGCGGTACCCCGGCCAGCTTCGGGCCCAGCACGCCGGAGTAGGCGTACCCGCCGAACGGCACGCCGGTGGCCACGCCGAGCGCCTCGACCGCCAGCCCGCCGCCGGTGGTGACCAGTACCAGCCCGACGGCCACCCGCAGACCCCGGGTGAGCAGGGCGTGGCTCACCGACAGCAGCCAGCCGAGACAGACCGTGGCGACGGTCAGCCGGGCCCGGTCGACGCCCCCGGTCAGCGGATAGCCGATCTGGGCCAGCACCAGTACACCGAGCAGCAGCCAGCTCAGTCGGCCGGCAGGAGGCCCTCCGGCGGTCACCGCTCCGGCGGGGGCAGCGGCAGGTCCCGGCCCAGCACCGCGAAGGCCCGCTCGTCGCCGGGGAAGCGGAAGTCCCGCAACACGTCCACGAAGCCGAACCGCCGGTAGAGCCGCCAGGCCCGGGAGATCCGCTCGTCAGCCTCCGGGGTGGAGAGCAGCGTGGTGCTGCCCTCGGCCATGCCGAGCAGGGCCCGGAGCTGGCGGGCACCGAGCTGGTGCCCCTGGGCGGCGGGCCGGACGTGCAGCTCGACCACCTCGAAGCAGTCCTCGAACCACGTCTTGCGGGCGTCGTCGGAGAGCGCGTTGTAGACCTGGTCGTGCCACCACTGCCCGGGCGCGGAGAGATATCCGTAGCCGAAGCCGACCAGGTGACCGTTGGTGCTGAGGGTGGCGACGGCGCGGAACCCGGGCCGGCGTACGTGGGTCGCGATGTAGCCGCGGCGGGCCTCCAGCAGCTCGGCCCGGTATCCCATCGCCTCGCCGTAGACCGACACCACCTCGTCGAGCCGCCGGGCGAGATCGTCCGGTTTCCACGGCACCAGCCTCATGGTCGTCCGCTCCTCACTACCTGGCCGGTGTCAAGCTCCGGGGCACCGCCGGACCCGACCCAGCCGAGCACCGCCGGGTCACCGGCGAGATTCCCTACCTCGAACCGCGCGAACAGTTCCTCGGCGTACCAGCGTTGGCTGGTCGTACGAGCGATGGCCGCGCGGTGCTCGGGGGAACGGTACGCGAACTGACGCAGGTACGTCGCGTTCCGCCACACGCTGACCGTGCCCTGCCAGCCGAGCGGCGCCTCGCCGATGCCGAACCGGGCCAGCAGGCCGGGGGCGTCCCGCAGCGCGGCCGCGACGGGCGGGACGGCCCGCCAGAAGGTGCCGGCGCGCAGCGGTCGCAATCGGGCCCGGGTGAGCGCCAGCACCGGCCGGCCCGGTGCGGTGCCCGCCGGTGCGCCATCCGGCCCGGATCGAGGCACGCCGCCGGACGGCTCGACTCCGGATCGAGGCACGCCGAACGTCTCGGCGCCGGATCGAGGCACGCCGAACGGGCCGGCGCCGGACCGGGGCACGCCGCCGAACGGCTCGACTCCGGACCACCGGCCCCGGCTGGCCAGTGGCCGCAGGTCGAGCCGGGCGCCGGCCAGGGCCACCCGTCGCCAGGCCCGTCCCACCGGGGTCTCGTCGAATGCGCCGGCCCGCTCCGGGTCGGCCCAGACAACCAGTGCGGCCCAGCGGGTCAGGTCGGCGTCGGTGGGTCCGAATCCGGTGCCCGTCCCGGTGCCGAGCAGCTTGCCGAACCGTACGCCGGAAACCGCCCGCAGCCGGCGCCGGTCGACGGCCATCCGGGTCAGTGCCCGGGGCAGGGCGCGCGGCGGCACCCGCCAGACGTGCAGGGTGACCAGCGGTACCGGACTCGGGTTGCCAGGCGGTCCGGACGCGGACGGGGCGCGCCGGGTCGTGTCATGGTCGGGACTGCTCACGCCACCTCGGCGGGGCTGCCGGCGGTGATCCGCAGCAGTTCGGCGGAGGTGGTCGGGAAGACGGCCCGGGGCACGCCGCCGGCCGCCCAGATCTCCGGGTAGTCGGCGAGCGCGGTGTCGACCAGGGTACGGATCGGCTTCGGGTGCCCGAGCGGGGCGACTCCGCCGATCGGCTGGCCGGTGTGCTCCCGGACGAACTCCGGGCTGGCCCGGCGCAGCGCGGGCAGCCCGAGGTCGGCGGCGACCCGGGCGGTGTCCACCCGGTGCGCCCCCGAGGTGAGCACCAGCAGCGGCTCACCGCCCGCGTCGAAGATCAGCGAATTGGCGATCTGGCCCACCTCGACACCGAGGGCCGCCGCCGCGGCGGCGGCGGTGTGCACCGCCTCGGGCAGGATCCGGACCCGGCTCGGCGCGCCGGAGCCGTCGCGTCCGCCCGCGTTGTCCAGCGCGTCCTGCACCGCCTGCACGTTTGGATGTGGCTGCATGAGCTCTATCTTGCCTGCCGGGCCGGCGGTTTCGTGCCTGCCTCCCGGCGTCGGCGACGTCCCGCCGGCCAGGTCGCCGGTGTCGGGTCGCCCTCGGCGGGGCCGAACGCCCGTCGGTCACTCGCGGCCCGGTCGGTCGACCTGACGAAGGTCGTACGGACGAAATGACCTTCGGGCGGGGCCGTCGGGGGGAAGGAACGACTACGTTGATCCGCTATGACTGTGTTGCGGCGGATTCTGCTGGTGGTGCCGATGCTCCTGCTCGCCGGGGCGGTGGTGGCCCTGCTGGCTCCGGGCGGACTGGGCGATCCGCGGCCGCGGGTGGTGACCGACGGGCCGTCCGCCGAGGCGTACCGGGGGATGGTCGGTCACGCCGGTGAGCTGCCCGGCTGGCTGCACGGCCTGGGGGAGTACGCCGCCGCCGGTGGCCTGCTGGTCCTCGCCGGGCTGCTGGCCCGGGTCGGCTGGCTCGGCTGGCGGCGCAGGCGTACGCCCGACGCGCTCGGCGCGCTCCTGGTCGGCCTCGGTACGGTGCTGGCGTACCTGGCCAGCGAGGCGGTGAAGCTGGTCGTCGACCAGGAGCGGCCGTGCCGGGCGTTCGCCGACGTGGTGACCTGGGTGTCCTGCCCGCCGGTCGGGGACTGGTCGTTTCCGAGTAACCACTCGACGCTGGCCGGTGGGCTGGCGGCCGGGCTGGTCCTGCTGGCTCCCCGGCTCGGCTACGTGGCATTGCCGGTAGCCGGGGCGGTGGCGGCGCTGCGGGTGGCGGCCGGGGTGCACTATCCGCACGACGTGGTCGCCGGGCTGCTGCTCGGCGCGGCGGCCAGCGCCGCGCTGCTGATCGCGCTCCGCCCCGCCCCCCGCCGCTGACCGCCGGCCGGACGCTCCGGCGGTCAGCAGCGGGCCGGTCAGGCGATCCGGCGGATCCGGCGGACGGCGAGATAGACCAGGAGTACGGCGAGCGCGACGAAGATCCCCGTCTCGATGCCCTGGAACAGCCAGAACCGGTCGGCGGGCTGATAGAGCTGCCAGTTGTACGCCCCGGGCCCGATACCGAGCCCTTCGCCGCAGCCGGCGCCCGGCCCGGTGGGGTTCGGCGGGCACTCGATCGAGCCGCCGCTCACCACCAGCTCGCCGTCGGCGTTCCGGATGCCGCTGGTGAGGATCCAGTCGCCGGCCATCTCGTTCGGCGCGGTGGCGGTGCCCAGGACCGGGAAGGTGAGCGTCTCGGCGGGCAGGTAGCGGGGTCTGGCCAGGGTGGCCAGCACGACGCGCAGGCCGATGAATCCGACCAGGGTGCCGGCCATCGCCGGGAGCATCCGGTGCCAAAAGGTGCCGACGAAGATGCCCAGCGCGACGGCGAACAGCGTGTACCCGATCGGTGCCACGCCCTGCATGTCAAAGAAGAACTGGTCGAACCGGACCTGTCGGCCGGCCTGGTTCAGCGGAGCCAGCCACCAGCCGACGCCCAGCCCGTAGCCGACCGCCAGGACCAGCGTGACGGCGCCGACGAGCCCGAACTTGACCATGGCCCAGTGCCGGCGGCTGATGCCCTGGGTCCAGACCAGCCGGTGGGTGCCCTGCTCGACCTCACGGGCCACCAGCGGGGCGCCCCAGAACAGGCCGACCAGCAGGGGCAGCACGAGGAACAGGATGGCGACCAGCAGCAGGGTGCTGTACTTCCCGTTGAACTGGGTGAACGCCTCGTGGCAGGACTCGTTGCCGCCCGGGCCGGCCTTGCCCAGCGTACGGACGCACTCCGGCAGCCCGAGGTCGGCGTAGCTGCTCCGCATGGCCAGGCCGGTCGGGACCATCAGCGCGGCGAGGGCGGCGAGCGCGGCCAGTGCGAACAGGGCCTGCTTGCGGTGCTGCCGCCAGGTCAGCCAGATCATGCCGGCACCCCCCACGCCGCGTTGCTGGTCGGCCGGTCGCCGTCGGCCAGGTAGCCGAGGATGACGTCCTCCAGGGTCACCTCGTGCGCCGTCCAGGACGGGTCGCCGATCGGTCCGGCGGTGCGGACCAGCAGTGTGGACTGCCGGTCGGTGTGGCTGGTCCGGACCACCGACGCGACACCGGGGATCGGCTCGCCGCCGTGCCGGGGACCGACCAGTTGCCGGTGCTCGGCGACCAGGTCCTCGACCGGGCCGACGAGCTTGACCCGGGCGCCGTGCAGCACGACGAGGTAGTCGCAGACCCGTTCGAGGTCGGCCAGCAGGTGTGAGGAGAGCAGCACGGTGGTGCCGGACTCCGCGACGCTGCCCATTAGGGCCTGGAGGAACTCGCGTCGGGCGAGCGGGTCGAGGCTGGCGACCGGCTCGTCGAGCAGCAGCAGCCGGGGCTGTTTCGCCAGGGCCAGTGCGAGCGCGACCTGGGCGCGCTGGCCACCGGAGAGTTTACCGACCGGCTTGTCCGGCGGGATGCCGAGTTGGGCCAGCCGGGTCCGGGCCAGGGTACCGTCCCAGCGACGGTTCAGTTTGCCGCCCATCGTGACGAGTTCACCGGCGGTGAAGTCCCGGTAGAGCGGGGTGTCCTGGGCGACGAACCCGATCTCGGCCAGCACCGCCGTGTTGTCGTACGGCGTCTCACCGAAGACGCGTACCGCTCCGGCGTCGGGCCGGAGCAGCCCGACCGCCAGGTGTAGCAGGGTGCTCTTGCCGGCCCCGTTCGGGCCGACCAGCGCGGCGATCCGTCCGGCCGGCAGGCGCAGCGAGCAGTCCCGCAGCGCCCAGGTGGTGCCGTATCGCTTGCCGAGCTGGTCGGTCTCCAGCGCTGTCTCCATCTTCGGTGTCCTCTCGTTGCGTCACGCGGGTAGCTGCGCCGCCGGATCGACCGGGAGGGTGGCCCGGATCGTCGTCTCCACCAGCGCGGTCACGTCCTCGGTGGTCAGCCCGGCGGCCTGGGCCCGGTGCAGCCAGGCCACCAGGTCGGCCCGTAGTTCGGCCTGGTTGGGCAGGGACGCCCCGGCGAGCGTGCGGGTGACGAACGTGCCGACCCCCGGCCGCCCCTCCGCCAGCCCCTCGATCTCCAGCTCGCGGTACGCCTTCAGCACCGTGTTCGGGTTGATCGCCAGTGCCTGCGCGACGTCCCGGACCTTCGGCAACTGGTCGCCGGGGCTCAGCAGGCCCACCCGGAGGGCCTGTTTCACCTGTTGCACCAGTTGCACGTAGGTGTTCACCTTTGACCGGCCGTCCAGCACGAACTCGATCACCCGGAACGATCCCTTCTGATTGTCCTACGACAGTAGGACTATAGGACAGACAGCTTCCTGCCCGGACGGATGGCTGTCAAGACCCGCTTCCGGTCCCGCACGCAGGTCGACGGGGGTTGCCGCGCAGGCCGGCAGGAGTGTGGGACGCGCGGTTCAGCGGGGGTGCCGCACGCAGGTCGGCAGGGGGGCGCGCACGGGGTGGCGGGGCGCCCGTACGGGTCAGCGGGGTGCCGCGACCACGTCGGGGGCGGGAACGGGCGGGGTGTCGTCCGGCGTCTCGGCGATCCGGGCCGTCTCGGCGAGGGCGACGCCGGCCAGTACCAGCAGGCCGCCGCCGAGCTGGGCGGCGTTGAGTGCCTCGCCGGCGCCGAGCACGATCCAGGCGACCGTGGCGGCGATCACCGGCTCGACCATGCCGAGGATGCCGACGCTGGTCGCCGGCAGGTGCCGCAACGCACCGGCCACCAGCAGGAAGGGCAGGATCGAGCCGAGCAGGACGACGTACCCGCAGAGCAGCGCGACCGGCACGCCGCCGCTGGTCCCGGCCAGCGGTGCCCAGCCACCGGTGCCGTCGGTGACCGCCCGGGTGAGCAGCCCGGCCACGGCCGAGGCGCCGAACGCCCAGGTGGTCAGGGAGAGCGTGTCGTGCCGCTGTACGCCCCGGGCGCCGAGCAGGTAGTAGCCGGCCAGCAGTACGGCGGCACCGAGGCCGGCGAGTACCCCGAGTCCGTCCAGCTTGAGTTCTCCCCAGACCTCGGCCACGCAGGCCAGGCCGGCGAGGCTCGCCGCCAGTCCGACCCAGAGCCGGGGGCGTACCCGCTGGTGCTGCCCGAACCGGGCCCAGAGCGCGACCAGCAGCGGAGCGGTGTACTCGAACAGCAGCGCGATGCCGACCGGCATCCGGGAGATGGCGACGAAGTAGAGCATCGGGGTCAGGAAGAACCCGGCCAGGCCGTAGACGACCAGCAGCGGCAGTTGCCCCGGGGTGATCCGGAGACGGCGGGCGCCGGGCCGGAGCAGCAGGCTCAGCGCGAGCAGCCCGGCGAACGCTCCGGCGGCCCGGATCAGGGTGAGCTGCGCGGCCTCGATGCCGGCCTGGAGTACCAGCTTGGAGACGGTGCCGTTGACGGCGAACAGCACGCCCGAGGAGAGCACCATGGCCACGCCGAGGGCAGGTCTGCGAGTCGTCACCGGGAGAGGGTAGCCGGATACCGGTCAGGAGCCGAATAGCCTTTGGTCATTACCACGCCGGTCACCCTCGACGCCGAGCCGCAGAAGGGGCTGGTCGGGGAGGACGTCGACCTCGACGTGTCGGCCGGGCGGTCTCATCCATCGATGACGTTGACTTAATTGAAACGATTCGATACGTTGCCGACGTCGGGAAAGGCCTTTCCGATCCGGCCCTGTCCTGCCGGCGCGTCACCTCGGCGTACCGGCTCCGGTGGTTGTCCTGGCGGGCCCTTTCGGACCGTCACCGACACCGGGCTTTCCCGGCCACCGTTCCCCCAGCTCAGGAGGACCAATGACGCTCACCACCACCAACCGGAGACCACCCGACCGCCGGTCACGGCGGCGCGGCTGGCGAACCGGCCTGGTACTGGCGCTCACGACCACGCTGGCCGGCGCCGGCACCGCGGTCGGGCTGCCGCCCGCGGCGGCGGACACCGGCGACCACCACGTCTCCCGGCACAGCGGCGAGGCGCCCGACCGCTACGATCTCGCCGACTGCGGCAGCGGCTCGTACAACGCCGAGGCGGTGCTGAACGGCAGCACCTGGACCGCCCGCAACGGCGGCAGCACGGTCTACACCGGCAGTGACATGCGCTCCGCGGTGCAGGCCGCGGTGAACAGCCTGTCGTCGGGGCGTACCTCGAAGCAGCGGGTGGTCGTCCGGGGATCGGGTTCGGTGAGTGCCAACTCCCGGATCTCGCTGCCGAGCTACACGATCCTGGACGTCTGCGGCACGATCAACGTGATCGGCTCCGGCTCCGGCGACCAGGCCCCGGTGTACGCCCGCGGCGCCACCGACGTCGAGGTGCAGCACCTCAACCTGACCGGGGCGCCGCTCTACGGCATCTTCATGCGCAACGTGAACAACCTGACGCTGGGCCAGATCGACATGCGGCTCTCCGGCGGCCTCGGGGTGCGGATCGACAACCACGGCGGCGACCGGGCGGTGAAGGTCCGCAACATCCGGATCGACAACGTGTACGTGCAGGGCACCCGCAGCCAGGGCGTGGAGACGTACGGGGTGGACGGGCTGACCGTCGGTACCGTCACCGCCCGTAGCGTCGGCGAGTCCGGACTGCTGCTCAACGACACCATCAACGCCACCATCGGTACGGTCGACGCGGACAACGCGGGTGCCGGCACCGGGTACGCGGCGTTCCGGATGGCCAACCGCAACGGCCGGGTGGGCAGCAGCTACCCGACGAACATCCGGGTCGGCAACGTGATCGCCCGGGGCGGCGGGCGGGGCATCTTCTGCGTCTCGGAGAGCGGCGGCGCGGTGATCGACCGGGTGACCATCTCGAACACCGGCAACAACTCGATCCTGATCGAGAACTGCTACAACGTCACCATCGCCGGGCAGTCCGGGACGGTGACCGGTGGTGGCGAGGTCCGGATCGCGGCGCGTACGGAGTTCCCGCTCTCCTCGAACATCACCTTGCAGAACCTGACGGTGACCAACACCAACATCAGGCAGAGCCCCTGCGGTGGCGCCAACAACGTGATCCGGAACGTCACCCGGAACAACTCCACGCTGACCTGGTGCTGACCCGTACCCGACAGCCGCGCCGACGGATCGCGTTCGCTTGCGTTTTTGTCGGTGCCGGGGTGTACTCTCTCCAGTAGTTAGAACGAGTGTTCGATTGGGCGGGGTTCGATGCGAGTCGGCCCGCCGGCCGGATGCTCGGGCTGATGCCGGGGGTGGCGTTCGCGGCGTAACCCCCGAGTGCGGTTTCGCGGACCGCACGGGATCCGGATCCGCGAGTCCGGACCCACCAGGCAGGATCGTCGTCCGCCGCCCACGACCCCCGGGCGGCGGACGACGAACCCGCCGGTTCGGCCGGCCGGGTGTGGTGTGGGGAAGCGTCCACATCCGGCCGGCTACACACCGGTGCGTCTTCCTCCGCAGCCGGCTAGTTCGACGTGGTGCGTCGCCCTCGGCCACCGCGCTGGCGCTGACCAGCGTGGTCGTTCCGGCCGGCAACGGTGACGCGGTGAATGGGTTGACGCGGAGGAGACAGTCCCATGCCGACCAGCCAGGCTCAGGCGCCGACGGTGCCGTCGCACGTGCTGCCGCACCGCACCCCGGCCCAACTACTGACGATTGCCCGGATGGGGCTGGCGGAGGCCGCCGAGACCCGCCCCGACGGCCTGCGGTACGCCGCCGCGCACCTGGCCGCGCTGCGCGCGGCAGCGGCGATGCTCGCCGCCCGGGCCCGTCCCGCACCCACCCGCCGAAACCGGGTCACCAGTGTCTGGGCGCTGCTGGTGGTCGTCGCCCCGGAGCTGGGGGAGTGGGCCAACTACTTCGCCACCGGCGCCACCAAGCGGGCCGCCGCCGAGGCGGGCATCCCCCGGGTGGTGAGCGCCCGGGAGGCCGACGACCTGCTCCGCGCGGCCGAACAGTTCGTCGCGGTGATCGAGGTGGCACTCGGGGTGGCGCACCAGCCGGCGCTCGACGGCATGGCCGCCTGAGACAACGACCGACCACTCCTTGCTCGCGCCGCAACTCGCGAGCGAGGAGCGCGGCGACAACCGACGCAGGGAAGCCGGCGACGACACGAGAACTGGCGACGACACAGGAAACCGGCGTCAACCGATACGGAAGAACCGGCTGACGGAAACCCTGCCTACGGGAACACGGCGGCCAAACGGGAACACGGGGGTGTGGTCAACGATGGCGGGGCGGATGGTGCTTGGTTCCACCGCCCTGGCCGGGCTGGTTCGACCGGCCAGCAGCCCAGCGACGACCGACCCGCACCGGACTCTGCCGGTGCTGTCGGAACTGGCCGGGCTGTTACCTCAGCGCGGGTTGCGGCGTGGCAGCACCGTGGCGGTCGGTCGCCCCGGCTCCAGTGGTGGCACCTCGTTGATGCTGGCGTTGCTCGTCGAGGCTTCCCAGGTCGGGGCCTGGTGTGCTGTGGTGGGGATGCCCACACTGGGCGCGGTGGCCGCCGCCGAACTCGGCATCGCGCTGGACCGGCTCGCCCTTGTTCCCCATCCCGGCCCGGAGTGGGCGACCGTGGTCGCCGCCCTGATCGACGGAGTCGACGTCGTGGTCGCGGCGGTACCCGGCACGGTCTCCGCCTCGGTCGCCGACCGGCTCGCCGCCCGGGCGCGGCAGCGCGGCAGCGTCTTCGTGCCGTACGGCCGCTGGACCGGAGCCGACCTCACCCTTCAGGTGCTGCGTGGCCGGTGGGAGGGACTGGAGCAGGGGCGCGGCAGGTTGCGGCGCCGGGAGGTGACCATCTCGGCCCAGGGCCGTGGCGCGGCGGTACGCCCAAAGGAGATCCGGGTGTGGCTGCCGGGTGACCGCCGGACGGGGCCGGCGGCGCGGGTTTCGACCCCGGTCGGGTCCACCGCGCGGCGAAGCTCGCTCACCGTCGTCCGGACGCGGTGACCGTTCCCCGCCTGAACCCCGTCGTGTTCCGCCCGCCCCGTCGGTGACCGAGCGGGCGGAACACGACCGGCGGAAGCCCGTGCGGCGGGCTCAGCCGCTGGGCTCAGCCGGCGGGCTCAGCCGGTGGGCAGGCCCTCCAGGCCCTGCAGACCCTTCAGCATCTCGGCGAAGTCGGCGGTCTCCGACGCGGCCGGAGTCTCGATGTTCACCGGCTTGCCGTAGTCGGTGTAGTCGATCTTAATATCGCTCATCGTGCCCATCACCATGTGCGCCCGACGCGGCAGGTACTGCTCGTCGACCCAGAGGTCGATCTTGATCTCCTTGACGCCGTTCTTGGCCAGCTCCTGCTCGACCGTCTTGCGGGTGTCGGCGTCGATCTGCCCGAGGTAGGTCGTCACCGGCGCGGTGACCGTGTAGTGGACCGTGGCCACCCCGTTCACGGTCTCCTCGCCAACGACGGTGGTCCCCTCGGTCGCCAGCAGGGTCTTCACCTGCTTGGTGGGGTCGACGTCGTCGAGTTGCTTGGTGAAGTCCATTCCCGCCTGCGCGGCGGCAGCGCCCAGGTCCATCTTGAACCAGCGCTTCCCGTCCATGTCCGCGCGATCCGCCTCGGGCACCTCGACGTAGACGACGGCACCGATCATCCGGATCGTTGTCGGAGCGCCGTCGGGGCCCTCCATCGTCATCTCCGCCTTGACCGGGTCGCGCAGGTCCAGGGCACCCCGCATCTTGATCTTTTCGCCGGCTGCCGTGCCCTCCATGGTCATGGTCACGGAATCGGTCGAGTCGGTCTTGTCGACGACCTTCTGCAGCGAGCCCTTGAGGTCACTGGCGAGCTGCTCCAGTACGCTCGACTGCTTCGACTCGCCCGGCGTGCCCGCGTCCGAGCCGCAGGCGGTCAATGCCAGGGCCGTGAACGTGGAGACCGTCAGAACCGCGGCGTTCTTCCAACGTGACAAGTGACAGCCTTTCCCCGAGAAGGTGGTGCCTCCGATAGAACCGGCGACACGCTACCCCACCTGTGCAACCCGTGACCGGCCGGCGCGTGCGGCGGGGCGGTCCCGGGGGTGGGTGAGGGCCGGGGCAGCGCTCGGTGGCGACGGGGGCGGCTGGAGAGGCGGGCTTCAGCCTGCTGCCAGGAGGCCGTGCCGCCGGAGGCTCTCGGCCGTGTCGACTACCCGCATGTCCGCGACCCCGACGCCGGTCGAGCGCAGACAGGCGAGGGCCTCGACCGTGGCGAGATCGGTCGGGAGTAGCGCCGGTGTCCGCTGCTCTCGTCCCGGGAGACCGGGCCGAACAGGCTGATCTTCTCGTGGTGCCGCAGGGTCGGCTCGCTGAGCCCGGTACGTGGGGTGGGTCAGCGCGAATCGAACACGCGTTCTAAGATCGCATATCCGCTGGTCGAGGGAGGTGTGGCGATGGCGCCGGTGCGGACGATGCTGCTCTGGTGCCCCGACTGGCCGGTGATCGCGGCGGAAATCGTCGACGGGGTGTCGGCGGCCGCCCCGGTCGCGGTGCTGTACGCCAACCGGGTCGTCGCCGCCTCCGCCTCCGCCCGCGCCGAGGGGATACGCCGGGGTCTGCGCAAGCGGGAAGCGCAGAGCCGCTGCCCCCGGCTGACCGTACTGGACCACGACCCCGGCCGGGACGTACGCGCCTTCGAGCCGGTGGTCGCCGCCGTCGAAGAGGTGGTGGCCGGGGTCGAGGTGATCCGTCCGGGAGCGTGCGCGGTCGCCGCGCGCGGCCCGAGCCGGTACTTCGGCGGCGAGGAGCAGGCCGCCGAGCGGATCGTCGAGCACGTCGCGCAGAGCTGCGAGGTGGAGAGCCAGATCGGGATCGCCGACGGGGTCTTCGCCGCCGGGCTGGCGGCCCGGTCCGGTCGGGTCGTCCCGCCCGGCGGCACCGCCGGGTTCCTTGCCGAGTTGCCCGTCGAGGCGCTGGGCCGGCCGGGGCTGACCGACCTGCTGCGCCGGCTCGGGCTGCGTACCCTGGGCGACTTCGCGGCGCTGCCGGCCGGGGACGTACTGGCCCGGTTCGGGTTCGACGGGACGCTGGCGCACCGGCTGGCCGCCGGCCAGGACCACCGCCCGCTCGCGGTCCGGCGCCCGCCGCCCGACCTGGCGGTGACCGAGACGTACGACGATCCGCTCGACCGGGTCGACGCGGCGGCGTTCGCCGCGCGGGCGCTCGCCGAGCGGCTGCACGAGACGCTCGCCGGGCACGGGCTGGCCTGCACCCGGCTCGGCATCGAGGCGGTCACCGCGCACGGCCAGGAACTGCGCCGGGTCTGGCGGCACGACGGGCTGCTGACCGCGGCGGCGATCGCCGACCGGGTGCGCTGGCAGCTCGACGGCTGGCTGACCGGGACCAGCCGGCGTCCCGGCTCCGGCCGGGCCGGCCCGCCCCGGCCGACCGCCGGGATCATCCGGCTGCGCCTGGTTCCCGAAGGGGTGCTGGCGCACGTCGGCCTGCAACCGGGGCTGTGGGGTGAGACCGGGGCGGAACGGGAGCGGGCACACCGGGCGCTGAGCCGGGTGCAGGGCATCCTCGGTCCCGAATCGGTGCTGACCGCGGTGCTCGGCGGCGGGCGTTCCCCGGTCGACCAGACCCGGCTGGTGCCCTGGGGCGACGAGCGAGTGCCGGGCCGGCCGGCGGATCCGCCGTGGCCGGGCCGGCTGCCGTCTCCCGCACCGGCGGTCGTGCTGCCCGAGCCGTTGCCGGCGGCGGTCTACGACGCAGGCGGGGAACTCGTCCGGGTGACCGCCCGGCTGGAGATCAGCGCCGCACCGGCCCGACTGGAGGTGCTCGTTCCGTCGGCCCGGCCGGAGGGGACCGTTTCGGTGGCCCGGGCGGAGGAGGTCGTTCCGGCGGTGCGGCCGTCGGCGGACGGGTCCGGAGCCGTGGCGCCCGGAGCGCCGGTGGAGATCGTCAGTTGGGCCGGTCCGTGGCCGGTCGACGAGCGCTGGTGGGCCCCGGCGGAGGCCCGACGGCGGGCCCGGTTCCAGGTGGCACTGACCGACGGTACGGCGCTGCTGCTCTCCCTGGCCGGCGGCCGATGGTGGGTGGAGGCCGTCTATGACTAGGCGGGCGGTGCGCAGGCGGACCATGAGCAGGTGGACCGTGACCGGGCGGGTGGCGCGGTGAGCTTCCACAATCCGGACATGCCCTGGTCGGAGCTGGAACGCGCGCTCTCCGGCCGACCCGGAGGTCCGGGCGAGCCCCGGCTGCGCGTGGTGGATCCGCTCGCGGTCGACGCCGACGGCGGAGACTCCCCGGCCTGGACCCGCAAGCGCCCCGGCTACACCCCGGCCGAGCTGCCCGCCCCGGTCGAGGGTGCGGTGCCGTACGCGGAACTGCACGCGCACACCAACTTCAGCTTCCTCGACGGGGCCAGCCATCCGGAGGAGCTGGCCGAGGAGGCGGCCCGGCTGGGCCTGACCGCGCTGGCGGTGACCGACCACGACGGGTTCTACGGGGTGGTGCGGTTCGCCGAAGCGGCCCGGGCGCTGCGGCTGCCCACCATCTTCGGCGCCGAGTTGTCACTCGGGCTGCCCGGCCCGCAGCCGGGGTCCCCGGGGAAACGCGGAGCGTTTCCTCGGGGTGGCAACGGCGAACCGGACCCGCTCGGCCGGCACCTGCTGGTGCTCGCGCACGGCCCCGAGGGGTACGCCCGGCTGGCCAGCACCATCGCCCGGGCACACCTGCGCGGCGGCGAGAAGGGCCGCCCGGTCTACGGCGAGCTGGAAGAGGTCGCCGGGGAGCTGAAGGACCACGTACTGGTGCTGACCGGGTGCCGGAAGGGGACGGTGCCGGCGGCGCTGCTCACCGAGGGGGTCGAGGCGGCGGCCCGGGAGCTGGACCGGCTGACCGCGCTGTTCGGGGCGGAGACGGTGGCGGTGGAGCTGACCGACCACGGCGACCCGTACGACGGCGACCGCAACGACGCGCTCGCCGAGCTGGCCGCCACCGCCGGGCTGCCCACCGTGGCCACCAACAACGTGCACTACGCCACCCCGTCCCGCCGCCGGCTGGCCACCGCACTGGCGGCGGTACGCGCCCGGCGCAGCCTGGACGAGATCGACGGCTGGCTGCCGGCGGCCGGTACCGCCCACCTGCGCAGCGGAGCCGAGATGGCGGCCCGGTTCGCGGCCTATCCCGGCGCGGTGGCCCGGGCCGCCGAGTTCGGCGCCGAGCTGGCCTTCGACCTGAACCTGGTGGCGCCGAGGCTGCCGGACTACCCGGTGCCGCCCGGGCACACCGAGATGAGCTGGCTGCGCGAGCTGACCATGGACGGCGCGCTGCGGCGGTACGGCCCCCGCGACGCGCACCCGGAGGCGTACCGGCAGCTCGACCACGAGCTGGGGATGATCGAGGCGCTCGGCTTTGCCGGCTACTTCCTGGTGGTCTACGACATCGTGAAGTTCTGCCGGGACAACGACATCTACTGCCAGGGTCGGGGTTCGGCGGCCAACTCGGCGGTCTGCTACGCGCTCTGGATCACCAACGTGGACGCGGTACGCCACCAACTCCTCTTCGAGCGCTTCCTCGCCCCGGAGCGGGACGGCCCGCCGGACATCGACGTCGACATCGAGTCCGACCGCCGGGAGGAGGTGATCCAGCACGTCTACGCCGAGTACGGCCGGGAGCACACCGCGCAGGTCGCCAACGTCATCTCGTACCGGCCCCGGTCGGCGGTGCGGGACATCGCCAAGGCGTTCGGCTTCTCACCCGGCCAGCAGGACGCCTGGAGCAAGCAGATCGACCGGTGGGGCAGCGTGGCGGCGGTCGACGTGGACGACATCCCCGAGCACGTGATCGCGTACGCCAACGAGTTGCAGACCTTCCCGCGCCACCTCGGCATCCACTCCGGCGGGATGGTGATCTGCGACCGGCCGGTGATCGAGGTGTGCCCGGTGGAGTGGGGGCGGATGCCCGGCCGCACCGTGCTGCAGTGGGACAAGGACGACTGCGCCAGCGCCGGGCTGGTCAAGTTCGACCTGCTCGGCCTCGGCATGCTCTCCGCGCTGCACTACGCGTACGACATGATCGAGTCGACCCTCGACCTGAGTTCGATGTCCCTGGACGACCCCGAGGTCTACGCGATGTTGCAAAGGGCCGACTCGGTCGGGGTGTTCCAGGTGGAGAGCCGGGCGCAGATGGCCACCCTGCCCCGGCTGAAGCCGACCTGCTTCTACGACCTGGTGGTCGAGGTGGCGCTGATCCGGCCCGGCCCGATCCAGGGCGGCTCGGTGCACCCGTACATCCGGCGCAAGAACGGGCTGGAGGAGGTCACCTTCCCGCATCCGCTGATGCGCAACGCGCTGGAGAAGACCCTCGGGGTGCCGCTGTTCCAGGAGCAGTTGATGCAGCTCGCGATCGACCTGGCCGGTTTCGACGCCGGTGGCGCCGACGAGCTGCGCCGGGCGATGGGCTCGAAACGCTCGGCCGAACGGATGGCGCAGATCCGGGACCGGCTCTACGCCGGGATGGCCGAGCGGGGCATCACCGGCGAGGTCGCCGACGACGTCTATCTCAAGCTCTCCGCCTTCGCCAGCTTCGGCTTCCCGGAGAGCCACGCGATGAGCTTCGCCTACCTGGTGTACGCCAGCTCCTGGCTCAAGCGCTACCACCCGGCGCCGTTCCTGGCCGCGCTGCTGAACGCCCAGCCGATGGGCTTCTACTCGCCGCAGACCCTGGTCGACGACGCCCGCCGGCACGGCGTCGAGGTACGCCGCCCGGACATCAACGCCAGCGGTGCCAAGGCCACCCTGGAGTCGACCCCGGAAACCCGGTGGGGGAGCGCGCCCGGCGAGCCGCCGCACCGGTGGGGGCTGGGCGGCCCGGCGGTCCGGCTCGGGCTGGCCGGGGTGCGTACCCTCGGTGACGACCTGGCGGAGAAGATCGAGCGGGAGCGGACCGCGCACGGGGCGTACCGGGACATGGCCGACCTGGCCCGCCGGGTCGGGCTGACCGCCGCGCACCTGGAGGCGCTGGCCACCGCGGACGCCTTCGCCTGCTTCGGGCTGACCCGGCGGGCCGCGCTCTGGGCGGCCGGCGCCGCCGCGCAGGACAAGCCGGACCGGCTGCCCGGCACCATCGCCGGGGCGGAGGCACCGACCCTGCCCGGGATGGACGCGGTGGACCGGCTGGTCGCGGACGTCTGGGCCACCGGGCTCTCCCCGGAGAGCCACCCGGCCCAGTGCGTCCGGCCCCAGCTCGACGCGGTCGGCGCGGTGCCGATCGCCAGGTTGGCCCGGCTCGACCCGGGGCAGCGGGTCCGGGTCGGCGGCATCGTCACGCACCGGCAGCGCCCGGCTACCGCCGGTGGGGTCACCTTCATCAATCTGGAGGACGAGACCGGCATGCTCAACGTCACCTGCTCGCCGGGGCTGTGGCAGCGCTACCGGAAGGTGGCCCGGACCAGCACCGCACTGGTCGTGCGGGGAATGCTGGAGAAGCACGACGGGGTGACCAACCTGGTCGCCGACCGCCTCGACGCGATCACCCCACCGGTCACCCCCGCCTCCCGCGACTTCCGTTGAGCCGGGTGGAAGGGCGCGCTACCTGGCCACGGTGCCGAGCCGGCAGCCCCGGCGCAGGTAGCCGGCCGCGCCCAGGACGAAGACCACGGCGGCGGTCAGCCAGGAGGCGGTCACGCCGGACGGCTGTAGCGGCCAGGCCCACACACCGGCGAACCCGCCGATCTGCCGAGGGGTCGCGGCGTAGACGGCGCAGGCGTACCCGAACGCGGGCAGCCAGGCCAGGCGGGTGCCGAGCAGCACCGCGGCCGCGGCGACCAGTCCGGCGTAACCGAGGGTGTTGCGGACCAGGGCGTACGCGCCGAACACCCCGGGGGCGCGCAGCCCGGTCACCGCCAGCGCCGCGCCGATCGACGCGACCCCGAGCAGGAGGTGGCCGGCTCGCCAGCCGGGCCAGCGCAGCGGGGTGCCGCGCTCCAGTTCCTCGTCGGCCCCGCCCAGGGTGGGCGCGAGCAGCAGTACGGCGAGCAGCGGCGCGAGCGCGACGACCGGTATCCGGGCGGCGGGTCCGTCGAAGTAGGGCCGGCTGGCGAGCCAGTTCCCGGCGACCCAGGCAAGTGGCGTCACGGCAGCGATCCCGAGCACGAATGCCGGGCCGCCCCTGGCCCGGGTGTGCAACAGCAGGAGCCGGCCGTTCACGGCAGTTCCCCCAGCGCGATCAGGCGCGGAACGTCGCAGCGGTGCGCGGCGTCGAGGAACGCGGCGAACCAGGCGCGCTGCTCGTCGAGGGGGAGCGCGTAGAGCCGCCCGACGCGGGTGTCGGGGGCCGGGCGTTCCTCGAACAGCCACGCCCGGGCGGTGTCGAAGGTCGGATAGATCCGGCTGTCGGGTCTGCTGAATTGCCGGTGGCAGCTCAGGGTGACGACCTGGCGCAGGTCGGCGCGGAGCCAGCCGAGGTTGGCCAGGCCGTCGCCGGTCGCGGTGGGTTGGCTTCCCAGATACAGCCAGAGGGTGCCGTCCGCCGGCCCGGTCGGCTCACCGTCGACCTGCAGGGCCGCGTCCGCCGCCCGGGTCGGCGCTCCGGGGATGCCGGCCATCCGGCGCAGCACCGGCTGGACGAGCGGTGTCAGGTCGTCCAGCAGGAAACCGTTGATCCGGGCCACGCATACCGGCGGCCCCTCCGTGGTGCAGGTCGGCTCGACGGCACCCGGGTCGGCGCGGAGGTCGTCGGGGCCGGCTCCGGTGGCGATCGGCACCGCCACGGCGACGGCGAGGATGCCGGAGAGCAGGGCGGCCCGACGCAGCCGGGCCGCCAGCGCGAGGAGCGTGCCGGTCAACGCCAGCAGCCAACCGGCCTGTAGGGCGTGCGTTCCGGCCGGCAGCAGCCGCTCGGGGCCGGAGCCGGGGTGGACCGGGGACAGCCAACTGACGCCACTGGCGTCCCAGTAGGTGAGGACGGCGAGCCCGAGGTAGGTGCCGAGGCCGGCGACGGGGGCGACCACCCGCAGCGGGACGAGCCGTCCGATCAGTACCCCGAACGCGGCGGCCGTGCAGAGCGCGAGGATGCCCACCGCCAGGGTCCACCACCATCCGCCGCCCGCGTAGGTGGCCACCCGTCCGACCAGCACCGCCGCGCCGAGGAAGGCGGTGAGCAGCCCGGCGGTGCCGGCGAGCGAGACCGCCAGCCAGGCCACCACCAGCGGTTGCCAGCCCGGCCGGGCCGTCGAGCCGAGCAGTTCGGCCATGCCCCGGCGCCGCTCCCGACCGGCCTGCCAGGCACCGGCGGCAACCATCAGCCCGCACAGCACCATCAGCGACGTCCGCAGGTACCCGGCGAGGCCGGCCCACCGGCCGCCCCAGTCCTCCGGGTGTACGGCCAGCAGCCACCCGCCGGCACCGAACATCAGCAGAGCCGCACCCGGTGCCGTACCCCGGCGCAGTTCCACCCGCAGCGGACGTCTCACCGGCGCACCGTCCGGGCACCCCGCAGCAGGGCGGTGTAACCGCGCTCGATCGCCGTGTCGCCGCTGCCACCGTCCACCCCGGCGGCGGCCAGTTCCTCGGGCGTGCCGGTGAAGACCAGCCGGCCGCCCTCGACCAGGCTCACCCGGCCGCACGCCGTACCGATGTCCTCGACCAGGTGGGTGCTGACCAGTACGCAGGCGTCGACGCCCAACTCCCGCAGGAGTGTCCGGAAGTCGACCCGCTGCTCCGGGTCCAGGCCGGCGGTCGGCTCGTCCAGCAGGACCACGCGCGGGTCGTTGACGATCGCCTGCGCGATGCCGGCCCGGCGCAGCATTCCGCCGGACAGGTGCTTCATCCGCTCGTCGGCCCGGTCCAGCAGTCCGACGCGTTCCAGCGCCCGCTCGACCGCGAGCGGTACCCGGGTCCGGGGCATCTCCTTCAGCCAGGCGAAGTACTCCACGAACTCCCGGACGGTGAACCGCGGGTAGTAGCCGAACGCCTGCGGCAGGTAGCCCAGTTGCCGGCGTACCTGCCGGAGCGCGGTCCGGTCCGCGATGTCGCGGCCCAGCAGCCGCACCCGGCCACGGTCCGGGCGGGCGACCGTGGCCAGTACCCGCATCAGGGTCGTCTTACCGGCGCCGTTCGGCCCGAGCAGCCCGTGTACGCCCACCGCCAGCTCCAGGTCGAGGTCGTCGAGGACGACCCTTCTGCCGTAGCCGACCCGCAGGCCCTCGATGCTGACCGTCATCGTGCCCCACCTCTCCGACGTGCTTCCCGCCGACGACGCGTCGTCTCCGACGTGCTTCCCGTCGCCGACGCCGCGGCAGGTCGTCGACGACCGCCCCGGGGCCGCCGACACCGCCTCACGGAGCCACCTCGCCGCCCAGCCGACCCTGCCGGGCCAGCAGCAACGCCACGGCCGCCGCGATGACGCCCAGCCAGACCGGTACGGCCGCCGGAGCGACCAGCCATCCGTTGCCGACCGGCGGGACCGGCGACGCGTCTCCCGGTGGCACCAGCACCAGCCCGGCCCACCCGGCCGCCACCGCCAGCCCGGCCCGGGCCGGCTCGATCAGCGAGCCGAGCCCGAGCGTCAGACCGGTCAACCCGAGGCAGGGCAGCAGCCACATCGCCGGCGTACCGATCCGGGATACCGCGCCGGTGAGGAACGCGACCGGAACGGTGACCGCCAGTACCGACAACGTCCGCCACAGGATGATCCGCAGCCCGGCGTACGGGCTGGTGGCGACCAGTTCGTGCAGCGGATCGGTGTGCCGGCCGTAGGAGACGGCAACGCCGAGCACCGGCAGCAGCGGCGCGAGCAGCAGGAGTATCCAGGGCCGGACCGGCAGTGAACCGATCTCGATCGTCACGGCCAGCGCCAGGGTGGTGACGACCGAGCCGAGCCAGCCGACCCGGGCCGCCGGTCCCGCGCCGAGCAGCACCGCGACCTGCCGCCATCGGGTACCCGGGCGGATCCGTCCCTGGCCCGGCAGCCGCGCGGCGAGGGTCGCGCCGACCGCGGCGACGAGCCGTCCGGTCGGCTCGTCCAGCGGCAATCGGGCCCGGCAGGTTTCGCACCGGTCGAGATGTGCCTCGACCGACCACGCGTCGGCGTCGGCGAGCCGGTCCTCGGCGTAGGCCCGCAGCGCGACCTCGGGGATGTGGAACGTACTCACGACAGTGCCGCCCGCAGCTCTCGCCGGGCCCGCATGGCCCGGGTCTTGATCGTTCCCTCCGGTAGCCCCAGCAACAGGGCGGCCTCCCGCACCGTGAAGCCGTCGAGGACGGTCGCCTGCACCACCGCCCGCAACTCGGGCGACAGCCGGTGCAGGGCATGTTCCAGCCTCGCGTCGTAGGTGCCGAGCATGGCCTCCTCCTCTGCCGACGGTGACCAGGCGAGAAGGGTCTCGTCGGCCGGGGCGGCGGTCCGTGGCCGGGCGAGGGCCCGACGGCTCGCGTCGACGAGGCGGTGCGCGGCGATGGTCCAGACCCAGCCCACCACCTCACCGCTGCCGCGATAGGTGCCCGCCGCCCGCCAGACCGCCAGGAAGGTCTCCTGCAACAGATCGGCGACGAGTTCCGGGTCCCGGCAGCGGCGGCGCAGCCGCAGGGCCAGCCAGGGGGCGTGTCGGGCGTAGAACACCTCGAACGCCCGCCGGTCCCCGGTACCGACGAGGTGCAGCAACTCCTCGTCGCCAACCTCCATCACGTGAAGGTAGGACGCGGCCCGGCCGGAAACGGTTCTCCCGGGCCGGACGCTCCGGCGGGACCGCCGAACGCGAGCCCGTGGGTCACTTGCGTACACCGGGCCGGGGCGGGGTGGGCTCGGGCCACCGTCCGGCGGACCCGGGCCGCCGCTCCGCGTTGCCGATCGGCCGGCGTGGCAGCCGGCGATCAGCTTGGGTCCGGGTGGCTTAGGCTCGTCGGGTGGAGCGAACTCAGAGCCGTCCGTCCGGCCCGGCGACCGGCCCGCGTACCGCCGTGGTCTGGACCGTGCTGCGCCGTGAGCTTGCCCGGCAGCAGGACAGGACGCTCACCGTGCTCGATGTCGGCGGCGGGACCGGCGGATTCGCGGTGCCGCTGGCCGAGGCCGGCCACCGGGTGACGGTGGTCGACGCCAGCCCCGACGCGCTCGCCGCGCTGACCCGGCGGGCCGCCGAGGCCGGGGTCGCCGATCGGGTACGCGCGGTGCAGGGCGACGGTGACGCCCTCGCCGGGCTGGTCGAGCCGGCCAGTGCCGACCTGGTGCTCTGCCACGCCGTACTGGAGGTGGTCGACGATCCGGCCGGGGTGGTCGGGGCGATCGGCAGCGCACTGCGCCCCGGCGGCGCGGCGAGCGTACTGGTGGCGAACCGGGCCGCCGCCGTGCTGAGCCGGGTCACGAACGGGCACCTGGACGTGGCCGCCGCGCTGCTACGCGACCCGGACGGGCACGCCGGGCCCCGGGACACCCTGCGCCGGCGTTACGACGCCGACGGCGCCGCCGCGCTGCTGGAGGCCGCCGGGCTGGCGGTCGAGCAGACCCACGGGGTACGCGTCTTCGCCGACCTGATCCCGGCGGTGGCCGCCGAGGCGGACCCGCCGGCCCTGCTGGAGTTGGAGTTGGCCGCCTCGGCCCAGCCGCCGTACCGGGACATCGCCGCCCAGTTGCACCTGTTCGCCCGCCGTCTGGCATGACGAGCCCACTCGACCTGGTCCGGCCGCACTACTTCGGCGGCAGCCTCGCCGACGTGCTGCCGAGCGCGCTGTCCGTGCTCGGCGTCGACCGGGCCGACCCGCTCGGGCTGGCCGGTCAACTGGCCGGGGTACGCCGGATCGCGGTGCTGCTGGTCGACGGGCTCGGCTGGTACCAGTTGCCGATCGCCGCCCCGCACGCGCCGGCACTGACCGACCTGACCGGGCGGTTCGGACGCCCGCTCACCTGCGGTTTCCCCTCCACCACCCCGACCAGCCTGGTCAGCCTCGGCACCGGGGCCGCGCCCGGCGCGCACGGGGTGCTCGGCTTCCGGGTCAACGTGCCCGGCACCGACCGGGTACTCACGCACATCGACTGGCCGAGGTCGCCGGTCGACGGCCCGAACTTCCCCGGTGGCGGCCCGGGCTCGCCGGTGGGCGGCGACCGGGCCAGCGGCTCCTGGTCCTCCGCCGGCACTGCCGAGCTGCCCGGTACGGCCGACCCGCTCGGCAGCGGCAGCCCGTCGCACCCGGCCGGGCCGGCACTCCCCGGCTCTCCGGCCCGGGCACCGGTGCCCACTCCCGCCGCCGGGTCGGGCGACGATCCGGATCCGCGCCGGTGGCAGCCGTTGCCGACCCAGTTGCAGCGGGCCGAGGCGGCCGGGGTAGCGGTGACCGTGGTGAGCCGGCCGGCGCTGGCGAACACCGGGCTGAGCGTGGCCGCCTACCGGAGCGGGGCGCATCGGGGCGCGGAGGACGTCGACGCGCTGGCCACCGAGATGCTCGCGGCGCTCACCGCCGGGGACGGCCCGACCCTGGTCTACGGCTACCACCCGGACGTGGACCGGCACGGGCACCTCAGCGGCATCGACTCCGCCGACTGGCGCTCGGCGGTCGCCGAGGTCGACGCGCTGGTCACCCGGCTGGTCGACGGGCTGCCGCCGGACGCCGCACTGCTGGTCACCGCCGACCACGGCCAGCTCGACATCCCGGCGCAGGGGCGGTACGACCTGGACACCGATCCCCGGCTGCGGGCCGGGATACGGGTGGTGGCCGGCGAGGCCCGGGTCCGCTACCTGCACACCCTGGCCGGGGCGACCGCCGACGTGGTGGCCGCCTGGTCGGAGGTGCTCGGCGAGCAGGCGTGGGTGGCGACCCGGGAGGAGGCGGTCGCGGCCGGCTGGTTCGGCCCGGTACCCGAGGCACACCTGCCACGCATCGGTGACGTGGTGGTCGCCTGCCTGACCCCGACCGTGGTACTCGCCTCGAAGACGCACAACCCGATCGAGACCACGCTGGTGGCGTACCACGGCTCGTGTACGGCGACCGAGATGACCATCCCGCTGCTGGTCGTACGTTCGCTCCGCGCCTGACACCCGCCGCCGCCGAAGAAGATCTAGGCAGGTCTATTGTCCGGCGTGCCATTACCTCGTACGCTTCCGATCACCGCATGTGAGCGTTCATCTCTATCGGGCAGACACCACGGGGGTGGCCGATGGGCGTCGACGGTTTGCTGTTTGTCTCGCTGAATGCCCTGCTAGTGGCGGTTCTCCTGGTAGCCGGTGTCACCAAGACGGTGGTGCCGCAACCGGTCCGCCGTGCGGTCGAAGAACTGTTCGATGGCAGCGCTAACACTGTCTCCACGGCCGCGGTCCGGGTGTTCGGGGTCGCGGAGGTCCTGATCGGTCTGGGCTTGCTGATTCCGGCAGCCCGCGCCGCCACCGGATTCGCGGTGGTCGGGCTGGGCGTGCTGTTCGCGCTCGCCGGTGCCGCCGGCCGGTGGCGGCGGAGCGCACTGCCGTGCGGCTGTCTCGGTGGCGGCCCGTACCCGCTCGGGGCCCGCAACGTACTCGTGGGCGCGGCGTTCGTCGCGCTCGGCGTACTCGATGTCGTCGCGGTGCCGAGCGGACCGGCGCCCGAGGCCCGCGCCCCGGCGATCACGGCGGCCGCGACGGTACTGCTCTGCCTGTGGCTGCACCGGCGCCTGGCGTGGCGGTTGCTGCGCCCCTCCACCCGGCCCGACCCGACGTGAGGAGTGTCGATGGAGCTGTTTTTCGGAATCGTGCTGTTGGTGCTCGCCGCCGGCATGGTGGTGCTCTTCGCGATGGTCGGCGAGCTGGCGTCCCGGGTCGGTGACCCGGCGAGCCGGAGCCGGTCGGTCGAGGTGCTGCCGCTGGACCAGGCGAGGGTCGGTCACGTCCCGGCCGGCTGGCCGGACGGGTTGGCGGCGCTGGGTGCGGCCGACGGGGCGGTCCTGCTCGTACTGAGCACCGTCTGCAACACCTGTCGGCAGCTCGCGCCCGAGGTCGCGGCACTCGCCGGTACCGGCGGCGTCGACGGCCGGCCGCTGCTCGGTGTCGTGGTCACCTGCGGCAACGCCGACAGCGGCGCCGAGTTCGTCGCGACGTACGGCCTGGACCGGCTGCCACATCACGTCGACGTGGCCGGTGACTGGGTCCAGGGCGAATTCGACATCCACACCAGCCCCGCCGCTGTGCTTCTCGCCGCCGGCCGGGTCCGGGCGGCGCTGCTGTTCGACGACATCGCCGCGCTGCTGGCCCGCAGTGTCCAGATCCTTGACGAGCAGCAACCCAAGGAGGTCGCGCGATGAGTACAGACGACGATGCCGGCAGCCGGCAGCGCAAGACCGGCCGGCGGCGCCTCTTCGCCGGGATCGGAGCCAGCGGGCTCGCCGCGGCGGTCGCGGTGTTCGGCCGCAGCTCACCGGCGGCGGCCTCCTACGTCTACGCCTGCTGCAACCTGGAGTTCCACCCGTCCATCTCGGTCGCCCAGTGCAAGAGCGGGGCGCACTACGTCTGGCACTGCTGGCACGCCGGATACGTACGCTGCCAGTGCTGCGAGGCCAAGGACTCGTACGGGCACACCGTCGCCTCCGCCTACAGCTGCCAGTAACCGGGGGATCGGCGTGGCGTCCTGGGCGATCCTGGCGGTCGGGCTGCTGGGCGCGGTCCTCCAGGCGTTCAGCCCATGAGGACTCTCCATGGCTGGGGTCGCCAGCCCGATGCTGCGGCGCTCCCGGGCGGACGGGATCCGTTTCCTGGCCGGCCTGATCGCGGGTGCGGCGGCGGGTGCGGTGGTGGTGGCCGTGCCGGTGTACCTGCTGGGTCGGCTGCTGGAGCCGCTGCCGGACCCGGTCGCTCTCGGGGTGCTCGCCGGGGTCTGCGTGCTGCTCGGGCTGGCGGACCTGGCGCAGCGCACACCGCACGTGTGGCGCCAGGTGCCGCAGGCGCTGTGGCACCGGCTGCCGCCGGGGGCGCTCGGCGTTGCCTGGGGGTTCGACCTGGGACTGCTGTTCACCACCCAGAAGACCACCTCGCTGATCTGGGTGGCCGTGGCGGCGGTGGCCCTGGTACGGCCGGCGCTGGCCGTCACGGCGCTGACCGCCATCGCGGTGGGCTCGATGGTGGTGGTCGTGGTCACCACGCTGGCGGCCGGAGCCGACCGGCGTACCGAGGCGGGATGGAGCGGATCATGGGTGACGTGGGCGAGACGCGGCTCGGGGCTGCTGATCCTGTCGACGGCGGCGGCGACGGTCGCGGGGCTGCTGACCTGACCCCGCTGTTCGAGTTGGAACCCGGCGGTGGCCAGGTCGTGGTGACCCGGTTCGAGTGCGGCAGCCTCGCCCGCCTGCTGGTGCTGCTCGTACTGCACCACCGGGTCAAGCGGGACGTCGCGAGGCTCGGCGAGGGGCTGATCGGCAGCCGGGTGGTGGTCGACTGGCGGCGTCGGGTCGCGCTCAGCGTCTCGCTCTGGCCCGACATCGCCAGCGTGTACTCGATGGGCGGCGTGCCGCGGCACGTGGCGGCGGCCCGGCTGCCCGGCCGGTTGGGCATCCGTACGACATGCGGGGTGTTCTGCTTCGCCGGCGACTGGCGGCGGGTGATGTTCCACAGTCCGGTGCCGGCCCGGAGCCCGTTCGAGCCGGTCGTCCCCTGAAACGTCCGGGAAGATTCTCCGCAGGTGACGCCTCCTGGTTCCTGCGGTACGAGCAGAGAGGATCCGCTCATGCCTCCGACGGATCGCGGCATCGTCGCCGTCCGGCGCAACGCCGACGGCACCACCACCATCGACGTGTGTGCCGAGGTGCGCCACGGCGTGCCGGTCGGTACGTTCGCCCGGCACGTGCGCATTCCCACCGAGCTGGTGCGGATCGAGGTGGCGATGGAGCAGGCCGGCGACCTCCGGTTCACCGGCGGGGTGGTCGAGGTCGTGCCCGACGGCAGCGGCAACGTGCACATCCGCCCGCTGTCCGGCGGCGGCGAGCTGTCGTGACGCCGCATCGGGCACCTGTCATCGGCCGGGACCCACCCGTCACGACCCTTCCGGGGCGGCGCGGAACACGATCGTCAGACTGAACGTGGTCCCGTCGACCTGGTAGGCGTAGCAGCCCGGGCCGCCGACCGTCGTCGTCCCGGGCAGGTCGCTGTCCGGGTTGGTCAGCACGGCGTAGTGCCCGCCGTCGCGGGGGCCACCGGTGTACGCGAACGAGGCGGCGGCGCTGCCCGGTGCGTCGATCCGCGCCACCCGCAGCAGTACCGGGCCGGTGTAGCCGGTGGCGATCCACCGGACCTTCTTCCGGTACGTGCCGTCCGGTTGCCGGTCGTCCTCGCGCAGCCGCAGCACCGCGCCGTCCCGGAAGTAGTCCGCGACCGGGTACACCGGACCGGGGCCGAGCACCTGGGTCGCCTGACCCGGCCCGGACCAGGGTTGCGGTGCGGTGGTCGGGCACCTGTCCCCGGGCGCCCCGCTGGGCAGCCGGAGCGGGCCGGCGGACAACTCGGCGGGCGATGCCGGGGTGGCGGCCGGCGGGGCGGCCTCGGGGGCCGGACCGTCACAGGCCACCGACGCCAGCAGGAGCGCGACAGCGGCCGCTGCCCGGAGAATTCTCGGCACACCCGCAGTATCGACCATCAGCGAAGTGATCTGCGACCCCCGTCGCCCCGGATCAGGCCCCGGCGGCGGCGAGCCGGGCGAGCTGCCCGCCGCTGAGGGTGAGGTCGAGCGCGGGCAGTGCGGCAGCGTACTGCTCGGGCGTGCGCGGGCCGAACAGCGTGACGAACTCCGGGTCCCGCTGGTGCAGCAGCCAGGCCAGGACGAGCTGGTTGCCGGTGACCCCGAGTTCGGCGGCCAGTTCGGCGACGGCGGCGAACCGGGCCTCGGCGTCCGGCCCGCGGTACGACTCCATCACGTGGTGATCGCGCCGTTTCGCCAGGTCGTCGTAGCTGCCCTTGAGGATCGGCGAGTATGCCACCAGGGTCACCTCGTCGTTGGCCCGCAGGTAGTCGAGCTGTTCGTCGTCCACGATCGAGAGCGTGTCGGCACCCGGCCGGGGGCGCAGGTAGGAGTGTTGCTGTTGCAGGGCGACCGGGGCCGGCCAGCCGTACCGGTCGGCGAGCTGCCGGATCCGCTCCAGCCGCCAGGTCCGGACGTTGGACCAGCCGACGTACCGGATCTTGCCGGCCGAGACCAGCCCGGCCAGGGCCTCCAGGGTCTCCTCCAGCGGGGTGTTCCGGTCGTCGACGTGCACGTAGTAGAGGTCCACGTGGTCGGTGCGCAGCCGGCGCAGGCTGTCGTCGAGCGCCCGGCGCAGGGTGTCCCCACCGGCCCCCTCGTACTGCCGGCTCGCCGCCTGCGGGTCGTGCGGGTTGTTCCGCACCGCGGCCACGTCGCGGATCCAGGCGCTGCCCTTGGTGGCCAGGAACACCTCGTCACGCCGCCCGCTGCGGTGCAACCAGCGGCCGAGCAGGCTCTCGCTCTCGCCGCCGGCGAAGGGTGGGCCGGGCCACCAGGCGTAGCAGTTCGCGGTGTCCAGAAACGTGCCGCCGCCGTCGAGGTAGCGGTCGAGGATCGCGTACGACGACTCGTCGTCGGTGAGCGTGCCCATCAGCATGCAGCCGAGGGCGAACTGGCTGACCCGCTCGCCGGTCTGCCCGAGTGGCACCGTCTTCATCGATTCCTCCCCCGGGTCCGGTGCTGCGCCGGACCGCAATGGTAAAGAGCCGGACCCGTGTGGTGCCAACCGGGATTGTCGGCGCGGTTGCGTCGTACCCCCGGGCTAACCTGCCGCTATGGGTCGCAGCCAGTCCGTGCCACGCGGCAGTGATCCGCGCTTCGGCGCGGACGCCGACGACTCCGGCTCACCGATCCTGCACGTCGACATGGACGCGTTCTTCGTCGCGGTCGAGGTCCGCCGCCGGCCCGACCTGCGGGGTCGGCCCGTCGTGGTCGGCGGGGTCGGCCCGCGCGGCGTGGTCAGCTCGGCCAGCTACGAGGCCCGGACATACGGCGTGCACAGCGCGATGCCGACGATGCGGGCCCGGGCGCTCTGCCCGTCGGCGGTCTTCCTGCCACCCGACTTCGCGCAGTACACGGCCGCCTCCCGCGCGGTGATGGAGATCTTCCGCGACGTGACTCCACTGGTCGAGCCGCTCTCGCTGGACGAGGCGTTCCTCGACGTCGCCGGGGCGCGCAAGCTGTTCGGCCGGCCGGCCGAGATCGCCCGGCTGATCCGGGCCCGGGTCGCCGAGCAGGAGCGGTTGACCTGCTCGGTCGGGGTGGCGCCGACCAAGTTCGTGGCCAAGCTCGGCTCCACCCGGGCCAAGCCGGACGGGCTGATCGTGGTGCCGGCCGACCAGGTGCTGGACTTCCTGCATCCGCTGCCGGTCGAGGCGCTTTGGGGGGTGGGGGAGCGGGCGGCGGAGACGCTGCGCCGGCTCGGGCTGCGGACGGTCCGGGACATCGCCGAGGCGCCGGTCGGGATGCTCCGGGGCAGCCTGGGCGACGCGGCCGCGACCCACCTGCACGAGCTGGCCTGGGGGCGGGATCCCCGCGGGGTCAGCCCGGAGCACGCGGAGAAGTCGATCGGGGCCGAGGTCACCTTCGACACCGACCTGGCCGAGCCGGAGACGATCCGGCGGGCTCTGCTGGCCCTCGCCGAGAAGGTCGGCGTCCGGCTGCGCCGGGCCGGGCAGGTCGGTCGGACGGTCTCGATCAAGGTGCGGTTCGCCGATTTCCGGACGGTCAACCGGTCCCGCACGCTCGGCGGGCCGACCGACGTGACCCGAGAGGTGTTCGACACCGCCTGGGCGTTGTTCGACGCTCTCGGCCCGGGTGACCGGATCCGGCTGATCGGCGTCCGGGTCGAGGGGCTCAGCGACGGCGACCAGACTCCCCGACAGCTCGCACTGGGCGCGCCCGAGCACGGCTGGCGGGAGGCGGAGGCCGCGGCGGACGCCGCGGCTGCCCGATTCGGGCGTTCCATGGTGCGCCCAGCGAGTCTGTTGGGGCACGGCGACCTGCGGCGGACGGAAAATCCGGCGCGGCCATAGGTCGTCCCGCTTTCCGACCCGCGACCCCCCTCGTAGACTGGCGGGTAAGCAGCCGGTTGGCTGCCACGGTCTGTCGGTCCGAGCGGACCGGCCAACGTGACCGGGGAGGAGTGCCGTGCCGCTCTCGGAGCACGAGCAGCGGCTGTTCGAGCAGATCGAGCAGTCGCTTGCCGAGGACCCTAAGTTCGCCTCGGCTGTGCGCGCCAGCGATCCGCGTTTCCACGCGCGGCGTCGCCTGCTCGTCGCGGTCAGCGTGATCATCGCTGGCCTAGCATTGGTCGTCTACGGCACGGTGAGCAAAACTCCGCTGCTCGGAGTGGCGGGCTTCGTGGTGATGCTCGGTGCGGCCGCGTTCGCGATGCTGTCGCAGCGTAAGGCGCAGTCACCGGACCTGCACGTGGTCGGCGGCACCACCAGCCGCCGCGTCCGCAGCGGGCGACGCTTGTCGTTGATCGACCGACTCGAGGAGAGGTGGCGTCAGCGGCCGGAAGGCCACCGCTGACCGTCTCCCGTCCGTGGGGCACGCCCCGCTGACGGTACCGCCGGGTTCCGTCCCGGCGACCAGTGGCGTTTCTCCATGCCTACCCACTGCTGCCTACCCACTGCTGCCGGCGTGCGTCTCCGCCGGCCGTTCGCGCCCCCGGCGCGGGTGCCCGGCTCGCCGTGATCCGCCTCACGACCTCGCTGGGTGACGTCGCACCGATCTGATCTCCCAGCGCATCCGCCAGGCGTATCCGTCGGGCTCTCCCGGCGTATCCGTCAGGCGCTCCCCTGGCGCATCCAGCAGACCCGAAGGGCCCACCCCGCGACTCGCGGGATGGGCCCGGCGACGCCTCCGGTCGGTCGGGGCCGACCGGTACGGCTCGGATCAGCGGGACGTGCGTCCGGCGAGCACCCGTCGAGGGCTCCAGCGCAGCAGCCGGTCCCGGAGCCGGCCGGTCAGCGCGACGAACCCGGCCGACAGATCCATGATTGCCAATCGCCAGCGGAACAGCACCGACGGTGGCAGGGTGGCCGCCACCAGCCGGGTACGCCGGTCGGCTCCGGCGCTCAGCGCCCGGCGTACCGAGCGGAGGGCGTCACCCAGCGGACCGTGCCGCAGCGGCTCCCGGGCGTACCTGGCGCGCTCCTCGGCGTGCCCGAGCAGGCGGATCGCCTCGTCGGCGCTGCCGGCGGTCAGCCCCTCCCGGATCAGCCGGTCGGCCGTGGCCCGGGGCGTCTCCGCCGGATCCACCCGGACCCGGAAGTCGACCAGGGTGTCGACCAGCTCGTCCCAGGCGGCGTGCGCGTCGGCCCGGGCCCGGGCCAGCTCGGAGTCGCTGAGCACCACCCGGGCGACGCCGGGGGCCGCGTTCCCGTCCGCCGCCACCGAGGCGAGGGTGCTGGCTGCGGCAGCGGCCCGGGTCTGGCGGCGCCGCCGGAGCAACACCCGCCGCAGCGCCGGCACGGTGAGCAGCAGGACCAGCAGCACCGCCCCGGCCAGTACCCAGAGCGGCCAGTTGGGCCCGCTGTCCGGGGCGACCCCGGCGGTGCCGTCGAATGCCTCGTCGAGCGGGCGGTCCGACCCGTCCGTCGCCTGTGGGCCGGCCGACGGGTCGGTGGTCGGGCCGACCGGGGTGTCCGGAGTGGTCGAGGTCTGCTCGGGCGCGTCCGGGTCCGGCGCCCACTGGGAACGCCACGAGCCGGTGATGCTGGCCGCCGGCGTCGCGTCGAACGGGACCCAGCCGATGCCGGTGAAATAGACCTCGGTCCAGGCGTGCAGGTTGTTGTTGGTCAGGGTGTAGGTGTTGCCCGACCGGTTGGCGCTGGTGAAGCCGAAGGCCACCCGGGCCGGGATGCCGGCCTCGCGGACCAGCCAGGTCATCGCGGCGGCGTACTGCTGGCAGAAGCCCACCTTGTTGGTGAGGAAGTTGACGATGTCCTGCCCGCTGGTGCCGCCCTCGGTGTTCAGGGCGTAGCTGAACCCGTTCTTCCGGGAGAAGTGGTCGTAGATCGCCCGGACCCGCTCGTAGTCGTTCCGCTTGCCGGTGGTCAGCCGGTCGACGAGTTCCTCGACCTCCCGTACCGGCTCCACCGTGGTGTAGAGCTTCCGGAACGCGTGCTCCGGTGCCAGCGTCGGTGCCGCCGCCAGCGCGGCCGGGGTGTATTCCGAACGGACGAAGTCGAAGGAGTATTTCCGGTTCCGCGACGACGCCCGTTCCGAGTAGATCACCTGCATGGTCGCGTCGTAGCGCCAGTTCGCGTCGATCTGGCGGGTACTCACCGGAGCGGTGTAGACCGGCAGGAACGGCATGGCGAAGTCGAGGATCTCGACGTCCGCGTTGTACTGGTCGCGGGTGATGCCCGGAGCCTCCCTGGTCACCTCGCGCGGATCCGGCAGGCCCTGGGTCACCGGAGTCCCCTCTGGGGAGCGCGGCCCGAACCCGGTCCGTTCGAAGTCGTCGGCGACCGCGAAACGCAGGTAGAACGGATCGGGGTCGTTGGTGGTCACCCGCACCATGTCGCGCTGCTCGGAGCGGTTCAGTTCACCGCTGAGCTGGGCGAAGAGGTTCACCCGGCCCGGTGATCCGCCCGGCCCGGCCCGGCCGCCGCCATCGCCGCCGCCACCGGAGTTGAACTGGCTGAGCAGCCCCGAGGTCATCCCCGGTACGGCCAGCGGCAGCAGTACGGCCACCGCGACACCGATCACCGCCAGGCGGCGGCCGGCGGCGGCCAGCGGCGACGGCTCCCAGACGTCCACGTCCCGGCCGTCGCCGGTGAACCGGCGTCCGAAGTGGCGTACCCGGTCCACGTTGTCGGCGGCGAGCAGCCACAGGAAGCCGGCCGCCCCGACCACGAACGGCACCGCCGAGACGCTGTCGACGTGCACCGCCACCGGCACCGAGTAGATCGCCAGCATCGGCAGCCCGGCCAGGGCGGGACGGCGCATCCCGACGGTGAGCAGGTCCACCACGATCGCCACCCCGCCGACGCCGAGCGCCGTCAGGAAGAGCAGCGAGTCGAGGTCCTGGACCGGTACGCCGTACGAGCGCATGTCCTCGCCGGAGCTGGCCAGCAGCGAGCCGAAGTGGGTCAGGGTGCCGGGGGTGGGCAGCAGGGAGATCATCTCCTGGCCGCTCGGGAAGATCCAGGTCAACCCGAACAGCAGTGCCGCCACCATGCCCAGTCCCTGGGCCCAGACCGGTGCCCGCCACCAGCGGGCCAGGGTGGCCGTACCGGCGATCAGCGCGACGATGACCGCGCACTGGATCAGCCAGGTCCACCGCTCGTAGATGGTGGACATCGGCGCGGCGGCGAGCAGGGTGGCCGCGGCCGCCACGAACCCCAGGTGTCGGCGTCCCCTCATCACATCGTCCCGTCCGTGCCGGTGCTGCCGTTCCGGTTCATCGCGTCGCCCTCATCCGCCTCGTCGGTCCCGTCTCCGGCGACCGGTCACCGCACTCCGCCGGCGACCGTCTCGGCCAGCACGGCCCGCCAGGCGAAGCCCTGCGAGCCCCGGGCCGCCTGCGGCCAGAGCGCCGGCAGCTTGCTGCCGTGTTCGACCCCGACCACCCGCCAACCGCTCTGCATCAGCGCGAGCGCGGCGGCGCCGTGCGCGTGGTTGGCCTCCTCGCGCGCCTGCGGGGTCAGGTTGAGCCAGGTCGAACTGTCCACCAGGAACGCGATGCAGGTCGCGCCGTTGCCGCGCAGCCCGGCCAGCAGGTCCGCCTCGGCGGTGGTCAGCGTGCCGAGCAGTGCGATGACCAGCCCGCCGTCGGAGCGCTGCCGGACCCGTTCGACCAGCGTCGCCACGTCGCCGCGCTGGCTGAGCCGGACGTCGGCGAGGTAGTCCAGCAGCAGCCCCTCGCCGCCGACGTCGTTCGCGCTGGCGTCGATCCCCGAGTCGCTGACCAGCCGGAGCTTGTAGCCGGCCTGCCGTAGGTGCACGGCGATGCTGGCCGACGCCGACACCGCCCACTCGAAGCTGGCGGTCGGTCCCTCACCCCGGTGCGCGAACGCCCGGGTGTCCAGCACCACCGTCGCCCGGCTCTCCCAGGGCTGCTCCTCCCGGCGCACCATCAGCTCACCGGTGCGCGCGGTGGACTTCCAGTGCACCCGGCGCAGGTCGTCGCCGCGCCGGTACTCCCGGGTCGCCGCGTCGTCCTCGCCGTGCACCGCCACCGAACGGGCCCGACTCTCGCCGGTGCCCGCGTACTCGCCGGCCAGCCGGACGGAGGGGAGCGGGGTGACCTGCGGGATGACGGTGAGCGGGTCGACGCTGGGGAACGCCCGGGTCAGCTCGCAGAGCCCGAACGGGTCGGTCAGCCGGATCACCAGCGGGCCCACCTCGTAGCGACCGCGTACGTCGGCCCGAACCGTGTACGCCACCGAACTCGCCTGGTGCGCGCCGAGGCGTTCCAGCACCACCCGGGGACGGCTGCCGAGCGCGTACGGCAGGCGGTCCTCCAGCAGCAGCGTCCCGGTCGGCAGCCGGGACATGTTCTGCAACCGGAGCACCACCCGGGAGCTGGCGCCGACCGGCACCCGGTGCGGCTCCAGCGAGCGGCTGCAGGCGAGCTTGTAGCGGCTGCGCCCGACGTAGAGCGCGGCGAGCAGCGGCAGTACGCCGAGCAGGACGGCGACCCGGAGCAGGTCCTTCTCGCCGAGGATCAGCGCGGAGATCGCCGCTGCCACGGCGGCGGCCAGGAAGGACCGCCCCCGGGTGGTGAGGCCACGCAGTGCCTCGCGCACCGTCACCGCCTCCGCGGCTCGTACTGGGAGCGCCCGGTGCCGTCCTCGGACGACGGTCGGGTGTCGTACGGCGAGCGCTGCCGCTCGTGCGGCAACGGCAGCCGGTGCACCAGGTCGGAGACGATCGCGTCGGTGGTACGCCGGGCGAGCTGCGCGTCCGCGGTGGAGATGACCCGGTGCGCGAGCACCGGCACGGCCAGCGCCTGGAGGTCGTCGGGGAGGACGTAGTCGCGCCCTTCCAGTGCGGCGACCGCCCGGGCGGTGCGCAGCAGTTGCAGGGTGGCCCGGGGGGAGGCGCCGAGCCGTAGGTCGGGGGATTCCCGGGTGGCGGTGACCAGGTCGACGGCGTACTGCTTGACGGCGTCGGCGACGTGCACGTCACGGACCGTCGCGATCAGCTTCCGGACGGTGGCGGCGTCGGAGACCGGTCGCAGCTCGTGGATCGGGTCCCGGCCGCCGTGCACGTCCAGCATGGCCAGCTCGGCACCGGGGTCGGGGTAGCCCATCGCGATCCGGGCGGTGAACCGGTCGCGCTGCGCCTCCGGCAGCGGATAGGTCCCCTCCATCTCGATCGGGTTCTGGGTGGCGATCACCATGAACGGGGTCTGGAGTTCGTAGGTGACACCGTCGACGGTGACCTGCCGCTCCTCCATGCTCTCCAGCAGCGCGGACTGGGTCTTCGGCGAGGCCCGGTTGATCTCGTCGCCGACCACCAGGTTGGCGAAGACCGCGCCCGGCTTGAACTCGAAGTCGTGCGTCTCCTGGTTGTAGACGCTGACCCCGGTGACGTCGCTGGGCAGCAGGTCGGGGGTGAACTGGATGCGCCGGACCGAGCAGTCGATCGACCGGGCGAGCGCCTTGGCCAGCTTGGTCTTGCCGACGCCCGGTACGTCCTCGATCAGGAGATGGCCCTCGGCCAGCAGGACGGCGAGCGCGAGCCGGACCGTCGCGGTCTTGCCCTCGATGACCTCTTCGATGTTGGCCACGATCGCGTCGCTGGCGGCACGGAACTGGTCGCTCGGCAGCGTGCCACCCAGTTCGTCCCAGGTCTGTTGAGTCACGGGCCTCCTCCTCGTCGGTCACGGCCGCCGCCTAGTAAGAGTCCCTGGGCCGGCCGTATGGTTCGCGGGAGAATACGTCTGTCCGGAGTAACCGGATCACCCGCATCACTCAGGCTAACCGCATTCGGCGGGAGAGCCGAGCACACCGGGAGAGCCCGGGTCGGATCTCCGGGCCGGTATCGGGTGCGACAGCGCTGCCGGGGGCGCGGTACGATGGCCGCATGTCCAGGGTCTACCTGCTCCTTAGCGAGCCGTGCTGACGCGACAGACAGCGACAGCACGGCCACCCCTCCTGCGTGAGGGGCTTTTTTATGCCCGGAGAACGGACCCGGCCCACAAACCTGAATCTGATGCTCAGCCAGCCCCGGTCGACGAGGGCGGAGCGACGGCGGACGTAGCGAGGAGACGACATGACGACCGAGGCAGCCGAGCCGACGGCGGACATCCCGCCGTTCCGGTACACGGCCGAGCTGGCCGGCCAGATCGAGATCCGCTGGCAGGACCGGTGGGCCGAGCGGGGTACCTTCCGGGCGCCCAATCCGGTCGGGCCGTTGGCCGATCCCGGCCATCCCCGGGCGGACGCGGAGAAGCTGTTCGTGCTGGACATGTTCCCGTACCCGTCGGGGGCGGGGCTGCACGTCGGGCACCCGCTGGGCTACATCGGCACCGACTGCTACGCCCGCTACCAGCGAATGGCCGGCCGGAACGTACTGCACACGATGGGCTTCGACGCCTTCGGGCTGCCGGCCGAGCAGTACGCGGTGCAGACCGGTACCCACCCCCGGACCACCACCGAGGCGAACATCGGCTACTACCGGTCGCAGCTACGCCGGCTGGGGCTGGGGCACGACGACCGGCGCTCGGTGGCGACCATCGACACCGACTACTACCGCTGGACGCAGTGGATCTTCCTGCAGATCTACAACTCCTGGTACGACACGGCCGCCGGCAAGGCCCGGCCGGTCGCCGAGCTGGTGGCGGAGTTCGAGGCGGGCACCCGGGCCACCCCGGACGGCCGGCCATGGGCCGAGCTGTCGCCAGCGCAGCGGCGGCGGATCGTCGACGACCACCGGCTGGCATACGTCTCCGAGGCGCCGGTCAACTGGTGCCCGGGGCTGGGCACGGTGCTGGCCAACGAGGAGGTGACCCCGGACGGCCGGTCGGACCGGGGGAACTTCCCGGTCTTCAAGCGCAACCTGAAGCAGTGGATGATGCGGATCACCGCGTACGGTGACCGGCTGATCGAGGACCTGGACGCGCTGGACTGGCCCGAGCCGATCAAGCTGCAACAGCGGAACTGGATCGGCCGGTCGACCGGCGCGCACATCGAGTTCCCGACCGCCGAGGCGCCGATCCGGGTCTTCACCACCCGGCCGGACACCGTCTTCGGGGCCACCTACATGGTGCTGGCCCCGGAGCACCCGCTGGTCGAGTCGCTGGCCGCCGACGCCTGGCCGGAGGGGACGAAGGACGCCTGGACCGGCGGGCAGGCCACCCCGCGGGCCGCCGTGGACGCCTACCGGAAGGCGGCCGGCGCCAAGACCGACATCGAGCGGCAGGCCGAGAACCGGGAGAAGACCGGCGTCTTCATCGGGGCGTACGCCAGCAACCCGGTCAACGGCGCGCAGATCCCGATCTTCATCGCCGACTACGTACTGGCCGGCTACGGCACCGGCGCGATCATGGCGGTGCCCGGGCAGGACGAGCGGGACTGGGAGTTCGCCGAGGTCTTCGACCTGCCGATCGTGCGTACCGTGCAGCCGCCGGAGAACTTCGACGGCAAGGCGTACACCGGGGAGGGCCCGGCGATCAACAGCGCCGCGCCGGACGGCGGCCTGGACCTGAACGGGCTGTTCGTCACCGACGCCAAGGCGAAGATCATCGAGTGGCTGGAGGCGAACGGGCACGGCGCCGGGGCGGTCACCTACCGGCTGCGGGACTGGCTGTTCAGCCGGCAGCGCTACTGGGGCGAGCCGTTCCCGATCGTCTACGACGAGCAGGGCAACCCGGTGGCGCTGCCCGAGTCGATGCTGCCGGTCGAGCTGCCCGAGGTGGACGACTTCGCGCCCCGCACCTTCGACCCGGACGACGCCGACTCCGACCCGGAGACCCCGCTGTCCCGGCGCAAGGACTGGGTCGAGGTCGAGCTGGACCTGGGCGACGGGCCGAAGCGGTACACCCGGGAGACCAACGTGATGCCGCAGTGGGCCGGCTCCTGCTGGTACGAGCTGCGCTACCTGGACCCGACCAACTCGCAAGCCTTCGTCGACCCGGCCAACGAGCGGTACTGGATGGGCCCGCAGTCGCCCGGCGACCCGGGCGGCACCGACCTGTACGTCGGCGGCCAGGAGCACGCCGTGCTGCACCTGCTGTACGCCCGCTTCTGGCACAAGGTGCTGTACGACCTGGGCCACGTCTCGTCGTTCGAGCCGTACCGCCGGCTGTACAACCAGGGCATGATCCAGGCGTACGCCTTCCAGAACGACCGGGGCAGCTACGTCGAGGCCGCCGAGGTGGAGGAGGTCGACGGCAGGTACTACTTCGGCGACCAGCAGGTCACCCGGGTCTACGGCAAGATGGGCAAGTCGCTGCGGAACGTGGTGACCCCGGACGAGATGTGCGAGGCGTACGGCGCCGACACGTTCCGGGTCTACGAGATGTCGATGGGCCCGCTGGACGTCTCCCGGCCCTGGGAGACCCGGGCGGTGATCGGGGCCTACCGGTTCCTGCAACGGGTCTGGCGGACCATCGTCGACGAGCACACCGGCGAGCTGCGGGTCACCGACGCCCCGGCCGACGAGCAGACCCGGCGACTGCTGCACCGGATCATCGACGGGGTCCGGGGCGACCTGGACGGCATCCGGATGAACACCGCGATCGCCAAGCTGATCGAGCTGACCAACGGTCTGACCAGGCTGGAGGCGACGCCCCGGGAAGTGGCCGAGCCGCTGCTGCTGATGCTGTCGCCGTTCGCCCCGCACATCGCCGAGGAGCTGTGGCACCGGCTGGGGCACGCCGAGTCGCTGGCGTACGAGCCGTTCCCGGTGGCCGACCCGAGCCTGCTGGTCGCCGAGACGGTGACGTACCCGGTGCAGGTCAACGGCAAGGTCCGGGGCCGGGTCGAGGTGCCGGCGGAGGCAACCGAGGAGGCGATCCGGTCCGCCGCGCTGGCGGCGGTCGCCGACCAGTTGGCCGGTCGCGAGCCGCGCAAGGTGATCGTGGTACCGGGCCGGATGGTCAGCGTCGTCGCCTGACCCCCGTCGGCAACCCGCCGTCCAGGTGAGCGGTCCGGGCGAGTGGTTGCCGGCGATGCCGGCGGCGGCCGGAGTTGCCCGCTGCGGCTAGGGTGCGTTCCGGCGCCGCCGGTGCGGCGGCACCGTGGGCCGGAGCAGCCGGGGAAGGGGAGCGGGCGGGTATGGCGGATCGGGACCTGGACGAACACCGGGCGGACCTCGCCGAACTGGCGGCGGAGTCGTCGCCCGACCGGCTCGCGGCGGTACGCCGGCTGCTGGCCCGCGCCGACGGCCGCCCCGAACTCCGGCAGCCGGTGGTGGACGCGATCTGCGAACACCTGCGGGCCACCGGTCCGGCGGATCGTCCGGCGGGGCGGGCGGGCTCCACCGACGACGCGGAGACCGACCCACGGCGGGCCGCCCTCACCCTGCTCGCCGACCGGCTCCGCCCCGGCGACTCGGGGCCGTGGCCGGAGATCAGCCTCGACCTGTCCGGGACGACCCTGGTCGGCGTCGACCTGCGCGGCTGTGAGCTGGCCGAGGCGCGGTTCGCGGATACCCGGTTCGTCGGCACGACGTCGTTCGAGGGGGCCAGGTTCGACGGCGAGGCGCTCTTCCCGCGTACGGTCTTCGACGGCGACGCCCGGTTCGACGGCGTCCGCTTCGGCGACGAGGCGGTCTTCGGCCGGGCCCGGTTCCGGGGCGCGACCGGGTTCGCCGGGGCGGAGTTCGGCGACATCGCCTGGTTCGGGCGGGGCGCGGACACCCTCTGGGAGGACGACCCGGCCTGGGAGACGATCGAGGAACTCACCCCGCTGCCCTGGGACGAGCCGAACGAGACCGATCCGCAGTGGCCGGTCGCCGTACTGATCGAGGACTACCAGGACTGGGAGGAGGGCGGCGACGGGGCGCGCTTCGCCGGTCCGGTCTCGTTCCGGGGTGCCCGCTTCGCCGGCCCGGCCTGGTTCTACATGGCCCGGTTCGGCGCTGCGGCGGACTTCCGGGAGGCCGAGTTTGCCGCCCGGGTGCACCTGGACCAGCCCACCGTGGAGCTGACCGGCGCCCACTGGTCCAACGAGAACGACGACGGATACGGCGAGACGTACTGGCCGCTGGGCTGGGCGGCGGAGCCCGACAGCGGCCGGCTGGTGCCGGACGACGGTGTCCACCCGTACGCCCGGCAGCTCGCCGGCCCGGACCCCGACACCCGGCGCACCGGCCTGCGACTGCTGGCCGAACTCGGCGACACCCGTGCGGAGCTGCGAGAACGTGTCGTCGACGCGCTCTGCGCCTATCTGCGTACGCCGCTGCCGTTCCTGGTCAGCGGCGACCTGGATCCGGCCCAGGCCGAGGAGCTGCGGCTGCGCCGGGAGGTCCAGCAGGTGCTCGCCGAGCGGCTGCGCCCGGCCGCCGAGCCGTACTGGCCGGAGACCAACCTCTGGCTCTGCGGCGCCACCCTGGTCGACCTCGACCTCAGCGGCGGCGAGGGCGGATACGCCGAGTTCGTCGGGGCCCAATTCCACGGCACCACCAGCTTCGCCGGCTGCCGCTTCGAGCGGGCCGCCTTCGACCTCGGCGACGGCAGCGGAGTCGCCACCTTCCACGGTCCGGTCGACGCCACCGGGGCCCGCCTCGGCGCCCAACCGCCCCTCGGCGACGAGGTTCTGTCTCGCGGATCATGAGGGTCGCTCGTTAGACCCTTCTCGGCACGAGGCGATCTGACGAATCACGAGTGGGCGGTGCTGGCACCGTTGGCGCCGGCGCAGCCCGTGCGCGGTAGCCAGTGGCGGGACCATCGGCAGCTCATCAACGCGATCTGCTGGGTGAAACGGACCGGCTCACCCTGGCGTGACCTGCCCGAACGGTACGGGCCGTGGAAGACCGCCTACCAGCGGGTTCCGTCGATGGGCGGCCGATGGCACCTCGCGTTGCGGCCGACCCTGAAATCGCTGAAGAGGGCGACCACGGCGGAAGGAAGATCGTGCTCTGCCGCGGTCGCCGCTCGTCTGACCCGAAGCTGGTGTTCAGCGCATCACGGGTTCATCGGGTGGTAGCGACCGCACCTCGGGCTTGTGGCGACGGGCGAGGTGATGGATGCCAGTCATGGTGGCAGCGATCGCCGTGATGAGGATTGCCAGTGGTAGCGGCTGACGGTCGAAGTGCTGCATCGCCGTGTTGGAGAGCAGCGGGTCGGGGATGAGCCATCCGGCGATGAAGCCGGTGAGTCCGGCGCCGATGATGACGGCGGGCCGGTGGTGGCGGACTGCGCAGGCGGCTCCGGCAGCGGCGGTGGCGGCGGTGAGGATCCCGAGGACCGTCGGCATGGCGTCGAGAACGTACACGCCGTGGCGTCCCCATTCTCCGGTGCCTTTCCAGGCGAGGATCCCGAGCGGGACGAGGGTCCACCAGAACAGGCGCGGCCGGGGTACGGTCCACCGCTCGCGGTCGGCGATCGCGAGCAGGACGAGGATCAGGACCGGTGTGGCGTACGCGAAGAGTTGTTGGCCGGGGTTGATTCCCATGCCGGCACCGCCCGGCACGTCGATGGCGAACCAACCAGCGGTGACCGTCAGGAAGATTGCTTGCAGGGTGAGGGCGGTCCGGGTCGCGCCGCACAGCCAGGCGATCAGCGGTGCGAGGGGCAGCAGGCCGAGAACGACTATCTGCGGCCAGCTGGAGATGATGGCCGGCATGTCGGTGGCGAGGACGGCGCCGGTGAACAGGTCCAGGGTGTCACCGGCGGGCTGGGTGCCGGCGGCGATGAGCAGGGCACTGAGTCCGGTGGTGAGGGCTGCGGTGGTGACGGGCGTCGTGAGTCGCAGCCGGATTGCCAGGGCGATGATGTTCAGTGTCTCGTGCCGGCTCGGGTGTCGGCGGCCGTGGTCGAGGTCCAGCAGCAGTCCGAGCAGTTCCTCGCCGCGGGCGGTGCGGTGCGTGGCTGGCAGTAGGCGCAGCAGCCGTCGATATCGTCGCTCCAGGGGGCTCATGTCCGGGTTCATCCGCTGGTCCCGAGGCGCGGGGCGTTGCGGGCGGCACGCTTGTTGAGGCGCTCCTCGGCGAGCCGGACCGCGGTGGCCATCCGCTGGCTCTCCGCGCGGATGGCGTCTGCCCCCGTGTCGGTCAGTTTGTAGAAACGGCGAAGCCGGCCCTTCTCCACCTCGTCGTGGTCGGGGGCGATGAGCCCTTGGGTGACGAGGCGGTCGAGGGCTCCGTAGAGGGTGCCAGCGCGTAACCGGATCCTGCCGCCGGTCATCTCGTCGACCTCTGTCACCACGGCGTAGCCGTGGCGGGGTTGGTCGGCGAGGGCGGAGAGGATCAGGAACGTCTGCTCGCTGATTTCCATGCGCTATATATATCGCACCGCGATATATATAGCAACGATGTCACACGGTGGAGTGGCGGGACCGTCAGTACGAGCCCGGAGTGGAGCCCGGAGCAGCCGGTCGGCCGGCGGCACCGGGCCGGTCCTCAGAGCAGGTCCTCCAGGGTGATCGGCAGGTGCCGGATCCGTCGGCCGGTGGCGTGGTACACGGCGTTGGCGATCGCGGCCGAGGTACCGACGATGCCGATCTCGCCGACGCCCTTCACACCGAGCGGGTTGACCACGGAGTCGGGTACCTCGATGACGTCGACCGTGACGTCCGGGGCGTCGGCGTTGAGCGGGAGCAGGTAGTCGGCGAGGCTGGCGTTGGCCCAGCGCCCGGTGTGCGGGTCCATCCGGGTCGCCTCCAGCAGCGCCTGACCCAGCCCCCAGAGCATCCCGCCCATCAGTTGGCTGTGCGCGGTCTTGCGGTTGAGTACCCGGCCCGGGGCGAAGACGCCGACCAGCCGGCGTACCCGGACCAGGCCGAGTTCGGCGTCGACGGCCACCTCGGCGAACTGGGCCCCGAAGGTGTGCATCGCGTAGTCCGTCATGGGCGGCAGGACCGGCATCCAGGTGCCCACCGTCTCCACGTCCGGAATGTGGTTACGGGTGAGCAGCTCGGCGTACGTCTCGCCGACCTCGGGCCGGTCGCGCAGGCACATCCGGCCGTCCCGGACCACCACCCCGGCCGGGTCGGCGCCGTGCAGCGGCGAGTGCTGGTCGGCGACCGCCTGCCCGACGAGCTGGTCGCGGAGCTGGGTGCAGGCCAGGTGTACCGGCGAACTGGTCGCCCCCGAGCCGGCCGAGCCGACCGCCGAGGCGACGTTCGGCAGGTCGGTGGTGCCGCCGAGGAACCGTACCCGGTCGACCGGCAGGCCGAGGCCGTCCGCGGCGACCTGGGTCATCGCGGTCAGCGCACCGGTGCCGAACTCGGAGATGCCGGCCTCGACGACCGCGCTGCCGTCGATGTACAGCCGGGCCCGGGCCCGCTGCGGGCTGATCGGGGCGGCCACCGGATAGGCGGCGGTGGCCATGCCGGTGCCGATCAGCATGTTCCCGTCCCGCCGGGCGCCGGGGGTCGGGTCGCGGTCGGCCCAGCCGAAGAGTTCGGCGCCGCGCTGGTAGCACTCCTTCAGCCCCTTGCTCGACCACGGCTTGCCGGTGTCCGGGTCGACGTCGGCGTGGTTGCGCAGCCGCAGCTCGACCGGATCGACCCCGGTGGCGTACGCGAGTTCGTCCATCGCGGACTCCAGCGCGAACATCCCGGTCGCCTCGCCGGGGCCACGGGTGAAGGTCGGGGTGATGGTGTTGCCCCGGGCCAGCCGGTAGCCGCCGGCGTAGTTCGGCGAGGCATACGTGATCGCGGCTGACTCCAGGGAGGTCTCGGCCCAGTCGTCGAAGTGCGAGGTCAGTGAGATCTTGTCGTGGGTGAGGGCCGCCAGCCGCCCGTCCCGGCCGGCGCCGAGCCGGATCCGCTGCTCCTGCTCCTCCCGGTAACCGCAGGAGTGGAACATCTGGTCGCGGCTGAGCGTGAGCCGGACCGGCCGGCCGACCCGGCGGGCGGCGAGCGCGGCGAGGGTGACGTGCGGCCAGATCAGCGCCTTGGACCCGAAACTGCCGCCGACGTAGTGGCTGAGCACCCGGACCTGGGTGGGTGGCAGGCCGAGCAGTTCGGCGACGCTGAGCTGGGTCGCGGTCGGCCCCTGGGTCGAGTCGTAGAGGGTGAGCCGGTCGGTGTCGTCCCAGATCGCCGTGGTCGTCCCCGCCTCCAGCGGGTTCTGGTGGTTGGCCGCGAACCGGTACGTCAGGTCGAGGTTCACCTCGGCGTCGCGCAGTGCCGTCTCCGGATCACCCCGGGTCGGGTTCCGGCCGGGGACCAGCCCGCCGAAGATCCGTTCCGGCTCGTACGCCTGGTCGCGCCCCTGGTCGAGCAGGGTCAGCGACGGCGTCTCGGCGTAGGTCACCTGGACCAGGCTGCCGGCGTGCTCGGCCCGCTCGATGGTGTCGGCGACGACGATCGCGACCGGCTGCCCGGCGTAGTGCACCACGTCGTCCTGCATCGGGAAGAAGCTCTGCCCGTGCGCGATCAGCCCGGCCAGCGACGGGAAGAGCTTCGGCTGGGCCGCGACCCGGGGCAGGTCGAGATGGGTCAGCACCGCGAGCACACCGTCCGCGACGCCGGCCTGCCGGCAGTCGATTCCGATGATCCGGCCGCTCGGCACCCGGGCACCGACCAGCACCGCGTGGGCGAGGTGGGGCAGGTTGAGTTCGCCGGAGTACCGGGCCGCGCCGGTGACCTTGGCCCGGCCGTCCACCCGGTCGAGGGCGGCCCCGAGCACCGGACTCATTCGTGTACTCCGCTCACGGTGGGTTCCCGTCGTCGCTGACCATCCGGGCGTCGCCGGTGACCATGCGCAGCGCCCGTACGACCGTGCGCCGGCCAAGCTCGATCTTGTACGCGTTCATCCCGTGCGACACCGCGTCGGCCAGCTCCGCGTCGGCTGCCGCCCGGAACGACTCGACGGTGGCCGGGGCGCCGACCAGCACCGACTCGGCCCGGCGGGCCCGCCAGGGCTTGGTCGCCACGCCGCCCAGCGCCAGCCGTACGTCGGTGACCACTCCGGCGTCCAGCGAGACGGCGACCGCCGCCGAGGCGAGCGCGAACTCGTACGACTCCCGGTCCCGTACCTTCAGATAGATCGAGGTGCTGGCCATCGGCAGCGGCGGGATCTCCACGGCCACCACCAGCTCGCCGTGCGCGGTCGGGTGCTCGCGATCCGGGGTCTGGCCGGGCGCCAGGTAGAAGTCGTCGGCGGGGATCTGGCGGTGCCCGGCCGGCCCCTGGGTGAGCACCACCGCGTCCAGCGCGACCAGCGCGACGGCCAGGTCGGAGGGGTGCGTGGCGATGCAGCATTCGCTGGTGCCGAGGACCGCGTGGCCCCGGTTGACCCCGTTCATCGCGCTGCACCCGGTGCCCGGTTCGCGCTTGTTGCAGGGCGCCGCCACGTCCCGGAAGTAGCCGCAGCGGGTCCGCTGCATCAGGTTGCCGCCGATCGAGGCCATGTTGCGCAGTTGCGGGGAGGCGCCGAGCAGCAGGGCCTGGGAGACCATCGGGAACCGGCGCCGGACCGGCAGGGCCTGGGCGACGTCGCTCATCCGGGCGACGGCGCCGATCCGTACCCCGCCGCCGGGCAGCTCGTCGACCTGCCGCAGCGGCAGGTCGTTGATATCCACCAGCCGCTTCGCCCCGGCGACGTGGATGCGTTGCAGGTCGACCTCGGTGGTGCCGCCGGCCAGGAAGGTGCTGCCCGGGTCGGCGGCGACCGTCCCGATCGCGGTGGCCACGTCGGCCACCCGGGAGTAGCTAACCGCTCGCATCGGGCCCACCCGTCCCGGCCTCGTCCCGGACCTGCCGGATGGCGGCCCGGATGTTCGGGTACGCCGCACACCGGCAGATGTTGCCGCTCATCCACTCCCGGATCTGCCCGTCGTCCGCGGCGTGCCCCTCGGCGAGGAACGCCACCGCCGACATGATCTGGCCGGGGGTGCAGTATCCGCACTGGAAGGCGTCCTGGGTGATGAACGCTTGCTGCATCGGGTGCAGGTCCACCCCGTCGGAGAGCCCCTCGATCGTGGTGACCTCGCGGGTCTCGCAGGTGATGGCCAAGGTGAGGCAGGCCAGTACCCGCCGTTTGTCCACCCAGACCGTGCAGGCGCCGCAGGCGCCCTGGTTGCAGCCCTTCTTGGTGCCGGTGAGGTCGAGCCGGTCGCGCAGCGCGTCCAGCAGGCTGACCCGGGGCTCGACCAGGATGTTCCGCATGGTGCCGTTGACGGAGAGCCGTACGACGGTGGCGTTCGGGCCGCGTACGACGGCGGTGTCGGCGACCTCCACCGCACCGGCTGTCTCGGCGTACGACTTCACCCGTCACCTCGCTGACCATCGCTGCCCGGGGCACCGGCCCGGCGGGGACGCCCACCGCCGGGGCCGGGGATCGCCCGGCCCCGGGGTGAGGCGCTGCCATCCGTCCTCCGGGGGCTGCCGCTGAAGGAGGGCGGTGGTGTCATCAGCCTATCGACGAGCAGTCCTTATAGGGCAAATACCGCGAAATGCGCAATCGACCCGGCAGCCCGTCGGGGCGCCCTCCGCTACCGGTTACTCCGGGTTCGGTGCCTGGCCGTCGGCCGGGACGTGCCGGTCGCCGTTGCCGGCACCACCGGACCGGCGGGCCTGCCCGGCGGCGCGTTCCGCCCGCCACCAGCGCACCGCCAGCACCGCGGTGGCGACCAGGCCCAGTGCGCCCGGGGTGACCGCCAGCCAGTTCACCTCGTCCGGCGAGACCGCCGCCGCGCCCACCGCCGCGTAGCCGAACGCGGACGGGGTGGCCGCCAGCACGCTGCCCAGCAGGAACGGTGCCAGCCGCGCGCCGGTGGTGCCGTAGCCGTAGCTGATCAGCCCGAACCCGCCGATCGGGATCAGCCGGACGCTGACCACCCCGAGCACGCTCTGCCGGGCGAACCATCCGTCGAGCCGGGCCAGCCGGCCGCGTACCCGTTCCGCGACGAACTCCCGACCGAGCAGCCGGCCGACCCCGAAACCGGCGAGCGCGGCGAGCAGGGCGGCGGCCAGCGTGTAGCCGGCACCGAGCAGCGGCCCGAAGATCGCTCCCCAGACCACCGTGATCGCGGTCCGGGGCACCAGCGCGACCAGCAGCAGTGCGCCGCCACCGATCGCGGCGACCGGCGCGAGTGCACCGAGCCGGTCGGCCAGCCGGGGCAGTTGTGCCACCTCGGGCCGGGGCACCAGCAGCAGCGCCAGCCCGAAGAGGCCGAGCACCAGGAGCAGTACGGTGAACCGCGCGACCGACCGCTGCCGGAGCAACCGCCGGACGCGTCCGATCAGTGAATCTCTGTCAACCTCCCCGTGCGGTCCGCCCTGGCCGCAGGTGGAAGTCGAGGCGCCCGCGCCGCTCTGTTCAGCTTGGGAAGGGCTCACTGCCGGGCGGCGGCCAGGGCCGCGCTGCGTTCGGCCCGCAGCCGGTCCGACCAGGTGTCGTCCAGCGGCGGTAGCTGCTGCACCCCGATCGCCCAGCGCAGCAACAGGTCCGCCAGGGCCGGGTTGCGGGCCAGCGCCGGACCGTGCGAGTACGTGCCGAGCAGCTTGCCCCGCCACGCTCCCTCGGTGTTGCCGTCGTTGCCGACTCCGGTGCTGACCCGGGCCAGCGGCGACACCGCGGGACCCAGGTGGGTACGCCCGCCGTGGTTCTCGAAGCCGCTCAGCGGCGGCAGCCCGAGCCGGGGGTCGATGGCGCCGGCGAGTTCGCCGACCGCCCGGGACGGCCCCCGGTCGGAGTGCAGGTCGAGCAGGTCCAGGCCGGCGCACTTGGCGCCCTTGGCGAAGAACGAACCGCCGAGCAGTTGGTAGCCGGCGCAGACCGCGAAGACCACTGAGCCCTGCTCGGCGGCCCGACGCAGCCCGCCGTCGGCGATCAGCCGCTGCGCGCCCAGCGCCTGCGGGCCGTCCTCGCCGCCGCCGAGCAGGTAGATGTCCGCCGAGGTGGGCAGCCGCTGGTCGGAGCGGATCTCGATGCACTCCACCGGCAGGCCGCGCAGCTCGGCCCGGCGGGCCAGGATCAGCATGTTGCCCCGGTCGCCGTAGGTGGAGAGCAGGTCCGGATAGATCCAGACGATCCGCAGGTTGCTCTCTCCACCGGCCTGGCCGGGCATGCGGTAGGCGGGATTAGTTGACACGGTCCAACTCCGCTCGGATGTCCTGGAACGCCGTGTAGTTGGCGATGACCTCAAGCCGGCCCGGCGGGACGCTCGTGATCGCTTCGGTGAAGGTCCTGACGTGCTGGAACGGTACGCCGTTGACGTCCAGCCGGACCGCCAGGTCGTACGCCCGGTCGCCGGTGATCAGCACCTGCCGCCCGCGCAGCGGGGCGAAGTCGACGTCGAACAGCCAGGAGGTGTCCAGCCCGTCGGGGTCCCGGGCGTTGATCGACAGCAGCGTCGGCGCCTCCTCCGCCATGTCGAACGCCTCCAGCCAGCTCGCCGGGTTCTTCGCCAGCAGCAGCCGGATCGTCCGGCCGTCCTTGACCACCTGGGCGTACCGGCCGGCGACCGAGGCGACCCCGCCGAGCCGGGACACCGCGTCGGTCGGCCGTACGCCGAACTCGGCCGCCACCGCCAGCGCGGTCGCCGCGTTGCCGAGGTTGACCCGGCCGGGCAGTTGCAGGACCACCTTGTGCCAGTCACCGGCGGGGTCGACCACACCGTCGTCCTCGACCACCCACTGCGGCTCCGGCCGGCGCAGCCAGCAGCCGGTGCACCACCACTGGTCCGCCATCCGCTCGATCGGGGAGCCGCACTCGGGGCAGACCCAGGAGTCGTCGTGCCAGCGCTGGCCGGCGCTGAACCAGGTGACCGGTGCCGGGGCCAGCTGCGGGCTGCGGGTCGCCGGTGGGATCGCCGCCCAGACCACCATCGGGTCGTCGGCGTTGGCGACCACCCGTACCGAGGGGTGCCGGACCAGCGCGGCCCGCCAGAGCTGGGCCATCATCGCCACCTCCTTGGCCCGGTCGAGCTGGTCCCGGGAGAGGTTGAGCAGGGCCACCACCCGGGGCTCGGTCGCCTCCAGCACCTGGGCCAGGTAGTGCTCGTCGACCTCCAGCACGGCATAGGGGGTGCTGCCGGCCTTGGCCAGTGCCGAGGTGTGTCCGGTGGGCATGTTCGCCCCGAAGGAGTTGGTCGCCACCCGGCCGAGTACGCCGACCGCCGCCGCGGTCAGCCGGGTGGTCGTCGTCTTGCCGTTGGTGCCCGAGACCAGCGCGATGGCCCGGCCGGACGCCAGATGGGCGAGGAGATCAGGATCGATCTTGAGACCGATCCACCCGCCGATCACCGAGCCGTCACCCCGGCCGGCCGCCCGGGACAGGGCTGCGGCGGTGCGCGACACCGAACTGGCCACCTTCGCCCGGAGAGGCATCTTCCCGTCCGTCACGCGAGCGAGGTTACCGGACGGCGCCGGGCGGGTGACCGTCGCACGAAAGTACCCGACGGCCCGGGATCCGCTCCGGGGTCGGCCCGGCCCACCCGGAACGGCCCCGGACCCGGACCGCCCGGCCCCGGACCCGGACCGCCCGGCCCCGGACCCGGACCGCCCGGCCCCGGGCACCGGCGCCCGGTGCCCGGGCACGGCGGTCCGGTACCTGCTCGGGCGTCCGGTCCGGGCCGGCAGCGGTGTAGCGGGCGCCCGGGCCGAGGCACCCGTTCCGGCGTGCCCGGTTGGTACGCTCGGCTGCCGATGAGCCCCTCCGTCGCGTCCGTGCTGCGGGCCCTCGCCGACCTCGCCCCGGCCGCACCCGAGCGGGTGCTCGACGTGACCCGTCCCGGCCAGCCGCTGATCTGGCTGGCCGATCCGCAATCCTGCCGCCCGTCCCGCGAGGTGGAGCGGCTGGCCGCGGCCGACCTGCTGCACCGCGACGTTCGGACGCTGCGCCGTGGCTGGGGCCTGGTCGCCGGGGTGGTGGAGATCGACGGGGTGACCAGGAAAGTGCGCTTCCCGCTGCTCAGCGAGCCGGTCCGGCTGGAGCGCACGCTGCGCGGGTACCGGGTCGTCCCGGCCGGCGACTTCGAGGTCACTCCGCTGGTCGAGGACCGTGACCTGGCCGCCCGGCTGGAGGTGGCGCCGGGCCTGGGTGGACCCGGGTGGCTGGCCAGCACTGGCGCCGAGGCCTGGTTGCGCACCGTCGCCCAGGCGGCCGGCCTGCCGATACGCGAGTACGACCGGATCCGGCGTACCGGTCGGGCGAGCTTTCCGGCCCGGCCGCCGGTGCTCTACGTCTCGGCGGTGCTGTTCAGCGTGCGGGACGTCGCCGGGCTGGCGCTCGGTGACCGGCTGCGCGCCTGGGCCGCCCGGCCCGACGTCGAGTCCACCGCCCTGGCCGTGGTGTACGGCACCGCCGCCCCGGACGCACCCGCCGCCCCGGCCGACTCCGGACCGGTCGACTCGCCGCTGCCGCTGAACGAGGCCCAGACCGAGGTGGTACGCCGGGTCCGGCACCAGCCGGTGACCGTGGTCTCCGGTCCGCCGGGCAACGGGAAGAGCCACGCCGTGGTCGCCGCCGCGCTCGACGTGGTCGACCGGGGCGGGAGCGTACTGGTCGTCACCCAGTCCACGCACGCCGCCGACGTACTCGGCGAACTGCTGGAGCGCTATCCGGGGCCGCGACCGGTGCTGTTCGGCGACGCGGAACGCCGGGCCGCACTGGCGGCCTCCCTCGACGTGACCGCCGAGGCGGAGGTGACGGCGGCGACCCTGGACGCGGACCGGGCCGCCGTGGCCGAGGCGACCGCCGAGGTGGAACGGGTGACCAGGCAACTCACCGAGCTGCTCGGCCTCGAACTGCTGGCCGGCGAGGTGCAGCGCTGGGCGCCGGTGGTCGGCGGGCTGCGACTCGACGTACCCGGTGCCTTCGCGCCCGGTGCCGACCTGGTGGCGGCGGTCCGGGCGGCCGAGCGGGCCCGGGCCTCGGCCGGTGCGTGGTGGCGGCGCTGGCTGCCGGGGCGACCGGGTCGCCGGCTGCGCCGCCAGCTCGGTGCGGCGGAGACGGTGTCGCTGGACCGGCTCGACGACGCGATCGCGGCGGCCCGGGCGGAGGTGGCGGCGGCCCGGTTGGCGACCGTCGGCGGCGCCGACCCGGGCCCGTTGTGGCCGGTGCTGGCGCAGGCCCGGCAGCGGTTGTCGGCGGCGCTGGGCACCGCGATGCGGCATCGCAGTCGTGGCCCGGACCGGTGGGACGCCGCGGGCCGCCGCAGCGCCGCCGCGCTGGCCGGTGCGCTGCGGGCGGGCCGCAACCGGCGCCGGGAACTCCTCGCCGAACTGAGCGGGGGGGCCCTGGTCCGGGCGCTGCCGCTGTGGATCGGCACGGTCACCGACGTCGAGGAACTGCTGCCGCCGATCGCCGGGCTCTTCGACCTGGTGATCATGGACGAGGCGTCGCACACCGACCAGATCCGGGCGGCGCCGGCCCTGGCCCGGGCCCGCCGGGCGCTGGTGGTGGGCGATCCCCGGCAACTGCGGTTCGTCTCGTTCGTCGCCGACGTCGACGTGGTGGCGACCCTGCACCGGCACGGCCTCGACAACCGGGTCGACGTACGCCGGGTCAGCGCCTTCGACCTGGCCGCCGGGGCCGCCCCGGTGACCTGGCTGGACGAGCACTACCGCTGCGCCCCGCACCTGATCGAGTTCTCCGCGCACCGCTTCTACGGTGACCGCATCGCGGTGGCCACCCGGCATCCCGGCAACGAGACGGCGGACGTGATCGACGTGCGGACGGTGCCGGCGGAGGGTACCGAGGCGGGAGTGAACCGGGCCGAGGTGGCGGCGGTGGTGGCCGAGGTCCGCCGGCTGGCCGAGGCGGGTCGGGTCGGCATCGGTGTGATCACCCCGTTCCGGGCCCAGGCCAACGCGCTGGAGTCGGCGCTGGTGGCGGAGTTTCCGGTGACCGAGATCGAGCGGCTGGGGCTGCGGGTCGGCACCGTCCACTCGTTCCAGGGCAGCGAGGCGGAGACCGTACTGGTGTCGCTGGCGGTGACCGATCCGGTCCCCGCCGGGCGGATGCGTTTCCTGACCGACCCGAACCTGTTCAACGTGATGGTCACCCGGGCACGGCGCCGGATGGTCGTGCTGACCTCGCAGTCCGCGCCGAACGGCCTGCTCGGCGACTACCTGCGGTACGCGGCGCTGCCGCCGGAGCCGCGCGGCGAGCCGGTCGCCGTTCCGGGCACGTCCGCCGCCGGGCGGGCAGGCGGTGGCACGTCGCGGAGCGCGCAGGCCCGGCCCGCTGCCGCGGCAACGACAGCAGGCAGCCCGGCGGGGGCGGGAAGCCTGGCGCCGATCGCAGTCCGAGGCCCGGCGCCGGTCCGGGCCGGCAGCCCGGTGCCGGGCGGCTGGGCGGGCGAGTTGGCCATCGAACTGGCCCGGATCGGGCTGCCGGTCCGGCGCCACTATCCGGTCGGGCGCTGGACCGTGGACCTCTGTGTCGGCGCCGGTGCGTCGGCGGTCGGGCTGAACTGTGTCGTCCAGCCGGCCGGCCCGGCGGCACACATCGCCCGGCACCGCGCGCTGGTCCAGGCCGGGTGGGTGGTGGTCGACGCGTTCGCCAGCCGGTGGGGCGGCGATCCGGTCCGGGCCGCCCTGGACGTCGCGGCCCGGTGGCCGGAGCTGACCTGAGCCGTCGCCACCCGGCCGCGGGTCGCCGCCCCGGTCGATCGCGGCGGGGTGGGCCGCCGCAGCGAATTTTTCCTCCACTTTCCTCCCGCCCCGCTTCAGCGGGGCGGTCGGGGTGACCGGATGAGTCGGAAAAAGCGTGTATATCCGGGCGCTGAGTGGCCCGCGTACCGCTGTCGGATAGTGGACCTTCGCGGCGGGGGGCCCACTTCCCTCCACCGCCGGCCACCCCTTCTGACGTGCGGTTTCATCCGGAGGACAGCCGGTCTTTCCGGGCGATTCCGGTTGCGGGTGGAGGGAAGTGGAGTAGAGTGGGGCGCGATGGGGGGCCAGGAGGGCCCGCCGGCCCGGGGGGCAGCGGCGCCGCGAACGCCGCTGGTAGGGCGAGGGGGTTGGGCCGGTGTTTCTCGGCACGCACACCCCGCGCCTGGACGACAAGGGCCGGCTGATCCTTCCGGCCAAGTTCCGGGACGAGCTGGCGGGAGGTGTCGTGATCACGAAAGGGCAGGAGCGCTGCCTCTACGTCTTCCCGATGCCCGAGTTCCAGCGGATCGCGGGGCAGTTACGCGAACAGCCGATGACGCACAAGGCGGCCCGGGCCTACAGCCGGGTCTTCTTCGCCAGTGCGCACGACGAGATCCCGGACAAGCAGGGTCGGGTCACCATCCCGATCCACCTGCGGGAATACGCCGCGCTGGATCGGGAGCTGGTGGTGATCGGGGCGAGCACCCGGGTGGAGATCTGGGACAAGCGGTCCTGGGAGACCTACCTCGCTGACAGCGAAGAGGACTTCGCCGACATCGAGGAGGGGGTGCTGCCGGGCGGACTGTAGGGCGGCGCGTGCCGACGCCCGACGTACTGCGAGATCTCCACCCGCTCGAGGTTCCTGGCGCCTCTTCCCCGGTGCCAGGCGCGATCCTCCGACGGTCCGAAGGTCGGCCCGGGGGAGCGGAGCGGATGGGGATCTGGCGGTACGACGAGCGCGACAGATACCGGGCACGTCCGGACGAGACAGGGGTCACTGGGGGTCGACATGGGGGAGCTACGCGGTACGCACGTGCCGGTGCTGCTTGAGCGATGTCTCGAGCTGCTCGCTCCCGCCCTGGACCGGGCCGACGACCGGACGACCGTGTACGTCGATGCCACGCTCGGGTTGGCCGGGCACGCCGAGGCGGTGCTTGCCGCGCATCCGCGTACCGTCCTGATCGGACTCGACCGGGACACCGAGGCACTGGCACACGCGCGGGCCCGACTCGACCGGTACGCCGACCGGACCCACCTGGTGCACGCGGTCTACGACGAGCTGCCCGAGGTGCTGGAGCGGCTCGGCTACGACCGGGTGGACGGCGTGCTGTTCGACCTGGGCGTCTCCTCGCTGCAACTCGACGCGCCCGATCGCGGGTTCGCCTACGCGCAGGACGCGCCGCTGGACATGCGGATGGACCAGTCGGCCGGTACGACCGCCGAGGAGGTCGTCAACAGCTACTCGCACGGCGAGCTGGCCCGGGTGCTGCGGGTCTACGGCGAGGAGCGGTTCGCCGGCCGGATCGCCTCGGCGATCGTCCGGGAGCGGGAACGCAACCGGCTCACCTCGTCGGCCCGGCTGGCCGAGCTGGTCAGGGAGTCCATTCCGGCACCTGCCCGACGTACCGGGGGACATCCGGCCAAGAGGACGTTTCAGGCTTTACGGATTGAGGTAAACCGGGAGCTGGCCGCGCTGGAAACGGCGCTGCCGGCCGCCCTGGACGCACTGTCCGTGGGCGGTCGCGCGGTGGTGCTGTCCTACCACTCGCTGGAGGACCGGATCACCAAGCAGGTGTTCGCCGGCCGTGCCCGGAGCACCGGGCCGGTCGACCTTCCGGTCGAGCTGCCCGGTACCGGGCCGATGCTGCGGCTGCTCAGCCGGGGAGCTGAGCTGCCGGGCGAGGCGGAGGTCCAGGCCAACCCGCGGGCCGCATCGGTGCGGCTGCGGGCGGCCGAGCGGATCGAGCGGGACGGCGGTACGGGCACGACGACGAGGCGGGCTGTCCGCGAACGGCCCGGGCGAGTCGTCGGGGCAACAGGTCCGGCCGGTGCGGGGGCACCGGGCGGGTCCGACGGAGCGCGACGGGACATGCCGCGGCCGGCATCCGACGGCGGCGGCACGACACAACAGGGGGAGGGAAGATGAACGTCAACAAGCGCGAGCGCCGGGAACAGCCCGACGCGACGCGCGGCGCGCAGCAGCGCACACCGCGGTCGGGGGGCCGGACCACGGTGCAGCGGGTGCAGCGGGCGGGCGGCGGCCGGTCGAACCCGGCGTCGGAGGCCCGGGTGCGGGGGGCACGACAGTATCCGACCCAGGGCAGTGCCGCACTGCGTGAGCGGGACTGGGAGCAGCCGGCGGAATCCGCCCGGGGGCTGCGGGTCTGGGACAGCTCCGACGAGCGGCCGGACCGGGCACCGGAGTCGGCGACGCCGGCCCGGCGCTCCCGGCTCCGGGTCGCGCCACCGCTGCCGGTGGCCCGACCCCGGGTCTCGTTCGTGGCGCTGATCCTGGTGCTGGTGGTCGGCGGGATGCTCGGCATCCTGGTGGTCAACAGCAAGGTCAACGAGAACGCGTTCCGGCTGGAGCGGTTGCAGCAGCAGCAGTCCACGCTGGACATCCAGGAGCAGGAGCTGAAGCAGAAGATCGCCGACGCCGAGGTGCCGGGCAACCTCACCGCCCGGGCCCGCCAGCTGGGCCTGGTCGACTCGGGGCCACCGGCCTTCATCCGGCTGCCCGACGGCCGGGTGATCGGAGTGCCGCAACCGGCCGGTGGCGAGCCGGCGATCACCAGCCAGCAGGGTGCCGGGGGATGACCCGGTGACGCCGCGGTCCGACGAGCCGCGCCGGGACGCTTCGGTGTCCCGGCGCGGCTCGTCGCGTGCCGGTCGGGACACCGAGCGCGGTGCCGACTCCGGCGGCCGGTCCGGTTCCGGGCTGGGCGGCATCTCCGACGCCCGGGCGTACACCCCGCGCGGCCGGACCGTGCGGGACAGTCCAGAACTCCGGCGTACGCCCGGAGTCTCCGGCGACCCGGGTGGCCGGTCCCGGCGTACCCCCAGGACCGAACGGTCGGCGGACCCGTTCCGGCCGGCGTTGCAGGTGCTCGACGGCGGCCGGGCCGGCGCGGCCCGGACCGCCCGGCGGGCCGTGCCGACCGGGGCCGGCCGCACCATCACCCCGCGCCCGGTCCGGGGCGGCGGCGACGTCGCCAAGCCGGCCCGGCGGCGGCCGGCCGAGCCGGCCGGCGGCGGGACCCGGACGGCTGGTGCGCCCGCCCGGCGCCCGGCCCGGCGACCGCGCCGGCCACCCCGGCTGGCCGACCCGCACCGGCGGCTGCGCCTCGGCACGCTGCTCGCGCTCGCCATGTTCACCACCATCGGCATCCGGCTGGTGGCGCTCCAGGTCGTCGAGGCCCCGGAGTACGACGGCGGCGGCGTCGGTGACCGGCTGCATACGGTCGTCCTGCCAGCCCCCCGGGGTGCCATCTACGACCGCTCCGGGGCGGCGCTGGCGCACAGCGTCGAGGCCCGCTACGTCTACGCCGACCCGGAACTCGTCGACGACCCGGCCCGGACGGCCGCGGCCCTCTCGCCGCTGCTCGGCATCCCCGCCTCCAAGCTGACCGAGGAGATGCGGAAGCGGAAGCGGCCGGACGGGCGCCCGTCGAACTTCGAATACCTGGCCCGGGGCGTCGAGGTCGGCACCGCCGAGAAGATCATGGAACTCAACCTGAAGGGCATCGGCACCGGGCGGGACGAGCGGCGCGAGGTCCCCGGTGGCGACCTGGCGGCCAACCTGCTCGGCTTCACCAGCCAGGACCGGGTTGGCCTGGAGGGGATCGAGGCCCGCTACGACGAGCTGCTGCGCGGGGTGAACGGCGAGCGGGAGTACGAGGTCGGCAAGGGCGACCTGGCCGCCGAGATCCCCGGCGGCTACAACAAGGTCACCCAGGCCCGGCCGGGCAGCTCGCTGCAACTCACCATCGACCGGGACCTGCAATTCATGGTGCAGCGGATCCTCGCCAAGCGGATGCAGGAGGTCAACGGCACCACCGGGGCGGCCGTGGTGCTCGACGTACGCACCGGCGAGGTGCTGGCCCAGGCGAGCTATCCCACCTACGACGCGGCCGACTGGAAGAAGTACGACGCCAGCGACCGCAACGACGCCGCCACCAGCTTCGTGGTCGATCCCGGGTCGGTGCACAAGGCCATCGTCTTCGGCGCCGGGCTGGAGGAAGGGGTGATCACCCCGGACACCGCCTGGCCCACGCCGTCCGGCATCCGCAAGGGTGACCAGACGTTCCGGGACACCCATCCCGTGCAGGGCCGCAAGCTCAGCGTCGCCGGCATGCTCGGCTTCTCCTCCAACGTCGGCACCATCCGGGTCGCCGACAAGCTCGGCGCGGAGAAGCTCTACGAATACCAGCTCCGGTTCGGGCTGGGCCGGCCGACCGGGGAAGGGGTGTTCGGCGAGGCGTCCGGCCGGGTGCTCAAGCCGTCGGAATACAGCGGCTCGACGTACGGGTCGGTGCCGATCGGGCACAGCGTCGACGTCACGCCGTTGCAGATGGCCGCCGCGTACGCCGCGATCGCCAACAACGGCACCTGGGTCCAGCCCCACCTGGTACGCGAGATCATCGGCCCGGACGGCAAGCGGAAGCCGGTACCCGCCCCCCAGACCCGCCAGGTGCTGCGCCCGGAGACCGCCGCCGCGCTGCGTACCCTGCTGGAGGCGCCGGTGACCATCGACGGCGGCACCGCCACCCAGGCGGCGATCAAGGGCTACCGGGTCGCCGGCAAGACCGGCACCGGATCGCGGGTGGTCGACGGCCGGTACGCCCCCGGCGAGGTCGCCTCGTTCATCGGGATGGACCAGGCGGACGACCCGCGTTACGTCATCGCGGTCTTCGCGCACACCCCGTCCGGCGGCGGCGGCGACGTCTCCGCACCGGCCTTCAAGGAGATGATGGAGTTCGTACTCCGTCACTATCGGGTGCCCGCCACCGGCACCGCGCCGCCGAAGTTCGTCGTCTATCCGCGATGACCTGCCGAAACGGGACATCATCGGTGGGTGCGGGCAAACCACCGGGGCGGCTGTGCGGGGTGGACCCCCCGACGGGGTAGGGTCTGACGCCGTGCCCGGCAATCCCCGTCCCCGCGCCGTGACGCCGGTCCGGCTCGCCGATCTCGCCGCGCGAGTCGCCGCCGAGTCGCCCCCGGACGCCACCGATTTGGCGGTCACCGGGGTGACCCACGCCAGCGGCGAGGTCCACCCCGGCGACCTCTACGCAGCGCTTCCGGGCGCCCGCCGGCACGGCGCCGAGTTCGCGGCCGCGGCCGCGGCGGCGGGTGCGGTGGCCGTACTCACCGATCCGGCCGGTGCCCCGGCGGCGGCCGAGGCCGGGCTGCCCGCCCTGGTGGTGCCGGAGCCGCGTGCGGTGCTCGGCGAGCTGGCCGGTGCCGTGTACGGCGACCCCACCGCCGGGCTGACCGTCATCGGCATCACCGGCACCGCCGGCAAGACCAGCACCACCTACCTGATCGAGTCCGGGCTGCGGGCCGCCGGGCACGTCACCGGCCTGATCGGCACCGTGGAGTGCCGGCTCGGCGACCTGGTGGTGGAAAGCGTCCGGACCACTCCGGAGGCCACCGACCTGCACGCGATGCTCGCGGCGGCCCGGGAGCGCGGGGTCACGGCGGTGGCGATGGAGGTCTCCAGCCACGCCCTGGCGATGGGCCGGGTCGGCGGGGTCCGGTTCACCGTCGGCGGCTACACCAACTTCGGCCACGACCACCTGGACTTCCACGCCGACGTCGCCGACTACTTCGCGGCCAAGGCGCGGCTCTTCGACGGCCGGTGCGACGTCGAGGTGCTCAACCACGACGACCCGGCGCTGGAGCCGCTGCGCCGGCCGGCCACCGTCACCTACTCGGCAGCCGGCGACCCGGCCGCGACCTGGCGGGCTGGCGCCATCCGCGAGTCCGGCTACACCCAAACCTTCACCGCGTACGGCCCCGACGGCCTGGCGGTCGAGGCGGGGGTGGCGCTGCCCGGCCGGCACAACGTGGCGAACGCGCTGCTGGCGATCGCCGCGCTGGTCGGCGCGGGGGTCGATCCGGCGGTCGCGGCCCGGGGCGTGGCCGCCTGTCCGGGAGTTCCCGGCCGGCTGGAGCTGGTCGAGGCGCCCGGCCCGGTGCGCGGGGTGGTCGACTTCGCGCACACCCCGGACGCGGTGGTGGCCGCGCTGACCGCGCTGCGCGACCTGACCACCGCCGGCAACCGGCTGATCTGCGTGCTCGGCTCTGGCGGCGACCGGGACCACGGCAAGCGTTCGCTGATGGGTGCCGCCGCGTCGGCCGGAGCGGACCTGGTGGTGGTCACCGACGACAACCCGCGCAGCGAGGACCCGGGGGCGATCCGGGCCGAGGTGCGGCGCGGGGCCGAGCGGGACGGCGGGCCGGACCGGGTCCGGGAGGTGGCCGGCCGCCGGGCCGCGATCGACGAGGCGGTCCAGCTCGCCGAGCCCGGTGACGTGGTCGCGGTACTCGGCAAGGGGCACGAGCGCGGCCAGGAGATCGCCGGCCGGACGTACCCGTTCGACGACCGGGTCGAGCTGGCCGCCGCGCTCGCCGCCCGGTTCGGCAACCTGGTGGAGGGCCGCCGATGATCCCGCTGACCCTGTCCGAGGTGGCCACCGCGGTCGACGGCCGGCTGGTCGCCGCCGATCCGGCGCTGCGGGTCACCGGCCCGGTCGAGTTCGACTCCCGCAAGGTTCGCCCCGGCGGGCTCTTCGTGGCCTTCCCCGGCGAGAAGGTGGACGGGCACGACTTCGCGGCGGCGGCGGTCGCCTCCGGCGGCGCGGTCGCGGTGCTCGGCTCCCGGCCGGTCAACGGGGTGCCGATGGTGCTGGTCCCCGACGCCCGGGCCGCGCTCGGCAGGCTGGCCCGGGCGGTGCTGGACCGGCTCCCCGAACTGACCGTGATCGGGCTGACCGGGTCGTCCGGCAAGACCACCACCAAGGACCTGGTCGCCCAGCTCACCACCCGGCTCGGCGCCACCGTGGCGCCGCCGGGCTCGTTCAACAACGAGCTGGGGCACCCGTACACGGCGTTGCAGGCCGGCGCAGAGACCCGGTTCCTGGTGCTGGAGAAGGGCGCCCGGGGGCTGGGGCACGTCCGCTACCTGTGCGAGATCGCGCCGCCCCGGATCGCGGTGGTGCTCAACGTGGGTGTGTCGCACATCGGCGAGTTCGGCTCGCAGGAGGTGATCGCCCAGGCCAAGGGCGAACTGGTCGAGGGGCTGCCGGCCGACGGGCTCGCCGTGCTCAACGCCGACGACGAGCGGGTACGCGCGATGGCGGCCCGCACCGCCGCCCGGACGGTACTGGTGGGCGAGGCCACGGATGCCGAGGTGCGGGCCGAGGAGGTCGGCCTGGACGATCGCGGGCGGGCGTCGTACACCCTGGTCACTCCGGAGGGACGCGCGGCGGTCCGGCTCGGGATCAGCGGCCGGCACCAGGTCGGCAACTCGCTCGCCGCGGCGGCGGTGGCAAGGGAGCTCGGCATGCCGCTGGCCGAGCTGGCCGAGGCGCTCGGCCGGCTCGGCCTGCCCTCGACCCGCCGGATGGACGTCTTCGACCGCACCGACGGGGTGACGGTGATCGACGACTCCTACAACGCCAACCCCGCCTCGACGTCCGCGGCGCTGCGGGCGTTGGCCGGGATGGGCGAGCGGCGGCGCACCTTCGCGGTGCTCGGCTACATGGCCGAGCTGGGCGATTTCGAACGGGACGGGCACGAGCAGGTCGGTCGGCTCGCGGCCGAGCTGGGCGTCGACCGGCTGATCGTGGTCGGCGAGCCGGCCGCGCCGATCCACGACGGCGCGGCGGCGATGGCGAATTGGGGAGGAGAGTCGGTGCTGGTTAGCGATCAGGCGGCGGCGGTCGAGGCGCTGCGCCGCGAGTTGCGGCCGGGTGACGTCGTCCTGGTGAAGGGCTCGCGCTACCGCACCTGGGAGGTGGCCGACGCGCTGCGCGCCGAGGCCGTCGAGCCCGGGAACGGGTCCCGGTGAGCGGGTCGGTCGTGGTCGTCGAGTCGGCTGCGGCGGAAGGCGTTGCGGCGTGAGGGCGGTCATCGTCGCCATCGGTGTGGCGTTCCTGATCTCGCTCTTCACCACGCCAATCGCCATCAAGGTGTTCACCCGGCTCAAGGCCGGCCAGCCGATCCGGGCCGAGGGCCCGGTGATGCACCAGGGCAAGAAGGGCACGCCGACGATGGGCGGGGTGGTCTTCATCGTCGCCACGGTGATCGCGTACGTCGCCGGACACGTCGCCCTGACCACCCTGCCCGACCAGCAGATCGCCCAGGTCGAGCCGACCATCACCGCGCTGGTGCTGCTCGGGCTGATGGTCTTCTCCGGCGCGGTCGGGTTCATCGACGACTTCCTCAAGGTGCGCAAGCGGAACAGCGCCGGGCTGAACAAGCGGGGCAAGCTGCTCGGCCAGATCCTGGTCGGCGCCGTCTTCGGGGTGATCGCCCTCTACTTCCCGAGCACCATGACCGACGCGTCGGGGGTGGCGACCAACACCGAGACGGTCGGCAGCACCACGCTCTCCTTCATCCGCGACATCGACGCGCTGGAGGTCGGCAAGGTCGCCTCGGTGATCATCATCATCTTCGTGGTGATGGCCGCGACCAACGGCGTCAACCTGACCGACGGACTGGACGGGCTGGCCACCGGCGCCTCGGTGATGGTGCTGGCCGCGTACGCCCTGATCGCGTTCTGGCAGTACCGGCACTGGTGCGCGGACCCGGACTACGTCCGGGGCGGCGCGTACTGCTACACCGTCCGGGACCCGCTGGAGATCGCGCTGATCGCCGGGGCGGCGGCCGGGGCCTGTGTCGGCTTCCTCTGGTGGAACACCTCGCCGGCCCGGATCTTCATGGGCGATACCGGGGCACTCGGGCTGGGCGGCCTGATCGCCGGGATGGCGATGTCCACCCGGACCCTGCTGTTGCTGCCGATCCTCGGCGGGCTCTTCGTGATCATCACCATGTCGGTGGTCATCCAGATCATCTCGTTCCGGACCACCGGCAAACGGGTCTTCCGGATGTCGCCGCTCCAGCACCACTTCGAGCTAGCCGGGTGGAGCGAGGTCAACATTGTCGTCCGGTTCTGGATCATCGCCGGGATCGGGGTGGCGATCGCCCTGGGCCTCTTCTACAGCGAGTTCCTCGCCGCCGTCACCTGACCTCGCCAGCCACCTGACCTCGCCGCCGCCGCCCGACCTCGGCCCGGAGCGGACCAGCTCCGGAACCCGCCCCGGCGGCGAGCACCGGAGCCGGTCCCCGGCCCGGGACACGCCGTACCGGTCCGACACGCCGGCCGGCCACCCTGCGCCAGGGTGGCCGGACCAGCGTCGATGATGGGCGGATGGGGGAGGACGAGGGGGCGGCGCGGTGACCGGGGAGCAGCCACGACGGCCGGCGGGCTCCGCCGGCTCCGGCGCCAGCGGTCGACCGGCCGCCGGTGGCCGGTCCGGCGACGGCGGCGGGCGGCCGGCGGACGACATCGGGCGTGACCCGGCGGGCGGCGGGCGCCCGGGCCGCGTCACCGAGCGCCCGGAGCCGGCCGGCGGCGGGCGCCCGCGCAGCGGTACCGGACGGCCGGAGAACTCCGCCGACGGCGACGGCCCTCCCGGGGTACGCCCGCAGAGCGGGCCGAGCGGCGCCCGGGGTGCCCCCGCCGGGGTACGCCCACCGGACGCCCCGGCCGGAGTCGGCCTGCCCCCGGCCGGGGTTGACCGGGCCTCGGCCGGGGTTGACCTGGCCGGTGGACTGGCCGCGCTGCGCGGGCTGCTGGCCCGGCCACTCGCCTCCTACTACCTGCTCATCTCCAGCTCCGGGCTGCTGCTGCTGATCGGGCTGACGATGGTCTTCTCGGCGACCAGCGTCCGGGCGTCCGCCGCCGACGGCAACGCCTTCGCGATGGTCGCCAAGCAGGCACTCTTCGCGCTGATCGGGCTGGTGGCGTTCTGGATCTGCCAGCGCCTGCCGGCCCGCACCTTCCGGGCGCTCGGGCTGCCGACCCTCGGCGTCGCGGCGTTGCTGCTGGTGGTGCTGGACGTACTGCACCTGTGGGACAAGCTCAACGGCGACCGGGACGCCGTCCTCGGCCCGCTGGAGGCCCGGCTGCTCTGGCTGTACATCGGTCCGATCCAGGTGCAGCCCTCCGAGCTGGCGAAGTTCGGGCTGGTGCTCTGGGGTGCGGACATGATCGCCCGCAAGGGCGCCGCGCTCGGCTGGTGGCGGGAGTTGACCACCCCGCTCTTCCCGGTGGTCGGCCTGCTCTTCCTGCTGGTCGGCTACAACGACCTGGGCACCATGCTCTGCCTGCTCGCCGTGGTGGTCGGGCTGCTCTGGGCGGCCGGCATCCGCAAGCGGGTCTTCGCCACCCTCTCGGTCTTCGGCCTGATCGGGGTCGGGCTGCTGGTCGCCGCCGCCTCGATCGGCGCCGGATCCGGTGCGGAGGGGGCCAGGAACTACCGGCTGGCCCGACTCACCATGTTCTTCAACCCGCCGCCGCCGGACGAGTGCGGGCTCACCGACTGCTACCAATACCTCCAGGCCCGGTACGCGATCGACAACGGCGGCTGGTTCGGCGTCGGGCTGGGCAAGAGCAGCCTGAAGTGGAACTGGCTGCCCGAGGCGCACAACGACTTCATCTTCGCCATCCTCGCCGAGGATCTGGGGGTGGTGGGCTGCGCGGTGGTGCTGACCCTGTTCGCGGTGCTGGCGTACACCGGGTTGCGGATCGCCCGCCGGGTCGCCGATCCGTTCCGCCGGCTGGCCGCCACCGCCGCGACCGCCTGGCTGGTCAGCCAGGCGGTGATCAACATCGGCGGGGTGGTCGGGCTGCTGCCGATCACCGGCCTGCCGCTGCCGTTCATCTCCGACGGCGGCAGCGCCCTGGTGGTGACCCTTGCCGCGATCGGCATGCTCGCCTCGTTCGCCCGCGCCGAACCGGACGCCGCGCGGGCCCTGCACGCCCGTCCGGCGCCCCGATGGGTACGGCTACTCTGGGCCCCGTTGCCGCCGCTTCCCTCGGCGCGCCGCCGTGGGAAGCTACCCGCGCCGGCCCCCCGGGAGCCCGCATCCGGGTCCGGGACCGGGAGGCGACGGGAGCCCGAGGCCGGGCCAGCAGGTGGCCGGGCGAGGCGAGGGCGCGCCGGTACGGCGAGCGAGAGGAGACGCTGATGGGTCCGCTGCGGTCGGTGGTGCTAGCGGGAGGAGGCACGGGTGGGCACATTTACCCGTTGCTGGCCTTCGCCGACTGCCTGCGCCGGCACGACCCGGGGGTACGGATCACCTGCGTCGGCACCCCGAAAGGGTTGGAAAACGACCTGATTCCGCCGCACGGCTACGATCTGCGGCAGATCCCGGCCTATCAGCTCCCCCGGTCGGTCAACATGAACCTGATGCGTACGCCGGACCGGATGTGGAAAGCCGCCCGGGCCGCCGGAAAGGTGATCGACGAGGTACGCGCCAACGTCGTGATCGGGTTCGGCGGCTACGTCTCGGTGCCCGCCTACCTGGCGGCCTGGCGGCGGGAGCTGCCGATCGTGATCCACGAGGTGAACGTGCCGCCGGGGGTGGCCAACCGGCTCGGCATGAAGTTCACCAAGCACGTGGCGGTCGGCTTCCCGCACCAGCCGGCCCAGGCCGAGTCGCTGCGCAACGCCCGGGTGGTCGGGGTGCCGCTGCGGCGCGGCATCACCGCGCTCGACCGGGTGGCACACCGGGCGGCGGCACGCCGGCAGTTCGGCCTGCACCCGGATCTGCCGACCCTCTTCGTGGCCGGCGGTTCGCAGGGCGCCCGCTCGATCAACCTGGCGGTGGCCGGGGCGGCCAAGTCGCTCGCCGCCGCCGGCGTGCAGGTGCTGCACGTGATCGGCGCCCGCAACGAGCCGGTCCACGTCCCGCACGACCTGCCGGTGCCGTACGTGACCCTGCCGTACCTCTCCCAGATGGAGCTGGGCTACGCGGCCGCCGACCTGATGCTCGGCCGGGGCGGCGCGATGACCTGCGCCGAGGTGGCGGCGATCGGGCTGCCCACCGTCTACGTGCCGTACCCGCACAGCAACCAGGAGCAGAAGCGCAACGCCCTGCCGGTGGTGGAGGCCGGCGGCGGGCTGCTGGTCGACGACTCCGAGATGACGGCCGCCTGGGTCGAGCACACCGTGATCCCGCTGATCCGCGACCCGCGCCGGCTGGCCGCGATGGGCGCCGCCGCGGCCGCGTACGGCCGGCGTGACGGCGACGAGGCGCTGCTCGACTTCGTCTACGAGGCGGTGGCCCGGTGAGCGCGAGGAGTGAGCCGGGTTTGCGAGCCCCGCAGTCGCGAACGAAAGCCAGCCCGGTGAGCGTGAGGAGTGAGCCGGGTTTGCGAGCCCCGCAGTCGCGAACGAAAGCCAGCCCGGTGAGCGTGAGGAGTGAGCCGGGTTTGCGAGCCCCGCAGTCGCGAACGAAAGCCAGCCCGGTGAGCGTGAGGAGTGAGCCGGGTTTGCGAGCCCCGCAGTCGCGAACGGATGCCGGCACCGTGAGCGTGCCGGGCGTGCGCGGCGGGGCGGTCGCCAGATCGGGTGCGGCCGAGCTGGGCAAGCCGGTGACCCGACGGATTCCGAGTGGAAGGCTGGTGTCATGAACACCGCGCAGTTCAGTCCGGTCGGCACGCTGTCCGCCGAAGACCTGGGCAGCATCCACCTGATCGGGGTCGGCGGGGTCGGCATGAGCGGGCTGGCCCGGCTGCTGCTCACCCGGGGCCTCCGGGTCTCCGGCAGCGAGCTGCGGGAGTGGCCGGCGCTGGCCGGGCTGCGGGCGCTGGGCGGCACCATCCACATGAGCCACGCGCCGACCAACCTGGACGGCGTCGACACCGTGGTCTACTCCACCGCGATCCCGCAGGACCACCTGGAGCTGGTCGCCGCCCGGGAGCGCGGGCTGCGGGTGCTGCACCGGTCGGAGGCGCTGGCCGCCGCGATGACCGGCCGGCGCACCATCGCGGTCGCCGGTACGCACGGCAAGACCACCACCACCTCGATGGTGACGCTGATCCTCCAGCACGCCGGCCAGGACCCGTCGTTCGTGATCGGTGGCGAGATCTCCGAGGTCGGCTCGAACGCCCACCACGGCAGCGGGGAGTACTTCGTCGCCGAGGCCGACGAGAGCGACCGGTCCTTCCTGCTCTACCGGCCGTACGTCTCGATCATCACCAACATCGACGAGGACCACCTCAACACCTACGGCGACTACGCCGGCCTGGAGGAGGCGTTCGCCGACTTCGCCCGGCTGACCGACCCCGAGGGGTTCGTGGTGACCTGCGCGGACGACCCGGGCACCCGGCGAATGGCCGAGACGCTGCGCGCCGAGGGGCGGACCGTGCACACCTACGGCACGGCCGCCGACGCCGACCTGCGGCTGACCGACGTGGTCTCGTCGGCCGGCGGCGTACGCTATCTGGCCACCCTGCACGGCCAGTCGCTTGGCGAGGTCCGGCTGCCGGTGCCCGGCGCGCACATCGGGCTGAACAGCGCCTCGGCGGTGCTCACCGCCTGCAAGCTCGGCCTGCCGATGGACTCCGTGACCTCGACGCTCGCCTCCTTCCCCGGGGTACGCCGCCGGTTCGAGCGCAAGGGGGTGGCGGCCGGCGTCCAGGTCTACGACGAGTACGCCTACCACCCGACCTCGATGACCGCCGCGCTGAAGACCCTGCGCGAGGTGGCCGGCGACGGTCGGTTGATCGTCGTCTTCCAGCCGTACCGGGTCTACCGGACCCGGGACCTCCAGGCCGAACTGGCCACCGCGCTCGCCATCGCCGACGAGGTGGTGGTGCTGGAGGTCTTCGGCCCGGGCGAGGTCCGGGCGCCCGGCGAGGGCGGGGCGGCGCTGACCGACGCGATCGACCTGCCGGCCGGGCGGAAGGTCTTCCAGCCCTCCTGGGAGGACGTGCCGGCCGAGGTGGCCCGCCGGGCCCGCCGGGGTGACGTGGTGGTGACCATGGGCGCACCGCCGATCTCGCTGATGGGCGACGAACTGCTCGACGCGCTGGCCGGCGGCTCGGCCACCGGCCAGCCGACCGGGACGGCGGGCGGGGCCGGGCAGGAGGCCGGGGCGACCCCGCGCGGTGCCGGGGCAGCCAGCGACGCCGGATGAGCCCGGGCACGTCCCGGGGCCGGTCCGCGGGTCCGGCTCCGGGTGGTCGCTCCGGCGGACCCGGGCAGGGTGGCCGGGGAGCCGGTGGACGTGCCGCCGGCCGCTCCGCCCGGGGCGGTCCGGCCGTCGGCGGCGCCCGCTCCGGCGCGGGCCGTCCGGGGACCGGCCGGTCGGGTACGGGCCGTGCTGCCGGGCGGAGCTGGCGGCTGGTCCGGGCCGGGGCCGACGCGGTGCCGCCGTCGGTACGCCGGTTCACCCGCCGGGCCCGGCAGCGCCGGGTACGTGCGGCGCTGCCGTGGACGGTGCTCGCCGGGGTGCTGGTGCTCAGTCTGGCCGGTGCCGGGATCGTGTACGGTACCCCGCTCTTCGGCTTCCGCACGCTGCGGGTGGTCGGCGCCACCCTGGTCACCGACGACCAGGTACGCCAGGCGGCCCGGGTGACCGACGGTGTTCCGCTGGCCCGGGTCGACCTCGACGCGGTCCGGAACCGGGTCGCCGAGTTGCCGCCGGTGGCCCGGGTGACGGTGTCCCGACAGTGGCCGAACACCCTGCGGGTCGAGGTGGTGGAACGCACCCCGGTCGCGGTGGTGCCGCAGAACCGGCGGTTCCTGGTGGTCGACGCGGCCGGGGTGGTCTTCCAGACCCGCTCGGACCGGCCGGCCGGGCTGCCGCTGGCCCGGCTGGGCACGCCCGGCCCCGACGACGCCGCTACCAAGGGGGCGTTGACCGTGCTCGCCAACCTGACCCCGGAGTTGCGGGACCGCCTCGTCGAGCTGGTGGTGGAGGGCCCGGCCCGGATCACCGTCAAGCTGCGCGGCGGCCGTACGGTGCTCTGGGGCGACGCGTCGCGCAGCGACACCAAGGCCCAGGTGGCGACGTCGTTGCTGGCGCGCGAGGGGGACACCATCGACGTCCGGACGCCGGACGTGGTGACCATCCGCTGACCGGCTTGACCGATCGGGCCGTCCGGCCGCCGGTCGGCTCGCCGGTGACGTTTGTCGGCGGGCGCGCCGACACGCCGCGCAGGTCCTTGGGTTCGGCCGCGCGTACGCATACGTTGCCCCGAGAGGATCAATGGTTGACATAACTGTAAGCCTCTAGTAGAGGGTGAGGGTTACCCTTCGCCTCGCGTACCGAATGGTTGTCGGCCTCGCTCCGGCCCGATCGCCGGGCGGGGTAGCGGCCGCCGAGATCGAAGGAAAGGACCGGCGATGACACCTCCGCACAACTACCTGGCGGTCATCAAGGTCGTCGGCATCGGCGGCGGCGGCGTCAACGCCGTGAACCGGATGATCGAGGTCGGGCTCAAGGGCGTCGAGTTCATCGCGATCAACACCGATGCCCAGGCCCTGCTGATGAGTGACGCCGACGTCAAGCTCGACGTGGGCCGGGAGCTGACCCGGGGGCTGGGCGCCGGCGCCAACCCGGACGTCGGCAAGAACGCCGCCGAGGACCACCGCGACGAGATCGAGGAGGTGCTCAAGGGTGCCGACATGGTCTTCGTGACCTGCGGCGAGGGCGGCGGTACGGGTACCGGCGGCGCGCCCGTGGTGGCGAACATCGCCCGCAAGCTGGGCGCCCTCACCATCGGCGTGGTGACCCGGCCGTTCTCGTTCGAGGGCAAGCGCCGGCAGGTGCAGGCCGAGGCCGGCATCGACGAGTTGCGCAACCAGTGCGACACCCTGATCGTCATCCCGAACGACCGGCTGCTCGCGCTCGGCGACCGTGGCATCAGCATGATGGACGCCTTCCGGCAGGCCGACCAGGTGCTGCTCTCCGGTGTGCAGGGGATCACCGACCTGATCACCACGCCGGGTCTAATCAACCTGGACTTCGCCGACGTCAAGAGCGTGATGAGCGGCGCGGGCAGCGCGCTGATGGGCATCGGCAGCGCCCGGGGGGACAACCGGGCGGTGGAGGCGGCCGAGGCGGCCATCTCCAGCCCGCTGCTGGAGCAGAGCATGGACGGTGCCCGGGGCGTGCTGCTCTCCATCGCCGGCGGCTCCGACCTCGGCCTCTTCGAGATCAACGACGCGGCGCAGTTGGTCACCGACGCCGCCCACCCGGATGCGAACATCATCTTCGGTGCCGTGATCGACGACGCGCTCGGCGACGAGGTCCGGGTGACGGTGATCGCGGCGGGCTTCGACGGCGGAGCCCCGGCGTACAAGCCGGTGGAGCAGGCCCGCAAGGTCACCCCGCCGGCCGTCGCGCCGGTCTCGCCGCCTACGCCGCCGCCGGCGCAGACCCCGCGTCGGGTGCTCTTCGACGACGTGGACGTGCCGGACTTCCTCAAGAACGGTTCCTGAGCCGCCAGATGACCGAACCACCCCTCCCGGCGCCGGACGACGCGCGCCGGGCAGAACTCGCGGCCAACCTGGCCCGGGTACGATCCCGGATCGACGCCGCCTGTGCCTCGGCCGGCCGGGATCCGGCCGACGTGACCATGGTCGCGGTGACCAAGACCTATCCGGCCTCCGACGTGGCGCTCCTGGCCGAGCTGGGCGTACGCGACGTGGGGGAGAACCGCGACCAGGAGGCCGCGCCGAAGGCGGCCGAGGTGGCGGCGACCGGTGCCCGGGTGCGCTGGCACTTCGTCGGGCAGCTCCAGCGCAACAAGGCCCGCTCCGTGATCCGGTACGCCGACCTGGTGCACTCGGTGGACAGCGTACGGCTGGCCGGCGCCCTCGCCGACGCGGCGGGGCGGCACCGGGAGCGGCCGCTGGACGTGCTGGTCCAGGTCAACCTGGACGGTGCGGCGGACCGGGGCGGTGCACTGGTCGCGGGGAACGACCCGGACCGGGGGGTCGACGCGGTCGCCGCGGCGGTGGCCGGGTCGGAGCGGCTGCGCCTGGGCGGGGTGATGGCGGTCGCCCCGCTCGGAGCGGATCCGGAGCCCGCCTTCGCCACGTTGGCCGAGGTCGCCGCCGCGCTGCGGGCCGAATATCCGGGAGCGGTCGCGGTGTCGGCCGGGATGAGCGGTGACCTGGAGGCGGCGATCGCATACGGCGCGACACATGTGCGGATCGGCAGCGCGTTGCTCGGAATGCGTAGCACGCTGCGGTAGCCTGACAACCGGACACCAAACTACATCAGTGTTGTTTGAGGCGACATCCCCACTGGCGGGGGTCGGGGTGAGACCGGTTTCACGGTCGTGCCGGGGGTTGCCGTCTCGGGCCGGTGGGCACTGCAGTGTTCACGCGCGTGACAGGGGCACGGCACGGGGGGTGTGTGTCGCACGGCGGACGGAGGGGCGCGGGATGGGTGCACTGCGCAAGGCGGGGGTCTGGCTCGGCCTCGTCGAGGAGGACGACGAGCGGGCCTACGACGACGGTGGCTACGAGAAGAGTGGCTACCGCGAGTCGCGTTACCGGCAGAGCCGGTACGCCGACGAGTTCGCCGACGAGGACGAGGAGCAGGACGAGGCTCCACCGCCCCGGCCCCGGGCCGGTGAGCGGACCCGGCTGGCCGAGCGCAACGTCGGCCGTTCCGTCGAGCACGACCGCGCCGACGGTGACCGTCCGGAGCGGACTGAGCGCGCGGAGCGATCCAGCGTACGGTCGATCAGCCGGCCGAGCAGCGCCGAGCCGTCCAGCGCGCTGACGTACCAGACCCGGGACAATCTCGCGTTGGCCCCGCAGGCCCAGTTGCGTGAGCGGCCGGTGCCGGCCGAGCAGCCGGAGCAGCGCTACCAGATCACGACGCTGCACGTCACCACGTACCGTGAGGGCCGCACCATCGGCGAGCACTTCCGGGACGGCGTTCCGGTGATCATCAACCTCACCGAGATGGACGAGGCCGATGCCCGCCGATTGGTCGATTTCGCCGCCGGTCTGGCGTTCGGTCTGCGCGGTACGATCGAGCGCGTGACCAACCGGGTGTTCCTACTCTCACCGGCTAACGTCCAGGTCACCGCGGAGGACAAGGCCAAGATCGCTGAGGGTGGGTTTTTCAGCCTGAGCTAGCCCGACCGAGGGATCCGCCTGCCGTGTTTCTGCCCATCCTGTTTCAGGTCCTCTACCTGATTCTCTACGTCTTCCTCCTGGTGCTTTTGGCCCGGTTTGTCCTAAGTGCCGTCCTCCAGTACGGTCGTCGCTGGCAACCGAGCCGGGGGGCGGCGGCAGGAATGGAGTCGGTGTGGAGCGTCACTGATCCGCCTCTCAAGGCGTTGAGGCGTGTGATCCCTCCATTGCGAATTGGTACCGTGAGCATCGACCTGGCCTCCCTTGTGCTCCTGGTTATCCTGTTCGTGCTGATGGAGTTCGTGTTAAGGCCGTTGATCTTCAGTTGAACAACCTGGTGACCGGCGTGCCGCGCGGCCGCAACTGACCCGAGGAGTTTCGATGCCGCTGACCCCGGCCGACGTGCACAACGTCGCCTTCAAGAAGCCGCCTATCGGCAAGCGGGGGTATGACGAGGAGGAAGTCGACGCGTTTCTGGACGAGGTCGAGCGCGAGCTCGCCCGCCTGATCGAAGAGAACAACGAACTGCGCGCCCAGGTGGAGCGCGGCGGCCGTGGCGGCGCGCCAGCCGGCCCGGGCCCCGACCCACGCCTGGCTGCCGAGCTCAACGACGTCAAGGCCCAGCTCGACCGGGTGCAGCGGGACAAGGCCCAGGCCGAGCAGGCCGCCCGGGCGATGCAGGCCGAACTGGAGCAGGTCCGGGCCCAGGGCGGCCCGGCGGTCGGCGGCGGCGACGGGGAGCAGCAGGCTCTCCGGGTGCTGATGATGGCGCAGCGCACGGCGGACGACCACGTCTCCGACGCGCGCCGCGAGGCGGACCAGCTCCTCTCCGAGGCGCGGACCAAGGCCGAGGAGGTCACCCGCGAGGCGCGGGCCAAGGCCGACGCGCTGGAGCGGGACGCCCGCCAGCGGCACCAGGAGGCCATGGGCGGCCTGGACGCCAAGCGCACCGCGCTGCAGAAGCACATCGAGGAGCTCAAGCAGTTCGAGCGCGAGTACCGCACCCGGCTCAAGGCATACCTGGAGAGCCAGTTGCGCGACCTCGACGGGCGTGGTCAGGGCCTGGAGGTGGAGATGACCCGGACCGACGGCAATCGGTCCGGCGGCAGCACCCCCGGCCTCGCCACCGCCGGCCTGGCGAACTCGTACGGCGGGAGCGGGCGCTCCGGCGCACTCGAGACCGGGCGCTGATCCCGTCAGGGACCAACGCCGTACGACAACCGGAACCGATGCGTCGGGGGTGAGCCGTGATAGTCGGCAGTCTGGTGCTCATCCTCGCCGCCGTCGCGCTGCTGGTGCTCGGCCTGGGCAGCGGGTCGAGTGGGCTGCTGATCAGCTCGATCGCGGTCAGCCTGCTGGCCGCCGTCGCACTGGTGGTGGGCGCCCGACAGGCGGCCGGGGTGCGGGACACGGCGGGCGGCATCGCTACGGACGGGCCCGATGACGACGGGCTGACCGCCCGGGGCGGCGGCGAGGCGGGCGACCCCCGCCGTCGCCGGCCACCGACCAGCACCCGGATGGCACCGACCGACCCCCGCCTCGGCGGCAACGGCGGGGCCGATCCGTTCCCCGAGAGCGGGTCGGTGCTGACCGAGCCCGTCGAGGTCACGGTCCCCGCCCAGGCCACCCGGCCCGGCGCCGACAACGACGACACCGGCTGGCGGCAACCGGCCGGCGCGTCGGAGGGGCCCGCGGCCGGTCCGGTCGGGCAGGGCGAGCCGGACGACGACGTCCCGGCGGACGAGCCGGCCCCCCAGCCGGTCTCCGAGGCCGACGCCGCGCTGGTCGCCGCGCTGCTCGACGACGTGTACGTCGTCGACGGCCGCCCGCGTTACCACCTTGCCGACTGTCCACACCTGTCCGGTCGGGAGAGCGAACCGCTTCCGGTGAGCGAGGCGGTGGAGCTCGGCTTCACCCCGTGTGGGCGCTGCGAGCCGGACACTGCCCTGCTCACCGATGCGCGCCGGGGCTGACGGCGGGGCGCCGGCGGCTTCCGGCGTGCCGGGAGCGCGGATGGTTCCGGTGTGCCCGCCGTGACCGAGACCGCAGCGCTGACCGTCGCGGTCCGGGTCAAGCCCGGCGCGTCCCGGGCCCGGGTCGGCGGTCGGTTCGACGGCCCGTACGGGCCCGCGCTGGTGATCGCCGTACATCCGCCGGCGGCCGACGGCCGGGCCACCGAGGCGGCCCGGCGAGCGCTCGCCGAGGCGCTCCGGCTGCGGCCGGCGGCGGTCAGCCTGCGTACCGGCGCGGCCAGCCGGGACAAACTTTTCCTGGTCGACGGGGCCGATCCCGACGTCGACGCGCGGTTGCGCCAGCTCCGCGACGGGCCCGTGCGGTGAACCCTCTGCCACCTCCGCTCGCGGTCCGCCCTGACCGCGAGGCAGGGCGGATGCGCCGAGCGGTCCAGGTCGACGAGGGTTCAGCGCGCGCCCGGCCCCGTGCGCGGCGGCCGTGACCGATCGGCTCGACGTCGCCCTGCTGATCGGCGCGGCGGTGCTGCTCGTCGCGGTCGGCGCGGTCCGGCTCTCGACCCGGCTCGGCGTGCCGAGCCTGCTGGTCTATCTCGCCATCGGGGTGGCGATCGGCGAGTCCGGCCTCGGCATCCGGTTCGACGACGCCGAGCTGACCCGGGCGCTCGGCTTCTGCGCGCTGATCGTGATCATCGCCGAGGGTGGCCTGACCGCCCGGTGGAGCACGCTGCGACCGGTACTCGGCATCTCCGTCACGCTGGCCACCGTCGGGGTGGTGGTCAGCATCGCGGTGGTCGGGGTGGTGGTGCACGTCCTGCTCGGCCTGGACTGGCGGCTCGCGCTGCTCTACGGCGCGGTGCTCTCCTCCACCGACGCGGCGGCGGTCTTCGCCACGCTGCGCTGGCTGCGGCTGCCACACCGGCTGGTGGCCACCCTGGAGGCCGAGTCGGGGATGAACGACGCCCCGGTGGTACTGCTGGTGGTGCTGCTCTCCACCTCGTCGCTGGCCGGCCACGTCTGGTGGTACGAGGTGCTGCTGGTCTGCTACGAGCTCGCCGTCGGCGCCGTACTCGGCTTCGCGGTGGGGATGCTCGGGCGGTGGACGCTGCGCCGGGCCGCCCTGCCGTCCTCCGGGCTCTATCCGATCGCCGCGGTCGGTCTCACCGTGCTCGCGTACGGGGTGGCCACCGTGTCGCACGCCTCCGGGTTCATCGCGGTCTACGTCGCCGGGGTGGTGCTGGGCAACTCGCGGTTGCCGCACCGGCAGGCGATCCTCGGCTTCGCCGACGGGCTGGCCTGGGTGGCCCAGATCGGCCTCTTCGTGCTGCTCGGCCTGCTCAGCGCGCCGGGCCGGCTGCAGGACGCGCTGCTGCCCGCCGTGGTCGCCGGGCTGGCACTGACCTTCCTGGCCCGGCCGCTGTCGGTGGTGGTCAGCGTGGCCGGATTCCGGGTGCGTCCACGGGAACAGGCGTTCCTGTCCTGGGCCGGGTTGCGCGGCGCGGTGCCGATCGTGCTGGCCACGATCCCGCTCTCCGAGGGGCTGCCCGGCGCCGCCCAGCTCTTCGACACCGTCTTCGTACTGGTGGTGATCTTCACGCTGGTGCAGGCCGGCACCCTCGGCCCGGTGGCCCGCCGGCTGGGCATCGCCGCCCCGGCCGAGCTGACCGAACTGCGGGTGGAGACCGCTCCGCTGGAACGGATGCAGGCGGACCTGTTGCAGTTGGAGATCCCCCCGGGCTCCCGGCTGGTCGGCGTACACCTGGACGAGCTGCGGTTGCCGGTGGGTGCCTCGGTCACCCTGGTCTCCCGGGACGGCGTCGGGTTCGTGCCCGGCCAGGACACCCGGCTGAAGGTCGGTGACAGCCTGTTGATCGTGGCCACCGCCCGGGTCCGGGACGAGGTCGAGCGCCGGCTGCGGGCGGTGAACCGGCGCGGGCGGCTGGCCCGGTGGTTTGGGGAGTACGGCGACGACCGCACCAAATAGTGCTATTGTTCCTTTTGCCCGGTTTACGGATTATTACGGGTTGAAATCGGTAACATCGGTGCGGCATGTTGTCGGACGTCTGTACGTTCCGTATTCTTGCCAACCTCCGGAGTGCGCGGCGTCCCGCCGCGCGCCCGTTTTGCAATTGGGGGACGTCGTGGTCGGACGGGCGAGGGTCGGAGGCAAGACAGCCGGAATGTCCGGTTCGTCGCTCGCGCCCGATGCCGCCCGGCAGCCCCGCACCGCCGCGCGGCACCGGCGACCGGCGCCCCCGGGACCCGGTGACGGTGGACCCCGTCGCCGGCAGTACCCCACCGGTCGCGCCCGCCGGAGCGACCGCACCGCGCAGGACCCGCCGGACCGTCACGGGAGCGTCGGAGGTTCCTGTCCAGGCACGGCCGATCGCCGCGGAGTCCGCGGCCGAGGGAGCGACGATGGCTAAGCCAGCAGAGACCAGGACCGCCGGCCGCAAGTCGGCACCGAAGACGTCGCGCAGCGCTGCGGAGACCGAGAAGATCCGCGCCGCACTGGCGGCCCGCCGGGACGAACTCCGTGCCGAGTACGATCAGACGCTGAGCGAGATCACCGAGCTGCAGCGCGACCGGTTGACCGACTCGGCCGGGGACGACCAGGCCGACACCGGCACCAAGACGTTCGAGCGGGAGCAGGAGATCTCCCTCGCCAACAGCATCCTGGAACGCATCACCCAGGTGGAGCGGGCCCTGGAGCGGCTTGACGAGGGTAGCTACGGCTGGTGCGAGCGGTGCGGCAATCCGATCCCGGTGGAGCGGCTCGCCGCGTTCCCCTCCGCCACGCTGTGCGTCTCGTGCAAGCAGTTGGAGGAGCGCCGGTGAGCCCCACCGGGTGGTGAATGGAGGAAAGGGACTCCTGCTGAACATCGACGACGAGCGGACGACCAACAACGACGGGCCGGCCGCCGAGGCCCTGGCGGCCGGGTCAGGGCTGGATCGCGCCGCCCCGAGGCGGACCCGGCGGGTGGCCGTCACGGTACTGCTGGCCACCGCCGTACTGGCCTGGCTCGCCGATCTCGGCACGAAGCACCTCGCCCTGGCGGCCCTCACCGACCGGGACCCGGTACGCCTGCTCGGCGGCGCGGTCTACCTGACCCTGACCCGCAACAGCGGAGCGGCGTTCAGTCTCGCCTCCGACCACACCTGGGTCTTCCCACTGGTCACCGCCGGGGTGATCGGCTGGATCGGCTGGATGGCGGCCCGGCTGCGCTCGCTGCCCTGGGCGATCTCGCTCGGTCTGGTGCTCGGCGGCGCCCTCGGCAACCTGACCGACCGGATCTTCCGGGCTCCCGGGCCCTTCGTCGGGCACGTCGTCGACATGGTCAGCCTCTTCGACCCGTACGGGCAGGTCTGGCCGATCTTCAACCTGGCGGACAGTGCCCTGGTCAGCGGCGTCGTCCTGGCGGTGCTACTGGAACTGGGCGGCCGGCAGCGGGACGGCACCCGGCTGCGCTCCCGGCCGAAGCGCACCGACCCGGGTTCAGGCACGCCGTCGAGCGGGCCCGGGCGGGACGGCAGCCGGACCTCCACGCCGGCCGCGAGCCGGACCGAGGCCGAAACCGAGCGACGGGACCTGTCGTGACCTCAATCTCCGACGCGGGTCCGATGCGGCCCGCTGGCGACCGCCGCTCCCTGCCGGTACCCGACGGACTCGACGGGATGCGGCTGGACCAGGCGGTGTCCCGGCTCTTCGGCCTCTCCCGCACGGTGGCGGCGGCACTGGTCGAGGCCGGTGACGCCCTCGTCGACGGTGCCGCCCGGCCCAAGTCCGACCGGGTCTCGGCCGGCTCGTGGCTGGAGGTGGTGCTGCCCGCGCCGCCCACCGCGCCGACCGTCATCGCCGAGACGGTGCCCGGACTGCGGGTGGTCTACTCCGACGACGACATCGTGGTGGTCGACAAGCCGGTCGGGGTGGCGGCGCATCCGAGCCCGGGGTGGACCGGGCCGACGGTGATCGGCGGGCTGGCCGCGCTCGGGCACACCATCGCGACCAGTGGCGCCGCCGAGCGGCAGGGCATCGTGCACCGGCTGGACGTCGGCACCACCGGCGTGATGGTGGTGGCCAAGAGCGAGCAGGCGTACAGCCTGCTGAAACGGGCGTTCAAGGCCCGCGAGGTGGAGAAGCGCTACCACGCGGTGGTGCAGGGACACCTGGACCCGCTGCGCGGCACGGTCGACGCGCCGATCGACCGGCACCCGACCCACGACTACCGCTGGGCGGTGGTGGCCGGCGGCAAGCCGAGCATCACCCACTACGACACCCTGGAGGCGTTTCCGGCGGCCAGCCTGCTCGACGTACGGCTGGAGACCGGGCGTACGCACCAGATCCGGGTACACCTCTCCACCCTGCGGCACCCCTGTGTCGGTGATCTGACATACGGTGCCGATCCCACCCTGGCGGCCCGGCTCCGGCTCACCCGGCAGTGGCTGCACGCCCGCGAGCTGGCCTTCGCGCACCCCCGGACGGCCGAGCAGGTCCGGTTCGTCAGCGACTACCCTGACGACCTGGAAGTTGCACTCCGCATCCTGCGCGACTGACCGACCGGCAGGGATCACCCGACGAGGGAGTTCGTCCGTGCGCCTCGGCGACCTGTTGCGACAGTTGGACAGCCGACTGTTGCCGCCCCTGGCCCGGGGCATGGCCCGGCTCGGGCACGGCCGGCCGCGGCTGCGGCTGCTGGCCACGGTCGCGCTGCTCTGCTCGGCGGCCGTACTGGTCACCGCCGTGTGGGCGGCCGATCGACGGCCGGCCGGCGACCAGACCGTCGGCGAGGTCACCCGGGTCGGGGTGGTGCAGGGCGAGTCCATCCCCGGCTACCTGGAGGCGACCCGGGGGGAGCTGCGGTCGCTGGTCGCGGCCGGCGCGGCCGACCCGGCGCAGCCGACGTACGCCCTGGTGACCATGTCGGCCTACCTGGCACCGGACCGGCTGACCCCGGTGCTGACCGGGATCGGTGTCTCGGAGGTCTTCGCCCGGCTGTGGCGCCCCGGCACCCAGACCGAGATCGTGCGCATCCCGGCCCTGCGCCTCCCGGACGACGTGGTCGCCGGGATGTCGGAGGTCGCGGCGCGCAAGGACCGGGAGGCCCGGGACTACCAGGAGCGGGCCGCCGGGGTCACCGGCGACGGGCCGCAGGAGCAGGAGCTGCGCCGGTTCTACGCCAGCGGTGCCCGGGTCGCCGACGAGGAGGCCACCGCCTACCGGGCCCGGTGCTCGTGCGTCTACGCCGCCGTGGTGCGGGGCGAACCGGCCACACTGGAGCGGATCGCCGCCCGACCCGAGGTCCGCGCGGTGGACCCGGCGCCGGAGGTGCAGCGGCTGGACCGTACCGTCTTCACACCGCCGCTGCCCGAGCAGAAGGATGTGGCGCGTCCGCCGGCCGACGTGAGCCTGCCGGTGATCGACGGTGACGGTACCGACGGGCCGGATACCGGACGTGAGCCGGACCCGGCCGTCCCGACGAGCTCGGCCGGCCCGCCGGCCGATTCGCCCGTCGCCCCGCCGGTCGTCGTGACCCCCGGCCCGGGCGGCCCCGGTGCGACCGAACCGCCGTCTACCCTGGACCCGCCGCCGAACCCGACGGCCGGTTCACCGCCGGTCGAGATACCGTCGGACCGGCCGCCGGTCGAGGCACCCCCGGTCGACCCGGCCAACACCGGGGAGAGCGGTGGAGCATGACAGTGGACTGCAGGATGGACGTCTGCGACGGCGGGCACGCCGACGGTGGTGGATGCGCTCCTAAGGTGGCCCGAATAGGGTTTGCTTCGTAGCCTGTCAGGGCGGGGACCGATGGTGCTGGGAGGGGCGAGCCGTGGACGGCACCGAGACCGGCTGGGGCCGGCCGGCGGAATCAGCGCCGCGTTGGCGTGCGCTGCTCGACCGGGCCCTGCACGGTGGCCGGACCGACGAGCAGCAGGTTCTCGACGAACGACCCGGGTCCGAACCGGCCGTCGAGGGCGGCCACGCCGCCGGCCGGTTCGCCGGCAACGGCTATCCCGGCAGGCCGGAGGCGGAGCCCCGGACGTCCACTCCCGGCCACCCCGCCGCGCCCGGATATCCGCCCGCGCCCGGATACGGCGGTGCCGCGGGCGGCCATCCGAGCGAGTCCCGCTACGCCGCGCTGGAGAACGGCTACCGGCCCGATCCCGGCTTCGGCGCCGGGCGACCGGCCGACTCCGGTTACCGGCCCGGCCCGGGTCATCCCGCCGAGCCGGGCGTCCGGCCCGGCCCGGACTACCGGTCGGGCGCCGACCGGCGGGAGCCCGACCATCCGTCCGGCGGCTACCGGCCCGACCTCGGCTACCGGCCCGACCCCGGCCACCGGCCCGAGCCGATGGAGCCCTACCGGCCCGAACCGGCCGGCCCGGACTATCCGGGCGAGTCCCGCTACGCGGCGCTCGGCAGCGGCTACCAGCCTCCGCCGCCGGTGGTGCCGGCGCCGCGTCCGGCCCTGCCCGGCCCGCCGACCCCGGCCCGCCGCCCCGACCCGGGGGCCGCGCCGGCCCTGCCGCAGCGGGCGGTGCCGCCCCCCGCCACCGGTCGGTCGCTGCCGGCGCCGCGTACCTCGCTGGCGCCGCCGGCCGCTCCGCCCATGGCCCCGCCGGCCGGCCCGGCACCGGCGCATCCGCCGGCCGCCGGGTATCCGGCGGCGGACGTCGGGTACGCCCCGGTGGCCCGCCGGGCCAGCGTCGATCCCTATCCGAGCCGGCAACAGCGGTCGGCCGACCCCGAGGTGGAACGCGCCCGCAACGTGCTCCGCCGCGAACTCGGCTCACCCCGGGTGGTCGCCTTCGCCAACCCGAAGGGCGGGGTGCACAAGACCACGGCGACGGTGCTGGCCGCCGCGACGGTGGGCAGCGTACGCGGCCGTGGCGTACTGGCCTGGGACGACAACGAACTGCGCGGCACCCTCGGCCTGCGGGCCGGCAGCGCCCGGCACGCCCGGACGATCCGGCACCTGGTCGCCGACCTGATCCAGATCGAGGCGCTGCCGAGCAACCAGCTGATCGACCGGCTCGACGACTATCTCCGGCACGCCTCCGACGGCTCGTACGACGTGCTGGCCGGCGAGGAGAGCCCCCGGTTCGCCCAGCGCCTCGACCAGCACACCGTCCGGCGGGTGCTGGAGCTGCTCCGCCGCACCCACGACGTGATCTGCGTGGACACCGGCAACAACGTGGAGAGCTCCAACTGGCAGACGGTGCTGCGCGCCGCCGACCAGCTGGTGGTCACCACGGTGCCCCGGGAGGACGCCGCGTTCACCGCCGACTGGATGCTCGACCTGCTGCACGACATCGGGATGAGCGAGCTGGCGGACAACGCGGTCACCCTGCTCTCCTGCCCGACCCCGGGCCGGTCTCCGCTGCTCGACGACCTGTTGCGGCACTTCGCCACCCGGACCCGTGCGGTGGCGGTGGTGCCGTACGACCCGGCGCTGGAGACCGGCTCGTCGATCGAGTACGCCCACCTGGCGCAGGAGACCCGGGACGCCTGGCTCCAGGCGGCGTCGATGATGCTGGAGCCGTTCGCCCGCTGACCCGGCACCGTGCCGTCCGGATGTGGTCCGGTCGCCGGTCTGGCCGGGACGAACCGGTCGGAGGACCGGCCCGGAGACGGAATGTGGGACAGCTCGCCCGGACGGGTGTCAAGCCTGGAGACCGCGCGGCCCGGGGACTAGGCTCGGGGGCCGGCGGTCGCGCGTCGGGGTACGCGCCCTGCCGTCGGGGCACGGATCGTGCCGTCCGGCCTGCGCTCGCCAGGCGCTGCGTGGTGCCGTGTGGGGGATGCGTCGCTGGGTGACCGGCAGCCGCCGTCGACCATTCGTCGGCGGGCCGGCCGGCGGCCGCGTGAGGGAAGGGGGCCCTGGGTGTCTGACTCGTTCGTGCACCTGCATGTGCACACCGAGTATTCGATGCTCGACGGGGCCGCCCGGCTCAAGGAGTTGTTCGCCGAGACCGACCGGCTGGGCATGCCGGCGCTGGCCATGACCGACCACGGCAACCTCTTCGGCGCGTACGACTTCCACAAGCAGGCCACGGCCGCCGGAGTGAAGCCGATCATCGGCAGCGAGATGTACCTGACGCCGGGGACCGACCGGCGGGAGCGGACCCGGGTTCGGTGGGCGGACGGTGGCGAGAACGACGTCTCCGGCGGTGGCGCGTACACCCACATGACCATGCTGGCGGGGGACGCCGACGGGCTGCGCAACCTGTTCCGGTTGCAGTCCCGGGCCAGCCTGGAGGGTTACTACTTCAAGCCGCGGGCCGACCGGGAGCTGCTGCACCAGTACGGCAAGGGGATCATCGCCACCACCGGCTGCCCGTCGGGTGAGGTGCAGACCTGGCTGCGGATCGGGAACTTCGACAAGGCGTGCGAGTCGGCGGCGGAGTTCCGGGACATCTTCGGGGCGGAGAACTACTACCTGGAGGTGATGGACCACGGGCTCGACATCGAGACCCGGATCCGCCAGGACCTGATCCGGCTGGGCAAGAAGCTCAACCTGAAGCCGGTGGCCACCAACGACCTGCACTACACGTACGAGAAGGACGCGGACGCGCACGAGGTGCTGCTCTGCGTGCAGTCCGGCTCGACGCTGGCCGACCCGAAGCGGTTCAAGTTCGACGCCCGGGACTTCTACCTGAAGTCGCCGGCCGAGATGCGCGCGCTGTGGGACTCGGAGGTGCCGGGGGCCTGCGACAGCACGTTGGAGATCGCGGAGCGGATCGGCGACTACTCCGAGCTGTTCGCGCCGCGCAACCTGATGCCGCAGTTCCCGGTGCCGGCGGGGGAGACCGAGGAGACCTTCCTGCGCAAGGAGGTGATGCGCGGGCTGGAGCGGCGGTTCCCGGGCGGGGTGCCGGAGGACCGGCGCCGGCAGGCCGAGTACGAGCTCGACGTCATCCTCAAGATGGGCTTCCCGGGTTACTTCCTGGTCGTCGCCGACCTGGTCGCGTACGCGAAGCGGGAGGGGATCCGGGTCGGGCCGGGGCGTGGTTCGGCGGCGGGTGCGCTGATCGCGTACGCGCTCGGCATCACCGAGCTGGACCCGATGGCGCACGGCCTGCTCTTCGAGCGGTTCCTCAACCCGGATCGCGTGTCGATGCCCGACATCGACATGGACTTCGACGAGCGTAGGCGCGGCGACATGATCCGTTACGCCACGGAGAAGTACGGCGAGGAGCGGGTCGCGCAGATCATCACGTACGGCACGATCAAGGCCAAGGCGGCGATCAAGGACGCGGCCCGGGTCCTCGGTTATCCGTTCGCGATGGGTGACCGGATCACCAAAGCGATGCCCCCGGCGGTGATGGGCAAGGACATCCCGCTCGGCGGCATCTTCGACCCGAGCCACCCGCGCTACCAGGAGGCTGCCGAGTTCCGGCAGCTCTACGACGGTGACGGCGAGGTACGCAAGGTCGTCGACACCGCCAAGGGTCTGGAGGGGCTGAAGCGGCAGTGGGGGGTGCACGCGGCCGGCGTGATCCTGTCCCGGGATCCGCTGGTGGACGTGCTGCCGATCCAGAAGCGGGAGCAGGACGGCTCGATCATCACCCAGTGGGACATGGGTGCCTGCGAGACCATCGGTCTGCTCAAGATGGACTTCCTGGGCCTGCGCAACCTGACCATCATGGACGACGCGCTGGAGGCCATCCGGGAGAACCGGGGCGAGGACCTAGTCCTGGAGGACCTGCCGCTGGACGACAAGGCGACGTACGCGCTGCTCGGCCGGGGCGACACCCTGGGGGTGTTCCAGTTCGACGGCGGTCCGATGCGGGCGCTGCTGCGGTCGATGGCGCCGGACAACTTCGAGGACATCTCCGCGGTCGGCGCGCTCTACCGGCCCGGCCCGATGGGTGCGAACGCGCACAACGAGTACGCCGACCGCAAGAACAACCGCAAGCCGGTGGTGCCGATCCACCCCGAACTCGCCGAGTCCCTGGAAGAGATCCTGGGCGACACCTACGGGCTGATCGTCTACCAGGAGCAGGTCATGGCGATCGCGCAGAAGGTGGCCGGCTACTCGCTCGGCAAGGCCGACCTGCTGCGCCGGGCGATGGGCAAGAAGAAGAAGGAGATCCTCGACAAGGAGTTCGCGCCGTTCGCCGCCGGCATGAAGGACAACGGCTACAGCGACGCGGCGATCAAGACGCTCTGGGACATCCTGGTCCCGTTCTCCGACTACGCCTTCAACAAGGCGCACAGCGCCGCGTACGGGGTGGTCTCCTACTGGACCGCCTACCTGAAGGCGAACTATCCGGCGGAGTACATGAGCGCGCTGCTCACCTCCGTCGGCGACGACAAGGACAAGTCGGCGGTCTATCTGGCCGAGTGCCGGCGGATGGGCATCAAGGTGCTGCCGCCGGACGTCAACGAGTCCAGCGCCCGGTTCGCCGCGGTCGGCCAGGACATCCGGTTCGGGCTGGCCGCCGTCCGCAACGTCGGCGCGAACGTGGTCGAGTCGATCCGGCGGGCCCGCAAGGAGAAGGGCAATTTCACCGACTTCTACGACTATCTGCGCAAGGTCGACGCGGTGGCCTGCAACAAGAAGACCGTCGAATCGCTGATCAAGGCGGGTGCGTTCGACTCGCTGGGGCACACCCGCAAGGGGCTGCTCGCCGTGCACACCGACGCGATCGACTCGTTCATCGCGCTCAAGCGCAACGAGGCGGTCGGCCAGTACGACCTCTTCGGCGACGCGTTCGGCGGCGGTGGTGACGGCGGCGCCGGTGGCGGCATGGTGGTGACCCCGCCGATCCCGACCGGCGAGTGGGACAAGACCGACCTGCTCACCTTCGAACGCGAGATGCTGGGCCTCTACGTCTCCGACCATCCGCTCTTCGGCGTCGAGCACGTCCTCGCCGCCGCCGCCGACATGTCCATCGCGGCGCTCGCCGAGGAGGGCGGGGTCGCCGACGGGCAGGTGGTCAACCTGGCCGGCATCCTCTCGGGGGTGCAGCGCCGGATCACCAAGCAGGGCCGGGCCTGGGCCTCGGCCACCCTGGAGGATCTCGGCGGCGCGGTCGAGGTGCTCTTCTTCCCGAACACCTACGAGCTGGTCGGGCAGTACATCGCCGAGGACGCGATCGTGGTGGTCAAGGGCCGGGTCGACCGGCGCGACGATCAGCCCCGGCTGATGGCGATGGACCTGTCGATGCCCGAGATCACCGCGGCGGACGAGGTCAAGCCGGTGGTACTGGCCCTGCCGCCGTCCCGCTGCACGCCGCCCCTGGTGGAACGGCTGCGCGAGGTGCTGACCAGCCATCCCGGCTCGGCCGAGGTGCACGTCAAACTCGTCAACGGCTCCCGGGCCACCCTGCTGCGGCTCAGCCCGCTCCGGGTCGCTCCGACCACCGCGCTGATGGCCGACCTCAAGGCGCTGCTCGGGCCGAGCGCCGTGGCGGGCTGAGCCGCGCCGGGCCGCGCCGACGACCCCCGGCCCGGGACCGCACCAGGCAGCGTCGGCTGGGACAGCATCCAGGCAGCGTCGGCCGGGACAGCATCCAGGCAGCGTCGGCCGGGACAGCGTCGGGCAGCGTCGGCCGTGTTGGTGCCGGGCTACCGGATTGCGGGCCAGTGCTCCGGCGGGTAAGACCAGGACTCGTCCCGGCACCGCGCGGCGAAGCGGTAACCCACCCAGACGCCGCACGGTCCACGCGCAGCGTGGAGGGAATCTCCGCCCTTCAGAGCGGAGCGGACCTCAACTCCGGGTCGGGCCTCCGGAGGGTGGCCGGGCCTGAGAGGATCATCTCGTGAGTCCGGCAACCTCCCCTTCCGACGGCCCACTCGGCGACGGCGACCACGGGGGTCCCGGCGTACCGTCGGCACCCCCTCCGGCAGCCCCGATCCCACCGTACGGCGGCTCCGCCGGGGTGGCGCCGGGTACGCCCACCGGCCCCGGCCCGGGTACGCCGGGCTCGCCGGCCGCAGTGGGGCCGGGCGTGGACCCGCTGGCCTGGTCCGGGCCGGATCCGGTCCCCCCGAACGGCACCTGGCCGGGCCCGCCCGGAGGCGCCCCGCCGGCCGCCGGTCCCCGCGCCCGCCGCCTGTTCCGGGGCGGGGCGGCCAACGTCGGGACGCTGCTGGTGTTGATCCTGCTGGGAATACCGTTCGGCCTGGTCTGGTCGGCCGTGTCGCCGGGTGTGCCGGTGGTGCAGACCGAGGACGGCGCGCTGCTGGCCGCACCGCAGCCGGAGGAGTTCATCGCCGCCGACGGCTGGTTCAGCGTGCTCGGGTTCGGTCTCGGCGTGCTGGCCGCGATCGCGATGTGGCTGGTGTTGCGCCGCCACCGAGGCCCGGTCGGGATGCTGGTGGTGGTGCTCGGCATGCTCGGCGCCGCCGTACTGGCCTGGCAGCTCGGCCGGCAGATCGGCCTGTCCGGCTACGAGCGGCTGCTGGCCAGCGCCCCACCCGGGGCGACGTTCAGCAAGCCGCCGGACCTGCACGGCGGGCAGTACGACCTGCTGCTCGGGTTTATCCCCACCATCGGGGACCTGCTGGTGCCGGCGTTCGGCGCCGCGGTGATGTACACCCTGCTGGCCGGCTGGTCCCGGTATCCGGGACTGCGGCCCGAGGCCGAGCCGGCGCCCCGGCCGCTCAGTTGGGACTTGCCGGTACCGCCAGCTCCGTCAGCGGCACCGGCACCGCCCGTACCTGACGCAGCAGAGCCGCCTCGCGATTGAGCAGCCGGAGTTCCGCGCTCAGCCGGCCGGCGGTGTCGGGCGTCGCCAGCAGCCGCTGCCGGTCGGTGAGGGTGAGCGCGGCGGTCGCGGCCACCAGGTGCGACAGCACGGTGGGGTCGTCCGGCAACTGCTCGGAGATCTCCTCCGGGTCGTCCCGGACCAGGGTGAGGTAGCGCCGGAAGACCGCCAGCACCCGGGGCGCCAGCAGGTCGGCGAGCTGCTCCTGCCCGGCCGGCTCGGGCAGCCACTCCACCGCGGCGGTCAGGTACGGGGTGGAGCTCTCCTCCACGTGAGCGATCCGGAACCGGCGGCGGCCGACGGTGACCACGTCCAGCCGGCCGTCCGGTAGCTCGGTCACCTGCCGGAGTTCGGCGGTGCAGCCGACCTCGTGCAGGGTGACCGGCGGACCGTCCGGGCGCCGGTCGGTCAGCTCCGGCTGGCCCGACCGCGGCTCCGACTCGGCGCTGCGGGACTCCGGCTCGGGGCCGGCGGAGACCGACGCCGGCCCGCCGCTGCGGATGGCCACCACGCCGAACTCCCGGGGCATGCCCTCCGGCAGGCCGCGCAGGTGCCGCATCAACTCGAGATAGCGCGCCTCGAAAATGTGCAACGGCAGGACCAGACCGGGAAAGAGCACCGTCCCGAGCGGAAACACCGGCAGCCGCGCGTCCACCCGCCGAGCCTAGCCCGTCGGTACCGGCGGTGAACCGCCCCGCCCGGCCGATCGTTCCGCCGTCTCGGCCGTTTCGTCGGGTGGCCCGGGTCACCGTCCCGCCGGCTGGGCGGACGCGGACCGGTCGGTGGGTGCCGAATAGACTGCCAAGGGTGTTGAACCGGATCGACCTGCGCGGTGGTTGGCGCGACCCGCGCGCCCTGCTGCCCCGTGCCCAGCTTGACGTCTCCGTGGCGGTGGAGAAGATCCGCCCGATCGTGGAGGCGGTCCGCGAGCATGGTTTCCCGGCGATCCAGGACGCCACACATCGGCTCGACGGCCTGCGGCTGGACCGGTTCCGGGTCCCGGTCGAGGCGATCACCGAGGCCGAGTCGACGCTGGAGCCGGAGGTCCGGGCCGCGCTGGTCGAGGTGATCGACCGGGCCCGCCGGGTGCACGCCGACCAGCGGCGGGCCGACGTGACCACCGAGGTGGTCCCGGGCGGCAGCGTCACCGAGCGCTGGGTCCCGGTCGACCGGGTCGGGCTCTACGTCCCCGGCGGCCTCGCCATGTATCCCTCGACCGTGGTGATGAACGTGGTGCCGGCCCAGGCGGCCGGCGTCCGCTCGCTGGTGGTGGCGAGCCCGCCGCAGCAGGAGTTCGGCGGCCTGCCCGACGCTCGGGTGCTGGCCGCGTGCGCGCTGCTCGGCGTCGACGAGGTGTACTCGGTCGGCGGAGCCCAGGCGGTCGCCATGCTGGCGTACGGGTCGGACACGGACGCCGACGGGCAGACCCGGTGCGAGCCGGTCGACATGATCACCGGTCCGGGCAACATCTGGGTCACCGCCGCCAAGCGGCTGCTCCGTGGCGTGGTCGGGATCGACGCCGAGGCCGGCCCGACCGAGATCGCCGTACTCGCCGACGAGACCGCCGACCCGGTGCACGTGGCGGCCGATCTGATCAGCCAGGCCGAGCACGATCCACTTGCCGCGAGCGTGCTGGTCACGCCGTCGGTGGCGCTGGTCGAGGCGGTCGACCGGGAGCTGCGCCGACAGGTGCCCCAGGCCAAGCACGCCGATCGGATCGGCACCGCGCTCGGCGGGCGGCAGAGCGGGGCGGTGCTGGTCGACGACCTGGCGGCGGGGCTGCGGGTGGTCGACCTCTACGCCGCCGAGCACCTGGAGATCCAGACTCGGGACGCCCGCGCCTGGGCGATGCGGGTACGCAACGCCGGGGCGATCTTCGTCGGCCCGTACGCGCCGGTGTCGCTCGGCGACTACTGCGCCGGCTCCAACCACGTGCTGCCGACCGGCGGCTGCGCCCGGCACTCCTCGGGACTCTCGGTGCAGTCCTTCCTGCGCGGCATCCACATCGTGGAATACGACGAGGCGGCGCTCCGGGACGCCGCCCGGCACGTGGTGGCGCTGGCGGGCGTGGAGGACCTGCCCGCGCACGGCGAGGCGGTCCGGGTCCGGTTCCCGGAGCGCACCGACGGGACGGCGACGTGACCTCGCTTTCCGACCTGCCGATCCGGGACGATCTGCGCGGGCGCAGCCCGTACGGGGCGCCGCAGCTCGACGTGCCGGTGCGGCTGAACACCAACGAGAACTCCTACCCGCTGCCGGAGCCGGTGGTGGAGGCGATCGGCAAGGCGGTCGCGGCCGAGCTGCGGGACCTGAACCGCTATCCCGACCGGGACGCGGTGGCGCTCCGGGCCGACCTCGCCGACTATCTCGGGCACGGGCTGGGCACCGCCCACGTCTGGGCGGCGAACGGCTCCAACGAGGTCCAGCAGCAACTGTTCCAGGTCTTCGGCGGGCCGGGGCGGACGGCGCTCGGCTTCACCCCGGCGTACTCGATGCATCCGCTGCTCGCCACCGGCACCGGCACGACCTGGCGGGACGGCAACCGGGGTGCCGATTTCGGGCTGACCGCCGCCGACGCCGTGGCGCAGGTCCGCCGGCACCGGCCGGACCTGGTCTTCCTCTGTTCGCCGAACAACCCGACCGGCACGGCGCTGGACCCGGCGGTGCTGGACGCGGTGCTGGCCGAGGCGCCCGGGATGGTGGTGGTGGACGAGGCGTACGCCGAGTTCGCCCGCCCCGGCACCCCGACCGCGCTGGCCCTGCTGCCCGGCCACCCCCGGCTGGTGGTGACCCGGACCATGAGCAAGGCGTTCGGCTTCGCCGGCGGGCGGCTCGGCTACCTCGCCGCCGATCCGGCGGTGGTGGACGCGGTGCAGCTCGTCCGGCTGCCCTACCATCTGTCGGCGCTCACCCAGGCCGCCGCCCGGGCGGCGCTGGCACACCGGGACCTGCTGCTCGGCACCGTCGAGGTGATCAAGGAGCAGCGGGACCGGATCGTGGCCGGCCTGCGGTCGCGCGGCCGGGCGGTCGCCGACAGCGACGCCAACTTCGTGCTCTTCGAGGTCGGCGGCGACCAGCGGGTGGCCTGGCGGGCCCTGCTCGACCACGGCGTGCTGGTCCGCGACGTCGGGCTGCCCGGCTGGCTCCGGGTCACCGCCGGCATGCCGCAGGAGACCGACGCCTTCCTCGCCGCCATAGAATCGGTGCGGACCGGCTCCGACTCCGCCCCGGCCGGTTCCGACGCGCCATCGGCGGCCACCGGCCCGGCGCCGACCGACTCCGGGACGGCGTGATGCGTTACCGATCAGCAGGTCGGCCGACCCGGACAACCGGTCGGCCGCCCCGGACAGCGAAAGGTCCTACCGTGAGCAGAACCGCCCGGGTCGAGCGGACCACGGCCGAGACCAAGGTGCTGGTCGAGTTGGATCTCGACGGCTCCGGACAGGCCGACATCACCACCGGGGTCGGTTTCTACGACCACATGCTCCACCAGATCGCCCGGCACGGCGGTTTCGACCTGACCGTGCACACGGTCGGCGATCTGGAGATCGACGCCCACCACACCATCGAGGACACCTCGCTGGCCCTCGGCACCGCCTTCGCCCAGGCACTCGGCGACAAGATCGGCATTCGGCGGTACGGTTCGGCCACCATCCCGATGGACGAGGTGCTGGTGCGGGCCGCCGTCGACCTCTCCGGCCGGCCCTACGTGGTGCACGACGAGCCGGCGCTCGCCCCGTACATCGGGCCGGTCTATCCGACCAGCATGACCCGGCACATCTGGGAGTCCTTCGGCCAGTCCGCCCGGCTCACCCTGCACGTCTCGGTGCTCCGGGCCGCCCGACCGGGCGGGCACCCGGACGCGCACCACGTGGTGGAGGGGCAGTTCAAGGCGGTGGCTCGGGCGTTGCGCGAGGCGGTCGCGGTCGACCCGCGCTCGGCCGGAGCGGTGCCGAGCACCAAGGGGCTGCTCTGATGGACACCGTCCTGCCGGTGGTGCTCTTCGCGCTGGGCGGTGTGCTGATCGGTGGTGCCTGGTCGCTGCACCGGCAGGGTGCCCCGCAGCGGGTGCTCTGGATCGTCGGCCTGCTGGCCGTGCTCGCCACCGCCGGTGGCGTGCTCTGGCTCGTACCCGGAGAGGGCGGATGACCGCCGACCGGTCGGCGCCGCCCCGGGTGGTGGTGCTCGACTACGGCTCGGGCAACCTGCGCTCCGCGCAGCGTGCGGTGGCCCGGGCCGGCGCCGAGGTGACGGTCACCGACGACCTCGACGCGGCGGCCACCGCCGACGGTCTGGTGGTGCCCGGCGTCGGCGCCTTCGCCGCCTGCATGGCCGGGATCGACGCGCTGCGGGCCGGTCCGGTGATCGCCGAGCGGGTCGCCGCGGGCCGCCCGGTGCTGGGCATCTGCGTCGGCATGCAGATCCTCTTCGAGTACGGCGAGGAGCACGGCGTCGCCACCTTGGGGCTCGGCCTGCTGCCCGGCGGGGTGACCGGGCTGGCCGCCCAGCGGGTGCCGCACATGGGCTGGAACACCGTCGCACCGCCGCCCGGGTCCCGGCTCTTCGCCGGCCTGCCGGCCGACGCCCGGTTCTACTTCGTGCACTCCTACGCCCCGACCGACGCGGCCGGACTGGCCGCCGCCGGTGCGCTGCCGACCACCGCCGAGCACGGTGGACGGTTCGTGGCGGCGGTGGAGCGCGGGCCGCTGTCGGCCGCCCAGTTCCATCCGGAGAAGTCCGCCGAGGCCGGCCGGCTCCTGCTGCGCAACTGGCTGGCCACGCTGTGACCGCGCCCCGGACCGGGGGCGTCCCGGTGGACCGTGCCGGGTCAGGTGTCGCCCGGTGAGCAAGGAACGGGCCCGGCGCCGCGCGGTCCGGCTGGCCGAGGCGGAACGGGAACGGGCCGCCCGGGCCCGGAAGGTGGCCCGCCGCCAGCGCCGGCGTGCCCTGCTGCGCCGGCTCGCCCCGCGACTGCCGGACCGGCGTACCGGGCGGTTGTTCGCGCGGCGCAGCCGGGGCGAGCGGGCCGGAGTGGTCGTACTCTCGGTGGCGGCGGTGATCGGCATCTGGCTGCTCGTCGACGACCTGGCCTTGCGGCTCGGCCTGATCGCGCTGCTGCTACTGGTGCTGCCGGCGGTGGTGGTGATCGCGCTGGGCCGCCGGACCTGAGCCCCGGGCAGATGCCTCCGACCCGTCGATCGCCGTACCGGCCGGACGGCCCGGCCCCGGCCCGCCGCGTTTCCCGCCGACCCGTCGGCCAGTCGACCACCACTCTTTCGCCAACCGAGGAGAGCACGTTGAGCCTGACCCTGCTTCCCGCCGTCGACGTCGCGAACGGCCAGGCGGTCCGCCTGGTCCAGGGCGCCGCCGGCAGTGAGACCAGCTACGGCGAGCCGCTGGAGGCGGCCCTGGCCTGGCAGCGCGACGGCGCCGACTGGATCCACCTGGTCGACCTCGACGCCGCGTTCGGCCGGGGCTCGAACGCCGAACTGCTGGCCGAGGTGGTCGGCCGGCTCGACGTCTCGGTGGAACTCTCCGGCGGGATCCGGGACGACGGGTCGCTGCGGGCGGCGCTGGCCACCGGGGCGGCCCGGGTCAACATCGGCACCGCCGCCCTGGAGGACCCGCAGTGGTGCGACCGGGTCGTCGGCGAGTACGGCGACCGGGTGGCGATCGGGCTGGACGTGCGCGGCCGTACCCTGTCGGCCCGGGGCTGGACCCGGGACGGCGGCGACCTGTTCGAGGTGCTGGAGCGGCTCGACAAGGCGGGCGCGGCGCGGTACGTGGTGACCGACATCACCAAGGACGGCACGATGCGCGGGCCCAACCTCGACCTGCTGCGCGAGGTCTGCGCCCGTACCGATGCCCCGGTGATCGCCTCCGGCGGCGTCTCGACCCTGGACGACCTCCGGGCGCTCGCCACGCTGGAACCGATCGGGGTGGAGGGCGTGATCGCCGGCAAGGCGCTCTACGCCGGGGCGTTCACCGTGGCCGAGGCCCTCGCCGTGCTGGCGCAGGCGTGACGGCGTGCGTGGCGGCGACGGTTAGGCTCGGGCCATGACGGTGGCGGTACGGGTGATCCCCTGTCTCGACGTGGACGCGGGGCGGGTCGTCAAGGGGGTCAACTTCGTCGACCTGCGGGACGCGGGCGACCCGGTCGAGTTGGCCGCGGCGTACGACGAGGCGGGCGCCGACGAGCTGACCTTCCTCGACGTCACCGCCTCCTCCGACGACCGGGGCACCATGCTCGACGTGGTACGCCGGACCGCCGAGACGGTCTTCATCCCGCTCACCGTCGGCGGCGGCGTACGCCGGGTCGCCGACGTCGACGTACTGCTCCGGGCCGGTGCGGACAAGGTCGGGGTGAACACCGCCGCGATCGCCCGGCCGGAGTTGATCGCCGAGATCGCCGAGCGGTTCGGGCGGCAGGTGCTGGTGCTCTCGCTGGACGTGCGGCGCACCCCCGCCGGCACCAGCACCGAGAGCGGATTCGAGGTGACCACCCACGGCGGCCGGCGTGGCACCGGGATCGACGCGGTCGGCTGGGCTGCCCGGGCCGCCGAGCTGGGCGCCGGGGAGATCCTGCTCAACTCGATGGACGCGGACGGCACCAAGGCCGGATTCGACCTGGAGCTGATCGGCGCGGTGCGGCGGGTGGTGGACGTACCGGTGGTGGCCAGTGGCGGGGCCGGCGCGGTCGCGCACTTCCCGCCGGCGGTGGCGGCCGGCGCCGACGCGGTCCTCGCGGCCAGCGTCTTCCACTTCGGCGAGCTGAGCGTCGGCGAGGTCAAGGACGCGCTGCGCGGCGCCGGGCATCCGGTCCGCTGACCCCGCGCCCGTTCCGCTGCCCCGCCCCTGTCGGTGGACCGCTGGATGCCGGACCGAGCCGGTCGTCTCGACCGGCGGCGGCTACACCTGCCCGCTCGTCGGTGACGTCGCTGCCGTCCGAGTCGGGTGCGAGGGCCGGCCGCTGGGTCGATCGGCAGCCGGCCCGTCGTCCCGAGGTCAGGCGGTGGCCCGGCTGGCCCGGAGGGCGGCGGCCAGCCCGGCCTCGATCTGGCCGACCGCCCGCATCGCGCCGTAGCCGAGCAGGTAGACCGTGCAGTGGTCGGAGAGCCTCGGATCCGTCGCCCGCCACTGCGCCACGTGCTCGTCGGTGAGGGCACCCGGGGCCAGCCCGGCGAGGATCGCCACCCGGGCACCGGCCCGCTCGGCGCCGTCTAGTGTGGACAGCGCCTCGGCGAGCCAGTCGGTGCCGGCGGGCCGGCGCCCGTGGTGCCGGTCGATCGCCCCGGTCACCACCGCCCGGGCCGCCGGGGTGAGCAGGCCGCCGCCCTGCTCGCAGGTGGCGGCCAGCGCGGCGTACGCCTGCCCGACCGGTGCGCCGGCCGCCCAGGCCGGAGGCGTGGCCGTCGGGAGGCCGGCGAGCAGGGCCAGGCTCGTCCCGGTGGCGGCGTCGGAGCGGAGTTCCCGGAGCACCGGGGCGTCCTCGAAGGGTGGTTCGTCGGCCGGGTCGAGGGTGCCGGGACGCAGGTCGGGTGGGAGCAGCGCGAGGGCCATCCGCTGGATGAAGTGGTTGAACAGCGCGGTGCCGACGTACTCGGCCACCGGCCCGGCCGGAGGCGGGAGCAGGCTGCCGGCGGTGCCGGTCGACCGGCTCCAGTCCAGCAGCGCGGCGGCCGCCGGATCCCCGACCGGTTCGCCCCGCTCGGCCGAGTCGGCCAGGTCCGGGCGGCCCAGCGCGCGCAGGATGCCGAGGTGGGCGACCTCGTCGTAGCCGCACCCGTTGACCTGTGCGACTCCGAGCGCCACCAGTGCCTTGTCGACCAGCGGCGCCACTCCGGTGAGCTGGGACTCGCGCATCAGGGCCCAGCCGGCCGCCATGATCTCCGGGGCGGGCGACGCCATCCGGACCGCCGGGCCGATACTGCTGAACTCGGCGTTGACCTGTGCGTAGACCTCGGCCACGATGCCGTCGGCCCGCTCGGGCGGGATCGGGGTGATGTGACGTACGTATGGCGACATCTGTCGGTCCTTCCGGTCGGGACGGTTGCCGCCCAGATCATCGCCACCGGCGTACCGGGAAGTCGTCCGTCGGGGGACGGCAATGTGGACTGCGCCCACGGGCCGACCCGGCTACCGGGGAGCGCCGGGGCGAGCGTCGCGCTACCGCCGGGGTGGTACGGCGGCGCTCCTCCCCCTGCGGTAGCCACCCTCCCGCACGGGCTCCCGCACGCCTTCTGGGCGCGCGTCCGGTCGCCCGGCTGCCCCGGGGCGCGAGGGCGGGAGAGAGGGTCGGAACCGCCGCAGTGTGCGGACGGCAGGCCGGGCTTGCCCGGACGCCGGCTCGGTGGACTACCCGCCGTTCTCCGGTGAGCGGCGCGGCATCGGCAGGGTGAACCGGGCGGCGTACTCCTGCACCGCCGCGGCGTGCTCGTCCTCGGCGAGTTCCCAGTCGTGGCTGCCAGGGGAGTGCCGGCGGGTCAGCACGCCGTGCACCGTCTCGACCGTGGTGGCGAGGCCACCGTGCGGCCGGGTACGCCACAGGTGCTCACCAGCGGAGGTGACCCGGAACCAGCCGTCCGAGACGGTGATCAGCCCGGCGCCCACCAGGCGGCGCACCGCGGCCTCGATCTCGTGGCGGGCCGGAAGCGCCCGGTTGAGATGGTCAGCGGTGGAGAGCACGTCGGCGAGCCGGACACCCTCCGGCCGGCGGGTGCTGCTCGACCGGCGGTGCCGGCCGGCACCGCCGGCGATGATCAGCGATACGAAGATCCATGCGTCGGACCAACGCCATCCCTCATCCCCCATGGGAGAAATGATGCCGTGCCGCGCCATCCGACGGAACCGTTGTGCACCGGTTCATTCCGCCGAACCGGGGCGACCCTCGTTCCACGAGGGATGATCCGGTACAGATCGACGATCTTTTTCCGACCGTGCGCCGCGCTCCGCCGGTACCTGCCTCCCCGGGCGGCGGAACGACTGTGTCGCGGGTCAGCCGGTACCGGCCTCGGCGACCGGTCGGGGTAGATCGCCGGGGTCGGGCCGCGACACCGGCGGCACGGTGAACATCGGGATGAAGGCGTGCACCAGCGGGCCGATGGCGAGGGCGTACGCCACCGTGCCGATCCCGACCTGGCCGCCGAGGGCGAACCCGATCGCCAGTACGGTCAGCTCGATGACCGTGCGGACCAGCCGGAGCGACCGGTGCGGCCGGCGGGCGACGTACCCGGTCATCAGCCCGTCGCGTGGGCCGGGGCCGAGGCGGGCACCGATGTACAGGCCGGTCGCCATCCCGTTGAGCACGATGCCGGCGACCAGCAAGCCGAACCGGGTCGGCAGTGCCTCGACGGTGGGCAGCAGGGCCAGTGCGAGGTCGACGGCGAGCCCGATGACGACGATGTTGCTCACCGTGCCGAGGCCGGGACGCTGCCGCAGCGGGATCCACAGCAGCAGTACCAGGGCGCCGACGGCGATGGTCACGGTGCCGATGGAGGCTCCGGTGAGTTCGGACAGCCCCTGGTGGAAGACGTCCCAGGGGTCGAGCCCGAGGGACGCCTCGACCATCAGCGCCATGCTGACGCCGTAGAGCGTCAGGCCGACGTAGAGCTGTCCGAGACGCCGGGCGAGCCGGTCGCCACGGTTGCCAATTTTTGCCATGCATGCCACTCTGAGGGCCAATCCAGTCGCCATGAAGGGCCAATCGAGGTGAAGTGGCTATGACCAGCCTCGTTCGAGGCGTACAGCTCGGCCGGATGCTCGGGCAGTGGCACGCACTGCCGGGCCGCCGCCGCAGCCCCGACTACGTCGCCCTGGCCGGCGCGGTGCGCGGGCTGCTCGCGGACGGCCGGCTGCCGCTGGGCGTGCGACTGCCGGCCGAGCGCGAACTGGCCGAGGCGCTGCGGGTTAGCCGGACCACCGTCACCGCCGCCTACCGGGAACTGCGGGAGAGCGGGCACCTGAACAGCCGCCGGGGCGCCGGCAGTTGGACCACCCTGCCGGGCGGGCACCGGGTGGCCAGTTCGGGACTCTGGACCCCGCAGGACGACCTGGACATGATCGACCTCGGCTGCGCCGCGCTGGCCGCCCCGGCGGAACTCGCCTCGGCCGCCCGGGGCGCCGCGGAGGACCTGCCGCGCTATCTCGGCGGTGCCGGCTACCACCCGACCGGGATCGTCGAGCTGCGCGCGGCGGTGGCCCGGTCGTACACCGAGCGTGGTCTGGCCACGAGTCCCGAGCAGATCATGGTGACCAACGGGGTGCAGCACGCCCTGGACCTGGTGCTCCGGCTCGCGCTGCCGACCGGCGGCAGCGTACTCGTGGAGTCGCCGACCTATCCCAACGCGCTCGCCGCGCTCGCCGCCCGCCGCGCCCGGATCGCCACCCACGGCCTGGCCACCGAGGGTACGGGCTGGGACGCAGACCTGCTGCTGGGCAGCTTCCGGCAGACCCGGCCCCGGCTCGCCTACCTGATCCCCGAGTTCCAGAATCCCACCGGTCACCTGATGCCGGCCGAGTTGCGCGAGCGGGTGGTGGCGACCGCGCACGCCAGCGGTACCGACCTGGTGGTCGACGAGTCCTTTGTGGACCTCGCGCTGGACGGCGTCGAGGTGCCCCCGCCGACCGCCGTCTTCGACCGGCACTCCCGGGTCGTCACCATCGGCGGGATGAGCAAGCCGTACTGGGGCGGCCTGCGGATCGGCTGGATCCGTGCCTCGGCACCCCAGGTGCAGCGGCTGGCGGCGGCCCGGGTCGGGGTGGACATGGCCGGTCCGGTACTGGACCAACTGGTCGCGGTGCGGCTGCTCGCCGACGCCGAGACGATCGTGGCGGCCCGCCGGGCGCAGTTGACCGCCCAGCGTGACGCCCTGCTGGCCGCGATCCGGGCGGAGCTGCCCAACTGGCGGGTGCGGACTCCGGCCGGCGGGGTGACGCTCTGGGCGGAGCTGGACGGGCCGATCGCCAGCGCGCTCGCCCGGGCGGCCGAGGAGGTCGGGGTACGGCTCGCGCCCGGTCCCCGGTTCGGCCTCGACGGCACCCTGGAACGTTTCCTCCGACTGCCGTTCACGCTGCCCGCCGCCGAGCTGACCGAGGCGGTACGCCGGATCGCGGCGGTCCGCTACGACATCGACCGGGCGGAACGCCCGCTCTGGCGGGAGCCCGTGGTGATCGCCTGAGCGGCGGCGGAACCGGCCGGGCGGCGCACCCTGCCGGGGGTCCGGCCGGCGCGCCTGGGAGCATCGGCCGGGTGACGATGATCGACAAGATCGCCTGGATCCGGCTGGAAGAGGGCCGGATCCTCAGCTCCCGCTCGCACGGCAAGGACGTCTACTACCTCCCGGGCGGCAAGCGGGAGCCCGGCGAGACGGACCTCGAAGCCCTGGTACGGGAGATCGAGGAGGAGCTCAGCGTCGCCGTCCTCTCCGGCACGGCCACGCCGGCCGGCGTCTTCGAGGCGCCGGCACACGGTCATCCGGCCGGTACGGTCGTCCGGATGACCTGCTACGCGGCGGACTACCGGGGCGTGCTGCGACCGGCCAACGAGATCGCCGAGATCGTCTGGTTGGGCTATGCCGACCGGCACCGGGTCTCTCCGGTCGACCAGGTCATCTTCGACCACTTCCACGGCACCGGCGAACTGCGCTGACCCCCGCCGATCCGGCAGACCCGTCCCCGGCGCCCGGCCGGTGCCGCGCGGCGATGTGGCGGGTGCCGCGCGGCGATGTGGTGTCGCCGGTACCTCGCCGGTGTCTCGGGCCGCCCGGTTCGCCGGTCAGGCGGAGTAACTGGCCCCGGGGATGGTGGCCAGGCTGGGCAGGCGCAGCCGGGATGCCGGAGTGGCGGCCAGGCTGGCCCAGACGATCTTGCCATCGGCGCCGGGCAGTACGCCCCAGTTGGCGACCGACCGGGTCACCATGGCCAGCCCGCGACCGCGTACAGCCAGCGGCTGCCGCGGATCCGGGGCCGCCTCCCGCCGGGGCAGCGCCGGTACGCCGGGGTGCCGGTCCGCCACCGCGATCCGCAGCCGCTGCCGGTGGTGGCAGAGGGTGAGGTCGATGTCGGTGCCGGCGTGCTCGACGGCGTTCGCCACGAGCTCGGAGGCGACGAGTTGGGCGTCCTCGGTGACGTCGGAGAGCCGCCACCGCTCGCAGCACTCCCGGACCAGTCCGCGCGCCACGCTCACCGCCTGGGGCACCGGCGCGAGCCGGCGGTGGGCCTGCCGGGCGCGGGCCGGGACGGGATAGGGCCGGACCCGGCCGAGTGCCTCGGTGAGCCGGGGATAGAGCCGGATCCGCCGGGTCGGCAGGCGGCGGAGCAGCACGGTCAGCGCCGAGGCCGGCGCGCAGACCAGCACGGTGATGCCGCGCCGGCACGACTCCCGGAGCATTACCAACGCCGGCAGCAGGGTCGGCAGCAGCTTGTCCGGAGCGATCCGGGTGCAGTCCACGGCCACGTACGGCGGGTGGTGCGCGGCGCACCGCGAGATCGCCCGCTGCAGTGTGTACGCCTGGGCGACGCTCCACCGGCCCGCCACGGTGATCACCAAGGCGCCGGTCTCCACGTGCGCTGCCACCGTGGTCACCATCACCGGAACCCCCTAGCCGCCCGCGTACCGCCACGACCGGCCACCGGACCCGGCCCGCCGTGCACCTGACCCTGTTCTTACCCCGGTGACGCTCGGGTGAAGCGGCCCGGATGTCACCGGGTCCGGCGGTAGCCGGGCGCAAACGGCAGGTAGCGCTCCGGAGAGCACCGGCCCTCCGGAGAGCACCGGCCCTCCGGACAGCACCGGACCGCCGCGCGATCGCGGGTCGCACGGCGGTCCGGTGGGGTGCCGGATCCGACCCCGGGGGGAAGGGTGGGATCTCGGACGGGCTCAGATCTGGGCGAGGGTGCCCTGGTACATCTGGTCGATCTCGGTCTTGAAGCTGCTCTCCACGGCACGACGTTTGATCTTCATCGACGGCGTCATCTCGCCGTCCTCGACGGTCAGGTCGCGGCTCAGCACCGTGACCTTCTTGATCGTCTCCCAGCGGTTGAGCTTCTGGTTCAACTCGGCGACGTAGCCGTCGACCAGGGCGCGTACCTCGGCCGAGCCGACGATCTCGGCGTACGGGCGGCCGGCGAGGGGGCCACCGGCGGCCCAGGTGGCGATCGCGTCGGCGTCCAGGGTGACCAGCATGGTGCAGTAGTTGCGGGCCTGTCCGATCACCACCACCTGCGAGGTGTACGGGCAGAGCGCCTTGAACATGCCCTCGATGTGCGACGGCGAGATGTACTTGCCACCCGACGTCTTGACCAGGTCCTTCTTCCGGTCGGTGATCTTCAGGAAGCCGTCGCCGTCGAGCTCGCCGATGTCACCGGTCCGGAAGAAGCCGTCCGGGGTGAACGCCTCGGCGGTCTCTGCGGGCAGGTTGTGGTAGCCGCGCATCACCGGCATGCCCCGGAGCAGGATCTCGCCGTCGGAGTCGATCCGGCACTCCAGGTCGCCCATGGCCTTGCCGACCGTGCCGATCTTGAGCGCCCCGGGCCGGTTGACGAAGTTGCCGGCGCTGGTCTCGGTCAGCCCGTACCCCTCGGAGATCGGCAGGCCGGCCGCGGCGAAGAAGTGCGCGATCTCCTGGCTCAGCGGCGCGGCGCCGGAGACGAGTACCCGGATCCGGCCACCCAGCCGGGCCTGGAGCTTGCTGAAGACCAGCTTCTCGGCGAGCCCGTAGCGCAGCCGCAGCCCGGCCGAGACCGGCTTGCCTGCCTGCTCCAGCGACACCTTGTGCTTGCCGGTCCGGACCGCCCAGGCGAAGATCTTCGCCTTCGCCCCGCCCCCGGTCTGCGCGGTGGTGACCGCCCGGTTGTAGACCTTCTCGAAGATCCGGGGCGCGCCGCACATCAGCGTCGGCCTGACCACGCCGAGCAGCTCGACCAGCCGGTCGAGCCGGCCGTCGACGTAGGTCGGCATGCCGACGTGGATCACGCCGCAGATCAGCGTCTTGCCGAACGAGTGCGACAGCGGCAGCCAGAGATATTGCAGGTCCTCCGCCTTGATCAGCCCCAGTTGTGCCTGGGCCACGCCCTCCCAGCACCACCCGGCGTGCAGCAGCTCGACGCCCTTGGGCCGGCCGGTGGTGCCGGAGGTGTAGATCAGCGTGGCCAGGTGGTCCTGGTCGATCTCGGCCACCACCCGCTCGATCAGATCCGGGTCGTTCTCCAGGGCCAGCGCGCCCTGCACCTCAAGATCGGCGAGGGTGAGCTGCGGCGGGGTGGCGGCCGGCTCGGCGGGTCCGTCGATCAGTACGACGTGGGTCAGCGCCGGCAGCTCCACTCCGGCGATCTTGGCGGCCTGGTCGGCGTTCTCGGCAATCAGCACCTTGGAGCCGGAGTCCGCGATGATGAAGGCGGTGTCCTCCGGCTCGGTGGTCGGGTAGACCGTGGTGGTCGCGCCACCAGCGCACATGATGCCGAGGTCGGCGAGGACCCAGTCGAGCCGGGTGTTGGCCAGGATCGCCACCCGGTCCTCGGAGCCGACGCCGAGGCCGCGCAGCCCGGCGGCGATGGCCTTCGCACGCTGGCCGACCTGCGCCCAGCTCAGCCAGACCGGGCCGGAGTCGTCCGGGGCGGGGTGGGCGAATGCGTCCCGGTCGGGGGTGGCCGAGACACGCTTCAGGAACATGTCGGGGATGGACCGGTAGGGGACGTCGAGTGCCATGGCGGGGGGTGCCTCCGGGATATCGTTGCGTGACGGTGATCACGTTAAATCGCGGTTACCAGAGAGTATTGGGTGCCCCCGCGCCTCGGCTAGTGCCGATCGGTCCGGCTGCCCGTACCGATCGGGCCGGGGCGACGGGCCCCGCACCGCGTCGACGCCGCCCGGCTCGCCCTTTCCGGGGGTACGCCGGGATCGGGTCCGAGTGGCAAACCCGAAATTTCCGGGTACGTCTCTAAGCTATCGAGGCGTCGACCCAGGTCGGCCGGGCAGGAAGCGCCGCCGGACCAGGGCGCGGAGGTCATCAACCACGGGTGAGGGTCATCAACCATGGGTCATACAGGGCCGGTCATGGGAAGTCCCGGTCGCGGCGACGCGGTGCCGGGCCATGTCATCCACCTTCCGGTTGCCGTACACACTCTGCAGGCCGCCACCGAACTGGCCGCGCGGCTGACCGAGTCGCTGGCCTTCCTGCCGGAACTCGACGCCGGCGAGGTCACGGTCTCGGCCGAGGACGCGCAACACGAGCGGTACCGGGTGTTCTGCGACCGGTTGCTGCTCGGCACCGGCCGGTGCGGCGAGCGGGAGGGGCACCGGGGCGCCTGTGTCGCCGGCCCGCCGGCCGCGGCCGGGGCGACGACCGGGCGCCGGGCACTGATCGACGCGACCTCGGGCTGGGCCGGGGCGGTGCCGCCGGCCGGATGACCGCCCGGACGCGGGACCGGTGGGGGTCAGGCCCAGGGCACGGTACGCACGTCGCCCAGATCGGCCACCGCGACCCGGTCCTCGACCGCGAGCACGCCAACCATCCGCTCGGCCTCCGGAATCGTCACGTGCCGGCCCAGCGAGGCGCCCGCCTCCGGATCCGGCGTCTCCAGCCAGAGCCTCCGCTCCGCCCACCGCATCTGCACGATCCCGCCGGAGCGGCCGCGGAAGGAGGCCCAGGCACCGGTGCGGACCGGCATCCGGCGCAGCAGGTCGACACTCTCCCGGAAGGTGAGCGGTACGCCCTGGTATTCGCGCCCCGCCGAATGCTCCCAGGTCGCCTCCACCAGCCCGCCGTCGCCGTTGACCGCCGACGCTCCGTCCGGTCCGTGCGGGGCGGTGCCGGCCGCACCGCCGGACCGGAGCTGCCGGACCAGGGTCATGCCGGCGTACCGGTCGACCCGGGAGTCGGGCCGGTCGGGATCGGCGAAGGAGCCGACCAGGGTGTCCCAGTCCCGCCGTACGGTGACGGTGGTGCCGTCCAGCGTGATGCCGAGCCGGGTCCCGGCGGGCAGCCAGGGAAGATAGAGGCCGGCCAGCCGGGTGGCCGAGATCGGCCCGGTGGTCGGGGCGTACACCCCGCGCCAGGCGGCGTCGGGGACCTCGATCTCGACGGTGACGTCGTCGTCGACCGGGGGCGGGAAGGCCGCCAGCCGGCCGGTACGGCGCCGCTGCCAGGTCAGCGGGACCCGGATCCGGGCTCCGGTGTCGCCGGCCCAGTCCACCGGCAGGTCGTGCTCGCGCAGTGCCGCCGCCACCTCCGCGCCGATTTCCGCCGACGGCGGCTGCTCGAAGAGCCCGTACGCGATCCAGACGGCCTCGCCGTCGGCACCGCGCTCCGCGTCCTGCTGGTGGTAGAAGGCGTACCCGCGCGGCGTCTCGCCGTCGGCGACCTCGGCGCCGATCTCGCCCAGGCCGCAGTTCTGGCAGCAGGTGAAGTTCTCCCGGGCGACGATCCCGGCCGCGTCCAGGGCCCGGAAGGCGAGGGTGAGTCGATCGCTGTCGGTCGGCTCCGGCCAGCCGGCCTGGGCGGCGGCGTGCGCGGCGAACTCCGCGGCGGCCACCTCCCGGGCCAGCGCCTCGACCCGCACCGGATCGTATTCGTCGTCCAGGTACTCGACCGCACCCACCACGATCGCGTCGTACGGCAGCTCGCCGAGCGCGACGTGCCGCCGGACGTACTCCTCGACCAGGTGCCGGAACTCGTCGGCGTCGTCTCCAGGTTCCACGGCCGGAAACGCTAACAGCACCCCCGGACAGCGGGGGACGGCCGGCCCGACACCGGCCGCCCCGCCGCCCCGGTCAGTCGTCGTCGGGGTCGTCGTCCCGGTCGCCGTGGTCGTCGTCCTTGTCGCGGTCGGTCTTGACGATCTCGCCGGTGGTCGCGTCCACGTCCACCTCGATCTCCCAGCCGTCCTTGACGAACTCGACGCTCCACACCACCCGGCCGTGTTCCTGCTCCCGCTCGACCTCATCGAGTTGGCCGCCACCGGCGCTGGCCAGCGCGATCTGGACCGCCCGCGCCGCGTCGACCGATCCGGCCGGCGCGGCGCCGGCCGGATCGGTCGAACCGGTCGGGGCGCCCGACGGGGTGCCGCTCGGCACAGCCGTCGGACCGCCGGTCGGGCCGGCGCCGGGGGTACCCGTCGGGTCGGCGCCGGGCGTCGGCTCAGCGGGCGCGGTGGTGGCGACGGCGCCGAACCCCTGCCGCTCGCCCTCCGCCGCGCTGGCCCCGATCGCGGTACCCACGACGGCGGCCGCCGCCAGCGCGCCGCCGAGGCTCAGGACCAGAGTCTTACGCCGCATCGCAGTCTCCTCCATCGTCGCGGAACACCTGTTCCGGATCTCTCGACAGAGCTTCGCCGGGATCGGGATAGCGGCGCGCTGTGCGAACGCTAAGCCGCGGTAAAGAGTGCGACCGGGGCCGGTGCCATCACCCTCGACCCGGCAAACACCGGCGGGGCCGGCCTGGCAGGCTTTCATTTCAGCGACGATGCGTGGTGACCTGCGGGGAGCGGGGAACCCGGATGGCTGTCACCTCACGGTTGCGCCCGCTTCGGCACGGTGAGAACCTCGGCTCCGTCGTTGGTGATGGCGATCGTGTGCTCACTGTGCGCTGTCCGGCAGCCTGTCGCGCTTCGGAGTGTCCAGCCATCGGCATCGGTGACCAGCTCGGCGGTGTCCGCCATGACCCACGGCTCCAGCGCCAGCAGCAGTCCAGGGCGCAATCTGTAGCCGCGACCGGGCCGCCCCGTGTTCGAGACGTGCGGATCCTGGTGCATCGTCGATCCGACGCCGTGACCGCCGAACTCGGTGTTGATCGAATACCCCGCCGCGCTGAGGACCGAGCCGATGGCATGGGAGATGTCACCGATGCGAGCCCCGGGGCCGGCCGCGGCTATTCCCGCGCTCAAGGCGCGCTCGGTCGCGTCGATCATCGCAACGCTCTCCGAGGGCTTCGAGTCGCCCACGATGAAGCTGATGGCGGAGTCCGCGACGATTCCGCCCTTGGATACGGCGAGGTCGAGCGAGAGCAGGTCGCCGTCGGCAAGCGGGTAGTCGTACGGCAGCCCGTGCAGCACGGCATCGTTGACCGACGTGCAGATGTAGTGCCCGAACGGCCCGCGTCCGAAGGACGGCTCGTAGTCGACGTAGCAGGACAGCGCCCCGGCCTCGGCGATCATGTCCCGGGCCCACCGGTTGATGTCCAGGAGGTTCGTGCCGACCGTGCTACGGCTCTTCAGGGTCTGCAGGATGTCGGCGACCAGGGCGCCTGTCTCCTTCGCCCGTGGCAGTTCGGTGGGGTTCAGGATCTCGATCATCTGCGCCTTCCTCGCGCAACCAATAACTATCCCGGTCATACTATCCCGGTACTAGAATTGGAGCCATGGTCAGGTTGCCGCTCACTCCCGCAGAGGTCGAGCGCGGGCAGCGCCTCGGTGCCCTGCTGCGTCGCGCCAGGGGAGGACGCTCGATGCTCGATACCGCCCTGGACGCAGGTGTCTCGCCGGAGACCCTTCGGAAGATCGAGTCTGGTCGCGTGGCCACCCCTGCCTTCCCGACTATCGCGGCGATCGCCGATGTCCTCAGCCTCTCCCTCGATGTGGTTTGGGCTGAGATCAACCAGCCCGACGGTGGTGCCGAATCGTCGAGCTCCAGTCCTCGCGCCGCGTGAGCCCTCGGCCTCATAGCGGCCACACTCTCAGCTACCGGAAAGAGGTCCGGTCGGCGCCGGCCGGGGCGGCTAGGTCAGCTCGGTGCCATCCCGGACGGCGACTGGCGGGCGGCGAGCGGTGGGCCGAGGACGACCGCCACCCGGGCGCCGCCACCGTCGGAGTCGGACAGCTCGAACCGGCCGCCGCTGGCCCGGGCCGCCCGGCGGGCGATGTCCAGGCCCAGCCCGGTGGAGCCGGCGGCACTCGTCCCGCGTCGTACCAGGCTGGCCTGGTCGAGCGGGGTCGAGGCGGGGCCGACCAGGGCGGGTGGCAGTCCGGGGCCGCTGTCGGTGACCGTCAGCAGCGCACCGCCGCCGGGGCGCGGCGCCAACGCGACGGTGCAGCCGGTCCCGTCCGGGGTGTGCGCGAAGACATTGCCGAGCAGCGCGTCCAGCACCGCCGCCAGCTCGTCGGCGGGCAGCCGTACCGGAAGCGGGTGGTCGGCCAGGTCGAGGCCGAGCGACCGTCCGGTGTCCTCGGCCAGTACGGTCCAGAACGCGACCCGCTCCCGGACCACCGCCGTGGCGTCGCAGACCGGCTCGGTACCGGTGTCGGTGCCCCGCCGCCGGGCCTGCCGGATCAGCCCGGTCACCGCCCGCTCCACCGCGTCGACCCGTTCGGTGATCCGGGCCGCCTCCCCGGGGTCGGCCAGCGACTCGGACTCCAGCCGCAGCGAGGTCAACGGGGTACGCAGCCGGTGCGACAGGTCGGCGAGCTGCTCGCGTTCGTCCCGCAGCAACTCCTGGATCCGGGTGGCGAGGTGGTTGAGCGCGCCCGCCACCGCGCGTAGTTCCGCCGGTCCGGACGGGGTGGCCCGGGCGGTCAGCTCCGCGCCGGCCAGCCGGTGCGAGACCGCCGACAGCTCGGTGATCGGGGCGGTCAGCGACCGGGCCAGCCGGTCGGCGACGGCGAGGCCGAGCAGCAGCAGCGCCACCCCGAGCGCGGCCAGCACCAGCCAGGAGCGGTAGACGCCGTGGGTCAACTCGTCGGCGGAGACGAAGGTGCGGATCACCGCCGTACCGTCCGGACGGCCCTGCACGGCGACCAGGATCTCCCGGCCGTCCTCCCGGGCGACGGTGAGGCTCTCGCCCCGGGCGGCCAGCTCCACCCCGTCCGTCAGCGGCGCGTCGTCGCCGAGCACCGCGCCGTCCGGCAGGAAGACCGTGACCGGCCGGTCGGCCGCGGCGCCGACCTGCTCGGCGGCGAGCCGCAGCCCGTCCTGGCCGGCGGTGCCGACCAGCGGGACCAGCGCCTGTACGTCGGCGGTGGCGGCCACCACCGCCCGGTCGGCGGCAACCCCGCGCAGCAGCACCGCGAGCGGGACCAGGAAGGCCAGCAGCACCAGGCCGGTGGTGGCCGCGACGAGCAGGGTGAGCCGGCGCCTCACGACGCGGTCCCGGGTACGTCGAGCCGGACCCCCACCCCGCGCACGGTGTGCAGGTAGCGGGGCTGTTGGGCGGTCTCGCCGAGCTTGCGGCGCAGCCACGACAGGTGTACGTCCACCGTCTTGTCCGCGCCGCCGTAGGGGAGCTGCCACACCTCGGTCAGCAGTTCGCGCTTGCTCACCACCCGACCGGCCCGAGCGGCCAGGTGGTGCAACAGGTCGAACTCCCGGGGAGTCAGTTCCAGCGGTGCGCCGGCCAGGGTCGCCTGCCGGGCCGCCGGATCGACCCGCAGCTCGCCGACGGTCAACACCGCCGGGCCGTTCGCCGGGCCGGCACCGCGGCGCAGCACCGCCCGGATCCGCGCGTCGAGTTGGGCGGCGGTGAACGGCTTCACCACGTAGTCGTCGGCGCCGGCGTCCAGCCCCCGGATGATCTCGGCCTCCTCGTCCCGGGCGGTGGCGATGATCACCGGGGTACTGTTCACCGCGCGGAGCATCCGGAGCAGCTCCAGCCCGTCCAGGTCGGGCAGCCCGAGGTCGAGTACGACGAGGTCGGGTCGGTCGTCGAGGACCCGTTGCAGCCCGGCCATCGCGGACTGCACGGCGGCCACCGCGTGCCCCCGGTCGCGCAGCGCGTGCAGCAGCGGGGTACGGATGGCCGGGTCGTCCTCGATCAGCAGTAGGCGCGCCACACCCGGCACGGTAACCGGAAACGCCCACCGGCACCCGGTCGGCGCTGCCGTGCCGGCGGGACCGGGCTGGTCGTATGCCACGTCGCGGACCGTCCCGCCGGACACCCACCGGCAGCGCGCCGTGCCGGCGGAACGGGTCCGTTAACGGTCCCTTAGGGTCCGCCGGCGCCGGCCTTAACACGGCGGCGGGCATCATCGGAGCATGCGTCGACGTACCCTGCTCGCCGTGGCCGGCTGGCTGCTCGCCGCGCTGGTCGCGACCGGTACCGGGCTGGCGGCCGTAGAGGTGATCGGGGCTGGGCTGACCGGGCCGGCGGGTGAGGTGCGCAGCCCGGACGAGGTGGCCCGGGCGCTGGCCGCCACCCCCCTGCCGTCCGCCCCGGGCGCTGTCCCGCCGGGCGCTGTCCCGCCGGGCGGTCCGGCGCCGTCCGGCGGCACCGCCAGCGCGGGGCCGATCCCCTCCGCCGCACCGGGCTCGCCGGCCGGCGCGGACGACGCGCGCCGGCTGGTCTCCACCCCCGGGGGTACGGTGCTGGCCGAGTGCGCCGGCCGCCAGGTGTGGTTGACCGCCTGGACCCCGGCCCAGGGCTACCGGGTCGGCGAGGTCGAGCGTGGCCCGGACGACGATGCCGAGGTGACCTTCCACGGCTCGGGTGGGCGGATCGAGGTCGAGGTCGAGTGCGTGGCCGGCAGGCCGGTGCCGACCTGGAAGTCGCACGGCGACGACGACTGACCGCACCGGTCGCGCCGCGGCTGGCCGCACCGGTCGCGCCGCGGCTGGCCGCACCGGTCGCGCCGCGGCTGGCCGCATCGGCCGCACGGCGGGCGGATTCAGCGGTAGCGGCCCGCCCCGAGTGACCAGTCGTAGCTGCCCCGGATCCAGGCCCGGCGGGCGGCGACGAACCGTAAAGTGTCCGGGTCTCCGCCGGCCAGCAGCTCGGACTCCAGCCTCAGGTACGCCCGCAGCCCGGCGTTGAACCGGCGGGCCGCGTCGAGGAGTCCGGCGTGTTCCTCCCGCCCCGCGTCCCGGGCCAGTACGACGATCAGATTGTGCCCGTCCCGGCCCTGCCGGCGCTCCTTGGCGTACGAGAAGACGTCGTTGCACCAGCAGACCAGGTCGGCGGCGAGGTCGTCGAGCTGGGACGCGTCAAGGTCGGCCTGGCAGACGGCTTCGGCCAGTCCGCCGTACGCCAGGTCGGTGAGGGTGAAGCTGGGGCGTACCCCGCCGGTGTGCCGGCGCATCTGGAGGTACTCGGCCACCGCCGGTACCCGGTCCCGTTCCCGGTTCGCCGCCTCCCAGAGCAGCGCCAGCAGGTAGTCCCGCATCTGGGCGGCGAACCGGAGCAGCAGCCGGGGTGGGCCGTGTGCGCGTACCCGTCGGCAGAGGTCGTGCAGGCCGGCGGCGGTCGGGCCGGCGACGGTGGCCGAGCCGGGCGGTGCCGGCCCGCCGCGCAGGTCGAGTACGTCGAGCAGTTGCCCGACGACCGGGGCGAGCCGGCCCGGGGCGTCGCCCAGCCCGTCGTCGTCGCAGCGGTCGTCGAAGGTGAACAGCCAGGTGAACAGGTCGGCCAGCAGCCGGAGCTGCTCGGGCCGGGCGTCCGGGCAGGCCCGGCCGGCCAGGTCGGCCGCGTTCGCCCGGTCCAGCCGGCGGGCCGCGGCGGAGCTGCCGACCAGGCCGAGCTCGGCGGCCCACCGGGTCGACTGCGGCCCGACCTGCCCGACGTGCGCGCTGACCCGTTCCGGGAAGGGCGGCCGGGTCAGCCACGCCAGGGCGAAGGCGCGCATCGGCACGTCCGGCCGGCTCGTGGGTCAGAGTCCGAGTTTCGCGGTCCGCAACCGCTCGGTGAGCGCGGGCGGGCCGACCAGTTGCACCCGGGCGACCCGTTGCCGGCCGAACAGGAACATCAGCAACTCGCCGGGCGACCCGACCATCCGGAGCTGCTCGCCGCCGGCTCCGGCGGTGGTCTCGCCGTGCTCCGGCGCCTGGATCAGCAGCGCGGCCGGAAACCGGCGCAGCGATATCCGAGCCATCGTCGGGATGCGCTTCCAGAGCGCGGCCTGCTGCCCGGCCGGAAGCTGCCGGGGCTGCCAGTCGGGCCGGGCCCGCCGGACGTCCTCGTGGTGCACGAAGAACTCGATCAGGTTCGCCAGCTCGTCGACCGGCGGCAGCGCCAGCGGGCTCCACCGGGGCGGACGCCGGACCAGCTCGACCAGCGCGGGGTACGGCTTGCCGGCCACCGCCGCCTGGACCCGTGCCCCGTGCCGCCGTAACGGCGGGAGCAGCAGGCCGGCCGCCGCGTCCAGGCGGCGCTCCCGGACCACCAGGTGGGCGGCGAGGTCCCGGGCGGCCCACTCCGGGATGATCGTGGGTGCGTCCGGCCCGATCGCCAGGAGGAGATCGGCCAGCGACTGTCGCTCCGTGTCCGCGTAGCGGGGCATGCCTTGATCGTAAATGCTGATCCGGTCGACCGGCGCGCCATGGCCCGGCCGTCTCCGCCCCGCGCGCGGTCCGGCACCGGGGACCCGGTTGTGACAGCAGACACAATCAGGGCCGAGTCGGTATCACCCACGCCAATCGGTTCGTCAACCCCGCATCTGATCAGTAAGGATGAGCTGGACGCAAGAGGCTTACGGCGGGGGACAGCGTGGCGGGCAAGACAAGCCGGGACATACTCATCCGGGGGATCAGAGTGCTCGGCTACGCGGTCCGCGACGAGCCACGGATCTTCGCGGTCGCGGTCGGTGGCAGTGTTCTCTACAGCCTGTTGATCATCGCCAGCGCGTACGTGGTCGGTGCCGTAGTCGGCGACGTGGTGGTGCCGTCGCTGGAGACCGGCCGGGCCGACCTGGCCGCGGTGCTGCTCGGCGCCGCCGCGCTGCTCGCGGTCAGCCTCGGCCGGGTACTCGGCATGTTCGGCCGCCGGCTCGGCGCCGGATTCATGCAGTACCGGTTGCAGGCCAGCTACCGGCGCCGGATCACCCGCCGCTACCTGGAACTGCCGCTGTCCTGGCACCACCGGCACGCCACCGGCACGCTGCTGTCCAACGCCAACTCCGACGTCGAGGCGGCCTGGTTCCCGATCGCGCCGCTGCCGTTCGCGGTCGGCACCCTGGTGATGCTGGTCGCGGCGATGGGCTCGCTCTTCGTCACCGACTGGGTGCTCGCGCTGGTCGGCGTGGCGATCTTCCCCGCGCTGTTCGCCCTGAACGTCGTCTACTCCCGACGCATGGCGCCCCGGCAGGCCCGGGCGCAGCAGATGCGCGCCCAGGTCAGCGCGATCGCGCACGAGAGCTTCGACGGGGCGCTGGTGGTCAAGACCATGGGCCAGGAGGCCCGGGAGACGGCCCGGTTCGCGGCCCAGGCCGGCGAGCTGCGGGACGCGCTGATCTCGGTCGGCCGGCTGCGGGGCGTCTTCGACCCGATGCTGGAGACCCTGCCCAGCCTCGGCACCCTGGCCGTGCTGCTGGTCGGCGCGGTCCGGTTGAACCAGGGCGCGGTCACCATCACCGAACTGGTCAGCGTGGCGTTCCTCTTCACCGTGCTGGCGTTCCCGGTCCGGGCGATCGGCTGGGTCCTCGCCGAGCTGCCGCGCAGCGTCGCCGGCTGGGACCGGTTGCAGTCCGTGCTCACCGCGACCGGCGAGATGCCGTACGGCGACACCACCCTGGACCGCCGGGACGGCCGCCCGGCCACCCTCGTCTTCGACCGGGTCACCTTCGGGTACGCCCCGGCCGAACCGCCGCCGGCGACCGCCGCCGCCGAGCCGGGCCTGGCCACCGAGCAGCCGGAGGCGGCGGCGCGGCCGACCGGGGTGGCAGCGCCGACGGATCCGGCTTCCCCTGAGCCGGTTCTCGTCGAACCGGCTCCGGTCGAGCCGCCGGCACCCGGGCCGGTGCCGGTGTTGCGCGACGTCTCGTTCACCGTGCCGGCCGGCCGCACGGTGGCGCTGGTCGGGCCGACCGGCTCCGGTAAATCGACGATCGTCTCTCTCGCGGTACGGCTGGTCGACCCGGACGCCGGCACGGTGACCCTGGACGGGGTCGACGTGCGCTCCCTCACCGCCGCCTCGCTCGCCGGCAACACCGCGCTGGTCGCCCAGGTGCCGTTCGTCTTCGACGACACCATCCGGGAGAACATCACCCTCGGCCGGGAGGGCATCACCGACGACGACGTCTGGGCGGCGCTGCGGCTGGCCGAGGCGGACGGCTTCGTGGCGGCCCTGCCGGAGGCGCTGGACACCCTGGTCGGGGAGCGCGGCGCGGCGCTCTCCGGCGGCCAGCGGCAGCGGCTCACCCTGGCCCGGGCGCTGGCCGGCCGGCCCCGGCTGCTGGTGCTGGACGACGCCACCAGCGCGGTCGACCCGAGGGTGGAGGCAGCGATCCTGGCGGCGCTGCGGGGCGGGCGGTCGGAGCCGGCCGACGCCGACGGCCCGCCGGGACCGGGGGCCTCGATCCTGGTGGTGGCGTACCGGCGGGCGACGATCGCGCTGGCCGACGAGGTGGTCTACGTCGAGCACGGCCGGGTGGTGGGCCGGGGCACCCACGCCACGCTGCTGCGTACCACGCCCGGGTACGCGGCGCTGGTCACGGCGTACGAGCGGGCCGAGGCGGAGCGGGAGCGGGAGCGGGCGTACGAGGATCCGGCGACCCGGCGAGGCGAAGAGGTGGACGCGTGAGCACGACCACGACCATGGCCGGGGCGGTGCCGGAGCGGGCGGAGAGCGCCTGGGGGACGTTCCGGCGAGGGCTGGCGCTCTCCCCGGAGCTGCGTACCGGCCTGGCCGGCACCCTCGGGCTGGCCCTGGTCTCGATGGTCGGCCGGGCCGCCGTACCGGTGGCGATCCAGCAGGGCATCGACCGTGGGCTGCGTGGTCCCGGCGGGCCGGACATCGGGGTGGTCGGCATCGTGGTCGCGGCCACCGCGGCGGTGCTGGTGGTGACCACGATCTGCGGTTACCTGATGATGCGCCGGCTGTTCACGGTCAGCGAGACGGCGCTGGCCGGGGTACGGGTGCGGGCCTTCCGGCACGTGCACGACCTGTCGACCCTGCACCAGCAGGCGGAGCGGCGCGGCTCGCTGGTCTCCCGGGTCACCAGCGACGTGGACCAGATCACCCAGTTCCTCCAGTGGGGCGGGGTCATCCTCCTGATCAACCTCGGTCAGGTGGTGGTGACCACCGTGGTGATGGCGGTCTACTCCTGGCAGTTGACCCTGGTGGTGTTCGGCGCGTTCATCCCCGCCCTGGCGGTGATCCGGGTGTTCCAGAAGCGGCTCGCCGCCGCGTACGGGGTGGTCCGGCAGCGGCTCGGCGCGATGCTGGCCGCGGTCTCGGAGAGTGTGGTGGGCGCGCCGGTGATCCGGGCGTACGGGGTCTCCGGCCGGACCGCCGAGCGGCTGGACCGGACCATCGACGCGCAGCGCCGGGCCCAGCAGCGGGCTATCCGGACCAGCGTGATCAGCTTCTCGACCGGCGAGATCGCCGCCGGGCTGGCCCTGGCCGGGGTGGTGGTGCTCGGCGTCAAGCTGGGTGTCGACGGCTCGCTGGGGATCGGCGAACTCACCGCCTTCCTCTTCCTGGTCACCCTCTTCATCCAGCCGGTGCAGATCGCCACCGAGGTACTCAACGAGGCGCAGAACGCGGTGGCGGGCTGGCGGCGGGTGCTGGACGTCCTCGACGTGGCGCCGGATGTGGCCGACCCCGGCGAGCAGGGCGTCGACCTGCCGGCCGGGCCGATCGACATCCGCTTCGCCGGCGTCGACTACCGCTATCCGGGCGGCCCGCCCGTGCTGGTCGACGTCACCGTGGACATCCCGGCCAAGACCCGGGTCGCGGTGGTGGGCGAGACCGGCAGCGGCAAGACCACCTTCGCGAAGCTGCTGACCCGGCTGATGGACCCGTCCGGCGGGGCGGTGCTGCTCTCCGGGGTGCCGCTGGACCGGGTCCGGTTCGGCTCGCTGCGCTCCCGGGTGGTGATGGTGCCGCAGGACGGCTTCCTCTTCGACTCCACGGTGGCGGAGAACGTCCGGTTCGGCCGGCCGGAGCTGACCGACGAGGAACTGGCGCTGGCCTTCACCGAGCTGGGTCTCGGCGACTGGGTGGAGGGGCTGCCGCTCGGGCTGGCGACGCCGGTGGGGGAGCGCGGCGAGGCGCTCAGCGTGGGCGAGCGGCAGTTGGTCGCGCTGGCCCGGGCGTACGTGGCCGACCCGGACCTGCTGGTGCTGGACGAGGCGACCAGTGCGGTCGACCCGGCCACCGAGGTACGCCTGCAACGCACCCTGGACGCGGTGACCCGGGGCCGGACCACGGTGGCGATCGCGCACCGGCTCTCCACCGCACAGGCCGCCGACGAGGTGATCGTGGTGGACCGGGGCCGGATCGTGCAGCGGGGCCCGCACGAGGAACTGGTCAGCGACCCGGGTTCGGTCTACGGCCTGCTCTACGCGTCCTGGTTGGAGCAGACCCGGTGAGGAGCGGGCGAGGAGCGGTGACGGCGACGAGATGGACGCCGACTGCGCGATAGGTTAGCCTCCCCTTACTAAGGTCAGGCTAACTCGTCGGAGGTCGACGTCATGCAGCCCAGCTCCGCGGAGGTGGCCCGTACCCTGGCCGCCGGTCGACTTCCCGGCACCGCCCAGGCCGCGTACCGGCCCGGGCCGCACCAGGTCCGGCACGCCACCGATTCGTCCGGCCGGGTACTGCTGCTCGTCTCGATCGTCAGTGATCTGGCCGCGGCGCTCCGGCCGACCAGGGACAGCCGGGGCACCGCGCTGGTGCTCGACGTCCGCGACCTGCCGCCGGCCGCCGGGGCGCCGCCGCTCGGCCGGGTCTGGATCTCCGGCTGGCCGGAGCCGCTCGCCGGTGTCGAGGCGCGGCAGGCGGCCGTCGACTTCGCCGAGGTGATCCCGACCGGAGACCTGCTGGACGTCGGCCGGGGCTTCACGCTCTACCGGTTCGAGCCGGCGGAGATCCGGCTGGAACGTGCCGGCACGGTGCGGCACGTCGAACCGGCCGAGTACGCCGCCGCCGAGCCGGACCCGCTGCACGCGCTGGAACGGGAACTGCTGGCCGACCTCGCGGACCACCACGGGCCGGAGATCGCCGCGTTCCTCCGGCGCCAGCTCGGCGACCTCGTACCGCCGGGCGGTGCGGACGAGCCGCCGCCCCGGGTGGTCCGGCTGGACCGGTACGGCATGGTGGTGGCCCTCGGCGGACGCGGTACCCGCTGCCGGGCCCGGCTCGCTTTCCCCCGCCCGCTCGCCGGCCGGGCGGAGCTGGTCGAGCTGCTGCATCCGGTGCTCTGCCGGCGTCGGCACCAGTCGCAGCGCCCGGACCGGGAGTGCCCGGTCGCCAGCTCTGCCGACCAGGCGTGGTCCGACCGTTGACCTCCGGGAATCGGCCGTTGACCTCCGGGAATCGGCCGTTGACCTCTGGGAATCGGCTGCTGACCTCCGGGAATCGGCCGCGCGCTACGGCCCGCTCGGCGTGCCGGGACCGGCCGGCCGGCCGGTGAGCCGGGTCAGGTCCTCGGTCAGGTAGCGCTGCACGGTCGGCCCGACCGCCGCGACCACGACGTCCGGCGGTGCCGAGGCGAGCGGCTCCAGCCGCAGGATGTAGCGGACGATGACCATGCCGGCCATCTGGGTGGCGACCAGCGACGAGCGCAGCGGCGCCTCGGCCGGGTCGATCTCGAGCATCCCGGTCGCCCGGCGGAGCACCTGGGTCTCCAGGAACTCCCGGAGCAGCCGGGCGGTCCACTCGTTGTTCACCGCCGACCGGAACAGCGCCACCGCGGCCGTACCGGCGGGGGAGTCCCAGACCCGCAGAAACGTCCGGACCAGCCGTTCGCCGACCCTGTCGAGCCCACCGGCGGCGATCTGCGGCAGCAGCTCCTGCGGGTCGAACGGGATGTCGATGGTGGCCAGGAAGAGCTGGTCCTTGGTGCCGAAGTAGTGGTGCACCAGGGCCGGGTCGACCCCGGCGGCGGTCGCGATGGCCCGGATCGAGGTGTGGTCGAAGCCGCGCTCGGCGAACGCCTCCCGGGCGGCTCTCAGGATCCCCTCCCGGGTGTCGGGGTTGCCCGGTCGCCGTCCGCTCCGTCGTGCCATCGCCGTCCTCGTACTCGTTTCCTCCGGTGCCGGTCGGCGCCGCCCGCGGTGGGGCGCCGACCGGCGAGCCGGACCGTCAGCCGGTGCGCCGCCGCAGCGTTGCCGCGGCGAGCACCAGGGCGGCGACCACCGCCGCGACCACCACCGCCACGTCCCGCCACATCGTGCCGGTCGGCTCGGCGTGCGTGCCGACCTCCTGCAGCGCCTCGACCGCGTACGACAGGGGCAGCGCGTCGCTGATCGCCTGTAGCCAGCCGGCCATCTGGTCGCGGGCGACAAACAGACCGCAGAGCAGGATCTGCGGGACCACCACGACCGGCATGAACTGTACGGCCTGGAACTCGGTCTGCGCGAAGGCACTGCAGAAGAGACCCAGCGCCACCCCGAGTACGGCGTTGACCACCGCGATCAACACCACCAGCCCGGCGTTGCCGGCGGTGGAGAGATCGAACAGCCAGTACGCCGCGCCGGCCGCGACGCCGGCCTGGACCGTGGCGGCGAGCCCGAACGCGAGGCCGTACCCGAAGAGCAGGTCCAGTTTGGCCAGCGGGGTGGTGAGCAGCCGTTCCAGCGTGCCGGAGGTGCGCTCGCGGAGCATCGCGATACTGGTGACCAGGAACATGATCACGAACGGGAAGACGCCGAGCATGACCAGCGCGATCCGGTCGAAGATGGCCGGCTGTCCCGGCGACGCGGGCTGGTCGCCGAACATGTAGTAGAGCAGGGTGACCAGCACCACCGGCACCACCAGCAGCATCGCCACCGTACGCCGGTCGTGCCGCAGTTGGCGCAGGATGCGGCCGGTGGTGACGGCGAGGATCCGCGGGTTCATCGGGCCGGCCTCCCGTCGCCGGTGCGGGTCAACCGGTCCTGGTCGGCCAGCTCGTTCGCCCGGATCAGCCGCAGGAACGCCTCCTCCAGGTCGTCGGTGCCGGCCGCCGTGCGTACCGCCGGCACGGTGTCGTCGGCGATCAGCCGGCCCTCCCGGATCAGCATCAGCCGGTCGCACCGGGCCGCCTCGTCCATCACGTGGCTGGAGACCAGCAGCGTGGTGCCCTCGGCGGCCATCGCGTGGAACCGCTGCCACAGCTCGGCCCGGAGCACCGGGTCCTGGCCGACCGTCGGCTCGTCGAGAATCACCACCTCGGGGCGGCCGACCAGGGCGCAGGCCAGCGAGGCCCGGCTGCGCTGACCGCCGGAGAGGGTCCCGACGAGTTGGTCGGCCGCGTCGGCCAGGCCGACGTCGGAGATCGCCCGGTCGGAGTCGGCCCGACCGAGGCCGTAGAGCCGGCCGAAGTAGCGGGTGTTCTCCCGGACGGTCAGGTCCGGATAGACGCTCGGCGCCTGGGTCAGATAGCCGAGGCGCCGCCGCAGGCCGCGGGTGCCGGCCGGCTCGCCGAGCACGGTGACGGTGCCGCCGGACACGATCTGCACGCCGACGATGGCCCGTAGCAGCGTGGTCTTGCCGCTGCCGCTCGGGCCGAGCAGGCCGGTGACGCTGCCACGCGGGACGGTGCAGTTGATCCCGTGCAGCACCTGCCGCTTCCCGCGGGTCACGACGAGGTCGCGGACCTCGATCGCGGTCTCCATTGGAGCCTCCCTCAGAAACTCATCAAGTGTTGAAATCAACGCTAGTTGAAATCTTGGTCGCGGACAATCGCCGGCTGCGGGCGATTGCCGGTCGGGATGGCCGGGTCGGTGCGGAAGTGGAAGCCTGGACCGGGCAGACGGAACGTACGGCGGACGGAGCGGAAGCGATGCGGAAGCGCAGGATCGGTGCCATCGGGCCGGAGGTGTCGGCGATCGGGCTCGGCTGTATGGGAATGAGCATGGCGTACGGGGCCGCGGACGACGAGGAGTCGACCCGGACCCTGCACCGCGCCCTCGACCTGGGCGTCAACCACCTGGACACCGCCGACATGTACGGGCGGGGGCACAACGAGGAACTGCTCGGCCCGGTGGTCCGCAAGCGTCGCGACGAGGTGTTCCTGGCGACCAAGTTCGGCAACCGGTTCACCGGCGAGGGCAGCACCACCGCCTCGCCGGGGGCGTACGTCGACAGCTCCGGGGAGTGGGCCCGCGAGGCGTGCGACGCCTCGCTTGCCCGGCTCGGGGTGGAGACCATCGACCTCTACTACCTGCACCGGCGCAATCCGGCCACGCCGATCGAGGAGACCGTCGGGGCGATGGCGGACCTGGTGGTCGACGGCAAGGTCCGGTTCATCGGGCTCTCCGAGGTGAGCCCGGCGACGCTGCGGGCCGCGCACGCCGTGCATCCCGTCGCGGCGGTGCAGATGGAATATTCGCTGTTCAGCCGGGACGTCGAGCGGGAGATGCTGGCGACCTGCCGGGACCTGGGCGTGGCGCTGGTGGCGTACTCGCCGGTGGGTCGGGGACTGCTGACCGGGACGATCAGCAGTCGGGAACAGCTCGACGCGGAGGACTTCCGCAACCGGGTGCCCCGGTTCGCTGAGGAGAACCTCGGCGCCAACCTGGAGTTGGTCGACCGGGTCCGGGCGGTGGCCGCCGAGATCGGCTGTACCCCGGCGCAGGCCGCGCTGGCCTGGCTGCTCGCCCAGGGCGACGACATCCTGCCGATCCCCGGCACCAAGCGGGTGCGTTACCTGGAGGAGAACGCCGCCGCCGTGGACCTGCGGCTCACCGGCGACCAGGTGGCCCGGCTCTCCACCGCGGTACCGGTTGGCGTGGCGGCCGGCGAACGTTACCCGGAGCAGTCAATGCGATTTATCGGTATGTAACGGACGAAACGCCCAGGCAACGCATGATCGGGCGTTGCGTCATGATCGGAGCTGCGGCACGATGACGCCGTGGGTCACGGTCCGTTACGGCAACTTGGGTTCCTCGACGACTGGACGGACCGGTTGCGCCGGATGCCCGGCCCGCCCGTCGTCGGGGTGCTGCTGCGCGGCAGCTATGCCCGGGGTGCCGCCACCCCGTACAGCGACGTGGACATCGATGTCCTGGTCAGCGGGGGGCCGTACGCCGCCTATCCGGCCTTTCTGGTGGAGGCGGGCGGCCGGCTGACCCACCTTTCGGTCGCCGTCCGGGACGTCGAATCCTGGCTCGAACGGCTCGACCAGCCCGCCGAATGGTCCTTCGGACTGCCGGTCGTCGCGCCCATACGGTTACTCTGGGCACACGGCGCCTGGCGCTCGTCCGTCGACGTGTCCGAGATCCGCCAGCGCCCCGCCGACCCCGATCTGGCGGAACTGGTGGCCGCGCTGGGCAAGGTCGGCGGGGCCCGGGCCAGCGGTGCCGAGTACGACGCCCGGCTCGCCGCCGCCGAACTGGCCCGGCGCTGCCCGTCGGTGCTCCGGCTCGCCAACCCGGCGGTCACGGTGGCCAGCCGGCGGGACGCGCTGGCCGCCGCGCTGGACCTGCCGGTCGCGCCGGACGGCTACCGCGACGACATACTCACCTGCCTCGGGCTGCGCCCCGACACCCTGCCCCGGCTGCACGCCGCCGCGTACCGCCTGGTCGTCGGCACGGTGGCGCTGGCCCGTCCGTACGCCGAGGAACTGGCCGAGGTGGTCGGCGCGGATCTCGCCGCCGCCCTGCGCGACGGCCGGCTCGACCGCTACGTCGCCCAACTCGCCGGCCCGGACCCGACCGGGGCGGTGAGCCCGCCGGGGGCGGTCAGCCCGCCGGGAGGCGTGGCGCGGGCCACTTCGGGGGCCGGCAGCGGGGACGGGTGGACGGTTCCGGTGCCGCGTGCGAAACAATCGGGAACTATGCCCGTACCCGATCTCTCCCCGGTGACCGCGCCCGGGCCGGCGCGCAGCGGCCCCGCGCGGCCCTCGGCCCTCGATCCGGCGATCGCCGCGCGCCTGCGCCGTACCCCCGACGGACTCGTCGCCGCCGTGGTCCGGGCGCACGACACCGGTGACGTGCTGATGGTCGCCTGGATGGACGACGAGGCGCTGCACCGCACCCTCACCACCGGCCGGGCCACCTACTGGTCGCGCAGCCGGCGGGAATACTGGGTCAAGGGCGAGACCTCCGGCCACCACCAGTACGTCCGCTCGGTCGCGCTGGACTGCGACGGCGACGCCCTGCTGGTCAGCGTCGAGCAGGTGGGCGCGGCCTGCCACACCGGAAACTGGACCTGCTTCTCCGACGAACTGCCGGTCACCGGGGCGACCTCCGCCGGGCCGACGACATGACCGACGCTGGGGCGGTGACCCGATGACCACCGGAGCGGTGAGCCCGGACGAGGCGACCTTCCGCGAGCTGGCCCGGACCCGGCGGGTGGTGCCGGTGGTCCGGCGGCTGCTCGCCGACGGGGAGACCCCGGTGGGGGTCTACCGCAAACTGGCCGGCGGGCCCGGGACGTTCCTGCTGGAGTCGGCGGAGCAGGGGGCCGGTGCGGCCGGGATCGCCTGGTCGCGCTACTCCTTTGTCGGGGTACGCAGCGCCGCCACCCTGGTCGAGCGGGACGGCCAGGCGCACTGGCTCGGTATGCCCCCCGCCGGCCTGCCGACCGGCGGCGACCCGATGGCGGCGCTGCGGGCCACCGTGGCGGCGCTGACCGGCCCGGCCGTCCACGGTCCGGTCGGATCCGAGCGGGACTCCAGGCCACCGCTGCTCGGCGGCATGGTCGGCTACCTCGGCTACGACGTCGTACGCCGGTTCGAGCGGCTGCCGTCGCTGACCGAGGACGACCTGCGCCTGCCCGAACTGGGCATGATGCTCGCCACCGACCTGGTCGTGCTGGACCACTTCGACGGCTCCGCGATCCTGGTGGCGAACGCCCTGCTGCCGGCACCGCCGAGCGGCACCGCCGACGGCTCGACGCGCGGTGCCGACGGGGCGGCCGACGCCGATGCCGACGACCCGGAGCGGGCGGCCCAGGTGACCGCCGCGTACCACCAGGCGGTCGGCCGGTTGGACGCGATGACCACCGCGCTGTCCCGACCGATCCCGCCGATGATCGCCACGGTCGACCGGCCCTCCCCGGGTGAGGTGTTCAGCCGGACCGCCGAGGGGGAGTACCCGAAGGCGGTCGAGGCGGCCAAGGAGGCGATCCGGGCCGGCGAGTGCTTCCAGATCGTGCTGGCCCAGCGCTTCGAGCGGGAGACCGCGGCCGACCCGCTGGACGTCTACCGGGTGTTGCGGGCCACCAACCCGAGCCCGTACATGTATCTGCTCCGGTTCGACGACTTCGACATCGTCGGGTCGTCCCCGGAGGCGCACCTGAAGGTCAGCAACAGCGCCGACGGCCAGCGCCGGGCGATGTTGCACCCGATCGCCGGCACCCGCCCCCGGGGGAGCAGCCCGGCCGACGACGGCCGGCTGGCCGCCGAGCTGATCGCCGACCCGAAGGAGCGGGCCGAGCACGTGATGCTGGTCGACCTGGGCCGCAACGACCTCGGCCGGGTCTGCCGGCCGGGCACGGTCGAGGTGCCGGAGTTCGCCACCATCGAGCGGTACAGCCACGTGATGCACATCGTCTCCACGGTGGTGGGGACGCTGCGGGAGGACCGGACCGCGTTCGACGCACTGGCCGCCACCTTCCCGGCCGGCACCCTCTCCGGCGCACCCAAGGTACGGGCGATGGAGATCATCGAGGAGTTGGAGCCGACCCGTCGCGGCCTGTACGGCGGCACGGTCGGCTACTTCGGCTTCGGTGGCGACCTGGACATGGCGATCGCGATCCGGACCGCGCTGATCCGGCACGGTCGGGCGTACGTGCAGGCCGGTGCCGGGATCGTCGCCGACTCCGACCCCGCTGCCGAGGACCGGGAGACCCGGAACAAGGCGGCGGCGGTACTGGCCGCGATCGCGGCGGCCGAGACGCTGCGGCCGGCCCGGTGAACACCGACCGGGCCCGGGCGGCGGGGCGGCGGGAGTTGACGTACGCCGTGCTGCTCTGCCTGCTCGGTGCCGGCCTGGCGGTCTTCGCGGCGACCCGGACCTGGTCCGTCGAGCTGACCGCCCGTCCGGCGCCGCTGCCCCCCGGCCGGGTGACCCGGACCGGCGGCGACCTGCTGCCCTGGCTGCCGGCGCTGGCCCTGGTCGGGCTGGCCGCCGCCGGAGCCGTGCTCGGCACCCGGGGGATCGGGCGCCGGTTGGTCGGCGGGCTACTGGCGCTCCTCGGTGTCGGCGTGGCGGCCGGTGCCGGCTACGCCGGGTTCGGCACCGGTGGCGAGGTGAGTGCCGGCTGGCCACTGCTCTGCGTGCTGGGTGGCCTGCTGGCCGGCGCGGCCGGCGGCTTCACGGCGGTGCGGAGCGGTGGATGGCCGGTGATGGGTGCCCGCTACGAGCGGGCCCGGCCGGCCGGGGCGGGCCGGGAGAGTCCGGTGCTCGCCTCCGACGGCCGGGTGGACGGCCGACGGACGACGGCCGCCTGGGACGCGCTGGACCGGGGCGAGGACCCGACGGTTAGCTGACCGGCTGCCGGGCGGCCGTCGCACCGCGTCGCGCGGCACCGCGGCCGGTGGTCGGGCCGGGTACCGCCGCGGTGCGGGTGACCTGACCGCCGGACGGGCGTGCGGTGTCGCCGCGTGCGGCGTGCACGGGTCCGGTCGGTGGTGCGGCGGCGAGCGCCGCCACCACGGCCCGGATCTCGTCGCGGCGCAGCGCCCGGTCCCGGTCCGCGCAGATCGCCTCCCAGGCGTTGCCCCGGGCGGTCCGCATCCGGGCGTCGCCGATCACCGCCCGCTCCACGCTGTGCACCATGCCGACGGCGACCGAGAGTACGGCCCGGGGGATGCGGGTCAGGTCGATGGTCGAGTCAGGCTTCGCAGCGCTCATGGTCTTCCCCGCACGGAATCGATCCGACTGGTCAGCGGCGGCCCCGCGACCAGTGTGCCCGACGTTGATGGTGCCCATCCGGTGTTTCCGGCCGGTCACCCCCGGATCAACGGTTCGTCCCGGGCCCGGTCCACCATCCGGGACAACTCCCGCTGCCGGGTCCGGCTTCCTTGACGTCGGTCACAGCCGTCGTCCCCGGGCACCGCCGGGTGCGGGCGAGCTGCGCGGGCGCCCTTGATGGCGCAGCGTGACATTCCGCTCACAGGGTCGGCCATTATGCCCCAGCCCATCTCGTGAAGCACGCCATACCCCCGAGGGCGTCCGTCCGGTGGCGGCGCCTAGCATCGGCCCATGACACCCGGAGAGGGGAGTCCGTTGGTGACTGCTGAGCATCCGCACACGGCGGGAGACGAAGCCGGATCGGCCACGTCCGCCAACGTGCTCGACGAGATCCTCGCCGGAGTCCGTGAGGACGTCGCACGGCGGCAGGAAGAGGTGCCGCTGGAGCAGATCAAGCAACTGGCGGCGGCGGCCGCGCCACCCCGGGACGCGTACGCGGCACTGCGCCGTCCGGGCGTCGGGGTGATCGCCGAGGTGAAGCGCTCCTCGCCGTCCAAGGGGCAGCTCGCCGAGATCGCCGATCCGGCCGACCTGGCCGGTGACTACGCCGCCGGTGGGGCGCGCTGCATCAGCGTACTCACCGAGGGGCGGTGGTTCGGCGGCTCGCTGGAGGACCTGGCGGCGGTCCGGACCGCGGTGGACATTCCCGTGCTCCGTAAGGACTTCGTCGTCTCCAGCTACCAGGTACACGAGGCCCGGGCGCACGGCGCCGACCTGGTGCTGCTGATCGTCGCCGCGCTGGAGCAGAACGTCCTGGTCGGCCTGCTGGAGCGGATCGAGTCGCTGGGCATGACCGCACTGGTCGAGGTGCACGACGAGGAGGAGGCGGACCGCGCCCTGGAGGCCGGTGCCCGGGTGATCGGGGTGAACGCCCGCAACCTGCGCACCCTGGAGGTCGACCGGTCGGTCTTCGAGCGGATCGCCCCCGGCCTGCCGAACAAGGTCGTCAAGATTGCCGAGTCCGGGGTACGCGGCCCGCACGACCTGATCCGGTACGCCTCGGCCGGCGCCGACGCCGTACTGGTCGGCGAGGGGCTGGTCACCCAGAAGAGTCCCCGCGAGGCGGTGGCCGAGCTGGTCAACGCCGGCAACCACCCGGCAACCCCCCGGCCGGTCCGATGAGCGAGCGTAGCGAGCGGATCTGTCGGCTCAGTGCGGTTGTGCCTCATGGCGGCACGGAGCGAAGCGGAGTGCCGGGATGAGCGAGCGTAGCGAGCGGATCTGTCGGCTCAGTGCGGTTGTGCCTCATGGCGGCACGGAGCGAAGCGGAGTGCCGGCATGAGCGCCGCCATCCTGCCGACCGGGGAGGCGGCGCTGCCCGACCTCGCCGGGCACTTCGGCCCGTACGGCGGCCGGTTCGTCCCCGAGGCGCTGGTCGCCGCGCTCGACGAACTCGACACGGCCTACCGGGAGGCGCTGGCCGACGAGTCGTTCACCGCCGAGTTCACCCGGATGCTGTGCGAGTACGCCAACATCCCGTCCCTGCTCTACCGGGCCGAGCGGCTCTCCGCCCGGGTCGGGGCGCGGGTGCTGCTCAAGCGCGAGGACCTCAACCACACCGGCGCGCACAAGGTCCGCAACGTGCTCGGCCAGGCGCTGCTGACCAAGCGGATGGGCAAGCCCCGGGTGATCGCCGAGACCGGCGCCGGCCAGCACGGGGTGGCCAGCGCGACCGCGGCCGCGTACCTCGATCTGGAGTGCGTGGTCTACATGGGCGAGCTGGACACCCAGCGGCAGGCACTCAACGTCGCCCGGATGCGGATGCTCGGCGCCACCGTCGTCCCGGTGACCGCCGGCTCGCGCACCCTCAAGGACGCGATGAACGAGGCCATGCGGGACTGGGTGGCCAATGTCGACCGGACGCACTACCTGATCGGCACCACCGCCGGCCCGCACCCGTTCCCGGCGATGGTCCGCCAGTTCGTCCGGGGCATCGGGGTGGAGGCCCGGCAGCAGTGCCTGGAGCTGACCGGCGCGCTGCCGGACGCGGTGACCGCCTGCGTCGGCGGCGGTTCCAACGCGCTCGGCATCTTCCACGCCTTCGTGCCGGACACCGACGTCCGGCTGTACGGCTTCGAGGCCGGCGGCGACGGTGTGGAGACCGGGCGGCACGCGGCGAGTATCACCGGCGGGTCCTCCGGAGTGCTGCACGGCGCCCGCACCTATGTGCTGCAGGACTCCGACGGGCAGACGGTCGAGTCGCACTCGATCTCGGCCGGGCTGGACTATCCCGGGGTCGGCCCCGAGCACGCCTGGCTCAACGACGCCGGGCGGGCCCGGTACGCGCCGGTCACCGACGCGGAGGCGATGGACGCGTTCCAGTTGCTCTGCCGGACCGAGGGGATCATTCCGGCGATCGAGAGCGCGCACGCGCTCGCCGGCACGCTGAAGATCATCCCTGAGCTCACCGCCGAACTCGGTCGCGAGCCCACCATCGTGGTCAACCTCTCCGGCCGGGGGGACAAGGACGTGCACACCGCCGGGGAATACTTCGGCATCCTCGACGGGGACCAGAGGTGAGCGGGATGGCCACCACGTCCGAGCGGAGCATCGGGGTCGCGTTCGAGAAGGCCCGGGCCGAGGGGCGGGCGCTGCTGGTCGGCTGCATGCCGGCCGGCTTTCCGACCGTGGACGGCAGCATCGCCGCGATGCGTGCCATGGTCGACGCCGGGGTCGACGTGATCGAGGTGGAGATCCCCTACTCCGACCCGGTGATGGACGGGCCGGTCATCCAGCGGGCCAGCGACATCGCCCTGGCCGGCGGCGTACGCACCCGGGACACGCTGCGGATCATCGAGGCGGTGGCGGCGACCGGGGCTCCGGTGGTCACGATGACCTACTGGAACCCGATCGAGCGCTACGGCGTCGACGCCTTCGCCCGGGACCTCGCCGCCGCCGGCGGCACCGGCCTGATCACTCCGGACCTGATCCCGGAGGAGGCCGGCGAGTGGCTGGCCGCCTCCGACGCGTACGGCCTGGACCGGACGTTCCTGGTCGCGCCCTCGTCCACCGACCGGCGGCTGGCGTTGACCGTCGAGCACTGCCGGGGATTCGTCTACGCCACCGCGCTGATGGGGGTGACCGGTGCCCGGGAGAAGACCTCGGACGCCGCGCCCACCCTGGTCGGCCGGGTCCGGGCGATCAGCGGGCTGCCGGTCGGGGTGGGCCTCGGCGTCGGCACCGGCGCACAGGCCGCCGAGGTCGGCCGGTACGCCGACGGCGTCATCGTGGGCAGCGCCCTGATCCGCTGCCTGCTGGACGCCCCCGACGAGGCGGCCGGGCTGGCCGCGCTCGGCACGCTCAGCGCCGAACTGGCCGAGGGCGTTCGAGCCATCCGACGCTGACGGGTAGCCCGGCTCCGGGCTCGGACCGGTCGCCCCCGCTGATCTCGTACCCGCGCTCCGGGCCGGTCGCTGCCCGGACCCGCACCGCTCCGCGGGTCGGTTGTCGCTGCCTCGCACTGCTCCGCGGACCGTCGAGCGCTGAAGTCGCGGTGTTCGATCCGGCCGCCGTGCCGGTGGCGGAAAGGGACGACCGGCCAGCTCAACGCAGGTAACGGGATGAAACAGGCGGGAATCGCCCGGGGTCGACAACCGGACCGGGGTGCCGCCGGCAGGGGTCGCGACGGTAGCCTGTGCACCCGTGACCCTCGCCTCGCTCTCTCCTCAGGCGGCCCTGCCGAGTCCCGCCACCGCCGTGTGGCAACTCGGGCCGGTGCCGATCCGGGCGTACGCACTCTGCATCGTGCTCGGAATCGTGGTCGCCTGCGTGGTGACCGAGCTGCGACTGCGCCGCCGTGGCGTCGCCCCCTGGGCGGTGCTGGACATCGCCGTCTGGGCGGTGCCGTTCGGCATCGTCGGCGCCCGGATCTACCACGTGATCACCTCACCCGGGTCCTACTTCGGCGAGGGCGGTGACCCGGTCAGGGCCCTCTACATCTGGGAGGGCGGGCTCGGCGTCTGGGGCGCCGTCGCGGGCGGCGCCGTCGGTGCCTGGCTCGCCGTGCGGCAGCTCGGCCTGCCGCTGACCGTGGTGGCCGACGCCCTCGCCCCGGGCCTGCCGCTGGCCCAGGCCGTCGGCCGGATCGGCAACTGGTTCAACAACGAGCTGTTCGGCGGCCCGACCACGCTGCCGTGGGGCCTGGAGATCCACCGGATGGACCCCACCAACCCCGGGCACGCGCTCCGCGACGACAGCGGCAACCCGGTTCTCGAACCCGGGCTCTTCCATCCGGCCTTCCTCTACGAGGCGCTCTGGAACGTCGGCGTCGCCGGCCTGGTCTTCTTCCTCGACCGGCGGCTCAAGCTCGGCCGGGGGCGGGCCTTCGCGCTCTACGTCATGGGCTACACCGCCGGACGGTTCTGGATCGAGATGATGCGTACCGACCCGGCGACCGAGATCCTCGGGGCGCGGCTGAACGTCTGGACCGCGGTCCTGGTCTTCCTCGGCGCGCTGGTCTACTTCGTCCGGGTCCGGGGTCCGCAGGAGTTCCTGGTGCCGGTCGGTGGCGCACCCGCCCCGCTGGCCGCGGGCGATGCCGCCACCAGCGACGTGTCCCAGGTCGACGTCTCCCGGGAGCCGGCGGCGGTCGGCGCGCCCACCGCGTACCGGGTGGTGACCGAGGAGGAGTTCCGGCGCTTCCAGGAGACCGGGGAGGTCCCGCCGGCCGAGGAGCCGGCCGAACCGGCCTCGGTCCAGCACGGCGACTCCGACGGCGAGCCCACCGATGACGGCGATGGCGGCGATGGCGAGAGCCGGCCGGAGACTCCGGCCGGGTCGTCCGAGGCCGCCGGGGAGCCGGCCGCCGCCGCAGAGTCGGCCGACGCCCGGGACGGCGAGCCCGCCGACGCCGGGGCCGCGCCGGGGACCGCCGACCGGGACCGTTGAGCGGGGGAGCCGGCCCGATGCGTACGGCCGTGGTGGTGGGCGCCGGAATCGGCGGGCTGGCGACCGCCGGGGCACTGGCCCGCTCCGGGTGGCAGGTGACCCTGCTGGAGCAGGCCGACCGGGTACGCGCCGAGCGCACCGCGTTGGTGCTCTGGCCCAACGGGGTACGCGCGCTGCGCGCACTCGGTCTCGGCGAGGGGCTGGCCGCCATCGCGACCCCGCTGCCCGACGTCGGCGTCCGGCGCCCCGACGGGCACTGGCTGGTGCAGCCCCGCCCCGGGCTGGGCGAACGCGCGCCGGTCGTCGTACACCGGGAGGACCTGCACGACGCGCTTGTCGCCGGCCTCGGCGACCGGGTGGAGATCCGGACCGGCGTCGAGGTCCGGACCGTCCGGGTCGGCGACGGCGACCGGCCGGCGGTCGGTGACGGGCGCGGCAACTACGAGGCCGACCTGGTCGTCGGCGCCGACGGCATCGACAGCACGGTACGCCGCCGGCTCGCGCCGGAGGCCACCGTGGTCAGCTCCGGCTGCGCGGCGTGGCGGGCGGTCATCCCGTGGTACCGGGCGCCGCAGCTTCCGGCCGACCGGCCGGTGGACGGCGAGACACTCGGCGCCGGTTACCGGTTCGTCGCGGCCTCGCTGGGTGATCGCGGCGACTCCGGCGGCTCCACCCGGGGCGGGATCTACTGGGTGGCGACGGCGGCCGGCGCGTCCCGCCCCGAGCCACCGGCCACCCAGCTCGCCCTGCTCCGGCGCTGGTTCGCGAACTGGCCGTCGCCGATCGGCGACCTGCTCGCCGCCACCGAGCCGGAGGACCTGGTCCAGCAGGAGGTACGCGAGCTGCGCCCGCTGCCCCGCGCGTACGGCTTCCCGTCCGGCACCGGTGGGGTGGTGCTGATCGGCGATTCCGCGCACGCCATGCCGCACCATCTGGGTCAGGGCGCCTGCCTCGCCCTGGAGGACGCCGCGACGCTGCGCTCGCTGGTCCGGGAGGCGATCCCCGGTGCGCCGCTGCGCGAGGCGGTCGAGTCGTACAACCGGCTGCGCCGTCCCCGGACCGTGACGGTGGTCCGGCAGACCCGGCGGATGTCGGCGGTGTTGCAGGCCCGGGGGCGGCTGGCGCTGCGCGCCCGGGACGCCGCCCTCGGCACCATCACGCCCCGGCTGCTGGGCAGCGCGGCGAGCGTGGCGGCCCAGTGGCGGCCACCGGAGTGAAGCGTTTTCCACCCGGCCTGCGGTCCGCGCTGACCGCAGGCGCGGGTCGGGGCGGACACGCCGCGTTGGCCAGGTGGAAAAAGGTTCGGTGATCGACCGGGCATCGGCCACCGGCTGACCGTCGGCGTCTCTTCGGTCGCCGGGTCCGGATCCGGTCGACCGGCCGGTGTCCGAATCGAAGCGGGCCGCTGCCCGAGCGGGTCGCGCCGGACCCTCCGGTTCGGCGGCCAACCGACCGATCGGGAGGATGCCCCGCACGCCGCCGCGTCGCGCACACTACCCGGGAGCGAAGGAGAGGGCTCCCAGTTGCGGCACAGCGTGCCTGATCAACAGGCGAGTACGGAGCGGCGGCACGGCACCCCGGGCGAGGTACGGCTGCTCGGGCCGGTCCGCCTGGTCGGGCCCCGGGGGGCGGTCGCGTTGCCGGACGGTGCCGGCCCGCTCCTCGGACTGCTGGCGCTGCGGCCGAACGAACCCGTCCCGGACGCCGAGTTGCTGGCCGCACTCGCCGGTCGGGACGCGCTGTCCCGGGCCGGTGCCCGTCCCCTGGACCGGGCGGCGACCCTGCTGGCGGCCGCGCTGGCCGGCTGCGGATCACCGGGCACGCTGGAGATCCGACCCACCGGATACCTGCTCCGGATGCCGAGCGGCCGGATCGATGCGAGCCGGTTCAACCGACTGCTGGACCGGGCCCGGCGTCGGATGGCTGCCGGGGAGCTGCGCGCCGCCGCCCGGCTGTTCCAGGCCGCTCTGGCCGTCTGGCCCGAGCCGTCGCCGGACCGGTCCGCCGGGCGGTGGCCGGAGTCCGGCGTCGACGCCGGCGATCCCTACCGGCTCTGCCCGTCCGGCTGGGCCGCCGTCGAGCTGGGGCGGCTGCGGCAGGCCCGGATCGACGCCTTCGAGGACCGCTGGAAGTGCGCGCTGCGGCTCGCCGTGGCGGCGCACAGCGCCGCCGGTGGACCGGTCGCCGACCGGGCGGTGGTGGCCGCCGGGGCGACGGCCGCCCGGGTGGCCGGGGCGGCGGTCGCCGAGCTGACCTCGGCGGTGGCCGCCCATCCGCTGCGGGCGCGGCTGTGGGAGCTGCTGCTCGTCGCCGCGTACCTGGACCAGGGGCGCCGGGCCGCCGCCGACGTGCACCAGCGGGCCCGGGAGGTCTTCCAGGAGCAGTTGGGCGTCGAGCCGGCCGGCCGGGTGTGCGTACTCGCCGCGGCGGTGCGCGCCGGTGAGCTGCCCGAGGACTGGGCCACGGGGGCCTGTCCGGCGCCGACGATCGACGTCACCGCCGGCCCGCCGGCGTCCCGACCGCGTCCGGCCGCCCGGCTGCCGGTCCCGCTCACCGCCCTGCTCGGCCGGGACGACCTGCTCGACGTCGTCGCCGGACGGCTGGACCGGCACCGCCTGGTCACGCTCACCGGAACGGGCGGAGCCGGCAAGACCCGGCTGGCGGTCGCGGTGGCGGGGAGCCGTACCGACCGGCCGGTCTGGTTCGTCGACCTGACCGCCGTGGAGAGCCCGGTACGGGTACCGCGGGCGGTGGCCGCCGCGCTCGGCGTACCGGACGTGGGGCGGGACATCGTCGAGGCGCTCGCCGCCGACCTGGGCCCGGTCCGGGCACTGCTGGTGCTGGACAACTGCGAACACCTGGTCACCGGCTGCGCGGAGCTGGTGGAACGGCTGCTGTCCCGCTGCCCGGGGCTGCGGGTGCTGGCGACCAGCCGGGTCGCGCTGCGGCTGCCGGCCGAGGCGCGGATCCGGGTGCCGGCGCTCGCCGTGCCCGAGGTGGGCACCGGGCACAGCCTCGCGGCACTGGCCGCACATCCGGCCACCCGGCTCTTCCTCGAACGGGCCCGGGAGTTCGCCGGCCGGCCGGTCCCCGAGGCCAGTGCCGAGGCGGTCGTGCGGCTCTGTGCCGAGCTGGACGGGCTGCCGCTGGCGATCGAACTGGCCGCGGCGCGTACCCCGATGCTGACGGTGCAGGAGATCATCGCGCGGCTGCGTACCGACGTACGGCTGCTGCGCAGTCCGGACCCGAGGCCACCGGACCGGCACCGGAGTGTCGCCGCCGCGGTGGAGTCCAGCCTGGCCCTGCTGGACGCCGACGCCTGCCGGCTGTTCGACCGGCTCTCGATCTGTGCGGCCGGGTTCGACGCCGAGGCGGCCCGGTCGATCGGTGGCCCGTCCGCGCCGGCCGCCCTGGCCGCCCTGGTCGAGGCGTCCCTGGTGGAACCCCTATCGACCGGCCCGGCCGAGCCGGTGGATCCGGCCGGGCCGCCCGAGCCGGGTGCGCCGGCCGGGCCGGTGGATCCGGCCAGGCCAGCCGAGCCGGCCGGGCCAGCCCAGTCGCTCGGCCCGGCGGAGCCGGCCGATCCGAGTGGCGGCGCCGGGTTGCCCGGCCCGGGCGAGGGCGGCCGGACCCGCTACCGGATGCTGGAGCCGGTCCGCCGGCACGCGCTGGCCCGGCTGGTCGGCTCCGGTGCCGAGGTGGCCGCCCGGCAGGCGCTCGCGACGTACTGCCTGAACCTGGCCGAGCGGGCCGACGCCCGACTGCGCGGCGCCGCCCGGGACTGGTGGCTGGCCCGGCTGCGCGCCGAGGAGCCCAACCTGCGGTCCGCGATGACCTGGCTGGCCGAGGCCGGCGCCGGCGGGCCCGCCCACGGCGACCTGCGGCTGGCCGCCGCGCTCGCCATGTACTGCCGGCTGGAGGGGAACTACCGGGAGGGCCACGCCTGGCTGTCGACGGCGCTGGCCCGGCACCCGGACGCCCCGGCCGCGCTGCGGTCCCGGGCCGGGATCGGTGCGGCCATGCTGGCGATGCTGGCCTGCGACTACCCGGCGGCGATCCGGCACGCGGAGCTGGCCCGGGCCGCCTGCCGGATCACCCGGAACCGCCGCGCCGAGGCGCAGTTGGAACAGATCCTCGGTTCGGTGGCCCGGGAGCAGGCCCGGTACGCCGAGTCCGCCGTTCACCTGGCCACCGCCGGTGCCATCTTCGCCGACTGCGACGACGAGTGGGGCGAGGCGCAGACCACCGAGCTGCGCGGCTTCACCGCCTGGCTCGCCGGTGACCTGGACCGGGCCGACTCGCGGCTGCGGGCGAGCCTGCGCCGGCACGAGCGGCTGGGCGACGCGCTGGCGGCGGCGAGCGCGCTGATGAACCTCGGCGCGGTCGCGCTGTACCGGGGGGACATCGACCGGGCGGCGTCGCTGCTGGACGTGGCCCTGAAGCGGTACTCCGCGATCGGGTTCCCGGAGGGGGTGGGCTGGGCACACAACCTGCGCGGCCTGGTCGAACTGCGCGGTGGGCGTACCCGGCGGGCCGCCCGGCACCTGCGGCTCAGCCTGGCCGCGCACCGCCAGGTCGGCGACCGGTGGCGTACCGCCAGTGTGCTGGAGGCGCTCGCCGAGGTGGCCCGGCAGGACGGCGACCCGGTACGCGGGGCCCGGCTGCTCGGTGCGGCCGACCGGATCCGGGAGGAGATCGGCGCCCCAATACCGGCCTGCGAACGGGCGGACACCGAGGCGACGGAGCGGGCCCTGCGAGCCCAGTTGGAGGCTCCGGTACGCCAGCCCGGGGTCACCGGCAGCGGCGGTTTCGCCCGGGCGCACCGGTACGGTCGGGAGGCGCCGCTGGACGCCGTGCTGGCCGGTGGTGCCGGCGGTGCCCGGTCGAAAGAGAGCCGTCCAGGCTGAGGTGGTTCAGTGGCCGGAGCCGGCGTTGGGGTCGTAGGTGGTCGGCAGCTTGCCGAGTACGCCGTTGACGATGTGGATCCGGCCGCCCGCGACCTGGTAGTCGACACAGACGCTCTGCACGTGCTCGCCGATCCGGGCCATCGCCCCGGCCGCGCTGACCGGCACCGTGCTGCCGTCGAGGGTGCGTAGCGAGCCGTCGGCGACCAGGTCCGCCAGTGGGTGCGCGCCGGCCACCAGGTGGGCCCGGACGAGGTCGCGCAGCTCGTCCTTGCGGTGGATCATCAGGTCGTCGAGGTTGTCCTCGGAGAACTTCTTCGCGAAGGCGTCGTCGGTCGGGGCCAGGATGGTCACCCCACCCGGGGCGCGCAGCTCGACCGAGAGGTCGGCGGCGCGTACCGCCGCCTCGAACCGGGTCAGCACGGGGATCCACTGCAAGGCCACGTCGCCGGGCTGGCCGGCCAGCGCGGCCGGGTTGCCCGGATCGGTGCCGGAGGGCAGCGCGTCGCAGAGCGGTCCGGTCACCCCGGAGCCGGCTGCCCCGCCGGAACCGGCCGCCGCCGCGTCCCGCTCGTCGGGACCGTCGTCGGTGCAGCCGGCGACCGTGCCGGCCAGCAGCGCGGTCGTGGCCAGCGCCAGCGCGGCCCGGAACCGGGCGCGGCCGATCCGGGTACGGCTGGCCGGTCGCCGCCCGGCGGAATCGTCGGCCGGGGACGGCGGGATGTACGGCTCGGTCACGGCAACCTCCACGACTGAACGTCTTTCCACCTGGACAGCGCGGCGCGTACGCCCCGACTCACACCTGCGGCCACCACGGACCGCAAGGGGAGGTTGAAGAGGTTCACTGACGGACGGGTGCCGTACCGGTGGGCCGGGCGTCGGCGGCCCGACCCGCCGGTACGGCGGATGGTGCGGGGTTCAGCGGTGCGCCGCGCCGGTCACAGCGCGGCGCACTGGCCCGACTTCGGCCCGTTCACCGAGTTGGCGACCTCGATGTTGGTCGGTGCCGGGCTGTTGACCGCACAGCTCAACGGACCGCTCACCGAGTTGCCGGCGATCAGGGCCGGGTCGCTGCCGGTGTTGTTCACCGCCACCGAGACCGGGCCGGAGATCGTGTTGTCGACCAGCGAGACCGCGCCGGTGGTGCCGGAGACCGACACCGGGCCCCGGACGGTGCTGTCCGCCAGGAAGACGCCGGTGGCACCGGCCGCGCTGACCGGGCCGCTGATCGTCGTACCGGTGGCGATCAGGATGGCGCCGGGCCGGACGGTGACCGGACCGTTCACCGTGGCGTCCGACAGGCAGGCGAAGCCGGAGATGGTCAGCGGCCCGTTGTGCCGGCCGGTACGGGTCGGGTAGACCCGGGTGCCGTCCACCCACTCCTCGGCGCCCTGCGCGTCCAGCAGCAGCGGGATCAGGCCCCGCTCCGGCTGGGCCAGCGGCACGTAGTACCCGTCGGTGCCCTTGACGACCTTCCAGCCGTGCGCGGCGATCCGCTGCGCCACCGTGGCGCCGACCCCGCCCGGACCGTCGGTACGCGCCCCGTTGTACTGCTCCTCGGTGAGCTTGTACGCGCACGGCGCGTTGTCGAGGATCATCTCCGGCACGGGCAGGTCGTCCCGAGGGCCGGCCTCGCCAGGGTGCGGCGCCGGGTGCAGCGGGATCGGCCGGGAGCCCCGGAAGACGAGCCGGCCGGTGTTGCTGGCCTGGAACTCGATCGCCTCGCCGCGGGCCTTCTTGATCTCCGGCAGCTTGGCCCGGTGGTAGTCGAGGAACTGGCTGAACGTCCAGAGCGCCGAGTACGTCTTGCGGCGCCGGTTGTTCGCCGAGTTGCCCTCGTCCGGCCGGGTCTGCCCGCCGGAGCTGCGCAGCTCCAGCAGCGAGTTGACGGTGTTCTTCAGCCCCAGGGTGTTGCGCAGGATGGTCTCCTCGCTCAGCCCCACGCCGCTGCCGCCCTGGCAGCCGTACGGGCAAGCCCACCAGCCGTCCTTGGCGCCCTCGACGTACATGTGACCCTCGATCATGTCCAGCGACTCGTCGAAGATCTGCTTGGCCACGTTCTGGTGCCGTGGCGGCAGCATCGGCAGGTCGCCGGCGGTCGAGTTGCCGTACTCGTGCCCGTCGTAGCCGGCCACCGGCCGGTAGTCGCGGAGCATCTTCACGTACGCCGCGGTCTCCGGCTGGCGGATCAGCGAGTAGTCGCGGTTGAGGTCCTGCCCGGTCGAGTTGCCCCGGGTGTTGGCGGCCCGGCCGTCACCGTTGATGGTCGGCACGATCAGCACGGTGGTGTGCTTGAGCAGGTCGATCGTCTTGGCATCGGAGCCGAACGCCAGCTTGCGGGCCAGCACCAGGCAGGCTTCCCGGTCACCGGGCTCGTTGCCGTGCACGTTGCAGTTGATCGCCAGCGGCGAGGTCGCGGCGACCGCCGCCGGGGTGGCCGGCGGGGCCGGGTAGCCGATCACCAACATGTTGATCGGCCGGTTCAGCACGGTACGCCCGAGCTCCACCACCCGGACCCGGTCGCTCCGCCGATCGATCTCGGCGGTGTAGGCGTACTCGTCGACGTCGCCGGTGTACTGCGCGGCCTTGGTGGTCTCCCACTGGGTGCGCAGGTTCTCACCGGGAACCGCCGGGTCGCCCCACGGCTGCTGGGTGGTACCGGTGACCGGTGCCGAGTACGGCTGCTCGGCGGTGCCGATCCGGGCCCGTACCCGCCACTGGAACCGCAGGCCGGGGTCGAAGCCGGCGTCGGCGAAGGTCGGCGACTCGTTGTTGATCTGACGGTTCGGCCGCCAGACGCCGACCACCACCGCCGGGCCGGTGGCCACGTCGGAAGCGTCGACCGGGGTGCGCTCGATCTGGTAGTCGGTGGCATCGGGGACCGGCGTCCAGGCGACCGTGGCGTAGCCGTCGGCCTGGGTGACGGTGAGTCCGGTGACCTGGTTGGGCTCCGCGGCCGTGGTGCCGGGCACCGCCGAGGTCGGCTGGCCGAGCGCCGCCGAGGGGGCGGTGACGGTGCCGAGGGTGGCCGCGAGCAATGTAGACAGTACGACTACCGTCGGTTTTCTTGAACGCATGTGAACTCCGAGGGGGAGGAGCCGGGGGGACAGCACTGCGGGTCATCATGATCCCCGACGTGCGGCGATGCAATGATCTTGAGGATGTCTTGAGGATCCTCGGCCGTCCCCGACTCCCGCTCCTCGGCTCAGCCCACCAGGGCGGGCTCGGCGATGCAGGCGGTGCCGATCCGGCGGAAGCCGACCCGCAGGTATACCCGGGCGATCTCCTCGCTGCCGGCGGAGAGGAAGACCAGGTTCGTACCGTCGTCGAGCAGCCGGCGGGCGAGCGCGGCGGTGACCGCGGCACCCAGGCCCCGGCGGCGGGCCGTGGGCAGGGTGGCGATGCCGGCGATCTCGGCGACGTCGTCGACCCGCAGCGCCATGCCGCTGGCCACCGGGCCCTGGCCGGGCAGTTCGACCACGGCGGAGATCCGGCGGCCGGCGGCGGTCCGGGTGCGCTCCTCGTCCAGCGAGTCCACCGGCAACTCGACCAGGGCGGTGTCCCGGGCGGTCGGGCCGGCCACGCCGACCTCGGTGCCCGGCGCGGCGAAGCCGACCGCCGCGACCGCGCGCCGGGCCGCCACGTCGGCGGCGAAGGTCGGCGCCGTCGGGTCCAGGATCCGCACCGGGGTCGCCGCGAAGTCCTCGGGCGGGGGCAGGGCGGCCGGATCGAGCACCATCAGCGGCGCCTCCAGCACCGCCAGCCCCGCCGACCGGGCCACCGCGAGCAGGTCCGGGTGGTTCTCGTGTACCCACTCGAAGGCCTCGGGCAGCCCGAGGTCGCGCTGGCGCTGGCGGACCGCCGTCACGTCGGCGGCCGACGGCGGCTCCGTGGCGCCCAACCTGGGTCGGGCGTAGAATGGCCATCCCGCCCCGTCGCGGACGAACAGCACCAGCCCGCCGAAATCCTCCGTGTGTGCCCCGTCACGCGGCACCGCATCGTAAAAGCGTTCCAACCGGTCAAACGGCTCGTCTCGTACAGATGCCACCGGGGGAGCGTACACGTACGGGATCCGGGGCATGTGATCAATTCCGCTGCCTGTGATCGGTTGTACTGGTGGACCCCGCCGGCCCCTAACGTAGACTCAAGAGACCCAGCAGGGCCGACGTCGTCCCGACCTAATGATTGAACGTGAGTGACGACAGGAGCCCCGGTGGCCTTTCCGTACCCCCAGGAACCGCACCTCTCCTCGTCGGCGGGTGCCGACTCCGCGTCGACCGGCCCCGGTCGGGTCCCGGAGCACACCGCCCGGACGGCCCGGACGCCGGAGCCCCAGGGGCTCTACGACCCGGCTGCGGAGCGGGACGCCTGCGGGGTCGCCTTCGTCGCCGACCTGCACGGCCGCCGCTCGCACGACGTCGTCGCCAAGGGCCTCGCCGCGCTCTGCCGGCTGGACCACCGGGGTGCCCGGGGTGCCGAACAGAACACCGGGGACGGCGCCGGGATCATGCTCCAGGTGCCGGACGAGTTCCTCCGGGCGGTCGTCGACTTCCCGCTCCCGCCGGCCGGGCAGTACGCCACCGGCCTGGTCTTCCTGCCCACCGACCCGGCCGACGAGGCCCGGGCCAGGACCGTGCTGGAGAAGTACGCCCTGGTCGAGGGGGCCGACATCCTCGGCTGGCGGGACGTACCCGTCCGCCCGGGCGACCTCGGCGAGAGCGCGCTGGCGGCCCGGCCGCTGATCCGGCAGGTCTTCCTGGCCGCGCACCGGCTGACCGACTCCCCGGCCGGCCGGGCCGGCACCCCGCTGACCGGGATCGACCTGGACCGGGTCGCGTTCTGCGTCCGCAAGCAGGCCGAGCGGGAGACCGCCGAGCGGGGCGTGCCGGCGTACTTCCCGTCGCTCTCCGCCCGGACCATGGTCTACAAGGGCATGCTCACCCCGGACCAGCTCCCGGAGTTCTTCCCGGACCTGACCGACCCCCGGGTGGCCAGCGCGATCGCCCTGGTGCACTCCCGGTTCTCCACCAACACCTTCCCGTCCTGGCCGCTGGCCCACCCCTACCGGTTCATCGCGCACAACGGCGAGATCAACACCATCCGGGGCAACAAGAACTGGATGCAGGCCCGGGAGGCGCTGCTGCGCAGCCCGAACATCCCGGGGAACATCCGGCGGCTCTTCCCGATCTGCACCCCGGCCGCCTCCGACTCGGCCAACTTCGACGAGGTCCTCGAACTGCTGCACCTGGCCGGGCGGAGCCTGCCGCACGCGGTGCTGATGATGATCCCGGAGGCCTGGGAGAACGACCCGGACATGGCTCAGGCCAAGCGGGCCTTCTACCGCTTCCACGCCAGCCTGATGGAGCCCTGGGACGGCCCCGCCTCGGTCGCCTTCACCGACGGTTCGCTGGTCGGCGCGGTGCTCGACCGCAACGGGCTGCGCCCGGGCCGGTGGTGGCTCACCTCCGACGGACTGGTGGTGCTGGGCAGCGAGGCGGGAGTGCTCGACCTCGACCCGGCGACCGTGGTCGCCAAGGGGCGGCTCCAGCCGGGCCGGATGTTCCTGGTCGACACGGCCGCCGGCCGGATCGTGCTGGACGACGAGATCAAGTCCGAGCTGGCCGCCGAGCACCCGTACGACGACTGGCTGCACGCCGGCCTGATCGACCTGGCCGACCTGCCGCCGCGCAAGCACATCGTCTACGCCCACCATTCGGTACGCCGCCGGCAGCAGACCTTCGGCTACACCGAGGAGGAGCTGAAGATCCTGCTCGGCCCGATGGCCCGGGCCGGTGCCGAGCCGGTCGGCTCGATGGGCACCGACACCCCGATCTCGCCGCTGTCGACCCGGCCCCGGCTGCTCTACGACTACTTCCACCAGCTCTTCGCCCAGGTCACCAACCCGCCGCTGGACGCCATCCGGGAGGAGCTGGTGACCAGCCTCCAGGCGACCATCGGGCCGGAGGGGAACCTGCTGGACCCGAACCCGGCGAGCTGCCGGCAGGTCGTGCTCCCCTACCCGGTGATCGACAACGACGAGCTGGCCAAGATCCTCTCCATCGACGAGGACGGCGACCTGCCCGGCTTCAAGGCGGTCCGGGTCTCCGGGCTGTACCGGGTCCGGGACGGCGCGGCCGGGTTGAAGGCGCGGCTGACCGAGATCTGCCGGCACGTCTCGGAGGCGATCGAGGACGGCGTACGCATCCTGGTCCTCTCCGACCGGGACTCCACCGCCGACCTGGCGCCGATCCCGTCGCTGCTGCTCACCGCCGCCGTGCACCAGCACCTGGTGCGGGAGCAGACCCGCACCCAGGCGGCGCTGATCGTGGAGTCCGGCGACTGCCGCGAGGTGCACCACACCGCGCTGCTGATCGGGTACGGCGCGGCGGCGGTGAACCCCTACCTGGCCTTCGAGTCGGTCGAGGACCTGATCACCACCGGGGCGCTGGCCGGGATCGAGCCGGCCACGGCGGTCCGCAACTACGTCAAGGCGCTCGGCAAGGGCGTACTCAAGATCATGTCGAAGATGGGCATCTCGACGGTCTCGTCGTACTGCGGTGCCCAGGTCTTCGAGGCGGTCGGCCTGGACAACCGGCTCGTGCAGCGGTATTTCGCCGGAACGCCGGGCAAGATCGGCGGGGTCGGACTGACCGAGATCCACGCCGAGGTCGCCGCCCGGCACGCCCGGGCGTACGCGGTGAACGCCGGCCAGCGCACCCACCGGCCGCTGGAGGTCGGCGGCGAGTACCAGTGGCGCCGCGAGGGTGAACTGCACCTGTTCAACCCGGAGACGGTCTTCCTGCTCCAGCACGCCACCCGCAGCCGGCAGTACGACGTCTTCCGCGAGTACACCGCGAAGGTCGACGGGCTGGCCGAGCAGGCCGGCTCGCTGCGCGGGCTGTTCCGGCTCCGCACCGGGGTACGCGAGCCGGTACCGCTGGAAGAGGTGGAGCCGGCCAGCGAGATCGTCAAGCGGTTCGCCACCGGCGCCATGTCGTACGGGTCGATCTCGGCCGAGGCGCACGAGACCCTCGCGGTCGCGATGAACTCCCTCGGCGGCAAGTCCAACACCGGCGAGGGCGGCGAGGACGTCGAACGGCTCTACGACCCGACCCGGCGCTCGGCCGTCAAGCAGGTCGCCAGCGGCCGGTTCGGGGTGACCAGCGAATACCTGGTCAACGCCGACGACATCCAGATCAAGATGGCCCAGGGTGCCAAGCCCGGCGAGGGCGGGCAGCTCCCCGGCAACAAGGTCTGGCCGTGGATCGCCCGCACCCGGCACGCCACCCCCGGCGTCGGGCTGATCTCCCCGCCGCCGCACCACGACATCTACTCGATCGAGGACCTGGCCCAGCTCGTGCACGACCTGAAGAGCGTGAACCCGGCCGCCCGGGTGCATGTCAAGCTGGTCAGCGAGGTCGGGGTCGGCACGGTCGCGGCCGGGGTCGCCAAGCTGAAGGCCGACGTCATCCTGATCTCCGGACACGACGGCGGCACCGGCGCCTCCCCGCTCAACTCGCTCAAGCACGCCGGCACCCCGTGGGAGCTGGGCCTGGCCGAGGCGCAGCAGACGCTGCTGCTCAACAAGCTCCGGGACCGGGTCACCGTGCAGGTCGACGGCCAGCTCAAGACCGGCCGGGACATCATCGTCGCGGCGCTGCTCGGTGCCGAGGAGTACGGCTTCGCCACCGCCCCGCTGATCGTCGCCGGCTGCGTGATGATGCGGGTCTGCCACCTGGACACCTGCCCGGTCGGCATCGCCACCCAGAACCCGGTGCTCCGGGAGCGCTACACCGGCCGCCCCGAGTTCGTGGAGAACTTCTTCCTCTTCCTCGCCGAGGAGGTCCGGGGCTACCTCGCCGAGCTGGGCTTCCGGTCGCTGGAGGAGGCGATCGGCGCGACCGAGCTGCTCGACTTCGCCCCGGCACTCGACCACTGGAAGGCGCACGGGCTCGACCTGCGGCCGGTGCTGCACGTACCGGAGCTGCCGGCCGGCGCGGCCCGGCGCGGCGTACGGGCCCAGGACCACGGGCTGGACCGGGCGCTGGACAACGAACTACTCGCCCTCGCCGAGCCCGCGCTGGCCAACGGCACGCCGGTCCGGGCGGCGGTGGCGGTCCGCAACGAGCACCGCAGCGTCGGCGCGATGCTCGGCGGCGCGGTCACCCGGCGGTTCGGCGGGGCCGGCCTGCCCGCCGACACCATCGAGTTCGACCTCACCGGCACCGCCGGGCAGTCGTTCGGCGCCTTCCTGCCCAGCGGCGTGACGCTGCGGCTGGCCGGCGACGCCAACGACTACGTCGGCAAGGGACTCTCCGGCGGGCGGATCGTGGTCCGCCCCGACCCGGCGGCGCCGTTCGCCGGCGGCCTGGACGCGCCACCCGGCCCGAACGGCCGGGCCGAGGACCAGATCATCGCCGGCAACACCATCCTGTACGGCGCCACCGGCGGCGAGCTGTTCCTGCGCGGCCGGGTCGGTGAGCGGTTCGCGGTGCGCAACTCCGGCGCGGTGGCCGTGGTCGAGGGGGTGGGCGACCACGGCTGCGAGTACATGACCGGCGGCATCGTGGTGGTGCTCGGCGGCACCGGGCGGAACTTCGCCGCCGGCATGTCCGGCGGTACGGCGTTCGTCTGGCAACTCGACCGGCGCCGGGTCAACCCCGAGCTGGTCGACCTGGCTCCGCTCACCGACGACGAGCGGGTCACCCTCTACGACCTGGTGCAGCGGCACTTCGCCGAGACCGACTCGTCGGTGGCGGAAGGGCTACTCAAGCGCTGGCCGGAGGCGGTGCGGGAGTTCACCGCGGTGGTGCCCCGGGACTACAAGCGGGTCATGGAGATCATGCGGGTCGCCCGGGCCGAGGGCCGGGACGTGGACGAGGCGGTGATGAGCGGACTCGCGGCACCGGGCGTACCGGCCCAGCCCGCCGCCAGCACACCGCCGGCCGTACCGGCCCCGCCCGCGTCCCCGGCCCGGCCGGTCGCCCCCGGTTCGCGCCCGTCCCAGGAGGTGGCTCGTGCCTGACCCGAGTGGATTCCTGAAGCACGACCGGAAGCTGCCGGCCCGCCGCCCGGTGCCGGTGCGGATCTCCGACTGGCGCGAGGTCTACCCCTCCGCCGAGGAGGGCCTGATCCGCGACCAGGCCACCCGGTGCATGGACTGCGGCATCCCGTTCTGCCACGACGGCTGCCCGCTGGGCAACCGCATCCCGGACTGGAACGACCTGGTCCGGACCGGCAACTGGGCGACCGCGATCGAGTCGCTGCACGCCACCAACAACTTCCCGGAGTTCACCGGGCGGCTCTGCCCGGCGCCCTGCGAGGCGGCCTGCGTACTCGGGATCAGCGGCGGGGCGCCGGTCACCATCAAGCAGGTCGAGGTGGAGATCGTCAACCGGGCCTTCGACCTGGACCTGGTGACCCCGCAGGAGGTGCCGGGACCGTCCGGCCGGTCGGTCGCGGTGGTCGGCTCCGGCCCGGCCGGGCTCGCCGCCGCGCAGCAGCTCGTCCGGGCCGGGCACGCGGTGACGGTGTACGAGCGGGACGACGCGATCGGCGGCCTGCTCCGTTACGGCATCCCCGACTTCAAACTGGAGAAGGGGCACATCGACCGGCGGCTGGCCCAGCTCACCGCCGAGGGCGTCCAGTTCCGCACCGGGGTGAACGTCGGGATCGACGTCACCGCCGAGCAGCTCCGGGCCGAGCACGACGCGGTGCTGCTGGCCTGCGGTGCGCTCGCCGGCCGGGACACCCCGGCGACGCCGGGCCGCTCGCTGCGCGGCGTACACCAGGCGATGGAGCACCTCGTGGCGGCCAACATCGCGGTCGCTTCGGCGGCCGGCGGCCAGCCCAGCGTCAACGGCCGGGAGTCGTCGACCCCGATCGACGCGGCCGGCAAGCACGTGGTGATCATCGGTGGTGGCGACACCGCCGCCGACTGCCTGGGCGTGGCGCACCGGCAGGGCGCGGCCGGCGTACACCAGCTCGACCTGTACCCGCGACCGCCGCGAGAGCGCGACGAGGTCCGCGACCCGTGGCCGACCTGGCCGTGGATCCTGCGCGAGTACCCGGCGCACGAGGAGGGCGGCGAGCGGGTCTTCGCGGTCGCGGTCCAGGAGTTCGTCGACGACGGCACCGGCCAGGTACGCGCGGTCCGGATCGCCGAGGTGACCGTCGAGAAGCGGGACGGCCAGCGGTTCCTGACCGTGCTGCCCGGCAGCGAGCGGGAGTTGCCGGCCGACCTGGTGCTGCTGGCGATCGGCTTCGACGGCACCGAGGAGCAGCCGCTGCTCGACCAGTTCGGCGTGGTACGCAACCGGCGCGGCGCGATCGACGCCGACCCCGAGTGGCAGGCCGGTACGCCGGGCGTCTTCGTCGCCGGTGACATGCACCGGGGCGCCTCGCTGATCGTCTGGGCGATCGCCGAGGGCCGGGCCGCTGCCGCCGCGATCCACCGGTACCTGGGCGGGGCCAGCCAGCTCCCGGCTCCGGTGGCACCGTCCGCGCAGCCGCTGGCGGTCCCGGCCGGCTGATCGGCGCTGTCGGCGCAGCCGCTGGCGGTCCCGGCCGGCTTGGCCGGCGGGTCGGGACCGCGGCGGCGCCGGGTCCACAGTGGGCTGCCGCCGGTCGCCGACGGTTCTGAAGTGCTCACCGCCGGCCCGGGCCGCCGCCGGTCGCGGCCGCGTGACGTGGTCGCATGATGAGGGCCGCGACGTGGTACGTACACGGCGTGGATCCGGGGTTGGCATAGCCGTGGGTGACGTCGGCGGCAAAGTAGACCGAGTCGCCGGCGGCGAGTTCGACGGCCTCGTCGCCGATCGTCAGTCGTAGCCGCCCGGAGTCGACCGCGACGAACTCGTGCGAGCCGGGGGCGTAGCCGGGATAGCTGCCAGCGTCGCAGCCGGGTGGCAGGGTGGAGCGGATCCACTCGAAGTTGATCCCGGGGACCACGGGCGTGAGGATGACCCGACGCCATCCGCCCGGCTCGTCGACGACGTCCTGATCGGCGGCGCGCCGCACGATGAGGCGCTCGTCGCGGGCGGCGGCGACCAGCGTGCTCAGCGGCACGCCGAGGCCGTCGGCGATGCGGGCCAGGACCACGATGGTCGGTGCCTTGAGGCCGCGCTCGACCGAGGAGAGCATGCTCACGCTCACCGACGCGGCCTCGGCCAGCGCCTGGAGCGTCAACTGGCGATCGGATCGCAACTGCTGTATGCGGCGGCCAAGCTCGACGAGATCCATGTTTGCTATAGTAGTACCAATATTTCCTATAGAGAAATCGGGGCCTCGTGGTGACGACCGATGCGGTGACCATCTGCCCGGCGACGCCTGCCGATGTGGCGGCGATCGCCGGCATCTTCTCCCACTACGTGCTCAACAGCGTCGCGACCTTCGAGGAGACTCCACCCAGCAAGGCTGACTGGTGGCGCAGGATCGACGGGTTGGCCGCTCGCGGCCTGCCGTTCCTGGCGGCGAAGGCCGGTGACGAGGTGTTCGGATTCGCCTATGTCGCCCCGTGGCGGTCGAAGCCCGCCTATCGGAGGACGGTGGAGGACACGATCTATCTGGCGCCGGACGCTACCGGCCGGGGCGTGGGTCGAGCGCTGCTGTCTGCCCTGTTGCGGCAGTGCGGGGAACGCGACGTTCGCCAGGTCATCGCGGTCATCGCGGACAGCGGGGATCCCGCGTCGGCAGCCCTGCACCGCTGGGCGGGCTTCGGCGAGGTCGGCCGGCTGAGGGCGGTGGGCCACAAGCACGGGCGTTGGATCGACACGGTGCTGATGCAACTGGATCTGGGCGCTCGGAGAGTCGGCCGGGAGCGCCCGGCAGGGTAGGCGCTGCGGGTGCCTGGCCGGGCTGGCGCACTCAGCGGTCGTGGTAGGTCCGTCAGTCGGCCGCCGACGCGTCCAGCACCTGGCGTAGCGCGTTGTCGAGCGCGGCGCGGGTGCTCGGACTGAGGCGGCCGAAGAGTTGCCGCCCCACGTCGTCGGCGATCCGCTGCGCCGCCTCGACGCGCTGCCGGCCCTGCTCGGTCAGGTGGATGGCATGGGCGCGGCGGTCACCCGGTACGGCCCTGCGCTCCGCCAACCGCTGTCGTTCGAGTTCGTCCACGATCCGGCCCAGCGACGACTTGTCCAGGTCGAGCAGGTCGCCCAGTCGACGCTGGGTCAGCGGTCCCGCCCCGTCGAGTACGGCGAGCACAGCGAAGTGCCGTTCCTCGATCCCGAGCGGACGCAGCGCGTCGTTGAAGAGCTTCTGCGAGTGCCGGTGCACCGTGCTGAGCTGCATGGCGGTGATGACGTCCGCCGGCAGGAAGGCGAGCCGGGAGGCGTCGGCGGGGGAGCGCGTGGAACTCATCTCTGGATCTTAGGACGGTGAACGGTTACTCTCATCTGAGAATGTATCAGCCGGTCCTATCTAGGAGGAGCCTTGACCCGGAACGTGGCGGCCGTCAGCGGGACGGTGTACCCGTCATCCATGGCCGGACAGCCGACCACCCGGCTGCGGATCGCGATCGTGCTGACCTGGACGCTGGTGCTGGAGCACCTCTACGCACTGGTCACCCCGCCGTACGAGCTCGGCATCGAGCACGGGTTCCACCTCAGCTTCGGCATCGCGTACGCCTGGCTGGCGCTGCGGCTGCGCACGGCGCGGCCCTGGCAGCGGACCCTGCTCACGGTCCTGCTCGCGGTGCAGTTCGTCGGCAGGTTCTTCGTCTTCGCCGCGATCCCCGAAACCTGGGTCAGGGTCAGCCTGGTCCCGGGCGCACTGGTCACGCTGGTGCTCGTGGCGCTGCTGTGGTGGCCGGCCGGACGTCGCTCCGGGTGAGGCGGAGGGCGGGGATCGGCCCTCGGTGGCCGGTGGACTGTCTGGTTCGGAGACTGTCGACCTGCCCCGTTCGTGCGCCCAGCTCGCGCAGCCCGCTGTCGGTGCCCCGTTCGTGCGCCCAGCTCGCGCAGCCCGTTGTCGGTGCCCCGTTCGTGCGCCCAGCTCGACAGTGTGTGCACCAGACCCTGTCGGCCGGCTGTGCACCAGACCCTGTCGGCCGGCCCGGCTGGCGCCGGTCGGTCCCCGCACGACCCGTGACCGATGCCCGACGACCCGGCAGGGGCAGGCATCTGCCCCGCCCGCCCCGCCCGCCGCGCCGCGCCCGCCGCGCCCGACCGCTCCGCCCGGCCGCGTCGGTCAGGCGGCGAGCACCGCCTGCACCTCGTGCCGGCGGCCGGTGGCCAGGCCGGTCAGCAGCGCGGGCGCCTCGTCGAACGGCAGCACCGCCGAGACCAGGTGTGCGCGTACCAGGGCGCCGTAGTTGCGGAGCAGGGCGATCGTCTCCGCCGACAGGCGGTCGCGGTCCCAGGTGGGGGCCAGCCCGCGCGGTACCCGGCCGATCTGCGCGCAGTGCAGCGACAGCCCGTTGTGGTGGAACTCCTCGCCGAGCCGCACCAGGTCGGCGCCACCCTGATAGAAGGCGAGGTCGACGACCGTGCCCTGCGGGCGGAGTAGCCGCAGCGCCAGATGCAGGGCCGACGCCTGGCCCCGGCACTGGAAGACGACGTCGGCGCCCCGGTCGTCGGCCGCGTGCCGCCACCGCGTCTTCAGCACCACGGCGGGATCGCCGTCGGTCGGGTCGAGCGTCTCCAGGCCGAGCGCCTCGGCCACCGCCCGCCGCTGCGGCGTGGGATCGAGTACCACCACCGAGGCGGCACCGGCCCGCCGGGCGAAGAGCGCGGTCAACAGCGCCACCACCCCGGCCCCGGTCACCGCCACCCGGCGCCCCCGCACCCCGTCGCCGAGGTCCCGCACACCGCTGCCGTACAGGTCGGCGGCGGCGTGCAGCAGCCCGTTGGCACAGATCGGCCCCATGTGTGCCACGTAGATCCCGAGCAGCGGATCCAGGTCGGGCGGCACCGGCACCACCCGGTCGAGGCGTGGATCGCCCCGGTACGCCGTCCGGTGCCCGTACGTCATCGCCACCACCGCGCCCTCGGCGACCGCCGGGGTACGACTGCCGGTCACCCGGCCGACCTCCATGTAGCCGAGCCGGGTCACCGGGTACGGCGTGCTCGGCGCGCCCTCGACGAACAGCCCGAGCGTGTCGTCCCAGCCGGCCGACAGGTACGGGTTGGTGCCCTTGACGTAGCTCAGCTCGGTGCCGGCGGAGACCCCGCTGAACAGGGTCTCGACCCGGAACGTGCCGTCGGTCAGCGGCTCCGGCTCCTCGTACCGGAACGCCACCTCGTGCGCCCCGGTGACCACCAGGTTCCGGTCCCGCTCAGACATTCGCCGGCTCCAGCGGCGGCACCCGGACCGGCTGGCCGGTCACGGCCGACTCGGCGACCGCCAGTGCCAGCAGGTGGGTCCGGAGCGCCTCCGGGTAGGGCACCCGGATGTCCGCGCCGATCCCCCGGACCGCATCGACGAAGGCGCGGTCGACGTCCGTCCGGCCCTGCTCCAGGTCGCCGGAGACGCGCCGCTCACCGTCGGCGTCCCGGACCAGCAGGCCGTCCTCGCCGATCGACAGGGCCAGGCCGTCGGCGTACACCTCCAGGCCGGCCCGGTGCTTCCAGTCCAGCGCGCAGGTCGTGCCGAGCGTGCCCACCGCACCGGTGACGAACCGCAGCGCGGCGGCGGTCGCGCCGTCCACGTCCGCGCCGTCCACGGCCGGCGGCGTGCCGTTGCCCACCGCCCAGACCTCGTCGACCTCGCCGACCAGATAACGGGCCAGGTCGAGGACGTGTGCGGCCTGCTCCACGACCGGGCCGCCGGACTGGTCCCGGCGCGGCCACCAGCCGACCGGCGGTACCTTGTCCAGCCAGGCCCCGGTGACCAGCCGGACCGGCCGGTCGGCCAGCAGCCGCCGGGCCCGGTCGACCGCCGACAGGTAGCGCCAGTAGTGGCCGACCGCCGTCACCGCGCCCCGCTCCTCGACGAGCCGGTTGATCCGGGTCGCGGTCTCCCGGTCCAGCGCGAGCGGCTTCTCCACGAAGAGTGCCAGCCCGGCGCCGAGCACCGCCTCCTCGGGCGCGCCGTGCGCGAACGGCGGCACGCAGACGTACGCCGCGTCCAGCTCCGCGGAGAGTAGTGTCGGGACGTCGGGAAAGACCCGGGCCCGCGTCGACTCGGCCAGCCGGGTGGCCCTCTCCGTCGACACGTCGGTGACCGCGACGATCCGTACGTCGTCGAAGCCCGACAGCACCCGCGCGTGCCGCTGCGCCACACCGCCCGCACCGATCAGCCCCACCCGGCAGACCCGCATCCTCGACCTCCCGTTCCCCGACCTGCACCGGACTCTCGCCTTCTCCGGCTGCGGCCGGCGGGAAACCTCCGACCGGCATCCGAAACGAACCGTTCACCCGGCCGGTGCGGGGACGCCGTCATCCGGAGCTCAAGCTGTTAGCCGGTCTCGGGTTTGCCCGAGCGGCTCGGGGAAAAGGTTCGGCCCGGCGCCGCGGATCACGACATTGGGGGTGTGCCCGTGCGGCATTCAGAAGCGACAGTTTCACCCATCGTAGAAGCGTGGACCACGTACCGCACCGGAAACTCGGCAAGGTGGACGGCCCGCCGGCTATTGAAGATCAAGGGCGAGCAGCGGGTCAGTGTGGTGCTTCCGGCCCGCGACGAGGCGGCCACCGTCGGCGCGATCGTCGGCACGCTGCGGCGACACCTGGTCGAGAAGGCCCCGGTCATCGATGAGCTGATCGTGGTGGACTCGCGATCCACCGACGCGACGGCGGCGGTGGCCTCCGCCGCCGGGGCCCGGGTGGTGAGCCAGGACGAGATGACCCGGGGACTGCCCCGGCTGGACGGCAAGGGCGACGCACTCTGGTCCGGGCTGGCCGCCGCCACCGGTGACATCGTCGCCTTCGTCGACGCCGACCTGCGCCGCTTTTCGCCCCGGTTCGTCACCGGGCTGGTCGGGCCGCTGCTCGCCGACCCGACCGTCGCGTTCGTCAAGGGCTTCTACCACCGCCCGCTGGTCGGCGGCGGCGCCGTCGAACCCGACGGCGGCGGCCGGGTGACCGAGCTGATGGCCCGGCCCCTGATCAGCATGTTCTGGCCCGAGCTGGCCGGCTTCGTCCAGCCGCTCGCCGGGGAGTACGCCGGCCGCCGCGAGATCCTCGAACAGCTCCCGTTCGTCTCCGGGTACGGCGTCGAGATCGCCATGCTGATCGACCTGCTGGACCTGGTCGGGCTGGACGCCCTGGCCCAGGTCGACCTCGGCGAGCGGTTCCACCGGCACCAGGACACCGAGGCGCTGGGCCGGATGTCGGCGCAGATCCTCTACACCGTCTGGTCCCGGCTGCACCGGCGCGGCCTGGTCGCCGAGCCGGTGCCACCGGCCGCCGTGCTCACCCAGTTCCGGCGCGGCGGTGACCAGGCACTGCCCAACCTGGACCGGGAGATCGTCGTCACCGACGTGACCGTCGCCGAACGTCCACCGCTGGCCAGCCTGTCCCGGCGGACCCGGATCGCCCGCGGTCGGGCCCGCCGGCCGGCGGTCGCCGCACCGGCCGGTGCCGGGCGAGCCGTGACCGGGGCGGTGACCGGCGCGTGAGCCTCACCGTACTGGTCAACGCCGGCCCGTGGCTGCCGGTGCCGCCGAACGGGTACGGCGGCATCGAGAACGTGATCGCCACCCTCGTACCCGAGCTGCGCCGGCTCGGCGTACGGGTGGTACTGGCCACCGTCGGCAGCAGTGAGCTGGCCGTCGACGAGCGGCTGGCGGTCTTCGCCGACGGTCAGTTCGGCAGCCTGCAACGGCCGTACAACCAGGCGTGCGGGGTGGTGCAGAGCCACCTGCACGCGGTGGTGCGCACACTGCGGGACCGCGACGACATCGACCTGGTGCACGACCACGTCGAGGCGGCCGGCCTGGCCACCCTGGCCGCCCTCGGCCGGGACGCCCCGCCGGTGCTGCACACCCTGCACTGGGACCTGGCCAAGCACCCCGAGTTGTACGGCAACTTCGACGGCGCCGACCGGGTACGCGTCAACGGCGTCTCCGCCTCGCAGCTCGCCCGGGCACCGGAGGCGCTCCGCGCGCACTCGGTCGGGTACGTCCACCTGGCCACCCCGCTGGCCGTCGGCGCCGACCGGCGTCGCCCCGCCGGCAAGGCCGGACACGTCGTCGTGCTCGGCCGGATCCATCCGGGCAAGGGCCAGGATCTCGCCGCCCGGCTGGCCCACCGGGCCGGCTTCGACCTGGTCCTCGCCGGGCCGGTCGGCCCGTACCGGCAGCCGGCCGACCTCGCCGCCGCCGTGCACGATCCGGTCGCGGCGGCCAACCCCGACGTGCGGTTCTGGCGGGAACGGGTCGCGCCGCACGTCGACGGGGTACGGGTGCGCTGGGTCGGCACCGTGGCCGGCCGGCAGCGCGACGAGCTGGTCGCCACCGCCCGGGCCTCGCTCTTCCCGCTGCGCTGGGCCGAGCCCGGTGGTACGGCCGTGGTCGAGTCCCTCGCCCTCGGCACCCCGGTCGTCGGGCTGGCCGAGGGCTGCCTCCCGGAGTTGATCCAGCATGGTGAGACGGGCCTGCTCAGCTCCGACGAGGACGATCTCGTGGAACTCGTGCACACCGCCGACCGGATCGACCCGCGCCGCTGCCAGGCCGAGGCGGCCCGGCGGTTCAGCCCCGAGGTGATGGCCCGGTCCTATCTGGCCCTCTACGACCGGGTCCGCGCCCTGGCCGCCACCCCCGCGCTGACCTGAGGACCGGCCCGATCCGTAGCTCCGTCGAGGACGGGACGCGGCTCGGGGCCGGCCTGGTTCGTTCCCGCGCCGGCTTCGGTTAGTGTTCCGGTGACTACGCGTACCGGCGGTGGGGGGCAGGGTGGGACTCGCAGCCACATTCGGGCGGGCGGTTGCCGCACACCGGCAGGCCCGGGCGCACCTGGACGCGGCCCGGCACGGGCTGGCCCAGCTCCGGCCGCCGCCCGACTCCGGCGAGACGGCCGACGTCGTGGCCCGGCTGCGCCGGGTCGGCGAGGCGGTCAGCGGCGAACCGGAACCGGCCCGGTTCTTCGCCGGCCCGCTGCCGGTGCGGCTCGGCGTGGCGAGCACGGTGGACGGAAGCTTTCCGGCGGTCGTACCGCTGAGCGGCGGCACGCACCTGGCGATCGACGCCGACGCCCGGGACGGGCGGGTGGCGGCGCTGCTGCGTACCCTGGTGGTCCGGCTGCTCGCCGCCGCACCCGCCGGCTCGGTCCGGGTGTCCGCCCTGGACAGCGCCGCACTCGGCGCCACGTTCCTGCCGCTGCGGGTGCTGGTCGAGGCCGGGGCGGTGCCGCCGCCGGCCACCACCGATGCGGAGATCGCCGCCGCGCTCGACGCCGCCGAACGGCACGCCCGGGCCGCCCAGCAGGCCACCTCCGGCACGCCGGAACTGCTGCTCCTGGTCGCCGCCTCGATGCCGGCGGGCCGGGAACTCGGCCGGCTCGCCGCGCTCACCCACGCCGGCCCGACCGCCGGGGTCTGCGTGATCGCCGCGGGATATCCGCCCCCGGGCGCTGGGCTCGCCCCGCCGCCGCTGGGCGGCACCACGCAGGTCCGCCTCGACCCGCAGGGCTACGCCTGGATCGGCGATCCGCCCGGCCACCCGTTCAGCTCCGACGGCACCGGCCTGGCCGCCCCGGTACGCCTGGACGGCGAACCACCGGCCGGCGCGGTCGCGGCGCTGGCCGACCGGCTCGGCGAGGTCTACCGGCGGGAGTCGAGTTTCACCTTCACCGACCTGCTGCCGGCCCGGCCCTGGGCCGAGTCGTCCGGCAACGGGCTGCGTGCGGTGGTCGGCCGCGCTGGCCGGGAGCAGGTGATCTGCGCCTTCGACGACCAGACCCCGCACTGGCTGGTCGGCGGCCGGACCGGTGCCGGCAAGACGGTCTTCCTGCTCGACGTCCTCTACGGACTCGCCGCCCGCTATGCCCCGGACGAGCTCTCGCTCTATCTGCTCGACTTCAAGGAGGGCGTCAGCTTCACCGAGTTCGTGCCGACCGGCCGTGACCCGTCGTGGATCCCGCATGCCAGGGCGGTCGGCATCGAGTCCGACCGGGAGTACGGCGTCGCCGTGCTCCGCGAGCTGCGCCGGGAGCTGAACCGGCGGGCCTCGGCGCTGAAACGGCACGGCGTGACCAAACTGGCCGACCTGCCCCGGGACGGCAGGCCGGTGCCGAGGATCGTGGCGGTGATCGACGAGTTCCACGTGCTCTTCGCCGGCAACGACGCGGTGGCCAGGGAGGCGGTGTCGCTGCTGGAGGAGCTGGCCCGCAAGGGTCGCTCCTACGGCATCCACCTGGTGCTGGCCAGCCAGAGCATGACCGGGATCGAGGCGCTCTACGGAAAGACCGACTCGATCTTCGGGCAGTTCCCGCTCCGGGTGGCCCTGCCTGGCGGCGGGGGAGTGCTGGACACGCTCAACGATGCCGCCGGAGCCCTGCCGATCGGCTCGGCGATCGTCAACCCGTCCGCCGGGCTGGCCGCCGCCAACACCGTGGTCCAGTTCCCGGACGCGCACGCCAGCGCCGCCGAGGTGGCCCAGCTACGGCACGAGCTGTGGCAGGCCCGCAAGCCCGGCTCGCGGCCACCGGCGGTCTTCAAGGGGTACGAGTCGGCGCACGTCGAGGACGACCCGACGTACCGGGGACTGGTCCCGGGGGGACGGCGGCCGTTGGCGCTGGTGGGCCGTACCGTCGACGTGGACCTGACCTCGGCGCTGTTCCCGCTGGACGCCACCCCGGGCCGGCACCTGGCGGTGGTCGGCACCTCGCCGGTCGGGGCGAGCGTGCTGCATGCCGCCACGGTCAGCCTGGCCCGGCAGCACACCCCGGGCAGCGCCCGGTTCCTGGTCGCCCCGCTGGTCGCGGTCGCCGACGAGATCGCCGAGGAGACGATCGCCGAACTGACCGCGGCCGGGCATCCGATCGACCGGCTCGACGCCGCCGGGCTCCGCGACGAGCTGCGCAAGCTCGCCGTACAGCCGGCCGACGGGCCACCGGCCCGGACCTTCCTGGTCGGGTACGGCATGGACGGTGCCAGCGGCGTCCTCGGCGCCCGGGACGAGAACTACAAGTCCGGGCTGGACGACCTCCAGGCGGTGCTCCGGCAGGGCCCGGCGTACGGGGTGCACCTGCTCGGCTGGTGGCGCGGGCTGCGCCGGCTCTCCGACGACATCGGCGGGTCGAGCAACCGGGACGACGTCGCCTGCCTGGTCGCGCTGAACGTGCCCGGGTCGGAGCTGAGCATGTATCTCGGGCTGCACGACCTGGCCTACACCCCGAGGGCGAACCGGGCACTGCTGGTCGACCGGCACGACCAGCGGGTACGCCTGATCGTGCCGTTCGTCCGGGCCGGTTACGAGCACGACGACGAGGGGAGCTGAGGTGGCGAGCTTCGCCGAGTACGCGGCCCTGGCCCGGCACCTGCACGAGCTGCGCCGCAGCGGGGAACGGACCGCCGCTCAGCTCGCCGAGGCGCGGGGCAGCACCGGCGCCGCCGCCGACCGGCTGGACCAGCGGCTCGCGGTGCAGCAGCAGCGGTTGACGGCCCTCGGCCAGATGATCGGCAAGTCGGTGTCGATGGCGCCACCGGCCGGCCCGCCACTGCCCGGCCCTCCGCCGCCGGCCGGATATCCCCCGCCCGGGTCCGGCGGCCATCCCACCGTGCCGGCTCAGTACGCCGGGCCGGACCACGTCGAGCCGTCGCCTCCGGCCGGGCACGTCTACCGGCCGGGCGGCTTCGGCAGCCCCGTCCCGGGAGAGTCGGGGAGCGGGGTGGAGGCGGCCGGTGCGGCGTACCCGGAACTGCCGGCCGGTCCGGCGCGGCGCGCGCTGCCGGCGACTCCGGCGGCCGGCCCGGTGCCCGGCCCTCGGTTGCCCTCGGACGCGGCGCCGTCCGCTGTTGGCGCGGGCCCGGGGACGCCCCCGGCCCAGCCGGTCGATCCGGTGCGCGAGCTGGAACTGGCCCGGCAGGCCGCCGACGGCGCGGACGTGATGATCGTGCAGGCGGAGACGATGGCGCAGCAGGCGCCGCTGTTTCCGTCGATGTCACCGCTGGCCCGGGCGACGACGGTCTACCTGATCTGCGCCGGGCTGCTCACCGTCGTCATCTGGATCGTGCTCACCGTCGCCGAGGTGCAGGGCATGAAGGGGCTCGACGCCAGCACGGTCGCGGTCTTCTCCTGGAGTTGTGCCGGGCTGCCGACGATGGTCTTCTTCCTCGGCTATCTCGCGCTCAGCGTCTGGGGGAAGCCCCGGATGATCGTCGGCCGGCCCGCCCGGTACGCCCGGCTCGGCTTTGGAATCTGCTTCCTGGCCGCCCCGTTCGCCTTCCTCACCTACTACCTGGTCTGACCTACCTGGTGTGACCTACCTGGTGTGCGGCTCTCCGTCATTCGGGTCGGAGCGGCGCGGCGGGCTGGCGCCGACGAATTCCATGGTGGTTGAGTGGGGCGGTTCCGGCCCGGAGCTCGGCGTCAGATGCGGCTGCTCCGGTTGGAGTGCAGCGTGAGCAGGCACATCGTGCGGCGGAACCACCCGACGGGCTGTCTCGTTGGTGCGGGTGGACCCATCGGCCACCTCCCGGCCGGTCGTCCGCGCCGAGGACGTTTCCGCCATGGTACGTCGACCGGGCAGGCCCGGCAGTTCGGTCAGCCCGGGTACTTCCCGTCCGGTGAACGGACGCAGGGGGACATGACGATCAGGGCGATCCAGACCCGGTCGCCGGAGGTCGTCCAGGAGAACTGGAAGCCGTCGGCGGGGTTGACGAGATCCAGTTCGGCACCGGCGCCTTCGGGCAGGAGCCGGAAGTTCTTGAGTTCGTACCCCTTCGCGGTCCACTCGTCGCGGAGCCGCTCCAGCACCGGGGCATGGCGCTCGACGGGGAGCGTCACATGGCTGAACCCGGAGACGTGGAACACCGCGTGGTCACGGTACCCGTCGCAGGGTGCCGGTGCGACGGACGGCGCCGGATCCGGCCGGCCCTCGCCGATCGCCTCCGTGGCAGCACCGAGATGCGCGCGGGTCGCCGCCTCGACGTCCGCCCTCGACTGGCTTCGCACCGTCGGATCCTCCCCGTTGTCGGCACCCGAGCATCCGGCGAAGACCACCACCACGGCGGCGACCCCCACCACTGCCGCCCGTACCCTCATCGTGGCGACTGCCCGTGATCGAGGCTCACCTGGTCGTAGAGGCCGAGCACGATCCGGCCCTGGTTCTTCAGGCTCTCACTGCCCGGCGTCCAGTAGCCGCTGTGCCCGGACGTGTCCACCTGGTAGCGGTTGGCGCCGAAGTCCTGGTCGGTCGGTTCGTTGTCGTGGATCCCCGGGATGCTGCCCGTCGCGCCGGTCATCGGATCGTCCGCCGCGCCACCCGCCCAGACGTGCCGGGGGTCGAGCTGGAGTTCTCCGGCGGTGCCCACCGACATCCCGGGGCTGCCGGCCGTGACGATGTCGTGCACGGCCAGGCCGTCGCCGTGGCTGGCCGCCTCGCCCACCACCACGCTGCCGTAGCTGTGCCCGATCACCGTAGTGTGGCTCGGCCCGGCGTCGTGTGCGGCGTTAAGGCCGTTGACGAAGCTGTCCAGGGCCGGGGCGCCGGCCTCGGCGTGCCCGGTACCCATCGCGCTACTGTCGAACCCGGGGGCGTCGTAGCCGAGCCAGGCGATCACCGAGATTCCGCCGGCCGTGGGGCCGCCGATCTGCTGTGCCGCTCGTTGGACCTCGGCCGCCCGGTCGATCTGGCCCCGCATGTTGTCGAGTTCGGTCCCGGTGCCGGGGACCAGTACGGCGGTGTGCGCGGCGGTGTCTGGATCGCCGACCGCGACGATCGCCCTGCCGTCGTTCGTGTTCTCCAACCCGAGCAGGAACAGTCCCTGACCGGGTGGCCCGTACTCGGCGGCCTCCAGCTTGTCGAGCAGGTGGAGAAGCCGGTCCTGGTCACGCCCGCTCTGCGGACTCCACTCCGGCGCCCGCCCCAACTCCCCGAGGTGCGCCCGCAACGCCAGTCGGTTCGCCTCGTTCCGGTCGTCGGCCGGCAGCCCGTCCAGCGCACCGAGCCGGTCGGGGTGGGCGGTCAGGTACAGCAGGCGCTGGTCCTCGGTGAGCCCGCCCCACCAGGCCCGGACACTCGCCGGATCGGCGCCGGCCTCCGGGATGGCGGACTCCGCCACGCCGAGCAGGTCGGCGACCTCCCGGGCGTCCAGGATCGCGTTCTTCCACTCGAAGGTGTCCATGGCGCCGCGGTCGAGCGGCTCCAGTTTGCCGAGGGCGCGCTTGATGTCCGTGTCCGCGTCGTCCGCCTCGGCGAGCAGCCGGCCGATCAGGTCGGTGTAGATCTCGGCGTTCTGGTGCTGCAACGCCCGCTCCGCCCGGCCGTCGTCCAGGTGGATGTGCCAGTCCTGCGCGGGCGGTGGCACCACCCGCCCGTCGTCCTCCACCCGCAGTCCGAGCAGGTCGCAGGCGTCGATCGCGGCGTGCAGACGCTGCTGGACGTCACGTAGCCGCTGGGCGGCGTTGCCGAGCACGATCGCGGCCATCCGGTGCAGCAGCGCCGCCAACTCGAACTCGTCGTCGAGTACGTCGAGGCGGGCGAAGAGCGCGGACGCCGCCTCCCCGGACCAGCCGGAGGTCCGCAGCGGGCCGGTCAGCTCGGTGACGACCCGCCGTTCCAGTTCGCCGGAGCGGCGGGCGAGCGTACGCCACGCCTCCGCCGCCTCGGTCACGGTGCCGAGCCGCGCGTCCCGCAGTTCGACATAGGTGACCATCCGGGTTCACCGTCCCACGGCGCGGAAGTTCTCCGCGCTGGCCCGGTCGCTCTGCCGGTAGTCACGGGCGCACAGGTGCAGGCCCCCGGCCAGCGCGTTCAGCCGCTGTCGCAGCCTGGCCAGATCGTCCTGCCACCAGTGCAGGAGATTCTCCAGCGCGGTCCCGGTCTGCCAGCCGCGCAACTCGCGGACCGCCTGGCTGGTCTCCGGCTCCACGTCCGTCAGTTCCCGGTCGAGGCCCGCCTGGAGGTCGGCCGCCACGCCGGCCTTCGCCTCCAGCGGCGCCGGGTCGACCCGCACTTCGACATTCATCGACGCCCCTCCCTGTGTCGGAGGGTATCAGAGCAGGAACAGTGCGTGCTCTGTCCAGGTCGACGGCGTACGGCGGAGGTTGACCTCGACCGTGGTGGAGGTGCTGCAATCGGCTGGTGGTTTTCAACGGACTGCGGGTCGTCGTCACCGGTGCGGGCCGGGGCACCGGACGTACCCTGGCACTGGCCTTCGCCGAGCGCGGCGCGCATGTCGTCGTCTCGGCCCGGGACCCGGCGGCGGCCGGCCGCACGGCGGACCTGGTCGCCGGGGGCGGTTCCGGCTCCGCCGAGGCGCACCGCTGCGACCTGGCCGACCCCGATTCGGTACGCGGCTTCGCGGCGGCACTGGCCGACCGGACCGACCGGATCGACGTGCTGGTCAACAACGGCGCCAACTACCTGCCCGGGGCCGGCCTGGACGACGCCTCCGACGACGAGATCGTCGCCACCATCGCCGGTGCCGCGACCGGCACGGTGCTGCTCACCCGGCACCTGCTGCCGTTGCTCCGGGCCTCGGACCGGCCCGACGTCGTCAACCTGGTCTCCGCCTGCGGCGAGCCCGGCCACCACCGTTCGGCGGCACATCCGGCCTACTACGCGGCCAAGCATGCCCAGGCCGGGTTCGCAGGCATCCTGTCGCACCGGCTGCGGGCCGAGGGTATCCGGGTGATCTCGCTGTATCCGCCGGACTTCGTCCAGGACGGGCCCCGTGGCGGCGGCAACCCGCTGACCGCCCGGTCGGTGGTGGAATGCGTGCTGTTCGCGGTCGGCCAGCCCCGCGACTGCTTCATCCGGGAGTTCCGTTTCGAGCAGGTACGGCCGGAGTAGCTCGGCTTACCGGTCTCAGAGCGCGCTCGGACCGGCGGGCGGGTCAGGGGCGTAGAACTGGGTGGTGTTGGCGACCATCGTCGCCACCGCGTCCGGGTGGTCGCCGCCGGCCACCGTCGCCGCACCCCACGCGTTGCTGCTCAACGTCATGAACTCCCGGGCCTCCCGGGACTCGCCCCAGGCGTTCGGGTCGGCGATGGCGCCGCCGCCCAGATAGAGGCCGAGGCCGAGCAGGGCCAGGTCCCAGCCGACGCCGACCGCGCCGGGGCCGTACTCGGTCCACCGCTCCGGGTCGATCACCGCGACGTGTTCCAGTTCGAGTACGGCCCGCTCGGTGCCGTCGCCGGGGGAGAGTCGTACCTCGACCTCGCTGAACCCGCCCTCGACCGGCTCGCCGAAGACCCAGGTGAGCCTGAGCAGCCGGGGCGGCTCACAGCGGATGATCTCGCCGCCCGCGTTCCCCTCGACCTGGTAGCGCCCGCCGAGCGTGAAGTCGCCGCTGACCGGCAGGAACCACCGTGGCAACCGTTCGGGGTTGGTGACCGCGTCCCAGAGGTCGTCCACGGAGGTGTCGTAGGTCCGGCGCAGCAGGACGGTCCGGGCCTCGCCGGCCGGTGTCCCGGCCCGGCCGACCGTCCGGTGGATCGCATTGATCTCGTCGACGATGTCCACCATCACTCCCTCACACTGGCCTTCCGGGCGGAACGGGTGGCAGCGTATCAGGAGCAACTTATATAAGTTCAGCGCTGTGCGATATCGGCGTGGCCGGCCGCGGTCCTCGGTTACGCCCGCTGCGGGGCACGGTCTCGTCGCCGGACGTGCGCCTTGAACGCGGTGCGGGGGCGCGGCTAGCGGTTGCCCGGGTGCTGACGGTCCCGGGACGGCGGTGTCGGTGGGTGTTGTTGCCGGCTGATTCGGCGGATCGGTCCGACGACCTTCCCGAGCCATGGTGGGAGGCTGTCGGCCTTGCTCGCTGACAACGACGCTTCCCGGACAGCTGCCGGGGTGAGGGACTTTGGCTCACCGTACCGAAGGATCTCTTCGCGGACCTTGTCGACCAGTTGCCGCGCCCCAGCCGCGCCGTCGGCCGTACCGCTGTATCCCGGCAGGTCCTTCGCGTGGGCGAGGACCGGCCACGGCCGGCCGAGTGTGTTTCGGGCCAGCCAGGCGAACGGGGTGACGATAAGCGCCACAAGTAACTCCAGCAGGAAGACCACCAGAAACAGCAGCCCCAGGATCGCTGCGACGCCACCGAGCAGGGCCGAGACGGGGTCACCGAACCCGGTCTGGGCGAAGCTGAACAGCGCGCGCATGGGACCGGCACCGTGTGGACGCCAGGCTAGCCAGCCTCGGAAGACCTTCCACTCGCGGCCGTCGGGGCCGATCGCCTTCATCGCATTCTCGCCCTCACGCGGTACGAAGCACTTCGAAATCGTCCTGCATGACGTCGACGAGCTGCCGCGAGACCGCGGCGATCTGTTCGGCCTCCTCGATGAACATTGCGGTCTGCTTGACCAGGATGTCAACGAGATCGTTGATCAACTGGTACAGGTCACTGACCAACTGAAACAACCTCCATAGTGCCTCCTTGACCGATGTGGCGGCCTCCAGCGCCTGGAGTGCCTTCTTGAGCCGCAACCGGTAGAAGTTCAGCGCGATCAGGAGCGCGTTGACCACGTACTCGTAGACCTCGGCCAGGCACTCGAAGTTCTCCTCGGTGGCATTCGCCATGGTTGCGAGTGCGTCGACAGCCGGAATCCAACGCTTGCGGATGTGGTAGTCGAACGCCGCCGACGCGCCTCCGCCGGTACTGTCCCAGCGCTCGGACAGGATGTCCATGCCTCGGTCGAGGTCGCCGCTGATGGCGACGAAGCCCCGCTCCAGTTCGCCGTATGCCTGGGCGACAGACCGCAGGGTGCCGGTCTCGCCGAGCACGATGGGCATCGTGCTTCCCAGCAGGTCGTAGCCGGTGACCCACTTGATCAGGGTGTTCACGTCGCCGAGCATGTCGGTGACAGCCTGCTGTGCGGCGTCGATGTCGGTACGCCGTTCGGGCGCGGCGAGGATGACGCTGGCGCCCTGTGAGAATTCCGGACAGTCAACCGCTACATCCCGCTCACGGTGCCCATCGGGCATCGCCCAGGCTCGCCCACTGGTCCAGAGTCGCTCGGCCGAGGCGCTGTCGGAACGATCGTAGCTGTCAGCCGCGTTGCGTAGGTCGTACGCGGTGAGCCAGAGCGATCGCCGCGCAGCATCGATCAGTTTTGCATGAGACTCTTCCTGAACCTTCACCAGCGACCGGGTCGGGCTGAGCAGACCGTTCAGGCCATCGGTACGCCCGCAATGACTGGAGCAGTAGTCGCCCATCGCCGCGAGTACCCGGTCGCGGGTGCCGTCTATTTGTCGTGCGTAGCCGCGAAGATAGCGGGTCTCGACCGAGACGGCGGTCATCGGCGATCGTCCCGCGCTGCGGTCACCTCGGCGATGGCCTTCTCCAACGGCACGCCCTGCGCCGTCATGGCGAAAATCTGCCGTGCCTGCGACAGCCTCGGCTGCAGCCACGCATGTACGGCACGGGCGTCCGCGTCCTCCGTCTCGCCGGTGAGCGCCGCAGTCCAGGACAACTCGCCCTGATCGACCTTCTCTTGTAAGCGGTGATAGGCCGGTGGGGCTTCCGCGGATGGGTGATCATCCTCTGCGGCTCGAACCGCCGAATCCTGGGCGTCGATGTTCTCGATCTTGTCGCGAACCTCCGCTCGCCATCGATCCACGACGGCTCGCGCGTCGGCAAGCCTTGCTGATCTTCTGCGGCGTAGCTCTTCGAATTCCTCGCCGACCCCGTGCATGCGTTGGATATTCACAGCCGTCAGCGACAGATGCAAGCCATCTGTCGGTGTTTTACGGATTAGGGGCCAGTTCCGAATAGCCGGGTCGCTGTCGGCTGCCGACCGTCGGCCGCCGATGCGACCGGACAACCAGTTCCCGCCTCTCCGCTGACGCTGTTTCGCCCCTACTGCACCCCGACCACGAAGTCGGCGGACCGGCTGACACCGCGATAGCTGACCGTCGCGGTGATCGTGGCGACCCCGGTCGACACCGCCCGGATGCCACCCGACGGATCCACCGACACCACCTGCTGGCGGTTGCTGCGGTACCGCACGGTCGCGCCGGCCGGCAGCGGGGTGCTGGCACCCTCGGCGCGGTGGCCGTACCGGGTGTCGTCGGTCATCGCTACCGTCAGCTTCGGGGAGAGGCCGGTGCCGGGGGAGACCAGCGTCGGCGCGGTCGCGGTGACGACCGACAACGCCGGGCGCAGGGTGCCCCGGACGGTCACCACCGCTCGCAGCCGAGGGTCGGTGTCCGCGCTGGACCGGCCGACCTGGAAGGCGTACGCCCCCGGGTCGACCACGTACCGGCCGGCGCGCTCGTCGAAGAAGGCGAGGTCGGCGACGCGTACCCGGAACTCCACCCGCCTGGTCTGCTTCGGGCGCAGTGAGACCTTCTCGAAGCCGGCCAGCCGCTTGGCCGGGCGTTCCCGGCCGGCCGGTGCGCCCGGCGTGGCGACGTAGAGCTGGACCACCTCGGCACCCGGCACCCGACCGGTGTTGGTGACGTCCACGCTGACCCGGACGGTGCCGTTCGGCTCCACCGTCCGGCGGTCCACCCGCAGCCTGGAGTAGCCGAACCCGCTGTAGCCGAGGCCGTGGCCGAACGGGTACGACACCTCGCCGTCGAAGTACATGTAGGTCCGCCCGGGGCGCCCGTCCCCGCCCCGGATCGCGTAGTCGTCGATCGGCGGGAGCTGTCCGGCGTCCCGGTACCAGGTGAACGGCAGGTGCCCGCTCGGGTTGCGCGCCCCGAGCAGTACGTCGGCCAGCGCTTCGCCCTTGCGCTGTCCGTTGTACGAACTCCACAGGATCGCCGGCACCGCGCCCTCGAATCCGGCCACGTCCACCTGGCCGACGGTCTCCAGGTAGACGACGGTGTTCGGGTTGCGGGCCGCCACCTGGCTGATCAGGGACGCCTGCGCGCCGGGCAGCGCCAGGGTGCGCCGGTCGACGTCCTCCCGGGAGTGCCGTTCGTCGGTGCCGGCGTACACGATCACCGCGTCGTAGTCGGCGGCGGCCGCCACCGACGCCGGGTCCACCTCGGCCAGGCTCTCCCCGGTGACTCCGGGCAGGTGGTCGACGACCGCGCCCGGGTTGATCCGTCGGATCGCCGCCCTGAGCCCCTGGTAACCGTTGACCTCGTTGGCCTGCCCGGCACTGGCCTGGATGCTGGAGTAGCCGCCGAGGTACATGCTCGGCGGGTTGGCGTAGTGCCCGAGCACCGCCACCCGGTACGGCCCGGACGCCGGCACCCGCAGCGGCAGCAGCGCGGCCCGGCCGGCACCGGCGCGGGTCTTCGGTGCCTGGTTCTTCAGCAGCACGATGCTCTCCGCGCCGACCTCGCGGGCCATCGCCAGCCGGGCCGGGGTCTGGGTGACCGCGCCGTTGGCGTCCGAGTTGGTCCAGGTGCCCGGTGCGACCCGGGACCGGGCGGCGGTCACCCACGGTACGTCCTCCGGCCGGTCGAACTCGCCGAGCCGGATCCGGGTGGTCAGCAGCCGGACCAGCGAGGCGTCGACGTGCTCCTCGGTGTAGCGGCCGTACGGGGTGTCGATGCCCCGGGCGATCGCCTCCGGGATGGTGTTGGCGTAGCTCCACTCGTCGTGGTAGCCCTGCTGACAGTTCAGGTCCTCGCCGGCCGCGTTGGCCCAGGCGTGCCGTTCGACGTGGTCGAGTGGGGCCGGGTGGCCCGGCGGCTGCCAGCGGTGGCCGTGCTGGATCTCCCGGATCGAGTCGCAGTCCGAGGTGAAGAAGCCGTCGAACCCGAAGGTCTGCCGGGCCAGTTCGTCCATCAGATAGCCGCTGGCCGAGGTCGGCACCCCGTTGACCCGGTTGTACGAGGTCATGATGGATGCCGGTGAGCTGCGCTCGACCACCTCCCGGAACTGCGCGGTGTAGTACTCGCGCAGCGTCCGGTCGTCCATGTCGGCGGTGCCGCGCAGCCGGTCGAACTCGCTGTTGTTCGCCGCGTAGTGCTTGAGCGTGGTGCTGGTCTTCAGATATCCGCCGCTTTCGCGCAGCAGCCGGCCGGTGGGGTCCTTGCCCTCCATCCCGTTCACGAACTGCGCGGCGAGGGCGGCGGTGAGCAGCGGGTCCTCGCTGAACGCCTCGTCGTTGCGGCCCCAGCGCGGATCGCGGGCCAGGTTGATGGTGGGGGAGTAGAAGTTCAGGTCGAGCCGGTTGTCCCGGACCACCTCGCGGGCCTCGTCCGAGATCAGCGTCGCCTCCCGGTAGACCAGGTCCGGGTTCCAGGTGGCGCCGAGCGACAGGTCGACCGGATAGGAGGTGGTGTTGACCAGGATCGGCGGGTTGGCGTTGTGCAGGGTGCCCTCCCGGGCGACGCCGTGCGCGGCCTCGTTCCACCAGCCGTACGCGGCGATGCCGAGCCGGGGCAGCGCCGCCGACTGGCTGCTGACCAGCTGGGCGGCCTTCTCCGCCAGCGTCATCCGGGAGACGAGGTCGACGGCCCGCTCCGGCGGCGAGTAGGACCGGTCCAGGTAGATGGCCCGGCCGTCGCCGCTGGTCCCGGTCGGAACCGCCGCCTCCGGCTCCGCCGCACATCCGCTGCCGCTGACCAGTACGACGGCCACCACCGTCGCCATCCAGGCACGCGCTCGCATCCCGCCATCCCCCTCTGCCGGTCCGGTGGACCCCGGGCGAACGTAGGACTCATATCGATGGACGTCAAGATGGCTGTCGGTAGTGGCCTGCCCTGAGCTGCGCCGTCGGCTGACCGTGCCGAGCGAATCGGTGCCGCTGTCTGCTAGTCCTTCGAAACCTCGACGATGAGGTGACTGGTGCCTGGCACTGGATGAGTGCCAGGCACCAGCGCGTCAGGCAGCGCCGCGACCGCCTCCGCTGGAAGATCCACTTCCAGCAGGCCGTCGCCTGGTCGGCGCATGGCGAAGACCTCCGCGCCCAGCAACACGACGCGAGTGCCGTTGCCGTCCAGAAGCAATTCGCGGCCGTGTGGCAGTCGGTCGCGCACCGCTTGGGCCACCGTGGCGGCGGTGACGTTCTTGAACCGCAGCCGGACCGTGTCGTTCTCGGTGGCCCACCCGAAGCCAGCGACCATGAGCAGCCCGGTCGACGAGCCGTCGCGGGCCCGCCCGGTTTCGATCTCGGCCCGTACCGCTGGATCGTCTGTCAGCGACGGCCGGTCCAGATCGGTGACCAGCAGCGGCTGCCGTTCGGCGAGCAGGCTGAGCACACCGTCGGTGTCCCACTGCCGAACTGCCGCGTACTCATCGCTGGTCAGGCCCACCACCTGCAGGAATTGCACTCGGCCGTGCGGAGTGGCGATCGTGCCCAGTTCCGGGTCCTCGGCGAAGGCGAGCGCGGTCAGCGCTGTCTCGTACTCTTGCCGGAGGGGTCCGTTCGCGTTCATGTGATGGCCCGGCTCGAACCAGTTGCCGCTGGAGAACACGTAGCGGGCGAGGTTCTGCAGCAGGTTCGCCGCCCACATCGGTGGTTCGGCGTCACCGGTGTCGCGGGCGACCCGGAAGGTGAACTCGAAGCCCCAGCCCGACTCGTCGGGGTTGTCGGACTCCTTGGCGTACAGCTCGCTCATGCCATAGCCGACGATGTGCCAGTGCGGCATCGGCTCGTCACGTGAGTAGAAGCTGATGCCATCGAGCGGGTCAGGCCCACCCAGCGCGAATCGGTGCAGCGTGCCGTAGTGCTTCGGCTCGACATTGGGGTACAGCTCGGCGAGCCGGGCGTCGATCGCGTCCCAACCAGGGGCATCGGAGGTCATTGGAGGATCAGAACATGCCGGTCCAGGCGCTGCGCGCCGGACCACCCAGGTGAGTCAGCACGGCGACACGGGGCCTTCTCGCTGAGTGGTCAGTCACGGCAGGATCTCGACGTACCCGTCGGTTCCGTGCACGCGGATCCGCTGCCCATCGAGGATCAGCCGGGTGGCGTCTACCACACCGACGACGGCCGGCAGTCCGTACTCGCGTGCGATCACTGCGCCGTGCGTCATCAACCCTCCGACCTCCGTCACCAAGCCTGCGATGGCGACAAAGAGGGGCGTCCAGCTCGGGTCCGTGTGAGTCGTGACGAGGATGTCGCCCGGTTCGAGATCGGCCCGTGCCATGTCCAGGATGACGCGGGCCCGCCCTTCGATGGTCCCGGCGGAGACCGGTAGGCCGATCAGCGCGCCGGCCGGCAGATCGTCGCGCCGGTACGCTCCGGCGATGACCTCGCCATCCGAGGTGAGCACCCGGGGCGGCGTGAGCGCCTGATACGACCTGAAGTCGTCCTTGCGCCGGCCGATGAGCTGGTCATCCACCCGGTTCGCGCGTACGACGTCGTGGAGCTCCTCGAACGTGAGGTAGAAGATGTCCTCCTTCTCCCGAAGTACGTGGGCCCGCACGAGGCGCTCGGCTTCCTCCAGCAACGCCTTCTTGTACACGAAGTACCGGCTGACCATGCCGTACTTCGGATACTCCCGGTATCCGATGAAGGTCCGGACCCGGTCGATCATCCGCTTCGTCTCTTCGGCCTTGCGCTCCCCGTCCGGCAGGGCCCGCAAGCGCTCCAGCAGCTCCTGCTCCTTCTCCCATGCCTCCTGCCGCCCCTGTGCGAAGCGCCGCTCGCCGGCTCCCGGCGGGAAGTTCCTGATATTGCCGAGGATCAGGGGCACGAGCGTGGAGGGGCGTTCGCTCCACCGCGGCCGCGTGATGTCGATCTCGCCGACGCAGCGCATGCCGTACCTGTCGAGCCAGCCCTCGATGGCGTCTCGCGCTTCCCGCCCGCCCGCGAGCGTGGGCAGCTCGTCCAGGAAACCCTCGTCCTCGACCTGCTGCAGAAACGCCACCACGTCCGGATGCGGGCGGATCACGTCAGCGACGCCCAGCAGCGCAAGCCCCATCTCCGACGTGACGTTGTGGGGCACGGACTGGGTGAGCGTGTCCGCCGCGTTCTTCTCGCCCAGCCATGCCTCCAGCCGCTCGTTGAGCCACCACGTGGCCTCCATCGCCGACATGAACACCTGATGGCTCTGCGGATCGAACAAGATCCGCCTCAGCTCCTGGATGTCCGCCCGGATGAAGTCGAGCAGCGCCTCTCCGGACTTCGTCCGGATGTCGCGTTCCGAGGCGGCGATGGATGCCTCGCTGCGCCGGATCAGCTCGGTGACGATGGCCGGATCGGTCTCGATCGGGGCTGGTGGCGCGCCGCCCAACAGTGGCCCCGGGGGATCCTCGTCAGGAAGCGGCCGGATGAAGCCGTCGCGCTCAAGGATGGTCCGCAGCGCGTCGCCGGTCAGTGGATCGGATTTTCCCGCCATCTCCAGGAGGCCGGCGCGGGTCGTCGGCGAGGCCAGCCTTTGCGTGACGTCGACGAACAGGCGGCCGCCGGCCTCGGCCATGGGGGCGGGGGTCGTCAACTGCCAGAAGGAGAGCCCGAGGGGCTTCATGGGGTCGGTCATCATCTGCTGATGGCCGACGGAGAGGTAGACGTGGTTCTCCCGGTCGCCGGACTCGGGGATGGGGAACAGCGTGGTGATCGGCCGGCTCTGGACGATCTGGAAGCCATCGTCGACCAGGCACCATTCGATGTCCTGGGGGCGGCCGAAGTGCGCCTCGATCCGCCGGCCGAGCCGCACGAGCCGCACGACCTGCGCATCCGTCAGCGCCGGCTGGTCCTGCCGCTCCGGGTCGATCGCCTGTTCCCGCGTACCGCCCGCTGGCGAGGCGTGGATGGCGAGCTGCTTGGCGCCGATCGCCTTGGCGACGACCTCGCCGTCGCGCACCTTGTAGACGTCCGGGTTCACCAGGCCGGAGACCAGGGCCTCGCCGAGGCCGAAGCTGGCCTCCACGGAGGCGACCTTCCGGTGGGACGTGATGGGGTCGGCGGTGAACAGGATGCCGGCCGCCTGCGGGAAGACCATCTGCTGCACGACCACGGCCATCTGGACCGAACGGTGGTCGATGCCGTTGCGCTGGCGGTAGGTCACGGCCCGCTCGGTGAACAGCGAGGCCCAGCACCGGCTGATGTGCTGGAGGATCGCCTCTCGGCCCACGACGTTCAGGTACGTGTCCTGCTGGCCGGCGAAGGAGGCCGTCGGCAGGTCCTCCGCGGTCGCGCTGGATCGGACGGCGTAGGCGGCTTCCTCGCCGAACTGGGCGAGAGCGCGGGTGATCGCCGCCGCGAGATCGCCCGGGATGGCGATCTCTTCGATGGTCCGGCGGATCTCCGCGCTGAGCATCCGGATCGCCTCCCGGTCGTCCGGGTTCAGACGCGACAGTTGATCGAGCCGATCGTCGATCGAGGGCGCTTCCGCCATGATTCGCCGGTAGGCCTCCGTCGTCAGGCAAAAGCCAGCCGGCACGCGGATGCCGTCGATCCGCGACAGCCCACCCAGGTGCGCGCCCTTGCCGCCAGCGACCGCGACCTGCGTCTCGTCGACCTCTTGCAGGCCCAACACGTACCGCTCACTCATCGCGATACCTCCGGGGCAGCCGTGCTCCGTTGCCGTCTCTCTGACGAGTCGGCCGGCCACTCCGCCCAGTCGGGCGGCGCGCACAGCCGCACCTCCGCGCCGGGCGCCCGCAACCGCACCGCCGGTCCCACCAGCGGTCCGACGTCACCGCGTCCCCCATCGGTCCACCACAACACACGCACGTCGTGCCCCCCGTGTCTTCGTCCGTTCCTGGTCCGGCCGACGATTCTGCAACGCGACCCGGGTCTTGCGGCAAGCCCCCCAGCCTGCTATAGGTTAAAAGTGGCAAGGAGTCAGATCTCCTTGCCTTGCTTTTTTGGTCGTCCGCTGCGGACTGACACCCTTCTGCGGACACCCTTCTCGCCGCCGGACGCGTCCGCTCGGTGACTGACCGGCGCGATCGGCGTACCTCGACTATTCCTTGACCAGACCGCAGCGGTGCGCGAGGTCCAGCGCGTCGGGCAGTTCGCCGTGCCGGGCCAGCAGCATCGCGGCGCGGCCGGCCGCCCGCCGCGCACTTTCGGCGTCTGGTGCCGCGTCGAGCATGGCGGCGAGTAGGCCGGAGTCGCCGACCTGCTCGGCGAAGCGGGCGATGGCGACGACCTGGCGGCGGCTGCTGGTGGGCACGGCTGCCAGCGCGTCCGGTACGACAGTGCGAGCCTCGGCGTCGAGGGTTGGCAGCAGCGCCTCGGTGAGCGACCAGTAGCCTTCGCGCAACGCGCCGGCCACCAGACGGGTGAACAGCTCGCGATCCCGTGCCAGCAGTCCGGTGCGGCTGGCCAGCCGGGCCAGCACCAGGCTCAGCCGCGAGTCGGGTCGGCCGGTGGCAGCCTGCGCGTACACCGGGTCGAGCGCGGTGGGGTCGCCCGTTTCGACAAGCGCGGCGCCGAGCCCGGCGTCGGCCAGCAGCGCCCACGGCATGTTCCGCAGGCGGGCCCGCAGCCGCGGTACGTGCACGTCGACGATCTCGGTGCGTAGTTGCTCGTCGGCCAGGGCATACCCGAGCGGTACGACGTCCGCGACGACGGCGGCCAACTCCTGAGGGATGACCCCGGGGCCGGCCAGGATGTCCAGCACGGCGCGGAGCCGCTCCGGGGTTGCCGCCGCGCGCCGGCCGTCGAGCCAGCGCAACACCTCAAGGGCAAGTGGGCCCGGCCCGTATCCCGACACCCGGCAGTCCCGCATCCGGCTCAGCACGGCAAGTGCGTCGTCGACCCGCTCCAGCGCCAGGAACAGCCGGGCGAATCGGTGCTGGTAGATCATCTGTACGTCGCGCTCGCGGCCTCCCTTCGGGCACTTCCGGAACGCGGCCACCAGCGCCTTCGCCCGCGCCGGGGTGAGCCCGGGCGTCGCCAGGGTCAGCAGCGCGCGCTGCTGCTGACTCGGGTCGAGCCGGGTGGCCAGCGTGAGCGCGTCGTCGAACCGGTCCGCCGCGACGAACGCGGCGACGAGCCGCTCACCGTCGATCTCCCGGACGGCTCCACAGCGCCGGTCAACCTCGGCGAGGCCGAGCGGCCCCCACAGGACGGCTGCCGCAGCGAGGCAGGGCCGGTCGTCCCCGTCCAGCAGCGCCGACCAGCGGTCGAGATGCTCGGGCTCGCCGACGTACGCCTCGGCCAGCGCCGCGAACACCGCCGAGATACGCGCGGCCCTGAAGTGGGCCCACATCTTGTCCTCGTCCGGCCGGATCACCAGTACGGCCCGAAGCAGAGCCGCCTCCGCGTCGGGGTTGCCGGCCACGAGGCGGGCCAGCGTCCCGGCGACCGCGTGCTCGGGACCGCTGCGTCCACTTTCGAACGAGCGGTACGGGTGCTCGCCGTCGAGTGCGGCGGCCACCACCTGCACGGCCCGCTCGCCGGTGAGGATTCGAGGCGCCGCTTCGGCGAACTCCCTCGGTAGCCAGCCGTCCAGGCACGCCACCAATTCCTCGGCGGCACCGGCGTGGTCGCCGCCGTCGAACCGGGCCACCGCCCAGCCGATCCGATCAGCCGGGTCCACCCTCCACCCCGACGGCACTGCTTCGAAGCGTGCGAGGGCGGATCGGGCCCGGTCGGCGAGGTTGGTAGAGATGCTCACGTCGACTGGCACCCGGCGACCTTACCCAAGTCGGAGCATCCGTACGGTCCAGGACTGTTCGCCAGGACGAGCACCCGGCGGGCCAGTAAGGGAACCGCCACGACAGCGGAGGAGGGGGCCCTCAGTACCAAGGACCAAGGCTGCGGGCCCCTCGTCGCGTCCGCGTACCCGACGGCCTACTGGGTCAGCTCGGCGACCTGCTCGGCGGTGAGCCTGCCCCGGGACTCGTCCGGCGCGGGCGCCGCGAGCGTGCCCCGGGCGGCCCGGGCGTCCGCCGCCGGGGCCGGCGGATCGGCCGGCCGGCGCCAGTGCCAGTCGGTGACCTCCTGGTACGCGGCCACGACCGAGAGCAGCCGCTCCTCCCCGTACGGCAGGCCGCCGAGGATGGTGCCGATCGGTACCCCGGCCGAGGTGAACCCGATCGGGAAGCCGATCTCCGGCAGCCCGAGGATGTCGAACGGCACCGGACCGGTCAGCACCACCACGTCGCAGACGTCGAAGAGCTGGTCCAGCACCCGTTCCAGGAAGAGCAGCTTGGCCCGCTGTCCGGTGAGGAACTCGTTGCCGCCGAGCAGCGCCCCCTGCAACCAGCTCGTCACCGAGACTCCGAAGCCGCGCAGGTCGGTCCGGAGGTACGGCATGAACGGCTCGCTGCGCTCCGGCAGCCGGATGTTGTTGAAGGTGTTGCCGCCGAGCCGGTCCCACTCCTGCGGCAGGGTCACGTCCACCAGGGTCACGCCGGAGATCTTCGCCAGCTCGGCCAGGAACGCCTGCCGGGCCAGCGCGGTCGCCGAGGTGCCGGTGGCGTAGCCGGGGAGTACCCCGATCCGGGTCTTCCAGCGCAGCTTGACCCGGCTGCCGGCGTACACCGGAGTGGCCGCCTCGATCAGCCGGGGGACCGGCGGCAGGCCCTGGCTGCGCGGGTCGGCCGGGTCCTCGCCGGCCATCGCGGTCAGCATGATCGCGGCGTCCCTGGCGTCCCGGGCCAGCGGGCCGGGATGGTCCCGGGTGTAGCTGAGCGGGATGATGCCGTTGCCCGAGACCCGGCCCATGGTCGGCTTGAGGCCGGTCAGGTTCTGCGCGTTCGACGGCGCGGTGATCGAGCCGCCGGTCTGGGTGCCGGTGCCGGCGGTGGCCAGCCGCCCGGCGACCGCCGTGGCGGTACCGGTCGACGAGCCGCCCGGGTCGGTGCCCGGGTTGGTCGGGGTCCAGGCGTTGACGGTGGTGACGATTCCGGCCGGCGTGGTGGCCCGGGTGGTGGCCAGCGGACCCATCTGGGTCTTGCCGAGCACGATCGCCCCGCTCGCCTTGAGCCGGGCCACCGCCGTCGCGTCGAACGGCGGCACGAAGTCCCGGAACAGGTAGGAGTTGGCGGTGGTCGGCACCCCGGCGGTGTAGTAGTTGTCCTTGATCGCCAGCGGGATGCCGTGCAGGGCGCCGGAGTGCCGCTGCCGGCCGGCGGCCCGGGCGGCGGCCAGCGCCGCGTCCGCGAGCACCAGGTTGAACGCCTGGTACGTCCGGTCGTACGCCCCGATCCGCGTCAGGTACGCCTCGACCAGCTCCTCCGGGCTGAGCCGGCCGGCCCGGATCAGCCAGGCCGCCTCGGCGACGGTCAGTTCGGTCGGGTCGGCCAGCGCCTCCGGCCGGGGCCGCCGGTACGCCTCCGGCCGGTCCAGCGCCGGGTTCGGCCTGCCGGTGCCGCCGCCGTGCCCGGCCGGGCCGGTGGCACCGGGGGAGAAGGCGCCGGCCACCCGGGGCAGCGCGACGGCACCGCCGACCGTTCCGGCGGCGGCCAGCGCGGCGGCCCGGGCCAGGAAGGCGCGCCGGTCGACGGCCCGGTCCTGAGGCGCGAAGTTCTCGGTCATCAGCGCCGCCATTCCGTGCTGATCGAGGGGTAGAGCATCGGGGCCGCCTGCTGGGACAGTGCCTTGGCGAGCGCCGGGTCGGTGCCGGCCGGGGCCGGCAACTGGTACGCGGCCAGTTCCGCTACGGTGCCCCGGACGAACGAGCGCAGCGAGGCGAGTACGGAGTCCCGACCGGGCGATCCGGTCTCCGGGTCGGCGACGGTGCCCGGTGGCAGTTGATCGAGGTCGATGCCCAGGCTGGCCAGTCGGGCCCGGATCAGGGTGTTGAGTTCGGCGTCGGTGGGCGGGGTCGGTGCCATGGCGCTCCTCGCGACGATCGGTGCGACTCTGACGGTGATGCGTCGACCGGGCGGTCCGGTGCTGGTCGTCGGTGTTTCGACCGGGAGTCCCGGGTGGTCGGCCACCAGCGCCGCCAGATCTTGATCAACTACATCGAGCCTGACTGTCCGGCCGGACGGTATCGGGGTGATAACGGCAAGATCACGCCACGGTGAACTGGCGGCCGGCGGCGTAGACTTTCTGCTCGGGCGCCGCAGGTCGCCCGCGCACGGACCCGGACCAACGCCAGCCGGGAGCACGGCGGTGGCGCGGCAGTGGCGCGGCGGGAGTAGGCTCGGCGCCGCGCGGTCGCTGACGCCCGCCAACGACGTCCCGGTGTGACGACCCGCCGGTCACCTGACAGCCGCGAGACGTTGGTCAAGACTTCGGCATCCCGAGGGTCCGGCGGGCCGATCCGAGAGAGAGACTAGCCTGATGGCCGTGACACGCCGCGCGAAGATCGTCTGCACGCTTGGTCCCGCGACCTCCTCACCGGAGCGCATCCGCGGACTCGTCGAGGCGGGCATGGACGTAGCCCGGCTGAACTTCAGCCACGGCAGCCATGCCGACCACGAGCAGGTCTACCACCTGGTCCGCGAGGCCGCCCGGACCACCGGTCGGGCCGTCGCGGTCCTCGCCGACCTCCAGGGCCCCAAGATCCGGCTCGGCCGGTTCGCCGACGGCCCGCACGAGTGGCGTACCGGCGACTCGGTGGTGATCACCGGGGACGCCGTCCTCGGCACCCGGGACCGGGTCTCCTGCACCTACGAGAAGCTGCCGGCCGAGGTGAAGCCGGGTGACCGGCTGCTGATCGACGACGGCCGGGTGGCGGTCGAGGTCAGCGAGGTGCAGGGCAACGACATCCGGGTGCTGGTCACCGAGGGTGGCGCGGTTTCCAACAACAAGGGCGTCTCGCTGCCCAACGTCGCGGTCAGCGTGCCGGCGATGTCGGACAAGGACACCGAGGACCTGCGCTTCGCGCTCGGGCTCGGCGTCGACATGGTGGCGATGTCCTTCGTCCGCTCGCCCGACGACATCAAGCTGGCGCACAACATCATGCACGAGGTCGGGGTGCACCGGCCGGTGATGGCGAAGGTGGAGAAGCCCGAGGCGGTGACCCACCTGGAGGCGATCGTCAACGCCTTCGACGGCATCATGGTGGCCCGCGGCGACCTCGGCGTCGAGCTGCCGCTCGACCAGGTGCCGCTGGTGCAGAAGCGGGCCGTGCAGCTCTGCCGGGAGAACGCCAAGCCGGTCATCGTGGCCACCCAGATGCTCGACTCCATGATCGAGAATTCCCGGCCGACCCGCGCCGAGGCGTCCGACGTCGCCAACGCGGTGCTGGACGGCGCCGACGCGGTGATGCTCTCCGGCGAGACCAGCGTCGGTAAGTACCCGGTGCTCACGGTCAGCACGATGGCCAAGATCGTCACCACCACCGAGTCCGGGTCGATCGGCGTGCCCCGGCTCCAGCACGACCCGCGTACCCACGGTGGGGCGCTGACCGTCGCCGCCTCGCAGATCGCCAAGGCGATCGGCGCCAAGGCGCTGGTCGCGTTCTCGCAGACCGGTGACACCGTGCGGCGGCTCTCCCGGCTGCACTGCGACCTGCCGCTGCTCGCCTTCACCCCGGTGCCCGAGGTCCGCGACCTGCTCGCCCTCTCCTGGGGCGTGCAGACCTTCCTGATGCCGTTCGTGCAGCACACCGACGACATGTTCCGGCAGGTCGACCAGGCGCTGATCGGGCTCAGCCACGCCAACCCGGGCGACTACGTGGTGATTGTCGCCGGTACCCCGTCCGGCACCCCCGGCTCGACCAACACGCTGCGGGTGCACCAGCTCGGTTCGCTGGTCGACCCGGCGACGGTGGCGCGGACCGGGCAGTGAGTCCGGACGGCCCCGGCGAGGTGGTCGTCGGGCAGGCGGCGGTCGACCAGCTGCTGGACGTACTCGATCTCCGCCAGCTCGACGAGATGACCTTCCGGGGGATGAGCCCTCCGGTCGGCCCGCAACGGGTCTACGGCGGCCAGGTCGCCGGCCAGGCACTGGTCGCGGCCGGCCGGACGGTCGATCCGGGCCGGTTCGTGCACTCCCTGCACGGCTACTTCGTCCGGCCCGGCGACCCGGCCGAGCCGATCGAGTACCAGGTGGAGAACATCCGGGACGGCCGCTCCTTCTCGGTACGCCGCTCGGTCGCGCTCCAGCACGGCAAGCCGATCTTCTTCATGTCGGCCTCCTTCCACCACGAGGAGGAGGGGCTCGACCACCACGCCCCGGCGCCGGTCGACGTGCCGGCGCCGGAGGCGCTGCCGACCATGGCCGACCGGCTGGCCCGCTATCCGGAGCGGCTCGGCATCTGGGCGATGATCCCCCGCCCGATCGACGTCCGCTACGTCGGCGAGCCCGGCTGGGTACGCCCCGGCGACCGGCCCGCCGACCCGCACCAGCGGGTCTGGATGCGGATCGACGGCAAGCTGCCGGACGATCCGCTGCTGCACGCCTGCGCGCTCACCTTCGCCTCCGACCTGACCCTGCTCGACTCGGTCCTCTCGGTGCACGGCGAGGTGTGGGGGCCGGGCGGGCTGGTCGGGGCAAGCCTCGACCACGCGCTCTGGTTCCACCGCCGGTTCCGGGCCGACGAGTGGTTCCTCTACGACTGCTGGAGCCCGTCCGCCTCGGGCGGCCGGGGGCTCGCCACCGGCCGGATGTTCACGGTCGACGGCCGGCAGATCGCCAGCGCGGTACAGGAAGGGCTGCTCCGCCGGGTCGGCGCCTGACCGGGGCGGTTAACCTTCCCACATGCGTCTCTCTGCCCGGGTCGACTACGCGCTGCGCGCCGTTGCCGAAATCGCCGCACGCGCGGAGGAGGGCGGGCTGGATCCGCGTCCGGTGGCCACTGGCCGGTCCCGCCCCGCCGCCCGGGCCGCCGACGCCGGGCCGAACCGGCGTCCGACGCCGCTGACCGCCGAGCAGATCGCCCGGGCCCAGGACATCCCGCCGAAGTTCCTGGAGAGCATCCTGCTGCAACTGCGCCGGGGTGGCATCGTGCACGCCCAGCGTGGCCCCGAGGGTGGCTACTGGCTGGCCCGCCCGGCGCCGGAGATCTCGCTGGCCGAGATCATCCGGGTGATCGACGGCCCGCTGGCCAACATCCGGGGGCAGCGCCCGGAGGATCTCGGCTACGCCGGAGCGGCGCGGGCCCTCCAGGAGGTCTGGATCGCGCTGCGGGCCAGCGAGCGGGAGATCCTGGAGTTGGTCACCATCGCCGACGTGGCGAACGGCAAGCTGCCGGACCGGGTCCGGGACCTCGCCGCCGACCCGGCCGCCTGGACCTGACCGGCCGGATCGTCCCACCAGCCGCCCTCGGTGCCGAAGCGCCGAGATAATGGACTTGAGTCTCCAGCGGCTGGAAGGTTGATGCTCGTCCCGTGAACGACCGCACCGAGCTGTTCACCATCGGACAGCTCGCCCGACGCACCGGCCTGCCGGTCCGGACCATCCGGTTCTGGTCGGACGTCGACGTCATCCCGCCGACCGGCCGGTCCGCGGGTGGCTACCGGCTGTACGACACCGAGGCGGTGGCTCGGCTGGAGCTGGTCCGGACCCTGCGCGAACTCGGGCTCGACCTCGGGACGGTGCAGCGGATCCTGGAGCGGCAGAGCACCCTGGCCGAGGTAGCGAGGGCGCACGTACGCGCCCTGGACACCGAGATCCGCGCGCTCCAGTTGCGCCGGGCCGTGCTGCGGTCGATCGCCCGACGGAACAGCACGACCGAGGAGATGAGCGTGATGAACAAGCTGGCCCGGCTCTCCGCACAGGAGCGGCAGCGGATGATCGACGACTTCGTGGACCGTACCTTCGCCGGCGTCGACCCGGACGAGCCCGGGGCGAAGATCGCCGAGGCGATGCGGCAGCTCCCGGCCGAGCTGCCCGACGATCCCAGCCCGGAGCAGGTGGACGCCTGGCTCGAACTCGCCGAGCTGGTCGGCGACCCGGAGTTCGCGCAGCGGGCCCGGCAGATGGCGGTGGCCGGCGCGCAGCCGGCCGGCGACCGGGCAGCCGCGCCGCCGCCGTACGACCCGACGGTGGTGATCGAGCAGGTCGGTCGGGCGATGGCGGACGGGATCGCCCCGGACTCGGCGCAGGGCCGGGCGGTGCTGGACCGGATCGTGGATCCCGGCGTACCGGCCGACGAGCGGGTCCGGGTCGCCGACGAGGTGGAGACCTTCACCGACCGCCGGGTCGAGCGGTACTGGGAGTTGCTGGGCGTGCTCAACGGCCGGCCGCCGTTCCCGCCCCGGGTGCCGATGTTCGAGTGGTTCATCGCCGCACTGCGCGCCTCCGCCTGAACCGCGCTGGGCGCCTGAGGCTGAACCGCGCTGGGCGCCTCCGGCTGAACCCTTCCGGGCGCGTGCCGGGCGGCGGTCCGTAGCTTCGCCGACCGCCGCCCGGTGCGGCTCAACCCCGCCGGTCCGGCAGCGCCGCCGCGATCTCGCCGATCAGCCGCCAGGTCTGCGCCACGTGCTCCTCCCGGGTGTACGGCGAACCCGGCACCAGCCGCAGCGTGTAGCGGCCGTCCACCCGGGTGTGCGTCAGGTACGCCCGGCCGGTGGCGTTCACCCGGGCCAGCAGTTCGGCGTTCGCCCCGTCGTCGGCGGCACCGTCGGATGTGGACCGCAGCCGGAAGCAGACCAGCGCGAACGGGCTCGGCGCGACCAGCTCGAACCGCTGGTCGGCCCGGACCCGGTCGGCGAACCGCTCGGCCAGCGCGATGCTGTCCCGGATGTGTGCGCGCAGGCCCTCGGCGCCGTACCAGCGGAGCACGAACCAGAGTTTCAGGGCCCGGAACCGCCGCCCGAGCGGCACCTGCCAGTCGCGGTAGTCGAGCACCTCACCGGACTCGGTCGCCGCATTGCGGAGGTACTCCGGCAGCACGGTCAGCGCCTCGACCAGTTCCGCCCGGTCCGCCACCCAGAACGCGTCGCAGTCGAAGCCGGTGAGTAGCCACTTGTGCGGGTCGAAGCAGTACGAGTCGGCGTACTCCAGCCCGGCGTGGGTGTGCCGCAGTTCCGGGCAGACCGCGGCGGCTCCGGCGTACGCGGCGTCGACGTGCAGCCAGAGGCCGTACTCCCGGCACAGCTCGCCGATCGCCGGGATCGGGTCGACCGCGTTGGTGGAGGTGGTGCCGATCGTCGCCACCACCGCCGCCGGAACCAGCCCGGCCGCCAGATCCGCCTCGATCGCGGTGCGCAGCGCCGCCGGATCCATCGCCAGGGTCTCCGGGTCGACCCTGACCGTACGCAGCCCCGCGTCGCCGAGTCCGGCGATCCGGACCGCCTTCTCGATCGCCGAGTGCCCCTGGCTGGAGGCATAGACCCGGTACGCCCGCGCCACCCCGTGCCCCCGCCACCGCCCGGCACCGGCCCGGTGCAGCGCGGCCAGTGCGGCGATCAGGATGGCCGAGGAGGCCGAGTCCTGGATCACGCCGCCGCCGGAGCCGCTGGACCGGAACCGTGCCGGCAGGTCGAGCAGTTCCGCCAGCCAGTCCAGCACCACCGTCTCGACCTCGGTGCAGGCCGGGCTGGTGGACCAGAGCATGCCCTGCACGCCGAGGCCGGCGCAGACCAGGTCGCCCAGCACGCTCGGGCCGGAGGTGTTCGCCGGGAAGTAGCCGAAGAACCGCGGATGCTGCCAGTGGGTGAGGCCGGGCGTGATCACCGTGTCCAGGTCGGCGAGGAGCCGGTCGAACGGCTCACCCCGCTCGGGTGGGCCGGGCGGCAGCCGGGCGGCGACCGTGCCGGGCGGATCGGCGGAGGTGACCGGCCGCTGGTCCAGTGTGGACCAGTAGTCGGCGATCCAGTCGACGACCTGGTACCCGTGTCGCCGGAACTCGTCCGGGGTCATGTGGTTGGCCATGTCCCCGAGTCGACCAGCCCCACCGTTGCCGATCAAGAACCGTTGCCGATCAAGAAACCGGGTGGCAGGAATCGTGCGGCGGGAGCCGTGCGGCAGGGGACCTTGCGGCAGGGGAGCCGGTCGGCGTGCTCAGGCGGCCGGCGAGCCGGTGGGTACCCGACCGGACCGGACCGGGCCCGGCGGCGGCGCGGCCGCCGTGCTGGCCCGGACGGTCAGCCGGGGTGGCAGCAGGGTGCCCTCCGGGACCGGCTCGCCCTCCAGCTTGCGCATCAGCAGCGACACCGCCTGCCGGCCCACCTCCTCGGCCGGGATCAGCACCGAGGTCAGCGCCGGACTGGCCCGCTCGGCGACCTCGTCCGGGCAGATCGCCACCACCGAGATCTCCTCCGGCACCCGCCGGCCCAGCGTCGGCAGCGCGGCGAGCACCTGGCCGACCGCCGCCTCGTTGTGCACCACCAGCGCCGACAGGTCCGGCGTTCGGGCCAGCAGCCCGGCCACCTCCTGGACGACCGCCTCGAAGTTCTCCTCACACGGCTGGGCGATCGCCGCGATCCCGTGCCGCTGCGCGGTCTCGGCGAACCCGGCCCGGGTGCGGTGGGCGAAACCGGTGTCCCGGTCGTAGACCACCGCGGGGGCGCCGAGCAGCGCGATCGTGCGGTGGCCGAGCCCGGCCAGGTGCTCGACACAGACCTGACCGGCGCGATAGAAGTCCAGGTCCACGCAGGTGAGTCCGGACGGGTCGGCCGGAAAGCCGATCAGTACGCTGGGCCGTTCCAGGTCGCGCAGCAGCGGCACCCGGGGGTCGTGCATCTCGACGTCCATCAGCACGATGCCGTCGACCATCGCGCTGGCGGCGATCCGGCGCAGCCCGGCCGGGCCCTCGTCGGCGGTCATCAGCAGGACGTCGTGGTCGAACTGCCGGGCCGTGGTCACCACGGCGGTGGCGAACTGCATGAGCACCGGCAGGTGCATGCCGGAGCGCAGCGGCAGCACCAGGGCGATCACGTTGGCCCGCTTGCTGGCCAGCGCCCGGGCCCCGGCGTTCGGGTGGTAGCCGAGGCCGCGCACGCTGGCGAGTACCCGCTCCCGGGTGGACGCCGAGATGGCGCGCTTGCCGCTGAGCACGTACGACACGGTGCTGACCGCGACCCCGGCGTGCCGGGCGACGTCGGCGATGGTCACCATGTCCGCACGCTTGGCGGAGCCTCCGCTGGACTGCCCGGGCGTCGGTCGCGAGGTGGGGCGCGACGATTCGGACACTAGGCGCCTCCAGATCCCGTCCCGGTACGGTCGCCGTCCCCGCCGGCCGTGAAGGTCAACCAACTCACCGTAGCGCCGGGGGCGTCGAACAGCACATACAGGTCCCGTACCCCGGTCGCCGCACCGTGCCAGTGGCCGGTCACCTCCCGGGCCGGCCGCCGGTCCGGGGTGGCGGCCCCGTTCGGCGGCGCACCGGCGCCCGGCTCCGGCGCACCGGAGCCGGTGGGTGGGACGGCGATGGTGCCGGCGACCGGGCCCCGGACCGGATCGTCAAGCCGGAGTACGAGTTCGGCGCCGTCCGGCAGCGGTCGCCGGCCACCCACCCGGGCGGCCACGCCGCCTACCCCGGCACCGAAGTCGACCCGGGAGAACCGGATCCAGCCACCGGCCTCCCGGGCGACCACGGCGGCACCGTCCGGTCCGTCCGGCAGCGGCTCGGTGCCGGCGTACTCGTCGTGGTCGGCCGCCCAGAGTGGACCCGCCAGCGGTTGGCGGGGGCGCACCGGCTCGCCGTGCACCGCCAGGGTGGTGGTCAGCACCAGGTCGGCACTGGACCGGCCGACCGCGACGGTGTGCCGGGCGTCCTCCACCACGTACCGGCCCCGGGTCACGTCCCAGTGCGCCAACTCGCTGGCGCGCAGCCGGAGCCGCACCGTGGTCTGCGCGCCCGGGGCCAGGCTCACCCGGGCGAAGCCGCGGAGCTGGCGCAGCGGCTGCTTCACCCGGGACCGCCGCTGCCTGGTGTAGAGCTGGACCACCTCGTCGCCCGGTCGCGAACCGACGTTGGCCACCCGCACGCTGACCTCGATCTCTCCGGCCGCGTCCACCTCGTCCGCGCTCAGCCGCAGGTCAGAGTAGGCGAATTCGGCGTAGCTCAGCCCGTGGCCGAACGGGTAGAGCGGGGTGCCCCGATGGTAGAGGTACGTAGTGTCGGTGGCTATCACGTCGTAGTCGAACAGGTCGGGCAGCTCGGCCGCGTCGTGGTACCAGGTCTGGGTCAACCGGCCACCCGGGTCGGCGTCCCCGGCGAGCACGGCCGCCAGCGCGGCGCCGTACTCCTGGCCGCCGTGCGCCGACCACAGGATCGCCGGCAGATGCTCGTCGGCCCAGTTCAACGCGTACGGATAGCTGCTGCTGACCACCAGCACGGTACGCGGGTTGGCCGCGTACACCGCCCGGAGCAGTGCCTCCTGAGCGCTCGGCAGCGCCAGGTCGGCCCGGTCCTCGGTCTCCCGGCCGCAGACCATCGGGTGGTTGCCGAGCACCACCACGGCGACGTCGGCGTCCCGGGCCAGCGCCGCCGCCTCGGCCGCACCGTCGGCGACGAGCTCGACGGTGAAGCCGGTGCCGTCGACCGGGTCCACCGCGTCGGCCCGGAGCACACCGTCCGGGCCGACCCGGACGTACCGCCGGCTGGCCAGGTGGAGCAGCACCCGGTCGCCGGTCTCCCGGTCGACCAGCCGGAACGTCTCCCGGACCACCCAGCCGCCCGGGCCGGGGCGGTCGTTGAGCAGCGGACCACCCTCCTCGCCGGCGCCGACGTGCCGGCCGTTCGCCACGCTGCGCAGCGCGACGACGTCCTGGCCCCAGTCGAAGACCTCGAACCAGCCGTCTCGGGGCACCGTCCCGGCCCCACCCGGCGCCGCCCCGCCGTCGCCATCCACCGGCCCGACTCCGCCGTCCGAGGCGGCGCCGTCCGGCGCCGTCCCCGGGCGGACCTGGTCGACCCGCAGGGTGGCGCCCTCCGGGTCACCGGCGGCCCGGACGTAGCCGTCGGCGGTCCGCAGCGCGATCCGGTCCGCCCCGCTGTGCTGCGTCGTGCTCGCCGGGGCGAACCGGGCGGCCAGGCCGTCGCGGGCGGTGATCGCGTACGGCAGGGTGCCGCTGTACCAGTCCTCGTAGAGCGTGTCGGCCAGCGGCCCGAGTACGGCCAGCCGGCCGATCCGGCCCGGATCCAGCGGCAGCAGTGCCCCGGTGCCGGGCCGGGCCACGTTGCGGAGCAGCACCAGCGACTGCCGGGCGGCCTCCCGGGCCAGCTCCTGGTGCGCCGGGCAGTTGATCACGTCCGAGGTGATCGCGGTGTACGGGTTCCGCTCGGGCGGGTCGAAGTCGCCGAGCCGGAACCGGAGGGTGAGGATCCGCCGGACCGCCGTGTCCAGGTCGGACTCGTCGAGCAGCCCGCGCCGCAGCGCCTCGGTCAGCCGCGCGATCGTCGGCCCGGAGTCCTCGCTGTCCTCGGTGAAGCTGTCGATGCCGGCCCGCAGCGCGGCGGCGTAACCGCTGGGATGGTCGGGGTGGTAGCCCTGGGCGCCGGCGATGTTGGAGATGGCACCGGCGTCGCTGACGACCAGGATCTCGTCGCTGGTCCAGCGGCGCAGTTCGGTGTCGATCAACGGGCTCAGGTGCGCCGGCCGGCCGTTGACCAGGTTGTACGACGCCATCACGGCCACCGCCGCCCCGGTGGCGATGGGCGCCCGGAACGCGGGCAGTTCGTATTCGTACAGCACCCGGGGCGGCAGGTTGCTCGACGTGGTGCACCGGTCGGTCTCGTTGTTGTAGCCGAGGAAGTGCTTCAACGTCGGCGCGGTCTTCAGGTAGTCGGGGTGGTCGCCGCGCAACCCCCGGGCGTACGCGGTGCCGAGCCAGCTGGTCAGCCAGGGATCCTCGGCGTAGCCCTCCTCGTTGCGGCCCCACCGGGGGTCGCGGAGCGGGTTGACCACCGGCGCCCAGACGTTCAGCCCGACCCGGGTCGGGTCCTTGTGGTGCAGGCCCCGCACCTCGTCGCCGACCGCCGCGCCGACGGCCCGGATCAGTTCGGGGTTCCAGGTGCTGCCCAGGCCGAGCGCCTGCGGGAAGACGGTGGCCGGGCCGAGCCAGGCCAGCCCGTGCAACGCCTCGGTGCCGGTGCGGAACGCCGGCAGCCCGAGCCGGGGCACCGGAGCCTGGTGCTGGTGCAGCAACGCGATCTTCTCCGCCCGGCTGAGCCGGCCGAGCAGGTCGGCGACCCGTACGTCGAGCGGCTGGTCAGGGTCGCGGAACGTCGTGTCGGTCATGGTCGATCACCTTCCATGATCTTCGACTAGCGCTGCGCGGCGGTGGAGGCCGGGGTGGTGGCGACAGTCGAAGCGCTTCGAGCAAGCGGGACGGGATGGAGCGGGCGGGTGCCCGGCCGTCAGCCCGGGAAGCTCGAAGCGCTTCGACGACCGGGGAAAAAGTACTCCACCGTGGATAGCGGTTTCCCGCTGGTCACGAGGGAGCATTTCGAGGCTTCCACCAGCCGCCGTACCGGTCAAGGGGTTGCGTCGAACGGATTGGTAGGTATCGGTTTCCATCGGTCCCGCCGGACCGGCCGGTCATGCCGTCGTGGCTGCTCGGGACGGTACGGGCCGGCGCGGTCCCGGTCGGCTCCGCGCCTGGCGTGGCGTGCCGCCGTGGACGCGGCCGTCCGGTGTGGTCGGTCCGGTCAGCGCTGCCCGGCCGGTTGCCGGGGCGCGTCGGACGGCCGTGGATCTTGCGGAGCGGGCGCCTGCGGGCCGGACGTGGCCGTCCCGGCGCTCGCCTCCGGCTCCGGATCGCCAGGTGTGGTGCTGGATCGGGTGGGCGTCTTCCGGGAGACCCGGGCGGACGGGCCGGCATCCCGGGCGGTGCCCTGGGCCGGGTCGCGGAGCGGTAGCCGGCCGGCGTCGACGGTCTCCAGGGTCCGGGCCGCCCCGCCGGCCGCCGCCGCGCCGGTGCCGAGGGCCGAGGCGAGCAGCCGGGCCCCGCCGGCCTCCGGAGCCAGCGTATGGGCGTGTAGTTCGGCCTCGGCGGCGGGCAGCAGCCACGGCGCCAGCGTCGCGAAGTAGCCGCCGAGCAGCACGACCTCGGGGTTGACCAGGTTCGCCAGCAGGGCGACGGCCCGGCCCAGGTGCCGGCCGGTCTCGGCGAGCGCGTCGAGGGTGGCCCGGTCGCCCCGGCGGGCCTTCGTCCGGATCCGGTCCACCTCGGGGGCGAAGTCGGTGACCGGGCCGTCCTCGGCCGCGTCCGGCAGCGCCCGCCGGATCAACGCCGGGATGCCGGCCACCACCTCCAGGCAGCCGCGTCGGCCACACGGGCAGAGTGGACCGTCCGCGACGACCGGCACATGACCCAGCTCACCGGCGAACCCGCGCCCGCCGCGCAGCAGCCGGCCGTCGGCCACCACGCCCGCGCCGAGCCCGGCGCCGCCGGTCAGGTGCACCAGGTTGGCGGTGCCGGCGTACGGGCCGTGCCGGTATTCGGCGAGGGCGGCGAGGTTGGCGTCGTTGTCCACCACCACCTCGTAGCCGGGATCGCGCAGGGCGCGCCGCAGATCGGCACCGAGTGGTAGGTCGCGCCAGCCGAGCGTGGTGGCGAGCCGGACGGTGCCGCTGGGGTCCACCAGGCCGGGGACGGCGACGGTGAGGCCGAGCACCTCGCGCCCCTGGTTGCCGACCCGGTTGACGGCCCGGCCGGCGAGCGCCGCGATGGCGCTGACCGCCCGGCCGGGGGAGGCGGACGAGCCGTCGAAGGCGCGCCGCCAGGAGAGCAGTTCGGTGCCGGCGAGGTCGACGGCGACCACGGTCAGCTCGTCGATGCTCACCTCGATGCCGATCGCCGCGTACGGGGCGCCGTCGACCACCAGCATCGTCGCGGGGCGGCCGATCCGGTTCTCGGCCAGCCCGGTCTCCCGGACCAGTCGCCGGTCCAGTAGTTCGGCGACCAGGCTGGAGACGGTCGCCTTGTTCAGCCCGGTCGAGGCGGCGATGTCGGCGCGGGAACAGGGTGCGTGTGCCCGGACGAAGCGCAGCACGACGGCGAGGTTCGTGGCCCGTACGTCGGCGAGATCGGCCGGCTGTGGCCCGGTCTGCGTCGTGAACAAGATCAGCCCCGCTCCTCGCGTGTCGGTCTCCGGGCCCGGTGTCACGCCGGTTGCCGACGGCGCGCCCATCATGCCGCACCGCCACGCACGGGCCACGCTCGCCCGTCGCGCCATGATTCCGGTGTCTTGTGGCACCGGTCACCGTCGATTACTTTTGTTTAGTCACCCGACTAACTAACTCTACCCCATACCCACCCAGCAACCGAACGGGTTCGTCCGCCGCGTGCCACGCGGGTCGCCGACCCGGACGGTGATATCGAAGGGAGCGCCCCCCGTGGAACCATCCGGCCCGGGCAGCGCCACCAACCGTAGGAACTTCCTGAGCCTGGTGGGCCTCGGTGCCGCGGCGACCGTCGGCAGTGGCCTGCTCGCCGGCTGCGGCGGCGAGGTCGCCTCCACCAGCGACGCGCAGAACCTCGACAAGCTCGCCGGCCTGCTGCCCAACCAGAAGGAGCTGCCGCCCGGCATCCCCAAGCCGAGCATCGTCGGCACCCGCCCGGTGCCGGACGGCTACACCGAGTTCCCGAGCACCCTGGTCGACGCCATCACCGACAAGCCCGGCACCAGCGGCCAGCGGATCAACGCGATGACCCCGGCCTGGGGGCCGGCCCCGCCCGGGCTCGGCCAGAGCCAGTACCTGGCGGCGGTCAACGCGGAACTGGGCGTCGAGGTCAACTTCAGCGTCCAGGACGGCAACCTCTACGCCGACAAGCTCAACGCCATGCTCGGCGCCCGGGACGTGCCGGACCTGCTCTGCGTACCGGAGTGGGAGGTCTCCAAGCTGCCGCGGTTCGCCGACGCGACCGCCGCGCTCTTCGAGGACCTCACCGACTACCTCAAGGGAGCCGGGATCGACCCGTACCCGATGCTGGCCACCTTCCCGGTCGGGGCCTGGCGGCACGCGTTCTGGAACGAGCGGCTGATGGCGGTGCCCTGCCCCAAGGACGGGCCGTTCCCGTGGGCGCTCTTCTACCGCAAGGACCTGCTCGACGCGGCCGGTCTCGGCTATCCGAAGACGATCGACGAACTCTTCGAGGTCGGCAAGAAGGTGACCGACCCCGGCAAGGGGGTCTGGGCGTTCAACGACATCTTCGCGATGGTCCAGATGTTCCACAAGGTGCCGGGCAACGACGACGGCTGGCGGCTGAAGCCGGACGGCACGCCGGAGTTCAAGTACGAGACGCCGGAATTCAAGCAGTCCGTCGAGTTCATGGCCAAGGTCTACCAGGCCGGCCTGGTCCACCCGGACCTGGTGGCCAGCAAGGGCGCCGACTCCAAGCAGTTGATCGCGGGCGGCAAGATCATGTTCTTCCAGGACGGCCCGGGCGCCTGGCAGGTGATGCAGGCCGAGCAGCAGCGGATCACCCCCGGCTTCAACATCCAGCCCGTGCCGATCTTCTCGGCCACCGGCGGCGACCCGCTGGTCTGGGGCGACGACAACCCGATCTCGTACACCTTCATCAAGAAGGGGCTGGGCAAGGCCCGGGTGGAGGAACTGCTGCGGGTGATCAACTGGTGCTCGGCGCCGTTCGGCACCAGGGAGTTCGACCTGCGTGAGTACGGGGTGGAGGGCACGCACCACAACCGGACCGCGACCGGCCCGGTCAAGACCGACCTCGGCTTCAAGGAGATCCAGAACCAGTACTTCTTCATCAGCGGGCGCAGCCCGGTGGTGCAGCCGTTCCCGCAGACCCCGAACTACGTCCGGGACATGCTCACCTACTCCAACGAGATGGTGAAGTACCTGGAGAAGGACCCCTGGTCGGGGTTGAAGCTGGAGATGCCGGCCCGGTTCAAGGCGAGCCTCACCCCGACCGACGACAAGGTGACCGACCTGCTGCGCGGCCGCCGGCCGATCAGCGACCTGGAGACGATCGTCGCGGAGTGGCGCAACGGCGGCGGTGACGAGGCCCGGGAGTTCCGCGCCAAGGCGCTGGCCGACGCCGGACGATGAGTACCCGCGAAACGGCCCGGCCGGGTGGCGCCGGCGAGGACCGGAGCCGGCAGCCCGGCGGGTACGCCCCGGTGACTCCGCAGGCCGGCGGCCGGGCGGGCGAGCCGAGTGCCCTCGTCGAACCCACCGTCGCGCCGACCCGGCCCGGCGAGGATCCGCGGAGCGGGCCGGAGCAACCCCGGGACAGCCCCGCAGCAGCCGTACCCGCCTCCGGCGGTCCGGGCCGGACGGGTAGCGGGCCGGTGCGGCACGGGCGGAAGCGGCGTCGCGAGCGGGCGCCGCTGCGGGCCCGGCTGCGTCGGGACTGGCCGCTGCTGGTGATGGTCGCCCCGGCCGCGCTGCTGCTGCTGGTCTTCCACTACCTGCCGACGCTCGGCAACGTCGTCGCGTTCCAGGACTACAACCCGTACGCCGGGGACAGCCCGCTGCAGGCGTTCCTGCACAGTCCGTGGATCGGGACGACCCACTTCGAGACGCTCTTCGGCGACCCGGCGTTCTGGGACGCGCTGCGCAACACCCTGGCGATCACCGCGTTCCAACTCGTCTTCTACTTCCCGCTGCCGATCATGCTGGCGATCATGCTGCACAACATCCTCTCCCCGAGGCTGCGGGGTTTCGTGCAGACCGTCGTCTATCTGCCGCACTTCTTCAGCTGGGTGCTGGTGGTCACGTTCTTCGTGCAGATGTTCGGCGGGGCCGGGCTGCTCGCCCAGGAGATGCGTGACGTCGGGCTCGAACCCTGGAACATCATGTCCAACCCGGACACCTTCATCGTGCTGGTCACCGCCGAGACGGTGTGGAAGGACGTCGGTTGGGGCACCATCGTCTTCCTCGCCGCGCTCTCCACCATCGACCCGCACCTCTACGAGGCGTCCGCGGTCGACGGTGCGAGCCGGTGGAAGCGGCTCTGGCACGTGACGCTGCCCGGGTTGCGGCCGGTGATCGTACTGCTGCTGATCCTGCGGCTCGGTGACGCGCTCTCGGTCGGCTTCGAGCAGTTCATGCTGCAACGCGACGCGGTGGGACGGCAGGCCGCCGAGGTGCTGGACACCTTCGTCTACTTCAACTCCATCACCACCGGCAACTACGGCTACGGGGCGGCGGCGGGGCTCTTCAAGGCCGTGGTCGGGCTGGTCCTGATCCTGGCGGCCAACCGGTTCGCCCACGCCCTCGGCGAGCGGGGAGTGTATTCGCGATCATGACTGTGACAGATCCCCTGCGGACGGCTCCACCGCACCGGCACCGGGGGCGGAACCAACGACCGGCCTGGGAGGAGAAGCCGAGCGCGGTCGGCCAGGTCTTCCGGGGCGGCGTGCTCACCGGTGTGGTGCTGGCGGTGCTGATCCCGCTCTGGGTGGTGCTGGTGACGAGCCTGGCGTCCCGGGAGACGATCAACGAGGCGGGCGGGTTGGTGGTGGTGCCGAGGGAGATCGACTTCTCGGCGTACCGGGCGATCTTCTCCGGCGGGTTGGTCACCCAGGCACTCTGGACCAGCACGCTGGTCACCATCGCCGGTACGGCGGTGAGCCTGGTGCTGACCGTGCTGGCCGCGTACGGATTGTCCCGGCCCGGCTCGGTCGGGCACCGGGGGCTGCTCTTCTACTTCCTGCTGACGTTCCTGATCTATCCCGGCATGGTGCCGAGCTATCTGGTGGTCACCGCGCTCGGGCTGAAGGACCAGATCTGGGCGCTGGTGCTGCCCACCGCGATCAGCGTCTTCAACCTGGTGGTGGTGCGGGCGTTCTTCCAGAACATCCCGACCGAACTGCTGGACAGCGCCCGGATCGACGGCGCCGGCGAGTTCCGGATCCTGGCCCGGATCGTGCTCCCGCTCTCCCGGGCGGTGATCGCGGTGGTCGGGCTCTTCTACGCGGTCGGCTACTGGAACGTCTGGTTCAACGCCCTGCTCTACATCGACGACAACTCGAAGTTCCCGATCCAGCGGGTGTTGCAGAGTTTCATCCTGGCCGGCCAGTCGCCGAACAACGCCGGCACGCTCGGCGTCTCGATGCCGCCGACGCTGGCCATCAAGATGGCCGTGGTGGTGGTCACGGTCTCGCCGATCGTCCTGGTCTATCCGTTCGTGCAGCGCCACTTCGTCAAGGGCGTGATCATCGGGGCGGTGAAGGGCTGACTCGGGGTCGCCGGGAGTGACCAGAGGAGCCGGAGTGCCAGGAGTGTGACTTGTAGTAGACGATCCGTAACGGACCGGATTGATATGCTGGTCGGCATGACCGCCATGGCCCCGACCCGTACCGTCCCGGACGTCTCCTTCCTGCTCGATCGCAGCAGCCACGTGCTGCGCACCCGGATGGCCGCGGCGCTGGCCGAGATCGGGCTGACCGCCCGGATGCACTGCGTGCTGGTGCACGCCATGGGGGAGGAGCGGACCCAGGCTCAGCTCGCCGAGATCGGTGACATGGACAAGACGACCATGGTGGTCACGGTCGACGCGCTGGAGGCGGCGGGTCTGGCGCAGCGGCGGCCGTCTGGTACGGACCGGCGGGCCAGGATCATCGCGGTCACCGCCGAGGGAGCCCGGGTCGCGGCGGAGAGTCAGGCGATCGTGGACCGGGTGCACGCGGAGGTGCTGGCGACGCTCGGCGAGCGGGACCGGGAGGTCTTCCTGCGGGTGATGGAGGGCCTGGTCACGGGCCATCTGGCCGAGCCGGTCGAGACCCCTGGACCGGTACGCCGGGCCCGCCAGCGCGAGAGCTAGATCCCAAACAGATAGTCTGCAACAAAACTATCTGCTACGGTCCCTCCTGTCGGCATCACTGACAGGAGGACGACGTGTCCCAGACTTCCGCGCCCCGCGCCGCCACCGGCACCGCTCCGGCGACGGCCGAGCCGCCGGTCACCGGCGGACCCGCGTCCCGGCGGCGGTGGCTCGCCCTCGGAGTGATCGCCTCGGGGACGTTGATGACCATCCTCGACGGCAGCATCGTGACCGTGGCGATGCCGGCCATCCAGCAGGACCTGGGCTTCTCCGCCGCCGGCCTGAGCTGGGTGGTCAACGCCTACCTGCTCGCCTTCGGCAGCCTGCTGCTGCTCGCCGGCCGGCTCGGCGACCTGTTCGGCCGCAAGAGGATGTTCCTGGCCGGCACGGCCCTCTTCACCGGCGCGTCGGTGCTGGCCGGAGTGGCCGGCTCGCCGGCCGTGCTGATCGCCGCCCGCTTCCTCCAGGGCGTCGGCAGCGCGGCGGCGACCGCGGTCGCGCTGGGCATCCTGGTGACGCTCTTCGTCGAACCCCGGGAGCGGGCCCGGGCCATCGCGGTGTTCGCCTTCACCGGTGCCGCCGGCGCCTCGCTCGGCTCGGTGCTCGGCGGGGTACTCACCGACCTGCTCAACTGGCAGTGGATCTTCTTCATCAACCTGCCGATCGGGCTGGCGGCGCTGGCGATCGCCCGGCCCGCACTGCCGGCGGACCGGGGACTCGGCCGGGCGGCCGGCGCCGACGTCCTCGGCGCACTGCTGGTCACCGCCGGTTTGGGCCTGGGCCTGCACACCGTGGTCAGCGTCGAGTCGCGCGGCTGGACCTCGCCGGCCACCCTGGGCTTCGGTGCAATCGCCGTACTGCTGCTCGCCGCGTTCGTCGCCCGGCAGGCCACCGCGGTCAGCCCGCTGATGCCGCTGCGGATCCTCCGGTCCCGCAACGTCGCCGGGGCCAACCTGGTGCAGGTGCTGATGGTCGCGGCGTGCTTCGCGTTCCAGGTGCTGGTCGCGCTCTACCTCCAGCAGGTGCTCGGCTACGGCGCCGCCGGGACAGGGCTGGCGATGCTGCCGGCGGCGGTGACGATCGGCGCGGTCTCGCTCGGCGTCTCGGCCCGGCTCAGCGCCCGGTTCGGCGAGCGGAACGTGCTGCTCGCCGGGCTGGTGCTGCTGGTCGGGGTGCTCGGGCTGCTCACCCGGGTCCCGGTGCGGGCCGACTATCTCACCGATCTGCTGCCGGTGATGCTGCTGACCGCGGGCTTCGGGCTCGCCCTGCCGGCGCTGACCAGCCTCGGCATGTCCGGCGCCCGGTCGGACGACGCCGGGCTGGCCTCCGGACTCTTCAACACCACCCAGCAACTCGGGATGGCGGTCGGGGTCGCGGTGCTCGCCACGCTGGCCGCCGGGCGTACCGAAGAATTGCTGGCGGCCGGCGCGAGCCAGCCGGCCGCGCTGACCGGCGGGTTCCGGCTGGCCTTCGCGGTCGCCACCGGGCTGCTGGTCGCCGCGTTCGCCGTCGCGTTCACGGTGCTGCGCCAGCCCGCCCGGCGCTGACCTGCGGCGGTCACCTGAAGGGGGACGGGGCGCCCCCCACCTGGGCACCCCGCCCCGACCTTCAACCCCGCACGGTGGGTAGTCCGTCCAGCGGCACCGCGCTCGTCGCGGTGCCGCCCAGCAGTAGCCGCCCGGGCAGCCGGGCGCCGTCGACCGGGGCGAGGGCGACGCCGCTGACCAGGAGCGGTCCGTCGACCTCCACCCGGAACTCGTCGCCCGAGCGGCTGGCCCGGATCGTGGTGTCGCCGTCGACGTCGTGCACCACCGTGCTGGCGTCGGTGGCGCCGAAGCTCAGCACGGTGACGTCGGAGAACGCTCCGTCGCCGACCCGGTCGGCCGGCGGCATCACCGGGATCAGCGCGCCGTACCGGACGAAGAGCGGGATCTGCCCGAGCGGCCGGTGCACCCGCAGGTGCCGGCCACCGGCGTGCACCTCGCCGGTCCAGAAGTCCACCCAGTCGCCGGCCGGCAGATAGAGGTGCCGCCGGTTCTCCGGACTGGTCATCGGCGCCACCAGCAGGTCCGGGCCGAGCCGGTACTCCAGCTCCGCCGTCCAGGCGGCCGGGTCGTCGGGGGAGTCCACCAGCAGGGCCCGCATCATCGGGGCACCGGTCCGGGCCGAGGTCACCGCGGCCGAGTAGAGGTACGGCATCAGCCGGTAGCGCAGCCGCAGCGCCTCGACCGTGAGCCGTTCGGCCTCGGCCGGGAAGTCCCAGGGTAGCCGGCTGGTGGTGCCGTGGAACCGGACCAGCGGGGAGAGCGCCCCGAACTGCGCCCAGCGTACGTAGAGGTCCGGCGTCGGCGTGCCGTGGAACCCGCCGCTGTCGTGGCTCCAGAACGGCACCCCGGACAGGCCGTGGCTCAGCCCGCCGCGCAGCGTACTGGCCAGTGCCGGGTACGTCGCGTTCACGTCACCGCTCCACTGTGCCGCGTGCCGCTGCCCACCCAGGTACGACGACCGGGCCCACACCGTGCCGTGCCCGGCCACCTCGCGGGTGACCTTGACCACGACATCGTTGAAGAGCAGCGCGTAGACGTTGTGCAGCTCGACGCCGGTCATCCCGTTGTGCGCCACCGCGTCCGCCGGTACTCCCTCGGCGAAGTCGGTCTTGAACACGCTGGCGCCCTGCTCCAGCAGCGGCCGGAGCAGCCCGGTGAACCAGTCGACCGCGGCCGGGTTGGTGAAGTCCACGATCCCGCCGGCCGGGTGGCTGCCGTGCCAGGTGTCGGCGACGTAGACCGAGCCGTCGGCCCGGCGCAGGAAATAGCCGGCCTCGGCCGCCTCGGCGTACAGCGGGCTGCCGGTCATCACGTACGGGTTCATCCAGAGGCTGACCTTGAAGCCCTGTCCGGCCAACTCGGCCAGCATGCCGGCCGGGTCGGGGAACTGCTCGGCGTCCCAGCGCAGGTCCGACCAGGCGCCGGCGACCTGCCAGTAGCAGTCCAGGTGCAGCACGTCGCAGGGGATGCCGCGCTCGCGGATCCGCCGGGCCCGGTCCAGCACCCGCCGCTGGCTGTCCCGGAAGAAGCCGGAGGAGATCCAGGCGCCGAACGCCCACTTCGGCGGCAGCGCCGGCCGGCTGGTCAGCCGGTCGTACCGGTCCAGGATCTGCGTCGGGGTGGGCCCGGCGATCACGTAGTAGTCGATCAGGTCGTCCGGTACCAGGATCTGCACGCAACTGTGCGTGGACTGGCACATGTCGAACTCGACCGGCATGCCGCTGTCCACCAGCACCCCGTAGCCCCGGTCGGAGAGGTAGAGCGGGATGTTCTTGTGCGAGCGGTCCGACTCGCTGCCGAAGGCGTCGAAGTTCCACATCAGCGCCCGCTGGCCGCGCTTGTCCAGCGGGGTGAACTTCTCGCCGAGCCCGACGAACCGCTCGTCGCCGGGGGTCACGAAGCTCTCGTGGTACGCCGCGACCGCGCCGTCGACAAGTGAGCGGCCGAACGGCAGCGTGCGCAGCCGGCCGCTGATGTCCTGCTCACCCCGGCTCTGGCTGACCAGCACCGCGCCGGTCGGGTCGACGAAGCGCAGGTGCCACGGGTCGAGGCTCAGCTCGGCGACCACCGCTCCGGCATCGACGCGGACCCGGTCGCCGTCGACGTGGACCTCGGCCCGGTGCGCCTGGGGATGTACCAGGGGCAGTGCCCGGCTGGCCCGACCCCGGGCGAGCGGGTCCTCGCTGAGGCGTACCCGGATGACGCCCTCGGCGGCGGCGGTGATCCGGACCGCGAGCGAGCCGCCGTCCGAGGTGGCCGCCTTGAGGGTCACGCCCTGGCCGTCCGTGCTCAGTACCTCGGCCCGGTGAAGCGCGGAGAGCCCGTGCTCGCCCGGCGCCCGGACCGGCAGGTCGGGCGGATCGGCGACGAACGTCTCGTGCGGCACCAGGGGCGGGCGGTACGGCATGCGGTCTCCTCGGCTCCCGGGACGCGGGTCCCGCACCGCCGACGGTGCCGGCCGGCGCATGGACTCCCCTTAGTTTCTTTGGTAACCCAACAAACTGTCAACGGCACGATCGCGGTCGATGCGTCAGGCCGGCTGCCAGCAGGAGGAGCTGTTGGTGCGTGACGGTGACCCGGATGGCGTCCGAACCGCCGTAGCAGAGGGCGCCCTGCCGGCCGTTGCCGCTGATCAGGGCCGCTGCCCAGTCCTCAATCCGGGTGGTCGAGCCGAGGCCGTTGACAGGGCGATGCACCCCGCCTACTTTGGCTGGAACCCAAACAAAGGTCAACGGCGACGGTTGCGGGTACGCCGGGAGAGGCGGGGCGGGTGCGCTGGCCGAAGGGTCTGACCGGGCTCTGCTACGGCGGTGACTACAACCCCGAGCAATGGCCGGCAGAGGTCTGGCCGACCGACGTCGAGCTGATGCGGCGGGCCCGGGTCAACCTGGTCACCGTCGGGGTCTTCGCCTGGTCCCGGCTGGAGCCGCAGCCCGGCCGGTACGACTTCGAGTGGCTGGACCAGGTGCTCGACCTGCTGCACGACGGCGGCATCCGGGTGGCGCTGGCGACCCCGACCGCGTCCCCGCCGCCGTGGTTCTCGCTCCGGCACCCGGACGCGCTGCCGGTGACCGCCGACGGGGTACGGCTCAGCCACGGCAGCCGGGACACCTACTGTGCCAGCGCCCCGGCGTACCGGGCGGCGGCCCGGGAGATCGCCGTCGCGCTCGCCGAGCGCTACCGGGACCATCCGGCGCTGGCGCTCTGGCACGTGCACAACGAGTACGGCACCACCTGCTACTGCGAGCATGTCGCCGTCGCCTTCCGGGCCTGGCTGCGGGCCCGCTACGGCGACCTCGACCGGCTCAACGACGCGTGGACCGGCAGCTTCTGGAGCCAGCACTACTCGGGCTGGGAGCATATCCGGCCGCCCCGGGCCACCCAGTACCTCGGCAACCCGAGCCAGCTACTGGACTTCCGCCGGTTCGTCTCCGACGAGCTGCTGGAGGCGTACGTCGAGCAGCGGGACCTGCTCCGGGCCGCCACCCCGGACGTACCGGTGACCACCAACTACGTGCTCGGCGGCTGGGTACCGGTGGACCACGCGCGGTGGTCCGCCGAGGTGGACCTGGTGGCGATCGACCACTATCCGGCGGAGACCGGGCCGGGCGCCGACGAGCAGACCGCGTTCGCCGCCGACCTGGCCCGGTCCTGGGCCCGGCACGGGCAGCGGACCGGGCGGGCCGGCCGGACCGCCGCCGGACCGCCGGAGGGCCGGAACCCGCCCGGCGGCCCGGCCTGGCTGCTGATGGAGAGCGCGCCGAACCTGATCGTCACGCCGGACCGGATGCACGCCAAGGAGCCGGGCCGGATGACCCGGCACAGCCTGGCCCACGTCGCCCGGGGATCCCGGGGTGCGATGTTCTTCCAGTGGCGGGCCTCCCGGGGCGGTGCCGAGGTCTTTCACTCCGCACTGGTCCCGCACGCCGGCCCGGACAGCCGGGCGTTCCGCGAGGCGGTGTCGCTCGGCGCACTGCTCGACCGACTCTCCGAGGTGGACGCCGGCACGGTACGGGCGCGGGTGGCGATCGCCTGGGACGCCGCCAGTTGGTGGGCGTTGCAGGCCACCGTGCTGCCCTCGGCGCAGCTCGACTACTCCGCCGAGGTGTCGGCGGCACACCGGGCGCTGTACCGGGCCGGCCACGCGACCGACTTCGTGACCGACGGCGACGACCTCTTCGGGTACGCCCTGCTGGTGCTTCCGGCGCTCTACCTGGTCTCCGACCGGTACGCGTCCCGGATCCGCGACTACGTGGCGGCCGGCGGTCACCTTCTGGTCAGCTACTTCAGCGGGATCGCCGACGAGCATGCCCGGGTCCGGGTCGGCGGCTATCCGGGAGCGCTGCGCGACCTGCTCGGCATCCGGGTGGAGGAGTTCCATCCGCTCGATCCGGACACCCGACTGCCACTCTCGGACGGCACCACCGGTCGGCTCTGGGCCGAGACCGTACGCCTGACCGGCGCGACGCCGTCGGTCGGTTACCTCGGCGGACTCCTCGACGGCCAGCCCGCGCTGACCCGGCACGGGTACGGCGACGGCGTGGCCTGGTATCTCGCCACCCGGCTCGACGACGACCCGTACCGCGACCTGCTGGCCCGGCTGGCCGAGGCGGCCGGCGCGGCACCGACCTGCCCGGCGGCGCCGGCCGGGGTGGAGGCGGTCCGCCGGTCCAGCGCCGAGACGAGCTGGCTCTTCCTGCTCAACCACACCGACGCGCCGCAGACCGTCGCGGTGTCCGGAGTGGACCTGTTCACCGGCGTACCCGTCGACCCGGTGGTGCTGCCCGCCGGAGGTTGTGCGGTGCTCCGCGAGACCTGAGATTTCCGGTGCGTGTTCCCGGGTGGACGGGAATGGCGGTTGCCGGTGTCGTGAAAGCGATAGTGAACACAAATGTTCAGCGCGACCCGCGTCATACGGAGCGAGTGTGTCACTGCGGCTTTGTATCGGCTGCATTAGCCGATCGTCAGGGATGGCCGCCGGACGGTGGACCGGAGCCCGCCGCCCCTACCGCTACGCTGGCGGTCCGAGCTTATGTCAGGTGATTCCAGCTCGGCATGCTCGTGAGACACATATGACCGGGGTGTGCGTGGGATGACCACGAGAACCGACGCGGAGGGTGGAGCGTGGTGACGGCTACAGTGGAAGTACCGGTCAACGCCGCTGATCTTCAGGAGTACCGGGCGTATCTTCAGCGCGGAGAAACGCGTCTATCGACTCTCCACCGGGTGGCGGGCGCCTTTCTCGGCGGGGCCGGCCTGCTCACCCTGCTTCCGGTGCTGTTCCGTGACACCTTTTCGGAGTTGTTCTCCGAGCTGCTGTTCCTGCCCTACCCTTCTTTTCCGCCATCCAGCGCGCCGCAGCGGTGGCTCATGATGTTCCCGGTCGCTGTCTCCCTGGTGCTACCTCTGTGGGCACTCTATGCCCTGTTACGCGACCTGGTCCGCTTCTACTTCACGAGCCACCACTTCGGCGCCCAGTACCCAGGCGTTTCGTACCCGAGGTTCATCCTGTCCGGGATCCGGGTTTCCGACAAATCCCTGTCCGATCCGGAACCGATACGTCAGGCGCGTCAGGAACTCGGGGTGACGGAGTTGCTCGTTCCGGTGTCGGCCGCCGCCCGGCAGCGACTGCTCAGAGAAGCCCATCTCATCGGTGAGTGCCGGGGCCTTGAAGTCACCTCCAACATGACCGTCGTGCAGAACAAGCTGCGCGAGTTCATGTTCAAGTACACCGCGTCGGTCCCGCGGACGCTGGCTCAGGAATCCGCCAAGATGGAGGCATCGCTGGCGCGTCACAACCTGTTGCTCAGGGTTCTCGTTCTCCGGTACGCCAAGGCGTTCCTCCTGACCATCCTCACCACCGGGATCACCATCACCACCCTGGTCTTCCTCGACCTCGCCGCACCGGCGCGCCGGGTCGAACTGGTGGGTAACGCGGGCACGGAGGTGGTGCCCGGGACGGTGCTGTGGCTCGGGGTCCTCGGTGTCTACGCGGCCTGGTGCCCGGTTGCCGCGTTTGTCGTGCGGCGTCCTGTCGCCTGGATCTACCAGGAACTGGACGACCGGAACCGGTCCTTCAGAACTCCGCAGAGTCTTCTCCAGTTTGAGGTCGTCACACTCGCCTCGGTCGCATTCGCCAGCATTCTCACGACCGCCTCGCTGTGCTGGTTCGTGCTGGAATCGCAGAGCCTGGCGGCCACCTGGCCCGCGATGGTGGCGGGTGTGGCGCTACTGGGGGCGACGCTCCTGTACGTGGGCAGGAACATCGCCTCGGGATTGAGGAGGGACGGGTGAGCGGTGAGGAGACGGAGACGGCGAACGCCTCGACGGCAGTGAGCGACCACGGATCGGGCGTCGACGAGGTGCTCGCGATGAAAGTAGAGGTCGCGGAACTCCGGGAGTGGCTGACGAACCTCAAGCACGAGTACGTGCTGGCCGGCGCTTCCGTGCGGGACGGCGCGGACGCCGACGTGGAGATGATACGCCAACTGCGGCAAGAGGCGGAGAGCCTCGTCAAGTTGGTGCGCAGCGCGACCCTGTTCGGCCGGTACGCCGACGACGCGGACCACCATCGCCGCCAAGCGAATCGATGGCGACGGTTCGCCGTCGCAATCCTCGTCACGGCGGTGGGCCTGGCGGTCTATTTCGTCGTCGCGGTGCCGAACCTGGCGTGGTATCAGATCGCGGTGCCGATGCTGCCACTCGCGCTTCTGTTCACCTACGCCTCAATCGAGTCACACAACCATCGACGCGCCGAACTCGATCGCAAGCGTATCTATCTTCGGATGGCCGCGATCGAGTCCTACACGACGACCGACATTAGTGATCAAGCTCGTGACGACCTGGGTGGACTGCTCTACAAGTTCATAGAGAAGCACTTCATCGAGCCCCAGCTCGACCCCAATGAACTTTCATCGGTCTCGGCAGGCTGGCCCGCCTGGCGTGCGCGTGTCGAGCGGCGGGGCGGAGGCCGGCAGTCGCAGTAGGAAGCGGGATCGGATAGGGCCGTTGAGGTGCCTCCCGTAGCCCGGCGGCTCCGGTCCGGGCATTTCACCCGCGGGTATGCCCGGACAGCGTCCGCCGCCGGGTATGCCACTATGCATCGATGGCATATCCCTCGGTCCCACCGCCGGGCATGGCCCTGGCCGCCTACCCGTACCCGGTCCCGCTGCCGCCGGGCTGGGGCGCGCTGATCGTCTCGGCGAACCGGGGGCCCTACCTCGTGCCCGCGCCGAGCACCTGCAAGCTGAAGATCGATGGGCGTGAGGTCTCCGGAATGGCGGAGGGCACCTTCCACATCGCGGTGCCGGCCGGGGAGCACGAGGTCAAGTACACCGACCTGTTCGGCATCCCGATGATGACCACGAGGGTCGTCGTACAGCCGGGTGCCGGGCACCAGTTGTCGTTCCGGTTCGGCGGGTGGCGCAACCGGGTGCACGACGGGCTGGGCACCGACGTGACGAAGTTCGGCATGTGGTCGAACTACAGCATCGCCCTGATCAGCTTCGGCGTGGTCGGCCTGATCTGCTGCGGCGGGCTGGTGCTGGTCCCGATGCTGACCGGCGGGGGCGGGAGCTGACCCACCCGTACGGCCCGGAGTGGCGGGTAGCGCTCAGAAGTAGTCGAGCAGTTCGGCCCGGTGGCCGGCGCCGAGCAGGTCGAGCGCGCCCGGGTCGGTGCCGGCGGGGCAGCGCAGCAGGCCGGCCTCGGCGACCGCGTACCCGTCGGCGGCACCGGTGTAGAGCAGCGCGAAGCCGCGTACCGAGAGCTGGGTCGGGGGCTCCTCGGGGATCCGGTGCAGTTCGGCACCACCGCCGTCGACCTCCAGCCGCCAACTGCCGGAGTTCCACGGCGCGATCTCGTCGGTCAGTGCGAAGTCGACCCGACCGCGCACGTGTGCCGGCCAGCCCCGGCTGCGTACCGCCCGGACCACGTCGACCGGCCGGTGCATCCAGATCCGCTGCTCGTGCTGCCGGGCCTGCTCCAGCGGCAGGTTGGCGGCGACCGCGTCGGTGCCCAGCGGCCAGAGCCGGACGGTCGGGGTGACGCTCTGCCAGCTCGCGAGTACGCCGACCAGTTGGCGGGCCGCCTCGGGCGTGCTGGCCAGCACCTCCTCGACGGTCAGTACGGCGTGCTGGTCGTAGCCGCGACCGCGCTGCCAGCTCGCGTACCCGACCAGCCGGCCGTCCTGCTCGACCAGGGTGAGCCCGTCCACCCCGTCCGGCAGCGCCGTCGGAGGCTGGTTCCGGTCGAAGACCCCGCCCCGGCGGGTGAGCAGGCCGCAGCGGTGCCGGGCGATCCGCTCGTACAGGTCGGCCGTGGCGGCGAGATCGGCGGGACCGCCGGGCCGGACCGTCAACCCGGGGGCCGGCCGGTGCCGGGGCAGCGCCACGGTGGGCAGGTCGACGGCGCGCAGGGCGCCGGTCACCTCCCAGCCGGCCCGCCGGTACGGCCCGGTCACCGTCGGATAGAGCGCGCTGATCGCGGCACCCCGCTCGCGGGCACCCCGGAGCAGCTCGCGGAGCAGCGCCAGGGCCACGCCCTGGCCGCGCGCCTCGGGCAGCACCGCGACTCCGCCGACGTCCGCCGCCGAGACCCGGCGGCCGGCCCACCACTGCTCGTGGTGCAGGTCGACCGCCTTGCCGACCAGCCGGCCGTCCGGGTCGAACGCGCCGTAGCCGGTGACGCCCGGCCGGGGATCGGTCGACGGTGCTGCGGTGGACGGGGCGGAGCCGAAGGCCAGCCGCCCCAACTCGCCGGCTGCGGCCAGGTCGTCGGCTTCGAGCTGCCGGATGAGGGTGGGCACCGACCGAGCCTAGTCAGCCCGCCTCGACCGTCGCGAGCGAGTTCGTCGCCGGGTGCCGGCCCACGGCCGGGCCGGCGGGACGCTCCGGTGGCGGCGCCGGGCGGGCTGAAACCTTTAAACCGACCGGGCTCGATGTTGTGTACCGGAAAGCGGTTGCCCTAGCATTCAGGTGCGCAGGAAGCCGTTCCCCCGTTGTCGGGTTGCCGTTGAACTGTTCCATTTCGGCCGCCCTCCCGCGGTCCGGGTCCGGCCGGCCCCAGGGCAGGGTCGGTACGGCATGGCCATCCCCGGTCGGGCTGGCGAAACCCGGTACCGCGCCCCGCCCCCAACGGAGTTGATCATGCGTATCTCAGCACGTCGCCGTACCCTGCTCGCCGCCACCGCGGCCGCCGCGCTCGCCGCGACCGGCACCTTCACGGTGGTCGCCTCGGCCGCCGCCGCCGGTTGCCGGGTCGACTACCAGGTGACGAACCAATGGCAGGGCGGCTTCGGCGCCAGCGTCAGCCTCACCAACCTCGGTGACCCGGTCACCGGTTGGAGCCTGACCTGGTCGTACGGCGCCGGCCAGCAGGTCACCCAGGCCTGGAACGCCACGGTCAGTCAGAGCGGCGGCCAGGTGACGGCCAGCAACGTCAGCTACAACGGCGCACTCGGCACCGGCGCCAGCGCCACGTTCGGCTTCAACGGCTCGTGGAACGGCAGCAACCCGGTGCCGGCGAGCTTCGCGATGAACGGCACCACCTGCACCGGTGCGGTGGCGCCGACCGCGACCACGCCGGGCGGACCGCCCACCGGCACCCCTCCGGCGACCACCCCGCCGGTGACCACACCGCCGCCGACCAACCCGCCGGCCGGGGCCAAGCAGGTCGAGAACCTCGACCGGGGCCTGGTCAGCGTCCGCTCCGGCAGCGCCAACCTGGTCTCCTGGCGGCTGCTCGGCACCGAGACCTCCGGCGTGTCGTTCAACCTCTACCGGGGCTCGACCCGGGTCAACTCCACCCCGATCACCGGCGCCACCAACTACCTCGACTCGGGCGCCGCCGCCGGGTCGGCGTACACGGTGCGGGCGGTGGTGAACGGGACCGAGCAGGCGGCCTCGGCGCCGGCGCTCCAGTTCGGCAGCGGCTATCTCGACGTACGGCTCCAGGTGCCGCCCGGCGGCACGACACCCTCCGGGGAGGCGTACAGCTACGTGGCGAACGACGCCTCCGTCGGTGACCTGGACGGCGACGGCCGGTACGAGATCGTGCTCAAGTGGGATCCGTCGAACGCCAAGGACAACTCGCAGTCCGGCTACACCGGCAACGTCTACGTCGACGCGTACACCCTGACCGGCACCCGGCTGTGGCGGATCGACCTGGGTCGCAACATCCGGGCCGGCGCGCACTACACCCAGTTCCAGGTCTACGACTACGACGGCGACGGCCGGGCCGAGGTGGCGATGAAGACCGCCGACGGCACCCGCTCGGGCACCGGCCAGGTGATCGGCTCCTCCTCGGCGGACCACCGCAACTCCAGTGGCTACGTGCTGGCCGGGCCGGAGTTCCTGACCATGTTCGACGGGCAGACCGGCGCGGTGCGCTCGACGGTCAACTACGAGCCGGCCCGGGGCAACGTCTCGTCCTGGGGCGACGACTACGGCAACCGGGTGGACCGGTTCCTCGCCGGAACGGCGTACCTGGACGGGCAGCGACCCTCACTGATCATGGCCCGCGGCTACTACACCCGCAGCGTCGTCGTCGCCTGGGACTTCCGCAACGGCTCGCTGACCCGGCGCTGGACCTTCGACTCCAACTCGGCCGGTTCGCAGTACGCCGGCCAGGGCAACCACGCGCTGACCGTCGGCGACGTGGACGCCGACGGCCGGGACGAGATCCTGTACGGAGCGATGGCGATCAACGACAACGGCTCCCCGCTGTGGAACACCGGGCACGGGCACGGCGACGCGGCCCACCTCGGCGACCTCGACCCGAGCCGCTCCGGGTTGGAGTACTTCAAGGTCAGCGAGAACTCGTCCAGTCCGTCGTCCTGGTTCGCCAACGCGCGTACCGGGCAGGTCTACTGGTCCACCTCGCCGGCCGGGGACAACGGCCGGGGCGTGGCCGGGGACGTCCACGCCGGCAGCGCCGGGGCGGAGTCCTGGTCGTCGGCGGCCGACGGGCTGCGCAGCCCGAGCGGGTCGAACGTCGGCCGCAAGCCGTCGTCGGCGAACTTCCTGATCTGGTGGGACGGCGACCCGGTCCGGGAGCTGCTGGACCAGACCCGGATCGACAAGTACGGCACCAGCTCCGACACCCGGCTGCTCAACGGCAGCGGGGTGGCGTCGAACAACGGCACCAAGGCCACCCCGGCGCTCTCGGCGGACATCCTCGGCGACTGGCGCGAGGAGGTGATCTGGCGGACCAGCGACAACGGCGCGCTGCGGATCTACAGCACGCCGACCGAGACCAGCACCCGCATTCACACCCTGATGCACGACCCGATGTACCGGGTGGCGATCGCCTGGCAGAACACCGCCTACAACCAGCCGCCGCATCCGAGCTTCTTCATCGGGAACGGCATGTCCACCCCGCCGGCACCGTCGATCTATCTTCGGTAGCCCGGATCAGGATCCGGAAACGATAGGGCCCGGAAACGCGAAGCCGCACCGGCCCGCGGGGTCGCTCATCTCCCCGCGTGCCGGTGCGGCACACACCGCGACATCACGCGACCCGTCCCGATCGCGCTTGTCGAACCACCACCGGTAAGAACATTAGGCCGCTTCCGGTGCGCGCCGATGACGGCACGGTGAAGAGTGTGTTTCGCGACCTCGATTCGGCGTGACGCCGGTCACGGCCACCGCCGCGACCGGCGTCGCCATGGAGATCGCGACCGGCCTCGCCCATGGAGATCGCCGGGCCGGTCAGCCCTGCCGGCGGAGCCCGCCGGCGACCTTCTCCGCGATCAGCTCGTACGAGCGCACCCGGTCGGCTATGTCGTAAACCAGGGTGGTGATCATCAACTCGTCGGCCCCGGTCCGGGCCTGCAGGTCGGTGAGCTGCCGGCGTACCGTCTCCGGCGAACCGAGCGCCTGCCCCTCCCGCCGTTCGAGCACGAACTGCCGCTCCAACTCGGTGTACGGGTACGCCGCCGCCTCCTCCGGGGTGGCCAGCGGGGCCGGCCGGCCGGTACGCAGCCGCAGGAAGGACAGCGAGGCCGGGCCGGAGAGCCACTCCGCCCGTTCGTCGTCCTCGGCGCAGACCGCGTTGACCGCCACCATCGCGTACGGCCGGTCCAGCCAGCGCGACGGCCGGAAGCTCTGCCGGTAGAGGGCCAGCGCCGGCAGGGTGTTCGCCGCGCTGAAGTGGTGCGCGAAGGAGAACGGCAGGCCGAGCAGCCCGGCGAGCTGGGCGCTGAACCCGCTGGAGCCGAGCAGCCAGATCTCCGGCCGGTCACCCTGGCCCGGGGTGGCGGTGATCGGGCCCGGCCGCTCCCCGGTGAAGTAGTTGACCAGGTCGTCCAGCTCCTCCGGGAAGTTCTCGGCCGACAGCCCCGCCATGGTCCGGCGCAGCGCCAGCGCGGTCGGCTGGTCGGTGCCGGGCGCCCGGCCGATGCCGAGGTCGATCCGGCCCGGGTGCAGCGCCTCCAGCGTGCCGAACTGCTCGGCCACCACCAGCGGCGCGTGGTTGGGCAGCATCACCCCGCCGGACCCGACCCGGATGGTCGAGGTGGCCGCCGCCACGTGGGCGATCAACACCGCCGGGGCGGAGCTGGCGATCGCCGGCATGTTGTGGTGTTCGGCCACCCAGAACCGGTGATAGCCGAGTTCCTCGGTGCGCCGGGCGAGTTCGGTGGTGTGCCGCAGGGCCGCGCCGGCGGTGGTGCCGGCGGCGACCGGTGCGAGGTCAAGGACAGACAACGGTACGTCGATCACACGTGCGGCAACCGGCGACGGGCCGGATTTCTTCCGGGCGGCGCCTCCACCGGCGGATTTCCCGCGTCTCGCCGGACGGGTTTGCCCGGCCCCGCTTCCGGGACCGGTGCCCCGTGGTAATCCTCTGGCAGGAGACGTGAGCCTTCGACGGCAGTGTCCCGGAGCGGGGGAAAACAGGCGGGCGGATGGTACTCGGTGGCGGGGCGGAACTGCTGCGGAGGGAGGAAAGCTCGCCACGGGCGACCTTCCTGGAACTCTTCCTGGACCTGGTCTACGTCTTCGCGCTGACCCGGGTCTCGCAGCGGCTGGTGCACGACCTCACCCAACTCGACCAGGAGGTCTTCCTCGAGGCGCTGCGCGCGCTGGTACTGCTGCTGACCCTCTGGCTGCTCTGGTCGATGACCACCCTGATGACCAGCCGCTTCGACCCGGAACGGCCGCTGGTCCAGGGCGTCGTGGTGGCCACCATGTTCGGCTCGATGGTGATGGCGGTCGCCGTACCCCAGGCGTTCGGCGGGCACGGGCTGATGTTCGCGCTCGCCTACGTACTGCTCCAGTTCGGCCGGCCGTTCGTGCTGGGGCTGACCCTGCGCGGCGACCCCCGGCAGCGGATCTCCGTCCGGCTGGTCTTCTGGGTACTCTGCACCGCCCCGCTCTGGATCGTCGGGGCACTCGTCACCGGCGACCTCCGGCTGCTGCTCTGGGGCCTGGCGCTGGTCGCCGACTATCTAGGCCACCTGCTGCGCTGGCCCACCCCCCGGCTGGGCTCGTCGACGAGCCCGGAATGGGCCTTCGCGGGCGAGCACATCGCCGAGCGGTACCAGCAGTTCTTCCTGATCGCGCTCGGCGAGTCGATCCTGGTCACCGGGTTCGCGTTCAGCGGCGGCGACTTCACCGCCGCCCAGTCGGCCGCTTTCCTGATCGCCTTCACCACCACCGTGCTGCTCTGGCGCGTCTACTTCTTCCAGGCCGGGTTCCTGCTGGCCGCGGCCTTCGGCACCGCCCGCGACCCGGCCCGGTTCGCCTGGTCGGCCACCTACACCCACCTGGTGATCGTGGCCGGGGTGGTCACCACCGCGGTCGGGTACGAACTCGTGGTGGCCCGGCCGCTCGGGCACACCGACGGCGCCTGGGTCGGGGTCATCGTCGGCGGCCCGTTGCTCTTCCTTGCCGGCCGGGCCCGGTTCGGGTACGAGGTCTTCGGCACGGTCCTCCGGTCCCGGCTGCTCGGCATCGTCGCGCTGGTGGCGGCGACGCCCGGCATGCTCTTCGTGCCGCCGCTGGCCGTGGCCGGCACCGTGAGCACGATCCTGCTGGGCATCACCCTGCACGACCTGGCCCGGACCCGGGGCCGCCAGCCGAAACCCCCCGCCTCGCCACTCTGACCGCCCCGAACACCGACCGGCGGGCCCGGCTGGGCGGCCCGGCTCAGCGTGCCGTCGGGCGGGCCCGGACGTGCAGGCGTTCGCCCTGCGGTCCGAAGAGGGAGAGGACCTCGGTGACCCCGGGGCCGGGGTTGGAGACGTGGTGCGGGACCCGGGTGTCGAACTCGGCGACCTCGCCCGGGGTCAGGATCAGGTCATGCTCGCCGAGCAGCAGGCGCAGCCGCCCGGAGAGCACGTAGAGCCACTCGTAGCCCTCGTGGGTCTGCTGTTCCGGCTCGCCGCCCGGGGTGTTCGGCGGGAGGATCTGCTTGAACGCCTGCAAACCGCCCGGCCGGCGGGTCAGCGGGAGGAACGTGATGCCGTGCCGGACGATCGGCCGGGGATGTACCCGGGGGTCCGCGGTGGCGGGCGCGTCGACCAGTTCGTCGAGGGAGACCTGGAAGGCCCGGGCGAGCGGCAGCAGCAACTCCAGGGTCGGCTTGCGGCCGCCGGACTCCAGCCGGGACAGGGTACTCACCGAGATGCCGGTGAACTCGGCGAGCTGGGTGAGCGTATTGCCCCGCTGCCTGCGCAGCTCCCGCAGCCGGGGGCCGACCGAGGTCAACGCGAATTCGTCCTTTGCCATACCGGCAAGGATAGTTGCTGACCGTCCCGACGCGCCGCACCGTGGAGGCGTACCGTGCGAGGAAGGGGAGCGCAGCGTGGAGAAGACATACGACGTGGTGGTGGTCGGTGGCGGCGCCGCCGGGCTGGCCGGAGCGCTGGCGCTGGCCCGGGCCCGGCGGTCGGTGCTGGTGGTGGACGCCGGGGAGCCGCGCAACGCACCGGCCGACCGGGTGCACAACTACCTGGGCCGGGAGAACACACCTCCGGCGGAGCTGGTGGCGGACGGGTGTGCCGAGGTGACCCGGTACGGCGGCGAGATCCGCACCGGTCGGGTCGAGACGGCCGCCCGGGACGGCGACGGTTTCCGGCTGACCCTGGACGGCGGCACCGAACTGCGGGCCCGACGGCTGCTGGTGACGACCGGCCTGGTCGACGAACTGCCCGAGCTGCCCGGGCTGGCGCAGCGGTGGGGCCGCGACGTGCTGCACTGCCCGTACTGCCACGGCTGGGAGGTGCGCGACCGGCGGATCGGCGTACTGGTGACCGGGCCGACCGCCATGGCGGTGCACCAGGTGAACCTGTGGCGGCAGTGGAGCCCCCAGGTGATGCTGCTGACGCACGAGGCCCCGACACTGGAACCCTCCGACGCCGAACAGCTCGCCGCGCGGGCCATTCCCGTGGTCCCCGGCCCGGTCGCCGGGCTGGAGATCGTCGACGACCAGCTCACCGGGGTACGCCTGGCCTCGGGCGAGGTCGTCGCGCTCGACGCCCTCGTGGTCGCGCCCCGGTTCACCGCCCGGGCCGGCCTGCTGGAGTCGCTCGGGGTCAAGCCGGTCGACGTGGAGATGGGCGGGCACGTCGTCGGCAGCCAGATCCCGGCCGACCCGAGCGGGCTGGCGGTGCCCGGGGTCTGGGTGGCGGGCAACGTGGCGGACGTACGCGCCCAGGTGATCTCGGCCGCCGCGTCCGGCCTGATGGCCGGTGCGCAGATCAACATCGACCTGGTCGCCGAGGAGACTCGCAACGCCGTCGAGTCCTACCGGCACCAGGTGCGCACGATGTTCGAGCAGGAGGGCTGGGAGGAGCGCTACCAGGCCCGCCCGGCGATCTGGAGCGGCCGCCCCAACCCGCAACTCGTGGCCGAGGCGGCCGGGCTGGCGCCGGGCCGGGCGCTCGACGTCGGCAGCGGAGAGGGCGCCGACGCCATCTGGCTCGCCGAGGGGGGCTGGCAGGTGACCGGGGTGGACATCTCGACCACGGCACTCGGCCGGGCCGCCGCGCACGCCGAGGCGGCCGGTGCCGAGGTCGCCGGCCGGATCGAGTGGCGGCACGCGGACCTGCGCGAGCAGCCGCCGGCCGAGGGCCGGTACGACCTGGTCTCCGCGCAGTTCATGCACCTGCCCGGCGAGACCCGACGGGAGGTGTTCGGCCGGCTCGCCGCCGCGGTGGCCCCCGGCGGCACCCTGCTGATCGTCGGGCACCACCCGTCCGATCTGCGTACCTCGGCACACCGGATGCACTTCCCGGACATGATGTACACCGCCGAGGAGGTCGCGTCCGGGCTCGACCCGACCGCCTGGACGGTGCTGGCCGCCGAGACCCGGCCCCGGCCGGTGGTGGACCAGGAGGGACGCGAGATCATCATCTCCGACGCGGTACTGGTCGCCCGCCGCCGGTAGCCGACCCGGGGGCGGGCCCGGTGGCTCAGCGCGGCGCCACCGTACGGAGCGGACGGCGCCGCCCCGGTCAGGCGGGCCGGGTGACGGGTTCGGCCCGGGCGAGGACGGCGTCGGGATCCCGTAGCGGCCGGCCCGGGTCGACGTCGCCGCTCACCAGCACCGCCTGATCCGGGCCGGCAGCGGAGAAGAGCGTTCCCTCGTGCTGGACGGCGGCCGTGCCCCAGGCCACGGCGGTACGGAGCGCGGCGATGCCCGTCCCGCCGCCGTGCAGGAAGCCGGCCAGGGCGGCGTCACCGGCACCGACGGCGCTGACCACTCGGGGCACCCGCGCCTCGGCGTGCCGTACCTCGGCGGCCTCGACCAGCAGTGCGCCGTCGATGCCGAGGCTGGCCAGCACCGCGCCGGCGCCGAGCTTGCGGACCTGGAGCGCCGCGTCGATCACGTCGCCGAACGTCCGCAGTGGCCGGCCGACCAGGTGGGCCAGCTCGGAAGAGTTCGGTTTGACCAGGTCGGGTCGGCCGGCGAGGCTGGCCCGCAGCGGCTCGCCGGAGGTGTCGACCGCGACCCGGACCCCGCGGGACCGGGCCGCCTCGGCCAGTTTGGCGTACAGGTCCGGCGGTACGCCGTCGGGCAGGCTGCCGCAGCAGGCCAGCCAGGTGACGCCGGCGAGGTTGTCCAGGACTGCGCGCACCAGCGCCTCGGTCTCCCCGGCGTCCAGTTCGGGACCGGGCTCGTTCACCTTGGTGACGGTGCCGTCCGGCTCGACCAGGCTGATGTTGCTGCGGATCTCACCCCGCACCGGCACTTCCCGAACGGGCAGTCCGGCCAGCCGGAGCATCTCGGAGAGCTGGGCGCCGACCGAACCGCCCACCGGCAGGACGGCGGTGACCGGTCGGCCGTGGCGTTGCAAGGCCAGCGCGACGTTGACGCCCTTGCCGCTGGGTTCGTTCCAGCCGCGACGGCTGCGGATCACCGTCCCACGGGGTAGGGCGTCGATGAAAACCGTCCGGTCGACGCTCGGGTTGGGGGTCAGGGTGAGAATCACAGGTACTCCACGTGCCGGCCGGGCCAGGCCGGCTCGGGCGATCGCTGCCTCACCACCGCCCCCCGGCCACGGTGTCGCCGGAGTGCACTCCTGCCGGGGTACCGGGGGCGTCCGGGAAGTCGTCCACGCTGCCGTAGACCCCGGCCGAGAGCCCGGCCAGCAGAGCGGCGCCGCGCGCCCCCGCCTCGACGACCGGGGAACGGCGTACCGGGCCGAGCCGGCGGGCCTTGGCCGCCATCAGCGCCTCGCTGCGCGACCAGCCGCCGACGGCGACGAGGTCGTGGTGGTCACCGCTGTACGCGGTCATCGCGTCGTGGATGACGCCGATCTCGTCGGTGACCGTCTCCAGCGCCGCCCGCCAGATCTCCGCCGGCTCGGCGGCTTCCCCCGCCGGTACGACCACCGACCGGCCCTCGTCGGTGATTCGCACCCCGACCCGGCCCGGCTGGACCTGCTCGGCGAGGGTGTCGATTCGGGTCAGGTCGGCACGGTCCAGGCCGAGCCCGGCGAGCACCCGTTGCAGCACCAGTCCTCCGGTGGTGGCGCCGAGCAGGCACCAGCGATCGGCCAGGGCGTGCCACCCGACGGTGACCCCGGCGGCGACCAGCCCGGCGACGGTCTCCGGGGCCAGGCCCGGCGGGACCGACCGGACCAGTGCCTCTGCCGTACCGCAGGAGTCCAGTTCGTCGCCGGGGCGTACCGCGCCGGCGCCGATCGCGGCGACCTGGTGGTCGTGGCCGCAGACGGTGAGCGTGGCTCCGGTGAGCCGGTCGAGTCGGCCCCCCGCGCCGACGGTGCCGAGCGCGGTTCCGGCGGTCACCACCTCGGGCATCAGCGAGGCGCGCGCCCCCGACCACTCCAGCGCCTCGGGCCACCAGTCCCGGTCGTCGAGCCGGAGCCAGCCGGTCCGGGAGGCGAGGGACTGTTCGGCGGCCTCCGCACCGCCGAGCCTGCGGACCACCCACTCGGCGATGTTGAGCCGGCGCACGGCGGTCCGGGTCTCCGGATGGTGGGTGAGCAGCCAGCGGTGCTTGGTGAGCGCCCACTGTTGCCGCAGCGGCAGCCCGGTGGTGCGGGCGAAGCTCTCCGGGCCGATCCGGGCGTACAGGTCGGCCAGTTCCGTCTCGTCCCGGGTGTCGTGCCAGGCGACGACCGGGCCGACCGGAGCGCCGGACCGGTCCAGCAGCACTCCGGATTCGCCCAGGCTCGCCACGCCGAGTCCGGCGACCGGACCGGGCGGGGCGGCGGCCAGCGCGCCGGCCAGGGCCGCTAGGGCGGAGCCGAGCAGGGCGGTCGCGTCGAGTTCGGCGCCGGTCCGGGTGGCTGTCCAGGGCGTGGCCGCCGAGGCCTGGGACAGCGGCTCACCCGTGTCGGTGAAGACCACGGCCTTGCTGGTCGTGGTGCCGACGTCGAGGCCGACGAGCAGTGCAACTGCCACCTCGTCACCTCCCGCTGATGCGGTGCCAGCCGGTTGTTCAAGGATGGGAATACTTGTTTTCGATCGGGAAAGCTGTCAAGGGCTGGCACCACTGAACCTTTTTCAACCTGGACCGCGCGGCGCTCACGCACCGCGTCCGACCTTGCGGTCCGCCGGACCGCAAGGGGAGGTTGAAAGGTTCACTCTGGCACCCCCCACGGAAAATGGAGCACCGGATGCCCCTTACCGCCACCGGCCAACTGGTCGACCGCGCCCGTGCCGCGAACACGGCGATCGCCGCCTTCAACGTGATCACGCTGGAGCACGCCGAAGGAATCGTCGCCGGAGCCGAGCAGGCCGGCCGGGGCGTGATCCTCCAGATCAGCGAGAACGCCGTTCGCTTCCACCACGGCCGGCTCGCCCCGATCGCCGCCGCCGTCACCGCGGTGGCCGAGCTCGCCGCCGTGCCGGTGGCCGTTCACCTCGACCACGTGCAGAGCCGGGACCTGCTACACGCCGCGGAGGGGACCGGGATCAGCTCGGCGATGTTCGACGCGTCGAGACTCGACTACACCGCCAACGTCAGCGCCACAGTGGAGGCGGTCGGCTGGGCGCACGCGCGCGGCCTGTGGTTGGAGGCGGAGCTGGGTGAGGTCGGTGGCAAGGACGGCGCACACGCCCCGGGGGTCCGTACCGATCCGACCGAGGCGGCCGAGTTCGTCGCCGCGACCGGGGTCGACGCGTTGGCGGTGGCGGTGGGCAGCTCCCATGCGATGACCGACCGGACCGCCACGCTCGACTTCGCGCTCATCGGCCGGCTCCGGGAGACGCTGCCGGTGCCGCTGGTGCTGCACGGCTCCTCCGGCGTCCCCGACGACGACCTGGTCCGGGCCGTGCGGGCCGGGATCGTGAAAATCAATGTCGGCACCATCCTGAACGTCGCCTTCACCGAGGCGGTCCGGGCCAAGCTGGCGGCCGCGCCGGTCCTGGACCCGCGGAAATACCTGGCACCGGCGCGGGACGCGATCGCCCGGACCGTCGCCCACCTGGTCAGCACGATCTCCTGAGCGACGGGTCAGGAAGGTGCTGAACGACGGCGCGGCACGCGTCCATGGCGGCTCAGTATTGAACCTCCCCACCTCCCCGTGCGGTCCGCCGGGCCGCCGGTCCGGCCAGGGTCCGGCCCGGCGGCCCGGCGGGGTCTCCCACCTCCTCGTACCAGGTCCGGACCAAGGGCAAGACGATGAAGGCGCTGATGGGTCAGGGCCAGTTACCCCGGCGACCATGTCGAGCTGAGCGGCGGCGGCGACTTCGCGTCGAGTTACGGCGTCCGTGCCGTCCTGTCGACCAAGCCGCGAGGTCTCCGTGAGAGGGTTCATCGACGAGGAAGAACCTGGAGCTGGTGGCCGCCGCGGCCGGTCGGCTTGCTGATCCCGTGGCGCTGGTCGATGCGCAACGACGCGAGGTGCTGCGCCGGCTGCGTGACACCCAGCGCGCGGCGCTGGACCGTTCGGTGGATCCGGTTGCCGGGGTGCTGCTGGAGGGCGTCGTGCTGCGGCTGCGGGCCGACCTGGAGTGGCTGGAGGCAGGCGAGCGCATGTGGGCCGAGCGTGATCGGACTGGGCGGAAGGCGGAGGCATGACCGGATCGATGGCGCTGCGGGCCCGTGGGCTGACCAGACGGTACGGCTCGAACAACACGCTGGTACGCGCGGTTGACGAGGTCGACCTGGACGTGCCCGCCGGACAGACGTTAGCGATCATGGGGCCGAGCGGCTGTGGCAAGTCCACCCTGCTGCACCTGCTCGGCGGGCTGCAACGCCCGACCGGTGGGCAGGTGTGGCTGGCCGAGCACCGGATCGACACGATGAGCGAGCGGGCCCTGGCCCGGCTGCGGCGCGACAGCGTCGGGTTCGTCTTCCAGTCGTTTCATCTCATGGACGAGCTCACCGCGGTGGAGAACGTCGAGCTGGCCGCGCTGCTGGCCGGCCAGTCACCGGGGCGGGCCCGCAAGCGGGCGATGTACCTGCTGGACCGGGCCGGGCTGGCCGACCGCGCCGCGCACCTGCCCTCGGCGCTGTCCGGTGGGCAGCGCCAGCGGGTCGCCATCGCCCGCGCGTTGAGCAACGAGCCGCTGGTCGTGCTGGCCGACGAACCCACCGGCAACCTGGACAGCTCCGCCACCCTGGAGGTACTGCGGCTGTTCGAGGCGTTGCGCGCCGCGGGACAGACCCTCGTGGTGGTCACCCACGACGCCCGCATCACCGCGGTCGCCGACCGGGTGATCTCCATGCGCGACGGGGCGTTCGCCGACGACAACCGATTCGCCAGCATGGCTACCGGCACCGTCTACGACGGGCGGCGCTGACATGTCCGGCCGCCTCCTGCTCGTGTGCCGGCTGCTGATGCGGGATCTGCGTCGCCGCCGGACCGAAACCGTCCTGCTCCTGGTCGCCATCACCGCCGCCACCGCCACGCTGACCCTCGGCCTCACCCTCAACGACATCGCCGACCGGCCGTACCAGCAGACCCGGACCGCCACCGCCGGCCCGGACGTGATCGTGACACCCCGGGCCACCGGTCAGGCCGCGTTGGACGAGCTCGCATCGCTGACCACCGCGGCCGGCGTCACCGATCACAGCGGCCCCTTCCCGATCGCCTACCTGACGATGACGGCCGGCGGCAAGTCCGCGCACGCCGTCGTCGAGGGGCGGGACAGCGCACCCGTATCGATCGATCGGCCCGCCGTGACCGACGGCACCTGGGTACGCCCCGGCGGCGTGGTCGTCGAGCGTGCCTTCGCCGAGGCCCTCGGCATCCGTGCCGGCGACACGGTCAGCGTCGACGGCCATCCGCTGCGCGTGATCGGGACCGCGGTCACCGCCGCGAGAGCGACGTATCCGTACGCCGGGTGGCACTACCCGGGCAGCGTGCTGGTCGAGCGCGGCGGCCTGGTCTGGGTCGACCGCAGCGACATGGCCAGGCTCGCGGGCGGCCAGCCGCTGTCGTACACCCTCAATCTCAAACTCGCCGACCCGGCGGCCAGCATTACGTACCCCGTCGGCGACCAACTCACCACCTGGCAGGCGATCGGCCACCTCAACGGTCGGCTGTACAGCGACGCGCGGATAGCGCTGCTCGTCGGCAGTTGGCTGCTCAGCGGCCTTGCGCTGGCCGGCGTCGCCGGCATCGTCGCGGGCCGGATCATCGGCCAGCGCCGCCGGGTGGGGCTGCTCAAGGCCGTCGGCGCCGGACCTGCCATGATCGCCGCCGTCCACCTCGCCGAGTACCTCGTGATCGGGCTCGCCGCCGCCGCCACGGGCCTGGCCGCGGGCTGGTTCGCCGCACCCGTGCTGATCCGCCCCAGCGCCGGACTCATCGGTTCCGTCAACACCCAGCCACCCGCGCTGCGCACGGTGATCGCCGTCACGGCCCTCGCCCTCACGATCGCTGTGGCGGCGACTCTGGTACCAGTGGTGCGCGCCGCCGCCACCAGCACCGTCCATGCACTGGCCGACGCTGCAACGCCACCGCGGCGCCGATGGTGGCGTATCTGGCTGTCGCGGCAGCTGCCCACCGCCCTGCTGATCGGGGTGCGGATCAACGCGCGCCGGCCGCGCCGGGCCCGGCTGATCACCGTGAACACCCTGATCACCACGACCGCACTCGTCGCCATACTTCTGGTCAACACCCGTGTGGTGCACTTCGACCTCGGCTACACGGAGCTCGCCAATCCCCGATGGGAACGGGGCGAGCAGGCCACGCTCCTGCTCACCGTCGTGCTGTGCACTCTTGCGCTCATCAACGCCGTCGTGAGCACCTGGTCCGCGGTCCTCGACGCCCGGCAGCCGCTGGCCGTCGCGCGGACGCTGGGTGCCACGCCCGCACAGGCCGGCGTGGGCCTGGCGGTGGCGCAACTGCTTCCCGCCATACCCGGCGTCGCCGTGGGGGTCCCGGCCGGCATCGGGCTTGTTACGTTCCTCAGCACCGGCGAGGTCCAGTACCCACCCGGTTCCTGGCTGCTCGCCACCGCACTCGGGGTCCTGCTCGCCATCGCCGCACTCACCGCCATCCCGGCGATGGTTGCCACACGGCGCCCGGTCGTGGACACACTCCAGTCCGCACCGACCTGACAGCCGTCGTGCCTGGCTCCGCACTCAAGCTGTCCCCGACCAGGCAAAACGCGTATGTGTCGAGTGCCCCCGGTGGGATTCGAACCCACACTTTCGATCTTTTGAGAATCGCGCCTCTGCCGTTGGGCTACAGGGGCCTGGCGTCGATAAGACTACCCACTACGCTGAGGGCGGCGACACCCGGCTGGGCAGGTGTCGGAAATGTAGTTGGGGGTAGGGGCTCGTGGCCGACATTCAGGCTGGTACCGAGCGTAGGCGGGTGTTGATCGCCGAGGACGAGGCGCTCATCCGGCTGGACCTGGCCGAAATGCTGGTCGAGGAGGGCTACGACGTGGTGGGGGAGGCGGGCGACGGCGAGACTGCGGTGCGCCTCGCCGAGGAGTTGAAGCCCGACCTCGTCATCCTCGACATCAAGATGCCCATCATGGATGGGCTGGCCGCGGCGGAGCGGATCGCCGGTGGCCGGATCGCCCCGGTGGTCATCCTCACCGCGTTCAGCCAGCGGGACCTGGTGGAGCGGGCGCGGGCGGCCGGCGCGATGGCGTACCTGGTCAAGCCGTTCCAGAAGAGCGACCTGGTGCCGGCGATCGAGATCGCGCTGTCTCGCTACTCGGAGATCGCCGCTCTGGAGGCCGAGGTGGCCGGCCTGACCGACCGCCTGGAGATCCGCAAGACGGTGGAGCGGGCCAAGGGTGCGCTGATGACGACCTACGGGATGACCGAGCCGCAGGCGTTCAAGTGGATCCAGCGCACCGCCATGGACCACCGGATGACGATGCGCGAGGTGGCCGAGCGGATCCTGGCCGAGGGCACCGGCGCGGAGCCGGCCGAGGCAGGCTGAGTCCGCCGGCCGAGGGGTTTGTTCGGGACCGGTCGAGGGGGCCTCCCGGAGTCGGTCGAGGGGCACTCGGCGTCGTACTCCGGGCTTACACTCGGGCGATGTTCCCCGGACGGCGTGGCATCGGCGCCATGGTCCTCGCGGCCGTGCTGCTCGGCGCCGGCTGTTCGGAGCCCGCGCCGGAGCCGCCACCCGAGCCGGTCCGGCCGCAGTGGCAGCGGCTGACCCTGCCCGCACCGGCCGGGACCCCCGGCCGACCGATGGTGCGGGACGTCACCGGTTGTGCCGGCCGGTGGTATGCGGTCGGCGGGATCGGCGGGGCCGCGGGAGAAACCCGGCCGGCGGCCTGGACCAGCACCGACGGGGTGACCTGGGCGGCGATGTCGCTGGAGCCGAAGGGCTACTACGGGCGGCGCAGTGTGCTCTACTCGGCGGCCTGCCGCGACGGCCGGGTCGCGATCCTCGGCGACAAGCCGGGCGGGGCGCACGGCAATCCCCGGGCGAGCAGCTGGCGGCAGCTCCCCGACGGCTCCCTGGTGGAGGTCGAGGCCCGGTTCGAGCTGTACGGCGGTCCGACGGCGGTTAACGTCGCCCGGCTGGTCGCGGGTCCGAGGGGCTACCTGATCGCCGGTAACCGGTCCAGCGGGGTGGCCTCCTGGGTCTCCGCCGACGCGGGCGAGTTCGAGATCATGGAGGGCGTGCCGGAGCTAGCCACCGACGGACGGGGCACGACCTGGGGCTTCGACGCGGTGGCGACCCCGCAGGGCTGGCTGATGGTCGGCGGCATCCTGCCGCCCGGCGGCCGGATCGACCGGGACCCGCTCGGCTGGACCTCGCCGGACGGCCGGACCTGGCAGCGGGATCCGGTGCCGGCGACCGAGGCGTACGAGGAACTGCAGCGGGTCGTGATGCTGGCGGGGACACCGGTGGCGGTGGGACTGCGGGGCAAGGAGTTCGGTGTCTGGCGGCGCGGACCGCAGGGCTGGGAGTCGGCCGGCGCATTCGGCACGCACGGCTCCGCCGGGGCTCCGGCGGTGGGCGCGCTGGCCGTGGCCGGGGACGGGCTGCTCGCCGCCGTCTCCGACGGGGCGTCGTACTCGCTCTGGTCCGGCGCGGACGAGGGCCGCGGCTGGCGGCCGGTGACCGGGCCGGTGCCGATGCCGGCCGGCGCGAACCGGGACGTCAGCGTGTTCGCCGTAGCCGACCAGGTGCTGCTGGCCGTGGACGACGGCCGGGAGGCGGCCGTCTGGAGCACCCGGCTGTCCTCCGGAACGTAACCCGTCGAGGCCCCGGAGACGGGTGCGGGCGGGACCGGACAGCAGGTCAGATAAGGGGCGTAGCCGGACTCGGTTGTTACGGCTGTGGTCAAAGGTGTGCACGTGTTCGTAACGGTTTGGCAAGCCCGGCCCCCAGACCTTTCCTTGACCGAATAAGCCTCGGTACGCTCCGCCATCACGAGCCGTAACGCAGGTGGACGTTAATCGTCCGGCGGTGGGGTGGGCCGATCCCGGCACTACCCGCCACCAGGCCGTCGTCGCCTGCATCTTGAGGAGGTCAAGGAGCCGTGAGGCGTAAGTATGTACGGGCGCTGAGCACCACCGCCCTGGCGGCGGTTATGGTGGCCGCGGCCGGCTGCCAGGACTCGGGCGGCGGCAGCACCGAGGCTGAGGCCTGTGGCGGCAAGATCGCGATCTTCGGTGCGTTCACCGGTGACAACGCGGGTCTGGTCATCCCGTCGCTGAACGGCGCCAAGCTCGCCGTCAAGCAGCACAACGCGGCGAAGCCGGACTGCCAGGTCACCCTGCAGGAGTTCGACACCCAGGGCGACCCCGCCGTTGCCACCCCGTTCGCGAGCCAGATCGCGGGCGACGCGTCGTTCCTCGGCGTGATCGGCGGGCACTTCTCCGGTGAGAGCGACGCGACGATGCCGGTCTACCAGGCCGCCGGCCTGGCCATGGTGAGCCCGTCGGCCACCCGGATCGACCTGACCCAGAAGGGCAACACCTCGTTCTTCCGGGTGGTCGGTCACGACGGCACCCAGGCCGCCGCGGTGGCGACCTACCTCAAGGGCCAGAACGCGCAGAAGGTCTTCGTCGTCGACGACGGCAGCGCGTACGGCGCGGGCATCACCGCCGAGCTCGGCAAGGCGCTCGGCCCGCTGGTGGTGGCCACCGACAAGATCCAGGAGCGGCAGTCGCAGTTCGACGCCACCGTCTCCAAGATCAAGAGCAGTGGCGCCGACTACCTGTTCTACGGCGGCTACACCCGTGAGGCCGCTCCGCTGGTCCGTCAGATGCGCGCCGCGGGTGTGACCGCGAAGTTCATCGGTCCGGACGGTCTCTACGACCCGGCGTTCCCCGAGGGCGCGGCCGGCGGTGCCGAGGGCGCCGTCATCACCTGCCCGTGCCTGCCCGCCGACAAGGCCGGCGGCACCTTCTCGGCGGACTACCAGAAGGAGTACAACATCGCGCCGGGTTCGTACGGCGCGGAGGGCTACGACGGTGCCAAGGTCTTCCTGGACGCGTTCGACGCGGGCAAGCAGACCCGGAAGGACATCCTTGACTTCGTCAAGGCCTACGACAAGCAGGGTGTGTCGAAGTACATCAAGTTCGACGGCAAGGGCGACGTGGACCCGACCAAGGTCGTGATCTGGGCGTACGAGGTGAAGAACAAGCAGATCACCGCGCTGCAGGAACTCAAGATCAGCTGACCGGGTTCTTTTTGAGGGCGGCCGGGGGAGAACCCCCCGGCCGCGCTCGATGCAAGGAGCTTTTGTGAACTTCGACGAACTATTCGGCCACTTCGGCCAGCACACCGTCGACGGTCTCTCCAAGGGCGCGATCTACGCGTTGATCGCCCTCGGTTACACCCTGGTCTACGGCGTACTCCGGCTGATCAACTTCGCCCACTCCGAGGTCTTCGTGGTGGGTACCTTCGCCGTCCTCGGCGCGTGGACCGCGTTCGGGATGCAGGACCATCCCGCCGCCGGGCAGGCGATCCTCTTCCTCATCATCGGTCTGGTCGCCGCTGCGGTCGCCTCCGGCGGTACCGCGCTGGCACTGGAACGCATCGCATACAAACCCCTGCGCAAGCGCAACGCGCCACCGCTGGTCTTCCTCATCACCGCGATCGGACTCTCGCTCGTGCTGGTGGAGATCCTCGGCCTGCTGCTGCCGCGACTCGTCGGCGGCGTCTTCCCCACGCTGTTCGGTCGGGAGCGCCAGATCGTCGGCATGCCGACGATTATCGAGCAGAAGCCGCTGCTCACCATCGGTGACACGGCGATCACCAACGTGCAGGCGATCGTCTTCGTCTCCGCTCTGGTGATGATGGCGGCGCTGGACTGGTTCATCAACCGGACCCGGTACGGCCGCGGCGTGCGGGCGGTGGCCCAGAACCCGGAGACCGCCGCCCTGATGGGGGTCAACCAGGACCGGGTCATCATGCTCATCTTCGTGCTCGGCGGGGTGATGGCCGGCGCCGCGGCGCTGCTCTGGAGCGTCCGCTTCGGCTTCACCCAGAGCAGTCTCGGCTTCGTCCTCGGCCTCAAGGCGTTCACCGCCGCGGTGCTCGGCGGGATCGGCAACCTGCGGGGCGCCCTGCTCGGCGGCCTCTTCCTCGGCCTGGTCGAGGTCTACGCCGCCACGCTCTACACCTCGGCCTGGGAGGACGTGGTGGCGTTCGTGGTGCTCATCGTCGTGCTGATGTTCCGGCCGACCGGTCTGCTCGGCGAGTCGCTCGGGAGGGCCCGCGCATGATGGACAAGCTCCGGGCCACCGAGGCCCGCCGCCGTGCCGCGCTCTCCGGGATCGCCGACCGCTGGACCGCACTGCCGCCCTGGCAGCGGATCGTCGGGATCCTCGCGTTCATCGCGTTCCTCTACTACCTTCCCCTGCTCGGCATCCCCGGCCTGACCTGGCTGCGTACCGACTCGATCGACGGCGGCAACAGCTGGGCGGGCGTGCTCTTCACCTGCGCCATCTACGTCCTGGTCGCGATCGGCCTGAACGTGGTGGTCGGGCTCGCCGGCCTGCTCGACCTGGGCTACATCGGGTTCTTCGCGATCGGCGCCTACAGCGTGGCGCTGTTCGGCTCGACGAACTCGCCGGTGGTCAAGTGGATGCAGCGGACCTTCGACCTCGAACCCACCTGGGCGGTGGCGTGGGCGATCTGCATCCCGCTGGCGATCGCGCTGAGCCTCACCTCCGGGGTGATATTGGGCTGGCCGACGCTGCGGCTGCGCGGTGACTACCTGGCCATCGTCACGCTCGGCTTCGGCGAGATCATCCGGATCGTCGCCCGTAACCTCACCGGGGTCACCAACGGCGCCGCCGGGATCTCCGCGATCCCCGGGCCGGAGGGCGCGCCGTCCGCGGACAACAAGATCTTCGGTCTCCAGGACCTCAAGCCCTGGTACTGGCTGGCGATCACCGTCGTGCTGCTGATGGTCTTCGCCGTGCGCCGGCTGGAGAACAGCCGGGTCGGCCGCTCCTGGCTGGCGATCCGGGAGGACGAGGACGCGGCCGCCGTGATGGGCGTGAACGGCTTCAAGTTCAAGCTCTGGGCGTTCGCGATCGGCGCGGCGCTGGGCGGCCTCTCCGGGTTCCTCTTCGCCAGCCGGAACGCCTTCATCGACCCGAGCCAGTTCAACGCCACCCTCTCGATCCTCTTCGTCGCGATGGTGGTGGTCGGCGGTTCGGGCAACATGGTCGGGGTCGCGTTCGGTGCGGTGCTGCTGGCGTACCTGCCGGAGCGGTTCCGGTTCGTCAGCGACTACCGGTGGGTGGCGTTCGGCTTCGCGATGGTGGTGGTGATGGTCCTGCGGCCGCAGGGTCTGATCCCCAGCCGGCGGCGTGCCCGTGAACTACAGGACCGGGCGAAGGAGGCGAAGGTCAGTGTCTGAGACGACCTCTACGGAGGCCCGCGAGCCGGCGATCCCCAGCCAGCCCGGACCACGCCGGTTGCTGCTCGAGATCGACCAGGTCGTGCTCCGCTTCGGCGGCGTGGTCGCGCTCAACGAGGTCAGCTTCCAGATCCACGAGGGCGAGATCCTCGGGCTGATCGGTCCGAACGGCGCGGGCAAGACCACCTGCTTCAACGTGATGACCGGGGTGTTCAAGCCGACGTCAGGCCAGGTGCGCTTCGCCGGCGCCCGGGTCAGCGGCCGGAAGCCGCCAGAGATCAGCCGGATGGGCATCTCGCGTACCTTCCAGAACATCCGGCTCTTCCCCGAGATGACCGCGCTGGAGAACGTGATGGTCGGGACGGACTCCCGGCACAAGACCAGCGTGATCGGGGCGCTCTTCCGGTCCTACCGGGTCAAGCCCAAGCCGGAGGAGTTGCCGGTGGTGGACTCGGAGGTCCCGCTCTACCGGACCTGGCAGCAGGTGCGCCTGACCTGCGCCAAGATCTTCGGCATCTCCCGGCACACTCTGGAGGAGCGGGCGGCGGAGAAGAAGTCGCTGGAACTGCTCCGCTTCGTCGGCATCGAGGGCCGGGCGAACGAGGTGGCCCGCAACCTCTCCTACGGCGACCAGCGCCGGCTGGAGATCGCCCGGGCGCTGGCCACCGAGCCGAAGCTGCTCTGCCTGGACGAGCCGGCCGCCGGGTTCAACCCGGCGGAGAAGGAGCAACTGCTCGCGCTCATCCGGCAGATCCGCGACCGGGGCCACACCGTGCTGCTGATCGAGCACGACATGCGGCTGGTCATGGGCGTCACCGACCGGGTCGTGGTGCTGGAGTTCGGCACCAAGATCGCCGAGGGTACGCCCGAAGAGGTCAGCCGAGACCCGCGGGTGATCGCCGCGTACCTGGGGGAGTCCGTCGATGCTGCTTGAACTCGAGAACGTCACGGTGGCGTACGGGCGGATCGAAGCCCTGCACGGGATCAGCCTGCACGTCGACGAGGGCGAGATCGTGGCCCTGATCGGCGCCAACGGTGCCGGCAAGACCACCACGATGCGGGCCATCTCCGGCATCCGAGGGCTGGCCGGCGGTGCGATCCGGTTCGCCGGTGAGGACATCAGCCGGCTCCGGGCCGACCTGCGGGTGGGCCGGGGGCTCTGCCAGTCTCCGGAGGGCCGGCAGATCTTCCCCGGCATGACGGTCCTGGAGAACCTGGACATGGGGGCGTACACCCGGCGAGACTCCGCTGGGATCGCCGCCGACCTGGAGCGGGTGTTCGGGCTGTTCCCCCGGCTGGCCGAGCGGCGCAAGCAGGCCGGTGGCACGCTCTCCGGTGGCGAGCAGCAGATGCTGGCGGTGGGCCGGGCCCTGATGAGCCGGCCGAAGCTGCTGTTGCTGGACGAGCCCTCGATGGGGCTGGCTCCGCTGGTGATCAAGCAGATCTTCGACATCGTGACGGAGATCAACCAGCAGGGCACCACGGTGCTGCTGGTGGAGCAGAACGCCCAGCAGGCGCTCTCCCGGGCGCACCGGGGTTACGTGCTGGAGACCGGCCGGATCGTCAAGGAGGGCACCGGCCAGGAACTGCTGCACGACCCGGCGGTCAAGGAGGCCTATCTCGGGGTCGCCTGATCCCGTACCCGGCAAGCCCCGGTCCGGTCGTCCGGACCGGGGCTTCCGCGGCTGCGCTGGCACGTTCCAGGTCGGGCCGCCGCCCCGCCGGCCCGTCGCCGATCGGCACCGCCGGACCGGGCGTACCGCCGAGTCCGCCGGGCGGCCCGGCGGTGGATGCGCTGTCGGGGGTGCGGACTAGAGTCGCCTATCGTGACAGCTTCCACGCCGCGCCTGCTGCTGCTCGACGGTCATTCGCTCGCATACCGGGCGTTCTTCGCCCTGCCGGTGGAAAACTTCTCCACCACGACCGGGCAGCCGACCAACGCGGTCTACGGCTTCACCTCGATGCTGATCAACGTGCTCCGCGACGAACGCCCCACGCACATCGTGGTGGCCTTCGACGTCTCCCGGCGGTCGTTCCGCACCGAGCGCTACGCCGAATACAAGGCCGGCCGCTCGGAGACGCCGGGCGAGTTCGCCGGCCAGGTCAGCCTGGTCAAGGAGGTGCTGGCCGCGCTCCGGGTGCCGACGGTGGAGAAGCCGGGCTACGAGGCCGACGACGTGCTCGCCACCCTCGCCTGCCAGGGCCGGGACGCCGGCATGGAGGTGCTGATCTGCACCGGTGACCGGGACGCCTTCCAACTCGTCGATGACCGGATCACCGTGCTCTACCCCCGCAAGGGCGTCTCCGACCTGGCCCGGATTGACCGGGCGGCGGTCGCCGAGCGCTACGGGGTCGGTCCGGAGCAGTACCGCGACCTGGCGGCGCTGGTCGGCGAGACCAGCGACAACCTCCCCGGCGTGCCGGGAGTGGGCCCGAAGACGGCCGCGAAGTGGATCCTGCAATACGGCGGCGTCGAGGGTGTGGTGGCCCGGGCCGACGAGATCAAGGGCAAGGCCGGCGACAACCTGCGCGAACGGCTCGCCGACGTGATCCGGAATTACGAGATCAACTGCCTGGTCTCCGACCTGGAGTTGCCGCTGCGCGCCGAGGACACCCGCTGGCCCGGCTGGGACCGGGAGGCGGTGCATCAGGTCTTCGACACCCTGGAGTTCCGCATCCTGCGGGACCGGCTCTACCAATACCTCGACGCGGTGGAGCCGGAGGCCGAGGCCGGTTTCGACCTGGCCGGCAAGGTCCTGCCGACCGGAGAGGTGGCCGGCTGGCTCGCCGAGCACGTGCGGCCCGGCACTCCGGTCGGGATCGCTGTCGCCGGCTCGTTCGGCCGAGGCACCGGCGCGCTGACCGGCGTCGCGCTGGCCACCGCGACCGGGGTGGGAGGCTGGTTCGACCCGGCCGGGCTGACCGAGGCCGACGAGGCGGCGGTGGCCGGCTGGCTGGCCGACCCGGAACGGCCCAAGGTGCTGCACGACAGTAAGCCGGCGCTGCTGGCCCTCGCCGCGCACGGCTGGACGCTGCGCGGGGTGGCCCGGGACACCGCTCTCGCCGCGTACCTGGCCCGCCCCGACCAGCGCTCCTACGACCTCACCGACCTGGCGCTGCGCTACCTGCACCGGGAGTTGAAGGTCGACGCGCCGGAGACCGGCCAGCTCGCCTTCGACGGCCTGGGCAACGACGGCGAGGTCGAGCAGAACCTGATGCTCCGGGCCCGGGCCACCCTGGACCTGGCCGATGCCATCGGCGCCGAGCTGTCCCGGGACGGCGAGCAGTCGGCCGGACTCCTCGGCGAGGTGGAGCAGCCCCTGGTCGAGGTGCTCGCCGCGATGGAGCGGACCGGCATCGCCGCCGACACCGACTACCTGTCGGAGCTGGAGGCGCACTTTGCCGGCGAGGTGAAGGCGGTGGCCCAGGCGGCGTACGGGGTGATCGGGCGGGAGTTCAACCTCGGCTCGCCCAAGCAGTTGCAGGAGATCCTCTTCACCGAGCTCGGCCTGCCCAAGACCAAGAAGATCAAGACCGGCTACACCACCGACGCCGACGCCCTGCAGTGGCTCTACGCTCAGCAGCCGCATCCGCTGCTGGAGCACCTGCTCCGGCACCGCGACGTGGCCCGGCTCAAGTCCACGGTGGACGGCCTGCTCAAGTCGGTCTCCGACGACGGCCGAATCCACACCACGTTCCACCAGACGGTCGCGGCGACCGGCCGGCTCTCCTCCACCGACCCCAACCTGCAGAACATCCCGATCCGCACCGAGGAGGGCCGGCGGATCCGCCGGGCCTTCGTGGTGGGGCCGGGCTACGACTGCCTACTCACCGCCGACTACAGCCAGATCGAGATGCGGATCATGGCGCACCTCTCCGGCGACGCCGCGCTGATCGAGGCGTTCAACTCCGGCGCCGACTTCCACGCCGCGACCGCGTCCTCGGTCTTCGGGGTGTCGGTGGCCGAGGTCACCCCGGACCAGCGGCGCAAGATCAAGGCGATGAACTACGGCCTGGCGTACGGGCTGAGCGCGTTCGGCCTCGGCCAGCAGCTCGGGATCGCCGCCGACGAGGCCCGCGCCCTGATGGAGGAATACTTCAGCCGCTTCGGCGGGGTCCGGGACTACCTCCAGACCGTGGTGAAGAAGGCGGTGAAGGACGGCTACACCGAGACCATCCTCGGCCGTCGGCGCTACCTGCCCGACCTGGTCAGCGACAACCGGCAGCGCCGGGAGATGGCCGAGCGGATGGCGCTGAACGCCCCGATCCAGGGCTCGGCTGCCGACATCATCAAGGTGGCGATGCTGCACGTCGACACCGCGCTGCGCGACGCCGACCTGCGCTCCCGGATGCTGCTCCAGGTGCACGACGAACTCGTCTTCGAGGTGGCGCCCGGCGAGCGGGCCGACCTTGAGGCGCTGGTCCGGCGCGAGATGGGTGGCGCCTATCCGCTGGCCGTGCCACTGGAGGTCTCCGTCGGCGTCGGTTCCGACTGGAACAGCGCTGACCACTGACGGCGTCGGCCGGGGTCGAGCGTCAGCGGCGCCGGTTCCGGCCCGATGAGCGTTCGGCCTCCTGGTGCCGTTGCCGGGCCTTTCGGGACGGTCCGCCGACCGCCGGCAGCGGCGCCTTCAGCGGGTCGTGGCCCCAGTTCATCAGCGAGTAGCGCCACCTGGTGTCGCGTACGTCGCCGGCCGGGCGCTGGGCCATGTGCCGCCGGACGTACCCGACGACCTTGCGCATGTGCGCGAAGTCGCGGTCGGTGAACTGGTTCGCCCGCTTGCGCAGCAGGTCGACGATCCGCCGGCCGGACTCGTGCCCGACCGACTCGCCGCCACCCCGGCCGCCCCGGCGCCAACCCACCGCCTTCGAGTCGTCGGTCGCCAGCCACCTGCCCAACTCGCCCGGGTTCATGTTCACCGCCTCCCGGAACTCCCGGACGGTGTCCCGGCCGTCGTCGTCCCGACTACTCATCGAACAACGCCTCCGGCTTGTGCACCGCGTCCCGCCCCTCGTCGGTGCGGACCCGGTACTGCGGATTCTCCTCGGACGCGGCGACGGTGCGCTTCCCGGCGTACGTCCGTTCGGTGATCTCCTCCTGGACCGTGCCGTACGCGCGGGAACCGTGGCTACGCCAACTCACCCGGTCGCCCCTGCGCAGCTTCCTCCGCTCTGGCATACGGCGGTCTACCCGACCGGCCGGGGCGGTAACCGGTACGCGGGCCGGGGCAGGAAGGGGACTTACGGGGTGATGTCGCCGATCGGCAACGTGATCGGGAACGGCTGGACCAGTTCGAGCAGTTCGTCGGCCTCGGCGAGCAGTTCGTACTCCCGGTTGCCGCTGCGCCCGGGCCGGTCGGCCAGCCGGTAGGCGTACACCCGGACCGGATCCTGCTCCACCCGCCAGTAGCAGGCGATGCCGGCGGCGGCGTACTCGGCCGGCTTGCTGAACCGGTCGGTACGCCGGGTGCCGGGCGAGACGACCTCGACCGCGAGCACCACCTCGTGCGGCAGCAGGAAGTGTCGGTCGCCCGAGACCTCCGCCCGGTAGACCAGGACGTCCGGCTCCCGGGTGTAGTCGGCGCCCAGCGCCACCCCGACCGCCTGCGCCACCCGCAGGTGCTCCGGTGCGTGGTCGCCGAGCCAACGCCGGAGCAGGTACGAGATGTCTTGATGGCCCAGGGTGGGGGAGGGGACCACGTGGATGACTCCGTCGACGAGTTCGACCCGGGGGGCGTCCGGCGGCAGGCGCAGCAGGTCTTCCAGCCGGTAGCCGGCCTGGCGCTGCCGGACCGGGTCCGGCTGCCAGGGCCCGGGCATGTCCGCGACCGGCTCGGCGCTCATCGGCTCAGCATACTGAGCCGGCCCGATGTCAGGTCGCCGCGCTGTCCGGTTTGTCGCAGACGAAGATGGCGGTGCCGGGGAAGAGCCGGCCGCGCAGCGGGCTCCACTGCCCCCAGATCTGCTCGTGGCCGGCCGGCCACTCCGGCTCCACCAGGTCGCGCAGTACGAAGCCGGCGCCGACGATCTCGCGTACCCGGTCGCCGAGGGTGCGGTGCTGTTCGACGTAGGTCGGGGTGCCGGTGGCATCCTGCTCGACGTAGGGGTCGCGGTCGAAGTACGAGTGCTTGACGACCAGCCCGCCCTCGCCCGGGTCGTCGAGGAAGATCCACCGCATCGGGTGGGTGACCGAGAACACCCACCGGCCGCCGGGCCGGAGCACCCGGTACACCTCGCGCAGCGCTGCCGCCGAGTCCGCCACGAACGGGATCGCGCCGAACGCGGTACAGACGATGTCGAAGCTGGCCGCCCGGAACGGCAGCGCGAGGGCGTCGGCCTGGACCAGCGGCACCCGTACCCCGGAGGCGGTGGCCCCGAGCGCGGCGTGCCGCAACATGCCGGCGGAGAGGTCCAGCCCGACCGGCCGGGCACCCTCGCCGGCCAGCCAGCGGGCCGCCGAGGCCGCGCCGCAGCCGAGTTCGAGCACCCGCCGGTCGGCCAGCTTGCCGAGCAGCCGGGCGTCGGCCTCGCGCAGCCCCTCCGGGCACCAGACGAAGTCTGCCTGGCCCAGGAACGCCCCGTGTTCGGCCTGGTAGTCGTCGGCGTCGGCATCCCACCAGCGGCGGTTGGCCCGCCGGCTCTCGCCGTCGGTGACGGGGCGCCGGAGCACCCCGGGCGGGTCGTCCTCGGGCAGCTCGGCCAGGGTGTTCTCGGGCATCCCGCCACGCTAGTGCCCGGGGGCGGCGCGGGCGCCGGTCGGGTCCCGGCCAGGGCGGCGTCACCGACCGTTTCGGCGCGGTTCGGTTGCCGTTTGCCGGTACCGGTGCGGGGTAAGGTGCTCTCCGGGCGCGGACCACGGCGCCTCGGCGACCTCTTCCCGAGCAGTGGACAGCGGATCTCATCACGTGCGGGGAGGGCTTGCATGCTGTGGTAATGCGCACGGTAAGCTGTTCGATGCGCTCGCGGATCGTGTGCCTCGGCAGGGAGCAGGTCCGCGGTCGTCGGATAATCCCCGCGGTCGGAGCAGCGATCGCCCGGTGCACCTGACGACGGATCCGCAGGCGTAAAGGGTCACCGCGACACAAACCTGCTGTGACATCCATCCGACCGGAGCAACCGCCCACATGACGAGCAGCATCGAGGCCCCCTCGAGCGCCACCAAGGTCACCGTCGACGACCTCGGTTCCGAGGAAGCTTTCCTCGCCGCGATCGACGAGACCATCAAGTACTTCAACGACGGCGACATTGTCGAAGGCACCGTCGTCAAGGTCGATCGGGACGAGGTCCTGCTCGACATCGGCTACAAGACCGAGGGCGTCATCCCCTCGCGCGAGTTGTCGATCAAGCACGACGTCGATCCCGCCGAGGTGGTGTCGGTCGGTGACCACATCGAGGCCCTCGTCCTCCAGAAGGAGGACAAGGAGGGGCGGCTGATCCTCTCGAAGAAGCGGGCCCAGTACGAGCGCGCCTGGGGCACGATCGAGAAGATCAAGGACGAGGACGGTGTCGTCCGCGGCTCCGTCATCGAGGTGGTCAAGGGCGGCCTCATCCTGGACATCGGGCTGCGTGGCTTCCTGCCCGCCTCCCTGGTCGAGATGCGTCGGGTGCGGGACCTCCAGCCGTACGTCGGCCGGGAGCTCGAAGCCAAGATCATCGAGCTGGACAAGAACCGCAACAACGTGGTGCTGTCCCGCCGGGCCTGGCTGGAGCAGACCCAGTCCGAGGTGCGTACCGAGTTCCTCAACAAGCTGCAGAAGGGCCAGGTCCGCAAGGGCGTCGTCTCCTCGATCGTCAACTTCGGCGCGTTCGTCGACCTTGGCGGCGTGGACGGTCTGGTGCACGTCTCCGAACTCTCCTGGAAGCACATCGACCACCCGTCCGAGGTCGTCGAGGTCGGCCAGGAGGTCGAGGTCGAGGTGCTGGACGTCGACCTCGACCGCGAGCGGGTCTCGCTGTCGCTGAAGGCGACCCAGGAGGACCCGTGGCGCCAGTTCGCCCGTACCCACGCGATCCAGCAGATCGTGCCGGGTAAGGTCACCAAGCTGGTGCCGTTCGGTGCGTTCGTCCGGGTGGACGACGGCATCGAGGGCCTGGTGCACATCTCCGAGCTGGCCGAGCGCCACGTGGAGATCCCGGAGCAGGTCGTCCAGGTCGGCTCGGACGTCATGGTCAAGGTCATCGACATCGACCTGGAGCGGCGGCGGATCTCGCTCTCGCTCAAGCAGGCCAACGAGGGCTTCGTCGAGGGCGAGGAGCACTTCGACCCGACCCTCTACGGCATGACCGCGACCTACGACAACGAGGGCAACTACATCTACCCGGAGGGCTTCGACCCGGAGACCGGGGAGTGGCTCGAGGGCTTCGACAAGCAGCGGGAGGCGTGGGAGCAGCAGTACGCCGAGGCTCGCAACCGCTGGGAGGCGCACACCAAGCAGGTGCAGAACTCCCGGGCGGCCGACGCCGAAGCTGCGGCCAACCCGGCGGCCGCGACCGGTGGCGCCGGTGGTGGCGGTGGCGGCACCTCGTCCACCAGCACCGCTCCGGCCCGCCAGGCGGAGGAGCCGGCCGGCACGCTGGCCACCGACGAGGCTCTCGCCGCACTGCGGGAGAAGCTCGCCGGCGGCAAGTAGTCGACGCGTAGTACAGGCGGCGGAGGCCCGCTTCCCGGACCGGCTTGACCGGCCCGGGAAGCGGGCCTTCCCCCTTTCCCGGCTCGTTTCCCGGCCGGCTCGCCGGTAGGGGTGCCCGGAATGGGGTGCGGAATCCGAAGATCTTGGCGAGCGGCCGCCGATCGGGTTGACTGGACCGGTGCTGAAGGTCGGACTCACCGGTGGGATCGGGTCGGGAAAGAGCGTCGTCGCGGCCAGGCTGGCCGACCTCGGTGCGGTAGTGGTCGACTCCGACCGGATCGCCCGTGAGGTGGTGGAGCCCGGTACCGACGGGTTGCGGGAGGTGGTGGCCGCGTTCGGCGCCCGGGTGTGCGCGGAGGACGGCAGCCTGGACCGGGCGGCGCTCGGCGAGATCGTCTTCGCCGACCCGTCGGCGCGGGCCAGGCTGGAGGCGATCATCCATCCCCGGGTACGCCGGCGCAGCGCCGAACTGATCCACGGTGCGGCTCCGGAGGCCATCGTGGTCAACGACGTACCGCTGCTGGTCGAGGTGGGGCTCGCCCCGACGTACCACCTGGTGCTGGTGGTGCGGGCCGCCGAGTCGACCCGGGTCGAGCGGCTGGTCCGGGACCGTGGCATGACCGCCGAACAGGCGGCGCAGCGGATCCGGGCACAGGCTGGCGACGAGCGGCGGGCGGTTGCCGCCGACGTACTGCTGGACAACGACGGTGCGCTGGCCGAGCTGCATGCCGCGGTGGACGAGTTGTGGCGGGACCGGCTGACGCCGTACGAACGCAACGTCCGGGAGCGCCGGCCGGTACGGGCGACCGAGGTGCGGCTGGTCGAGCCCGACCCGAGCTGGCCGGCCCAGTACCAGCGGCTCGCCGCCCGGATCCGGCACGCCGTCGCCCCGGCCGAGGTGCGCGTTGACCACATCGGCTCGACCTCGGTGCCCGGACTGGCGGCCAAGGACGTCGTCGACATCCAGTTGGGCGTCGCCTCGCTGGCCGAGGCCGATGCACTGGCCGACCGGCTCGCCGATGCCGGCTTTCCGCGCTGTCCCGGGCAGTGGTGGGACAACCCGCGCCACCCGGACCACACCTCCCGGTGGGAGAAGCGGCTGCACGGCGGCGCGGACCCGGGCCGGCTGGTCAACCTGCACGTCCGGGAGATCGACTCGCCCGGCTGGCGGTACGCCCTGCTGATGCGTGACCACCTGCGGGCCGACCCGGAGCGCCGGGCCGACTATCTGGCCGTGAAGCGGCGGCTGGCGGCGGCCGGCCCGGATCTTGACGGCTACGCCGAGGCGAAGGAGCCGTGGTTCGACCTGGAGCACCGGTATGCCGAGGAGTGGGCGACGGCCGCTGGTTGGCGGCCGGCGCCGCCGGAGGAGGGCTCGTGAGAGGCAGCGGAGCCGCCGGATAGCCGCGTCCTCGCGGGGATCGCCCGGCGGAACCGGAGGCCGGCGGCCGGAACGAGATCGGCGCCTGGCGGAACCGGAGGCCGGCGGCCGGAACGAGATCGGCGCCTGGCGGAACCGGAGGCCGGCGGCCGCAACGAGATCGGCGCCTGGCGGAACCGGGGCGTCGGCGGCCGCAACGAGATCGGCGCCCGGCGCCGGAGGTCAGCGGCGGCGATGAGATCGGCGGTCGGCACCCATGGCGGCGGGCGGCAACGCCGGGGGAGGGATGTAAAGGGCGCTCGCGGCGGCCGGTCTGCGCTCTCGCGCGACCGCGTCGGTGCGCTCGCCGGCCTGGGCCGGGGCTGCAACCCCTGCGCCGGATGCGACCCAGCCGGTGTGGCGGCTGGGGTCGCAGACCCGGGCGGCCGCCGCGAGCGGCCTACCCTAGAACGGTAGCGCGGTGATCTTTCACACACAATGACGATATCGAAGCCGATCGTGTACCCACCGTGGCCCGGCGGCTTGTCACACCGTCGGCGTACGGTTGAGGTCATGGCGCTCGACATTCCGCGGCTCGACGGCCGCTTCCAGGTGATCTCCGAGTTCCAGCCCTCGGGTGACCAGCCGACCGCCATCGACGACCTGGAGCGCAGGGTGCGTCGGGGCGAGCGGCACACCGTGCTGCTCGGCGCGACCGGCACCGGCAAGAGTGCGACCGCCGCCTGGCTGATCGAGCGGTTGCAGCGCCCCACCCTGGTGCTGGCACCCAACAAGACCCTCTGTGCCCAGCTCGCCAAGGAGTTCAGCGAGCTGCTGCCGCACAACGCCGTCGAATACTTCGTCTCGTACTACGACTACTACCAGCCCGAGGCGTACATCCCGCAGACCGACACCTACATCGAGAAGGACTCCTCGATCAACGAGGAGGTCGAGCGGCTGCGGCACGCGACCACGATGTCCCTGCTGACCCGCCGGGACGTGGTGGTGGTCGCCACCGTGTCGGCGATCTACGGCCTGGGCACCCCGCAGGAATACCTGGACCGGTCGGTGCGGATCCAGATCGGTCAGGAGATCGAGCGGGACAAGCTGCTCCGCCGGCTGGTCGATGTGCAATACACCCGCAACGACATGGCCTTCAACCGGGGCACCTTCCGGGTCCGGGGCGACACGCTGGAGATCATCCCGGCGTACGAGGAGCTGGCGCTCCGGATCGAGTTCTTCGGCGACGAGGTGGAGAAGCTCTATTACCTGCACCCGCTGACCGGCGAGGTGGTCCGAGAGGTCGACCACCTGCTGATCTTCCCGGCCACCCACTACACCGCCGGCCCCGAGCGGATGGAGCGGGCGCTCGCCGGCATCGAGGCCGAGCTGGCCGAGCGGCTGGCCGAGCTGGAGCGGCAGGGCAAGCTGCTGGAGGCGCAGCGGCTGCGGATGCGCACCACCTACGACGTGGAGATGATGCGCCAGGTCGGCTTCTGCTCCGGCATCGAGAACTACTCGATGCACATCGACGGCCGGTCGCCGGGCAGCGCGCCGCACTGTCTGCTGGATTACTTCCCCGACGACTACCTGACCGTGGTCGACGAGTCGCACGTCACCATCCCGCAGATCGGCGGCATGTACGAGGGCGACGCCTCCCGCAAGCGGATGCTGATCGACCACGGCTTCCGGCTGCCCAGCGCCGCCGACAACCGGCCGCTGCGCTTCGACGAGTTCCTGGACCGGGTCGGCCAGATGGTCTTCCTCTCCGCCACGCCCGGCCCGTGGGAGCTGGGGCAGGCCCAGGGCGAGGTGGTCGAGCAGGTGATCCGGCCGACCGGCCTGGTCGACCCCGAGGTGGTGGTCAAGCCCACCAAGGGGCAGATCGACGACCTGATGCACGAGATCAAGCTGCGCACCGAGCGGGACGAGCGGGTGCTGGTCACCACGCTGACCAAGAAGATGGCCGAGGATCTCTCCGACTACCTGCTGGAGCACGGCATCCGGGTCCGCTACCTGCACTCCGAGGTCGACACGCTGCGCCGGGTGGAGCTGCTGCGCGAGCTGCGCAAGGGCGACTACGACGTACTGGTCGGGATCAACCTGCTCCGGGAGGGGCTGGACCTGCCCGAGGTGTCGTTGGTGGCGATCCTCGACGCCGACAAGGAGGGCTTCCTGCGCAGCGGCCGGTCGCTGATCCAGACCATCGGCCGAGCCGCCCGGAACGTCTCCGGCCAGGTGCACATGTACGCCGACAAGATGACCCCGTCGATGGCCGAGGCGATCGAGGAGACCAACCGGCGCCGGGCCAAGCAGGTCGCGCACAACGAGGCGAACGGGATCAGCCCGGAGCCGTTGCGCAAGAAGATCCACGACATCCTGGACGACATCTACCGGGAGGCCGAGGACACCGAGGGGGCGACCACCCGGGTCGGCGGCGCGGTGCGGCAGATGTCCCGGGGCAAGGCGCCGACGCCGGAGACCCGCAGCCGGGGCCGGATCGGTGCCGCGCCGGCCCGGGAGGGGATGGCCCGGGCCGAGTTGGCCCAGCTCATCCAGGAGCTCAACGACCAGATGCTCGCCGCGGCCCGGGAACTCCAGTTCGAGCTGGCCGCCCGGATCCGCGACGAGGTGGCCGAACTGAAGAAGGAGCTGCGCGGCATGGACGCGGCCGGGGTCAACTGACCACCGGCGCCGGCCCGGGTCGCGGTGGTCGAAGCCGTCAGGCGTACCGGTTGAAGCCGCCCTCGGAGTCGATCACCTGTCCGGTGATCCAGCGGCCGTCCGGCGAGCAGAGCCACTCGACGAGCCGGGCGGCGTCGTCCGGGCGGCCCCACTCACCGCCCGGAAAGAGGTGCCCGCTTGCGGCCAGGTCCTCGGGCGAGGCCCAGCCGGTGTCGGTCGGCCCGGGGTTGACGCAGTTCACCGTGATGCCCCTCGGCATCAACAGCGGACTCAACTGCCGGGCCAGGTTCTCCACCCCGGCCTTGCTGGCCGCGTACGCCAGCTCGCCGGGCATCGGGCCGAGCCGCTGGCCGCTGGAGAAGAGCACCAGTCGGCCTCCGGAGCCGGCGTCGAAGGCCGCCGCGAACGCCTCGGCCAGCAGCAGGGTCGCCCGCACGTTGACGACCAGGTGCCGGTCGATCTCGTCCGCGTCGAGCTTGCCGAGCGGGGTGTGTGTCGAGTAGGCGTGCACCGCGACCAGCACGTCGAGCCGGCCGTGCGTGCGTACCGCCGTCTCGACCAGTTCGGCGGGGGCGGTCGGCGAGGTCAGGTCGGCGGCCCGGTACCGGGCCACGTCGGGGTCACCGGTCACCTGTTCCAGTTCGGTGAGCAGCCCCGGGACGCCCTCGGGGTCGCCGCCGTACGGCTGCGCCTCGTCGTACCCGGGCAGGCCGGTCAGCTGTAGGCGGTAGCCGGCGGCCGCGAACCGCCGGGCGACCGCGGCGGCGATCCCGACCCGGCGGCTGACCCCGGTAATCAACGCGACCCGTTCCTCCATGCCGCAGAGTCAACCCGATCCGCCCGCTCCCGGCCAGCAGGAATTGCCGGCGGAGCAGCCGGCGACGCGAGCGGTACGCCGCCCGGAGAACCGCCGGGCCAGCCCACCGCGTGCCCGGCGCCCGGCGCGCCGAGCGGTCCGGGAACGGGAAGCCGTGTGCGGCCAGGTCGCTGCTGTCGGCGCCGCGCCGGGCGGTCGGATGTCGGGTCGCCTTGTTAGGGTTCTGCCGCCCCCGAGCCTTTTCCGGAGTCCCCCAATGACGATCAATTCGCACATCACCGAATTCGCCGGGCTGCCGGTGGTCGACTTCCAGCCGGACCGACTGCCGGACGTGGCGCCCGACACGGTTGCCTGGCGGCTCAGCCTCACCGACTTTCCGCAGGGCGACGGAGACTTCGCCGACCTGACCGAGCGGTTCCTGACCGCTGTCGACCCCGCCAAGGTCTCCGCACTGATCGTCGGCGACTGGGGCGCGGCGTACGAGGAAGCCGCCCCCGTCGATCTGCTGGTCCGACTGGCGCCGCGACTGACCGGGTTGACGGCGCTGTTCATGGGCGAGATGGTGATGGAGCAGTCGGAGATCTCCTGGATCACCCAGGCCGATCCGGCCCCGCTGCTGGCGGCGTACCCGGGACTGGAGATCCTCCGCATCCGTGGCGCGACCGAGGGGTTGACCCTCACCCCGACCCGGCACACCGCACTGCGCGAGCTGGCGATCGAGGCCGGTGGCCTGCCCGGGCACGTGGTCCGGGCGATCGCCGAGTGCGATCTGCCGGCGCTGGAGCACCTGGAGCTGTGGCTCGGCACCGACGAGTACGGCGGCGACGCCACTGTGGAGGATCTGGCGCCGATCCTGGGTGGGGCGCGGTTGCCGGCGTTGCGGTCGTTGGGGTTGCGTAACGCGGAGATCGCCGATCAGGTGGCGGCGGCGGTGGCGGGTGCGCCGGTGGTGGCGCGGTTGCAGGAGTTGGATCTGTCGTTGGGGATTCTTTCCGACGAGGGGGCGGCGGCGTTGCTGGCCGGGCAGCCGTTGACACATCTGCGCCGGCTCGACCTGCACCACCACTACATCGGCACCGAACTGGCCGGCCGGCTGGTGGCCGAGCTGCCGGGCGTCGAGGTGGACCTCTCCGACGTGCGCCGCCCCGGCCGGGGCGGCGACCGGTACATCGCGGTGGCGGAGTGAGGACCAGCTTCACCGGGCACGCCACCGAGTTCGCCGGGTTGCCGGTCTTCCGGCTGAGTCAGAACTGGGAGGACGAGCCGCCGCGCCTGGTTCCCGAGGCGGAGCTGCCGGCCGACCCCGGCTCGGTGGCCTGGCGGATCGAGGCGTGGGAGGAAGACGAGGGCTGGGACTACGGCCCTTCTCGGATGTTCCGGCACGCGTTCGAGCAGTTCCTCGACCTGGTCGACCCGGCCGGGGTACGCGCCCTGGTGATCGGCACCTGGGGCTACGCGGCGATGAACGCGGCACCGATCGGCCAGCTCTGCGCCGCCGCCGACCGGCTGACCGGGTTGCGGGCCCTCTTCCTCGGCGACATCCCGGCCGAGGAGTGCGAGCTGTCCTGGATCTGCCAGGGTGACGTCGCCCCGCTGCTGGCCGCGTACCCGGGGCTGGAGATCCTGCGGATCCGGAGCGGCGACACCGACGCCGAGCACCGCACCGGCCTGGAGTTCGGTGCCGTCCGGCACGGCGCGCTGCGGAGGCTGGTGGTCGAGTCGGCGGGTCTGCCGGCCGGGGTGGTGCGGGGGATCGCCGACTCCGATCTGCCCGCGTTGGCGCACCTGGAGCTCTGGCTCGGTACCGGCCGTTGGGGCGGGGACGCCACTGTGGAGGATCTGGCGCCGATTCTGGGTGGGGCGCGGTTGCCGGCGTTGCGGTCGTTGGGGTTGCGTAACGCGGAGATCGCCGATCAGGTGGCGGCGGCGGTGGCGGGTGCGCCGGTGGTGGCGCGGTTGCGGGAGTTGGACCTGTCGTTGGGGATCCTTTCCGACGAGGGGGCGGCGGCGTTGCTGGCCGGGCAGCCGTTGACGCATCTGCGCCGGCTCGACCTGCACCACCACTACCTCGGCGCCGAGCTGGCCGATCGGCTGGTCGCGGCGCTGCCCGGGGTCGAGGTGGATCTCACCGAGGCGGCGTTGCCCGACGGGTACGGCGACCGGTACGTGGCCGTCTGGGAGTGACTGGCATGATCGACGGATGACTGGCAGGGCCCCGCTGGTGGTCGTCGGCAACCCGGAGAATCGTCGGGTCACGCTGTTCCGGGCCGCCGCTACCGAGGCGGGCGTACCGGTGGTGGTGCTGCCCTGGCGGCGGCTGGCGACCGGTCCGGTCCGGCTGCCCCGGGCGGCCGTGGTGCGGATCGACTCGCCCGGCGAGGATGCCGAGGTCGACCGGCTGCTGCGTGGTGCCGACCGGCCCGCCGAGCACGGCGAGATCGTCGGCCTCGCCGCCTGGTACGCCGGATTCCGCGCCGCCCTGGGCCGGCTCGGCGAGGCGGCCCGGTCCGCCGGGGCGACCCTGCTGAACGACCCGGACGACGTGCTCGCGATGTTCGACAAGCGGGCCTGCCACGCCCGGCTGACCGCCGCCCGGGTGCCGGTGCCGCCAGCGCTGCCCACGGCGTCACCCGGACGCATGGCGTCACCCGCGTCGGCGGCGCCACCTGGACTCACGGCGTCACCCGCGCCAGCGGCGCCACCTGGACCCGTGGGGTCACCCGGGCCCACGGCGCCATCCGCGCCGCCTGCACCGTCCACTTCGGTCGGTTTGGCTCTGCGGGGCGGTTCGACCGGCGGTTACCCGGAGCTGCGAGCGGCGATGCGGGCCGCCGGCTGGTCCCGGGTCTTCGTCAAGCCGGCGCACGGCTCGTCCGCCTCCGGCGTGCTCGCCCTTCAGGTGGCGCCGGGTCGGATCCGGGCCACCACCTCGGTCGAGCTGACCGCCAGCGGCAAGCTCTACAACTCGTTGCGGGTCCGCGACTACACCGACGAGCGGCAGGTCGCGGCGATCGTCGACCGGCTGGCCCCGGACGGCCTGCACGTCGAGCGCTGGTTTCCCAAGGCCGGGCTGGGGGACCGGACGGTCGACCTGCGGGTGCTGGTGGTCGCCGGTCTCCCGGAGCACGTCGTGGTCCGGGCCAGCCGCGGCCCGCTGACCAACCTGCACCTCGGCAACGCCCGGGCAGACCTGTCCGCGCTGCGGGCGGCGATGGGCGAGCCGGCGTACGCCGCCGCGCTGCAAAGCTGCGTCCGGGCCGCCGCCTGCTTCCCGGGCAGCCTGCACGTCGGGGTGGACCTGCTGGTCGGTACGGGCTGGCAGCGGCATGCGGTGGCCGAGGTTAACGCCTTCGGCGACCTGTTGCCGGGGCTCTCCGACCCCGCCGGCCGGGACAGTTACGCGGCAGAACTGCACGCGCTGCGGACCGGCCGGTTCGACCGGTGGCGGGCCGGCGCGCCGACCCTGCTGGGGTCGACGGCCGAGCCGGAGCCGACGACAGGGACTGGCACGGGCGCCGAGCCGGCATCGACGGCGCGGCTGGAGTCGGCGGCCGGGTCGGACGGGTGGGGGCCCCGGCGCGCGGGCGACGGCGGCATTGGGCAGCATGAGAACCCGGGACGTGACAGAAAGGTGGGGAGGGCGGCATGAAGGAGCTGATCGGCAGCCACGACCTGTTGTTCGTCACCCTGGACACACTCCGCTACGACGTGGCGGAGGAACTGGCCGCGGCCGGGCGTACGCCGAACCTGGTCCGCGCGCTGCCGGGCGGAGTCTGGGAGCGGCGGCACAGTCCGGCCAGCTTCACCTACGCGGCGCACCAGGCGTTCTTCGCGGGTTTCCTACCCACGCCGACCACACCCGGCCCGCACACCCGGCTCTTCGCGGCGGCCTTTCCGGGCAGCGAGACCACCGGTGAGCAGACCTGGACCTTCGACGCCCCGGACGTGGTCCGTGCCCTCGCCGGGGCCGGTTACCACACCGTCTGCGTCGGCGGGGTCGGCTTCTTCAACGGCAAGTCGCCGCTGGGCGGCGTGCTGCCGGCCCTCTTCGCGGAGGCGCACTGGGAGCCCGAGTTCGGCGTCTCCGCACCGCGTTGTTTCGAGGCGCAGCTCGACCGGATCGCCACCGTGCTGCCGACGGTGCCGGAGGACCGGCCGCTCTTCCTCTTCGTCAACGTCGCCGCGATCCACCAGCCGAACCGGCACTACCTGCCCGGCGCCGACCGGGACAGCCGGGAGAGTCACGCCGCCGCGCTGGAGTACGTCGACCGGCACATCGGGCGGCTCTTCGCCCTCGCCACCTCCCGGGACCGGCCCTGCCTGGTGCTGCTCTGCTCCGACCACGGCACGGCGTACGGCGAGGAGGGGCACAGCGGTCACCGGCTCGGTCACGAGGTGGTGTGGACGGTCCCGTACGGGCAGTTCGTCCTCGAACCGGGCGACTGGGGCAAGCCCGGCGACTGGCCCGGGCCGGAGCAGTGAACCTTTTTCGACCTGAACCGCGCGGCGGTCGCGCCCCGACGTCCACCTGCGGCCAGGACGGACCGCAGGGGGAGGTTGACAAGGGTTCAGCCGGGGTCACCAACTCGCTGGACGGGTCGCCGTACCAGGGTTACCTGTACGCGTACCCGCACAAGACGGCGTACCGGCCGCTGCGACCGCGCCCGGCGCTGCGTGAGGTCTGGGCGGGGGAGCGGCGGGACGCCCTCTTCCTCTACCTGCACGTGCCGTTCTGCGAGATGCGCTGCGGCTTCTGTAACCTGTTCACCCGCTCGAACCCGCCCGCCGAGCAGGTGCGCGGCTATCTCGACCAGGTGGCCCGGCAGGCCGACCGGGTCCGGGAGGCGCTCGGCGACGGCGTCGGGTACGCCCGGGTGGCGGTCGGCGGTGGCACCCCGACCTATCTGGACGCGGCCGAGTTGACCGCGATGTTCGACCTGCTCGCCGGCTTCGGTGCCCGGCTCGGGTCGGTGCCGATGGCGGTGGAGACCTCCCCGGCCACCGCCACCGCCGACCGGATCGGGGTGCTGGCCGAGCGCGGCACCACCCGGGTCAGCATCGGGGTGCAGAGCTTCCTGGACAGCGAGGCGCGGGCGGCCGGGCGACCGCAGCGCCGGGCCGAGGTCGAGCGGGCCCTGGACACCATCCGGGGCCACGACATTCCGGAGCTGAACCTCGACCTGATCTACGGGATTCCCGGCCAGACCTCGGCGACCTGGGCCGAGTCGATCTCGTCCGCGCTGCGCTGGCGGCCGGAGGAGGTGTTCCTCTATCCGCTCTACGTCCGCCCGCTCACCGGCCTCGGCCGGACTCCCGCCACAGCGGACGGCGTCGACCCGGCCTGGGACGCGCAGCGGCTGGCGCTGTACCGGCAGGGCCGGGACGCGCTGCGGGCCGCCGGTTACCGGCAGCTCTCGCTGCGGCACTTCCGCCGCGCCGAGCTGACCCCCGACGACCCAGGGCGGACCTTCGGCAGGCCCGAGTGGACCTCCGACGGGCCCAGGCTGACCTTCGACGATCCGGGGCGGGCCGGGTCGGACTACTGCTGCCAGGACGACGGCATGGTGGGGCTGGGGTGCGGGGCCCGGTCCTACACCACCGACCTGCACTACTCGTTCGACTACGCGGTCGGGGTCCGGCACGTCCGGAGCATCATCGAGGACTACCTGCGCCGGCCCGCCGCCGACTTCGACGTCGCCGAGGTCGGCTTCCGGCTCGACCCGGTCGAACAGCGGCGCCGTTGGCTGGTCAAGTCCCTGCTCCGGGCGGAGGGGTTCGATCCGGCCGGCTATCTCGACCGGTTCGGCAGCCGGGTCGACGACGACTTTCCGCAGCTCGACCGGCTCGCCGAGCGCGGCTGGCTGACCTCGGTGCACGGCCGGACCGCGCTGACCGAGGCCGGGCTGGAACGCTCCGACGCGATCGGGCCGTGGCTGGTCTCCGGCCCGGTCCGCCGGGCGATGGCCGAGTACGCGCTCCGATGAACCTCTCGGTGCTCTACCGCGGCCCGCTGGCGAGCTGCAACTACGACTGCCCCTACTGCCCGTTCGCGAAGCGCCGGGACAGCCCGGCCCAACTCGCCGCCGATCGGGCCGCGCTGGGCCGGTTCGTCGACTGGGCGACCCGCAACCCCGACGACGACCGCCTGTCGGTGCTCTTCACGCCGTGGGGCGAGGGACTGTCCCGGTCCTGGTACCGGGAGGCGCTGGTGACACTCTCCCGGCTGCCGCACCTGGACCGGGTGGCGATCCAGACCAACCTGGCCTGCCGGCTGGACTGGCTGGCCGCCGCCGACCGGCGTACGGTCGCGCTCTGGGCCACCTACCACCCCGGACAGGTACGCCGGGAGACGTTCCTCGACCGCTGCACCCGGCTCACCGAGCTGGGTGTGCGGTACTCGGTCGGTGTGGTCGGGCTGCCGGAGCAGCTCGCCGAGGCGGCGGCGGTCCGGGCGGCGCTCCCAGCCGACGTCTACCTCTGGGTGAACGCGGCCGAGGGGTACTCCTACAGCGCCGCCGAGGAGGCGGCCTGGACCGGGCTCGACCCGCTCTTCGGCTACAGCGTGCGGCCGCATCCGTCGGCCGGTGCGTCCTGCCGGGCCGGCGAGACGGTGATCTCAGTGCGTGGCGACGGCTCCGTGCGACGCTGCCACTTCGTGGAGACACCGCTGGGCAACCTCTACGACGGGTCGTACCGCGCCGCGTTGCGGCCCCGGCCGTGCCCGAACACCGCCTGCGACTGCCACATCGGCTACGTCCACCTGCGAACCCTGCCGCTGTACGAGGTCTTCGCATCAGGAGTGCTGGAACGGATCCCGGCCCGCTGGGGCGTACCGTCCGCGGCGCTGGGCTGAACCCGAGGGGCGGCCGGGCTGCGTCAGGTCTGCACCAGCGGCGCATACCGCTCCGGCTCCACCCCGAATGTCCAGGCCACACCGGCCCGCGCGGTACGCGTGTCCGGCGGCACCCGCAACCAGTACGTGCGCCGGGTGCCGTCCGGCTCCGGGGTGGCGTTGACCACCTCCACCATCACCAGTGGCTCGTCCCGCGGCAGGTCGAGCCGCCAGAGCACGCCGTACTCGTCGCGGTGCAGCGCCGTGGCCCGGCTCTCCCGCAGGTAGCGGTCATAGCCGAAGTGCTCCAGCATCACCCGGCGGACCTCGGCGTTGCGCTCCACCCGGATCCGTTCCACGGTCAGCGTCGGCAGCTCGGCGGCGACATCGGCCGGGATCGGCATCCCCCGCCAGGCGTGCAGCCCGAACCCGTCCGGATAGGCCAGTGCCGGACCGTCGTCCTGATGCAGCCGACCGAGATTGTCCCGGTGCAGCCGGGTCGGCCGCTCGGTGAGGATGACCAGCCGTTCGTACGGCCACCACCAGCCGGCGGCGGTGGCGACCCCGGCGAGACCGGCCAGCCCCGGCTCGCCGTCGAAAGCGGCCAGCCAGGCCGCGTCGTGCTGGCCCGGCACCGCGTCGAGTAGCCCGGCCCGGGCCCGCCGGGTGAACGCGTCGTCGACCTGCGCCGTCAGGTCTGCGCCGAGCTGGTTGCGCAGCGGGGTGACGATGCGGTCGGTGATCAGGTGCCAGGTGCGGCGCCCGCCGGCCGCCCAGTGTGCGGCCCAGCCGGCCGGGCCGAGCCGCTCGACGGCGGCGGCCCGCGCCGTTGCCCACGGCGCGGTGCGCAGGGCGGCCCGGAGCGGCTGGCCGGGATCGGTCACCCCGGGCTCGCCGCCCTGCGCCCGCAACGCCGCCAGCACCTCGGCGACCGCCTCGGCCAGCTCACCGCCGCCCTGGTCGTAGCCGGCCGGGCCGCCGCCGGGCGCCGCGGAGGATGCCGACGCCGACCCGCCGGACCTGGACCCGTCGGACCCGGACCCGCCGGACCGGAACCCGCCGGACCCGGCGGCCCCGAACCCGCCGGGGCCGGCGGTGCCGGTATTCGGATCGGTCGACGGGGCCGCCCCGGTCAACAGGGCGGCGGCCAGCGCGCCGGCGCGCGGGGACGGGAGCCAGAACACCTGCCGGGGCGGTGCGAGTCCGGCCGCCAGGTAGGCCCGCCGGACGGCGGCCTCGGCCACCGGGCGATCGGCCGGCCCGGTGGCCAGCCCACGGGCGAGCCAGGTGTCGGCGATCCGGGCGAGCCGGGCCGCCTCCCCGTCGGCCCGCTCGTCGGCGCCAACCGAGCTCAGGATGGGCACGGCAGCGGGCCGATCCCGGTGCGGGGCGTCGGTGTCCATCAGTCCGCCACCGGTCGCCAGCTACCGGGCAGGTATTCCCGCTGCCGCACCACCCGGTAGGTGCCGGCCGGCAGAGCGATCGGGCCGTGCTCCTCGTGGCCGAGCCGGCCGTAGCCCTCGATCACCAGGAACGCCGGCTCGACCTGGTCAGGCAGGGCCCAGGCGGTGAGCCCGGACCCGGTCACGACGTGGGCGTGCCCGGTCGCCTCGCCGCGAGCCAGGACCAGTCGGCCCCGGCCGTCACGCCCGGCCCGGACGAGCCCGCCCGGCAGCGTCGCCGGGTCGATCGCCTCGACCAGCACGTCGCCCTGTCGATACATCCCGCCGCCTTCCGGGGAGCCGTTGTCTCCCCGGCACGCTAGCGACGGCGTACGACAGTTTCGCCGGGTCGGCGGTCAGGCCGGCGGCGGTACGTCGGTGAAGTGCTCGACCACCGGCGGGGCCGCGAAATAGGGGCCGATCAGGGAGCGCCAGGTGGTGTACCGGTCGGTGGCCCGGAAGTTCTCCAGGTGGGCCTGGACCGAGTCCCACTCGACCAGCAGCACGAACCGGGACGGCGACTCGATCCCCCGGGTCATCCGGACCGACCGGCATCCGGGGGTGCCGGCGAGGGTCGCGTGACCCTTGGCGTACGCCTCGGCGAACGCCTCCTCCTGACCGGCCAGCACGTCGATCAGGGCAACCTCCAGCACCATGATCGCAGAATGGCACGGACGGGCCCGGGCCGGTCGATCGGGGTATACCCGTTCCGCCCGCCGGTACCTACGGTAGGAACTCCAGAGGATCTTGCGGGAGGTGCGGCATGCTCGACTGGCTGACCGGTGCGGCGTTCACCGTGGCGGGGACGCCGACCAGCCGGGCCGAACTGCTCGGCTTCGCGACCGGGGTACTCAACGTCTGGCTGCTGGCCCGGCAGAAGATGTGGAACTGGCCCGTCGGCATCGCCAACGTGCTGCTGCTGATGGTGCTCTTCTGGACCGCCGGCCTGTACGCCGACGCCGGTCTCCAGATCGTCTACGTCGGACTCGGCCTGTACGGCTGGTGGGCGTGGCTGTTCGGCGGTGCGCAGCGGAGCCGGCTGGTGGTCGGCCGGACCGACCGTCGGGAGTGGACGGTGCTGGTCGGCGCGGGCGCGGTACTGACGCTGCTGCTCTGGCTGCTGCTGGACCGGGCGACCGACTCGACCGTGCCGCTGCCGGACGCGGTGACCACCGCGCTCTCCCTGATGGCGACGTACGGCCAGTGCCGCAAGCGGGTGGAGAGCTGGTGGATCTGGATCACCGCTGACCTCGTCTACATCCCGCTCTACGCCTACAAGGGGCTCTACCTCACCGCCGGGCTGTACGTGGTCTTCCTCGGGCTCTGCGTACTCGGGCTGCGGAACTGGCGGGCCGACCTGCGCCGGCTCTCGGCCGTCGCCGCCCGGCCGGTGGCGCCCGGCCCGGCCCCCGCCACCCCGTGACCGTGCGGGACACCGGCAACCCTTCCGCCGCCCCGCGGCCCGGCCGGACGGCCCGGGCGACCGCGCGGAACACCGGCACCTTCCCGGCAGTCGCCCGCGCCGGGCGGGCCGCGGAGGCGGCGGATCCGGTGGCGGCGGCGGACCCAGGACAGGAGGTCGCGGGCCGGCCGGAGTTCGGGCACGGGCTGGTGGTGGGGAAGTTCTATCCGCCGCACGCCGGGCACCACGCGCTGATCGCCGAGGCGGCCCGGCGGTGCGCCGCCGTCACCGTGGTGGTGGCGCCGTCCCGGCGGGAGTCGATCCCGCTGGAGCTGCGGCTGGACTGGTTGCGTGAGGCGCACGCCGCCGACCGGCACGTCCGGTTCGTCGGCCGGTACGACGATCATCCGGTCGACTACGCCGATCCGGCCGCCTGGGACGCGCACTGCGCGGTGTTCCGGGCGGCGGTCGGACCGGCCCGGGTCGACGCGGTCTTCTCCTCCGAGGCGTACGGCGCGGAGCTGGCCCGCCGGTTCGATGCGGTGGACGTACCCGTCGATCCGGCCCGGGCCGCCGTACCGGTCTCCGGCACGGCCGTCCGGGCGGATCCGGTGGCGCACTGGGCGATGCTCAGCCCGCCGGTTCGGGCCTGGTTCGTCCGCCGGGTCGTGGTGGTGGGCGCCGAGTCCACCGGGACCACCACGGTCGCCGAGGCGCTGGCCCGGCACTACCGCACCTGCTGGGTACCGGAGTACGGCCGGGAACTCACCGCCGCCAAGCTGGCCCGGCTGCGGAGTACCGAACCTGATGCGACGGTCTTCGACGTGGTCTGGGACCGGGCCGACTTCGAGACGGTGGTCCGGGAGCAGCAGGCCGCCGAGGACGCCGCGGCCCGGCGCAGTGGGCCGCTGCTGATCTGCGACACCGACGCCCGGGCCACCGCGGTCTGGGAGGAGCGGTATCTCGGCTCGACCTCACCCCGGGTCCGGGCCGCCGCCCGTCGACCCGATCTCTATCTGCTGACCGACCACCACGGGGTGCCGTTCACCGACGACGGCCTGCGGGACGGTGCGCACCTGCGCGGCTGGATGACCGAGCGGTTTCGGGCGGTGTTGGCCGATTCCGGGGTACCCGTGATCGAACTCACCGGTCCGCTTCCGGACCGGCTGCGGACGGCGATGCTGGCCTGCGACGGGTTGCTGGCGGCGGGTTGGTCCCTCGCCGACCCGTTGCTGCCCCGGCAGTGCACCTAGGTTCCTAGGATGATTTACCGGTGGTGAGCCAGGCGCCCCGACAGGGGGAGATGCGCGACGGGCGGGGAATGGTGAACAATGGCGCTGTAGGAGGGGAGTATTCCTTCGCGACGGTGTCGTCAACACGGTCGTCGGCCGGTAGACCGGTACGAGGACCCGGCACCGTAGGTTGTCGCCGCGGCGTCTCCGCGTGGCGATGGCGGAAGAGACCTCCGACAGTCACCACCGTCTACACCGCCTGACGCGCGTCATCCGCGTGCTGACGGCGGTGCCGCGTGCCTGCCGGAGGAGTGCCTTGAACGTGTCCGCCTGGGTGTGGGTCGTCTCGCTAGTCGTACTGACGGCGATCCTGCTACTTGATCTCTTGATCATCGGTCGACGACCGCACGAGCCGAGTCTGCGGGAGTCCGGCCTCTGGGTCGGCTTCTACGTCGGCCTCGCGATCGTCTTCGGGGTCGGTCTGGCCCTGACTACCAACGGCACCGTGGCCGGGGAGTTCTACACCGGCTGGCTCACCGAGTACAGCCTCTCGGTGGACAACCTCTTCGTCTTCGTGATCATCATGTCCAGGTTCGGCGTGCCCCGGCAGTACCAGCAGAAGGTGCTGCTGATCGGCATCGTGCTGGCGCTGGTGATGCGGGGTGGCTTCATCGCGGCCGGCGCGGCCCTGATCAACCAGTTCTCCTGGGTCTTCTACATCTTCGGTGCCTTCCTCATCTACACGGCGATCAACTTCTTCCGCCAGGGTGAGCCGACCGAGGACGACTTCAAGGAGAACATCCTGATCCGCTGGAGCCGGCGGGCCCTGCCGGTCTCCCGGGACTTCTCCGGCGCTCGGCTCACCATCCAGGAGAACGGCCGCCGGCTCTTCACCCCGATGCTGATCGTGCTGATCGCGATCGGCACCACCGACCTGGTCTTCGCGCTCGACTCCATCCCGGCGATCTTCGGGATCACCCAGGAGCCCTACCTCGTCTTCACCGCCAACGTCTTCGCGCTGATGGGGCTGCGGCAGCTCTACTTCCTGCTCGGCGGGCTGCTCGACCGACTGGTCTACCTCAACATCGGGCTCGCCGTGGTGCTCGGCTTCATCGGCGTCAAGCTGGTGCTGGAGGCGTTGGCCGGCAACAACCTGCCGTTCCTCAACAATGGCGAGCACATCAGTTGGGCGCCGCACATCCCGATCTGGCTCTCCCTCACCATCATCCTGGGTACGCTGGCGATCGCCACCGTGGCCAGCCTGATCAAGTCCAGCCGGGACCGCCGGACAGCCGAGAAGGTGCCGGTCGCCTGAGCTAAGCGCCGGAGCGGCGGGTCAGGGAGCGAACCCTCTCCACCTCCCCCTGGGCCGGGGTGGCCAGGGGGAGGGCGGGGCCGAGGTGCCTCAGGTGGGAAAGGGTTCGGTGACCCGATGCGCGCCGACCAGGGTCGCGGCCCGGTCGGCGGGCATCGGTTCCTCCAGGACCCGTCGCTTGGTGTAGCAGGCGTGCAGCATCCGCCGGTCGCCGTCCGGCCCGGGGCGGGCGGTGACGATGCCGATGTGGTGGACCGGCCGGCCGGGCCGGGCGAAGAAGTAGAGGTCGCCCGGGCGTTCCGCGCCGAGCGGCACCGGAGCCGTCGCCGCGACCTGGTCGTCGGCGTCCCGGGGCAGGCGTACGCCGAAGCGCCGCCAGGCCAGGTACACCAGGCCGGAGCAGTCGATGCCGTACGCCGAGACGCCGCCCCAGAGATAGACCACGTCCCGCAGTCGACTGGCCACCGCGAGTACCTCGGTCGGGCTGGGTGGCCGGATCGGTGCCGGGGCGAGATGGCTGTCGGGCGCCCAGAGCGGCTGCCCGTGGTCGGGGACCCGGACCGGGCGCCAACCGGCGCGGGCCGGACCCGCGCTGGTCAGCCGGGTACCCAGGATCACGCCGGGCAGCACCACCGCGCCGGACGGGGCGTCGTGTAGCCGGGTGACCGTCGCCGCGACGACCAGGTCCGGCGGTGCCGGTGCCGGCTCGACGGGCTCGACGAGCTGTTCGAGCGGGAGCCAGCCCGGATAGCCCCGGGGGTCGAGCCTGGCCGCCGGCTGCTCCACCGCGACGACCCGGACCCAACCGTCCGGGCGGACCTCCTCGACCAGCACCCGCTCGCCGAGCAGGAGCTGACTGAGCACGCAGTCGCCGTCCCGCTGGTCGACGGTCATCCCGGAGATCCAGCCGGCGATGTCGGTCCGGCGGGACAGGGCCGGTGCGTCCACCGGGCGGACGGCCTCAGGGCCAGCCCACAGGGTGGCGACGCCGACCCGGACAACGGCCTCGCGCCCCGCGCGCAGCACCATGTCAGTACCACCCGTCCTCGCCCGCTCTCGCCCGAAACCATATGAAAATTAGCGCCGTACTGCAACAGGCGGCTGAATGTTGCCTTCATAGTGGTGCGGTGCGGCCGGGACCGGCGGGGCGACGGGGATGGGCGGCGTCAGGGCGTCGGCGGCGGCGTACGGTGCAGGCCGGCGATGCCGAGACCGGGAGCGTCGGGCAACACCACGGTGGCGTTCTCGTACCGGATGCCACCCTGCACCGGAGACCAGGCCAGCCACCAGGCGGCGTCCAGGTCCGACACGGCGCTGGTGCCGTAGGCGGCGACCAGGCTGGCGGCCGCGCCGAGCCCGATCTGACTCTCCATCATCGAGCCGACCAGGGTGCCGAGGCCGTGCTCGGCGGCCAGTTCCAGCAGCGTCCGGGCCGGCCCCAGCCCACCGCACTTGGCCAGTTTCACGTTCACCATGTCGGCGGCCCGCCGCTGGATCACCTCGACCAGGTCGCGCAGCCCGTAGACCGACTCGTCGGCCAGGATCGGCACGTCCACCCGCTCGGCCACCCAGGCCAGTCCGGCGATGTCCCGGGCGTGCACCGGCTGCTCCACCAGCTCCACGTCGAGCCCGGCGTCGGAGACACCGCGGATCACCCGGACCGCCTCCCGGGGCGTCCAGCCCTGGTTGGCGTCGAGTCGGATCCGGGTCTGCGGGCCGGCGGCGGCGCGTACCGCCCGGATCCGGGCCAGGTCACCCGCCGCGTCCGTGCCGACCTTCACCTTGAGTACGTCGAAACCGTCGGCGACCCGCTGCTTCGCCGCCCCGGCCAACTCGACCGCGTCCCCGGCCGACAGCGTGACGTCGGTGGCGACCCGCCGGGACGTCCCGCCGAGCAGCCGCACCAGCGGTACGCCGAGCCGCCGGGCCGCCAGGTCGTGCAGCGCCACGTCCACCGCCGCCTTCGCCGCCTCGTTGCCGACCACCGCCCGCCGTACCTCCGCGCACCTGGCCACCAGGTCGTCCGGGTCACGCCGGGTCAGCAGCGGGGCGAACACCTCCTCGACACAGGCCCGTGCGCCGCCGATCGACGCCCCGGTCACCCGCCACACCTGGGGTGCCTCGCCGAACCCGGACCGCCCGTCGGCGTCGACCACCTCCACCACGAGGGTCTCTACTGTGGAGGTACGGCGCAGTGCGGTCACGAACGGGGTGTGCAGCGGAGCGGAGAGCCGGTGGGTGCGAACCGAGGCGATCGACATGCAGGCACCATATCGGCCGTCGGGTCAGCCGACGGTCCCCAGACGGTGCCGGGCGGCCCAGACCAGGGCCGAGACCCGGGCGATGAGCCGACGGGCCCGCTCGTCCCGGTCGTCGCCGGCCGGGCCGGTGTCGCCGGCCGGCGGCACGGTGGTGCAGACCACCACGGTGTACGGGGGCGCGTCGTCCGGGAAGACCACGCCGGCACCGTGCCGGACGCCGCGTACCCAGCCGTTCTTGTGCGCGATCCGGGTGCCCGGCGGCAGCCCGGCGGCCAGGTCCTCCCCGCGCTCCTGCGCGAGCAGCACGTCCAGCATCGCCGCGCAGGTGCCGGGGGAGGCCAGTCGGGACCGGGCGATCGCGCCGAGCAGCCCGGCCAGGTCGGCGGCGGTGACCTGGTTGTCCAGTCCGGCGTCCCGGGCGGCGAAGTCCTCGATGCCCCGCTGGGTGCGGCTGTGCCGGGCACCGCTGTCGGCCCACACCTGGGCGACGGCGGGCAGCCCGACGTGCCCGAGCACCAGGTTGGTGGCGAGGTTGCTGGACCGGACGATCATCCGTTCGGCGAGCCAGCCCAGCGGCGCGGTGCCGCCGAGCCGGGCCCAGACCGCCTCGTCGTTGTCGTAGTCGGCCGCGCAGCAGAACCGGCCCGCGCCCGGCCGGGCCGAGTCGAACTCGTTGACCACCGGCACCGGCGCGTCCAGCTCCACCGCACCGGCCCCGGCGGCCCGGTGCAGGGCGGCCAGCACCGCCACCTTCATGGTGCTGGCCGCGTAGTGCGGGGTGTCCGGCAGCCGGGTGTACGCGGGCCGGCGGCCGAGCCGACCCGCGTAGACCGAGACGCTGCCGGCGACGGCCGCCAGCTCGGCCTCGAGTGCGTCCCAGAGCATCTGCGCAGCGTACGACCGGACTCAGCCGGCGTGCTTGCGCCGGGCGGCGGCCCGGGCCCGGGACGGTGCGTCCAGTACCACCTTGCGCAGCCGGATCGCCACCGGGGTGACCTCGACGCACTCGTCCTCGCGGCAGAACTCCAGGGCTTGCTCCAGGGAGAGCTTGCGCGGCGGGATCAGCTTCTCGGTCTCCTCGCTCGTCGAGGAGCGCATGTTGGTGAGCTTCTTCTCCTTGGTGATGTTGACGTCCATGTCGTCGGAGCGGGAGTTCTCACCGACCAGCATGCCCTCGTACACCTCGGTGGACGGCTCGACGAAGAGGGTGCCGCGCTCCTGGAGGTTGAGCATCGCGAACGCGGTCGCCACCCCGGACCGGTCGGCGACCAGCGACCCGGTGTTCCGGGTACGCAGCTCGCCGAACCACGGCTCGTACGACTCGAAGACGTGGTGCAGGATGCCGGTGCCCCGGGTGTCGGTGAGGAACTCGGTGCGGAAGCCGATCAGACCCCGGGCCGGGACCAGCCACTCCATCCGGATCCAGCCGGTGCCGTGGTTGACGAGCTGCTCCATCCGGCCCTTGCGGGTGGCCAGCAACTGCGTGATGGCGCCGAGGTATTCCTCCGGGGCGTCGATGGTGAGCCGCTCCACCGGCTCGCAGGTCTTGCCGTCGATCTCCCGGGTCACCACCTGCGGCTTGCCGACGGTCAGCTCGTACGACTCCCGGCGCATCTGCTCGACCAGGATGGCCAGCGCCAGCTCGCCCCGGCCCTGCACCTCCCAGGCGTCCGGCCGGTCGGTCGGGAGGACCCGCAGCGAGACGTTGCCGATCAGCTCCCGGTCCAACCGGTCCTTGACCATCCGGGCGGTGACCTTGGCACCCTTGACCCGGCCGACCAGCGGCGAGGTGTTGGTGCCGATGGTCATCGAGATCGCCGGCTCGTCGACGGTGATCAGCGGCAGCGGCCGGGGGTCCTCCAGGTCGGCCAGGGTCTCGCCGATCATGATCTCCGGGATGCCGGCGACCGCGATGATGTCGCCCGGCCCGGCCGAGGTGGCCGGCTTGCGCTCCAGTCCCTCGGTCATCAGCAGTTCGGAGACCCGGACCCGCTCGACGGTGCCGTCGGTGCGGCACCAGGCCACCGTCTCGCCCTTGGTGATGGTGCCCTGACGGACCCGGCACAGCGCCAGCCGGCCGAGGAACGGCGAGGCGTCCAGGTTGGTCACGTGCGCCTGCAACGGCGCGGCCTCGTCGAAGGCCGGCGGCGGGATGGTGTCGAGCAGGCTGCGGAAGAGCGGCTCCAGCGAGCTGCTGTCGGCCGGCACGGTGCCGCCGGGGGGCTGGGTCAGCGAGGCGACGCCGTCCCGGGCGCAGGCGTAGATGATCGGGAAGTCGATCTGCTCGGCGTCCGCGTCCAGGTCCAGGAAGAGTTCGTACGTGTCGTCGACCACCTCCTTGATCCGGGCGTCCGGCCGGTCCACCTTGTTGATCACGAGGATGATCGGCAGCCGGGCCTGCAGCGCCTTGCGGAGCACGAACCGGGTCTGCGGCAGCGGGCCCTCGCTGGCGTCCACCAGCAGCAGCACCCCGTCGACCATGGTCAGCCCGCGTTCCACCTCGCCGCCGAAGTCCGCGTGCCCCGGGGTGTCGATGATGTTGATGGTGACCGGGTCGGAACCGTCCGCCGGCAGGTAGCGCACGGCGGTGTTCTTGGCCAGGATGGTGATGCCCTTCTCCCGCTCCAGGTCCATGGAGTCCATCACCCGGTCGGTCGGCTCGGCCCGGGCGGAGAACGCGCCGGACTGCCGCAGCATGGCGTCGACCAGGGTGGTCTTGCCGTGGTCGACGTGGGCGATGATTGCGACGTTACGAAGGTCCCCGCGGGTCTGCATGCCCTCCATCCTCTCGCCTGCGCGATCCGGGCCGGCGTCCGGGTTCCCCCTGAGGTAACCCCGCTCTCGGCGGGAATCGCTGTGCCATCACACCACGCGGCTGGCATGCTGGCCGGGGTGTTCGGGGGGTCGCCGTGCAGGATGTGTTGACGGTGGTGCGGGAGTTGCCACCGGTGCTGGTCTACCTGGCCGCAGCGCTGCTGGTGGCTACCGAGACGGCGGTGATCGTCGGCCTGGTGATGCCGGCCGAGGCGACCCTGCTGCTGGTCGGCTTCCTCGCGTACGCCGGGATGCTGCGGCTCGGCCCGGCACTGGTGGTGATGATTGTCGCAGCGGTGCTCGGCGACGCGCTGGCCTTCCGCAGCGGCCGGCGGCACGGCCCCCGGCTGCGGGCCGGCCGGTGGGGGAGCCGGGTCGGGGCGCAGCGCTGGGCGAAGGCCGACGCGATGCTGGCCCGGCTGGGCGGGCGTGGGGTGTTCGCCGCCCGCTGGGTGGCCTTCGCCCGGACCCTGGTGCCCCGGCTGGCCGGCAGTGCCGGGATGCCGTACCGGCGGTTCGCGCCGTGGAACCTGGCCGGGGTGGTGACCTGGGTCGGCGGTTCGGTGCTGGCCGGCTATCTGGCCGGGGAGTCGTACGAGACCGTATCCCACTACCTGGGCAAGGCGACCGGCGCCGTGCTGCTGCTGATCGTCTTCATCGTGGCCATCGTGCTGGTCGGCCGCTGGCTCGGCCGGAACCCCGACCCGGTGCGGTCGCTGCTGTCCCGGGCGGTCGCCCGGCCGCCGCTGCGCTGGCTCGCCCGGCGGTACGGGGTGCTGTTCTTCCTGCTGTCGATGCACATCGGGCCGGGCTGGACGCTGCTGGCCAACCTGGTCGCCGGGTTGGCGCTGCTCTTCGTGACCGGGCTCATCCTGGCCTGGCTGCTCGACCTGGTGGTCACGCACAGCGGGCTGTCGGTGGTCGACAGCGCGATAGCGGAGTGGTTCGCGTCCCGGCGTACCGAGGGGGTGGCCGAGCTGGCGCACGCGGCGATCGGCGCGCTGCGCGGTCCGGTGCTGATCCTGGTGGTGGCGCTGGTCGCCGCGGTGGTCGGCTGGCGTACCCGGCCGTGGCGGGTCGACCTGCTCAGCGTGCTCGGTACGGTCGGCGCCTTCGTACCGCTGCTGGTGCTGGTCCTGGTGACCGACGTCACCGGGCCGACCAGCGGCGCACCGGTACGGCTGCTGCCGGCCCAGAACGCGGTGGTCGCGGCCAGCCTCTGCACGCTGGCCTGGCTGCTGGCCCGGCAGAGCCGCTGGCCGATGGCGGTGGCGGCCTGGACGGTGGCGGCGGTCGGGGTGGTGACCATCGGCGCGGCCCGGCTCTACGTCGGCTGGAGTTCGGCCAGCGAGACGGTCACCTCGATGCTGCTCGGGGTGCTCTGGACCGCGGTCTTCATGGTCGCCTGGGCGACCCGGGACCGCGCGGTACGCGCCGCCGGGGTTCAGCCCGGTCCGGCCACGGCAAACCGGCCCCGGCCGTCGGCGGGCGACGCCGGGTCGTCGGCGGGCGACGCCGGGCCGTCGGCGGGCGACGCCGGGCCGTCGATGAGCGGGACGGGTCTGCCGGCGGAGCGGGCCGGGACGCCGGCCGTCGAGGAGGCGGCCCCGGCCAGCCGGCCGGTCGAGGCCCCCTGAGGTGTCGGCGTGCCTGTTATGGTGCGCCGGGAGATCTTGGGGGGACTCGATGACCGAGTGGCTACGCAGGACCGGCCTGGTGTCGGGGGCGGTGGTCCTGGCGCTCGCCACCGTGGTCGGTTGCGCCAACGGCGAGCCGGGGGGCGAGGGGAGCACGACCACGGTCGGGGCGGAGACCGACCCGTCCGTCGCCGCCGACCCGGTCGCAGCCGGCGAGCCGACGACCGAGCCGGAGCCGCCGGCCGTGGCGGGGCTCGGCGCCCGGCCGACCCCGTCGGCGACTCCGAGCCGCACCGCGAGCAAGAAGCCGGGGCCGCGGAAGGTCCCCAAGCCGCCGACCGAGACGAAGCTGCCCCCGCCGCCGCCGAAGCCCGAGACCGGCTGCACCAAGCCGCGCTACGAGGGCACCCAGGCCAGCCGGGCCCAGGTCAAGCAGGCCCTGACCGAGGCGGCCGGCCGGACCTACTGGCCGAGTTCGGCGCCGAGCATCCGGGTGCCGGTCGACCTGGTCAAGGCGACCGCCTGGCAGGAGAGCGGCTGGCAGTCGAACATCATCGCCTGCGACGGCGGGGTGGGGCTGATGCAGGTCATGCCGGACACCGCGGCCTTCGTCAACCAGCGCTTCGACCAGTCGTACGACATCGACGCCTACCGGGACAACGCCACCCTCGGGGCGAACTACCTGGCCTGGCTGATCAAGTACATCGGCGACGCCTTCTTCGAGAGCGACTACGGGGTATCCGCCGACAACTGCACCACCGAACTCAACTCCTGCCTGCTGAACGCGGTGATCTCGGCGTACAACTTCGGGCCGGGCGCGGTGGTGACCGACGACGGGCTGAAGATCCCCAACCCGCAGTACGTGCGTAACGTCCGTGCGCTGATGACGGAGTGTGAGTGCCTGGCCTTCTGAGGCTGGCGGCCGGCTGGCCGTCCTTTCCCGACCTCGGGTCGGTTGACCATTGCTTTTGCTCATATTGGCAGCTTGGACGACTGGACTCGGGCCATCGTCGCAGATACGGTCAGTAGTGAACCCCTACCTCCGAGTAAGGAGGGCTGATCGATGCGACTGCTCTGGCTCGCCGACGTGCTCCGGTCCGCCGGTCTCACCGTGCACGAGGTCGGCGGTTGGCGGAGTCGCGGCTCCACATCCTTCGATCCACACGGGATCATGTGCCACGAGACCCGCGGCTCACTGCGCTCCACCGACGCCGGCGAGATCTATGTCCTGCTCAACGGTTCCGCGACCGCGCCACCACCGATAGCCCAGCTCTACCTCTCGCGCACCGGGCACTGGCACGTGATCGCCTCCGGCCGGTGCAACCACGTCCGGGTCGGCTGGGCCGGACCGTTCAAGGGGGTCGGCAACTCCGGCCTGATCGGCATCGAGGCGCAGCACGCCCTCGGCGAGCCCTGGACCGACCGGCAGTACGACTCCTACGTGCGCGGCGTACGGGCGCTGCGCGACCGTACCGGCTGGGGGATCGCCGGCCACAAGGAGCACCAGCCGGCCGGCTACGGACACCCGAGTGTCAAGACGGACCCGAGCTTCAACATGAACCAGTTCCGGCGCGACGTCGCCGCATCGTCCGGAGGGGAGAACATCATGCCGGCACTGTCCGATCAGGAGCAGGAGCAACTGCTCAAGTTCGCCAAGGACAACAACTACCTGCTGTGGCAGGGCGCGCAGAAGCCGGACGGCAGCGGCCGTACCGACATCCGGCAGCACTTCTACACCATCGAGGGGATGCTGACCGAGGTCAAGGCCAACCAGATGAGCATGCTCGGCAAGGACTGGGTCAACGAGCAGCAGATCATCGACGGCGTGCTCAACGGGCTGGGCTCGAAGGACCTCGACGACGCGGCGGCCGCGCTGCGGGCGGCGTTCGGCGACCGGATCGGGGAGCTGGCCGCCAAACTCACCGCGACCTGAGCACCCTCCCCACCTCCGGTGCGACGTCCCGGCGGCCCGGTCAGCCGGCCGTGCGGCGGCGCAGCCAGGCGTCCTCGGCGAGGTAGTCGAAGTAGTCGGTGCGGTAGTTCTGCGCGAGATCGGGGAAGACGGTCCGCCAGTCCCGGCCGTGCGCGGCGTCCACCAGCCACCGTACGGTCTCCGGCAGCGAGTCGAGATAGCTGGTCACCGGGCGGTAGCCGAGCTGGCGTTCCGCCAGGCTCATGTCCAGCACCACCGGGTACGGCGTCGACCACGGCGTCTCGCCGACCGGTGGTGCCGGCGAGGGGCCGTCGATCAGCACGTCCTCCGCACCGTGGTCCAGCACCGCGTGCACGGCGGCGCCGATCTCGCGTACGGTCGGCGGCTCCGGGTCGCCGGCGTTGAGCACCCGGGCCCCGGGCTCGGCGGCGGAGAGCCGGATCAACTCGGCGAGGTTGGCCGTGGAGACCGGATGGAACCGGCTCTGCCCGGCGTACGCCAGCACCCGTACCGGCCGGTTGTCCAGCGCGCGTTTGACGAAGTGCCACTCACGCGGGTGCACGGTGTGCGGCCCGTGGATCGCGCCGGCCCGTAGCAGGGTGGTCGGCAGCACCGCTCCGGCGGCGAGCAGCTCGCGCTCCAGGGCCGCCTTGCCGGCCACGTACGTGTCGCCGCCCGCCGCCGCGTCCGGGTCGAGCGGTGCGACGGTCGGCTGGGTCTCGGCGATCGGCACCGGGAACCGGACCCCTTCGGCGCCGAATCCCCGGCCGGCGTCGTCCAGGTAGACCCCGGCGGTGGAGACGACCACGGCCGAACCGATCCGGTCGGCGAGCCGGAGCAGTTGGCGGGCGTGCCGGGCGTCGTACGCGACGGTGTCGACCAGGACGTCGCAGCCGTCGCCGACCGCGACCGCCAGCCCGGCGTCGTCCGCACGGTCCAGCGGGACCAGCTCGACGTTCCAGTCCAGCGGCCAGGGTGCTCCGGCCCGCAGGCCTCGGGCGGCGGCCCGGACGTGCCAGCCGTCGGCGACCAGGGCACGGACCGCGGCCCGGCCGACCTGGCCGGTGGCGCCGACAACCAGGGCGAGCTTCTCCATAGCGTCACGCTAGATCTCCGCACGGAGGCGTGCGAGCACTTCAGCTCTCAGCCAAAACTGCCGACCGTCGATGCCGATATTGCACAACAGTTCTTGCGCAACTCTTCTTGTATATGTCAGTCTGGCCGCATGAACAGAGAGGTACGCCAGGTCACCGACTCCCGGGTGCTGGCCGCCATGTCCCACCCGCTGCGCCGCCGCCTGATGGACGTGCTCAAGGTCTACGGCCCGGCCACGGTCAGCTCGCTGGCCGAGCGCACCGGGCAGGCGGTGGCGAACGTCAGCCACCACCTGAAGGTGCTCGCCGCCGCTGACCTGGTCGAGGAGGCACCGGAACTCGCCCGGGACCGCCGGGAGCGGTGGTGGCGGCTGGTCTCGGCCGGACTGCGCTGGTCCAGCGCCGACTTCGCCGACGACCCGGCCAGCGAGGCCGTGCAGCAGGCCGCCGTCTCGCTGAACCTGGACCGCCAGGTCGGCCTGGTCCGGGACTGGCACGCCGCCGCTGAGGAGCAGCGGGCCGCCTGGGCGGAGGCGCCGTTCTCCACCGACCGCTGGCTGCGGCTCACCCCGGCCGAACTGGCCGAGTTCGAGGCCGAACTGCTCGCCCTGCTGTCCCGGTGGGGCGACCGCGAGCTTCCCGACGACGGGCAGCGCCGCGAGCCGGTCTTCTTCTTCGCCTACGGCATCCCGGCCCAGCCGTGAACCGGCCAGGCCGCCCGGCTCGGACCGGCACCTGAGACCCCGCCGGCGACGAGGAGACGAAATGAGCCTGCTGCGGCAACGGGACTTCCGGCTGCTCTGGATCGGCCAGGCCGGCAGCACCTTCGGCGCCAGCGTCACCAGCGTGGCGCTGCCGCTGGTGGCGGTCGCCACCCTCGGCGCCAGCACCTTCCAGGTGGCGCTGCTGACCGCCGCCGCGTGGCTGCCCTGGCTGCTGGTCGGGCTGCCGGCCGGTGCCCTGGTGGACCGGCTGCGCTGCCGGCCGGTGATGGTGACCTGCGACCTGGTCGCCGCGCTGCTCTTCGCCAGCGTGCCGGTCGCCGGCTGGCTCGGCGTACTCACTATCGGGCACCTGCTGGCCGTCGCGCTGGCCGGCGGCACCGTGAGCGTCTTCTTCAAGACCGCGTACCAGGTCTACCTGCCCACCCTGCTGGACCGGACCGACCTGGCCGAGGGAAACGCGAAGCTCCAGGGCACCGAGGCGGTGGCCCAGGTGGCGGGTCCGGGTGCGGCCGGCCTACTCGCCAGCCTGGTCGGTGCCGCGACCGCGCTGCTGGTGGATGTGCTCGGCTTCCTCGGCTCGGCCGCCTGCCTGCTGTCGATCCGGCGCCAGGAGCCACGCCGCGCCGTCGATCCGGCGGCGTGCCTCGGCCGGCAGATCGCCGAGGGGGTACGGTTCACCGCCCGCGATCCCTACCTGCGGGTGCTCACCGTCTGGGGTGCGGTCAGCAACCTCGGCCTGGTCGGCTACCAGGCGATCCTGGTCGTCTTCCTGGTCCGCGAGGTCGGGGTTGGTCCCGGTACGGTCGGCGGCCTGGTCGCCGTGATGAGCCTCGGCGGGGTCGTCGGCGCCGCCATCGCCACCGCGCTGTCCCGGCGCCTCGGCAGCGCCCGCGCGCTGCTGCTCTGCGCCCTCGGCGCGGAACCGTTCGGGCTACTGATCCCGCTGACCGCCCCCGGTGCCCGGCTCGGCCTGCTGGTGCTGGCCGGGATGGTGATCGGCGCCGGAGTTGTCGCCGGCAACGTGATCAAGGCAGGCTTCCGCCAGGCGTACGTGCCGCACCGGCTACTCGGCCGGGTCAGCGTGACCATGCAGGTGGTCAACCTCGGCACCATGCCGCCCGGTGCCGTGCTCGGCGGCGCGCTCGGTACGGCGCTCGGCCTCCGCCCGGCGATGTGGGTGATCACCGCCGGGCTGGCGCTGAGCGGGCTGATCCTGCTGATCGGCCCGCTGCGCAAGCGCCGCGACCTGCCCGAGCCGCAGCATGATACGGAGCCGGCGGCACCGGCCCGCGCGGCGCGTAGCGAGATGGTCAGCGCGGCTGCACGTTAGCCGCCTGCGGGCCCTTCTCGCCCTGGGTGACGTCGAACTCGACCTTCTGCCCCTCGTTGAGCTCGCGGTAGCCGGACGACGCGATCGCGGAGTAGTGGACGAACACGTCCGGCCCTCCGCCGTCCTGCTCGATGAAGCCGAAGCCCTTTTCCGAGTTGAACCACTTGACGGTTCCGGTTGCCATGGGTGTCTCCTTAGCGGCGCGCCCGGTGCGTGGCGTGCCCTGTACGTCACCGACAGTAGCCTCCCTGCGTACTCGGTGCGGGCGGAAGTCGCGAGTCGTACAAACCTCCGGCGTAGGCCGGACGGCGGAGTCACCCCGAGATCGAGTCAGGGTTGCCGGCGTCGCTTACCAGGGCTCGACCCGGATGTCCGGGTGGCGTTCCGTCCGTAACGTTCCTGACGTGGCGGACTGGCTGGTTCAGGTGGGGGAACTGCCGTCGGGAGTCTTTCTGGCGGTGCTCGGCGGAGTCATGTTGCTGGACGCGATTCCGCTGCTCGGCGTACTCGTGCCCGGCGACGTCGCGGTACTGGCCGCGGTGGGGGTCGGTCGGCCGGCCAGTCTGGGGGCGTTCCTGGCGGTGATCGGCGGCTGTCTCGGCGGCTGGTCGCTCACCTTCTTCGCCGGTCGGCGGTTCGGCGCGCGGCTGCGGCGTAGCCGTACCGGGGCGTGGATCGGGGAGGCGCGCTGGTCGGCCGCCGAGCGGATTCTCAGCAGTGGTGGGGGCCGGATGGTGATGGTGGCGCCCTTCCTGCCGGTGCTGAACGCGCTGCTGCCGCTCGCCGCGGGCGGGCTGCGGATGTCGTACCGGCGCTTCCTGAGCTTCGCGGCGGTCGGTGCGGTGCTCTGGGCCGGGCTCTACATGGTGCTCGGCATCCTGGCCCGGTCGGTCGGCGGCCTGCTGCCCGGCGAGTCGTTCGCGCTGGTGGGCACGGTGGGCTTCGGGATGATCTTCGGCGGCCTCGTCCTGCTGGGCGTACGCCGCCGACTCGCCTCGACGGTCCAGGGCTGACAGTGCGGATGGCGGGGGGTCGGGGGGGTGACCGGGTGGCGCCGGCGGGCTGGGGCGGCCGGCCGGCACCACCCGGGGGACGCGGATCGCGGTCACGGGGTGCCAGGACGGGCTGGGGCAACGGCCGGTCGGGGACGTGGTCGCGCAGCCGGGTCGGACCGGCGGCCGGTCGGGGGTGACCGGCCGCCGGGGCCGGCTGTCGACTCCGGGTGAAACCCTCGGCCGGCGGTGACAGCGGCCCGGGCGATGTCGCCGGCCAGGGCTGGCCGGGTACCGGCTGGCATACTGGGTTGCCATGGTGTTGTCGCGGCGCTGGGCCGGTTTCCTGATCCTGGTCGGCGTGTGGACCTGGGTGATCTGGCCCCGGTTCGCCGTCGCGATCTGGAACGACGCCCGGGCCTGGTCGACCGGGGAGATCGGGCAGGGCAGCCCGACGAGCTTCCTGTGGGTGCACGCGCTGCTGATCGGGGCGTCCCTGGCGATCGGCACCGCGGTCGGCGTGCTCGGCGTACGCGGCTGGTGGGCCGGACGGACTCCTCGGTCCTGAGCGGGCCTCGGCCCCTGAGCCCGTCCCCGCGCTGGACCGCGGCCGGGCGCCGGCCGGCGTTCCCCCGTCATCACCACCGCCGGCCGGCGAGTCATGGGCCCCGGTGTCGAACCGAGCACACCGCCAGAATGAGTGGCGGCCGAGCAGCCAACGCCCGCGCCCATGGAGTCCACAGTGGATGGCATCGAGGCCTCGCCGGGAGTCGAACCCGCATCACCCGCTTTGCAGGCGGGGCGCCCCACCGGGGACGAAACGAGGCCGGGCGGTGCCCGACGATCGGGCTCGACGTGCGGGTGGGAGGACTCGAACCTCCTCAGCGCGAAGCACCTGTTCTACAGACAGGCCCGACTCTCCAGCGTCGGCGCACCCGCGTGGGGTGACTGGCGGGACTCGAACCCAGCGACCTCCGGATCCACAGTCCGGCGCTCTTCCGGCTGAGCTACAGTCACCATCGCGGCCTTACGGCCAGTACCCGGACCTGGGATCGAACCAGGGACCTCCTCGGTGTGAACGAGGCGCTGCCACCACTGAGCTATCCGGGCATCGCTCCACGCGCATCCGGGAGCGAAGTAGCGCCGACGGGATTCGAACCCGCGAAATCCAGGGTGAAAGCCTGGCGACTCTTGCCACTCGTCCACGGCGCCACGTGCGTGTTCCGAGCTGGACTCGAACCAGCGACCCTCGCGATGTCGACGCGATGCTCTTCCGACTGAGCTACCGGAACGGGGGCGGGACCGGGAGTCGAACCCGGGGCCTGCGGTTTATGAGACCGCCGCGCTACCACTGCGCTATCCCGCAGTACGCCGCCAGGGACTTGAACCCTGAACCCACGCATTAAGAGTGCGTTGCTCTGACCATTGAGCTAGCGGCGCAAGACATGTGCTGGAGGAAGGCGGAGGAGTCGAACCCCTGTCGTTGCCGACACCCCGGTTTTCAAGACCGGTCGCCCGCCGCCGGGCGGCGCCTTCCGAGAGTTTGGCGGACCCCCGGGGTATGCCCGACCCCGGGGGCCCTGAAGTTCCACCCGTTCGCACGCCAGCGGCGTTTAAGCTCCACGATCAGTCTGCAGTCGACGTGCTTTGCCATTAAGCGACCGCCGCAGGGAGAGCGGCAGACTGGACTCGAACCAGCATCTCGTCGAGGTTGTCGTGGTCGGTAGATCTGGCGATCGGTGGGGGTGCTGAGCCTGGAGCGATAGTCTCAGCCTGCTCGGTGCCGGTCTGCCTCTACCGGTTGGGCTACCTCGGCCCGAAGTGCCGAGGGGAGGACTCGAACCTCCACTGGAACCGTCACCGTTGATGAGCCTGACAGGTCAGCCTCAGTCTCGGCGCATCTCGCGCCACCCCCCGCTCCACGGGGGTGCCTGGGAGACTACCCGAACAGGTAGCCGAACACCTCGTCGCCGACGGTGCGGTCCTCGACGGTGGTGCTGTTGGCCTCCTCGCGGGCCACCTTCACCGCCTCCAGCAGCTTGTCGACCCGGCCGCGCAGCACCTTGACCCGTTCGGCCGGCAGGGCGCCGGAGAGCTTCACCGTGGTCCAGGTGCCCACCGGTACGTCCTCGGTGTAGACCTCGACCTGCGCCGGGTGCTTCTCGGTCGCCTCGGCCTTGACGTGGTTGCGGTGCACCTTGCGCATCTTCTGGGTCTGGCTCGGCGTACTCGCGTAGCAGCCGCGGTCGGGGTCGAACTCCCACCGCTCCGCCGCGTCCAGGGTGGCCAGCCCGTCGACGAAGGTACGCAGGTCGACGAGCTGCTTCTCCAGGAAGAGCAGATAGGTGACCGGTGCCTGGCGGACCAGCGTCCGCCCGTCGACCACCACGTCGGCCTTGGCGGTGGCGTTGCCGGTGTCCTGGAGGAACTGGAGGTCGAAGAGTCGACCCATGGTGGTGGCGACCTCGTCGAGGACCTCCTGGACGGTGTACTGCACCCGGGTCGACTCCGGCGGCAACTGCTCGCGGATGTCGTCGGCGAACGGCTGGTAGGTCCGGGAGATGCCGGAGAGCGGCGGCGCCTTCTGGGTACGCCGGTGCGCGTCGGTGAGCTCCCGCTTGGCCTGCGGCTTGAAGCCCTGCACCAGCGCGTTGACCTTGTGCAGTTCGGTGGGATTGGGCACCATGATCCTTTCGGTCTCGTCGGGCAGACGATAGTCGTCGCCGCCACGTACGGCGACCCGGTCGAAGTCGGGACGGCCGGACTTGAACCGACGACCTCCGCACCCCCAGTGCGGCGCGCTACCAAGCTGCGCCACGTCCCGATGTCGTACCCCTGGGAGGATTCGAACCTCCGCTCGACACGGCTTCGTAGGCCGCCGCTCTATCCACTGAGCTACAAGGGCAGGAAGCGGAAGGAGAGGGATTCGAACCCTCGCCGGCGGTGCGCCGGTCCGCCTTAGCGGGGCGGTGCCATCGACCTCTCGGCCATCCTTCCGAACCGCGCCGACGGCGCGTACGTACCCGGAGCAGGAGTCGAACCTGCAACACACTGGTTCTGAGCCAGCGGCCTCTTCCGTTGGGCTACCCGGGCATATGTGGAGTGACGCGGGATCGAACCGCGCACGCGCAGCTTGCAAGGCAACACTGTGCACCAGCACCCACCCCGAAGTGCCCTCGGCGCGACTCGAACGCGCACGTGACCAGGCTCTCGACCTGGCGCCTCTACCAATTGGGCCACGAGGGCATCGCGCTCCCGGACAAGGATTTGAACCTCGATTTCCTGAATCAGAATCAGGCGTCCTGCCAGTTGGACGATCCGGAAATGGCGGCCGGCGGGGAAATCCGCCGGCCGCCGTCAGCGCCGGGTCAGCGCGGCCCAACTGGGGACCGTCGCCGCCGACCGCAGCACCATGCCCGCCTCGGCGGGGGTGCGGTCTGCCTTGCGCTGATTGCAGCCGTCGCAGGACGCGACGGTGTTGGTCCAGGTGTTCCGGCCTCCACGGGAGCGGGGCAGGATGTGGTCGACGGTGCTCGCGTGACCACCGCAGTAGCCGCACCGGCGGCCGTCCCGGGTGAGCACACCCGACCGGGACCAGGCCGGTCCCGAGCTGAAGCGCCATCTGGTGAGGACGTACTTCACCAGGCGGACCACCGTCGGCACCGGGTAGACCCCGATCAGCCGGTCCGGTACCGCCTCGTGCACCTCGGCGACGCGCCGGACCAGCATCCGTACGGCGTGCCGGAGACTGACCCGGTGGAGCGGGCCGAGGTCGGCGTTGATGACCAGTACGTCCACCGGATACCTCCTTCTCTCGTCGATGTCACGCGACTCTCGTCACGGAACTCCCCGCACGGGGTTCGGAGCGGCTACCGGGATTTGAACCCGGGACCTCCACCATGGCAAGGTGGCGCGCTGCCAACTGCGCTACAGCCGCGTGGGAAAATGCTCCGGGTGCGATTCGAACGCACACTGTGCGCGTTTTGAGCGCGCTGCCTCCTACCGTTGGGCTACCGGAGCGGGTGGCCGGGGAAGCTGGACTCGAACCAGCACGAGCGTTTCCGTCTCCCGGTCCAAAGCCGGGCATGTTGCCAGTTACACCATTCCCCGTCGGGGTACTGCCGAGCGGCCACGGAGAATCGAACTCCGGTCCTCTGGGTGGAAGCCAGGCGCTCTTCCGTTGAGCTATGGCCGCGATGTCGTGCGTAGACCGTGCCGGAATCGAACCGGCCTTCTCCAGAGTGAGAGTCTGGCGAGATAACCACTACTCCAACGGTCCGGGCGGGGGCGGAGTCGCCCCGAATACACTGAAACTCGTCCGGGACCCGAGAATCGAACTCGGTGTCTCCTGTTCCCAAAACAGGCGGGTCAGCCGTCTCCCTCGCCCCGGATCGGCCCGGCCGGCGCGGTGGTACGGCGCCGGCCGGGCATCATCTATGCCATCCACTGTGGAGTTTTCAACGTGGTACCGGTCCCGCCGGCCGAGGTCGGGGGAGAAGCAGGGGTGACAGGACTCGAACCTGCAACCTTCGGATTTGGAGGCCGCTGCGCTGCCAGTTGCGCCACACCCCTGTGTGGTGAAAGCCCGCGGGCAAAAGAAACGCCGCCCGGTCCCGGGTCTGGGAGGGCGGCGTAGACGCGAGTGGAGTCGCGTTACGTCCGCCAGCCGCCCAGCTCGGCACATTCGCCGGCGCTTAGGTGGACGGGGCGCCCGAGCATGGCGTAGCCCGCCGGAACGTACGGCTTCTGCCGCCACTCTCGCGATGAGGCCTGCCACAACATCGGATGCTCCCTGTCGTTTCGGTGTCGCTTTGTTGATCGCTGTGGTAACTACGGTAGGGGCCGCTCCCGCGCGGAGCAACATCTTTTTCGGCTTTTCCCGCACCGTCCGGTCGGCGGGCGGCAATAGCCGCTCAGCGGCGTTGCCGGCACCGGTGGACGGCGTGCCGGCAACGATCGGACTCAGCGGACCTGTTCGACCAGGCGGGTCACCGCGGCCGCCACCACGTCGGGTGCCTGGGCCTGCGGGAAGTGACCCACTCCGGGCACCATCACCACCTCGGCTCCGAGCTGTTCGCCGACCCAGTGCGCCTCGGCCGCCGGGTCCTTCCAGTCCACGTCGGCCGCGCCCATCACCACGACGGCGGGGGCCGAGACCTCGGGCAGCCGTTGCCGGGCCGGTTCGTGCGAGGTGCGGGTGGTCTGCACGAAGGCCCGCCAGTGCCCGGGCCGGCGCAGGTTGTCGCGCACCCGGGCGAGGTGCTGCTGGTAGCCCTCGGGCTTGGTGCCGGGCAGCCACTTCGGGTAGTAGCCGAGGAAGGCCGCCGGGCCCCAGGGCCGGACGAGCATGATCCGGAACAGCAGGTTCATCACGGCCGCCCCGGCGGGGTTCCGGACGAACGGGCCGAGCAGGGCGAGGCCGCGTACCTTTGCCGGGGCGTCGGCGGCGGCGATCACGGCGGCTCCGGCGCCCATGGAGTTGCCGACCAGGTATCCGGACCCGCCGAGTTCGTCGAGGAGGGCGAGCAGGTCGCTGGCGAGCGCGACGTCGTCGTACCGCGAGAAGCTGGTGTCGCTGTCGCCGTGCCCCCGGATGTCCATGACGGCCACCCGGTAGCCCGCCTCGACCAGCTTCGGCGCGAGCAGCCGGTACGACTGGCGCAGCTCGCCCATCCCCGGTGCGCAGATCACCAGCGGGCCGTCGCCGTCCCAGAGGTCGTACGCGATGCGCCCCTCCGGGCGGCGAAGGTAGTGGGTGTCAGTCATAGCTTTAAAGCTACACCCATTAGCCAACCGCGCCAAGAGCCGACGCGTCCCGAGGGGCCGGACTCACCAGCCCCGGGCGCGCCACTCCGGTAGCGAAGGCCGCTCGGCGCCGAGCGTGCTGTCCCGGCCGTGGCCCGGATAGAACCAGGTCGCGTCCGGCAGCCGGTCGAAGATCTTCTGCTCCACGTCGTTGATCAGCGAGCCGAACCGCACCGGATCCCGGTCGGTGTTGCCCACCCCGCCCGGAAACAGCGAGTCCCCGGTGAAGAGGTGCGTCCCGTCGACCTCGTCCCGATAGAGCAGCGCGACGGAGCCGGGGGTGTGTCCGACGATGTGGATCACCTCTAGTTCGCGGTCGCCGACCCGGATCCGGTCGCCGTCGGTGAGCGGTTCGGAGGGGATCGGCAGCCCGTCCGCGTCGTCGGCGTGCACCAGCGACCGGGCCCCGGTGCTGGCCACCACCTCTTCCAGCGCGACCCAGTGGTCCATGTGCCGGTGTGTGGTGACCACGGCGGCCAGCCCGCCGTCGCCGATCAGTTCCAGTAGTCGGGGTGCCTCGTTGGCCGCGTCGATCAGCACCTGTTCGCCGGTCGAGGCGCAGCGCAGCAGGTACGCGTTGTTGTCCATCGGGCCGACCGAGAGCTTGCTGACGGCGAGGCCGGTCAGCTCGCGTACGTCGGGTGGGCCGTCGGCGACGACGTCTCCGGTGTAGCTCATGTTCGGGTGCCTCCGAGTTGGTCGGCGGAGCAGAGTCGGGTCGGCGGATCAGATCCAGGGCGGGGGTGCCGGCAGCGGCCCGGCGGGCGTGACCACGAGGCCGGTACCGCTGTTCCGGCCGGTCAGCCAGCCGGCCAGTTCGTGCGCCGGGCCGGCGACGGTGCGCAGTTCCGGGCCGCTGTCCGGGGCCGGGATGCCGACCGGCCGGCCCCGCCCGGTGTGGACGGTCAGCGGTTGCCCGGTCTCCGCCGGCAGCAGCACCAGGGCGAGTGGATCGTCCCGCTCGGCCAGGTCGTGCACCACCTCGTGCAGCAGTCGCTGGCTGAACGCGTCCGGCCAGTCGGCGGTCCGGTAGCCGGCGGCGAGGTCGACGTGGTGCACCTCCACCTCGCGCAGCCGCCCCCAGGCCAGGGTGGCGGCGGGCCGCAGCCCCCGGGCGGAGCGGACCTCTGCGGCCCAGGCATCCGCGGGCAGCACCCGGGCGGCCTCGACGAACCGCTCCGCGCTGGCCCGCAGGTCGGCGAGCTGGACGGCGGCCGGCCGGGCCGCGCCGGCCGCGATGTCCGCGTTCCGGGCCGCCGGGTTCGGGTACTGCGGGATGTCCTCGCCGGTACGCGCCGAGGTCAGCAGGTTGACGAAGCTGTCGGCGTTCCGGGCGAGGTGGCTGAGCACGTGTCCCCGGGTCCAACCGGGGAGCAGGGACGGCTCGCCGATCGCCGCCTCGTCGAGCCCGTCGACGGTCCGCAACAGCCGGTCCGTCGCCCGGTCCACCTCGGGCAGCAGCGCGAGTGGGTCGAGTGTCACGACTCACGACGATAGCGCTCGACGACCGGAGGGGCCCGGACGCCTCCGCCGGGAGTGGCGGGCGGAATTGGCTTTCGGTCTGGCCGGAGCAGCACCTACCGTCGACACCACACCCGCATGGCGTGAGGAGGTGGGATGCATGCCGGTCGCAGTGCGCGGGGCCACCGTTTCCACTTCTGAATTCGACTGCTGAATTCCACTCCTGACGACAAGGGTTGACATGACCTTCGATCTCGCGTCCCTCGGCTGGGACGCGTCCGCGGCCGCGGCGTACCTGGACCGCGGCGACGAACTACGGCCGGGGCGGGTCGTCCGGGCCGACCGGGGGATCTGCACGGTGCTCGTGCCGGCCGGACCGGTCCGGGCCAGTCTCGGTGGCGGGGTGCTGGTCGCAGCCGCCCGGGACGCCGTCAACCTGCCCTGTGCGGGGGACTGGGTGCTGGTCCGGGACTGGCCGGACGGGCGACTGACCGTGGAGACGGTGCTGCCCCGGCGTACCGCGATCGTGCGGCGGACCGCCGACAAGGACTCGACCGGCCAGGTGTTGGCGGCCAACGCCGATGCGGCGGCGGTGATCGAGCCGCTGCATCCGTCGCCGGACGTGGCCCGGATCGAGCGGCTGCTCGCGCTGGCCTGGGAGTCCGGCGCCACCCCACTGCTGGTGCTCACCAAATGTGACCTGGTGGCCGATCCGGCGGCGGTGGCCGAGCAGCTCGGCGAGGCGGCGCCGGGCGTCGAGGTGCTGCCGGTGAGCGCCCAGCGCGGTACCGGGCTGGCCCGGCTGCGCCCGTGGGTCGCCGCCGGCCGGACCCTGGCGCTGCTCGGGCCGTCCGGTGCCGGCAAGTCGACGTTGGTGAACGCGCTGGCCGGCGCGACGGTGATGACCACCCAGGGGGTACGCGGGGTGGACGGCAAAGGCCGGCACACCACCACGCACCGGCAACTGATCCCGATCCCGGGCGGCGGAGCGGTGCTGGACACCCCGGGCGTGCGGGCGGTGGGTCTGCTCGACGCGGCGGTCGGGCTGGACCAGGCCTTCGCCGACGTGGCCGCACTCGTCGCCGCCTGCCGGTTCGCCGACTGCGGGCACCGGGGCGAGCCGGGCTGCGCGATCCAGGGCGCGCTGGAGACCGGCGAGCTGAGCCCGCGGCGCTGGGCGAGCTGGCAGAAACTCCAGCGCGAGGTGGCGTACGAGACACGCCGTCGGGACGCGCGGCTGGCGGCCGAGGAGCGGTACAAATGGAAGCGGATTCGCAAGGAGCAGCGGAGTCGGGGCGGCCCGGGGCGGTGAGCTGCCGGGATCGGGGGCGTTGACCTGCGGGAATCTGCCGGCGGGGAAAACTGTCATACGCCGGGGCTAGAGTTGCCGAGGCGCTTCTCTGCGCCACCAAATCGGACAGAACATATCTTTTCTCCCCGGGAGTGCGCGGACAGTGGCCGACCGACTGATCATCCGTGGCGCGCGTGAACACAACCTGCGCGACGTCAACCTCGACCTGCCACGCGACGCCCTGATCGTCTTCACCGGGCTCTCCGGTTCCGGCAAGTCCAGCCTGGCCTTCGACACGATCTTCGCCGAAGGCCAGCGACGTTACGTGGAGTCGCTGTCGTCGTACGCCCGGCAGTTCCTCGGCCAGATGGACAAGCCGGACGTCGACTTCATCGAGGGCCTGAGCCCGGCCGTCTCGATCGACCAGAAGTCCACCTCGCGCAACCCGCGGTCCACCGTCGGCACCATCACCGAGGTCTACGACTACCTCCGGCTGCTCTTCGCCCGGGTCGGCGAGCCGCACTGCCCGATCTGCGGCGAGAAGATCTCCAAGCAGAGCCCGCAGCAGATCGTCGACCGGGTGCTGGCGATGGACGAGGGCACCCGGTTCATGGTGCTGGCCCCGGTGGTGCGCGGCCGCAAGGGCGAGTACGTCGACCTCTTCGCCGAACTCCAGGCCAAGGGTTACGCCCGGGCCCGGGTCGACGGGGTGGTCTATCCGCTGACCGAGCCGCCGAAGCTGAAGAAGCAGGAGAAGCACACCATCGAGGTGGTGGTGGACCGGCTCACCGTCAAGGGGAGTGCCAAGCAGCGGCTCACCGACTCGGTGGAGTCCGCGCTCGGGCTCTCCGGCGGGCTGGTGCTGCTCGACTTCGTCGACCTGCCCGAGGACGACCCGGGGCGGGAACGGCGCTACTCCGAGCACCTGGCCTGCCCCAACGACCACCCGCTGGCGATCGAGGACCTCGAACCCCGGGTCTTCTCCTTCAACGCCCCGTACGGCGCCTGCCCCGAGTGCACCGGGCTGGGCACCAAGAAGGAGGTCGACGCCGAACTCGTCGTACCCGATCCGGAGCGGACGCTGCGCGAGGGTGCTGTCCAGCCGTGGTCCGGCGGGCACACCCAGGAATACTTCCTCCGCCTGTTGCAGGCGTTGGGCGAGGCCGAGCACTTCGACCTCGACACCCCGTGGCGGGCGCTCCCGTCCCGGGCGCAGAAGACCATCCTGCACGGCTCCGGCGACCAGGTGCACGTGCGCTACCGCAACAAGTACGGCCGCGAGCGCTCCTACTACACCGGCTTCGAGGGCGTGGTGCAGTGGATCGAGCGGCGGCACAACGACACCGAGTCGGACTGGTCCCGCGACAAGTACGAGGGGTACATGCGGGACGTGCCCTGCCCGGTCTGCCGGGGCAGCCGGCTCAAGCCGGAGGTGCTGGCAGTCACCCTGGGCGGGCGGAACATCGCCGAGGTCTGCGCGCTGTCGGTCGGCGAGTGCGCGGAGCTGCTCGGTGGGATGACCCTGACCGACCGGCAGAAGATGATCGCCGAGCGGGTGCTCAAGGAAATCAACGCCCGGCTCCGCTTCCTGGTCGACGTCGGCCTGGACTACCTGTCGCTGGACCGGCCGGCCGGCACCCTCTCCGGCGGCGAGGCGCAGCGGATCCGGCTCGCCACCCAGATCGGCTCCGGTCTGGTCGGGGTGCTCTACGTGCTGGACGAGCCGTCGATCGGGCTGCACCAGCGGGACAACCACCGGCTGATCGAGACGCTGGTCCGGCTCAAGGGGCTGGGCAACACGCTGATCGTGGTGGAGCACGACGAGGACACCATCCGGACGGCGGACTGGATCGTCGACATCGGGCCGGGGGCCGGCGAGCACGGCGGCAAGATCGTGCACAGCGGTTCGGTGCCGGAGCTGCTGGCCAACACCGACTCGGTGACCGGGGCGTACCTCTCCGGGCGCCGGTCGATCCCGACCCCGCAGGGGCGCCGGCCGCAGATGCCGGGCCGGGAGCTGGTGGTGCAGGGTGCGCGCGAGCACAACCTGCGGAACCTGACCGTCTCGTTCCCGCTCGGCCAGTTCATCGCGGTCACCGGGGTCAGCGGTTCGGGCAAGTCGACGCTGGTCAACGACATCCTCTACGCCGTACTCGCCAACCAGATCAACGGGGCCCGGCTGGTGCCCGGCCGGCACACCCGGATCACCGGCCTGGAGCACGTCGACAAGGTGGTCGGGGTCGACCAGTCGCCGATCGGGCGTACCCCGAGGTCCAACCCGGCGACCTACACCGGGGTCTGGGACCACGTCCGCAAGCTCTTCGCCGAGACCACCGAGGCGAAGGTCCGCGGCTACGGGCCGGGCCGGTTCTCCTTCAACGTCAAGGGCGGCCGGTGCGAGGCGTGCAGCGGCGACGGCACGATCAAGATCGAGATGAACTTCCTGCCCGACGTCTACGTGCCGTGTGAGGTCTGCAAGGGTGCCCGCTACAACCGGGAGACCCTGGAGGTGCACTACAAGGGGCGGACGGTCTCCGACATCCTGGAGATGCCGATCGAGGAGGCGGCCGAGTTCTTCTCGGCGATCCCGGCCATCCACCGGCACCTGAAGACCCTGGTCGACGTCGGCCTCGGGTACGTCCGGCTCGGCCAGCCGGCACCGACCCTCTCCGGCGGCGAGGCGCAGCGGGTCAAGCTCGCCTCCGAGCTGCAGAAGCGCTCCACCGGCCGGACGGTGTACGTGCTCGACGAGCCGACCACCGGGCTGCACTTCGAGGACATCCGCAAGCTGCTCGGGGTGCTGGAGAGCCTGGTCGACAAGGGCAACACGGTGATCGTCATCGAGCACAACCTGGACGTGATCAAGACCGCCGACTGGCTGGTCGACATGGGCCCGGAGGGCGGGCACCGGGGCGGCACGGTGCTGGCCGCCGGTACCCCGGAGGAGCTGGCGGAGGTGCCGGAGAGCCACACCGGGCAGTTCCTCCGGCCGGTGCTCGGGCTGACCGGACCGGCCCGGGGTGCGAGCGCGGCCACCACCCGGGCGGCCCGGGCCAACGGCACCGCGAAGGCCAACGGCACCGCGAAGGCCGCCGGCGGCGGTGCGAAGGCCGCCGGAGCGGCGCCGGCCAACGGCGGTGTGACCAGGGCAAACGGCGGCGTGGCCAAGGGTGGTGACGGTACCGCGAAGGCCGGCAACGGCCGGGCCGGCGGCGGTACGGTGAAGGGCGGCGCCGCCCGGGCGGGTACGACGGCGAAGACCACGACCGCGAAGACCGGGCCGGCGAAGAGCCGGCGTACCGGAAAGTCCTGACGCCGGGCCGGTTGAACCGGTTGGTGGATATATCCGTGTCTTCGGGCGTGGCCGCGGACGACCAGGAGCGCGGCGCCGAAGAGGAAGGCTAGGTATGAGTGACGAACTGACCGGGCCGGGCACGCAGACCCGACGGGCGCTGTTGGCCGGTGCGGGTGTGGTTGGCGTGTCCGTGGTGTTGGCCGCGTGCGGCACCGGCGACGACGACGCGCTCGACGGCACCGGAAGCAGCCCGTCGGCCGGCGCTCCGGCCCCCAGCGGTTCGGCGAGCGCTCCGGCCGAGGGTGGCGGCGCCGCCGCGCTGGCCAAGAAGAGCGAGATCCCGGTCGGCGGCGGCAAGATCATTGCGGAGCAGCAGATCGTGGTCACCCAGCCGACCGAGGGCGAGTTCAAGGCCTTCAGCTCGATCTGCACCCACCAGCAGTGCCCGGTGACCGCCGTCGACGGCGGCACGATCAACTGTAGTTGCCACTTCAGCAAGTTCTCGGTCGCGGACGGCTCGGTCAAGGGTGGCCCGGCCACCAAGCCGCTGGCCGAGAAGAAGGTCACCGTCGACGGGGACAACATCGTCCTGGCCTGAGCCGGCGTACGCCTGGCGCGGCCGACCCTCCGTCGCCGCGCCAGGCGGTGTCCCAGGCGGGGTCTACGCTTGTCGGCGTGCCCGACCCCGCTACCTATCGCCCGGCACCGGGCACGATTCCCGACCTGCCCGGGGTATACCGATTCCGGGATCCGACCGGCCGGGTGATCTATGTCGGCAAGGCCAAGAGCCTGCGCAGCCGCCTCAATTCCTACTTCGGCGACCTGTGGAACCTGCACCAGCGCACCCAGCAGATGGTCACCACCGCCGGCAGCGTGGACTGGGTCACCGTCGGCACCGAGGTCGAGGCGCTCCAGCTCGAGTACAACTGGATCAAGCAGTACGACCCCCGGTTCAACGTGCGCTACCGGGACGACAAGTCGTACCCCTATCTCGCGGTCACCCTCGACGAGGAGTTCCCCCGGCTCCAGGTGATGCGGGGCGCCAAGCGCAAGGGGGTGCGCTACTTCGGGCCGTACTCGCACGCCTGGGCGATCCGCGAGACGCTGGACCTGCTACTCCGGGTCTTCCCGGCCCGGACCTGTTCGGCCGGGGTGTTCCGGCGGCAGGCCCAGATCGGCCGGCCGTGCCTGCTCGGTGACATCGGCAAGTGCTCGGCCCCGTGCGTCGGCCGGGCCTCGGCCGACGAGCACCGCCGGATCGTCGACGAGTTCTGCGACTTCATGGCCGGCCGCACCGACCAGATGGTCCGCCGGCTCGAACGCGAGATGGGCGAGGCCAGCGAGACGCTGGAGTTCGAGCGGGCCGCCCGGCTGCGCGACGACATCGTGGCGCTGCGCCGGGCGATGGAGAAGCAGACCGTGGTCTTCGGCGACGGCACCGACGCCGACGTGGTGGCGTTCGCCGAGGATCCGCTGGAGGCGGCGGTCCAGGTCTTCCACGTCCGGGACGGCCGGGTACGCGGCCAGCGCGGCTGGGTGGTGGAGAAGGTCGAGGACCTGACCACCGGAGACCTGGTGCACCACTTCTGCTCCCAGGTCTACGGGGGGGCCGAAGGGGAAGGCGACGTGCCCCGCGAGCTGCTGGTGCCCGCGCTGCCGGCCGACGTCGACGCGCTGGCCGAGTGGCTGTCGGCGCGGCGGGGCAGCAAGGTGGCCCTGCGGGTGCCGCAGCGCGGCGACAAGAAGGCGCTGCTGGAGACGGTGGCCCGCAACGCGGCCGAGGCGCTGACCCGGCACAAGCTGCGCCGGGCCGGTGACCTGACCACCCGCAGCGAGGCGCTGGACGAGATCACCGAGGCGCTCGGGCTGCGTACCGCGCCGCTGCGGATCGAGTGCTACGACGTCTCGCAGATCCAGGGCACCGACGTGGTGGCCAGCATGGTCGTCTTCGAGGACGGCCTGCCGCGCAAGAGCGAATACCGGCGGTTCGTGGTGCGGGGAGCCACCGACGACCTGTCGGCGCTCTCCGAGGTGCTGCGCCGGCGGTTCGCCCGCTACCTCCAGGCCCGGGGCGAGACCGGGGAGATCGGTGACGAGATGGCCTCCGACCCGGACCGGCCGGGCATCGACCCGACCACCGGGCGGCCACGGAAGTTCGCGTACCCGCCGCAGCTCGTGGTGGTGGACGGCGGGCAGCCCCAGGTCGCCGCCGCTGCGGAGGTCTTCGCCGAACTGGGCCTCGACGACATCGCGCTCTGCGGGCTGGCCAAGCGGCTGGAGGAGGTGTGGCTGCCCGGCGACGAGTTCCCGGTCATCCTGCCGCGCACCTCCGAAGGGCTCTATCTGCTGCAACGGGTCCGGGACGAGGCCCACCGGTTCGCCATCACCTTCCACCGGCAGCGCCGCTCCAAGCGGATGACCGTCTCCGGCCTCGACCACGTCCCCGGCCTCGGCGAGGTACGCCGCAAGGCACTGCTGCGACACTTCGGATCGGTGAAGCGGCTGTCGGCGGCCACGGTGGAGGAGATCGCCGAGGTGCCGGGGATCGGCCGGCGTACGGCGGAGGCGATCGTCGCGGCGTTGCGTCCGGCGGAGGCACCGGAGAACCGCTGACACCCGATGCGGGCGGCCGGTCAGCGAGTGCACTCCAGCAGCACCCATGCCTCGTACCCGCCGGGCCAGGTGTAACTGTCGATCACTTCGCAGTCGGTGAAACCGGCGTCCCGGGCCCTGCCCAGGGCCTGGCCGTATGCCCAGTGATAGGCCAGCCCCATGCTGCTGTAGCCCTCACCACGGAACTGCCTGGTCTCGACGGCGCTCGCCACCGTACCGGTGCCCAACACGACGATGGATGCGGTGAGTAGTGCAGAGGTGACTATCCGGATAAGCATTGCATCAGGATAAGCGGATATCGATGCGACTGCATGTGGAGGCGTTCGGCGCTGGTTCATGTCGTCTGCCGCACGCGTCTGGGCGCGATGTCCGCCGTGTCCGAATCTGGCCCAAGATCAACTCGGTCCCGGCATGGCCGGTGGAATATTGGTGGGCTGCCGGTCGTTACATCTCACGTACGGCCGAGTACCACCGCCTGTGAGCTGGGCTGGTGGTCGGGTCTCCGGGAATGATCCGGGGCCGCCGGTCGTTACATATGGTGTTCGCCCGAGTACCAGCATCCCCCCCGCAGGTGCCCGGGCGTTCTGCTGTCCCTTGGAGACCGGCGTGAGCGTGTGTCTCGGGACGAGTTTTCCAATGACACCCCGGATGCCTCCGGTGGGTGTTGTTCCCCCGATTGGAAGGTGGACCATCATGAACACGACTCTGTTCAGCCGATGGCTCCCGGCCGTCGAGCAGACTTCTCTGGTTCGTAGGACCGCTCTGGGTGTGGCTGGTCTGGCGTTTGTTGGTGGCGCTGTCGCTGGCCCGGCGGTGGCCGCGCAGGCTGCTGCGGAGCATGCCGGGTCGCCGGTGTCGCAGTCGGTGATGCAGGCCGACAAGGGCGACAAGGGCAAGAGCGACAAGGGTGACAAGGGCAAGGATCGTAAGAGTGAGGGTAAGCCGTCGCGGGATCGGTTGGTGCCGCGTGGTGTGCAGGGTGAGCAGTCGAGGATTGCGGTGTCGGGTGAGCAGTCCGACAACGTGCGGGCGATTGTGAAGGCGACGAAGAAGGCTGGTCTGGACGAGCGTGCCGCGGTGATCGCGGTGGGTACGTCGCTGCAGGAGTCGAAGTTGGAGAACCTGGGTCATCTGGGTGATCGCAACGATCATGACTCGCTGGGGCTGTTCCAGCAGCGTCCGTCGTCGGGTTGGGGTTCGCCGGATCAGATCACGGATCCGGAGTACTCGACGACCGCGTTCCTGAAGGGTCTGAAGCAGGTTGATGGTTGGCATGATCTGCCGTTGACGGTGGCGGCGCAGAAGGTGCAGGTGTCGGCGTACCCGGACGCGTACGCGCAGTGGGAGGACCAGGCTGCTGACCTGGTCGCCAACGCCTGGAACAACAGCTAACCGAACAAGCAAGCGACGCATCCGCTGGCCGGGTCCCCGCCACCGGGGACCCGGCCAGCAGCGTCTCCGGATCAGGAACGGATCACGCGGCGGCGGCGTGATCCGGCTCCGGCAGGTGGCGCAGCTTCGGTATCGCGGTCGGCAGCACCCAGAGCAGCCCGGCGAGCGCCCCGACGGTGGCGATCCAGAGCGTCGGGCGTACCCCGAGGACCGCGCCCAGGTTGCCACCCAGCGCGGCGCCGATCGGCCGGATCCCGTAGTTGACGGTCCGCTTCGCGCCGGTGACCCGGGCCAGCAGCATCTCCGGGATGACCGCCGTCTGTAGCGAGCCGACGGTGATGTCCAGCATCATCACGCCGAGCCCGCAGAGGAACTCCGCGACGAAGAGCGCGGCCAGTACCGCCGGGGTCGGCCCGCCGGCCAGCGGCACCAGCACCAGCGGAGCCGGAAAGAGCACGAAGCTGACCAGCACGGTCCGGCCGATGCCGAGCCGGCGGACGAGTCGACCGGTGACCGCCGCGCCGAGCAGCGCGCCGACCGAGCCGGCTCCGATCACCAGCCCGAGCATGCCGGGGGAGAGCCCCAGTTCGGTGCTGGCGTAGAGCACGAACAGCGCGGTGAACATGTAGTTGAAGAGGTTCAGCGTGGTGGTGCCGAGCAGCAGCGAGCGGAGGATCGGGGAGCGGACGACGAACCGGAGTCCCTGCCTGATGCCGAGCACGACGCCGCCGTCCGAGGACGGCTCCGTCGGTCGGGTCGGCCCGATCCGGGCCAGGAAGAGCGCGGAGACCAGGTACGTCACCGCGTCGACGAGCAGTGCGACAGGTGCGGTGAGGGTCTGCACCAGGATTCCGCCCGCGCTCGGCCCGGCGACGTACGACATCGCCCGGCTGCCGTTGGTCAGCGCGGCCGCGTCGACGTAGTCCTTCCGGGGCACCAGCGAGACGAAGAGGGTGCTGTGCGCGACCTCGAAGAGCACCGCCAGGGTGCCGGTCAGGAAGGCGACCACGTAGAGTTGGCCGAGGGAGAGCACCCCGAACAGGTACGCCACCGGCACGGCGGCGAGCAGCACCGCCCGGCCGAGGTCGGCGAGGATCATCACCCGGCGCTTCTCCGGGTAGCGGTCGATCCAGGCGCCGAGGAGCAGCGAGAAGAGCAGGTTCGGGATCAGTGCGGCGGCGGTGAGGTAGCCCATCTCGGCCGGGCCGGCCCCGGTGCCGAGCACCGCCAGCAGGGGCAGGGCGAGCACGGAGATCTGGTCGCCGAAGAGTGACACGGTCTGGGCTGACCAGTACCGCCGGAACGGTGCCTGGCGCAGCAGCTCCGGCACCCAGCGCCGGCGGCGTTCGACCGCGGGCGGGGTCAGCGTGCCGGTCATCGCCCCGGCTCCCCGGTCGAGGCGGAAGCTCGCTCTGCGGCAGCCCGTGGCGTCGGCGGCTCGGTGGGTACGACCAGTTGGATGAGCCCGATCGCGCGGGAGCCCTCGGGCCGGGTCGACGGGTCGGTCATCCGTTCGTTGTACTCGGCGAGCAGGGCTTCGATCCGGCGGGTCAGTTCGGCCAGTTCCGCCGCGGTGACGTGCACGAGCGCGTCGCCGAAGCCGAGCACCGCCCGCCAGTCCGCCGGCTCGTACGGCCGCTGTGCCAGGTGGGCCCGGGCCCGGGCGACGTAGTGGTCCAGGACCATCGCGTTGAGGTGGTTGGCCGCCGCCCGGGCCTCCGGATCGTCGGAGAGGTCGTCCCAGGAGGTGCTGAGCGCGGTCGCCTGCCAGGGCCGTTCCCGGGCGTCGGCGCCCTCGGACCGCTCCGCGAGGCCGTACTTGGCGAGCTGGCGCAGGTGGTAGGAGCAGTTCGGCACGCTCTCGTCGAGCCGCTCGGCGGCCTGGGTCGCGGTCAGCGGCCCCTCCCGGCGGAGCAGCCCGAGCAGGGCCATCCGGAGCGGGTGCGCGTACCCCCGGAGGGCCCGGGGGTCGGTGAGTCGGATCTCGGACCTGGGTGGCGGCGGCATACCCTAAAGATAACTCTAGAAAGGTTCCTTTAGCAATCGCGAACGGCAATCCGGCTGGGCCGCCGGCCCGGGAGATTCCGACGGCCGGGTAGATTACGTCTCCAACCTCGTCGGGTGGTCGACCCTCGCCGAACCCGCATCCGGGCGGCGTACCGTCGATCCGGCAGGCGGGTACGGCTGGGGGTGGAGCGTGAGCGAGACTCGGCTGGCGACCGACGAGTCGCCGACGGGCGCGAAAGACCAGAGCAGGGAGTACGAGACGGAACAGGCACCGGACGGGGGGCAGCCGGCGCGGACCCGGTCCGAGGCGGAACCGGCGGAGCCGACCCGCTCGGACACCACCCTGGTGGTGGTCACCGGGGTCTCCGGCGGTGGCCGCAGCACCGTTGCCCGGGCACTGGAGAACGTCGGCTTCTACGTGGTGGACAACCTGCCGCAGGCGCTCATGCTCGACATGGCCGAGCTGGCGTTCCAGGCCGGTGGGGCGGCCCGGAAAACCGCGATGGTGCTCGACGTGCGCAGCCGGGCATTCTCCACCGACCTGGCCGGGGCGATCCGGGCACTCAAGGAACGCGGCTTCCAGCCCCGGGTGGTCTTCGTGGACGCCGACGACGAGGTGCTGATCCGGCGCTTCGAGAGCGTCCGGCGCTCGCACCCGCTGCAGGGCGACGGGCGGCTCGCCGACGGCATCGCGGTCGAGCGCGGCCTGCTGGAGGAGGCCCGCGACCAGGCCGACGTGATCATCGACACCTCCCATCTGAACGTGAACCAGCTCCGCAGCCGGGTCGAGGAGCTGTTCGGCGGCGAGGACGCCCGCCGGCTCCGGGTGACCGTGCTCTCCTTCGGCTTCAAGTACGGCCTCCCGCCGGACGCCGACTTCGTGCTGGACGCCCGCTTCCTGCCCAACCCGTACTGGGTGCCGGAGCTGCGCGAGCACACCGGCCGGGAGGAGGACGTCAGCCGGTACGTGCTCGGTCAGCACGGCGCGGTGACCTTCGTCGAGACGTACGCCCGGTTGATCAACGCGACCGCGCCCGGCTTCGAGCGGGAGGGGAAGCGCTACCTGACCGTGGCGGTCGGCTGCACCGGCGGCAAGCACCGCAGCGTGGCGATCGCCGAGGAACTCGCGGCCCGGCTGCGCCAGGCCCGGCTCTCGGCCACGCCGCACCATCGTGACCTGGGGCGCGAGTGAACCTTTCTCCACCTGAACCGCGCGGCGCGCACCCCCCGATGTCCACCCGCGGTCACGACGGACCGCAAGCGGGGGAGGAAAGAGGTTCAGTGAAGCTGCGGGTGGTCGCGTTCGGCGGCGGGCACGGCCTGTCGGCGTCGCTGCGGGCGCTGCGCCGCTGCGCGCCGGAGCTGGACCTCGACATCACCGCCGTGGTGACGGTCGGCGACGACGGCGGCTCCAGCGGACGGCTGCGCCTCGAACGCGGCGCGCTACCCCCCGGCGACCTGCGGCAGGCGCTCGCCGCGCTGGCCGCGGACGAGCCCGGGACCCGGCGCAGCGCCGCGCTGTTCCAGCACCGGTTCGCCGGCGGCGGCCCGCGTCCCGACCCGCTGGCCGGGCATGCGGTCGGCAACCTGGTGCTCTGCGGGCTGATGGAGCTGCTCGGCGACCCGGTGGCCGCGCTCGACCACGCCGCCGCGATGCTCGGCGCGGTCGGCCGGGTGCTGCCGATGGCCTGCCAGCCGGTCGGCATCGAGGCCCGGGTGCGCGGCGCCGACCCGCGCCGGCCGAGTGCCGTGCAGACGATACGCGGACAGCACGCGGTGGCGGTCACCGACGGCCGGGTCGAGTCGGTCCGGCTCACCCCGGAGGGGCCGAGCGCCTGCCCGCAGGCGGTGGCGGCGGTCCGCGAGGCCGACTGGCTGATCTTCGGCCCGGGAAGCTGGTACACCAGCGTCATCCCGCACCTGCTGGTGCCGGAGCTGGCCGCGGCGATGGTGGCGAGCCGGGCCCGCCGACTGGTCACGCTGAACCTCGCCAACGAGGCGGAGACGCTCGGCCTCTCCCTCGCCGACCACCTGGCCGCGCTCGGCTGGTACCTGCCCGGGCTCACCGTCGACGTGGTGCTGGCGGACGGAAAGGCGGTGGGTGACCCCGAACCGGTGCATCGTGCGGCAGAATCGCTGGGTGCGCGGCTCGTGCTCGCCCCGGTGGCCGTACCGGACGGCGGGCCCCAGCACGATCCGGCAGCGCTGGGCGCCGCGCTGGTGCCTCTCCTGGGCGCCGATCGTTAAGCACCTACGAATCAACAACCAAGCACCTACGAATCACCGGCACCCGCCGGGACCGGCCCACGAGGTGACGACAAGATGGCGATGACGGCTGCGGTCAAGGACGAGCTGAGTCGGGTCGACGTGCCCAAGCCCTGCTGCCGGCGGGCGGAGATGGCCGCCCTGCTGCGCTTCGCGGGCGGACTGCACATCGTCTCCGGACGGGTGGTGGTCGAGGCGGAACTCGACACCGGCGCGGTGGCCCGTCGGCTGCGCCGGGAGATCGCCGAGGTCTACGGATATCCGAGCGAGATCCACGTACTCGCCTCCGGCGGGCTGCGCAAGGGCAGCCACTACATCGTCCGGGTGGTCAAGGACGGCGAGGCGCTGGCCCGGCAGACCGGGCTGCTCGACGTACGCGGCCGGCCGGTACGCGGGCTGCCCCCGCACGTGGTGGCGGCGAACGTCTGCTGCGCGGTCTCGGCCTGGCGGGGTGCCTTCATGGCGCACGGTTCGCTGACCGAGCCGGGCCGCTCCTGCGCGCTGGAGATCACCTGCCCCGGCCCGGAGACGGCGCTCGCGCTGGTCGGCGCGGCCCGCCGGATCGGCATCACCGCCAAGTACCGCGAGGTGCGCGGGGTGGACCGGGTGGTGGTCAAGGACGGCGACGCGATCGCCGCGCTGCTGACCCGGATCGGCGCACACTCCAGCGTGCTCTCCTGGGAGGAGCGCCGGGTACGCCGCGAGGTGCGGGCCACCGCCAACCGGCTGGCCAACTTCGACGACGCCAACCTGCGCCGCTCGGCCCGGGCCGCCGTCGCCGCCGCCGCCCGGGTCACCCGGGCCCTGGAGATCCTCGCCGAGGACGCCCCGAACCACCTCACCTCGGCCGGCCGGTTGCGGCTGGAGCACCGGCAGGCATCCCTAGAGGAACTGGGTGCCCTGGCCGACCCGCCGCTGACCAAGGACGCGATCGCCGGGCGGATCCGCCGGCTGCTGGCGCTGGCCGACAAGCGGGCCCGTGACCTGGGCATCCCCGACACCGAAGCGGCGGTCACCCCGGACATGCTGGCGGTCTGACGTTCCCGGCGCGCTCCTCGCACCCCCGCCGGTGAAGTCGATTGGCCGGATTGTGCCCCGACGCAACGCGGAGCGGCGCGCTCGGATAAGGTCGCAGCGTACGGCGATGGGGCCGGTACCGGCCTTCTCCGCCGTGCTGACCGCCCAGAGGTCGCGGTGAGACGGCCGGGGTGACATCCAGCGGCCGGCTCCAGCGGTCGGCGCGCCCACCTTCGCCGCGCGCTCCAACCGGCGGTGAACCGAAACACAAGGAGATGGACCCAGTGACCATCCGGGTTGGCATCAACGGATTCGGCCGGATCGGCCGCAACTTCTTCCGCGCGGTGCTCGCGTCGGGCGCCGACGTCGAGGTGGTCGGCGCCAACGACCTGACCGACAACGCCACGCTGGCGCACCTGGTCAAGTACGACAGCATCCTCGGCCGGCTGCCGCAGGAGGTCAAGGCGAGCGCCGACGAGATCAGCGTCGGCGGGCACACCATGAAGGTCTTCGCCGAGAAGGACCCGAGCAAGCTGCCCTGGGGCGACCTCGGTGCCGACGTCGTGATCGAGTCGACCGGCTTCTTCACCGACGCCACCAAGGCGAAGGCGCACATCGACGGTGGGGCCAAGAAGGTCATCATCTCGGCGCCGGCCAAGAACGAGGACGTCACGGTCGTCATGGGGGTCAACCACCAGATGTACGACCCGGCGAAGCACAACATCATCTCCAACGCCTCGTGCACCACCAACTGCCTGGCGCCGATGGCGAAGGTGCTGCAGGACACGGTGGGCATCGAGAAGGGGCTGATGACCACCATCCACGCGTACACCCAGGACCAGAACCTCCAGGACGGCCCGCACAAGGACCTCCGCCGGGCCCGCGCCGCCGCGCTGAACATCGTGCCGACCTCGACCGGTGCCGCCAAGGCGATCGGCCTGGTGCTGCCCGACCTCAAGGGCAAGCTGGACGGCTTCGCGCTGCGGGTGCCGATCCCGACCGGCTCGGCCACCGACCTGACCATCGACGCCGGCCGGGACACCTCGGTCGAGGAGATCAACGCCGCGATGAAGGCCGCCGCCGAGGGGCCGCTGAAGGGCCTCCTCACCTACACCGAGGACGAGATCGTCTCCGCCGACATCGTCACCGACCCGGCCTCGTGCATCTTCGACTCCGGCCTGACCAAGGTGATCGGCAACCAGGTCAAGGTCGTCGGCTGGTACGACAACGAGTGGGGCTACTCGAACCGCCTGGTCGACCTCGTGAAGCTGGTCGGTGCGGGGCTGTGACCATTCGCAACCTCGACGATCTGCTCGCCGAGGGGGTCTCGGGCCGGCGAGTACTGGTGCGCGCCGACCTGAACGTGCCCCTCGACAAGGAGACCGGCGCCATCGCCGACGACGGCCGGATCCGGGCCGTACTGCCGACGCTGACCGCGCTGCGGGACGCCGGGGCCGCCCTCGTCGTCTGCTCGCACCTGGGCCGTCCCAAGGGCGCGCCCGACCCGAAATACAGCCTCGCCCCGGTCGCGGCCCGGCTCGGTGAGCTGCTCGGCACCGAGGTCGCGTTCGCCACCGACACGGTCGGCGAGTCCGCCCGCAAGGCGGTCGAGGAGCTCGGTGCCGGCCAGGTCGCGCTGCTGGAGAACCTGCGGTTCAACCCGGGTGAGACCAGCAAGGACGAGGCGGAGCGGGGCGCCTTCGCCGACCAGCTCGCCGCGTTCGCCGAGGCGTACGTCGACGACGCGTTCGGCGCCGTGCACCGCAAGCACGCCAGCGTCTACGACGTACCGGCCCGGCTGCCGCACTTCGCCGGCCAGCTCGTGCTCCGCGAGGTCGAGGTGCTGGCCCGGCTGCGGCACGAGCCGGACCGCCCCTACGTGGTGGTGCTCGGCGGCTCCAAGGTCTCCGACAAGCTCGCCGTGATCGAGGCGCTGCTGCCGACCGTCGACCGGTTGCTGATCGGCGGCGGCATGTGCTTCACCTTTCTGCGTGCCCAGGGGCACGAGGTGGGCAAGTCGCTGCTCGAGGAGGAGATGCTCGACACCTGCCGGGACCTGCTGGAGCGGGGCGCCGACCGGATCGTGCTCCCGGTCGACGTGGTGGCGGCGACCGAGTTCAGCGCCGACGCCGCGTACGACACCGTGCCGGTGAACGCGATCCCGGCCGACCGGCTCGGCCTGGACATCGGCCCCCGCACGGTCGCCGAGTTCGCCGACATGGCCGGTACGGCCCGGATGGTGTTCTGGAACGGCCCGATGGGCGTCTTCGAGCTGGCCCCGTTCGCCGCCGGTACCCGGGGGGTGGCCGAGGCGATCACCTCCGTGAAGGGCTTCACCGTGGTCGGTGGCGGTGACTCCGCCGCGGCCGTCCGCGCGCTGGGCCTGGACGAGTCGTCGTTCGGGCACATCTCGACCGGCGGGGGAGCCTCGCTGGAATACCTGGAGGGCAAGGCCCTCCCCGGCATCGTCGCTCTGGAGCATTAGTGGCCACCCCTGCGCCCACCCGCCGCCCCCTGATGGCCGGCAACTGGAAGATGAACCTCAACCACCGGGAAGCCAACCTGCTGATCCAGAAGCTCGCCGCGAGCCTCAACGAGAAGCAGTTGACCGACGTGGAGACGGTGGTGCTGCCGCCGTACACCGACCTGCGGACGGTGCAGACCCTGGTCGACGGCGACAAGCTGCTGATCGGGTACGGCGCGCAGGACCTCTCGCCGCACAAGGGCGGGGCGTACACCGGGGAGATCTCCGGTGCGCTGCTGACCGCGCTGGGCTGCACCTACGTGGTCGTCGGGCACTCCGAGCGGCGGACGTACCACCACGAGGACGACGCTCTGGTCAACGCCAAGGTGAAGGCGGCGCTGGCCAACGAGTTGACCCCGATCGTCTGCGTCGGCGAGGGCCTGGACATCCGCGAGCAGGACGGGCAGGTGGCGTACGTGCGCGGCCAGCTCGACGGGTCGCTGGCCGGGCTGACCGCCGAGCAGGTGGCCAAGCTCGTCGTCGCGTACGAGCCGGTCTGGGCGATCGGTACTGGCAAGACCGCGACTCCGGAGAACGCCCAGGAGGTCTGCGGCGCGATCCGGCAGCGGATCGCCGAGGTGCACGGTCCGGAGACCGCCAGCCAGGTCCGGGTGCTCTACGGCGGGTCGGTGAAGGCGGCCAACATCGCCGCGATCATGGCGCAGCCCGACGTAGACGGCGCGCTGGTCGGCGGGGCGAGCCTGGACGCCGAGGAGTTCGTGCAGATCTGCCGGTTCCCGGAGCACATCGCCCGCTGACGGTCGCTATCCTTGACGAGCCCCGCGTAGCTGAGAGGACTGACCCCTACCATGCCGATCTGGTTCGCATACACGTTGATCGTGTTGCTGGTGATCACGAGCGTGCTGCTCACCTTGCTGATCCTGCTGCACCGGGGCAAGGGCGGCGGGATGTCGAGCATGTTCGGCGGAGGGGTCAGCTCCAGCCTGGCCGGCTCCTCGGTGGCCGAGAAGAACCTCGACCGATACACCGTTCTGGTGGGTCTTGTCTGGTTCGCCTGCATCGTCGGGCTGGGTCTCTGGCTGCGTCTCGCCGAGACGACCTGACAACCAGGGCGTACAAACTGCGCGCGGTCCGCTAACGTGGGCCGCGCGCAGTTTGTCATACCCCCAGGGGCCCCCTCTGACGAACGGAGCGAGCAGTCGTGCCCAGTGGCAGTGCCATCCGTGGCAGCCGAGTCGGTGCCGGCCCAGCCAGGCCGACCGAGCGATGCGAACCGGCCCCCCGCCGTCCGGTCACCTACTGGTGCGGCAGCGGGCACATGCAGGAGATCCTGCTGGCGGCCGAGGCCGAGATTCCGGAGACCTGGGACTGCCCGCACTGCGGGCAGCCAGCCGGGCAGGACGTGCACAATCCGCCCGGACGGCCGCGGACGGAGCCGTACAAGTCGCATCTGGCGTACGTGAAGGAGCGGCGTAGTGAGGCGGACGCCGAGGCGATTCTCGCCGAGGCGCTGGCCGCACTGCGGGCCCGGCGAGGTGAAGCCTGACCGAGCCCCGGGCCGGTGACACCGGGCGACCGTGGCTGGCGGCAACCCCGTCGATTCAGCGGAGGCTGCGGAACGTGGGCTTCACCTCGGCTGCGGCCGCCCGGTCCAGCAGCCACCGCGTCCGCTGCACCCCGGCGACTCCGGCCGCCGGCACCTGCACCGGCCCGGCACCGCTCAGCGCCATGCCGACCGCCCGGGCCTTGCCGCTGCCGCTGGCGATCAGCCAGACGTCCTCGGCGGTGTTGATGGCACCCCGGGTCAGGGTGATCCGCACCGGGGGAGGCTTGGGGCTGCCCCGCACCGCGCTCACCGGCCGGTTCTCGTAGGCGACCGGATGCTCGGGGAAGAGCGAGGCGACGTGGCCGTCCTCGCCCACCCCGAGCATCAGCACGTCGAAGTAGGGCAGGGTGGCCGTACCCGGGCCAGCGGCCGCGGTGAGTTCGGCCGCGTACCGGGCCGCCGCCGCCTCCGGGTCGGCACCGTCCGGCCCGTCCGAGGCGGGCATCGGGTGCACCCGGAGCTGCGGCAGCGCGTCGAGCAGCGCCTCCCGGGCCTGGGTCTCGTTCCGCTCCGGGTGCCCGGCCGGCAGGAACCGTTCGTCACCCCACCAGACGTCGACCCGGGACCAGTCGACCGCGTCCCGGGCCGGCAGCTCGCGTACCGCCCGGTGGACCGCTGCCGCGATCCGGCCGCCGGTCAGCACCACGCTCGCCTCGCCCCGTTCCGCCTGGGCGTCGATGATCCTGACCAGCAGCCGGGCCGCGACCGCCTGCGCGAGTAGCTCGGGGTCGGCGTGCACCACCACCGTGGTTTCGGTCACGCCACGCCCTGGGGCTGCTTCGACGGGTCCTTCCAGATGTGCACCCGCTGGGCCGGCCGGCGGTCCAGCCCGGCCACCCCGGCGGCGGCGCCCAGCGCCTCGGCGTAGATCTGGTCCGGGTCGAGCCGACGCAACTCCTCGGCGAGTTCGTCGCCGAGCGGGCGGCGCACCAGCGGCAGTTGCCGGTCGGCCTGCCCGGTACGCCGGAACGTCGCCTGGTTGTTGTCCCGGGTCAGCACCAGCTCGTCGCCGTTGGCGCAGCGCAGCTCCACCGAGCGCATCCGGGGGAACTCGCTGGTGTGCTCCCAGTGCGGGTGCAGCCCTAGCCGGGACTTCAACCAGCCGATCATCAGTGCCGCGGTCGGGTCGGTGTGCGGGGCGACCACGGTGGCCGAGGTGACCGGGTTGCCCTCGGTGGCGTCGAACGCCCCGGCGACCAGGGTGCGCCACGGGGTGATCCGGGTCCACGCCAGGTCGGTGTCGCCGGGCGCGTAGTCCCGGGCTCGCTGCCGCAGCGCCTCCACCGGATCGGTGGTCTGCGCGCAGTCGGTGATCCGGCGGTCCGCCACCACCCCGAGGAAGTCGTTGGCGATCTCGGCCGGCGGTTCGCCGTGCCACCAGGTCACCACCGGCACGTCCGGCACCAGCAGCGGCATCACCACCGACTCGGCGTGCAGGGCGAGCCGGCCGTACATTCGGGTCACCACCGCCTCGCCGGGACCGAGCCGGCCGCCGACCACGATCTCGGCGTCGAGCCGGTTGCGGTCGCGTTCGATGTCGGAGCGGACCACCACCACCATCCGGCACGGGTGGGCGGCCGAGGCGATGGTGACCGCCGCCTCGGCCTCCCGGACCCGCGGCTCGTCGACGACGACGATCAGGGTCAGCGCCATGCCGCTGGCAACTCCGCCGGCGCTGCGCCGCTCGGCGGCCAGGGCCTTAACCACCTCGTTACCGGTGGTGTCCCACAAGCCGATCAACGATGCCTCCTGGTTGTTGTCGCGATCCTCGGCAGGTCACGCCCGCCGCCACGCCCGGTCCTCCCGGGCGAGCAGCTCGTCCGCCGCCCGGGGACCCCACTCACCGGCCCGGTACGGCTCCGGCTTGACGCCCTCCCAGGCCTCCTCCAGCGGGTCGATCACCTGCCAGCTCTGCTCGACCTCGGCGGCGTCCGGGAAGAGGGTCCGGTCACCGATCAGCACGTCCAGCACCAGCCGCTCGTACGCCTCGGGGCTGGACTCGGTGAACGCCTCGCCGTACTGGAAGTCCATTGCGATGTCCCGGACCTCCATGGTGGTGCCGGGGACCTTGGAGCCGAACTTCAGCACCACGCCCTCGTCCGGCTGGACCCGGATCACGAGCTGGTTGTTGCCGAGCATCTCCATGTCGGCCGGGTTGAACGGCAGGTGCGGCGCCTTCTTGAACATGATGGCGACCTCGGTCACCCGGCGCGGCAGCCGCTTGCCGGCCCGGATGTAGAACGGCACCCCGGCCCAGCGCCGGTTCTGGATGCCGAGCCGGACCGCCACGTACGTCTCGGTGGTCGAGTCGGGGGGCACGCCCTCCTCGTCGAGGTAGCCGACCGCCCGCTTACCGGCCACCCAGCCGGGCAGGTATTGCCCACGCACGGTGCCGGCGTGCACGTCAACCGGCAGGGTGATCGCGCGCAGCACCTTCAGCTTCTCGGCCCGGATCTCGCTGGCGTCGAAGCTTGTCGGCTCCTCCATCGCCACCAGGGCGAGCAGTTGCAGGAGGTGGTTCTGCAGCACGTCCCGGGCGGTACCGGTCGCGTCGTAGAAGCCGGCCCGGGTGCCGATCCCGACGTCCTCGGCCATGGTGATCTGCACCGAGTCGACGTACTTGGAGTTCCACAGCGGCTCGAAGAGACTGTTGGCGAAGCGCAGGGCGAGGATGTTCTGGACGGTTTCCTTGCCCAGGTAGTGGTCGATCCGGAACACGTCGTCCCGGGTGAAGACGTCGTCGACCAGGTCGTTGAGCGCCTTTGCCGAGGGCAGGTCGTGCCCGAACGGCTTCTCCACCACCACCCGCCGCCAACCGCCGCACTTGTCGTTGTCGGCCATGCCGGTTCGGGCGAGCTGCTTGAGCACGGTCGGGAACGCCGCCGGCGGGATGGAGAAGTAGAAGGCGGCGTTGCCGCCGATCCCGTGGCTGTCCCGCAGCTCGTCCAGAGTGGCTTCGAGCTGGTCGAACGCGGCGTCGTCGTCGAACGCGCCGCCGACGAACTTGATGTTGCCGGCCAGCCGGCCCCAGACCTCGTCCCGCCACGGTGTCCGGGCGTGCGCCTGGGCGGCGTCCCGAGCCATCGACTCGAAGTCGCCGTCGCCCCAGTCGCGCCGGGCGAACCCGAGGACCACGAAGCCCGGTGGCAGCAGCCCCCGGTTGGCCAGGTCGTAGACCGCCGGAAGCAGTTTCTTGCGGGCCAGGTCCCCGGTGACGCCGAAGATCACCAGTGCGCACGGCTCCGGGATCCGCGGCAACCGCCGGTCCTGCGGGTCGCGCAGCGGATTCACGGTTCCCCCTCCTCGCTCAGTCCGTCAGTGTCAGCATGCCGGGTTGTCGTCAACTCCGCAGACCCCGTACCGCATCGAGCAGGTGGGGAAGTCCGGCGCCCCGGTCGGTCAGGTGCAGCCGGAGCACCGGCCGGCCCCGCTGGGCGAGGGCTTCGCGGTCGCCCGCGGCCTGCGCGGCCTGCAACTGCCCGAACGAGTACGGCTTGCCGGGCACCGGCAGGTCGTCGGCCACGTCCCCGGTGATCTGCAGGTACGACCCGAGCTGCGGGCCGCCTTTGTGGTATTGCCCGGTGGAGTGCAGGAACCGGGGCCCCCAGCCGAAGGTGACCGGGCGGCCGGAGGCGGCGGCGAGCCCGGGGCGCACCTGCGCGGTCAAGGCATCGGCGAACCGGTCGAGGTACGCCATCACGGCCAGGTAGCCGCCGTCGCCGAGCCCGTCCAGCAGCAGCCGCAGCGCCCCGGCCAGGTCACCGGGGAGCGGGTCGGTCCGCTGCGGCTCGCCCGGGAACCAGTACCCCTCGATCCCGCCGTCGACGAAGGTCGGTGTCTCGATCGGCAGCCCGGTGCCGAGCAGCCGGTTGGTGTTCTCCTTGGACTCGGTCACGTTCGGCTGGTTGAACGGGTCGATCCCGAGCACGACCCCGGCGACCGCGGTGGCGTACTCCCAGGCCAGGAACTGCGCGCCCAGCGGGCCGTTGACCGCCAGGTCGGGCCGGATGCCGCCGCCCGGCACCGCACCGGCGGCGAGCCCGCCGCCGTAGGTGACGGTCAGCACGTCCGGTCCGGTCGCACCCGGGCTGCCCGGGTCCTCGACCACCACCGGCAGGATGCCGACGCCGTTCTTGCCGGTCGACTCGGCGATCAACTGCTCGGCCCAGTCGCCGAGGCCGTCGATGCCGGTGCCGTCCGAGACCAGTGCGACCTTGTCCCGGCCGGTGGTGGCGGCGGCACCGAGCGCGGCGCCGAGCGCCAGCCCGGGGTTGTCCTGCGCCCCGCCGAGCGCTCCGGCCAACTCCTCGGCCTGGTCCAGCAGTTCCGCCACCTCGACCCCGGCCAGTGCCGACGGGACCAGCCCGAACGCGGTCAGCGCCGAGTAGCGCCCCCCGACGTCCGGGTCGGCGAGCACCACGAAGGCGCCCATCTGCTCAGCGGTCTTGGCCAGCGGCGAGCCGGGGTCGGTGACCACCACGAAGCGCCGGCCGGCCTCCGCCTCGGTCAGGCCGGCGTCCAGGAACGCCTGCCAGTACGCCCGGCGGTGGCTGTCGGTCTCCACGGTCGAGCCGGACTTGCTGGCCACCACCACGACGGTCCGGTCCAGCCGGTCGGCGATCGCCGCCCGCACCTGACCGGGGTCGGTGGTGTCCAGCACGGTCAGCGACCTGCCGAGGGTACGGGTGATCACCTCGGGGGCCAGCGACGAGCCGCCCATCCCGGCGAGTACCACGTGGTCGAGGTCGGCCAGTTCGGCCTTCAGCTCGGCGAGTTGGGGGAGCAGTTCCCGGCTGCGCCGGAAGGTGTCCACCCAGCCGAGCCGGATCGCCGCCTCGGCCTGGGCGTCCGGCCCCCACAGCGTCGGGTCCTTGGCGACCAGCCGCGCCGGTACGTCCTCGGCGAGCAGTGCGGCCCGGGCCGAGGCCGGGGCGGCGGAGTCGACCGCCTCCGCCCCGTAGACGGCGAGTCCGGCCGCCCCCTCGCAGCCCCCGTCCAGCAGGTCCTGGCCTGTTCCCTCGCTCATGCCGCCACTCCGCTTTGCTTCGTGCCGTCATGAGGCACCTTGGCACTGAGCTGGCTGGTTCGCTCACTACGTTCGCTCACGCGTTGCCTCCTGCCCGGAGGGCCGCATCGGCGTTCTCCCCGGCGGCCTGGTTCGGCTCCCCGGCGCCCTGCGCGGCGGCCTCCAGCGACTTGCGGACCCCGTCCAGCAGCTCCAACCAGCTCGCCTCGAACTTCTCCACGCCCTCCCGCTCCAGGGTGGCGATCACGTCGTCGAAGTCGACGCCGGCCGCGGCCAGCCCGGTGAAGACCTCCCGGGCCTCCGAGTAGGCGCCGGTGACGGTGTCCGGGCGGATCTCGCCGTGCTCGGCGAAGGCGTCGATCACCGGCTCGGGCATGGTGTTGACGGTGCCGGGGGCGATCAGCTCCTCGACGTAGATCACGTCGCGGTACTCCGGGTTCTTGGTGGAGGTGGAGGCCCAGAGCGGGCGCTGCGGGTGGGCGCCGGCGTCGGCCAGCGCCTGCCAGCGGTCCGAGGAGAAGACCTCGGAGTACCGCTCGTACGCGAGCTGCGCGTTGGCGACCGCCGCCTTGCCCTTCAGCGCGGCCAGATCCGGCCGGCCGGCACCGCCGCCGAGCTTGTCCAGCCGCTTGTCCACCTCGGTGTCGACCCGGGAGACGAAGAACGAGGCCACCGAGGCGATCTTGGACAGGTCGTGCCCGTTCGCCAACGCCTGCTCCAGGCCGGCCAGGAACGCCTCCATCACCTGCGAGTAGCGCTCCAACCCGAAGATCAGCGTGACGTTCACGCTGATCCCGGCGGCCAGGGTCGCGGTGATGGCCGGCAGCCCGGCCTCGGTCGCCGGGATCTTGATGAACAGGTTCGGCCGGTCGATCAGCCACCACAGGGCCTTCGCCTCGGCGACCGTCGGCTCGGTCTGGTACGCCAGCCGCGGGTCCACCTCGATCGAGACCCGACCGTCCACCCCGGCACTGCTGTCGTACGCCGGGCGCATCACGTCGCAGGCCCACCGCACGTCGTAGGTGGTCAGCGCGCGGACCGCCTCCTCGACGCTGACCCCGCGCACCGCCAGGTCCCGCAGTTGCCAGTTGTACTCGTCCGCGTCGCTGAGTGCCTTGGCGAAGATGGTCGGGTTGGTGGTCACCCCGACCAGGTGCTTCTCCCGGCGCAGCTGGTCCAGGTTGCCGGAACTCAGCCGTACCCTTGAAAGATCGTCGAGCCAGACCGCCACTCCCGCGGCGGTGAGCTCACCCAACCGGTCAGTCATGTCTGCAACGCTCCCTCAGTTGCCGGTGGTCTCACCGGTGATCTGGCCCACCCGGGTCAGCGACGCGTGTGCGGCCGCGACGATCCGGTCAGGGGTGAATCCGAACTGTTCGAAGAGCACGCTGTGCGGTGCGCTCGCGCCGTAGTGCTCCAGGCTGACCGCCTCGCCGCTGTCGCCGATCAGGTCCCGCCAGGACATCGCGATGCCGGCCTCGACGCTGACCCGGGCCCGCACGTCGCGGGGCAGCACCGCGTCCTGGTAGGCCGAGTCCTGCTCCCGGAACCACTCCTGGCACGGCATCGAGACCACCCGGGTCGGGGTGCCCTCGGCCTCCAGCCGCTCCCGGGCGGCCAGGCAGAGCTGCACCTCGGAGCCGGTGCCGATCAGGATCACCTGCGGCTGCGCGTTCGACGCCTCGGCCAGCACGTAGCCACCCTTGACGGTCTGGTCGGCGCCGGCCAGCTCGGTGCGGTCCAGCGTCGGCAGCGGCTGCCGGCTCAGCGCCAGCGCCGACGGCCGGTCGGTGTGCTCCAGCGCCCGCCGCCAGGCCCAGGCGGTCTCGTTGGCGTCGGCCGGCCGGATCACGTCCAGGCCGGGGATGGCGCGCAGCGCGGTCAGGTGCTCGACCGGCTGGTGGGTGGGGCCGTCCTCGCCGAGACCGATCGAGTCGTGCGTCCAGACGTAGACCACCGGCAGCTTCATCAGCGCGGCGAGCCGGACCGCCGGGCGCATGTAGTCGCTGAACACCAGGAAGGTGCCGCCGTACGGGCGGGTGCCGCCGTGCAGCGCGATGCCGTTCAGGATCGCACCCATCGCGTGCTCGCGGATGCCGAAGTGCAGGGTGCGACCGTACTCGTTGCCCGGGAACGCCTTGGTGGCGTACTCGCTGGGGATGAAGGACGGCTCGCCCTCCATGGTGGTGTTGTTGCTCTCGGCCAGGTCGGCCGAGCCGCCCCAGAGTTCCGGCAGCACCGGGGCCAGGGCCTGGAGGACCTTGCCGGAGGCGGCCCGGGTGGCGATCCCCTTGGCGTCGGCCGGAAACTCCGGCAGCGCGTCGGTCCAGCCGGCCGGCAGCGTACGGGTGGCCAGCCGGTCGTGCAGCGCCTTGCCCTCCGGGTTGGCGTCGGCCCACGCCTGGTACGCGGTGTCCCACTCGGCGTGCGCCGCCCGGCCCCGCTCCAGCACCTGGCGGGCGTGCGCCAGCACCTCGTCGTCGACCTCGAAGTGTTGGGCCGGGTCGAAGCCGAGCAGCTTCTTGGTCTCGGCAACCTCGTCGGCGCCGAGCGCGGAGCCATGGATCTTGCCGGTGTTCTGCTTGGTCGGCGCCGGCCAGCCGATGATGGTGCGCAGCGCGATGAACGACGGCCGGCCGGTCTCCGCCTTGGCGGCGAGCAGCGCGGCGTGCAGCGCCTGGACGTCCTCGTGGTAGTGGCCCTGGTCCGCGTCACCGCTGCGCCAGTCCACCGTCTGCACGTGCCAGCCGTACGCCTCGTAGCGGGCGGCCACGTCCTCGCTCTTGGCGATCCTGGTGTCGTCCTCGATCGAGATCTCGTTGTCGTCGTAGATCAGGATCAGGTTGCCGAGCCGCTGGTGCCCGGCGAGCGCGCTCGCCTCGTGGCTGATCCCCTCCTCGATGTCGCCGTCGGAGGCGATGCACCAGATGTGGTGGTCGAACGGGGAGGTGCCGGGCGAGGCGTCCGGGTCCAGCAGGCCGCGCTCGCGGCGGGCGGCCATCGCCATCCCGACCGCGTTGCCGAGCCCCTGGCCGAGCGGGCCGGTGGTGGTCTCGACGCCCCGGGTGTGCCCGTGCTCGGGGTGGCCGGGGGTGAGCGAGCCCCACTGCCGCAGCGCCTTGAGGTCGGTCAGGCCGAGGCCGTACCCGCTGAGGTAGAGCTGGATGTAGAGGGTGAGACTGCTGTGGCCCGCCGACAGCACGAACCGGTCCCGCCCGGTCCAGTCGGGGTGCGTCGGGTCGTGCCGCATGACCCGGTTGAACAGCAGGTATGCGGCCGGCGCCAGGCTCATCGCCGTACCCGGATGGCCGTTGCCGGACTTCTCCACGGCGTCCATGGCCAGCACGCGGACGGTGTCGACGGCACGCTGGTCGAGATCGGACCAGCTCAGCGAGGTTTGCTCGGGTCGATTGTCAGCCACGATCGTGTGTGCTCCTCGGCGTGATGGGCGGAACCCTCCCTCATGACCCTAGCGACCGCTTCCGCGCGCCAACCCCCGGATCTCGTCCACCGGCGATACGGTTCGCCGGAAGTGTGATCGTTCGCACCGAAGAAGGGTCGCCCGGGCAGCGAAAACGACGACGCGTAGGCTGTCGGTCGGCGTGCTGGCCCTCGGCCGCCCGCCACCCGCGCTGCCTCCGCAGCCGAATCACCCGTGTGCCCGACGCCGGAAGGTGGCAATCCGTGAGCATGATCACCGAGCGCCCCGTGACCGGCGGTGCCCCGGCTGCGGGGACCCCGGGCGAGGTGACCCGGCGCCGGGACGTCGCCGCTCTGATCCGGGCGTACGTCGCGCTGACCAAGCCACGGATCGTCGAGCTGCTGCTGATCTCCACGGTGCCGACGATGATGCTGGCCGCCGACGGGATCCCGTCGCTCTGGCTGGTCGGCGTCGTGCTGGTCGGCGGATCGCTGGCGGCGGGCGCGGCCAACGCGCTGAACTGCTACATCGACCGCGACATCGATCAGGTGATGAAGCGGACCAAGCGCCGGCCGCTGCCGACGCACACCGTGGCGCCGCGCAGCGCGCTGGTCTTCGGGCTGGTGCTGGCGGTGGTCTCGGTGACCCTGATGGCGGTCTTCACCAACTGGCTGGCCACCGCGCTGACCCTGGGCGCCATCGTCTACTACGACCTCGTCTACACGATGTGGTTGAAGCGGACGACCTGGCAGAACACCTTCTGGGGCGGGATCTGCGGCTCGGCTCCGGTGCTGATCGGCTGGGCGGCGGTGACCGGCTCGCTGGCGCCGCGGGCCTGGGGGCTGTTCGCGGTGGTGTTCTTCTGGCAGCTACCGCACTTCTACGCCCTGGCCATCAAGTTCAAGGACGACTACGCCCGGGCCGGCATCCCGATGCTGCCGGTGGTGGCCTCGATCCGCCGGGTCACGACCGAGATCGTCGTCTACACCTGGTTGACCGTGGCGGCGTCGGTGCTGGTCTGGCCGCTCGGCATGGGCCCGGTCTACGGGCTCACCGTGCTGGCGGCGGGCGGGATGTTCGTCGTCGAGGCGCACCGGTTGAGCCAGCGGGCCGCCCGGGGCGGACCGGTCAAGCCGATGCGGCTGTTCCACTGGTCGATCACGTACCTGACGATCGTCTTCGCCGCGGTCGCGGTCGACGCGCTGCTCTGACGGTTTCGGGGCCTCCGTCCCCGTTCGTCCTGTTTGCCAGACCTGAACGTGAATGATGGCTTTGAATTAATCGCGTATACACCGAAAAATCGCCCAAAGCTGGTGAGTAGTTCCGGTAAAGGTCACCGTAATCGGCATCACAAATTATCGGTAGCTGCCCCTCGTGCCGGTCGAAGTCTGCTTAGGCTTCGCGTTATGGCAGATGGTTCCGATACGACGCCGACGGCCGAGCAGACCGTCGCGGGTCAGACCCCCAACGGTCTGGTCGCTGGCATCCAGTCGTTTGCCGCCGGCCACGGCGGCGCGAAGGCGGTCATCGAGTACGTCGGCAAGCGGGGCGCACGCATTGTCCTGGTGGGGGAGGACGGCGTGTGGGCTGACCAGTTCGCGGAGAGCACCGACGTCGCGCGACTGGCCTGCGCCAAGGCGGGGGTAGCCGTGGAGAACGAATGGGAGCGGGAACTGATGGACCAGATGCGTCCGAGTAACGATCTTTGGCGGTCGATGGCTCGGCGTACCTTCGCTCGTTGATAGTTTTGTCCGATAACAGCCGTGCGACCCGGGGCGAGCCCCGGGTCGCACTCATTACCTGTAGCGAACTTCCCGGACTCGACCCCGACGACCGGCTGTTGCTGGATCCGCTCGCCGAACGCGGCATCCGGGTCGAGGCGGCAGTCTGGGACGACCCGGACGTGGACTGGGCCGGCTACGCGCTGGCGGTGCTCCGCTCGCCCTGGGACTACCCGACCCGGCACGCCGAGTTCGTCGCCTGGACCGAGACCGTGCCCCGGCTGGCCAACCCGGCCGACCTGGTGCGCTGGAACACCGACAAGCGCTACCTGCGGGAACTCGCCGAGGCCGGGCTGCCGACCGTGCCGACGACCTGGCTCGACCCCGCCGACGACTGGGCGCTCCCGCCGGAGCCCGGCGAGTACGTCGTCAAGCCCGTCGTCGGCGCCGGAAGCCTGGACACCGGCCGGTACGACCTGGCCGACGCGGAGCACCGGCAGCTCGCCGCCACACACGTCAAGCGGCTCCAGGCGGCGGGCCGGTGGGTGATGGTGCAGCCGTACCTGACCGCCGTGGACACCGCCGGGGAGACCTCGCTGCTCTTCGTCGCCGGCCCGGACGGGCTCCGGTTCAGCCACGCGATCCGCAAGGGGCCGATGCTGGTCGGCCCGGACTACGGCGTCGAGGGGCTGTTCCGGCCGGAGCAGATCACCCCGCGTACCCCGGCGGAGCCGGAAATCGCGGTTGCCGAGCGGGTACTGGCGGCGCTGCCCGGCGGGCCGGGCCGGCCGCTCTACGCCCGGGTGGACCTGATTCCGGGTCCGGCCGGCGCGCCGGTGCTGGTCGAGGTGGAACTCACCGAACCGTCGCTCTTCCTGGCCCACGACCCGGGCGCGGCCGGCCGGCTGGCTGACGCCATCGCCGCCCGGCTGGGCTGAGCGTCCCGCCGTCGGGTTCGGCTCCAGACCGTCTCGCCGCCGTCGGGTCCGGGTCCGGGCCGGCCGTCGGGTGCGGCGCCGGGCCGGCCGTCGTTCAGGTGCCGCGCCGGCCGTCGTTCAGTGCGCCGTGCCGACGAGATCGGGCCGGGCCTGGCTCAGCGGGGCGGTGGGGGCGGTGCGTTCCCGGGTCGACCAGAGCACCGCGAGGGCGGCGAGCCAGACCAGGCAGGAGCCGAGCATGTGCGCGCCGACCAGCGCCACCGGCAGGCCGGTGACGTACTGCACGAAGCCGATCAGGCCCTGGCCGAGTTCGGCGAGCACGAGCAGTCCGGCCGCCCGGACCGCGCCGGCCGGCGCGCCGACCGCGCGGAACGCGAACCAGATCGCGACGGAGAGGCCCACGAGCAGGAAGACGGTGTCGGCGTGCACCTGGGAGATGGTCTCCGGGTCCAGGCCGTTGCGGGCTGCCCCGGAGTCGCCGGAGTGCGGGCCGCTGCCGGTCACCCAGGTGCCGATCACCAGTACGGCGGCGGCCACCCCGGCGGTGAGCCAGGCGAGCGTACGCAGCGGTGCCGGTACGGTCGGCCGGGCCGGTCCGTCCGGTTCGAGGGTCCGGCGCCAGAACGCGTACGCGGCCGCGATCACCGCCATCGAGGCGAGGAAGTGCAGCCCGACCACCCACGGGTTCAGGTCGGTGAGCACGGTGATCCCGCCGATCACCGCCTGTGCCGGGATGCCGAACGCGGCACCGACGCTGAGCAGCCGGAGCCCTCGGCGGGCCGGGCGCTGCCGCCAGGCGGCGACCATCGCGGCGATGACCACGGCGGCGAGCGCGAAGGTGAGCAGCCGGTTGCCGAACTCGATCGCCCCGTGCACGCCCATCTCGGCGGTCGCCACGTACGAGGAGTCGGTGCAGCGGGGCCAGGTGGGGCAGCCGAGCCCGGACTTGGTCAGCCGGACCGCGCCACCGGTACCGACGATCAGCACGTTGCCCACCACGGAGGCGAGGGCCAGTCGCGATAGGGTGGGTTTGCCAGAAAATTCGCCGAATCGGCTCACGTCGGCCATGGTACGTGCAAATGTGATCATGCTGGACGGCGCGTCCGCCGTCCGGTGGTCTGGATCACCGGACCCCGGGTTTGCGGACCACGGACGAAATACGTAACGTTGGCGTAGTGAAAAACCTGGCGGCGTGCTCGGAGCAGGAGCGGGTGACCGATCCGGTCGCCGGTTCCGCCGTGGCCGCTGCCGCTGGGGTCGCCGGTCCGGAGGGCCGCCCGACCCGGGACCGGGTGACCCAGTTGCTGCTGGAGCACGGTGCGGCCACCGCCGCGCAGCTCGGCGCGGAGCTGGGGCTCAGCCCGGCGGCGATCCGCCGCCACCTGGACGCGATGCTCGCCGACGGCGACGTGATCGCCCGTGACCAGGTCGTCCGGGGTCAGCGCGGTCGCGGCCGGCCGGCCAGGATCTTCCGGCTCACCGACTCCGGCCGGCGCCGCTGCGGCACCCACACCTACGACGGGATGGCCACCGCCGCGCTGCGCTGGATCTCCCGGTACGGCGGGCCGGACGCGGTCGACGCCTTCGCCGCCGAGCAGGTCGCGGCGCTGGAGGCCCGCTGCCGGGCCGCCATGGAGGGCGCCGGAGACGACCCGCTGGCCAGGGCCGAGGCACTCGCCGGGGCGCTGACCGCCGAGGGATACGCTGCCAACGCGTCCACGATCGCCTCCGGCGGGCAGTTGTGCCAGCACCACTGCCCGGTGGCCCACGTGGCCGCGGAGTTTCCCCAGCTGTGCGAGGCCGAGACGGCGGTCATCTCCCGCCTGGTCGGCACCCACGTGCAGCGGCTCGCCACCATCGCCCACGGCGACGGGGTGTGCACCACGCACATCCCGACCCAGCCCAAACCTTCCGCCAGCAGTGTGAGGACAGATAGATGACCGAGCAGATCGTCCAGCCCATGACGCAGGAGGAGCAGCTCGCCGCCCTGGGTCGCTACGAGTACGGCTGGGCCGACTCCGACGTTGCCGGTGCCGCCGCCCAGCGTGGCCTCAACGAGGCGGTGGTCCGGGACATCTCCGCCAAGAAGAACGAGCCCGCCTGGATGCTCGACCTCCGGCTGAAGGGGCTGCGGCTGTTCGGCCGCAAGCCGATGCCGAACTGGGGTGCCGACCTCGGCGGGATCGACTTCGACAACATCAAGTACTTCGTACGGTCCACCGAGAAGCAGGCCGCGAGCTGGGAGGACCTGCCCGAGGACATCAAGAACACCTACGACAAGCTGGGCATCCCGGAGGCCGAGAAGCAGCGGCTGGTCGCCGGTGTCGCCGCCCAGTACGAGTCCGAGGTGGTCTACCACAAGATCCGTGAGGACCTGGAGGAGCAGGGCGTCGTCTTCCTGGACACCGACACCGCGCTCAAGGAGCACGAGGACCTCTTCAAGGAGTACTTCGGCACGGTGATCCCGGTCGGCGACAACAAGTTCGCCGCGCTGAACACCTCGGTCTGGTCCGGCGGCTCCTTCATCTACGTGCCGAAGGGCGTGCAGGTGGAGATCCCGCTCCAGGCGTACTTCCGGATCAACACCGAGAACATGGGCCAGTTCGAGCGGACCCTGATCATCGTCGACGAGGGCGCGTACGTGCACTACGTCGAGGGCTGCACCGCGCCGATCTACTCCTCCGACTCGCTGCACAGCGCGGTCGTGGAGATCGTCGTCAAGAAGAACGCCCGCTGCCGCTACACGACCATCCAGAACTGGTCGAACAACGTCTACAACCTGGTCACCAAGCGGGCGGTCTGCCACGAGGGTGCGACCATGGAGTGGATCGACGGCAACATCGGCTCCAAGGTGACGATGAAATACCCGGCGGTCTGGATGACCGGCGAGCACGCCAAGGGCGAGGTGCTCTCGGTGGCGATGGCCGGCGAGGGCCAGCACCAGGACGCCGGCGCCAAGATGGTGCACGCCGCGCCGCACACCTCCAGCACGATCGTCTCCAAGTCGATCGCCCGGGCCGGTGGGCGGACGTCCTACCGTGGCCTGGTCCAGGTGCTGGAGGGATCGCACCACAGCAAGAGCACCGTCAAGTGCGACGCGCTGCTGGTCGACACCATCTCCCGGTCGGACACCTACCCGTACGTCGACATCCGCGAGGACGACGTGGCGATGGGGCACGAGGCGACCGTCTCCAAGGTCAGCGAGGACCAGCTCTTCTACCTGATGAGCCGGGGCATGACCGAGGACGAGGCGATGGCGATGATCGTGCGCGGCTTCATCGAGCCGATCGCCAAGGAACTCCCGATGGAGTACGCGCTGGAGCTCAACCGGCTGATCGAGCTGCAGATGGAGGGCGCGGTCGGCTGACGCCGGCCGCCGCACCCCGCCTCGGACCTCGCCAGACAAGACCAAGGAAGAGATGACTACCGAAGCATTCGCGCCCGCCGCGCCGGTCGCGCAGACAAAGGCGCAGACGCTCCGCTCCTACGACGTCCGCGACTTCCCGGCCCTGACCGGCATGGAGGAGGAGTGGCGGTTCACCCCGCTGAAGCGGCTGCGCGGCCTGGCCGACGAGACGTTCAGCCCGGTCGACGGCCGGCTGCGCTACGAGGTCGCCGCGCTGCCGGACGGGGTGACCTTCGGCGGCGTGCACGAGGGTGACACCCGGATCGGCAGCGTGCTGACCCCGTTCGACCGGATCAGCGCGCTGGCGCACGGCCGGGCCGGCGAGGCGGTGGTCGTGGCGGTGGCCCCGGAGACCCGGCCGGCCCAGCCCGTCACCGTCCGGCTGGTCGGGCAGGGCGCCGACGGCGCCTCCTTCGGGCACACCTTCGTCGACGTCGGCCGGTTCGCCGAGGTGACGCTGGTGCTGGAGCAGACCGGTTCGGTGACCCTGGCCGACAACGTCGAGGTCGCGGTCGACGAGGGCGCGAAGCTGACCCTGGTCACCGTCGCCGACTGGGCGCCGGACGCGGTGCAGGCCCAGCACCTCAAGGTCCGGCTCGGCCGGGACGCCAAGGTGACGCACATCCAGGTGAGCCTCGGCGGCGAGCTGGTCCGGCAGTACACCAGCGTGGAATACACCGGCCGGGGCGGCGAGGCCGAGCTGTACGGCCTCTACTTCGCCGACGCCGGGCAGCACCTGGAGCACCGGCAGATGGTCGACCACAGCGTGCCGGACTGCCGCAGCTACGTCGGCTACCGGGGCGCGTTGCAGGGCGTCAGCGCGCACACCGTCTGGGTCGGCGACGTGCTGATCCGGGCCGCCGCGACCGGCACCGACACGTACGAGATCAACCGGAACCTGGTGCTGACCGACGGCGCCCGCGCCGACTCGGTACCCAACCTGGAGATCGAGACCGGTGAGGTGGCCGGCGCCGGGCACGCCAGCGCGACCGGGCGCTTCGACGACGAGCAGCTCTTCTACCTGATGGCCCGGGGCATTCCCGAGGACGAGGCGCGCAAGCTGGTGGTCCGGGGCTTCTTCGCCGAACTGCTCAACAAGATCCCGGCCGAGGAGCTGCGGAACCGGCTCGGCGAGCAGATCGAGACCCGGCTGATGAAGGCTGGCTCCTGATGATCCGGATCTGTTCGACCGAGGACGTGCCGAAGGGCAGCGTCATCTCCGCCGACGTGGACGGCACCGAGATCGCCGTCGTGCACGCCGAGGACGGCAACTTCTACGCCGTACGCGACGAGTGCTCGCACGCCGCCGTGGCGCTCTCCGAGGGCGAGGTCGACGGCTGCACCCTGGAGTGCTGGCTGCACGGATCCCGCTTCGACCTGCGTACCGGCGAGCCGACCGGGCTGCCCGCGACCGAACCCGTACCCGTCTACCCCGTCGAGATCCGCGACGGCGACATCTACCTGAGTCTCACACCGAGCAATGGAGTTACCGCACCATGAGCGTTCTGGAGATCCGTGACCTGCAGGTGTCGGTCCGGCTGCCCGAGGGCGAGCTGAAGCCGATCCTGGCCGGGGTCGACCTCACCGTGCGGGCGGGGGAGACCCACGCGATCATGGGCCCGAACGGGTCCGGCAAGTCGACCCTGGCGTACTCGATCGCCGGGCACCCGAAGTACGAGATCACCGGCGGCGAGGTGCTGCTGGACGGTCAGGACGTGCTCTCGATGGCCGTGGACGAGCGGGCCCGGGCCGGCCTCTTCCTCGCCATGCAGTACCCGGTCGAGGTGCCCGGGGTGTCGGTGGCGAACTTCCTGCGCACCGCGAAGACCGCGATCGACGGCGAGGCGCCGAAACTCCGCACCTGGGCCGGCGAGCTGCGCGGCGCGATGGAGCGGCTCCAGATGGATCCGGCGATGGCCCAGCGCAACGTCAACGAGGGCTTCTCCGGCGGTGAGAAGAAGCGGCACGAGATCGTGCAGCTCGAGCTGCTCAAGCCGAAGGTGGCGATCCTCGACGAGACCGACTCCGGGCTGGACATCGACGCCCTGCGGGTGGTCAGCGAGGGCGTCAACCGGGTCCGCGAGACCGGCGAGACCGGGCTGCTGCTGATCACCCACTACACCCGGATCCTCCGCTACATCACGCCGGACTTCGTGCACGTCTTCGTGGCGGGGCGGATCGTCGAGCAGGGCGGTCCGGAGCTGGCCGAGAAGCTCGAGGCCGAGGGCTACGAGCGGTACGTCGCCGGCGCCGGCACGGCCCGGGCCTGAGAACCGGAAGGGCACCGTCGAGATGACCAGCATCGCGATCCCGCCGGGGATGCCACAGTACGACGACGTGCCGCGCTACGACGTCGAGGCGGTACGCGCCGACTTCCCGATCCTGGGGCGCGAGGTCAACGGCCACCCGATGGTCTACCTCGACAGCGCGAACACCTCGCAGAAGCCCCGGCAGGTGCTGGACGCGCTGCGCGAGCACTACGAGCGGCACAACGGCAACGTCTCCCGCTCGGTGCACACCGTCGGGACGGAGGCGACCGAGGCGTACGAGGGGGCCCGGGCGAAGGTGGCGACCTTCGTCAACGCGCCGAGCCCGGACGAGGTGGTGTTCACCAAGAACTCCACCGAGGCGATCAACCTGGTCGCGTACGCCTTCTCCAACGCCTCGCTCGGCGCGGGCGGTGACCCGAGGTTCCGGCTCGGCCCCGGCGACGAGATCGTGATCTCGGAGATGGAGCACCATTCCAACATCGTGCCGTGGCAGCTCCTCTGCGAGCGGACCGGCGCCACGCTGCGCTGGTTCCCGGTCACCGACGGCGGCCGGCTCGACGAGTCCGGGCTGGAGGAGCTGGTCAACGAGCGGACCAAACTGGTCTCGATCGTGCACATGTCCAACATCCTCGGCACGATCAACGCCACCGCCCGGATCACCGAGCGGATCCGACAGGTCGGCGCGCTGCTGCTGCTCGACTGCTCGCAGTCGGTGCCGCACCTGCCGGTCGACGTGGTCGACCTGGACGCCGACTTCATCGCGTTCACCGGGCACAAGATGTGCGGGCCGAGCGGGATCGGGGTGCTCTGGGGCCGGGGCGAGCTGCTGGCCGCGATGCCGCCGGTCTTCGGCGGCGGATCGATGATCGAGACGGTCGCGATGACCGGCTCGACGTACGCGCCGCCGCCGGCCCGGTTCGAGGCGGGGACCCCGCCGATCGCCGAGGCGGTGGCGCTGGGCGCGGCGGTGGACTACCTCTCCGGGATCGGCATGAAGGCGATCCAGTGGCACGAGAAGGAGCTGACCGCGTACGCGCTGGACGCCCTGGAGACCGTGCCCGGGTTGCGGATCTTCGGTCCGTCGGTGCCGGTCGGCCGGGGCGGGACGATCTCGTTCGCGCTGGACGGCATCCACCCGCACGACGTGGGTCAGGTGCTGGACGCCGAGGGCATCGAGGTGCGGGTCGGCCATCACTGTGCGCGACCGGTCTGCGTCCGGTTCGGCGTACCGGCGACGACCCGCGCCTCGTTCTACCTGTACACCACGACCAGCGAGGTCGACGCCCTGGTGCGCGGGCTGGAACAGGTACGGAAGGTGTTCGGGTAATGCAGGTCGACCAGCTCTACCAGGAGATCATCCTGGATCACTACAAGCATCCGCACGGGCGCGGGCTGCGCGAGCCGTACGCCGCCGAGGCGCACCACGTCAACCCCACCTGCGGCGACGAGGTGACCGTCCGGGTCACCCTGGACGACGGCACGCTCAGTGACGTCTCGTACGACGGCCTCGGCTGCTCGATCAGCCAGGCGTCGGCGAGCGTGCTGCACGAGCTGCTCACCGGCAGACAGACCGGGGACGCGTTCGCGGTGCACGCCGCGTTCGTCGAGCTGATGTCCGGGCGCGGGCAGGTGACCCCGGACGAGGAACTCCTCGGCGACGCGGTGGCGTTCGCCGGGGTGGCCCGCTATCCGGCGCGGGTGAAGTGCGCGCTGCTGCCCTGGATGGCGTTCAAGGATGCCGCGGCCCGGGCCGGAGTGGACGTCGAGGCCGGCAACGAGGACAGTAACGAGCGGAGCGAGGTGAAGACGGTATGACTGATCAGGACACGACGACCGCGTCGGCCGAGTCGACGGGGTCGACCGGCAGGGCCGCGGTCGCCGACATCGAAGAGGCGATGAAGGACGTCGTCGACCCCGAGCTGGGCATCAACGTGGTCGACCTCGGTCTGGTCTACGGGGTGCACGTGGACGACGAGAACGTCGCGACCCTGGACATGACGCTCACCTCGGCGGCCTGCCCGCTGACCGACGTGATCGAGGACCAGGCCCGGCAGGCGCTGACCACCGGCCCCGGCGGCGGCCTCGTCAACGACATCCGGATCAACTGGGTCTGGCTCCCGCCGTGGGGCCCCGACAAGATCACCGATGAGGGCCGCGACCAGCTCCGCGCCCTCGGCTTCAACGTCTGAGCGGCCCGCCTGTCGCAGATCTTGACGAGTTGTTGTCGTTCCCGCGACAACAACTCGTCAACATCTCCGGTGGACTTCCCCGGTGCGGATGCCGGGGGACGAGGGCAGCGAGTGGGAGTTGCTGCTGTTCGAGCAGTCGCAGGTGGTGACGTGGGGGCAGGCCAGTCGGGCGCTGTCGCCCGCGAAGGTGCGGCATCTGCTGGCGGCGGGGCGGTGGCGGCGATGGTGCCGTGGCGTACTGGTGGCGCATCCGGGTGAGCTGACCCGCGCCCAGCAACTCTGGGTGGCGGTGTTGTCGGTCGGATCCGACGCCGTGCTCGCCGGCCTGAGCGCCGCCGCCGAGGCGGGACTGCGGGGGTTCCGGCCGGAGCCGATCGACGTACTGGTGCCGGCGGGGCACAGCAGCTCGACCGCACGTCGCCGGCTCGCGCCCGGGATGCCCGGGGTGCGGGTGCACCGGACCGGGTCACTGCCGCCGGATCAGGTGCAGGCGGCGCGTCCGAGACGGACCAGTACCGCTCGCTCGCTGGTGGACGCGGCCGGCTGGGCGCGTACCGACGACGAGGCACGGTCGGTGATCGCGGCCGGGTGCCAGCAGCGCCTGGTGCTGCCAGGGGAGATCATCAAGGTGGTCGAGGAACTACCCCGAGCCCGTCGCCGGGCGCTGGTGCTGGAGACCGCCCGGGATGCCGAAGGCGGCGCGGAAGCGCTGTCCGAGATCGATTTCGTCCGGCTCTGCCGGCGCTACCAGCTACCCCGGCCCGACCTCCAGGAACGGCGGCGGGATGCCAGCGGTCGGGTGCGCTATCTGGACGCGTACTGGCGGCGTTGGCGGCTGCACGTCGAGGTCGACGGTGCGCACCACATGCAGGTACGCCACTGGGAGGCGGACATGCGCCGGCAGAACGACGTGTGGCTCGACGGCGACCGCCTACTCCGCTTCTCCGCCCACCAAATCCGCCACCACCCCGCCGAAGTCGCCACCCAACTCCACCGCGCCCTCACCACCGCCGGCTGGCGCCCGACAACCCATAGATCTTGACGACTTGTTGCTGCCGGAACGACAACAAATCGTCAAGATCTACCGGCGGGGGTACGGGGCGGCAGGGCCGTTGCCGCGAGCGGCCGGGAAGGAGACCACCTGCTGGTAGGTCGGCCGGTTCTGCCAGGCGATGCTGGCGTGCCGGATCCCGCCCAGCGGGGACTGCACGATGGCGTCGGCGCACCACTGGTCCCCGGCGGCGCAGTGCTCGTCGCCGGGATAGACCTCGGCGGCCGGCTGGGCGGCGGCGGTGCGCAGGGTGTCCAGCAGGATCTGCCGGCAGGCGGCCAGGCTCCCGTCGCCGCAGTACGTCCGGCCGAGCCCGCCGGACACCGGCTCGCCGAGCACCGCCCGCAGGTCGGCATCGACATAACCCCACCAGCCGTACTGGAAGGACGAGCCCTTGTGCGTCTGGGCGGCGGCGGCCGAACCAGGCAGGTCCGGGGTGTCGCCCTGCTGGTGCCCGGAGGGGGACTCGTTGATCTGCATCGCGTTGACCAGCGCCTGGTAGAGGTCGCCGCCGAGCGGCCCGGCGAACTGGCCCCGGACCAGCAACGGCCACCAGGCGTCGAAGACGCGGATCGCCTCGGCGTGCTGGTACGTCTTCGCGCCGGCCGAGGTCTCCACCCGCAGCGCCCCGGCCTGCCGCCACGCCTTCAGCCGGCCGATCACCCCGGCCAGGCCGGCGTCGCCGACCGGTTGGCTCTCCAGCACCCGGACCAGTTCGTCGAGTACCTCGATCCCGCGCAGGTCGGTGAGGCCGGCCCGCTGCACCAGCGCGGTCAGCGAGGCGCGGTCGAACTTCTGCCCGGCCTCGATCGCCGCCCGGATCGGCTTGTCCAGCAGGTCGCCCCGGTGCACCGGCCCGAAGCTGAAGTTGCCGTCCGCCGCGCCGTAGTCGGCGGCCTGCTTGTTGTTCCAGCTCACGTAGTAGTCCTGGTCGACCGAGTTCGGGTGCGCCGACGCCGGGTGGTAGTTCGCGGTGTTGCTGGCCGGGTCGAAGCCCTGCCACTCGTACGCCGGCTCGGCCCGGATCGGCAGGTTCGGGTTCGACCCGGCGGCCCGCACCGGGTTCAGCCCGGAGTTGGCGTACGCCGCCTGGCGCGAGTTGACGTAGAACCAGTTGAAGGCGTACCCGATCTCGGACGCCGCGGCGGTGAACTGGGCGGCGGAGCCCATCGCGGCGGGGTCGTTGAACATCTGGAACCCGATCGCCGAGTCGGCCTCGTGCCGGTACGTCGACCGGAGCTGGGTGAACGCGTGCGGCACCCCGCCGACCGTGCCCCGCCACGCCACCAGCCCCAGCCTGGTCCGCCGGGCGATCATCGTGTACGAGCCGGCCGCTGTGCCGTCAGCGACGGTCGGCCGCCAGGAGTTGACGTGCGAGATCTCCTCCATCGCCAGGCACTGGCCGCGATAGCGGTAGAAGTTGCTGGCCAGCGTCGGTGCGCTGCCGTCGGTGGTGCAGAGCGGCACCGCGTAGGTGTCGGTGATGTCCTGGGTGGCCGAGGTGGCGCTCCAGGCGTAGGCCTGGCCCCGGCCGAGCAGTACGTAGAGGTTGACCCCGGCGAACGCCGCACCCCGGGCGCTGATCCCCGGCCCCTGCAACTCCTGCATCATCAGCAGTTGCGGCGCGAAGTAGCCGGTCTGCGGGCCGAAGACCGCGATCGGGTGGCCGGTGGCCGAGTGCGCACCGGAGATCACGGCGGCGTTCGACATCCCCCGTGGTGTGATGGTCAGCCCCGACAGCGCGGCGGCCAGCTCCGACGGTCCGCCGGTGGTCTGCCGGGCCGACCCGCTGGGGTTGGCGGTGACCGGCTCCGGCCGGGCCGAGCCCGGGTCCGGCAGCACCACGCTGGGCGCGTCCGGGTCGGCGGCGCCGTACGGGAAGCTCTGCCCGTCGTGCAGGGTCAGCACCGTCTCCGGGTTGTTCTGCATCCGGAACGCGGTCCACACCCGGTCACCCTCGACCGGCCCGTACTTCGCCCGGGCGGCGATCCGGACCAGCGCCGACTGCAACTCGTGCCCGCCACCGCCGCCGAACAGCCCGCCGACCACGCCGGAGATCGCGATCAGGTCGGTCAGCTGGAACGGCTCCGGCCCACCCGCGTTGGTGATCGCGTCCAGGTGCCCGGTCAGCACGTACTCGCCGGGGCAGTTGCGGTTGGCCATGCAGTGCCGGATGTAGGCGTTGATCCCGGCGATGTACTCCTGCACGTCGGCGTAGAGCTGCTCGCCCCGGGGACCCCGCTGGCGCAGCGCGGCCACCTGGGCCGCGAGGTCCGCCTCGGTGTACGGCGAGTTCCGCCAGACGCTCTGTTCGAGAGCCCGGTTGCCCGGTGCCCCGCCGGCGAACGGGGTGAGGGTGCCCCGGCCGACGTGCCGGAGCAGGTCCATGGTGAAGAGCCGGTCCTCCGCGCCGACGTAACCGGCGCCGAACATGGTGCCGCCCCGGGTGGTGCCGGTGACGTGCGGGACGCCGGTCGCCCGGTCCCGCAGCACGGTGACGTCGGCGCGGGGCGAGTAGCTGCGCTCGACCTGGCCGGGCGGCACCCCGAAGGAGGCGTCGTTGAAGAACGCCCCGAGCTGCTCCTCCCGCAGCCCGGCGTACCCGTAGACCAGGCTGGCGTACCGGTCGAGCTGGTCGCCGGCGTGCCGGGGCAGCACCCCGAGCGCCTGGTTGGCCAGCACCTCGACCAGGGTGGCATTGCCGTTCTGGCCCGGCGGCAGGATGTCGGCGCACTCGCCCAGGCAGTAGTCGCCGGCCGCGAAGGCGGTGCTGGCCGGCGCGGCGGCGGGACCGGCGGCCGGGCCGGGCGGCGGTGCGGCCGGTGCCGGTGCGGCGGTGAACGCGAGCACGGCCGCGCTGAGCACCGCGATCCCGGCGGCGGCGCGGCGGCGGGGACGGTGGGCCATCGGGGATCCTTCCGACGGTACGAGCGAATGTGAGCAACATTCGGCTACCGGATGGTAACGAGTTCGCCGGGCCGATAGATAGTCCTGGATCGGCGGTGCGGCACTGGCGGATAATCCGTCGCGACCGGCCCCGCGACCGGCCAGAATCGTCCCGTGATCACGCCTGTCTCGTGGACCTCCGTTTCCGTCGCCGTGCCCGACCGGGCCGCCCGGCGACAGCGGAAGCGCACCCGGTTGGCGTCGATCACCGCGGCACCGTCGTGACCGACGCGCTCGTCGCCGGCCTGCTCGCCGGATACGGCGTCGCCATACCGGTCGGCGCCATCGCCATTCTCGTGATCGGACTGACCGCGCGTACCTCGATCCGGGTCGGCGCTGCCGCCGCGCTCGGGGTCGCCACCGCCGACGGGCTCTACGCGGCCGTCGCGGTGCTCGGCGGCGCCGCGCTGGCCGGCCTGATCGAGCCGATCGCCGAGCCGCTGCGCTGGGTCGCGGTCGGCGTACTGCTGCTGCTGGCCGGTACGGGCGCCTGGGGCGCCGTCCGGCACCGGACCGACCCGGGCCGGGCGGCCAGGACCGACCGGAGCCTGGGCACGCCACTGCGGGCGTACGGCGGGCTGCTGGCGCTGACCCTGCTGAACCCGATGACGATCCTCTACTTCGCCGCGCTGGTGCTCGGCCGGCGGGCCGCCACCGACTGGTCGGGCGGTGCGGAGGTGGTCTTCGTGCTCGCCGCGTTCGTCGCCTCGGCGAGCTGGCAGCTACTGGTCGCCTCCGGTGGTTCGCTCATCGGCCGGGTGCTCTCCGGACCCCGGGGGAGGCTGGGCACCGCCCTCGTCTCCAGCGCCCTGATCGCCGCGCTCGCCGTCCACCTGCTGCTGCGCTGACCGGGACCTGCGGTCGCTCGCCCGACGTTCTCCGGGCGGGAGCTGTGCCAGAAACCAGCGGACGGGTCGGACCCGCGGCGGGGTGCGACCGTTCCCGGAACTCATGGCACGGGCGGACCCGGCGGCCGGGTGCCGGCGGTGGACGTCGTACCGTTCGGGGGTGAACAGCCGACCCGCTGCCGGCGGCGGCCGCTGGGTGGACGTGCCCCCGGCCCGGCTCGCCCGCTGGCTCGACGGCTTCGCCGAGCGGCACGGCGGGCCGCCGGCGGTCGACGCCGGCCCGGACGGGCTGCGGCTGACCGCCCCGGACGGCACGCTCGCGGTGCTGCATCCGCCGCCGGGCGTGCCCGCCCCGGACGACCTGCCCACCTTCGCGGCGCAGGTCGCGGCACCCCGGCGGCTGGGCCTGCTGCTGGCCCGCAAGGGTGCGGTGGCGGTCGGCGTCGCCGAGGGCGACCGCCTCGTCGTCTCCAAGGTGGACAGCCGGTACGTGCAGGGCCGCACCGCGGCCGGCGGCTGGTCACAGCAGCGGTTCGCCCGGCGCCGGGACAACCAGGCGAAGGCCGCCGCGGCCGACGGGGCGGAGCTGGCCGTCCGGCTGCTGCTGCCTGAGGCCGGCCGGCTCGCCGCCGTGGTGGCCGGTGGCGACCGGCGGGCGGTGGAGACCATCCTGGCCGACCGGCGGCTGGCCCCGGTGGCGGCGCTGCGGGCCGAGCGGCTGCTCGACGTACCCGAACCCCGGCACACCGTACTGGTCGACGCGATCTCCGCCGCCCGGGCGGTCCGCGTACTGGTCCGCGATCCCTAGCCGGCGATACCCGCGGCGGAATGGTCAGCGGGCGGTGCCGAAGGTGTCGCAGGAGGTCGGGTCGCCGCTGGAGTAGCCGGTGCCGAACCACTTCTGCCGGTCAGCCGAGCTGCCGTGGGTGAACTGCGACTCGTCGATCCGGCCGCCGGACCTCCGCTGGATCGCGTCGTCGCCGATCGCCGCCGCCGTGTCCAGCCCCTCCTGGATGTCCCGCTCGGTGAGGCTGGTGAAGATCTTCACGCCCCGGTCGTCGGCGGTGCCGGTGGCGTTGCGGGCCCAGGCGCCGGCGTAGCAGTCCGCCTGGAGTTCCAGCAGCACCGAGAGCCGGTTGGCCTCGTCGGGGCTGGCCTGCCGCTGGTCGCGTACCCGTTGCTCGGTGCCGAGCAGGTCCTGCACGTGGTGGCCGTACTCGTGCGCCAGCACGTACGGCTGGGCGAACTCGCCGGGGGCGCCGAGCTGCTCGGCGAGTACCCGGTAGAAGCTCAGGTCGATGTAGACCTGGTCGTCGAGCGGGCAGTAGAACGGCCCGACCCCGGAGTCGGCCTGCCCGCAGCCGGTGCTCACCGCCTGCGCGAAGAAGACCGTGTCGGATTCCTGGTACGGCCGGTCGAAGTGCTGCGGCATCGCCCGCTGCCAGTACGCCTGGATGGAGTTGACGTAGAGGGTGTTGCGGCAGTCGAGCTGGCCCAGCGCGTCATCGGCCTGGCACCGCTGCTCCAGCGCGGTGTTGTCGCCCTGCTCCTCGCCGCCCCCGCCGGTGAGCTGGCTCACCCCGAAGCCGCCGCCGACCAGGGTGACCAGGACGGCGATGATCAGGCCGACCACGCCGCCCCGGCCACCGCCGGTCGGGATGGGGATGCCGGCCAGCCCGCCGCCGGACCCACGCCGGTCCTCCACCTGACTGGTATCGATCCGTGCGTCCTCGTTGAGCTCCATCACGTACCCCGATCGCCCTGATCGCCGATGCCTCGCTCGATGCCTGCTCGTGCCCGATGTCGCGGTTTGTCGATACCCCGTGATCTTGATCGGTAATCCGGTCCCGGGTCCCGCCGCCTGCCCGGTACAATCGGACCGTGCTGCTCTGCGAAGGCTGAACGCCCCGAGCCGACGGATCCGTGGTCCGCCGGCTCGTCCGTGTGCCCTGAGTCAGCCTTCGACCCCGAGAGCGAGTCCTCCGACATGATCACTGCGAGCGGCCTGGAACTCCGTGCCGGCGCCCGGATCCTGCTGTCCGACACCACGCTGCGGGTCCAGCCCGGCGACCGGATCGGCCTGGTCGGCCGAAACGGCGCCGGCAAGACCACCACCCTGAAGGTGCTGGCCGGCGAGGGCCAGCCCTACTCCGGGCAGATCGACCGGCGCAGCCAGGTCGGCTACCTGCCGCAGGACCCGCGTACCGGCGACCTGGGGGTCACCGCGCGGGACCGGGTGCTCTCCGCCCGGGGGCTGGACGTGCTGATGGCCCGGATGAAGGAGATCGAGGAGCAGCTCGCCGAGGGCACCGGCGACGACCGGCTGGTCCGCCGGTACGGTGCGCTGGAGGACCAGTTCGCCTCCCTCGGCGGGTACGCCGCCGAGGCGGAGGCGGCGCGGATCTGCGCCAACCTCGGCCTGCCCGATCGGGTCCTCGCGCAGACCATCGGCACCCTCTCCGGCGGTCAGCGCCGCCGGGTCGAGCTGGCCCGGATCCTGTTCCGGGACGCGGCCGAGAACGGCGGCGGGATCCTGCTGCTCGACGAGCCGACCAACCACCTGGACGCCGACTCGATCACCTGGCTGCGTGGCTTCCTCGCCGCGCACAAGGGCGGGCTGATCGTGATCAGCCACGACGCCTCGCTGCTGGAGGCCGTGGTCAACAAGGTCTGGTTCCTGGACGCCACCCGCTCGGTGGTGGACGTCTACAACGTCGGCTGGCAGAAATACCTGGAGCAGCGGGAGACCGACGAGCGCCGCCGCCGCCGGGAGCGGGCCAACGCCGAGAAGAAGGCCGGCGCGCTGATGGCCCAGGCCGACAAGATGCGGGCCAAGGCGACCAAGACGGTGGCCGCGCAGAACATGGCCCGCCGGGCCGAGAAGCTGCTCTCCGGGCTGGAGGAGGCCCGGGTCGCCGACAAGGTGGCCAAGGTCCGGTTCCCCAGCCCGGCGCCGTGCGGCAAGACGCCGCTGACCGCCACCGGGCTCTCCAAGTCGTACGGCTCGCTGGAGATCTTCACCGACGTCAACGTCGCCGTCGACCGGGGCTCCCGGGTCGCGATCCTCGGGCTCAACGGCGCCGGCAAGACCACCCTGCTGCGGATCCTCGGCGGGCTGCTGGAGTCGGACACCGGCGAGGTCCGGCCGGGCCACGGGCTGCGGCTGGGGTACTACGCGCAGGAGCACGAGACCCTCGACGTGGACCGCAGCGTGCTGGACCACATGCGCAGCGCCGCCAGCGAGCAGTCCGACACCGACCTGCGCAAGATCCTCGGCGCGTTCCTCTTCTCCGGCGACGACGTGGACAAGCCCGCCGGGGTGCTCTCCGGCGGCGAGAAGACCCGGCTGGCGCTGGCCACCCTGGTCTGCTCGGGCGCGAACGTGCTGCTGCTGGACGAGCCGACCAACAACCTCGACCCGGTGAGCCGGGAGCAGGTGCTCGACGCGATCGCCCGCTATCCGGGGGCGATCGTACTGGTCACCCACGATCCGGGCGCGGTGCTGGCGCTCAAGCCCGACCGGGCGATCCTGCTGCCCGACGGCGACGAGGATGCCTGGAGCGACGACCTGCTCGAGTTGGTCGAGCTGGCCTAGCGGCGGTCCCGCCGCCGGCCGGCGGCGGGATTCCGGGTACTGACCGACGACGATCTGCCGGGATCGGTACGGTCCCGCTGGTGACGACGTGACCAAGAGGACGGTCAGTACGACAATGTCGCGGGGTTTGCCGGCGGCGAGCCACAGACGACACTGCGCGGACCGGAACACCATTCTGCGGAATCCGCCCCTACGGAATCCGAGCCGGGCACGAAACTCTCCCCGACGGGAGCCGAAACTTGACGTCGGAAGAACGAAACTCGCCGGATGATGAGGCGAAACTCCCGTTGCGTGGAAGGAAACTCGACCGAGGGCCGAGAAAACCGCGCCGGCCCGGGTCGCGACCGGACGGCCGCGGCTCGAAATCCCTGCTGACGTGCGGCGGAAGCTCGGATGGTGGGTGTGGACGGCCTCGGTGGCGCAATCACTCAATCGGGAAACTGACACTGCTGTGCGTGTCGGTTGGCGAAGAGTTGATATCTAGCGCATGATCGTTCGAGGCGGTCTAATAGGTGGGACCGTATCGAACCGCACAGTCTGGGACGTGAGGAATCAACATGGCAGCCACTGGCACAGCCACCAGCACTGAGAAGGGTCGCCGGATCGTCGGAGCCGAGCGCCAGACGCTCGCCAAGGACCTGGTCAAGCGGTATACCTCCGGCGAAAGCATCCGCGCCCTGGCGGCCTCGACCGGCCGTTCCTACGGGTTCATCCACCGGGTGCTCACCGAGTCTGGTGTACAGCTTCGTCAGCGTGGCGGCGCGCGTCGTCGGAAGAAGGCGTGACCCGCTCAGCAGCGTGGTCCGGACCCGTACGCCCACGGACGTCTTCGTGACCGTCGGCGTACGACTCAACTGCGACGGGCCGGTCGCGACACTGACGTTGTGCCGGCCCGACGTACTCAACGCACAGACCCCACAGATGTGGCGGGCGATGCGCGACTTCTCCCGGGACCTCCCGGGCGACGTGCGTGTCGTGGTGGTACGGGGCGAAGGTCGGGCCTTCTCTGCCGGGCTCGACCTCTCGGTGGCGACGGGCCGGTCCGGGGCGGAGAACTCGCTGGCCGAGATGGCCGCGTTGCCGCCGGAGGAGTGTGCCGAGCGGATCGCCGGCTTCCAGGCCGGCTTCACCTGGCTGCACCGGCCCGACCTGATCTCGATCGCGGCGGTGCAGGGGCACGCCATCGGGGCTGGCTTCCAGCTCGCACTCGCCTGCGACCTGCGGGTGCTGGCCTCCGACGCCACGTTCGCGATGGCCGAGGTCACCCTCGGCCTGGTGCCCGATCTCGCCGGCACCAAGCGGCTGGTGGACCTGGTCGGCTACGCCCGGGCCCTGGAGATCTGCGTGACCGGGCGGCGGATCGACGCGGCCGAGGCGGAGCGGCTCGGCCTGGCCACCGTGGTCGTGCCGCCGGACGATCTCGACGCGGCGGTCCAGGACCTGACCGCGGCGATCCTGAGCGGCAACCGGGACGCGGTGGTGGAGATCAAGGCGCTGCTCGCCGGCGCTTCCGGGCGCTCTCCGGTGGAGCAGCAGCGGGCCGAGCGCGAGGCGCAGGCCCGGCGGATGCGCGATCTTGTCGGAGCCGGCGAATAGGCTGGAGCCCGACGGCTGCGTGGTCAGCCGACGGGGTGCGTGATCAAGGGACCATTCGGGAAGAATCGGGCCGCCACTCCGGTTGTCGTAGTCGTCGAGGACGACTGGGAGGTCGCGCGTGGTGAACCCGATGGGTGGCGGTGCCAGCATGGGCGGTTGGAGCATGCTGCGCTCGTTGCGCAACCGCGACGAGGTGACCGCACACCGGGTGAGCCGGCGCAGCGTACGGCGGGTGGTGGAGTTCGCCCGGCCGTACCGGCGGGACATCGTGGTGTTCCTGGTCACGGTGGTGTTCGCCGCGATCATCGGGGTGGCGACCCCGGTGCTGGCCGGTGACGTGATCAACGCGATCTCGCGGGGTGGCCCGGACGCGGGCGGCCTGGTCGTCCGGCTGGCCCTGGTGATCGCCGGCCTCGCGGTGGTCGACGCGCTGCTCTCGCTGGCCCAGCGCTGGTATTCGGCGCGGATCGGCGAGGGGATCATCCTCAACCTGCGGACCCGGGTCTACGACCACGTCCAGCGGATGCCGCTGCAGTTCTTCACCCGCACCCAGACCGGGGCGCTGGTCAGCCGGATCAACAACGACGTGACCGGCGCGCAGCGGGCCTTCACCAGCACCCTCTCCGGGGTGGTCAGCAACATCATCCAGCTTGTGCTCACCGCCGCCGTGATGTTCACGCTCTCCTGGCAGATCACCGTGCTCTCCCTGGTGCTACTGCCGATCTTCATCATCCCGGCCCGCCGGGTCGGCCGCCGGCTGGCGGAGATCACCCGGGAGTCGTACGACCTCGACGCCAAGATGAACGCCACCATGACCGAGCGGTTCGGGGTGGCCGGGGCGCTGCTGGTCAAGCTCTTCGCCCGGCCCGAGGTCGAGGCGCGGCGGTTCGGCGACCGGGCCGAGCGGGTCCGCGACATCGGCATCCAGTCCGCGATGTACTCCCGCACCTTCTTCGTGGCGATGCTGCTGGTGGCCTCGCTGGCCCAGGCCCTGACCTACGGGCTCGGCGGCTGGCTCGCCGTGCAGGGCAACGTCAGCGCCGGCACGGTGGTGACGCTCGCCCTGCTGCTCACCCGTCTCTACGGCCCGCTGACCGCGCTGTCGAACGTCCGGGTGGACGTGATGAGCGCGCTGGTCTCCTTCGACCGGGTCTTCGAGGTGCTCGACCTGACCCCGTCCATCGCCGAGAAGCCGGACGCGGTCGAGATCCCGCGCGGTGCCCGGCGGCTGGAGTTCTCCGACGTACGGTTCCGCTATCCCACCGCCGCCGAGGTGTCGCTCGCCTCGCTGGAGGAGGTCGCCACGCTGGACCGTACGGTCAACGAGCCGGTGCTGCGCGGCGTCTCGTTCACCGTCGAGCCGGGCCAGCTGGTGGCCCTGGTCGGGCCCTCCGGCGCCGGCAAGTCCACCACCTCGATGCTGGTCTCCCGGGTCTACGACGTGACCGACGGGGCGGTCCGGGTCGGCGGCGTCGACGTCCGGGACGCCACCCTCGACTCGCTGCGCGACACCATCGGGGTGGTGACCCAGGACTCGCACCTGTTCCACGAGACGATCGCCGAGAACCTGCGCTACGCCAAGCCCGACGCGACCGACGACGAACTCTGGGCGGCGCTGCGCGGCGCCCAGGTGGAAGAGCTGGTCCGCTCGCTGCCGGACGGGCTCGACACCATGGTCGGCGAGCGGGGCTACCGGTTCTCCGGCGGCGAGAAGCAGCGCATCGCCATCGCCCGGCTGCTGCTCAAGGCCCCGTCGATCGTGATCCTCGACGAGGCGACCGCACACCTCGACTCCGAGTCGGAGGCGGCGGTGCAACGGGCGCTGTCGGTGGCGCTGAGCGGGCGTACGGCACTGGTCATCGCGCACCGGCTGTCGACCGTACGGGAGGCCGACCAGATCCTGGTGCTGGACGGCGGGCGGATCGTCGAACGGGGCCGGCACGACGAGCTGGTCGCCGTCGGCGGGCTCTACGCCGAGCTGTACCGGACGCAGTTCGCCGTCGCCGACTCCCCGGCCCCGTACGCCGACGCGGTCGGCCCGGAGCCGGTGATCACGATGCCGCGCCCCGACTACGACCCGGTCTGACCGCCTCCTCCGCCACCGGCGCCGGCTCCTCCAGAGTCGCCGCGCGCAGCGCCGCGAACTCGGCGGCCAATCCGGGCCCGGTGAAATGCGCGTTCAGCCCGCTCGGGTTCGGCAGCACCCACAGCCGCGCCCCGCCGAGCGTCTCCGGTTGCCGGCCGATCCGCGCAGTACGCCGCTCGAACGCCGTCCGGTACGCCGTGACCCCGAGCACCGCGACCCAGCGCGGCCGGTAGCGCCGGACCTTGCGGACCAGCAGCCGGCCGCCCTCGACGAGCTCCTCCCGGGTCAGTTCGTCGGCCCGCGCGCTGGCCCGGGCCGCCAGATTCGTGATGCCCAGCCGGTAGCCGAGCAGTTCGGCCTGGTCGGCCGGGTCCACCAGGTGCGGCGTGAAGCCGCCCCGGTGCAGGGCCGGCCAGAACCGGTTGCCGGGCCGGGCGAAGTGCCAGCCGGTCGCGGCCGAGTAGAGACCCGGGTTGATGCCGCAGAAGAGCACGTCCAGGTCCGGGGCGATCAGGTCGGGGAGCAGCCGGTCGGCGGCCGCCGCCACCTCGGCCGGGGTCGGCCGGGGCCGGGACGGCCGGGCCGCTGTCAAGGCCGTTGGTTCTTCCGGGCCGCCCATACCACCAGCAGCACCACGGCGGTCACCACCATCAGGCAGCAGAGCCCGCCGACGACGGCGGCCACGATTATGCCGACGCTCGAAATCACGCTCACCTCCACAACGGGTGGCAACTCTATCCCGGCCCGCGAGCCGGTCGGCGGGCCGAGACCAGCTCAGAGGCTGCGCAGCGCGCCGCCGTCGACCGGGATGGTGACCCCGGTCAGATAGCTGGCGGCGGGGGAGAGCACGAACGCGGCCACCCGGCCGAACTCATCCGGGTCGCCGATCCGGCGCAGCGGTATCGCCGCTTCCGCGTCGGCCCGGGCCCGTTCCGGGTCTCCGCTGGCGGCGAAGAGTTCCCGGTTGCGGTCGGTGAGGATCCGGCCCGGCAGCAGGCTGAGTACGCGTACGCCGTGCGGGCCGTACTCGTCGGCCATGTCCTTGGCCACTCCGGCCAGCCCCGGCCGCAGCCCGTTCGAGATGCCGAGCCCCGGAATCGGCGCCCGCACCGAGTTGGAGAGCACCAGGCCGAGCGCGCCGCCGCTGGGCAGTGCCGTAGCGATCGTCCGGGCGGCCCGGACCGTGCCGAGGAAGATGGTCTCGAAGGAGTCCCGCCACTGCGCGTCGGTGGCCTGGGCGGCGCTGCCCGGCGGCGGTCCGCCGACCGAGACGAGGCCGCCGTCGAGCCGACCGAACCATTCCAGGGCGGTGTCGACCAGCCGGGTCGCGGTGTCCGGGGTGGCCAGGTCGGCGGTGAGTCCCACCACCCGGTCGTCCGGGCCGAGTCGTCCCGCCGCCGCGGCCACCTGGTCGGGATCCCGGGCCGAGATCACCACCCGGGCACCGTCGGCCACCAGGGCCCGGGCGGTGGCGAAGCCGAGTCCCTTCGAGGCGCCGGTCAGCACGTACACCCGGTCCGCGAGTCCGAGATCCATGGAAGGGATCCTATGACCCGGGCGGCACTGAGTCGATCTTCGGGTCCCCGGTGAGTGCGAGGAGTGAGCCGGGTTTGCGAGCCCCGCAGTCACGAGCGAACGGCGGCACCGTGAGTGCGAGGAGTGAGCCGGGTTTGCGAGCCTCGCAGTCACGAACGGAAGGCGGCCCGGGAGCCGGGCACGGTCCACGTCCGTACCCGACCGGCGACCTGCACCACCAGCACGTTGCCGGTCCGGCGCAGCGCCGGGCGCCGGCGCCGGCGCGGGGGCGTGCGGCCGTCGTACCGCCAGCCGGCCTCCCGGACCGCGAGTTCCTCGGCGGCGGGCGCCGGTAGCGTCCCCTCGGCGGCCAGGTGCCGGGCCAGGTCCCAGCCGTCCCGGATCGAGCCCGAGGTCGGGCGGTCCGCCGCCCAGGCGGCGAAGACGGTCGACCAGCGCCGGCCGTGCACGGCGGCGAGCAGCGGCCAGTGCCGGGCGACCTCGCCGGCCCGCTTGTGCAGCAGCGCCGACCGGGCCACCCCGACCAGCCGGGCGTCGAAGCCGGGTGGCAGCGGCGCCCCGGCCACCAGCGCGGCCACCAGCGCGGCCTGCCGGTCGGCCAGCGTCCCGGCCGGCCCGGTGCGGGAATCGGCGGTCACCTCAGGTCACCGCCGGGTAGCCGGAGGCGGCGGCGATCGCGTCGAGTTCGGCGCGCAGCGCCGCCGCCGGTGGATAGTGCCCGTCGCGCTCCAGCAGCAGCGCCGGCGGGCGGTGCCGGGCGCAGAGCTCGGCGACCAGGTCGAGTACCTCCTGCGGCACCGGGTCGGTGTGCGTGTCGTGGTAGATCCCGTCGCTGGCCGCCCCGCCCGCGACGTGTACGTAGCCGACCCGCTCCAGCGGCAGCCGGTCGAGCAGGTGGACCGGGTCGGTGCCCCGGTTGCGGGCGTTGGCGTAGACGTTGGCGATGTCCAGCAGCAGCAGCGCGCCGGTCCGGTCCAGGATCTCGGTGAGGAAGTCCGACTCGTCCAGCTCGTCGTCCGGCCAGTCGAAGATGGCGGCGATCGGCTCCAGGGCCAGCGGGACGGAGAGCTCGGCCCGTACCCGGGCGACGTTTCCGACCACCGCGTCGACGGCCTCCCGGGTACGCGGCAACGGCAGCAGGTGCCCCGCCTCGATCCCACCGGCCCGGACGAAGGCGATGTGCTCGCTGGCCAGCGGCGCGTCCAGCAGCTCGGCGGCCCGGGCGAACTGGCGTACCCGGGCCGGCTCGACCGGGTCGGCACCGCCGAGGGAGAGCCGCACCCCGTGCGGTACCACCGTCACGCCGCGGTCGCGCAGTTCGACGAGGCCCGGCGGCGGCCCGGCGGCGGGGATCGACTCGGCGATCACCTCGACGAAGCGCAGGCCCGGCAGCTCCGCGACGAAGCCGGCGATCTCGGGCCGCCAGCCGATCCCTACCCCGTATCCGGCTTCTGGCACTGGCACACCGGCTCCGGTCGTCATCCGCCGCACCCGCCGCATCCTCCGCACCCGCCGCCGCAGCCGCCGCCCCCCGAACCGTCGCCGCTGGAGCTGTCGCCGCCGGAGCCGCCGCCGGTGCTGCCAGCCGTCCAGCCGCTGCCGCCCGCCGAGCCGCTCATCGCGCGCTGCACCTCCGCCTCGACCGCGAACGCCGGGTCGAACTCGATCAGCGCGGCCGTGCCGAACAGGGCGATCCCCAACGCCGCGCCGGCCGCGCCGTAGGTGGCGTAGGCGGGCGCGTGCCGGGGCGCGAGATGCTGGTGCTGCCCGCGCAGGTCGCGCAGCAGCGCGTTCGCCGCCCGGGTCCGGCGGGGGACCGCGCAGAGCAGCACCACGCTGGTGGGTGCGAGCACCAGCAGGCTCAGCCCGAGGTAGCCGACCGGCTGGCCGCCGGCCAGACCGGCGACCAGCCGGGCCAGGCCGACCGCCACCAGCCCGAGCAGCAGTACCGGGCCGATCCGGGCGACCGGGCGGGCCGACGGGGACGGCGCGAGGCCGCTCCGGGCCAGGTCGGCCCGGAGGTCGGCGAGCGCCGCCCGGACCCGGGGATCGTTGTCGAGCGTCCGTCCGCGTACGCCCTGCGCGGCCGCCCGGTGGACGGCGGCGTCGAGCGGCGTGGCCCGCATCGGCAACGGCCCGGTCTGCGTCAGCCGGTGCTGCGCGGTCGTGCCGACCGCCCCGGCGGCGCGCAGCCCGCCGAGCGTGGCGTGCACGGCCAGCCGATCACCGCCGGACAACCAGGCGAGCTGGACGGGGTGCAGTCGCTCCGCCCCGGGCGGGCGGCGCCCGGCGAACCCGACCAGCCGGTGCAGCAGGGTGCCGAGCAGGATCAGCCCGGCGATCGTGAGGTAGAGGGTCAGGAAGACCGGCCCGGGTACGCCCCAGGTCTCGGTCCGCACCGCTAGCACGTCCATCGGGTGACTCCAGCCGTACGGGGGGTCGGACTGCCACCATTGTGGATCGGGTACGCCAGCCGGCCCGGTCGCGGTTCGGCAAACCTGCCAGCGGCCGACCGCTGCCGTCCGGGGCGAGCGTGTTCAGCCGCCCGGCCGGCGGACCGCCTCCTCGACCAGGTCCAGCACCGCGCCGAGGTCGCCGGCCGGCCGGGCCATCGCCAGTTGCAGCACCAGCCCGTCGTAGGCCAGCTCCAGGAACCGGGCCAGCGTCTCGATCGGTACGTCGTCGCGCAGCACCCCGGCGTCCCGTTGCCGGGCCAGCCGCTCCCGGGTGGCCTCGGCGAGGCTCGCCGAGCGTTCCGCCCAGCGTTTCGCGAACTCCGGGTCGGTGCGCAGTCGCCGGGACACCTCGAGTTGGCTGCCCAGCCAGCCGGCGGTGTCCGGCGAGGTGGCACCAGCCAGCAGGTCGCGCATGACCTGCACCAGACCGTTGCGGGCCACCGTGGCGACCATGGCGGCGGCGTCGTCCTCGGCGACCGCGAGGAAGAGCGAGTCCTTGTCCCGGAAGTGGTGGAAGATCGCTCCCCGGGAGAGCCCGGTCGCCTCTTCGAGCCGGCGCACGGTGGCACCCTCGTAGCCGTGCCGGGCGAAGCAGGCCCGTGCCGCGCCGAGGATCTCCTGACGGCGGGCGTCGAGCTGGTCCTGACTTACCCTGGGCACCACCCGATCGTGCCAGGCAGCGGCCCGGTATGCAATCCGTACGTACGTCTTGGGTTGTCGCACGACCCGGCGCCGCGACGGGGCTCGGCCGGTCCGGCGAACCGACGGGTGGCTCAGCCGGTCCGGCGTCCGACCATCAGGGCCTGGGCGCCCCGCCCCAGCGGGCCGCTGGCGTCGGAGAGCACCGTCTCGGCCAGCCCGGACCCGTGCCCGTCCAGGGTCGTGCCGGCCCGTACGTGCAGCCACTCGTCGACCGGCTGCCGGTGCAGGTGCACGGTCAGTTCGGTGTTGATGAACCACCACTGCTCCATGTCCAGCAGCCGGCTCAGCCCGTTGCCGGAGTCGGCGAGCAGGGCGACCCGTTGCAGCGGGCTCGGCTCTTCCCCGGCCACCAGCGGGATCCGTTGCCGGGCCCAGGCCGAGGCCGGGCCGGGGCGCTCGAAGTGGCCGTCGACGAACCGCCAGTCGACCGCCCGCAGATAGCCGATCTGCCAGCGCGGCTCGGCGAACCGGGACGGCTCGGCCGGCCGGGGCGGTGGTGGGGCCGGCGCGGTGACCACCTCGGCGGGCAGGTCCACCGGGGTACGCCGGATCCGCCACACCCGGGCCCGCAGCACCACCCGCCCGGCGGCGTGCAGTTCGGCCTCGACCAGTTCGACCGAGCGTCCGGGCCGGGCAACGGCGGCCCGGACGGCGACCTCGGCCACCGGCACGCCGCCGAGGAACTCCACCGTCAGCCGGGTGACCTGGGCCGGCCCGTCCAGCGAGCTGGGTGCCCGTTCCACGGCACGGGTCAGCAGCGCGCACGGCGGTCCGCCGTGTTGCAGGCCGCTGCTCCACGGCCCCTCGGTGGCCGGGGTGGCGACGAACCGCTCGGGGGCATCGGTGGGTAGGAAGAAGGCGTCGGGCACGGGCCGATTTTCCTCTCCGGCGGCACGTTCGCAAGATCGGCGCGGGATCCGCGCCCGGCTATCATCGCGGCCGTGACGCAGACCACCGCCGAACCGCCGGCCGCCGCACTGCCCGTCGCCGCGGTCCAGGCCGAGGCGGAACCCGGGAACGTGGCCGGGAACGCCGGCTCCGCCGCCCGGCTGGCCGGGCGGGCCGCCGACGACGGCGCCCGGGTCGTCGTACTTCCGGAACTGTTCCTGCCGGCGTACCACCCGCCGACCCTGGCCGGCGATCCGGCCGGTACCGACGTGGCCGCCGACCACGACGGGCAGGTGGCGGACTCCCGGCTCGATCCGCTGCGTGCCCTCGCCCGGGACCGCCGGGTGGTGGTAGTGGTCGGCGCGGCGGTCCGGCACCCGGACGGCCGGCGGACCTGCTCGGCGCTGGTGGTGGACGGCGCGGGCCGGGTCAGCGCCGGGTACGCCAAACAGCACCTCTGGGGCCCGGACGAGAACGCGCTGTTCACGCCCGGGCGGTGCGGTGCGACCCTGCTGGTCGACGGTTGGCGGCTCGGTCTCGGGGTCTGCTACGACGGCTGTTTCCCCGAGCACGGCCGGGCGGCGGCGGCCGACGGGGCGCACGGCTATCTCTGCCCGAGCGGTTACCTCGTCGGCTCCGAACACCGGCGTGACCTCTACTACCGGGCCCGCGCGCTGGACAACACCATGTACGTGGTCTTCGCCAACGCGGTCGGTGGCCCGGCGCCGTGGCGGTTCAACGGCGGCGCGGCGATCTACGACCCCGAGGGCCAGGTGCTGCGCCGGGCCGCGGACTCCGGTGCGGCCGTCGTCGTGGCGCGGTTCGACCCGGCCGAACTGCACCGGGTACGCGACGCGCACCGGATGCTCGCCGACCGGCTGCCCGGGCAGGGCGGGGTACGGACCCTGTTGACCGGTTGACCGCCTGTTGTCAGCCCGGCCAACCCGGGTTGTTTACATGCTGGGACTGTTGTCCGACCGGGTGCGTCCCGTACTGTGCGCAAGTGCCGCTGTTGCTCCTCGATCTGGACAACACTCTGCTGGACCGGGCGGGCCCGTTCCGGACCTGGGCGCAGAGGTTCCTGGACGAGATCGGAGCACCCGAGAGTGACATCGACTGGCTGCTCTCGGTGGACGCCGACGGGCTGACCAACCGCTGGGACGTGGCCGACGCGATCCGCGACAGGTACCGCCTCCGGATCCCCTCCATCGACCTGGTCGAGGCGCTGCACGAGGGAGTGGTGGAATACACCCGGCTCGATCCGTTGATCGCCTGCGCGCTGCGGATCGCCGACGAGGCCGGCTGGGTGCCGGTGGCGGTCACCAACGGTACCGAGCGGCTCCAGGAGATGAAGATCAGGCGTACCGGCCTGGACCGCTATCTGGCGGACTGGGTGATCTCCGAGGAGGTCGGGGTCAGCAAGCCGAACCCCAGGATCTTCGCGCTCGCCGCCGAACGGGTCCGGATGCGGCTGCGCGGTGCCTGGATGGTCGGGGACAGCCCGGAGGCCGACATCGGCGGAGCCGCCGCGGTCGGGCTGCCCAGCGTCTGGCTGCACCGGGGCCGCCGCTGGATGGAGCGCCGGTACGCACCGACCAAGACGGTGGACGGGCTGATCGCCGCCGTCGCCACGGTGCTCGCCGCCTGATTCCGGTCCGCCCCGCCGCCCGACCCGGCGTCGGGTGAGCAGTCCGACACCGTCACGGCGATCGTGACGGCCACCAGGAAGGCCGCGCCCGGCCGCGCGGCGGTAATTCGGTTGACCGCCGTTCGCCGGACCGGCGAGCATTGCGCGTCGGAGGACCCTGCCTGGTCTCTCCGGGTCGTATCGCATCCCGGGCACCGCCCGGCCGAGTGGAAGGAGGGGTGACGGTGGCTGTCGTTGTGCTGCGCTCTCGCCTGTTCTCTTCCGACTCGACCAGAGGATTCCTCCAGTGCCACGCGATTATGACGACTATTCCGGTTCGGCCCGCTCCCGTGGCGGCCGCACCATCCGCCGGTTCGACGACGACGAGCCGCGCTTCCTGAAACGGAACCGGCACGCCACGGCGGCCGCGTTCGACACCAACGCCGACACCGACACACCGGACGTCGGTGACCGCTGGTCGACCTGGGACCAGGCGGTGCACGGGCCGGAGCCGCATCCCGACTGGCTGGTCACCGAGCTGGCCGCCATCGACACCGAGCTGGGTGTGCTGAAGACCGGCAAGGAGGCGGACGTACACCTGGTCCGCCGGGCGGTACCGGACAGCGACCGGAGCTGCCTGCTCGCCGCCAAGCGCTACCGCGATCCCGAGCACCGCCTCTTCCATCGGGACGCCGGTTACCTGGAGGGGCGCCGGGTGCGCCGGTCCCGGGAGAACCGGGCGATGGAGGGGCGTACCGCGTTCGGCCGGCAGATGATCGCTGGCCAGTGGGCTGCGGCCGAGTTCGCCGCGCTGACCCGGCTCTGGCAGGTGGGGTTGGAGCTGGGCAGCATCGCGGTGCCGTACCCGGTGCAGCTCATCGGGACGGAGCTGATGCTCGAGTTCGTCGGTGATCCGGTGCAGGGGGAGGCGGCGCCCCGGCTGGCCCAGCTCCGGCCCGATCCGGTGTCGCTGCGCCGGCTCTGGGACCAGCTCGTCGACGCGCTGGTCGTACTGGCCCGGGCTGGATTGGCGCACGGTGACCTGTCGCCGTACAACCTGTTGGTGCACTCCGACCGGCTGGTGCTGATCGACCTGCCGCAGGTGGTGGACGTGGTCGCCAACCCGAGCGGGCGGGAGTTCCTGGCCCGGGACGTTCGGGTGGTGGCCGCCTGGTTCGCGGCGCGGGGACTCCCCGGCGAGCTGGTCGACCCGGGCGTGCTGACCGAGCAACTGCTCCGGGAGGCGGGGCTGCGCTAGACGTTCACTGGAGGTATTTCTCGACCTCGTTCACGCTGCGGGCCCCGGTGGTGTCCGGGTCGTTGCCGGCCTGGCGGGCGGCCCGGCGCCGCCGGAGCAGGTCCCAGCACTGGTCGAGCGACTCCTCCAACTCCCGCAGCCGGGTCCGGTCCTCGTCGGTCGAGTTCTCGACCTGCTGGGCGTGGTTGCGGAGCCGGTGTTCCTCGTCGACCAGGTCGGAGATCCGGCTCAGAATCGTCCTGTCGTCCATGCCCAAGATCCTGGCACAGCGTCGAACGCGCCGCCCACCATCCGCGCGGGTGATGGGCGGCACGCGGCGGGGCGTTGCCGGGCCCGGCCGGGGCGCATTCATTGACATAGTTCTCTCCGGTTCCTATCGTGGCGTTAGGAAAGCGCTTTCCGGCCCCTCCGAAGCACCCACCCCGACGTCTTTCCACCGCCTCGAAGTGCGCAGACCCGTCCCGCCGGCGTACCCGCACCGGCCGCCCCCCGGTGGCGCTGCCCGCTGCAACCGCACCCCGCCGCGCCGGTCGAGCCTGCTCCGCGCACACCGCCACACCGCCGCGTATCCCCGCCACCACCGGAAAGGCAGAAGACTCGTGACCTCACCGAGCATCAGCACCGGCACCGCCGCCCCGAGCAGACCGGCCGGCAGACGCTGGCGGCGGCCCGCCAGCGTCGGGCTCGCCGTCGCGCTGGCCGCCGCCCTCGGCTACGGCCCCGGCGCCGCACAGGCCGCCACCCTCTTCACCGATACCGGCGACGTCACGGTCGAGGCCGCTCCGCCCGGCCCGTCCCGCATCTCGTTGACGCCCGGCATATCCGGACCGACCGTGCAGGTACCGGCGGGCCCGGCCGACGGCTTCGCCAGCGTGAACGCGCTCGGCCAGGACGGCACCACCGGAGGCGCCGGTGGGCCGGTCGTCACGGTGAACAGCACGGCCGCCTTCCTCGACTACATCGCCCGACCCGGCCCGTACGTCATCCAGGTCGCCGGCACCATCACCCTGCCGACCGGCAACAGCGACGGCATGCACAACGTCACCTCGGACAAGACCATCGTGGGCATCGGGTCGAACGCCACCCTCTCCGGCGGCGGCCTCAACATCGGCCTGCCGGTGGACGACGACGTCACCGCGCCGCCGGCCGACGCGGTGCACAACGTGATCATCCGGAACCTGCACCTCACCGGAGCCACCGACGACCTGCTCAACGTGCAGATGTTCTCGCACCACATCTGGATCGACCACAACGAGTTCTCCAACGGCGACGACGGCGCGGTCGACATCAAGCGCGGCTCCGACTACGTCACCGTCTCGTGGAACCACTTCCACGACCACGACAAGACGCTGCTGCTCTCGCACGACGAGGACGCCGGGCCCCAGGACATCGGGCGGCTGCGGGTGACCTACCACCACAACTGGTTCAACGCCTCCGACCAGCGGCACCCCCGGGTGCGCTTCTCGGCCATGACGCACGTCTACAACAACTACTACTTCGAGAACAGCTACGGCGTGGCCTCCACCTACGACGCCGCGGTGCTGGTCGAGAACAACTACTTCTACAGCGTCAACAATCCCGGCCGGGTCGAGTTCAGCGGCGACCTGGGCCGGATCGCCGAACGCGGCAACATCCTGGTCGACTGCAACCACCCGATCGAGACCCGGGGCACGGTGCCCGAGCCGAGCGGCTTCTACCGCTACCAGCCGGACAACGCGGCCGACATCCCGACCATCGTCCCGGCCGGTGCCGGGGTGGGAAAGCTGGGCTGACCCGATGAACGGAAACCTCCTCGTACGCCGGGCGCCGGGCTGGCGCCCCCTCGGCACCGCCCTCGCCGCAACGCTGGCCGTGACGGTGACCGCCGCACTGGCCGGCGGCACCGGGCCGGCCCGGGCGACCCCGCCGCCGACCACCGCGCTGGCGGTCCCGGTCGGGCAGCCGGACGGCTTCGCCGGCGTCAACGCGCTCGGCCAGAACGGCACCACCGGCGGGGTCGGCGGGCCGGTGGTCACCGCCACCAACGCGGACGACTTCCTGGAGTACATCGACACGGTCGGGCCGATGGTGATCCGGGTACAGGGCACCATCGAGATCACCAGCAAGCAGGGGGTACGGCCGAACAAGACGATCATCGGCGTCGGTGCGAACGCCACGATCGACGGCGGCGGGCTGGACTTCTACCGGTCGTACAACGTGATCGTCCAGAACCTCAACTTCACCAACGCCGAGGACGACGCGGTCAACGTGGGGCAGGAATCGCACCACATCTGGATCGACCACAACCGGTTCACCGGCGCGGTGGACGGCTCGGTCGACATCGTCCGGGGTGCCGACTACGTGACGGTCTCCTGGAACCACTTCGACCACGCCGACAAGAGCATGCTGATCAGCCACTCCGACGGGGCCGCCTCGACCGACATCGGGCACCTCAAGGTCAGCATCCACCACAACTTCTTCGACAACAGCCGGCAGCGGCACCCCCGGGTCCGGTTCGGTGAGCCGGTGCACGTCTACAACAACTACTTCCTCGGCAACGAGCTGTACGCCGTCGCCTCCACCGAGAACGCCGGCGTGCTGGTCGAGGGGAACTACTTCGAGAACGTGCCGTACCCGCTCTACTCGGCCAGCGGCTATGCCGACAGTGGACCCGGCCGGGCGGTACAGCGGAACAACATCTTCGTGAACTCCGGCGTACCGGAGACGGCGGGTTCGGTGGTCGAGCCGCGCACGTACTACGCGTACCAGCTCGACGCGCCGGCCGGGGTGCCGGCGTCGGTCCGGGCCGGTGCCGGCACCGGAAGGATCTCCGGCTGACCCGATCCCCAGGCTGACCCGGTCTGTTGGCTGACCGGTCAGTCGGTGGCCAGCCGGGGCGGACGGTCGGGAGGTGGGTCCCGACCGTCCGCCAGTGCCCCCGCGCGGCCCGGCCGCGCGGGGGCACTGCGTGTCGTCGGGCGGTGACCGCCGCTGCTATTTGGGCATTCGGCTCCAACCGGGGTGTCCGTTTGATATGAACTACCAAACTCGGTGCCGGGGTGCGCGCAGATCGGGCACTCTCGATGCCGGGAGGTAGTCCTGTCCTCAGGGGACCAGACCCGGAATGGAAAGAGCCCGAACATCATGGACCAAGCTACGTTGCCGCCATCGCTTCGCGAGGCCGTCACGGTCACCACGGCCGGGGCCACCGGAGTGGCCCGGCTGGTGATCCAGGGTCTGCTCGACCTGGTCGACGATCCCGCCGCGGCGGCCGACGCGACCGAGTTCCTGACGGCCCGGCTACCCGGCTACGCACCGATGTGGCACATCGCCAACGCGGTACGTTCCGCCGAGCCGGCCGAGGCGCTCCGCCGGATCCGGGCCGAGTTGGACCACGCGGTGGAGAACACCGTGAAGGCGGCGGTCACCTGGGTCGGCGAGCAGGGTGTCCCGGTCACCTACGCGCCGAGCAGTTCCATCGTCAAGCAGATCCTGGCCCAGTTGCCGGAGTCGCTGCGTACCGGCGAGCCGGCGGTCGCGCTGGCCGGCGCCGACGCGATCGGGCCGGACACCGTGCTCAACATCCGGGGCACCCGGGAACTGGCGGAGACGCTGCCCACCCTGATCGTCACCACCGCGCTGAAGCTGGTCCCCGCGCCGGTCTTCGCCCGCCTCGGCGCGCCGGTCTTCGAGCACATCCCGCTGGACGGATTCGTCGGCGTGGTGCTCGACGGTGAGCTGCTCAGCCCGGGAGAGGTCGGACGGCGAGCCGCGGAACTGCGTGAGTGACCCGCGATGGCCACCCCCGGCGCCGAGGAGATCCCCGCCTTCCTGTCGACGCTTCCCCAGAAGCGGTCCCTCTACGCGGTCGACACGTACTTCCGGGAGAGCTTCGAAGACCTGCTCGCCGTCGGTGGTGGCCGGATCGAGGAGTTCTGTCACGACCACGCACTCCTGCTGCTGAAGCCGGACGCCGTGGTCAGCCGCCGGCTCGGCCCGGTGCTGCGCTGGGTGCTGGCGTACGGCTTCAGCATCGTCTGGGCGGCGACGGTGACCATCGACCGGCACGGCGTACGGGCGCTGTGGCAGTACGGCCTCAACGCCGCCAGCCGGGACCGGCGGGACGCCGCCGACCTCTACGTCACGGCGTGCGAATGCCTGCTCCTGCTGCTCGCTCTGCCCGGCCGTCCCGAGCCGGCCTCGCTGGTGCTGAGCACCGCCAAGGGGCCGGCCGACCCGGTCCGCTGCCGGCCCGGCCAGCTCCGCTACGACGTCGGCAGCTTCAACTACCAGCTCAACCTGGTGCACGCCGCCGACGAGCCGGCCGACCTGCTCCGGGAGCTGGCCGTGCTCTGCAACCACGAGACCCGGGCCGGTCTCTACCGGCGCACGCTCGGCGGGGCGGCGGGTCCGTCCCCGGACGGTCGGTCGGAGGCGTTCGCCCTGGCCGACCGGCTGGAGGCGGCCACTCCGGAGGTGGACCTCGAACTGGACCGGACCCTCGGCGAGCTGGCCGACGTCGCCGAGGCCCGCCGGCGGGACGGTGCGGGTACGGCGGCCGGGGAACTGGTGTCGCTGATCGGCCGGATCCGGACCCGCTGCTCGCGGGACTGGCGCACGGTGGTGCGGCTGGCCGAGTCGAGCGGGGTACCGGTCAGCCGGTGGCAGCGGATCGTGCTCGCCACCCACCTGCTCGACCCGTACGTGCCCGGTGCGACCAGCCTGCTGCCGGACACCTCCACCACCGGCTGAACCGGAGGCGGGACGGTCAGAGCACCCGGGTCACCCGTTCGGCCCGGCTGCGCCGCTGCACCGTCGCGGGGTCGAGGTTGGCGCAGAGCACCACCGTGGCGCCGGCGGCCAGCGGCGCCAGCAGCCACTTCACCGGGTGCTCGTGCGCGGCCGCGTCGACCAGTACCCGGTCGCCGGGGTGCAGTCCGAAGACCTCGTCCGCCATCCCCCGGGCCAGCCGGCCCCAGTCGGCGTAGCTGGTGCCGTCCACGCTGGCCGGGTCGTCGGGCCGCAGCGGCACGTACGGCCGCAGGTTGGGGTCGTGCCGGCGTACCTCGGTGAGGTAGTCCCGGTAGCCGGCTGGCGGCTCGCCCAGCGGGGCGGCGTCCGGGGCGAAGCCGAGCACGAAGCGGTGCGCCGCCTCGGGTACGTGGTCGAGCCAGTCGTCGATCCGGCCCAGCGCGGCGTAGGTGACGTCGAACGGCTCCTCGACGCCCGGGCCGAGCCGGGGCAGCCCGGCCGTGGCGGTGCCGTGGAAGCTCACCGACACTCCGGCCGACCAGGTGCCGAGCAGTACGGCGGCGGTCTGCCAGTGCGGCGGCAACAGCACCGCGGCCCGGGCGCCGATGCCCAGCCCGCACCCGTGGACCAGCAGATTCGCCGTCCGGGCCACCCACTCGGCCAGCGCCTCGGCGGTCAGTTCGGTGCGCTCCCCGGTCGCGTCGTCGTAGTAGGTGAGCAACGGCCGGACCGGATCCGTCGCCAGCGCGGACGCGAAGAGCGCCGGTACCCCGCCCGCCCGGGCCGAACTCTGCCGCACGGAGTCCCCCTGCCTGATGGTTTCCGGTGATGGCGCCCGCTGGAGCCGGCCCGCGCCGCACCGACGATACCGGTCCGGTCGCCTTGTTCAGTCGAGGGTGAGCACCAGCTTGCCCCGGCCGTGGCCGGTCTCGACCTCGCGATGCGCCTCGGCGGCCTGCTCCAGCGGCAGCGTCCGGCGGACGTGGATCCGCAACTCGCCCCGGGTGTGCCGGTCGACGAGTTCGGCCAGCCGGCGCGCCGAGCGGAGGTTGCGGCTGAGCCGGACGCCGAGTTCCTCGGCCCGGTCGTGCTCGACCAGGGTGACGATCCGCGTCCGGTCCGGCACCAGCTCCAGACTGACCCGCAGCGCGTCGCCGCCGGCCCCGTCCAGCGCCGCGTCCACCCCGTCCGGTGCGAGCGCGCGGATCCGGTCGGCCAGGCCCGGCCCGTACGCCACCGGGGTCGCGCCGAGTGACCGCAGGTAGTCGTGGTTGCCCGGGCTGGCGGTACCGAGCACCGTCACGCCGGCCGCCACGCCGAGCTGTACCGCCACCGTGCCTACCGCACCGGCGGCGGCGTGCACCAGCAGCGTCTCGCCGCGGGCGAGGCCCAACTCGCCGAGGGCGATGTGCGCGGTCTGCGCCCCGGCGGTGAAGCCACCGGCCACCTCCCAGGGCATGCCCGGCGGCTTGGCGGTGATCTGGTCGGCCGGGATCACCAGGTATTCGGCGTAGCAGTTGAGCTGGCCGAAGCCCAGCACCTCGGCACCGACCCGGACGCCGGTGACGTCCGGCCCGAGCTGGTCGACGATGCCGGCGAACTCGTTGCCGGGCACCCTCGGCAGGCCGCCGGTGACCCCCGGCGGCGTCCAGCCGGCCCGGACCGCGCAGTCGTACGGCTGGACGCCGGCCGCCTTCACCCGGATCCGTACCTGGCCGGGGCCGGGCACCGGAGTGGGCAGCTCCAGCAGCCGGAGCACCTCCGGACCGCCGTACTCGGTGAAACCCGCCGCTCGCATCAGACATCCTCCCCGTCGTCGTGTGGACGGGCCGAGTCTGTGCCCTCAACCTCGATTGAGGTCAAGTCGCCGGAACCGGGCCGGGCCGGCCACCCGAGGGTGACCGGCCCGGTTTCGCGGAACTGGCGGGTTGACTCAGGCGGCCAGCATCTTGCGCAGCACGTACCGCAGGATGCCGCCGTGCCGGTAGTAGTCGGCCTCGCCCGGGGTGTCGATCCGGACCACCGCGTCGAACTCGACACCGGTGTCCGTGGTCACCCGGACGGTACCCGGGATCCGGCCCTCGTTCAGCGCGGTCACCCCGCTGATCGAGAACGTCTCGGTGCCGGTCAGCCCGAGCGAGGCCGCGTCGGTGTCGGCCGGGTACTGCAACGGCAGCACGCCCATCCCGATCAGGTTCGACCGGTGGATCCGCTCGTACGACTGGGCGATCACCGCCCGCACGCCGAGCAGCATGGTGCCCTTGGCCGCCCAGTCCCGGGACGAGCCGGAGCCGTACTCCGTACCGGCCAGGATCACCAGCGGGATGCCGGCGGACTGGTACGCCACCGAGGCGTCGTAGATCGAGGTCTGCTCGCCGGTCAGGTGGTTGACCGTGAACCCGCCCTCGACACCCGGCACGAGCTGGTTGCGCAGCCGGATGTTGGCGAAGGTGCCCCGGATCATCACCTCGTGGTTGCCCCGCCGCGACCCGTACGAGTTGAACTCGTGCCGGGGTACGCCGTGGTCCGCCAGGTATTTCCCGGCGGGGGAGTCGGGCTTGATCGAGCCGGCCGGCGAGATGTGGTCGGTGGTGACCGAGTCACCGAGCTTGGCCAGCACCCGGGCGCCGGAGATGTCCACGACTGGCGCCGGCTCCCGGTCCATGCCCTCGAAGTACGGGGGCTTGCGCACGTACGTCGACTCGCCGGCCCAGGCGAAGGTGTCGCCCTCCGGGGTGGGCAGCGAGCGCCACTGCTCGTCCCCGGCGAAGACGTCGGCGTAGTCCTTGGTGAACATCTCGCTGCGCAGCGCGTTCGCGATGACCTCGTCGATCTCGGCGGCGCTGGGCCAGATGTCCCGCAGGTAGACCGGCTGCCCGTCGGCGCCGGTGTCGATCGGCTCGTTGGCCAGGTCGATGTCCATCGTGCCGGCCAGCGCGTACGCCACCACCAGCGGCGGGGACGCCAGGTAGTTCATCTTGACGTCCGGGTTGATCCGGCCCTCGAAGTTCCGGTTGCCGGACAGCACCGACACCACCGACAGGTCGTGCGAGTTGACCGCCGCCGAGACCTCCTCGGGCAGCGGGCCGGAGTTGCCGATGCAGGTGGTGCAGCCGTAGCCGACCAGGTGGAAGCCGAGCTTCTCCAGATAGGGGGTGAGGCCGGCCCGCTCGTAGTAGTCCATCACCACCTTGGAGCCGGGGGCCAGGGTGGTCTTCACCCACGGCTTGCGGGACAGCCCCCGGTCGACGGCGTTCCGGGCCAGCAGCGCGGCGCCGATCATCACCTGCGGGTTGGAGGTGTTGGTGCAGGAGGTGATCGCGGCGATCACCACCGCGCCGTGGTCGAGCTCGTATTCCACGCCGTCGTCGCCGGTGACCCGGATCGGGTTGCTGGCCCGGCCCTTCGCCCCGGTGGCGGCGGAGACCAGCTCGCGCGGCGCGTCGGCCGGGTCGTTGACGGCGTTGGCCGGCGGGTCGCTGGCCGGGAACGACTCCTCGCTCGCCTCGTCGGCGTGGCCGTGCGCGCCGACGCCGTCACCGACGTAGTCGATCAGCGCGGACCGGAACAGCGTCTTGGCGTTGGCGAGCGGCACCCGGTCCTGCGGGCGCTTCGGGCCGGCCAGCGACGGCTCGATCGTCGACAGGTCGAGTTCGAGCCGCTCGCTGTAGTCGGGCTCGGCGGCCGGGTCGTGCCACATGCCCTGTTCCTTGGCGTACGCCTCGACGAGCGCGACCTGCTGCTCCGAGCGCCCGGTGAGCCGCAGGTAGCGGACCGTCTCCTCGTCGATCGGGAAGATCGCGACGGTGGAGCCGTACTCCGGGGACATGTTGCCGATGGTGGCCCGGTTGGCCAGTGGCACCGCGCTGACGCCGGGGCCGTAGAACTCGACGAACTTGCCGACCACGCCGTGCTTGCGCAGCATCTCGGTGATGGTCAGCACCAGGTCGGTGGCGGTGGTGCCGGCCGGCGCCTCGCCGTGCAGCTTGAAGCCGACGACCCGGGGGATGAGCATGCTGACCGGCTGGCCGAGCATCGCGGCCTCGGCCTCGATGCCGCCGACGCCCCAGCCGAGCACGCCGAGCCCGTTGACCATGGTGGTGTGCGAGTCGGTGCCGACCACGGTGTCCGGGTACGCCTGGCCGTCGCGCTCCATCACCGTCCGGGCGAGGTATTCGATGTTGACCTGGTGCACGATGCCGGTGCCGGGCGGGACGACCTTGAACTCGTTGAAGGCGGTCTGGCCCCAGCGGAGGAACTGGTAGCGCTCCCTGTTGCGGCCGTACTCCAGTTCGACGTTGCGGGCGAAGGCGTCCTGCCGGCCGAAGAGGTCGGCGATCACCGAGTGGTCGATCACCAGCTCGGCCGGTGCGAGCGGGTTGACCTTGGTCGGGTCGCCGCCCAGCTCGCGCACCGCCTCCCGCATGGTGGCCAGGTCGACCACGCAGGGCACGCCGGTGAAGTCCTGCATCAGCACCCGGGCCGGGGTGAACTGGATCTCCACGCTGGGGTCGGCGGTGGGGTCCCAGTCGCCGAGCTGCCGGATGTGCTCGGCGGTGATGTTCGCGCCGTCCTCGGTGCGGAGCAGGTTCTCCAGCAGGATCTTCAGGCTGTACGGCAGGCGTTCGTGCCCGGGTACCGTGTTGATCTTGAAAATTTCGTAGCTCGCGTCTGCGACGCGCAGCTGGCTCTTCGCACCGAAGGTGTCGAGGCTCGCCACGTCGTACTCCTTCACGCTGTCTTCGTCCCGGCCCATGCCGTCGGTCTCCGGGGGCGGGTCCGGCCGGCCTCCCGGCCGGTGGGCGACCGGGCGTGGTACCGAGTCTTTCCTACCCATTACCTGGGCACCGGGCTCAGGTAACCCTTACCGACATTCGTTCGACTCAACAAAACCGTACGTCCGTCTTGCTATAAACGCAAGCCTGTCCGGATTCCGGGACGCCGAGTCCCCGGTTCAGGGCTCGACCGCGCCGACGCCCTGCGCCCGGATCACCTCGTCGAGCTGGTAGAGCGTCCGGCTGATGCCGTTACGCGGAAAAGAGATGGTGCACGGCTCGGCCGGCTGGGGGACGAAGTCGCAGCCCTCCTCGGCCAGCACCATCACCCGGTCCGGTCAGTTGCACTGCCGACCGCCTCGGCGTGCCGTTCCCGCAACCGGTCGCGGATCTGTTCCGGTGTGTACGCCCGGCGGCGTCGCTCGGCCCGGGCCAACACCACCCCGGTGGCGGCCACCCCGACGACACTCGCCACACCGATTACCTTCCACCAGCGCATCCGCCTAGGGTAGTCGCAGGCCCGGGGCGGACGGGCGGACCGAGGTGGGAGCGATGGCCGAGGAGCGCAGCGAACTCAGCCTCGACGAGGCGGTCGAGCTGACCCGTACCGGCGATGTGTGGGTCTTCCGGGGGCGCAGCGTGCCGGATCGGGCGATCCAGTTCACCACGAACAGTCCGGTCAACCATGTCGGAATGTCCGTGGTCATCGAGGACCTGCCGCCGTTAATGTGGCACGCCGAACTCGGCCGGTCCTTGCCGGACATGTGGTCGGGCAGCCACCACCGGGGCGTGCAACTGCACGACCTGCGCGACGCGGTCCGGATCTGGGGAGTCCGGTACGGTCAGCGCGCCTGGCTGCGGCAACTCGAACCGCCGGTCGACGACGAGATGGAGAACGGGGTGCTGCGTACCATCGCCCGCCTGGACGGAACGCCGTTCCCGTCCACCGCCCAGCTCGCCTGGCGGTGGTTGCGTGGCCGGGCTCCCGCCGTGCGCCGCCGACCGAGCGACAGCACTCTGGAGACGGCCTACTGCGCCGAGGTGGTCGCGGCGACCTACCAGGCGATGGGGCTGCTCCCGGCCGGGCGCCGGCCGAGCTGGTACGACCCCGGGCGGTTCTGGAGCGGCGACGACCTCGAACTCTCCGCCGGACGGCGACTCGGCAACGAGATCGCGGTGCGGATCCCGGCACGGTGAGCGCCCCCGAACCGACCCGGCCGCGGTTGCTGGCGGCGGCGCCGTGGATCGTCGTGCTGGCCGGCGTCCTGGTCATGATCGTGCTCTTCGCGTTCGCCAGCGGATTCCTCACCGGCGACCGGCGCACCTCCGGCGCACCCGATCCGGCCTGGCCGTTCGCCCCGGGCTCGACCCCGTCGCCGGTGGACTCCGCCACCGACCCGGCGAGTCCGGGCGGTTCGCCGTCGGCCGGGCCCCGGACTCCGACGCCCACCGCGACCAGGCCGAACGGCGGTGGCAAGCCGGCGGCGTCCCGGGCCGCGCCGCCGCGTACCACACCGCCGCAGGCCCGGCCGACCAGCTCCGCGCCGAAGCCGCCCGAGCCGCTGACCGGCCGCTATCGGGTACTCGCCGAGTACCGTGACTCGTTCATCGCCGAGGTGCTGGTCCGGAACGAGGCCGGCTCGGCGCAGTCCTGGACCGTGGAGCTGCGGTTCCGCAACGAGGTCGACGACCTGTGGGGCTTCTGGGTCGAGGGTGCGCCCCGGCCGTCGGTGGACCGCGACGACGGGCGGTGGATCTTCCGGAGTGGGGCGCCGCTCTCCAGTGGACGGTCCGATCCGCTGCGGTTCCAGTTCGAGCGCTGGGGAGACGGCGAGCGGCCGATCAGCTGCACGGTGAACGGTCGGGCCTGCGAGATCGACTAGCTAGGCCGCGACCTGAGCAGGTCGGCGGTCTCCTGGTGCCCGCCGCGTACCGCCCAGTCCAGCGGGGTGGCGCCGGTGCCGGAGTCCTCCCGACGCTCCGGGTCGGCGCCGTACGCCAGCAGTACGCGTACCACGTCGGCGTGTCCCCAGGCAGCCGCACCGGTCAACGGGGTGCCCTCGTCGCCCCGCCCGCTCTCGGCGTCCGGCGCCGCTCCAGCGGCCAGCAGCAGCCGTACGACCGGGGCCAGCCCCTGCACGGACGCCCGGTACAGCGGAGTGCTGCCGTCCGAGGTCGCCGCGTTCGGGTCGGCGCCGGCGGCCAGCAGCGCGGCCACCTGCGGCACGTCGTCCCGGAGCACCGCCGCCGCCAGCCGCTTGCCGAGTTTCTTGCGCCGCCGCGCCCCGAGCTTCGTCCACCGTCGTCTCCGCACCGGCCCAGGGTAGTGGCGGTGCCCGCTGTCGGGCGGAGCCCGGGGTCGGAGCGGCCCTGATGGGCGACCGGAGGGTAGCCGCTGCGCGGACTGTCGAGCTGGGTGCACGGACGGGGCGGCGCCGGGCCGAGCGCGGCGGCGCGCAGCGGGCGGTGCCAGCCAGACCCGGCCGGGTCAGCGGCCCAGGAACGTGCTGGTGGCGGCGCGGATCGCGGAGACGAAGGCGGCCGTCGCCGGATGGCTGGCGCCGCCGCGTCGGTACGCGATCCGGGTCCGTCGCCGGGTGTCCAGCGGGACCAGCCGGACCCCGACCGGTGGCTGCGCGGCGGCGAGCTGCGGGATCAGCGAGACGCCCTGCCCGGCGGCGACCAGGGCCAGCACGGTGGCGAAGTCGTCGGCGTGGTGCCGGGCCAGGGGGGTGAAGCCGGCGGCCAGGCAGACGTGCAGGGTCGCCGTGTGGCACAGGGTGCCGGGACTGGCCAGGATCCAGGCGGCGTCCCGGCTGTCCCGGAGCGGGTCGGCGGCTTCGGGGACGCTGGTGGGCACGGCGAGGAAGACCGTCTCGTCCAGCAGCGGCACCGTGTCCAGCCCGGGATCGGGCTCCACCGGTACGACGTCGTAGTCGTGCAGCAGGCCCACGTCGAGACGGCGTTCGCGCAGCCCGGCCGGCACCGCCACCGGGTCCAGTTCGGTCACCCGCAGTTCCAGCCCGGGATGCTGGTGGCCGAGTGCGACCAGAGTGGCCGGGAGCAGCGTACGGACCGCGGTGGGGAAGGCACCGATCCGCAGCGGGCCGGTCGGTCCGGTGGTGACCGCGGCGAGCGCGGCCGTGGTCTGCTCCAGCGCGGTGAGGACCGTCTCGGCGTGCCGGACCAGCACCCGGCCGGCCGTGGTGAGGGTGACCCGCCGTCCGGTGCGCTCCAGCAGCGGTACGCCCGCCTCCCGCTCCAGCACGGCCAGCTGCTGGGAGACCGCCGACGCGGTGTAGGTGTGCGCCTGCGCCACGGCCGCGATCGTGCCGAGCCGGGCGAGGTCGCAGAGCAGCCGGAGCCGACGTACGTCGAGCATCAGGAAAGCTTACGCTTCTGTTCAGAAAGCGCTGCTAGACCTTACGGGTCTGCCTGCCGGACGCTGTGGTCATGACGTTAACCGGTGTGTACGTACCGCTGATCACCCCGTTCGAGGCCACCGGCGCGGTGGCGCTCGGCGCGCTCGAAGCCCTGACCCACCAGGTGCTGGCGGCCGGTGCCGGCGGCGTGGTGGCCCTGGGCACCACGGCGGAGCCGGCCTCGCTGAACGTCCGGGAGCGGCACGCCGTGGTCGACGTCATCGCCCGGGTGTGCCGGGAGCGGAACGCCCCGCTGATCGTCGGAGCCAATGCGGTGGAGGCGGTGGCGGCGCTGCCCGGCCGGGCCGAGGTGGTGGCGGCGCTGAGCGTGGTGCCGCCGTTCCTGCGCCCCGGCGAGGCGGGGGTACTCGCGCACTTCGCGGCGCTGGCCGCCGCCAGTCCGGTACCGCTGGTCGTCTACCACGTGCCGTACCGGACCGGCCAGCACCTCTCCACGGGTGCGATCCGGCGCCTGGCCGAGCTGCCCGGAGTGGCCGGGATCAAGTACTCGGTCGGCGGCATCGACAGCGGTACCGTCGAGTTGCTGGCCGAGCTGCCGCCCGACTTCGCGGTGCTGGGCGGTGACGACGCGCTGATCTCGCCCTTGCTGGCGCTCGGCGCGCACGGCGGCATCCTGGCCTCGGCACACGTCGGCACCGCCGCCTTCGTGGAGCTTGCCGAGGCGTGGCGGTCCGGCGGGACCGCCCGGGCCCGGGCGCTCGGGCACCGCCTCGCCGTGCTCTCCACCGCGCTCTTCGCCGAGCCGAACCCCACAGTGATCAAGGCGGTGCTGCACGCGCAGGGCCGCATCCCGACCCCCTCGGTACGGCTGCCGCTGGTGCCGCCCCGCCCGGAGACCGTACGAGCGGCGGTGCGGCTTGCGCACGATGATGGATGGCGGACGCTGTCGTCGCAGGTTCTCGGATAGGCCCCGGGTAACGGGTTAGCGGGGCTGGGCCAACCAGATTCGCTGGGACTGGGCCGAGCGGCCCGCGTCCGGCGAGGCGATCGGTCGGGCGGCGGCCCGGCCAGAGCCTCAGGCCGACGGGGTGACCAGGGTTTCGGCCCAGCGCCGGGCGGGCGAATCAGGCGCGGTCGCGCACCAGCGGCGGAACAGCTCCCGGCTCTCCTCCTGGCGGATTCCACCGATCAGCACCGACGGAGCCGCGAACCACGGTACGGCCGGCTCCGGCCGCCAACTCGCCGCGACCGAGGCGCCGCCGTCGCTCGGCGACTCCAGTCCGAAGTAGACCTCGTCCACGCCGAGCGCCATCGCCGTGCCCAGGCACATCACGCACGGCTCCAGGTTGACCGCCAGCCGCAGCGGAGCACGGCGTTCCCGCCAGCCCAGCCGCTCGTCGGCCTCGATCATCGCCAGCAGGTCGGCATGCACCAGCCGGCGCCGGAGGCCGCGTTCCCGGGTGAAGGCCCGTCCGACGATCTCGTCTCCCAGCACCACCACGGCGCCGATCGGCTGTTCCCCGGCCGCCAGGCCCGCTTCGGCGACCGCCAGGGCCGCCCCGACCATCTCGCTGGGATCCACCGGCCGACCCTACGACGACCGGGCTCCGGCCGACCACCTCAGCCGGAGCTCAGCGCGAGGCCGCCGACTCGGCACCGTGCACACGCTGGCGCTGACCTCGGGCGAAGGTCAGCCAGAGCCGGGCGCGGACGTCGGTCGGTTAGGTCGGCCGGAGTGGGGGTAAGCGACCGCCCGGAGACGTAGGGGTGAGCAGAGGCGACCGGGGTCGCCGGACATCGACCAGCCGGGGGGTGGCGTGCGATGTGCGCCCGTCGGATCGACGACTACGGCTATCTCGCCGACGGTCGGTCCGGTGCGTTGGTCGGCCGGGACGGGTCGGTGGACTGGTGGTGCCCGCCCCGGTTCGACGCGCCCTCGGTCTTCGCTCGCCTGCTCGACGAGAGCGGCGGGCACTGGTGGATCCGCCCGGCAGGCGAGTACCGGGTCGAGCGGAGCTACCTGCAGGACACGCTGGTGCTGCGTACGGTCTTCAACACCGAGGAGGGGTCGGTGGCGGTCACCGATGCCCTGACCCTGGGCCGCGGCCGGGGGCACGACATCGGCCGCAGCCCGCCCGGTCTGCTCCTGCGGCTGGTGGAAGGGCTCGCCGGGGAGGTGCCGATGGTGATGTCCTACGCACCCCACTTCGAGTACGGCCGCGTGCGCGCCTACCTCGAACCGCGCGGTCAGACCGTGATCGGGACCGCCACCGGCGCCACCCTCGGGATGACCGCGAGCGTGCCGGTGGACTGCCAGGAGACGACGGCCTCCTCGTCGTTCACCATCGGACCGGGCCAGCGGGAGAGCTTCTCGCTGGCCTACTGGTCGAGCTACCGGGAGGACGCACCGATACCTCCCGACGTGCCGGCGGTGCTGTCCGACACCGTCGAGGGCTGGCGCTCCTGGATGGCGGAGCACGACTACCAAGGGGAGCATTCGGAGCTGGTACGGCGCAGCACGTTGCTGCTGATGGGATTGACCTACCAGCCCAGCGGCGGTGTCGTCGCGGCGGCGACCACCTCTGTGCCGGTGCGGCCGGAGGGTCACGACAACTACGACTACCGCTACGTGTGGCTGCGCGACTTCAGTCTCACCCTGCGCATGCTCTCCGTCGCGGCCTGCCCGAAGGAGGCGGACAGGCTGTTCTGCTGGTTGGCCGAGTCGATCGGCGACGCCCGCCTGGCGCCCGTACCGATCATGTTTGGCGTGGAGGGAGAGCGTGATCTGGCCGAACGTGAACTCGGGATGTTGGGCGAGCCGGGCGAGAACGATCCGGTGCTGCTCGGCAACGACGCCTGGCACCAGCGCCAGCAGGACGTACTCGGCCAGGTGCTGGACGCCGCGTGGTTGCTGCGCAAGCGCCTCGACCCCATGCCCAAGCCGGTACGGCGGATGCTGCGGACCATGGCCCAGCGCGCGGTCGAGACGTGGCGGCTGCCGGATTCGGGCATGTGGGAACTGCGGGGCGAGGAACGTCACTACCTCACGGCCAAGTTGGGATGTTGGATTGCACTGGACCGGGCCGTACGGTTCGACGCCATGCTGGGCGAGGCGGCCGAGGTGGCGCGGTGGGCGGCCGTCCGCGACGAGATCCGGGAGGCGATCCTGCGGTACGGCTGGAACCCCGGCGTCGGTGCCTTCACCGACGCCTTCGGGTCGGACCGGCTGGACGCCTCGGTTCTCGTCCTTCCCCTGGTCGGGTTCATCTCCGCGACCGATCCGCGGATGCGCGCGACGATCGAGCGGATCGAACGGGAGTTGACCACCGACGGGTTGGTCCGGCGCTGGTCCGGCGACTCCGCCGGCTTCGTCATCTGCTCGTTCTGGTTGGTGGGTTGTCTCGCGCTCCTGGGTGAACAGGATCGGGCCGACGCGCTCTTCGCGGGGTTGGTGGCCCGGGCCAACGACCTCGGCATCTTCGCCGAGCAGATCGACCTGCGTACCGGCGAGCAACTGGGCAACTTTCCGCAGGCGTTCTCGCACATCGGGCTGATCTCGGCAGCCTGGCGGCTCACCTCGGCCAAGACGGGGCGGCCCACGCCGATCACCACGGTGTTCTGACGTGCCCGGTCCTCACCGCCAGGCGGTCGTCGTCTGTGGCGGGTCGGCGGTGCCGCCGGTCAGCGACTCCAGCTTCTCGGCGATCCGGCGTCCCGCGGACCCCTGCAACTCCTCGTAGACCCGGCTTCCCCAGGACTGGCCCGGCCCGATGTTGATGACGTGCAGTGCCGCGTACCGCCCGGCGGCGCCGAACGAGCAGAGCAGCCTCACCTGTCGCAGGTCGACCACGAAGCCGTCCAGCTCGACGCTCGCGACGAAGCCGATCGCGGTGCGACCGTCCTGCGAGGTCGGCGGGGTGTACGTGCGTACCCGGAGTACCACCAGGTAGGGCGTGTCGAGGGCGCGGTCCAGTGTGGCCCGCAGCTCGCGGTCGTCGCCCTCGTCCCAGTAGTACGGCTGCGGCCAGAGTTCGAAGTGGTTCTCGCCCAGCGGGCCGCGCGGCCCGGTCCAGTGCAGGGCGTCGAGCAGCAGCGTGTCGCCGTACTGGAAGCTGCGGTCCCAGTGCAGCCGGGTGTCCGGTTCGGTCAGGGACCGCTCCACGAAGACCTCGGCGGTGTTCCCGTTCTGCTCCTCGTCCCCGGTCCGGTAGGTGAACGCCGGATCCAGCGGGCCCGGGACCTGACAGGAATCCCGGCCCACCTTGCCGGTTGGCAGCACCGACCGGACCTGGCCGAGCCTGCGCCGTAGCTCCTCGAACCGGGGCTGGTAGGCGCGCAGGGTCTCCGCCTGGGACGGCCGCTTCTCCTCGTCCCGCGAGTCGCAGCCGAGCAGCGTGGCACAGGCGGCCAGCGCCGGCAGCACGACCAGGGCCGTCCACTTCCGGGCGCGCATCTCGACCCTTCCCGACGGAATCTCCTCGGGTGGAAGCTCGACCGCGCCGCCACCGAGCGTTCCGACATATCTTGATCAATGGTGCCACAGCAGGCGGTCAGCACGGTTCAGACCTGGGCGGTCGGCAGGGTGCTGATGTGCTCCAGCACCGAGCGGAGGATCGCGTACGACTCGTCGTCGTCCTCGGTCCCGGTGTGCGGGGCCCGGAACCGGCTCGTCTCCTCGGCGACGTCGGCAAGATGCCACCAGCCGCGATACAGCTCCAGCATCTCCGCCAGCGGCGCCACACCGGTGGCCTCGGCATAGCCGTCGAGCACCGAGCCGTCACCGGGCTCTATCAGCCAGAGGTCGCGCTCGGGCGGCGCGATCCGCACGGTGTCCCAGTCGATCAGCCGCCAGCCGTCGGCGGTCCGCATGGTGTTGCCGGGATGCGGCTCACCGTGGGTGAGGACCATCCGGGCCGGTCGGGCCCGCGCCACCAGCACGAGTTCGGCGTGCCGGGCGAGCAGCCGGCGTACCGGTGCCGCGTGCCGGGCGAGCAGCCGGGCGGCGAGCCGGGCGTACGGGCCGGTGTCGGGGACGCGCCCGGTGCCGGCCAGGCCGACCTCCAACTCGTCCCGGTGCGGGATGGCGAAGTCGTCGACCGGGGCATGGTCGCGGGCCGCCGCCGGCGCCGCGTGCACGGCGATCACCCGATCGAGTACGCCCCGGCGGTGCGCCGGGGAGGCCCACTCGGCCCACCGGAAGCTCTCCCCGTCGACGTACGGATAGACCGCCACGCCGAACCGGTCGCCCGTGCGGACCAGTGGCTCGCCGCCCCGGGTCGGAATCGGGGCCACCACGAACCCGCAACCGTGCTCCTGGAGCCGCCGGGCGGTGCCGAGCGCGGCCCGCAACCGGGCGTACGCCGCGTCCAGCGGGTCGGTCAGGCTGAGCCGCTTGGTGGCCAGGTCGTCGACGGAGACGAACCACCGGCCGCCCTCGGTGCCGACGACCTCCCAGTGGTGGCTGCCCCGGCCCACCGCGCGGTATTCGAGCGAGGCGACCCCGAGCTCCCACTCCCGGACCAGCGCCGACCGGAGTACGTCCTCGGGAAGATCGTCCGGTGGCGTCAGCACCCGTCCACCCTGTTATCCCGGCAGTACGCCGGGCAACCGGTTTTGCCGGCCGAACCGCTGCCCCGCTCCCCAGTACCGGCGGCACCGGCGGCGGAGAACGGGGCGTCGGAGACGGGCTGCGACGGAGCGCTCAGCCCGCCGCGCCGGGGCCGGTCAGCCGGTCGCCTCGATCTTCAGCAGGTCGACCTGGCCGAACGCGTCCAGTTCGACGTTGCTGACCCGGGCCGAGTGGCCGAAGTTGTTCTGGCCGAACCGGAGCGGGATCACCGGCATCTCCCGGGCCAGGATCTGCTCCGCCTCCTGGTACTTCTTGATCGCCTCCTCCTGGTTCGGCGCCCGCTCGCCTTCGGCGACCAGCCGGTCGAACTCGGCGTTGCTGAAGCCGTAGTAGTTCGACGACCCGTCGGTGGTGTAGAGCGGCCCGAGGTAGTTCTGCATCGACGGGTAGTCCATCGACCAGGCCATCCGGAACATCCCGACCGGGGTCTTCGCCTCCACCTTGTTCAGCAGGTCGGCGAAGCGTGCCTCGGGCGTGCTGATGCAGTCCACGCCGAGGTTGTTGGAGAGCTGGTTGCAGGTGGCCTCGATCCACTCCTTGTGGCCGCCGTCGCCGTTGTAGGAGATCTGCAACTTCGCCGGCCCGCCGGCCGCCTGGTAGTCGGCCTTCGCCCGGGCCGGATCGAACTGGCACGCCTCGCCGCAGGTGTCCGGCCGGGCACCGGCGACCAGTGGGGAGACGAAGGAGCGTGCCGAGGTCTGCGAGTCCTTGAAGACCGTCTTCACCAGCTCGTCCCGGTCGATCGCCATCGAGATCGCCCTGCGTACCTCCGCCCTGGCGAACTCGGGCTGGAAGGTGGGGAAGGCGAGGAACTGGAACGACGACAGCGGGCTCTTCTTGAACCGGTCGCCCAGGTCGCCCGGCGCGGTGCTCAGCGCCTCAATCGGCACCTGCCGGGTCACGTCGTTGTTTCCGGCGAGCAGGTCGGCGTAGTCGGCGGTCAGTACCTGGTAGATCTGGAAGACCACGCCGCCGACCTTCGGCTTGGGGCCGGGGTGGGCGTCGTACCGCTCGACCTCGATCCGGCTGTCGTGCTGCCAGGTGCCCTTCATCTTGAACGGGCCGTTGCCGATCGGAGCGTCCTCGAAGCCCTCCTTCAGCACCCCGTCCGAGGCCCAGGCGGCGTTCGGCAGCGGCGCGAAGACGTGGTAGCCGAGCACCGACTCGAACTCCGCGAACGACCCGGAGAGGGTGATGGTGAAGGTGAGGTCGTCGACCTTCTTCAGGCCGGTCAGCTTCCGGGCCTTCGGCTCCGGAGCCTTCTGCGGGCCGTCGCCGTCCGGGTCCGTCGACTGGAGATCCTCGTACCCCTCGATCTGGCCGAAGAAGTACGCCCCGCCCTTGGCGTTCGGCCCGTATGCCGCGTGGTTCCAGGCGTTGATGTAGCTGTCGGCGGTGACCGCCTCGCCGTTGTGGAAGGTGTACCCGCCCTTCAGCTTCACCGTCCACAGTTTGTTGTCGGTCGACGCGATCGACTCGGCCGCCACCTCGAACGGCTTCTTGTTCTCGTCGAACTCGACCAGTGGGGTGTAGAGGGCGGCCAGCACCTGCGCCCCGGCGCTCTCGGTGGTGTCCGACGGGAGCAGGTGCTGCGGCTCGGCGATCCCGATCCGGACCACGGCGTCGGCGTCCGGGGTGCTCGAGTCCTCGCCGTCGCCACTGCACCCCGTCGCGGCGAGTACGACGGCCAGCGCCGCCGCGCTCCAGGTCATCCGTCTGGACACCGGCATCAGGACTCCTTCGCATCGGTGCCGCACCGGCAGCCCGGGGCGGCGGGACCTCGCCGGGCGCGACGGTCGTCCGTCCGGCCGGACCGGGCCATCACCGGCCGGCTCCTGCCTCCCAGTTACGAGCCGATCAGCCCGTCCGGGCAATGCTTTTGACTGGGTCCAAACCGTCCAGAGAGCCGACAACTGGGCGGCGGGGTGATCGCGTCTCGTGAGCAGACAACAGTCGGGCAGTGCGGCTCGGCCGAGGCGTGGAGGTGGTGATGATCCGGATCTGGTTGGGCCCCGAGGACATCGCCCGGACCCGGATCGCACCCGCGCCCCTCCCGCTGTACGAGGTCGTCGTCAGCCTCGCCGGGGCACCGGCCGACGGCACGGCGGATCCGGTGGCCGGACCGGAACTCGCCGGCTGGCTGCGCGAGCTGGGCGAGTCGACCGGCGCCGGTCCGGGTGGCCGGCGCAGGCCGACGCCGGCCCCGGACGGCCGGGCCGGTTCGGCCGACCTGCTCGCCCCGCTCTCCGAGGACCGGACCCTGGAGGGCGCGCTCGCCTGGCTGCTCACCACCTCGGTACGCCGGGCCCGGAGCCTTGCTGCGGCGGTGCGCGGCTACTACGACCGCCGGGTCGCCGCCGAACTGGCGACCTGGGAGTCGGTTGTCCGGCTCGACGTCAACGAGCGCAGCCGTGCCCTGGCCACCGGCGGGGTGGAGGCCCTGCTGGCGATGTTCGACCCGTGGGCGGCGTGGCGTAACCCGGTGCTCTCGGTGAGCTCCGCCGTCGACCTGGACCTGCGGCCGAACGGCGCCGGCCTGCTGCTGGTGCCGTCGGTCTTCGCCCGGAAGCTCTGGGTCGGCGGTCGACCGGACTCGGTCGTGCTGGCCTATCCGGTACGCCGGCCCCGCACCCCGGGCGGTCGTGCCCCCGGGCACCGGCCGGTTCCGGTGTACGCGCTCGGCGCCGCCGCGGCCACCGGCGATCCGCTGACCGCGCTGCTCGGGCGCTCCCGGGCGGCGGTGCTCCGGGCCGCCCTGGTCGGGGCGAACACCACCGACCTGGCCCGCCGGGCCGGCATCAGTACCCCGTCCGCGTCGCAGCATGCCAGCGTGCTCCGCGACGCCGGGCTGCTGCGCACCACCCGGCACGGCAAGGCCGCCCACCACACACTCACCCCGCTGGCCCGCGCCCTGCTCACCGGCAACGACGCCGTCAGTCGTCGGTGACGGACCTCGCCGTCCATCGGTCAGCGGCGGCGGGCGCCGGCCGGCCAGAGCACGGTCACCGGGAGGTTCCGGGACTGCGCCGCCCGGACCACGTCTGCGGTGTCCCCGACGTCCGCCGAGGGGTTGCCGTCCCAGACCGCGAAGAGCCGCTCGCACCGGCGCAGCATCTCCAGGCTCGCCGCCAGGTACGCCTCCCGCCCGGAGCGCGGAAACGGCATGTACGACACCGAGGTGGCCCGGCACAGCAGCTCGTCGAAGGCGGACAGGTTGTGCGCCCGCACCGCCCGCTGCCGGTAGTCCCGGGCCGGGATCACCGCCTCGTAGCTCCCGCCGCTGGCCAGTACCGCCCGGGCGAAGAGTTGATCGGCGCCGTCGGCGAGGCAGGTGATGCCGTGCAGCTCCGGCCCGGCGTACGGGCGAAGCTCCTCGGTCAGCCGGGCGTAGACCAGCTCCGCCGTGCCGTCGGCGAGCACTACGTGCCCGGTGACACCGATGCGGGCCATCCAGCACCGTCCGTTCGTGGTTACGCGTGCCCGACGCGGACGATCCGAAAGCCCGCGTCGGCCAGGATGACCGGGAGTTCCCGGACCGCTTCGTGGTTACGCTCCCGGAGATCTTCCCGTAGATCCTCCCAGGGGCTCAACGCCGGATGCAGTCGTCGCTCGTCGTCGCGGTGTGGCGCGTACCGCCACCCGCTCGCCACCTGCTCCGCCAGCCAGCGCTGGTGCTCCAGGACGGCCAGCCGTTCGATCTCCGGCTCCTCCAGGGCGTGTTCGTCGCCGGGCCCGACCCGGGGCGACAGGGCGCAGCCCAACTCGCGCAGTTTCCGGCCGATGTCCTTGGCCTGGGCCCGGTTGGCCCGGCGCAGCGACTCCGGCAACTCCTCCCAGGGCACCAGCGCGGGATTGCTGCCGGGCCGATCACCGTGCCGGCGCCGGGCCACCACGTAACTCTCGTGGATCACCCGGGCCAGCCGTTCGACCAGGTCGTCCCCGATCAGCGCCGGGTCGCAGGCCGCGTGCACCACGCCGTAGAGCCGGAGTGCGCCGGAGAGGTCGTCGAGGACGCCGAGGCCGTGCCCGCTGCCGAACGCCTCCCGCAGGTTGGCCAGCCGGTCCAGCCGGACCACCATCGAGCCGGGCCCGCCGTGCCAGAGCTGCTCGGCGGTGAGCGCGGTCTTCAGCGCCCGTTCCTCGTCGTCGTAGCAGATGAAGACCCGGTCCGGCGGGAGCGGGAAGCCGGCCCGGGGAAGCTGGCCGAGCAGCTCGGTGAGCCCGCCGTCGAGCGGGATGATCCGGCAGACCCGGGACAGGAACGGATAGCGGTGGGTGAGTTGGGCCGCCGCCTCGGTCGCCGCCTCGTCGACCAGGACCAGCGGAACCAGCCGGGCGCCGTGCGGGTCGCGTACCCGCCACCGCCGGGCCAGCTCGACGAGCACCGCCCGGCCGAACGCGGTGGCGCCGAGCACCACCACCCGGGGCGGCCGGCCGTCCACCGCGATCAGCGGGTCCTCGGCGAAGAGCTTCCGGGCGGCCAGGTCGTCGATGTTGAAGAAGTCCAGCCGGGCGCCGGGGTGCCGGGCCAGCCCCAGGTGCCGGGCCTGGAGGGCGAGACAGAGTTCGGGGTCGGCGACCTGGGCGTACACGGCCAGCGGGGACCGGCCGTGCCGGGCGGCGGCCAGCCCGATCGCGGCGTTGGTCGCGCTGTCGTCGGTGCAGGCGTAGACCGCTTTGGCCCGCCCGATGCCGGCGCCGCGCAGTACGTTCGGATCGCGGGCGGCCCGGGCCACCCGGCCGGTGCCGGACGGCGTCGTGTCGTCGGAGCGGACTGCCACCACCCGGTGCCCGGCGGCCTGGAGCCGGCGGGTCAGGGTGTCCGCCACCAGGCCGTCGCCGCAGACGATGACGTGCCCCCGGGCGTTGCGGTCACGCAGCCGGCGCAGCTCGGTGGCGAAGAGCAGCCGACAGGCCTCCACCACGGCGTACGCGGTGACGGCCGGTGCCGCGAACCGGGCGAAGTCCAGCAGCGGCGGAAACGGCCCACCCTCGTCCAGCGGCGGAGAGCCGAGCACGAAGAGCTGTAGGTCGTAGTAGATCAGGTCGTACGGGTTGTTGCCGTATCCGCCGATCCGGTTGATGTGCTGATAGAGCCCGATGTAGCCACAGACGAAGGCGACCACTCCGGCGAGCGCGAACACCAGTCTGAGCACACTCTTGGTCGGTGCGCGGGGCGGCTCGCCGAGGCTGTTTCCGGGCACCACACCTCTCCTGCTATCCGGTGCGGGACGCAGCGCCATCGTACCGTCGAGGTCTGCCCGCAGCGAACGTGAAACGATCGAGGCATTTCTTCGCACCGGCGCGTCGCCGGCCGGCGAGGTGCCCGACCGGCGACGCGAGCGGGGCCGGGGTCAGCCCGGCAGCCGGAATCCGGCGGCGCGCTGGGCCGCCAGCCACGCCTCCACCTCGTCGGCCCGCCGGGGCAGCCCGGCCGAGAGGTTGACCGCGCCGTCCGCCGTCACCAGTACGTCGTCCTCGATCCGGATGCCGATCCCGCGCAGCTCCGCAGGGACCAGGTCGTCCTCGGGCTGGAAGTAGAGCCCGGGCTCGACGGTCAGCACGTACCCCTCGCCGAGGGTGCCGTCCCGGTAGCTCTCCTTGCGCGCGTTGGCGCAGTCGTGCACGTCGAGCCCGAGCATGTGCCCGAAGCCGTGCAGCGTCCACCGGCGGTAGACCATCGACGTCTCGTCCATCGCCTCGTCCACGCTGACCGGCAGCAGGCCCAGCTCGGCGAGCCCCTCGGCGAGCACCCGCATGCAGGTCCGGTGCACGTCCTTGAAGCTCACCCCGGGCCGGATGACGTCGATGCCGGCCTGCTGCGATGCGTACACGATGTCGTAGACCTGGCGTTGCAGCGGGGAGAAGGTGCCGGAGACCGGCAGCACCCGGGTCACGTCCGCGGTGTAGAGGTGCCGCCCCTCCACGCCCATGTCCATCAGCAGCAGCTCACCCGGGCGGGTGATGCCGGTGTTGTGGATCCAGTGCAGGATCGTGGCGTGCTCGCCGGAGCCGACGATCGAGTTGTAGCCGACGTCGTAGCCGTCGTGCCGGGCCCGCAGCCCGAAGACCCCCTCCAGCAGCCGTTCGCTGACCGGTCGGTCGGCCGGCAGCACCCGGGCCACGTCCTCGAAGCCGCGTACGGTGGCGTCGATCGCCTCCTGGAGTTGGGCGATCTCCCACTCGTCCTTGACCAGCTTCTGCTCGCTCAGCAGCGCGGCCAGCTCGCGGTCCCGGCCCAGCGGGGGCTCGGAGTCCTCGGCCGCTGCGCTCTTCGGCGGCTCGTACGGCCGCACCGCGCCGTCCACCGCCGGGTCCAGCCCGCGCAGCACCCGGGTCCGCCCGGGAGCGCAGTCGGCCAGCGCCGCCGGCAGGTCGGACAGGGGTGCGGTCTCGATGCCCAGCTCGGTCGACTTCTCGGCCAGGGTGTGCCGGCGGCCGACCCAGAGTTCGCCGTCCCGGCTGCGGAAGAACTCGTCGCTCTCCCGGGACGACCGGGGGCGCATGTAGAGCACGGCGTCGTGGCCGGAGCCGTTCGGCCGCATCACCAGCACGCTGCCCGGATCGTGGTCGCCGGTCAGATAGACGAAGTCGCTGCCGGGGCGGAACCGGTAGGCGGTGTCGTTGGCGCGTACCTTCTCCGGGCCGGTCGGGATGACCAGGGTCTCGCCGGGGAGCGCGGCCGAGAGCGCCGCCCGCCGCTTGGCGTGGTTGGGCACCTCGGGGCGGGGACCGACCGGCAGGGTACTGTCCCGCCAGCCCTGCCGCATGAACTCGAGGAACTTCTCCGGAAAGTCCGGGTCGTGTGACTCGGTCCGGGTCCCGTCCACCTCGGCCGGCTCCGCCGTGATGTCGGTGCGCTCGTCTGACATCGCCGCTCCTCCCTCGTCCGGCCCGTTCCGGGCGAGGCGTGATCGGCGCGCGGCCGGGGGATCGATCCGACTCCCCGCCGGCCGGCGACCCGGTCCCTCGTCCGGCTGACCTGATCTGCGCTTCTGGCGTGCCCCGACCGTACCGTGCCTGGACCGGTCGGTCTCGGTGGCGGTGCCGGCACAGCGGGCGGGTCCGCGTGGAAAGATGACCGCCATGTGCGGACTCCTGGCCTTCTTCAGCGCGCACGGCAACGCCGGCGCACACCGAGACGCCCTGGCCGGTGCGTTGGAATGCCTGCACCACCGGGGACCGGACGAGACCGGTGTAGAGGTGATTTCCACCCCGGACGGGTACACCGACGCCGTCTTCGCGCACAAGCGGCTCTCGATCATCGACGTGGCGTCCAGCCACGAGCCGCTGCCGTACGCGGGCGGCCGCTACCTGCTGACCTTCAACGGCGAGATCTACAACTACATCGAGCTGCGCGAGGAGCTGGCCCGGGACTACGGCGCCCAGTTCGCCACCGCCGGTGACGGCGAGGTGATCGTCGCCGGCTTCCACTACTGGGGAGAGCAGGTGCTCACCCGGCTGCGCGGGATGTTCGCCTTCGTGATCTGGGACCGCCAGCAGCGCCGGGCCTTCGGCGCCCGGGACTACTTCGGGATCAAGCCGCTGCACTACCTGCAGACCCGGGACGGGGTCTACCTCGCCTCGGAGAAGAAGGCGCTGCTGCCGTTCGCGCCGTCGGCGCACGCCGGAGACGCCGGGGTGGACACCGCCAACCTGTCGCACTACCTGACGTTGCAGTACGTCCCCGAGCCCGGCACTCTGCACCAGGGGATCAACCGGATCGGCTCCGGGGAGTACCTGACCTGGAGCCCGGGCCGGCAGATCGAGGTGCGCCGCTGGTACCGGCCGGTGTTCCGGCCCGCCCCGGTGCAGGAGCCGCAGAAGCTCTACGACCGGATCCGGGAGACGCTGCGGGAGAGCGTCCGGATGCACATGCGGGCCGACGTGCCGGTCGGCTGCTTCCTCTCCAGCGGCATCGACTCGACCGCCGTGGTGGCGCTGGCCCGGGAGTTCAACCCCAACATCCTCACCTTCACCGTCGGCTACGACGTGCCCGGCTACTCCGAGATCGAGGTGGCCCAGGACTCGGCCCGGCACCTCGGGGTGACCACCATCCCGACCAAGATCGGCCCCCGGGACATGATGGAGGCGCTGCCGAAGATCGTCTGGCACCTGGACGACCCGGTCGCCGACCCGGCCCTGGTGCCGCTCTACTTCGTCGCCAAGAAGGCCGCCGAGCATGTCACGGTGGTGCTCTCCGGCGAGGGCGCGGACGAGTTCTTCGGCGGGTACACGATCTATCGGGAGCCGCTCTCGCTCGGCGCGGTCAACGGCCTGCCCGGCGGGGTGCAGAAGGGGCTGCGCGCGGTCTCCAAGGCGATCCCGCAGGGGGTCAAGGGCAAGAGCTTCCTGGAGCGCGGCACCACCCCGATCGAGCAGCGCTACTACGGCAACGCCCGGATGTTCACCGAGGAGGAGAAGCAGAAGCTGCTCCGCCGGTACGACCCGGGGGTGCGCTACACCGACGTGACCGCGCCGATCTACGCCGAGTGCACCGAGCTGGACGACGTGACCAAGATGCAGTACGTCGACCTCTACACCTGGCTGCGCGGCGACATCCTGGTCAAGGCGGACCGGATCTCGATGGCGCACTCGCTGGAGGTGCGGGTGCCGTTCCTCGACCGGGAGGTGTTCGAGGTCGCCGCCGGCATCCCGGTGGACCTGAAGCTGCCGCCCCGCTCCGACGCGACGAAATACGCCATGCGGCAGGCGTTGCAGGGCGTGGTGCCGCCGGCCATCGTCAACCGGCGCAAGCTGGGCTTCCCGACCCCGACCCGGGTCTGGCTGGCCGGCGAGATGTACGACTGGGCCCGGCACATCTTCTCGATCTCCGGCGCGGGCGACCTGCTCGACCTGTCGTACGCGATGCGGCTGCTCGACGAGCACCAGCGGGGCGAGGCCGACCACTCCCGCAAGATCTGGACCGTGCTGATCTTCTGTGTCTGGCACGCCATCTTCGTGGCCCGCACCCTGGACCCGGGCATCCAGCGCAACCAGTCGGCCCTGCTGACCAAGCCGGTGGTCGGCTCGATGGTCCGCTGACCGCCCGTCCGACCTCCTGAGCGCAGCGAACGGGCCCGGCGCCGCCGACGCCGGGCCCGTCGCGTTTCTGCGGTGGCGGTTACGGGCTGGTGCAGGTCGGCGTCGGGGCGCCGGTGCTGTTGCCGCTGCCCACGAAGCCGAACGTGGCGCTCGCACCCGGGGCGAGGCTGCCGTTGTGCGCGACGTTGCGGACGGTCACCGTACTGCCGCTCTGGCTGTGCGTGCCGTTCCACAGGCTGCCGATGGTCTCGCCGTTCGCCCAGGTCCACTGGGTGCTCCAGCCGCTCAGCGCGGTGGTGCCGCTGTTCCGGATGGTCACCTCGGCCTGGAAGCCGCCGCTCCAGCTACCGGTCGACCGGTACGTGGCGGTGCAGGCGGCCGGGCCCGGGTTGCCGGTCGGCGGGGTGGTCGGGTTGCCGGTGGGCGGGTTGGTCGGGTTGGCACCCGGGCCAGCCCCGGTGACCTCGCCGTTGCCGCCGTCGAAGACCACGTCGGAGCAGCCGAAGAAGTTCTCGGCGCTGTCCGAGCGGACCCAGCGGGAGTAGATGATGTGCCGGCCGCTCTTGCCGGTCGGCAGCCGCCCGCTGAAGTAGTAGTGGCCCTCGTTGCTGCCGACCGCGCCCTGCTGCGGCGGGTTGGTCACCGTCAGGAACGGCGTCGCCTCCAGGTCGCTCCAGTTCAGCGCCTGGGTCGGGCTCCAGCCGTCCCGGGTCACGTAGAAGTAGAACGTGCCGGGGTGGTGGGCCCAGTTGCTGTACTTGAAGTTGAAGTTGCCACCGGCGGTCAGGTGGGTCAGCGGCCAGTCGTTGCGGGCCAGGTTGTAGCCGCTGAAGCTGCTGTTGCCGCCACTGCACAGCTGCCCGTCCGGGACGAAGCCGGTGGTCCGGCCCGCCGCGTCCGAGCGCAGCACGCTGAACCAGTTGTAGAGCGAGTTGGCCCCGCTCTGCGCCACCGCGGCCGCGCAGGCCGGGTTGTTGGGCCTGATGTCGCCCTGCGGGCTGAGCCCGTCCTTCCAGCAGAGGAAGGTACGGCTGCCCGGCGCCATGGCGGCACCGTGCGCGGTGACCGGAGTGGGATTGACCACCGTGATGACACCGGCGGTGAGCGCGGCCACGGCGCCGAGTACCGCGATCCTGCGTAGACGTTTCACCGAGTTCTCCTTCTGGGGGCAGTGAACCTCTTGCAACCTCCCCTCGCGGTTGGTGGTGGCCGAAGGTGGAGATCGGGCGCACTCGCCGCGCTGTTCAGGTTGAAAAAGGTTCAGTGTCGCAGCTGGTAACCGACGCTGCGGACGACCTGCGGGGGACCCGCGACACGGCGGGCGCCCGCTTCCGACACTGGTTGCGGTATCGCCGGTCCGCCCCGCCAGAGGTGGTGGGCTGGTATCTGCCGGACGGCAGACGGGCGACACGGCGCACAGTCCGATCACGGATGTGTGCCCTTCGCGTGGCCCCTTGCCGGCACCCGGCACAGCGCGTCAGCCCCCGCACTGGCTCGGTACGGGCAATCGCATCACGGAACCCGGCCCGAGGCAATAGGAATCTCTCGATGAAATGTTTCCCGGCGGAACGGCTGGCCACCGGGTCGGACGTCCGGCCGACCCGTCCGGTGCACCGTCGCGGATCACGCTCCCCGGGGCGGGAGCCGCCGCCCGGTCCGCCCGGTGGGCACGACGGAACCGCCGATGTGCCAGGGTCAGGGGGAACACCGGACTCGGCCGGTGCGATGCGGTGCGGTGCGGGAGGGCTCGGATGGGATACGCGGTGGTGCTGGGCGAGGCCCTCGTCGACCTGCTGGACGGCGAGTACGACGGGCAGCCCGTCTACCGGCAGGCGATCGGCGGGGCCCCGCTGAACGTGGCCGTCGGGGCGGCCCGGCTCGGCGCGGAGGTGGAGTTCGCCGGCTCGCTCGGCGACGACGTACTCGCCGGGCGGATCGCCGACTTCCTGGCCGTCGCCGGGGTAGGCCGGCGGGGCGTGGTGGTCCGCCCCGTGCCCACCGCGCTGGCGGTGGCCACCTTCGCCGGGGCGGAACCCGACTTCCGGTTCTACGGGGAACCGCTCTCCTACGGGCTGCTCGGGCCGGAGGATCTCGACGTACCCCTGGTCGAGGGCGCCTCGGTGCTCTATGCCGGCTCGATCGTCCTGCTCTGCCCGCCGGTGCTGGCCGCCGCCCGGCGGGCCTGGACGCTCGCCACCGGCCTGCGGGTCTTCGACCCGAACGTGCGGCCCCGGCTGCTGCCGGACCAGGCCGCGGTGGCCGGGTTCCGGGACGTGGTGGCCGAGTTCGTCGCCTCCGCCGACCTGGTCAAGCTGAGTGTGGCCGACGCCGAGGTGCTCTACGGCGACGCCTCTGCCGAGGCCGTCGCCGGGCGGCTGCACGACCTCGGCGCCGGCACCGTCGTGGTCACCCTGGGTCCGCGCGGCGCGCTCGTCTCGACCGCCGCCGACACCGCTGGAGTACGCCTGCCGGCGCCGGTGGTCGACGCCGTCGACGCCACCGGCGCGGGTGACTCGGTGATGGCGGCCCTGATCGCCGGCTTGCTCGCCGACGGCCTCCCGGCGGACCCGGCCGGTTGGTCCGACCGGGTCGGCTACGCGCTCCAGGTCGCCGGGCTGGTCTGCGAGTCCCCGGGCGGCGCGGTCTCGATGCCGACCCGGGCGCAGGTCGCCCGCCGCTTCCCCGGCTGACCCGCCCCGCCGGCCGCGACGGCACCGGACACTAGACCGGGGGTGCCGGTTCCTCCACCGGCTTGCCGTACGAGCGCCGCGCGTCCGCGCCGACGACGCCGAGCAGTACCACGGTGACGGCGGCACCGGCAGCGAGCGGCGGCAGGTGCAGGGCTGCCGGGGTCAGCAGCCCGAGGGCCAGCAGACCGCCCGCCCGGGATCGGGAGATCCGGCCGAAGACCTGGAACTCGAGGACCGATCGTCCGGCGAGGAAGAGCGCGGGGCCGCCGAGGATGGCGACGAGCCAGGTCGCCGCGAGGTCGTCGAGCGGCTCGGTGATGAACAGCTCGAAGCCGACGCCGGTCAGCACGATCCCGGCGATCATCGCGAGGTGGGCGAACGCCAGGTCGGTGGTGAGCCGGGAGGTGTTCCGGGAGCGGCTTATCGCCGCGCTCAGCACCCGTCCCGCCAGATGGAAGTAGATCCGCCACAGCAGGAGGGTGCTCGCCAGCGCCAGCGCGAACCCGACCGTCTGCTCGGCGTGGAACCGGCTGCCGCTGAAGGCCAGCCCGATGACGAAGATCGCCTCACCGAGCGCGATGAGGAGAAACTGCTGGTACCGCTCGGCCAGGTGCTCGGCCGCGATCCGGCGGACGCCGAGCCGCTGCGCACCGAGCCGAGGGGTCGGCCAGCCGAGGAGCAGCCCGGTGTAGTCGACGAGTACCGCGACGGTCCAGAGCGGTCCCCGGACCGTGCCCTCCTCGACCAGCCCGCCGACGACCCAGAGCGGCGCGCTCAGGCCGAGCCAGAACAGGATCCGGATGGACTGCCGCGGATCCGGCCGGCCGTGCTCGGCGAGGTGGAAGTACACCACCCGGCCGATCTGGAGGGCCACGAAGGTGACCGCGAAGAGCGGGGCCCGCTCGCCGAAGCCGTCGGGTACCGCGACGGCCATCACCATGGCACCGATGGTGGTCAGCACGACGACGGTCTGCACCACCGGCGCCTCCGGCTCCAGCCAACTGGTCGACCAGACCGTCAGCGACCAGAGCGCCCACAGCGCCAGGAAGAGCAGCAGGGACTGCCCGACGCCGGCCGGTACGCCGCGCTGGTCGCCGGTGAAGTCCGCGATCAACCGGGCCGAGATCCGGGTGAGGGCGAAGACGAAGACCAGATCGAGCAGCAGTTCCAGGAAGGTGGCCCGCTGTGGGGTGGCCGCGCTGCGTAACAGCCGCCGGCCACCCTCCTCGGTCACCCGTCCCTCGAACGTCGGGCTGCTAGGCGTCGCCGCGCAGCTCGGCGTACCCGCGCTGGACGGCGGCGAGGCCGGCCTCCGGGCCGAACGGCGTGCGCTGGGCGACCCGCTCGGCGGGGGCCCGATCGGCGTCCCCGTTGCGGATCAGCCAGCTCATGGTGGCCAGGTCGTCGTGCTGGACCCGGACGAACTCGGTGTCGACCACCGTGCCGTGGCCCGGCACCACCACCGTGCCCGGGGTGAGGCAGCGGAGCAGCGCGGCGACCGTCTCCACCCACTCCAGCGGAAAGGCGTCCTCGAAGGCCGGCGGGCCGCTCTGCTCGATCAGGTCACCGGCGACCAGCACGTCGGCGTCCGGTACCTGCACCACCAGGTCACCCTCGGTGTGCCCCCGGCCGAGGTGGCGCAGCAGCACCGCCCGGCCGCCGACGTCGATCGTGGCCTCCTGGTGTACCGGGTGGGTGGGGGCGAGGATCGTGGTCCGGGCCAGCTCGGCGGCGAGCCCGGGATCGGCCGGCAGCACCTCGTCGTACGCCTGCCGGCGCACCAGCGCGGGCTGTTCGCGGAGCAGCCGGACGGTCTCGGAGTGGGCGTAGATCGGCACCGGGCCCCCGGCGGCCAGCGCCGCGTTGCCGAAGCAGTGGTCGAAGTGGTGGTGCGTGTTGACCACCACCAGCGGATCGGTGGTGAGCCCCCGGACGGCGGAGAGCAGTTCGGCGGCCTGACCGGCGGTGGAGAGGGTGTCCACCACCAGCGCCGTGCCGTCGCCGACCACCAGGGTCACGTTGACGTCGAGCAGCGGCTGGCGCAGCACGTACACCCGGTCGGCGATCTCGGTGAAGGCGATGCCCATGGTCGTCGTCATGTCGTACCGAGAGCCCGCTCCACGAACCGGTGCCGGTCCACCAGGACCCGTTCCACCCGGCCCTCGGCTACCGTCGTCGCGCCCTCGGTGACGGCCACCTCGAAGAGCAGCCGCCGCCCGTCGACCTTGGCCAGCCGGGCCTGCGCCACGGCGGTCCGGCCGATCGCGGTCGGCACCCGGTGGTCGAGTTCCACCCGCATGCCGACGGTGGTCATCCCGGCCGGCAGCCGGCTCGCGGTGGCGGCGACGGTAGCCGCCTCGGCCAGCGCCAGCACCCGGGGCGTGCCCAGCACCGGTACGTCGCCGGAGCCGACCGCCTGCGCGGTGTCGACGTCGGTGACGGTCAGCTCGACCCGGGCGGTCAGGCCCGGCGGAAATACGCTCTGCGGCTCCGTCGTGGGCCCGCTGACCTGCGGTGGGTCCGACTCCGACGGTGACTCCGGCGCCTGCTCGGCCGGGTGTTCCTGGTCCATGGGGCAAAGCGTAGATGTTCCGCCGACCGGCGTTGCCGACACGGTGCGACACGCCGTACCGCTATCGGATAGTCCACAGCCGGGCCTCTTCCCGGACCGTCGAGACCGTACGCGGCCAGGTGGTTCTCGTGCCGTGACGATCCCGCTACCCTCAGGCTCCGTCGGCATCGATCGGAGGCGTAGGTGCCGCTGCATACGGAGGCGAGGACACGACGGGGTTGGCCTGAGCAGAGGGAGAGACGGACGTGGGACGGTCGACGGCACTGGTCATCTACGCCGAGGAGTTGCGCCGGGCGCGGGCCGGGGCGGAACTGTCGCAGCAGGGGCTGAGCGAGCGGATCAAGTACTCGGCGGCGCTGATCGCCAAGATCGAGCTGTGCGAGCGGCGGCCCAGCCGCGACTTCACGCTCCGCTGCGAGCAGGTGTTGAACACTGGCGGACTGCTGGAGCGGATTCTCCGGGCGGCCGGCCAGGAGGCGGCGGTGCTGCCCTGGTTCCAGCACTGGGCCAACCTGGAACAGGAGGCGGTGATCCTGCGCTGCTATCAGCCGTTGGTGGTGCCGGGCCTGTTGCAGACCGAGGACTACGCCAGGGCCGTGCTCGCCAGCGGCGCGCTGCTCACTCCGGAGGAGGTGGCCGAGCAGGTCATCGCCCGGCTGGACCGGCAGCAGGTGCTCTCCCGGGAGCCGGCGCCGCATCTCTTCGCGGTCATCGACGAGGGCGTGCTGCACCGTGCGGTCGGCGGCCCGGCGGTGATGCGTGAGCAGTTGCTCGCGATCGTCCGGGTCTGCGCCGAGCACCCCCGGGTCCGCGTGCAGGTCGTGCCGGCCTCGGCCGGCGCGTACGCTGGGCTGAACGGGCCATTCACCATCGCCACTCCCCAGGAGGGCGACGACGTCGCGTTCCTGGACAACTCCCGCCGGGGCATGGTCCTCGACCAGCCGGAGGACGTCGGCGCGCTGCACCGGGCGTGGGAGGCGATCCGCAGCGTGGCCCTGCCGCACGAGCAGTCGATCGAGTTGATTTCAGAGGTGGCGGAGCGATGGAACTGACCGGGGCGCGGTGGCGGAAGAGCAGCCGGAGCAACGGTACCGGCGGGGACTGCGTGGAGGTCGCCGGCAACCTGCCCGGGATGGTGGCGGTGCGGGACAGCAAGGACCCGGCCGGGCCGGTGCTGCGCTTCGACCCGTACGCCTGGCGGGTCTTCGTGGGTGCGGTGCCGGCGGCCCGCCCATAAGAACGAACGCCGTGGTCGACCGGGGACGACCGCCTGGGTCGGGCGGGTGCACAAGCGGGGCAGCTCGACAGTCCGCGCGACAGGCACCGTCAACTCCGCCCGAGCGATCCGCGACCGACGGGGCAGCACCCATAACGGCGACCCAGCCGGTATCCGGGATCGAAGCGTCGCCCCAGATACCGGCTGCCCCGATCGCCTCGCCCGGTCAGGGCCGGCGGAGCTGTTCGGCGGTGATCCGCTGGGTCAGCCAGGCCGGTACGGCGATCAGCACCAGCCCGACCGCCAGCGCCCCGCCAGCCAGCCAGAGCGCCGGGGCGACCCGGTCGAACACCCGCCCCACGTCCAGGTCGAGCAGGCCGGCGAGGACGGCCGCGAGGGTGACCGTCGCCAGGCTGGCCAGGCCGAGCCCGATCACCAGCGGCAGGGTGCCGAACCCGACCTCTCCGGCGGTGATGGTGCGCGGGCTGGTGCCGACCACGGCCAGCGTGGCGTTGTCGCGGCGCCGCTCCACCGTGCGGTCGATCGCGGCGGCGGCGAACGCCCCGATGCCGAGCACGAAGGTCACGGTGAGCCCGGTGACCAGCAGGGTCACCAGGAGTTCCGTGTCGAAGCCGCGCCGGGCGCCGAGGTCGCCGCCGAGATAGTGGCTCGGCACCTGGGCGGCCAGCACCTGGGCGGCCCGGTCGGCGGTGGCCGGGTCGCTCGCCACCAACTGCATCGAGGAGGACGGCGGGACGTTCAGCGTGGCGGCGACCGGCGCCTGCCGGGTGACCAGCATCATGCCGCCCATCCCCACGTCGAACCGCATCCGCGTGTGCAGGATCTGCTCCGGTACCGGGATCCGGGTGCCGCCCTGCGCGATCACCTCACTACCCGGCTCCGGCAGCGGTGGCCCGCCGAACCAGTGCTCGTGCACCAGCCGGTAAACCCGGCCGTCCACGCAGGATTCCCCGGCGTCGAGCCTGAACATGCCGGTGAAGTCCGCGCAGTCGCCGACGATCAGATAGCCCTGCTCGCCGGAGACGGTCGCCGGCAGGCTGGCCAGGTCGACGACCTGCACGCCGGGGACCTGCCGCAGTTCGGCGGCCGGGATCGGCCCCGGGCCGCGGACCGAGTACATCCGGGGTCCGCCCGGGTCGTCGGCCGCGCCGAGGTCGCGGACGTCGACGACCAGGCTGACGCTGAGGGAGCCCATCCCGGCCACGTAGATCATCACGGTGAAGGCGGCGACCAGCCGGGGTGCCACCCCGGGGGCGTGCCGCAGCCGGGCGGCGGCCAGTTCCAGCCAGACCGGGGTACCCGGCAGCCGGGCGACCAGTGCGGCGGCGGCGTACCCGAGGGTGGGCAGGGCCAGCGGTAAGGCCAGCCCGATGAGCAGCATCGAGAGGGCGAAGAGCAGGGCGTCGGACTGGTGGGGTTCGTGCCGGCCGGTCCAGCCGGCCAGCACCGCCCCGGCGAGCCCGGCCAGCAGCGGCAGCAGCCGCCAGACGCCGGGCCGGCGGTGCGGCGCGTCCCGGCGCACGGCCAGCGGGTTGACCCGGGCCGGTCGGGTGGCGAGGACGCCGATGGCGACCGCGTACGCCACGGTCAGCGCGACCATGCCGACGACCACCGGGACCGGTACGGCGAGGTCGGCGGCGTACCAGCGCAGCCGGCCAATCCGCCAGCCCTCCGACAGCGGGGCGAGGATCGCGAAGCCGGTCAGGCCGAGCAGCGCGCCGCCGAGCGTGACCACCCCGGTCTCCACCGCGTTGACCAGCGTCGCCTGCCGGGCCGAGACGCCGAGCAGCCGCAGGGCGGCGATCCGGCGGTCCCGGGTGGAGGCGGAGAGCCGGGCGCAGGTGGCCAGGAAGACGCCGAACGGGACCAGCACGAAGAGCCCGAAGGCGCCGGCCAGGATCCGGGCCGGGGTGAAGACGTCCGGTCCGGAGCCTTGGCCGAGGGCGTACTCCAGTGCATGGCCGAATCCGGTGACCGGCCAGTGCTCGTCGAGCATCCGATCCTCCTCCGGCACCGCTGCCGGTGGGGCGCCGACGTAGGCCAGCAGCTCGTCCGGGGCGAGCAGCCCGGCCGGGCCGACCGTGCCGATCATCCGCTGCGGGAAGCGCCCGGCCGCCCGGGGGTCGGTGGCGAGCAGGTCGCGCAGGGCCGGCGACACCACCATCTCCCCGGGCGCGGGCAGCACGGCCACCCCGGGCGGGCGCGGGCTGGTCGCGGTGGCGCCCACCACGGCGGTACGCCGGAGCACCCGGCCGCCGACCGCGTCCTCGATGTCGTAGATCCGCAGTGCCGACGGGCTGGCCGGCTTCTCCTCCCGTACCGGCGTGCGCGCCTCCGCCCGCTCGTGCTGCGCCCCGGCGACCGAGACCGTGGCCAGCGACGCCAGCACCAGCAGTACGCCGAGCGCCGCCCCGGACGACATCAGCGCGGTACGCAGCAGCCCGCCCCGCCCGGAGCCGATCGACAGCCTCAGTCCGAGCCAGATCCACCGCCTCATGCGGCTACCCGCCCGTCGCGGAGGAAGACCGTGCGGTCCGCGTACGCCGCGACCCGGGCCTCGTGGGTGACCATCACGACCGAGCTGCCCTCCTTGCGGGCCAGCCCGGTCAGCGCGTCCAGCACCACCTCGCCGGCCGCGCTGTCCAGCGCCCCGGTCGGCTCGTCGGCGAAGATCACCGACGGTCGGTGCGCGAGCGCGCGGGCGACGGCGACGCGCTGTGCCTCACCGCCGGAGACCTGCCCCGGGCGCCGGTCGGCCAGCTCGGCCACGGCCAGGTGGCCGAGCAACTCGGCACCTCGGCGCCGGGCCTCGGCCCGGGGCCTGCCGAGCAGCCGTAACGGCAGTTCGACGTTCTCCCGCAGGGACAGCTCCGGCACCAGGTCGCCGAACTGGAGCACGAAGCCGAACGACCGGAGCCGGAGGCTGCTGCGCCGGCTGTCGGAGAGGTTGTCGATGCGCTGTGCGTCGAGGCGTACCTCGCCGTGCTCGGGGCGGAGGATGCCGGCGAGTACGTGCAGCAGGGTCGACTTGCCGGAGCCGGACGGTCCCATGATGGCGACGATCTCGCCGGGGGCGATGGTCACGTCGGCGCCGTCGAGCGCGACGGTCCGGCCGAACCGGATGGCCAGGTCACGACCCTGGAGAGTCATCGTGCTGCCCTGGGATGTCATCGGGACTCCTTCTCCGCGTCGTCGACGCGGGATACCAGCGCGGCCAGCCGGGCGAGCCGGGCGACGGCGCCGTCGATCCACTTCAGATCGGCGTCGAGGTGGTACATCTCGAAGTCGGCGTCGAGCTGCGCGAGCAGGTCGCCGGCCTGCCGCTGGGCGCGCAGCTCGCGCATCCGGGCCAGGTGCGCCTGGCGCTGCCGGTCGAGCATCGGCTCGGCCGGTCGGCCGCTGGAGAGTGCGATCAGCACCTTGGCGAAGAGCACCCGGCGGCTGCCGGTCACCTCGGGCACCTCCGGCTCGTCGAGCCAGCGGTCGAGTTCGCCGACGCCCGCCTCGGTGATGGCGTAGACCCGGCGGTCCGGGCCGACCCCGCTGGCCACTCCGGTCAGGTCGATCAGCCCGTCCCGGTCCAGCCGGCCGAGAGTGGCGTAGACCTGGGCCGACTTGAGCGGGCGGCTGTTGCCGAACCACTCGTCGTAGCGGCGGCGCAGCACGTAGCCGTGTTGGGAGTGCGGTTCGAGAAGGCCGAGCAGGATCCGGGAGACCGACATGGCCCGGGACACTAGCAACTGAGTTGCTAAGCTAGCAAGCGAGTTGCTAGCCCGATCGAATCCGGTCCCACGGTCCGCGCGGTACCGCGTGCCGTCCGTCCCTCCCGGAGTCCGGCGTACCGGCGCCGTTAACCTGGACGGCGATGCTCGTTACCGTCACCGACACCCCACCCGCGCCGCCGCCCGGTCCGGCGGCCCCGGACGGCCGGCGCCGCCGCCGGTTCGTCGCCATGTCGATCTGGGCGGTGGCCTTCGTCGCCGCCTGGCTGCTGATCGGCCTGCCCACCGACCCGCTGTACGCCTTCGCCTGGCTCTGGGCCGCCACCATAGCCTGGCGCAGTGACCGCCCCTGGCGGACGCACCTGGGATTCGCCCGGGACTGGCTGCCGGTGGTGGTGCTGCTGGCCCTGTACAACCTCTCCCGGGGGTTCGCGGACAACGGGGCGACACCGCACGCCTACGAGCTGATCGTCACCGACCGGTGGATGTTCGGCTGGGCGATGGACGGCCAGGTCCCGACGGTCTGGCTGCAACAGCACCTCTACGACCCGGACGGCATCCACTGGTGGGACGTCGGGGTGAGCTGGGTCTACTTCTCGCACTTCGTGGTCACCCTGGCCGCGGCGGTGGTGCTCTGGCTGCGCTCCCGACCCCGCTGGGCGGCGTTCATGCGCCGGTGGGGCTTTCTCTGCGCCAGTGGCCTGGTGACCTACTTCCTCTACCCGGCCGCGCCGCCCTGGTGGGCCGCGCAGTACGGGATGCTGGAGGAGGTCGCCCGGATCTCCACCCGAGGCTGGCGGGAGTTCGGCATGCACGGCGCCGGCAACCTGCTCAACGCCGGTCAGATCGCCTCCAACCCGGTCGCCGCGATGCCGTCGCTGCACACCGCCTGGGCGCTCTTCGTGGTGGTCTTCTTCCTCGGCGCGACCCGGCGACGCTGGTGGCCGCTGCTGCTCTGCTACCCGCTGGCGATGACCTTCACCCTGGTCTACGCGGGCGAGCACTACGTGATCGACGTACTGGTCGGCTGGGCGTACGTGGGGGTGACCTTCCTGGTCGTCGGGCTCGCCGAGCGCTGGTGGGCGGCGCGCAGGGCCCGCCGCCGGCCGGTCGAGCCGGATCCGGCCGGGGCGGCGACCTCCCAGGCCGGCACCGGGCCGGCCGGGGAGCCCGGGCCGGACGTCGACAGCGCCCCGAAGGCCAGCACAGGTGCCCGGGCCGGGGCAGGCACCGACAGCGGGCCGGAGTCGGGGCCGGCGCCGGAGCGGACGGTCAGCGCGGGTCGCTGACCCGGGCGGCCCGGGCCCGGACGGTCAGTTCCGCCGCCAGCGCCCACGCCTCGTACAGGTCCCGGTCCCGGGCTGCCGCGCCGGGCCCGCCGGCCGTGTCCGCGTAGACGGTGGCCAGCCGCAGCCGGCGCTGCAGCGGACCCTGCACCACCCGTACGCTCTGGATCCGGGCGTACGGCACGACGAGGAGTTCCCGGGTCAGCAGTCCGGAGCGGACCGCGAAGACCCGGGCCGAGAGCCCGGCGCCGAGCGCGGTACGGGCCAGCGGGTGCACCCAGCGGGCCCGGGCCGGCGGCGGGGTGAGGGTGCCGGTGATCGCCACCCCGGGAAGGATCTCCGACATGATCATTTGTGCCGTGCCCAGGTCGCCGACCGGCAGTAGACGGTCCGGGTGGCTCCGGTCGTCCAGTTCACCGCTGGCGATCCCGGCGACCGACAGCCGCATCCGCAGCCACCCCTTCAGCCGCCAGAGCAGCGGCCAGGTGACCCCGATCGCCTGGAGCCGGTCCAGCGGTACGGTCTGGGCCCGGGTCTCCAGCAGACCGTGCCGGACCCGCAGCGCGGCGTCGTCGCGGGCCAGCCGGAAACTCCAGTCGTCCAGTACCCGCCGGATCGGCTGGAGCACCACCCCGGCCATCGCGGTGAGGGTGCTGGCGACCGCGATGAACGACCACGAGCCCTCGGTGAAGAACTGGGTCAGCACGAAGGCGAGGCCGAACGGCAGCAGGAACGCCTGCGGGGTGAGGAGCTGGCTGACCAGCAGGTCGCGGTTGGACACCGCGTGCAGGTGCCGGCCGGCCGGTGGCTCGGCGGTGCCGACCAGCCCCGGAAGGCCGGGTACGCCGGGCTGACCCGGCCACGGCGCTCCGGGCTGCCCGGGCGGTACCGTGCCGGGGCCGGCGGCCTCGGCGGGCGCTCCGGTCGGGCCGGACGGCGCCCGGCCGGCCAGCACCAGCAGGCGTTCCCGCAGCGCCACCGCGTCGGCCACCGTGACGTACGCCAGCGGCGCCTCCGTCTTGCCGCCGCCGACCACCTCCAGCCGCAGCTCGGCCAGCCCGCTGAGCTGGGCCAGCAGTGGCCGGACCACCTCCACCGACTGCAACCGCTCCAGCGGGATCGCCCGGGTACGCCGCCACAGCAGTCCCTCGTGGATCCGCAGCTCCCGCCCGACGATGTGGTAGCCGGTGTTGTACCAACTGACCACCGAGAGCGCGAGCGCGCCGACCAGCAGTACCGCCACCAGCAGGGCGAAGAAGCCGAGGCCGACCCGGGACAGGGTCGACCAGGAGAGCGCGGCGACGATCACCACCAGCGACTTCGCCCCGTGCAGCAGTGGACTCAACGGGTGCAGCCGCTGCCGGGGCTCGGCGGCCTCCTCGGGGGTCACAGACCCTCCGCCCGGTCCTCGCCGAGGGCGGTGAGCCGGTCGCGCAGCCGGGACGCCTCGGCCGGACGCAGGCCGGGCACCCGGGCATCGCTCGCGGCGGCGGCGGTGTGCAGTTGCACGGTGGCCAGGTCGAAGGCCCGTTCCAGCGGCCCGGCGGTGACATCGACGAACTGCATCCGGGCGTACGGCACGATCGACAGCCGCCGGACCAGCAGGCCGTGCCGGACCAGCAGGTCGTGGTCGCGCTCGGCGTACCCCCAGGCCCGGACGGCCCGGACGATCACCGCCAGCCGCCAGACGGTCAGCACGACCACCGCGCCGAGCAGGAGGCCGAAGAACCAGTGGCCGGTGAGCGCCAGGCCGACTCCGGCGCCGGCGGCGAGGGCCAGCATGCCGATGCCGAGCCGCAGTGCCTCCACCTTGATCAGGTCAGTGGAGACCGGCTGCCAGTGCACGGTCTCCGGCCACGGCTCCAGCGGGTCGGTCGGCCCGGCTGTGGGCCGTCCAGACGCCGGCTCACCGGTCGACGCCGCGCCGTGCTCGCTTCGGTCGTCCTCGCCGTGCTCGCTTCGGTCTGCGCTGCCGTGCTCGCTTCGGTCGCCGCCTCGCTCGCTCACGTGTCGAGCGTAGGCGATCCCCCGGCGGGTGTTACCTCGCGAAGGAACCCGCGCGCGCCGAGGAAGTCGCCGAGCGAGCGGCGGTGGTCGGCACAGGCGAGCCAGGTCTTGCGCCGCTGCGGGGTATGCAGCCGGGGATTGTTCCAGTGCAACGCCCAGACGGCCGCTGCCCGGCAGCCCCGGGCCGAGCAGATCCGGGGCGGGCTGTCTGCCGGTGGAGAGCCACCGCTCGCGGCTGCGGACCCGTCACTCACGGCGGCGAGTCTACGGCGCCGGCGGAGGGAGCCCGGAGGAAGAGATCGCCGGGCGGCCACGGGGGGAGCCGCCCGGCGATTCGCTGCATCGTACACAGAGAAAACCCCTCTATGTCTACCCACCATCGACCGTTTTCCGGATTGCGCGCCTCGCCGAGGCGCAAATGCGCGGGATGGAACCGCAAATCCGGTTCTCCCTTCGCGGTCTCTCAGCTCGACGTGCGACGCTTGGGGGCGTCGGCTCGCGCCGACCCCTGATTTCCTGACCCCGCTGTGGAGGACCGGTGGCCCAGCCGACGACGCCCGACACCCCGACCCCGCCCGACGTCGGCGGTGCCGTCCCCACCGTGGGCAGCACCCCGGCCGAGGACGCCACCCTGCTGGAACGAGCCCTCTTCGAGGTCAAGCGGGTCATCGTCGGGCAGGACCGGATGGTGGAGCGGATGTTCGTCGCCCTGCTGGCCCGCGGGCACTGCCTGCTCGAAGGGGTACCGGGGGTGGCCAAGACGCTCGCGGTGGAGACCCTGGCCCGGGTGGTCGGCGGTACCTTCGCCCGGGTGCAGTTCACTCCGGACCTGGTCCCCGCGGACATCGTCGGTACCCGGATCTACCGGCAGTCGAGCGAGAAGTTCGACGTCGAGCTCGGGCCGGTCTTCGTGAACTTCCTGCTCGCCGACGAGATCAACCGGGCACCGGCCAAGGTGCAGTCGGCGCTGCTCGAGGTGATGTCCGAGCAGCAGGTGTCGATCGGCGGGCAGACCCACCGGGTGCCGAACCCGTTCCTGGTGATGGCCACCCAGAACCCGATCGAGCAGGAGGGTGTCTATCCGCTGCCCGAGGCGCAGCGGGACCGCTTCCTGATGAAGATCATCGTCGGCTACCCCACGGACGCCGAGGAGCGCGAGATCGTCTACCGGATGGGGGTCAGCGCCCCCGAGCCGGCGTCGGTCCTCACCCCGCTCGAACTCGTCGGGCTGCAACAGAAGGCCGACAAGGTCTTCGTGCACAACGCCCTGGTCGACTACGCCGTACGCCTGGTGCTGGCCACCCGCGCACCGGCCGAGCACGGGATGCCGGACGTGGCCCAGCTCATCCAGTACGGCGCCAGCCCGCGCGCCTCGCTCGGCATCGTCCGGGCCACCCGGGCGCTCGCCCTGATGCGCGGCCGGGACTACGCGCTGCCGCAGGACGTCCAGGACATCGCCCCGGACATCCTCCGGCACCGGCTGGTGCTCAGCTACGACGCGCTGGCCGACAACATCCCCGCCGACCACGTCGTCGACCGGGTGATGTCCACCATCCCGCTGCCCTCGGTCGCGCCCCGGCAGAACGCCACCCCCGCCCCGCCGAACGGTTCCGGACCCGTCCTCGGGCCCGCGTCCGGGGTGCCGGCGGCCAACCCGGCGTGGCCCGGGCGCCCGCCGGCATGATGTCGGCGACCGACAGCAGTCCGGCCCGGGCCGACGCCGTACTCTCCCGGTTGCAGTTGCTGGTCACCCGCAAACTCGACGGGCTGCTCCAGGGCGACTACCTCGGCCTGCTGCCGGGGCCCGGCACCGAGGCGGGGGAGTCCCGGGAATACCGCCCCGGCGACGACGTACGCCGGATGGACTGGCCGGTGACGGCCCGGACGACCGTGCCGCACGTCCGGCGTACGGTCGCCGACCGGGAGCTGGAGACCTGGCTGGCGGTGGACCTGTCGGCCAGCCTCGACTTCGGCACCGGCCGCTGGCTCAAGCGGGAACTCGTGATCGCGGCGGCGGCGGCGATCACCCACCTGACCGTGCGCGGCGGCAACCGGATCGGCGCGGTGATCGGCACCGGCCCGCCCCGGGACGGCCGGACCGGATCCCCGGCCACGCCACCGGGAGTGCTGCGGTTGCCCGCCCGGCCGGGGCGCAAGGAGGCGCAGGGACTGCTCCGGACCATCGCCGGCACGCCGACCCGGCCGGGGCGGACCGACCTCGGTCTGCTGGTCGACGCGCTCAACCGCCCACCCCGGCGGCGCGGGATGGCCGTGGTGATCTCCGACTTCCTGGCCCCGCCGGAGCAGTGGGGACGCCCGGTACGCAAGCTCGGGGTCCGGCACGAGGTGCTCGCCGTCGAGGTGGTCGACCCGCGGGAACTGGAGCTGCCGGACGTCGGGGTGCTGCCCGTCGTCGACCCCGAGACCGGTGAGCTGCACGAGGTGCAGACCGCCGACCCACGGTTGCGGCGCCGTTACGCCGCCGCGGCGGCCGCCCAGCGTGCCGCCATCGCCCACCAGCTGCGGGCCGCCGGAGCGGCGCACCTGCGGCTGCGTACCGACTCCGACTGGCTGCTGGACATGGTGCGCTTCGTCGCAGCGCAGCGGCACGCCCGTACCCGGGGGACGACACGATGATCCGTTTTCTGCAACCGTGGTGGCTGCTGGCCGTGCTGCCCGTGCTGCTGCTCGCCGGGGCGTACGTCTGGCGGCAACTGCATCGCCGCACGTACGCGATGCGGTTCACCAACGTCGAGTTGCTGCGCACCCTCGCGCCGAAGGGGATCGGCTGGCGCCGGCACGCCCCGGCGGGGGTGATGCTGCTCAGCCTGCTGATCCTGGCCACCGGGATGGCCCGGCCGGCGGTCGACACCAAGGAGCCGCTGGAGCGGGCCACCATCATGCTGGCGATCGACGTGTCGCTGTCGATGGAGGCCGACGACGTGCCGCCGAACCGGCTGGAGGCGGCCCAGGAGGCGGCGAAGCAGTTCGTCGCGGAGCTGCCGCCGACCTACAACCTCGGGCTGGTCGCCTTCGCCAAGTCGGCCAACGTGCTGGTACCGCCGGGCAAGGACCGCCCGGCGGTGACCCAGGCCATCGACGGCCTGGTGCTGGCCGAGGCTACCGCGACCGGCGAGGCCGTCTTCACCTGCCTGGAGGCGATCCGGTCGGTGCCGGCGGACGGCGCCCAGGGCATCCCGCCGGCCCGGATCGTGCTGCTCTCGGACGGCTACCGGACCTCGGGGCGCTCGATCGAGGAGGCCGCTGCGGCGGCGCAGGCGGCGAACGTGCCGGTCTCGACCATCGCGTTCGGCACCGATTCCGGCCAGGTCGACATCGGTGGCCAGGTGCAGCGGGTGCCGGTCGACCGGCTGGCCCTGGCCGAACTCGCCGAGACGACCCAGGGCTTCTTCTACGAGGCGGCCTCGGTCAACGAGCTGAAGCAGGTCTACCAGGACATGGGCAGCTCGATCGGGTTCCGTACCGAGGCCCGGGAGATCACCCAGTGGTATGCGGGGATCGCGCTGCTCTTCGCGCTCTGCGCGGCGGGGCTGAGCCTGCTCTGGACGTCCCGCCTGGTCTGACGGGCGGGCGCCGGCCGGGGCGGGGACAGGTGTGCGGACATACCCGGTCGGTGCCGGTCACCGGCCCGGCCGGGTACGTGCGGACGGACGACTGCCGCTCGGACGACCGTGCGGACGGCGCCGGTGGACGGGGTCGACGGTCGGCCTGGGGGTGGCGGTCGTCACGGGGTCGCGCGGACCAGGATGAAGACCAGCACGACCCAGGCGGCGGCGAGGGTGAAGCCCAGCGGGGCGACGTAACGCTGCATGATTCTGCTCTCCGGGTGGCGACTGGAGACCTCCCGGGCCGGCGCAGGGCCGGGCGGGGTGTCTCGGGGATCAGTGGACGCGCACACGAAGTCGTGACCGGGCGGCTCCACACACCTCGGCTCGGCGACAGCCGTCGGATTCGCACAGCGGGGACGGCACGCCGGCAGATGCCGGAGTGGTCCGGGGATGCGGTGTGGAGCGGAACTGGGTCAGTCGGCGGGAGATGTCACGGCTCAGGCGGACTGACCAAGGACCCGGCCACGACTGGGAGGATCGCTATTTCGCACAGCGATCACCTCCATCTGTCGACCGGACCTGGAACGTGAGTCATCGTACACCCGGGGAGCCCGGTGGCCGCAGTCGGCCATTCGGGTCCCCGGGTGTCGGCACTCCGACCGTTGCCGGGCGCGGATCAGGCCCCGCTGCTCGTCACTGAACCCTTTCAGCCTCCCCTTGGGTCCGTCGTGGCCGCGGGTGGAAGTCGGGCGCATGCGCCGCGCGGTTCAGGTGGCAAGGGTTCACTGTCCGTGCCGGTCCGGGACGCCCGGAAGCGTCCCGGACGCCGGCCGCTGGCCGTCGCGGTGCCGCCGCCGGTCGCCGCCGGCCCGCCCGACCAGCACGGACAGGACCAGGACCAGCAGCGGCAGCCAGGCCAGCCGGGCGGCCACCCAACCGGGCCCGTCCGGCACCGTGTGCAGTCCGGGTACCGGACCCGTGCCGGCCAGCCGGGCGGCGAGCGCGGCCAGCGCGGTCACCCCGAGCAGGGTGCTCTGGTGCCACAGGTAGACGCTGATCGCCACGGTGTTGAGCCGGTTCACCGCGGCCCACCGGCCCGGCCGGGCCAGCGCGCCGGCCAGCACCGGCCGGACCAGCAGCGCCGCGCCGACCTGGGCCAGCGCCAGGCTGACCGCGAACAGTGACGGCGGGTCCAGGTTGGACATGCCGTCCCCGGGTACCCCGACCGCGCTGAGCGGATAGCCCGCCCAGCCCAGCCCGGCCATCCCGGCGGCACCGGCCAGCAACAGCCCGACGGCGGTCCGCCGGCCGCCGAGCCGGCCGTCGGCGAGGGCCATCCCGAGCAGGTACGGCAGCAGCCAGCCGGCCAGCACCGCGACCGGTACCCGCCACACCCCGTCCCCGGGCAGCGGTACCGGCCAGCCCGACGGATCGCCGCTCCGCCCGGCCAGGTCGCTCAGCGTGACCAACGCCACGGCGGGTACCGCCAGCCGGACCGGCCCGTACCGGTCCAGTGCCCGGGCCAGCGGGGCGGTCGACGCGATCAGCACCACCAACGGCAGCAGGAACCACAGTGGACTGACCACAAGCGTGGCGACGGTACGCAGGGTGCCCGCCGGAGTGCCGAGCAGGGCGGCCACGGCCAGCACCGCCAGCCAGCCGCCGAGCAGCAGCAGCACCGGCCGGCCCAGTCGACCGAGCCGTTGGCGCAGCCACCGTGCCGGGCCGAGTCCCCGGGCGGCGGCCGAGCGGAGCGACCGGGCCGAGGCGTACCCGCTGACGAAGAAGAAGAGCCCGAGCGTCTGGAACAGCCAGGTCACCGGGACCAGCGCCGGCATCGCGGCCAGCGGACTGGCCGTGCGCAGCGCGCCGTCCGGGCCGAGTACCAGGGCGGTGACCAGCCAGTGCCCGAACACCACCCCGCCGATCGCGTACGCCCGCAGCCCGTCGATACCCCGGTCTCGGCCGCCGCCGTCCGATCCGACCCGGGAGGACGGGTGCGGGGCCGCGCCGTCGGTTCGCCGCCGTTCGAGGGGGTTCATCGATCGCCGGTCGAGGACGCTCACCGGGGGGTCACCGCCGTCCCGGTGGCAGGGCCGGCCGTGCCGGTGGTCGTCCCGGCCACGCCGAGTACGACCACGGCCGCCGCGTGCCGCGTCGCGCTGCCCGGCACCAGGTAGCCGTCGTGGCCGGTCACCCCGTCCACCGGCAGCGGCCGGGCCCCGAACTCGGGGCTGGCCGGCCGGACGCCGTGCCCGAAGCCGAACACCCGCACCGGGGGCAGCCGGCGGATCCAGTCGTCCAGCGCCTCGGCGGCCCAGACCCGGGCTCCGGTGCCCAGCGCGGCGGCGCGGTCCACGCCCATCCCGATCCCGGCCAGCGTCACCAGGTCGGTCACCTGCGGCGGCACCTCCGGTGCGGCCAGCCCGACCACCAGCGCGCCGTAGCTGTGCCCGACCAGCGTCACCGTCGCGTCGGGGCGGTGCCGGGCCAGAGTCCGGGTCAGCTCGACCAGGGCGTCCGCCCCGGCCCGCGCGTGCTCCGAGCGGGCCGCCGCCCGGCCCAGCCCGTTCGGCGGGTCATAGCCGAGCCAGGCCAGCACGGCCACCCGGGCACCCGGCCGGGTGGCGCGGATCTCGTCGTACAGGGCGCGGGCCTGGGCGGCCGGGGCACGCCGGCGTATCCCGCCCAGGCCGCGGTCGAAGTCCCGCAGCGTGCTGTCCACCCCCGGCACCAGCACCGCGATCCGGTCGGCGGTGCCGAGGTCGCCGAGCACTTCCACGGCCAGCCCGTCACCGTGCGGATCGAACGCCAGGAAGGAGCGGCCGGCGGCCACCCAGCCGGCGTACGGCGCACCGGCCGTCCGCATCGCCGCCGCCACCGCCGGGTACGCCTCGACGAACCCGGCCCGCGCCACCGCCACCTCGCTCGCCCCGGCCGGCGGCGGCACCATCAGCCCCAGCGCGAGCAGCCCGGCCACCGCTCCCCGTACCGCCGGTCGCCACACCATCCCGATCTCCCTCCGATCGCCTTCGGAGCAGAGAATGCGTGGTCGGCATGGGTTGCCGCGTCACGCCACGGGACGGCTTTCGGCGGGCTACCCGGGGACTACCGCAGGGCTACCGGGGGACGACCCGACCGGTGCGGGCCGCCCGCCGCCCGGAGGCGTACCGCGCCGGCTCGGCAGACCGGGGGTACCAGCCGGCGGACCGGGGAACTAGTCGCCGGCGGTGACCAGCCCGGACTCGTACGCGACGACGACCGCCTGGGCCCGGTCGCGCAGGTCGAGCTTGCTCAGGATCCGCCCGACGTGGGTCTTCACGGTCTGTTCGGCGACCACCAGCTCGGCGGCGATCTCGCCGTTGGAGCGGCCCCGGGCGATCAGCCGGAGCACCTCGGTCTCCCGGGGGGTGAGCCCGGCCAGGCTGACCGGCCGGGGCCGGTCCCGGCCGGGCCGGGCGGCGAACTCGGCGATCAGCCGGCGGGTCACCGCCGGGGCGAGCAGCGCGTCCCCGGCCGCGACCACCCGGACCGCGTGCACCAGGTCGGCGGCCGGGGCGTCCTTGAGCAGGAAGCCGCTGGCGCCGGCCCGCAGCGCCTCGTAGACGTAGTCGTCGAGGTCGAAGGTGGTCAGGATGAGCACCCGGGGCCGGTCCGCCTCCGGCCGGTCGCCGAGGAGCTGCCGGGTCGCGGCCAGGCCGTCCAGCACCGGCATCCGGACGTCCATCAGCACCACGTCCGGGTCGAGCCGCCGGGCCGCGGTGACCGCCTCGGCGCCGTTCGCCGCGTCCCCGACCACCAGCAGGTCGGGCTGGGCCGCCAGCAGCGCCCCGAACCCCTGCCGGACCATCGCCTGGTCGTCGGCGATCAGCACCCGGATCATCGCGGACCTCCGTCGTGCTCGGCGCCGGCCGTCCGCACCGGACCGCTGTCAACCGCCCCCTGCGGTCCGTCCCGGCCGCAGGTGGAGGTCGGGGCGGGTACGTCGCGCGATTCAGGTTGGCGAAGGTTCACCGTTCGGTCGGCTCCGGGTCGTAGGGCAGGTGCGCGGTGACCACGTACCCCTGGTCGTCGGTCGGGCCGGCCCGCAGCCGGCCGCCGAGCAGCCGGACCCGCTCCCGCATCCCGGTCAGTCCGTGCCCGGCGGGGCCGGCGGCGTCTCCCGGGCGGCCGGCGCCGGGACCGGCCGGGTCGTTCCAGACGCCGACGGTCAGCGCCCGGTCGTCCGCGTCCACCGACACCCGCACGGCGGTCCCGGGAGCGTGCCGGGCCGCGTTGGCCAGCGCCTCCTGGATGATCCGGTACGCGGCCAGCCCGACCGCCTCCGGCACCGGCCGGCCCTGCGCCGGCTCCGGACCGGTGGCGACCGTCACCGCCATCCCGGCCCGGCGGGCCGCCTCGACCAGCTCCGGTACGTCGGCCAGCCCCGGCTGCGGCGCGGTCTCCGGTGCCGCCGACTCGCTGCGGAGTACGCCGAGCAGCCGGCGCATGTCGACCAGCGCCTCCCGGGCCGACCCGGCGATCGCGGTGAACTCGGCCCGGGCCGGCTCGGGCAGCTCCGTCAGCCGGTACGGTGCGGTCTCCGCCTGCACCGCGATCATCGACATGTGGTGCGCGACCACGTCGTGCATCTCCCGGGCGATCCGGGTCCGTTCCTCCAGCACCGCCCGGCGAGCCTGCTCCAGCTCGCTGCGCTCGGCCTGCTCGGCCAGGGCTCGCTGGCTCTGCCGGCGCCGCCGCACCTGGTCGCCGACGATCAGGATCGCCAGGAAGAGGAGGGCGACCCCGTGCGCGTTCGCCTGGGCCGGCACGAACAGGTACACCGGCAGCACGCTGAGCAGCCCCGCCCAGGCGGCGATCCCCAGGCTGGTCCGGGCGGCCAGCACCAGCAGGACGAAGAAGAAGGCGATGATCTGCACCGGGCTCCACGGCCAGTCCTCGTCCGGCAGCGCGCCGATCACACCGAGGTAGAGCAGGGGGTAGCCGAACCGCCAGGCGAGCAGCGGGCGGAGCGGGGCCAGCACCGCCGGCAGGGTCCCGCCGACGCCGAGCCCGATCGCCAGCCATCCGGGCAGGTCCCGGGTGTCGGTGAGGTACTGGATGCCGGCGATGGTGATGCCGACCAGGGCGAAGACCAGCACCGGCGCCAGGAACGGCCGGGCGCTCCGCCACACTCGCCGCCACCTGCCGGGCGGGCCGAGCGGCGGGGACAGCGGAAAGTCCGCCCCGACCAGCAGCCGGCGCAGGTCGTCCCGGCCGACGCGCAGGACCGCAGCGGTGCCGTTCTCCATCAGGGGCAGGGTACGGGTGCCGGAGCCCGACCGTCGTCACCCCGTGGCACGATTCCGCCGGTAGTACCCGGGTAGCACGCCACCCGGGTTACGGATTACCTGCCGGTAGCGCCTAGTCTCCAACCCGCACGTCCGTACCGTCCGTGAGGAGGACATCCGTGGCCCGAACCGTGCTGGTGACCGGAGGCAACCGGGGCATCGGCCTGGCCATCGCGCAGGCCTTCGCCAAGCAGGGCGACCGGGTGGCGGTCACCCACCGGGGCAGCAACCCGCCCGCCGACCTGTTCGGCGTCCGGTGTGACATCACCGACAGTGCCCAGGTCGACGAGGCGTTCTCGGCTGTCGAGGCGGAGTTGGGCCCGGTCGAGGTGCTGGTGTGCAACGCCGGGATCACCGACGACACGCTGCTGCTGCGGATGTCCGAGGAGCAGTTCACCCGGGTGGTCGACGCCAACCTGACCGGCGCGTTCCGATGCGCCAAGCGGGCCTCCGGCAAGATGCTCCGGGCCCGGTGGGGCCGGATGGTCTTCGTCTCCTCGGTGGTCGGCCTCTCCGGTGGCGCCGGCCAGGTGAACTACGCGGCGAGCAAGGCCGGCCTGGTCGGGGTGGCCCGGTCGATCACCCGCGAGCTGGGCAGCCGCAACATCACCGCCAACGTGGTCGCGCCCGGGTTCATCGACACCGACATGACGGCGGTACTCACCGAGGAGCGCAAGGCGGAGATCCGCAAGTCCATCCCGGCGGGCCGGATGGCCAGCCCGGACGAGGTGGCCGGGGTGGTGGCCTGGCTGGCCTCCGACGCCGCCGGCTACGTCTCCGGGGCGGTCATTCCGGTGGACGGCGGCCTCGGCATGGGGCACTGACCGGCCCGGGCCCGGGGCACCGACTGGCACAATCGCCCAGGCGCCGTGATCGGCCGGGACGGACCCGGACCGGCCACGGGACGCGGGGGACCACGAGGGTATGGAGGATCTTCACGTGTCTGGACTGCTGGCCGGCAAGCGGCTGCTCGTCACCGGTGTCATCACCGACCAGTCGATCGCGTTCTCGGTCGCGAAGCTCGCCCAGGAGAACGGTGCGACGGTGGTACTCACCGGCTTCGGCCGGATGTCGCTGGTCGAGCGGATCGCCAAGCGGCTGCCCGAGCCGGCCCCGGTGATCGAGCTGGACGTCACCGACGCCGAGCAGTTGGCCAGCCTGGCGGACCGGGTCCGCGAGCACGTCGACGGGCTGGACGGGGTGGTGCACTCGATCGGCTTCGCGCCGCAGAGCTGTCTCGGCGGCGGCTTCCTCGACGCGCCGTGGGAGGACGTGGCGACCGCGGTGCACGTCTCGACGTACTCCTACAAGGCGCTCGCGGTGGCCGCGCTGCCGCTGATGAGCGCCGGTGGCGCGGTGGTCGGGCTCACCTTCGACGCCACCAAGGCCTGGCCGGTGTACGACTGGATGGGGGTGGCCAAGGCCGGGCTGGAGTCCGCCTCCCGCTACCTGGCGCTGCACCTGGGCCCGAAGGGGATCCGCAGCAACCTGGTCTCGGCCGGGCCGCTGCGCACCATGGCGGCGAAGTCGATCCCCGGCTTCCAGCAGTTCGAGGAGGCCTGGGCCGAGCGGGCCCCGCTGGGCTGGGCACTGACCGACCAGGAGCCGGCCGCGCGGGCCTGCCTGGCCCTGCTCTCCGACTGGTTCCCGGCCACCACCGGTGAGATCGTGCACGTCGACGGCGGCTACCACGCGCTCGGCGCCGCGATGTGAGGAAGGCCCCGTCCGTCCGGCGCTGCCGGCGGGCGGGGCCCTGCCGGCCGGCTCGGCCGGGGCGGGAACAATGGTGGCATGTCGTACGACGCCGTTGTGTTGATCTCGTTCGGTGGCCCGGAACGGCCGGAGGACGTCCTGCCGTTCCTGGCCAACGTCACCCGGGGGCGGAACGTGCCACCGGACCGGCTGGCCGAGGTCGCCGAGCACTACCAGCACTTCGGTGGCGTGTCGCCGATCAACCAGCAGTGCCGGGACCTGCTCGCCGCGATCCGCGCCGACTTCGCCGCGCACGGGCTCGACCTCCCGGTGTACTGGGGCAACCGCAACTGGCATCCGATGCTCGCCGACACCGTGGCCCAGCTCCGCGACGACGGCGTCACCTCGGCTCTCGGCTTCGTGACCAGCGCCTACGGCGGCTACTCCTCCTGCCGGCAATACCTGGAGGACATCGCGACCGCCCGGGCGGCGGTGGGCCCGGACGCGCCCCGGATCGAGAAGCTGCGGCAGTACTGGGACCATCCCGGGTTCGTCGAGCCGCACGCCGACGCGGTGGCCAACGCGCTGGCCACCCTCGACCCGGCCCGGCGGGACAGCACCCGGCTGGTCTTCACCGCCCACTCGATCCCGGTCTCGATGGCCGCCTCCGCCGGACCGCAGGGCGGCCGGTACGAGGCCCAGCTCCGCGAGACCGCCGCGCTGGTGGCCGAGCGGGCCGCCCCCGGCCTGCCGTACGACCTGGTCTGGCAGAGCCGCTCCGGTCCGCCCCAGGTGCCGTGGCTGGAGCCGGACGTCAACGACCACCTGCGGGCGCTCGCGGCCGACGGCGTCACCTCGGTGGTGGTCAGCCCGATCGGCTTCGTCTCCGACCACCTGGAGGTGGTCTGGGACCTGGACACCGAGGCGGCGGCGACCGCCAAGCAGCTCGGCCTCGACTTCGTCCGGGCCGGTACCCCGGGCACCGACCCGAGGTTCGTGGCGATGGTCCGGGAGCTGGTGACTGAGCGGCTTAACCCGGCCGACACGGCGGCGCGACGCCGGCTGGGTACGCTGCCCGCCTGGGACACCTGTCCGGCCGGTTGCTGCCAGCCGGTCCGGCGCCCCTGACCCCATCCGCTAGGAGAGCCATGAACGAGAGCAGCCCGCACGCCCACCGCAGCGGAGTGTCGGCATGAGCGAGCGTAGCGAGGGAATCGGCCAGCTCGGTGTGGGTGTGCCTCATGGCGGCACGGAGCGCAGCGGAGTGTCGGCATGAGCGAGCGTAGCGAGGGAATCGGCCAGCTCGGTGTGGGTGTGCCTCATGGCGGCACGGAGCGCAGCGGAGTGCCGGCATGAGCGACAGGAAGCCGGTGGAGAGCTGGCTCACCGACATGGACGGGGTGCTGGTGCACGAGGGGCAGCCGGTGCCCGGCGCGCCCGAGTTCGTCCGGGCACTGCGCGCCTCGGGCAAGCCGTTCCTGATCCTCACCAACAACTCGATCTACACCGCCCGGGATCTCCAGGCCCGGCTGAACCGGATGGGCTTCGACGTTCCCGAGCATGCGATCTGGACCGCCGCGCTGGCCACCGCGCAGTTCCTGGCCGACCAGCGCCCCGGCGGCACGGCGTACGTGATCGGGGAGGCCGGGCTGACCACCGCGATGCACGCCGTGGGGTACGTGCTGACCGACTTCGCACCCGACTACGTGGTGCTGGGCGAGACCCGGACGTACAGCTTCGAGGCGATCACCAAGGCGGTCCGGCTGATCGACGGCGGGGCCCGGTTCATCTGCACCAACCCGGATCCGACCGGCCCGTCCGCCGAGGGTGCCCTGCCGGCCGCCGGTTCGGTGGCGGCGATGATCTCGAAGGCGACCGGGGTGGAGCCGTACTTCGTCGGCAAGCCGAACCCGATGATGATGCGGTCGGCGCTGAACACCATCGACGCGCACTCCGAGACGACCGCGATGATCGGCGACCGGATGGACACCGACATCCTCTGCGGGCTGGAGGCCGGGTTGCAGACCGTACTGGTGCTGACCGGGATCAGCACCCGGGCCGAGGCGGAACGCTATCCGTACCTGCCGTCCCGGATCGTTTCCTCGGTCGCCGACCTGATCGACGAGATCTGAGCCCGGCACCGACCGCAGCACGCCACCTTCGCGGTGCGCGAGCGCGGGGTCGGTGCCGGCTTCTCCGTCCCGTGTGGCCGGCTCTGTCCAGACGGTCGTGGACCGGCTCAGGCCATTGCGGGCCCGGCCGGATTCAGACCGTCGTCGGCCGGATCTGTGCGCTCCCGGCTGGCCGGACCGCTGCGCGCCTCGTCGGCCGGACCGGTGCGCGTTTCGTCGGCCGGACCGGCCGCCTCCGTGCCGGCTCCGGGCGCTGGTCGACCGGGCTGGTCCGGCCGGACCGGCGTCGGTGACGGCGGCCGGTCCACGGGCCGGGCGGCTCCCTCCGTGCCGGGCCGGCCGGACCAGCCGGCCGGAAGCGCCGCCACGATGGCGTACCCGAGGGCGGCGGAGACCAGGATCCAGACCGGGATCATCAGCCGTTCCACCTCCGAGTCGACCGGCTTCGCGACGAGCATCGCCAGCCCGCTCAGCCCGGTACCCAGCCACAGGAAGGTGAGGTGTCTGGTGCGGATGACGAAGATCAGCGCTGCGATTATCACCGCGATCAGGGGAAGCGGGGAGACGATCATGTGTTCGAGAGCGCCCGGCCACCATAGGAGGTTTCTCTCCCAGAGCCAGGTGTACGGCTCGGGAGTGTCCGGCCGGATGTAGTGGGTGGTCGCGTAGTCCTGGATGGCCTCGCTCAACGACGGCAGCTTGAGGGCCGCGCTGAGCGCGAACCAGCCGACCAGGGTGGCCAGGCCGAGCCCACCGGTGAGCAGCGCGCCGCGCCGGTTCGGGAACCGGGTCAGCAGCGCGCCGAGGCTCGCGGCCAGCAGTACCAGGGCCATGGCGACGCCGTTCGCCGACTTGGTGGAGAAAGTCCAGGCGAAGCCCGCGAGCGCGATCGGTATCCCGCTGAACCGGTTCCGCCAGAGCAGCATCGCGCCGATCAGCACGGCGAGGCAGCCGACCATCATCGCACCGTCGGCCAGCATCCGGGTTATCCAGAAGCCGGTCGGCAGTGCATAGACCAGGGCCGCCGCGATGACGGAGACCAGGCGTATTCCGAAGGCGAGCCAGACGGCCAGATAGGTGAGCAGGCCGACGCCGACCGCGATGATCAGCGTCGCCGCGGCCATGCCCTGCCAGAGGCCGAGGATCTTCACGAACGGTACCGCGAACAGCGGATATCCGGGCCGGCTGTCGAAAATCGCGATGTACCTGGGAGAAATGCCTGCCTGGGGATATCCGTTGCGACAGGCGCGGGGCATTCTCCGCTCTTTGGCCGAACGGTTGATGTCGCGGCACACCTGAAAGGATGCCTGGGCCGACGCGGTCGCCGGATCGGCGCCGGCGAAGATCTGCGCCTGCCGCATGTACCAGTAACTGTCGCCGGAGGAGGCGATCCGGCGGGGGTCCTCGTAGCGGGCCATGCAGAGGGCGCTGGCAATGACCAGGACCAACAACACCCAGCTCAGTTCGACGACGGAGCGACGGTTGAACCACTGTCGCCGGGATCCGGGAGGATTCGCGGAGGAGGTCTGTGCGAGATCGATCGTATTCGGGGTGCCGCCCATGGAACGAGGACCCTACCGCACCTTTGTATCCGGGATCTTTCCCCGTCGTCCCGCCATCCACGAGCCGGTCGGCCTACCACGAAACAGGTCCGTACTCGGCAATTACGCGGATGTCGGCGCATTGAACCGGTTTCAACCCGATCAACGCGCCACTGGCACTTACGGCGGACGTAAGTGCGGGTTGGAGGGGTCGGGATCGTTCGGAGAAGCCGGTCTCCTCGCCGGTGCGGGCCGGCGGGCCGATCACCGCAGCTTGGGCGACGGCTCGGCGGAACGGACGGCGACCTCAGACCGAGAGCGGGGCGTTGCAGGCCGCCACGACCGCCCGGCGGCAGGCGGCGGTGAGCGGGCGCAGCGCGGCGTCGCGCTGTTGTGCCTCGTAACCGTTGACCGAACCACCGGGTGCGGCGTGCTCGGCCAGCGCGAGCACCTGGTCCAGCACGCTGGCCCGGGCGAACAGCCGGCGGGAGCGCGGGTCGAAGCCGGGCGGCAGGTCCATCCCGTTGTCCGGGCGGCGCAGTGCGGCGAGCGCACCGGCCAGTTCCGGACGCCACTGCGCGACGTCGAGCCGGGCCAGCGCCGCGGTCGCCTCGGCCAGGGTCACCGCCAGTTCGGCCTCGGCCTCGGCCGCACCGGGATTGCCCAGCGAGGCGGCCGGAGCGGTCTCCGGCAGCGGATAGACCCGCCAGAGCACCGTCTCGAACGTCACGCCGGACCCGCTGGTGTGCGTGCGTACCTCGGGAATCACGCCCAGGCCGCGGGCGACCACCGCCTCGCCGGCCAGCAGGGCCGCCGAGGCGAACGGGCCGGGACCGGGGAGCCCGCGCGGATCGCCGGGAGCGGGCAGCACCAGCCGGATTTCGTCGGGCGAGAGTTTGGAGAAGGCGGAGAGCGCGTCGCGCAGCGGTATGTCGGTCCAGGCGCCGGGGGCGTCGGCGACGAGGTGCTCCTCGCCGGCGGCGATCTCGTCGGCGATCTCGTCGTACGGCACGAGCCCGGCACGCCATGCGCGTACCCAGGCCACAAAGCGGCTGGACCGGCGCGCCACGAGAGTCGCCGCGCCCGTTGCGGGGGACATGCGGCTAGGGTACGTGCTTCCTGTGTCGGCTGTCTCGGGTGCGGGCTCGGCGGCGCGTCAACGCCGACCGGCCGGCCGCGAGCGGCTAGCGTCGCCTCCCATGGGGAGGATGTACGGCGACGACGTGCTCGCCGGGGACTGGCGGCGGCGCAAGGTGATACCGGAGGTGCCGGCCGAGGCCGACCTGGTGGTCGAGGACGCCGACTCGGGGTTTTGCGGCGCGGTGGTGGGTTTCGAGTCCGGTGCGGTGGTGCTGGAGGACCGGCACGGCCGGCGGCGGAACTTCCCGCTGCTGCCGGCGGCGTTCCTGCTCGACGGGGAGCCGGTGACGTTGCGCCGGCCGGCGCCGTCGGCGGCACCGGCGCCGCGCCGACGGACCGCCTCCGGATCGGTGGCGGTGGCCGGGGTACCCGCCCAGGTGGCCAAGGCCAGCCGGATCTGGGTGGAGGGCGTGCACGACGCGGCGCTGGTGGAGCGGATCTGGGGCGACGACCTGCGGATCGAGGGCGTGGTGGTGGAGCCGTTGGACGGCATCGACGCGCTCGCGTCTCGGGTCCGCGAGTTCGGCCCGGGCCCGGAACGGCGGCTGGGGGTACTCGTCGACCACCTGGTGCCCGGGTCGAAGGAGAGCCGGATCGTCGCGGCGGTCACCTCGCCGGACGTGCTGGTCACCGGCCACCCGTACGTCGACGTGTGGCAGGCCGTGAAGCCGTCGGCGCTCGGCATCCGGGCGTGGCCGGTGGTGCCGCCGGGACGGCCGTGGAAGGAGGGTGTCTGTGCCGCCCTCGGGGTTGCCGAGCCGGCCGAGATGTGGCGGCGCATCCTCGCCCGGGTGGACAACTTCCACGACGTGGAGACACCCCTGATCAACGCGATGGAACGCCTCATCGACTTCGTCACGGCCCCGACCGCGCCCTGAGCTGCCGCCCGTCACCGGCGAAACCTCCCGTGCCGGAATCAGCCGAGGCGGTCGGGGTCGCGGGTGAAGACGAAGGTGGCGATGTCCAGGGCCGTGGCCGCACCGGTCGGGTCGCGCCGGACGGCGAGGACCTCACCGTTGTTCATGCCGGAGCGGCCCCGCCAGCGGCCGGTGGCGTCCCGGCCGAACCGCCAGCGCGGTGCGGCACCGACCGGCAGTTGGGTGAAGACCAGTTCCTCGACGGTCGGCTCCCAGGCGACCTCGAACTCCCGGCCCATCCACCACCAGCGGCCGGTCAACTCGGCGATCTCCGGGGCCGGCGGTGCCGTCGCCGGACGCCAGGGCGGGACCGGCGGGGGTTCGGCGTCGAGCACGGTACTGAGCACCTGCCGGCCGAGCACCGGCACTGATCCGGCGCGTAGCCCGTACGCGTTGGCGAAGCCCACCACGCCGGTGCCGGACGGCCGGTGCACCGAGAGCGTGGCCACGTAGCCGGGCATCGAGCCGCCGTGCCCGGTGTACACCCGTTCGCCGACCCGGTGCAGTTCCACGCCGAGCCCGTAGCCGGCGGTCCAGGAGTCCAGGTCGGCCATTGCCACCGGAACGCACATCTCGGCCAGGGTGTCCGGGGCGAGGATCTCCGGATCCGGATCGGCGAGGAAGCCGGCCCATCGGGCCAGGTCGGCCAGGCTGGCCCAGAGCTGTCCGGCCGGTGCCATCGCCCCGGTGTCGGTACGCGGCTCCTCGCGCAGTGTGCCGTGCCAGGGATGTACGACGTAGCCGCGGGCGTACGGTTCGGCCGGCTGGTACGAGGTGCGGACCATCCCCAGTGGATCGAGCAGCCGGGACCGGACGAGCTTCCACCACGACTCCCCGGTGACCCGCTCCAGCACCGCTCCGAGCAGCCCGTACGCCAGGTTGGAGTAGTGGAAGGTGCGGTGTGCCGGGAAGGCCAGCTTGTCGCTGGTCAGACCGGCCAGCAGGGCGTCCAGGCCGGCACCGGCGGAGCGTTCCCACCACTCGCCGTCCGGTTCGCGTTGCAGGCCGGCGACGTGGCCGAGGAGTTGACGCAGCCGGACGGCGCCGACCGGGTTGCCGGGCAGGTGCCGGTCCAGCGGATCGTCCAGGTCGAGCAGCCCCTCGTCGCGCTGGCGCAGCAGCAGTACCGCGGTCATCGTCTTGGTGATCGAGCCGATCCGGTACTGGATGTCCGGGTCCGGCGGCGGGGTCTCGCCGGCCGTGGCGACGTGCACGAGCCCGCCGCCCGGACCGGGTCCGGCGGCGGCCGGGGCCCGGAGCACCCCGAGGATCAGCGAGGGCGCCCGGCCGGTGGCCTGGGCCTGGGCGACGAGCGCGTCGATCCGGCGGGTGGTCTCCGGCAGTAGGCCGGACTCCGGCGGCAGGGGGGCCACGGGCTGCCTCCTGGGACTCGGGTACGGGAACCGGACTGAATTATCCGAACCGGACCGTGCGGGGCGGAACCGGGCTGGACCGGGGCGCCGGGAATCCCGATTGGCCGGATCTCGGCATGCGAGATCTTATGTCTGTCGATCGCGGGTCGCCGGTAGGTGCGTGGGCGTGCCAGGATCGACGTGTGGAGCCGCTCCTGTGGATCGTATTGGGCGTCGTGCTGGTCGTCGCGGAGATCTTCACGACGACCCTCTTCCTGGTCATGTTCGGGGTCGGGGCGTTCGCCGCGGCCGGCGCGGCCGCCCTCGGCGCCCCGCTGGCGCTCCAGGCGGTGGTCTTCGCGGCCGTCTCGGCGCTGACCCTGGTCGTTGCCCGCCCGGTCATCCGACGGCACCGCCAGTCCGCGCTGACCGGCGACGAGCAGCCGTTCGGCGTGCAGGCCATTGCCGGGAGCACCGCGCTGGTGCTCGAACGGGTGGACGCCAACAGCGGGGTGGTGAAGATCGATGGTGAGATCTGGACCGCCCGTTCCTACGACGCGACCCAGGTGTTCGCCCCCGGCGACCGGGTGCGGGTGATCGAGGTCAAGGGCGTGACCGCGCTGGTGTGGCACGAGGATTTCGACGCTACTGATTGAGCAGCCCGATACAAAGAGGTGAGCGGTGTGGAAACTGTGATGGGCATATTGTTGGCCGCCGTGGCCCTGATCGCGGTGGTCACACTGATCCGGGCGGTGCGGATCGTCCCCCAGCAACGTCAGGACGTGGTCGAGCGGCTCGGGAAGTACAAGCGCACGCTCCACCCCGGCCTCAACCTGCTGGTGCCGTTCATCGACGCGGTACGCACCAAGGTCGACATGCGGGAGCAGGTGGTCAGCTTCCCGCCCCAGCCCGTGATCACCTCGGACAACCTGGGCGTCTCGATCGACACGGTGCTCTACTTCAAGGTCGCCGACTCGGTGAAGGCGACCTACGAGATCTCGAACTTCCTCCAGGCCATCGAGCAGTTGACCGTCACGACCCTGCGTAACGTGATCGGTTCGCTCGACCTGGAGCGGGCGCTGACCAGCCGCGAGGAGATCAACCGGCACCTCTCCGGCGTACTCGACGAGACGACCGGACGGTGGGGCATCAAGGTGACCCGGGTGGAGATCAAGGCCATCGAGCCGCCGCCGAGCATCCGCGACTCGATGGAGAAGCAGATGCGCGCCGAGCGGGACCGCCGGGCCGCGATCCTGAACGCCGAGGGGCACAAGCAGTCGCAGATCCTCACTGCCGAGGGCGAGAAGCAGGCCGCGGTACTCCGCGCCGACGGTGACCGGCAGGCCCGGATCCTCCAGGCGGAGGGCCAGGCCAAGGCGATCCGTACCGTCTTCGACGCGATCCACCAGGCCAACCCGAGTCAGAAGGTGCTGGCGTACCAGTACCTCCAGGCGCTGCCGCAGATCGCCAACGGAACCGCCAACAAGGTCTGGATCGTGCCCGCCGAGTTGAACAAGGCGCTCGAAGGGCTGGGCGGCGCGTTGGGCGGACTCAGCCAGATGGTCGGCGACGAGCCCCGGGCGCGGGTCGACGCCGGTGCGGTCGAGCGCGAGGCGGCGGAGGCGGCCCGGGCGGCGGCCGAGGCGGCCCAGGAGGTCAACGCCGAGGTACGCGCCGCCGAGGCGCAGGTGACCTCCCGGCCCACCGGTACGCAGGAATTGCCGGCACCGGAACCGGTCCCGCCGGCCAGCCTGCTCGACGACTCCACTGTGGATAAGCGGCCCGAGCGCGGCTGACCGGCCGCCGTCCGGTCCGCCCGGCTTATTCCACCAAAGCGTCCGCGCGGCGCCCCGACACCTGACACGATCGGTCTAGCGACGGGTGGTGTGAAGGAGCGGGGCGTCGAAGCGGATCGCGCCCGCGCCCGCCCGCGCAGCACGTTGAGCGAGGTGACGGCGCGTGATCCACCCCTCGAAACCGGAAAACCACCCCTCGAACCCCAAGCGTGATCCGGCGCTCGCACCGCCATCGAGTGTGCCGAAGCGGACAGCCGGCGCCGGATCGGGCGCCATCGGCGCGGTGGATCCGGTGTCCGGGCGCTGGCCGTACGGCGGCTTCGGCTTTCTGCCGTTCGTGGTGGAGCGCGGCACCAGCGAACCGGCCAGCGACGCGAGTTGGGCCTGGTCGCTGCGCCGGCTGGCCCGGCTCGCCGTCTGGTCACTGCCCGGTTATGCCATTGTGTACGGTTCGGTGACGCTGGTCGGCGCCGGGAACGCGCCGTTCCTCACCCAGCAGCGTCCGGCCCACCTCCTCGGCTGGATCGGTGCGCTCTGGCTCGGTCTGCTCGCGCTGATGGCGCTGGCCAGCCTGCTGGTCACCACCCGCACCCGGCGCGCCGGTACGGCCGGCCTGCTGGTCGCGGTCGCCGGAACGATGCTGGTACTCCCGTTCGGCGGGCTGCCGGATTCCACGGCGGCGTTCGGCAGGGCGGGCCAGGTCATCGCCGTCAGCGGCGGAGTGCTCTACTCCCTCGGCTGGTGGCTGACCGGTCTGGCGCTGCACCGGTCCGGAGTGTTCAGCCAGTCCGACGGCGTACTGCTGATGATCGCGGCTCCGCTGCTCGGCGTCGGCGGGATGCTGGCCTCGGCACTGCACGCCCTCGGTGCGATGTTCGTGCTCGCCGCCGGCATCGGGATCGCCTGGCGGGCCCGGCGGCTGGTGCCGGCGGTCGGCCGGGCCGCGTTGACCCGTCCCGGTACGGCCGGTGCGGTGGCGGCGCGGGTCTCCGGCGGCGGCCTCGGTGTCGCGCCGGCAGGTGGCGGGCTCGGCCCCGCCACGACCGGCCCCGCCCCGTCCTGACCGGCCGGGACAACCCCGGCCGTCCTGCCCGGCCGGGACAACCCGACCACCACCACCGTCCGGTCCGGACCCGCCAGTCCGGCCCGGACCCGGCGGACAAGCCCTGTCCCCGTCCCTGCCGGACTGTCCGCCCGTCCCCGTCCCTGCCGGACTGTCCGCCCGTCCCGGAGCGGCGCTACCGGCCCGGCTCGCGCTCCGCCGCGCTGTCCAGTTCGGTCAGCAGTTCCGCGATGCGGCGGAAGACCATGCCGCGCCAGCCGCCGGACATGATGGTGAAGGCGTGCTGCTGGACCGGGTCGTCGGGGTCGAACCCGGCGTGTTCGACGAAGAGCCGGGTGCCCCGCCCCTCGGCGGCCAGCGTCCAGGTGACGGTGGTCTCCAGGTGCCCGCCGCTCCAGGAGAGCCGGAGCCGGTGTTCCGGCTCGACCTCCAGGACCTCGCAGTGCACCACGCCGTCGAAGTCGTGGTCCGGCCGGGCCATGGTCTGGAAGGTGAACCGGTGTCCCGGCACCGGTTTGAAGTCGTTCGGCATGAACCACCGGGCCAGCAGGTCGGGCTCGGTGAGCGCCTGCCAGACCCGTCCGGGTGGATGCGCGAGATACTGGTCGGCCCGGATCACACCGCGCTGGGTCATCGTCGTTTCCCCTCCTGCTCGCCGGAAGCCCGGCCCTGCTCGGATGTCACGGCCGCGGTCTGCTGCGGGCCGTCGGTGCCCTCCTCGACGCCCATCGCGTCGAGCAGGTCGCGGAGCCCGGCGAGCTTCTCCCGCCAGAACCGCTCGTAGGGGGTCAGCCACTCGGCCACGTCCCGCAGCGGCTCCGGGCGGAGCGAGTAGAGCCGCTGCCGGCCGGCCCGGTGCTCGACCACCAGTCCGGCGTCCTTGAGTACCCGCAGGTGCTCCGACAGGCTCGGCCGGCGCATGTCGAAGTGGTCGGCCAACTCCTGCACCGGCCGCTCGCCCCGGTCCAGCAGCAGGCCGAGCAGTTGCCGCCGGGTCGGGTTGGCGACCGCGGTGAAGACGTCGACCTCAGCCACGGCCGGCGGTCGCCTGGAGCACGATGCCGTTGCCGTCCGGGTCGTCGAAGCTGACGAACCGGCCCCAGGGCGCGTCCTGGATGCCGCCGGAGATCGCTACCCCCCGGCGGGTCAGCTCGGCCACGTCGCCGTCGAGGTCGTCAGTCTCCAACACCAGTCCCTTGACCGAGCCGGGCGGCATGGTGTCGAACCAGGTGACCAGGGTGATCGAGGTCGCGGCGCCCTTCGGGCCCACCTGCACCCAGCGCTGCTCCGGCCCCATCCGGTTGTCGCCGAGGAGCTCGAAGCCGAGGGTGTCGACGTAGAAGTCCCGGGCCCGGTTCTGGTCGGTCACCGGCAGGGAGAGCAACTGGATCTGCGTGATAGCCATGCCGACGACAATAGGTAGGCGAAGTCCTACCAGTCAAGGGTAGGAAATCTCCTACCTATCGGGGCCGCCCGAGCCGTGGCGCGGGGACGGGGGAAGAATCGGCGCCGTGTCCGACGCACCGACCACCGTGCCCGCCGAAGTGATCACCGATCCGGAGGACCCCCGGATCGCCGACTACCGGGCGCTCACCGACGTCGAGCTGCGTACCCGGTGGGAACCGCCGAACGGCCTCTTCATCGCCGAGGGCGAACTCGTGCTGCGCCGGGCGGTCCGGGCCGGCTACCGGCCCCGCTCCTTCCTGGTCGACGCGAAACGGGTCGACCAGCTCGGTGACCTGGTGACCGGCGACGCACCGGTCTACGCCGCCAGCCCGGCCGTGCTGGAGCGGGCCACCGGCTTCCACGTGCACCGGGGCGTACTCGGGTCGTTCCACCGCCGCGAGTTGCCCACCGTGGCGCAGGTGCTCCGGGACGCCCGCCGGGTGGTGGTACTGGAGGACGTCAACAACCACACGAATCTTGGCGCGGTCTTCCGGGGCGCCGCCGCGCTCGGGGTGGACGCCGTGCTGCTCTCACCCACCTGTGCCGACCCGCTCTACCGGCGCAGTGTCCGGGTCAGCATGGGCGAGGTCTTCGCGGTGCCGTACGCGAAGTTCGACCGCTGGCCGGCCGGGCTGGCCGAGGTGCGGGCGGCTGGCTACGCCGTACTCGCCATGACGCCGGCCCCGGACGCGGTGCCGATCCAGCGGCTCACCCCGGCACAGCGGCACCGGGCCGCGCTGCTGCTCGGGGCCGAGGGCGCCGGTCTCACCCCGGCCGCCCAGGCCGCCAGCGATGCCCGGGTGGTCATCCCGATGCGTCGCGGCGTCGACTCGCTCAACGTCGCGGCGGCCGCCGCCGTCGCCTTCTGGGAACTGGGCCGCGACGACCCGCTGTAACCGGCCAGCCGGCCCGGGACGGCGCGGGTCGGGCCGGCACGCCTCGGGCGGTACCGTCGAGCCCGTGTTTCCTACCGTGCGTGAGGTGCTGGCCCTCGACCCGGTCCGGCACGGCGGCCCCCGGGTGGTCGCCGGCGCGGCCGGGCTGGACCGGCTCGTACGGTGGGTGCACGCCGCCGAGGTGCCGGACATCGCCGCCCTGCTCAGCGGGGGCGAACTGGTGCTCACCACCGGGATCGGCCTGCCCGGCGACGACGCCGGACTGCGCGCCTTCATCGGCGAGCTGGCCGACGTCGGGGTTTCCGGGCTCCTGGTCGAGCTGGGCCGGCGCTATCCGGCGGCGGTACCCCGGGCGATGGTCAACGCGGCCGAGCGCCGCAACCTGCCGCTGGTCGAACTGTGCCGGGTGACGCCGTTCGTCCGGATCACCGAGGCGGTGCACGGGTTGATCGTCGACGCCCAGCTCGCCGAGCTGCGGGCGACGGAGGAGATCCACCAGCGGTTCACCGAACTCTCCGTCGAGGGCGCCGAGCCGGCCGAGGTGGTCCGGCAGGCCGCCGTACTGGCCGGCTGCCCGGTGATCCTGGAGAACCTCTCCCGGCAGGTGCTGGCGTACGACCCGGCGGGGGAGAGCGCCGAGCTGCTGCTGCGGGGCTGGGAGCAGCACTCCCGGCGGATCCGCCCGACCGGCCGGACCGGCTACGACCCGGACGCCGGCTGGCTCTACACCACCGTCGGCGCCCGGGGGCAGGACTGGGGGCGGCTGCTGCTGCGCTGGCCGACCGGTGAGCTGCCGGCCGGCGCGTCCGGCGGCCCGTCGACCCGGTTGACGATCCTGATCGAGCGGGCCGCCTCCACCTTGGCGCTGGGCCGGCTGATCCGGCGGGACGCCGAGGGGCTGGAGCGGCAGATCCACCGCACCCTGCTCACCGCGCTGCTCGACCACACCCGACCGGTCGACGAGGTGGCGCTGCGGTCCCGCGCCCTCGGCGTACCCCTGGACCGGCGACACCTGGTCGGGGTCGTGGTCCGGTACCGCGCCGACGAGGCGGGCGCGGGCGCGGCGGCGGGTGGCCCGGCCGGGCAGGCCCGGCTGCGGGACCTGGCCGAGGCGGTCAGCCAGGCGCTCCGGGACGCCGAGCTGAGCGGGCTGGCCAGCACCCTGGACGACCAGGCGGTCGGTGCCGTGCTGGCGCTGCGGGACGCCGGGGACGAGGAGCGCGCGCTGGCCGCCTTCGCGGCGGCCCTGGACCGGGTACGCCTGGACCCCGGCCCGACCGCCGGCCGGCCGTCCGGCGCACCGGGCGCGGTGATCGTGGCGGCCGGCTCGGGTGTGGGCAGCGTACGGGAGGCCCGGCGCTCGCTGATCGAGGCCCGCCAGGTCGCCGACGCCGCCCGCCGGGGTCGACGGGACCTGCCGGTGTACCGGTTGCCCCAGGTCGGGCTGGCCGGGCTGCTGCACCTGCTCCGGGACGAGCCGAGGTTGCAGACCTTCGTCGAACGCGAACTCGGGCCGTTGCTGACCCACGACGCCGAACATCCCCGTGAGCAGTTGCTCGGCACGCTGCGCGGTTATCTGGAGAGCGGCCGGAACAAGTCGGCCGCCGCCGCGGCGGCGCACCTGTCCCGGCCGGCCTTCTACGAGCGGCTGGCCCGGATCTCCCGGATCCTCCGGGTCGACCTGGACTCGGTGGACGACTGCCTGTCGCTGCACGTCGCCCTGCTCGCCCTGGACGCCGTCCGGGACGGCTGACCGGCCACGCCGCCGCCCCGGCTCAGGAGATCGCGGTCAGCGCCTTGGCGTACGTCGGCGGGACGAAGTGCGGGCCGGCCGGGGTGAACACGTCGGTGGCGTTGGCGGCGGTCCAGGCTTCGGCCGGGATGGCGTCGAGCAGGGTGCGGAGCACGGCGGCGTCCCGCCAGTCCGGGTGCTCGGCGACCAGGCCGAGCGCCACCACCGACTCCTCGACCTCGCCGACGCACTCGAACGGCTTGTGCGCCTCGATGCCGAGCAGTTCGAGGTAGCCGGCGGACTGGGCCGGGTCGGCCAGCAGGTCGGCGCCGAAGATCTGCACCAGCCGGGCCCGGGGCATGAACGGGGCCAGCGCCAGGAAGATGAACCGGCACTTCGGGCAGTTTCCGCACCACCGGTCGCTGGGGTCGCTCAGCTTGAACGCGGCGTTACAGCTCGTCACCACGTCGTCGTACCGGCTGAACTGGGCGAAGAGCCGGGCGATGTGCAGCTCGGAGAGCTGCCGCAGCAGCGAGAAGTACGGCTCGGTCAGCCCGGCGTGCCCGGCCAGCGCCGCCCGGAGCAGCCCCTCCGCCTCGACCCCCTTGGACCACTGGTGGTTGACCTCGACACCGTGCCAGACCAGGTTCGGGTCGGAGGCGGAGCGCTCGTTCGACATCACCACCGGGCCCAGCCCGTGCAGGACGGCGGTGGCGACCGCGATCAGCGAGTTGATCGCGGTGACCGGGATGTGCCCGTTGCGCGCCCCGGCCGCGTTCAGCGCGATCAGCGCCGGGTCGAGCCGGCGCCGGGCGGCCAGCGGAGTCAACCCGGAGGCCTCGTTGACGCTGACGATGATGTGGTTGGGGTTGACCGAGAACGGCACCGGGTCGAAGCCGGCCCGGCGCAGCGCCTCCAGGCTGACGATGGAGTCCTTGCCGCCGCCCACCGTGGAGAGCGGCCGGCGGTCCGAGTTGTCCCACCCGGCCGGCTCGGCGACCCGCCCGGGCGGCAGCTCCGGGGTCAGCTCCAGCACGTGCGGCAGGTCGTTGCGGTAGGCGTACTCGGCGAGGCCGGAGGTGTAGACGGCGGTGACCAGCGCGACGGCCTGCTCGCCCAGCGGCGCCGGCAGGACCAGCCGGGGCGGTGCGGCGGCCTTGTAGTAGCTCACCCCGGCGACCAGGTGCAACAGCTCCAGCACCCGGCCGAAGGTGGCCAGCGCCTCCGGCGACGGCGGGGTCGCAGGCTGCGGGAAGGTGATCCGCTCGGTGAACCGCAGCTCGCCGTCCGGGCCGGTCAGCGCGTATTCGAGGGCCGCCTCCCCGGTGGCCGGGTCGAAGGAGTGGGCCGGAAAGGAGAAGGCGTCCATTCGCCGGAGCTGTCCGTTGGGCACAGGCAATAGTAGTCCGCCCGGGTTGACGGCATGTCAATGTCCGGGCCCCGGTGCCCGACAGGGTGGCAGTTGCCCGGCGTCCCCGCGCGGTGGGAGCGTGCAGGAGTCCGCGTTCCCACCGCTGAGGGGTGTGAGAACCATGACCACCGACGAACTGCTGGCGCGGCACCGGGCCGTCATGCCGTCCTGGATGCCGCTGTACTACGCCGAGCCGATCGAGATCGTCGCCGGTTCCGGGCGCCGGGTCACCGACTCGCAGGGGCGCAGCTACCTGGACTTCTTCGGCGGCGTACTGACGAACATGCTCGGCTACGACGTCGCCGAGGTGAACGAGGCGGTGCGGCGCCAGCTCGGCACCGGGGTGGTGCACACCTCGACCCTCTACCTGATCCGCCAGCAGGTCGAGCTGGCCGAGAAGATCGCCGCGCTCTCCGGCATCCCGGACGCCCGGGTCTTCTTCACCAACTCCGGTACCGAGGCGAACGAGGCGGCGCTGCTGGTCGCCACCAACCACCGGCGGTCGAACCAGATCCTGGCGGTGCGGAACAGCTACCACGGCCGGTCGTACGCGGCGATGGGGATCACCGGGCACCGGAGCTGGTCGGCGAGCAGCCTCAACCCGCTCCAGGTGAGCTGGCTGCACTCCGGTGACCGGCTGCGCGGCCTGCTGGCCCGGCTCGGCCCGGACGAGTACGTGGAGGCGGCCGTCGACGACCTGCGCGAGGTGCTGGCCACCCAGACCAGCGGGGACGTTGCCTGCCTGATCGCCGAGCCGATCCAGGGGGTGGGCGGGTTCGTGGCCCCGCCGGACGGGCTGTTCGGCGCGTACAAGAAGGTACTCGACGAGTCCGGCATCCTGCTCATCTCCGACGAGGTGCAGACCGGCTGGGGGCGTACCGGGGAGCACTTCTGGGGCTACCAGGCGCACGGGGTCACGCCGGACCTGCTCACCTTCGCCAAGGGCATCGGCAACGGCTTCGCCCTGGCCGGAGTGGTGGGCCGGGCCGAGGTGCTGAACGAGGTGCACGCGGTCTCGTTCTCCACCTTCGGCGGCAACCCGATCTCGACGGCGGCCGGCAACGCCGTCCTGGACTACCTGCTGGAGCACGACCTCCAGGCCAACGCCGCCCGGGTCGGCGCGGTACTGCTCACCGGGCTGCGCGAGCTGGCCGACCGGCACGCCGTCGTCGGAGAGGTACGCGGCAAGGGGCTGATGCTCGGCGTCGAGTTCGTCCGGCCCGGCACCACCGAGCCCGATCCGGCGGCCACCGTCCGGGTCTTCGAGGAGTGCCGGCGGGGCGGCCTGCTGGTCGGCAAGGGCGGCCTCTACGGCAACGTACTGCGGATGGGCCCGCCGCTGACCCTGACCGAGTCCGAGGCCCGGGAGGCGCTGGCGATCCTGGCCGGGGCCGTTGCGCTCGCCGACACCGAGGCGAGGGCGGTGGCCGATCCGGCGGGTTAGCGGGACGGCCGGTCGGTCCGAGCCTGGGCGCTAGCGGTGCGCTAGCGGGACGGCCGGTCGGTCCGAGCCCGGGCGCTAGCGGTGCGCTAGCGGTGCGCTAGCGGGACGGCCGGTCGGTCCGAGCCCGGGCGCTAGCGGTGCGCTAGCGGTGCGCTAGCGGGACGGCCGGTCGGTCCGAGCCTGGGCGCTAGCGGTGCGCTAGCGGTGCGCTAGCGGGACGGCCGGTCGGTCCGGGGCGGGACGGGTACCGAGCGGAGCAGCCGGAGCAGGCCCGCTCCGGAGAGGTACGCGACGAGGGCGCCGGCGGGCAGGCCGAGCAGGTACTCGCCGCTCTTCGGGGCGACGCTGTTGCTGAACAGCCCGACCACGGTCGCGGCGAAGCCGAGCACGACGATCAGCAGCCGAGGCAGCGGGCGGGCGAGCGTACGGCACAGTGCCGCCGGCAACCAGTGGGGCCGGGTGGCCGGGCGGCGGGAGCCGCGCAGCTCGATCCGGCCGAAGACGGCGACCAGCACCGCCAGTACCACGGCCAGCATGATCTCCCAGGGGATCCGCCAGAGCCACCAGTCGGTGCTGCCGACCGGCGGGGTGGGCAGCGCACCGAGCGCGTCCAGCGCGCCGGCCAGCAGGATCACGGCGGTCAGGTGCCAGAGGAAGATGGTCAGCACCACCGAGTTCACCGCGACCACCAGCATCCAGGGGCTCCTCCGGTGCAGCCACCGCTCGGCCGGGGCGCGGAGCAGCATGATCAGTCCGAGTTGCGCGGTGGCCAGGGCGAGCAGGGCCAGGCTCGGCGGGGACATGTTCTGGATCCGCTGGTCCGGTTGGTTGATCATGCTGGTCGGGTACGGGCCGACCAGGGTCAGCAGCAGCAGCGCGGTCAGCCCGACCACCAGCAGCGGCCAGCCCACCCGGGGACGCATCGGCAGGCTGCCGGTCCGCCAGGCGAACCCGACCTGGTGCATGGCGAGCCAGCCGAACAGGAAGTTGCCGTACCCGAGCCGGCTCTCGCCGAGCAGCCGGGCCAGGTCACCGAGGGCGAGCAGCCCGAGCAGCACCACCGGCACGACCAGGCCGTACCGCTGGTGCAGGGCGTACGTCACCGGGGTCAGCAGCACCACGCAGAGGTATGCGGAGAGGAACCAGAGCGGCACCGTGGCGTACCAGACGACCTCGCGGACCTGGGTCGGGCCGGCGCCGAGCAGCCGGGCGCCCAGGGCGGCGAGGGCGAGCAGCGCCAGTAGTACGGTGGTGGGCCGGATCAGCCGCCCGCTACGGTCGGTCAGCCAGCCACCGGCGTCGCCGCCCCGCTGCCGGTGGCTGTCCAGGGAGGCGGCGTTGGCGTAGCCGCCGACCAGGAAGAACAGCGGCATGACCTGGAAGAGCCAGGTGCCCGGTCGGGCCCAGGTGATGTCCTCCAGGGCGTTGTGGCCGCGCAGCCGCCCCGCGTCGTCGTTGTCGAGGACGGCGATCAGCCAGTGCCCGAGCACCACCAGGGTGATCGCCACCGCGCGGAGCAGGTCGACATAGCGCTCGCGCTGGGCGGGCGTGCGGCCGGCGATCTCCCGCAGCCGGCGCATGTGGCCAGGCTATCTACTCCGTCGGCCCGCCGACGCGCTATGCGCCAACCCGGGTGGATTGCCGGTCCGTAACGGTTCGGCCGCCGGGGCTTGCTGCCGGCACCCTCTTCCGTAAGAATCCTTCAGTAACTTTATGTTAAGTGAAGACAAGCACCAGTATGTCGAAACGCTCGTACCTGTCGGCGCGGCACCACCCCGCACCACCGGTCGACGGCACGCCGCCGACCAGCACCAACACCAGCACCGCCAGTGCCACCGACCCGATGACCCCGAGCCTCGTTGGCGGGCGCCGCCCCAACCGGCTGCGGCGTCCACCTGGACCGGATCCGAGGAGAAGCTATGAAGAGGCGTGACATCCTCCGTCGTACCGCCGCGGCCGGCCTGCTGGCCGTCCCCGCCACCGGCCTGCTGACCGGTTGCGCCCTCGGCGGCGGCGACGACAACAGCGGCGGCGAGTCGCTCGAAGGCACGAAGAGTGAGCAGAACCCACTCGGCGTCAAGGAGGATGCGCCGCTCGAGGTGGTCATCTTCAATGGTGGTTTTGGTGAAGAGTATGCCAAAGCCCACCAGGCGATGTACACCGAGAAATATCCAAAGGCGACGATCAAGCACTCCGCGACGCAGGAGATCAACAAGACCCTCCAGCCCCGGTTCGTCGACGGCACTCCGCCGGACGTGGTGAACAACTCCGGCGCCGGTCAGATCGACTTCAACGGCCTGGTCTCGCAGGGCGCCCTGGCCGACCTCAGCGAGCTGCTCGACGCGCCCAGCCTCGACATCCCGGGCAAGAAGGTCCGGGACACCCTGCTGCCGGGCGTGGTCGACGTCGGGTCGTACGACGGCAAGTTCCTGGTGCTCAGCTACGCGTACACCGCGTACGGCATCTGGTACTCCAGCAAGCTCTTCACCGACCGCGGCTGGCAGTACGGCAAGACCTGGGACGACCACATCGCGCTGTGCCGGCAGATCAAGGCCGCCGGCATCGCCCCCTGGACGTACGCCGGCAAGCACCCCCGGTACATGAGCTGGCCGGTCATCTCGATGGCGATCAAGTTCGGCGGCCCGGACGTGGCGAAGGCGATCGACAACCTGGAGCCGAACGCCTGGAAGTCCGAGCCGATGAAGATGGCGGCGGACGCCTGGTACCAGATCGTCAAGGACGGCTTCATCATGCCCGGCAGCCCCGGTCTCGACCACGTGCAGTCGCAGACCGAGTGGTGCCGGGGCAAGGCCGCCTTCATCTCCTGCGGCTCCTGGCTGGAGAGCGAGCAGGCCAAGGTCACCCCGGCCGGCTTCAACATGACCGTCGCGCCGACGCCCAGCCTCGGCGCGGGCGACAAGCTGCCGTTCGAGGCGATGCGCGGCACCGCCAGCGAGCCGTTCATCGTGCCGGCCAAGGCCAAGAACCGGGCCGGTGGTCTGGAATACCTGCGCACCATGCTCTCGATGAAGGGCGCCCAGGACTTCACCAAGAAGGTTTCCAGCCTGAGCGTGGTGGCCGGCGCCACCCAGGGTGCGCAGCTCCCGTTCGGGCTGAGCAGCGTGGTCAAGGCGCTGGACGCCTCCGGCAGCAACGGCTTCAACTGGGTCTACAACAACTACTACCGGAAGCTGGAGCGCGAGCTGGTCGACGCGGCCTGCGGCGAGTTCTTCAGCGGCCGGACCACCCCGGCCGAGTTCCTGGACCAGTGCCAGAAGGGCGCCGACCAGATCGCCGGGGACAGCAGCATCAAGAAGTACAAGCGCCAGTAGGTCGTCGGGTGACGTCGTGGGGGTCGGCCGGTGTGGTCGGCCCCTCCGGCGCGATCGTCGCGGGGAAGGTCTTCCCGCGTGGAGTGGGCAGGATGTCGGTCCCGTGAAACATGGCAAGTATCCGCTGATCATCACCTTCCTGGTGCCGCCGCTGCTGTTGTACGGCATCTTCGTGCTCTCGCCGTACCTCCAGGCGTTCCAGATTTCCACCACCAACTGGCTGGGCTACTCGGCCAGCGCCGACTACGTCGGGCTGGAGAACTTCGCCACCCTGCTGCGCGACGGCGCGCTGTGGAACGCGGTCAAGAACAACGCGATCCTGCTGGTGCTGCTGCCGGTGCTCACCATCGGGCTGGGGATCTTCTTCGCCAGCATGCTCAACATGGGCGGCCGGCGCGGCACCGCCGGGGTGGTCGGGGTACGCGGCTCCGGCGCGTACAAGCTGGTCTACTTCTTCCCGCAGGTGCTCTCCGTGGTGATCATCGCGCTGCTCTGGAAGGAGGTCTACCACCCCAACAACGGGCTGCTCAACGCCACGCTGCGCGGGATCGGGCTGCCCGCGCCGACCTGGCTCGGCGACCCGCGTACCGCGTTCTGGGCGGTGCTGGCGGTGATGGTCTGGAGCAACGTCGGCTTCTACGTGGTGCTCTTCGGCGCGGCCATGCAGGCCATCCCGAAGGACATCTACGAGGCGGTGATGCTCGACGGCGCCTCCCGGTGGACCACGCTGACCAAGGTCACCATCCCGCTGCTCTGGGACACCGTGCAGGTCGCCTGGATCTACCTGGCCATCGCCGCGCTGGACGGCTTCATCCTGATCCAGCAGATGACCGACGGCGGGCCCAACCACTCCTCGGACGTGATCGGCCTGCGGATGTACAACACGGCGTTCGGCAGCGAGACCAAGTTCGGATACGCCTCGGCGATCGGCGTGGTGATGTTCTTCCTGACCCTGTCGGTGGCGGTACTGGCGCTGCGCGCCAGCCGCCGGGACCGAATCGAGTACTCGTGACGACCGTCGACACCACCGAGTCGGCCCCGCCCGCCGCCGGCGCCGACGGCCGGACCGGGGCCGGCGACCGGGCACCCCGCCGCGAGCTGGGCGTGGTGAACGTCTTCTCGCACGGCTTCCTGCTGCTCTGGGCGCTGCTGACCACGCTGCCGCTGCTCTGGGTCTTCCTCAGCTCGTTCAAGAGCGACGGCGAGATCCTCAGCGACCCGTGGGGGCTGCCCGGCGCGCTGCGCTTCGAGAACTGGGCGCGGGCCTGGACCGAGGCCCGGATCGGGCAGTACTTCCTGAACAGCGCCATCGTGGTGGCCGGCTCGCTGACCCTGACGATGCTCTTCGGCGCCACCGCCGCGTACGTCTTCGCCCGCTACGAGTTCCGGTTCCGGCAGGTCTTCTACTACCTGTTCGTCGGCGGCATGATGTTCCCGGTCTTCCTCGCCCTGGTGCCGCTCTTCTTCGTGGTCCGCAACGCCGGGCTCTTCAACACCTGGACCGGGCTGATCCTGGTCTACGCCGCCTACTCGCTGCCGTTCACGGTCTTCTTCCTCTCCGCGTTCTTCCGGACCCTGCCGACCTCGGTCGCCGAGGCGGCGCTGATCGACGGCTGTGGACACTTCCGGCTCTTCTTCCGGGTGATGCTGCCGATGGCCCGGCCGGGCCTGGTCAGCATCGGCATCTTCAACTTCCTCAGCCAGTGGAACCAGTTCATCCTGCCCCAGGTGCTGATGCAGGGGGACGAGTCGAAATGGGTGCTCGCGCAGGGGCTCGCGGCGCTGGCGGTCAGCCAGGGCTACCAGGGCGACTTCAGCGGGTTGTTCGCCGGGCTCACCCTCGGGATGCTGCCGGTGCTGGCGGTCTACGTGCTGTTCCAGCGCCAGATCCAGTCCGGGCTGACCGCCGGCCAGTTGAAGTAGGGCCGACGGACTCCGGCCTGGCCGGGAAAGTGCCCGGGTCAGGCTTCGGCCGGCCCGAGCAGCCGGCGGTGCAGCTCGGCCGGGTCGGTGAGCTCGGGCAGGTTCCGGGCGGCCAGCCAGGCGGCGCCGAGCGCACCGTCCCCGGCAGTGCGCAGCGGCGCCTGCGGCCAGCGCGCGGCCAGGGCCGGGCGTACCGCGTCGGTCAGCGGGGTGTCGCCGGTGAGCAGCCCGCCGCCGAGCACGATCGGGGTGCGTGCGTCCGCGGGCCGGATCCGGGCCACGTTGGCGACGAGCAGCCGGGCGGCTTCGGCGAGGATCGCTGCGGCGGCCGGGTCGCCGTCCCGATCGGCCCGGATCACCAGCGGGGCGAGCGCGGCCAGTTCGACGGCGGGACGCCGGGTCACCGTCTGGACCAGGGTGTCGACGGTGTCCCGGGGGCGGGCGGCGATCTGCGCCGAGCCGAGCAGCTCGGTGAGCACGAGGGTGCCGAGCGGGCCGGGCGGCCGGTGCCGGTCGAGGTCGGCCAGCGCCCGCCGGACGGCCTCCCGACCGAGCCAGAAGCCGCTGCCCGCGTCGCCGAGCAGCCAGCCGTGGCCGTCGGCTACCCGGTCCAACGCCATGTCGCGTACCTCGGCGGCGATCGCCCCGGTGCCGGCGATCAGGATCGTGCCGTCCGGCTCGGCGGTGCCCGAGGCGTACGCGATGAGGGCGTCGCCGAAGATCTCGTACCGGCAGCGCAGCCCGACCTCCTGCCAGGTCCGGTCGAAGGCGAACCGGCCAGCCGGATCGGCGAGCAGCCGGCCCGCTCCGGCCAGCCCGATGGCGCCGGCCCAGACCAGTCCCGGATCGATCTCGGCGAGGGCGTCGGTCAGCGCCACCCGGAGCTGTTCGGCAGCCCGGTCGGCGCCGTGGCTGGTCGGGTTGCCGCCGCCGCCCAGCCCGGCGCCGAGGCGTTCCCCGGCCAGCGTGACCACCGCGGCCCGGGTCGAGGTGCCGCCGATGTCGAGCCCCACCACAATGCCGTCGGACATGACCGGCAACCACCTTCCACCTGCGGAGTTGATCGGCGTCCATGCTGCTCGGTGCGGCTGTCCGGGGCAAGCGCTGGTCGTCCGGCGCCAGGGCGGGCCCAGGTAACAGTTTGAAAACTTCACCCATCGTCTTGACAAGGAGGGGCTCTTAGTAAGAACTTTTACCACTAACAGTTAACTTCCTTTTCGGAAAGGCGTGCCCATGGTCGAGCAGGAGGCGGACACCATCGCGGGGACCGCGGTGGTCGACGCCGAGCCCGACCGCCGGGCCGCCGCCGGGCTCTCACCGGCGGACAGCGTGCTGGTCCGGGTCCGGTCCCGACTCACCGAGTTCACCGGTGCCCTGCAGCGGGTGGCCGAGCAGGTGCTCAGCGATCCGGCCGCCGCCGCCCGGGCCACCATCGTCGAGCTGGCGGAGCGCAGCGGCACGTCCCCGGCCACCGTCACCCGGTTCTGCCGGGCACTGGGCTTCGAGGGCTACGCCGACCTGCGGCTCGGCATCGCCGCCGAGACCGGCCGGGCGCACACCGCCGGCTGGACCGTCGACATCGGCCGGGAGATCCAGCCGACCGACCCGCTGGAGCGGGTGCTCGGCCAGATCATCGCGGCGGACACCCAGGCCATGCACGACACCGCCGCGCTGCTGGACCTGGCCGAGGTCGGGCGGGCCGCCGAGGCGATCGCCGGAGCCGCCCGGGTGAACATCTTCGGCGCCAGCGGCAGTGCGCTGGTCGGCGAGGAGATGCAGTTCAGCCTGCACCGCATCGGCGTGGCGGCGTGGGCCTGGAACGACGTACACGAGGGGTTGGCCGGGGCCGCGCTGCTCCGCAAGGGTGACGTCGCCCTGGGCATCTCGCACACCGGCCAGACCCGCGAGACCATCGAGACCCTCGCCGAGGCGGGCAGTCATGGCGCGACCACGGTGGCGCTGACCGGGTTCCCCCGGTCGCCGCTGGCCGAACTGGCCGACATCGTGCTGCTCACCGCCAGCCAGGCGACCACCTTCCGGCCGGACGCGCTCTCCGCCCGGCATCCGCAGCTCGTCGTGCTCGACCTGCTCTACATCGCCGTCGCCCAACGCACCCACGACCGGGCCCACGCCGCGTTCCAGCGGACGGCCCGGGCGGTGGGCGGGCACAAGGCGACCAAGGAGGCGCGGCCGTGACACGCATCCGACACCGACCCGTCGGGGCGGAGGTACTCGTGTTCCGCCTCCGGCCCGATCGTCCCTGGCGGGGACGAGTAACCGCACCGCTGGCAGGTCCCGGTCATCCGGAGTCGTCCGGCTGGCCCGACCCGATTCTCAACTGAGGAGATGAAGATGTCCGCAACCTCCGACCACGCGTCGGACCGCGTTGATCCGTCGACCATGACCGGGCCGGACCTGCCGGCGGCGCTGGGCACCAGCCGCCGTACGGTGCTGCGCCGGGCCGCCGCCGCCGGGATGTTCGCCATCCCCGCCGCGGGCCTGCTCGGCGCCTGCGCCACCGGTGGTGACGACGAGGGCAGTACCGAGCAGGAGACCGGAGAGAAGAGCGCCACCAACCCGCTCGGCGTCAAGGAGGACGCCGCGCTGGAGGTGATCATCTTCAACGGTGGCTACGGCGAGAAGTACGCCACCGACGTGCACGAGAAGCTCTACCAGACCGCCTTCCCGAAGGCGCAGATCAAGCACCAGGCGACCCAGGCGGTCTCCACGGTGCTCCAGCCGCGGTTCACCGCCGGTGACCCGCCGGAGTTCGTCAACAACTCGGGCGAGAAGTTCCTCGACTTCGGTGCCCTGGTCAACGACAACCAGCTCCAGGACCTGACCGAGCTGTGGGACGCGCCGTCGGTCGACGACCCGAACAAGAAGGTCCGGGACACCGTCATCCCGGGCGTGGTCGAGCAGGGCATGTTCAACACCAAGGACGGGGCGCGCAAGCCCTTCGTGCTCTACTACGTCTCGACCGTCTACGGCATCTGGTACTCCGGCAAGCTCTTCAAGGACAACGGCTGGACCGTACCGACCACCTGGGCCGACTTCACCGCGCTCTGCGACAAGATCAAGGCCAAGGGCATCACCCCGTTCGGCTACGCCGGGGCGAACGCGGCGTACTACATGTGGAACGTGATCCTGACCCAGGCCGCGAAGGTCGGTGGTCCGGACGTGCTGAAGAGCATCGACAACCTGGAGCCGAACGCCTGGAAGGCCGACGCGGTGATCCAGTCCGCCAAGGCCTGGGCCGAGATCGGCGCCAAGTACGGCGACAAGAGCTTCGAGGGCCTCAAGCACACCGACGTGCAGCTCCGGCAGAACCAGTACAAGCTCGCCTTCTACCCCAGCGGCGACTGGCTGGAGAACGAGCAGAAGAAGGACACGCCGGCCGGCTTCGAGTACCAGCTCATGCCGGTGCCGAGCCTGACCGCTGGGGACAAGCTGCCGGCCGGTGCGATCCGGGCGGCCGGCGGCGAGGGGTACTTCGTCTCGGCCAAGAGCAAGAACCCGCGCGGCGGCATGGAGTACATGCGGCAGATGCTCTCCAAGGCGGGTGCCCGGGGCTTCACCGAGACCGTCGGGGCGGCCACCGTGGTGCCGGCCGGCAGCGAGGGCTACTCGTTCCCGCCCGGCGTGGCCAGCTCGCAGGCCGCGCTGAAGGCGGCCGGGGCGAACGTGTTCAACATGATGTTCGACAACTGGTACAAGGAGCTGGACACTGAGGCCCGGACGGCGACCAACGAACTGATGTTCGGCCGCGCCACCGCCGAGCAGTGGGCCGAGCGGATCCAGAAGCGCGCGGACGCCATCAAGGCCGACAGCAGCGTCGCCAAGTTCTCGCGCTGATTGACCGGAATGGAGTGATCATGCGGCAGGGCAAGTACCCGTTCGTGATCGGCTTTCTCTTCCTGCCGGTCACGCTCTACTCGATCTTCGTGATCGCGCCGTACGCCCAGGCGTTCCAGCTCGCGATGACGAACTGGCGGGGCATCGGCACGCCGGAGTGGATCGGGTTCGAGAACTTCCAGCGGCTGTTCAACGACACGGCCTTCTGGAAGGCGGTCCAGCACCACGGGATAATCCTGCTCGCCCTGCCGCTGATCACCATCGCCATCGCGCTGTTCTTCGCCTTCATGCTGAACGTCGGCGGCGGCAGCAGGGGCGGGCAGCGGGTCGGGGTCCGGGGGTCCGCCTTCTACCGGGTGGTCTTCTTCTTCCCCCAGGTCCTGGCGGTGGCGGTCATCGCGGTGCTGTTCCAGATGGTCTACCGGCCGGACGAGTCCGGCCTGATCAACGGCGTGCTGACGAAGATCGGGCTGGAGCCGGTCTTCTTCATGATCAACCCGAACCTCGCCCTCTGGTCGATCATCGCGGTGCTGGTCTGGCAGAGCGTCGGCTTCTACGTGGTGCTCTTCTCGGCCGGCATGGCGTCCATCCCGACCGAGATCTACGAGGCCGCCGAGATCGACGGGGCCACCAAGGTCACCCTCTTCTTCCGGGTCACCCTTCCGCTGCTCTGGGACACCCTCCAGGTGGCCTGGGTCTATCTGGGCATCGCGGCGTTCGACTGCTTCGCCATCGTCGCGGTGCTCTCCATCGACAGCGGCGGCCCGGACGGGGCCACCACGGTGCTCGCGATGGAGATCTACCGCAACGCCTTCACCTACGGCCGGGCCGGCTACGCCTCGGCGATGGGGGTGGCGCTGTTCTTCCTGACCATCACGTTCGCGGCGCTGATGCTGCGGGTGTCCAAGCGGGAGAGCATCGAGTACTGAGATGGGACCCCAGATGACGACAGAGACCGAGCGCCCGGTGATCCGGCCGGGGGAAGGCAAGCTGGCCGGCGCGGCCGGCAAGGGCCGCGACCGTAAGGTCAGGTCCGAGGTACGACTGCTGTCCAGCCTGGGCCACGTCGCCCTGGTGGTCTGGGCGGTGATCGTGATCGTCCCGATCCTCTGGACCTTCCTGGCCTCGTTCAAGAACACGGCGGAGATCTTCAGCAGCCCGTGGACGCTTCCGGCGGAGCTGCGCTGGGAGAACTGGGGCCGCGCCTGGACCCAGGCCCGGGTCGGGAAGTTCTTCGTCAACAGCGTGATCGTGGTCTCCTGCGGCGTCTTCGGCACGATGCTGCTGGGTTCGATGGCCGCGTACGTGCTGGCCCGCTACAAGTTCGTCGGCAACCGGGTGATCTACTACCTCTTCGTCTCCGGGCTGGCCTTCCCGGTCTTCCTGGCCCTGGTGCCGCTCTTCTTCGTGGTGGAGAACCTCGGCCTGCTCAACTCGCACACCGGGCTGGTCCTGGTCTACATCGCGTACTCGCTGCCGTTCACGGTCTTCTTCCTGGCCGCGTTCTTCAAGACGCTGCCGACCTCGGTGGCCGAGGCGGGCATGATCGACGGCTGCTCGCACACCCGGCTCTTCTTCCAGGTGATGCTGCCGATGGCCAAGCCCGGCCTGATCAGCGTCGGGATCTTCAACATCATCGGGCAGTGGTCGCAGTACCAGTTGCCGCTGGTGCTGCTCTCCAACGCCGAGGACAAGTGGGTGCTCACCCAGGGCATCGCCGACATCTCGGTCAACGCCGGTTACGAGGCGGACTGGTCCGGGCTGTTCGCCGCGCTGACCATGGCGATCCTGCCGATGATCCTGGTCTACGCGATCTTCCAGCGGCAGATCCAGTCCGGCCTCACCGCCGGCGCGGTCAAGTAGCGCGGCCCACCGGACGCGACACTCCCCGGCCGGCCGCGTACCGGCGGGCCGTCCCACCAGACCGGGCCCCGATCTCTCACGAGGAGATCGGGGCCCGCTTGCTGGACGACGGACCGGGCGGCGCCGGCGGCGCGTGCCAGTCCCTGCATCGGAACGGGTACGCCGGCACCGGGCCGGTGCCGGTGCTCGGCCATCATGGACGGATGCCCCTGCTGGTGCCGCCAGTCCTGCCGGCCGACTCGCTGCGCACGATCCGCCAACCCCGGCTCACCGCCGGCGGCGGGCTGGCCCTGCGGCCGTGGCGGGTGGACGACGCCGCCACCGTGCGGGCCGCTTTCGACTGTCCGGAAATCCAGCGGTGGCATCTGCGCCGGTTGGACAGCGAGGACGAGGCGCGGGAGTGGACGGCGCAGTGGCCGGCCCGCTGGGCGGCGCAGACCGACGCGAGCTGGGCCGTGGTGGCGGAGCGGACCGGCGAGCCGCTCGGCCAGGTGGGGCTGCGCGAGATCCGGCTGGACCAGGCGTCGGCCGAGATCTCGTACTGGGTGCTGCCGGCCGCCCGCGGCCGGGGCCTCGCCGGCCGGGCGGTACGGGCAGTACAGGCGTGGGCCTTCGACCGCCTCGGGCTGCACCGGCTGGAGCTGCGGCACTCGACGGCGAACCGCGCGTCCTGCCGGGTGGCCGACAAGCTCGGGTTCGCGGTCGAGGGGACGCTGCGCGGCGCGTGGTGGCACGCGGACGGCTGGCACGACGTACACCTGCACGCCCGGCTGCGCGACGAGGGCGACCGCGTGGCGTGACCCGGCCGGCTGCCGGCTCTGCCGCGGCGTTGGCGGGCGCCCTGGCGACGGCCGGTGACATGACGACGGGTGGCCCCTATGCTACTGAATGGAGTGAGGTTCGTCGCTCCGACGACCGCGCCGCCCGCGTCACCGGCATTGAGGGGGAACCCGTCGTGGCCCATGCCGCACCCGTCGAGGCCCAGCAGACGTCCACCGACCTGACCGCGATCCTGCGTACCCCGCTGCGTCAGCTCTCCGCCGACCAGGTCCGCCCCGTCGTACGGCGGATCGTCGACGACCGCGAGCGCGCCGAGGCCGTCGACGTGGCAGCGTTCCAATCGTCGATCTGATCGCGTGAGGCCCACCGCGCGAGGCCACTCCGACGTACGGCCGCGCGGGCTGAGCCAGTATGTCCTCAAGGTACACAGCCGGTGTGACCTGGCCTGCGACCACTGTTACGTCTACCAGCACGCGGACCAGAGCTGGCGCGAGCGGCCTCGGGAGATCGCCCCGGAGACCGTGCGGGCCGCCGCCACCCGGATCGCCGAGCACGCCCGGGAGCACGGACTCCGGCGGATCCATCTGGTGCTGCACGGCGGTGAGCCGCTGCTGCTCGGCCCGGTCAGGCTGGCGGCGGTGCTGAACCGGCTGCGCGCCACCATCGAGCCGGTGGCCGAGCTCGACCTGCGGATGCAGTCCAACGGGGTGCTGCTGACCCCGCGCCTGTGCGACCTGTTCGCGGCGCACGGCGTACGGGTCGGGATCTCGCTCGACGGCGACGCCGCCGCCAACGACCGGCACCGGCGCTTCGCGGGCGGGGCGAGCAGCCATGCGCCGGTACGCCGGGCGCTGGCCCTACTGCGCCGCCCGGAATACCGCCACAGCTACGCGGGCATCCTCTGCACCATCGACGTGCGCAACGACCCGATCCGGGTGTACGAGGCACTGCTGGCCGAGGCGCCGCCCCGGATCGACCTCCTGCTGCCGCATGCCACCTGGAACGCCCCGCCGTCGCGGCCCGATGGCACGGCGACCCCGTACGCCGACTGGCTGCTGCGCATCTACCGTCGGTGGGTCCGGGACGGCAGGCCGGTCGAGATCCGGCTCTTCGACTCGCTGATCGCCACGGCGGCGGGTGGGCGCAGCGGCACCGAGTCGGTCGGGCTCGACCCGGCGGACCTCGCGGTGGTGGAGACGGACGGTGCCTGGGAACTGGCCGACTCGATGAAGACCGCGTACGACGGCGCTGCCGGGATCGGGCTGGATGTCTTCCAGCATCCAGCGGACGCCGTGCTCGCCCATCCGGAGTTCGTCGGCAGCCAACGGGGTCTGTCCGGGCTCTGCCGGACCTGCCGGCAGTGCCCCGTCGTCGCGCAGTGCGGCGGCGGGCTCCGGGCGCACCGTTACTCCGACGTCGGCGGATTCGACAATCCGTCCGTCTACTGTGCCGACCTGAAGGAGCTGATCATTTCGATCAACCGGGAAACGGCGACCGATGCGACGCCGACCGGGGTGGCCGTCCCGACCGGCCCGCGCGGGGACCTGCTGCTCGACGGCCTGCCCACCGGCGATCTGCTCGAAGACCTCGGCGCCGGCCACGGCTCGATGACCAGCCTGCGGCGGCTCGCCGCCGCCCAGCTCGGATACGTCCGGGGGCTGTTGGTCGAGCTGGCCGACCGGGTCGCCGGTACCCCGACCGCCAGCGCCTGGGAGCTGCTCGCCCGGCTCGACGAGGAGGCGGCCGAGGCGGTGTCGGCGACCCTCGCCCACCCCTACCTGCGGCGCTGGGCGCGGCAGTGCCTCACGCACCGGGCCGGGAAGACCTCCGAGCGGGCGCACCTGGCCGGGGTGGCGGCAGCCGTGGCGATCCGGGCCGGCGTCGTCGCCGACCTCGAGGTGCCGGTCCGGTCCGGCCTGGTCCACCTGCCGGGCCTCGGTGCGCTCGCACTCGACGAACCGGGGGAGCGGAGCGCGCTGCTGTCCATCGCCGGTGGCGGTTTCACCGCCCGCGCCGGGCCCTCGGCCGTCGTTGTGCCGCCGGCCGGGCACGCGCCGCCGCCGGCCGCCTGGCGACCGGTACGCCGGGCCGGGCTGGACGGTTGGGAGATCCTCGTCGAGGATCTCGACCCGTACCGGGACTGCTACGAGTGGCCGGCGGCGGCTCGGCTCGACCCGGCGGCGCTGGCGTCCTGGCAGCGGTCGCTGGCCGTCGCGTGGGCCCGGATCCAGCGGGAGGTGCCCGGTCAGGCGCCGGGCCTGCGGGCCGGCCTGCGCGCCGTCACACCGTTGCGGACCGATTCCACCGGCCGGTTGCGCAGCGCCACCTCCCGGGACGCCTTCGGAGCGGTCGGCACCGTCGCCGCCGATCCCGACGCGCTGGCCGTGCTGCTGGTGCACGAGTTCCAGCACGTGAAGCTCGGCGCCCTGCTGGACCTCACCGTCCTGTTCGACCCGGCGTACCCGGGGCGGCTGAGCGTGCCGTGGCGGGACGCGCCGCGACCGCTGGAGGGCGCGCTCCAGGGCACCTACGCCCATCTGGCCATCGCCGACATCTGGCGGGCCCGGCCGGGCGCCGAGGCCGGGGAACACTACCGCCGGTACCACGGGTGGACGGCACGAGCGATCGACAGGCTCGCCGGGACCGGCGCCCTCACGGAGCACGGGCAACGGTTCGTCCGGCAGATGGGTGAGACCCTGCACTCCTGGCCCGATGAGCGCTGACCCGGCGACCCGCACCACGCACGCCGATCCCCGCCAGACCGAGCGGCTCGCCGCCGACCTGGCCGCGATCGGCGTACGACCCGGCCAGGATGTGCTGGTGCACTGCTCGATGCGGCGGATCGGGCCGGTGCCGGGCGGTCCGGCGACCCTGCTGGCCGCGCTGCGCCGGGTGGCTGGCCCGGAGGCGACGGTGGTCGTACCGGCGCAGACGGCCGGCAACTCCACGACCGGTCCCGCGTTCCGCGCCGCCACCGAGCGGCTGGACGCGGCGGGGCGGGCCGGGTACGAGGCCCGGATGCCCGGGTTCGACCCGGCGACCACGCCCTCGGGGGGGATGGGGGTCTTCGCCGAACACCTGCGCAGACAGCCGGGTGCGGCGCGCAGCGGGCACCCGATCACGTCTTTCGCCGCCCTCGGCCGGCGCGCGGTGGAGTTCACGCAGACCCACGACCTCGACTGTCACCTCGGGGAACGCTCCCCACTCGGCCGCCTCTACGACGCCGGCGCCGCCGTACTGCTGCTCGGCGTCGGTTACGACAGGTGCACCGCGCTGCACCTGGCCGAGTACCGTCCCGACGCCCGCCGGCCGGCGGGCCCGCCACCGGAGCGGGTGTACCGCTGCTACGTGCTGGCGAATGGCCGGCGGGAGCGGTGCGACTTCCGCGCGCCGGTGCTCGACATGAGCGACTTTCCCCGGATCGGTGCGGCGATCGAGACCAGTCTGCCGGTCGGTCGGGGCCCGGTCGGTGCCGCGGCGGCGCGGCTTCTGGATCTTCGCGCTACGGTCGATTTCGCGACAAGCTGGATGGCGGAGCACCGCCGACCGTAAAGCTGGATAGACCGGCCGGTACCCGTGTGCTTACCTTGGGCGACGGGTGTGGGGTGACGCATGGTCGACGGCAGGAGAGCGGCAGTTGGACGACGGCCGGGTGGTGGACGATCCACTCGCTCCACTGTTCTTTGTCAGCTACGCCGTCATCAAGCCGCCGCGGCGCACTCCCGGAGGCCGGCGGGAGGCCAACACCAATGCGCTGCGACTCTTCTCCGAGCTGTCGATTCACGTAAACGCCCTGGTGAGCCGGCCGACCGGCGCGGACCCCGGTTACATCGACCGGAACATGCGCGGCGGCGAGCGGTGGACCCCGGACCTGCTGGAGGCCGTCGGCACCTGCCAGGTCTTCGTCGCGTTGCTGTCTCCGGCCTATCTGGACAGTGAGTGGTGCGCGCGGGAGTGGAATCTCTTCGCCAGCCGCACCGTCGTACGCCGCGACGGCCGGCCCAGCAACGAGACCTGCATACTGCCGGTGAGTTGGACCCCGGCGGATTCCTGCGAGCCGCCGAACTATGTCCAGCGGTTCTCCCCGGACGGCACCCCGGACGAGGACCTGGTCCCGACCTATCACCAGGAGGGCCTCTACGGCCTGCTCTCGATGAAGGACCCGGCCAGCGACGTGGTGCTCTGGAAACTCGCGCAGCGCATCGTCGAACTGTCCCGATCGCACTGGGTCGAGCCGCGGGTCCTGACCACACCCGGCGGAATTGCCCGGAAGTTCTCCAGGAGGGGCACATGACCGGGAGCGGCGCGGCGGCAGCGGCGGCGATCGGTGACGGCACCTACTTCTTCCTCAGCTACGCCCACTCCGCGCCGATGCTCGAGGATCCCCGGCTCGATCCCGACAAGTGGGTGAAGGTCTTCTTCGACGACCTGTCGGCGGCGATCCGCAGCCGGATCTCCGCCGCCGACGGGCGGCAGGTCGGGTTCTTCGACGCACAACTGCACTCCGGCGCGGACTGGGAGGAGGCGCTGACCGCGGCGCTCGGCAACACCCAGGTCTTCGTACCGCTCTACTCGCCCGCCTACCTCAGCAACTCCTGGCCGCTCGACGAACTGGAGTCGTTCCGCCGCCGGTTGAAGGCGTCCCCCATCGCCGAGAAATACCGGCACATCATCCCGGTGCTCTGGATCCCGCTGCCGTCCTGGGACCAGAGCGCCGAGACCCGCGAGGCGCTCGAACTCGCCGGCGACGTCCCCGGGTACGCGGAGAACGGCCTGCGGGCGCTCTGCATGCTCGCCAGCTACCGCGCCGCGTACCAGGAGATCCTGGGCCGGCTCGCGGCGGAGGTCACGCAGATCGCGCAGCGTTACCCGCTGCCGCCCTCCCGGGTGCCCAGGGTGGCCGAGGCGCAGCACACCTCCCTGGCGGACGCCCAGTTCGTGGTCGTCGTCGCCGCACCGACCCTGGCCGAGGCGCCGCCGGACCGGGAGCCCGGGGTCTACACCGAGCGGAGCGAGCAGTGGCGCCCGTTCGGGCAGGACCAGGCGCTACCCGCCGCGAAATACGTGGCCAGCACCGCCGAGCGGCTGGGGCTGGCCACCCACGTCACCAGCTTCGCGGACGCCGGTGACGCGATGGTCCGCTGCCCCTCGGTCCTGCTCATCGACCCGTGGGTGGTCAGCGACAGCGCCGGTGAGCACGACCTGGCGCTCGTCCTCAAACGCCTGCCCCGGTGGGTGATCCCGCTGGTGGTGCTGAACGAGGGCGATCCGCACACCGCGACCGTGGGCACCCGGTTCGCCGACCGGGTCGCCCGGATGCTCGGCGCGGCGAACCGGCCCCCCGCGAAGCGGGTCGGCCAGCTCCCGGAGTTCGTGCAGATCATGCCGGAGCTGGTGACCGAGGCACGCCGGCAGTACCTCAAGAACGCTCCCGTCCTTCCGCCGGACCGGCCCCGGGTCCGGCGCCCACAGCTCGGCCGCCCCGAACCGCCGGGCGATATCCCCGCAGGCACGGAAGAGGAACGATGACTGACGAACGCAACGGCCAGGTGGTCACGTTCTACTCGTTCAAGGGTGGCACCGGCCGGACCATGGCACTGGCCAACGTGGCCTGGATCCTCGCCGCGAACGGCAAGAAGGTCCTGGTCGCGGACTGGGATCTGGAATCGCCCGGCCTGCACCGGTTCTATCACCCGTTCATCGACCTGAGCGTGCTGGTCGGCACCGGCGGGGTCATCGACATGATCCGCGGGTTCGAGACCCAGGCCTCGGCGAAGGACGCCGACGGCGTACCGAAGATCCGGTTCCTGCCCGCGGGCTGGGAGGCGGAGTTCGCCCGGGTACAACACTTCGCCTTCTCGCTGAACTACACCTTCCCCGGCGGGGGCAGCCTCGACTTCCTCTCGGCGGGCCGGCAGAACCAGGACTACGCCGCCGGGATCAGCGGCCTGGACTGGGACGTCTTCTACGACGGACTGGGTGGGGCGGCGTTCATCGACGCGCTGCGCGAGGACATGCGGCGCAACTACGACTACACGCTGATCGACAGCCGGACCGGGCTGAGCGACGTGGCGAGCATCTGCACCATCCACCTGCCGGACGTGTTGGTCGACTGCTTCACCCTCAGCGACCAGGGAATCGAGGGCGCGGCGCGGGTCGCCCGGGACGTCACCAAGCGGTACGTCAACCGGCGGATCCGGGTGCTGCCGGCTCCGATGCGGGTCGACCCGGCCGAACAGGACAAGGCCAACGCCGGCCGCGCGCTCGCCATGCACCGGTTCGCGGGCCTGCCCGCCGGGCTGACCGAGGCCGACCGGCGTGACTACTGGGCCGAGGTCGAGGTCCCCTATGTGGCCTACTACGCGTACGAGGAGACGCTGGCGACGTTCGGCACCGACCGGGCGATGCTCTCGGCGTACGAGCGGCTGACCGCGGCCATCACGGAGGGCCAGGTCCGGTCGCTGCCCCGGATGGAGGACGTCCTGCGGGACCAGTTGCGGTCCCAGTTCGAGCGCAAGAGGTTCCTGCCGCAGGGCGAGATCCTGCTGCGGTACTCGCCGAAGGACCAGGTCTGGGCGGAGTGGATCGAGCGGGTACTCGGACCGGCCGGGATCGGCGCCGTCGACGTCTGGTCGAGGGAGGGGAGCCCGGGCCGGGACAGCTCGCCGATCCGGACGCTGACCATCGTCTCGACCGCCTACGCGGAGAGCGCGCTGGACTCCCTGCCACCGGCGGAGACCCCCGGTTCGGGTGCCCCGCTCGCGGTGTACGTCGACGACGTCAGGTCGCTGCCCGAGTTCCTGCCCGAAACGTCGGTCTTCCTGACCGGGGTCACGAAGGCGAGCGACGCGGTGGCGAGCCTGCTGCGGCTGGTCGGGCGGGTGGCGTCGGCCGCCGACGACGCCAACGCGGCGACCGTGGCCCGCTATCCGGGCGCCGGACCGGAGTTGCAGAAGACGCCGGTCGCCAACGTGCAGTTCACCGGGCGGGACGAGAATCTGCGCACGCTGCGGCAACTGCTCCGTTCCGGCACCAGCCGCGGTTACTCGCTGGTCGCGCTGCACGGGATGGGCGGGGTCGGCAAGAGCCAGATCGCCCTGGAGTACGTCCACCGGTTCCGGACGGCGTACGACCTGGTGTTCTGGATCGAGGCCGATCCGCAGATCTTCATCGACACCCAGCTGGTCGAGCTCGGTGAGCGGATGGGCCTGCCGGAGCAGGCGAACGTCCCGGCCGCCATTCGCCAGGTGCTCGACACGCTGGTCCGCGGCGACCGGTACCCGCGCTGGCTGCTGGTCTTCGACAACGTCGCCGACTACCGCGAGATCGAGGACTTCCTGCCGCAGGGCGGTCGGGGCCACATCATCATCACCGCCCGGGAGAAGACCTGGGAGGAGGGCGCGGAGACGATCGAGATCAGCCCGTTCAGCCGGGCCGAGAGCATCGAGCAGCTCCAGCGCCGGGCGCCCGACATCTCCCACCGGGACGCCGACCGGGTCGCCGAGGCGCTCGGTGACCTGCCGATCGCGCTGGCCCCCGCCGGTGCCTACCTCGCCGACAGTGGCATCACGGTGGACGACTACCTCGTGCAGCTGGCCGAGCAGGGCACCTCACTGGACACCTGGGGCCCGTCCCTGGACCGGCTCAAGCAGGACTCGCCGGGCGCCTACCGGCTGCTGGAAATCTGTTCGGTGCTGTCGGTGAAGGTCTCCATCGAGCTGCTCAACAGCAAGGGCATCGGGGAGCTGCTGCGGCAGGCCGATCCGTCGGTGCCGAGCCGGTCGGGCGCCGCGAAGCTGATCCAGCGGACCAACCGGTTGGCGCTGCTGCGGCTCGACACCCGCGCCCAGCAGATCGAGCTGCACCGGTTGCTGCGGGACGCCGTCCAGCGACGGATGACCGGCCAGGAGCAGCAGAGCATCCGGCAGCAGGTGATCAGTGCCCTGGCCGCGGCCCGGCCGGACAGCGATGTCGACGTGGCAGAGAACTGGGACCGCTTCCAGCTACTCTGGCCGCACCTGGAGGAGTCCGAGGAGGCCATGCAGGCGGCGCTCGACTCCGACGACCCGGCCGTGCTGGATCTGCTGGTCGAGCGGGTCCGCTACATCTGGCTGCGCGGCGTACTCCACCAGGCCCGCGAGCTGGCCGAGCGGATCCTGGCGGCGTGGACCGCCCGGATCGAGGAGAGCACCGATCCGGCCGTACCCGAGATGCTCCGTCCGCCACTGCTGCGGTTGCGGTTCAACTTCGGTAACATCCTGCGCTCCCAGGGCCACTTCAAGGACGCCCACGCGTACGACGAGATGACCCTCGCCGAGCAGCGGGAACTGCTCGGCGAGACGCACGCCGACGCGCTGATGACCGCCGGTGGCCTCGCCGGTGACCTGCGTGGTCTGGGCCGGTACGGCGAGGCACTGGCCTTGGACCAGCAGACCCATCGGATGTGGTCGCGCGACTTCGGCGAGGACTTTCCGCGTACGCTCACCGCGCTGAACAACCTGGCGGCGTCGATGCGGCTGGCCGGCAACATCAGGGAGGCGCAGCGCCTCGACGACCAGGTGTTCGAGCGGCGCCGGGTAATGCTGGGCCGCAACAACCACTGGACGCTCGGTTCCGCCGTCAACCTGGCCCGTGACCTCAGGGAGACCGGCGACTACCAGCGGTCGCTGAGCCAGTCGCAGGAGGCTCTGGCGGGCTACCGGAGCCTGTCCGGGCCGAACGCGCTGGCCACGCTGACCGCACAGGTGAACCTGGCGGTGGCGCTGCGGACGGTCGGCCAGGCGGTCGAGGCGGGCCGGCTGCTCGACGCCGCGTACGACATGTTGCGGATGACGTTCGGCGACGACAGTCCCGACACGCTGGCGGCCCGGCTGAGCCGGGCGACAAACCGGCTGGCGTTGCACCAGGTCGCCGAGGCGGAGGAGGAGTTGCGAGCGGTGCAGGCGGCTTACCAGGAGCTGCTCGACACCCGCCACCCGCACATGCTGATCTGCGAGAACAACCTGTCGGTGGCGGCCCGGGCGCGCGGCGACCGGGAGGCCGCCCGCAGGTCGGCGCAGGCGGCCGTGAGCGGACTGGCCGAGATGCTGCACCCCGAGCATCCGTTCCTGCTCGCCGCCCAGATGAACCTGGCGGTCGGCAAGGCCGAGACCGGTGATCTCCCGGGTGCGCTCGAGTTGGTGGAGAACCTGCACAAGGTGATGCGTACGGCGCTCCTCCCCGAGCACCCGGACACGCTGCGCGGTGCGGCCAACCTGGCCCTGATCCGCAACCTGCGGGAGCCGGACTCCGGCTCGGAGGAGTTCGAGGCGGCCCTGGCGGAGTTGACCGAGCGGCTCGGCAGTAGCCATCCGGACGTGCGGACGCTGGGGCGGCGGACGCTGCTCGACCGGGTGCTGGATCCGCACCCGTTCTGATCGGCGGCCCTGCCCGACGGGGTGCGGGATCGACACCGATCTGATCTGCGGTCGCCGGTCACCGGTCGCGGAAGGGGTGTCGGACCCCGCCCGGCCGGGCCGTGGGCCGCTCGGGTCAGGCTGGACCGCCCCGGCCGAGGTCGACCAGTTCCGGCTCGGGGAGGGCGAGCCAGGCGAGGATGTCCGGCAGGATCTGCACGGCGGCGAAATGTCCCACCCCGGGTTGCACATCGACCTCCGCGTGTGGGATCTGCGACTGGAGCCACCGGGTGTGCGCGACCGGCGAGAAGTTGTCCTCGGCACCGTGCCAGAGCCGGACCGGCACCTTGATCGATGAGAGGTCGAAGCCCCAGTCCCGGCTGAGCGCCAGCGCGTCGTCGATCCACCCGTCGGCGCCGAACCGCACCGCCTCCGCGTAGCTCTCGGTCAGCAGCCGGCGCAGTGCGACATCCTCGACCACGTTGCGGTCGGCGGCGCTCAACTCGCCGTCGATGAAGTTGACGACGCTCGACGGGTCCCGCCGGGTGCGGTCGGCCCGGATGGTCAGCGACTCGATCAGCCTGCGTCGGTCGGACGTCGCCTCCCGGTACGCCTGGACGTTGGAGGGAGCCATCCCGTCGTACCAGTCCAGGCCGGCCGCGTCGGAGGGTGCCGGGGAGACCAGCACCGCGACCCGGGTCAGCCGGCCGGTGAACAGGTCGCTGGCGGCGCAGGCGAGGGCGTGCGGTCCGCCGCCGGACCGGCCCACGACAGCGAACTCGTCCAGCTCAAGATGATCGGCCACCGCCTGCACGTCCAGTGCGGCGTCGACGACCCGGCGCCCGGGGTGGCGGGTGGATCTGCCGTAGCCGGGCCGGTCATAGCAGATCAACCGGATGCCGAGCAGGTGGAGGATCATGCTCCGGGGTTTCGGGCCACTGCGGCTGCCGGGCATTCCGTGCATCAGGAAAACGGGAAACCCGTTCGCGTCCCCCGAGGTCTCGACGGCGAGGGTTCGGTCGCCCAGTGGGACGTCCCACTCAGTCGGCCGCTCCTGTGACACCCTGTGCCCTCCTGTCGAACCTCCTGGAGGGCGGCGTCTAGGGGCACCAGCACGCACCGCCTCGGCTGAGGCTCCCCCGCTCAATCACGATGGGGCTGATTCTGAAGGACTCAGCGTATCGCTTTATGAGGTAGGTCACCAGCAGCCCGGAGGGGGCGTACCGGCAGGTTTCGGGTCAGTCCGGCCAGCGCGCCGCTCGGGTTGACCGGTGGAGTCGTGCCACGTCGGTGGCTCGCCGGAGCGTGCCGCGCGGCGTCCTCGTGCCGCCGGCATGCCGCTGACCGGCCCATGATCGGCGGAGTTCCGGCCGCACCCGGACCATTCGGCGTTGCGCTTTCTGGGCAATCGGGCATAACAAGTGAACCTTTTTCAACCTCCCCTTGCGGTCCGGCGGACCGCAAGGTCGGACGCGGTGCGTGAGCGCCGCGCGGTCCAGGTTGAAAAAGGTTCAGTCTATGGGGTGCCATCGCCGCTATCCCGGCATGCCGTCCGTCGCTGGCTGCGGCCCGCCGGGTAGCGGCGGCCCGGCCCGAGCTCACCCGGGCCGCCGGGGATGTCGGTCGGGGCGGGCAGAATCGTCGGCGTGCTGGTGGCGGTGGTGCGGGACGAGGAGGGCGACGGGGGCCGGCTCGCGCCGCTGCATCCGGACGGCCGGCCCGCCGGCCCTGCCGAACGGGTCCCCGACCTCGGCGCGGCGATCACCGCCCGGGAGCGGCTCGACCCGCCGCGCTGGGTCTGGGCCTCCACCGCCGCGATCTATCCAGGGCTGCTGCGCCGGGGCGTCCGGGTGGAGCGCTGCCACGACGTCGAGTTGACCGAGGCACTGCTGCTCGGCCAGGACGGGCGCTGGGGCGAGCCGCGCGGCCTGGCCGCCGCGTTCGCCCGGCTGACCGGTGCGCCGGTGCCGGCCGATCCGCCGCCCCGGGCCGCCGCACCGCCCGGCGACGGCCAGGCCGCGCTCTTCGACGTGGCGCCCGGGCCGCCGCCACTCGGCCTCGACGCGCTGCTCCGGGTCTACGCCGACCAGCAGGCCCGGATCGCGGCGACGCCGCATCCCGGGCGGTTCCGGCTGCTGGTCGCGGCCGAGTCGGCGGGTGCGCTGATCGCCGTCGAGATGGGCGCGGCGGGACTGCCGTGGCGGGCCGACGTGCACGACGCGCTCCTGGTCGACCTGCTCGGCGAGCCGTCGCCGGTGGGCGGGCCGCCGCGCCGGCTGGCGGAGCTCTCCGCGCGGATCGCGGCCGCCTTCGGGGTACGCCACCTGCACGCCGAGTCGCCCGCCGAGCTGCTCCGGGCCTTCGCCCGGGCCGGCCACGACCTGCCCAGTACCCGGGCCTGGGTGCTGCGCGGGATCGACCATCCGGCGGTTCCGCTGCTGCTCGAATACAAGGAGCTCTACCGGATCTGGACGGCGCACGGCTGGACCTGGCGGGACGCCTGGGTCCGGGACGGCCGGTTCCGTCCGGAGTACGTGCCGGCCGGAGTGGTGTCCGGGCGGTGGGCGACCCGGGGTGGCGGCGCGTTGCAGATCCCGAAGGTGGTCCGGCGGGCGGTGCTGGCGGATCCGGGCTGGCGGTTCGTGGTCGCCGACGCCGGCCAGTTGGAGCCCCGGGTGCTGGCGGCGGTCTCCGGGGACGCCCGGCTCGCCGCCGCCGGTGGCGCGGGTGACCTCTACACCGCGCTGGCCCGGGAGAGCTTCGGAGGTGACCGGGCCCGGGCCAAGCTGGCCCTGCTCGGCGCGATGTACGGCCAGACCGGTGGCGAGGCGATCCCCGCGCTGGCGGTGCTGCGCCGCAGCTATCCGACCGCCTTCGAGTACGTCGAGGCGGCGGCCCGGACCGGCGAGGGTGGCGGGCTGGTCCGGTCCTGGCTGGGGCGTACCTGTCCACCCGCCTCGGTCTCGGTGCGGGAGTCGGAGGAGGGCGAGGGGCCGGTGGTGGAGTCGGCCGCGGTCGACCCGTTCGGGCCGCGGGCCCGGGCCGCCGCGCGGGCCCGGGGCCGGTTCACCCGCAACTTCGTCATCCAGGCGACGGCGGCGGAGTGGGCGCTGACCCTGCTCGCCGGGCTGCGCAACGGGTTGACCGGGCTCGGCGCCGAGGCCGGGGCGGGCCGTCCCGAGCTGGTCTTCTTCCAGCACGACGAGGTGCTGGTGCACTGTCCGGCGGAGCAGGCCGACCAGGTGACCGCGCTGGTGCACGAGGCGGCGGCGCAGGCCGGGCGGCTGCTGTTCGGCGAGACCCCGGTGCGGTTCCCGCTGGACGTCTCGGTGGTGGACTGTTATGCAAATGCGGCATAGTTGCGAATTGGTCCGATTAGTGCCGATACCTGGGCGGCGCCCGCTCGTTGGGACCGTTGTGCGCGCGGCGGGGGTCGCGCGACCGGCGGAAGGTGATGGCGCTGAGTCGGATCGCAGGAATGATCATCGCCGCGGGCGGGGGACGCCGGATCGGCGGCCCGGAGGCGTTGCTGCACCAGGGAGAGCGACCCCTGGTGAACCAGGTACTCGACACGATGCGTGCGGCCGGCTGCGGGCCGCTGGTCGTGGTCCTCGGGGCCGCGGCCGAACAGGTACGCGCCACCGCCGACCTCTCCGGGGCGACCGTGGTGGTGAACCGCTCCTGGGGCACCGGAATCGGCTCGTCGATCCGGCTCGGGCTGGAGGCCGTACCGGACCGGCGGGTCGAGGCGGTGGTGGTGGTCCCGGTGGACATGCCGGGGTTGACCGAGGCGGCGGTACGCCGGGTGGCGGCGCTGCCCTATCCGGAGGCCCTGGTATGCGCCACCTACGAGGGGTTGCGCGGCTATCCCATGCTCTTCGGCCGCCGGCACTGGCCCGGCATCGCGGCGCTGGCCAACGCCGACGTCGGCGCCCGGCCGTACCTCATGGCCCACAAGGACGAGATCGTCGACATCGCCTGTGACACGGTGGCGGACGGCAGCCGGGCGAACACCCCGGAACTGCTCGCGGCCTGGGGGCTGACCGTCCCGGTCCCGGCCCAGCGGGTCGCCGTCTGAGTTCAGGCCGCCGGCTGAGTCCAGGCCGCCGTGAGTCCAGGGCGCCCGTCTGGGCTCAGGGCACTGGCTGAGTCCAGGGCAGTCTGGATCCGTGCGGCCGTCGGCGTGAACGCACCGGTGGCCCGGCCACCTCCCGAGCGGGTCGATCCGCACCGGTCGACCCGCTCAGGCGGCCGTCGCCGGCCGCCTCCGGTGCGCTATCGAGGCCGGTGCGCCGCCGCACCGCACACCACCGACGCCGCGCGCTGCGACCGGCTCCGGGACGAGAGCGCCCGCCTGGTGGGACTCGCCCCGGCACTCTGACCCGTAATCCGGGACCGCCGGAGTCCGGACCGGGCGCGGGCGGCTCAGACCTCGATGTTGAACCGCCGGAGTACGGAGGGTGCGACCAGGCCGAGTGTGGAGAGGATCGAGATCACCGTGAAGGCACCGCGCAGCACGATCGTCTCCACCTTGCCGCCCACCTTGACGGCGATCTTGTTCGGGATGCCGATCATCATCCACATCCGCCGCTTGATCGGCACCGGCCAGAGGATCGGCACCCCGTTGCTGGTGATGATGTCGCCCATGATGTGCACGAAGCAGCCGACCCCGACCGCCAGCCCCAGCATCGGATAGCCCCGGTCGCCGGGCAGGTGCAGGAAGGTGAAGTACGCCGCCGCCAGCGACACGATCGTCACGATCACCCAGCCGGCCCGCTTCGCCCACTCGTCGAAGAGCCCGCGCAGCGCCAGACCGATCATGAAGAAGAGGATGCCGATCACTGCCCACTTGCCGTACGCGGTGCAGAGCGCGGTGGTGCCCCAGCCGACCAGGAAGGTGAACGGCAGCGTGTGGGTCAACGTGCGGTGGCCGTTGTTCCGGTGCGGATCCTTGCTCAGTTTGGTGGCGTGGTAGACGCCGAGGGAGATCTTCTCCATCACCTCGGCGAAGAAGAGCGACACCACGCCGAACGTACGGGCGACGGTCGCACCACCCTGGTTGCGGGTGACCTTGCCGGACATGTCGAGGTCGGGGAAGAGCGCCCCGCCGGCGCAGACCGCCGTGCCGACCGCGATCGCCAGCGGCGACTGCTCGTAGCCGGCGAAGTAGTCCAGCCCCCAGGACCCGGCCAACCAGACCGCGGCACCGGACAGCGCATGGGATGGCCCCATCATCGTCGTGCATCCTCCCCCGGGTACATCCCTCACGGCTGGCGACACTGTGTCAAACCGGGGATCGCGAGGCAATCACCGTTTGATCCACAGTGGTGTCGCCGACGTCACGGTCGGATCCACCGCATCGTTCCGGTGTGCGCGAACGCGTGTCCGGAACGGATCGCCGGCCAGGTCAGCCGGGGTGTGCGCCGGTACGTGCCGCGGCACTCGGGGCGGCGCGGCGGCACCGGGAAACCGTGTCGGCAAGTGGACTCCGGCGTGTCGCCCGGCCCGGGTACGGCTCCGCTCAGTCGACCGGCCGGAAGCTGGTCTGGACCATCCGCAGGTAGCTCTGGTTCACGCCCCAGTCGAACTCCCGGGTCAGCCAGGAGACGGTGTACGCCCGGCCGGGCGAGGTGTTGATCAGCATCCGGGCGATGTGTACCCGGTCGCCGCGCTTGTTGGTCCACCGGCACTCCCAGATCGCCCCACCGGCCCGGATGTCCAGCGGCCCGATGTCCACCTGCTCGTACCCGGCCAGCAGGCCCGCGCCGGTCAGCCGCCGCTCCTCCGCGAGCCAGTACCGCTCGCCGTCCCGGGTCGGCGGGGTGCTCGGATCGATGCTGAGCATCCGCCCGGTGCCGGCCACCGGCTCCCGGAAGCAGACCACTCCGCCGTCGGTGTAGCGCTGCCAGCCGATCGGCACGGCGATCCGGAACCCGGACGCGTCGGTGTACCAGGTCCAGTTGTCGACGAGTCCGAAGCGTTCCTCCGGCGGGCGCGGCGCGGCAGTCACCGGTACGGTCCGCTCCGGCGGCGGCGCGCACGGGAACGCGCCGACCACCTCGGCCATCGGCCGGCTACCCGGTGTGTCGGGCGGGCTCTCGCCGGCCCGCTTGGCCCGCAGCGTCAACTCGGTGCCGAGCCCGGCCAGCAGGGTCAGGGCCAGCGCGGTGGCCGCGATCCGCCAGACCCGCCCGCCGGGACGCCGCCGACGCCGGTTCCGGCCCGGCGGTTCCGGCCGGTCGTGGTCCGGCTGCCGCTCCGGGCCGCGCCGCGCACCCGACACCGGGTGCGGCTGCCGCTCCGGCCGCGCCCCGGCCCGCCCCGGCACACCGGCCCGGCCCGGAACCCCCGCGCGGGCCGGCCCCGGCCGGCCGCCCGGAGCGGCGAGGTCGGCCGGACCGGCCGGATTGATCGAGCGGTCCGGTGCGGCGTACTGGTCCGGCCGGCCCCGGTGGGTCGGTCGCGGCGACTGGTCCCCGGCAGCCCGTTGGTTCGGCTGCGGTCGCTCGTCGGGCTGCGGGCGCTGGTTCGGCGGCCGTCGACGGCTCGGCTGCGGCCGCTCGACCGGCGGGTCGGCCGGGGCCTCCTCGGGAACCGGCCGGTCGGCGGTCGGCGGGGTCGGTGGCCGCCGGGCGAGGCTGCGGGCCAGGGCGAACGGATGCCGGCCGGACCGGGGCGGCGGATCGGTGATCCGGCGCAGCAGCCGTTCGACCTCGTCGGCGGTCAGCCGCTGCCGGGGGTCGCGGCGGAGCAGCCCGGCCAGCACGGGGCGGAGCGGACCGGCCAGTCGGGTCGGATCCGGCGGCGCCACCGCCAGCGCGGTCAGGGTGGCCATTGTGGTCGGTCGGCGGTACGGCGACCGACCCTCCACCGCGGCGTACAGGGTGGCGCCCAGGGACCAGAGGTCGGACTCGACGGTGGACGAGCCGTCCGCGGCCCGCTCCGGCGAGACGTACTGCGGCGAGCCGAGCACCACGCCGTCCCGGGTCAGCGCGCCGTCCCCGCCGTCCACGGTGGCCAGCCCGAAGTCGGTGAGCACCACCCGGCCGTCGTCGTCGGCGATCAGCACGTTGTGCGGCTTGACGTCCCGGTGCAGTACCCCGGAGGCGTGCGCGGCGCGCAGCGCGGCCAGCACCGCCAATCCGACCTCGGCGGTACGCACCGGCGACAGCGGCCCGTCCGTCTCCAGTACCTGCTGGACCGAGCGGGACGGGACGTACTCCATCACGATCCACGGGGAGTCGTCGTCGTGCACCACGTCGTAGACCCGGACCACGTTGGGGTGGTTGAGCCGGGCGGCGGTGCGCGCCTCGCGCAGCGTCCGGTAGCGCAACTCGTCGCGTTCGTCCGGGGTCATCCAGCCCGGCGGCACCACCTGCTTGACCGCGACCGGGCGGTGCAGCGTTTCGTCGTGGGCCAGCCAGACCCGCCCCATCCCGCCGGTGCCGATGGTGTGCAGCAGCAGGTAACGATCGGCGATCCGTCCCTGGTGCACCGGCGGTGTCCCTCTCTGCTACCCGCGGTACACGATAGCGAGCCGGCGTCGCCTCCCGCATCAATTCCGGCGGCGCCGGCACTGCTGGCAACCTTGATCCGAAAAGAATTCACGGAATCGCCGAACACCCGACCCGCCGGGCCCGTCCGACGGCGGCTCCGGCGGTGTCGGCGCGGGTCAGCAGGCGGCGCCGTGGAGGGCCAGCAGGTTCCCCTCGGGTACGACGATCCGCGCCGTCCCGCTCCCGGCCCGGGTCCGCGGCGCCGGGCCGGCGTTCGCCGCGCTGGCATACACGGCGGCGGTGCGGGCGGCGATGCTCGTCCAGCCGTACCGTTCGGCGACCATGGTCCGGGCCCGGCGGGCCACCCGGCGGGCGAAGACCTCGTCGCCGAGGAGCGAGTCGACCGCACCGGCCAGCGCCTCCGGGTCGCTGTGCGGGAAGGTCACACCGGTGACCCCCGGCTCGACGATCTCGGCCAGCCCACCGGTGGCGGCGACTGCCAGCGGCGCCCCGGCGGCGGCCGCCTCCAGGGCGACCATCCCGAACGGCTCGTAGAGGCTCGGCACCACCGTGGCGTCGGTGGCGGCCAGCACCGCCGGCAACTGCCGCTCGGTCATGAAGCCGGCGAACCGTACGGTGCGGTCCAGCCCGAGCCGGTGGGCCTGGTCCTGCAACTCCTGCCGGTACGGCCCGTCTCCGGCGATCACCACCCGCAGTTCCGGGTGCCGCTCCCGCAGCCTCGGTACGGCGTGCACCAGGTGCTGTACGCCCTTCTCGTAGACCAGCCGGCCGGCGAACCCGATCAGCGGCCCGGCCCCGGCGTACCGCTTGCGGGCGGTGGCGACCGCCCGGGGCTGGGCCGACCAGGCCCGGTCGTCGACCCCGTTCGGCACCACCTCGACGTGCCCGGCCGGGAGCCCGAACAGGGCATTCACCTGGTCGCGCATGTAGCCGGAGCAGGTGATCACCCGGTGCGACTCGTGGCTGAGCCAGTGCTCGACCGAGTGGATGGTGCGGTTCATCTCGTCCGGCAGCCAGCCCTGGTGCCGGCCCGCCTCGGTGGCGTGGATCGTGGTGACCAGCGGGATGTCCAGGTGGTCGGCGAGGGTGATCGCGGTGTGCGCGACCAGCCAGTCGTGGGCGTGGATCACGTCGTAGTCGCCGGTCCGGGCGGCCCGCAGCGCGGTCCGGGTCAGCGTGTGGTTGAAGGCCATCGTCCAGGCCAGCAGGCTCGGGGTGGCCAGCGGGAACCCGACCGGGTCCTCGGGGGCGCGCAGCACATGCACTCCGTCGACGTACGCCTCCACCGGGGCGCCCTCGCCGGGCCGGGTGACCACCGTGACCTGGTGCCCGGCGGCGGCCAGCGCGGTGGCCAGCGCGTGCACGTGCCGGCCGAGCCCGCCGACCAGCACCGGCGGGTACTCCCAGGAGAGGATGAGCACCTTCAGCGGGCGGGCCGCGGGGAAGTTGATGACCTCGGCGTTCGGTGACATGGCCCAGCCCCCTTTTAGTTGATTCCCAGGCAGGCGCGTAGAGACACCTGTTACGGGTGCCTACGCGTCATTGGGTCGGTGCCCATAGTGCCCGTGGCGGGAAAACCGGCGAAGACGTGGCCGTTGCGGGCATGTAACGCCGCTCGGTCAGTTCCGCCGCTCGGTCAGTTCCGCCGTACCCGTAGAAGTTCCGCCACCGACCAGGCCTGGAAGGGCGCTCCGGTGGCACCGTGCGGCGGTACCGCGTCGGCGGTCTCGCTCACCGAGCCGAGCCCGTACTCGGGCAGGTGCGCCGCCAGCCCGGCGAACAGTTCGTCGACATCGAGCCCGGCCCGGCGGCAGGCGTCCGCGTACGGGCCGATCAGCCAGGGCCAGACGGTGCCCTGGTGGTAACCGGCGTCCCGCTCGGCGGGGCCGCCCCGGTGCCGCTGCACGTAGCCGGGGCTCTCCGGGGCGAGACTGCGCGGGCCGAGCGGGGTGAGCAGGGCCGCGCCGATCCGGCGCAGCGCCGCCGGATCGGGGTCGAGCGGCGCGTACGGCAGCGACCAGGCGAGGAGCTGGTTCGGCCGGAGCAGGTCGTCGTCGTGCCGGCCGTCGGCGCCGCGTGGATAGGCCGGCGGCGGGGCGTCGACCACGTCGTAGAGCCAGCCGCTCGGCGCCGGGAAGCGGCGCCGGAACGCCGCCCGGGCCCTCTGGTGCGCGGCCGGGGCGGCACCGGCGTCCTGGCCGAGCCGCCCGGCCAGCTCGGCGAGCGCCGCCAGCCCGTTGACCCAGAGCGCGTTCACCTCGACCGGCTTGCCCGCCCGCTGGGTCACCGGTTCGCCGTCCACCCGGGCGTCCATCCAGGTCAACGCCTCCCCGGGGCAGCCCTGGGTGAGCAGCCCGTCGGCCGGGTCGGCCACGATGCCGTACCGGGTGCCCCGCAAATGGTTGTCGACCACCGCGCGCAGCGCCGGCAGCAGCTCGGCGGCGAGGTCGGTGTCCCCGGCGACCGCCACGTGCCGGGCCACCGCGTGCAGGAACCACAGCGTCCCGTCCACCGTGTTGTACTCCACCCGCCCGGTGTCGGCGGTGTTCGCCAGCATCCCCTCCGAGAGCGTCCCCGCGTACGCCCGGAGCAGTTCCCGGCCCTCGTCCGCGCGGCCGGTGTCGAGGAACAGCCCCTCGTACCCGATCATGGTGTCCCGGGACCAGGCGCCGAACCACGGATAGCCGGCCACCACGTCCGGCCCGGTGCCGGTGCCGACCACGAACGCGTCGGCGGCCAGGGTCAGCGTCGCCGCCACCGCGTCCGCCGGTCTGCCGGCCGCCACCACCCGGCGGTTGCGCCGGCGGGCCGCCTCGATCAGCTCGTCGGCCGGCGGCGGCTGTTCGGCCAGGTCGCCGGCCCAGGCGAGCACCGAGACGCTGTCTCCGGGGCGGTCGAGCGCGCCGGTGAACCGGCCCGCGTACCAGAGGTCCTCGTCCGGGGTGAGCCCCCGGGCCGCCTCTTCCCGGTGATACACCCCGTGCCACCACTGCCCCTCGGCCACCCACCCCGGCCCGGCCAGCCGGAACGCGTCCTCGACCACCGCTCCGCCGGCCGCCGGCTCCACCTTCGGCGCCGGCCCGTCCGCCCGCCGCTCGCCGTGGCCGTCCCGCCAGGTCACCGCCGCGGCCAGGCCGAGCCGGGCCGGGCCGCCGGCGACCAGCCGGTGCCGGACCGCCAGGCAGGACCGGCCGTGCGCCATCGCCAGCTCGCGCTCCAGCACCAGGTCGCCGATCCGCCACCGCCACCGCGGCAGCCCGTCGACCAGGTCGAAGCGTTCCAGCAGCGCGAAGCCGCGCGGGTCGACGTCGCCGGAGCGCCACTCGTGCGCGCCGAGCCGGACCACCGCGCCGGACGGCAGGATCAGCTCCGGGTCCAGGCTGACCAGCCCGAGCCGGCGGTCTGCCGGGGTCTGTCCGGCCACCATCAGCAGCCCGTGGTAGCGCCGGGTACGCAGCCCGCCCACCGTGCCCATCGCGTATCCACCGAGGCCGTCCGGGACCAGCCACTCCCGGTCGATACCGGCCTCCAGGTGACCGCAGACCCGCGGCCCGAACTCGATCGGCAGCATGGCGCCCATGATGCCCGCTCCGGTGACCCGGCGCACACGGGCGGTGGTGACGGTCACCGCGATCGTTGGCCGGGTGAGCCGGGACCGATCACAATGATCGGAAGGATGACCGTAGCGGATCGGTCGGATGACGGGCGGGAGTCGAATGGGCGACGGGCGGGACGCGGAGCGTGCCGGACTGGATCCGGAGCGTGCCCGGCTGGCCGAGGCCGACGCCGGCGAGGAGCCGTGGCGAGCCTGGGGACCGTACCTGGCCGAGCGGGCCTGGGGCACGGTCCGGGAGGACTACAGCGAGCACGGCACCGCCTGGGACTACTTCCCGCACGACCACGCCCGGTCCCGGACCTACCGGTGGAACGAGGACGGGATGGCCGGGATCTGCGACGAGTGGCAGACCTTCTGCTTCGGCCTGGCGCTGTGGAACGGCGCGGACCCGATCCTCAAGGAGCGGATGTTCGGGCTCGGCGGCGACGGCGGCAACCACGGCGAGGACGTCAAGGACTACTGGTGGTACCTGGACTCCACGCCCACGCACTCCTTCATGCGCTGGCGCTACCACTATCCGCAGGCGGCCTTCCCCTACGACGAACTGGTCGCGGTCAACGCCGCGCGCGGCCGGGACGAGCCGGAGTACGAGCTGGTCGACACCGGCATCTTCGACGACGACCGGTACTGGGCGGTGACCGTCGACTACGCCAAGGCGTCGCCGACCGACATGTGCATCTCGGTCACCGTGGCGAACCGGGGCGACGAGCCGGCCACCCTGCACGTGCTGCCCACCCTCTGGTTCCGGAACACCTGGTCCTGGGGGCTGCCCGGCCGCGACCAGGTGCCGAGGCTGCACGGCACCCCGGGCCGGCTGGTCGGCGAGCACTGGGTGCTCGGCCAGCTCGTGCTGGAAGGCGACGGTGAGCCGGCCGCGCTGCTCTGCGACAACGAGACCAACACCGAGCGGCTGTGGGGACTGCCCGGACGCAGCGCGTACCCGAAGGACGGCATCAACGACCACGTGGTGAACGGCGCCGACACGGTCAATCCGGCCGGTGTGGGCACCAAGGGGGCGCTGCACTACGTGCTGGACGTACCGGCCCGGGGCGAGGCGACGATCAAGCTGCGGCTCACCCGGACCGCCCCGCCGCCGGCCAGCGAGCCCGCGCCCCCGCTCGACCTCGGGGCGGAGCACGACGCGGTGATGGCGGCCCGGCGCGCCGAGGCGGACGAGTTCTTCGCCCGGCTGATCCCGGAGGGCGCCTCCCCGCAGGAGGTGCTGGTGGCCCGGCAGGCGATCGCCGGGCTGATGTGGGGCAAGCAGTTCTACCACTTCGACGTGCAGCAGTGGCTGACCGGCGACCCGGCCGCCGTACCACCGCCGGACGGGCACCGGTACGGCCGGAACAGCTCCTGGCGGCACATGAACAGCTTCGACGTCATCTCGATGCCGGACCCCTGGGAGTATCCCTGGTACGCCGCCTGGGACCTGGCGTTCCACTGCGTCACCATCGCCCGGGTCGATCCCGGCTTCGCCAAGGCGCAACTGCTGTTGCTGCTCCGCGAGTGGTATCTGCACCCGAACGGGCAGATCCCGGCGTACGAGTGGGCGTTCGGTGACGTGAACCCGCCGGTGCACGCCTGGGCGGCGCTGAAGGTCTTCGAGATCGACGGTGGCCGGGACTTCGACTTCCTGGCCCGGATGATGCACAAGCTGCTGCTCAACTTCACCTGGTGGGTCAACCGCAAGGACGTCGGCGGCAACAACGTCTTCGAGGGCGGCTTCCTCGGGCTGGACAACGTCGGTCCGTTCGACCGGTCGGCGGCGCTGCCGGTGGCCGGGGTGCTGGAGCAGTCCGACGGCACCGGCTGGATGGCCATGTACGCGCTGAACCTGCTCGACATGGCGCTGATCCTGGCGGTGCACGACCCGACGTACTCGGACATCGCGACGAAGTTCTTCGAGCACTTCGCGTACATCGCGGCGGCCGCCTACGAGCAGGGACTCTGGGACGAGGAGGACTGCTTCTTCTACGACGTGCTGCGGCTGCCGGACGGCACCAGTACCCCGCTCAAGGTGCGTTCGGTGGTCGGGCTGCTGCCGCTGGCCGCGATCACCCGGCTGACCACCGTCACGCTGAACCGGCTGCCCGAGTTGACCGCCCGGCTGCGCTGGTTCCTGGCCAACAAGCCGGAGTACGCCCGGGTGATCGGCGGTCGCCGGCTCGGCGGTGACGGGCGGCAGCAGCGGCTGCTCTCCATGGTCGGCCCGGACCAGGTGGTCCGGCTGCTCGCCCGGATGCTGGACGAGGAGGAGTTCCTCTCCCCGTACGGGCTGCGTACGCTCTCCCGCCGGCATCTGGAGCAGCCGTTCGCGGTGGAGTTGGGCGGGCAGGAGTTCACCGTCGGCTACGAGCCGGCCGAGTCGACCTCCGGGCTCTTCGGCGGCAACTCCAACTGGCGTGGCCCGATCTGGATGCCGACCAACTTCATGCTGATCTCCGCGCTCCGGGACCACGCGGCGTTCTTCGGCGACGACCTGCTGGTCGAGTACCCGACCCGGTCCGGGAACAAGCACACGCTGACCGAGATCGCCGACGACCTCTCCGCCCGGCTGATCGCGCTCTTCGTGCCGGACGCCTGGGGGCGCCGCCCGATCTACGGCGTCGCCGAACTCTTCCAGACCCATCCGGACTGGAAGGACCTGATCGCCTTTCCGGAGTATTTCCACGGCGACAACGGGGCCGGGCTGGGCGCCTGGCACCAGGCCGGCTGGACGGCGCTGGTCGCCGACCTGATCCTGACCCTCCGCCGATAGTTCCGGCCGCCGAAAGGTAACGGCCGCGCCCGGTCCAGATGCCGACTGACCTGCTGTCAGTTACTGTCCGCCAGGATTCAAATACCCCTCGTAGTGTCCCGTTAGCCGTTTTCCGGGGCGGCGTCGCGGCACCGTCGCGCGAGCCCTGGGCCATCGGCAGGAGGGGAGAAGAATGGCGATGAGAATTGCCAGCACATCAGGTCAGCGGGGGACGGGCAGACTCGCCGCCGGACTGGCCGTCGCGGTGACCGCCGGGCTGCTCGGCACGGCGGCGGTGGCACCGGCGGCCGCCGCACCGGCCGGCGGCACGATCCGGCATTCAGGTGGCGCCACCGCGGTCACCGGAAGCTATCTGGTGGTCCTTGAGGAGGCGTCCGTCAGCGCCGACTCGGTGACCGACCGGGCCGGCGTACTCGCCACCCGGGCCGGCGGAAAGGTGGCCCGCACCTACCGGCACGCGCTGCGCGGCTTCGAGTTTACCGGCTCCGCCGAGGCCGCCCGCCGGCTCGCCACCGACCCGTCGGTGACGTACGTCGAACAGAACCACCGGGTCCGGCTCACCGGTACGCAGACCCCGACCCCCTCCTGGGGTCTCGACCGGATCGACCGGCGCCCGCTGGCGCTGGACAACAGCTACACCTATCCGAGCACCGGCAGCGGGATCCGGGCCTACGTCATCGACACCGGGATCCGGCTCACCCACCAGACCTTCGGCGGCCGGGCGGTCTCCGGCTTCGACGCGATCGACGGCGGACCCGCCAGCGACTGCCAGGGGCACGGCACCCACGTCGCCGGCACCGTCGGCGGCGCCGAGTACGGGGTCGCCAAGGGCGTGACCCTGGTCGCGGTACGGGTGCTGGACTGCTCCGGCAGCGGCACCTACGCACAGGTGATCGCCGGCGTCGACTGGGTCACCGGCGACCACGACCCCGGCGAGCGCGCGGTGGCGAACATGAGCCTCGGCGGGCCGGCGAACAGCGCCGCCAACACGGCGGTGGCGAACTCGATCGCCGACGGCGTCAGCTACGCCGTGGCGGCCGGCAACGAGAACGTGGACGCCTGCGGCGGCTCACCGGCGAGCGTCCCCGCCGCGATCACCGTAGCGGCCACCGGCGGCTTCCAGGGCGGCCCCGGCCGTACCGACGCCCGGGCCAGCTTCTCCAACTACGGCACCTGCGTCGACATCTTCGCTCCCGGGGTGGCGATCGTCTCGTCCACCATCGCCACCGACACCTCCAGCGGGGCGGCGGACGGCACCTCGATGGCCTCACCACACGTGGCCGGGGCCGCCGCGCTCGTGCTGGCGCAGAATCCGTCGTACACCCCGCAGCAGGTGCGGGACCTGCTGGTCGGCAGCGGCACGCCCGGACTGGTCACCAATCCCGGCCCCGGCTCGCCGAACGTCCTGCTCTACGTCGCCGACGTGCCGCCGCCCACCCACGACTTCGCCCTCACGGTCACCCCGGGCAGCGGCTCGGCCGGACCGGGCGGCGCGGTCACCGCGACGGTGAGCACCCGGGTCACCGCCGGGTCGGCCCAGACGGTCGCGCTGACCGCCGCCGGACTGCCGAGGGGTACCACCGCCACGTTCAGCCCGGCCTCCGTCGTCGCCGGCCGGTCGTCGGTGCTGACGATCCGGGTCGGCTCGGCGGCACTGCCCGGAAGCTACCCGGTGACGGTCACCGGCACCGGCCCGTACGCCACCCGGATCGCCCGGTACACGCTGACCGTCACGAACCCCGGCGGCTGCACCGGCACCAACAACACCGACGTCGGGATCCCGGACCTGTCGACGGTGGAGAGCGGGGTGACCATCTCCGGTTGCCCCGGCCGGGCGTCGGCGTCGAGCACCGTGCGGGTGCGGATCCTGCACACATTCCGCGCCGACCTGGTGGTCAGCCTGGTGGCGCCGGACGGCAGCGCGTACGTGCTGCACAACCGGACGGGCGGCGGTGAGGACAACATCGACCAGACCTTCCGGGTCAACCTGTCCAGCGAGACGGCGAACGGCCGGTGGCGGCTGCGGGTGCAGGACGCGGCACCTCTGGACGTCGGCCAGCTCGACACCTGGACGCTGAACCTGACCGCCGGCACACCGACGGCCTGTGCCGGCAGCACCGCCACCGGGGTGGCCATTCCGGACCTCGGTACGGTGCAGAGCCCGATCACCCTCGCCGGCTGCTCGGGCAATGCCTCGACGACCAGCGCGATCGCCGTGCGGATCTCGCACGGCCGGGTCGCCGACCTCGTACTGCGGCTGGTCGCGCCGGACGGTAGCTCCTACCTGCTGCGCAACCGGGTGGCCGGTGGATCACCGATCAACGAGGTCTACCTGGTGAACCTCTCGTCGGAGGCCCGCAACGGCAGCTGGCGGCTGCGGGTCCAGGACGCGGCGGCCCCGTACGGCGGTCGCCTGGACGGTTGGTCACTGACGATCTGACCGGACGAAGCTGCCCCGGCGTGCCCGGCACGCCGGGGCAGGGTCCGGCCTCAAGGTCGCGCTACTTCAGCGAACCGCGGAACCCACGGCTGGCCGACAGCACTACTTCCGGGACACAGCGCGATCCACGCCTCGGTCAGGCGGCGGTGGACCAGATGGCGGTGAAGGCGGCCGCCTCGCCGGCAAGCCAGCGCTCGACCTGGTCGGGGCGGACGGCGGCGTCCCAGTGGTGTGCGACGCCCCGGCGTACGTCGACCAGCACCGGCTCGGCACCGGGCAGCACCTGGTCCATCTGCCGGCCCATCAGGTGCAGGGTGGCCAGCAGTGCCTCCTGGCTCGGTGGCTGTTCGTCGAAGTGCAGCCGGACGGCCTCCCGCCGGCCGTCGCCGTAGCGCAGGCCGAGGTGCGGGTTGACCTTCACCGGCAGGTCGCCGACCATCCCGAGCGCGTCGTGCGTCTGGGCGAGCTCGACCGTCGACAGGTCGCCGAGCGAGTGCAGGTAGCTCACCGCGCCCGGGACCAGCGCCTCGTAGAGCGGGCGCCAGCGCGGCTTGACCACGCCGGCGATCTCGGCCAGGTGGCGGCCCCCGGTCCGGAACGCGATGTCGGTCTTGAGTGCCTTGACGAGCTGCCCGTGCGGGTTGAAGCCGGAGCGGCTTGCGCGCTGCTTGCGCAGGCCGCCGACGAACGTCGCCTTGGCCGGGCCGGTGCGGTCGACGTAGCGGGTGAAGGCGAGCAGGGTGGCGTAGGGGAGGGGGGCGGCAGTAGGCGCGGTGGCGACAGACTCTGGCACGGCTGTCCTCCCAGTTCAGAAGCCGTTTTAGTACACACATTCTAATTGATTTCTGCCGCTCCGCCCAGCCCAAAAGGGTCGTATCGCCTGTCCGGTCTGGCCAAAGGTGGCCAGTCCGCGGGAAGTTGGCCAACGGCGTGGCCACGACCGCTCAAGGGTGGCCAGCGGTACGGTGCCAGGTTCCACTGCCGCTCGCCCAAGCCCCGGAGCCGACCCTGGCCGACCTCCTCGGGCTTCCGATCGACGGGTACGACGGCCGGGATGATGAAGTACGTGAAGGCCGACGTTTGGGGCTTCGACGCCAAGTCACCCGGAAGCAGACTAAGCCGGACTGGTCTGACGCCGAGGTTGCCTATCCGACCGAGAGTTGAGCGGCGAGTTCCCGCCATTGCGGTAGGGGCGGAGTCTCGGGTGTGGGCGTGACCACGTAGAGACTTACGTGATCGGCGCCGGCGTCGAGGTGTTGACCGACCCGCTGTGCGATCTCGTCTACAGTCCCGCAGGCCACGATCGCATTGACGAGCCGGTCACTCAGGGAGTCGATCTCCGCTTCCTCGAAACCCAGTTCACGCAGCAGCGGGCGACGGTTGGGCACGGTCGCGGCGGCGTACGAGCGGGCCAGTTCGGCCAAGTTCGAACGGGTCGGGTCCAGGATGACGAGTTGGGCGACGGCCAGCAACGCGTCCGGGCCCAGTACAGCTCTCGCGTTCGCGGTGTGCGCGACAGGCAAGCCCAGCGGGTGTGCGCCCCAGGCGCGTTCGCCCGCGAGCGTGAGCATTTCGGGTCCCAACGCGGCGAGCACCCGTCGCGGTCGGGCGGAGGCTGTCGGCATCCGGAACGGAGCGGCATCCATCGCATCGAGGTAGGTGCGCATGGTCGTCACCGGCGGGCCGAAGCGATGACCACGGACGTCCTCGGCGAGGCTCGGATGGCTTTCCCAGAGCCCGAGCAGGAATCGTCCGGGGTACGCCTCGTCGAGGGTGCGTTGCGCGGCTGCGGTGGTGACCGCGTCGCGGGCGTAGATGTCGGCGGCGCCTGCCGCCACCACGATCCGCTGGGTGGCCGATAGCAAGATCGCGGCCTGTGCCATCGCCTCCCGGCCAGCCGTCTCAGGGAACCACAGCGTGCCGTAGCCGAGATCCTCGATCGTTCTGGCGGCGCTGCGGAGCGTGGCGGCGGGGTAGTTGTCAAGGTGGCCGGCCCAGATCCCGATTCGCCCGAGCTCTGCCTTCTGGTTGCTCACGCGTGCTGTCCGCTGGCGTCCTGGGTGGCGAGGAACGTGCTGATCCGGGCCGCTCCGGTGACGGTCAGCCAGGTGCGGAGGTCCATGAGGTTGGGGTGGATCCGGCGTGCATCGGAGATGTCGGCTCGGTAGCCGAGCGTGTTGAGCCACTCGTACCCGTACGCGAATTCCTCGCCGATCTGCCGGATGGCGTCGATCGGAATCTGCACGTACGGCAGCGGGCGGCCGATGGCTTCGGAGATGGCCGCCGCGATCTGTACTGGTGTCAGCTCGTCGCCGGCCAGGTCGATCGCGCGCCCGATCCAGTCCGTCGGCTGGGCAAAGACGAGCGCGGCGAACACGCCGACGTCGTCGACGGCCATGACCTGCTGTGGGACATCGGACTCGAACGCGGCGGTCACGGCGCTGTTGTGCAGGTGGTATCCGCCCGTGTAGTTCTCCATGAACGACACCGGCCGCAGAATCGTCGCCGGCAGACCGAGTTCCGCGATGTGCTGCTCGATCCGCCATTTGCTCACCAGGTTCTGCGGCACCTTCTCGCCGTCGTGACGGCCCGCACCGCGACGGAGGTGAAGACGAAGTGCGCGACTCCTGCGGCGTGCGCGGCCTCGGCGACGTTGACGCCCCACCGGATCTCGTCGTCGGCGGTGAACCCCGGCGCGGTGCCGGGCGAGCCGACTGTCGGCTGGACGCTGAACACGCCGTACGCGCCCTCCGCCGCGGCGATTAGGGAGGCGACGTCCGCCATCTCGGCGTGGACGATCCGGGCGCCGATGTCAGCCAGAGCCCGCGCCGAGGCGCTGTCCGGATTGCGGGTGAGAGCCCGTACCGGCCAGCCGTTGTTGAGCAGGTGTTTCGTCACGGCGCGGCCCTGCAAGCCGGTCGCACCTACCACAACAATGGCTTTGTCTGTTGTATCCATATTTGCTCCTGAGCTACGAGGGGACGGGGTCGCCAGCCTGGAAAAACGGGGTGGCCCCCCGTTTGTGTCGGGCTACGATATGGGGGCCCACCCCACTTTGCAAGTCGCTGGAGGCCCCGTGCCCACGGACGGCGCAACACCACCCCTGGCCGGGCGCCCCATGCGGGCTGACGCACGCCGCAACTACGAGCGGATCCTCGGCGCGGCGGGAGCCATCGTCGCCGCGCACGGCGCCCAGGCGTCGCTGGAGGAGATCGCCCGCCGGGCCGGAGTCGGTTCCGCTACGTTGCACCGGCACTTCCCCTCGCGCCAGGCGCTACTGGAGGCGGTCTTCCGAGACCGGGTGGAGGCCCTTTGCGCCAAGGCCCACGACCTTGCCACCGGTCTCGACCCCTGGCCCGCGCTGACTACGTGGCTGCGAGCCGTCGGCACACACGCGACAGCCAACCGTGGCCTCGCGACAGCGATCATGTCTGGAACTCCTGGCGGCGATCCCACGCTCGGTGCCACCTGCCACACGATGATCATGGATGCCGGCGACGCGCTACTCGTCCGCGCGCGCCGCGCGGGCAGCGTACGCCCGGATGTCACCACCGCCGACCTACTCAAGCTTGTCAGCGCAATCGCCCTGGCCGCAGAACCCGAGCCTGACAGCGCGGCTGACGTCGACCGACTGGTCACACTTGCCATCGAAGGCGTACGGACTCGGTGCACGGGCAACGAAAGTGCCAAGTAGCTCCGAGGGGAGTCTCCGCCTACGGGCGCTGCGACTACAGTTCGTCCGCATGTCCCACGCTGAGATCGAGATCACTGCGGAACTGGTCCGGGATCTGGTGCGTGACCAGCACCCCGACCTCGCCGATCGTCCGGTCCGCCTAGGCGCGCGTGGCTGGGACAATCAACTGTGGCGGCTCGGCGACGACCTCGCCGTCCGGCTGCCCTGGGCGACCCGGGACTCGGACGCACTGCTGCGCAAGGAGCACACCTGGGTGCCCATGCTGGCCCCGCGCCTTCCGCTGCCGGTCCCCGTCCCGCAGCGAATCGGCGAGCCCTCCGAACGGTTCCCTCGGCCATGGCTCATCACCACCTGGGTTCCGGGCACACCAGCAGACCGCACCCCGGTCACGCGCGCAGCGGACGCGGCCGAGTCCTTGGCCGCTTTCCTGACGGCTCTTCACCAACCTGCCCCTGACGGCGCGCCCGCCGGCCGGGACCGCGGCGGCCCGCTGGTCGACCGCGCAGAGGAGGTCGCCAAGGGGCTCGCCTCCGCTGCCGAGCGAGGGCTGATCCGTGACCTCGACGCCGTCAACGCCGTCTGGCGCGACGCGGTCACCGCGCCTGAATGGACTGGTCCGGCACTGTGGATCCATGCGGACCTGCACCCGGCCAACGTCCTCACTGCCGACGGCTCCTTTTGCGGCGTGATCGACTTCGGTGACCTCTGCGCCGGTGACCCGGCATGTGACCTCGCGGCCGGGTGGATCCTGCTACCGGATGGCGCCATCGACCGCTTCCACGCGGCCTACCAGCCAACCCTGGATACCGCGACCCTGCGACGCGCGCGGGGCTGGGCGGTGTGGCGCGCCCTCGGCTGCATTTTCGTCGGCAACGACAGCGGCCCCGGCGGCAAGGCCACCTGGGGCCCGCCCGCCAGCGCCGCCTTGCGACGCCTCATCGCCACTGAACTTGGCACCGTCGGGTGAGCGGGGTGTGACAACTGGACTTGCGAGTGCCCGGCAGCTATGCCGGGAACTGCTTCTCGACCAGGGCCAGCAGGGCGGCGTGGGTCTGTTCGTCGGCCGCCACGACGAGGCCGCCCACCCCAGTGTGCAGCGGCTGCCCGCGCAGGCTGGTGACCACACAGCCGGCGGCCCGGCACAGGGCGATCCCGCTGGCGAAGTGCACGCTGTCCCGCAGGTGGCCGTCGGTCACGTACCCGGCCCGCCGACCGGCCGCGACCCAGGCCACCGCGAGGGTGCTGGAGATCACGCGTGGGCGGAACCGCTCCGCGAACCCCCGGTCGGCGAGCAGGCGTACCGCGCGGAAGGCGGGATCGTTCGGGAACGGCGGATCCAGGTTGATGTCCACCAACCACGAGTCGGCCGACGGCCGGAGTTCGGCGTCCACGCCGTCGTGGCGTACCCGGGCCCGGGTGCCGTCGGTCCAGAACACCTCCGCGCTGAACGGGTCGGCCGAGGCGGCCACGGTGGTCTCCGGGCCGGAGCGCAGCGCGACGTTCACCGCGACCAGCATGCTGCGGGCGGCGTAGTTCAGTGTTCCGCAGAGCGGGTCGACCAGCCATTCCCGACCGTTCCCGGCGGATCCCGTGCGGCCGCTCTCCTCACCGACCACGGTGTCGTCCGGGCGAGCGGCGCGCAGTACCGCCAGGATCGCCTGCTCCGCCTCGACGTCGGCGGCGGTGGCGAAGTCGCCCGGACCCTTGGCGAACCGGGCCAGCGCGGTGCCGTAGTGCGAGCGCACCACCTCGGCCCCTGCCTGCGCCGCCGCGATGGCCAGCTCGTGATCGGTGATCGTCATGCGGGCAAGGATAGGAGCCCGGACCGCCCGGGCCAGGCGGCCGCAAGGCGCCAGGTAGCCGCGCCGGGCCGGCGGGACGTCAGAGCTGTCCGACCTCGGTCACTCGGAGCACCGCCGTGCCCGCCGCGTCGGAGGCGGCGAGGTCGACCTCCGCGCTGATTCCCCAGTCGTGGTCGCCGTCCGGGTCGTCGAGGATCTGCCGGACCGTCCAGCGGTCCCGGCCCTGCTCGATCATCAGCAGCGCCGGCCCGCGCGCCGCCGGCCCGGTGCCGATCTCGTCGTACGCCTCGAAGTACGGCTCCAGCGCGTCGGCCCAGGCGTCGGCGTCCCAGCCGTCCTCGGCGTCGAGCGCGCCCAGCTCGTCGAAGCGACGCAGGGCGGCCAACTCCACCCGGCGGAACAGCGCGTTGCGGACCAGTACCCGGAACGCGCGGACGTTGCCGGTGACGGCTGGCGGCTTGTCGTCCACCACCACGGCGGCCGGGTCGGCCGGGTTGCGCAGCCGCTCCCACTCGTCGATCAGGCTGGAGTCCACCTGCCGGACCAGCTCGCCGAGCCACTCGATCAGGTCGATCAGTTCCTCGGTCTTGGCGTCCTCCGGCACGCTCTGCCGCACTGCCTTGTACGCGTCCGCCAGGTAGCGCAGCACCAGCCCCTCGGACCGGGACAGGCCGTAGAAGTTGACGTACTCGACGAAGGTCATCGCCCGCTCGTACATGTCCCGGACCACCGACTTCGGCCGCAGCTCGTAGTCGGCGACCCAGGGGTGCCCCCGCCGGTACATCTCGTAGGCGGCGTCCAGCAACTCGGCGAGCGGCTTCGGGTGGGTCACCTCGTCGAGCAGTTCGAGCCGGGCCTCGTACTCGATGCCGTCGGCCTTCATCGCCGCGACCGCCTCGCCCCGGGCCTTGAACTGCTGGGCCGAGATCACCTGACGCGGGTTGTCCAGTGTGGACTCGATCACCGACAGTACGTCCAGGGCGTAGGTCGGGGACGCCGTGTCCAGCAGCTCGATCGCGGCCAGCGCGAACGGCGAGAGCGGCTGGTTGAGCGCGAAGTCGAGCTGGAGGTCGACGGTGAGGCGTACCCGTCGACCCTGCTCGTCCGGCTCGGCGAGCCGCTCCACCACGCCGCCGGCCAGCAGCGCCCGGTAGATGGCGATCGCCCGCCGGATGTGCCGGCGCTGCGCGGCGGGGTCCTCGTGGTTGTCGGTCAGCAGGTGCCGCATCGCGGCGAAGGCGTCGCCCGGCCGGCTGATCACGTTGAGCAGCATCGCGTGGCTGACCTGGAAGCTCGACGTCAACGGCTCCGGCTCGGCCTCGACCAGTCGGTCGAAGGTGGGCCGGCCCCAGCCGATCGACCCCTCCGGCGGCTTCTTCCGGACCACCTTGCGCCGCTTCTTCGGGTCGTCGCCCGCCTTGGCCAGGGCCTTCTCGTTCTCGATCACGTGTTCCGGCGCCTGCACCACCACCGTGCCCATGGTGTCGAAGCCGGCCCGGCCGGCCCGGCCGGCGATCTGGTGGAACTCCCGTGCCTTGAGCAGCCGGGTCTTGACGCCGTCGTACTTCGACAGGCCGGTGAAGAGGACGGTGCGGATCGGCACGTTGATCCCGACCCCGAGGGTGTCGGTGCCGCAGATGACCTTGAGCAGCCCGGCCTGGGCCAGCGTCTCCACCAGCCGCCGGTATTTCGGCAGCATCCCCGCGTGGTGCACCCCGATGCCGTGCCGGACCAGCCGCGACAGCGTACGCCCGAAGCCGGCGGTGAACCGGAAGTTGCCGATCGCCTCGGCGATCATGTCCTTCTCAGCCCGGGTGGCGACGTTGACGCTCATCAGCGCCTGCGCGCGTTCGAGTGCGGCTGCCTGGGTGAAGTGCACGACGTAGATCGGCGCCTGCCGGGTGGAGAGCAGCTCCTCCAGCGTCTCGTGCAGCGGTGTCATCGCGTACGAGAACATCAGCGGAACCGGCCGCTCGGCGTTACGGACCAGTGCCGTCGGCCGCCCGGTACGCCGGGTCAGGTCGTCGACGAACCGGGTGACGTCGCCCAGCGTGGCGGACATCAGCACGAACTGCGCCTGTGGCAGCTCGATCAGCGGCACCTGCCAGGCCCAGCCCCGGTCCGGCTCGGCGTAGAAGTGGAACTCGTCCATGATCACCATGCCGACGTCGGCCCGCTCGCCGTCCCGCAGCGCGATGTTGGCGAGGATCTCCGCCGTGCAACAGATGATCGGCGCGTCCTCGTTGACACTGGCGTCCCCGGTCAGCATCCCGACGTTCTCGGCGCCGAAGATCTCGCAGAGCGCGAAGAACTTCTCCGAGACCAGGGCCTTGATCGGCGCGGTGTAGAAGCTGATCCGGTCGTCGGCCAGGGCCGCGAAGTGGGCGCCCGCGGCGACCAGGCTCTTGCCGGAACCGGTCGGAGTGCTCAGGATCAGGTTGGCCCCGGAGACGATCTCGATCAGCGCCTCCTCCTGGTGCGGATAGAGACTGAGGCCACGCTCCTGCGCCCAACCGGCGAACGCGTCGAAGAGGGTGTCGGGGTCGGCGCTGCCCGGCAGCTGGTCGGTGAGCGTCATAGCCGGTCCATCGTGCCTGGCCCGGCTCGGCAACGCCAATCCTCCGGCCCGGCCCAGTTGATCTCGCCGGCCTCGGTGTGGTTGCCTCCGTCGTCGGCGTCCTCAGCGGCGCCGGAAGATCAGGTCGAGGATCGGGCGCCCAGCGGTCGTGCCGCGCCGCTCGAACTTCGTCACCGGCCGGTGTGCCGGGCGGGGGGCGAAGCCGGGGTACACGTTCACCAGCTCCGGGTCGGCGGTCAGGGTGTCGCGCATGCTCTCGGCGTACTCCGGCCAGTCGGTGGCGCAGTGCAGGGTACCGCCGGGGACCAGCCGGGAGCGGAGCAGCGCGACGTGCGCCGGCTGGATCAGCCGGCGCTTGTGATGTCGCGGCTTCGGCCAGGGGTCGGGAAAGAAGACGTGTACGGCGTCGAGCCGGTCCGGTGACAACAGGTGCCGGACGAGATCGAGCGCGTCACCCCGGGCGATCCGGACATTGGTCAGCCCGTGCTGCTCGGTGAGGGCGAGCAGGTTGGCGATGCCCGGAGTGTGCACCTCGACGGCGAGATAGTCCCGCCCCGGGTCGGCGGCGGCCATCGCCACGGTGGCGTCACCCATCCCAGAACCGATCTCCAGTACCACCGGCGCCTCGCGCCCGAACAGCTCGACCAGGTCCAGCCGGCCGCCGGTGGGCCGGTCACCGCTGTCGGCGTGCTCCGGAACCGGGACGGTCAGGCCGTACCCGGACCAGAGCCGGTCCAGCGCGTCCAGGTGCCGCGCGCTGAGCCGGCCCCGGCGCGGGTGGAAGGTGCGGATCTGCGCCAACCGGCCTGACAGCACCCGGCCCGACATTCCGGCGGGCTCGGGCTGCGGGGCCGGCACGGGCGCGGCGGTCTGGTCCTGGCTGGCGAGGGTCACGGGAGAGCCAGCCTACGCGATCGGGCCAGCCGACGGCGAAGCTGCGGGCCAGCCGACGGCAGAGGTGCGGGCCAGCCGACGGCGAAGCTCCGGGGCGGCCGACGGCGGGACCATGGGCCGGCCGACCGCGAAGCTACCGGGCGGCCGACGCGGATCTGCCCGAGAACGCCGGACCGGGTGTGCTCGGCGGCGACAGATGAGAGGATTTCCGCATACGGCAGGCCCAGGCCCCGCGTCCGGCCCTGCCCGAGGCGCCGGGAGGGGGACCAGTGGCAACGCGTCGACGCATCGCGATCCTCTGCGGTGTCCCGCTCGCCCTGCTCCTGGCCGTGCCCGCCCCGGCCCGCGCCGCCGACGTCTTCGTGCAGGTCAACCCGAGCACCGTCGAGGCCGGCTTCATGGTCGGCATCAAGGCCAGTTGCCGGACCAACACCCAGCCCGCCACGGTCGAGTCGCCGGCCTTCGGCTCCGTGACCGTGCAGCCGCAGGCCGGCTTCCTCACCGCGGTCGCCACCGTGCCGGAGACGACCCGGGCGGACACCTACCGGGTCCGGCTGAGCTGCCCGGACGGCGGGACCGCCTCCACCCGGTTGATGGTGGTGGGCGCCACCCGGCCGCAAAAGGGGCCGGCGACCGGCTTCGGCGGCAGCGCCGGGGACGACCCGGGCGGACTGCTGGTGGCCGGCGGGCTGGCCAGCACCGTACTCGGCGCCGTGCTGGGCCTGGTCGCCATCCGTCGCCGGGCCCGGTCGACGTCCCCCCGCCGGACCTGACCGGGAGGAGTCCCGCCCCGATGGCCCGTACCTCCACCGGCCGGCGCCCCTGGATCGGCGGCCGGCAGCCGGCGGCGCACCTGCGGCATCCGGCGGCCCGATCCGGCGGGAGCCGCCCCCGCCGGAGCATGATCGGGCCGCTGGCGATCGTCCTGGTACTCGTCGGGGTCTTCGCCACCGGTGCCGGGCTGGGCCAGTCGTCGGGTGGGCCGTGGCGCTGGCTGAACGGCGGCACCAAGGAGCCGTCCCGGGACTTCCCGGTGCTCGCGCCGAGCCGGCCGGTGAAGCTGGCGGTCCCGTCGATCGGGGTACGCGCCCCGGTGCACCGGGTCGGGCTCGCCGACGACGGTTCGATCGCCGTACCCGCGCTGGAGAAGCACAACGAGGCCGGCTGGTACGACCGCGGCCCGACCCCCGGCCAGTTCGGGCCGGCGATCATCGTCGGGCACGCGGACACCCGTACCGGACCGTCGGTCTTCCACGACCTGGTGAAGCTCCGGCCGGGTGCCCGGATCGAGGTGACCCGGCAGGACCGGTCGGTGGCGATCTTCGAGGTCAACTCGGTCGAGCACTTCGACAAGGACAGGTTGCCCGCCGAGCGGGTGTACGGCGACTTCCGCCGCCCCTGGCTCCGCCTGATCACCTGCGGCGGACGCTGGGTCGGCGGCGGTACGGGCTACTCGGACAACATCATCGCGTTCGCCTCGCTGGTCGATTCCCGCAAGCCGTGATCTCCAGCCGGCTACGGGGCGGTGGGGCCGGCCTGCTGGACCACCTCGAACTCCAGCAGCGTGGCGCCGGTGGCGACCGGCCGGGGCTGCTCGCCGCCCGATCCGCCGTCGGCGGGCCCACGGGCGTGCGCCTCCCGGGCCGGCCCACTCGCCCACGCCTGGTACGCCTCCTCGCTCTCCCACTTCGTGTAGACGAAGTAGCGGTTCTCGCCGGCTACCGGCCGGAGCAGTTCGAAGCCGAGGAACCCGGGAGAGTTCTCGACCGCGCCCTGCCGGGCGGCGAACCGGCGTTCCAGCTCCGCACCGGCGCCGGCCGGGACCTCGATCGCGTTGATCTTCACTACTGCCATGGCTTCAGCCTAGGGCAGCCGCCCGGAACGCCAGGGGGGAGCGACGACAGCTACCGGGCCACCTCGTAGCGCCAGACACGGAGCTGTGCACCACCGCTCCGGCAGGCCATGAACCGCTCGGCCACCATGCACCCCTCCACGCTGTACGGCAGGATTCCGAGCCGGCGGACCGACGGCCCGGCCGGGTCGAGTACGCCGAACCAGGTCTGCTGCCTGACGAGGTCCGGTTGGAGCACCAGCGGGGGCGGGTCCGTGCCGAGCGGTACCGCACCGGACCAGACGACATCCTCGGTCAGCCGCCAACCTCCGAGTTCGGTCGCGGTCCGTCCGGTCCGGGCGTCGAGGACCCGGCGGAGTGCGGGGGCCGCGGCCATCTCGATCAGCCACGGGCCGAAGGAGAGCAGCCGTAGCGGCCCGGGATGCTCCCACCGGGCCTCGCCGGTGGTCGGGTCGAGCGCGATGGTGTGGAGATTCGCCGAGTGGCACAGCAGCAGACCACAGCGCTCGACGAACTGATTCGGGCCGGACAGTGAGCGGCTCCACCGCCGCTGCCGCAGATCCGCCGAGTACGCCGTCACGACCAGCGCGGGTCCGGACTGCGCCAGTGCCACGACGGTCTCCCCGACCCATTGCGCGAGGACCAGCTCACCGCCCGCCCAGTCCAGCCGGTGCGCGACCCTGCCGGAGAGCACGTCCCGCACGTCGACGTGACCGTCGGGCGACGAGGTCAGCAGCATGGTCGGGCGCCCGTCGAACGCCTCGACCAGCCGGGCGTTGTCGATCCGGGGCAACTCCCAGCGCAGCCGGCCGGTGCCGAGGTCGAGCCCTCGGACGATCGTTGCGATCGGCGGCTCGCTGTAGGTGTGCCCGTCCGACCCGCCGTAGATCTCGCCGGTGCTGCCGGCCTGGCCGGGCTGGATCCGCGACTCGGGCCGGAAGATGGTGTCGAAGACCAGCGCGATCGGCCCGCCGGGGAGCAGCAGCGAACGGTACGGGACCGACCAGCGCCGTTCCCCGGTCCGTGGATCCAGCGCCGTGGTCCGGGCCGGTGCACCTTCGGCCAGCCGCTCGAAGACCAGCAGCACTCCGTCGGAGAGCCTCAGCCCGAGGCCCTCCTGGTCGACTCTGAAGTCGGCGGACCAGAGCCGCCGCCCGTCGGTGAGGTCGTGGCAGACGATCCGGCGTGTCGACGGGTCGGCCTCGTGGATCACCGAGGTGGTGACGAGCAGGCCGTCAGCCAGCGTGTAGGTGTCGGCCGGGCCGATCGGCGCGGCGTGGACCTGGCGCAGTGGTGGCGCCGGAGGCAGCCCGGCACCACCGGTGCTGAGCACGAGGATTCCGGCGACGGCTGCCGCCGCGATCCGCCATCGGCGTACGGTCACCTCGCGGGGTGCCCTGGCGACCTCGGCCGGTGGCTCGTACCGCTCGGTGCCGAGGTCGATCACCATGTCCCGCCGTCTTCCATCCGCCCTCCGCACCTGGCCGGACCCACATCGCCGTCATTATTCGGCATCGGGCGCTGGCCGGGGGTACGGCAGCGCGTTTCCGAGCAGGCGTTGGCGAGCGGCTGTCCGCGAGCCCGGGATCCGGCATGCGTCGAAGGCCGGGGAACGGCCCGACGGGACAGCCACGCTGGCCCGCCGCCGTCGACCAGGACCGTGGCCCGGGAAGCCGGCTCACCCGCCGTCCGGCGCGGTGTCCACCACGATCGGGGCGTGGTCGGACGGGCCCTTGCCCTTGCGGGCCTCCCGGTCCACATATGCCGAGGTGACGCGCTCGGCGAACGACTCGGTAGCGTACACCAGGTCGATCCGCATGCCCTTGTTCTGGTGGAACATCCCGGCCCGGTAGTCCCAGTAGGTGAACGGGTGCGGACCCTTCATCGGGGTCGGCACCACGTCGGTCAGGCCGAGGGCGCGCAGGTCGGCCAGGGCCTGCCGCTCCGCCGGGGTCACGTGCGTCGAGTTGACGAAGAGCGTCGGGTCCCAGACGTCGGCGTCGGTCGGCGCCACGTTGTAGTCGCCGCAGACCACCAGCGGCAGTCCGGTGCGCAGCTCGGCTTCGAGTGCGTCGCGCAGCACCGCGAACCAGGCGAGCTTGTATTCGTAGTGCGGCGAGTCCGGGGTACGCCCGTTCGGCACGTAGATCGACCAGACCCGGAGCCCGGCACAGGTCGCGGAGATCGCCCGGGCCTCCGGCTCCGGGAAGCCGGGCTCGTCGGCGAACCCGACCGCGACGTCGGCCAGGCCGACCCGGGACAGGATCGCCACCCCGTTCCACCGCCCGTCGCTGTGGCTGGCCACTTCGTAACCCAGCTCGCCGACCTCGTCGGCCGGGAACGAGCCGTCCGGGCACTTCGTCTCCTGCAGGCAGACCACGTCCGGCTTCGTGCCGGCGAGCCAGTCCAGCAGCCGGGGGAGGCGGGCCTTCACCGAGTTGACGTTCCAAGTCGCCAGGCGCATGTGCCCAGCCTGCCCGATCCGGGCGGGGAACGCAGGTGCGCGACGCGACGCCGGGGACCACCGCCGACGGGCCCCGGCGGAAGCGTCCCGCCGTCAGCTACCCGGGTTGTCTCCCGGCCGGCCCTGCTCGGCGAGGAAGCGCTCCAGCTCCGCACCGAGTTCGTCGGCGGTGGGCAGCGGCCCGGTCTGGTTGGCGAGCAGGTTCGGGCCGCCCCGTCCCCGGGTGAAGGCGTCGTACTGCTCCTCCAGCGCGTGTACCAGCGAGGTCGCCTCGTCGGTCTGCGCCACCTGCCGGTCGATGTCGACCCGGACGGCCTCGGCGGCGGTCCGCAGCGACTCGGTGGGCAGCAGCAGGCCGGTGGCCCGGGAGACCGAGGTGAGCAGCAGTTCGGCCGCGCCCGGGTATTCGGTCTGGGCCACGTAGTGCGGCACGTGCACCGCGAAGCCGACCGCGTCCCGGCCCTGCTCGCCGAGGCGGAACTCGAGCAGGTTGCCGGCGCTGCCCGGCACCTGGATGCGTTGCAGCCAGGACTCGTAGCCGGTGATCAGTTCCGGCCGGGTGGCGTGCGCGGTCACCCCGATCGGCCGGGTGTGCGGCACCGCCATCGGGATCGCGTTCAGCCCGATCGTCACGCGTACGCCGAGCCGGCGGATCAGGCTGGTCAGGGCGGCGATGAACCGTTCCCACTGGAAGTCCGGCTCGGGGCCGGACAGCAGCAGGAACGGGGTGTTCTCGTCGTCACGCAGCAGGTGCAGTTCGAGCTTCGGCTGCTCGTAGTGCTCCCAGTGGTCCTCGACGAAGATCATCGTGGGGCGCCGGGAGCGGTAGTCGAGCAGTTGGTCGACGTCGAAGGTGGCGATCGTCCGGGACTCGAGGGTCGACACCAGGTGTTCCCGGGCGAGCCGGGTCGCGTTTCCGGCGTCGACGAAGCCGGAAAGCGCCTGGATCAGCACCGGCTGACCCAGCTCGGGCAGGTCGTCGGTGAGTTCGTAGAGCTCGTTCGGGTCGAGCACCGGTCAGGACCTCCTTGGGGTACGCCGGGACGCGCCTTCGCGGACGGCGCCCCGATGTAGCAAACGCTGCCGCTATCTTGGTCCATTCCACCGAGCCACTCCGCGACCCCTGCCAGCATCGTCGTGCGGATCTCCGGCGGCGCGGCGGACGCCTCGACCGAGGACCGGGCCAGGGTGGCCAGCTCGGCGTCGGTGCAGCCGAGTACGTCCCGGGCCAGCACGTACTGGTCGAGCAGGTTCGTGCCGAACAGCAGCGGATCGTCCGTGCCGAGCGCCACCGGCACGCCGGCGGTGAGCAGGGCACGCAGCGGGGTGGCCGCCAGCCCGGTGGTGACGCCGAACGGCGGATATGAGCTGGGACACACCTCCATCGCCACCGCCCGCCCGGCCAGCAGGTCGAGGGTGGCCGGGTCGGCCGCCGCGGTCAGCCCGTGCCCGACCCGGTGCGCGCCGAGCAGCGTGACGCAGTCCCGGACGTGCCAGGCCGGCTCGTAGAACCCGCTGTGCGGCACGGCCAGCAGTCCGGCCTCGGTAGCCGTCCGCATCGCCGGGACGAAGTCCGCGATCCGGCCCCGGCGCTCGTCGTTGGAGAGCCCGAAGCCGACGACACCGTGCCCGGCGTACCGGGCGGCGAGCCGGGCGACCCGGTCCGCCTGGGCCGGCGGTCCGGCCCAACTGGCCGCCAGCACCACTCCGGTACGCCCGCCGGCCGCCCCGGCGAGTACCGCCTCCACCACCGGCTCCAGTCCACCCAGCCGGTCGGCGTACGTCGTGGGGTCCACCTGGATCTCCACCCAGCCGGCGCCGTCGGCGACATTGTCGGCGGTCGCCTCCGCCACCACCCGGCTCAGGTCCCCGGCGGTACGCAGCGCCGCCCGGGCCAGGTCGTAGCGGCGCTGGAACGCGGCCCAGCCGTGCAGGGCGCCGGTCGGCAGCGGCTCGGGCAGCGGCAGCCCGTCCCGGTCCGCCAGTTCGGTCAGCGTCTCCGGGCGCATCGAGCCGGTGAGGTGCAGGTGCAGGTTGGTCTTTGGCAACCGACGGAGGTCGCGGCGCGGAAGCGGGTCGGTGACCGGTGCCATAGTCCACGGTCTCACGAGACGGACCGGTCCGGGTACCCGGTGGGGGACCGGCCGGCCGAGCACGACTCAGCCGATCGGAGGAGGCGGTCGATGGTGCGTCGAGTGACGGTTGATTAGAAGGTATACGGCTGATTGATGGCTGAAGTGTGATTTATCCGGAATGCCGTGCTTGTTCCGGTTGGCCATCGCCGCCCGCGCCTGCGGTCCACTGACCGAATGCTCGGTCAGCAGATGTGGTGCAGCCCACCTGGTGACTCCCCGTAGTCGGCCTTCGACATGCCTAGCCTCGTCGGATGCCTGACGACGACCGTTCTGAGACCGCGAACTCCGCCGTGCCCAGCACTGTCCGATCGGATGATGCCTCCTCCTCCGACCCGACATCCGGCGCCGTGCCGCGCCAGTCGCCCGGGACCCTCCGGCCCACGCCGGCCCGGCTGCGGAGGTTCGTACTCCTGCTGTCGGCCCTGATCGGCCGGCTCCGGCCGCTCGGCCCGGCCGTGTCGCGCCGGCTCGCTAGGGCCGCCGCTGCCGTCGACCGGGCGGTCCGGCCCGGCGCCACCGTGGCCGGCCGGCTGGTGGGGGTGGCGGCCGCCCGACTGCGGGTCGCCACCGGGCCGGTCCTGGCCCTGCTGCTAGCCCAGGCGCGACGCCTCCGCCGCGCCGTCGAGCCCGGGCTGGCCCGGGTCCGCCGGGTGCCCGCCGTCCGGACCGCCGAGCGCGCGGCGCGCCGGGCCGCCGGCCGGACCGCACCACCCGCCCGCCGGCTCGCCGTCCGGGCCGGCGCCCTGGCCGCCCGGACCGGGCTGCCGGACCGGCTCGGCCTGCGCCGCCCGGCCGGAGTCGCGGTGGCCGCCGGGCTGCTCTGCTGCCTCGGCGTGCTGGCCGCCGTCGAGGCGGTCTCGCCCTCGGCCGACCCCGCCGGCGGCAGCACCGCGAACGCCGAGGACCGGGTCGCGCTCTCCCGGCCGGACGACGGCACCGGCGACCGGTCCGGCGCCGACCGCTCGGCGGACCGGCCGAGCCGCTCCGGCGACCACGACCGGTCGGGCGCCGCGAAGTCGGACGAGGCGGACCCGGACACGTCTTCCCCGCTGGACGACGCGAAACCGGTGGCCGGGCTGACCGAGGTCCAGATGGACAACGCCCGGGCCATCGTCCGGACCGGCCGGGACATGGGGATGCCGCGCCGGGGCCTGATCATCGGGGTGGCCACCGCCATGCAGGAGAGCAACCTGCTCAACCGGGCCAGCGAGGTGCTGCCGGAGTCCAAGCGCTACCGGCACCAGGGCACCGGCTGGGACCACGACTCGGTCGGGCTGTTCCAGCAGCGCACCAGCAGCGGCTGGGGCCCGGTGAACCGCCTGATGGACCCGGCGTACGCGAGTGCGCGGTTCTTCGAGGCGCTGCGCCAGGTGCCCGGGTGGCAGCGGATGCGGCTGACCGAGGCGGCCCAGGCGGTGCAGTACTCGGCCTACCCCGAGCACTACGCCAAGCACGAGGGCCAGGCGACCAGGGTGGTCGACACGCTCGTCCCGTCCTGGCGCTGAGCGGGACGGGACGTCGACTTGATCGGTCCGGCCACGATGGAGGCGTGGACCCGTCCGAATCGCGCGGCCGGTGTGGCCCGGCCGGGGATCGGGTACACCTGGTACCAGGACCACCCGAGGAGGACCGAGATGGCGTCACTGGTGCAACGGATCCGAATGTTCCTCAGATCCCCGCAGGGCCGGCAGCTCGTCGAGCGGGGCCGGCGCGAATTCGCCAAGCCGTCGAACCAGCACCGGATGCGCCGGATCGTGTCCCGGCTGCGCGGCCGGCGCTGACCGTCGGCCAGGTGGCTGCCGCGATCGTCGACCATCTGGGCGTGGGTGCCGCCCCTCGGCGGTGCGTACCGCTCGTCGGTCCTGGCCGGGCCGTGGTCGTACCCTGATTCCTTCCCTCGACATCCGGAGTGTCCCGTGACCGAGTCCCAGCCGGGCGGCGGCGGAACCGCCGCGCCGGTGCCGCCGACCGACCGTACGCCGCCGGCCGCCGCGAACCCGGGGCCGGCATCCCGTCCGGACGCCGCACCGGGCGCCGCCGTCGGGGTGGCCCAGGTCGACCCGGGCGTCGCGGCCGAGCCGTCCCCGGCCGAGTCGACCGCGGCCGAGCCGCCCCCGGCCGAGCCCGCCGACGACCCGGAGCTGACCGTCGCCCCACCCAGCGGGCTGTGGGAGCGGATGAAGGCCGATCCGCAGTACGCCCCGGAGCACCTCGCCCTGGAGGCGGTCCGGCGGATCGGGCCGCAGGCCCGGGCCTGGGCCGAGCGCACCCGTGCCTGGTATCCGCAGATGACGCCGGAGGCCATCGCCGAGACGGCGATCCGGAAGTTCGTCAACCACGCCCGGGTCTCCGGGGCGATATCCGGCGCCGCCGGCCTGCCCGGCGCGGTCCTCGACATGGGTGTGCTGGCCTGGACCCAGGCCCGGATGGTGCTCTACGTCGCGGCGGCGTACGGGCACGACCCCGAGCACCCCGACCGGGCCACCGACCTGCTGGTGCTGCAACGGGTACACAAGATCGCCGAGACGGCGCGGCTGGCGCTCGGAGTGGCCGCCGGGCGGGAGCGCGTCGACGCGCTGCGGGGCCGGTCGGAGACCCCGCTGGCCCAGGTGATGTTGCGGCTCGGCCTGAAGCTGGCGCAGATGGCCGGTGTCCGGGCCGCGAAGCGGCTGCTCGCCAAGGCGGTGCCGGGGGCGGCGGTGGTGCTCGGCAGTTGGGCGAACTCGTCGGCCACCAAGAGCCTGGCGGCCCGGTCCCAGGAGCTGTACCGGCCCCGGGCGATCATGCCGCCCGGCCGGTAGCCTCAGTCGGCTCGTCGGGCCTGACCGGCCAGGCCCGACGCCCGCCAGGCCACCTTGGCCAGTTCGTTCTGCCCGGCCACGTTCGGGTGGAAGTAGTCCAGCCGGTTCAGCAGGTCCAGGCCGAACCGCACCCGGTGCGCGGCGCCGCCGTCGTAGCGGCAGCGGGACCCGTACGCCTTGCAGGCGGCGGCGAGCTGCTCGTTGTACGCGTCGATCCGGGCCCGGAACGTCGACCGGCGGGTACGGTCGGCCGGCTCGGTCGAGGTGGGGCTGGCCAGCAACGCGGGGCAGATCCGCCCCCGCCAGGCGCGTACCGCCCGGGTGTCCTCGTGGCCGACCTCCCAGACCCGGTACAGGTTCGGGATGCTCACCACCAGGACCCGAGCCTTCGGCAGGCCCTTCTTCAGCGTCGCGAGTCCACGGTCGATCTCGGTGCGGAACGCCGCGACACCGGTCATGTCCTCGATCCCGCCCCGGCAGGCGTCGTTCGCTCCGATGAGTACGGTCACGTAGTCCACCCTGGCGCGTACCGCCGCGGCGGCCTGGCTGGCCAGTCCCGAGGCGCGGGCCCCGTTCACCGCCTCGTTGTGCGCCTTGCCGCGGATGGCCGGGTTCACCTCGCGGAGTTGCCGGTAGAGGCTCTCCACCCGGCTGCTCTCCCCGGTCGACCAGGAGTTGCGCTGGCAGGCGGCGAGGATCAGGCAGGAGCCGAAGCCGGCGGTGATGGAGTCGCCGAGCGCCGCGATCGAGCCGGGCAGCCCGGGCCGGGGCGGGGCGGGCGGGGGATCGGGCTGGCCCCCGCCGCCGCCGTCGGACCCCTCGCAGGCCAGCGCGAAGGCCGCGAGCAGCGCGGTGACGGCGGCGGTCCAACGTCTGGGCATGCTTCCCCCGGTGCAGAGCGGACAGCAATCGCTCCGTAACTGTACGCGGCGCCGCCGCCGGCCCGGAACCCTCGCCGGCCACCGCCGGCACGCGGATCACGGACACCCGACGTCCGGTGGCACACCCTGTCGGCAGCGAAACCGGGGAGGACGGCGGTGACCCGGGGTGGACGGTCAGCGGGTGCGCTGTGGCTGTCCGTTGGTGACGGCGACGAAGCTCTCCGGCCGGATCGTGACGATGACCCGTTCCGGCGCGTCCTTGATCTCGTAGACGTTGTCGTACCGCTGTTGCAGCGAACGGTAGAAGGACGCGACCTCGTCGTCGTCCTCGACCTTCTCCACCACACCGCGCACCTCGAGGAACCGGTACGGGTCGTCGGGGTCGGCGATCGAGAGCGCGACCCGGGGATCGCGCCGCACGTTGCGGAACTTCTGCCGGCGCTTGGTGTGGGTCATCCTGATCAGCCCGCCGTCCCAGTCGAACCACATCACGTTGCTCTGCGGCCCGCCGTCCGGGCGGGTGGTCGCCAGGTGCGCGAAGAGCGGGCGGGTCAGCAGGTCGGCGTGGCTGGGCGGGGGAGTGGGACCGGTCGTCATCCACCCGTTATACCCACCGGGCGGCGAAATCCCCCACCGGCCCGGGCCGGACCGGCGGCACGCCGGGCGTCGTCTTCAGGGTCACGAGCCGCGCCGGGCGGCGGCCCAAGGGCGGCCGGCCAGGTTAGTCCGGGCCGATACCGGGTAGTTCGGCGAAATGGCCGCGAGATCGCAGCCCCGAGGGGCGAAAGGGACGGTTGGCCACCCGTACAGCGCGCTCAACCTGCGCCTGGTGCTGGCCGCGTTCGGTCTGGTGATCTGTGTGGTGCTCGGCGTGCTGGCGCTCCGGGCCGACCTGTTGGTCCTCGCGGTGGTCCTCGGCATCCTCGCCCTGGCCGCCGTGATCGACATGGCGGTGGTGCAGCGGCGCCGGGCCGCGCGGCGCCGGGAGGAGCCGCCGGGCACGAAGCACTCGCTCTTCGAGTGAACACGGAGCCGGTCCGGCCCGCCCGTGACCCGCGCGCCGCCCGATCCGCCGACATCGGAGGGAGTACGACATGTCGATCGCCACCATCGACCCGACCACGGGACAGGTGCTCAAGACCTTTGACGAGATGACGGACGAGCAGTTGACGGCCGCCCTCGCCCGGGCGGCGGCCGGCTTCGACGAGTTGCGCGGCACCACCTTCGCCGACCGGGCCCGGTGGATGTCCGCCGCGGCTGACCTGCTGGAGGTCGAGTGCGACGGCGTGGCCCGGATGATGACGACGGAGATGGCCAAGACGTACGCGTCGGCCAAGGCCGAGGTGGCCAAGTGCGCGGCGGCCTGCCGGTACTACGCGGCGCACGCCGAGCGGTTCCTCGCCGACGAGCCCGCCGACGCCGCTTCGATCGGTGCCACCTCGGCGTACGGCCGGTACTTCCCGATGGGCCCGGTGCTGGCGGTGATGCCGTGGAACTTCCCGCTCTGGCAGGTGATGCGGTTCGCCGCACCGGCCCTGATGGCCGGCAACGCGGGTCTGCTCAAGCACGCCTCGAACGTGCCGCAGACCGCGCTCTATCTGGACGAGCTGTTCCGCCGGGCCGGCTTCCCGGCCGGCGCGTTCCAGACGTTGATGATCGGTGCAGAGCGGATCGAGCAGGTGCTCGCCGACCCCCGGGTCCGGGCGGCGACGCTGACCGGCAGCGAGGGCGCCGGCCGGTCGGTGGCGTCCATCGCCGGGAAGTACGTCAAGAAGACCGTGCTCGAACTCGGCGGCAGTGACCCGTTCGTGGTGATGCCCTCGGCCGACGTGGCCCGGGCCGCCGAGGTGGCCACGGTGGCCCGCTGCCAGAACAACGGCCAGTCCTGCATCGCGGCGAAGCGGTTCATCGTGCACACCGACGTCTACGACGAGTTTACCGACGCGTTCGTGGCCCGGATGTCGGCGCTGCGGGTCGGCGACCCGATGGACGACGGGACCGACGTCGGGCCGCTCGCTACCGAGCGGGGTCGCGACGAGGTGGCCGAGCAGGTCCGGGACGCCGTCGCCAAGGGGGCCCGGGTGCTCTGCGGCGGGGAGGTGCCGGACCGGCCCGGTTGGTGGTACCCACCGACCGTGGTCACCGAGCTGACCCCGCAGATGCGGATGTACGCCGACGAGGTCTTCGGCCCGGTAGCCGGGCTCTACCGGGTCGGCTCCTACGAAGAGGCGATCGAGGTGGCCAACGGCACCGACTACGGTCTCGGCGCCAACGCCTGGACCCGGGACCCGGCGGAGCAGCAGCGCTTCGTCGCCGACCTGGACGCCGGAATGGTCTTTGTCAACGGGATGACCACGTCCTATCCGGAACTGCCGTTCGGTGGAGTCGGCAATTCCGGCTACGGCCGGGAGCTGTCGGCGCAGGGCATCCGGGAGTTCTGCAACCTCAAGGCCGTCTGGATCGGCGCGGGGTCCTCGGGCGGACCCGGCGCGGGCGCGCACAGCGAGTAGCGCACACCGCCGTACCGGCCCGATTGACGGTCCGCGGATATTGGACATGTTCGACCTGCCCTTGCGGTGCGGTGGGCCGCAAGGGCGGACGCGGTGCGCAAGCGCCGCGCGGTTCAGGTGGAAAAAAGTTTCCTCGTCGGCGTACCGGGTGTGCGGGCCGGGTGCGGCGGGGTACGGGAGACCGCCATGACGGTCTTCGGGCTTCACGCCTCACACGAGCAGATCCATCCCGCCGAGTTGCTCCGGGCCGTCGTCCGGGCCCAGGAGGCGGGCTTCGACGCGGCCATGTCTTCCGACCACTTCTCGCCGTGGAGCGCCCGGCAGGGGCAGTCCGGCTTCGCCTGGTCCTGGCTCGGCGCCGCGCTCCAGGCCACCACGCTGCCGTTCGGCGTGGTCAACGCGCCCGGCCAGCGCTACCACCCGGCGATCGTCGCGCAGGCGATCGGCACGCTCGCCGCGATGTATCCCGGCCGGTTCTGGGCCGCGCTGGGCACCGGGGAGGCGAGCAACGAGCACGTCACCGGGGCGGGCTGGCCGCGCAAGGAGATCCGGACGGCCCGGCTGCGGGAGTGCGTCGACGTGATCCGGGCGCTGCTGGCCGGCGAGGAGGTCAGCCACGATGGACTGGTCACGGTGGACCGGGCCCGGCTCTGGACCCGGCCGGCGGAACCGCCCGCGCTGGTCGGCGCCGCGGTGACCGAGGCGACCGCCCGGTGGTGCGCCGAGTGGGCGGACGGCCTGATCATCGTTAACGCGCCGGTGTCCCGGCTGCGCCGGATGGTCGACGCCTACCGGGACGCGGGCGGCCGGGGCAAGCTGCACCTCCAGGTCCACCTGAGCTGGGCGCCCGACCCGGCGGAGGCGGCCCGGATCGCGTACGACCAGTGGCGCAGCAACGTCTTCGCCCCGCCGGTCTGCTGGGACCTGGAGTTGACCGACCACTTCGACGTCCTCTCCGAGCAGGTGTCGCCGGAACGGGTCGCCGAGGTGGTCAACGTCTCCGCCGACCTCGGCCGGCACGCGGCCCTGCTGCGCGAGTACGCCGACCTCGGCTTCGACGAGATCTACCTGCACCACGTCGGGCAGCGGCAGGACGCCTTCGTCGACGCCTTCGGGGCAAAGGTGCTCCCCGAGTTGCGGACGGGCGGGTCGGAGCGGGGCTGACCCGGTGCCCGGCTCAGGTCCCGGCCGGCCCGTCCTCGCCGGTACGGCGGCTCAGGCGGCGTTCGAGAAGCTGGCCCGGCCAGGACCGGTCGACCAGCGGCACGGTGAACGGTTCGGTGGCGGTGAAGCCCTGACTCTCGTAGTAGCGGACCAGGGCGCCGTCGTCACCGGCGTAACAGTCCACCCGGAGCAGGGCGAGCCCCTGGGCCCGGGCGAGTTCCTCGGCGTACTCCAGCAGTCGCGCGCCGATCCGCCGCCCGGCGTGGGCCCGGTCGCTGACCAGCAGGTTGACGTACAGCTCGGGTTCGGTCGCGGCCGGGACGTGCGGCACCGCCGCGCCGACGACGATCGCCCCGACCGGGCGGCCGGCGAGTTCGGCCAGGTAGAGGCCGCCCTCGGCGGCCCAGCGCTGGACCTGGGCGATCCGGCGCGGGTTGCCGGAGTGCGGCGCACTGCCCCACTGGCCGGTGCGGCCGCGTTCCACCAGCCAGCGGGTGGCGCCGTCGAGCAGGGCGAGCACCGCGGCGACGTCGTCGGAACCACCGCGCCGGACGACGATTTCATCCCTAGGCACAGCGTCCATGTTGGCAGAAGATCTATCCATCACCACCACTGCGAATCGAGCTCGCACTCGGCCCCGCTGACCGAGACGCCCGGGCGGTGTCCGGAGCGCCGGGCCGGTGCCCGTCCCCTGGAGGTCACCGATGACGCAGACCGCCGCCGACCGATTTCCGACGAAACACCTGCCCGGCGTCACCGTACGGGAACTACCCCCACCACCCCGGTCGGCCTGGTCGATCATCGGACCGGGGGTGATCGCGGCCGGCGTCGGTCTGGCGTCCGGCGAGTTCATCCTCTTTCCGTACATCGCCTCGCAGGTGGGGCTGGTCTTCCTCTGGGCCGCCGCGGTCGGCATCGTCACCCAGTGGTTCCTGAACATGGAGATCGAGCGCTACACCCTGGCCACCGGGGAGACCGCGCTGACCGGCTTCTCGCGGTTCTGGCGGCACTGGGGACTGGTCTTCGCGATCATGGTCTACTTCGCCAACCTCTGGCCGGGCTGGGCGTCCAGTTCGGCCACCATGCTGACGTACCTGTTCGGCGGCGATGCCACCTGGATCGCGGTCGGCCTGCTGCTGCTGATCGGCGCCACCCTCACCCTGGCCCCGGTGGTCTACACCGCGCTGGAGCGGGTCGAGTTCGTCAAGGTCGGCCTGGTGCTGGTCTTCATCGCGGTCGCGGTGGTCTTCGCCATCTCGGCCCGGGCCTGGGGCGACCTGCCCACCGCGGTGACCGCCCCGGAGTTCCCCACCGAACTCGGCTTCGCGCTGATGCTCTCCGCGCTGGTCTTCGCCGGTGCCGGCGGCGGGCAGAACCTGGTGCAGTCCAACTGGATCCGGGACAAGGGCTACGGCATGGGCACGTACGTGCCCCGGCTGGTCAGCCCGGTCACCGGCCGGGAGGAGGCGGCCCCGGACGGTCGTGGCTTCGTCTTCGAGCCGACCGAGGAGAACCTGGCCCGCTGGCGGCGCTGGTGGCGGCTGGCCAACCGGGAGCAGGCGGTCACCTTCGCGCTGATCTCGTTCGTCACCATCGTGCTGACCTCGCTGCTGGCCTACTCCACCGTGTACGGGGTGCCCGGGCTGGCCAACGGCGTCTCGTTCCTCCAGGTCGAGGGGGAGCGGCTGAAGGAGATCGTCGGTCCGTGGTTCGGCACCCTGTTCTGGGTGGTCGGAGCGCTCTCGCTCTTCGCCGCCGCGATGGGCATCGTCGACTACACCAGCCGGCTCGCCGCCGACGTGCTCAAGACGGCGTACCTGCCCCGGTTCTCCGAGAGCCGGATCTACTTCGCGCTGGTCTGGGGGCTGGTCGGGCTCGGCTGTGCCATCCTGCTGGCCGGCTTCGACCAGCCGCTGATCCTGCTGGTCATCTCGGCCTGCGTCGGTGGGCTGATGATGTTCTTCTACTCGATCCTGCTGCTGCTGCTCAACCGTCGGGTGCTGCCCGAGCAGATCCGGCCCCGGTCGTACCGGGTGGCGGCGCTGGTCTGGTCGGTGCTGCTCTTCGGGGTCTTCTCCGCACTGACCGTCTGGCAGCAGGGCGACCGGCTGCTCGACTGGCTGCGCTGACCGGGACGGAGCCCCGACCCGTCGCCGCACGGGTCGGGGCTCCACCGCGTCACCGGGTCAGCCGCACGGCACCCCGTTGACCGTGAACAGCACCGGATTCGGGTTCGGGCCACCGGCGGTGGTGGCGTTGAAGCCGAACATCTGGCTGGCGCCCGGCATGATCCGCGAGTTGTACGACTCGTTCCGCGCGGTGACCCGGGCGCCCGACTGGGTCACCTTCGCCATCCACGCCTCCCGGACCTTCTGGTCGCCGTTGAACGCGAAGCTCAGCGTCCAGCCGTTGATCGGCGTACTGCCGGTGTTGGTGATGGTCGCCTGCCCGGTGAACCCGCCGCCCTCGGCCCAGGCGCCGTGGTTGACGTACGTCACCCGGCAGCCGGAGCCGGCCGGCACCGAGGTGCCGCCGCCCTGGTCGGCGAGGAACGAGGCGATCCAGGCCAGCGCCGAGTTCCAGTTGATCGCCACCTCGTTGGTGGCGTACGAGGCGATGTCGTCGACGTAGCAGAACATCGGGGCGCACCCCTCCAGCAGTTCCTCGGCGAACGGGTCGTCGAGACTGGCGTTCGCGCCACCGGCGATCGAGCCGGACGGCGGGTTCGGCAGCGACTCGTCGTACTGGTTGCCGAAGATCCGGCTGTGCTGGTTCTTCGACGCCTTCTCGCCCCACCCGGTCACGTACGACTGGTTCAGCGCGTTGCGGCCGAAGATGTAGTCCATGCCCTGCACCGCGCCGTCCCGGTACTTCGGCTGTCCAGTCAGGTCGAAGGCGGTGGCCAGTACGACGGCGTTGTTGATGACGTTGCTGTTGGCGCCCCAGAAGTAGCTGCCCGGGGTGCCCGGCATCGGCAGCCCGTACGCCTGGCCCTGCGCGGTGGCCAGGTAGCCGTCGGCGGCGGCCACCACCGAGGCGCGGATCCGGTCCCGCTCGGCCGTCGGCAGGCCGCTCGGCACCGTGGCCAGGTCGAGTCGGCCCAGCGCGGCGGTGCTGCCCCAGCCGAAGCCGTGCGCCCCGAAGACCTCGTCGTCGGTGTGGTGCGGCGAGGCGGTCAGGTCGGCCAGGTAGGACGCGCCACCGGTGCTCAGGTAGAGCTCGGCGGCAGCCCAGTAGAACTCGTCGGTGACGTCGCCGTCGCTGTACGAGCCACCGCCGTTGCCGTCCTGCGGATCGGCGTACCGGGTCGGGTTGGCCTTGGCCGCCGCGTACGCCGTGCTGGCCGCGGTCCGGCAGCGCTCCGCGAACGCGGCGTCGTACGGGGCGTACAGCCGGGCGCACTGCGCGGCGGTGGCGGCCAGGTTGAGCGTCGCCGCCGTGGACGGCGGGTGCAGTTCGCGCAGCTCCGGGTCGTCCTCGGGTTGCAGGGGCAGCCCCGTCCAGTTCTGGTCGTGGATCTTGTGGTGGGCCATCCCGGCCAGCGGCTGCCCGGCCGGTACCTGCATCCGGAGCAGGAACTCCAGCTCCCAGCGCGCCTCGTCGAGGATGTCCGGCACGCCGTTGTCGCGTTCCGGCACCCGCAGCGTGCTGTCGGCCAGCGCCGCACCGCCGCCGGCGGTGGGCGCGGTCTTGGTCCGCTCGAAGGCGCTCAGTAGCTGGTAGGTGGCGATGCCGCCGTTCACCACGTACTTGCCGTGGTCACCGGCGTCGTACCAGCCGCCCCGGACGTCGAGGCGGTAGTCGCAGACGCCGGGCTGGCAGGGTACGTCCGTGTCGCCCCGGTTCGGCGCCACCCCGAGGTGCCCGGCCGGCCGGGCGTACGCCTCGCCGACCAGGTCGCCGTCGATGGCGATCCCGCTGCGCTGGATGTAGAAGAACTGGAGAGAGTCGGAGCGGAGCTGCTTCCAGACGTCGGTCGAGATGTCGAACGGGTGGCTGGTCTGGCCGTCGGCGGTCAGCGTGTAGCCGGTGCCCGGGGTGCGGAACGCGGAGAAGTCGACGGTGTGCACGTTCTGCGCCGACGCCTGGTCCACGCCGCGCGGGGTGCTCTGCCCGCTGGCCAGCACGGCACCGGCGGCCGACTTCAGCTCCCAGCCCAGCGGCTCGGTGGCTTCGGTGACGATCGTGGCGTTCTTCGGCCCGGCCGGCAGGTAGCCGACCTGGTTGACCCGGACCCGCGGCCCGGTGTCCGGCACGTACGGCGGCTCCTCCTCGCCACCGAGCAGCGAGGCGTTGTCCAGGCAGAAGGTGTATGCCGAGGCGGCGCCGCCGACCTGGAACGCCACCTGGGCGGCCTCGGTGTCGGCGGTGGCGGTGAAGGTCCGCTCGATGTGCTGCGCCTCCGGGCCGAAGGTGATGTCCTCGGCGAAGAACGAGGTGTACGGGTCGACGCCGAGCTGCACCGCCACCCGTACGGTCGCGCCGGGTGCGGCGGAGGCGTCGAAGGAGAGCGTGTACGACTCGCCGTCGATCAGCGTCACGTCGTTCTGCCCGACGCCGCCGTCCCAGGGGTTGGCCAGTCCGCCCGGCACCTCGGAGCAGAGCCGGCCGTCGGTCACCCCGGTGGAGGTGGTGCCGTAGGAGTACCAGCCGGAGGTGCCGTCGGCGAAGTCCCCGTTGGTCAACTGCTCGGCGCCGCCGGGTGGCGGTCCGGTGTCGGCGTCACTGCTCAGCGAGACGTCGTCCAGGCAGAACGTGTACGCCTCGGCGGCGCCGCCGAGCTGGAACGTGAGGGTGCCGTTGGCCGAGTCGAGGGTGCCGGTGAACTCGTACCCGAACTCCTCGGCGGTGGCGTCGAGCGCGACGTCCCGGGAGAAGACCGTGGTGTACGGGTCCTCGTTGAGCTGCACGTTCGCTTTCACCGTGACCGGCGCGCTGGCCGAGGCACGGAAGCTCAGCGCGTAGCCGGCACCGTCGCCCAGCGGGATGTTGTTGTGACCGAGGCTGGCGTCCCAGGGGTTGGCGGTGCCGCCGGGGACCTCGGTGCAGAGCTGGCCGTCGACCGGGGCGAGGGTGAGGTTGGTGGTGGACCACCACGGGGCGGTGCTGTCGGTGAAGGTGCCGTTGACGATGTGTTCGGTGAGCGCCAGGGTGCCGGCGGGGCCGTCGGGCCGGGCCTGCGCCCCGGTGGCGGTGCCGGTGAGCAGCAGGGCGGCGGTGGCGAGCAGGGTGACCGCGCGGGCGGGCCGGCGGTGGCGGTGGCGGGGTCGGAGCACGGGGGATCCCTTCCGGTGGGTGTGCCGCCAGCGGGCCCGCAGCACTCGGGTTCGCGGCGGTGAAGCACTCGGGTTCGCGGGGGTGGAACCGGCAGCGCTGGTGGGAGCGCTCCCAATACGGAGCCGATGTTGCCAGTCCGTTTCCGGCATGTCAATCGACCGAGCTGGATCGAATTCCGGCCGGTGGGTGGCTGCGGACCAGCTACCGGCGCCGGAACGGCTCGCGGTTCGTGATCACCGTAGCCACGTACGGTAAATTTCGATCGCCACTCCGGCTCGTTGGTGATCTACTGCAAGCATTTCGGCCGTCTTTTTGGCAGGCTGCCAGCCATGAGCCTGAAGCTGCGATCCGTGGCGGTGAGCGACCGTGGCCTGATCCGAGGCGCGAACCAGGATTCCGTGCACGCCGGACCCTGGCTGCTCGCCGTGGCCGACGGCATGGGCGGAATGGCCGCCGGCGACCTGGCCAGCACCATCGCCATCGACGCGATCCGGCCGCTGGACGTGGAGACTCCGGAGGAGGGGCTGGTCGCCGCCCTGCAGGGCGCCGTGGACACGGCGAGCGCGGGCATCCGGGCAGCGATCGCCGAGGACCCGGACCGGCAGGGCATGGGCACCACCCTCACCGCGCTGCTGCTCGCCCGTACCGGTGCCTGCCTCGCTCTGGCCCACGTCGGCGACTCCCGGGCGTACCTGCTGCGCGGCGGCACGATGACCCAGCTCACCCGGGACGACACCTTCGTGCAGATGCTGGTCGACGAGGGGGTGATCAGCCCGGAGGAGGCGCACAGCCATCCCCGCCGGGCGGTGGTCACCCGGGCCCTACAGGGCGAGCCGGTGACCCCCACCTACACCACCGTGGTGCCCCAACCCGGCGACCGGTGGCTGCTGTGCAGCGACGGGCTGTCCAATGTGGTCCGACCGGACAGCCTGGCCGAGGCGCTGCTCGGCTACCCCGAACCGGCCGGCTGCGCACAGCGGCTGGTCGACCTGGCCCTGCGGGCCGGCGGGCCGGACAACATCACCGTCGTGGTCGCGGACGTCATCGACATCCCCTGACCGCGCCTGTGCCGGCTCCTCGAGGGTATGCGGAGCGGAAGCCCTCCTCGTGGGTGCCGCGCGCAGGTGAGGCGTCGAGCGTGGCCACCGCGCGGATCGACGGCCTGCCCGGCACCGACAACACGACCTCGGTCCGGGTTGACGAAGGTTCAGCGGCCGGCTACCCGCGGCGGGGTCGGAGGCCGCGGGTCGGGGCCGCCCCGGTCGGGTCCACCGGCCACAGGTGCCGGGGATAGCGACCGCGCAACTCGGCACGTACCTGCGGATAGCCGGTCCGCCAGAAGGAGGCGAGGTCCCGGGTCACCGCGACCGGACGGCCGGCCGGGGAGAGCAGGTGCAGCAGCACCGGCACCCGCCCGTCGGCGATCCGGGGCACGTCCCGCCACCCGAACGTCTCCTGCAACTTGACCGCGAGAACCGGTGCCGCCGGATCGGAGTAGTCCACCCGGTACCGTGACCCGCTCGGCACGGCGAGCCGCTCCGGGGCCAGTTCGTCCAGCCGGGCGGCCTCGCGCCACGGCAGCAGCCGGCGGAGCGCCGCCGGGACGTCGATCCGGGCCAGGTCGGCCCGGCGCCGGGCGGTGGCCAGCTCCGGACCGAGCCACTCGTCGGCCCGGTCCAGCAGGGCCGCGTCGGTCACCTCCGGCCACTCGCCGCCGAGGGACTGCCGGCAGAACGCCAGCCGGGCCCGCAGCTCCCGCGCCGGCCGGGTCCAGGTCAGCAGGTCGAGCCCGACCTGACGCAACCCGTCCCGCAGCGCGGCGGCGACCCGGGCCGGATCCGGCCGGGCCAGCGGGCGGTCCAGCAGCACGATCGCGCCCAGCCGCTCCACCTCGCGGGCCACCACGTCCTCGCCGGACCAGGCGATCTCCTGCTCGCGCCCGAGCAGCGCGGCACCGGCCTCCCGGGCGGTGGCCCCGTCCACCACCGCCGCCTGGCGGATCACCGCACCCCGGCGGCCCGGTGCCCGGTCGGCCACTGAGATCGCCAGCCACTCCGCCCCGGCCAGCGGCGAGCCCGGCGCCAGGTCCGCCGCGGTGCCACCGGCCATCAGGTACGTCTCGGCGCCGGCCTGCCGGGCCCGGGCCAGCCGCTCCGGGTACGCCAGCCCGACCAGCAGCCCGGCGGCCAGGTCGTCCGGCAGTTCCGGCCCGGTCTGCCGGTCGTCGGGTACGGTCCGTCGGTCGTCAGGCCCGTTCCGTCGGCCGTCCCGCCCGGTCCGTTGGTCGTCGGGTCCGTTTCGTCGGTCGTCGGGTCCGGTCCGTTGGTTGTCGGGCCCGCCTTCTCGGTCGTCCCGCCCGGCGGAGGGCTGCGACTCGTCGAGGGCGGCCCGCAGCCGGTTCACCTCCGCCCGCCACCTGGTGCTGGCGGGGTCCGTACCGGAGCGGAGCCGGCGCCAGGTGGCGACCAGGTCGTCACCGGGAGCGGACTCGGCGAGTACCGCGACCACCTCGGCGGCCCGGTGCGGTCGGACCCGGGCAGCGCCGTCCAGCAGGGCCCGGGCCAGCCGTGGATGCGCGCCGACCGCCGCGATCGCCCGGCCCCGCCCGGTCACCCGGCCGTCCGGGGCGACCGCACCGAGTGCCGCCAGGGTGGCCCGAGCCACCTGCATCGCCGCCGCCGGAGGCGGATCCGGCAACGCCAGCCCGGCGCCGTCCGGGCGCCCCCAGCAGGCGAGCTGGAGCGCGAAGGAGGTGAGGTCGGCTACCGCGATCTCCGGCTCGGGCTGCGCCGGCAGCCGGTCGTGGTCCGCTGCCGACCAGCACCGGTAGACCCGGCCCGGCGCCTCCCGGCCGGCCCGCCCGGCCCGCTGGGTCGCCGCCGCCCGGGACACCGGCACCGTCACCAGCGCGCCGAGTCCGCGGGCCAGGTCGGTCCGGGCCACCCGGCTCAGCCCGGCGTCGACCACCACCCGCACCCCGGGCACGGTGAGGCTGGTCTCCGCGACGGCGGTGGCCAGCACGACCCGGCGCCGACCGGCGGCCGGACGGAGCGCGGCGTCCTGCTCGGCACTGGACTGCCGGCCGTGCAGGCGTACCAGGTCGGTGCCGGCCAGCCCGGTCAGCCGGCCGGCGACACCGTTGATCTCCCCTGCGCCGGGGAGAAAGACGAGCAGGTCGCCGTCGTGCTCGGCCAGCGCCCGGCGTACGGTCGCCGCCACGTGGTCGAGCAGCCGGGGATCGACCCGCAGCCCGTGCGGCGGGTCGACCGGCCGGGGCGGCGGGGACCAGACCACGTCCACCGGGTACGCCCGACCCTCGGCGCGCAGCACCGGGGCCGGCTCCGCCGCCGTGCCGAGCAGGTCGCCGAGCCGCTCCGCCTGTGCGGTCGCGGACATCGCCAGCAGGCGCAGCTCCGGACGGAGCGCCGCCCGGACCTCGATGCCGAACGCCAGGGCCAGATCGGCGTCGAGCTGCCGCTCGTGGGCCTCGTCGAGGAGTACCGCGCCGACGCCGGGCAACTCCGGATCGTGCTGGAGCCGCTGCACGAGCAGGCCGGTGGTGACCACCTCGATCCGGGTCCGGGCACTGGTCCGGCGCTCGCCGCGCACCGCGTACCCGACGGTTTCGCCGACCCGTTCGCCGCGTAGCTCCGCCATCCGGCGGGCGGCGGCCCGGGCCGCGACCCGGCGCGGCTGTGCGACGACGATCCGCCCGTCGACCTGGTCGGCCAGCGCCAGCGGGACCAGCGTGGTCTTGCCGGCCCCGGGCGGCGCCACCAGCACGGCGGCGCCATGCTCCGCCAGCGTCTCGGTCAGGGCCGGCAGGACGTGCCGGACCGGCAGATCGGCGGCGGATTCGGGCGGTGACACCGGGCCAGTGTCGCACCGGCGGCGCCGGCGGCCGGGATCCGGGCAGCTCCCTGGCACCCGACCGGCTCCGGTCCCGCTCACCTGCAGCCGGCGGGCTCCGGTCAGTCCCGGGGCAGCAGCGGGCCGAGCGGCCCGAGATCGAGGTTGAGGTCCTCCGGCGTCAGGCCGAAGTGCTCCCGCAGTTCCGTCATCTGCTCGTCCAGCGCCATCAGGGTGCTGCCGACCCGCTCGATCTGTTCCTCGGTCAGGTCACCCTGGTCGATCCGGCGCAGCGCCTGCCGTTCCATCAACTGCCGCAGCAGCTCCACGATGGTGAGCACCAGGCCGGCCAGGCCACGCTCGACCCCACCCCGGTCCACCTCGACCCGCCCCGGCCGGCGCTGCTCCGGGCTCAGCACGGGGTACCGCCGTCGGTCGGGTCCCGGCGGTCGGCGGCGCGTACGGAGGCGAGCAGCGCCCGCAGCGAGACGTACACCAGGTCCACGTCGGCGATCGACAGCACCAGGTCGCCACTGACCACGACTCCGGTGGCGAGTACCCGGTCGAGCAGGTCGACCAGCGCGACCGGCCGGCTGTCCACCACCTCCCGCCCGGTCACCGCCGCACTCCAGCAGCGGTGGCCGGGCCGGGACCGGCGTCGTGGAGCCCGCCGGTGTCATCGAGCCTGCCGGTGTCGTCGAGCCCGGCGAAGTCGTCGAGCCCGGCGAACGAGTACGGCGGCCACGGGCCGGTCAGCTCCAGCCGGAGCATCGGGTACCGGGCGCCCAGCTCCCGGACCAGGTTCCCGAATCCCGCCGCGCGCCCGCCGGGCAGCAGGTAGGCGCCGTTGAGCACCATCGGGTCCGGTACCCCGCTCAGGCTCCGGTCCTGCGGCCGGTGCCGGCGGGCCGCCTCGGCGTACCCGGCCAGCGCCACGTGTACGGCTTCGGCGCCCTCCGCCGCCGCCTGCCGGGCCGCCTCGCCCGCCGTGAGCGCGGCGCGCCGGCGGCGCAGGTACTCCGCACCGGCACCGCCGCCGGACGGCCGCGCGGTCGTCGCCGCCGCCTCCTCGGCCACGCGCACCGAGTACGCCTTCACACCCCACTCGGCCCGGTCGGTGAGCCGATCGAGGGCGGCGACGAACTCCGCCCGCAGGTCGTGCAGCCCCGCCCGGAGCGCTGGCTCGTCCCGGTAGACGGTGGCCAGCCGGGTCGGCAGGACTGGGCCGAGCCGCCAGACCGCCGCGATGACCCGGTGGTGGGCGTTCGCCGCCGCCGCCAGCCAGCGCAGGTCGCCCAGTTTCCGGTGCAGTGCCGCCTCGCCGTACTCGTCGAGATCCACCGGCGTCACCACCGCGACCAGGTCGCCGACCCACACCGCCTCGACCGGACTCCCGCCCGTACCGGTGAGCCCGGCCAGCCGGTCGGGCCGTAGGTGCCGGGTCACGGCGTGCAGCCAGATCCCGGATCCGCCGCTCATCGCTCCTCCTCCTCTTCCTCCTCTTCTTCTTCCTCCTCTTCTTCTTCTTCCTCCTCCGTCCGCCGATCGGTCCGGTTCGGCAGCGCCCGATCGGACCGTCCCGCGTCGGCACCCGACCCGACGGACGGGCGGGAACGGCCGCCGAGGAACGGGTCGTGCTCCCACCAGTCGATCCCCATCTCCCGGGCGGTGTCGACGGAGGCGACCACCAGGCGCAGCTTGATGGTCAGCAGTTCGATGTCGAGCAGGTTGACCCGGATGTCGCCGGCGATCACCACGCCGCGGTCGAGTACCCGCTCCAGGATGTCCGCCAGGTTGCCGGTGTCGCTGGTCGCCGGGCGGCCGTGACCGTGGCCGTAGGCCGGTTGTGGCATCGACATGTCGGTCACGCCGCCCCGGTGCCGCTGTCGCCCCGGCCGCGCGGATAGCGCCGGGTCCGCCGATAGCCGGCCAACTCCCCACCGGTGTCCAGCTCCGTCCGGTAGACCGCGAGGATGTCCGCCGAGGAGGGCACCCGGGCGTCCTCGACGACCTCCACACCGACCACCCAGCCCCGCTCCGTGCGGTCCAGCGAGGTGACGCCGGTGACCTGCTTGCCGGTCAGGCCGGCGATGTGTCGCGCGCCGTTTCGGGCCGCGACCTGCGCGGAGACCACCGGGGCCGGGCCGGTACGCCGCCGCGCCGGCCGCCGCCGGTCCCCGGTCCGGTGGTCCGACTCGTCGTCGTACTTGTCGTCCGACTCGTCGTCGGCCCGGTCCTCGTCGTCCGCGTCCTCGTCGTACCGATCGTCGTCGGGGCGGTCGTCCTCCTCGCGGCGGTCGTCCTCCTCGCGATGGTCGTCGTCCTGGTCCGGGTAGCGGTCGTGCTCCCGGCCGCGGTCGGCGCGGTGAGTGCGCGCGGCCATGTCATCTCCCTTCAGGTACCACGTCCGACACGTCGGGTCGGGCGATCAGGCGGTCGAGGATCCGCTGCTCTGCCTGCGCGAGTTCCGGTTCGGAGATCTCGCCGGCCGCCGCCGCCTCGGCCAGCTCGGTCAACTCGCGCTGCACGTTGACCGGGTCGTGCAGTTCGCGTTCCGCCTGGTCGCGGAGGAGCCGGGCCAGCCCGGCAAGCCCGCGTACCGGGCCGAGCGGCAGGGAGAGCAGGATGCCCAACACCGGCCGTCACCGTCCCGGCGCGGAGGGGACGAAGTCCCAGGGCGCGGCGGGGCCGACCATCCGTACCGTCGCCCAGTCCCGCCACGCGTCGGCGAGGTCCCGCACCGCGTCCATGAAGGCCGCCCGGCGCCGTCGCTCGACCAGGAACGCGACCCGGGCGGCGTCCTGCTCGTGGTGCGCCGGCAGCGGCGCCTCGGCCAGGCAGTACGGGTCGAGCGCTTCGGTCAGCCGCTCGGTGTCGGCCGCCCGGTGCGCCTCCACCGCGCGAGCGACGATCTCGCCGAGCCGGATCCGCAGGTCGACGTCGGCCTCCGCCGGCCGGCCACGCAGCCGGTCGCGCAGGTCGGCGGCCTCCGGCTCCTTGGCCAGTACGCCGGTCAGCAGGGCCCGCTCGACGTACCGGGCCCGGACGACGTACTCGACCCGGCCGTCCAGCTCGACCAGCGCGGCCCGGTACTCGTCATGGCGCAGGGCCAGCAGTTCGGTCACCGCCGCCGTACTCGGCAGCACCGTGCCGAACCGCACCGGCAGTACCGGGACCTCGGCGGTCACCGCGACGCCGTCCAGCAGGTCACGGTAGGCCAGCAGGTCCTCGGGACGTCCCAGCCGTACGTCCAGGGGAGTCTCGCTGACCAGGGCGGCGATGTCGCCATGCCGGATCGTGGTGACCAGCCCGAGCGGGTCGCCCAGGCCACGAGCCTGCGGGGTCACCTCGACATCCGCCGGCACCAGCCCGTAGAGGAGCTGCCCGACGCCGGAGTCGATGGATGTGCTGGTCATTTCAGTCCTCCTCCCGGCGACGGCGGCGGGGGACGCGGTCCCGGTCCCGGCCGCTGCCGCCGACGATCTCGCCGAGGGCGTCCCCGGCCTTCTCCGCCAGTCCGGCCTTCGGGCCGGACACGAGGTCGGGCAGACCCTTGTCCCGGGTCGCCGACAGGTCGAGTCGATTCGTCGCCTCGGCGAACCGCAGGTAGGTGTCGACGCTGGCCACCACGACCCGGGCGTCGACGGTCAGCAGCCGGATGCCGACCAGGCTGACCGCCAGGTGGGCGTCGATGACCACACCCTTGTCCAGGATCAACCCGACCACCTCGGCCAGGTCCGAGGAGTCGCCTCCACCGGATGGGGCGCCGTCCGTCCGTCGCACGATCTCCGTCATCGCCGTCGTCCTCCACCACCGCTACGTCCGACCCGCTCGGCGTCGACCCGCTCGGCACCGTCACCACGGCGTTCCGTACCGTCACCACGGCGCTCGGCACCGCTGCCACCGCGTCCCGCGCCACCGCGTCCGGTGCGTTCGTCCCCGCCCCGGCCGCTGGCACCGGACCGTTCCGGCGCGTCCCGGCGCCGCTGCCCGGCGCCGTCCGGCAGTTGGGCCGAGTCGTCGTCGCGGAAGACCCGCCCGTCCCGGATCTCACCCCGCCAGCCCTGGACCTCGTCCGGGTGCAGGATCGCCTGGGTCATCAGGTGCCGGGCGAAGTGCTTGAGTTCGAGGCGTACCCGGCGGCCCTGGGCCCGCCAGAGGTTGCCGGTCCGTTCGACCAGGCCCTGCGGGTGGTACTCGAGAACCAGCAGGATCCGGGTCAGGTCGGGGGCGATCTCGTGGAAGGTCACCGCGCCGTCGACCGAGCCCTTGTCCCCGGTGGACCGCCACACGATCCGTTTGTCCGGGACCTGTTCGGTGACGGTGGACCGCCAACTGCGGTGCGACCAGAAGATCTGTGCCTTCCAGGCCAGTTCCTCGGCCGAGGCCCGCTCGACGTGCTCCACCTTCTTCATGAACCGGGGGAAGTCCTCGAACCGGGTCCACTGGTCGTACGCCAGCCGCCGTGGCACGCCGACGTCGATCGACTCCACGATGTTGGTCACCTTGAGCTTCTCCTTCGCGCCGCCGCCCCGGCCCAGCGCCGTCCGGACCCGCTCCTTGACGGCGGCCAGTCCGGCGGCCAACCCGGCCTGTACCGGGGAGGAACCCTCGGCCAGCCGTCCGGCACCGGCCTTCGCCGCCGCCCCGGCCGGGCCGCCGCGCTCGGCGTACCGGACGAGCCGGTCAGTGGTGCCGCCGACCCGGCTGGTTGCGGCCGCGACGACGTGCTCACCGGCGGCCCCGGCCAGGCCCCGGAGCGCCTCGGTGAGTCCGGTCGAGCGCGCCGTCCGCCCGCCGGTGGGCCGGCTCTTCGCCGCGTCGGTGGCCGGGCTCATCGGGTCCTCCGCCGCACCGGAGCGGCCTCGGTCGGAGTCCGGCGTCGGGCCGGTTGCCGGGACGTCGATCCGGGACGCTTCCGCTCGCTCTCCCGACCGGCAGCCGGACGGGTTCGAGCCAGGTCGTCGGCGTCACCCGCGTCGTCGGCGTCATCCGCGTCGGCGGTGTCATCCGCGTCGGCGTCCGGGTGGTCGACATCGCTCTCCCGCACGTCCTCGTCCCGCAGGTCGGCTTCGGTGTCCGGCTCCTCGTCCACCGAGTCGTCGTCCTCGTACTGATCCTCTTCGAACTCGTCGAGGTCGTCGTCCTCGACGTCGGCCTGTCGTCGACCCCGCCGGGCCGTCGGGCGGATGTCCGAGAGCTTCCGGCGGGGGCGCTCGGCGGGCTCGTCCGGCTCGTCCGGTCGCCCGCGTCCGGCTGCGCGCTGCCCGGCTGCGCGCTGCCGGTCGGTCCGTTCCCGGAGCCCCGCGCTGACCGAGTCGATCCGCCGGGTGACCGCGCTGGTCGCGGCAGCCCGGGTCGCCGAAAGCAGCGGTGCGCCCAACCCGGCGATCCGGCCCAGTTCGGAGGAGTCGCCGAGCAGCTTCGCGCCCCGGCGCAGTAGCCGGCGATCGCCGCTGAGCCGTCCGGCCACCGCCGCACCGCCCAGCACCGCGACCAGACCCAGCTTCCGGTGTCGGCCGACCAGGTAGCCGACGCCGGCTCCCACCGCGATCTGCGTCGCTCTATTCATTTCATCGTCCCCTTTGCTGAGTCCCTGGCGCTGCGGCGATTTCGGCAAACGCATTTCGTCTAGCTCCAGGCCGTACCCGGGGTGCCGGCGCGGAAAAACACCTTCCAAAATTGATGTGACGCAGGCCACAGGCGTTTTCGGAAACTGGAAACATGCCGGCCTTGAGCTGCGAAGTCGCAGAGAGTGCGCGGGGCGGTACTAATGGCGCGACGAGTGATCGAGGGCGAGAAAGCGGCAAACGGACACGTGAGGAGAAGGGCGTTCGGATCGGGGCCGGAACGGACGTACGCGCCCACTCTTCGCACCTGGTTGTGGCTTATCGGCCCGGTTCACCGGTCGGCGATTTTGGATGGCCTAGACTGGCCCGCCGTGAGCGTGCCGCCGCGCCGGGCCCCGGGAGACCTGCTGGTGCACCTGCGCCGGGCCCGCGACTACGCCGACCGGCACTACGCCGAGTCGCTGGACCTGGGCACCCTTGCGGCGGTGGCCGGGATCAGCAAGTACCACTTCCAGCGCCTCTTCACGGCGACGTACGGGGTCTCCCCGGCGGCGCACCTGAGCCGGCGGCGGGTGGAGCGGGCCCAGGACCTGCTGCGCGCCACCAACCTCACCGTCACCGAGGTCTGCCACGCGGTCGGGTTCGCCAGCCTGGGCTCGTTCAGCAGCAGGTTCCGGGAACTGGTCGGCGAGACGCCGCGCGAGTTCCAGCGCCGCTGGGCCGCCAACGGTGCGCCCCGGATCCCGGGCTGTTTCGTGTTCATGTGGGGGCTGGCCGAGCGCGGCTCCGCAACCGGGGAGAAGCCGGGGTCCGGTGACGGCTCCTAGCCTGGTCGCATGATTACCAACATCTCGATCACCAGCGTGTTCGTGAAGGATATCGACGCCTCGAAGGCGTTCTATCTCGATGTGCTCGGCTTCGAGGAGCACACCGACATCACCCTCGCGGACGGTTCCTACCGGTGGTGCACGGTCAAGCACCCGAACCAGCCGGAACTACAGGTGCACCTGACGCTGCCGGGGCCGCCGTACTCGCCGGAGATGGTGACCGCGATCAACCGGGAGATGGACGCCGGTGGCATGTTCGGACTCGGCCTGCAGGTGGACGACTGCCGCAAGGCGTACGACGAACTGCGGGCCAAGGGCGTCGAGTTCATCCACACCCCGGAGGAGCGCCCGTACGGCGTCGAGGCGGTGGCCCGGGACAACTCGGGCAACTGGATGGTGCTGGTCGAGTCGCGGGAGTACTCCGCCACCGACTTCGACTGAACCCTTTCCGGCAGGGCTGGAAACACCTCCGCCCTACCCGGTGGCCGGCGCGGTCGTCCCGCTCGGGCCGCCGGGTAGGGCGGAGGTGTGCCTGCGCTCGGTGAACCTTTCTCACCCTCCCCTTGCGGTCCGGCGGACCGCAAGGTCGGACGCGGTACGTGAGCGCCGCGCGGTCCAGGTTGAAAAAGGTTCAGTACGTGTCGGCGAGGTGGCCGCGGAGTTTGGTGAGGGCGCGGGTGAGGAGGCGGCTGATGTGCATTTGGGAGACGCCGATGTGTTCGGCGATTTGGGATTGGGTGAGGTTGCCGTAGAAGCGGAGGGTGAGGATTTTCTGTTCGCGTTCGTCGAGGGTGGCGAGGGCGGGGCCGAGGGCGACGCGGAGTTCGGCGAGTTCGTATTCGTTGTCTTCGGTGCCGAGGAGGTCGCCGAGTTCGGTGGTGCGGTCGCCGTCGCCGGTGGGGGTGGATAGGGAGACGGCGTTGTAGGCGCGGGCGCCTTCGAGTCCTTCGAGGATTTCTTCTTCGGTGAGGTGGAGGTGGGTGGCGATGTCGGTGATGGTGGGGGAGCGGCCGAGGGTTTGCAGGAGGGTGCTGTTGGCTTCGCTGATGGCGAGGCGGAGTTCTTGGAGGCGGCGGGGGACGCGGATGTCCCAGGTGCGGTCGCGGAAGTGTCGTTTGAGTTCGCCGATGATGGTGGGGATGGCGTAGCCGGCGAAGTCGACGCCGCGGGTGGGGTCCCATTTGTCGATGGCTTTGATGAGGCCGACGGCGGCGGTTTGGGTGAGGTCGTCGGTGGGTTCGCCGCGTCCGCTGTAGCGGTGGGCGAGGTGGTGGGCGAGGGGGAGCCAGGCTTCGATGGCTTTGTCGCGGAGGGTGGGTCGGGAGGGGTGGTGGGTGGGTAGGGCGGTCATGGCGTGGAGTAGGTCGGTGGCGGTGTCGGTGAGGGTGGGGTTGTCGGCCCGGGTGGTGGTTGTGGTGGTGGTCATGGTGGTCCTCCCTGCACTGGGTTGTGGCGGGGATGGGGTTGTCTGGTGGGTGTTCGGGTGTTCGGGTGGTCGGGTGGTGGGTTGTTGTGTGGCTGTTCAGGCATCACCTTAGCCCGTTGGTATTGGTTGAGGCTAGCCGAACGGCTGATGTATAAAAGGGGTAAAGCGCCCTATAAGCGGAACTTCGCCGAGGTCTTGCGCCTGAACTAGGCTCCGACCGTGACCTATCTCGCCCCGGACGAGCCCAGAGCGCACCGGCAGGAACCGTCCGGCCCTGGACCGGTCACCACCGAACGGGTCGCCGGGCTGGTGCTCGCCGCCGGTGCCGGGCGGCGCTACGGCGGGCCCAAGGCACTGGTCCGGCTGGACGGCCGACTGCTGGTCGAACGGGCGGTCCAGGTCGCCCGCGCCGGTGGCTGCGGGCCGGTGGTCGCGGTGCTCGGCGCCGCCGCGCCGACCGTCCGGTCCCGGGCGGAACTCGGCGACGCCGTACCGGTGGAGAACCCGGAGTGGGCGACCGGGATGGGCTCCTCGCTGCGCGCCGGGCTGGCCGCGCTGCGGGACTCCGGCGCCGTCGCGGTGGTGGTCCTGCTGGTCGACATGCCGGGGATCACCGCCGAGGCGGTCAGCCGGCTGGTCGAGATCGCCGAACCGGACGCGCTCGGCATGGCCGGGTACGGCGCCCGGCGCGGCCATCCGGTACTGCTCGGCCGGGCACACTGGCCCGGCGTGGCCGAGTTGGCGGTCGGCGACGTCGGTGCCCGGCCCTACCTCCGCCGGCACGAGGCGCGGCTGTCGGTCGTACCCTGCGACGACGTCGCGGACGACGCGGACCTCGACGTGCCACCGGCGACCGTCGTGACGCCCGACCGTCGTGATGCCCGTCGTGATGCTCGATGGTCGTGATGCTCGACCGTGACGTGATGGCGGGAAGGCGGTGGCCGCGACGTGGCGGCCGGTCCGGCGTCCCGACCGGCGGCGTGGCACCGGGGCAGAGCGGCGGGTCAGTGCGGTAGGCGCAGCGCGAGATAGAAGTCGACCCGGTCGGGGAACCGGGACAGGTCACGCCCGGTGAGCTGCTCGATCCGGCCGATCCGGTAGCGCAGGGTGTTGACGTGCAGGTGCAGCCGTTCGGCCGCCCGACTCCACGAGCCGGAAGAGGCCAGGAACTCGTCCAACGTACTGACCAGGTCGGCGTGGTGTGCACGGTCGTAGGCCAGCACCGGGCCGAGCAGCCGGTCCCGGAACGCCCGCCTCGCCTCCGGCGGTACGCCGCTGAGCAGCAGCAGGTGCGAGGCGAGGTCACCGGCCGAGAGCACAGTGCCGGGGGTGGGATCCGCCAGCGCTGTCGTCAGGGCGTGCTCGGCCTGCTCCACCGCGCCTGCCAGGGCATCCGGTTCGGCAGCCGGCCCGCTGATCCCCACCGTGAGCCGCCCGGCGCCGAGCCCCGGCACCAGCCCCGCGACCGTGCCCCGGACCGCGTCGGGAACCCCGGCCAGTTCGGTCCGCCCGCCCGCCAGCACGGCGAGTACCGTCCCGGGGCGGGCGGTGCCGGTGACCATGGCGGGCAGGGGCGTCGACCGGACGATTTCCTCGGTGACCGCGACCGCCAGCTCGGGGGGTGTGGTCAGCCCGGTCAGCCGGACGGCCAGCACCAGCAGGGTCGACCGGGGTGGCAGCCCGCCGGAGAACAGCGCGGCGCGCAGCTCCGCCGGGGAGGCGGCGGTGGACAGGGCCGTACCGAGCTGGTCGGCGAGCCGCCGTTCCACCCGGCCCGCCTCGTCGGCGTGGGCCCGTTCCAGCGCCACCAGGCTGACCAGCTCGGCCGCCGCCTCGGGTAGCCCGGGCGGCGGAACGGCATCGGCGACCGTGGACCGGGCGGCGCCGGCGGCAACCGTGGACGGGGCGGCGCCGGTAGCGGTCGTGGACGGGGCGGCGCCGGTAGCGGAGCCGGCGGCCGCGGGCGGGACAACACCGTCGGCATCGGACGGTCCGGTGTGCCGGACCGCGCAGGCCAGCAGCCAGGCGGCGAGCCGGTGCTCGGGACGGCCGGAGACGGCGACCAGCCAGATCCGCCGGGCGTCGACCTCGACCAGGGCCGGCAGCCGGCCGGCGGCCAGGAACGAGGTCGCCAACCGGCGGCTGGCGTCGGACGGAAGCGGCCCGGTACCCGCGACGGTCCGCCCGGTCGAGGTCAGCACCCAGCAGTCGACGCCGAGATCGGCGGCGACCGGCTGGAGCAGGTCGGCCAGCCGGGCACCGCCGGCCATCGCCGCGACCAGACCCCGGTACCGGCCGAGCACCGTCGCCAGCCCGTTCGCCCGGCGCGCCCACAGCGTCGGGGTCACCTCGTCGATGATGTCCCGGAAGGAGACCTCGACCGGGACCTCGAACAGCGGTACTCCGTACCGCCGGCACGCCGTCACCAGGTCCACCGGCACGGACCCGTACGCCGCGTCGCCGGCCCCGATCGCGGTGACCCCGGCGGCGGCGCAGGCGGCCACGAACCCGTCCGAGTCACCGGCCCGGCGGCGCCACATCAGCCCGGTCAGCACGATCTCGCCGCCGGAGAGGTAGCGACGTGGATCGGGCAGGTCGGTGACGTACACCCGGCTGACCGTTCGGTCCAGTTCGGCCTCGCCGGTGAGCAGGGTCAGTCGCAACTGGGGCCGGTCCAGCGCCTCGCGCAGCAGCATCGCGTACCCGTCCGATCCCGGCGACAGGCCGGTTGGAGGAACCTACGAAAACGATACGGCGGGCGGCCGTGGTTTCGGTGTTCGCGCCGATTCACCCGGCCACCACCCGGCTGTTGTACTTCTCCCGACCGCAGGAGGTGATCCGGGTGGCCACCGTCAGCGCGATGTTGGACGAGTTCAACCGGCGCTCCGCCGCCGAGGCCGAGACGGAGCTGCTCGCCTGCTGCGCCGTACCGACCTGGGCCCGGGCGGTGGCGGCCGGACGGCCGTACCCGGACGTGGCGGCGCTGGTCGCGGTGGCCGACGCCGCGCTGCGGCGGCTGGACTGGCCGGAGGTGGCGGGGGCGCTGGCCGCGCACCCGCGGATCGGCGAGCGGCCGACCGGCACCGGCCGGGAGTCGGCCTGGTCCCGCCGGGAACAGTCCGGCCTCGACGGTGCCGACCGGGACACCCGGGCCGCGCTCGTCCGGGTCAACCGGGAGTACGAGCAGCGGTTCGGACACCTCTTCCTGGTCTTCGCCAACGGCCGGACCGACGCGGAACTGCTCGCAACGGCCCGGCGGCGGCTCGGCAACGATCCCGACACCGAACGCGGGGTGGTCCGGGACGAACTGCGGCAGATCGCGCTGCTCCGGCTGAGGAGGCTGCTCTCGTGACCGACGACCGGACGAGCGCGCCGGACGGTCTGATCCGGATCTCCACGCACGTGCTGGACACCGTACGCGGCGAGCCGGCCGCCGACGTCCCGGTCCGGCTGGACCGGCGGGACAGCGGCGGCTGGACGGCGGTGGCACACGGCCGGACCGACTCCGGCGGCCGGCTGACCGGCTGGACGCCGCTGCTGGACCGGCTGCCGCTGCGGGGCTGGCAGGCCGGCGGCTACCGGCTGGTGTTCCAGGTCGAGGGCCACTTTCCGCCCGGCACGGCGTTCTTCCCGGAGATCGTCGTCGCCTTCCAGGTCACCGAGCCGGACCGGCACCACCACGTACCGCTGCTGCTCAGTCCGTACGGCTACACCACCTACCGGGGAAGCTGAGGAGGCGGGCGGTGGCGATCGTGCTCGGCGCCAACCAGTACGGCAAGGCCGAGGTGCGGCTGGTCCGGGTACGCCGCGACGGGCCGCGGCACGACCTGCGCGACCTGACCGTCAGCATCGCGCTCGGCGGCGACCTCGACGAGGTGCACCGCAGCGGCGACAACGCGCACGTGCTGCCCACCGACTCGCAGAAGAACACCGTGTACGCCTTCGCCCGCGAGCACGGCGTCGACCAGCCCGAGGAGTTCGGCCTGCTGCTCGCCCGGCACTTCGTCCGGAGCGCGCCGGCGATCACCCGGGCCCGGGTGGAGCTGACCGAGCACGGCTGGCAGCGGCTCGGCCCGCACTCCTTCCAGCGCGACGGCGCCGAGAGCCGTACCGCCACGGTGACGGTGGACGCCGACGGCAGCACCGTGGAGTCCGGGATCTCCGGGCTGGTGCTGCTGAACAGCACCGACTCGGAGTTCAGGGGTTACCTGAAGGACCGGTACACGACCTTGCCGGAGACCGACGACCGGATCCTGGCCACCGCCGTCGAGGCGCGGTGGCGGCACCGCGACGCCGGCCTGGCCGACCGGGGGCGGGACTGGGCGCAGTCGTACGCCGGGGTGCGGGCCGCGCTGGTCGGCGCGTTCGTGGAAACCTACAGCCGCTCGCTGCAACAGACCCTGTACGCGATGGGGCGCCGGGTGCTGGCCGAGCGCCCGGAGGTCGCGCAGGTGCGGTTGGCGCTGCCCAACCGGCACCACCTGCTGGTGGACCTGGCGCCGTTCGGGCTGGACAACCCGGGTGAGGTGTTCGTGGCCACCGACCGGCCGTACGGGCTGATCGAGGGGACGCTGACCCGCACACCGGAGGAGGGGACCCGGTCGACGGGGGACGGGACCCGCACACCGGGGGACGGGACCCGGTCGACGGGGGACGGGACCGGGGCACCGCAGGGCGGGACCGGGTCGGCGGCGGAGGGGACGGCGGCACCGCGGGGTGGCCCGGCGGGGGCGGCGGCCGGGGACGGCGGGCCGGACTGATGGTCGTCCCACAACCGGAGATGGAGTTCCTGCAACCAGAGAGCTGGGCCGAGGCGCTGGCCGCCCGGGCGGCGTACCCGGAGGCGCTGCCGGTGGCCGGCGGCACCGACGTGATGGTGGAGCTGAACTTCGCCCGGCGTCGCCCACCGGCCCTGCTCGACCTGGGCCGGGTCGCCGGGCTGGCCGACTGGGGCATTGAGGACGGCCTGCTACGGCTCGGCGCCGGGGTGCCGTACCGGCGGATCGTCAGCGAACTGGCTGGCCGGGTGCCGGGGCTGGCGATGGCGGCCCGGACGGTCGGTTCGGCGCAGATCCGCAACCGGGGCACCGTCGGTGGCAACCTCGGCTCGGCGTCACCGGCCGGAGACGCGCTGCCGCCGCTGCTCGCCGCCGGGGCGCTGGTGGAACTGGCCTCGGTCCGGGGCGTCCGTCGGGTGCCGGTCGCCGGCTTCTGCACCGGGCCGAAGCGCAGCGTGCTGGCCCCGGACGAGCTGATCGCGGCGGTCCTGCTGCCGCCGGACGGTGGGCCGGAGCAGTTCGCCAAGGTCGGCACCAGGAACGCCATGGTGATCGCGGTCTGTTCGTTCGCGCTGGCGCTGCGCCCGGCGAGCCGGACGGTCGGCACCGGGATCGGTTCCGCGGCCCCGACCCCGGTCCGGGCACCGGCGGCCGAGGAGCTGCTCGCCGCCGAGCTGCCCTGGGCGGACCGGGCCGCGCTGCCGGAGCCGCTGGCCCGCCGGTTCGGCGAGCTGGTCGCGGCGGCGGCCAGCCCGATCGACGACGTACGCGGCACCGCCGCCTACCGCCGGCACGCGCTCGGCGTACTGGCCCGGCGGGCCGTGCAGCGGGCCTGGGCGGAACACCGACGGGGAGGGGGCGACGGGTGAGGATCGAGTGTGTGGTCAACGGCGAGCCGCGCCTGGCCGACGACGTGTGGGCCGGGGAGAGCCTGCTGCACGTCCTGCGGGAGCGGCTCGGCCTGCCCGGTGCCAAGAACGCCTGCGAGCAGGGCGAGTGCGGCTCCTGCACGGTCTACCTGGACGGGGAGCCGGTCTGCGCCTGCCTGGTGCCGGCCGGGCAGGCCCGGGGTCGCGAGGTGGTCACCGTGGAGGGGCTCGGTCCGGGGCCCGGCGAACTCGACCGGGTGCAGCGGGCGTTCGTCGCCGCCGGCGCCGTGCAGTGCGGATTCTGTACCCCGGGACTGGTCGTCGCGGTACACGACCTGCTGGCCCGGACGCCGTCCCCGGCCGAGGAGGAGATCCGGGAGGCGTTGGCCGGCAACCTGTGCCGGTGCACCGGATACGAGAAGATCCTGACGGCGGTACGTCTGGCCGCCGGGCGGGAGCACGAGTCGTGATCATCATCGAGAACTGCGCGGTCGCCACGGTCGACCCGGCCGGCACCGAGTACTCCGACGGGCACCTGGTGCTGGACGAGGGCCGGATCGTCGCGGTCGGCCCCGGCCACGCCCCCCGCTACCACCGCTCGGTACGCCGGATCGACGGCACCGGCTGCCTCGCCACCCCCGGCCTGGTCAACACCCACCACCACCTCTACCAGTGGGCGACCCGGGGGATGGCGCAGCAGGAGGAGCTGTTCGGCTGGCTGACGGCGCTCTATCCGGTCTGGGCCGGGCTGGACGCCGAGGTGGTGGCCGCGACCACCGCCGCCGGACTCGGCTGGCTGGCGCTGCACGGCTGCACCACCAGCACCGACCACCACTACATCCATCCGGCCGGGGCGGGTGACCTGATGGCCGCCCAGGTCGACGCGGCCCGGGGGCTGGGGCTGCGGTTCCATCCGTGCCGGGGGTCGATGGATCTCGGGGTGTCGTCGGGCGGGCTGCCGCCGGACGGGATCGTCGAGGAGACCGAGACGGCGCTGGTCGCCACCGAGGAGGCGATCGACCGCTACCACGACCCGGCCGACGACGCGATGCTGCGGGTGGCGGTGGCGCCCTGCTCGCCGTTCAGCGTCACGCCGAAGCTGATGGCCGAGGCGGCGGCGCTGGCCCGGCGCCGGGGCGTACGGCTGCACACCCATCTCGCCGAGACCGTCGACGAGGAGGAGTACTGCCGGCAGACCCACGGCTGCACCCCGGTCGAGTACGCCGAACGGCTCGGCTGGCTCGGCCCGGACGTCTGGCTCGCGCACGGCGTACACCTGGACGACGCCGGGCTGGACGCGCTGGCCCGGACGGGGACCTCGGTCGCGCACTGTCCCAGCTCGAATGCCCGGCTCGGGGCCGGTGTCGCGCGGGTCCGGGAACTGCTGGACCGGGGGGTGCCGGTCGGGCTCGGTGTGGACGGGCCGGCGTCGCAGGAGGCCGGTCAGCTCGGTGCGGAGCTGCGGCAGGCACTGCTGGTGGCCCGGTCGCAGGGTGGCGCGGCGGCGTTGACCGCCCGGGAGGCGTTGGCGCTCGGCACGATCGGCGGGGCGCGCTGCCTGGGTCGGGGTGACCAGCTCGGCTCGCTGGAGGTCGGCAAGCTCGCCGACGTGGTGCTGTGGCGGTTGGACGGGCTGGGGCACGTCGGGATCGACGACCCGGTGGCGGGGCTGGTGTTCGGGCCGGTGGCTCGGGTCGATCTGCTTCTGGTCGGGGGTGAGGTCGTGGTGGACGACGGTGAGCTGCGGACGGCGGACTCGCGTGAGTTGGCGCGGGGGGTTCGGCGGGCGCATCGTTCGGTGGTCCGGAAGGCACGACGATGACCGGCGTGGCGTCCGGAGGTTCCGGGTTGCCGGTGGGCGCGGTTGGGGTCGGGGGGCCGGGTGACCCGCCCTGGTCGGTCAGGCTTGATCCCGACGCGGGTCACCCGGCCTCCCGACCCTCGGTGGCCGAGGCCGCGCCGGAGCATGCGGCCCCGGCGTCCCAGGGGATCGGGGCCAGTCCGGTACGGCCGGACGGGGCGCTGAAGGTGCGCGGGGAGTTCGCGTTCTCGTCCGATCTGTGGGCCGACGACATGCTCTGGGGTGCCACGCTGCGCAGCCCGCACCCGTCGGCGGCGATCCGGGGGATCGACGTCGGCGCGGCGCTCGCCGTGCCGGGGGTGTACGCGGTGCTGACCGCCGAGGACGTGCCGGGGGACCGGTACTACGGGCTGGATGTCGCCGACCAGCCGGTGCTGGCGGTCGACGAGGTCTGTTACCGGGGGGAGCCGGTGGCGATCGTGGCCGCCGACCATCCGGAGACCGCGCGCCGGGCGGTGCGGCGGATCGTGGTCGACTACCGCGTGCGGGAGCCGGTGACGGATCCGGAGGCGGCGCTGGCCGCTGGGCGGCTGGTGCGGCACGTGCCGATCCGGCGGGGTGATCCGGCGGCGGTCGCCGAGGTGGTGGTGACCGGGGAGTACCGGGTCGGCATGCAGGACCAGGCGTTCCTCGGGCCGGAGTCCGGGCTGGCGGTGCCGGCCCCGGACGGCGGCGTCGAGCTGTACGTCGCCACCCAGTGGCTGCACGCCGACCAGCGGCAGGTGGCCGCCGCGCTGGGCTTGCCGGCCGAGCTGGTCCGGCTGAGCCTGGCCGGGGTGGGTGGCGCGTTCGGTGCCCGGGAGGACCTGTCCATGCAGGTGCACGCCAGCCTGCTGGCGTTGCGCACCGGGCGGCCGGTGAAGATGGTCTACGGCCGGGAGGAGTCGTTCGTCGGGCACGTGCACCGGCACCCGGCGATCCTGCGGTACGAGCACGGCGCGACCCGGGACGGCGAGCTGGTCTACGTACGGGCCCGGATCCTGCTGGACGGCGGGGCGTACACGTCCACGACCCCGGCGGTGGTGGCGAACGCGGCCAGTCTCGGGGTGGGACCGTACCGGGTGCCGAACGTGACGGTGGACGCGTACGGGGTGCACACCAACAACCCGCCGTGCGGGGCGATGCGCGGGTTCGGGGCGGTGCAGGCGTGCTTCGGGTACGAGTCGCAGATGGACCGGCTGGCCGAGGCGGTGGGGCTGGATCCGGTGCAGGTGCGGGTGCGCAACGCGCTGGCCGAGGGCGGGGTGATGCCGACCGGGCAGGTGGTGGAGGGGCCGGCGCCGGTGGCCCGGCTGCTGGAGCTGGTGCGGGACCGGCCGGCACCGCCGCCCGTCGGGGACGATCCGCGGCAGTTGCCGGGCGGGGTGGCGAACACGACCACGCCGGAGCAGGTGGTCCGGGGGGTCGGGTACGCGATCGGGATCAAGAACGTCTGCTTCTCCGAGGGGTTCGACGACTACGCGACCGCGCGGGTCCGGCTGGAGCTGATCGGTGGCGAGCCGACGGCGTTGGTGCACACGGCAGCGGCCGAGGTGGGGCAGGGGCTGGTCACCGTGCAGGCGCAGATCGCCCGGACCGAGCTGGGGGTCGAGCGGGTGGTGGTGGCGACTGCGGACACCACGGTGGGGAGTGCGGGGTCGTCGTCGGCGTCCCGGCAGACGTACATGACCGGGGGTGCGGTGCGGGCGGCCTGCCGGGCGGTCCGGGCGGCGCTGGTCGCGCGGCTGGCCGGCGGGCCCGGTGCCGGTGGTGACGAGGGTGGCGCTGGTGACGACGGTGGCGGGCAGGTCGACGGGGGCGGGCTGGAGCTGGCCGGTGGCGAGATACGGGACGCCGCCGGCCGCACGCTCGGCACGCTGGTCGACCTGCTCGCCGCCGGCCCGGTCGAGGAGACCGTCCGCTGGCGGCACCGCCCGACCCGGCCGCTGGACCCGGTGACCGGGCAGGGCGACGCGCACGTGCAGTACGCCTTCGCGGCGCACCGGGCCACCGTGGACGTGGACCCCGAACTCGGGCTGGTCCGGGTGGTGGAGATCGCCACCGCCCAGGACGTGGGCCGGGCGATCAACCCGCAGGCGGTGCTGGGGCAGATCCACGGCGGCACGGCCCAGGGGCTCGGGCTGGCGCTGATGGAGGAACTCCAGGTGGTCGACGGGGTGATCCGGAACCCGTCCTTCACCGACTATCTGATCCCGACCGTCCTGGATGTGCCGCCGATGGCGGTCGACGTGCTGGAGTTGGCCGACCCGCACGCCCCGTACGGGCTGCGTGGGGTGGGGGAGCCGCCGACCATCTCGGCCACTCCGGCGATCGTGGCGGCGATCCGGGCGGCGACCGGGTTGCCGCTGGCCCGGGTACCGGTCCGGCCCGAGCACCTGACCGGGACCGGCTGATGGGCCGGCTGCCCCCGGACGTCCTCGCGGAGCTGGACGCGCGGCTCGGGCCGGTCGACGCCGAGCTGCGGCGGCGCTATCCGGGGCAGCCGGTGGGGCGGCAGCCGGTGCACACCGTCTACGTGCCGGCCGACCGCTGCCATCCGGGGCTGGTGGCCCAGTGGGGTGCGGCGGCGCTGGCCGCGTTGCGGGACCATCCGCCGCTGCCGTACCCGGCCGAGCTGCACGAGCGGGTGGTCGACAAGCTGCGCCGGGAGCCGATCGAGGACCTGCGGATCGACTTCGAGGACGGCTACGGGGTACGCGAGGACGAGGCCGAGGACGCGGCGGCCCGGGCGGCGGGGCGGCTGGCGGGTGGTGGCCTCGGGGTGCCCTTTCTGGGCTTGCGGATCAAGAGCCTGACCGGGGCGCTCCGGCGCCGGGCGGTGCGTACCCTGGACCTCTTCCTCGACACGCTGCGCGACGACGGTGAGCTGCCCCCGGCCGGCCGGCTGGTGGTGACGCTGCCAAAGGTGAGCGTGCCGGCCCAGGTCGAGGCGATGGTGCTGCTCTGCGAACGGCTGGAGGCGGCGTACGGGCTGCCGGCCGGGTGGCTGCGCTTCGAGGTGCAGATCGAGACGCCGGCGGCGATCCTCGGGCCGGACGGGCTGGCGACGCCGGGCCGGTTGATCGGGGCGGCCGCCGGCCGGTGCACCGGACTGCACTACGGCACCTACGACTACAGCGCCGCCTGTGGGATCGCCGCCGGGCAGCAGAGCTCGGCGCACCCGGTGGCCGACTTCGCCAAGGCGGTGATGCAGGTGGCCGCCGCCGAGACCGGGGTACGGCTCTCCGACGGCTCGACCAACCTGCTCCCGGTCGGCGACACCGCTGCCGTACAGGCCGGCTGGGCGGAGCACGCCGCGCTGGTCCGGCGCGGGCTGGAACGCGGCTACTACCAGGGCTGGGACCTGCACCCGGCCCAGTTGCCGACGCGGTTCGCCGGCACGTACGCGTTCTTCCGGGACGGGCGGGCGGCGGCGGTGGCGCGGCTGCGGGCGTACCTCGGGCGGCGGCCCAGCGGGATCCTGGACGAGCCGGCGACGGCCCGGGCGCTGGCCGGCTTCCTGTTGCGCGGGCTGGACTGCGGTGCGCTGACCGAGGCGGAGACCGGGCACGACCGGGCCGCGCTGTCGGCGGTGTGACCGCCGTCGGCGACTTCGGGGGAGGGGAGCGGATGGGCGGGTACGACCTGGTGCTGCGGTCCCGGCGGGTGGTACTGCCCGACGGCGAGCGGCCGGCGGCGATCTGCGTACGGGACGGCCGGATCGTCCGGGTGGCCGGGTACGACGCGGTGCCCGGCACCGACCTCGGCGACCTGGCCCTGCTGCCGGGGCTGGTGGACACGCACGTGCACGTCAACGAGCCGGGCCGGACCGAGTGGGAGGGTTTCGTCTCGGCGACCCGGGCCGCGCTGGCCGGCGGGGTCACCACGATCGTCGACATGCCGCTCAACTCGGTGCCGCCGACCGTCACCGTGCCGGCGTTGCGCGCCAAGCGGGCTGCGGCGCGCGGTCGGTGCCACGTCGATGTCGGGTTCTGGGGCGGTGCCGTCCCGGCGCACCTGGCCGAGCTGCCGGCCCTGCACGCCGCCGGGGTGTTCGGGTTCAAGGCGTTCCTGGTCGACTCGGGGGTGCCGGAGTTCCCGCCGCTGGACCCGGCCGGGCTGGGCGAGGCGCTGGCCGCCGTCGACGCGCTCTTCGTGGTGCACGCCGAGGATCCGGCCCGGATCGGGGTCGCCCCGCCCTCCGCCCGGTACGCGGACTTCCTCGGCTCCCGGCCGCCGGCCGCCGAGCGGCGAGCGGTCGAGGTGGTGCTGGAGACGGCCCGGCGGACCGGCCGGCGGGTGCACATCCTGCACCTGTCGGCCGCCGACGCGCTGCCGGCGGTCGCCGCCGCCCGCTCCGCCGGGGTACGGGTGACCGTGGAGACCTGCCCGCACTTCCTGACCCTGGAGGCCGCCGAGATCCCGGACGGGGCGACCGAGTTCAAGTGCTGCCCGCCGATCCGGGACGCGGCGAACCGGGCGGCGCTCTGGGCCGGCCTGGCCGACGGGCTGGTCGACTGCGTCGTCTCGGACCACTCCCCGTGCCCGCCCGCGCTCAAGCGGCTCGACAGTGGGGACTTCGGCGCGGCCTGGGGCGGGATCGCCTCGGTGCAGCTCGGGCTGCCGGTGGTCTGGACCGAGGCGCGGCGGCGCGGGCACGGTCTCGTCGACCTGTTGCGCTGGATGGCACGGCGGCCCGCCGAGATCGCCGGGCTGCCCGGCAAGGGGGTGCTGCGGGTCGGCGCCGATGCCGACCTGGTGGCGCTGGACCCGGACGCGGAGTGGACCGTCGAACCGGCCCGGCTGCTGCACCGGCACCCGGTCACCCCGTACGCCGGGCGTCGGCTGGCCGGCGTGGTCCGGGGCACCTGGCTGCGCGGCGAGCCGGTCGGACCGGCGGACCCGCCCCGGGGCCGTCTGCTGTCCCGGCCGGACCGGCACCCCGGCTTCCCGGGGGAAGGGCTCCGGCCGGCGGGGCGGCGGGCCGGAGAGGGGCGGGGATGAGCGCGTTCACGGAGTTGCCGGACCTGGCGGCGCGGTCGCTCGGCGGCGGGGTGGTGGCGGCCAACGACGAGTTCTTCGCCGCCCGGGACAACCTGGTCACGGACGCGCCGCCGGGCTTCGCCGCCGGCACCTTCGGGGCCAAGGGCCAGGTGTACGACGGCTGGGAGACCCGCCGCCGCCGGGAGCCCGGGCACGACTGGGCGATCCTCCGGCTCGGCGCCCCCGGCGTCGTCACCGGCGTGGTGGTGGACACCTCGCACTTCGTCGGCAACTACCCGCCGTACGCCTCGGTGGAGGCGTGCGGGATGGTCGGATATCCCGACCCGGCCGAGCTGGCCGGTGCCGACTGGACGACCCTGGTGCCACGGGCGGCGTTGCGCGGGGACGGTCGTAACCTGTTCGAGGTGGACGACCCGCACCGCTACACGCACGTGCGGCTGCGGATCTACCCCGACGGCGGGGTGGCCCGGCTGCGGGTGCACGGTGTGGTCGTACCCGATCCGGCGCTCTTCCCCGACGGGCAGCTCGACCTCGCGGCGCTGGAGCACGGCGGCCTGGTGGTCGGGTGCAGCGACATGTTCTACGGTGCGCCAGGGCAGTTGATCGCACCCGGCCTGGCCCGGACCATGGGCGAGGGCTGGGAGACCGCCCGCCGGCGCGACGACGGCAACGACTGGGTACGGGTCCGGCTGGCCGCACCCGGCCAGGTCCGGCAGGTCGAGCTGGACACCAGCCACTTCAAGGGCAACGCACCGGCAGCGGCGGCGCTGCGCGGGATCGACACCCGGGTCGCCGACCCGGCGGACGAGGCGGCCTGGTTCGAGATCCTGCCGCGTACCCGGTTGCAGCCGGACACCCGGCACCGGTTTCCGGTCGACGCGGTCCCGACCGCCACCGAGGTCCGGCTGGACGTCTTCCCGGACGGCGGCATGGCCCGGCTGCGGCTGCCCGGCCGGATCGCCCCGGCCGACCTCGACCGGCTGCGCCGCCGCTGGTCGGAGTCGTTGCCCCCGGCGCACGCCCGCCAGGTGGGTACGGCCGGGACCCGACCGGCGAGAGCCTGGTGGCCGTGACCCGGACCGTGCTGCTGCACCTGCTGGACGGCGACGGCCGACCACTCGGTGTGCTGCCGGAATACGACGTGCCGGCGCCCTGGTGGCAGGAGGTCGCCGACGTGGTGGCCGGGGCCCGGGCGCGGTACGGCATCGACGTCTCCGTACTGCGGCTGCTGCACACCGACCGGCCCGCGCCGCACGGCGGTACGGTCGGCTATCTGGCGCAGCTCGACCCGGGTGCGGGACTGCCGCCCGGCGTACCGCTGGCACCGTCCGATGTAGACCTGTCGAGGGAGCCGCTGCGGGCGCCCTGGGCGGTGCCCGGCGGACCGGCCGCGAGCCTGCGCTGGGCCGCCGCCGAACTGCACCGGGCCGGCCGGGGTGTGCACCTCGGCGTGCCGCAGCGGGCCTGGAACCTGTCGGCGATCTGGCGGCTCGACGGGCCGGGGCCGGACGGTCGGGCCGGCGGCGGCGCGCCGGTCTGGCTCAAGCAGGTACCGGGATTCTTCGCCCACGAGGCGGTGCTGCTGCGCTGGCTCGGCACGGCAGTACCCGACCTGGTGCCGCTGCTGCTGGCCGCGGACGGCTGTGGACGGATGCTGCTGGAGCACGTGCCGGGCGAGGACGGCTACGGTCTCGACCCGGCGGGCCGGGACGCGATCGCCGCCGACCAGCACCGGATCCAGCTCGCCTCGGCGGCGCAGGTCGAGACACTGGTCGCGGCGGGCGTACCGGACCGGCGCGCGGCGGCGCTGGCCCGGACCGTACGGGACCGGCTCGCCGCGCACGGCGCGGACCTGGCGCCGGTGCGTCCGCTGCTGGACGGGCTCCCGGACCGGATGGCCGAGGTGGCCCGCTGCGGCCTGCCGGACGTGCTGGTCCACGGCGACCTGCACCCCGGCAACGTGCGGATCGCCGGCGACCACCGGGTGATCATCGATTGGGGGGACGGGTTCGTCGGGCATCCCGGCTTCGACATCCTGCGGCTGACCGAAGGGCTCGACCCGGAGCCGGCCGGCCACCTGCGGCGGGCCTGGGCGCGGCGCTGGCAATCGAGCGTGCCGGGCAGCGATCCGGCCCGCGCGGTCGAGCTGCTCCGCCCGGTGGCGGCGCTGCGGATGGCGGCGGTGTACGCCGACTTCCTGGCCCGGATCGAGCCGAGCGAGCGGGTGTTCCACGCCGCCGACGTGCCGGCCTACCTGGACCGGGCGGCCCGAACGGTCTGAGCCGGCGGAGGTGACTGTCGACTTTCCGTCTTGCCTGCGCTTGTCTGCACCCGGGGCCGGTCGTAGCGTCGCGGCTATCCCGACGCGACAGGAGCCCTGTTGAGCCAGCCTGTTCCGCCGCAACTGGTCGTGCACTGCCGGATGCTCCACTTCGGCTGGGTGCCGGCGGATCCCGAGGCGGTGGCGGCGATGGTGCCGCCGGGCCTGCGACTGCCGGCCAACCGGCAGGTCTTCCTCCAGCAGTACGTGGTGGACGACGCGGCCCAGACCTCCGGGCTGGACAGCTACTCGGCTACCGGACTCGGCCCGGACCTCGACCTGGCCGACTCGGTCCGGGCCCGCTGGTACGCCCACCACCTGAGTTCGAGCCCGCTCGCCCAGGCCCAGGCGGCGGTACGCGGCGTGCCGGCCGCCGCCGGCCGGACCACGATCGAGATCACCGGACAGGCGCTGGTGGCGGTGACCGAGGCCGACGGTGTGGCGCTGATCCGCACCACCGCCCGGATCGGCCGCAACGTCACCCGGGTCTACCGGGGACACGTCCGCTACCTCAGCCGGCTCGGCAGCCAGCTCACCGGGGCCACCTGCCCGTACGTCTTCGAGCCGGTCACACCGTTCGAGATCGAGTCGGTGGAGTTCCTCGCGCCGGACCATCCCGTCTTCGCGCTCCGTCCGGCCAACCCGTTGGAGTTGCTGTGGGGGTTCTACTCGCCGCGTTCGTCGTTCGCGCTGCCCGGCAGCGAGGGCTGGGTCCGGTGCTGAGGTCGTCCGGGCCGGCGGCGGCCGCCGTGGCGGGCCGGTCATGACCTCCGCGGCCGAGCTGCGCGCCCGGTACGTCGAGGGGCTGCGCCGGGACGGACTGCTCGGCGGCGAGGACCTGGTCCGGGCGTTCGGCGCGGTGCCCCGGGAGGAGTTCGTGGCGACCGGCTTCGACGGTGGCGACGGGCGCTGGGTCGGGCCGGGCGACCCCGACTTCCTGCCCCTCGTCTACCGGAACCATCCACTGGTGACCAAGGTCGCCGACGGGGTGCCGGTCAGTTCGTCGAGTCAGCCGTCGCTGATGGCGGCGATGATCGAGTCGCTGGAGCTGCGCCCCGGCAGCCGGGTACTGGAAATCGGCGTCGGCACCGGCTACAACGCGGCCCTGATGGCGACCATGGGCGCCCGGGTGACCACGATGGACATCGCCCCGGACGTCGTGGAGCGGGCCGAGGCCGCGCTGCGCCGGGTCGGGCTGGCCGGCTCCGTCGACGTACGCCTCGGCGACGGTTACCTCGGCGTGCCGGCGGAGGCCGGGTACGACCGGGTGGTGGTCACGGTCGGAGTGACCGGCGTCTCTCCGCGCTGGCTGGACCAGCTCGGGCCGGACGGTTACCTGCTCGCCCCGGTCGAACACGCCGGGAACCACCCGGTGCTGCGGATTCGGCCGGGCGGGCCGGGGATGGGCGAGGCGCGCGGCGAGTTGCGGGCCGGATTCATGTCGGCCGCCGGGCCGCTGGCCGCCCGCTATCCGGGAGCGCATCCGGCGCCCCGGCGGACCGGCGCGCTGCCGCCGACGACCGTGCGGCACCCGCCCCGCTGGCATCCACCGCTGGACGTCTTCCGCTACCACGACCTGTGGTTCGCGGTCGGGGCCTGGGACCGGCGGACCACCTTCTGCGCCGGGCCGGCCGGCGGTTGGGGCGGCCCCGGCGGCTGCGTGCTGCTGGACGAGGTGCACGGCGGCGGGGCGGGCCTGCTCGCCGACGGTTCGGTGCAGGCGTCCGGACCGTCCGCCGCCCGGTACGCCGCCGACGCGCTCGCCCTGCGGGACCGCTGGATTGCCCGGGGCGAGCCGACGATCTCCGACTGGATCGCCCGGCTGGTGCCAGCCGGCGAGCCCGACCAGCCGATCCTGGTACCGACCGGCTGGATCCAGCGCTGAACCTTCGCAGAGCGCTCGTTCGGTAGCCGGTCGACCTCGACGGGACACGGCGGACTCCGGCAGGGTTGTCGCGCCTCGACCGGACAGCACGTACGGCCACCACCACCGGGGCACAGCCGCCCCGCCCGTACCGGTGGTCGGGGCGGGGCAGGCTACCCCGGAATCGGGCCGCGCTACCGGGTTTCCGATCGGCCTGAGCGGCAACTCCGAGGTCGGGTTGCCCCGATCGCGCGTGACGGTGGGGCCGTGCTCGCATGCGGCCTCCGGGCAGCCCAGGCGCCCGTGCGGGGTGCCCAGGTGAGGACGACCGGCGGCCGTACCAGCAGAGGCGCCGGGAAACCGGTGCGCCGGCGGCGGACGTCGGAGCCGGTACGGCGGTGGTCGTCCTGCCCGTCCGAGCAGGTGACGACCAGGGGAGGACAGCATGTCCAGCGAGATCATGGACGCCGAGCGGGACCGACCGGACCAGGCGGCGGTGGAGAGCGAGCGCGGAGCCCTCGTCGCGGTGTTGGTGATGGTCGTGCTCGGGGTGGCCGGCATCTTCGCCGTCTCCACGTGATGGTGTCCGATCTCCACTGAACCTTTTTCAACCTGGACCGCGCGGTGCTCACGCACCGCGTCCGCCCCTTGCGGTCCGCCGGACCGCAAGGGGAGGTTGAAAAAGGTTCACTGATGGGACCCGCTGGCCCCCGGCACGGCAGCTGGCGGGTCGCACTCCCCGTCCGGTCAGGAGCGGACCGGCACGCCCCCGTCCGGAACGGTGCCGACCCCGGCGCCGTCCGGGGCGTGCGGGCCCGGGACGGCGTCGACCGGCGGCGTGACCGGGCCCTCCGGGGTACCGGCTCGACGGGCGCGTCGGGCCGACCGGAGCGCGGCCAGCGCGACGCCGAGGCAGAGTACGGCGGCGACGACCAGTGGCAGGCGGTGGTCCGGCAGGACCAGGGCCGCCCCCACCGGAGTGGCGACCGCGACCGGTGCGAAGAGCAGGGTGTTGACGGTGCCGGAGACCCGCCCGAGCAACGCCTCGGGAGTCCGGGACTGCACCGCCGTCACGGCGGCCACCAGGGTCCAGGGCAGGCCGATCCCGACCACCACCGAGCACGCCACCGCCGCCGGAGACCAGGGGACCGCCCGGCCGAGGGTGCCGAGCGCGAACAGGGCGGCGCCGAGTACGCCGACCGCGAGGCTTCCCCGGGTACGCAGCAGCCGGCCGACGACCAGGCCGCCGAGCAACGATCCGGCGCCCTGCCCCGAGGAGAGCACCCCGACGAAGGCGGCGGGCTGGTGCAGGTCCTCGGTGACGACGGTGTAGACGGCGGCGGTGGTCAGCCCGGACATCGCGATGGTGACGGATCCGACCAGTACGGATGTCCGCAGTGCGGGATCCCGGCACAGGACGGCGACACCGGCCGGGACGCGCCACTTCCGGCCCGGCCGCCGCCGCGTACCGCCTTCGGCGGCCGGCTCCGGTGCCGGGGGTAGGGCGGGATCGGCCCGTCCCGACCGGCCGCCGGTGGAGCCGGCCCGCGGCGACGGGAGCTGCGGACCGATCCGGAGCAGGGTGTAGAGGCCGGCGGCCAGGGCCAGCGTGCCGGCGGTGAGCGCGGCAACCGGATATCCGCCCTGCCAGGTGAAGAGTCCGGCACCGACCAGCGGGGCGACGAGTTTCACGCCTTCCTGTGCGCTCGTCCGCAACCCGTTGACCCCGCCGAGGGCGGCCGGTGGGAGCGCGGCGGGCAGCAGGGCGTTGTCGGCGGCGTCGACCAGGACGAGGCTGGTGCCGTAGCCGAGCATCACGGCGTAGACGAGCCAGACCTGGGCGTCGGTACGGACCGCCAGCAGCGAGAGTACGGCGACCGCGGTGAGCAGGTGGGTCCAGACGATCAACCGCCTGCGGGGCATCCGGTCGACGAGTGCGCCGAGGGCCGGGCCGAGCAGTGTCGGGGCGAAGAGGCAGAGGCCGGTGAGCGCGGCCAGGCTGCTGGAGCCGGAGAGGTCGAGTACCCAGACCCCGGCGGCCACGTTCAGCGCGGTACCGCCGAATCCGGAGCTCAGTGAGATGCCGACGAAGAGCAGGGTGTTGCGCTGCTCCGGGCTGCGCCACCGTCCCGTACGCACGGTCGGACCTCCGAGGATTGAGTCACAGAGACTCACATCTTCGGTTGGTCAGTCGCACTGTGTCAACCAGAACTTCAGTCAGGTCGACTCAACTTGTGATCGGGTCCTCGGACTGGTCCGGCTCGGGCGCCGGGGCGGCTTGGTCGAGCGCCCGGCGGAGCCGGTCCCGTGCGTCCGGCAGTGCCCCGCCGAACTGCTCGGCCGGGACCCGTTCGAGGTCATCGACGGCCTGGGCGGCCAGCGCGTACAGCCCGCCGGGATCGGCGGAGCCGGCCAGCCCTAGGGTGGTACGCGCGAGTCGGGCCCGGGGATGCCAGTCGTCCCGGTCGGGTTCCGCGCCCAGTTGCCGGTGCACGGCTACCACTGCCGCGCGGAGTCGGCTGATCTGCACGCCAAACGTGCTGTCAACGGACTGTTGACGTTTGCGCTCGACTCGTACCCGGGACGGGTCGCGGGTCGCCGCGCCCGAGAGCCGTACCCAGCGCTGCTCGGCTGCCTGCCGGCTGGCCAGTCCCAGCGCGGTGGCGATCTGGGCCCAGCTCGCCCGCTGCTGCCGGGCGGCCTCGACGAGCCGCCGTTCCGCCTCGTCCAGCCCGGCCCGCAACCCGCCGAGCAGCCGTAACGCGGCCAGTGGCTCGGGTCGGCCGGCACCGGTCCCGGACGCTGCGGCCAGCACGGCCGCGTACGCGGCGAGCTGCCGGTCGACCTCGTCCGCCGGCCCGATCGTCGGCGGGGCACCGCGGTCGGGTCCGGTGGACGAGGGCTGCGGCGAGATGCTGTCGGGGAACTCGTCGCCGGGCCGGTTCTCGGGTCGCATTCGCGCATGGTCCCGGCCGGGCGAGCAGTTTGTCAACACATCGTTGACGCGGTGTGTCGTTCCGGGGTCCACCGGCGACGAACTCGTGCCGTCGCGGCGGCGTGGCGGAGCGGGTCAGGACGGCCGTGGTCCGGCTCCGTCGGTGTGCGGGGTACGGTGCGCCGGGATCACGCCCAGCCTGCCGGCCTGGTAGTCCTCGAACGCCTGGACCAGCTCGGCCCGGGTGTTCATCACGAACGGCCCGTAGTGCGCGACCGGCTCCCGGATCGGCTGGCCGCCCATGATGTACACCTCCAGCGCCGGGGTCGCCGCCTCCTGCCGCTGGTCGGCGGCGAACCGCAGGGCGTCGCCCGGGCCGTGCACCGCGAGCTGGCCGGTGTGCACCGGGCGGCGTTCGGCGCCGACCGTGCCCCGACCGGCGAGCACGTAGACCAGAGCGTTGAAGTCGGACCGCCAGGGCAGCTCCACCTCGGCGCCCGGCTGCACCGTCACGTGCGTGACGGTGATCGGGGTGTGCGTGGAACCGGGGCCGGTGTGCCCGGCCACCTCGCCGGCGATCACCCGGAGCAGCGCGCCGCCGTCCGGCGTGGTCAGCAGGGCCGACTCCCTGCCTCGGATGTCCTGGTAGCGCGGCGGGTTCATCTTGGCCGCCCGGGGCAGGTTGACCCAGAGTTGCAGGCCGTGGAAGAGGCCGCCGCTCATCACCAGGTGCTCCGGGGGCGCCTCGATGTGCAGCAGGCCGGCGCCGGCCGTCATCCACTGGGTGTCGCCGTCGGTGATGGTGCCGCCACCGCCGTGCGAGTCCTGGTGCTCGAAGATCCCGTCGATGATGTAGGTGACCGTCTCGAAGCCCCGGTGGGGATGCCACGGGGTTCCCTTCGGCTCGCCGGGGGCATAATCCACCTCACCCATCTGGTCGAGGTGGATGAAGGGATCCAGTTCGGTCAGCGGCACCCCGGCGAAGGCGCGGCGGACCGGGAAGCCCTCGCCCTCGTACCCGCTGGGCGCGGTGACCAGCCGGCGGACCGGCCGGTAGGCGGTGGTCGCGGCGAGCCGGCGCAGGCGGGGCAGGACCAGGACGTCGTCGACGGTGATCGCGGGCATGGCTACTTCTCCTTGACGCTGACGCTGCCGGGGGATTCAGGGGTCGGGGTGGCGTCGTCCGTCTTCAACCGCCCGGCCAGCCGGTCGAAGACCCGGGTGAGGCAGGCGACCTCGGTCCCGTCGAGGTCGTCCATCAGGTACCCGCGCACCGAGGCCGCGTGTTGCGGCGCGGCCTCGCGCAGGGTGAGCAGCCCGGCGGCGGTCAGCACCGCCTCGCTGCCCCGGCGGTCCTCCGGGCAGCTCTGCCTGGCGACCAGGCCGCGCCGTTCCATCGAGGAGATCTGGTAGGTCAGCCGGCTCGGCGAGAAGACGAGCCGGCTGGCCAGCTCTCCCATCCGGAGCCGCTGTCGGGGTGCCTCGGAGAGCAGGACCAGCACGTGGTAGTCGGCCAGGCTCAGCTCGCTGGCGGCGCGCAGCTCGTCCTCGAGCCGGTTCAGCAGAAGCTGGCTCGACTCGATGTACGCCCGCCAACAGGCCAGCCGCTCGGCGTCCAGACCTTCACCCATGTGCCGAGGGTAGCACTATTTAAAATCTGAAACACCTGACCGAGTACGAGCACCGTCACAGCCGAGGACAGCACAGAAAGGGCCCTGCATGTTTGAACTACCTGTCGACCGGGCCCGCCGCCACCCGCGGCCGACCACCGCCACTAGGCTCGGTCGGGTGGAGGAACTGGAGCTGGCGGACTGGCGTGAGCAGGTGACCAGGCTCTACCTGTCCGACCTTGACCTGGCCGGATTCCGGGCGGCCCGGGATGCCCTCTTCGCCGGGCATCCGCAGTCGCCGATCCCGCTGGCCGAGCGGGCCGGCTTCACCGGCCTGCGCTACTTTCCGCCCGAGCCGTCGGCCGTGGTAGACGTACCGGTACGCCCGGCCGCCGGCACGCTGAGCATCGACACCGGCGGGCCGGACGGCGTGGTGCACTACCGCCGTTCGGGCATCGCCGAGACTCCATGGGGGCCGCTGACCCTCTGGTGGATCGAGGCGTACGGCGGCGGACTCTTCCTGCCGTTCCGGGACGGCACCGCCGGCCGGGAGACGTACGGCGGCGGGCGCTATCTCACCGACACGGTCAAGGGCACCTACGGCCGAGGGCTGATCGTGCTGCCCGGAGGCCGGCTACGGCTGGACTTCAACTACGCCTACAACGCCTCCTGTGCCTACGACGACAGGTGGGCCTGCCCACTCGCTCCCGAGGAGAACCGGATCGCGGCACCGGTCCGGGCCGGCGAGCGCGTGTACCACTGACCGACCCGGCCGGCGCCGTACGCTCGACGGCGATGCCGGCGCCCTGTCAGCCGATGGCGCCGGCCGGCCGCTGCCCACCCTGCCAGTTCATCCGGCCGATAAGCTGTCGCGCCTGGTCGGCAAAGGTCGCGTCGACGGTCACCGCGTACTGGTTGGCCCGCAGGCTGCTGGCCGAGGTGAAGTCGCGCCGGCCGCCGGTCATGGCGTGCGCGATGGCGCCGAAGATCGCGCCCCAGACGGCACCGATGGCGAGTCCCACCAGGATGACGGCCCACCAGTTGCCGACTGTGAAGATGCCGAAGAGCAGGCCGATGAAGAGCCCGAACCAGGCACCGGTGGCGGCACCGGCCAGCGCGGCTCGGGCGGTCGTCATCCGGCCCAGTACCGTTTCGACCAGGGTGAGGTCGGTGCCGACGATGGCGGCGCGTTCGACCGGGAACTCGTTGTCGGAGAGGAAGTCCACGGTGTACTGCGCCGATGGGTAGTCCGGGTACGAGGCGACCGTCACCGTGGACTGCTGCCCGGGGGCCGTCCCGCCGTCGCTGCTCGGCGCCCTGAACTGGTCGCCGGATGGCCCGGCGGGTAGGTTGTTGCCTCCGGCAACACCCGGCATACCAGGCATACCGGACCGCCAGGCCGCCGTCGGGTTCCTGGACATCATGAATCAGCCTCCTTCGTCACGGCTCGATTCCCCGCCTGCCCCACTCGGTAACCCGCTCTGGCGGACGGTAAACGGAAGGGCCCGGACGGGCGTGCTGTCCGGTTCTGCCGACAATGGGTGGGACCGCCGATCGCGCAGGGCCAGCGCGCGGGGACCGTCGAAGGTCGGCGTGGGGGCAGACCGTCGCAGGGTCAGCGCGCGGGGGCGCTGCCCACCCGGCGCTCCTCCTGCTCGGCGGCCGAGCGGACCGCCGCCGCCGTGTAGTCGTCGAGCGGGAAGAACGACTCGACGGAGAGTTCCGCGACGGTGACGTCCAGCGGGGTGCCGAAGGTGAAGACGGTGCTGAAGAAGGCGAGTTCCCGGTCGCCGTCCCGGATCCGCAGCGGCACCACGACCTCACCCGGCCCCGGGAGCTCGACCTCGGGCTCCGGCTGGTCGCAGGGGTACGCCCGCAGCTCGTCGTAGAGGTCGGTCAGCTCGGCGTCGCCGCTGAGCGCGACCTGCCGGCGGAGCCGCCCGAGCAGGTGCGCCCGCCACTCGCCGAGGTTGACGATCCGGGGCGCCAGCCCGGCCGGGTGCAGGGCCAGCCGGAGCGCGTTGACCGGCGGGGTGAGCAGCGGGGCCGCCGCGCCCTGGGTGAACAGGCCGATGCTGGCGTTCGCCTCGACCAGATACCAGCCCCGGTCCACCGCGATGGCCGGATAGGGCTGGTGGGCGGTGAGCACCTGGCGGACCGCCGCGCGTACGGCGGCCAGCGCCGGGGAGTCCAGTGGGGTACGCGGGTAGATCGGTGCGTACCCGGCGGCCAGCAGCAGGTGGTTGCGCTCGCGCAGCGGCACGTCGAGTTGCTCGGCGAGCCGGAGCACCATGTCGCGGCTCGGCATTGCCCGGCCGGTCTCCACGAAACTGAGGTGCCGGGTGGAGATGTCCGCCTGGATGGCGAGTTCGAGTTGGCTGAGCCGGCGTCGTTCGCGCCACTCGCGCAGCAGGTGGCCGACCGGTCGCTGCCGCTGTCCGGCGACCGTCATCTCGTCATCACCATTCCGATCGTCCGGCCGGGTCGCTGGCCGCGGCCCGCCCGGCCAGGTCAGGGGCGGTCTGCCCGGGGGGGGGGGGGGGGGGGGGGGGGGGGGGGGGGGGGGGGGGGGGCCGGGTCGCCGCCGCAGGTGGCGGGCGGCGACCCGGCCGGAGGGGACGGGTCAGCTCGTGCAGGCGTTTCCGTTCAGGGCATAGCCGGTCGGCGTGGCCAGGGTCCCGCTGTAGGTGCCCTGGAAGCCGACGCTGGTGGTGCCGCCGGTCGGCAGCGAGCCGTTCCAGGCCACGTTGCCGACGCTGATCTGGCTGCCGGACTGGCTCCAGACGCCGTTCCAGCCGTTGCTGTACCGGACGTTGGCGCCGACGGTGAAGGTCAGGGTCCAGCCGTTGACCGCCGGCCCGTTGTTCGTCACCCGGATCTCGGCGGTGAATCCGCCGGTCCAGGAGTTGGCGGTCCAGGTCACCCGGCAGCTGGTGTCGGCCGGCGGGGTGCTGGGCGGTGGGGTGGTCGGTGGTTGGGTCGTCGGCGGTGCTGTCGTCGGCGGCCGGGTGGTCGGCGGCACGGTGGGCGGGTTGGGGGCGGCGATCGCCAGGTCGTACGCACGCTGCGGGACGAACTGGCCCGCACCGGCGATGCAGCCGTCCGCCTCGCCCGGCAGCTTGATCCAGAACAGCGCGTCGACCGCCGGGTCACCGGTCTCCGTGGTGCTCGCGGTGCCGATCGCCCGACCGGCCGGGTCGCACCACTCGCCACGGGGGTCGGGGCCGTTGCCGTTCCGGCTGGTGTCCACCACGATCTTCAGGTTCGGTGCGCCGGTGGCCGCGACCACCGCCTTGGCGTAGCTGACCGACTCGGCCGTGGTGCGGTAGTTGGAGACGTTGACCGAGATCCCGTCGGCGCTGTTGGCGATGTCCGCCGCGACCAGCCGGGAGGCCATCGCCGACGGGGTGAGCCAGGCCGAGTGTGCCGCGTCGAAGTAGACCCTGGCCTGGCTGGAGGCGGCCTTGAACGCCTTGCCGGCGTACGCCATCGACGCCTGGGTCTCGGCCTGCTGAGAGGAGTTCATGCAGTCCGACATCAGCGCGAGTACGTCGGGTTCGAGGATGATGCTCGCCGGTCGCCCGTTCAGGCCGCCGGCCACCTGGTCGATCCACTGCCGGTAGGCGGTGTGGTTGGGCAGGCCACCACTGCTGGCGCCGCTACAGTCCCGGTTGGGGATGTTGTAGACCACCAGGATCGGGATCTTTCCGGCTGCGGCGGCGGCGCCGACGAAGGCGTCGACCTGACCGCGTACGGTGCTGGGGTTGTTCTGGGTGAACCACCGGCCCTGCGGGACGCTGGCGATCCGGTCCCGGATGACGGCGGCGCGGGAGTCGTTGGGGTTGGCGGCGACCCAACGTGCGGCGCTGGTGTCCGGGTCGACGTAGAACGCCGAGTCGGCGGCCTTGGCCGGGGTGGGGTTGAAGAGGCCGACACCGACCGCTGTCGTCGCGGCGAGTGCCGTGACGGCGACGGCACCGGCTGCGGCGAGCGCGGGTCTGAGGTGCATGCGGTACTCCCTTCGGGGCGGTGGGAGATCGAGGGGCATCGCTGGAAGCGCTCCCATAGACATCGACCACGGTAAGGCCATGTTGCGTCCGTGTGAAGCCCTGGTTTCGGTCGTCGGTCATCGCCGCAGGTCATCGGCGTGTGGACGGAGCCGTCTCGGCGGCCCTGCCCGCCGACCGTCCCACCGGACGGGAGGGCGGCAGCACCGCGGCGAACCGGTCCGCTGACTCTGCGTGGCCAGACGTTGCCGATGCCGCGTACGCTGCTGGCGGAGGTGGGCAGTGAACGCGTGGCGTGCGACGGGCGGGCGATGACATCCGAACCAGCCGCCCGGCCGGCGGCCGGAACGCTGCGGCACGACGCCCTCTTCTACCGGAGCGACGACGACTACGTCACCGGCATCCGCTCCTTCGTGGAGACCGGGCTCGCGGCCGGGGAGCCGGTGCTGATCGCGGTGCCCGGCAGCCGGCTCGACCTGCTGCGCACGGCCCTCGGCGCCAGCACCGAACTGCGCTTCGTCGACATGGCCCGGGAGGGGCGCAACCCGGGGTGGATCATCCCGGGAGTGCTGCACGCCTTCGTCGAGGAGCACGCACCGGTCCGGGTACGCGTCGTCGGGGAGCCGATCTGGCCCGGCCGCTCGGTGCTGGCCTATCCCCGGTGCGTACAGCACGAGGCCCTGATCAACATCGCCCTCGCCGGCCGGCCGGTCAGTGTGCTCTGCCCGTACGACGCGGTGCGGCTGGACGTGGACGTGATCGCCGACGCGGCGAGCACCCACCCGTTCCTGATCCGCGACGGTGACCGGCAGGCCAGCGCCGGATACGGCCGCCCGGAGAGTGTGGTCGACGCCTTCAACCTGCCCTTTCCGACCCCGCCGTCGACGGCGTCCATGTTGTTCTTCGAGGCCGCCGGCCTCTCCGGGATGCGTGCCATGGTCGCCGCGCTGGCCCGGGAGGCGGGGCTCGCCCCGGACCAGGTCGAAGACCTGCGGGTCGCGGCGAACGAGATCGCCACCAACGCCGTGGTGCACTCCGGGCGGCCGGCGGTGGCCCGGGTCTGGCTGGACGAGGACGGGCTGGTCTGCGAGATCACCGGATCGAGCGTGCTGACCGACCGGCTCGCCGGCCGCCTCCCGCCATCGCCGGTCAGCGACACCGGGCGCGGTCTGCTGCTGGTCAACTATCTCTGCGACCTGGTCCAGGTGCACACCGACAGCACCTCGACCGCCATCCGGCTGCACATGCACCGCCGAGTGGAGCCGGCGACCGGTCCCGCCCCGGCGACCGGGGCCGGACCCACCTGACGACCGGGGTCCGACCCACCCGACGCCCGGGGTCCGACCCGCCTGACGAGCGAGGCCGGAGCTGACGAGCGGGCGCCGGTCCACCCGATGCGCGGGTCTGGCCACCTGAGGAGCGGGGCCATCACCAGGCCCGCGAGCAGCGGGCTGAGGGCGGGCCGCGATGCGGGGGTGGTCAGTTCCGGGCCGGGGCGTCCGGCCCGGGGGAGGTCGGTGCGCTCGCACCCGCCGCAGCGGGCGCGCGTGGCGTCGGGACATCCACCGGCCGGCCGCCCGGCGCCGGGTCGCCGGAAGCCGGCCCGGAGGTGCGGTCCAGCCGCCGGTCCAGCAGTTGCATGACCGGGGTGGCGGCCACCCCGTGCACCACCACCGACACGACCACCACCAGCCCGGCCGTCGCCCAGAGCAGATCGGCACCGGGGAAGTACGCGTGTGTGGTGGCGTACCCGAGGTAGTAGAACGTGCCGACGCCACGGATCCCGAACAGCGCGATCACCCAGTGCTCGGCGGGTCGGCCCGGCGCGCCGAGCAGCGACAGCCGGCCGGTCAGCGGGCGGACGACGAAGAGCAGGGCCAGCGCCAGCGCCACCGCAGGCCAGGTCAGCGGGGCGAACAGCCCGGTGACCACCGCGCCGCCGAGGAGCAGCAGCAATAGCACGGTGAGTAGTCGCTCGACCTGCTCGGCGAAGTGGTGCAACACCTGGTGGTACTCGTGCGACCGCTCCGCCGCCCGGATCGCCCGGGCGGTGGCGAAGACGGCGACGAAGCCGTAGCCGCCGACCAGCTCGACCAGGCCGTACGACAGGAAGGTGGCGGCCAGCGCGAGGAAGCCCTCCGAGTGCCGGGCCAGCCGCAGCCGCTCCGAGCGGGACCGGAAGAACAGCTTGCCGAGCAGCCAGCCCACCAGCAGCCCACCGGCCACCCCGAGCACGATCCGGTAGCCGACGTCCACGGTCAGCCAGCGCGCCAGCCAGTCGCCGGGGGCCAGCCCGACCGTGGCGATCGTGATGGCGGCGTAGACGAACGGAAAGGCGAGACCGTCGTTCAGCCCGGCCTCGGCGGTCAGCGCGAACCGCACCTCGTCCTCGTTGTCCTCGACGTCGGTCGGCTCGCCGACCTGCACGTCCGAGGCGAGCACCGGGTCGGTGGGTGCCAGCGCGGCGGCCAGCAGCAGCGCGGCGGCCGGCGCCAGCCCCAGCCACCACCAGCCGAGCAGCGCCACGGCGGCGATGCAGAGCGGCATCGCGACCGCGAGCAGCCGCCAGGTCGACGACCAGCGCAGGCGGCCGAGCGGACGGTCGATCTTGAGTCCCGCGCCCATCAACGCCACGATCACGCCGATCTCGGTGAGCTGGGTGGTGATCCCGGCGTGGGTCACGGGATCCGGTTCGGGCAGCCCGAGCGGGAGCAGGAACACCAGCATGCCGAGGCCGAGGAAGGCGATCGGCATGGAGAGCGGGCGCCGTTCCAGCACCCGGGGCAGGATGCCGGCCAGCAGCGCGGCCAGGCCGATCAACGCGTACGAGGTAGCCGAGAGATCCACCCCGGGAGCCTTTCCCCGCCGGGGTACTCCGCACGCCTGGGTGCGGCGGTCAGCCGCCTGGCCGCTCGCCGGTGCCGGCCGCCCCGGGAATCATCATCTCGAACCAGACCGTCGAGCCGCGTACCGTCGGATCGGTCCCCCAGGCGTCGCTGAGCTGCTCGATCAGCCCGAGACCCCGGCCCCGGCTGCTCAGTTTCTCGGTCCGGGCCCGGGTCACCGCGCCCCGGGTGCCGCTGTCGGCGACCGAGACCAGCAACCGCTCCGGGCTGAGGTCGATCTCCACCCGGGCGGCGGTGCCGGCGTGCAGCAGCGCGTTGGTGGTCAACTCGCTGGTGCAGAGCACCGCCGCCCCGACCACCTGCTCGGGCACCCCCCACAGGTGCAGTTGACCGGTCATCCAGTGCCGTACCCGGCCCGGGGCGGTCGGCTCCGCCGGCACCTCCATGCTCGCCGACCGGCTGGGTGTGCTCGCGTGCTCGACGGCGAGGACGGCGACGTCGTCGTCGGTGCTGCCCGGCACCGCGCCGCTGGCCAGCGCGCAGAGCGTACGCGGGTCGCCGGTAGCCGCCCCAGCCACCGTGCCGGCCAGCGCCTCGAACCCGTCGGTCAGGCTCCGCTGCCGCCGCTCCACCACACCATCGCTGAACAGCAGCAGCGTGTCGCCGGGCGGAAACTCCACGGTGACCGCCGACCGCCGCCCGTGCAGCCCGAGCGGCACCCCCGGGGGCACCTCGACATACCGGGCGGTGCCGGGCTGGCCGGGGGAGCCGCGCCGGATCAGCGGCGGGGGATGGCCGGCGCTGGCGATGGTCAGCCGGGCGGTCTCCGGCTCGATCAGCCCGTAGACCACGGTGACGAAGAGCTCGTCGCTGTGCGCCTCCGCGCTCAGGCTCGCCACCAGCCGGTCCAGCCCGGCGAGTACGCCGACCGGATCGGGGTCGCTCAGGGCCAGCGCCCGCAGCGCGGCGCGTACCTGCCCCATCAGCGCGGCGGCCTGCACGTCGTGCCCGGCCACGTCGCCGAGGACCACCGCCAGCCGCCCGTCCGGCAGCGCGAAGGCGTCGTAGAAGTCGCCGCCGGCCGCGTTGCCGTCGACCCCGGCGTCGTAGCGGGCGGCGATCCGCAGCAGCGGCAGGTCGGGCAGGTGCTCCGGCAGCATGCTGCGCTGGAGCAGTTGCGCCGTGCCGTGCTGGGTCTCGAACCGGCGGGCCCGCTCGGCGGCCTGGGCCACCAGCTCTGCCGAGGCAGCCAGCAGGGCGCGCTCGGCCGGCGGCCAGCGGTGCGGCTGCCGGTAGCCGACGGTCAGCCCGCCGCGCAGCGTTGGCGTACGCAGCGGCAGCGCGGCCAGCGCCCGGATCTTCTCGTCGTGCCGGTCGACCGCGCTGTGCAGCAGCGGTTGGCCGTCACTGGCGAAGCTCGGCTTACCGCTGTCGGCGGCCAGCACCAGCGGGGCGGGCGAGTCGGCCGTGTGCCGGCGCCACAGCGGGGGCAGCCGCTCGTCGGCCTCGTCCAGCACCTCGCCCCGGATCCGCCGGACCAGCCGCCAGCCGCTGCCGTCGTCCACCCCGAACTCGACCTGGTCGGCTGCGGACGTCGAGACGGCGTTACGCAGCGTGACCCGAGCGACGTCGTCGAGGGTGAGCGTCCCGGCCAGCGCCGAGGCCAGCTCGCTGAGATTCTGTAGACGCTGGGTGACCTGGGTGGCCTCGGCGGCCACCGTGAGTACTCCGATGATCTTGCCGGTGGAGTCCCGGACCGGGGAGTAGCCGCGGGTGAAGAGGGTCTGCTCCGGGATCCCGGCCTCGTCGCGGACCAGCGGCAGCGGGGCGTCCCGCTCCAGGAACGGCTCGCCGGTCCGGTAGACCCGCTCGATCACGTCGCCGACGCCCGGCACGTGCCACACCTCGGCGAAGACCTCGGCCGCCGGCCGGCCGAACGCCTGCGGATGCTTGGCGGGGATCAGCTCCGCGAAACCGTCGTTGTAGACCAGCGCGAGCTGCGCGCCGTACGCCAGGGCCATCGGCACCGGGGCGGAGAGCACCAGGTCGACGACCGCCCGCAGCGCCGGGTCCCAGCGGCCGGGCGGACCCAGCGGAGTGTCCGGCCAGCGGAGGTCGGCCGGTGGCCCGACCGTGGGATCCGGAGTCGGCGGCGCACCGGCCACGGTGGAGGGGGGAGCGGGGGTCCGCCCGACCGTGCCTGGCATGCCAGCAGCCTAACCGGAGCCGCCGAATCCGCTCGTCGGACGCGGTCTGGTGGCCCCTGTGCTGCGCCCGCTCGGACCCTGCGGGATGGCGGGCGACTAGTCGACCGAGCCGGCGTCCACCGGACGGCGCCGCATGGCGTCGTCGGCCAGGATCACGGTGGCGACCATCAGCGAGACGCAGAGGCTGAACAACCAGGAGCCGTCGTCGACCAGGCGGGCCGAGACCGGGGCCTGCACCGCGGTGAGCAGGAAGGCGAGCCACGCGAAGCGACGCTGACGGACGGAGAGGAAACCAGGAGCCTGACGCATCCCGAAATTCTGCCCTGCCGGATGCCGATCGCCGGTCCTCCGTTCGGACGAATTCGGGGCTGGTGTCCCCTTGATCCAGTTCTGCGCGCTCCCGCCCGCCGTCGGTGGGCGTTCCGACAGCCCGCGCCGCCGCCGGCTGGGGGCGCCCGCCAGGCCGACGGCAGCCTGCCCGTACTGCTCCGTGACGGTGGCCACGGTTTCCAGTCGTCCGGCCGTCCGGCATGATCGGCGGGCGTGTCCACTCCCTCCCGCCGCCGCACGGGTCTCGCCGTACTCGTCCTGGCCTATCTGGCCTTCGTCAGCCTCGGCCTCCCCGACGGCCTGCTCGGGGTCGGCTGGCCGTCGATCAGCGCCGAGCTGACGGTGCCGACCGAGGCGGTCGGGCTGCTGCTCACCTCGGGTACGGTCGGCTATCTCGTCTCCAGCGTGGTGGCCGGGTTCAGCATCGCCCGGGTCGGCGTCGGCTGGCTGCTGGCCGGCAGTACCGCCCTGGCCAGCCTGGCGCTCGCCGGCTATGCCGGTGCACCCGAGTTACCGATCATGATCGGCTGCGCGTTGCTGCTCGGCCTCGGCTCGGGCGCGGTCGACGCGGGGTTGAACGCGTACGCCGCCGGTGCGTTCGGGCCGCGCCAGATGAACTGGCTGCACGCCTGCTTCGGGCTCGGTGTCGCGATCGGGCCGCTGGTGATGACCACCGTGCTCGGCGCCGGGCTGGGCTGGCGCTGGGGGTACGGCATCGTGGCCGCCGCCCAGGCCGGGCTGGCGCTGGCCTTCGTGCTCACCGTCCGGACCTGGGAGCGTCGCCGCCCCGCCGCCGCCGTCGACGCCGACGAACCGGACCGTGACCCGGCGACCCCGGCCGGGCCGGTACGGATCGGCGCCACCCTGGCCCTGCCGGCGGTCTGGTTCGGCGCGCTGACCTTCGCGGTGTACGTGGCGATCGAGGTGGCCGCCGGACTCTGGGCCTTCCTGCTGCTCACCGAGGACCGCGGGGTCAGCGCGACCATGGCCGGCCTCTGCGTCTCGCTCTACTGGGGCAGCCTCTTCCTCGGCCGGGTGGTGCAGGGCTTCGTCGCCGAGCGGCTGGGCACCCGCACGGTGCTGCTCGGCAGCATGTACGCGATGGCGCTCGGCTCCGCGCTCGTCGCGGTACCCGGACCGGGCTGGCTGGCGGTGTCCGGCCTCGCCGTCGTCGGGTTCGGCGCGGCGGCGGTCTTCCCGCTGCTCACCCTCAGCACCGCCGAACGGGTGGGACAGCAGCACGCGGACCGGACGATCGGGTTGCAGATCGGGGCCTCCGGGTTGGGCGGGGCGATCATCCCGGGTGCGCTCGGTGTGCTGATCGGGCGTACCTCGGTCGAGGTGCTGGGGCCGGCGCTGCTGCTGCTCTCGCTGGCCATGATCGGGCTCTACTGGGCGTCCAACCGCCGGGCGGCCCGGCACCCCGTGCCGGCCGGCTGACCCGGGTCAGTGCGGGCCGGTGCGCCCGGTGGTCGACGGCCGGTACCGGCGCTGCTCGTCGCTGCGCTGCGCGGCCTGCTCCTCGTCGTACGGCTGGTCGGGGTCGTCCGCCTCCGCGCCGTGGCCGAACGCCGACTCCGCGCCCGCGTCGTTGCCGGTCACGTCGTCGACCTGCCCGTCGGGCGTCGACGCACCCATCGCCCCTTCCAGGTCGCGCAGCGGCAGCCGCTCCTCGTCGCGCCAGACGTGCCTGTCCCTGTCCGTCATGCCTGTCGCCCTACCCGGCCCAGCCGAGGGGCAAACACCGCCGACCCGGGCCGTACCCGGCGGTGCCGGGACAATACGGCGGTGGCCGCCGGGAGGGGCGTACCCCTGCCGGCGGCCACCGGGTGTCGTATCCGGACCGCGGCTACGGCTACGGCTGCGGCCGGGCGACCGCGCCGCGCCAGGCACCGGTCTCGGTGCCGCGCCGCTCGATGAACTCCTTGAACCTGTTCAGGTCACCGGCGACCCGCCGGTCCACCATGCCGAGCTTGTCACCGGCCTTCTCGGTGATCCCCTGCGGCTCGAACTCCATCTGCGCGGTGACCCGGGTGTGGTTCTCGTCGATCCGGTGGAAGGTCACCACACCGGCCTGCCGGGTGCCGTCGGTCGAGGTCCAGGCCACCCGTTCGTCGGGTAGCTGCTCGGTGATCCTGGCGTCGAACTCCCGGTTGATCCCGCCGATCTCGACCTTCCAGTGCGTCATCGTGTCCGAGATCTGCCGGACCTCCTCGACGCCCTCCATGAACTGCGGAAAGTCCTCAAACTGGGTCCACTGGTCGTACGCGGTCCGGATCGGCACCGCCACGTCGACGGACTTGGTCACGCCACTCATCTGGCATCCTCCTTGTCGGTCGGTCTGGGTCTGGCCCTGTGCCGGTGAGTTCGGGGGCCGTCACCAGCGATGGGTCTCGTTCGCGTGTCCGAGCGCGGCCCACACCTCGGAGACGGTCTGGAACTGGGTGCCCGGGGGCAGCCGGTCCAGTTGGGCGAGGACCTCGTCCGGCGCCTCGTTCTGCTCCGCGCTGCGGCGGAGGCCCTCCCGGTCGCCGGGCAGGGCGGAGAGCGGGATGAACCGGCCCAACCGGCTCCGCTGCTCGACCTCCTCCGAGGTCATCCCCTGCGGTGCACCGGCCCGGGTGTCGTTGCCGGGCGCCCTGGTCAGGCCGGGTTGGTCCTCCCCGGCCGGTTCGGGGTCGCGCCACTCCTCGGCGCGACCGCCGACGGAGCCCTGCACCGTGCCCTGCACCTCCCGGTCCATCTGCTCGTCCAGGCGGGGGCCGTGCTTGCTGTTCCCACGTTCCATGTCTAATGCGCTACCCGAGGGGAATCGCGCTAAACGGCAGCGCGGCCCGTCACCGCCCTCCGTCCGCCGATTTCGGCGGCAGTGCGGGCTCCACCGGCTCCGCGGCGCCGACCTGGCGGGCCCGGCCGCGCTGCACCTCGGCGTTGATCTCCACGCCGAGCATGACCGCGCAGTTGGAGAGGTAGAGCCAGACCAGGAAGGCGATGACCGCGCCGAGGCTGCCGTAGGTGACGTCGTAGGAGTCGAACCGGGAGACGTAGAAGCCGAAGCCCGCCGAGACGACGGCCCAGGAGGCCAGGGCGACCGCGCCGCCGACGGTGAGCCAGCGGAACCGGGGCTGCCGGACGTTCGGGGCGATCCAGAACAGCAGCGAGAGCAGCAGCATCATGATGGCCACCAGGACCGGCCACTTTGCCACCGTCCACGCGGTCCGGGGCGCGTTTCCGAGCCCCAGCCAGTCGCCGACGGCGTCGGTGACCGGGCCGCTCACGATCAGCCCGGTGGCCACCACCGCGAGCAGCACCAGCGCGATCGCGGTCAGCCCGAGTTGCAGCGGACGCAGCAGGTAGAACGGCCGCCCCTCGGCGACCCCGTAGATGGCGTTGGAGGCCCGGGTGAACGCGCCGACGTAGCCCGAGGCCGACCAGAGCGCCGCCAGCACACCGAAGCCGAGCAGTACCTTCGCCGACCCCTGGTTGTCGACCACGTCCTCCAGGACCTTCAGCACGGCGTCGTTGGCCACCACCGAACCGGCGCCGACATCCTTGGCGAGCCCGGCGATCGTGTCGATGGTCTGCTCCCCGTTGGAGACCAGGCCGACCAGCGCGACGATGACGATCGCGGACGGGAAGAGCGCCAGCACGCCGTAGTAGGTCAGCGCGGCGGCCCAGTCGGCGCAGTTGTCCGCCACGAAGTTCCGCACACTGCGGACCAGTACGCCCCGCCAGGTCGACCAGTGCAACTGGCGCAGGTGCCCGGGGAGGTGGCGGTCCGGCCCGCGTACCGCCGGGACCGGTTCGGTGGTCGACGCCATGCTCGCCCCCTCGTCGGTGGGGCCAGCCGGGTGCGGGGTCGCGTCGCGGCTGGGGTTGCGCTGCCCGGTACCCAGGGCGGGAACTGGACAAACTCCCGGTGCTGCGGCCCCCGGGTTTGCCGACGGTGTCCCGGGAAACCGAACGGGGAGACAGGAGACAGGAGACGATCCGGAGGAGGAAGATCATGCCCGGACGCGAGGTTCTGCCCAGCACCCTGCGACGCTCGCCGCAGAAGGCTCAGGAGACCTGGGCGAAGACCCACGACTCGGCGGTCGAGACGTACGGCGAGGGGCAGCGGTCGCATCGGACCGCGTTCGCCTCGCTCAAGCACTCGTTCGAGAAGGTCGGTGACCACTGGGAGCCGAAGGGACGCAAGGGCCCGAGCGACGAGCAGGCGGCCGGCGGTGGACCGGCACGGCGCGCACCGACCGCCGGTGGCGTGGACGCCAACGCCCCGAAGGAACACCTGATGGACGTGGCGAAGCGGCTCGACATCAAGGGGCGGTCCCGGATGACCAAGGCCGAGCTGGTCGGCGCGATCCAGAAGGCGAACAACCGGAAGACCACCGCCTCCCGGGGACGGGAGAAGGGCCGCAACCGCCGCTGACCCGCGCGGGGTCAGCCGGTCACGGGTGGGGCGGTGGGCACCGGGCTCACCACCGGCCGCCCTCCCCACCCGGCCCCTCGATGTGCACCACCTTGGTGGCGGTGAGCTCGTCCAGCAGCTCAGGGCCGTACCCGAAGCCCTGGCCGCTGCCGCCCCGGGGCTCGGCGGCGCCGCCCGGTGCCCCGCCGAAGACGGCATTGATCTTCACGGTCCCGACCGGGAGTTCCCGCCAGGCCCGCTGCGCGTGGCTCATCGACCCGGTGAGCACCGTCGCCGCCAGCCCGTACGGCGAGTGCGACGCCCTCGACAGCGCCTCGTCGAACGACTCGACCACCATCACCGGGGCGACCGGGCCAAACGTCTCTTCCCGCATCACCGCCATCTGGTCGGTGCACTCGGCGAGCACCGTCGGCGGGTAGAAGGAACCGGGCCCGTCCGGAACGAGACCACCGGACAGCACGCTGGCGCCGTCCGCTACCGCCGCCCGGACCTGCCCGTGCACGTGGTCGCGGTGCCGGCGGTCGACCAGCGGCCCGAGTTCGGTGCGCGGGTCGAGGCCCGGCCCCGACCGCAGCGCCTCGGCCCGCTCCACCAGGCCGGCGAGGAACCGGGTCGACACCGACCGGAGTACGTAGATCCGCTCCACCGCGACGCAGAGCTGCCCGGCGTTGGCGAAGGCACCCGTGGCGGCCTGTTCGGCCGCCCAGAGCGGGTCGACGTCACCATCGACGATCATCGGGTCGCTGCCGCCGTTCTCCAGCAGCGCCTTGGCCCCGGACCGGGCGCAGGCGGCGGCGATCGACCGCCCGGTCGCGGTCGAACCGACGTGCGCGACCACGTCGACCTCCTGCCCGGCCAGCGCGGCACCCACCGGGGCGTCGCCGGTCAGCAGCGACAGCACCCCGGACGGCAGGTGCTCGTCGAGCAGCCGGGCGAGCAGCCAGCCGCTGGCCGTACTCCGCTCGCTCGGCTTGTAGACGACGGTGTTCCCGGTGGCCAGGGCCGCGCCGAGCAGACCGCAGGAGACCGCGACCGGGTCGTTCCACGGCGTGACGACGGCGACCACGCCGCGCGGCTGCGGCACCATCAGGTCGATCGCGTCGGCGTCGCCGCCGAGGGTGCGGCCGCCCCGCACGGGGGCGAGTTCGGCGTACTGGCGCAGCGTCGACACGCCCGCCTGGACTCCGGCCCGGGCGGCGGCCAGCGGCCGGCCCATCTCGGCGGTCTCCGCCTCGGCGAGCCGGTCGGCGGACGCCTCGATCGCGTCGGCGGCGCGGTGCAGCGCGGCGGCCCGGTCGGCGGGTGCGGTCCGGGCCCACCGGGGAGCCGTCGCCCGGGCGGCCTTGACCGCCGCCTCGACCTCGGCCTCGGTGGCCACCGGCACCCGGCTGACCGGGGTACCGTCGACCGGATCGACCACGGTCAACCATCCGGCGTCGCCGCTACCGTCCCACACACCGGCGATGAGTTGTTGCACCTGATACATGGAGCGCAGTTTGCCCCGGTCCGGGCGGTCCAAACTATCCGCGTTCGACCCGTACCCGGTGCCTGGTGGAACCGGCCCGTGACGGCGGGGCGGCCCGGGTGTTCCGGGATAAGGTGCTCGGGTGACGGTGCTGGGGGACACCGCCGACGCGGTCGTCGTCGGAGCGGGGCACAACGGCCTGGTCGCCGCGAACCTGCTCGCGGACGCCGGGTGGGACGTGCTGGTGCTGGAGGCGACAGGCGAGCCGGGCGGGGCTGTCCGGTCGGCCGAGGTGACCGCCCCCGGCTACCTGAGCGACCTCTACAGCGCCTTCTATCCGCTCGGCTACGCCTCGCCGGTGCTGCGCCGACTGCGGCTGGACGGCTACGGACTGGCCTGGCGGCACGCGCCGGACGTGCTGGCGCACCTGTTTCCGGACGACGGCGCCGTGCTACTCAACCGCGACCCCGAGGTTACCGCCGGCTCCGTGGCGCGGTTCGGCGCCGGGGACGGCGAGCGGTGGCTCGACGCGTACGCGCAGTGGCGGCAGATCTCCGCGCCCCTGCTCGACGCGCTCTTCAGCCCGTTCCCACCGCTGCGCGGCGGCCTGGCGCTCGCCCGCCGGCTGCGTACCGCCGGGATGCTCCGGCTGGCCCGCCGGCTGGTGCTGCCCAGCGCCCGGCTCGGGGCGGAACTCTTCACCGGCTCGGGCGGTCCGGCCCTGCTCACCGGCTGCGCGCTGCACACCGACCTGGCCCCGGACGAGCCCGGTTCCGGGGTGTACGGCTGGCTGCTGGCCATGCTGGGGCAGCAGGTCGGCTGGCCGGTACCGGTCGGCGGGGCGCAGCGGATCACCGAGGCGCTGCTGGCCCGGCTGCGGGACCGGGGCGGCCGGCTGCGCACCGGCACTGCGGCCGACCGGGTGCTGGTGGCCCGGAACCGGGCCGTCGGGGTGCGCTCGGCCGACGGTCTGCTGTGGCGGGCCCGCCGCGCGGTGCTGGCCGACGTGCCGGCCCCGGCGCTCTTCCTCGATCTGGTCGGGGCCGACCGGCTGCCGCCCCGGCTGGTGGACGACCTGGCGCACTTCCGCTGGGACGGGTCCACGGTCAAAGTGGACTGGGCGCTGACCGGGCCGGTCCCGTGGCGGGATCCCGCGGTGGCCGGCGCCGGCACCGTGCACCTTGGCGGCGACCTCACCGACCTGCGCCGGTACGCGGCCGCGCTGCACCGGGGCGAGTTGCCGGCCGAGCCGTTCGTGCTGGCCGGGCAGATGACGGTGGCGGACCCTGGCCGCTCGCCGGCCGGTACCGAGTCACTCTGGGCCTACACGCACCTGCCGTTCCGACGGAACTGGCGGGCGGAGGAGGTCGGAGCGCACGTCGAGCGGATCGAGGCGGTGCTGGAGCGGGCCGCGCCCGGCTTCGGTCGGCTGGTCAGGGCACGGCACGTGGCCGGGCCGGCCGAGCTGGCGGCCGGGAATCCGAGCCTGGTCGGCGGCGCGGTGGGCGGCGGCACGTCCGCCGCGTACCAGCAGCTCTTCCTCCGCCCGGTGCCCGGGTTGGGCCGGGCGGACACCCCGGTCGACCGGTTGTTCCTGGCCAGCGCGTCGGCGCATCCGGGCGGCGGGGTGCACGGCGGCCCCGGGGCGAACGCGGCCCGGGCCGCACTCGCCCGGGACCGCGCCCTGACCGGCCGGGCGTACGCCGCCGTGCTCGCCCGGGCGCAGCGCGCCGTCTACGCCTGACCCGCGCCGCCGTCTACGCCTGACCCGCGCCGCTCAGCCCTGACCCGCGCCGCTGACGCTTGGCCGGCCTCGTCGGCTCGGGGACCTCGCCGGCCGGAACCGTCCCGTCCGACCCAGGACCCGTGGTCGACTCCGTCAGCTTCACCGGCTCGGTGACCTCCACCGCCTCGGTGAGCTTTGCCGGCTCGGTGACCTCTGCCGGGTTGGTGACCTCCGCCGGCTTAGTGGCCTTAGTGGCTTTGGTGGCTTTAGTAGCTTTGGTGGCCTTGGTGGCTTTCACTGCCTTGGTGGCTTTGGTGGCCTTCACTGCTTTGGTGGCCTTCACTGCCGTGGTGGCCGTCGTGGCCGTGGTGGCCTTGACTGCCTTGGCGGCCTTCACCGGCTTGGTGGCCTTCACGGCCCTCGTAGCCTTCACCGGCTTCGTCGCCGCCGGCTCCGGGTCTCCTGCCGGCTCCGGGGTTTCCGTGGGCTCGGGAATTCCCGCCGGCACCGTGGCCTCCGGCGACGTGGGAACCCTCACCGGCTCCGTTACCTCGTTCGGCTCGGGGACCTCGGCGGGCGCGGGAACCTCGGCGTACGCCGGGACGTCGTTCGACTCCGGGACCTCGGCCGGCGCGGGGATCTGGTCGGCGCGGGGAGCCCTCGGCGAGCGGGTGATGTTGCGGTGCCGGCCGCGCAACTTGAACGGCATCAGCGCACTTTCGATCTTGGTCGCGGTGGTCATCTTCGAGTCGCCGTCCAGGCGCTCCTGGAATCGGATCGGCACCTCGAGGATGGTGTGACCCAGCTTGGTGGCCAGGTAGTGCATCTCGACCTGGAAGCTGTATCCGTTCGACTGCACCCGGTGCAGGCCGATGTCGCGCAGCGCGTCCGCCCGCCAGATCTTGAAACCGGCGGTGAGGTCCCGGATCCGCACCTGGAGCAGCGTGTGCACGTAGAAGTTGGCCCAACCGCTGAGCGCGCGCCGGTAGAGCGGCCATGCCTCGTCGAGCTGCCCGCCGGGGACGTACCGGGAGCCGATCACCACACCGGCCTGGGTGGAGAGCAGCGAACCGAGCATCCCGGGCAGCGCCTCCGGGGGATGGGACAGGTCCGCGTCCATCTGCGCCACGTACTCCGCGCCGGCGTCCAGGGCCCGGCTCATGCCGTCGACGTACGCCCGCCCGAGCCCTTCCTTGCCGGCCCGGTGCAGCACCTGGATCCGTTCCGGATGCTCGATCGCGAGCTTGTCCGCGACCTCGCCGGTGCCGTCCGGGGAGTTGTCGTCGGCGACGAGGATGGTCAGCCCGGGTAGCGGCAGCGCGAGCAGTCGCTCGACCAGCACAGGCAGGTTCCCCGCCTCGTTGTAGGTGGGGACGACGACGGTCAGGCGAGCGTCCCGCCAGGGAGAGGGCAGCTGTACGGGTTCGATCATCGGGGCATCCTCGGTTGGCCGACAGCGGTCAGGGGCAAAGCCTAACTTGACGCAACGCGCGGGCCACAACACGGGCCGGAGGGGGAAAATCGGCCCGGACCTCGGTGAACACCATGGGGGCGGCCGGAAAAACCGGTGCCGGCGGCCGGGTAACGGTTCGGGCTCTGGATAGCGGCGACCCGCCCGGGGTATGCCGACTGGCGACGACGACCGGGGCGGACCGCAGGCCCGACGGGTGATGTCGGACGGATCCGGCGCGCCCGTCCGGCCGGCGGAATTGATGTTTACTTCTCCTGCGCCAGGGAACCCGCCGGCCGTGCGCAACGACCAGGTCGACCCGCATCAGTGCAGGTCAGGGGCACCGCACGGTGGCCCGGCCGGGGTGTGGGCCACGGCCGGTCTGTTCGACGCGGTGCTCTTCGACCGGGACGGCACGCTGGTGCACGACGTGCCGTACAACGGGGATCCGAGTCTGGTCCGACCGATGCCCGGCGCCCGGGAGGCGCTCGACCGGCTCCGCGCCGCAGGGCTGCGGTTGGGGGTGGTGACGAACCAGTCCGGGGTGGCCCGTGGCCGGTTCAGTTCCGCCGATCTGGCCCGGGTCAACGCCCGGGTCGACGAGCTGCTGGGCCCGTTCGACACCTGGCAGGTCTGTCCGCACGCCGAACCGGCCCCGGGCGAGCAGGGCTGCCGCTGCCGTAAGCCCGCGCCCGGCATGGTCTGGGACGCGGCCCGCGCGCTCGGCACCGAGCCCACCCGCTGCGTACTCGTCGGCGACATCGGCGCCGACATGATCGCGGCCGGCGCGGCCGGGGCGAGCGCGGTACTGGTACCGACCCCGGCCACCCGGCCGGACGAGGTCGCGGCGGCTCCCGCCGTCGCCGGTGACCTGCCTGGCGCGGTCGACCTGATCCTGCGCCGGCACCGGTGCACGCTGGGCAACCGGGCTGCCGGTGTCCCACCTCGACGCCCCCGCTGCGTCCTGGTGGCCCGGCCGGACTCGGCCGGGGACGTGCTGGTGACCGGCCCGGCGATCCGGGCCGTCGCGGCCGGGGCCGACCGGGTGGTGCTGCTCTGCGGACCGCGTGGCCGGGCCGCCGCCGAACTGCTGCCCGGCGTCGACGAGCTGGTCGAGTGGCGGCTTCCCTGGATCGACCCGGAGCCGGGTCCGGTCGACCGGGCCGAGGTGGACCGGCTGACCGCCCGGCTCGCCGCCACCGGTGCCGAGGAGGCGGTGCTGTTCACCTCGTTCCACCAGTCCGCGCTGCCGCTCGCCCTGGTGCTGCGGATGGCCGGGGTGGACCGGATCTCGGCGATCAGCCCGGACTATCCGGGCTCGCTGCTCGACGTGCGGCACCGCGTCTCGCCGGGGATGCCCGAGGCCGAGCGGGCGCTGTCGCTGGCGGCGGCGGCCGGATTCGTACTGCCACCGGGGGACGAGCCGGTGCTGCGGCTGCGCGCCGGGGCGGGCACGGCACCCGCCGACGGTGCGCTGCCCGACCCGGGGTACGTCGTGCTGCACCCCGGGTCGTCGGTGCAGGCCCGGGCCTGTCCGCCCGAACTCTGTGCCGAGATCGTCGCGGCGCTGACCGGCGCGGGGCACCGGGTGGTGGTGACCGGCGGCCCCGGTGAGCGGACGCTGACCGCCCGGGTCGCCGGGCGTACCGGGATCGACCTGGGCGGGCAGACCTCGCTGACCGGGCTGGCCGCGATCATCGCCCGGGCAGGTTGCCTGGTCGTCGGCAACACCGGACCGGCACACCTGGCCGCCGCGCTCGGCGTACCGGTGGTGAGCCTCTTCGCCCCGACCGTCCCGTTCGGACAGTGGGGGCCGTACCGGGTGCCGGCCGTACGGCTCGGTGCGGCCGTCGCCGGCTGCCGGCACACCCGGGCCACCACCTGTCCGGTACCCGGGCACCCGTGCCTGTCCGGCATCGAGCCGCGCGAGGTGGTCGAGGCGGTCCGGCTGCTCGGCACCCCGACGGCACCGCCGGCCGCCCCGCCGTCGGGGCCGGCCCGGTCCGGCCCACTGCGGTCCGACCCGGCCCGATCCGGTCCGGCGCCGGCTGCTCCGGCGCGCTCCGGTCTCGCGCCGTCCGGTGCGGTGCGCTCCGGAGCCGAGGAGGTGCGGCCGTGAACATCCTGCTCTGGCACGTACACGGCTCCTGGACCACCGCCTTCGTGCACGGCAAGCACCGCTACCTCGTCCCGGTCACCCCGGATCGCGGCCCGTACGGGCTGGGCCGGGCCCGCACCTACCAGTGGCCGGACACGGTCGACGAGGTGACCCCTGCCGAACTGTCCACCGCCGACGTCGACCTGGTGATCCTGCAACGGCCGGAGGAGATCGACCTGGTCGCGCAGTGGCTGGGCCGGCGGGTCGGCCGGGACCTGCCGGCGATCTTCGTCGAGCACAACACCCCGAAGCAGGGAGACGTGCCGAACAGCCGGCACCCGCTGGCCGACCGGGACGACCTGCTGATCGCGCACGTCACGCACTTCAACGCGCTGTACTGGGACACCGGCAGCACCCGGACCACGGTTGTCGAGCACGGCATCGTGGCACCGACCGCGCACTACACCGGTGAACTCGACCGGCTCGCGGTGGTGGTCAACGAGCCGGTACGCCGCTGGCGGGTCACCGGCACCGACCTGCTGCCGCTCTTCGCCGAGATCGCCCCGCTCGACGTCTTCGGCATGGGGGTGGCCGGGCTGCCGGACCGGCTGGGACTGCCCGCTGACCGGCTCGCCGTCTACGACGACCTGCCGCAGGGCCGGATGCAGGCGGAGATCGCCCGGCGGCGGGCGTACCTGCACCTGTGCCGGTGGACGTCGCTGGGGCTGAGCCTGATCGAGGCGATGACCATGGGCATGCCGGTGGTGGTGCTCGCCGCCACCGAGGCGGTCGAGGCGGTGCCGCCGGAGGCGGGTGCGCTCTCCACCCGGCTCGACACCCTGCTGGCCGCCACCCGCCAGCTCGTGGCGGAGCCCGACACCGCCCGCCAGCTCGGGGGGCAGGCCCGCGAGGTCGCGCAGGCCCGGTACGGCCTGGACCGGTTCCTGACCGACTGGGACCGGTTGCTGGAGGAGGAACTATGCGCGTCGCGATGATCTCCGAGCACGCCAGCCCGCTCGCGGTACTCGGCGGCGAGGATGCCGGCGGCCAGAACACGCACGTCGCCGAACTCTCCGCCGCGCTCGCCGACGCCGGCCACGAGGTGCGGGTCTACACCCGGCGGGACAGCCCCGACGCGCCGGAGGCAGTACGGCTGCGCGACGGGGTCGAGGTGGTGCACGTACCGGCGGGGCCGCCGCAGCCGATCGCCAAGGACGAACTGCTGCCGTACATGAAGGATTTCAGCCGGTGGCTGGTGGCGCGCTGGCGCGGCGACGACTGGGTGCCGGACGTCGCGCACGCGCACTTCTGGATGAGCGGGCTGGCCGGAATCGCCGCCGGCCGGCAGACCGGGATTCCGGTGGTGCAGACCTACCATGCGCTCGGCACGGTGAAGCGGCGGCACCAGGGCGCCGCCGACACCAGCCCGGCCCGCCGGGTCGGCTACGAGCGGGCGCTGGGCCGGGCGGTCGACCGGGTCATCGCGCAGAGCCAGGACGAGGTCCGTGAACTGGTCCGGATGGGCGTGCCGCAGGCCCGGGTGACGGTGATCCCGTCCGGGGTCAACGACGAGACCTTCTCGCCCGACGGCCCCTCCGTGCCCCGGGCGCCCGGCCGCCCCCGGATCCTCACCGTCGGCCGGCTGGTGGAACGGAAGGGCTACCAGGACGTGATCCGGGCGATGCCGATGGTCCCGGACGCCGAGTGCGTGGTGGTCGGCGGTCCGCCGGCCGGCGAGGTCGACGACGACCCCCAGGTCCGCCGGCTGCGGGCGCTCGCCGAGGAGGTCGGGGTGGCCGATCGGGTACGCCTGATCGGCGCGGTGCCCCGCGAGGAGATGCCGTACTGGTACCGGTCGGCGGACGTGCTGGTCGCCGCCCCCTGGTACGAGCCGTTTGGGCTGACCCCGCTGGAGGCGATGGCCTGCGGGGTGCCGGTGGTCGGTACCGCCGTCGGCGGGCTCACCGACACGGTCGCGGACGGGCGCACCGGCGACCTGGTGCCGCCGCGCGATCCCGAGGCGCTCGGCACCGCCCTGCGGGACCTGCTCGCCGACCGGGTACGCCGGTTCGGCTACGCCGCCGCCGCGCTGGACCGGGCCCGCCGCTGGTACTCCTGGACGCGTACCGCCGACCAGATCGCCGCCGTCTACACCGCGGTCAGCGAGGTGCGCCGGCCGAGCGGGGTGGTCGCCGGATGACCGCGTCGATGGAGGTGCTGGACAGCCACCTGGCCGGGCTCGCCTCCGCACTGCTGCCGTACCGGACCGAGGCCGCCCGGCTGGCCCGTTGGGGCGACGAACTTGCCCGGCTGCTCGCCGGCGGCGGCCGGGTCCTGGTCGCCGGCAACGGCGGCAGTGCGGCCGAGGCCCAGCACCTCGCCGCCGAGCTGGTCGGCAAGCTGCGCGACGACCGGGCCCCGCTGTCGGCGATCGCGCTCTGCGCCGAGACCTCCTCGCTGACCGCGATCGGCAACGACTACGGCTTCGACGAGGTCTTCGCCCGTCAGGTACGCGCGCACGGCCGCCCCGACGACGTCCTGCTGCTGCTCTCCACCAGTGGGCGCAGCGCCAACCTGGTCCGGGCGGCCCGGGCCGGTCGGGAGCTGGGGATGCGCTGTTGGGCACTGACCGGCCCGACCCCGAACCCGCTCGCCGACGCCTGCACCGAGGTGCTCGCCGTGCCCTGTCCGGACAGCCAGGTGGTGCAGGAACTCCACCTGGTCTCGGCGCACGTGCTCTGCGGCTACGTCGACGCGTACCTGCCGGTGCCGTTCGGCCCGGCCAGCCACGCCGGCCCGGCCCCGGCGGTGGCCCGGGCGGCGGCCTCGCCCGGTGCCCGCCCGGCCAGCCCCGATCCGGTACGCCCGGCCGGCGCCAGCCCGGTACGCCCGTCCGGGGTCGAGGACGAACTGGTGCTGCGGGTGCCGGGAACGCTCCGGCCGGCCGGGCCCGAGGAGGTGCCGTGACCGGGACAATCGTGGTCGTCGGCGACACGCTGCTCGACCGGGACGTGGAGGGCGTGGTGAACCGGCTCTGCCCGGACTCGCCGGTGCCGGTGCTGGACGAGAACAACAGCGTCGACCGGCCGGGCGGGGCCGGGCTGGCCGCGCTCTTCGCCGCCGAGCGCGGCTACGAGGTCGCCCTGGTCACCGCGCTCGCCGACGACGAGGGGGCGGCCCGGCTGAGCCACCTGCTCACCGCCGCCGGGGTGCAGGTCTACGGGCTGCCGCTGCCCGGAGCCACCCCGGAGAAGATCCGGCTGCGCACCCGGGGCCGGGTGCTGCTCCGGCACGACCGGGGCGGACCGGCCGGGCCACCCGGCGAGCCGAGTGAAGCCGTACTCGACCTGCTGGCCGGGGCGGCCGGGATCCTGGTCAGCGACTACGGCCGGGGCGTCGCCCGGCTGCCGGCCCTGCGTACCGCGCTGGCCGGCACCGCCGCACCGATCGTCTGGGATCCGCATCCGCGCGGCCCGGCGGCGGTGCCCGGCGTCCGGCTGGCCACCCCGAACGAGGTGGAGGCCCGGGAACTCGCCGGGGTGGCGACCGGCGGCTCCCGGCTGGTCAGCGCGGCCCGGTGCGCCCAGGCGCTGCGCCAGCGCTGGCGGGTCGGTGCGGTGGTGGTGACGATGGGTGGCGAGGGGGCCCTGCTCTGCCACGCCGGGTCGACGCCGCTGGCGGTACCGTCACCGACCTGCGCCGACGGCGACACCTGCGGTGCCGGTGACCGGTTCGCCGCCACCGCCACCGTGGCGCTGGCCGACGGCGCGCTGGTCTCCGAGGCGGTGCAGCACGCCGTGGCCGAGGCGTCCGGGTATGTGGCGGCCGGCGGGGTGGCCAGTGCCGTACCGGCGGCTCCGGCCAGGGGCGCGACCGTGCGTACCGGAGCGACGGTGCGTACCGGAACACGGCCGACCGCCGACGGACCCGGCGCCGGAGCGGGGACGACAGCCGGTGTCGCAGCCCGGGCCGGTGAGGTGGGACCGGCCGGTGAGGTGGGGCGCGCCGATGAGGTGGCGCGGAGCCGTCCCGGGGTCGCCTCCCGCACGGACACCGTGCCGATCACGGCGGTGGACTGGAGCGACCGGATCGGCCCCCGGGCCGCCGGTGAGGTGGTCGCCCGGGTCCGGGCCGCTGGCGGCACCGTGGTGGCCACCGGCGGCTGCTTCGACCTGCTGCACGCGGGGCACGTGGCCACCCTGGAGGCGGCCCGGCAACTCGGCGACTGCCTGGTGGTCTGCGTCAACTCCGACGACAGCGTGGCCGGCCTCAAGGGTCCGGATAGGCCGCTGGTCCGGCATGCCGACCGGGCCCGGCTGCTGGCCGCGCTCGGCTGCGTGGACGCGGTGGTCGTCTTCGACGAGTCCACCCCGCACGCGGCGCTGGCCTGGCTGCGGCCGGACATCTGGGTCAAGGGCGGCGACTACGGTACCGGCGCCGACGGGCCGGACCTGCCGGAGGCCGAGATCATGCACCGCTGGGGCGGCCACACCGTGGTGGTGCCCTATCTGGACGGGCGCTCCACCACCGGGATGATCGCCGCCGCCCGGGCCGGCCGCCGGCCGGTGGGACGGGCCCGGTGAGCGGCGGACTCGACGGGGCCGGCGGCGCGCTGGCCCCCCGGCCCGGTGACGTCTCCCTCGGCGCCGGCGCCGGCGCCGAGGCCGGCGCCGAGGAGTTCGGCGGGGCGGTGCTGGTCAGCGGCGGGTCCAGCGGGCTCGGCGCGGCGGTGGTGGCCGCGATCCTCAACTCGGGCGGCCGGCCGCTGGTGCTCGACCGGCAGCCGCCGACCGCGCCCACGCCGTGGCTGCGCTGCGACCTGTCCGACACCCGGGCCGCCGAGGCGGCCACCCGGCAGCTCGCCGAGCAGGCCGGCGGACTCGCCGGAGTGGTCACCGCCGCCGGAGTCGACGTGCCGGGGCGGCTCGGTGAGGTGCCGGCGGAGACCTGGGAACAGGTCGTCACCGTCGACCTGCTGGCCACCGCCGCCGTCATCCGGGCCGCGCTGCCCTATCTGGAACGCTCACGCGGCACGGTGGTCACCGTCGCCTCGACCCTCGGCGTCAAGGCGGTCGGGGACGCCACCGCGTACTGCGCGGCCAAGTTCGGGGTGGTGGGCTTCACCCGGGCGCTCGCCGCCGAACTGGCCGGGACGGTCGGGGTGACGCTGCTGGTGCCGGGCGGGATGCGTACGGCCTTCTTCGACGAGCGCGACCCGCAGTACCGGCCGGGTGCCGATGCCGCGCTGAACGACCCGGCGCACGTCGCCGACGCCGTGCTCTTCGCCCTGCGCCAGCCGCCCGGATGCGCGATCCGGGAGATGGTGGTCTGCGCCGACCGGGAAACGTCCTATCCGTGATCCTGGTGCTGCGGGCGCTCGGGGTGGGTGACCTGGCGACGGCGGTGCCGGCGCTGCGCGGGCTGCGTGCCGCGTTTCCGGAGCACACCCTGACGGTGGCCGCCCCGGACTGGCTCACCCCGCTGGTGGAGCTGGTCGGCGACGTGGACAACGTGGTGCCGACCGACGGGCTGGACCCGGTCGACTGGGCCGGGCCGGCACCGTACTGGGCGGTCAACCTGCACGGCCGGGGCCCGCAGTCGCACCGGCTGCTCGCCTCCGCCGGGGCGGAACGGCTCTGCGGCTACCACTGTGCCGAGGCCGGCCACCTCGACGGCCCAGCCTGGCGGGCGGAGGAGCACGAGGTACGCCGCTGGTGCCGGTTGCTGAGCTGGTACGGCGTCGAGTGCGACCCGGACGACCTGGACCTGCGCCGACCGGTGCCCCGGCGGGTGCCGGTCGGGGCGACCGTCGTGCACCCCGGCGGCAAGGGCACCGCCCGCCGCTGGTCGCCGGCCCGGTTCGGCACGCTGGCCAGGGAGCTGACCCGGGCCGGGCACCGGGTGGTGGTGACCGGCTCACCCGACGAGCGGGACCTGACCGAACGGGTGGCGAGCAGTGCCGGGCTGCCGGCGACGGCGGTGCTCGCCGGCCGCCTCGGCCTGGTCGAGCTGGCCGCCGTGGTCGCGCACGCCCGCCTGGTGCTGAGTACGGACACCGGCGTCGCGCACCTGGCCACCGCGTACCGGACGCCGTCGGTGGTGCTGTTCGGGCCGATCCGGCCGCAGCTCTGGGGCCCGCCGCCGGACCGGCCCTGGCACCGGGCCCTGCACCGCCCGGCGGAGCCTGCCGGCGTTCGGGAGTCGGTCGACCGGTCCCGGATCCATCCGGCGCTCGCCGCGATCGGGGTGGACGAGGTGCTGGCGGCGGCGGGTGAGGTCGATCGGGTGGGGCGGGGTCACCGTGCGGTTGCGGCGTAGCGACCTGTCGGCCCCGGGCTACGGGCGGCGCCGGCACGGTCGCGGCGTGGTCTTCCTGGACACCGAGGGGCGGCCGATCCGGGACCGGGACGAGCTGACCCGGCTCCGTGAACTGGTGATCCCGCCCGCCTGGAAGGACGTCTGGATCTGCCCGCATCCGGCCGGGCACATCCAGGCGGTCGGCATCGACGCTGCCGGTCGCCGGCAGTACCTCTACCACCCGACCTGGCGGCTCCGGCGCGACCAGGCGAAGTTCGACCACGTACTGGAGGTCGCCGCCCGGCTGCCGGTGCTGCGCGAACAGGTCTGCGCCGACCTGGCCGGGCGGGGACTGCGCCGTCCCCGGGTACTGGCGACCGTGGCCCGGCTGCTGGACATGGGCACCTTCCGGATCGGCAGCGACCAGTACGCGGCTGGCGACGACCCGACGTACGGGGTGGCCACCCTCCGGCCCGAGCACACCCGGTGCCGGCACGGCGCGGTGGTCTTCGCGTTCCCGGCGAAGGGCGGCATCGACCAGGTGCTCCGGATCGACGACACCGAGGCATGCCGGGTGCTGCGGGAACTGCGCCGACGCAGGCGCGCTGCCCAGCGGCTCTTCGGCTACTGGGACGGCCGGAGCTGGCGGGACGTCCGCAGCGACGAGGTCAACGACTACCTGCGGACGGCCAGCGGGGGTGAGATGACGGCGAAGGACTTCCGTACCTGGCACGCGACCCTGTGGGCGTCCCGGGCGCTCGCCGAGGCCGGGCCGCAGCAGTCGGTGACCGCCCGACGCCGGGTGATCGCCGAGGCGATGCGCCGGGTCTCCGGCCGGCTCGGCAACACCCCGGCGGTGGCCCGGGCCTCCTATGTAGACCCCCGCCTGATCGACCTCTACCAGAGCGGTACGGTCGCCGACGTGCGCCCGGAGAGCACCGACGCCGACGCCGAGCGCGCCGTACTCGCGCTCCTGGCCCGGTAACTGGCGCGGCGCCGGCTTGTCTGACGCCGGTCGCCGGCCGTGTCGTGTGGTCGTTCGCCCGGGGCCGCCGACTCAGCTGTACGTCAGAGGCGCTACCGCCAGTGCTAGCGCCTCTGACGTACAGGTGAGCGATGGCGTCAGCGGCCGTCGGGCAGCCAGCCGAGAAAGCGGGCGGTCAGGTCGTCCGGGTCGGCCCGGGGCTGGTCCGACAGGGCCATGGCCAGCTTGTTCGTCAGCATGTCGCACAGGCCGGCGGGGTTACTCCGGTAGGCGACGAGCAACGCGAGCCGGGCCGGTTGGCACGGCCACTTCGCGCCGCACTCGCGGCACAGGAACAGCGGCCGGGTGTGCGTGTGCGCGCGGAACCGGGCGTGCGGCCGGAACATGAGTACCCGGGCGGGGCGGCCGGTCACGCCCGCTCGACCTGCCGGGCGCGGTGCCGTCGCGCGGGGGTCAGCGCGTCCACCCGGCCGATCTCGTACCGTCCGGCTGCCGAGTTCCCCGACGCATGCCGCTCGTTACGCGGATGCCTGTCGTTACGGGCCCAGTGCCGGACGGCTGGGGGAGGAGGCTGCGGTGCGCCCGGGTACGAGGGCTCGGAAACGACGGCCGCGCGCTGGGCGGTGCGGTCGAGCGGCGGCACCGTTGGCGAGTACGGCATCGGCACCAGGCCGAGCGAGTCGGGGCAGCGCCAGCGCCACCCACATCGGCAGTACCGCCAGAGTCGGCGCCAGTCGCGGCGGTGGCGCGGCCTGTCTCGCCGGATCGGTCGCATGCTGTCTCTCCCTTCGAGGCAATGGAGACGGGGGCGGCGCCAGGGCATCCCAACCCCGCTGGCGCCACCCCCGTCGGCAACCTCCGCCCGTCCTGGCGATGTGCTGCGGGTGATGGGTCCGAGCGGAGGCGCCATGGATTGAAGCCTGCGCCGGGTGATGGAACAATCACACCGCGCCACGGAATGGCCTTCATTCGTTGGGTACGTCCGGTTAGGAGCTGGAATGAACCACGCTCTCAAGGTCGCGATGGCCGAGGCCGGTCAGACGGCCGAATCGCTCGCCGGCCGGATCGGCGTGGATCCGAAGACGGCGGCTCGCTGGGTGACTCCCGGACGGATCCCGCAGACCCGGCATCGTGCCCAGGTCGCGGAAGCCGTCGGCAGGGACGTAGGGGACCTTTGGCCGGACGTACTGCGCCGCCGCGAACCGGCCTGGCTGCGCGAGTGGCTCGAAATCGAACGGGAGGCACGGTTACTCCGCTGGTTCGAGCCGGCGCTCGTGCCCGGCCTGTTGCAGACCGAGGCGTACGCGCGGGCCGTCCTCGGCTGGGGCGGCCTGATGACCACCGACGAGGTGGAGCAGCGTACCCAGTCCCGGATGGAGCGGCAGGGCATCCTCGCCGGATCGAAACCGCCGCAGTTCTTCGTCATGGTCGACGAGGCGGTGCTGCGCCGCTGCGTCGGCGGCCCGGCGGTCATGGCCGAACAGTGCGACCGCCTCGTCCAGTTCGCCGAACGCCCGCACATCCATCTCCAGGCAGTGCCCGCCACCGCAGGGGCGCACGCCGGGCTCGCCGGAGGCTTCATCCTGGCCAAGGGACCGTCCGGAGTCGCCGCGCATCTGGACGATCCGCTGCGCGCGCACGTCGTCAGCCAACAGGACGAGATTGATACCCTGGAGGGCAAATGGGAAGCCATGCGGGCGGTAGCCCTGCCCACCGGGCAGACCCTCAGCTTGATTAAGGAAGTAGCGGCGACATGGCAGACCTGAGTGGTGCCATCTGGCGGAAGTCGACCCGCAGCGGTAATGGCGGATCCACCTGCGTCGAGGTGGCGAAGAACCTCCCCGAGATTGTCGGCGTACGGGACAGCAAGGACCCGGCCGGACCGGTGTTGACCTTCGGCCCGGCCGCCTGGCGCGCGTTCGTCCAGGACGTCACGACCCGCTGACCCGACTACGCACAGCGCCCCGTAACCCTCGCGGGTATACGGGGCGCTTCGCCTTCGGTCAGTCGTTGAGTACGTGCGCCAGCTCGTCGCGGAAGCGCCGCTCCGACTCGGTCACCTCGTCGCCGCCGAGGCCGAGTACCCCGCCGGTCGACGCGGCGGTCACCACCTGCTCGGCGATGGTCAGCAGCCAGTGCCGGTACGCCCCGGCCTCGCCCTCGGAGACCCTGCCGGCGAGCAGCTTCGACGCGCTCTGCGCCCGGCTCAGCACGTCGGCGATCAGCGCCTTCGGGTCGTCCGGTTCGATCGCCGGCAGTTCCTCGCCCACCTCCGGGTCGCCGACCCGGGTGATCAGCTCCCCGGCGACGGCGGCGACCAGCGGGCTGGCCGACTCCCGTCCGGCGGCGATGCTCTCCAGCCCGGCGGCGTTCTCCGTCCGGGTCCGGCGGCTGCCGTCCGACTCCGCGGCGCTGGCCGCGGTCAGCACCGACTGGGGCAGACCGACGAGCAGCCCCCACTCGTCGTCGGAGAATCCGAACTCGCTCGCGTATAGCGGTTGCTCGGTCACGGCAACCTCCCTCCACTGAGAACAAACCATCACATCCCACGGCACCTCGTGGCCGAGGGCAAACCGAATCGCCGTACGGCGTCCTGTGACCCGTACCCCGGGACACCGTAGATCAGTCGTCTACCGGCTCCAGCAGGCCCTGCTCGCTGACCACCGGCACCGAGAGGGTCTTGTAGCCGACCTCGTCGAAGAGCACGGTCATCCGGTCGTCCTCGTAGCCGAGCACCATCCCGGAGCCCCACTCGGTGTGCCGGACCGCGCTGTGTACTGGAAAGGGACCGTTGGCTCCTGGACCCTTACGTTCACTGCGCCGACCAGTACCGTTCCGGGTGCCGGTTCCCGGTGCGGTCGCGTCCAGCCCGGCGTGGCAGTTGTCGCAGTGCCCGCAGGGTTTCGGTAGCCGCTCGCCGAAGTAGGCCAGCAGGGTCTGCCCCCGGCAGCTCCGGGTCTCGGCGAACGCCCGCATCATGTCGGTCCGCGACCGCTGCACCGTCTGCTGCCGATCCGCCTCGGCCAGCGCGGCGGTGGCCGCGTCGACGGGCTTCGGGGCGTACCGGGGGCTGCCGAGCCGGTTGTCCGGTCGGGTGTCGGCGGCGCCGACCCGTTCCAGCAGGGCGAGGAGCTGGCCGAGCTTGCGGGCGCCGAGCCCGGTCCGCTCGCGCAGCGCGGTCCGGGTGGTCGGCCCGTCCCGGAGCAGCGCGGCGAGGTCGCGCAGCTCCTCGGGGTCCGGGGCGCCGCCGGTGAAGTAGCGGCGCAGCCCGAGGTCCTCGGCCCGCCACAGCAGCAATGCGCGGGCTGGTTCGCCGTCCCGGCCGGCCCGGCCGATCTCCTGGAGGTAGCTGTCCGGCGCGTCGGGCAGCGCCATGTGCGCCACCCAGCGGATGTTCGACTTGTCGATGCCCATCCCGAACGCCGACGTGGCGACCATGATCGGTACCCGGTCGGCGAGAAAGTCCTCGTGCAGTTCCTCGCGGGCGCCGGCCGGCATCCCGCCGTGGTAGTACTTCGCCGGGAAGTCGGCGGCGGTCAGCCTCGCGGCGAGTTCCTCGGCGGCCCGCCGGGTCGGCACGTAGACGATGCCCGGGCGGGACTCGGCGCGGAGCAGCGCGAGCAGTCGCCGCCACCGATAGTCCTCGGTGGCGCAGTTCGCCACCTCCAGGAACAGGTTCGCCCGGTCCAGTCCGGAGACCACCACCCGGGGCCGGTGCAGGCCGAGCCGGCCGACGATGTCGTCCCGGACCGGCGGCGACGCGGTGGCGGTCAGCGCGACCACCGGCGGGCGGCCCAACTCGCGGATCAGGTGTCCCAGTGCCAGATAGTCGGGGCGGAAGTCATGCCCCCAGGCGGAAATGCAGTGCGCCTCGTCGACCGCGACCAGGGCAGGGCGCAGCGCGCGTACCTCGGCCAGCCGTTCCGGGTTGCTGAGCTGCTCGGGGGTGGTGAAGAGGAATCGGGCCCGGCCGGATCGGATCTCGTCCAGGGCGGCGGCCTGCTGCGCGCGGCTCTCCGCCGAACTGATCCGTACCGCGCGCAGCTCCGGTTGGTCACGGTCGTTGAGCGCGGCGATCTGGTCCTGCTGGAGGGCCAGCAGCGGTGAGATCACCACCGTCGGTCCGGTCAGCAGCGTCGCCGGTACCTGGTAGACGGCCGATTTTCCGGCCCCGGTCGGCAGTACGACGAGAGCGTCCCGGCGGCGCATCACCGCACGCATCGCCGTGAGTTGGTCGGGGCGCAACGATCGCCAGCCGAATCGGTGCCGGGCGGTACGGCGGAGCCGGGTGGCGTGCAGGGGTGGCAGCTTCATCGGTCGCCGGAGGTACCCCGAGGGGCCCGCCCCGAAACGGCGGCGCGCGCGGCGCGAGCGGGTCAAGGTCGAGCCGGCGTACCCCGTGCCGGGCGACCAGACCGGCCAGGCTGTCCCGGCTGGTGACCAGGGTCCGGCACCGACCGGTTCCGGGCAGCAGTGGGCGTACCTGGTCCACCGAGCCGGCGTTGTCCAGCACCACCAGCATCCGCCGGTCGGCGAGCAGGGTGCGGAACCGGGCGGCCCGGCTGGCCAGCCCGGGAGGCAGGGTCGCGGCGTCCTCGCCGAGCGCGCCGAGCAGCCCGGCGAGCGCGTCGGTCGGCCGGGTCGGCGGTACCGGGTGGTATCCGCGCAGGTCCAGATAGAGCTGTCCGTCCGGAAACCGGTCGGCGACCCGGTGCGCCCAGTGCACGGCCAGCGCGGTCTTGCCGACGCCGGGCGGCCCGGTCAGAACGATGATCATCGTCATAGCAGCCTCCGTGCCGGCGTCGAGCACGGTGTCGAGTTCGGCCAGTTGCCGCTCTCGGCCGGAGAGCGTCCGCAGGTCCGGCGGCAACTCGCGCGGCACCGGGCCGCCCGACCGGTCTGCCGGCCACGATCCACCAACCTCTTTCGGGTACGCCCCGAGCACCGTTCCCGGCGGCACGTCCGCGCTCAACTCCCGGTGCCGGGCCTGCTGCCACAGCTCCGCGAACTCGCCCACGTCACCGTCGAGCAGCCGGACGATTTCGCTGACCACGTCCCACCGCGCCAGCCGTGGCCGGGCGAATGCGGCGTGGATCGAGGTCGCGTTGATCCCCCGGGGGCGGGTGGCGGTGCGGGTGCCATGGTGCAGGGCGCGCATGCTGGGTTGGCCCGCCACGTGATGCAGTGTGTGCAGCCGTTCGTAGAACTCCCGGATCGGCCCCTCCGGCAGGGCGGGAATGCTGAGCCTCCCCATCAACGCTCCAATGCAGCTCGACGAACGCACGGTCAGGCTGGCGTCACTCGCCGTCGCCGTCTTGGAATTCTCGACTCCTGGAGTGGGCGGGGTCAACCATCGGCTCGGCACGGCATCTCATGCCACTATCTCTGGCGCTGAAGTGGTCGTGAGCTGCGGCGTCGTTTGCCGATGTCACGATGATCGTCGATGTTAGTGCGCGCAGCGGAACCGCGCTTATCGGAAATCCGACCGGTCGAGACGGCCCCGGTCGCCCGCGCCCGTACTACCTCCCGACGAGACTGTCGAGCTGCCCCGTCCCTGCACCCACCCCGCATGGTCCAGCCATCCCCGCGTCTGCGCCGTCTCCGCGCCACGCATCTGCCGCCCGTCTACGCGTCGCGTCTGTTCGCCTCTGCCGCCCGTCTGCGCGTCGCGTCCGTGCCGCCTCCGTGCCGCGTTTACGCGTCGCGTCCGTGTCGCCTCTGTGCCGCGTTTACGTTTCGCGTCCGTGCCGCCTCTGGGCCGCGTTTGTGCTCCGCGTCTGTGCCGCGTGTGCCGCTTCATGTCCGCGTTCGTCGCGCTGATCGCGCTGCGGGGTCTCGATCCGTGCCCCATTCGTGCGCCCAGCTCGACAGTCCGCCGCACAGGTCATGTCGGGGAGCGCCGGGCGGGCGCGGCGGAGGGGCCGCGCGGCGGAGGGCCTGCGCGGCGGAGGGGCCGTGCGGCGGAGGGGCCGTGCGGCGGCGGTCGTCCGCCCGACTGCGACCGAAGATCGGCCACCGGATTGCGAGCGAAGATCGACCGCCTAGCGACGACCGAACATCGACCGGAGGGCGGCGACCAGCAGCACGGTGCCGAGGATGGCGCCCACGATCCGAACGCCCGGAATGTCGAACCAGCTCGTCTCCTCGGCGGCAAGCAGGCGGTGCGGCAGTTCGGTGAGGCGCGGCGCGGTCTCCGGGATGCTCGACTGCATTCCAGCACTGTCGCACGTCACCGGCGGCCATGTCGCACGTCCGGGCCCGTTCCGGCTAATAGGAAGGTTTCTTGACTATTTGTCGAGGTGGTGTGACCATGGCAGCACCCGCCGCTACCAGGGCGGCGGCTGTCCACTGTAGATGCGGGGGGAACCGGCGGGATGAGCGGAACGACGGACAACCTGTCCAGTCTGGCGGCGGCGGTGCTCCAGCCCGGGTTCGTCGGCACCACCCGACCGCCGGACTGGGTGCGCCGGTGGCTCGGTGAAGGGCTCGGCGGGGTGGTGCTGTTCGCCCGCAACGTGGTCGACGCCGGGCAGGTCGCCGCGCTGACCGACGCGATGCGGGCGGAACGGCCGGACGTGCTGGTGGCGATCGACGAGGAGGCCGGCGACGTCACCCGGCTGGAGTCCCGGCTCGGCAGCTCGCGCCCGGGCAACCTGGCGCTCGGCGCGGTCGACGACCCCGAGCTGACCGAGGCGGTCGCCCGCGACCTCGGCGCCGAGCTGGCCGCCGCCGGCATCGCCCTGAACTACGCCCCGGACGCGGACGTGAATGCCAATCCGGACAACCCGGTGATCGGCGTACGCGCCTTCGGCGCCGACCCGGGGTTGGTCGCCCGGCACACCGCCGCCTGGGTACGCGGCCTCCAGTCGGCCGGGGTCGCCGCCTGCGCCAAGCACTTCCCCGGGCACGGGGACACCAGCGTCGACTCGCATCTCGACGTACCCCGGATCGCGGTCTCCCGGGCGCGGCTCGACGCCTGCGAGCTGCCGCCGTTCCGGGCGGCCATCGACGCCGGGGTGCAGGCGGTGATGACCGGTCACCTGCTGGTCCCGGCGGTCGACGAGGAGTGGCCGGCGACGTTGAGTCGGCGGGTGCTGACCGATCTGCTGCGCGAGGAGTTGGGCTTCCAGGGTGTGGTGGTGACCGACGGCATCGAGATGCGCGCGGTCGCCGACCGGTACGGCTTCGCCGGGGCGACCGTCCGGGCCCTGGTCGCCGGGGCCGACGCGATCTGTGTCGGCGGCGAGCACGCCGACGAGGCGGACGCCCTGCGGCTGCGGGACGCGATCGTCGACGCGGTGCTCGCCGGGGTGTTGCCGGAGGAGCGCCTGGTCGAGGCGGCCAAGCGGGTGGGCCTGCTGGCCGCGTGGAGCGGTGCCGCCCGGGCCCAGCGCGCCGAGTGGACGCCCGCCGGCCCGGACGGCTCTCCGCTGGGCCTGGCCGCCGCACGCCGGGCGGTCCGGCTGACCGACGGTGCCGGCCCGGCCGTACTGCCGTTGACCGGCCCGGCCCACGTGCTGGAGTTCGAGCCGCCCCGGAACATCGCCATCGGCGCCGAGACCCCGTGGGGCGTAGGTGCCCCGCTGGCCGCCCTGCTGCCTGGCACCACGACCGTACGGCTGGCCGCCGACGACCTGGCCGCCGACCGTGTCCCGCCGACCGGGGCGCTCGCCGGGGCGGCCGGCCGACCACTGGTGTTGGTGGTCCGCGACCTGCACCGGCACGACTGGATGGCGGCGGCGGTGCGCCGGATCCTGGCCGACCGCCCGGACGCTGTGGTGGTGGAGCTCGGGGTACCCTCGATCGTCACCGGCCGGGTGCATTTGGCCACCTACGGCGCCACTCGGGCCACCGGCCGGGCCGCCGCGGAGGTGCTCGCCGGACGGTCCTGATCGGACCGCCGGGACGACACCCGATCCGTACCGCGGCTGTCACCAAGGGTGCCCCCACGTTCACGGCGAGTCGCGGTATCGTTCCTCCGGTGACCCCTCGCTGGCAGCGGGCCGCCCTTACCCCGTCCTGGATCAGGTGGCTTCCCTGCGCCTTCGTCTACCTCACCGTCGTGCCCGGGGACTCCCGGTTCCGCCGGTCGGCCTGGTCGACGATCGTCCCCTGGGAGGGCTCGGCGTGGTGTGATCCCGGCAGCGTCGACGAGTGGGTGGACCGGGCCCGGTGGCGCCGCGCCGGCCGGGACGCCGAGGACGCCGAGCTGAACGCCCGGCAGCACTACGCCTGGATGGTCCGGATCCGCGCCACCCGGATCGAGCTGTTCGCCGAGATGTGCCGGCGGCGCGACGTGCCGGTCCCGCACACCGTCGGCGAGCTGCTGCTCTGCCTGGCAGAGTTCGGCCTCTTCGAGCTGAACGACGAGGAGGGCGACGATCCGTGGGTCACGCCCCGGCTGGACCGCGATCCGCTGGACGTGCTGCCGCTCTCCGAGGCGGAGCGGGAGCTGGAGGCCCGGGCACAGCGGGACGACCAGGCCGTGCTGGTGGCCATCGCGATCCGGCGGCTGGCTGCGCGTACCCGGCGGCGATGGCGGCGCCGCGTGGTCAGCACCAGCCTGACCAGCCTGGCCGGCGCGGCCGGCGTCACCGAGGAGCAGGCCCGGCGCTCGCTCGCCGATCTCGGTCAGATCGCCGAGCTGGGCGTCGACGCCGGCCGTGGTGGCGACTGGTTGCGGCTCAGCGTGCCCTGGCCCGACTTCCGACTCCGCTTCCCGTTCACCGACCTACCCGCGCCGGAACACGCGATCTAGGCCCGCCGGCAGCCGGGTCGGTCGGGCCGGTCAGGGAACCAGCCGGAGGATGCGGTCGTCGTCGTCCTCCGGCGAGCCGCGCCCGTCGCGGTTCGAGGTGAGTACCCACAGCGACCCGTCCGGCGCCGGGGCGACGTGCCGGAGCCGGCCGTACTCGCCGGTCAGCAGCGCCTCGGCGTCCTGCCCGTCGGTGCCGATCCGATAGAGCCGCTGCCCGCGCAGGCAGGCCAGCCAGACCCGGTCGCCGACCACCGCCAGCCCGCTCGGGGACGCCTCGGCGGTACCCCAGGTGGCGACCGGGGTGACGAACCGGGAATCGTCGGAGTCGCCCTCGACCTCCGGCCAGCCGTAGTTGCCGCCCGGCGTGACCCGGTTGAGTTCGTCGTAGTGGTTCTGGCCGAACTCGGCCGCGTACATCGTCCCGTCGGCGTGCCAGCCGAGCCCCTGCACGTTGCGGTGGCCGTAGCTGTAGACCAGGGTGTCGCCGAACGGGTTGCCCGGAGCGGGCCGGCCGTCCGGGGTCATCCGCAGGATCTTGCCCGCCAGGCTGTTCCGGTCCTGCGCGGCGTCGCGGTCCCCGGCGTCCCCGGTGCCGACGTAGAGCATGCCGTCCGGCCCGAAGGCGATCCGCCCGCCGTTGTGCGTGCGCGAGCCGCGCGGGATGCCGCTCAGCACGACCTCCCGAGCCGTATCGCCGAGGCGCAGCCGGGCGACCCGGTTGTCGTCGGCGGCGGTGTAGTAGACGTACACCCAGCGGTCGGTGGCGTAGTCCGGGGAGACGGCGAGGCCGAGCAGGCCGCCCTCGCCTGCCGGTGCCGCCTCCTCGATCCGGGCCACCTCCCGGGCCGTACCGCCGGAGACCTGGAGGACCCGCTTGCTGTCCCGCTCGGTCACCAGTGCCGAGCCGTCGGGGAGGAAGGCGAGTCCCCAGGGCGCCTCAAGGTCTGCGACCAGGGTCTGCACGGTGCCGGCCCGGGCCCGAGGCGCGTCCGAGACCGACGGGTCGGCGAACCAGCCCCGCCAGAACCCCACGCCGACTCCGACGGCGGCCAGCGCCACCACCACGACCACCACGGTGATCCACCGACCCGCCCGGCCCGTCGTGCGCACTTCCGGCTCCGCCACGGGTACGACGGTAGCCCGTCGCCGGGACCCGACCGCCGCACCCCCGGACGGGCTCAGCCGTCGGCGACCACCGATGCGTACTCGGGATGACGCTCCAGGAAGGAGAGCAGGAACGGGCAGGTGACCCGGACCCGCTCGCCCCGGTCGCGGAGCTGGTCGAGGGTGCCCCGGGCCAGCGCGCTGCCGACACCCTTCCCCTCGAACTGCTTGTCGACCTCCGTGTGCACCAGCACCATCGTCCCGGACTCGACCCGGTAGCCGATGAAGCCGGCCAGGGCGTCGTCGACCAGGATCTCGAAGCGGCGGCGGGCGGGATTTTCTTCGACGAGTGAGCTCACCGGAGCAATTCTCCACTCACCAGCCCGGTGCTGTCGGTGATCCCGCCCACCACCAGCCGGTCGAGTTCGGCGAGCAGCCGGTCGACCTCCTCGGTCGTGTTGTAGTGGTAGACGCTGGCCCGGACCGCCCCGCCACTGTCCCGCAGGCCCAGCGCGGAGAAGTACTCGTACGCGTAGTAGTCGCCGGCCGAGACGCAGACACCGCGCTGGCCGAGTGCGGCGGCGGTCTGCTGCGGGGTCTGGCCGGCGAGCCGGAACGAGACCGTCGGGCAGCGGTGCCGGGGCGAGCCGTAGACGGTCACCCCGGGCAGTTCGGCGAGGCCCCGGTGCAGGCGGACGAAGAGCTGGTTCTCGTGCTCCAGTGCGGCGGCGAGACCGGCCCGTACCCGGGCTCGGCGCTCGCCGGTGGCGTCCGGGTCCAGCCCGGCCAGGTGGTCGACGGCGGCCCGGATCCCGGCCAGCAGCGGAAAGCTCGGCGTGCCGAGCTCGAACCGCTCCGGTGCCCGGTCGGGCGAGGGCAGCAGCTTGGCCGGGCGCAGTTCCGCCCAGCGGGCCGGGTCGGCGACGACGGCGGCGAGGTGCGGGCCGGACCACTTGTAGGCGCTGGTCACGTAGAAGTCGGCGCCGAGCGCGGCGACGTCGGTGGGGCCGTGCGGGGTGGCGTGCACCCCGTCCACATAGACCAACGCACCGGTTGCGTGTGCGATAGCGGCGATCCCGGCCACGTCCGGCACCGTGCCGATCGCGTTGCTGCCGGCGGTGAGCGCCACCACCCGGGTGCGCGGGCCGACCAGGTCGGCGTACTGCCCGGCCGGCAGTTCGCCGGTCTCCGGGTCGAACTCGGCCCACCGGACGACCGCGCCGGTCGCCTCGGCAACCTGCACCCAGGGCCGGACGTTGGAGTCGTGGTCGAGCCGGGAGACCACCACCTCGTCGCCGGGGCGCCACGCCTGGCTGAGCGTCCGGGCCACGTGGTAGGTCAGTGCGGTCGCGCTCGGCCCGAAGACCACCCCGTCCGGGGTCGCCCCGACCAGGTCGGCGACCGCCGCTCGAGCCGCCGCCACCAGCTCACCGGAGCGCTGCCCGGGGAGGTGCGCGCTGCTCAGGTTGGCCACCGCGGTTCGCATGGTGCCGGCCACCGCATCGGCGACCGGGGCGGCCACCTGGGTACCGGCGGCCCCGTCGAAGTGCGCGAATCCCTCGGCGAGGGCGGGGTAGGCGGCCCGGACCCGGGCGATCTCGAACGGCATGGCAGGCACGATATCGGCCGCAGCCGGGAAGTCGGCTGGGCCGTTGCCTGGATCACTCCGGGTACCCTTGGTGGGGTGACGAATCCCCCGTACCGCCAAATGACCACCGTCCGTCGTGCCGCCGGCCTCCTCGCCGGCCTGGCCCTCGGTGTGGCCGTCCTGGCCGGCTGTAGTTCCGAGGGCGCCACCACAGACTGCGGGCTGGACGCCTGCACCGTCACCTTCGACCGGGGCGTCGACGCCAAGGCCAGCATCCTCGGGGTCGAGGCCAAGCTGATCGGCGTCGATGGCGACAAGGTGACCATCGAAGTCGCCGGTGAGCAGTTGGCGCTGACCGTCGGCCAGCAGGCCACCGAGGTCGGCGGCCTGTACGCCACCGTGCAGAGCGCCGACCAGGAGCAGGTGGTGGTGCGGATCGGCCGCAACGCCGGCTGAGCTGTGACCCGGGCGGGCGGTGGCGGGACGATCCGCCACCGCCGGCCACCGCCCGGGTGGAGTCGCCTCCGGCGCCCGGACGTTTGGAACCGGCGCCCGGACGTTTGGAAATCGTCCCGATCGGTCATTGACACGCCCATGTCAGCGACTTCTACCGCCGGAGCGAGCGCGGCCCGCGCCGCCAACAGCAAGCCCCTGGAAATCCTCGCCCGGGCCGGCTTCGTCGGTTACGGGCTCGTTCACCTGCTCTTCGCCTGGCTGGCATTGCAGATCGCCTTCGGCCGGCCGACCGACGACGGCGACCAGTCCGGCGCACTGCGTACCCTGGCCGCGCAGCCGCCCGGCGGTTTCCTGGTCGGTGCGATCGGGGTCGGGCTGCTCGCGATGGCGATCTGGCAGGCCTTCGAGGCGGCGATCGGGCACCGGGAATACCGGGGCCGGGAGCGGGTCGTCGAGCGGCTCACCTCGCTCGGCCGGACCCTCGTCTACCTCTACTTCGCCTGGACGGCCTATCAGGTGGTGCAGCAGGCGAACTCGTCCAGTGCGGACAAGCAGCAGGCGCTGACCGAGGAACTGATGGCCTCGTCCGGGGGGCGGCTGCTGGTCGGGGTGATCGGCCTCGCCCTGGCGGCCCTCGGGATCGGGCTGGTCTGGTACGGCGCGGTCAAGAGGTTCGAGCGGCACCTGAAGACCGGTGAGATGAGCCCGCAGACCCGCACGCTGGCCCGCCGGCTCGGCGTCGCCGGTTACGTCGCCAAGGGCATCGCGTACGGCATCGCCGGGCTGCTGGTGGTGACGGCCGCGGTGACCTACGACCCGGACCGGGCCCGGGGCCTGGACGCCGCCCTGCACACGCTGCGGGAGCAGGCGTACGGGTCGATCCTGCTTACGCTGGTGGCGCTCGGCATCGCCGCGTTCGCCGTGTTCTGCCTGGTGCAGGCGAGGTATCGGAAGGTCTGACCTGGATTCATAGGGCTCTCTGGGGCATTCTACGTATTTGGCCCCACGCGTTCGCAGCCTCGCCGGGTGCGGCTCGGGAGACATCCCGCAGCGGCGCCCGGCTTCGGCGTGGAAGGAAGAACATTGGTGGACAGCTATCTGTGGACGGTCATCGCGACGGTGAGCGCGGCGCTGTTCGCGCTCGCCGTGGTGGAGGTGGTGCACCGGACCGTACGCCGGCTCGGCCGACGGTCCGTGCTGCTCAGCGAGCTGTCCGAGCACTCGCATCGGCCCTTCCAGGTGGCCGCGACCGTGCTGGCGATCCAGTTCGGCGTGCGGTTCAGCACCGGCTACGGCATCGGTACGCCGTGGCGGCGGACCCTGCTGCACCTGCTCGTCCTGGCGGTCATCGGCACCACCGCCTGGCTGGTCGCCTCGCTGCTGCTGGTCAGCGAGGACACCGCGCTGGCCCGGTTCCGGCTCGACGTGCCGGACAACCGGCAGGCCCGGCGGATCAAGACCCAGATCGTCATGCTGCGCCGGGTCACCATCGCGGTCATCGTGGTGCTGGCCGCCGGGGTGATGCTGATGACCTTCCCGAGCGTGCGCGGGGTCGGCGCCAGCGTGCTCGCCTCGGCCGGGGTGATCGGAGTGGTCGCCGCGCTGGCCGCGCAGAGCGTGCTCGGCAACGTCTTCGCCGGGCTGCAACTGGCGTTCAGCGACGCGGTCCGGCTGGACGACGTGGTGGTGGTCGAGGGGGAGTGGGGCCGGATCGAGGAGCTGACCCTGAGCTACGTGGTGGTGCAGATCTGGGACGACCGGCGGCTGATCCTGCCGACGTCGTACTTCACCACCAAGCCGTTCCAGAACTGGACCCGTACCCAGGCCGCCGTGCTGGGCACCGCAGAGTTCGAGGTGGACTGGTCGGTGCCGGTGCAGGCGATGCGGGAGGAGTTGCGCCGGCTGGTGGAGGGGACCGAGTTGTGGGACGGGCGGACCTGCGTACTCCAGGTCACCGACGCGGTCGGCGGGATGGTCCGGCTGCGCGCCCTGGTCAGCGCCGCCGACGCGCCGAGGCTCTGGGACCTGCGCTGCCTGGTCCGGGAGCACCTGGTCGGCTGGCTGCGGGACCAGCGGCCGACCGCGCTGCCCCGGCTGCGCACGGAGGTCGGCGACGCCTCCGGCCGGCTGCCCTGGCAGTGGGTCGAGCCGAGCCGCCCGGTGCCCGGTGCCGCCGCGGACAGCCGGCCGACCGAGCACGAGCCGCCGGACGACGCCCGGCTCTTCGGCGGTACCGACGACGGCGAGGCCCGGAGCAGTGCCTTCGTCGGCCCCGACGAGCCGGCCGAGGCGCCGCCGCGCTGAGTGCCGCGGGTCGGGCCGCTGACCTGCCGGATCGGCCGCCATCGGGACGCTCGGTGGCGGACACTAACCACAGCGGGGGCGGGACGCATCTCCGCCTCCGCCGCACCCGGCCAGCCGTCCGCCCGGCTCGGGACGGGCGCGACGAACGGACACCGGGCGCGAACGGACCGTCGGCAGGATTGAACTACCGGCGACCGGGGCATACACCCAGGAACCGGGATAGGAGGACAGCATGGCCGATGTCGTACGCGACTCCGCTCGACCGGTCGCGGAGCAGTCCACCGCCGAGCTGGTGCAGCGCGCCACCGAGCAGGTGTCGCGGCTGGTACGCGACGAGCTGGCGCTGGCCCGGATCGAGCTGGCCGAGAAGGGCAAGCACGCCGGGATCGGGGTGGGGCTCTTCGGTGGTGGCGGCGCGCTGGCGCTCTGCGGACTCGGCGTCCTGGTGGCCGCCGCGGTGCTGGGACTGGCAGTGGTGATTCCGGCCTGGGCCGCCGCGCTGGTGGTGGCCGGGGCACTGTTCCTCCTGGCCGGGATCTTCGCGTTGGTCGGCCGGGGCCAGGTACGCCGGGCGGTGCCGCCGATGCCGAAGGCCACGGCGGACAGTCTGCGCGCGGACGTGCGTACGGTGGCCTCGGCGGTCCGGGACAGGGGACAGGGATGACCCGCAGCAACGGCTTCGGCAACCCGGAGGCGCTCCGGGAGGAGATCCGGCAGACCCGGGCCGAGCTGGGCGAGACGGTGCAGGCCCTGGCGGCCAAGGCGGACGTGAAGGCCCGGATCAGGGGCTCGGCGGCGCAGACCCGGGACCGGGTGAAGCAGCGGGCCGGGCAGACCACCGCGAACGTCCGGTCCTCCGTGCACGACGCCGGTTCGGTAGCGTTGCGCCATCCGGTGTCCTGGGCCGTGTTCGCGGCCGGGGCGCTGGCGCTGGCGGTCGTGGTGCTGGTGGCACGAGGGAGACGTGGGTGAGCAGGACAGTCAGCAAGGTGGCCTACCGGCCGGTGGGCATCCTTCTGGGCATGGCCGCCGGGGTGGCCGCCGGCGCGGTGTTCCGGCAGGTCTGGAAGTTGACGGCCGGTGACGGCGAGGCGCCGGACGCGATCGACGAGGACCGGGGCTGGGGCGAGATCCTCGCCGCTGCCGCGTTGCAGGGGGCCATCTTCGCTGTCGTCCGGGCCGCCGTGGACCGGGGCGGCGCGATCGGGGTACGCCGGCTGACCGGCCGCTGGCCCGACTGAGTCGGCGGACTCCGGAGCCGTCCGGGGCGGATCGCCGCCGACGGTCCATCCGTCGTGAGTACGCTTCGGGTTATGCGTCGATCCCTCGTGCTCGCCGGTGCGCTGAGCCTGCTGTTGGCCGTCTCCACAGGCTGCACCGACCGGGGCGCCGATGACCCGGCCGGGGGCGCGGAGAACTCCACGACCCTGCCCGAGGCGGCCGAACTCCTCTCCAGCGCGGCGACCGAGCTGGGCACGGTGCGGACCGCCCGGTTCGCGATCGCCACCGAGGGCGCGGCCGACAGCCTCGGCATCAGCGCCGCCGAGGGTGTGATCACCGCGGCCGGCGAGGCCCAGGGGACCGCCAAGATCGAGCAGGGCGGGCTGCCGCTGGAACTGTCGTTCGTGGTCAAGGACGAGACCCTGCACGTCAACGGGCTGACCGGCGGCTGGCAGAAGCTGCCGCTGGCGACCGCTGCGGCGATCTACGACCCGACCGCGATCCTCTCCCCGGACCGTGGCGTCGCCAACCTGGTCGGCAAGGCCACCGGCACCACCGAGGGTCGGGAGGAGGTCGACGGGGTCGACACGTACCGGATCGAGGGGACGCTGCCCGGCGCCGCGCTCGGCAACCTGGTGCCGGGGGTCAGCGCGGACGTCACCGGCGCGCTCTGGATCGGTGCCGACCGGCGGCTGCTGCACCGGGCCCGGTTCCCGGTGCCCGGCCAGAGCGGGACCGTGACGGTGACCTTCTCGGAGTACGACGCTCCGGTCACCATCCGTGTCCCCTGATCCCGTGGCGCGGGCCGGTCGCCGGCTCGCGATCGGGGTGGGTGGCGCGGCGGTGCTGCTCGCCGCCCTCGACGCGTACGTCGTGGTGACCCTGCTGGTCGAGATCCTCGGCGACCTGCGGGTCCCGGTCAACCGGCTGGAACGGGCCACTCCGGTGGTCACCGGCTACCTGCTCGGTTACGTCGCCGGGATGCCGCTGCTCGCCCGGCTCTCCGACCGGTACGGCCGGCGCGTGGTCATCGAATGCTGCCTGGCCGGCTTCGCCGCCGGTTCGGTGCTGGCCGCGCTCGCCGACAGCCTGCCGCTGCTGGTCACCGGGCGGGGGCTACAGGGTCTGGCCGGTGGCGCCCTGCTGCCGGTGACGATGGCGCTGGTTTCCGACCTCGGCTCGGCCCGGCGCCGGGCACTGACCCTGGGGCTGGTCGGCGCGGCCCAGGAGTTGGGCAGCGTGCTCGGTCCGCTCTACGGCGCCGGGCTCGCCACGCTGGTCGGCTGGCGCGGTGTCTTCTGGGTGAACCTGCCGCTCGCGGTGCTGGCGATCGTGGTGGTCCGGCTGACGCTGCCGGGCCGGGACGTCCGGTCGGACGCGGCCCGGCAGCGGGTCGACGTCGTCGGCGGGCTGCTGCTGGCGGTGGCGCTCGGGCTGCTGGTGGTCGGGCTCTACAACCCCGATCCGGCGCGTTCGCTGCTGCCGCCGTGGGGTCCGGTCACCGTCGGGGCCGGGGTGGTGGTGTTCGGCGCGTTCCTGCTCTGGCAGGCCCGGGCCCGGATCCGGCTGCTGGATCCGGCCGGGGTACGGATGCGGCCCTTCCTGGTCGCCCTCGGGGTGAGCGCCCTGGCCGGTGCCGCGTTGCTGGTGACCCTGGTCGACGTGCAACTCTTCGCGCAGACCGTACTCGGGCGCGACGCGGTGCAGGGGGCGCTGCTGCTCACCCGGTTCCTGGTGGCGCTGCCGGTCGGCGCGGTGCTCGGCGGGCTGCTCGCCCGGCGCCTCGGCGACCGCGCTGTCACCGTCGGCGGTCTGGCGCTGGCCGTACTCGGCTACCTGCTGATCGCCGGCTGGCCGGTCGACCCGTTGGCGGCCCAGTACCCGATCGGGCCGGTCGGACTGCCCCGGCTCGACACCGATCTGGTACTGGCCGGTTTCGGTCTCGGGCTGGTCATCGCACCGCTGAGTTCGGCGGTACTCCGTGCGGTGCCGGCGGCCCAGCACGGTGTCGCCTCCGCCGCTCTGGTGGTGGCCCGGATGGTGGGCATGCTGCTCGGGGTCGCCGGAGTCACCGCATGGGGGCTGCACCGGTTCCAGGAACTCACCGCCGACCTGGTGACCCCGTTGCCGTTCGGTGTGGACCGCGCCGTCTATCAGCAGCGGGTCGCCGACTACACAACCGCGGTACGCGACGCGCTCCGGATCGAGTACGCCGAGATGTTCACTGCTGCGGCGCTGTTCTGCCTGTTCGGCGCCGTCTTGGCGGTCGCCCTGGGCGGCCGCGACGGTGCTGTCGAACCGTCGGCGACGGTGCGCGACGAGTCCGGGGAGAGTTCCCGGGCTGATCCGGTTTGGTCCGGTTAGCGGAGCTGTCGCCAGCCCGTGCCGTCGATGCCTCCGGGGCCGTGGGACGCGTTCTCAGGTCACATGTCGGAGAATTTCGTCGGGTAGGCTATGCGAAGTTTTTGCGTACGTGGTTTGCTGTTCCACGCTGTTGAGAGATGGCGTGGGTCGAGGGAAGTCCTCCTTGGTGGGGGCCGACTCCAAGGCGCCGCTGCTCGAAAACGGCCAACCGGCCGCACGGCGTGCTCGGCCGCCAGTTTTAGAAGGAGATACACATGGCGCAGGGAACCGTGAAGTGGTTCAACGCAGACAAGGGCTTCGGCTTCATCACCGTCGACGGCGGGGGTGCTGACGTGTTCGTCCACTTCTCGGCCATCCAGACCAGCGGCTACCGCACGCTGGAGGAGAACCAGCGGGTGGAGTTCGAGATCGCTCAGGGCCAGAAGGGGCCGCAGGCGGAGCAGGTTCGCCCCATCTGATTCCGTGACGGCCGGCCCCCGCCGGCCCGAGTTTCGATTGCTTTGGGATCCACGTCGAGCCCCGCGCCCCGCGGGGCTCGACGCGTATCCGGTGCGACCCGGCGGCACCGGTCCGCCGGTCAGGAGGGCCTGCCCCGGCTGCGGGCGCGCAGGCCCAGCACCACCAGCACGAGCCCGGCGACCACCACCACCGGCCCGATCACGGCCCAGAGTGGTTCGCCGGTCATCGCACTGCCGCCGAGCCGACCCAGCCCCTGCAACGTCCACACTGCGCCGACGACGACGGCCAGCAGCCCGAGCGTGAGCGGGAGCCACCCTTTCATCTGTCTCGCTCCTCTCCGCGACGACGTCGCGTCTCTCCGCGCCGACCCGGTCGCACCGGCTCCGCGCTGAACCGGTCGTGGCGTCCGCGGCGAGCCGGTGACGTCTGCTCCGCGGCGAGCCGGTCACATCCGTTCCGCGGCCAACCCGTCGCACTCAGCCAACCGCACGGCGGGCCGGAACGCACGTCGCCTCGCGGCACGCCGCACGCTCCGGCCGATCGCGCTACCAGCGGTCGTGCACCTGCGGGCGGACCAGTTCGGCGTAGACCGCGTCCACCGTGGCGGTCGCCTCGGCCGACAGCGGCGCGAGCGCGGCGGCGGCGACGTTCGAGTGGGCCTGTTCGGCGTTGCGGGCGCCGGGGATGACCACCGTGACCCCGGGCTGGTCGAGGATCCAGCGGAGCGCGAACTGCGCCATCGTGGCTCCCGGCGGCACCGCCGGGCGCAGCCGCCGTACGGCCTCCAGCCCGGTCTCGTAGTCCACCCCGGAGAACGTCTCGCCGACGTCGAACGACTCCCCGTGCCGGTTGTAGTTGCGATGGTCGTCGCTGGGAAACGTGGTGTGCGCGTCGTAGCGGCCGGAGAGCAGGCCGCTGGCGAGCGGCACCCGGGCGATGATGCCGACCCCGGCGGCGAGGGCGGCCGGCAGCACCCGCTCGACCGGCTTGTGCCGCAGCGCGTTGAGGATGATCTGCACGCTGGCCACCCCGGGGCGGGCGATCGCGGCCAGCGCCTCGTCGCAGGTCTCCACGCTGACCCCGTACGCCGCGATGCGTTCCTCGGCGACCAGGGTGTCCAGGGCGTCGTAGACGGCGTCGGTGGAGAAGACCGGTGTGGGCGGGCAGTGCAACTGCACCAGGTCGAGCACGTCGACCCCGAGATTCGTCCGGGACCGGTCCGTCCAGGCCCGGAAGTTCTCCAGCACGTACGCCTCCGGCGTCTGCGGCACCCGGCGGCCCATCTTGGTGGCGACGGTGAGCCTGGCGTCGGGCCGCTCGCGCAGGAACCGGCCGATCAGTTGCTCGCTGCGCCCGTCGCCGTAGACGTCGGCGGTGTCCAGAAAGGTGACTCCGTCCTCGACAGCGGCGGTCAGCACCGCCAGGGCCTCGGGCTCGCTGACCTGGCCCCAGTCGGCACCGAGCTGCCAGGCGCCGAGCCCGACCACGCCGACCTCGCGGTTCAACCGCGGGAATCTCCGCTTTTCCACGCCGGCGAGCCTATCCCGCGCCGAATTCGGGCCCACCGGGGTGGCACCGTGCCGGTATGGTAAACAAGACGTACGTACGGTTTTGGAGGACAGTCATGTGGGATCCGGCCAGCTATCTCCGGTACGGCGACGAACGCTCGCGGCCCTTCCACGACCTGCTCGCCCGGGTCGCCGCCGAGCGACCCCGGACGGTGGTCGACCTGGGCTGCGGTCCCGGCCACCTGACCGCGACCCTGCCGGCCCGCTGGCCGACCGCCCGGGTCGTCGGGCTCGACTCGTCACCGGAGATGATCGCCGCCGCCACCCGGGTCGGTGCGCCGGCCGCTGCCAACGGCGGATCCGGGGTCGAGTTCGCGGTGGCCGACGCCCGGACCTGGTCGCCCGGGCCCGAGGTCGACGTGGTGGTCTCCAACGCCGTGTTGCAGTGGGTGCCCGGGCACGAGGAGTTGCTGCTGCGCTGGGCCCGCGAGCTGACCGCCGGCTGCTGGCTCGCGGTCCAGGTGCCGGGTAACTTCGACGCCGCCTCGCACCGCGCGCTGCGGGAGGTGGCCGAAGCCCCGCGCTGGCGGCACCTGGTCGCCGACCTGCTCCGGGCCGCGCCGGTCTCCGACGCGGCCGGCTACGCCGACCTGCTGACCGGTGCGAACTGTGCCGTCGACGCCTGGGAAACTACCTACGTGCACCTGCTCCCGGCCACCTCCGGCGCCGCCGACCATCCGGTGCTGAGCTGGATGGAGGGGACGGCGCTGCGTCCGGTCCGGGCCGTGCTGGGCGGCGCGGGTACGGCCTGGGACGACTTCCGGGCCGCACTGAACGAGCGGCTGGTCGAGGCGTACCCGGTCCGGCACGGGTTGGTGCAGTTTCCGTTCCACCGCGTCTTCTTCGTCGCCCGTACCGGCGCACGTCAGTAGGGAGTTTTCGTGACCGACCTCTCGGCCTTCATCGCCGGACTGCCCAAGGTGGAGCTGCACGTGCACCACGTCGGCTCCGCGCTGCCGCGCATTGTGGCGGAGTTGGCCGCCCGGCACGAGGGCCGGACCCGGGTGCCGGCGGATCCGGACGCCCTCGCCGCCTACTTCGAGTTCCGCGACTTCGCCCACTTCATCGAGATCTACCTGAGCGTGGTCGACCTGATCCGGGACCCGGCGGACGTCCGGCTGCTGACCTTCGAGGTGGCCCGGGAACTCGCCCGCCAGCAGGTCCGGTACGCGGAGCTGACGGTCACGCCGTACTCGCACGTGCACCGGGGGATTCCCGCCCCGGCGTTCTGCGAGGCGATCGAGGATGCCCGGCGGGCCGCCGAGACCGAACTCGGGGTCTCGCTGCGCTGGTGCTTCGACATCCCCGGCGAGGCGGGGCTGCCGGCGGCCGAGCAGACCCTGCGGATCGCCCTCGACGAGCGGCCGGACGGGCTGGTCAGCTTCGGGCTCGGCGGTCCGGAGGTGGGCGTGCCCCGGCCGCAGTTCAAGCCCTACTTCGACCAGGCCCGGGCGGCCGGGCTGCGCTCCGTACCGCACGCCGGCGAGACCACCGGGCCGGGGACCATCTGGGACGCGCTGCGCGAACTGGGCGCGGAACGGATCGGGCACGGCATCTCGGCGGCCCAGGATCCGGCGCTGCTGGAGCACCTGGCCCAGCGGCAGATCCCGTTGGAGGTCTGCCCGACCTCCAATGTCCGGACCCGGGCGGTCGGCTCGATCGAGGAGCACCCGCTGCCCCGGCTCGTCGAGGCCGGCGTGCTGGTGACGGTCAACTCCGACGACCCGCCGATGTTCGGCACCACTCTCAACGACGAGTACGCGGTCGCCGCCCGACTGCTCGACCTCGACGCCGCCGGGCTGGCCGGGCTGGCTCGCAACGCCGTCACCGCCTCGTTCCTGGCGCCGCCGGAGCGGGACAAGCTGATTGCCGAGATCGACGCCTACCTGGTCGCACATCGGTCCTGACCCGTTCGGCCGGCGGAGACAGGCTGACCCGGCGCGGGGTGCTGCGGGCGGCCGCGCCGGGTCAGCGATCATGGGGCCGGGATCGACCGGTACGTCCCCGCGCGTCGCGGCGGTACGCCGGCCCGACCTCAGCCGTGCTGATCGGCGCGCGACGGAAACCAGGTGTGGGGGACCGTGCTTCCGCCGCGCGCCAGGCTCCACGGGCCGGGTTGGGGCAAACATCTGCGGGTAGTGGCCCGGTGGAGCGGGATGGGATCGCGTTTGATGTTGCCACCGCGGCAGGGCACTCGGACGGGCGTTAATCCAGACCTAAGGAAGACTTGCGCGGAACCAGAAACTCGGTGCGGGCACGCCGGATCCGGCCGGACGCGCGGCTTCCCGGCCGAGTGGCCGCTCAACGTCGGCGGGCTGCCGGTCAGCGTCGGGCGGGTGCCGCTCAGTCGCCGGAGGAGCGCGGCCGGGACCAGCGGCGGCGGGTGACCGCGTCCTTCTCCCGGGCCAGCCGGCCGACCAGCCCGAACCGGCTCACCTGCCGGGGCGCGGCGTCCGGGTCGGCCAGCAGCATGACCACGCTCGCCCCACCGAGCCGGGCCCGGTCGATGCTGACCGAGCCGTTCGCCTGCTGGGCCACCCGGCGGGCGATGTCCAGGCCGAGCCCGGTGGAGCCACGGTCGCTGGCCCCCCGGCGCAGCGCCCGGTCCGGGTCGGCGATGCCGGGCCCGGCGTCGTCCACCCGGACCGCGATGTAGCCGTCCCGCCGGGTGACCGCGACCTCGAACGCGGTGCCCTGCGGGGTGTACCGGAAGACGTTGCCCAGCACCGCGTCAAGCGCGGCGGCCAGCTCCGCCCGGGGCACCGGCACCGGGATCCGGGTGTGCGCGCCGATGACCCGGTGCGACCGGTTCTGGTCGCCGGCCAGCGCCGACCAGAAGACCATCCGGTCCCGAACCACCTCGCTGACGTCACAGCTCCCCGGCGCGGCCTCCTGGGCGACCGTCTTCCGGGTCGTGTTGATCAGTACGTCGATCTCGCCTTCCAGCGTCACGATCGCCTGCCGGATCCGCCGGATCGTCCGGCGCCGGTCCAGCTCGGCCGCGCTGAACGAGCCGACGCTGGTGTCGTCGGAGTCGAGCGCGTCGGCGTCGAGCCGCAGCACGGTCAGCGGGGTACGCAGCCGGTGCGACAGGTCGGCGACGAGTTCCCGTTCGTCGGTGCGGGAGGTGACCAGCCGGTCGGCCATCCGGTTGAAGGCGTACCCGGCCTCGGCCAGTTCGCGGGGCCCGCTCGGCTGGATCCGTACCTCCAGGTCGCCGTCGCCGACGGCCAGCGCCGCCTGCACCAGCCCCCGGGCCGAGGCGACGGCCTTGCCCGCGAGCCGGTCTACCACGATCACCGAGGCGATCACCAGGCCGACCGCCACCAGAATCAGCATCAGCCAGGTGCCGCCGGTACCGGCGTTCAGCGCCGCCTCGGAGACGAAGACCTCGACCACCAGCACCCGGCCGGCGACCGGGACCGGTTCGAGCCGGACCACGCCACCGGAGACCTCGGCGACGACCGGTGTGCCGGTCCGGATCGCCCGGTCGACGTCACCGGCGGCGGCCCGGGGGTCGCCGCCGAGCGACAGGCCGTGCACGACCGGCGCACTGCCGGTGTTGCCGGCGGTCGACTCGACGACCCGGCGCAGCGCCGCCGGGTCGGCGGTGACGGCCAGCGCGCCGGTGACCGCCGCGCTGCGCCGGGCAGCCTCGCCGAGCGCGTCCTCGCGGGCGTCGCGTTGCAGCGCCGTGCCGAGCGGGATCAGGAAGGCGAGCGCGACGATGGTGGTCATGCCGGCCCCGAGGTAGGCCAGCGCCAACCTCAGTCCGGTACCACCAACCGGAACCCGACCCCCCGCACGGTGCGCAGGTAGCGGGGCTTCGCCGCGGACTCGCCCATTTTGCGGCGGAGCCAATACAGATGCACGTCGATGGTCTGATCCTCGCCGACCGATGGCTGCCGCCATACCTCCTCCAACAGTTCCCGGCGGGACACTACCCGGCCGGGCCGCGCCGCGAGATAGGCCAGCAGGTCGAACTCCTTGCGGGTCAGCGCCAGGGGCACCCCGTCGAGGTGTGCACTCCGTTCGCCGACGTCGATCCGCAGCCCGCCGACGGAGTGTACGGCCGGCTCGACCGTCCGGCTCGCCCGGCCGACCCGGCGGAGCACCGTGGTGATCCGGGCGTCCAGATGGGCGCCGGTGAACGGTTTGACCATGTAGTCGTCGGCGCCGGCCCGGAGTAGCCGGACGATCGCCTGCTCGTCGTCCCGGGCGGTGGCGATGATGATCGGTACGTCGGTGATGCCGCGCAGCATCCGCAGCGCGTCGGCGCCGTCCAGGTCGGGCAGCCCGAGGTCGAGTACGACCAGGTCGGGGGTTTCTGCGGCGACCCGGCGCAGCGCATCGAGCGCCGTACCGACCGCGTGCACCGCGTGCCCGCGGTCGGCCAGGGAGCGCAGCATGGCGCCGCGTACGACATGGTCGTCTTCGACCAGGAGGACGGTGGCCACGTGATGACCGTACTGCCCATGGCAAGTCGGGTGAATCGGCGGCCGGTGCCCCGGTCCGCCCGGATTGCGAACCTCCAGGTCAGGAGTAGCCGAGTCCGTAGCCGTACGGGAAGAGTGGCGTCTTGCCGTCGCCGTCGTTGATCGGCTGCTGGCTGGCGCTGCTCATCCAGCTCACCGGCAGCCTGCCGGTGGGTGGGCGTACCCCGAACAGCACGTCGGCCACTCCGGCGCTCTCGGTGCCGGGCAGCCAGGCGGCGAGCAGGGCGCGCCAGTTCGGCAACTGGGCGGCGATGTCCAGCGGCCGGCCGGAGACCAGCACCACGATCACCGGTACCCCGGAGGCGCGCAGCCGGTCCAGGGTGGCCAGGTCGGTGCCGTCCAGTCCCATCCCGCTCGGCCGGTCCCCGCGCCCCTCCGCGTACGGCGTCTCGCCGACCACCGCGATCGCGGCCCGGTACGAGCTGTCGATGCCGGTGCCGCTGGCCTGGTAGGTGACCGTGCTGGAGGAGGCGACCGCGTTCCGGATCCCCTGCAGGATGCTGGTGCCGGGGGTGATCGCCCCGCTGCCGCCCTGCCAGGAGACGGTCCAGCCGCCGCTGGCGTACCCGATGTTGTCGGCGCTCTTGCCGGCCACGAAGATCCGGTTGTTCGCGGTGGCCAGCGGCAGGATGCCGCCGTCGTTCTTGAGCAGCACCTGCGAGGCGGCCACCGCCTCCCGGGCCAGCGTCCGGTGCGCCGCGCTGCCCACGGTCGAGGTGTACGACCGGTCGGCCAGTGGCCGCTCGAAGAGGCCCAGCTCGAACTTCTTGGTCAGGATCCGCCGGTTGGCGTCGTCGATCCGGGCCTGGCCGACCCGGCCGGCCTGCACCTCGGCGCGCAGGTGGCCGATGAACTGCCGCCAGCCGGTCGGGACCATCACCATGTCGATGCCGGCGTTGACCGCCTGGCGTACCTCGGCCGCGGTGAACCCGGTGGCGCCGTCGAGCTGGTCGATGCCGTTCCAGTCGGAGACCACGAAGCCGCCGAAGCCGAGTTCGCCCTTGAGCAGGCCGTTGATCAGGTAGTCGTGCCCGTGCAGCTTCTGCCCGTTCCAACTGCTGTACGAGATCATCACCGAGCCGACCCCCCGGCGGACCGCCTCGGCGAACGGCGGCAGGTGCACGGCCCGCAACTCGGCCTCGGAGAGCTGGGTGTCGCCCTGGTCGGTGCCGTTCGTGGTGCCGCCGTCCCCGAGGTAGTGCTTGGCGGTGGCCAGTACCGACGCCGGGCCGGCCAGCGAGGCGCCCTGGAGGCCGTCGATCACGCTGGTCATCGAGCTGACCAGCGCCGGGTCCTCGCCGAACGACTCGTAGGAGCGGCCCCAGCGGTCGTTGCGGACCACGCAGAGGCAGGGGGCGAAGGTCCAGTTCACCCCGGTGCCGGTGACCTCCTCGGCGGTGGCCCGGCCGATCCGCCGGACCAGTTCCGGGTCGCGGGTGGCGCCGAGGCCGATGTTGTGCGGGAAGATCGTCGCGCCGACGACGTTGTTGTGCCCGTGCACGGCGTCCGAGCCGTAGATCATCGGGATGCCCAGCGGGGTGCCGAGGGCGGCGTTGGCGAACCGGTCGTACATGTCGGCCCAGCTCGTGGCGTTGTTCGGGGTCGGCGCGGAGCCGCCGCCGGAGAGTACCGAGCCGAGCCGGTAGTTCGTGATGTCGGCCGGGGTGACCGAGGCGCGCTCGGCCTGGGTCATCTGGCCGATCTTCTCGTCCAGGCTCATCCGGGCGAGCAGGTCGTCCACCCGGGTGGCGACCGGCAGCGCCGGGTCCTGGTAGGGCAGCGCGGCGGCGCTCGCGGCCGGCGGGGCGGGAACGCCGACACCGACGCCGACCAGGGTCAGCAGGGCGGCGGTGAGCAGTGCGGCGGTGGGTCGGGTACGCACGGGAGGTCCTTCCGGCGGCAGGTTCCGCACGTCCGGCGCCGCTCCCCGCCGTACGGTGACCGCGGCGATCGATGACCGTCGTTATCGGCTCGTGCCCGACCCTACCGGGAGCGCTCCCACGGGCATCCGGACTGCAATAACGATCCGATAACGGACCGGGCTACCGCTGCCCGGTCCCAGGCTCAACGAGCCGGCGGCAGTTGCAGCACCCAGCGGTACGCCTGGACCATCCCGGTGTCGAAGCCGGCCGCCGAACCCCAGAGGAAGAGCCGGAACCGCCGGTACAGCGGCTCGCCCCAGCGGCGCACGATCTCGTCCCGGGCACCGTCCAGCCGGCGGGCCCACTCCCGGCAGGTCAGGTAGTAGTTGTGCCGGTCGTCGACCAGGTTGAGCAGCTCGAACGGCGAGTGCGCCACGTGCCGCAAATACTGGTGCAGCAGCAGCGGGGCCGAGCCGCCCGGATAGACGTACCGCTTCATGAAAGTGGAGACGATGTGCTTGCGGCGCATCGCCAGCGCGTCCAGGTAGACCCGGCCGCCCGGGCGGAGCAGTTCGGCGTACTTGCGCAGCGTCGTCCGGTAGTCGGGCAGGTGCTCGGTGACCCCCATGTTGACGATCGCGTCGAAGCGCTCGCCGGGGGAGTAGCCGAAGATGTGCTCCCGGACCACTCGCACCGGCAGCCGCTCGCGGTCGAACAGGTCGGTGAGGAAGCGCTCCGACTCCACCGACAGCGTGGTGGTGGTGACCCGTACCCCCTTGCGGGCGGCGTGCTCGCTGAACGCGCCCCAGCCGCCGCCGACCTCCAGTACGTGGTCGCCGGGGCGGACCCCGATCGCCTCCAGCGCCAGGTCCATCTTGCGGGTCATCGCGTCTTCCAGCGGCTCGTCGTCCGAGGCGAAGACCCCCTCGGTGTAGCAGCGGTGCCGGTGGTCGAGGAAGGTCAGGAAGAAGTCGGAGTCCTCGTCGTAGTGGTGCGAGATGGAGCGCCGGTCGTCCTCCCGGCGCCCGCGCAGCAGCGCCGGCACGAACCGGCCGAGGAAGGCGATCGGATGCCGGTCGGTGAAGAACGACCGCATCCGCAGCGCCGCCGCGAGGTCGCCCTCGACGTCCAGCGAACCTTGCAGGTAGGCCACGGCCACGGCGAACTGGTCGAGCGCGGCCAGCGCCTTGGCGCCCCGGTCGTCCTTCACCACGATGGTGAACTGCGGTTCGCCGGTGCCGAAGGTCCGCACCGGGCCGCCGGCCGGTGCCACCGCGAACGGTACGCCCGGCCCGGTGCCGAAGAAGGTCTGGTATCTACGCTGTAGTGCGCTCACGGCGTCCACGGGTGCCACGGCGTCAATCTAACGCCGAGGTAGCGGCGCCGGCAGGAGGAAAACGCAGGACCGATAGCATCTTGGCAGCCGATCCCGTCGGCGACGTCCGATTCGTCCAAGATCGTAAGGAGCCACCGTGTCCCAAGCCCGTACCCCTGTCGGTGCCGACCCCGTCGTCGTCCCGGCCGGGACGACGGCGGCCGAGGCGGTGGCCGCGGCGGGCCTGCCGCACGCCGGCCCCGGGGCGATCGTGGTGGTCCGCGACCCGGAGGGCCAGCTCCGCGACCTGGACTGGGCGCCCGAGGCGGAGACCGTGGTGGAGCCGGTACGGCTGGACTCGCCGGACGGGCTCAACGTGCTGCGCCACTCGACCGCGCACGTGCTGGCCCAGGCCGTCCAGGACACCTTCCCGGAGGCGAAGCTCGGGATCGGTCCGCCGATCGACAACGGCTTCTACTACGACTTCGACGTCGACCGTCCGTTCCAGCCGGAGGATCTCGATCGGCTGGAGAAGCGGATGCAGGAGATCGTCAAGTCCGGCCAGCGGTTCCGGCGGCGCCGCTTCGACAGCCTCGACGCGGCCCGGACCGAGCTGGCCGACGAGCCGTACAAGCTTGAGTTGATCGAGGTCAAGGGCGCGGGGACCGAGGGTGGCGGAACTGGTCTCGACGCGGGCGAGGTGATGGAGGTCGGTACCGGCGACCTCACCATCTACGACAACCTGGACGCCGAGAGCGGCAAGGTCTGCTGGTCCGACCTGTGCCGGGGGCCGCACCTGCCCAGCACCCGGCTGATCGGCGCGTTCAAGCTGATGCGCTCGGCCGCCGCGTACTGGCGGGGCAACGAGCGCAACCCGCAACTCCAGCGGGTGTACGGCACCGCCTGGCCGACCCGGGACGCGCTCAAGGCGTACCTGAAGGTGCTGGAGGAGGCGGCCCGGCGCGACCACCGCAAGCTCGGCGCCGAGCTGGACCTGTTCAGCTTCCCCGACGAGATCGGCTCCGGCCTGGCGGTCTTCCACCCCAAGGGCGGGATCATCCGGCGGGAGCTGGAGGACTACTCGCGGCGGCGGCACGAGGCGGCCGGCTACGAGTTCGTGAACAGCCCGCACATCACCAAGGCGCAGCTCTTCGAGACCTCCGGGCACCTGCCGTACTACGCCGACACCATGTTCCCGCCGATGAGGTTCGAGGGCGCGGAATATTACCTCAAGGCGATGAACTGCCCGATGCACAACCTGATCTTCCGGGCGCGCGGGCGGTCGTACCGGGAGCTGCCGCTGCGGCTCTTCGAGTTCGGCACCGTCTACCGGTACGAGAAGTCCGGCGTGGTGCACGGGCTGACCCGGGTACGCGGGCTGACCCAGGACGACTCGCACATCTACTGCACCCGGGAGCAGATGCCGGGCGAGCTGACCACGCTGCTGGCGTTCGTCCTCGACCTGCTCCGCGACTACGGCCTGGACGACTTCTACCTGGAGCTGTCGACCCGGGACGACTCGCCGAAGTTCATCGGCTCGGCCGAGGACTGGGCGGAGGCGACCGAGGCGCTGCGTACCGCCGCCGAGGCGTCCGGGCTCGACCTGGTGCCGGATCCGGGCGGCGCGGCCTTCTACGGCCCGAAGATCAGCGTGCAGGCCAAGGACGCCATCGGGCGTACCTGGCAGATGTCCACCATCCAGGTCGACTTCAACCAGCCCGAGCGGTTCGGCCTGGAATACCAGGCCGCGGACGGCACCCGGCAGCGGCCGGTGATGATCCACCGGGCGCTCTTCGGCTCGATCGAGCGGTTCTTCGGGGTGCTCACCGAGCACTACGCCGGGGCCTTCCCGGCCTGGCTGGCCCCGGTGCAGGTGGTCGGCATCCCGATCCGGGAGGAGCACGCCACCCACCTGCACGGGTTCGTCGCCGCGCTGCGGGCCGAGGGGATCCGCGCCGAGGTGGACACCTCGGACGACCGGATGCAGAAGAAGATCCGTACCGCCCAGCAGCAGAAGATCCCGTTCATGGCGATCGCCGGGGACGCCGACGTGGACGCCGGGGCGGTCTCGTTCCGCTACCGGGACGGTTCGCAGCGCAACGGCGTACCGCTCGCGGAGGCGGTGGCGCACGTCGTGGAGGTGGTCCGGTCCCGGGTCAACACCGGGCCGAGCGCGGAGCCGGTCGCCTAGCGGGAGGCACTGCGACGGTCCGGGTCGGTCGGGCCGGTTGCGCTGGTCGTAGGATCGTCGGCGTGACAGGCGCGGCGCCCCACGCGGAACTCGGCATGCCCGACGGGCTCGATCGGCTCTGGACCCCGCACCGGATGACCTACATCTCCGGTCCGGACCGGCCGGGGGAGGGGCACGAGAAGCCGGCCGGCTGCCCGTTCTGCCTCGCCCCCGAACGGGAGGGCGAGGAGAATCTCGTGGTGCACCGGGGCGAGCTGGTCTTCGTGGTGCTCAACCTCTATCCGTACAACCCCGGGCACCTGCTGGTCTGCCCGTATAGGCACGTCGCCGACTACACGGAGCTGGACGCCGGGGAGACGGCCGAGCTGGCCGACTGCACCCAGGCGGCGATGCGGGTGGTCCGGCGGGTCAGCAACGCGCACGGCTTCAACATCGGGATGAACCAGGGTGGGGTGGCCGGCGCCGGCATCGCCGCCCACCTGCACCAGCACGTGGTGCCGAGGTGGGGCGGGGACGCCAACTTCATGCCGGTGATCGCCCGGACCAAGGTGCTGCCGCAGTTGCTCGCCGACACCCGTACCCTGCTCGCCACCGCCTGGTCCGCGCCGGTCGGCTGAGACGCGGACGGCCGGCGGACCCGCCAGGTCCGCCGGCCGTCTCCCCCGAGGAGTACGTCGAGGTCAGCGCCGTGTGAAGACCGCCTTCTCGCTACCGAGCCGGAGGAAGACCGTCTCGCCCGTGGCGTCCTGCACGGCGTCGTTGTCGGTGACCGCGTAGACCTGGCCGTCGCCGGCCACGGTCAGCCCCTCCAGCTTCTCCTGGGTCCAGCCGTTGCTGGCGCGCAGGTCGGGCAGCACGTCGTGGGCCAGGGTCTTCGGCAGCACCCGCAGCGGGCCCGGCCCGGCGGCAGCGTCCGGCAGCTCCACGGTGTAGATCCGCTTCAGCTTCGCGGCCGGGCCGTTCAGCTTGTCCCGCTCGATCACCGCGAGCCGGTCGCCGACCACGGTGACCTCGGAGAGCCCGATCCAATCCCCCGGAGTACCGGTGGTGCCGAGCCGGTAGCCGAACCAGCTCCAGGCGCCGGCCGCGACGTCGTACCGGCCGAGCCGGACCACCCCGGCCGGGTCGCCGGCCACCTCGCGTTGCAGCGCCGCCCAGACGACCTCCCGGCCGCGCCGGTCGGTGCTGGCGGTGACCCCCTCGAAGCCCTGCTTGGCCAGGCCCGCCGCGACCTCGGCCGGCACCGGCACGACCTGCCGGGTCACCCCGGCCGCGTCGAGGCGGACGAGCTGGTTGCCGGCCCCGGTGGCCCCCTCGACGGCGAGCCAGAATCCGCCCTGCGGCCGGGCGAAGATCCCCTCGGCGTCGTAGCCGACCGGGCTGCCGTCGGCGCCCTGCACGGTCAACGATCCGGTGATCACCGCCGGTGTCGGGGTCGGGTCGATGGTGAGGATCCGGCTCGGCGAGAATGCCGCGTCGGTCACGCTGTAGAGCAGGTGCGGCTTCCCCGGTACCGCCGACAGCGCGCCGAGCGCACCCCAGCCGATCGGCGCGGCACCCCGGCGGGACGGCTCGGAGACGATGCTCGGGAAGGCCGGAGTGCCCCGGCCCAGCCGGTAGAGGGTCACCGAGGCGCGTACCCCGACCGAGGCGTCGTCCTCCTCGCTGGAGATCGCCAGCAGGTCACGGCCGGGGATCGGCAACAGCCCCTCCGGCCCGTTGGTTGCCGGCAGCACCTGCCGGAACTGCGGCGAGGTGGGCCGGCTCAGATCGTAGACGGCGACGAAGTTGCTCCGCTCGGAGCCGACGAAGGCGTACCGGGTGCCGTGGTACTCGGCGATCGCCACGCCCTCCGGCTCGGTGCCCTTGTTGTCGGCCCGGTCCTCGTTGGCCAGGCCGTGGGTGATGGCGAGCTGCTCGAAGCCGTTGCCGGCGTCCCAGGCCACCCTGCCGGTCCGGCTGTCGAGGACCGACCAGCCACGGGTGCCGCCCCGCCAGTCGCCCTCGTTGGCGGTCGCCAGGTAGCGGTCGTCGATCCAGGCGACCGCGTCCGGCTCCCGGGGCAGGTCCTCGATCGAACCGGCCGGGTCGATCGCGCCGTCGTTGTCGGTGTCGATGCCGGTCACCGACGCGGTGCCGGCGCCGAACACCCGGTCGATCCGCCCGGTCGGCAGGTCCACCAGGACGATGCCGTTGTTCTCCTGGAGCGTCACGGCGAGCTGGTTGCGCCGGTTGATCGAGACGTACTCCGGCTCGGGGTCGGTCGGCCCGGTCAGGCCGGCGGCCACCAGGGCCGGCAGCGCGCTGCCGCCCGGACCGGTCAGGGCCACCTTCCGGGTACGCCACCCGGCCGGTGACGTCCCCGCCAGGTCGACGAGCTGCACGAAGCCGGCGGGCGCCTGCGGCAGGTCACCCTCCTCGCCACCGGCCGGGGTCGCCTCCTCGTCCCGCTCGTTCTCGATCGCGATCGCCGCGTACCGCTGGTCGGCGCTGATCGCGATCGAGTCGGGCTGGCCGCCGAGGTCGAAACTGGCCACCCGGCGCCGGTCGGCCAGCCGGATCACGTCGAGCCGGCCGGACGGGTCGGTGTGGCTGGCGCTGGTGTTCACCACCACCAGCACGTACCCGCCGACCACCGAGACCGAGGTCGGTTCGTCCTCCGCGTCGCCCAACTCGGTCAGCGACAACGTACCCAGCCCGCGTGGCCGGCCGGCGTCGCCGATGTCCAGGAAACCGATCCGCCGGGCCAGCGCGTCGGTGTAGATCAGGGTCCGGCCGTCCGCGCTGACCGTCGAGATCTCCGCCACGGTCGGGGTGGTCGGGTCCTCGCCCGCTGGCCGGTTCTGGAACACCGGGTAGGTGGCGGTCCGGTCGAACATCAGGCGCGGCTCCGGCGGGTGCCGGCCGGTGGTCGCCGTGCCCGCGCCGGCCACACCGCTACCGGTGACGGCGATGGTGCCGGCGGCGACGGCCACCGCGGCCAGCGTCGCGTATGTCTTCTTCGAGGGCATCGTCTCTCCGTTGCTGTCTGACTTGCCGGCTCGGAAGGTTGCACGGGTGGACGAGCGGCAGCCGGCGCCCAGGTGAACGCGGAGCGAAGAGCCGCCGTTGCCCCGTCGGTAGGATTCGGCGGTGGCCGGTCGGCGGAAGCGGAGGATCCGGGTCGACGGCGTCGACTACCTGTGGGTGGTGGCCGGGGCAGGCCCGGGGCATGTCGTGGTGCGGATCTGGTGGGCCGGTTCCGGTCGCGGCCGCCCGCTGGAGGTCCGGGTGCCCTTCGAGGACGGCTGGCTCCGGCTCGGCTCCACCGCCGACGAGCCCGCCGAACCGGCGCTGACACCGGTCCGGCCCGGCCTGGTCGAGCGGCTGGTCAGAGCCGGCCTCGCCCGTGGCTGGCACCCTGACGCCACCGACCCGGTCCGGCTCGCCCTGGACCGGTCCCATCGGCTGCTCGTCCCGCCCTCGCCGGGCTGACTGACCCGACGGGGGCGTTCCGCTGCCGGCCGTCGACCCCGGCCGTCCCGTCGTTCGCCGCCGGCCAGGGCGGGAGCGGCCCAGGTGGCCGGCGGGAAGGTAGCCGCTGCGCAGACTGTCGAGCTGGGTGCACGGACGGGGCACAAAGCTTCGGAAGGAGCGACGTCGCCGGTCCGGCTGGGTCGCGGTTCCTGCCGAGCATGCAGCGCGACGACTGGGATGGTGCCGGACAGCGGAGTGGGCGCACGAGCGGGGCAGCTCGACAGTCTTCCCGGCAGACATTTGCCGGCCGCCGACGGACAGCCGATGGGGCTGTGCGCCCGGCGGGCGGGGCGCGGTCGGGCCAGGCGTTCCGGTCGGGCCGGGGTGGCCGGCCGGCAGCGGTGCTAGGCGGCGAGGCCGTGCCGGGGATGCCGGTGGCCGGTACGCAGCCCGGACCGGATCGTCCGGGCGGTCTCGTACCGGCCGAGTCCGCTGCGGGCAGCGGCGTCAGCCAGTACGGCGGTGATGTCGTGGTCGTCGAGCAGATCCAGCGCGGCGAGCTGCCCGAGGTGGTACGCCGCCCGGTAGAGCGTGGTGTTGCGGGTACCGGTCACCGCACCGGCGACGGTGCTGGCCTCGGCGGCGAGCGCGGCGCTGGCGTACCGGTCGGGGTGCCGTACCCGGTCGGCGCCGCCGGTCACGGCACGGGGCGGAGGCGCCGGTGGAAAGAGCAGCTCGGTCAGTTCCGGCGGGCAGTCGACGAGTGGGACGTCCGGTGGGCGGATCCAGCGGTAGTCCCGGCCGCTGGTGTGCCGGGACGGCGGGGCGACGACGTAGCCGCCGGCTCCGCGCCAGTCCACGCCGGGCAGCAGCCCGGTCCGGTTGCCGGCGCCGGTCGGGCGCAGGTAGAGGTGCCAGCCGCCGGAGCCGGTCCGGACCACCGGCCCGGTGATCCGGCGCTCCCGGACCAGGGCGCGCAGCGCGGCGACCCCGTCCGGCGGGTCGACGTCGCAGACGTCGAACCGGTCACCGGTACGCAGTGCCAGGTTGGCCCCCGGCCAGCGGGTCCACCACTGCCGGATCACCTCCGGCCGGGTGCTCGCGTCGTGCAGGCCGTGCCGGAGCAGGCTGCGGTGCCAGCGGGGATGCTTGCCCGGGCGGTCGCAGTCGGGCCGGCGGCACGTGCAGCCGGTCGCGGTCGGGGAGTGCAGGGGCAGCACGGGTACGCCGGCGGCGGCGTACTCCAGGGCGGCGCGCAGCAGCGGTGTCATCCCGACCTCCTCACCGGCCGGATCCCCACCGTCAGGATATTCGAACACCTGTCTGATCGGCACCGCCGATCAGTGCCATCAGTTCCGGCCAGGACTCGACCCGGCGAACCGCCGCCAGGTGGGAGCGGTGGCTGCGTACCTCGGGTTCCCTGGGTCGGAAGAGGTAGCGGTGCGGCACGGTCTCCAGATAGGAGAGCACCTCCAGCCGGTCGTCGACGAAGTGCGTCAGACCCAGCACGGCGGCGATCGGCGCCTTGCCCTGCCGGGTACGGCAGAAGTGCACATTCTCGGGCCGGACCCCGGTACGCGGATAGAAGTCGTGGTGGTCCAGCCACAGCCGGGTACGCCGTTCGACCCGTTCACCGCACTTGGACACCAGGTACACGTGCTCGCCGAACATCTCGGCCACCAGCGCGGCCACCGCCTCGAACGCCCCCGGCATCGGCGGCGTACGCCGGAAGTCCGCGAGCAGCGCGGTGTCCTCGGTCTCCGGGCCTCCCGGCAGGTCGGCGGATATCGGCTCCGCACCAATCGTCTGGTCCGCCGGATAGAGCCGGTCCACCTGCTGGACGACGACTCCACCGATGTCTATTCCGATCTTCATGCACCGATGATCGGCAGCGTCCTGGGTGGAGTCCAGCGGATTGTCGGCGGCTCCACCCGTCCGGCCCGATGTGGAACCCTTGCCGTCATGAATGCGAACACGCGCGTGTTGGGGCGCAGTGGCATCGAGGTGAGCGCGCTCGGCCTCGGCTGCTGGGCCATCGGGGGCGTATGGCACCAGGGTGACCAGCCGCTCGGCTGGGGGCAGGTGGACGACGACGAGTCGGTCCGGGCGATCCGGCGCGGCCTCGACCTCGGTGTCACGTTCTTCGACACCGCCGACGTCTACGGCACCGGGCACAGCGAACGGATCCTGGCCCGCGCCCTGGTCGGGCACCGGGACGAGGTGGTGATCGCCACCAAGTGGGGCAACACCTACGACGAGGCGACCCGGCAACTCACCGGGGCGGACGGGTCGGCGGGCTACCTGCGCAAGGCGGTCGCCGCCTCGCTGCGCCGGCTGGAGACCGACCGGATCGACCTCTACCAGTTGCACCTCGGCGACCTCCCGGTCGACCGGGCGGCCGACCTGCTCGGCACCCTCGAGGAACTGGTCGCCGAGGGCCGGATCCGGTCGTACGGCTGGAGCACCGACCTGCCCGACCGGGCCGCCTCCTGGGGCACCGACGGCACCCACTGCACCGCCGTGCAGCACTCCTTCTCGGTGCTACAGGACTCGCCGGAGGTGCTCGCCGTCTGCGAGCGGTACGACCTGGCCAGCGTCAACCGGGGGCCGCTGGCGATGGGGCTGCTCTCCGGCAAGTTCACCGAGTCGTCCACACTGGCCGCCGACGACGTACGCGGGATCGCCCCGGCCTGGCTGGACTGGTTCCGGGACGGGCGGCCGGCCCCGGAGTTCCTGGCCCGGGTGGCCGCCGTCCGGGACGTGCTCGCCTCGGACGGCCGTACCCTGGCCCAGGGCGCGCTCGGCTGGCTCTGGGCGCGCAGCGACCGGACCGTGCCGATCCCCGGCTTCCGGACCGTCGCCCAGGTGGAGGAGAACGCCGGCGCGCTGGCACACGGGCCGCTCCCGGCCGACCAGGTCGCCGAGGTGGAACGCCTGCTCGGCACGCTGTGACGCGGAGGTGCCCTCCCTGGCAACCCGGGGAGGGCACCTCGGGCGGTCACCGGCCGGACGCGCTGTGCTCCTTGCGGAACTGGTCAGCCAGGTGCGCCGGCATCGGCTCGTACCGGACGAAGGAGCGCCGGAAGGTGCCCCCGCCGGCGGTCATCGAGCGCAGTTCGACGGCGTACCGGATCAGTTCGGTCGCCGGCACCTCGGCCCGGACCAGGGTGTGGTCGCCGCCGGCCGGGTCCGGCTCGGTGCCGAGCACCCGGCCCCGCCGCCCGGACATGTCGCTCATCACCGCGCCGACGTTGGCATCGGGCACCCGTACCACCACCTCGTCCACCGGCTCCAGGAGCGTGACTTGCCCCTTCTCCGCCGCGTCGCGCAGCGCCAGCGAGCCGGCGGTCTGGAAGGCGGCGTCGGACGAGTCGACGCTGTGCGCCTTGCCGTCCACCAGGGTCACCTTCAGGTCCACCACCGGATAGCCGGCGACGATGCCCCGGCCCATCTGGGTGCGTACCCCCTTCTCCACCGACGGGATGTAGTTGTGCGGCACGGCACCGCCGACCACCCGGTCGGCGAACTCGAACCCCTCGCCCCGGGGCAGCGGTTCCACCTCGATGTCGCAGACCGCGTACTGGCCGTGCCCGCCGGACTGCTTCACGTGCCGGCCGTGCCCCTTCGAGGCCACCGCGAAGGTCTCGCGCAGCGCCACCCGGACCGGCTCGGTCTCCAGGTCCACCCCGCCGCCGCGGAGCCGGTCGAGCACCACCTCGGCGTGCGCCTCGCCCATGCACCAGAGCACCAGTTGATGGGTCTCCGGGTTGCGTTCCAGCCGCATCGTCGGGTCACCGGCGACCAGCCGGGCGAGGTTCTTGGCCAGCGCGTCCTCGTCGGCCCGGCTCTTGGCGACGATCGCCACCGGCAGCAGCGGCTCGGGCATCTCCCAGGGCTCGATCAGCAGCGGGTGGTCCTTGGCCGAGATGGTGTCGCCGGTCTCCGCCGTACCCGACTTGGTGATCGCGCAGATGTCGCCGGCCACGCAGTACGGCACCTCGCGCAGCGCGGCGCCGAGCGGGGAGTAGATGTGCGCGATCCGCTCGTCGGCGTCGTGGTCCGGATGGCCGCGCTCGGCCATGCCGTGCCCGGAGACGTGCACGATCTGGTCGGGTCGGAGCGTGCCGGAGAAGACCCGGACCAGGGAGACCCGGCCGACGTGCCGGTCGATGGTGGTCTTGACGACCTCGGCCACCAGCGGGCCGTCCGGGTCGCAGCTCAGCGGCGGCTGCGGTGCGCCGTCGACGCCGGTGACGGTGGGCAGGTCGTGCTCCAGCGGGGTCGGGAATGCCGAGGTCAGCAGCTCCAGCAGGGCGTCGATGCCGAGCCCGGTCTCGGCGCAGACCGGCACCACCGGATAGAAGTGCCCCCGGGCGACGGCCTTCTCCAGGTCGTCGATCAGGACCTGCACCTCGATCTCCTCGCCGCCGAGGTAGCGGTCCAGCAGGGTTTCGTCCTCGCTCTCCGCGATGATGCCCTCGATCAACTCGTTGCGGGCGTCGCCGATCGCCGGCAGGTGCTCCGGATCCGGGTCGCGGACCGCCGCCGGCAGCCCGGCGGAGTAGTCGAAGACCCGGCGGGTGATCAGGCCCATCAGGCCGACCACGTCGACGCCCTCGTCGTCCAGCATCGGCAGGTAGAGCGGGAGTACGTTGTCGCCGAAGACCCGCTGGCAGAGCGCCACCGTCTCGTCGAGGTCGGCCCGCTGGTGGTCCAGCCGGGTGACCGCGACGGCCCGGGGCATCCCGACGGCGGCGCACTCCTGCCAGAGCGCGGCGGTCGCCCCGTCCATCCCGTCCACCGCCGAGACGACGAAGAGTGCGGCGTCCGCCGCGCGCAGCCCGGCCCGGAGTTCGCCGACGAAGTCCGCGTAGCCGGGGGTGTCCAGCAGGTTGACCTTGACGTTGTTGTGCTGGAGCGGCGCGCAGGCCAGGCTGATCGAGCGCTGCTGGCGTACCGCCGCCGGGTCGTGGTCGCACACCGTGGTGCCCTCGGTCACCGCACCGGGCCGCGAGATCGTGCCGGTCGCCGCCAGCAGGGCGTCGACCAGGGTCGTCTTTCCCGCCCCGGAGTGGCCGACGAGCACCACGTTGCGAACCCTGCCGGGCTCATCCACCACCGGCGCCGGGCCGGTGACCCCTTTCTCCTGACTCTTCTGCGCCATCGGGGCGCACCTCCCTAAGCCGGTGGTTGGTGGCGACCGCCGCGCGCGACGGGGGAGCTGCCCTGGCGACTCCGCGGCGATATCCTCGGGTGGCCTGCCGTGCTGCCGGAGACGTGCCGGGTGACAGGTGAGCGACGTCACGTCCCCTGCTCCGATCTCACACCCGTACAAGTCGTGACACAAGCCTGCGGCGTGAACTAGGCGCCACCGGGCGTACCGCCGCCGTTCGCGGCCCGTTATGGTGGGACGGCCATGGCGAAGATCTTCCAGGTGTCGGCCCGGGCCGGCATGACCCGCATCGTCGAACCGATCGCCCGGACCCTGCTGCGGGTCGGGGTGACGCCCAACGCCGTCACCGTGACCGGGACGCTCGGCGTGGTGGTCGGATCGATCGTGCTCGGTGCCCGGGGTTACCTGGTGGCCGGGGCGCTCGTGGTGACCTTCTTCGCCCTCACCGACCTGCTCGACGGCACGATGGCCCGGATGCGCGGCGGGTCGAGCCGGTTCGGCGCGTTCCTCGACTCGAGCATGGATCGGGTCTCCGACGGCGCGGTCTTCGGCGCCGTCGCGTACTGGCTGGCCACCCAGGACGACCGCGTCGGGGTCGCCGCCGCGCTGATCTGCCTGGTCGCCGGTAGTCTCGTCTCGTACGTCAAGGCCCGGGCCGAGGGGCTCGGGATGACCTGCAACGTCGGGATCGCCGAGCGGACCGAGCGGCTGCTCATCGTCGGGGTCGGCGGGCTGCTCACCGGCCTCGGGCTGGACTGGGCGCTGGTCACCGCACTCTGGCTGCTCGCCGCCGTCTCGGTCTTCACCGTCGGGCAGCGGATGACGCATGTCTGGCGGCAGGCGCAGCGCGCCGAGACGGGCGTGGACGCGTGACCGGGCGGGTGGCAGCGTGAGAGTGCGGCGGGCCGGCCGGTGACCCCGGTCGAGTTCGCCTACCTCGCCGGCTGGCGGGCGGTGCGCGCGCTGCCCCGGCCGGCCGCGGCGGCGCTGTTCCGGGCCGCCGCCGACCAGGCGTACCGCAGGCGTGGCCCGGGGACGCTCAGGCTCGCCGGTAACCTGCGCCGGGTGGTCGGCCCGGAGCTGCCGGAGCCCGCCCTGGAGGAGCTGGTCCGCCGGGGCATGCGCTCGTACGCCCGCTACTGGCTCGACGTGTTCCGGCTGCCGTCCCGCAGCCGGGAGCAGCTTCGCGACGACTTCCGGCTCGACGGCGAGGAGCTGCTCGCCGCCGACATGGCGGCCGGCCGGGGCGCGGTGGTGGCACTGCCGCACTCCGGCAACTGGGACGCCGCGGGCGCCTGGGTGGCCGCGAACGGCTGGCCGATCGCCACCGTGATGGAGCGGCTCAAGCCGGAGGGCGTGTTCGAGCGCTTCCTCGACTTCCGGCGCCGGCTCGGCATGGAGATCCTGCCCACCCACGGCGGCGCCCGGGCACCCTTCGACGTGCTGGTCGAGCGGGTCGCCGCCGGCTACCTGGTCCCGCTGCTCGCCGACCGGGATCTGTCGGCGCGCGGTGTGCAGGTGCGGTTCTTCGGCGGCCGGGCCCGGATGCCGGCCGGCCCGGCACTGCTGGCCGTCCGGACCGGCGCCCCGCTCTACGTGGCGGCGCTCTGGTACGACCCGGCCGGTCCACGGGGCCGGCTGATCGGGCCGCTGGAGGTGCCGGCACCGGATGCCGGCCCGCTCGACCAGCGGGTCCGGGCGCTGACCCAGCGGATCGCCGACCACTTGGCCGAGGGCATCGCGCAGCGTCCGGAAGACTGGCACATGCTGCAACGGGTGTGGATCGACGAGCCGGCCAGGACCGCCGGGGCGGGGCCGGGGACAGCGGACGGCACCCCGTCGATCTCCGAGCCGGCCTGAGGGGGAGGCACAGTGCGGATCGGCATCGTGTGTCCGTACTCCTTCGACGTCCCCGGCGGGGTGCAGAACCACGTGATCGACCTCGCCGAGGCGCTGATCGGGCTCGGCCACGAGGTGAGCGTGCTGGCACCCGCGGACGAGGACTCGCCGCTGCCGCCGTACGTGGTGTCGGCCGGCCGGTCGGTGCCGTTCCCGTACAACGGGTCAGTCGCCCGGATCAGCTTCGGGCCGGTCTCCACCACCCGGGTCCGGCGCTGGCTGGCCCGGGGCCGGTTCGACGTGCTGCACGTGCACGAGCCCTTCGCGCTCAGCCTCTCGCTGCTCGCCGTGCTCTCCGCCCGGGGGCCGGTGGTCGCCACCTTCCACACCGCGATGACCCGGTCCCGGGCGCTCGCCGCCGCGCAGGGGGTGCTGCAACTCGTCATGGAGCGGATCACCGCCCGGATCGCGGTGAGCGCGCTGGCCCGCAAGGTCCAGGTCGAGCATCTCGGCGGTGGCGCGGTGGAGATCCCCAACGGGGTGGCGGTGGCGAAGTTCGCCGACGCGGAGCCGCTGCCCGGGTGGCCGGGGCCGTGCGGACCGGGCGAGGGCGGCACGCTGGGTTTCCTCGGCCGGTTCACCGAACCCCGGAAGGGCTTCGCGGTGCTCCGGGAGGCATTCGTCGGGCTGGCGTCCGAGCGCCCGGGGCTGCGGCTGCTGGTCGCCGGCCCGGGAGACGTGGCCGAGCTGCACGAGGGCGTACCGGAGGGGCTGCGGGACCGGATCACTTTTCTCGGCCAGGTCTCCGAACCGGACAAGGCGCGCATGTTTCGCAGCGTGCACCTCTACGTCGCGCCGAACATCGGCGGCGAATCGTTCGGGATGATCCTGACCGAGGCGATGGCCGCCGGTGCGACGGTGGTGGCGAGCGATCTGGATGCCTTCCGTCGGGTGTTGGACGGGGGGCGGGCCGGAGAGCTCTTCCCGACCGGGGACGCGACGGCGCTGCGGCGTACCCTGTCCCGCCTGCTCGACGACCCGGTACGCCGGACCGAGCTGTCGGCCTGCGCCCGGGAGGTGGTCGAAGCCTTCGACTGGCCGACCGTCGCCCGCCGGGTTCTCGAGGTGTATGCCACGGCGATCGAGGCAACCGACGGTCGGGTGCTGGACGAGGAGTGGATCGGGCCGGCCTGAGCCGGGAAGCGGCCGCGCCGAGCCGGTCGGGTGCGGTGCGGGGCGGATGCGCGGTTCGGCACCGCCGTGCCGGTCGGGCGGGTTGGCCGGATCGTCCCGTCCGGGCCCGGTCGGCCGGATCACGTGCGGCTCGGGGCGGTTGGCCGGATCGCGAGCCCGGCCGGGACAGTGACGTGCAGGGGGAGACGGAAGTGGGGCCGCACTACGATGCCGGGCATGTGGTGGGTGGTGGGCGTCGCCGTGGCGGTCGTCCTGGTGACGGCGTACCTGATCTGGATCGCGGCCCGGGTCGACCGGATGCACCTCCGGGTGCGGTCGGCGACCCGCGCGCTGGACGCGCACCTGCTCCGCCGGGCAGCGGCCGCCGCGGTGCTGGCCGAGGAGCGGTACGCGCTGGAGCTGTACGCGGCGTCCCGGATCGCGCTGGACGCCGAGGGTGACGAGCGGGAGGCTGCCGAGAACGACCTGACCCGGCAACTGCGGTCCAGCCCGCTGGACCCGGAGGAGCCGGTTGCGGCAGCGGTGATCGGCGCCAGCCGGCGGCTCGCGCTGGCCCGTCAGGTGCACACCGACCTGGTACGCGACGCGCTGTCCCTGCGGCGCCGCCCCGTCGTACGGCTGTTCCGGATGGCCCGCAAGCACGAGCGGCCGCGCTATTTCGACATCGACGACCCGACCCTGAGCAGCCGTCCGGAGCTCTCGGTCGGCTGACCGGCCCCTCCCCGGCGGGCGGGTGAGCTGGGCCACAGGGCAGGCCACCCGGGGTCTGATTGGCTGTCGGCCCGGCGTTGCACTCCGCGTAGCATCGAGTGCGAATTCACCCGTCCGAACCACTGTCGAGGAGCGAGAACGCCGTGTCCGAATCCACCGCCCAGTCCGGTTCCGACCAGTCGACCGCGGCCGGAGAGCAGACCGTCAGCGCCACCGGAGTGGTCGGCACCGCGCGGGTCAAGCGGGGTATGGCCGAGATGCTCAAGGGCGGCGTGATCATGGACGTGGTCACCCCCGAGCAGGCGAAGATCGCCGAGGACGCCGGTGCGGTCGCGGTGATGGCGCTGGAGCGGGTACCGGCCGACATCCGGGCCCAGGGCGGCGTCTCCCGGATGAGCGACCCGGACATGATCGACGGCATCATCAACGCGGTCTCCATCCCGGTGATGGCCAAGGCCCGGATCGGGCACTTCGTCGAGGCGCAGGTGCTCCAGGCACTGGGCGTGGACTACGTGGACGAGTCCGAGGTGCTGACCCCGGCGGACTACGCCAACCACATCGACAAGTGGGCCTTCACGGTGCCGTTCGTCTGTGGCGCCACCAACCTGGGCGAGGCGCTGCGCCGGATCACGGAGGGAGCGGCGATGATCCGCTCCAAGGGCGAGGCCGGCACCGGCGACGTCTCCAACGCCACCACGCACATGCGCAAGATCCGTGACGAGATCCGCCGCCTCAGCTCACTGCCCACCGACGAGCTGTACGTCGCCGCCAAGGAGTTGCAGGCGCCGTACGAGCTGGTCCGGGAGGTGGCCGAGACCGGGAAGCTGCCGGTGGTGCTCTTCACCGCGGGCGGCATCGCCACCCCGGCGGACGCGGCGATGATGATGCAGCTCGGCGCGGAGGGGGTCTTCGTCGGCTCCGGGATCTTCAAGTCCGGTAACCCGGCGCAGCGGGCCGCCGCGATCGTCAAGGCCACCACCTTCTACGACGACCCGGACGTGCTGGCCAAGGTGTCGCGCGGGCTCGGCGAGGCGATGGTCGGGATCAACGTGGACGACATCCCGGTGCCGCACCGCCTGGCGGAGCGGGGTTGGTGAGTGCGAGGAGTGAGCCGGGTTTGCGAGCCCCGCAGTCGCGAGCGGGCGGCGGATTGGTGAGTGCGAGGAGTGAGCCGGGTTTGCGAGCCCCGCAGTCGCGAGCGGGCGGCGGATTGGTGAGCGCGAGGAGTGAGCCGGCGGGGGTGACGGTCGGCGTCCTGGCGCTCCAGGGCGACGTACGCGAGCATCTGGCCGCGCTGACCGCCGCGGGTGCGGCGGCGCGGCCGGTCCGCCGGCCGGAGGAGCTGGAACAGGTCGACGGCCTGGTGATCCCGGGCGGCGAGTCGACCACCATCAGCAAGCTGGCCGAGACGTTCGACCTGCTCGACCCGATCCGCAAGCGCGTCGGCGCGGGCATGCCGGTCTACGGCTCCTGCGCCGGAATGATCATGTTGGCGACCGAGGTGCTGGACGGCCGCCCCGACCAGCAGAGCTTCGGCGGCATCGAGATGACCGTCCGGCGGAACGCGTTCGGCCGGCAGGTCGACTCCTTCGAGGCGCCGGTGGAGATCGCCGGTATTCCCGGCCCGAGTTTCCATGCCGTCTTCATCCGGGCCCCCTGGGTCGAGCGGGTCGCCGACGGGGTGGAGGTACTCGGGCGGGTGAGCGACGGCCCGGCGGCCGGCCGGATCGTCGCGGTCCGGCAGGGGAACGCGGTCGCCACCGCCTTCCATCCGGAACTGACCGGCGACCGGCGCCTGCACCGGTGGTTCGTCGACCTGGTGCGCCGAACGGCCGCCTGATGCTCCGGGAGGCGACCGCCTGACCGGGACCGGCACCGGCTCGGCCGCCGGTGTCACCGGCTGGTCGGGTGGTTCACCGACCCGCCCGGTGGGTCACACCTCGGCGCGGAGTACCAGCCAGGGGTGCCGGGAATCCCCCATTGGGTCCGTGCGGCGGTGCCGGCCCGGCAGATGGAACGGGACGCGCCGCGACGCGGTGCCGGTGGGACCTGACAGCGACCGGTCCGGCGCCGGTAGGATTGCCGGGTTCGGCCGGGACAGTCTGCTCGTGATCGCCTGCCACCCCAGAGCCAACCGACCGAGGTCGTGCTGGTTGTCGTCCTCTGGGTGATACGCAGGGTTGGTCGGGATCATCGGGAAGATGAGCGGGCGGTCGTGTATCGAGGCGTGTTGACGACGGAGGTTACAGATGTCCGGCCACTCAAAGTGGGCGACGACGAAGCACAAGAAGGCGGTCATCGACGCCAAGCGCGGCAAGATGTTCGCCAAGCTCATCAAGAACGTCGAGGTTGCGGCGCGCACCGGCGGTGGTGACCCGGCCGGTAACCCGACCCTCTTCGACGCCATCCAGAAGGCGAAGAAGAACTCGGTGCCGAACGACAACATCGACCGCGCCGTCAAGCGCGGCTCCGGCCTGGAGGCCGGAGGCGCCGACTGGCAGACGGTGATGTACGAGGGGTACGCCCCGGGCGGCGTCGCGCTGTTGATCGAGTGCCTGACCGACAACCGCAACCGTGCCGCGACCGAGGTACGCACCGCGCTGACCCGCAACGGCGGTTCGCTGGCGGATGCGGGCTCGGTGTCGTACATGTTCTCCCGCAAGGGCGTCGTGATCGTGCCGAAGGCGGGGCTCTCCGAGGACGACGTGCTGCTCGCCGTACTCGACGCCGGGGCCGAGGAGGTCAACGACCTGGACGAGGCGTTCGAGGTGGTCTCCGAGCCCGGTGACCTGATCGCCGTGCGGACCGCGTTGCAGGACGCCGGCATCGACTACGAGTCGGCCGAGTCGTCTCTGGTGCCCAGCGTCACCGTGCCGCTGGACGAGGAAGGCGCCCGCAAGGTCTTCAAGCTGATCGACGCGCTGGAGGACTCCGACGACGTGCAGAACGTCTACGGCAACTTCGACGTCTCCGACGAGGTCATGGCGGCGGTCGGCTGAGCCGGCCACCCCGACCGGTTAGCGCCGGCCTGTGCCGGGTCAGCGTTCGGTGTCGCGGTCGAGTACCGGCTTCACATCCAGGATCGGGGTGCCGTCCAGCGCCTCCAGGTCGCGTACCCGGATCCGGAGGTCGTCGATCTCCAGCAGGTGCACCCGGTGCAGGCCGATCGGGTTGGGCCGGTCCGGGGAGCGGGTGCTGAAGACGCCGGTCGGCGGCCGGGTCAGGTCGCCCCGGGGATGCACCACCAGCACGTCCCGGCGGGACCGGTCGAACCAGGTCAGCAGGATGACGTCGGTGCCGGGGCGGAGATCGCGCAGACCGTCGCGTACCGCCGGGGCGAAGACCAGCCACGCCTCGGGTGCGCCCTCGTCGCCCTGCCGGGGTGCCGAGGCCCGGTCGACCAGCGGTGACTCGACCCGCCCGATCGGGGCCAGGCCGACCCTGGTCGGTGTGCTGCCGGAACCGTCCGTCACGCCTCGCTCCTTCCCGCGCGGTTGGCCGAGCCTACCGGGCAGGGCGGTGCCCCGTCGCTTCGTGTGCTGTTACTGCCCCTTGTGCTGCTGCCCCTTCAGGGGTGTACCAACAGGCACCATCGCCGCTGGCTCAGGCGTCCTGGTCGGAGTGGAGGAAGGCCGGACGGTTCCTGCGCCAGTCGGGCAGGTCCAGGGAGTTGAGCACGGAGACGAGCTTCTTCTCCTCGTACGTGAAGTGCGTCTCCATGATGGCCGACAGTCCCTCCAACTCGGCCCGTACCCGGATCGCGGTGGCCGGGTCGGGCTCTGCCGGCAACTCGCGCAGCAGCTTCTCCAGGTTGCCGAGGATCCAGTCGATCCGGTTGTGGTCGGTCTTCAGTTCGGTGATCACCTGGCGCAGTTCGGGGAACTCGTCGGCGATCACCGGGAACGGCCCGCCGTCCTCGCCGGTGTGGTGCCGGGTCAGCGCGGTGCAGAAGGCGAGGCAGTGCACGCGCAGGTCGCGGGGCGGAGGGCCGTCGCCCGCGAAATACCCGTCGACGTTGTCCCGCAGCTCCGCCAGCAGCTCGCGGAGCCAGATGTGTACCTCGATCAATTGGTTGCCGAAGGCGGTGAGGCGACTGCTCGCCTCGTCACCGGTTGCCATGCTCCTCCAGAGGTCGTCCGTCCGCGTGCCGCCGGCCGCACGAACGGACAGCCAGTATGCCTGCTCCGCCCCGCCCACGTCCGCGTGGCCGGTCCGGGGGTCTACCGGTCGCCGGGGAATGGAGAGGGGCTTTCGGCGAGGTCGGTGCAGTGCGCGAGGGTGGCATCGTCGGCCGCCACTGCCTGGCGGGCTTCCGCCTCCCGGACGCGGCGGATGATCGTGGCGGGTCCGCTCGATGCGAGGACCGCCAGCACCTCCGGCCAGCCGGCGAGCTGGAACCGGTCGACGATCCGGCTGGCTCCGTTGCTGAGCAGGACGGCACCGGTCAGTTCCGAGACGGGTCGGCTTCCGACGACCGCCTCGGCCGCCGCCCGGGGATCGTCCTTGGCCACCCAATAGCCGCCCGGCTGGTTGCGGTTGGCGCGCAGCACGGCGATGCCGTCGCGGCGGACCTGTTCGTACTCTGCGCTGCCCTCCGCCGCGGCTTCCAGCGCGGACCGGTACGGCCGGGCCATCGTCACCTCCCGGGGATCGGAGACGACCAGCGGCACGCCGGCTCGGTCGAGAACGAGGACCGAGTCGCCGAGCACGAGGTAGTCGGCCCGGCCGTCGCAAAGGCGCAGGATCGCCACGGTTGCCCAGGGGCTGCGGGGGTCAGCGAGGTCGCAGGTGTCCCGGTGGGCGCCCGCCACCCGCTCGATCGCCTCGGCCAGCAGCGCCGCAACGGGTCGGTCGCCGTCGGGTGACAACAGACCGAGCAGTTCCACTCCCAGCCGGCGGGCATACCAGGCCGCGCCGTGCCGGCAGACCAGTTCGCTACCGGAAACCCCACCGGCACCGTCGATCAGCACGGCCGCCGTGGGGACGGCGCCGACGAAGTCCTCGTTGCCGCGGCCGGCCCGGGCCGCGGCACTTGCCATCGTCACCCGCACGTCCCGCCGCCCTTCCGCCGGAGCCGTCGACCGGCTAGGTGAACCGGCCGTGCGGAGCGGTCCATCTGAAGAAGCCACATGAGACAAGCGTCCACGAGGATACCCGGCACTCGCTGGTGCGGGGTCTTCGTGATCGCGGAACGTGTGGCCCGCCCAGACGTGCCGAACGCTCCGGGATCACGGCTGCCCGCAGCCGTGCGGCGGGTCAGCGGAAGTCGGCGGCGTGGTCGTGTGCCCACTGGGCGAACGTACGGGCGGGGCGCCCGGTCACCGCTTCCGCCGTGGGCAGCGGCCCGTACGCCCCGAGGTCCAGCTCCGCCATGGACGCCGGATCGGAGTCGTTGCCCGAGTAGTCCTCGAAGCCGAGCAGGAAGTCGGCGTTGTCCGCGGCGAAGCCGCCCTGTGCCCGGTAGATCTCCCTGGCCCGCTCGGGCGTCACCACCTCCAGCCGGACGTCCCGGCCGATCGCCGAGGCGATCGCCCGCACCTGCTCCCGTCGGGTGATCAGCTCCGGCCCGTTCAGGTCGTACGCCCGGCCCTGATGCCCGTCGGCCAGCAGGGCGGTGACGGCGACCTCGGCGATGTCGCGTTCGTGCACCGGGCACCACGCCACGTCCGGGAAGGGCTCGCGGACCACGCTCTCGGCACGGATGGACGGCCCCCAGAGCCAGACCTTGTTGAGCATGAACTCGCCTGGCCGGACATGCGTCCACTCCAGCCCCGACTCCTCGACGGCCCGCTCCACGGGCAGGTGGAAATCGGTGTCGAAGCCGCCGGTGACCGCGCCGGAGGAGAGTACGACGATCCGGCGTACCCCGGCGAGCTTCGCCTGGGCGACCACCTCGCGGGCGGTATGGGCGACCGGGAAGAGGTACATCCGCTCGACGTCGTCGAATGTGGACCGCAACGTCGTCGGGTCGGCGAGGTCGCCGCGTACCACCTCGACGCCGTCGGGGAAGCTGGCCGACCCAGGGTCGCGGGTCAGCGCGCGTACCCGTACGCCCGTCTCGACCAACTGGGCGACCACGAGTCGGCCCACGCTTCCGGTGGCGCCGGTGACCAGGATCGTCATGAATTCTCCCTCTGTTCGGTCTGGGTGTCGGCGGGCACGCGGGATCGCGCGTCGTCAGGACGCGTCACGACAGGAATTGTTGACAGTCGATCCCGTGCCCGGGCTCGAAGACGACTCATCTTTACCTGCCCAGTGCGGGACTGGCAAACGCGAACAAGGTGTTCACGTTCGCTCTGACCTGCGGAAACGTCATCGGGGGCGGGTGCCGGTGCCGAGGGATTTCCGGGGGATCCGGGTTCGTCCGCGCCGCCGTCGAGGCGCCGACTCCGCAGGTGTTCCAGTCGGTGTCCAGTCCTCGTCCAGTGCTGGTCGCGACGCTGACGTCAGGCGTACCGGAAAGGGGCGGTCCGATGACGACCTCGCGCTCGGACGGGTTCGGTGCGGCGCTGGTGGCGGCGGGCCTGGCCATGGCCGGCACGCTGGTCGCCGGCCCCACCGCCACCGCCGTGACCCTCGCTCGGCCGGACCGCGAGGTGGGGAGCGGGAGCACGGGCGGGGCAGCTCGACAGGATGCGCGGCAGGAACCGTCCCCGTCCACCACCGCCGCACCGGACACCCCGGAACCCCGGCCCGCCGGTTCGGGAACCGGAGCAGGCCGGGGTAACCGGATCGGGTCGGATGACCGGTTCAGACGGTGAAGCCGCCGTCGACGTTGATCGTCGCCCCGGTGACGTACGAGCTGTCGGCGCCGGCCACCCAGGCGACCGTCGCCGCGATCTCGGCCGGCGCGGCGTACCGGCCGACGGCGGTGAAGTCGCGGATGGTCTCCGCCATCGGGCCGTCGGCCGGATTCGAGTCGGTGTCGGTCGGGCCGGGGTTGACCAGGTTGACCGTGATGCCCTGGGGCCCGAGATCCCGGGCGAGTCCCTTGGTCAGTCCGGTCAGCGCGGTCTTGCTCATCGAATAGAGCGCGAAGCCCGGAAACGCCGCCCGTTCGGCCATGTTGCTGCCGATGGTGATGATCCGTCCACCGTCGACCATGTGCCGGGCCGCCGCCTGGGCGGCGACGAACGGCGCCCGGACGTTCACCGCCACGCTCCGCTCGAACTCGGCGAGCCCCACCTCCGCCGCCGGCCCGACGAGAAACGCCCCGGCGTTGTTGACCAGTACGTCGAGTCGGCCGAACTCGCCGGCCGCCCGGTCCACCGCCGAGACGACGGCCGCCGGGTCGGCGCTGTCCGCCTGGATCGCCAGCCCGCGCCGGCCGATCGCCTTGATCCGGTCCAGCACCGCGCCGGCCGCCTCGGCATTCTGCTGGTAGGTCAGCGCCACGTCCGCACCGTCCTGGGCCAGCCGGACTGCCACCGCCGCACCGATGCCCCGGCTGCCGCCGGTGACAAACGCTACTTTTCCATCCAGAACACTGCTCTTTACTGAAATAACCTCGCTCATGCCACCCATCGTGATCGGACGCCGAGTCGCCGTCTGGCGGCGATCGGACACCTCGTTCCGCCGGCACCGAACGTGGTCACCAGTGGACCGCCGAGCGCGGCGCCGAGCGGTGTCGCGGCGGTGATGACCGCGCCCCGGGCGGCGAGTATCGCCCGCGGGTCCGCCGGGTCGAGCGGTCGGAGAAGGGCGGCGGGGTTATCCGTACAAGGCGGTACGCCCTGTCGGGGCAGGCGCGCCTGGGGCCACGGCGGAGGCCGGGGTGAGGCGGGTCACAATACGATACGGAACGGTGCCGTTTCGGTTCTGAGCTGACTATCGTCGGTGCGGTCAAGAAACTTCCCCGCAGCCGAATCCGGCGATGCGGGGTCTCGGGGGGACACCACGGCATGGAGTTAACGGAAAACACCGGGCACCCGAGGCGCTGGGCCATTCTCGGCGTGCTCGTGGTCAGCCTGCTGGTGATCGTGCTGGACAACACGGTCCTGAACGTCGCACTGCGCACCCTGGCCGACCCGGTGCACGGCCTCGGCGCCAGCCAGGGCCAACTGGAATGGTCCATCAACTCGTACACCCTGGTCTTCGCCGGGCTGCTGTTCACCTTCGGCGTGCTCGGCGACCGGTACGGGCGGAAGTGGTTCCTACTGGTCGGCCTGGCGATCTTCGGACTCGCCTCGCTGCTGTCGGCGTACGCGCAGAGCCCGGGGCAACTGATCGGGGCCCGGGCGCTGATGGGCTTCGGGGCCGCCGCCGTGATGCCGGTGACCCTGTCGATCATCTCGAACGTCTTCGACCCCCGGGAGCGCGGTCGCGCGATCGGGGTCTGGGCCGGCGCGATCGGCCTCGGCGTGGCGATCGGCCCGGTGCTGGGCGGCCTGCTGCTGGAGAACTACTGGTGGGGGTCGGTCTTCCTGATCAACGTCCCGGTGGTGCTGATCGGGCTGGTCGCGGTGGCCCTGCTGGTGCCCGACTCGCGGGACCCGAAGCCGGGCCGGATCGACGTGATCGGCGTACTGCTCTCGGTGATCGGTCTGGTCGCGCTCTCGTACGGGATCATCGACGGTGGCGAGCACGGCTTCGGCCGGCCGCTGATCTGGGCGTCGATCGTCGGCGGCCTGGCCGTACTGGCCGCGTTCGTGGCCTGGGAGCGCCGGGTCGAGTTCCCGTCCCTGGACGTACGGCTGTTCCGGGTACCCCGGTTCGCCGCTCCGGTCGCGGTGATCGGCCTGGTCTTCTTCGCCGCCATGGGCGTGATGTTCTTCAGCGCGTTCTACCTCCAGCTCGTCCGGGGCTACAGCCCGCTGGAGACCGGCCTGCTGATGCTGCCGTTCGCCGTCGCCCAACTGGTCTTCGCACCGCGCAGCGCCACCATGGTCAAGCGGTACGGCGGCAAGGCCGTGGCGGTGACCGGGTTGGCGCTCACCTCGGCGGCGCTGGTGGCGTTCGCCTTCGCCACCGCCACCACCCCGATCTGGATCATCGGGCTGATTTTCTTCGTCCAGGGCGTCGGGATGGCCAACATCATGCCGCCGGCGACCGAGTCGATCATGTCGGCGCTGCCCCGGGAGAAGGCCGGGGTCGGTTCGGCGGTCAGCAACACCGTCCGCCAGGTGGCCGGCGCGCTCGGCGTCGCGGTGCTCGGCTCGGTGCTCTCCGGGGTCTACCGGGACCAGATCGAGCCGGCGGCCCGCGCGCTGCCGGCGCCGGTCCGGGACGCCGCGTCCGAGTCGGTCTCCGGGGCGTACGCGGTCGCGGAGCGGCTCGGGGGTCCGGCCGGCTCGGCGGTGACCAGCGCGGCCAACGACGCCTTCGTCTCGGCCATGCACTGGGCCAGCGGGATCTCGGCGGTGGTCGCCGCCCTCGGCATCCTGGTGGTGCTCCGCTGGCTGCCCGGCCGCACGGCCGAGGAGCAGCTGCTGCCGCCGGAGCCGGTGGCTGATCCCGAACTGGTCGCCGCCTGACCAGCAGGGGACAATGGTTAACGTGACCGAAACGATGGATGCTCCGCGGGCGCCAGGACGCCCGCGGAGCATCCGCGCGGACGAGGCGATCCTGGAAGCGGCGCTCGACCTGCTCGCCGAGGGCAGCAGCATCGAGACGCTGTCGATCGAGGCGATCGCCGCGCGGGCCGGCGTGGGCAAGGCGACCATCTACCGGCGCTGGACCGGCAAGGAGGCCCTGCTCCAGGACGCGCTGCGCCGGCTGAAGCCGCCACCGCCGCCACCGCCCGGCCGGTCCGTACGCGAGGACCTGATCGCGCTGGTCGGCAACACCGGGCACAACCCGGACCCCCGGATGCGGCAGATCATGCCCTGCCTGATGCCCACGATCAGCCGCAGCCCGGAGCAGTACCGGCTCTATCAGGAGCTGGTCGAGCCGCGGCGGCGGATGATCCGCGAGGTGCTGCGCCGGGGGATCGACCTCGGCGAGCTGCGGGCCGACCTCGACGTCGAGCTCACCCTCTCGCTGCTCACCGCCCCGTTGCTGATGCAGCGGCTGCTCCGCGCCCAGCCCGAGCTGGACGAGCGCGACCTGCCGGCGCGGGTCGTCGACGCGGTCATCGCCGGCATCGCCGCCCGCTGAGCCACCCCGCATCGCCGCCCGCCGAGTGGCCGGTGCGTCCGCTCGTCGCCCGGCGGGTACGGCGCGCGCGAGCCACCGCTGGGCGGTGGCGCCCCGGGCGGCGGCGCTGTCAGGGCAGTTCGGGCCGGGCGTCCGCCGCGACCCGGCCGGACGAGGCGCGCAGCCGGTGCAGCCGCAGCGCGAGCTGCACCTCCAGTGCCCGCTCCGGTTTCTGCCACTCCGGCCCCAGTAGCTGCCCGACCCGGTCCAGCCGCTGGGTCACCGTGTTGACGTGCACGTGCAGCACCTCCGCCGCCCGGGCCAGGCTGCCACCGACCCCGAAGTACGCCTCCAGGGTCTTCACCAGCGCGGTCCCCCGGCGGGCGTCGTAGTCGACCACCGGGCCGACGGTGTCGACCAGGAACCGGGCCACCTCCCGGTCGCCGCCGGACTCGACCGCGCCCAGCAGCAGCCCGACGAAGCCGAGCTCGGCGCTGCCGGCACCCTCCCCGGCCCGGCCCAGCGCGCGCAGCGCGGTCAGGCAGCGCTCCGCCTCCCGGGCCGCACCGGCCAGCGAGGCAGGTCCGGTCGCCGGCCCGCCCGCTCCGGCGGTGACCGGCCGGCCCAGCGCCCGGGACAGGTCCCGGACCACGGTCCGGGCCGCCGCACCGGCGTCGCCGCCCGGCAGCATCAGCACCGCCCGGCCGTCCCGGGCCGCCGCCAGGCCGCCGTGGGCCGAGGCGTACGTGCTGGCCCACGAGGTGACCCGCTGCCGCGACGAGGTACTGCCGGCCATCGCGTCGTCACCGACCGCGACGAGCACGTGCGGGGCGTCCAGGTCCACGCCGAGCCGGCGGGCCCGGCCGCGCAGCGCGGCGACGTCGAGTACCGGCCGGGCGATCAGGTCGTCGAGCAGTTCGCCCCGGACCCGTCCCTCCGCCTCGGCGACCGTCTGCCGGAACAGCAGCAGCAGCGCGGTGACCAGGGCCGCCCGCTCCAGGATCCGCTGGTCGGCGTCGACCAGCTCCTCCTCCGGGCGGGAGACCAGGGCGCCGAGGTTCTCCGTACCGGCGACCACGGCGGCGTACCAGAGGTCGCCCCGGCGCACGCTGCGCCCCTCGGTACGCGACGCCACCACCGCCTCGTCCAGCGCCGCCCGGTCCGGCTCGCCGATCTCGCCGACCCGGGCCAGTGTCCGGCCCTCGGCGTCCAGCGCCAGCAGCGCCCCGCCGAGCACCTCGGTCACCGCCGCCGCCACGTCCTCCACCCCGCCGCCGCGCAGCACCAACGAGGTCATCCGGTCGTGCGCGGCGGCGGCCCGTTCCACCGACGCGCTGTGCGCCTGGATCGTGGAGTTGGCCGTCGACAGTTCCGCCAGCGCGGCCCGGGTCTCGGCGAGCAGCCGGGCGGTGTCGATCGCCACCGCGGCGTGCGCGGCCAGCGAGAGCAGCAGCGACACCTCCTCCCGGGCGAACGGCCGGGCCGACCGGTTGGCGGCGTAGAGCACCCCGATCACCCGGGAGCCGAGCCGCAGCGGTACCCCGAGGATGGCGACCAGCCCCTCCTCGCCGACCCCGGCGTCGATCTCCCCGGTGTGGTGGAACCGGGCGTCCTCCGGATAGTTCGCGGTCGCGTACGGGCTGCCGGTCTGCGCCACCAGCCCGCCGAGTCCGGCGCCCATCGGCAGCCGCAGCCCCTGGAACCGCGCCGAGATCGAGCCGTCGGTGACCCGCATGTACGTGTCGCCCCGGTCGTCGTCGACCAGCGTCATGTACGCCACGTCGGTGCCGAGCAGGTGCCGGGCCCGGTGCACGATCGCCCGGAGTACGTCGTCCGAGTCGCGCAGCCCGGCGAGGTCACTGGCGGTGTCGTACAGGCCGGAGAGTTCCGCCTCGCGCCGCCGCCGCCGTTCCAGCAGGGCGCGTACCCGCAGCGCCACCACCTTCGCCGCCTCCAGTTCGGCGAGCCGGTCGGCGGGGACCCCGGCGGCCCGGGCGGCCACCAGCGGCCCCTCGAACTCGACCGGAGCGGCCTCCCGGGCGAGGAGCTCCAGAAACTCGATCGGCGAGGACACGGGGTTCATTCTGCGGGAGGCACCGGGTCAGTTCGCCGTCCAGCCCCCGTCGAGGGGGATCGAGGCGCCGGTGAGGAAGGAGGCGGCGGGGGAGCAGAGGTAGGCGACCAGTTCGGCGACCTCCTCCGGCTCGATCAACCGCTTGATCGCCGCCCGGGCCAGCATGATCCGCTCCACCACCTCGGTCTCGGCGATGCCGTGCGCGCTCGCCTGCGCGGCGATCTGCCCCTCGACCAGCGGTGTCCGGACGTACGCCGGGTTGACGCAGTTGGCCGTCACGCCGTGCGCCGCCCCCTCCAGGGCGACCACCTTCGACAGCCCCTCCAGGGCGTGCTTCGCGGAGACGTACGCCGACTTGAACGGCGAGGCGAGCAGCCCGTGCACCGAGGAGATGTTGACGATCCGGCCCCACTGGCGGGCGTACATGTGCGGCAGCGCGCGCCGGACGATCAGGAAGGGCGCCGTCACCATCACCCGGTGCAGGTGGTCGAAGCGTTCCGGGGGAAACTCGTCGACCGGCGCCACGTGTTGCAGCCCGGCGTTGTTGACCACGACGTCCAACTCGGGATCGATCCGGTCGGCGGCGCCGGGATCGGCGAGGTCCAGCCCGAGAGCCCGACCGCCGATCTCGGCGGCGACCTCCTCGGCCCGGTCGGCGTCCCGGTCCAGCACGGTCACCTTGGCGCCGGCCGCGGCCAGCCGGACGGCACAGGCCCGGCCGATGCCGCTGGCACCGCCGGTGACCAGGGCGGTCCGCCCGGACAGGTCGAGCCGGACGATCTGCGGGAGGCGCCGATCGGCGCCGGTCGCGCCCGGCGCCCCGGCCTCCTGCTGCCGCCGTCGCGCGGCCTGGTCGTCCCGACCGGGTTCTACCGTCATGGCCGAAAAAGCTACGAGCCAACCGGGCGGCGGCACATGGGCGGCGGCCACATACTCCGGTACCGGCCTATGTGGCGGGCTGCGGCACCCGGACGACCGCGGCCGGGCCCGGGGTCTGATGATCGGGTACGGGCGTGTCGACGTTTCCGGCTCCGGCCCAGGCCAGTAGGGTGTCGAACACACGTACGTGCTGCGGCACGGGGAGGGGGCGGCGTGCGGGTGCTGGGCGTCGACCCGGGGCTGACCCGGTGCGGGGTCGGCGTGGTCGAGGGCGTGCCCGGCCGGCCGTGCACCCTGGTGGCCTACTACGTCGTCTACACCGACCCGGCCGACGAGCTGCCGCTGCGCCTGCTGCACCTGGACACCGAACTGGCCCGGCTGGTGGCCGAGCACCGGCCGCAGAGTGTGGCGGTGGAACGGGTCTTCAGCCAGCACAACGTGCGGACGGTGATGGGCACCGCGCAGGCCAGCGCGGTGGCGGTGCTGGCCGGGGCCCGGGCCGGGCTGCCGGTGCAGACGTACACCCCGAGCGAGGTCAAGGCGGCGGTCACCGGTTCCGGCCAGGCGGACAAGGCGCAGATGATGTCGATGGTCACCCGACTGCTGCGGCTGGCCGAGCCGCCCCGGCCGGCCGACGCCGCCGACGCGCTGGCGCTGGCGATCTGCCACATCTGGCGCGGCGGCACCCGGGCGAGGATCGCGGAGGCGGCCAGCGCGGCCCGGCAGCGCACGGCGGCGGCCGCGTCCCGGGACGGCGCCCGTTCCGGTACGCCCCGGCGGGCCGCCCGGTCGGGCTCGAAGCGACAGGGAGGAACGGGATGATCGCGAGTGTCCGGGGCGTGGTCGCCGGGCTGTCCCCGGACGGCGCGGTGATCGAGGTCGGCGGGGTGGGGCTGGCGGTGCAGTGCGCGCCGGGCACCCTGGCCGGGCTGCGGGTCGGCTCGCCCGCCCGGCTCGCCACCAGCCTGGTGGTCCGGGAGGACTCGCTGACCCTCTACGGCTTCGCCGACGACGACGAGAAGCAGCTCTTCGAGCTGCTCCAGACCGCCAGCGGGGTCGGCCCCCGGTTGGCCCAGGCGGTTCTCGCCGTGCATGCCCCCGACGTGGTGCGCAAGGCGATCGCGAACGCCGACACCGGCACCCTGACCCGGGTACCCGGGATCGGCAAGAAGGGGGCCGAGCGGCTGGTGCTGGAGTTGCGTGACCGGATCGGCCCGGTCCCGGTCGGCCCGGACGGCGCGGCGGGAGTCACCGGCGGAGCCTGGCCGGAGCAGGTGCGGCAGGCGCTGGTCGGGCTCGGCTGGACGGCGGCCCAGGCCGACCAGGCGGTGGCGGCGGTGGCGGAGACGATCGACGGTGCGGCCCCGCCGGTGCCGGTCCTGTTGAAGCAGGCCATCCGGCTGCTGGGCAGGACCCGGTGACCGACGCGGAGGGGCTGGTCTCGGCGTACGCCAGCGACGCCGAGCGGGACGCCGAGGTCACGGTACGCCCGAAACGGCTCGCCGACTTCATCGCCCAGCACCGGGTACGCGACCAGCTCGACCTGCTGCTGCGCGGCGCGATGGGCCGGGGCAGCCCGCCGGACCATATTCTGCTGTCCGGCCCGCCTGGCTTGGGTAAGACCACCCTGGCGAACATCGTCGCCGCCGAGCTGGGTGCGGGGATCCGGGTGACCAGCGGTCCGGCGATCGAGCGCTCCGGTGACCTCGCCGCGATCCTGACCAGCCTGTCCGAGGGCGACGTGCTCTTCATCGACGAGATCCACCGGATCGCCAAGCCGGCCGAGGAGCTGCTCTACAGCGCGATGGAGGACTTCCGGGTCGACGTGGTGGTGGGCAAGGGGCCGGGCGCGACCGCGATCCCGCTGGACGTCGAGCCGTTCACCCTGGTCGGCGCGACCACCCGGTCCGGGCTGTTGACCGGCCCGATGCGGGACCGGTTCGGCTTCGTCGCGCACCTCGACTTCTACTCCGCGGACGAGCTGGACGTGCTGCTCCAGCGGTCGGCGCGGATCCTGGGGGTGCCGATCACCGAGGGCGGTTCGGCGGAGATCGCCGGCCGGTCCCGGGGTACGCCCCGGATCGCCAACCGGCTGCTCCGGCGGGTACGCGACTTCGCCGAGGTCCGGGCGGACGGGACGGTGACCCGGGAGACCGCGCGGGCGGCGCTGCGGGTCTACGACGTGGACGAACTGGGGTTGGACCGGCTGGACCGGGCGGTGCTGATCGCGCTGGTCGACTCGTTCCGGGGCGGCCCGGTGGGGTTGTCGACGCTGGCGGTGGCGGTGGGTGAGCAGCCGGACACCGTCGAGGAGGTCTGCGAGCCCTTCCTGGTCCGGGCCGGTCTGTTGGCCCGTACGCCCCGGGGACGGGTGGCCACCGAGGCCGCTTGGCGACACTTGGGGCGCAATCCGCCAAATGGTACATTTGGTGCGAGCGGGCCCGCGGTGCCCGACCTCTTCTCCGCAGGGTCCCAGGAGGTGTGATTCGTTCGTGATCTGTGCCGCATTCGGTGTTCTCAGGTGCAGGGACTAGACTCGCCGCGTTTGTACAGGACGTGAGTTCCTGCCTCCGCTCCGGCATGCTCATGCCGCGACGAGGCCGATGGGAAGGTCGTAACAGTGCCTTTGGCAGCAGCGAGCGGCGGCGGAGCCGGGAGTTTCATGCCGCTCCTCATGATTGTCCTGCTCTTCGTCGTCATGTACTTCATGATGATCCGGCCGCAGCAGAAGCGGCGCCGCGAGGCCGAGCAGATGCAGTCCTCGATCGGCCCCGGCGACGAGGTGGTCACCATCGGCGGGCTCTACGGCACCGTCACCAGCGTGGACGACGAGACCGTGATGCTCGAGGTGGCGCCCGGCGTGCAGACGCGGTACGCGCGGCCGGCGATCGCCCGGGTCGTCCAGAAGGTGGAGCGGGTCGAGTTGGTGCCGGAAGAGGTCGACGCGAAGGAATGAACCTTTTCCAACCTCACCTTGCGGTCCGGCGGACCGCAGGGTCGGCTGCGGTGCGTGGGTGCCGCGCGGTTCAGGTTGAAAAGGTTCAACGACCGACCCCGCCCGACGGGGCAGGGTTGGCATCGAAGATAATAGATCGACGGGCCGGTGGGACCCCCACCGGTGCGGTACGCATGTCGCCGGACTCCGCCGGCCTCCGACCCGCCGCCCACCACTAGCGGCCGAACCGCGCAGGGAGACAGGAAAGCCGTGGCACCACCTCAGGGACAGATGCGACCCGGGCGGCAGCTGGCCGTGCTCGGGTTGATCTTCACCGTCCTCTACCTTCTGGTGTTCTTCGCCGCCGGGGCCAAGGGCAGCTGGACGGACCGGCTTGAGCCGAAGCTCGGCCTGGATCTCGTCGGCGGCACCCGGATGACCCTGACCACCGAGGCCGGCGAGGCGCCCCCCGCCAGCTCCCTGGAGAGGGCCCGGCAGATCATCCAGAACCGGGTGGACGGCCGCGGTGTCGCCGAGGCCGAGGTGGTCACCGAGGGCAACCGCAACATCGTGATCTCGGTGCCGGGTCAGAACGCCGACCTCAACGACGTCGGCACCCCGGCCGAGCTGCGGTTCCGCAAGGTGCTCAAGACCGTCGACGGCGGCGGTCCGGTCAACGCCGCACCGTCGCCCGGCGCGTCGGCCAGCCCGGCCCCGTCCGGCAGCCCAGCCCCCTCCGGCAGCGCCAGCCCGTCCGGCAGCCCGTCTCCGGCGGTGACCTCGTCGCCAGGCGCCGGCGGTGGACAGGGCGGCGGCGCTCCGGCCCCCACGCCCACGCCGAGCGGCAGCGCCTCGCCGGCACCGAGCGCCTCGGCCAGCGCCGCCCCGGCGGCTCCGGGCGACCAGACCCCGGAGCAGCAGCGCGCGGCGGTGGAGCGGAAGGTCGGTGCCGAGGCATGGGCCGCCGCCACCGCGCTCCAGGCGCCGGCGGACTTCAGCGCGGACCCGGCGCTTGCCGAGAAGCTCAAGCCGTTCGCCGACCTGACCCCGCAGGAGATCCGGGTCCTGCCGGCCGGCGTCCAGTTCAACGTACCGACCATCACCTGCGAGAAGCTCGACCAGCGGCCGCCCGGCTCGATCAAGGAGTCGAGCCAGCAGGTGGTCGCCTGCGAGAGTGGCCAGCAGAAGAACCTGCTGGACGTCGCCAAGGTGGAGGGGACCGACGTCGAGGACGCCGACGGGGTGCTCGACCAGACCACCAGCCAGTACGTGGTCAGCCTCGACTTCACCGGCGACGGCCAGAGCAAGTGGACCAACCTGACCCGCGAGGCGTACAACAACACCGACAGCCAGTGCGACCAGGCGGCCCTGGGCGACGAGGGCCGGTGCCGGGTGGCGGTGGTGCTGGACAACCAGATCATCTCCTCCCCGGAGATCCAGGGCGTGCTGACCGGTGACTCTCAGATCACCGGCAGCTTCACCAACGCCAGCGCCAACGAGCTGGCCAGCCAGCTCCGCTACGGTGCCCTGCCGCTGACCTTCGAGCCGCAGGAAGCGCAGAACATCACCGCCACGCTCGGCACCGAGCACCTGCGAGCCGGCCTGCTGGCCGCCGGCATCGGCATGCTCCTGGTGATCATCTACGCCTTCTTCTACTACCGGCTGCTCGGCTCGGTGATCTTCCTCAGCCTGATCCTCTCCGCCATCCTGGTCTTCGGCGCGCTGGTGGTGCTCGGCCGCCAGATCGGCTTCACCCTGACGCTGGCCGGGATCGCCGGGTTCATCGTCTCGCTGGGCGTCGCCGCCGACTCCTTCGTCATCTACTTCGAACGTCTGAAAGACGAGATCCGGGAGGGGCGCAGCCCGCGCAGCGCGGTACCCCGCGCCTGGGCCCGGGCCCGCCGTACGATCATCTCGGCGAACGCCATCTCGATCATGGCCGCCGTGGTGCTCTACCTCGTCTCGGCCGGCACGGTGCGCGGCTTCGCCTTCGCGCTGGGCCTGGCCACCATCCTCGACCTGGTGGTCGTCTTCCTGTTCCGGCATCCGATCATGACGATGTTCGCGCGTACCCCGGCATTCCTGTCGCCGCGGGTCAGCGGGCTGGGTCGGGCGCTGCATACCGGGGACGACGACGAGGCGCCGACGACCGGCAAGACCCGCGTGAAGGAGGCCTGAGATGAGCAGGAGTGGGCTCGCCAGCCGCTTGTACCGCGGTGAGGCCGGTCTCGCGATCGTCCCCCGCCGCAAGCTGTGGTTCAGCATCTGCGGTGGCCTGGTCTTGCTGACCGTGCTGAGCTTCGTGATCCAGGGCTTCACCCTCGGCATCGAGTTCAGGGGCGGCAACGAGTTCCAGGTGCCGACCTCGGTCGGCACCATGCAGCGGGCCGAGGAGGCGGTGCACAACGCGCTCGCCGACGAGTCGACTCCGGAGGGGCCGGCCGAGGTGGTCTCCAGCCAGCAGGTCGGCAACGGAGCCAACGCCACCTACCTGTTCCGGACCTCGCCGCTCGACCAGCAGCAGGCCACTGACGTACGGACGGCGGTCGCGCAGGAGCTGGGCGTCCCGGTCAGCGACAACCGGGTCAGCGCGGCCTGGGGCGCCCAGATCACCCAGCGGGCGCTGATCGGTCTGGTGATCTTCCTCGTGCTGGTCACCGGCTACCTGGTGCTCCGGTTCGAGCTGCGGATGGCGATCGCGGCGGTCTCCGGCCTCGCCCTCGACCTGCTGCTCACCGCCGGCATCTACTCGGCGGTCGGCTTCGAGGTGACCCCGTCGACCGTCGTCGGCTTCCTCACCATCCTCGGTTTCGCGCTCTACGACACCGTGGTGGTCTTCGACAAGATCCAGGAGAACACCCGGGGCATCACCGGTGGCAGCAGCCAGACGTACGCCGAGGCGGCCAACCTGGCCCTGAACCAGACGCTGATGCGGTCGATCAACACCTCGGTGGTCGCCCTGCTGCCGGTCGGTGGTCTGCTCTTCATCGGTGCCGGGCTGCTCGGCGCCGGCACGCTGAAGGACCTCGGCCTGGTGCTCTTCGTCGGTATGGGCGCCGCGTTCTTCTCGTCGATCTTCTTCTCGACGCCGCTGCTGGTGTCGCTGAAGGAGCGGGAGCCGCGGATCCGGCAGCACACCCAGCGGGTACTGGCCCGCCGGGCCGGCGGTGGCCGGGACGCTTCCGCCACGCGCCGCCCCGCCCGGCAACCCGGCCAGGCCCGGCCGGCCGCCGAGACGCCGGCCGAGCCGACGGCTGAGGATGCTCCGGTGCCGGCGGCCGAGGCGACCGCGCTGGCCGGGGCCGCGCCGAAGGTCGGCTCCCGGCCGTCGGGCAAGCGGTCCGGTGGCGCCCGGGGCGGTCGCTCCGGTGGCAACCGGCCCGGTGGCAAGCGGCGCTGAGCCGGACAAGCGGCAACTGAGCCGGACGAACGGACCGAAAGGCGCCCGACGCGCCGCCCAGGCGGCGGGTCGGGCGCCTTTGCCCGGAGAGGACGCAGTGTGACGGAGACCCCGACCGAGGTACGCGGCGACAGCGGCCCGGTCACCGCGCAGTTGGTGGCCAGCCGGGTACTGGACGTGCCCGACTTCCCGAAACCCGGCATCGTGTTCAAGGACCTGATGCCGTTGTTCGCCGACGGCACCGCGTTCCGGGCGGTGATCGACGACATCGTCGACCACCACGGGCGGGACTCGTTCGACGTGGTGGTCGGGATCGAGGCGCGCGGCTTCGTGGTGGCCGCCGCGATCGCGTACGCCACCGGGGTCGGGGTGGTGCCGGTGCGCAAGGCCGGCAAGCTGCCTCGGGCCGCGTACGCCGCCTCGTACGCCCTGGAGTACGGCGAGGCCACCCTGGAGGTGCACCAGGACGCGTTCACGGCCGGACACCGGGTCCTGGTGGTCGACGACGTACTCGCCACCGGCGGGACGGCACAGGCCACCCTGGAACTGGTCGAGCGGGCCGGCGGCACGGTGGCCGGGTTCAGCGTGCTGATGGAGCTGGGCTTCCTGAACGGTCGCGAGCGGCTCGCGCCCCGGTCGGTTCATGCCCTGTTGACCGTTTAGCCCCCCGGTGACCGCTCGACCGCGCCGTACGTCCGGAGGACGGTCACCAGGTCGTCCGGGCGGGTACGATTGCCCTTCGTGGCTGGTCCGGGCGACATGCCCGTGACTGGCGTAGGACCGGCTCGACCGGCTACGGTCGGGTCATTCCCGGCGAAGTGTTGAGGAGGCCGGTGTCTTCCGATGTCGCCCCTCCGGCGGAGGGCATGGTGCATCCCACCAACGAGGCTGATACTTCTGCCGACGTCACGACCAGCGCTGGCGGCGTCCAGTCCCCGGCCGGCGGACCCACTCGTCCTGGTGCGCTCTCCGGGCCCGTGGAGCCGACGGCCGCCGCCGAGCAGGCCCAGACCGGCCTTGGGCGGGCCGGCGGGGCGACGCGACCGCTCGGTGCGGCCCAGCCGGCCGCCGGCAGCCAGGCCGGTCCCGCTGCTCCGGCTGCCGGACCGCTCGGCGGTCCCGCCCCCGTACCGGCCGGCGTCGGTGCCATCGGGGCCGGCACGACCGCCGAGTTCGCCGGAATGGCGGGCGGGGCTCCGCAGCCGCCCGCGACGAGCTTCGCCCTGGCCAACGCGCCGACCGGGCGCCGGGTCCGGGCCCGGCTGGCCCGGTTCAACGCTCCCTGGCAGACCCCGCAGGTGAGCGAGGTGCTGGAGCCGCTGATCGCGACACACCGCGCGTCGCACCCCAAGGCGGACGCGCGGCTGCTGCAACGCGCCTTCGACATGGCCGCCCGGTGGCACTCCGGGCAGTACCGCAAATCCGGTGACCCCTACATCACCCACCCGCTGGCGGTCGCCACCATCCTGGCCAACCTCGGGATGGACACCACCACCCTGGTCGCCGCGCTGCTGCACGACACCATCGAGGACACCGACTACGGGCTCGACCAGATGCGCGCCGACTTCGGCGCCGAGGTCGCCCTGCTGGTCGACGGCGTCACCAAGCTGGACAAGGTCAAGCTGGGCGACGCGGCCAAGGCGGAGACGATCCGCAAGATGGTCGTGGCGATGGCCAAGGACCCCCGGGTGCTGGTCATCAAGCTGGCCGACCGGCTGCACAACATGCGTACCCTGACCTTCCTGCCCCCGGCCAAGCGGGAGCAGAAGGCGAAGGAGACGCTGGAGATCCTGGCGCCGCTGGCGCACCGGCTCGGTATGAACACCATCAAGTGGGAGCTGGAGGACCTGGCCTTCGCCAACCTCTTCCCCAAGCGCTACGAGGAGATCAACCGGCTGATCGGGGAGCACCAGCCGCAGCGTGAGGCGCTGCTGCGGCAGGTGACCCAGAAGGTGCAGGTCGACCTCCGTTCCGCCAAGATCAAGGCGGAGACCACCGGCCGGCCCAAGCACCTCTACTCGATCTACCAGAAGATGATCGTCCGGGGTCGGGACTTCAACGACATCTACGACCTGGTCGGCGTGCGCATCCTGGTCGACACGGTGCGGGACTGCTACGCGGCACTCGGTGTGATCCACGCGAACTGGCAGCCCGTGCCGGGGCGGTTCAAGGACTACATCGCGATGCCGAAGTTCAACATGTACCAGTCGTTGCACACCACGGTCATCGGGCCTTCCGGCAAGCCGGTCGAGATGCAGATCCGCACCTACGCGATGCACCGTACGGCCGAGTTCGGCATCGCCGCGCACTGGAAGTACAAGGAGAAGAAGGGCGAGACGATCGTCGGCCCGCCGGCCCACATCGACGAGATGACGTGGCTGCGGCAGTTGCTGGACTGGCAGCGCGAGGCGGCCGATCCGAGCGAGTTCCTCGACGCGCTCCGCTTCGACCTCTCCAGCCAGGAGGTCTACGTCTTCACGCCCAAGGGCGACGTGATCCCGCTGCCGACCGCCTCGACTCCGGTGGACTTCGCGTACGCGGTGCACACCGAGGTCGGGCACAAGTGCATCGGCGCGCGGGTGAACGGCAAGCTGGTGCCGCTGGAGTCGACGCTCTCCAACGGCGACGTGATCGAGATCTTCACCTCGAAGTCCGACACCGCCGGCCCGACCCAGGACTGGCTGGGCTTCGTCAAGAGCCCACGGGCCCGGACGAAGATCCGGCAGTACTTCAACAAGGAGCGCCGCGAGGAGGCGATCGAGGCCGGTAAGGACGCGATCGTCAAGGCGATGCGCAAGCAGGGCATGCCGTTGCAGCGGATGCTGACCACGGACAACCTGATGACCATCGCCCGGGACCTGCACCTCGCCGACGTTGCCTCGCTCTACGCGGCGGTCGGCGACAGCCAGGTCTCCGCGCAGTCCGTGGTGCAGAAGTTGATGGCCGGCTACGGCGGCGAGGAGGGGGCCGCGGAGGACCTTGCCGAGACCGCGGTCGCCACGCGCCCGCAGCGCCGGGGCAACAGCAACGACCCGGGCGTGGTGGTCCGGGGGGTCAGCGACGTCTGGATCAAGCTCGCCCGCTGCTGCACGCCGGTTCCGCCGGACTCCGTGTTCGGCTTCGTGACCCGCTCCGGCGGGGTGAGCGTGCACCGCGACGACTGCGCGAACGCCGAGGACCTCAGGGCGCAGACCGAACGCGTCGTCGAGGTGAGCTGGCGGCTCACCTCGGCCTCGACGTTCCTGGTCGCGATCCAGGTCGAGGCGCTCGACCGGCACAAGCTGCTTGCGGACGTGACCCGGGTGCTCTCCGACGAGCGGGTCAACATCCTCTCCGCCACCGTGACCACCACCCGGGACCGGGTGGCGGTCAGCCGGTTCAGCTTCGAGATGGCCGACCCCAAGCACCTGGGGCACCTGCTCGCCGCCGTACGCAAGGTGGACGGCGTCTTCGACGCCTACCGGGTCACCTCAGGCGCCTGAGCCGTCCGGGAGGCCGGGAGAACGGGCCGCCGGCACGGGGGCCCACGTCACGAACGACAAGAACGGCGCCGCGCCACCCCTCGACGGGGCGGCGCGGCGCCGTTGTGCCTACGGGTCCGGTCTCAGCCGACCGGGGCGCTCATGGTCAGCGACTTGATCAGGACTTCCTTCTTCGGGTGGCCGCCACCGGCCTGCTGCGCGAAGGCGCCGTCGTCACCGGCCGCGCCGACCTGGGCGACCAGGTCCAGACCGCCGGTGACGGTGCCGAGCACCGTGTACGAGGCGGGCAGCTGCGAGTCGCCGTACACGATGAAGAACTGGCTGCCGGTGCTGCCCGGCTGCCCCGAGTTCGCCATCGCGATCACTCCGGCCGGGTACGGCGGCCGCTTGTCTGTCGGCAGGTTCTCCTCGGCGAACCGGTAGGTCGGCCCGCCGGTGCCGTCGGTCTCCTTCCACTTGTCGCCGGTGACGCTCGGGTCGCCGCACTGGAGCACCTGGAGGCCCTGGGTGACCAGCCGGTGGCACTTGGTGTTGTCGAAGAACTTCTTCTCGGCGAGGTGGGTGAAGCTGGCGGCGGTGCAGGGCACGTCGGCGAGGTTGATCTTGGCGGTGATCGGACCGAGGTTGGTGTCGATCGTCATCGTCTGGCTGCCGGTGTTCTTCACCGAGGTCGGCGGCAGCCCGACGTCCTTGGTCGCCGCGTTGCGCTGCTCGGCCGGGATGTCGGTCCAGGCGCAGGTGGCGGCGCCCGCCTCGGTCGAGGCGTCCTTGTCGTCGCCGAGACTCATCACCAGCCACACCGAGCCGGCGACCACCAGCAGCAACGCCACCCCCGCGCCGATGCTGGCCTGCACTTGCCGGCGCTTGCGGGCGGCGGCGGCGCGCTCGGCCATCTCCCGTTCCAGCTTGGCCCGCGCCGCGGCGCGCTGCCGCTCTCTGGTGGACGTCACGGTGGCTCCTCCTGGACTATGTGCAGCGCGGCCGGGTCCGCGGCTGGGCTGGTCTCTGCGGTTCTCAGGACTGTCCGGCGACCGTCGGGCTGGCCGACGGCGCGGTCGGCGTCGGGGTCGCCGCCGACGGTACCGCCGTCGGGTCGCCCGACGCCGGCTCACCGACGGTGAGGCTCTGGATCACCACGTCGGTCTTCGGCTTGATTTTGACGCCGGAACCATTGTCCACGGTTTCCATGGCGCCGATCTTCTTGATCACGTCGAGCCCGCCGGTCACCCGGCCGACGATCGGGTAGTTGGGCTGGGTCGGGCTGAAGTCCTTGAAGAAGATCAGGAACTGGCTGCCGTTGGCGCCGGGCGGGTTGCCGATCATCGCGACGGTGCCGACCGGGTAGAGCGGCGCGGCGGGGGTGGTCGCGGTCGGGCTGGGGGACGGGCTCGCCGACGGGCTGGCGCTGGCCGACGGGTCGGCGGACGGGCTCGGCGCCGGGGCGTCCGGGGTGTTCTCGCTGAAGAACGTGTACGTCGGGCCGCCCTGGCCGGTACCGCTCGGGTCGCCGCAGCGCAGCGCTCCCTCGCTGGTCAGTTCGTGGCACTTGGTGTTGTCGAAGAACGACTTCCCGGCCAGGTGGCTGAAGCTGGCCGCCGCACACGGCGCATTCGCCAGGTCCAGCTCGACGGTGACCGGGGCGCCCTGGTCCGTGGTGATCGTCATCGGCCGGGTGCCGGTGGTGGGCAGGTCCCGGGTGGGCGGGGTGCCGACGTCCTTCAGGTTCGTGTTCGCCTGGGCGTCCTGGCTGGTCCAGGCGCACGTCTCGGGGGCGGCGGCGTCGTCGGCCGGGTCACGGTCGAAACCGCCGAGCGCCCAGAACGAGCCCAGCACGATCAGCAGCAGTGCGACGGCGGAGCCGATACCGGCCCGGATCTGTCGCTTGCGCCGGGCGGCGGCCGCCCGGCGGGCCATCTGCCGGTCGAGCTTGGCCCGCGCGAGTTTGCGCTGCCGGTCTCTGCTGGAAGCCACCCGCGCTCCCCTTTCCATGTGCCCTGGTCGTCGTCTTACCTCAGGTCGCCGTGCCGGCGGTCGTCCTGGCCACGGCACGATCCGCCGCCCCGGCGTCAAGTGCGCCACGCCACACGCCCGCCAGAGTGTACGGGTAACCGCTGGGAAAGTGTTGTACGAGGTCACCCCGAAACCATCGGAGATTATCACTGTGTCTCCTGGCGCCTCCCGGGGCAGGTGTATATGAGCGGTCGGTCGTGCGGGCCGCCCGATATGGTGAGGTCGAAACTGACATTGAGACCTGAGGGCCAAACGCTACTGAGACCGTCGGATGGGAGGAGCCCACGTGCTCGTCGCCGGCTTCCCCGCGGACGCCTTCGGCACCAACTGCTATGTGGTGGCCACCGCGCCCGGGGAACAGTGTGTCGTCGTCGACCCCGGCATCGGGGTGCTGGACCGGCTCGACGATCTGCTGGCCGAGCATCGGCTGCGGCCGGCCGCCGTGCTGCTGACCCACGGTCATCTCGACCACACCTTCTCGGTCGCGCCGGTCTGCGGCGCCCGGGGCATTCCGGCGTACGTGCATCCGGGCGACCGCGAGCTGCTCGCCGACCCGGCCAAGGCGCTCTCGATGGACCTCGCCCAGCTCTTCGGCGGCCGGCTGCCGTACGCCGAGCCGGAGGAGGTGGCCGAGCTGACCGACGGGGCGACCCTGGCCCTGGCCGGGTTGGAGATCACCGTCGACCACGCGCCGGGCCATACCGGCGGGTCGGTGCTGTTCCGGCTGCCGGGCGCGGGCCCGGCCGTCCGGTCCGACCTGCCCCTTCCACCCGGGGTGGACTGGGCGGCGGAGCAGATCTGCCTGGCGGGCGACGTGCTCTTCGCCGGGTCGATCGGCCGCACCGACCTGCCGGGCGGCAGCCTGCCGACCATGGTGCGGAGCCTGCGGGAGAAGATCCTCCCGCTTGCCGACGACACCGTCGTGCTGCCCGGCCACGGCCCCGCGACCAGCATCGGCCGCGAGCGGGCGAGCAACCCGTACCTGATCGAGGTCGCCGGCCTCGACGGGCCGCGGGTCGCGCCCACCCGGGGCTGGTAATCCCCGCTCGCGCGTTGGCGCGAGATCCGACAGGAGCATTATGAGCAAGCCAACACCGATCTCCGGCTTCCCGGAGTGGGCCCCGCCGCAGCGGATGATCGAGCAGTACGTGCTGGAGCGGATCCGCCGCACCTTCGAGCTGTACGGCTTCGCGCCGCTGGAGACCCGCGCCGTCGAGCCGCTGGAGCAGCTCCTGCGCAAGGGTGAGACCTCCAAGGAGGTCTACCTGATCAGCCGCCTCCAGGAGGAGGGGCCGGCGGGCGCCGGCGAGGGCACCCTGGGGCTGCACTTCGACCTGACGGTGCCGTTCGCCCGGTACGTGCTGGAGAACGCCGGCCGGCTCCAGTTCCCGTTCCGGCGCTACCAGATCCAGAAGGTCTGGCGGGGGGAGCGCCCGCAGGAGGGGCGCTACCGCGAGTTCCTCCAGGCCGACATCGACATCGTGGACCGGGACGTCCTGCCGCCGCACCACGAGGCCGAGATCCCGCTGGTGATCGGCGACGCGCTCGGCGGCCTGCCGATCGGTGGCACCGACGGGCGGCTGCCGATCACGATCCAGGTGAACAACCGCAAGATCCTGGAGGGCTTCTACCGGGGGGTCGGGCTGACCGACCCGCTGGCGGCACTGCGCGCGCTGGACCGGCTGGACCGGATCGGGCCGGACCGGGTGGCGGCGCTGCTGGCCGAGGCCGCCGGGGCGACCGAGGCACAGGCCAAGGCGTGCCTGGCGCTGGCCGAGATCGCCACGGCGGATCCGTCCTTCGCCGACGCGGTGCGCGGGCTCGGGGTGACCGACCCGATGCTGGACGAGGGGCTGGCCGAGCTGGTCGCGGTGATGGAGAACGCGGTCGCGCACGCCCCCGGGCTCTGCGTGGCCGACCTGCGCATCGCCCGGGGCCTGGACTACTACACCGGTACGGTCTACGAGACCCAGTTGCGCGGGTACGAGCGGTTCGGCTCGGTCAGCTCCGGCGGCCGGTACGACAACCTCGCCAGCGACGCCAACGCCCGGTTCCCGGGAGTGGGCATCTCGATCGGGGTCACCCGGCTGCTCGGGCTGCTCTTCGGTGCGGAGGCGTTGACGATCTCCCGCAGCGTGCCGACCTGCGTGCTGGTGGCGCTGGCGGCCGAGGAGCGCCGGCCGGAGAGCAACCGGATCGCCGACGCGCTGCGCCGCCGGGGCATCCCGACCGAGGTGTCGCCGTCGGCGGCGAAGTTCGGCAAGCAGATCCGGTACGCGCAGCGGCGCGGCATCCCGTACGTCTGGTTCCCGGGCGCGGACGGCGTCGGCGACGAGGTGAAGGACATCCGCTCCGGCGACCAGGTGGCGGCGGCGCCGGACGTCTGGCAGCCGCCGGCGGCGGACCTCTGGCCGACGGTGGGCTGATCTTGCCTGACCGGGGGTGCCGGCCGTAACCTACGCGAACGTAACTTACGCCAGCGTAGGGAGAGCCCGTGACCGTCACCCCCACCGCACCGCTGGGCCAGACCGCCCTGCTGATCGAGTTGGAGCCGGTCGTCGCGGACAATCTCGACCGGCACCTCCGGGTTGCCAAGGAGTGGTTCCCGCACGAGTACGTGCCGTGGGGTGAGGGGCGGACCTTCGACGGGATCCTCGACGGCGAGGCGTGGGCGCCCGAGGACAGCACGGTGCCCGAGGTGGCCCGGACCGCGCTGGTGGTCAACCTGCTGACCGAGGACAACCTGCCGTCGTACCACCACCAGATCGCGACGCTCTTCGGTCGGGACGGCGCCTGGGGGACCTGGGTGCACCGGTGGACCGCCGAGGAGGGGCGGCACGGCACGGCGATCCGGGACTACCTCACCGTGACCCGGGCGGTCGACCCGGTGGCGCTGGAGCGGGCCCGGATGACCCACATGTCCGCCGGCTACGACAACCCGCACGACGACGAGGTGCTGCACTCGCTGGCGTACGTCTCGTTCCAGGAACTCGCCACCCGGATCTCGCATCGCAACACCGGCCGGGTCACCGGCGACCCGCGCTGCGAACAACTGCTCGCCCGGATCGCCGCGGACGAGAACCTGCACATGGTCTTCTACCGCAACCTGCTCGGCGCCGCCTTCGAGCTGGCCCCGAGCCAGGCGATGCGGGCGGTCGCCGACGTGGTGGCCGACTTCCAGATGCCCGGCAACGGCATCGAGGGCTTCGCCCGCAAGTCGGTGGCGATGGCCCTGGCCGGGATCTACGACCTGCGCCAGCACCGCGACGACGTGCTGCTGCCGGTACTGCGGCAGTGGGACGTCTGGAACGTCACCGGCCTGGACTCCGACGGCGAGGCCGCCCGCGAGCAGATGGCGGCGCAACTCGACGAGCTGGACCGGGCGGCGGCCCGGTTCGAGGAGAAGCGGGACGCCCGGCTGGCCCGCCGGGCCGGGGCCTGACAGACCCACACCGGGGAGGGGGCGGCCCGGTCCCGGGAGCGCCCGCTCCGGGACCGGGCCGGGTCAGCGCCGGTCGACCGCGGGGGACCCGTCCCCCGCGCTGGACCTGCCCGGTCGCGGTCATTCCGTGCGGAGCCCGGTCGGCCGGAGCAACCGCCACAGCACCGGCAGGCTCGCCCCGGTCACCAGCAGGACGACGCCGGCCGCGATCCCGGACATGGTGCCGATGCTGGGCCAGTCGAGGCGTACCGTCTGGCCGACCAGGGACAGCAGGATGCCGCCGAGCGCCGTACCCAGCACGATCGCCAGGGCCAGGCCGAGCAGCACCGGTACGGCGGTCTGCCAGAGCACCGAGGCGCTCAGCGTGCCGCGCCGGGTGCCGAACGCCACCAGTACGGCGAGCGACCGGCGCCGTTCCCGCAACTGCTCCAGGATGCCGACCAGCAGGCTGGCGCCGAGCAGCAGCAGGGTGGCGACCACCCCGACGTAGAGCCCGCGGCGGATCTGGGTGAACCGGGTGACCTCCTCGGTGGCGCGCAGCGTCTGCACGTCGGCCCCCGGACCGATTTCGGCCGCCACGTTGCGGACCAGTTCGATGTGGTCGGGGTGGGTCAGGTCCATGCTGAGGTAGACCTTGCCCCTGAGCCCGCGCAGCGCGGCCGAATCGAGCGCGCCGGGGGTGGCGAGCAGACCGGTGAACTGGTTGCCGGCCGGGTCGGTGCGGGCGGGTACGGTCCGCAGATCGGTCGGGACGGTCCACCGGGTGGTGGTCTCCGGGTCCCGGAAACCGATCTCCACCTGCTGCCCGGGTGCCGGCTGGTTCACCTGTTCCGGTGACTGCTCGTCGACGACATGGAACACGTCGCCGTCCACGCAGCGGTCCGGGTTGGCGAGTTCGCGCAGCTCCGCGCAGTCCGCGATCCGCAGCAGGCCGCCGGGCCGCTCGCCGTACTCGTCGGGTGTGGAGCCGACCGGCGAGATGGTGGTGTCGAGGACGGCGACCGCCCGTTCGACCCCTGGGACGGTCCGGAACCGTTCGGCCAGCGAGCCGGCGTCCGGCCCCAGGTCGTCCCCGACCAGGACCATCGCCTGGGCCCGGCTGACGTCCTGGCCGGTGTCCCGGACGTAGTTGTGCTGGACCCCGGCGAAGAGCATCTGCAGGGCGATCCCGCCGGCCACCGCGACCGCGACCCCGCTCACCATCCGGGCCGAGGACTCGCTGTCGAGTTGCAGCCGGCGGATGGCGAGCTGCCACGAGACGCTGCCGCCGCGCATCCGGCGGACCACGGCCTCGACCAGCCAGGGCAGCAGCGCGGCGACCCCGACCAGCAGCAGCACCACTCCGATGATCACCTGAGCCTGGTTGACCGGGCCGCCGGTCTGGTCGATCCCGCCGCGCAGCGGGGCGAGCAGCGCGGCGCCGACGACCGGCACGAGCACCCGCCACCAGAGCCGGCGCCGGCGGTTGGCGGACCGGCGTACCACGCCGAGCGGCTCGACGACGATCCGGCGCAGCGCGAGCTGGGCGACCGCGACGGCGACCGCCGGCACCGCCAGCACGATCAGTACGGCGAGCGCCGGGCTGGGCCGGACGTCCTCGGCGAAGACGCTGATCCCCTCCAGCGTGACCCGTTCGACGAGTTGCCGGCCGAGCAGGAAGAAGACCGCACCGCCGAGCAGTCCGAAGAGCGCGCCGACCAGCGCCTCGCCGGCCGCGACCCGGCGGGTCGTCACCGCGTCCGCGCCGACCAGTCGGAGTGCGGCGAGTCGCCGGTCCCGGGCCTCGCCGCCGAAGCGTACGGCGGCGGCGATGAAGACCGCGATCGGCAGCAGCAGCACCACGAAGATGATCATTACGAGCAGCATCAGCACGGGGTCCAGCCCCTCGCCGCTCGGCTCGGCACCGAAGTGGTCGATCCGCATCGTGCCGCCGCCCGGCCGGAGCCGGTCCGTGCCGAGGTAGTAGGCGTACTCGTTGGGGCCGGAGAGGCCCTGGTCGGCGATGGTGCCGACGACGGGATGGTCGAGCCGGGGCCGGAGCAGGGCCCCGTCCGGCGAGTCGAGCAGCCGGGCCAGTGCGGGGGAGACCACCAGCTCACCGGGGCCGGGCAGCCGGGTCAGCCCCGGGGGTACCGGCGGATGCGCCCCATCCGGTTGGAGCAGCCGGCCCCGGATCACCTCGTCCCGGTAGACGGTGTCAGCGGCCGTGACCAGCAGGGTCCGGTTGCCGGGCGGCGGCTGGTCGACACCGAAGAACTGGTCGTCGCGGGCGGCGGTCCGCTCCGAGCGGCCGTCCAGCATGGTGGAGATGGAGGTGCTGGTCAGCAGCAGCGCCACCCCGAGGCCCACCCCGAGGGCGGTCATCAGGGTCCGGAGCAGCCCGTTGCGGCCACCGGCGAAGACCAGCCGGGCCCCGAGGGCCAGGTCGGCCGCCCAGCCGGTGGCGCGGGGCCGGCTCACCGGTCCGCCAGCACGGTCTCGCGGGTACGGCCGTCCCGCACCACGATCTCCCGATCGGCGTACGCGGCGACCCGCGGCTCGTGCGTGACCAGTACGACGGCGGCCCCGGCGTCCCGGGCCGCCCCGGTGAGCAGCCGCATCACCTGCTCGCCGTTGAGCGAGTCCAACGCGCCGGTCGGCTCGTCGGCGAAGACCGCCCGGGGCGCGGTGACCAGGGCCCGGGCCACCGCGACCCGCTGCCCCTGCCCGCCGGAGACCTCGCCGGGGCGCTGCCCGGCCACGTCGGTGACCTCCAGGCGGGCCAGCCACTCGGCCGCCCGGCGCTCGGCCTCGCGGCGGCGTACCCCGGCCAGCCGCAGTGGCAGCGCGACGTTCTCCAGGCAGGTCAGTTCGGGTACCAGTTGGCCGAACTGGAACACGAAGCCGAACTCGCTGCGGCGCAGCGCGCTGCGCTCGGCGTCCGACATCGCGGAGAGTTCCCGGTCGCGGTAGCGCACCGCACCGGCGTCCGGCCGGACGATCCCGGCCAGGCAGTGCAGCAGGGTCGACTTGCCCGAGCCGGAGGGACCCATCACGGCCACCACCTCGCCGGCCCGGATCGCCAGGCTCGCCCCGTCCAATGCCGGAGTCGTCCCGTACGCCTTGTGCAGCGCGACCGCCGCCAGCAGCGGCTGGTCCCCGGTGCTCAGGTGTTCCCCGGTGCTCATGCCGGCACCCCGCGTCCGGTCGGCTCGCCGGACCGCACCGATGCCTCGGCCCGCGCCGCCGATGCCTCGGTCTGTGGTGCTGCTGCGTCGGTCCGGACCGCCGGTGTGGCGGCGGAGAGCGTGGCGGCGAGCTGGTCGAGGCGGGCGGCGGTCAGCTCCAGCCACCGCAGGTCGGCCTCCAGGTGGAAGAGCGCGAAGTCGCAGATGAGCTGGTCGGCGAGGTCGCCGTCGGCCTTGCGCCGGGTCAGGGTACGCATCAGCCGCAGGTGCTCGGCGCGCTGCACGTCCAGGATGTCGGCGGCGTCGCGGCCGGTGAGCAGCCCGAGCACCACCTTGGCGTAGAGGGTGTTCTGCAGGTAGGCGTCGGGCTTCTCCGGTTGGGCCAGCCAGCGCCGTACGTCGGTGACCCCGGCCTCGGTGATGGCGTAGCGCTTGCGCTCCGGGCCGGCGCCGGGCTCCACCCCGTCGACCTCGACCAGACCGCTTTTCAGCAGCCGGGCCAGCGTCGAGTAGACCTGCCCGTAGTGCAGCGGGCGGCCCTGGCCGAACCGTTCGTCGTAGACCCGTTTCAGCTCGTAACCGTGCCGGGGGCTGGCCTCGAGGAGGCCCAGGAAAGTCTGTCCGATCGACATGTCCGGGGACTCTACACCACGCGTATACACCCAATGTATAGCCGGGGTGCGTACCGGCTCCGTGACTCCGATGATCGATCTGCGTTGTGAGAGTTCGTTAACACGACAGACATCGATGCACTCAGATTCATGAAATCCTTCATTCCTACGGTTCGTGGCACTACGCAGCAGCCCGGTGAAAGGGGAGGCGGATGCCACGAGGCGTACGGAACCGGCTGGTCATGCTGGCCGCGGCGGCGATGGTGCTGGCCGCGGCCGGATGTGCCGAAGATCCGACGACGGCGTCGGGAGCTGGCAGTGGAAGCACCATCAAGGTCGGCATCCTGCACTCGTTGAGCGGCACCATGGCGATCAGCGAGGTGACCGTACGGGATGCCGAACTGCTCGCCATCGAAGAGATCAACGCGGCCGGTGGGGTACTCGGCAAGAAGCTCGAACCCGTCGTCGAGGACGGCGCCTCGGACTGGCCCACCTTCGCCGAGAAGGCGCAGAAGCTCATCTCCGCCGACCGGGTCGCCACCGTCTTCGGCGGGTGGACCTCGGCCAGCCGCAAGGCGATGCTGCCGGTCTTCGAGCGCAACAAGGCGCTGCTCTGGTATCCGGTCCAGTACGAGGGGCTGGAGAGTTCGCCGTACATCTTCTACACCGGAGCGACCACCAACCAGCAGATCGTGCCCGGCCTGGACTACCTGAAGGAGCAGGGCAAGAAGACCATCTTCCTGGTCGGCAGCGACTACGTCTTCCCGCGTACCGCAAACAAGATCATCAAGGCGTACGCGGCGGCGAACGGGATGACCGTGCTCGGCGAGGAGTACACCCCGCTGGGGCACACCGAGTACAGCACGGTGGTGAACAAGCTCCAGCAGGCCAGGCCGGACGCGGTCTTCAACACCCTCAACGGGGACAGCAACGTCGCCTTCTTCAAGCAGTTGCGCAGCAGCGGCATCACCGCCGAGGCGATGCCGACCGTCTCGGTCAGCGTCGCCGAGGAGGAGGTCGTCGGCATCGGCCCGGAGAACGTGGCCGGGCACCTGGTCGCCTGGAACTACTACCAGACCACCGCCGGGGCCCGGAACGACACCTTCGTGCAGGCGTTCAAGGCCAAGTACGGCGCCGCCAAGGTCACCTCCGACCCGATGGAGGCCGGCTACAACGCCGTCTACCTCTGGGCGGAGGCGGTGCGCAAGGCCGGCAGTGTGGACGTCGAGGCGGTGAAAAAGGCGTCGGCCGGGATCGCGCTGGAGACCCCGGAGGGGACCGTCACCATCGACGGCGAGAACCAGCACGTCTTCAAGACCGCCCGGATCGGGCTGGTGCAGCCGGACGGCCAGATCAAGGAGGTCTGGAACTCCGGCCAGCCGATCAAGCCGGACCCCTACCTGAAGGGGTACCCGTGGGCCGCCGGGCTCTCCTGACCGGCGGGCACCGAGCGCGACCGAGCACCGGGCACCGGCCCGGCTGACGACCGACTGACGGCTGCGAGCCGGGACGGAGGCGCGGCGCCATGGCGACACTCAACCAACTGGTGATCGGGGCGAGCATCGGAGCGGTGCTGCTCCTGATCGCCCTCGGTCTGACCTTCACGTTCGGCCAGATGGGCGTGATCAACATGGCCCACGGCGAGTTCATCATGGCCGGCGCGTACACCGCGTACCTGCTGCAACCGCTGGTCGGTACCCAGTCGGTGCTGGTCGCCCTGCCGGTGGCGTTCGCCGTCGCCGGCGTGCTGGGGCTGATCCTCGAACGGCTGGCGATCCGGCACTTCTACGGCAGGCCGCTGGACACCCTGCTACTCACCTGGGGGATCAGCCTCATCCTGCAACAGGTCGCCCGGGACATCTTCGGCGCGCCGAACGTGCAGGTACGCGCCCCGGGCTGGCTCACCGGCGGACTCGACCTCGGTGGCGTACGGCTGCCGTACAACCGGGTCTTCATCATGATGCTCGCGGTCGGCTGCGTGCTGGCGATCTGGCTCTACCTGACCCGGCTGCGGCAGGGCCGGCGGATGCGCGCGGTGATGCAGAACCGGCAGCTCGCCGCGGTCAGCGGGGTGGCCACCGAACGGGTCGACCAGCTCACCTTCTTCATCGGCTCCGGCCTGGCCGGGGTGGCCGGGGTGGCGCTCACCCTGATCGGCCCGGTCGGGCCCACCCTGGGCACCAACTACATCGTGGACGCGTTCCTGGTGGTCGTCGCCGGCGGCCTCGGGCAACTCCGGGGCGCGGTCATCGCCGCCTTCGCCCTCGGCATCCTGAACAGCTTCGTCGAATTCTGGGTCGACAACGGGGCCAGCTTCGCCAAGGTGGTGGTGTTCGCCGTGATCATCGCATTCCTCCAGCTCCGCCCGCAGGGGATGTTCGTCGTCCGTACCCGGGCACTGTCGTGACCGGGGCGGTGGCGACCGTGCCGGACGGGTCGGCCGGCCCGGTCCGGCGGCGGCTGGCCGGTCCGGCACTCTTCGTCGCGGTCGGCCTGCTGCTGGTACTGGTCGCTCCGGCGGTACTCTCGCCGTTCCGGCTGGACCTGCTCGGCAAGTACCTCTGCTACGCCATCGTCGCGGTCGGGATCGGCCTGGCCTGGGGCCGGGGCGGCATGCTCACCCTCGGCCAGGGCGTCTTCTTCGGCCTCGGCGGCTACGCCATGGGCATGCACCTGAAACTGCGCGAGGCCGGCCCCGGCGGGCTGCCGGACTTCATGGTCTGGAGCGGGGTGGAGAGCCTGCCGGCGCTGTGGCGGCCGTTCGCCAACCCGGTCTTCGCGCTCGCCATGGTGGTGGTGTTGCCGGTCACCGTCGCGGTCCTGCTCGGCCTGCTGGTCTTCCGGCAGCGGGTCCGGGGCGCCTACTTCGCCGTGCTCTCCCAGGCGCTGGCCGCCGCGTTCGTGATCCTGCTGGTCGGCCAGCAGGGGCTGACCGGCGGCACGAACGGGCTGACCAACTTCCAGATGTTCTACGGCCTCGACCTCTACCAGCCGGGCGACAAGCGGATCCTCTACCTGGTTGTGGTGGCTGTGCTCGGGGCGATGTTCCTGCTCGCCTGGCAGCTCTCGCGCAGCCGCTTCGGGCAACTGCTGGTCGCGGTCCGGGACGGCGAGGACCGGGTGCGTTTCCTCGGCTACGAGCCGGCCGTGGTGAAGACCATCGCGTTCGCCGTCTCCGCCGGGATGGCCGGGATCGCCGGTGCGCTCTTCGTGCCGATGGTCGGCCTGCTCAGCCCGGCCAACCTGGGCATCGTCGCCTCGCTCGAACTGCTGATCGGGGTGGCGATCGGCGGCCGGTTCTCGCTGGCCGGCGCGGTCGGCGGCGCCCTGCTGGTCAACTACGCCAAGACCATCTTCAGCGAGGAGTCGGCGGACAACTGGGTCTACCTCCAGGGCGCGATGTTCGTGGTGGTGATGCTCTGGGCGCCGCGCGGGCTCGCCGGGCTCACCGCCGACATCCGGGCCGCCGTCCGGCACCGGCGCCGCCGCCCGCCCCGCGCCGTGGCGGCCCCGGTCGCCTCGGGTACGGCGGCGGCGAACGGATCCGGCCCCGTCGACCCGGCCGCGCTGGTCGAGCGCCCGGCGGCCGGGGTACCGGCGGTGGCCGCCAACCGGGGGGAGGAGCCGGCATGACCGAGCTGTTGCAGGTGCGCGGGCTGAACGTGGTCTTCTCCGGTTTCCGGGCCATCACCGACCTCGATCTCACCGTCAGCACCGGCGAGCTGCGCTTCCTGATCGGACCGAACGGAGCCGGCAAGACCACCCTGATCGACGTGATCACCGGGCTGACCAGACCCGCCTCCGGCTCCGTACGCTTCGCCGGTGCCGAACTGCTGGGGCGGCGGGAGCACCAGATCGTCCGGCTCGGCATCGGCCGTACCTTCCAGACGTCGGTGGTCTTCGAGCAGTTGACCGTACTGGAGAACCTGGATCTGGCGGCGACGTTCCGGCGCCCGCTCGGCACCCTGCTGCGGCGCCGCCGGGGGATCGCCGACCAGGTGGCGGAGGCGCTGGAGACCACCGGGCTGGCCGGGTTGGCGGACCGGCCGGCGGGAGAGCTCTCGCACGGGCAGCGGCAGTGGCTGGAGATCGGCATGCTGCTCGCCCAGCGGCCCAGCCTGCTGCTGCTGGACGAGCCGGTGGCCGGGATGAGCCGGGACGAGCGGGCCCGCACCGGCGAGCTGCTCCGGCAGGTGGCGAGGGAGCACACGGTGATCGTGGTGGAACACGACATGGACTTCCTGCGCCGGTTCGCCAGCACCGTCACGGTGCTGCACGAGGGCAGGCTGCTCTGCGAGGGGACGGTGGCCGAGGTGCAGGCCGACCCCCGGGTGCAGGAGGTGTATCTCGGCCGGACCCGCAAGGAGAGTGCCGACCTGGTCAAGGAGGCGTCGTAAATGCTGACCGTGCAGGGCCTGGACGTGGCGTACGGGCGGGCGCAGGTGCTCTTCGGGGTGGACCTGGAAGCGCCGGCCGGCTCCCTGGTCTGCGTGATGGGGCGCAACGGCGTGGGCAAGACGACCCTGCTCAAGGCGATCATGGGCGTACTGCCGGTCCGGGGCGGCCGGGTGCACTTCGCCGGGGAGGACATCACCGGGCTGAAGACCCACGAACGGGTACGTCGGGGACTCGGTTACGTGCCGCCCGGCCACGAGACCTTTCCGCAGCTCACCGTCGCGGAAAACCTCCAGGTGGCGGCGGAGGCGGCCGGTCAGGTCAGCCAGGGTGCGGTGGACGAGGCCCTCGACCTGTTTCCGGCGCTGCCCGGGTTGCGCAAGCGCCGGGCCGGCTTTCTCTCCGGCGGGCAACAGCAGCAGCTCGCCATCGCCCGTGCGCTGGTCAGCCGGCCGAAGATGCTGTTGCTGGACGAGCCGACCGAGGGCATCCAGCCGTCGATCATCCTGGAGATCGAGGAGGCGGTACAGCGGCTGCACAGTGAACTCGGGCTCGCCATCCTGCTCGTCGAGCAGTATCTGGACCTGGCACTGCGGCTCGCCGACCGGTTCGTGATCCTGGACGCCGGCGAGGTGGTCCGGTCCGGCGACCGGGGCGACCTGCGCGACCCGTCGGTGCGCTCACTGCTCTCGGTCTAGGGGATCTGGCCCGGCTCCGGGAATCGGGTCACCCCGGTCCCGGATCCGGGTGGGTCTCCCGTCGGCGTGGCTGCGCAATGCCATCCGTGTCGGGCATGCCATCCGTGTCGGGCATGCCGCCCGTGTCGGGCATGCCGCTCCTTTCGCGGGGGCCGGCCGGCATGCCCGCCCGACTAAGATGCGGTAAGTGATCGTCGATGCGCTGACGTCGTCCGATCATTTCTCCGTCGTTCATTCCGGTCGATTCGCCCTTCGATTCCACTCGACCTGATCCGGCGCCGGCCGAGCCTCCACGAGGGATCCCCACAATCGTGTTCCTGCTTTCTCTGTCCATCCTTTGGCTGTCCGTCGCCGCGGCGGAGGGGCGGCATTCCGGGACGGCGAGCCGCCGATGACCGACGGGACGGGCCGGCGTACGCCGGAGCGGTCCGCCCGCCTTACCGCCGGCGAACCGGCCTGGACCGGCCTGCCGCTCTGGATCTGGGGGCCGCCCGGCCGGCGACCGCGACCGCTGCCGGCGCGACCCGGGCCGTACCAGCCGGTGCCGGCCTGGGTCACCGCGCTGGTCGGCTTCACCGACGACCGGACCGGACGCCCCCGGGCACTGGTCACCAGCTATGCCGGGGCCCGGGTAGTGCTCGACCTGCCCGACGGTGAACTGGTCGGCGCGGTGGACGAGCGGGCCCACGCGCGGGCGTCCGCGACCGTCCGGATCGACGGCGAGCAGTTGGTCGTCTCCGGCGCCGGCGCCGGCTACCTCCAGGTGAGCGACCTCGACAGCGGCCGGTCCCGCTGGCGGCAGTGGTGCGGCGACGTGCGGTCCCTGGCCACCGTCACGCTGGCCGGCCGCCCCGTCGCGGTGCTGACCGGCGGATCGCCGCACCTGGAGATCTGGTCGCTCGGCGCCGACCGGGGTGCCCGGCTGCGCACGCTGCGGACCGGGAGCGAGCGGATCAGCGTGCTGGCCGCGACCGAGGCGGGCCAGGCCGCCGTGTTGGCGGTCGGTACCAGTGCCGGTCGGGTGTCGCTGTGGCGACTGGAGTTGACGCCGGCCGACGGCGACGGCGTCCGGGTCGAGTCGCTCGGCGAGTACGGCTTCGAGGTTTCCGGGCTGGTGACCGTGCTGGGGTTCGCGGACTGGCACGGCCGGCCGATCCTGCTCGGCGCCGCCGGGCGGGTGGCCCGGGCCTGGGACCTGCGCGACCGGCGACCTCTCGGGCCGGCATTCGCCGGGCACACCGGCCAGGTCAACTCCGTGCTGGCCGGCCGGCTCGGCGAGCGTACGGTGCTGTGGAGCGGCGACGACGCGACCGTACGGGCCTGGCTGCCGGAGACCGGCCGGCAACTGGGCGAGGCGTTCCGCTACCCGTACGAGGCGGCGCCGACCCGGACGATCGCGGTCGAGATCGGCGGGCGGTCGATGCTGGTCACCGGGGACGGTGCGGGCCTGGTCTGGGTCTGGGACCCGGAGCGCCCGTACCCGTTCCGGCGCGACCCGCCGCCCGGCGACCAGGACGGCGCGGCGCCGGAGCCGCCGGGCGTTTCCGGGCGTCGCCTCGCGGTCGGCGGGCTGGCGGGGCGGCCGGTGCTGCTCGCGGCGTTGTCCGGGTCTCGGGTCCGGGGATTCGACCCCGTGACCGGGGCCGAGGTCGAGTTGCCGCTCGACGGGGTCCCGGACGGGGCAGTGCTGGTGCCGGGCGAGCACCCGGTGCTGGCCGAGATCGGGCCGGACGGCGTCGCGCTCTGGGACCCGGGCACCGGGGACCCGATCGGCGCGGTGCCGTTCGGCCGGAACCAGGCGGGTCGCCCGGGACCGGAATCGCGGGACGCGGCGGGTGCGGCCGGCGGTTCCCCATCCGGGCCGCTCGGCACGGGGCTGCTGGACGGCCGCCGGGTGCTGCTGGTGGCGGACGGCGCCGCGCTGTTCCGGGTCGACATCCCGACCGGCCGGCGGGACGGAGCGGTGACCGGGCACTCCGGCCGGATCCGGGGGGTGGCGATCGGCGAGCTGGCCGGGGTACCGGTCGGGTTGACCGCCGCCGAGGACGACACCGTACGACTCTGGGACCTCGACGCCTGGGGGTCGCCCGGGTGGACGGTGCTGGACGGTCACGGGGGTGCCGCGTACGCCGTGGCGACCGGGACGGTCCACGGGCGCGGCCTGGTGTTCGGGGCCGGCCGCAACGGGCAGGTCCGCTGCGTCGACGTCACCGACCTGGTCCGGTCGAAGCGGTCGGGCCGGCCCGGCGGCGGGCAGCCCGGGGCCGGCGGCGAGCCCGACGGTCCGGTCGCGCCGATGGCGGACGATCTGCCGCCCGAACCCGTCGTCGTGCTGACCGCCACCCGGCCGGTACGCGCGCTTGCCGTCGTCCAGGCCGACCGGACCAGTTGGTTGGTGGCGGCCGACGGCAGCGTGCTGCGGTGGCAGCCCGTCGGCGAGCCGGGGACACCGGGCCGGACGATCGAGGTGGGTGCCCCGGTGACCGATCTCGTGGCGCTGCCCGGGCTGCTGGTGGTGGCGACCGGGGACGGACTTGTCGGTTACCGCCCGCCGCCCGACCGGGTCGGATAGGTCGGCCGGCGGAGGCGGTCCGAACTAGCCGACCGGCGTGCCGCCGGGCTGGCTGCCGGACGTGGTCGCGACCGGCCCGGCATCCTCCTCGGTGGTCTCGAAGAGCAGGCAGGACGAGGTGGCGTGCGCGACCAGCCGGCCGCTCCCGTCGGTGAGCCGCGCCTCGGCGAGGGCGGTCCGGCGGCCGCGCTGGATGACCGTGCCCTCGCAGCGCAGCATCCCGCTCTGCACCGTCACCGGGCGGAGGAACTTCACGTTGAGATCCATCGTCGTGTAGCCCATCCCGGCCGGCAGCGTGGTGTGCACGGCGCAGCCGGCGGCGGTGTCCAGCAGGATCGACAGCACCCCGCCGTGCACCGTGCCGAGCGGGTTGTAGTGGAACTCCCGCGCGGTCATCTCGACCGAGACCCGGCCCTCCTCGGCGGTCATCCGACCCATCCCGATCAGCTCGGTGACCGGCGGCGCGGCCAGCTCGCCGGCGATCATCGCGCGGAGCAGGTCGAGTCCGGCCCGCCGCCCGAGCTGGGCCGCACTGTCTGTCGGATCGGCCCACGAGAAGGTGCGGTGGCGTTGGCCCGCCCGCGTGTCGGTCACGTCGTCTCCTCGCTTCGCTCGTCGTCGCCATGACCTGGCAACCTGTGCTGCCTGGTGACCTCGCAGGGCTCGGTCACGTCGTCTCCTCGCCGGGCTCGGTCACGTCGTCGCCCCGTTTCGCCCGGTCAGAGGGCAGCTTCCCAGGGGGTTGCTGGGTCTGTCAACGAGACCTAGCCTAGGTCACATGGTGGCACCGGAGGCGCTGGGATGGTCGGTCGACAACTGCACCATCGGGCGGGCGATGGCGATCCTCGGCGAGCGGTGGACCGTCGTGGTGCTGCGCGAGGTGTTCAACGGGATCCGGCGCTTCGACGACATGCGCCAGCGCACCGGGATTCCCCGGCAGGTGCTCACCGACCGGCTGGCCATGCTGGTCGACGAGGGTCTGCTACGCCGCGAGCCGTACCGGGAGCCGGGTGCGCGGTCGCGGCACGAGTACCGGCTCACCACAAAGGGGCTCGACCTGTGGCCGGTGCTGGTGGCGGTGCTGGAGTGGGGTGACCGCTATCTGGCCGACCCGGAGGGATCGCCGCTGACCACGGTGCACCGGGACTGTGCCGCGCAGGTGCGGGTCGTGCTCCGCTGCGCGGACGGTCACGAGGTGACCTCGCCCCGGGACGTGCTGCCCCGCCCCGGCCCCGGCGCACACCGCCGGCGCTGACGAGAGTCGGGCGGGAAGCGCCGGACCGGTCTTGCGACCCTTCCCGCCCGAGGACTGCTACCAGCGGAATCCGGCGCCGTACGAGATCTCGGCCAGCACCTGCTGCCCGGAGGCGTTGGGGTGGAAGTAGTCCCAGCCGGACAACTGGCCCAGCGTGAACGGATAGTTGAACACCGCGTTGCCGTCGAACACGCAGTTCGACCCGTACGCGGCGCAGGCCTGGGCGAGCTGGCTGTTGTAGTCGACCACCCGTTGCCGTACCCGGCTGCGCCGGTCCACGTCGCCCTGCGCGCTGGAGGTCGGGCTGGCCAGCATCGACTGGCAGATGCTGAAGAGGGACCACGCCGTACGGGCGGCGAGGCTGCCCCGGCCGACCGACCAGAGCCGCTGGATGTCGGGCACGCTGATCACGAACACCCGGGCGTTCGGCAGCCCGGCGCGGAGCCGGCCCAGCGCGGCGTCGATGTTGCTCCGGAAGGTGCTCACCGGGGTCATGCCCGACTCGGAGCTGGCGCAGGCGTCGTTCGCGCCGATCAGCATCGTCACGTAGCCGACGCCCTGTGAGACGGCGACGTCGGCCTGGCCGGCCATGTCCGCGGATTCGGCACCGGACTCACCGTTGTTGTGGTTGCGCCCGCCGATCGCCGGGTTCACCGCACGGATCCGCAGATAGTGGCTGTTCACTCCGGCATCGTCGCCCGTGCTGAACGAGCGGGACGGGCAGTCGACGTACCAGCCGCAGGCGTTGAATCCCCGGGTGATCGAGTCACCCAGGCTGGCCATCGAGGCGGGCGGTGGACCGGGATCGGCGTGCGCCGGGCCGGCGACCAGCCCGACCGAGGTGACGGATACGACGGCGGCGAGGAGGGTGGACAGGAGGGTGGCGGTGCGGCGGGGAGCGGACATGGGCGGCCTCCGGATCGCGGTTGCCTGAGCCGGCTGGGAGTGGGCGAATCATATAGACCGGGCTGAGTCTCCACAACGGAGATGACCATAAGGCGAACGCCCTGTTGCAGGCGATATGTTAGGCACCTTGTTCATGATCTTAGATGTCTGAATACTCGTATCAGATGTGCCAACTCGGCGCAGACACCTCCAAACCCCCCTTGGGAGGCTCTACATGCGACCCACAAGGTCTTCGATCCGCCTTGTCGCGATCGCGTCCGCGGCCGGCTCCCTCGTCGCCGGCATGCTGATCGGCGTACCGGCACAGGCTGCCCCGGTCGCCACGCCGGAGGCGGCGACGGCGCTCTCCGAGCGGCTCGGCGCCCGGTCCGCCGGGACGTACCTGGGCGCCGACGGCAAGATGGTCGTCACGGTGACCGACGAGGCGGCGGCCCGCCAGGTCCGGGCCTCCGGGGCGACCGCCAAGGTCGTCGCCCGCGGCTCCGCCCAACTGGCCGAGGTCACCGCCGAGTTGGACCGGTCGGCCAGGATCCCCGGCACCGCGTGGTACGTCGACCCGGTCACCAACCAGGTCGCGGTCGACGTGGACAGCACGGTCACCGGTGCCAAGCTGGCCAAGATCAAGGCCGTCACCGCCCGCTTCGGCGGCGCCGTCCGGATCCAGTCGATCCCCGGCACGCTGAGCACCACCATCTCCGGCGGCAACGCGATCTACACCAGCAGCAGCCGGTGCTCGCTGGGCTTCAACGTCCGCAGCGGCAGCACCTACTACTTCCTCACCGCCGGCCACTGCACCAACGCCGGCGCGAACTGGTCGGCCAGCTCGGGCGGTTCGGTGATCGGCACCCGGGCCGGCAGCAGCTTCCCCGGCAACGACTACGGCATCGTCCGGTACGCCAGCGGTGTCGCCCAGCAGCCGGGTGACGTCTACCTCTACGGCGGCTACCGGGACATCACCGGTGCGGCCAACCCGACCGTCAACCAGTCGGTGCAGCGCAGCGGCAGCACCACCGGGCTGCGCAGCGGCCGGGTGACCGCGCTGAACGCCACCGTCACCTACCAGGGCAGCGGCACCGTTTCCGGCCTGATCCGGACCACCGTCTGCGCCCAGCCGGGCGACAGCGGCGGCCCGCTCTTCGCCGGCAACACCGCGCTCGGCCTGACCTCGGGCGGCAGCGGCAACTGCAGCACCGGCGGCACGACGTTCTTCCAGCCGGTGGTCGAGGCGCTCAACGCGTACGGCGTGAGCATCTACTGAGCTGATCCGGGCCGGCGATCGATCGGCGTGATCGGGATCCTCGGCGGTAGTCCGGCGAACGGCCGGCACCCGCCCTCCCGGTCACGCCGATCGGCGTGACCGGGACCGGCCTCGCCGTCCCGGGGCGGGTGTCGTCGTCCCCACGTGGGTCCGGTCCCGGGTCGGGTGCCGTCATTTCATTCCCGTCGACGGGGTCGATCGCAATCACGGTCAACCGGGTGCCGTCGCCGGTCGCCGGCGGGGCCGGCGGAGCAGGGTCAACACCACGACCAGCGGCCAGATTGCCTCGGTGCCGGCGATCAGCCGTTCGGCCAACCCCGCCCAGCCGCCGTCGGGCAGTTGCAGTGCCAACCACAGCCCGAAGCCGAGCATCACCAGCGAGGCCGCGCCGCCGGCCGCCGGACGCAGCACCCACGGCCGAGCGGGTTGGCGAGCCGGCCGAGCCCTTGCGGGTGGCTCGCCGCGTACGCCGCGGCCATGGTGACGGCCGGATCGGTCCGCCGCCTGGTCCACGGGAGAGCGGCGCGGAGCGTCGGCGCCCGGCCGGTCGTGCCGGGACGCGCCCTGCCGGTACCTCTTCCGGTCGCGCCAGGGGACCGGCAAGGCAGCCACCGCCGGCCAGGCCGCCAGCGCCACGAAGGCGACCACGGCGGCGACCCCGTGCACCCGGGGCGTCTGGGAGTCGGTCTTCGGCACCGCCGCCACCAGGATCGTGGCCGCCCCGCCGCTGCCGTAGAGCACTCGGGCGGCGGCGCGGACCGGGCGCAGACCGATCGCGGTGACCAGGTGGGCCACCCCGAGCCCGGCGAGGCAGCCGACCAGGATCTGCCGGTCGAGCATCCCGTACGAGGAGAGCGAGCTGACAGTGTCCGCCCACGGGTCGTACCCGGGCGGTTGCCGCACGGCTGCGGTGGTCCATCCGATCACCAGCAGCATCGGGAGCGCTGCCGCCGAGAAGACCGCCCACCAGGGCACCGCAGGCATGTCGTCACCCTACGTGACAGCATGCTCGGGTACGTGTCGATATGCCGCTCTGCTCGCCGCTCCCGCCGTCCCCTCCGGCGACCGCTGGAGGCCGAGGGGATTGGCCGACTCCGATTCGCTGGCATCGTCCCGGTGCGCGGTGCGGCCGATCTCCGAGCTGCCTTCGGGATCGGCCGGTCGGCCAGGGCGTCAGCCCGGGCGGAACTGACTCGGTGGTCGGCTAGGGCCGGCCGGCTGGCCAGCCGAGTGCCCGGTCGAGCCGGGTCCGGACCGCCCGTGCGTCCGCGCCGACCGCACTGACCAGCACGGCCGGCCCACCGGCCAGCGGCAGCACCGCCGCCGCCACCGCCGGCTCCGGCCGCACCGGCCCGGCCGCACCGGCCGTACCGGCCGCCGGCTCCGGCGCTGCCCCACCCGACGGCCCGGCCCGGTCCGGCGCGTTCGGTCCGGGTGGCACCGCCGAGTCGTAGCCGGCCGGCCCGGGTGGCGGAGATCCGGTCCAGGCCGGGTCGACCATCAGCACCGAGCCCACCGCCCGGGCGCCGCCGAGCACCGCCGGGCCGGACCAGCCGGCGGCACCGGGTCCGACAACGAGATCGTTGCGGAGCAGGGTACGACCGCCGTACCGCGCCGTCATCTCCAGCCGTACGTCGCCGACCGGCTCGGCGTGCCGGCCGCAGACCAGTTCCTCGCGCCAGCACAGCGCCGCCCCTTCGGCCAGCTCGACGACGCAGGTGGTCCGGTGTGCACAGCCGGCCGCCCCGATCAGCGGCTCGGGCAGCCAGCGCAGCCGTCCACCGGCCGCCACCCGGGCCTGTACGACGAGCCGGGACTCGGCACCGTCCCGCGCCGGCAGCGCCAGCGACGCGGCCACACTCCGTACGCAGAGCCGCGCTCCCGGCCCGACCTCGATCTCGATCCGCAGCCGGTCGCCGCCGAGCGGGCCGGCCGCCCCGCCGACGAGGTGCAGTTGGACCTCGCGCCCGGGACCCGCCGGGCCGACCGGTCCGGTCCGCCGGGGCAGCAGCGGCGGTTCGCCGCGCAGCACGGTCAGCCGGGTCCCCCGCAGCGGGTCGGCCTCGGCGACGATCCGGGCCAGTGCCCGCATCAGCCCCGGTGCCCCGGGTGGTCGTCCACCGGTACCGCCGGTGCCGGCAGCAGCGTCCGGATCCAGTCGGCGACCGCCGTCGCGGCCGGATCCTCCACCAGGGAGAGGAAGACCGTGGGCAGCGCGCCGCGCCGGGCGGCCGCGTCCCGGGCCATCACCGACAGGTCCGCGCCGACCAGCGGAGCGAGATCGGTCTTGTTCACCACCAGCAGGTCCGCACCGGTCACCCCGGGGCCACCCTTGCGTGGCACCTTGTCCCCGCCGGCCACGTCGACCACGAAGATCTGCCGGTCCACCAGTCCCCGGCTGAAGGTGGCGGTGAGGTTGTCCCCACCGCTCTCCACCAGGACCAGGTCCAGCGGCCCCAGCAGGGCCTCCAGTTCCTCCACCGCGTCCAGGTTGGCCGAGATGTCGTCCCGGATCGCGGTGTGCGGACAGCAACCGGTCTCCACCGCCCGGATCCGCTCCGCCGGCAGTACGCCGTTGCGGAGCAGGAAGTCGGCGTCCTCGGTGGTGTAGATGTCGTTGGTGACCACGGCCAGCCGCAGCTCGTCGGCGAGGGTCCGGCACAGCGCGGCGACCAGTGCGGTCTTGCCCGAGCCGACCGGGCCGCCGATGCCGACCCGGACCGGTACGGAGCCGCCCGACCGGTCCACCGGCGGATGGGGGTCGACCTCCGGGTCCGGGTGCCGGTGCGGCACCTCGCCGTCGGGGTGCTGGTGCGGTGTCCCGCCGTCCGGGTGTCTGTGCGGGCCGGTTCCGTGGTCGGGTCGGTCAGGATGCAAAGAGACGCACCTCCCAGCTCGCGTGAACCTCGGCGCCGATCTCCAGCAGCGGGGTGGAGTCGGCGGGCAGCCGGTCGACCGGATCGTCCGCCCCGGCCACGGCCAGCGCGGCCAGCCGGTCGCAGACGCCGGCCAACTCGGCGAGCAGGGCGTGTACGGCGTACGGGTCCAGGCCGAGTAGCCGTACGGCGGCGCTGGCCGGCCCGCTGACCGTCCCGTACGCCCCGGTGACCGCCGCCTCGGCCGGGGAGAGTCCGGCGGCGGCAGCCACCACGCCGAGAGCCACCGGATGGTGTGGATTCCGGATCACCGGATCGACCGGCCACATCGCCCGGCCGGCCCGGAGCAGCGCCCGACCCTGCGCCCGGGAGGCCCGACGCAGCGCCGGAGACGGGGTGCGGGCGTCCATCCCCTGGTCGAGCGCGTCGGTCCTCGCGATGTCGTCAGCCTTCGCGGCGGCGCAGGCGGCCGCCGCGAAGGCCGCGCCGACCCGGCCGGTGCCGGCGAGCCGGCCGTGCAGGAAGGCGGTCAGCCCGGCCAGGTCGCGGAGCCGGCCGCTGGTCACCGCCGCCTCCAGCCCGCCCGAGTGGGCGTGGCCGCCGGCGGGCAGCCGGCCGTCGGCGAGCACCAGCAGGGTGGCGAGTCCGGTCACGGCGGTCAACCTTCAGAAGAGGAAGTAGCGCTGGGCCATCGGCAGCTCGACCGCAGGCTCCGGCTCCACGACCGCGCCGTCGATGCGTACCGTGAAGGTGTCCGGCTCGACCTCGATGCGCGGCAGGGCGTCGTTGCCCGGCAGGTCGGCCTTGCCCCGGGAGCGGGTGTCGGCCACCGGTGCCAACGCCCGGCGGATGCCGATCCGGTCGCCGAGCAGAGCGTCGATGGCGGCCGGGGCCACGAAGGCGAGGCTGGTCGCGGCGGGCGCCGCGCCGTACGCGCCGAACATCGGCCGGGGCAGCATCGGCTGCGGGGTCGGGATCGAGGCGTTGGCGTCGCCCATCTGGCCGAGCGCGATCATGCCGCCCTTGAGCACCAGGTGCGGGCGTACCCCGAAAAAGGCCGGGTCCCAGAGCACCAGGTCGGCGAGCTTGCCCGGCTCGACCGACCCCACCTCGCCGTCGATGCCGTGCGCGACGGCGGGGCAGATCGTGTACTTGGCGACGTACCGGCGGGCCCGCAGGTTGTCGGCGGCGCCGTCACCGGGCAGCGCGCCGCGCCGGGCCTTCATCACGTGCGCGGTCTGCCAGGTACGCAGGATCACCTCGCCGACCCGTCCCATCGCCTGGGAGTCCGAGCCGATCATCGAGATCGCGCCGAGGTCGTGCAGCACGTCCTCGGCGGCCATGGTGCTCGGCCGGATCCGGCTCTCCGCGAACGCCAGGTCCTCCGGCACGGTCGGGTTGAGATGGTGGCAGACCATCAGCATGTCGAGGTGCTCGTCGAGGGTGTTCCGGGTGTACGGCCGGGTCGGGTTGGTCGACGACGGGAGTACGTTCGGCGCTCCGGCGACGGTGATGATGTCCGGCGCGTGCCCGCCGCCCGCCCCCTCGGTGTGGTACGCGTGGATCGATCGCCCGCCGATCGCCCGCAGGGTGTCCTCGACGAAGCCGGCCTCGTTCAGCGTGTCGGTGTGGATCGCGACCTGCACGCCGGAGGCGTCGGCGACCCGCAGGCAGGTGTCGATCGCGGCCGGTGTGGTGCCCCAGTCCTCGTGCAGCTTGAAGCCGCCCGCCCCGCCGCGCAACTGCTCCCAGAGCGACTCCTCGCTGACCGTGTTGCCCTTGCCGAGCAGCAGGACGTTGACCGGCCAGGGGTCGAGCGCCTCCAGCATCCGCCCCAGATACCAGGGGTTCGGGGTGACCGTGGTCGCCTTGGTCCCCTCGGCCGGGCCGGTACCGCCGCCGATGATCGTGGTGATCCCGCTGGCCAGCGCGGTTTCCAGGATCTGCGGGCAGATCAGGTGTACGTGGCTGTCGATCGCACCGGCGGTGAGGATCCTGCCGTTGCCGGAGATGATCTCCGTGCCCGGTCCGATCACCAGCTCGGGGTGGACCCCGTCCATGGTGTCCGGGTTGCCGGCCTTGCCGAGCGCGACGATCCGGCCGTCCCGGATGCCGACGTCGGCCTTGACCACGCCCCAGTGGTCCAGCACCAGCGCGCCGGTGATCACCGTGTCCGGGGCGCCGTCGGCGCGGGTGACCAGGGACTGGCCCATCGACTCGCGGATCACCTTGCCGCCGCCGAAGACCGCCTCGTCGCCGTACCCGCAGTGGTCCTGTTCGACCTCGATCAGCAGGTTGGTGTCGGCGAGCCGTATCCGGTCGCCGACGGTGGGGCCGTACAGGGCGGCGTACCGGCGCCGGTCCAGGGTGCTCACGACACCTCCCCGGTGGGGTCCGCGGCGGCAGCACCGGGGTCGGGCGGCTCGGTCCGGTCGAGTGGGCCGGCGCACTCGCCGCGCAGTCCGGGGACGATCCGGGCGCCGCCGAGCGGCACCAGGTCGACGTCCCGGCCGATGCCCGGCTCGAACCGGACGGACGTGCCGGCCGGTACGCCGAGCCGGTGCCCCCAGGCCGCCGCCCGGTCGAACTCCAGCGCCGGGTTCGCCTCGGCGAAGTGGTAGTGCGAGCCGACCTGGACCGGCCGGTCCCCGGTGTTCACGACGGTCAGGGTGCGGACGGGTCGGCCGGGGTTGATCGTCACGTCGCCCGTACCGGGCAGCAGTTCGCCGGGGATCACGCCCGCCCCCGTCACGGAATCGGCTCGTGTACGGTCACCAGCTTCGTACCGTCCGGGAACGTCGCCTCCACCTGCACCTCCGCGATCATCTCCGGAACACCGTCGAGTACGTCGTCGCGACCGAGCACGGTCCGCCCGGCTTCCATCAGCTCGGCGACGGTACGCCCGTCCCGGGCGCTCTCCAGCAGGAACGCCGTGATCACGGCGACCGCCTCCGGGTGATTGAGCCGCAGCCCGCGCTCACGTCGGCGCCACGCCAGATCGGCCGCGACATGGACCATCAGCCGTTCTTGCTCGTGACGGGTGAGGAACATCTACACCTCCGCAGCGGGCGAGGACTCAGCGGATCGTGTCAGTCAGAGATTTCGATGAGGTTACGACCACCGCGCGCCGGTGGCGACTTGCCGGGGCCAATCGGTCAGCCGGACGGAGCCCCGGCGGACGGGCCGGACGGAGCCTGGCGGAGGGGCGGACCAGGGCCGGCATCTTGACGAAATCCTGACGCTTCTGAGTTTTCACAAACTTGTGAAATGGGCGTAGCGTCGGCGCCATGACTACTGCTATCTCGGTCTCCGGCGTGGTCAAGTCCTTCGGCCGGAGCCGCGCACTGGACGGGCTGGACCTTTCCGTCGACGTCGGCGAGGTGCACGGCTTTCTCGGTCCGAACGGTGCCGGGAAGTCGACCACCATCCGGGTGCTGCTGGGACTGCTCCGGGCCGACGCCGGCCAGGTGAGCCTGCTCGGCGGGCACCCGTGGCGGGACGCGGTGGCGCTGCACCGGCGGCTGGCGTACGTGCCCGGTGACGTGAACCTCTGGCCGAACCTGACCGGCGGCGAGGCGATCGACCTGTTCGGGGCGTTGCGCGGCGGGCTGGACCGGCGGCGCCGCGACGAGTTGCTGGAGCGCTTCGAACTCGACCCGACCAAGAAGGCCCGGACGTACTCGAAGGGCAACCGGCAGAAGGTCGCCGTGGTCGCCGCGTTCGCCTCCGACGTCGAGCTCTACATCCTCGACGAGCCGACCTCCGGGCTCGACCCGCTGATGGAGGCGGTCTTCCAGGAGTGCGTACGCGAGGTGAAGCGGCAGGGCCGGACGGTGCTGCTCTCCAGCCACATCTTCTCCGAGGTGGAGGCGCTCTGCGACCGGGTGAGCATCATCCGGCAGGGTCGGACCGTGGAGTCCGGCACCCTGGCCGAGCTGCGGCACCTGACCCGTACCGCCATCTCGGTGGAGACGGCCCGACCGATCACCGGGCTGGTCGAGCTGGCCGGGGTGCATGACGCCCTGGTGGACGGCACGCACGCCCGGTTCGACGTCGACTCGGCCGAGCTGGATCCGGTGCTGCAACACCTGCACCGCTTCGAGTTGCGCGCGCTGACGAGTTCGCCGCCCTCCCTGGAGGAGCTGTTCATGCGGCACTACGGCAGCCGGGAAGCCCACGACGAACTGGCCGGTGTCTGATGGCCGGCACCTTCACCGGCACCGCCCGGCTCACCCGGCTCGCGCTGCGCCGGGACCGGATCCAACTGCCACTGTGGATCGTCGGTACGACGGCGCTGCTCGCCTTCACGTACGCCGCCGAGCAGGAGCAGTTCCCGACCGAGGCCGACCGGCTCACCGCGTTGCGTACCGCTGCGGAGAGCCCGGCGATCCTGATGCTGCGCAACGCGCCGAGCGGGATCACCGACGGCGACATGCTGGCCTTCCAGATCCTCGCCTTCCTCGCCGTGCTGGCCGGGTTCATGAGCATCCTCGCCGTAGTCCGGCACACCCGGCAGAACGAGGAGACCGGGCGTACCGAGATGATCGGCTCGATGGTGGTCGGCCGGCACGCCAGCCTGACCGCGGCGATGATCGTCACCGCCGGGGCGAACCTGCTGCTGGCCGCGCTGCTCGCGCTGACGCTGATCGGCAACGGCCTGCCGGCCGGCGGGTCGATCGCGTTCGGCCTCGGGGTCGGCGCCGCTGGCCTGACCTTCGGTGCGATCGCGGCGGTCGCCGCCCAGCTCAGCCAGGGCGCCCGGGCGGCGAACGGGATCGCCGCCGCCGCGATCGGCGCCGCCTATCTGGTACGCGGACTCGGCGACGCGTTCGGCGAGGTGCGGCCGGACGGCTACACCATGACCAGTGCCTGGCCGTCCTGGCTCTCCCCGATCGGCTGGGCCACCCTGGTCCGGCCGTTCGCCGACGACCGCTGGTGGGTGCTCGTGCTCCCGGTGGCGGTCTTCGCCGCCCTGCTCGCAGCGGCCTTCGCGCTGGCCGACCGCCGGGACGTCGGGATGGGCATGATCTCCGCCCGGCCCGGACCGGCCCGGGCCGCCACCGCGCTGCTCAGCCCGCTCGGCCTGGCCTGGCGGCTCCAGCGCGGCACGCTGCTCGGCTGGGCCGTCGCGATCGGCCTGTTCGGGGTGGTCATCGGCTCCCTGGCCGGCACGGTGGCGGACGCGTTCGCCGGCAACGAGGGTGCGGCACGGACGATCCGGGAACTCGGCGGCGAGGGGGCCCTGGCCGACTCGTTCTTCACCGCGATGCTGGCCATGGTCGGGGCGATGGTGGCCGGCTACGTGGTGCAGGCGATGCTGCGGGTCCGGGCCGAGGAGGCCGGCGGGCGGGCGGAGCCGCTGCTCGCCACCGCCACCGGCCGGCTGCGCTGGCTGGGCAGCCACCTGCTCGTCGCGGCCCTGGGCGCGGTCTTCCTGCTGCTGCTCGCGGGCGTCTCGGCCGGCCTGGTCGCCGGGCTGAGTGCCGGCGACCTCTCCGACCGGCTGCCCGACCTCGGCGCCGCCGCGCTGGTGCAGACCGCGCCGGCGCTGATCATGATCGGGTACGTCGTGCTGGTCTTCGGCCTGCTGCCCCGGCTGGCCGTCGGGCTGGGCTGGCTCGGCTTCGCCGTCAGCCTGATCTTCGGTCAGTTCGGCGAGCTGCTCAACCTGCCCCAGGCGGTGCGGGACGTCTCACCGTTCAGTCACGTACCGGCACTGCCGTCCGCAGAGGTCTCGGCGACCCCGCTGGTGCTGCTGGCAGTGGTGGCAGTGGCGCTGGGCGCCGCCGGCCTGGCCCTGTTCCGGCGCCGCGACCTGGCACTCTGACCCGTACCGTCCCGGCATTCGACCGGTACCTGCCCCCGGCCGCCCGTACCGCCCCGCCAGCCGCGCCTCGACGGGCGCGGCTGGAGGCGTTGGTCCGCTCACGCGGTGTTGAGGCACAATTACACGATCTTCAGAAACGAGCGAAGGACGAAAATGACGCGAACCGACGTTCCGCGGGACGAGGAGGCCGTACGCCGTTTCGTCGAGCAGTTCGCGTTGTCCTTCAGCGATCTGGGCGTACCCCGGATGGCGGCCCGGGTGCTGGGTGCCCTGATGGTGACCGACGAGCCCGGGCTGACCGCCGGGGAGATCGCCGAGCGGCTCGGCGTCAGCGCCGCCGCGATCTCCGGCGCGCTGCGCTATCTGCTGCACGTCAACCTGGTGGTGCGGGAGCCGGTGCCGAACTCCCGGCGGGACCGCTACCACGCCCCGGACGACATCTGGTACACGGCGGCCGTGCAGAGCGGGGTCTACCAGAAACTCGGCGACCTGATGCACCAGGGTGTACTGGCGGTCGGCGGCGACGTGTCGCCGTCCGGTACCCGGCTGGCCGACATGCGCGACTTCCTGTTCTTCGTCCAGGACGAGATGGCCGCGCTCGTCGAGCGGTGGAACGAGACCCGGCGGCGCGAGCACGGGGAGCGGGCCGGCTGACCCCGCCGAGCCCGCTCGGCCGGAACCCTCCCCAGTGGTCGTCGATGGGCGCACGCTGCGCGGATGCCCCGAGCTGTCCGTGATTTGTCTGCCTGAGCAAATGTCTCATGACCGGTACATCTGTAACATGAGTGATATCCGGGGTGACCGAGTCCGTCGATCATCGACCTGGCGACCCGGCCGGCGGTCAGGCAGTGACCTGTAGAGACCCGTCGGGGCGGGCGGAGCGCGTTCAGGGCGTGCACCTGCCGCGGTGACCCGCACCCCATGAGGTCTGTTCGGGAGAGACCATGCCTGCACCGCTCGTACCACTGACCCGTTGGCCAGGGCCGGCCACCACCGGCGTACCGGCCGACACCGCCCTCACCCCGTCCGGTTCCCTGGAGTTGCGTCGCGATGGTCAGGTGATCAGCGACCTGAACATCACCGGACGGGTGAGCGTGCACGCCAGGAACGTCACGCTCCGCCGGTCGAGGATCACCTCCGACGGCACCACCTTTCCGATCCGGACCTTCGACTCGGCGGTCAACCTGGTCGTCGAGGACGTGGAGATCGACGGCAGGGGAGTCCCACCGGTCGGCGTCTGCTTCGACGACTACACGCTGCGCCGGGTCAACCTCCATTCCGTCCAGGACGGACTCTGGATCGGTTCCCGGGTCAAGGTCGTCGACTCGTGGATCCACGACCTGGCCGGGGAGCCCGGTTCGCACAACGACTGCATCCGGGCCATCGGCGCGGGCGACGTGCTCATCCGGCACAACCGGCTGGACGCCTGGCGGCCGAGTACGGCGGAGACGATGAACTCCTGCCTCTCCCTCGGGTTCGCCGTGCACAACCTCCGCTTCGAGGGGAACTACTGCGACGGCGGCACCTACACCATCGGGATCCGTCCGGACCTGGCCGCCTCGTCGGTGGTGTTCCGGGGCAACGTGTTCGGCCGGAACTACCGGACCGGGATCGTCACCAGCGTTGCCCATAAGGGAGTGAGCTGGGAAGCGTCCAACGTCTGGTTCGACAATGGCCGGCCGGTCCGGCATGCCTGAGCGGACGGTCCCGCGTCCCGGGCAGCGCTGGCGGATCCGGCACGCCAGGGTGGTCTCCGGCCGGCACCCGTTCGAGGTGACCTCGCTGGCCACCGCCGTCGTCTGCGGAGTACTCCTGGTCGCGCTGGACAGCCGTCCCCGATCGGTCTCGGTCGCCATGCCCACCCTGCTGGAACAGGTCTGGGCGGTCGGCCTCATCGTCGCCGGCGTCGCGGGCCTGTGTGGGGTCGCCTGGCGGGGGCAACTCGCCATCGGTATGGGCGTGGAACTCGGGGCGCTGCTGTCGTTCGGCGCCGTCACCGGGATGTACGCCATAGCTATCTTCGCCATCTCCGGCCGCGCGGGGCTCACCGCCGGTCTGTTCATCGCCGCGGTGGCCATCGCCTCGTGGTGGCGGTGCGCGCAGATCATCCGGGACCTCTACCGGATGGCCCAGGCACACCAGCAGCACGCCCCGGTCGAGGTACCGACACCCGTGGAAGGAGGGCGGCATGACCGCTCCAGTGCCAGCTGAGTCGGGCCCGCCCTGGGTCCAGATCCTGCTCTCCGCCATCGGCATCCTCGGTGGGGGTGGCGGGGTCGCCTCGGCTGCCGCCGTCCTGCTGCAACGGCGCAGGTTCCGGGCGGACGCCGCCGACGTACTTACCGACACCGCACTCACCCTGGTCCAACCGCTCAAGCTCCGGGTCGCGGAGCTGGAGGCGGAGACGATCGTCGCCCGGCAGCAGGTGGAGAAGGCGACCCGGGAGGTTTCCGAACTGCGGACCGTGGTCCGGGAGGCGACCACGATGATCCGGCGATGGCGCGCGGCGATCCTCGCCCCGGACGCCACCATCGGGCAGATCCGTACCCTCGTCTCGGACACCAGGCCCTGGCACGACGACATCTACCAGGGTTGACGGCGTCGAGCTGTCCGGCGGGGTCCCCGGTGGTGGGGCTCCGCCGGGCCCTCCTCAGGCCACGCCGACCGGCCGGAACTGCACGCTGACCCGGGGACCGACCGGCCGGGACGTCTTCGGCACGGCGTGCTCCCAGGTGCGTTGGCAGGAGCCGCCCATCACGATCAGGTCGCCGTGCCCGAGCGGGAAGCGGAGGCTCGCGCCGCCGCCGCGCGGGCGCAGCAGCAACGGCCGGGGCGAGCCGAAGGAGAGGATCGCGACCATGGTGTCCTCGCGGGCCGAGCGGCCGTGGGTGTCACCGTGCCAGGCGACGCTGTCCCGCCCGTCGCGGTAGAGACACATCCCGGCGGTGACGAACGGCTCGCCCAGCTCGGCGGCGTAGTGCCGGCTGAGCCGTGACCGGGCGGTGCCGAGCACCGGGTGCGGGAGCGGTTCGCCGCCGGCGTACCAGCGGAGCAGCCGGGGGACGTCGACCACCCCGTCGTACATCCGGCGGCGCTCGGCCTGCCAGTCGACGTCGTCGAGCAGGGTGCGCAGCACGGCATCGGAGCCCCGGACCCAACCGGGCAGATGGTCGACCCAGGCGCCGGAGGTCAGCTCGTGCCGACGGAGTGCTCCTGCCAGCGGGCCGAGCGCGGCGCCGTCCCCGGCGATCCCGTCGCCGGTGGCGAGATCCAGCATCGAGGGCTGGTAGGCACCGGACGTCATGCGGTCATGCTAACCCCGCTCGAACGCACGTACGAACCGGGCGTCGTGTGGGTGGGACCGGCCGCCACGGGAACCCGCGGAACGCGCCGGACGGCCGGCGGGCGTGCCCGGCCGGTGTGCGGGGACCGGGCGGGTGGGGCGCCGGGCGGTCCGGACCGTCCTGACAGAATGTCAGGGCAGCAGCCCGGACCGCCCGGACAGACGTGAGGAGACACCTGTCGTGATCCGTACCCATGATGCCGGCACCCTGCGCGCGAGCGACGCCGGCCGCACGGTGACCCTCGCCGGCTGGGTCGCCCGCCGGCGGGACCACGGCGGAGTCATCTTCGTCGACCTGCGGGACGCCTCCGGCGTCGTGCAGGTGGTCTTCCGTGAGGGGATGGATTCGGCGCACGCGCTGCGTAACGAGTACTGCGTCCGGGTCACCGGCGAGGTGACCCGCCGCCCCGAGGGCAACGACAACCCCGAACTGGCCACCGGCGAGATCGAGGTGACGGTCGACCGGCTGGAGATCCTCTCCGAGGCGGCGCCGCTGCCGCTGCCGGTGGACGACCAGGTGGAGGCGGGCGACGACGTACGCCTCAAATACCGCTACCTCGACCTGCGGCGCAGCGGCCCGGCCCGGGCGATGCGGCTGCGCTCGGCGGCCAACCAGCTCGCCCGGGGTGTGCTGCACTCCCGCGATTTCCTGGAGATCGAGACGCCGACCCTGACCCGGTCGACGCCGGAGGGCGCCCGCGACTTCCTGGTGCCGGTACGCCTCCAGCCCGGCACCTGGTACGCCCTGCCGCAGTCCCCGCAGCTCTTCAAGCAGTTGCTGATGGTCGGCGGGATGGAGCGCTATTACCAGATCGCCCGCTGCTACCGGGACGAGGACTTCCGGGCCGACCGGCAGCCGGAGTTCACCCAGCTCGACATCGAGATGTCGTTCGTCACCGAGGACGACGTGATCGACCTCGGTGAGGAGATCGTCGCCACGCTCTGGCGGGAGCTGGCCGGGCACGAGATCAGCCGGCCGATTCCCCGGATCACCTGGCACGACGCCATGGACCGGTACGGCTCCGACAAGCCCGACCTGCGCTACGGGGTCGAGCTGACCGAGCTGACCGACTACCTGCGCGGCACCGAGTTCCGGGTCTTCGCCGGGGCGATCGACGCCGGTGGCTACGTCGGCGCCGTGGTGATGCCGGGCGGCGCCGGGCAGAGCCGCAAGGAACTCGACGGCTGGCAGGACTGGGCGAAGGCACGCGGCGCCCGTGGCCTGGCGTACGTGGTGCTCGACGCCGAGTCGGGCGAGGCCCGGGGGCCGGTGGCCAAGAACCTGTCGGCCGAACACCTGGCCGGGCTGGCCGACGCGGTCGGGGCGAAGCCGGGCGACGCGGTCTTCTTCGCCGCGAGCGCGCAGCGGCGCGAGGCGCAGGAGTTGCTCGGCGCGGCCCGGATCGAGATCGCCAAGCGGGCCGGTCTGGTCGACGAGAGCGCCTGGGCGTTCTGCTGGGTGGTCGACGCGCCGATGTTCGAGCCGGCCTCCGACGCCGAGAACGGCAGGGCGGGCGGCTGGACCGCCGTGCACCACCCGTTCACCTCGCCGAACGCCGACTGGGTGGACCGGTTCGAGGAGGCGCCGGACCGGGCGCTGGCGTACGCGTACGACATCGTCTGCAACGGCAACGAGATCGGCGGCGGCTCGATCCGTATCCACCGGGCCGACGTGCAGCGTCGGGTCTTCGACCTGCTCGGGATCAGCCCGGAGGACGCGGCCGACAAGTTCGGCTTCCTGCTGGAGGCGTTCAAGTACGGCCCGCCGCCGCACGGCGGCATCGCGTTCGGCTGGGACCGGGTCTGCATGCTGCTGGCCGGGGCCGACTCGATCCGCGAGGTGATCGCCTTCCCGAAGACCCGGGGCGGGTTCGATCCGCTGACCAGCGCGCCGACCCCGATCACCGCGCAGCAGCGGGCCGAGGCGGGCATCGACGCCAAGCCGAAGCCGGCGGCACCGTCGCACGGCGGCACCGCCGGGGTCGCCGCCCCGGTCGAGCCCTCCTGAGACAGCCGGGCCGAAGCCTCTCGGGACGTCCTGCGGCGTCTCGGGAGGCAGCGGCCCGGGCGACGGGCCCGGGACGGCCGGGGGTGGGCGGCAATTGATTTGCTTCGGATGCTCATACTCGGTCCATGGCGCCCAACCCTGATTTGATCATCGACTTGGACCCGAGCGAGGCGGGATCCGAGGTCCTCAAGACCGTCGTCCTGCCCTGGTCGGGCCAGAGCATCCCGTTGCGGATCCCGGCCGGGCTCGGTGACGGCACCGTGCTGCGGCTGCCCGGCATCGGACCGGCGACCGTGCCCGGCGGCCCGCCCCGGGACGCGTACGTCCAGATCCGGATCGTGCCGGGCGGAGGCGGTGCGGTCCCCGCCAGCTTCGGAGCCGCCCCCTTCGGTACGCCCGGTCCGGTCCCGCCGGTGACGTCGGCCCCGCCGACCACCCCGTTCGGCGCACCGCCGCCGGTCTCCGCCCCGCCGACCACCCCGTTCGGCGCACCGCCGCCGGTCTCCGCCCCGCCCACCACGCCGTTCGGCGCCGGCCCGCCGGTCTCGGCTCCGCCGACCGCTCCCTACGGCACCCCGCCGGTTTCGGGCCCGCCGACCACGCCGTTCGGTGCGCCGCCGCCGGTGTCAGGTCCGCCGACCGCGCCGTTCGGAGCCGGCCCGCCTGGGCCGCCGTTCGGTGGGCCGCCGCAGTTCGGTGCGTTTCCGCCGCCACCGCCCGCCAAGTCCGGGCGCGGCAAGATCATCGCCATCGTCGGCGGTGCCGTCGCCGTGGTCCTGCTGGTCGCGCTGGCCGTGCCGCTGCTGATCTGGGCCGGTAACCGGGACTCCGAGGGGTCGACCTCGGGCCGGACGGCCTCCGGCCAGGGCGGGGAGCCCTCGCCGAGCGCCGCGCCGATCAGCGCCCAGGAATACCAGGTGCTGCTCGCCGAGGTCGACAAGGCGGTGGCGCCGGGCTTCACCCAGCTCGGCGCGGCTAAGAACCCCAAGGCGGTGGGTACCGCCGCCGGCACCATCGGCCGGGCGCTCGACCAGCAGATCACCGCACTGTCCGGCGTGGTGCCCCCGCAGAACGCCGCGACGGCGCACGCCGACCTGCTGCGCGGGCTGGAGGGCATGGTCGACTCGATCACCGAGACCGGCTCCGCCGCCGGGGCCGGTGAGGTCTGCCTCGGCTCGTCGGCGCTGGCCCGGCTCAGCCGGGACCCGGCCGCCGAAGACGTACGCACCGCGCAGCAGGCGCTGGCGGCGGCGGACCCGGCGCAGCCGTACCAGGTCGGCACGTTCGTACCGAAGAAGACGGCGGACAGCAACCGGCGGCTGGGCAACGGCGCGTACCTCAAGCGGGTGCGCAGCGGCCAGGGACAGCTCAAGATCGAAAATGGCGGCAGCAGCGATGCGGTCATCAACCTGGTGCTGGGCAGCGCCAAGACCCCGACGGTCAGCGTCTACGTCCGGGCCAAGGGCAAGCACACCGTCTCCTCGATCAAGGACGGCACCTACCGGATCTACATGACCGGTGGCAAGGACTGGGACGGCCGGGCCAAGGCGTTCAGCCGGAACTGCAACTTCCAGCGCTTCGAGGACACCTTCAAGTTCACCACCACCTCCAGCCAGTACACGATCTGGACGATCACGCTGACTCCGGTCGCGGGTGGCAACGCGCGGACCAGTGAGGTCGACCCGAACTCGTTCCCGGGCGGCTGACCGGCGGGCGATGATGCCCTCCCGATGGGAGGCGGGGACGGTGCCTACTGACGGCGTACCGGCCGGGTCCACGGATCCGGCCGGTACGCCTGTATGGCCTCCGGCTCCGCCCACCACGCCGGACCGCTGAACTTCCGCGGCTGTTCCCCGCCCACCTGATCTCTGCGCTGCCCGCCGGCTCCGGCCGGAGTGCCGATCTCATGCACAGATTCTATGCACAACTATTGTGCATAGAATCTGTGCACAGTTATTGTGCATCCATGGAACCTGAGTCGTCCCGTCCTGCCGAGCAGTCGCCCTCGGTGGTGACCCTGGACAGCACCCAGATCCGGGTGCTGGCCCATCCGCTGCGCGCCCGGCTGCTGATCGCACTCCGCTCGGACGGCCCGGCCACCGCGACCCGGCTGGCCGAGGCACTCGGCACCAACACCGGCGCCACCAGCTATCACCTGCGGCAGCTCGCCGATGCCGGGCTGGTGGTGGAGGAGCCGGACCGGGGGTCCGGACGGCAGCGCTGGTGGCGGGCGGCGCACCAGTTCAGCAGTTGGCGCCGGGACGACTTCGCCGGCGACCCGGACGCGCTGGCCGCCGCGGACTGGCTGCACCGGAACGCGGTACGGCTGCACGCCGACCTGACCGAGCGGTGGATCACCGAGCAGCGCGACTACCCGGCCGAGTGGCGTGACGCGGCGAGCTTCTCCGACGTGCTGCTCCGGCTGACCCCGCCGCAGTTGCGGCAGCTCAACGAGGAACTGCTCGCGGTGGTCGACCGCTACCGGCACGCCGTGCCGACGGTCGACGGCGCGAACCTGCCCGAGCCCGGTGACGGCACCGAGCAGGTTCTGCTCTACCTGCACAGCTTTCCGGTACGAGGGCCGATTCCCCTGGCCGGGGGCGTCGCCGAGAAGGGGGAGCGGTCGTGACCGCACTGACCGGCCGGCAGGTCCGGCGGCGTTACCTGATCCTGCACGGGCTGCGCTGGCTGCCCGTCGGGCTGCAGATTCCCGTGCTCATACTGCTGATGCTGGAACGCGGGCTCAGCCTCCCGCAGGTCGGGGTCGTCGCCGCGGCGCAGGGACTGGTGGTGCTCGCGCTGGAGCTGCCGACCGCCGGGCTCGCCGACGCACTGGGCCGCAAACCCCTGCTGGTCGCGGCCGGGCTGGTCAACCTCGGATCGCTGCTGCTGCTCCTGCTGGTGGCCGACTCCTTCGTGCTGTTCCTCCTCGCCTTCGTACTCCTGGGGATCTTCCGGGCCCTGGACAGCGGCCCGCTCGAGTCCTGGTACGTCGACGCCGCCCTGGCCGCCGATCCGGAGGCGCCGATCGAGCGGGGACTCAGTGCCGGCGGAGTCGTCCTCGGTGTCTGCATCGGCGCCGGTGCGCTGCTCAGCGGTGGCCTCGTCGCGCTCGGTCCGTTCGGCGGAGTCAGCGCGCTCAGCCTGCCGGTGCTGGCGTCGATCGCCCTGGAGGTCGTCGGCCTGGTCGCCCTGCTCCTGCTGCTGGTGGAGGTGCGCCCGGCCGCCGGTGTCGCCGCGCTGCGCACCTCGCTCCGGGCAGTACCGGGCGTGATCGGCGGCGCACTCGGACTGGTCCGCCGCTCCCGGATCGTGCTCGCGCTGATCGCGGTGGAGTTGTTCTGGGGCTTCGGGATGGTCACCTTCGAGGCGCTGCTGCCGGTCCGGCTCGCCGAGGTGCTGGGCGACCCGGACCGGGCGGCGGCGCTGCTCGGACCGACCGCCTCGGTGGCCTGGCTCGCCTCGGCGGGCGGCGCGGCGGTGATCGCGTACGCGAGCCGGTGGCTGGGCGTGCCGCTCAGCGCCGGGCTGCTCCGGATCCTCCAGGGGGCCACGGTTGTCGCGATGGGACTACTCGCCGGGCCGGTCGGGATCATCGCGGCCTACCTGCTCTGTTACGCCGTGCACGGCGCGTCCAACCCGCTGCACTCCGGACTGCTGCACCGGCAGGTCGACGGCCCGTACCGGAACAGCGTCATCTCGCTGAACTCGATGGTGGCCCAGCCGGCCGGCGCGCTCGGCGGCGTCGTGCTCACCTCCCTGGCCGCGGCGACCTCGGTGCGCACGGCGATGGTGGTCGGCGGGGTCGTACTGGCCGCCGCTGCACCGCTCTACCTGCCCGCCTGGTGGGCGACCCGCCGTGCGGCCCCTCCGGCCCGACCAGAGCCGGCCGAGCCGGAGCCGGTCGCCTGACCGACCGCCACCGAGGTCCGGACGGGCGGGCCGGTGCAGCCGAGCCACGCGTGGAGCCGTCCGGTGCCGGTGGATTGGCCGGCGGCGCCGTCGGGTACATCCTGGCCGACCTACTGGGACCCCCGCCGGGAGGAACGCATGCTCGCCTACATCGCCGCCGGAGTTTTCGCCCTTGCGCTGCTGCTGGATCTGTTCGACGAGAACCTGGGCGCGCCCGACCTGTTCAACTTCCCCACCCTGGTGCTGATCGGACTGCTCTGCCTCGCCCTCTACCTCGCCGGGGTGGGCCGGGGCCCGGGCACCGCCGGCGGTGGTGGCCGGTGGTACCGGGGCCGCCGGCCAGGTCGGGGCTGATGTCCGTCGGAATCACGACCGGCCCGGTTATCGGTGCATTTCCGGCACCGGAAACCGGGCCGGTAATGTCTTCCTGATGGAGTCCGACGGCCTATTCTCTCTCGTCGATCCCGCCGGTGGGCGCTCCGCGCCGGCCGGGACCGCCGTCGACGGCTTCACCGTACCCTCCGTCGATTCGCCGCTGCCGGTCCGGATGCGTCCGGCCAGCCTGGACGAGCTGGTCGGACAGGACCATCTGCTCGCGCCCGGCGCGCCGCTGCGACAGCTCGTGACGGGTACGTCACCGATGTCGGTGATCCTCTGGGGGCCGCCGGGCAGCGGCAAGACCACCATCGCCCACCTGGTGGCCCACGCCACCGAGCGGCGCTTCGTGGCGATGTCGGCGCTCTCCGCCGGGGTCAAGGACGTCCGTGCGGTGATCGACACCGCCCGTCGCGAGCGGCGGGCCGGCGGGCGCCCGACGGTGCTGTTCATCGACGAGGTGCACCGGTTCAGCAAGACGCAGCAGGACTCCCTGCTGGCCGCGGTCGAGGACCGTACGGTCACCCTGCTGGCGGCGACCACGGAGAACCCGTACTTCTCGGTCATCTCGCCGCTGCTGTCCCGGTGCGTACTGCTCACCCTGCAACCGCTGGACGACGACGCGGTACGGGGTCTGCTCCGCCGCGCCGTCGCCGACGAGCGCGGACTGGCCGGCGCGCTCACCCTCGCCCCCGATGCCGAGGAGCACCTGGTCCGGCTCGCCGGCGGAGACGTGCGCAAGGCGCTCACCGCGCTGGAGGCGGCGGCCGGCTCGGCCACGGCGCTGGGCGAGACCGTCATCAACCTGGCCACCGCCGAGCAGGCTGTCGACGTGGCGGCGGTGCGCTACGACCGGGACGGCGATGCCCACTACGACGTGGTGAGCGCGTTCATCAAGAGCATGCGGGGCTCCGATGTGGACGCCGCGCTGCACTGGCTGGCCCGGATGCTGGTGGCCGGCGAGGACGCCCGGTTCATCGCCCGGCGGATCGTGATCTTCGCAAGTGAGGACGTCGGGATGGCCGACCCCACCGCGCTGAGCGTGGCCACCGCCGCGGCGCACGCCGTGGAGTACGTCGGCCTGCCCGAGGCGCAGCTCAACCTCGCCCATGCCGTGATCCACATGGCCACCGCACCGAAGTCCAACTCGGCGACCACGGCGATCGGCGCGGCGATCGGCGACGTACGGGCCGGTCGGGGCGGTTCGGTGCCCCGGGCGCTGCGCGACGCCCACTATCCCGGAGCGCGCGGGCTGGGGCACGGCACCGGTTACCGCTATCCGCACGACGACCACCGGGGGGTGGTCACCCAGCAGTATGCCCCGGACGACCTCGTCGGAGTGGACTACTACCGGCCGAGCGGACACGGTGCGGAGCGTGCCGTCGGCACCCGGCTGCCACTGCTGCGCCGGATCGTCCGGGGACAGCCCGCACCGCCGCCCACCGACGGCGTACGCCTGCCGGCCCGCGAGGCCGCACACCCGCCCGGCGCCGACGGAGAAGTGCCCACAGGCGCCGGGGAGCGGGCCGGGGGTGGGGGCGGACCCGGCAGGGGGCCGACGGCAGCGGCGTCGTCCGGCAGCGTGCCGGAGCAGACCGTGCACGGCAAGGTGCCCGAGGGTGCCGTGGGCGGCAGCCGCGCCCGTCGAGGTCGTCAGGCGGCTGGCGCGGCGCCGGAAGATGCGGTGCCGGGCAAGGTGCCAGAGGATGCCGTGAGCGGCGCGGCGCCGGACGATGCGGTGCCGGGCAGGGCGACAGAAGATCCCGGGCGCGGCGCGGTGCCGGAGGACGCCGGGCACGGCACGGTGACAGCAGATGGCGGCGGGACATCCGAGGGGGAGGAACACCAGTGAGATCGCGCGGTTCGGACCGGGGCGAGGACGGCCACGACGAGCGGCGGGAACCACGGGGCAAGGGACGCCGCTGGGGCCGGGGCAGGTCGGAGGAGGCTCCGCCCGCGGAGCCCGAGGTCAGCGGCGAGGAGCTGGGCTGGATCACCGACCTGCGTACCGCCAAGGAGCAGAAGGTCGACATCGGTCCGGCCGACGGCACCAGCCCGGCTGACCCGCCGGCCCGGGTCCCCGCCGCCTACGAGCGGTTGCCGGAGGCGGGACCGGACGACACCGGATCGGTGCCGCCCCCCGGCGCGCCGTCGGCGGATCCGATCGCCGGCCCTGGTCGCCGTCGGGGCGACGAGCCGGAGCCGGGAGCACCGGTACCGCCCCGGCGGGCAGCGGAGCCGCCGGACCCGGCCCAGCCCGCCCGGGGCGCCGGGCCCCAGCCGCCGCGCGCCGAGCCGAGGCCCCCGGGCGTACCGCCGACGCCGCCGTCCGTGGTGCCGCCGGTCGTGCCGGCGCCGCCGCTCGGTCGGCCGGGTCGCGCGGCCGAGCCGGTCCACCCGACGGCCTGGTCCGGGCCACCGGAGCGTCGCCCGGCCGGTGACCGGGGCGAGCCTGCGGTGCGGCCCGGCGCCACACCGTGGCCGGGTGAGCCGGTACCGTCCGCCGGGCACCAGCCGCGGCACGGCGCCGCCCCGGTCGAACCGGGTGCGGGGCGGCGGGCAGCGGGTGCCCGGGGCGAGGAGCCGTCCCCGGCACGCCGGGGGGCGCCGCCCACCGAACCCGGCGACGGCCGGCACGGCCGGTCGGCCGGACTCGCGCCCGGTGATTTCGCCGGTCCGGGCAGCCCGGCCGGTCCCGGCGGACGGTTCGGGGCACGGGCCGCGCCCACCGGCGGGGAGTTCGTCGTACCGGCCTCCGGCAACGCGCCATCGGTTCCGCCCGCTGCGGCCGCACCGGGCCGTCCGGGTGCACCCGAGCGTGACCCGGGCGGGCCGGGACGCGGCGGTCCGGTCCTGGGCGCGCGCCGCCCCGGTGCCGCCCCGCCGCCCTCCGGCGCCCACGCCGCCGGCACCGGTACGCCTTCCGGCCCGGGCGGCTACTCCCCGGGGACCGGTACGCACGCCTCCGGTGGGGCGCACTCCGCAGACCCCGGTGCGCATCCCGCAGCCGGCGGGACGTACCCGGCCGGTGGAGCGCACTCCACCGGCGCCGGTGCACATGCGGCGGTCAGTGGACCGCCCGGCGTGGCGGCACAGGCCGCCCCGGGTGGCGAACACGCCGCCGGGGAGCGGGAGACCCGCCCGCCGGGCCATCCGGAGCGGCCGGCGGACTGGATCCGCAAGGCCGGCCGGTCCGGGGTCCGCCCGGTCACCCCGGCCGCCGGATACGGGCCGCCGGCTCCGGCGTCCGATGCCGGTGCGCCCGGTTCTCCGCCGATTCCGGCTGGTTCGGCAGAGCGGGGCGGCCGGTCGGCCGGCGGACCAGGTCCGGTCACCGGGCTGGGACCGGTAGGCGGTTCGGCGGGCGGGCCGGGCAGGGCGGCCAACCGGCCACCGTCCGGGCCGGACAGCATCGACGGCGGGCAGCCGGGACCGGCCCGGCACGGGGCACCGTCGACCGAGGACCTCCGGGACGGCGGCCGGGTCGCCCGGGGCCGCTCCGGCGCGGGCCCCTCCGGTCCGCCGTTCGGCACCGAAGGTACGGGCGGCGGCGGGCGGCACGGTGGGCCGCCACCGGTCGTACCGGGGCGGCACGGCGCGGTCGCACCACCGGCCGGCGCCGGGCCACGCGGTGATCTTCCCCCCACCGGAAGCCCGTCCGGAGCCGGTGCTGCGCCGGTGCCGGGTGGTCCCCGCACCGCGTCGACGCGCGGCGGCGTCCCCCGCCTGGTCGAACCGGCTGGCGAGCCAGGGGCGCCCCGAGCCGCCGGGCTCGGCCGGCCTCCCGTCGAACCGGCGGAGCGGCGCGCTGCGCCGGGCGGCAGGTACGCCGTCGAGCCGGCCGACCGGAGCGGCCCGCCGGCACCGGGGCCGGTTCGCGGCGACGGTCCTGCCGGCCGCCCGACCGCCGGCCGTGCCGGTGCGCCCGTCGACGGCGGCACGGCCGGTCGACCGGGCGGTACCGCCTTCGACGGCGGCGTACCGGGTCGCCCCGGTCCTGCCGGGTCGCCCGGCGGCCCCGCTCGGGCGTCGGCCCGGGGGCCGGCCGTGCCGGTCCACCCCGGACCCGGTTCCGCGCCGCCGGCCGGGCCGACCCGGGATCCGGGCGCAGGTACGCCCGCCCGCCCCACGCCAGCCGAGGCCGGCCGGGCGGCCCCACCCCGTCCGGCTCCGGCCCGACTGGACGGTCCGTCCCGGGACGAGGCGGTCCGGCCCGACCCGCCGGTCCGGCCCGACGCACCCACCCGCCCGCCGGTACGTCCGGACGGCGGTGCCCGCCCCGACGGCCCGCCTCGGCCGGACGCGGCGATGCGTTCCGCCGGCATGCCGCCGGCCACCGCCGGCCTCGACCCCGACGGCGGACCGGACCGGTCCGATCCGGTGCAACCGCCGGCGGAACCGGCCCGGGGTGCCCGGGCGGAGCTACGGCGCCAGCTCCGCGAACAGCGGCGGTTGAAGACGATCGCCCTGCTGCTGGCCAGCCTGCTGGTGCTCGGTGCGCTGCCGACGTACTTCGGTGTCCGGGCCGCGACCCGGGATCCGGTGTTCAACTCCCTCGACGCGCTGGCGGTGCCGGCCTGGGCCGCCACGGACACGGTCGACGGGGTGAGCGGCAGCCGGTGGTGTTTCATCGAGTGCCGCTTCCGCGAGCGGACCGTCGAGTCGGACCGGAAGTGGGAGGAGACGGCGCAGGTCTACGAGGCCGCGCTGACCCGCGAGGGGTGGCGACCGTGGAAGGTGGCGCTCTGCCCGGAACAGCCGGTCAACGGGCACTACACCTGCTGGCGGCGGGACGAGTTGACCCTCGACATGTGGGTACGGCAGCCGGCCTGCCCCGACCCGGCGCTCACCGCCCCCGGTGCGGCCCCGTCGCCCGCCGCGACCGGGCCGGAGGGGGTGAACTGCGAGGGTGCGCTCGTCTCGATCAAGGTCCGTAACGCGATCGCGGACGAGCGGATCGGTCCGCAGCCCACCACCGATCCGTCGCTCACCGGAGTGGACCCGGATCCACTCTTCACCGACGATCCGCTCGGCGGGCTGACGCCCACCCCGACCCCGTCGTGAGGCCGGTGGTCGTCACCGACGGTAGGGTTCGGGGTTGGTACTCCGAAGGGCATTCCGGGTAACCGCCGTGACACGGCGCCGGACGTCCGGGTGAGACGCCTCGCGCGCGATTTCCGAGACGGTGCATAGAGGAGGACACGGGTGGACGCTGGAGAGATCGGCCAGATCGCCGCGCTCGTCGCGGCCGGGGCGTTCCTGATGCTGGTGTTGGTGCTGGCCAGGCCGATCTGGCGGCTGGGCAACACGGTGGACGCGGCGACCCAGGCGATCAACGACATCAACGACCGTACGGCGCCGCTGCTCGCCAACATGAACGTCACGGTGGAGAACGTGAACACCGCGCTGGGCCAGGTGCACACCTCGCTGGACGGGGTGAACATCCAGCTCGCCAAGATCGACACGATGACCGGTCACGCCCAGAACGTCACCGCCAACATCGCCAACCTGAGCACCGTGGTCTCGGCCGCCGCGGCGAACCCGCTGGTCAAGGTGGCCGCATTCGGGTATGGCGTACGCAGGGCCGCCGCCGCCCGACGGCACGCCGAACAGGAGCGCGAGGTCCGTACCACCATCAAGCAGCAGCGCCGGGCGGCGTCCCGGCGCGGGCGCCGGGCCGGTGCGGAGGAAGGATGAGGCCATGAAACGACTGCTCTGGTTGGGCATCGGGCTGGCCGTCGGCGCGCTGGTCGTCCGCAAGCTGACCCGCACCGCCCAGGCGTACACGCCGGGTGGCATCGCGAATTCGCTGGCGGAGTCCGCCGGTGGTCTGGTGCAGTCCCTACGGGACTTCGCGGACGACGTCCGGGACGGCATGGCCGAGCGTGAGCAGCAGATCCACCAGGCGTTCGCCGAGGGCGTCGCGTTCGACGACCAGTTCGAGGAACTGCGCGAGGACCCCAGGATCGGCGACCGTGAGTTGTTTCCGGAGGAAGGCACCAGATGAAAACGGCGGAAGTCAAGCGGCGCTACCTGGCGCACTTCGAGGCCAACGGGCACACGGTGGTGCCGTCCGCTCCGCTGCCGGCGATCGACGACCCGAACCTGCTCTTCGTCAACGCCGGCATGGTCCAGTTCGTGCCGTACTTCCTCGGTCAGCAGACGCCGCCGTTCCGGCGGGCGGTGTCGGTGCAGAAGTGCATCCGTACCCCGGACATCGACGAGGTGGGCAAGACCTCCCGGCACGGCACGTTCTTCCAGATGAACGGGAACTTCTCGTTCGGCGACTACTTCAAGGAGGGTGCGATAGCGCTCGCCTGGGAGCTGGTCACCAAGCCGGTCGCCGAGGGCGGTTTCGGGCTGGACCCGGAGCGGATCTGGCCGACGGTCTATCTGGACGACGACGAGGCCGAGGCGATCTGGCGCAAGACCGGCGTGCCGGCGGAGCGGATCGTCCGGCGGGGCAAGGCGGACAACTTCTGGTCGATGGGGATCCCGGGGCCGTGCGGGCCGTGTTCGGAGATCTACTACGACCGGGGCCCGGCCTACGGCCGCGAGGGCGGGCCGGCGGTCGACGAGGACCGCTACCTCGAGTTCTGGAACCTGGTCTTCATGCAGTTCGAGCGGGGGCCCGGCACCGACAAGGAGAACTTCCCGATCCTGGGTGACCTGCCGGCGAAGAACATCGACACCGGCATGGGCCTGGAGCGGATGGCCGCGATCCTGCAGGGTGTCGACAACCTCTACGAGATCGACGAGGTGCGGCCGATCCTGGACCGGGCGGCCGAGCTGACCGGCCGGCGGTACGGGGCGCACTCCGGGCACGCGGCGAGCGAGTCGCACCCGGACGACGTACGGCTGCGGGTGGTCGCCGACCACGTGCGGACCGCGCTGATGCTGATCGGTGACGGGGTGACCCCGGCCAACGAGGGGCGTGGCTACGTGCTGCGCCGGATCATGCGGCGGGCGATCCGGGCGATGCGGCTGCTCGGCTGGCAGGAGCGGGCGCTGCCCGAACTGCTGCCGGTGGCCCGGGACTGCATGTCCCCGTCCTACCCGGAGGTGGCGACGGAGTTCGACCGGATCTCGTCGTACGCCTACGCCGAGGAGGACGCGTTCCTCTCCACCCTGCGGGCCGGTACGACGATCCTGGACACCGCGATCGCGGAGACCCGCTCGGCGGGTGGCGCGAAGCTGTCGGGCGACAAGGCGTTCCAGTTGCACGACACCTACGGCTTCCCGATCGACCTGACCCTGGAGATCGCCGCCGAGCAGGGCCTGTCGGTGGACCAGGACGGGTTCCGCCGGCTGATGGCCGACCAGCGGGCCCGGGCCAAGGCCGACGCGCAGGCCCGCAAGACCGGGCACGTGGACCTGTCGGCGTACCGCTCGGTGCTCGACTCCGGCGGGCCGGTGCAGTTCACCGGCTACACCGAGGTGTCCCGGGAGTCGTCGGTGCGGGCGCTGCTCGGCACCGGCGGCACGCCGGTCGAGGTGGCCGGCGAGGGCGACACGATCGAACTGGTGCTGGACGCGACCCCGTTCTACGCCGAGGGCGGCGGCCAGCAGCCGGACGTCGGCCTGATCACCGTCGGCGCCGGTCAGGTCGAGGTGCTCGACGTGCAGCAGCCGATCCCGGGGCTGATCGTGCACCGGGCCCGGGTGGTCCGCGGCGAGGTACGCACCGGCGAGGCTGGCCTCGCCGAGATCGACGTGGTACGCCGGCGAGCGATCTCCCGGTCGCACACCGCCACCCACCTGGTGCACCAGACGATGCGCAACTTCCTCGGCGAGTCGGCCACCCAGGCCGGTTCGCTGAACGCACCGGGCCGGCTGCGGTTCGACTTCAACACCCCGACCGGGGTGGCGCCGAGCGTGTTGCTCGACGTCGAGCAGCAGGTCAACGAGGTGCTGCTGGCCGACCTGGAGGTGCACGCCTTCATCACCTCGCAGGAGGAGGCCCGCCGGCTGGGCGCGATGGCGCTGTTCGGCGAGAAGTACGGCGACGAGGTGCGGGTCGTCGAGGTTGGCGACTACGCCCGGGAGCTGTGCGGCGGTACCCACGTGGCCCGCTCGGCCCAGCTCGGCCTGGTGAAGATCCTCTCCGAGTCCTCGATCGGCTCCGGGGTACGCCGGGTCGAGGCGCTGGTCGGGCTGGACGCGTTCCGGTTCCTGGCCAAGGAACACCTGCTGGTCTCCCGGCTGGCCGAGCTCTACCGGGTGCCCGGTGACCAGGTGGCGGACCGGGTCGAGCAGACGGTCGCCCAACTGCGGGACGCCGAGCGGGAGCTGGAGAAGCTCCGCGCCCAGCTCGTGCTCGGCGGTGCGGCGGCGCTCGCCGCGGCGGCCCGGGACGTCCGCGGGGTCGCCTTCGTCGGCACCGAGGCGCCGGAGGGCGCGGCCGGCAACGACGTGCGTACCCTCGCCCAGGAGATCCGGGGCAAGATCGACCCGGCCCGCCCGGCGGTGGTCGCGGTGGCGGCCCGGGCGAACGGCAAGGCGTCGCTGGTGGTCGCGGTGAACGGCGCGGCCAAGGACCGGGGTGTTTCGGCGGCGGCCCTGGTCAAGGGTGCGCTCTCCGGTCGGGGCGGCGGCAACGCCGATCTGGCCCAGGGCGGCGGCCTGCCGGCCGGCGAGGCGCCGAGCCTGCTGGCCGCGGTCGAGAAGGCGCTCACCGAGGCGTGAACTCCGGCACTGGTTGCTCCCCGGCGGGCCGTTGTGATTGGATCTTCAGCCACGACGGCCCGCCGGTTCGGGCGGATCTGCCCGGAGCCGGCCGACAGGATACGGATGATCCAGTTTTCCGGTGCGTAACACGATGAATCGACCTTTCCGAGGCGCGGCACGATGACGGCTCCTGCCCGTGGCGTGCGGCTCGGCGTGGACGTCGGCCAGGTACGCGTCGGCGTGGCGCTCTCCGACCCGGACGGCATCCTGGCGACTCCGCTGGTCACGCTGGCCCGGGACCTGAAGACCGGTATTGAGGCGGTTCCCGCCGATATCTCGGAAATCGCGCGGCTCGTCGAACTCCACGAGGTGGTCACGGTGGTGGTCGGTCTGCCGGTGACACTCGCCGGTGGGCACGGACCGGCGGCGACCCAGGCGAAGGCGTACGCCCAGCGGCTGGCTGCGGCGATCACGCCGGTGCCGGTCGATCTGGTGGATGAAAGGATGTCGACCGTCGTGGCTTCTCGTAGGCTAGCCGAGCGGGGCGTCCGAGGACGGCGTCAACGGGCGGTGGTCGATCAGGCGGCCGCGGTGGAGATTCTGCAGAGCTGGCTAGATAGGCAGCGGAGGCGGACGGAATGATCGACGAGTTGGAGCTCGCGTTCGACGAGCGTGCGGAGAAGGGACGGCACCGGCGCGGCGCGCAGCGCAAACGCAACGGCAAGAAGAAGCGTGGCGGGCGGGGGCGCACCGTCGCGGCACTGCTGATGGCGTTCGTGCTGCTCGGCGTCCTGGGCGGTGCCGGCTGGTACGGCTTCGACCGGGTGCAGGGATACTTCGTCACCCCGGACTACGACGGCAACGGCAGCGGTGAGGTGCAGGTCCAGGTCGAACAGGGCCAGAGCATCGCCGAGATCGCCAACACGCTGGTCGCGGCCGGCGTCGTCAAGAGCGCCAAGGCGTTCATCGAGGCGGCCCAGGAGAACTCGCGGAGCCAGAACATCCAGCCGGGTGTGTACAAGGTCCGCAAGGAGATGAACGCGAAGGCGGCGCTGGGCCTGCTGCTGGACCTGAAGAACAAGCTCGTCAACGGCTTCCTGGTCAAGGAGGGCGCGACCGCCAAGCAGATCTTCAAGGCGCTGGCGGCCGAGACGAAACTTCCGGTCAAGGACTTCGAGACGGCCGCCAAGGACCTGGAAGGGCTCGGCATCGCCGACTTCTGGTTCAAGCGCGACGACAAGCAGTCGGTGCGGAAGTCGATCGAGGGCTTCCTCTTCCCGGACACCTACGAACTCCCGCCGAACGCCAGCGCCGAGGCGATCCTCAAGCTGATGGTCCAGCGGTTTATGTCGGTAGCCGAGGAGATCGACTTCGTCGACCGGGTGCAGAAGGAGCGCGAGATCAGCCCGTACGAGGCGCTGATCGTGGCGTCGCTGGCCCAGGCCGAGGCGGGCAACGCCGACGACCTCGGCAAGGTCGCCCGGGTGGCGTACAACCGGATCTACAGCGGCGACCATTACTGCAAGAACGGCAACGGCCTGACCGGCTGCCTGGAGTTCGACGTCGGGGTCAACTACTACTGGGAGCTGACCGGCAAGAAGACCAAGCGGTCCGGGGACATGACGGACGCGGAACTCTTCGACAAGAACAACCCGTACCGGATGCACGGCAAGGCCGGGCTGCCCCCGGGACCGATCAACAACCCGGGCCAGCAGGCCCTGGAGGGGGCGATGAACCCGCCCAAGGGCAACTGGCGGTTCTTCGTGGCCATCGACAAGCAGGGCCACTCGGCGTTCGCGGAGACGGCCGAGGAACACGCACGGAACGAGCAGAAGGCCCGAGAGAACGGCGTGCTCTGAGGTGACGGCGAGGTGACGCACGAGCGCCGGGCGGCGGTGTTGGGCAAGCCGATCGCCCACTCGCTCTCCCCGGTGATCCACAACGCCGGTTACGCGGCGGCCGGGTTGACCGGGTGGTCGTACAGCGCGATCGAGTGTGCCGAGGCCGAGCTGCCCGACCGGGTGGCCGGGCTCGGCCCGGAGTGGGCGGGGCTCTCCCTGACCATGCCGCTGAAGGAGGCGGCGCTCGCGGTGGCCGGCGAGGTCTCGCCGGTCGCCGCCGCGATCGGCGCCGCCAACACTCTGGTACGCCGACCGGATGGCTCGTGGGCCGCCGACAACACCGACGTACCGGGGATGGTCGACGTGCTGACCGGCGCGGGTGTGCCGGCCGGTGCCGAGGTGGTGTTGCTCGGTGCCGGCGGTACCGCCCGCGCGGCGCTCGCCGCCGCCGTCCAGCTCGCCGCCCGCCGGGTCACCTGCCGGGTACGCCGGCCCGCCGCCGGTGCGGAACTGGCCGGGCTGGCCGGCACGCTCGGGCTGCGGTTCGAGATCGCGGACTGGGCGGCGCCGGCCGAGCCGGACGGTGCGGATCTGGTGATCTCCACCGTGCCGAAGGGCGCCGCCGACGGTTTCGCTGCGGCGGCCCGGTCCTGGCGGCCCGAGACGGTCTTCTTCGACGTCGTCTACGACCCGTGGCCGACCCCGCTCGCCGCGGCTGCGGCGGCGGCCGGCTGCCGGATCGTCTCCGGCCTCGACCTGCTGCTGGCCCAGGCGGTCGGGCAGTTCGAGCAGTTCACCGGGGTACGCGCCCCGGTGTCCGAGATGCGTTCCGCCCTCGCCGCCGCCCGCGCCGTGCAGTGAGCGGACCCGGGCCGGGCCGCGAGGTCGACGTAGTGGTCTTTGGGAAACTCGGGCGCACAAAGGCCCGCCCCGGAACGCCGAGGGGAGGGCGGCGAACCGAGGCGGGCCGATCGGGTGATGAGGCAGGTCATTGGCGGCGCCGGGGCACCCAGTAGAGGATCTGTCCCGCGATCAGCGCGGGGTGCGTGTCGGGCATGGATTGCAGTGCGCGGGTGAGGTGTACCCCGAGGTACATCATCAGTCCGACTCGGTTGCCTCTGAAGCCGATAAGCAGGGCCAGGCGGGCGGGCGCGCAGGGCCAGGGGTCCCGACAGGTCTCGCAGCTATACGACTGCGCCGGAGTGTGTCTGCCGGTCGGGTAGCGCCGCCGGGCGAGCCGTCGCATGTGCCGGTACCAGCGCTCCTGCGGCCCGATCACGGCTACATCCGACCGGCGCGCTCGGCGGCTGACTCCCGTTCGCCGTGGTGGCCCCGGTGGATCTGGGCGGGTGTCAGCGCGCCGGCCCGGCCGATCTGGTGTCGGCCGGACGGCGAGTTCCAGAGCGGATTCTTGCCCTCCCTGCCCTCCTGTGCCCAGCGTGTGTTCGGCAGGATCGGGAAGGGCGGGCTGACGTAGACGATCTTGGGTGCGGGCGACGATGCCGCGAAGCCGACCCGGTATTCCGCCTCGGTCATCGGGGCGAAGGGGCGGAACGGCGGCGGAGTTCGTTTGCGGGAGTCCGGACAGACCCAGCGGTGACCACATCGGCAATAGCGCCAGAGTCGTCGCCAGTCTCGTCGGTGTTGTTGCCGCCTTTCCAGTGCCATCGGATCACCTCTCAGGGTCCTCGGAGATTGGAAGGCGGGGACCGCCAGTGCCTCTGATTCGGTCCCCCGCCCCTTTGACGGAGGGGGCCCATTCGGGGAGCGCAATGGATGCCCTCCAAGGGTGGACGGGCCGTGCTTGCGGGCTCCTCCGTCTGCTCTCCACCCTGGACCGTCACCCTGTGGTGACGGAAGATGTGCTGAGAGCAGTAGCGGCCTACAACCAGACGGAGGGGGATAGTTGGCCGACACGAACGAGTTTCGCCACCTATTGCGCAGGCTTCGAGTGGAGCGCGGAATGTCTCAGGACGCCGTGGGCGCTGAGGTACATGTCAGTGGCTCTCAGATCGGTCACTACGAGTCGGGCCGGAGTGTCCCCGCCGACGGCATGGCGGACGCTCTTGACCGCGCACTTGGCGCCAGCGGCGAACTGGTGCGCGCGGCCGATAGATCCCGGGGGGATTCGGTCGCTCCATGGCTGCGCCCGTGGGAGGAGAACGAGGCGCGCTCAGTCATCCTGCGATGGTTTGAACCGTCCGTGATTCCTGGCCTGCTCCAGACGGATGAGTACGCGCGAGCGGTGACGGCCGCAGGGCCCCACACCCCGGATCAGGTCGAGGAAGCGGTTCAGACAAGGATCAGGCGGCAAGCGGCCGTCTTCGACCGACCGACCCCGGTCGTCCTTACCGCCATCATCGGCGAGGCTGTATTGCGGCACGGTGACCCCGGGGTCATGAAGCGACAGCTTGAGCACCTTGTTGACGTCGGTCACCGACCGAACGTGCACGTCAGGGTGGTGCCGTTCACGGCCGGCCTGCACGTTGGGCATGCCGGGGCGTTCGCCGTTGCCACACTGACGGACGGCGCGTCCGTCGCCTACGTCGATCATCAACTGTCCGGGGACGTAGCGGCCAAGGTCCGAGACCTCTTGTACCTGGGGCGCGCGTGGGAATCCATCTGCGCCGTGGCGCTACCCTGGACATCAACTAGAGAGTTGATCCTGAGGGTGATTGATGACCATGGAGCCGCGTTGGCGAAAGAGCAGCCGTAGCAGCCCGAATGGCGGTGCCTGCGTGGAGGTTGCCGACAACCTTCCGGGCCGGGTGCTGGTCCGGGACACCAAGGATCGGGATGGCGGCACCCTGACGTTCGGGCCGGCCGCTTGGCGGGCGTTCGTCGGTGAGGTAGCCCAGCGGCCGTAGCCGCCAGAGCCACGACCAGCGCCCCGCTACCCGGTCGACCCAGGCGGTGGGGCGCGTCGTCTCTGGTCGTGTGGCGACACCTCGCCAAGCGGGTGTCAAGCCTGGAGGTTCAGCGTCGGCACCTTACGATTGCTTCTCGGGTGCTTGGGCGGGACGGTCGTTGATGGTTCAAGGACGGTTCGTAGCTCCACGACCAGCTACGTGAGCGGACTCGCACGCCGACGACATACGCGCCTTAGAGTGGGTGCGGGAGGCCCTATCCGCCCGGGTACTGCTCAGCACTGAGACGCGGACGATGATCGGTAGGTTGATCCATGAGTACACCTACGCCGAACTGGCACAAGAGCAGCCGCAGCGGCACCAACCAGGGCAACTGCGTGGAGGTTGCCGACAACCTTCCGGGCCGGGTGCTGGTCCGGGACACCAAGGACCGGGATGGCGGCACCCTGACGTTCGGGCCGGCCGCTTGGCGGGCGTTCGTCGGTGAGGTAGCCCAGCGGCCGTAGCCGCCAGAGCCACGACCAGTGCCCCACTATCCGGACGACCCGGGCGGCGGGGCGCTCATCTGCGTTCTGCCGGGGCGGGACCGGCGGGCGTACGTGATCGCTCAATTTCCACCGACCCAGGCGGCTCGGCCGGTCCCCGTCCCCGGGCGATGGTGAAGACGACCAGCGCGGAGAGCGCGGTGCTGCCGAGCACCAGCACGGCCATCGGCACCGCGCTGTCGTCCGGGCCGAGTCCGGCCAGCGGTGCCACGGCGGCGGCGATGGACAACTGGAGCGCGCCGAGCAGCGCGGCGGCGCTGCCGGCGTGCCCGGGATGCCGGTCCATGGACAGGGCCAGCCCGTTCGGCAGGATCATCCCGACGCACGAGACGAAGGCGAAGAGCGCGACCAGGACGGTCGGGACGTTCTCCGTGATCGCCCCGCCGAGCAGGGCAGCGGCGGCCAGCAGGCTGACGAGCAGGGCGGTGCCGAGCAGCCGGCGGGTGCCGTACCGGTCGAGCAGCCGGGCGTTGAGTTGCCCGACCGCGGTCATCCCGACGGCGTTCACCGCGAAGACCAGGGTGAACCAGCCGGCGGAGAGCGCGAAGACGTCCTGGATCACGAACGAGGACCCGGAGATGTACGCGAAGAGCGCGGCGAAGGCCAGCCCCTGGGTGAGTACGTAGCCGAGGTAGACCCGGTCGGTGAGCAGTCCCCACATCGCCCGGGCGGTACCGGCCAGCCCGCCGGTGTGCCGCCGCTGCGCCGGAAGCGTCTCCGGCAGCCGCCAGATGACGGCGGCGAGCAGCAGCAGACCGATCGCCGACAGCGCGACGAAGACCGCCCGCCACGAGCCGAACCGGAGTACCAGAGTGCCGAGGGCCGGTGCGGCGGCCGGGGCGACCCCGAAGATCAGGATCAGTCGGGAGAAGTACTTCGCCGCCGCCACCCCGGAGTAGAGGTCCCGGACGATGGCCCGGGCGACGACCACGCCCATGCCGCTGGTCACGCCCTGGAGCAGCCGGAGCGCGGCCAGTGCCTCGGCCGACGGGGCGAACGCGCAGAGCAGGCTGGTCACGGTGTACGCGACGACACCGACCAGTACCGGCCGGCGGCGGCCCCACCGGTCGCTGAGCGGCCCGGTGACGAGCTGGCCGAGGGCGAGGCCGAACAGGAAGGTGGTGAGCGAGAACTGCACCTGCGCCGGGGTGGCGGCGAGCTCGCCGGTCATCTCGGGGAACGCCGGCAGGTACATGTCCAGGGACAGTGGACCGACCGCGGTCAGGGTACCGAGCAGCAGCAGTTGTCCGACTCCCGAGGCGCGGCCCGGCGGTGGTGCGGAGCGCACTCTGCCCACTGCGGTCCCCCTAGTCTTGGGATAGCCGACACTTTAGCTCTGTGGGCAGAGCTATTGCGATGTGAAGTAGCCGACCCCGGAGGCACCGAGGTGCCCGGGTGACGACGGCAGGGGTGCCGGACCAGGACGGCGCCGGCCGAGACGGTGACAGGGGACGCGACGGTGACGGGATCGAGGATGACCGACGACGTGACGGCCGGCGCGGCGGAGGCGCTCGGCAGCGCCGTGGCCGACCTGCACCGGGTGCTGCGCCGGTCGACGAGTCGACGGATCGGCCGGGTACCGCTGCCGGACGCCCAGGTGGAGGTGCTGCGGCTGGTCGAGCGCTGCCCGGGGATCAGCGTCAAGGAGGCGGCGGAACGGCTGCACACGGCGGCCAACACGGTCAGCACGCTGGTCGGCGACCTCGCCGGTGCCGGCCTGCTGGAACGCGCCCGGGATCCGCACAACCGGCGGATCGTCCGGCTCCGGCTGACCCCGGCCGCGCACCTGCGGATCGCCGAGTACGTCGCGCACCGGCGCGACCTGCTGCTCGACGCGCTGCACCGGCTCGACGAGCCGGCCCGCCGGGACATCGTGCGGGCCGCCGGCCAACTGCACCGGCTCGCCGACCTGCTCGCCGACCAGGAGCGGGCCGACCAGCCGTCCGGGCCGCCGACCGCTGCCCGTCCGTAGAGCGGGACGGCACGGGCGGTGCGCGGCAGCACCCCGGGGCCGTGCCAAACTTGACCGGCGGGCGGCCGGCCCGGTCGCCACGAGGAGAGGGTTGGTCGTGTTGCGCTGGTTGACGGCGGGGGAGTCCCATGGTCCCGCCCTGGTTGCGGTGCTGGAAGGCTTGCCGGCCGGGGTCGAGGTGACCAGCGAGGAGATCGTCCGTCAGTTGGGCCGCCGTCGGCTCGGCTACGGCCGGGGCGCCCGGATGTCCTTCGAGCGGGACGAGGTCGAGATCGTCGGCGGTCTCCGGCACGGCCTGACCCTGGGCAGCCCGGTGGCGATCCGGGTGGGCAACTCCGAGTGGCCCAAGTGGCAGACGGTGATGGCGGCCGACCCGGTCGACCCGGAGCTGCTGGCCGGTCAGGCCCGTAATGCCCCGCTGACCCGCCCCCGACCCGGGCACGCCGACCTGGCCGGCATGCAGAAGTACGGCCACACCGACGCCCGGCCGATCCTGGAACGGGCCAGCGCCCGGGAGACCGCCGCCCGGGTCGCGGTCGGCACCGTCGCCCGGGCCCTGCTCCGGCAGGCGCTCGGCATCGAGATCGTCTCGCACGTGGTGGAGCTCGGCTCGGTGGCCGCCAAGCCCGGGTTGCAGCCCCGACCCGAGGACGCCGAGCGGATCGACGCCGACCCGCTGCGCTGCCTCGACCCGGAGGCGAGTGCCCGGATGGTCGCCGAGGTGGACGCCGCCAAGTCCGACGCCGACACCCTCGGCGGCATCGTCGAGGTGCTCGCCTACGGGGTACCGCCGGGGCTCGGCAGCCACGTGCAGTGGGACCGCAAGCTCGACGCCCGGCTCGCCGCCGCGCTGATGTCCATCCAGGCGATCAAGGGTGTGGAGATCGGCGACGCCTGGCAGCAGGCCCGGTCCCGGGGCTCGGTGGCGCACGACGAGATCGTCCCCACCGCGACCGGGGTACGCCGGGTCACCGACCGGGCCGGTGGCCTGGAGGGCGGGATCACCACCGGCGAGCCGCTGCGGGTACGCGCCGCGATGAAGCCGATCTCCTCGCTCAACCGGGCACTCTCCACGGTGGACGTGGCGACCGGCGAGCCGGCGACCGCGATCAACCAGCGCTCCGACGTCTGCGCCGTACCCGCCGCCGCGATCGTCGCCGAGACCATGGTCGCGCTGGTACTGGCCGAGGCGGCGCTGGAGAAGTTCGGCGGCGACTCGGTCACCGAGATCCGCCGCAACCTCGCCGGCTACCTGGACAACCTGGTGATCCGGTGAGCGCGAGGAGTGAGCCGGGTTTGCGAGCCCCGCAGTCGCGAACGGAACGGGAGCACCGCTGATGGCACCGGTCTGTGTCCTGGTCGGCGTGATGGGCGCCGGCAAGACCAGCACCGGGCTGCTGGTCGCCAAGGGCCTCGGCGTCGACTTCCGGGACACCGACAGCGACATCGAGGCGACGGCCGGCAAGCCGATCCCGGAGATCTTCGTCGACGACGGCGAGGATCACTTCCGTACCCTGGAACGGGCCGCCGTGGCGACCGCGCTGGCCACCTTCGACGGGGTGCTGGCGCTCGGCGGCGGCGCGATCCTCGCCGAGGAGAACCGGGCCGCGCTCGCCGGGCACCGGGTCATCTACCTTTCGGTCGAGCTGCCGGACGCGGTCCGGCGGGTCGGCCTGGGCACCGGTCGGCCGCTGCTCGCGATCAACCCCCGGGCCACCCTGAAACACCTGCTCGACCAGCGGCGTCCGCTCTACACCGAGGTGGCGACCTGGACCGTGGTCACCGACGGGCGGACCCCAGAGCAGGTGGCCGAGGAGATCCTGGCCGGGCTGGCCGGCGACCGGGTCGGGTAGGCCGTGTTTCATAGGCAGGGTTGAGCAGTAGGTAGTGGTCAAGCCCGGCGGCGCCGGTCAGGAACGCCGCCCGGTCCAGCGACGTCACCGGCGCGGCCGGTGGTCTCGGATGACCGAGCCCACGCCGGTGGAACCACCAGACCCGCTCGCCCGCCTGACGTCGCGCCAGGGTCAACCGCCACCCTCGCCACCACCGCCATAACCTCCAGAGCCGCCGTCACCGCCGCCGCTACCCCCGCCGTCCGATCCGCCCCCACCGCCGTCGCCGTAGTTGTAGCCGCCGAAGCCGCCCCACCAACCGACGGTTCCGCTGGGTGCGGCCTCGGTCCCCCTGTGCTCGATGTGTGCCTCGACTCCCATATCCCGGTCGAGTTGCCGGAGCAGCCGGGTGCCGAACAGCGCCACTCCCATGCCCGCCGCCGTCGGGCCGTAGGTGGTCAGCGCGGGACGCTGGTCGGGGTGCAGGTGGGCGTACGTCCGGGTCAGCTCGTCCATCATCCGGTCGGCGACGAGACTACGCCGGGGTATCCGGGCGACCAGCACGAGATATCCGACGATGGCCAGGGTCAGCGCGACCGCGAGGTAGCCGGCGGGCCGGCCGTTGCTCGCCGCGACGGCGAGCCGGGCGCTGCCGACCGCCACCAGCACCAGCATCGTCCAGACCCCGCGCCGGGCCGCCCGGCGTACGCGGGGCGGGAGCAGCAGCCTCATCCGTTCCAGTTCCTCGCGCAGCAGGTCGACCGCCTCGACCACCCCGGGATCGGCCCGGAGTTGCTGCTGCGGCACCCGGGTGGCGGCCGCGGCGTAGACCGCCCGGTCCAGCGGGGTCGCCCCGGCCGGCAGCGAGCCGTACGCCCGGAGCCGCTTCCTCTTATGGCTCAGCCGTACGACGCCGGCGCAGCGCAACCCAGCGAGCGAGGCGTAGACCGCGAGCCGCTCCCCGGACTGTAGGTAGCCGACCTGCTCCGGCTTGAGTTCGCCGGCGCCGAGCCCGACGGGGCCGTTGACGACCTTTCGCCGGTACACCCACGCGCCGACGAACACCGCCGCCGCCACACCGAGATAGGCCCAGACGAGCATGGGGATGGAGAGGAACCACATCGCGCCTCCTCCCGGGTACCGAGGAAAGAGCTGGCTCCAGTGTCGACGGCGGGCGCCACCGGTCGGCCCGGCAATCCGCATCGTTCCGGTAAACCCGGCGGCGGACAGCGCATCCTGGCCGGAAGGATGGCCACGGCAAGGTTCCATGCCCGCGACCGCGCCCAACTCGTGGTCCTCGCCTGGGGCTCTGCCTGTCCGGCTTGGGCTGGCCTGTTCGGCGGCACAAGCGGGGCAGCTCGACAGTCTCCCCACCGGACACCTGCCGGCCACCCGTGCCTGGCGGGGACGCCGAGCCGCCGACGGCTATGCGGCGCCGTTCGGGTCCGCCCGGCCGATCCGGTCCAGCAGCTCGGTCAGGCGCTTCGGCTCGCTGAACATCGGCCAGTGCCCGGTCGGCAGGCCGTAGAGGTCAGCACCGGCCAGCCCGGCGAAGAACGGGTGCCGCTGCGCGACCATCTGCCGCACCGTCTCCACCGGGAAGGTGCAGGCGATCAGCGCGGCCGGCACCGTGTGGCCGTGCGGCAGGCGTACCGGGTCGGTGGCGGTGCGCAGCGGCTGGCCGGTGGCACGCTCCCGGAGCAGGTCCAGGGACTCGTCGTCGAGCCCGGCCAGGTTGACCGGGTCGGCGGCCGGGTCCCAGGCCGGCGGCGGGAGTAGGTGTCCGGCGCCGATCAGCGCCCGGAGCCGGTGCTGCTCCTCCGGCGGGTTGGTGTCGAACTGCGCCGTACCCTCCGGCAGCGGCCCGCTGTCGAGGTAGACCACCCGGGCGAACCGGTCGGGGAGCCGGTCCGCCGCCTGCTGGACCGGCATCCCGCCGCCGGAGTGCCCGACCAGTACGACATCGTGCAGTTCCTCCGCCTCGACCAGCCGGACGATGTCGGCGGTGTGCGTCTCCAGACCCACGTCGGGGTCGGCCAGGTGAGCCCGGTCGGCCACCCCGGTCAGGGTCAGCGGGTACGCCCGGTGCCCGGCCGCGCGCAGCCCCTCGGTCACCTCCCGCCAGGCCCAGGCGCCGAGCCAGAAACCGGGGACGAGGACGAACGTGGCCATCTGTCTGCTCCTTCTTCTCGTGCGATCCGGCCCCGAGGCTAGAGTCGAATCCGGGCGACTTCCGCCCGGATTAGGAGTGTGACCCGTGCCACATCCGGCCGCTCGGGTGCTCGGGATGCTGGAGCTGTTGCAGAGTTCCCACCGGCTGACCGGTGCCGAGTTGGCCGCCCGGCTCGGCGTCGACCAGCGGACCGTCCGGCGGTACGCCGACACCCTGGTCGACCTCGGCATCCCGGTGACCGCCGCCCGGGGCCGGTACGGCGGCTACCGGCTCCAGCCCGGCTACCGGCTGCCGCCGCTGATGCTCACCGACGACGAGGCGGTGGCCGTACTGCTCGGGCTGGTCGCCGCCGAACAGCTCGGGCTGGGCACCGCCGCTCCGGCCACCGGGCTCGCCCAGGCGAAGATCCGCCGGGTACTGCCCGGGCCGCTCGCCGACCGGCTCGACGCGGTGACCCGGAGCCTCGGGTTCAGCCTGCGGCGGCGGGCCGACGCACCCCGGCCGGCCACCGCGACCCTGCTCGCCCTGGGCGCGGCGACCCACTCCCGGCAGCGGGTCACCATCGGCTACCGCTCCTGGCGCGGTGAGCCGTCGGTGCGCGACCTCGACCCGTACGGCCTGGTCTTCCACGCCGGTCGCTGGTACGTCACCGGCCACGACCACCGGCGCGGCGAGGTCCGTACCTTCCGGCTCGACCGGATCGCGTCGGTCGGCACCGGCACCGGCACCGGCACCGGCACCTTCACCGTGCCGGACGGATTCGATCCGGTCGGGCACGTCACCCGGTCGCTGGCCGGGGTGGCGTACCGCTGGGAGGTCGAGGTGCTGCTGGAGACCGATCTGGAACAGGCCCGCCGTCGGGTACCGCCCAGCGTCGCCCAGCTGGTGCCCACCTCCGACGGCATCCTGCTGCGAACCCGGGCCGAGGACCTGACCGGGATGGCCCAGCTCCTCGCCGGGCTGGGCTGGCCGTTCACCGTGCTCCGCCCGGACGAGCTGCGTACCGCCGTCACCGACTACGCCGGCACGCTCGCCGGGTACGCCGCCCGCCGACCACCGCTGCCGGCGGACCCCATCCTCTAGGCTCTAGCCCGATGGACGAGCTGACCCGAATTCCGGTCGGCGGCGACCGGCCGTACGACGTCCTCGTCGGCCGGGACCTGCTGGCCGCGCTGCCGCCGCTGCTGGCCGGTGCCGAGCGCGCCGCCGTGCTGCACGCCCCGCCGCTGAAGGCGCACGCCGACGAGCTGGCCGAGCGGCTCCGCGCCGCCGGGATCACCCCGCTGACCGTGCCGGTGCCGGATGCCGAGGCCGGCAAGGACATCGAGGTCGCGGCCGGCTGCTGGGAGCGGCTGGGCGCGGCGGGCTTCACCCGTACCGATGCGGTGGTGGGGGTGGGTGGCGGCGCGGTGACCGACCTGGCCGGCTTCGTCGCCGCCTGCTGGTTGCGCGGGGTCCGCTGGGTGCCGGTCTCGACCTCGCTGCTCGGCATGGTCGACGCGGCGGTGGGCGGCAAGACCGGGGTCAACACGGCCGCCGGCAAGAACCTGGTCGGCGCCTTCCACCCGCCGGTCGGGGTGCTCTGCGACCTGGCGATGCTGGACTCGCTGCCGGCGGTCGACCTGACGGCCGGGCTCGCCGAGGTGGTGAAGTGCGGCTTCATCGCCGACCCGGCCATCCTCGACCTGGTCGAGTCCGACCCCACGGCAGCGGTGGACCCGACCGGGGCGGTGGTCCGGGAGCTGGTCGAGCGGGCCATCCGGGTGAAGGCGGAGGTGGTCTCCGGCGACCTGCGTGAGGCGGGCCGGCGGGAGATCCTCAACTACGGCCACACCCTCGGGCACGCGATCGAGAAGGTCGAGGGCTACCGCTGGCGGCACGGGCACGCGATCTCCGTCGGCCTGGTCTACGCCGCCGGGCTGGCCTGGCGGGCCGGCCGACTGGACGAGCCGACGGCGGCCCGGCACCGGACGGTGCTGACCACGCTCGGGCTGCCGACGAGCTACCGGGCGGACGCCTGGCCGGAGCTGCTGGCCGCGATGCGGGTGGACAAGAAGACCCGGGGCAACCGGCTGCGGTTCGTCGTGCTGGACGGGCTGGCCGAGACCGGCATCCTGGACGGCCCGGACGACGGGTTGCTGTTCGACGCGTACGCCGAGGTGGCGGCATGAGGGTCTACGTGCTCAACGGGCCCAACCTGGGCCGGCTCGGCATCCGGCAACCCGAGGTGTACGGCGCCACCAGCTACGCCGATCTGGTGGCGAGCTGCCAGGCGACCGGCAGGGAACTGGGGCTGGACGTGGAGGTCCGGCAGACCGACGCCGAGGCGGAGTTGATCGGCTGGCTGCACCAGGCGGCCGACGAGGAGGCGGGGGTGGTGCTCAACCCGGCCGCCTGGTCGCACTACTCCTACGCGGTCCGGGACGCCTGCGCCATGCTGCGCGGCCCGCTGGTCGAGGTGCACATCTCCAACATCCACGCCCGGGAGGAGTTCCGGCACCACTCCGTGGTCTCGGCCGTCGCGACCGGGGTGATCTGCGGCCTCGGGGTCGACGGTTACCGGCTGGCCCTGCTGCACCTGGCCGCGCTGCGGGACCGGTCCGCCCGAGGCTGATCGGCCGTCCCGCCTCCTCGAATCGGGCTGGTCCTGATCAACTGGACGCTCCTAGTAGACTTGCCGGGTCTGTCCGCCCGAATTAAAGATCAAGGCAGGAAATGGCCACCACCAACGACCTGAAGAACGGGCTGGTTCTCAACCTCGACGGCGAGCTGTGGGCCGTCGTGGAGTTCCAGCACGTCAAGCCCGGCAAGGGCGGTGCGTTCGTGCGCACCACGCTGAAGAACGTGCTGTCCGGCAAGGTGGTCGACAAGACGTTCAACGCGGGTACCAAGGTCGACACGGCCACCGTCGACAAGCGCACCATGCAGTATCTGTACGCCGACGGCGAGGACTACGTCTTCATGGACCTGGAGACGTACGACCAGATTCCGGTGCCCGGCGGCACGGTCGGCGAGGCGGCCAACTACCTGCTGCCCGAGGCGGAGGCGATCGTCGCCACCCACGAGGGCGTGCCGCTCTACGTCGAACTGCCGACCAGCGTCGTGCTGGAGATCACCTACACCGAGCCCGGCCTGCAGGGCGACCGGTCCACCGGCGGCAACAAGCCGGCGACGGTCGAGACCGGCGCCACCGTCCAGGTGCCGCTCTTCATCACCACCGGCGAGAAGATCAAGGTCGACACCCGCGACGGCCGCTATCTCGGCCGAGCCTGATGGCGGAGGGCCCCAAACAGCAGATGCCGGCCCGCCGCAAGGCGCGCAAGCGGGCTCTGGACGTCCTCTACGAGGCGGACCTGCGGGACCGGCCCGTCGCCGAGGTGCTGGCCGGCTATCTCCAACGGTTGGAACAGCCGCGCCCCGAGCACCTGGGCTACGCGGTGGGCCTCATCGAGGGCGTGGCGGCGCACCAGTCCCGGATCGACGAGCTGATCGACAGCTACGCCGAGGGCTGGACGCTGGACCGGATGCCGGTCGTCGACCGTAACCTCGCCCGGATCGCCATCTACGAGCTGCTCTACCTCGACGAGATCGACGACGCGGTGGCGATCAGCGAGGCGGTCGAGCTGGCCCGGCAGATGTCGACCGACGACTCGCCCCGGTTCCTCAACGGCATCCTGGGCCGGATCGCCGAGTACGCGACCCGCTGAGCCTTCGGTAGCCGGGTTCGCCCGGCGCGGTGGGTTCCGGGTGTCAGTCGCGGGCGGCCGGAGCCGACCGGGCGACGTCTGTGCATGGGACTGTCGAGCTGCCCCGTTTGCGCACCCACCGGATCGTCGTGCCCCCCGTCGGCGATTTCCTTTGGGACCCCGATTCCTTTGGGACCCCGAGCCGTTCGCGATGGTCTTGTCTGTCGCATGTTGCTGCCATTCGACGCCGGCCGGGGCGGCCCGGTGCCGGCCGGCACCGGGCCGCCCCGGCGTCGGGCCAGCGCTGCGGTCGACGGGCCGGGTCACTGAACCCTTTCGCCCCCGGACAGCGGGCGCACAGACGGCGCAGCTCGACAGTTCCCGGCTCAGACGTTGTCCCGGCTCAGACGTGTGCTCGGGGGCTGCGACGGGGTCGCGAGGGCCGTCCCGGCCCAGACGTGACGAGCAGCGGCGACGGGCAGTGCGGGCGGCTCGGGGCGAAACGGCTCGCGGGGCCCGCGCCCGGTAGGCACGGACCCCGCGAGTCGGGGGGATCAGGACGCGAAGAGCGCCCGGGGGTCGGCGACGAGCACGCCGTGCTCGGTGAGCCGCTCGATCAGGCCGGAGGGGGAGGAGTCGTAGACGATCGCGAGCGCCCGCAGGTCGTCCGCGCGAATCGACAGCACCCGTCCGTTGTAGTCACCGCGCTGCTGCTGGATGGCGCGGGCATAGCGGGCGACGTAGGCGAGGTCCTCGGAGGCCTCGTCGTACAGCCGCTCGAGGTCGAGCACGATCTTGTTCGTCGGCTCGTGACGGACGCCACTGCCGTCCGGCAGCAGCTCCGAGACGGGCACCCGGTAGAAGTCCGCGAGTTCGGCGAGACGGGAGACCGTCACCGCCCGGTCGCCCCGCTCGTACGAGCCGACCACGACGGCTTTCCACCGCCCGTTTGACTTCTCCTCCACCCCCTGCAGGGACAATCCCTGCTGCTGACGGATAGAGCGCAGGCGCGCGCCCAACGACTTGGCGTATTCAGAGGGCATTCGGCACTCCCAGTGCTGGTCGGGGATCTCCCCAGCGATCGCTACGGAGCGTGACGGTACGGGGATAACGACACGTGGTCAAGTGCTAGTTACCTACCTATTACAAAGATCGTGTTCAGCCGGGCGGTTTCGGCTCGCTGATCCGGGGGTCAGCGACCCGCCGTGGCCGGCCCCGTGGCCAGTGGTAACGTGACTAGAGCCCCGGCCCGGGCCGCGTCAGGCAAGCGCCGGAATCCGACGTCCTTTAACGACCCGTCCCGTGAGGCGGGGAAGGGGGTCCGCCGTGGCGTACCCGCAGGCTGCTCAGCCGCAGCCGGTCTCACCACCGTCCGTGAAGGTCATCCTGACCAGCGCCGAACTGGCCCGGGTGGTGGACCGAATCGCACACCAGATCCTGGAGAAGACCCAGGGCGCGGCCGGTACCGTACTGCTCGGGATACCCACCCGGGGCGCTCCGCTGGCCCGCCGGCTGGCGGCCCGGATCAACGCCTTCGAGGGCATCGCCGTACCGGTGGGTGTGCTCGATATCACTCTCTATCGTGACGATCTCCGTCGGCACGCGGTACGCGCGATCGGCCCGACCCAGGTCCCCCCGGAGGGGATCGACGGCAAACGGGTGATCCTGGTCGACGACGTCCTCTTCTCCGGCCGGACCGTCCGGGCCGCCCTCGACGCGCTCAGCGACCTCGGCCGGCCCAGTTCGGTGCAGCTCGCCGTGCTGGTCGACCGGGGCCACCGGGAGTTGCCGATCCGGGCCGACTACGTGGGGAAGAACATCCCGACGGCGCTCGCCGAGAGCGTCAAGGTGACTCTCGCGGAGACCGACGGCACCGACGAGGTCAAGCTGATCGGAGGGGCGGCATAATGCTCAAACACCTGCTTTCCGGTGCGGATCTCGACGCGACCACCGCCACGCTGATCCTGGACACCGCCGCCGAGATGGCGACGGTGGCCGGCCGCGAGGTGAAGAAGCTGCCCGCGCTGCGCGGGCGTACCGTGGTCAACCTCTTCTACGAGGACTCCACCCGGACCCGGATCTCCTTCGAGGCGGCGGCCAAGCGGCTCTCCGCCGATGTGATCAACTTCTCCGCCAAGGGCTCCAGCGTCTCCAAGGGCGAGAGCCTGAAGGACACCGCGCTGACCCTCCAGGCGATGGGGGCCGACGCGGTGGTGATCCGGCACCCGGCCTCCGGGGCGCCGCACCGGCTCGCCAACTGGGTCGAGGGCTCCGTGCTCAACGCCGGCGACGGTACGCACGAACACCCGACCCAGGCGCTGCTGGACGCGTACACGATGCGGGCCCGGCTGGGGCGGATCGCCGGGCTGTCGGTCGCGGTGGTCGGCGACGTGCTGCACAGCCGGGTCGCCCGCTCCAACGTGCTGCTGCTGGCCACCCTGGGCGCCAAGGTGACCCTGGTCGGCCCGCCGACGCTGATCCCGGTCGACATCGGCGCGGCGCTCGCGCCCGGCACCGAGGTGTCGTACGACCTCGACGCGGTGCTGCCCACCTCGGACGTGGTGATGATGCTGCGGGTGCAGCGGGAGCGGATGGCCGACTCCTACTTCCCGTCCGCCCGGGAGTACGCCCGGCGCTACGGACTCGACGGGCCCCGGATGGCCCGGCTGCCGGACCACGCCATCGTGATGCACCCGGGTCCGATGAACCGCGGGATGGAGATCGCGCCCGAGGTGGCCGACTCGCCCCGCTCCACGATCGTCGAACAGGTCGCCAACGGAGTCTCCGTCCGGATGGCCGTCCTGTACCTGCTGTTGGGGGGAATGAAGTGATGACCGACGTGACCACCGGAGGTGACCCGGGGGCGGCGACGCCGGCGTACCTGATCCGGGGCGTGCGGGTGGTCGGCGCCGAGCCGGTCGACCTGCTGCTGGCCGGCGGCGTGGTGGCCGAGGTGGGCCACGGCCTGGCCGCCCGGGGTGCCAGGGTGGTCGACGGGGACGGGCTGGTCGCGCTGCCCGGCCTGGTCGACCTGCACACGCACCTGCGGGAGCCGGGCCGGGAGGACGCCGAGACGGTCGAGTCCGGCTCGCGGGCGGCGGCGCTGGGGGGCTACACCGCCGTCTGCGCGATGGCCAACACGTCGCCGGTCGCCGACACGGCCGGGGTGGTGGAGCAGGTGTGGCGGCTCGGCCGCGAGGCCGGGCTGGTCGACGTGCAGCCGATCGGCGCCGTCACCGTCGGGCTGGCCGGCGAGCGCCTGGCCGAGCTGGGCGCGATGGCCGACTCCGCGGCCCGGGTGCGGATCTTCTCCGACGACGGGCACTGCGTGGCCGACCCCCGGCTGATGCGCCGGGCCCTGGAGTACGTCAAGGCGTTCGACGGGGTGATCGCGCAGCACGCCGAGGAGCCCCGGCTGACCGAGGGCGCCCAGATGCACGAGGGCGAGGTCTCGACCCGGCTCGGCCTGACCGGCTGGCCGGCGGTCGCCGAGGAGGCGATCATCGCCCGGGACGTGCTGCTGGCCGAGCACGTCGGCAGCCGGCTGCACGTCTGCCACCTCTCCACCGCCGGCAGCGTGGAGGTGCTCCGGCACGCCAAGAAGCGCGGCGTGCGGGTGACCGCCGAGGTCACCCCGCACCACCTGCTGCTCACCGACGAACGCGCCGCCAGCTACGACCCGGTCTTCAAGGTCAATCCGCCGCTGCGTACCGCCGCCGACGTCACCGCGCTGCGCGCGGCGCTGGTCGAGGGGATCATCGACATCGTCGCCACCGACCACGCCCCGCACGCGCTGGAGGACAAGGAGTGCGAGTGGGCGTACGCCCGGCCGGGCATGCTCGGGCTGGAGACGGCGCTCTCGGTGCTACTCGACGTACTCGGCGAACGGTGGGACCTGATCGCCGAGCGGATGTCCCGGACCCCGGCCCGGATCGCCGGGCTGACCGAGCACGGCCGCACCCCGGCACCGGGGGTACCGGCCAACCTGACCCTGGTGGATCCGGCGGCTCGTCGCACCATCGACCCGGCCGAGCAGGCCAGCCGCAGCCGCAACACCCCGTACGCCGGGCTCACCCTGCCCGGCCGGATCGTCGCGACCTTCCTGCGCGGCGAGCCGACGGTGCTGGACGGAAAGGCCGTGAAGTGATCCGAGCGAGGAGTGAGCTTGCGAGCCCCGCAGTCCGGATCGGAGGCAGGGCATGAGCGGGCGGCGGCGATCGGCGATCCTGGTCCTGGAGGACGGCCGGACCTTCCGCGGCGAGGCGTACGGCAGCGTGGGGGAGACCTTCGGCGAGGCGGTCTTCAACACCGGGATGACCGGCTACCAGGAGACGCTGACCGACCCGTCCTACCACCGCCAGGTGGTGGTGCAGACCGCGCCGCACATCGGCAACACCGGGGTGAACGCCGAGGACGACGAGTCGGGCCGGATCTGGGTGGCCGGGTACGTCGTCCGGGACCCGGCCCGGATCGGCTCGAACTGGCGGGCCACCGGCTCCCTGGAGGACCGGCTGGCCACCGAGGGTGTGGTCGGGATCGCCGGGGTGGACACCCGGGCGCTCACCCGGCACCTGCGGGAGCGCGGCGCGATGCGGGTCGGGGTCTCCAGCCTGACCGATGACCCGGTGGAACTGCTGGCCCGGGTCCGCGAGGCGCCCCGGATGGAGGGGGCCGACCTCTCCGCCGAGGTGACCACGGCGCAGCCGTACGTGGTGCAGGCCGAGGGGGAGCACCGGTTCACGGTGGCCGCGCTGGACCTGGGGATCAAGCGGAACGTGCCGCGCCGGCTCGCCGCGCGCGGGGTCACCACGCACGTGCTGCCCGCGTCGTCGACCATCGACGACCTGCTGGCCACCGGCGCCGACGCGGTCTTCTTCTCGCCCGGCCCGGGTGATCCGGCCACCGCCGACCATCCGGCCGGGCTGGCCCGCGAGGTGATGCGCCGGCGGCTCCCGCTCTTCGGGATCTGCTTCGGCAGCCAGATCCTCGGCCGGGCGCTCGGCTTCGGCACCTACAAGCTGGGGTACGGGCACCGGGGCATCAACCAGCCGGTGCTGGACCAGAGCACCGGCAAGGTCGAGGTGACCAGCCACAACCACGGGTTCGCGGTCGACGCGCCGCTCAACCAGGTGATCGACACCGACTTCGGCGGGGTCGAGGTGAGCCACGTCTGCCTGAACGACAACGTGGTCGAGGGGCTGCGGGCCAAGGACGTACCGGCGTTCACCGTGCAGTACCACCCGGAGGCGGCGGCCGGCCCGCACGACGCGGACTACCTCTTCGACCGCTTCGCCGAACTCATCGAAGGCGGCAAGCATGCCTAGGCGGACAGACCTCAAGCACGTACTGGTGATCGGCTCCGGGCCGATCGTGATCGGCCAGGCCTGCGAGTTCGACTACTCCGGCACCCAGGCTTGCCGGGTGCTGCGCGCCGAGGGGCTGCGGGTCAGCCTGGTCAACTCCAACCCGGCGACCATCATGACCGACCCGGAGTTCGCCGACGCCACCTACGTCGAGCCGATCACCCCGGAGTTCGTCGAGCTGGTCATCGCCAAGGAGCGGCCGGACGCCCTGCTGCCCACCCTGGGCGGCCAGACCGCGCTGAACACCGCCGTGGCGCTGCACGAGTCCGGGGTGCTCGCCAAGTACGGCGTCGAGCTGATCGGCGCCGACATCGACGCCATCCGGCGCGGCGAGGACCGGCAGCTCTTCAAGGAGATCGTCGCCAAGGCCGGCGGCGAGACCCCGCGCAGCCGGGTCTGCCACTCGATGGACGAGGTCCGCTCCACCGTCGCCGAGCTGGGCCTGCCGGTGGTGATCCGGCCGTCGTTCACGATGGGCGGGCTCGGCTCCGGGATGGCGCACACCGACGAGGACCTGGAGCGGATCGCCGGGGCGGGCCTGGCGGCCAGCCCGGTGCACGAGGTACTCATCGAGGAGAGCGTGCTCGGCTGGAAGGAGTACGAGCTCGAACTGATGCGGGACCGGCACGACAACGTCGTGGTGGTCTGCTCGATCGAGAACGTCGACCCGATGGGCGTGCACACCGGGGACAGCGTCACCGTCGCACCGGCGATGACCCTGACCGACCGGGAGTACCAGCGGCTGCGTGACCTCGGCATCGCGGTGCTCCGCGAGGTCGGGGTGGACACCGGCGGCTGCAACATCCAGTTCGCGGTCAACCCGCGCGACGGCCGGCTGGTCGTGATCGAGATGAACCCCCGGGTCTCCCGGTCGTCCGCGCTGGCCTCCAAGGCGACCGGCTTCCCGATCGCCAAGATCGCCGCGAAGCTGGCCGTCGGCTACACCCTGGACGAGATCCCGAACGACATCACCCTGAAGACCCCCGCCGCGTTCGAGCCGACCCTCGACTACGTGGTGGTGAAGATTCCCCGGTTCGCCTTCGAGAAGTTCCCGGCCGCCGACAAGGAACTCACCACCACGATGAAGTCGGTCGGCGAGGCGATGAGCCTGGGCCGGAACTTCCCCGAGGCGCTGAACAAGGCGATGCGCTCGATGGAGACCAAGGAGGGCGGCTTCTGGACCGTGCCGGACCCGGAGGGCGCCACTCTTGACGGCACCCTCGCCGCGCTGCGCACCCCGCACGACGGGCGGCTCTACAGCGTCGAGCGGGCGCTGCGGCTCGGCGCCTCGGTGGCACAGGTGTCGGAGGCGTCCGGCGGGATCGACCCGTGGTTCCTGGACCAGATCGCCGGGCTGGTCGAGCTGCGTGCCGAGATCGTCGCCGCCGCGGTACTCGACGAGGAGCTGCTGCGCCGGGCCAAGCGGGCCGGCATCTCCGACCGGCAGCTCGCGGCGCTCCGCCCGGAGCTGGCCGCCGAGGACGGGGTACGGACGCTCCGGCACCGGCTCGGGGTACGCCCGGTCTACAAGACCGTGGACACCTGCGCCGCCGAGTTCGCCGCCGGTACGCCCTACCACTACAGCAGTTATGACGAAGAGACCGAGGTGACCCCGTCGGACCGGCCCAAGGTGCTGATCCTCGGCTCCGGGCCGAACCGGATCGGCCAGGGCATCGAGTTCGACTACTCGTGCGTGCACGCGGTGATGGCGCTCCGGGAGGTCGGCTACGAGACGGTGATGGTCAACTGCAACCCGGAGACCGTCTCCACCGACTACGACACCGCCGACCGGCTCTACTTCGAGCCGCTGACCTTCGAGGACGTGCTGGAGGTCTGGCACTCCGAGGACAGCTCCGGCAGGGCGGCCGGCGGGCCGGGGGTGGTCGGGGTGATCGTCCAGCTCGGCGGGCAGACCCCGCTGGGCCTGGCGCAGCGGCTCAAGGACGCCGGTGTGCCGATCATCGGTACCAGCCCCGAGTCGATCCACCTGGCCGAGGAGCGGGGCGCGTTCGGTGCGCTGCTGGACCGGGCCGGGCTGCGCTCCCCGGCGCACGGCACCGCCACCTCGTACGACGAGGCGCACGCCATCGCCGCCGAGATCGGCTATCCGGTGCTGGTCCGGCCGTCGTACGTGCTCGGCGGGCGGGGCATGGAGATCGTCTACGACGACGACACGCTGCGCGGGTACATCGCCCGGGCCACCGACATCTCGCCGGACCATCCGGTGCTGGTGGACCGCTTCCTCGACGACGCGATCGAGATCGACGTGGACGCGCTCTGCGACGCCGACGGCGAGGTCTACGTCGGCGGGGTGATGGAGCACATCGAGGAGGCCGGCATCCACTCCGGCGACTCCTCCTGCGCGCTGCCGCCGATCACCCTGGCCAGCTCGCACCTGGCGGCGGTACGCCACTACACCGTCCAGATCGCCCGGGGGATCGGGGTGCGCGGCCTGCTCAACGTGCAGTACGCGCTGAAGGACGACACCCTCTATGTGCTGGAGGCGAACCCGCGGGCCTCCCGGACCGTGCCGTTCGTCTCCAAGGCGACCGCGGTGCCGCTGGCCAAGGCGGCCGCCCGGATCATGCTCGGGGCCACCATCGCCGAGCTGCGCGCCGAGCGGCTGCTCCCGCCGACCGGCGACGGTACGACGACCCCGGCCGACGCGCCGGTGGCGGTGAAGGAGGCGGTGCTGCCGTTCAAGCGGTTCCGCACCCCGACCGGCAAGGGCATCGACTCGCTGCTCGGCCCGGAGATGAAGTCCACCGGCGAGGTGATGGGCATCGACACCGCCTTCGGGCACGCCTTCGCCAAGTCGCAGGCGGCGGCGTACGGCTCGCTGCCGATCCGGGGCAAGGTCTTCGTCTCAGTGGCCAACCGGGACAAGCGCGGCATGATCTTCCCGGTCAAGCGCCTCGCCGACCTCGGCTTCGAGATCGTCGCCACCACCGGCACCGGTGAGGTGCTGCGCCGGCACGGCATCTCCTGCGAGCTGATCCGCAAGCACTACGAGGAGGGTGCCGACTCGCCGGACGCGGTCACGCTGATCGCGGCCGGCGAGGTGGACCTGGTGATCAACACCCCGCAGGGTTCCGGGGCGAGCGCCCGCTCCGACGGGTACGAGATCCGCAGCGCGGCGGTCGGCGCGGACATCCCGTGCATCACCACCGTGCCCGGCGCGGCGGCCGCGGTGATGGGGATCGAGGCGCTGATCCGGGGCGACATGTCGGTCCGGCCGTTGCAGGAGTTGCACGCGGCGCTGCGGGCCGGCGAGTGAGCACGCCGACGGCGACGGCCGAACCGGGCCGGCGTACGGCGGGCGGGGGAGCGCTCTTCGACCGGGTCGTCCGGCCCGCGCTGTTCCGGCTCGGCGGCGGGGACGCGGAGACCGCACACGAGTGGACGCTGGGCCGGCTGGCCGGGCTCTCCCGCAGTCCGGCCGCGCTGGCGCTGCTGCGGGCCCGGTACGCCGTCTCCGCCCCGCGTACCGTCTTCGGGGTCGACTTCCCCAACCCGGTCGGGCTGGCCGCGGGGATGGACAAGGACGGCGCCGCGCTGCCGGCCTGGCCGGCGCTGGGCTTCGGCTTCGTCGAGGTGGGTACGGTCACCGCGCATCCGCAGCCGGGCAACCCCCGGCCGAGGCTGTTCCGGCTGCCGGAAAGCGCGGCGGTGATCAACCGGATGGGCTTCAACAACGCCGGAGCGGAGGCGCTGGCCGGGCGGCTGGCGGCGCTGCGCCGGCCGTTGGGGGTGCCGCTCGGCATCTCGCTGGGCAAGTCCAAGATCACCCCGCTGGACGACGCCGTCGCCGACTACCTGGCCTCGTACCGGGCGCTGGCGCCGTACGGCGACTACTTCGCGGTCAACGTCTCCTCGCCGAACACCCCCGGGTTGCGGGCGCTGCAGGACCGGGCGCACCTCGACGCGCTACTGACCGCGCTGGTCGGGGAGAAGCCGATCCTGGTCAAGATCGCCCCGGACCTGACCGAGGCGGCCATCGCCGAGGTGCTCCAGGTCTGCCTGGACCGGGGAGCCGCCGGGGTGATCGCCACCAACACCACGCTGGGCCGGGACGGGATCGCCCCGTCGGACGCGCACCGGGCCGGTGAGGCGGGCGGGCTCTCCGGCCGGCCGCTGACCGCGCGTACCCGGGAAGTGGTCTCGTTCGTGCACGCCGAGACGAACGGCGCGCTGCCGGTGGTCGGGGTGGGGGGCATCCTCGACCCGGCGGACGCCACCGCGCTGCTGGACGCCGGAGCCAGCCTGGTGCAGCTCTACACCGGCTTCGTCTACGGCGGGCCGGGGCTGGTCCGTGCGGTGGCCCGGGCGACCCGGCCGTGAGCCCCGGGGAGGCCGCCACAGCGGGATCGGAGGGGTGCCGGTGACTCCGGAGGAGATCGTCGCGGCCGACCGGGCGCACGTCTGGCACCCGTACGCCCCGATGCCGGCCAGCACCGACCCCGCCGTGGTGGAAAGCGCCGAGGGGGTCCGGCTGCGCCTGGCCGACGGCCGGGAACTCGTCGACGGCATGTCGTCGTGGTGGGCGGCGATCCACGGGTACCGGCATCCGGTGCTGGACGCCGCCGTCACCGAGCAGCTCGGCCGGATGAGCCACGTGATGTTCGGCGGCCTCACCCACGAACCCGCCGTCCGGCTGGCGAGCACCTTGGTGGAGATCACCCCACCCGGGCTGGAACACGTCTTTCTCTGCGACTCCGGCTCGGTCTCCGTCGAGGTGGCGGTCAAGATGGCGGTGCAGTACCAGCGCGGCCGGGGGCGCCCCCAGCGGCACCGGCTGGCCACCTGGCGGGGCGGCTACCACGGCGACACCTTCCATCCGATGAGCGTCTGCGACCCGGTCGGCGGGATGCACTCGCTCTGGACCGGCGTACTGCCCCGGCAGGTCTTCGCCGACCTGCCACCACCCGGCTTCGCCGCCCCGGTCGACCCCGGGTACGCGGCCGCGCTCGCCGACGCGCTGCACCGGCATGCCGGCGAACTCGCCGCGGTGATCGTCGAACCGGTGGTGCAGGGCGCCGGTGGGATGCGTTTCCACAATCCGCACTACCTGCGGCTGCTCCGCGAACTCTGCACCGAGCACGACATCGTGCTGATCTTCGACGAGATCGCCACCGGCTTCGGCCGGACTGGCGCGCTCTTCGCGGCCGAGCACGCGTCGGTGACCCCGGACGTGATGTGTCTGGGCAAGGCGCTCACCGGCGGCTACCTGAGCCTGGCCGCCACGCTCTGCACCCCCGAGGTCGCCGAGGGGATCTCCGCCACCGGGGTGCTGGCGCACGGCCCCACCTTCATGGGGAACCCGCTTGCCTGTGCGGTCGCAAACGCCTCCATCGGGCTGCTGGAGGCCGGAAACTGGGCGGCGGACGTAGCCAGGATCTCCGCCGGGCTCTCGGCCGGTCTGGCGCCGTTACGGGGCGCCGCCGGGGTGGCCGACGTCCGGGTGCTGGGCGCGATCGGCGTGGTGCAGCTCGACCACGACGTGAAGATGGCGGCGGCGACCGAGGCCGCGGCGGCGTACGGGGTCTGGCTGCGCCCGTTCCGGGACCTGATCTACACGATGCCGCCGTACGTCAGCGGGGACGACGACCTCGCCCGGATCTGTACGGCGATCGGCGCGGCCGCCGAGGCCGGCTGACCGCGCGGCCACCGGGACCGGCCGACCGGACGTGCCGAGGCCCCCGGTGCGGTGCAGCCCGCCGCCGCGGTACCCCGGCCGGGCGGGCACGGCCGACCGGAGATGTGACGGTTAGTCGCGGCGACATGGCAGAAGGTCATGGCGCCGGCGGAGAGGAGAGGCGAATGGAGACCTTTGGCAGTCGGCTGCACCGGGCGATGGCGGAGCGCGGACCGCTCTGCGTCGGCATCGACCCCCATCCCGCGCTGCTGACCCGGTGGGGCCTGACCGACGACGTCGACGGGGTCGCCCGGTTCAGCGAGACGGTGGTCGAGGCGCTCGGCGACCGGGTCGCGGTCGTCAAGCCGCAGTCGGCATTTTTCGAGCGGTTCGGGTCGCGCGGGGTCGGCGTACTTGAGTCAATTATCCGACAGTTGCGGGGCGCGGGCGCGCTCGTTCTGCTTGACGTCAAGCGCGGCGACATCGGCTCCACGGTCGCCGCGTACGCCGACGCGTACCTGGATCCATCCAGCCCGATGTATGTCGACGCGGTCACCGCGAGCCCCTTCCTGGGGGTCGGCTCGCTCGCCCCGATGTTCGACACGGCGCGCAAGCACGGCGGCGGCGTCTTCGTGCTGGCGCTCACCTCCAACCCCGAGGGCGCCAGCGTCCAGCGCGCCGTCGGCGCCGACGGGCGCACCGTCGCGCAAACGATCATTGAAGAGATTTCGCAGCTCAACGCGGGTGCGGAGCCGCTCGGCAGCTTCGGGTTGGTGGTCGGCGCCACCATCGGCGAGACCGGGCACGACCTCTCCGGGGTGGGCGGTCCACTGCTCGCGCCGGGCCTCGGCGCGCAGGGTGGACGCGCCGACGACCTGCGTACGGTCTTCGGTGGCGAGCTGTCCAGAGTGCTTCCGTCGTACTCCCGGGAGGTGCTCGGCGCGGGCCCCGATCCCGCCGCGTTGCGCGCGGCGGCGGACCGGGCGCTGGCCGATTGTCGGGCCGCGCTGACCGCTGCCGGTCAGTGATCTCATGGTTACGCTGACATGATCATGGCGTGCCCACGTTGCCGAAACCTCCGTTGGCCGCTAGTTTTCCCGGCGCTGGGAACCACATACCCCTTTGGTTGCCAGGCACACCACGTTTCACAGATGCGACGGCGCGTCCCGCCCGTCGCGATAGGGACCTGAGGAGAACTGGTGCCGCTCCCCCAACTGAGCCCCGAACAGCGCGCAGCCGCGCTGGAGAAGGCCGCGGAGATCCGCAAGGCCCGGGCGAAGCTCAAGGAAGAGCTCAAGCAGGGCAAGACCAACCTCGCCGCCGTCCTCGACCGTGCGGAGTCGGACGACGTGGTCGGCAAGCTGAAGGTATCGGCCGTACTTCAGGCCATGCCGGGAATCGGCAAGATCCGGGCCACCCAGATCATGGAGAAGCTCAAGATCGCCGACAGTCGTCGCCTCCGTGGCCTCGGCGAGCAGCAGCGCAAGGCACTGCTTGGAGAATTCTCGGCGAACTAGTTCCACTCGCCGTGTAGAAACAAGCAGTGGGTACGCATGACGATGTCCGCCCAGCGGCTCGTCTCACGGTCCTTGCCGGTCCCTCCGGGGCCGGCAAGGACAGCGTGACAGAACTCGTCCGGGCCCGATCGCGCCAGTTGTGGCTTCCGGTCCCGGTGACCACCCGGCCCCGTCGGCGCTACGAGATCGACGGAGTGCACTATCGCTTCGTCGACCGGGCCGAATTCGGCCGACTACTCGACGACGGACAGTTGCTGGAGTGGTCGGAAATTGGCGTCCACCGGTACGGCACGCCGGGCGAGCCGGTGCGGATCCGGTTGTCGGCCGGCCAACCGGTGCTGCTCCCGATCGACCTCCGGGGCGCCCGGCAGGTGCGGGCGGCGATGCCGCAGGCCCGGCTGGTCTACCTGGCCCCGACCTGGGACCACGCCCGCGCGGCGGGTCGCGAATTCGACGCAACGGTCGTGAACGATGTGCTCGGGCGCGCCGCGGATGAACTGGTAAGCTTGCTCGGTTCGTCCTTTCTGACGCCGACCTGAGGCAACGCCGACGCGGGCAACCCACGCGGGGACCCCACGGCGAGCGCCGCCGACGTGGTCGACGCGGATTCGAGTCGGGCACAGACCTGAGCCAACTCCGACCTGACCGCCGCGCCCGGCGGTCGAGAAGACACCGAGGTTTATCTCCGTGGGATCCATCGCCAGTCCCGAAGGCATCACCAACCCGCCGATCGACGAGCTGCTTGAGAAGACCACCTCGAAGTACGCTCTGGTGATCTTCGCCGCCAAGCGCGCTCGCCAGGTGAACGCCTACTACAGCCAGCTCGGCGAGGGCCTGCTGGAGTACGTTGGCCCGCTGGTGGAGACCACCCCGCAGGAGAAGCCGCTCTCGATCGCGATGCGGGAGATCAACGCCGGTCTGCTCACCGCCGAGCCGACCGACCAGCCGTAGGGTCGTCCGGGCGTCGGCGATGACCGCGGTCGTACTCGGGGTGGGCGGTGGCATCGCCGCCTACAAGACCTGCGAGTTGCTCCGGCTCTTCACCGAGTCGGGGCACCGGGTCCGGGTCGTGCCGACCGCCTCCGCGCTGCGCTTCGTCGGCGCGCCGACCTGGGCGGCGTTGAGCGGCCAGCCGGTCGCCGACGATGTCTGGGCCGACGTGCACGAGGTGCCGCACGTCCGCCTAGGGCAGGCCGCCGACCTGGTGGTCGTCGCCCCGGCAACGGCCGACCTGCTGGCCAAGGCCGCGCACGGTCTCGCCGACGACCTGCTCACCAACACACTGCTGACCGCCCGCTGCCCGGTGGTGCTCGCCCCGGCGATGCACACCGAGATGTGGGAGCACCCGGCAACGGTGGAGAACGTCGCGACGCTGCGCCGCCGCGGCGTCCTGGTGATCGAGCCGGCGAGCGGCCGGCTGACCGGCGTCGACACCGGCAAGGGCCGGCTGCCTGACCCGGCCGAGATCTTCGCGGTGGCCCGCCGGGTGCTCGCCCGCGGCGTCGCCGAGCCCCGGGACCTGGTCGGCCGCCGGGTGGTGGTCACCGCCGGCGGCACCCGGGAACCGCTGGACCCGGTGCGGTTCCTCGGCAACCGGTCGTCGGGCAAGCAGGGCTACGCCTTCGCCCGGACGGCGGTGGCCCGGGGTGCGCAGGTCACGGTGGTCGCCGCGAACGTCTCGCTGCCGGACCCGGCCGGGGCGGACGTGGTCCGGGTCTCGACCACCGAGGAACTGCGCAAGGCCACCCTGGAGGCGGCCGAGACGGCCGACGCGGTGGTGATGGCGGCGGCGCCGGCGGACTTCCGGCCGGCGACCTACGCCGCCGACAAAATCAAGAAGGCGGACCGGGGCGGCACGCTCACCGTCGAGCTGGTGGCCAACCCCGACATCGCCGCCGAGCTGGGCGAGCGGCGCCGGCCGGGCCAGGTGCTGGTCGCCTTCGCCGCCGAGACCAGCGACGCCGAGGCGAACGCCCGGGCCAAGCTGACCCGCAAGCGCGCCGACCTGATCGTGGTCAACGAGGTCGGGCCGGACAAGGTTTTCGGTGCCGACCGCAATACCGCCGTCGTGCTCGGTGCTGACGGTTCGGCGACAGCGTTTCCGGAGCAATCCAAGGAAGATCTCGCCGACGGCGTCTGGGATCTGGTAGTAACGCGCTTAACCGACCTGTCATGACCGGGTAGCACGCTTACCAGGCACGGGTCTGGGGACCAGGCGGCCGTGACTACACTGCCGCGTCAGCTGAATTCGAGATCTTTAGGAGCACCGTGGTACGTCGCTTGTTCACCTCGGAGTCGGTCACGGAAGGCCACCCCGACAAGATCGCTGACCAGATCAGCGACGGCATCCTCGACGCGCTGCTGGACCAGGACCCGCGTAGCCGGGTCGCGGTCGAAACTCTCATCACGACCGGCCAGGTGCACGTCGCGGGCGAGGTGACCACGAAGGCGTACGCCGACATTCCGGCGATCGTCCGGGAGACGATCCTCGGCATCGGCTACGACTCGTCGAAGAAGGGCTTCGACGGCGCCTCGTGCGGCGTCAGCGTGTCGATCGGTTCGCAGTCGCCGGACATCGCGCAGGGTGTGGACAGCGCCATCGAGCTGCGCTCCGGCTCGTCGGAGAGCGCACTGGACGCCCAGGGCGCCGGTGACCAGGGCATGATGTTCGGTTTCGCCTGCTCCGAGACGCCCGAGCTGATGCCGCTGCCGATCGCCCTGGCGCACCGGCTGGCCCGCCGGCTCTCCGCCACCCGCAAGGACGGCACCATTCCCTACCTGCGGCCGGACGGCAAGACCCAGGTGACGATCGAATACGACGGGCTGCGCCCGGTCCGGCTCGACACCGTCGTGGTGTCGTCGCAGCACGCCGCCGACATCTCGCTGGAGTCGCTGCTCACCCCGGACATCCGCGAGCACGTCATCGCGCCGGAGCTGGAGGAGCTGGGCCTCGACATCGACGGTTACCGGCTGCTGGTGAACCCGACCGGCCGGTTCGAGATCGGCGGCCCGATGGGCGACGCCGGGCTGACCGGCCGCAAGATCATCGTGGACACCTACGGCGGGTACGCCCGGCACGGCGGTGGGGCGTTCTCCGGCAAGGACCCGTCCAAGGTCGACCGTTCGGCCGCGTACGCGACCCGCTGGGTGGCGAAGAACGTGGTGGCCGCGGGGCTGGCCGAGCGCTGCGAGGTCCAGGTCGCGTACGCGATCGGCAAGGCGCACCCGGTGAGCCTCTTCATCGAGACCTTCGGCACCGAGAACGTGCCGGTGGACCGGATCGAGCGTGCGGTGGGCGAGGTCTTCGACCTCCGTCCGGCGGCGATCATCCGGGACCTGCACCTGCTCCGCCCGATCTACCGGCAGACCGCCGCCTACGGCCACTTCGGCCGTGAGCTGCCCGACCTGACCTGGGAGAACACGGACCGCGCCGCCGACCTCAAGTCGGCCGCGGGAGCCTGACCACCAGCAAGCGCAGCGACCGGCAGCCCGCGCCTGGGCTGCCGGTCGCTCGCGTCTGCGTGGACGTGCCGCTGGCCCACCTGGACCGGCCTTTCGACTACCTGGTCCCGGCCGAACTGGCCGACCAGGCGCGGCCGGGTACCCGGGTCCGGGTGCGTTTCGCCGGCCAGTTGGTCGACGGCTGGCTGTTGGACCGAGCCGAACTGTCCGCACACGACGGCCGGCTGAGCTACCTGGAGCGGCTGGTCTCGCCCGAGCCGGTACTCACCCCGGAGATCGCCCGGCTGGCCCGGGCGGTCGCCGACCGGTACGCCGGCAACCTTGCCGACGTGCTGCGGCTGGCCGTCCCGCCCCGGCACGCCCGGGTCGAGCGGGAAGCCGCCCCGCCCCCAGCGGCCGGCACCCACGCCGGAGCCGAGGCGGCAGCTCCGCAGGGCTCGGCCGGGCCGGCGTCCGTGGAGGGTGCGGCCGGATCGGAGTCGCCGGTGAGTGCCGCCGGGCCGCCGGAGAGTGCCGCCGGGCCGGCGTCCGTGGAGGGTGCGGCCGAGTCGGAGTCGCCGGTGAGCGCCGCCGGGCCGGCGTCGGTGGAGGGCACGGCCGGGGCCGAATCGGTCGCGGGCGGCACCGGATCCGTCGACGCGGGCTGGCGGAGCTATCCGGCCGGACCGGGATTCCTGCGGGCCCTGGCCGACGGTCGGACACCCCGGGCGGTCTGGTCGGCGCTACCCGGCGAGGACTGGCCGAGCCGGTTCGCGGAGGCGGCGGCGGCGACCGTACGCAGTGGGCGCGGCGTGGTGGCGGTGGTGGCCGACGCCCGGGACCTGGAACGGCTCGACGCCGCGCTGACCGGGCTGCTCGGTACCGGGCGGCACGTGGCGCTCTCCGCGGCCCTCGGGCCGGCCCGGCGGTACCGGGCGTTCCTGGCCGCCTCCCGGGGCCGGGTGCCGGTGGTGATCGGTACCCGGGCCGCGATGTTCGCCCCGGTCGTCGACCTCGGGCTGGTGGCGATCTGGGACGACGGGGACGACCTGCACGCCGAGCCCCGGGCGCCGTACCCGCACGCCCGGGAGGTGCTGCTCACCCGGGCGCAGCTCGGTGACGCCGCGGTGCTGGTCGGCGGGTACGCCCGTACCGCCGAGTCGCGGCTGCTGGTCGAGACGGGCTGGGCGAAGGAGATCGTGGCCGACCGGTCGACGCTGCGGGCGCGTACCCCGAGGATCACGCCGACCGGCGACGACCCGCAGTTGGCCCGCGATCCCGCCGCGGCCTCGGCCCGGCTGCCGAGCCTGGCCTGGGACGCGGCCCGGGCGGCGCTGAAGTCCGACGCGCCGGTGCTGGTCCAGGTGCCCCGGCGGGGCTACCTGCCGGCGGTGGCCTGCGCCGAGTGCCGGGCGCCGGCCCGGTGCCCGCACTGCTCCGGTCCGCTCGCCCTGCGCTCGGCCAGCGGCACTCCCACCTGCCGGTGGTGCGCCCGGGTGGCCGCCGGGTACGCCTGCCCGCAGTGCGCCGGACGGCGGCTCCGGGCGGCGGTGGTGGGTGCCCGGCGTACCGCCGAGGAGCTTGGCCGGGCGTTTCCCGGGGTGCCGGTGCGGACCTCGGGGCGGGAGGAGGTGCTGCGCTCGGTGCCCGGCGAGGCGGGCCTGGTGATCGCGACACCCGGCGCCGAGCCGGTTGCCGAGGGCGGTTACGGCGCGGTGCTGCTGCTGGATTCCTGGGCGCTGCTGACCCGGGCCGACCTGCGGGCCGGCGAGGAGGCGCTGCGCCGCTGGCTGGCGGCGGCGGCGTTGGCCCGGCCCGGTCCGGCCGGTGGCCGGGTGGTGGTGGTCGCGGACGGTTCGCTGGCGCCGGTGCAGGCGCTGTTGCGCTGGGATCCGGGTTGGTTCGCCGGCCGGGAACTGGCCGAGCGGCGCGAGTTGGGCTTTCCGCCGGCCGCCCGGATGGCCAGCCTGACCGGGGTGGCGGCGGCGGTGGCGGAGCTGCTCGACGAGGCCCGGCTGCCGCCGGCCGCCGAGGTGCTCGGTCCGGTGCCGGCCCCGGACGGGCAGGAGCGGATGCTGGTCCGGGTGCCCCGGTCCCGGGCCGCGGCGCTGGCCGCCGCCCTGCACGAGGCGGCTGCGCTCCGGACGGCCCGCAAGGCCGGCCAGCCGGTGCGGATCCAGGTCGATCCGCAGGACATCTTCTGACCGGGTACCGACCGAGAACCCGACACGGAGGGTTGTTTCGGCTACCGTCCGCAGTGGGTATCCGAAGGCGGACGCACGCAGAGTCCGACCTGTGGTCGGGGATCCGGGTGATACCATCGCCCCTCATGCTCCACGCGGGAGGCGTGACGGAGAGTGATCGCGCCGGTTCGGCGTTCAAACTATTGATCTTGAACAATCTGGGATCAGGGGTGGGTAGGTCGTGACCGGTCGTCAGTCGATCGTCCTGAACGGTGACCTTGGCAGCGGCAAGAGCACCGTCTCCATCGAGCTGGCCAAGCGGCTCGGTCTGCGCCGGGTCAGCGTGGGCGACCTCTATCGGGAGATGGCCCAGCAGCGGCAGATGACCGCGCTCCAGCTCAACCTGCACGCCGAGCTGGACCAGGCGGTCGACGGCTACGTCGACCAGCTCCAGCAGGACATCGCGGACTCCGGCGAGCAGTTGATCGTCGACAGCCGGCTCGCCTGGCACTTCTTCAAGGACGCGCTCAAGATCCATATGATCACCGAGCCGACCGAGGCGGCCCGCCGGGTGCTCGCCCGGCCGTCCGGCCCGGCGGAGAGCTACACCTCCATCGAGGAGGCCCGGGCCAAGCTGCACGAGCGCAGCGAGAGCGAGCGCAACCGCTTCCTCGTCCGGTATGGCGTGGACAAGGCGAAGCTGCGCAACTACGACCTGATCTGCGACAGCACCAAGGCGTCCGCCGACGAGGTGGTCGAGCACGTCATCGCCGCCTACGAGGGCTCCTTCGGCCAGCAGATCCTGCGCGACTCCCCGCCGCTGCTGCTGCTCGACCCGGCCCGGATCTATCCCACCCAGGAGATCCAGGGACTGCGCGGCCTCTGGGAGTCGGACTTCGTCGCACAGATCGGGCAGGCCGGCGAGGAGGCCCTGGAGCCGTTGCGAATCGGCTACACCGGCGAGAAGTTCTTCGTGGTCGACGGGCACCGGCGGCTCAGCGCGGCGCTACGCAACGGCTTCAAGCTGGTGCCCGGGCAGCTCGTCGCCGAGTGCGACGAGCAGGTGGTCGGCGGGCTCAGCGCGATCGAGTACTTCCGGGCCGAGGTCGGGCTGAGCGTGATCTACGACTGGGACGCGGCGCACGGTACGCAGCTTCCGCTCCCCGAGCACATCCTCGACCGGACCGACGCCGTACTGGCCGGCGAGCCGGGCACCCAACCCTGACCTGTCGCGTACGGCTTCCGCACCACCGCGTCCCACTGGTCGGTCCGGCCCGGGGGGTGACCGGTGTCACGGCCGACCCTCGCCGATCCCGGCGCGCACCGTCGCGGGACGGCTCGCCGGTCGTCTCCCCGGTGCGCCCGTAGACTGGGGTACGGCACCACCGAACCCATCCGTGAAGGAGCCGTCCCGCGTGACCGTCCAGCCCATCCGTCTGTTCGGGGACCCGGTGCTGCGCACCCCGGCCGAACCGGTCGTCGACTTCGACGCCGAGCTGCGCAAACTGGTTGCCGACCTGACCGACACGATGCGGGAGCAGAACGGTGCCGGCCTCGCCGCGCCGCAGCTCGGCGTGGGCCTGCGGGTGTTCGCCTTCGACGTCGACGACGTGCTCGGGCACCTGGTCAACCCGGTACTGGAGTTCCCCGACTCCGACGAGCAGGACGGTCCGGAGGGCTGCCTCTCCATCCCCGGGCTCTACTTCGACACCAAGCGCCGGCTCAACGTGATCGCCAAGGGCTTCAACGAGTACGGCGACCCGGTGCAGATCGTCGGCACCGGCCTGATGGCCCGGTGCGTGCAGCACGAGACCGACCACCTCGACGGGGTGCTCTTCCTCGACCGGCTCGACGCCGAGGCGCGCAAGGAGGCGATGAAGGCGATCCGGCAGGCGGACTGGTACGACCAGGACGCCCCGCCGGTGGTCAAGGTCAGCCCGCACGACCCGCCGGCCAACCGGCGCCAGGGACTCGGCGCCAGGCTGGGGCTGGGCGGCTTGGACCGCTCCGCCAGCCCGTTCGGTCTGGGTCGGTGACACCGCCGGTGCGCCTGATCTTCGCCGGTACGCCGGCCGTCGCCCTGCCCAGCCTGGACGCCATCGCCGCCTCCGGGCACGAACTGCTGGCCGTGGTGACCCGGCCCGACGCCCCGGCCGGTCGGGGCCGGGGACTGTCCCGGTCACCGGTCGGCGCCTGGGCCGACGAGCGGGGCATCGAGGTGCTGACTCCGGCCAGGCCCCGCGAGCCGGAGTTCCTCGACCGGCTGCGCCAGCTCGCGCCGGAGTGCGTACCGGTGGTCGCCTACGGTGCGCTGGTGCCGCCGGTGGCGTTGGAGATCCCCGCACACGGCTGGGTCAACCTGCACTTCTCGCTGCTGCCCGCCTGGCGGGGTGCCGCGCCGGTGCAGCACGCGGTGCTGCACGGCGACCAGGTCACCGGCGCCAGCGTCTTCCAGTTGGAGGCCGGGCTGGACACCGGCCCGGTCTTCGGCACCGTGACCGAGGAGATCCGGCCCGCCGACACCGCCGGTGACCTGCTGGAGCGCCTCGCCCACAGTGGCGCCGGGCTGCTGGTCACGGTGCTCGACGCGATCGGGCAGGGCACCGCGCGGGCGGTGCCGCAACCCGCCGACGGGGTCTCGCTGGCGCCGAAGCTGACCGTCGCCGACGGTGAGGTCCGCTGGTCGGAGCCGTCCTTCGCGGTGGACCGGCGGATCCGGGCCGCCACCCCGGCGCCCGGTGCCTGGACCCAGTTCCGCGGCGACCGGGTCAAGCTCGGCCCGGTGCGGCCGGTCGGCAACGCACCCGAGCTCAAGCCCGGCGAGCTGCTGGTCGAGCGCGGCCGGGTGCTGGCTGGTACCGCCACCACGCCAGTGGCGTTGGGCGAGGTGCGGGCGGCCGGCAAGCGTGCGATGCCGGCACCGGACTGGGCCCGGGGCGTCCGGGTCGCCGGTGGGGAGCAGTTCGGGTGAGCGAACGTACCGGAGAGGTCGGCGGCACCGCACGGGCCGGAGCCGACCGGGGCCGCGACGACCGTGCGCCGGGCGGCGGCACCGACCGTCGCCGCGAAGATCATCGCCGCGACGACCGTCGACGCGACGACCGGGGGCGTACCGGCCAGAGCGGCGCCGACCGGGGTGGCCGGGGGCGGGACGGCGCCGACCGGGGTGGCCGGGGCGGCGACCGGCGGGACCGGGACGGGCGGTCGCCCCGAGCGGGGCGACCAGCGGTCGACCTGCCCCGGCAGGCGGCGTACGAGGCGATCGAGGCGGTGCACCGGGACGACGCGTACGCGAACCTGGTCCTGCCGGGGATCCTGCGCGACCGGCGGCTGCACGGCCGGGACGCGGCCTTCGCCACCGAACTGACCTACGGCACGCTGCGGGTCCGGGGCACCCTGGACGCGATCCTCACCGCCGCCGCCGGCCGGGACGTCGCGCGGATCGACCCGCAACCCCGGGACGCGCTGCGGCTCGGCGCCTACCAGCTTCTCTACACCCGGGTCCCGGCGCACGCCGCCGTCTCCTCCACGGTCGACCTGGTCCGCTCCGTCGCCCCGGGGGCGTCCGGGTTCGCCAACGCCGTGCTCCGGGAGGTCGCCGGCAAGGACCTCGACACCTGGCTGGCCGAGCTGGCCCCGTCGGCCGAGACCGACCCGGTCGGGCACCTGGCCCTCACCTACAGCCATCCGGAGTGGATCGTGCGGGCCTTCGCCGAGACGCTCGGCGGAGACCTGGGGGAGACCGCCCGGCTGCTGATCGAGGACAACCAGCGGCCGCCGGTGCACCTCTGCGCCCGCCCGGGGCGGGCGGACGCGGTCGAGGTCGCCGACGAGGTGGGCGGGGCGCCGGGTGCCTTCTCGCCGTACGCCGTCTATCTGCCCGGCGGTGCTCCGGGCGAGATGGCGGTGCTGGCCGACGGCCGGGCGCACGTCCAGGACGAGGGCTCCCAACTGGTGGCCGCCGCCCTCGCCGGCGCCGAGGTCGACGGCACCGACGAACGGTGGCTGGACCTCTGTGCCGGGCCGGGTGGCAAGGCCGGCCTGCTCGGCGCGCTGGCCGCCCAGCGGGGTGCCCGGCTGACCGCGGTCGAGGTGGCCGAGCACCGGGCCCGGCTGGTGTCCCAGGCCGTACGCGGGTTGCCGGTGACCGTGCTGACCACCGACGGGCGTACCGTCGGGCGCGACCCGGACCTGCCGGAGAACTCCTTCGACCGGGTGCTCGTCGACGCGCCCTGCACCGGTCTCGGCTCGCTGCGGCGGCGTCCGGAGTCCCGCTGGCGCCGCCAGCCCTCCGACCTGCCGGCGCTGACCCGCCTGCAGCGGGAGCTGCTCGGCGCCGCGCTCCGGGCGGTCCGCCCGGGCGGGGTGGTGGCGTACGTGACCTGCTCGCCGCACGTGGTGGAGACGCACGTCTCGGTCACCGAGGCGGCGCGGCGCTCCGGCGTACCGGTCGACTTCGTCGACGCCCGGCCGCTGCTGCCGGCCGGGATGCCCGGCCTCGGCGACGGCCCGACCGTGCAGCTCTGGCCGCACCGGCACGGCACCGACGCGATGTTCCTGGCGGTACTGCGCCGGGGCTGAGGACCCGCACCGACTCGCCGACGTCGTCGGCGAGCACCGGTGCGGGCGCGGTGGCGCCGGCCGGTATTTGTACCCACTTCCACCGAAGCGGGTAGCCGGGGACGATTCCTTACATACATTGCAGGTGTGGACGGGAAGACGCTGCCGGTCCGGGCCATCGGCACTCCGCTGGACAGGTTCGACGGGCCGGCGAAGGTCACCGGCACCGCCCGGTACGCCTTCGAGCACCCCGTCGACCGGCCGGTCTATCTGTTCGGTGTGCAGGCCACCGTCGCGGTGGGACGGATCACCGCCGTGCACACCGAGGTGGCATTGGCCAAGCCGGGCGTGCTGGCCGTGCTGACGCACGAGAACGCGCCCCGGGTCGCCTCGTTCGACGACCCGGAGCTGGTGATCCTACAGACGCCCGAGGTGGCGTACCGGGGGCAGTTCGTCGCCGGGGTGGTGGCGGAGACCTCGGAGATTGCCCGCCTGGCAACCAGCATGATCCGGGTCGACTACGAGGCAGGCCCGCACGACGTCCAACTGCGGGCCGACCATCCCGACCGGTACGCCCCGGAGGTCACGAACGGCGGGTTCGCCACCGACAGCGTGCGCGGCGACCCGGAGGCGGCGCTGGCCGACGCGGCGGTACGTCTGGACGCCACCTACACCACCGCCTGGTACCAGCACGCCCAGTTGGAGCCGCACTCGACGATCGCGGAGTGGGCCGACGACCGGCTCACCCTGCACGTCGGCAGCCAGGGTGTGCACCGGCTGCGCGACTCGCTCGCCACCCTCTTCGGGCTCGACCTGGAGCGGATCCGGGCGGTCTCGCCGCACGTCGGCGGCGCGTTCGGCGGCAAGCTGCACGCCCATCCGGACGTGGTGCTCGCGGTGCTGGCCGCGTTCGCCGTGCCCGGCCGTCCGGTGAAGCTGGCGCTCACCCGGCAGCAGATGTTCTCCCAGGTCGGCTACCGCACCCCGACGGTCCAGCGGGTCCGGCTCGGTGCCGGGCGGGACGGCCGGCTGGTCGCGATCAGCCACGAGGTGGTGCAGCAGACCGCGCGGCACAAGGAGTTCGCCGAACAGACCGTCACGCCGACCCGGGTGATGTACGCGGCGCCGCACCGCAGCACGACGCACCGGATGGTCCGGCTCGACGTGCCGGTCCCGACGATCATGCGCGCCCCCGGCAAGGCCCCGGGGATGTACGCGCTGGAGTCGGCGATGGACGAGATGGCGATCGCCTGCGGGCAGGACCCGGTCGAGTTCCGGATCGCCAACGAGCCGCCGCTCGATCCGGAACTGGAGCGGCCGTTCTCCACCCGCAACCTGGTGGCCTGCCTGCGCGACGGCGCCCGCCGGTTCGGCTGGGCCGGCCGGGACCCGACTCCCGGCGTCCGGCGGGCCGCCGGGGGCTGGCTGGTCGGCACCGGGGTGGCCGCCTCGATGTACCCGGTCTACCAGCTACCCGGCTCCTCGGCGACGATCCGGGTGGAGCCGGACGGCCGGTACGTCGTCTCGATCGGTGCCGCCGACCTCGGCACCGGCACCTGGACCTCGCTGACCCAGATCGCGGCCGACGCGCTGGCCGTACCGGTCGACCGGATCGTGCTGCGGATCGGCGACACGGACCTGCCGGCCGCGATGTCCGCCGGCGGCTCGTCCGGGATGACCTCGTGGGGCAGCACGGTGGTCGAGGCCGCACGCCGGCTCCGGGCCCGGATGGCCGCCGAACACGCCGACCCGCCGGCGCACGGCATCGAGGCCAGCGCCGACATGCCGGCGAACCCGGAGCGGGAGCGCTTCTCCATGTACGCCTTCGGCGCGCAGTTCGCCGAGGTCCGGGTGCACGAGGCGACCGGCGAGGTCCGGGTGCCCCGGATGCTCGGGGTCTTCGCCGCCGGCCGGATCATCAACCCGAAGACCGGCCGCTCCCAACTGCTCGGCGGGATGACGATGGGGCTGTCGATGGCGCTGCACGAGCAGTGCGTGCTCGATCCCCGGTTCGGTCACGTGGTCAACCAGGACCTCGCCGAGTACCACATCGCGACCAACGCCGACGTCGGCTGCGTCGAGGTGCACACGCTGGTCGAGGAGGACCCGTACGTCAACCCGATGGGTTCGAAGGGCATCGGCGAGCTGGGCATCGTCGGCACCGCCGCGGCGATCGCCAACGCCGTGCACCACGCCACCGGGGTACGCGTCCGTGACCTGCCGATCACCCCGGACCGGTTCTTCTCGGGTGCCACCGCGATCCGAGGGTGACGAGCGCGCGGGGTGGCCGGCATTCGTACACTGGCGCGGTGACCGTACCAGCGCCGATCGTCGCGCCCAGCATCCTCGCCGCAGACTTCGCCCGGCTCGCCGATGAGGTGCACGCGGTGGAGCCCACGGCGGACTGGCTGCACGTCGATGTGATGGACAACCACTTCGTGCCGAACCTGACCATCGGGCTGCCGGTGGTGCAGAGTCTGCTGGCCGCGAGCACGCTGCCGTTCGACGTACACCTGATGATCGAGGATCCGCGGCGCTGGGCGCCGAGCTACGCGGACGCCGGGGCGTACAACGTGACGTTCCATGCCGAGGCCTGTGACAACCCGGTCTCGCTGGCCAAGGATCTCCGCTCGGCGGGGGCGAAGGCCGGGCTGGCGATCGACCGGGACACTCCGATCGAACCGTACCTTGACCTGTTGCCCAGCTTCGATACATTGCTGATCATGACTATCAAGGCGGGCTTCGGGGGGCAGCGGTTCATCCCCGAGCTGCTCGACAAGGTCCGGACCGCCCGCCGGCACGCCGACGCCGGCCACCTCGAACTGCGGATCGAGGTGGACGGCGGCATCGCGGCCGACACCATCGAGCAGGCGGCGGCGGCCGGCGCGGACGCCTTCGTCGCCGGCACCGCCGTCTACGGCGCGGCGGACCCGGCTGCGGCAGTGACCCAGCTCCGGCGGCTCGCCGAGCGCGCCGTCCCGTCGTCGTGAGCGTCGACGGGGCCGAGGAGCGGCCCGACCTGATCCTGGTGGTCGACGACGACGAGGACATCGTCCGGTTCGTCTCGTTCAACCTGCGGCTGCACGGCTTCGAGGTGGCGCAGGCCAGCGACGGCCAGGAGGCGCTGGAGGTCATCGAGCGGCGCCGGCCCGACCTGGCAGTGGTCGACCTGCGGATGCCCCGGATCGACGGGCTGGAGCTGACCCGCCGGCTGCGGGCCAACCCGATGACCTCGGCGCTGCCGGTGATCATGCTCACCGCCAAGGGGCTGACCGTGGACAAGGTGCACGGCCTCACCGCCGGTGCCGACGACTACCTGGTCAAGCCCTTCGACACCGCCGAACTCGTCGCCCGGATCAGCTCCACGCTGCGTCGCAACAAGGAGTTCCGCGAGGTCTCCCCGCTGACCGGGCTGCCCGGCAACACCCGGGTCCGCCGCGAGATCGGCGACCGGGTACGCAGCGGCGTCGACTACGCGGTCGGCTACGTCGACATCGACCGGTTCAAGAGCGTCAACGACCGGTACGGCTTCGTCCGCGGCGACGAGTTCATCAGCGCGCTGGCCCGCAGCCTGCATCGGGCGGTGGTCTCGGTCGGGCTGCCGCCGGCCTTCCTCGGGCACATCGGCGGCGACGACTTCGTGATCGTCTGCGCCCCCGAGCAGGTCCGGCCGCTCACCGAGCGGGCCGTGGTCGACTTCGAGAAGACCGCCGACGAGTTGTACGACCCGGAGGACGCCAAGCGCGGCTACGTCGAGTTGAAGGACCGGCGCGGCAACATCCAGCGGGCCCACCTGGTCACCCTCTCCATCGGGGTGTCGCTGTCGGTGCCCGAGCGCCGGTTCACCGACCCGCTCGAGGTGATCGCCGCCGCCTCCGAGATGAAGTCGGTGGCCAAGAGCCAGCCCGGGTCGTACGTGGCGATGGACCGCCGGCGTACCCCGGGGGCACCGGCAGCCGACGCGGGGGAGCGGCGGCGCGGAGCGAAGTGACGACGGTCACGTCGCTGTGAGGTCGGTCGCCTCACTGGCCCGACAGCCCCGGTTCCGTGTAAGACTCGATCCGTACCCACCACGCGCTGGCGGGACTCGGTGTAATTCCGAACCGGCGGTGATCCGGGCGCAAGCCCGGTAAGCCCGCGACCCGGTCGGCCTCGGCCGCCCGGTGGACCTGGTGAGAATCCAGGGCCGACGGTTGGGGGCGGGCAGTTTCCGCACCCAGACAGTCCGGATGGGAGACAGCGCGCGGGACGGATGGGTCCGCCGGCCGGTGCGTGTGCGCCGACCCGCGGTCCCCCGGGGTCGGCGCCTGCCGTCCCCACGCTCCGCCGCCGCACGCCCGGCCATCGGCCGGTGCCCTCCCACACCCCGCCTGCGCGCCACGACGACGGGCGAGGAAGAGGGAAACGGCATGGGGGGCGTCTCCGCCGACGAGGCGATGCGCCGGGCTATCGCGCTGGCGGCCCGCGGCCTGGGCACGACGAGTCCCAATCCCCTGGTCGGCTGCGTGTTGCTCGACCCGCACGGCGAGATCGTCGGCGAGGGTTTCCACGCGTACGCCGGTGGGCCGCACGCCGAGATCGTCGCGCTGGCCCAGGCCGGTGAGCGGGCCCGCGGCGGCACCGCCGTGGTGACCCTGGAACCCTGCGACCACACCGGGCGTACCGGGCCGTGCAGCGGGGCGCTGATCTCGGCCGGGGTCCGCCGGGTAGTGATCGGCGTACCCGATCCGAACCCGATCGCGGCCGGCGGCATCGAGCGGCTGCGGGAGGCCGGGGTCGAGGTCGAGGTCGGGACACGCGCCGCCGAGGCGGAGGCCGGCAACCTGGCCTGGCTGACCGCGGTACGCCGGGGCCGGCCGTACCTGATCTGGAAGTACGCGGCGACCCTGGACGGCCGGATCGCGGCGGCCGACGGCACCAGCATGTGGATCACGTCCGAGGCGGCCCGGATCGACGTGCACGCGCTGCGCGGCACGGTCGACGCGGTGATCGCCGGGGTCGGCACCGTCATCGCCGACGACCCGAGACTGACCGCGCGGAACCTGCGCGACGGCACCCTGGCCATCCGGCAGCCGCTGCGGGTGGTGGTGGACAGCGCCGGCCGTACCCCCCTCGACGCCCGGGTCCGGGACGGCGCCGCGCCCACCTGGGTGGCGACCGCCAAGGAGGTCGGTACCGGCCCGGACGGCCGGGTGGAGTTGACCCGGCTGCTCGCGGAGCTCTACCGGCGCGGCGTCCGGGCGGCACTGCTGGAGGGCGGCCCGACCCTGGCCGGCGCGTTCCTCGCCGCCGGCCTGGTCGACAAGGTGGTCGGCTACCTGGCGCCGAAGCTGCTCGGGGCCGGCCCGGCGGCACTGGCCGACGCCGGCCCACAGACCATCTCCGAGGTCATCGACCTGGAGTTCACCGACATCACACCGGTCGGCCCCGATCTGCGGGTCACCGCGTTTCCCAGGAAGACGGAGGGCTGAGGATGTTCACCGGCATCGTGGAGGAGTTGGGCGAACTGGTCCGGCGGGACGACACCGGAGGCGACTCCGCCCTGGTCGCGATCCGCGGCCCGGTCGTCACCTCGGACGCCCGGCACGGCGACTCGATCTCGGTCAACGGGGTCTGCCTGACCGTGGTGGAGGTCGACGGCGACACGTTCACCGCCGACGTGATGGGCGAGACGTTCCGGCGTACCTCGCTGGGGGCGCTGCGCCCGGGTGACCCGGTCAACCTGGAGCGGGCCGCCACCCTCGGCAGCCGGCTCGGCGGGCACCTGGTGCAGGGGCACGTGGACGGGGTCGCCGAGATCGTCGGGCGGGCGCCGGCCGAGCAGTGGGAGACGGTCACCTTCGGCCTCCCCGCCGACCTCGCCCGGTACGTGGTGGAGAAGGGCTCGATCACCGTCGACGGGGTGTCGCTGACCGTCGCCGCGCTGACCGCGCAGACCTTCTCGGTCGGGCTGATCCCGACCACGCTGGCCGCCACCACGCTGGGCCGCAAGGGTGTCGGCGAGCCGGTCAACCTCGAGGTTGACGTCCTCGCCAAGTACGTCGAACGACTGCTGACGACCGGTGGGCGACTGCCGGTCGACGGACTGGAGGCCGTGGCATGACCACCGAATTCGGCACCATCGAGGCAGCGCTGGCGGAGATCGCGGCCGGCCGCCCGGTCGTCGTGGTCGACGACGAGGACCGGGAGAACGAGGGCGACCTGATCTTCGCCGCCGACCGGGCCACCCCGGAACTGGTCGCGTTCATGGTCCGCTACACCTCCGGGTACATCTGCGCGCCGCTGACCGAGGAGGACTGCGACCGCCTCGAACTGCCGCCGATGTACCACACCAACCAGGACAAGCGGGGCACCGCGTACACGGTGACGGTGGACGCGCGGGAGGGGGTCAGCACCGGCATCTCCGCCGCCGACCGGGCGCACACCATCCGGCTGCTCGCCGACCCGTCGACCGACGCCACCGACCTGAGCCGGCCGGGGCACGTGGTGCCGCTGCGGGCCAAGGCCGGCGGCGTACTGCGCCGTCCCGGGCACACCGAGGCGGCCGTCGACCTGGCCCGGCTCGCCGGGCTCCGCCCCGCCGGGGTGCTCTGCGAGCTGGTCAACGACGACGGCACCATGATGCGCCTGCCCGACCTGGAGAAGTTCGCCGCCGAGCACGGCATCACGCTGATCACCATCGCGGACCTGATCGCATACCGGCGGCGTACCGAGACGGATGTCGAGCAGGTCGTCGAGACCCGGCTGCCGCTGCCGTACGGGCCGTTCCGGGCGGTCGGCTACCGGGCCCGGCAGGACGGCGCCGAGCACATCGCGCTGGTCTACGGCGACCTCGGCGACGGCCAGGACGTGCTGGTACGGGTGCACTCGGAGTGCCTGACCGGGGACGTCTTCGGCTCGCTGCGCTGCGACTGCGGCCCCCAGCTCGACGCCGCGCTGGCCCGGGTCGCGGCCGAGGGGCGGGGCGTGGTGCTCTACATGCGCGGGCACGAGGGGCGCGGCATCGGGCTGCTGCACAAGCTGCAGGCGTACCAGTTGCAGGACCTCGGCCGGGACACCGTCGATGCCAACCTGGATCTCGGGCTGCCGGCCGATGCCCGGGACTACGGCACCGGCGCGCAGATCCTCTACGACCTCGGGGTCCGCTCGATGCGGCTGCTGACCAACAACCCGGCCAAGCGGGCCGGGCTGGAGGGGTACGGGCTGACCGTGGTGGGCCGGGAGGCGATGCCGGTCCGGGCCACCCCGGAGAACGTGCGTTACCTGCGTACCAAGCGGGACCGGATGGGGCACCTGCTGGACGAGTTGGAGACCCCGGCCGACGCCGGGGAGCTGACGGAACTCGCGGAGATGACGGAAAGGTTGGCGTGACGATGGCGGGGTTCGGAGAGCCGGAATTGTCGACGGTGGACGCCTCCGGGCTGACCGTGGGGGTGGTGGCCGCGCGCTGGCACGGCGAACTCACCGACCACATGGTCGACCGGGCGGTGACCGCGGCGAAGGCGTGCGGGGTGGACGACGTGGTCGTGGTCCGGGTGGCCGGCTCGGTGGAGCTGCCGGTGGTGGCCCAGGCGCTGGCCCGGCGCTACGACGCGGTGGTGGCGCTCGGCGTGGTGATCCGGGGTGCCACCGCACACTTCGACTACGTGTGCCAGTCGGTGACCGAGGGGCTGACCCGGGTCGCGCTGGACAGCGGGAAGCCGGTCGCGCACGGCGTGCTGACGGTGAACAACCTGGAGCAGGCCCGGGACCGGGCCGGGCTGCCCGACTCGGCCGAGGACAAGGGCTGGGCGGCCACCACGGCGGCCCTGGAGGCCGCCGTGGCTGTCCGGGATATCGCCGCCCGCCCGTAGCCCGCGGGGGCGATCCGGGGCGTCGTCGCCCGCTTGGCCGATGATCGGGCGGGTCGCAGGGCCAGTGCCCACCGGCGACCGGTTGGCCTGGCTTGCGCTGGACGGTGGCGTGCACGGCCAGGGACAGGTCCCCGATTGCGAGACTGTCGAGCTGGGTGCACAGACGGGGCACCACCCCCGGCCGCGGTTCCGGCTCGTAGTACGGCGCCGGCCTGCCGCACTGGCGGCGGCCAGCCCTACCCGCCGGCCTGCCGTCGCGGGTGCATGAGCGGGGCAGCTCGACAGTCTGCTACCTGGGTGGTTCGTCGCCGGCTGCGGTTGAGGGTGGGCGCGCAAGCGGGGCAGCTCGACAGTCTTCGGACGGAGCACGTCGGGCGTCGGGCCGATCCGTCGTCAGCCGACCTGGAGGCGGCCCGCCTCGATGATCCGGCGGAGGAACTGCCGGGTACGGGGCTGGCTCGGCTCGCCGAGCACCTGCTCCGGCGGCCCCTCCTCGATCACCCGGCCGCCGTCCAGGAAGCAGACCCGGTCGGCGACCTCGCGGGCGAAGCCCATCTCGTGGGTGGCCAGCACCATGGTCATGCCGTCCGCCTTCAGACCCCGGATCATCGTCAGCACCTCGCCGACGAGTTCCGGGTCCAGCGCCGAGGTCACCTCGTCGAGCAGCAACAGCCGGGGCGAGTTGACCAGCGCCCGGACGATCGCCACCCGCTGCTGCTGGCCGCCGGAGAGCCGGTCGGGATAGTCGGCGGCCTTCTCGGCCAGCCCGACCCGGGCGAGCAGCTCCCGGGCCTGCGCCTCGGCCTCGCCCCGGTCCCGCCGGTGCACCCGGACCGGGGCCAGCGTGATGTTGTCCAGCACCCGCAGGTGCGGGAAGAGGTTGTACGCCTGGAAGACGATGCCGATCCGCCGGCGTACCAGGTCGGGGTCGGTGCGCGGGTCGGTGATGTGCTCGCCGTCCAGGTGGATGGTGCCGTCGTCGATCTCCTCCAGCAGGTTCACGCAGCGCAGCAGCGTGGACTTGCCGGATCCGGAGGCGCCGATCAGCGCCACCACCTCGTGCTCGGTCACGTCCAGGTCGAGGGCGTCGAGTACGACGTGCCCGCCGAAGACCTTGCGCAGCCCCCGGCAGCGCAACACGGGTGTGTTCATCGGGCGGCCTGCCGGCGGGCGGCGCGCAGGGTCACCCAGTCGGTGACCGCGATGAGTGGAATGGCGAGCAGCACGAAGAGCACCCCCGCGACAATGTACGGCGTGTAGTTGAAGCTCTCGGCGGTGGCGATCTGGGCGGCCCGTACCGCGTCGATCGGCCCGGCCAGCGAGACCAGCCCGACGTCCTTCTGGAGCGCGACCACGTCGTTGAGCAGCGGCGGGGCGACCCGGCGGACCGCCTGGGGCAGCACCACGTGCCGCATCGTCTGCCGGTAGCTGAGTCCGAGCGACCGGGCGGCGGCGAGCTGGCTCGGATGGATCGACTCGATGCCGGCCCGGAACACCTCGGCCAGGTAGCCGCCGTAGGTGAGGACCAGGGCGATCCCGCCGAGCACCAGCACCGGCGGCATGCCCTGCAACCGCAGCCCGGGCACGCCGAGGGTGAGCACGTAGATCACGATGATCAGCGGCAGCCCGCGGAACGTGTAGGTGTAGCCGGCGGCCAGCGCCCGGACCGGGAAGAAGACCGGGCCGCGCAGGGTACGCAGCACCGCCACCACCAGGCCGAGGGCGAGCGCCCCCAGCGCGCAGAAGAACAGCAGCCGGACGTTGAGCCAGAGTCCGGTGAGGATCTCCGGCAGTGCCTCCCGGCCGATGCGCGGGTCGAGGAAGGACTGTCGTACCCGCTCCCAGCCGGGCGACCCGGTTACCGCGAGCACCAGCAGGGTGCCGAGTACGCCGGTCGACGCGGCGGCGACCAGCACCGAGCGGACCGTCTGCCGTTTCCGGTAGGCGGTCCGCTGGCGCGCGATCGGTGAGGGGTGGTGGTCGAGCAGGGTCACGTGATGTCGGTGACGCCGGCCACCTCGGAGAGCCAGGTCTTCTCCAGGTTGCCGAGCGTGCCGTTGGCGCGGAGCGCGTCGACCGCGCCGCTCACGCAGCCGGTCAGCGGCGAGCCCTTGTCGAGCAGCAGGCCGAAGGCCTCCGGCAGCCCGACCTGCGGTAACTGCCCGACGATGGTGGCATCCTTCACCTCGGTCGAGGTGATGTAGAAGGCGGTGGGCAGGTCCACCACGATGCCGTCGAGCTGGCCGTTCTGCAGGGCCTTCTTCGCGTCGTCGTTGGTGTTGTAGACCTGCGGCTTGACCGTCGGCTTGATCACATCGGTGATCGCCTGGTAGCTGGTGCTGCCCACCTGGGCGCCGAGCTTGGCACCCTGGAGGTCGGCCAGCCGCGACCTACCGGTGATCTTGGAACCCTTGCCGGCGACGACCGCCTGCCGGACCAGGTAGTACGGCGAGGTGAAGTCCACCGCCTGCTTGCGCTCGTCGGTGATCGAGAACTGGTTGATGTCGAAGTCGAACTCCTTCGGCCCCGGCGCGATCGCGGTGTCGAACTTGACCCGTACCCACTGCACGTCGACCCGGGCGAAGCCGAGCTGCTCGGCGACCTCGTAGGCGACCGCGGACTCGAAGCCCTTGCCGTTGGCCGGCAGGTTGTCGGCAAACCAGGGTGCGTACGCGGGGTCGTCGGTGGCGATGGTCAGCTTGCCCGGCGTACGGGTCTTCAGCTCGGCCTTGGTACAGGTGGCCTGCGGTGCAACGGGCGCGGGTTGGTTCTGGGGCGCGCAGCCGACGAGGGCCGCGAGAACAAGGGTGGCGGTCGTGAGCGCGACCGGCAGAGATCGGCGAGCCATGGCCGACAGCATAGGCACACGTCGACGGGTACCCATAGATATCTCTCTCGATCCGATCGGGATATCAGCCGGTCGGGTGGGTGATCGGCCTGTCGAGATCGGCCTGTCGAGTGGTGTCGACCCGGCGCGGCGGGTAAACCGGAACGGGGGGTCGCGCGTCATCCTGCCGTGACGACCCAACTGGTCTCCGACCCGCCCGGCGGGAGGACCATGACACGATCGGGACCACCACAGTGGTCGGCGGACGAGGCGATCACCAGCCTCTTCGCCGCCCACTACCGCCCGCTGGTACGACTCGCCACGCTGCTCCTGCACGACCAGGGTGCGGCAGAGGAGATCGTGCAGGACGGTTACGTCGCGCTGCACGGGCACTGGTCCCGGCTGCGGGACGCCGACCGCGCCCTCGGCTACCTGCGGACCAGCGTGCTGAACCGGTGCCGGTCGGCGCTGCGACACCGCCGGGTGGTGACCGCGTACCTGGCCGGAGCCGGGTCGGTGGCGGACGCGCCGAGCGCCGAGGCCGGCGCACTCGACCTGCTCCAGCACGACGCGGTGATGGCAGCGCTGCGTACCCTGCCGACCCGGCAGCGGGAGGCGCTGGTGCTGCGCTACTACCTCGACCTCTCGGAGGCCGAGACCGCCGAACTGATGGGTGTCAGCCGGGGCGCGGTGAAGAGCCACACCTTCCGGGGGCTGGCCGCGCTGAAGCAGAGCATGGGGGCGGAGCGATGAACGAGCAGCGGCGACCCGGTGCGCATTCCGAGCCGGCGTGGACGTCGGGACCGGGGGCGACGTCGGGGCCGGGGGAGCAGGCACCGGCGGACGAGGACCTGCTGCGCCGGGTACTCGCGACCGAGGCCGACCGGATCGAGCCGGGACCGGGCGCGCTGCCCGAGATCCAGCGGCGGATCGGGGCCGGCGACCGGGGCGGCGCGCGGCGCTGGTGGCGCGGACCGGGTTGGTCGCTGCCCCGGGTCGCCCGGGGCTGGTGGGGCGGCTGGTCGCCGCTGGCGGCCGGTGCGGTGACGGTCGCCACGCTGAGCGTCGCGGCGGTGCTGGTCGGGCTGGCCGGCACGGTCGTGCCGGCACCGTCCGACCGGGCCGAGCCGCCGCCCGGCGCGGACCGGCCGGCGACACTGACAGTGTCGCCGGACGACGTCCGCACCGGTCCGACTCCGCCGGACGGCGCGGTCGCCCCCTCGGCCGGCACCGGCCCGGGTACGCCGGCACCCGGCGCCACCGAGAGCACCGCCGACCTGCCGGTCTACTACCTCGGCGGTGACCGGGCCCGACCCCGGCTCTACCGCGAGTTCCACCGGCTGTGGCTGCACGACGGCTCGGCCCGGGACCGGATCACCGCCGCGCTGCGGAACCTGCTGGACGGGCCGGTCGGGATGGACCCGGACTACCGCAACCCGTGGCCGGAGGGGACCGACCTGCGGGAGGTGAGCGTCGACGACGGCATCGCCACCGTCGACCTCGCCGGGGCCTCCCGAGACGGCGTCGACGAGGTCACCACACGGCTGGCCGTGCAGCAACTGGTCTGGACCGTCACTGCGGTGCCCGGGGTCTCCGGGCTGCGGCTGCGGCTCGACGGTGCAGCGGTCGACCGGCTCTGGGGCCGGGTCGACACCTCCGGGGTGCTGCGTCGGGCCCCGGCGCTGGAGGTGCTCGCCCCGGTCTGGCTGATCTCGCCGCAGCACGGCGACGCGGTCAGCCGGAGCTTCCAGGTGCACGTCGCCGGGATCCTGCCGGAGGCGACCGCCCAGCTCCGGATCCAGCGCGGTACGCGTACCGTGCGGGAGCAGGTGGTCACGCTCTCGGTCGCCGGGCCGGCCCAGGGGGAGGCGACGTTCCGCGTCACGCTGCCGCCGGGCCGGTACACGCTGACCACGTACGCGATCTCGCTGGAGGACGGGTCCGAGCGGTTCCTCGACGACCACACCGTGACGGTGCGCTGAACCGGCCGGCGGTCCACCTGGTGGGCCGCCGGCCGACCCGGCGACCGGGCCGGTGCCGGCCGGCTGCGAGAATCGGATGCCGTGAAGACGTTCGAGGAGCTGTTCGCCGAGTTGCAGGCCAAGGCCGCGGCCGGCACCCCCGGCTCGGCGACGGTGGCCGCGCTGGAGCGCGGCGTGCACGCGATCGGCAAGAAGGTCGTCGAGGAGGCGGCCGAGGCGTGGATGGCCGCCGAACACGAGGGTCCGGAACGGGCCGCCGAGGAGATCTCCCAGTTGCTCTACCAGGCGCAGGTGCTGATGCTCGCCACCGGTCTGGACCTCAAGGACGTCTACCGACATCTGTAGTGCCCCGCCGCGTCCCGTCGACCGCACCGGACGCGTCCGTCAGCCCGATTCCGATCCCTGACCGCGAGGAGCACTCCCGATGCTGCGCATCGCCATTCCCAACAAAGGCACCCTGTCCGGACCGGCCGCCCAGATGCTGCGCGAGGCGGGCTACCGCCAGCGCGGTGACGACCGCGACCTGATCTGCCGGGACGACGCCAACGACGTCGAATTCTTCTACCTCCGGCCCAAGGACATCGCCACCTACGTCGGCTCCGGCGACCTCGACCTCGGCGTCACCGGACGGGACCTGCTGGTCGACTCGGCCAGCCCGGCCGAGGAGATGCTCGACCTCGGTTTCGGCGCGGCGACGTTCCGGTTCGCCGCCCGGCCGGAGACCGTCTCGACGGTCGACCAGATCGCCGGCCGGCGCATCGCCACCGCCTATCCCGGGGTGGTCGAGGGCTACCTGACCGACCACCGGCTGGACGCGACGGTGATCCGGCTCGACGGCGCGGTCGAGAACGCCGTACGCCTCGGCGTGGCCGACGTGGTCGCGGACGTCGTGGAAACTGGTGCCACGCTGCGGCAGGCCGGCCTGGTGATCATCGGTGAGCCGATCCTGCGCTCGTCGGCCGTCCTGGTACGCCGGACCGGTGCCCCGGCCAACGGGCAGGTGGACCAGCTCGTCCGGCGCCTCCAGGGGGTGCTGGTCGCCCGCCGGTACGTGATGCTCGCCTACGACGTCCGGGCCGACCTGCTGGAGAAGGCCAGCGCACTCACCCCGGGAATCGAGTCCCCGACCATCTCGCCGTTGCACCGGGAGGGCTGGGTGGCGGTGCAGGCGATGGTGCTGCGCCAGGACGTACACCAGATCATGGACGAGCTGTACGACGTCGGCGCCCGGGCGATCCTGGTCACCGACATCCACGCCTGCCGGCTGTAGTCCGCCGCCCGGCCACCGCCCTGGCGCGTCCGTACCTCTCGTGGCCAAGGCCACCGTCCGGCTGCCCTTCGCCCTCGTGGCACCACCCGAAGGGTCGCCGGACGGTGGCCATCCCCCGCATCGGCACTGACACCGTACGGCGTCCCGGACGCCGGTCGCGAGGGAGCGATCTGCACAGCGACCCCGCGACCGGTCCCGCCGTGCACAGTGACCGCCGGCCCGGCGGTCAGCCGTCCGCCAGCTCGACCGCGCGCAGGGCGAGCCAGAGTTCGTGCCGGGCGTCCGGGGCGTGCAGCAGCGAGCGCCCGAGCGCCTGTTCGGCCCGGGCGAGCCGCTTGCGGGTGGCCGACACGGAGATGCCGAGCCCGGCCGAGGTGGCCGAGAGGTTGGTGTCGGCGGCCAGCCAGGCCCGTACCGTCTCGAGCCCGGTCGACCGGTCGGTCGCGCGCAACGGCCGGAGCCGGGCCCGGGCCCACGCCGTCACGGCCGGGGCGGCGAGCAGGTGGTCCAGGGTGACCTCCCGGTCGGCCGGTACCGTTTCGGCCGGCACCGCACCGGCCCGCGGATCGTCCGGCCGGGGCGCGGCGCGCACCCGCAGCGCCAGCCAGGCAGCGGAGCGGTCGGGGACCCGGAGGAGATCCATTCCGAGTAGCGCGTTGAGCAGCCGTAGCCGACCGGTCAGGGTGTTGCGGTGGATCTTCAGATGCCGGCTGGCCGCGGTGTCGAAGGCCAACCACGAGCTGAGTGTGCCGAGCAACTCCACCGCACCCGGGTCGGCCCGGCGGGCCGGGACGTGGTCGAGGCAGGGTTGCAGCAGCCGCTGGGCCCAGAGGTACCCGTCCGGGCCGGTGAGCGGCACGAGGTCGTGCTGCCGGTCGAAGCGCGCGTACCCCCCGGTCGCGGCCCGGGCCACCGCCAGCGCGTGGAAGGCGTGCTCGTAGCCGGTGGCCGTGTCCGCCAGCGCGACCGGTTCGCTCATCCCGACCCGGCACTGCCGGGCCCGGGCGGTGATCAGCCGCCCGAGCCGGTCCACCGGATCGGTCCGACCCGCGCCCCGCCGGGCGGCCTCCCGGCCCGGCGCCGGGGCGTCGCCGGTGGACGGCTCGGCCGGTACGAGTGCGATGAGATGGTTCGAGCGGACCGGGCAGGGCACGATCCAGGCCCGGCCGGCCAGCGACCGGTCGATCTCGGCGGCGACCTCGTACCGTTGCCGGCCGACACACTCGATCACACAGACCCGCAGCGCGTCGGGCAGGTGCGGCCGCAGCGCCGAGGCGATCCGCCGGGCGGGCGGCACGTCGCCGACCATCAACAGGTGCAGTACCGCCTCCCGGCCGTGCGCGTCGGCGGCGACGATCCGCCGGCGGGCCCGGTCCGCCTCCTCGACCCGCCAGCACAGCGAGAGTGTCCGCGCGGCGTCGGCGAGCAGTTCGCCGAGCTGCCGCTCCGGGGCGGCGACGACCGCGAGGTAGCCGACCTGTTCCTCGGCCCGGGCAACCAGCGACGCGGCGGACCTGTCCGGGGCGCCGCCGTCCAGCCGCAGCAGGTGGACCCGGGTCGGTCCGCCGGTGTCGACCACTGCGGCGCTCGACCCGCGCCGGGACAGGTCCGCGATGGCGGCGCCGACCGCCCGCGACAGCAGGGTGCCGGGTCCGAGCCGGTCGGTGGGCCCGGCGAGTACCTTCCCGTCGGCCCCGACCAGCAGGGCCGCGCCGCCGGTACGCCGCCCGAGCCAGTCCAGGATGTCGCGTACCGCGTCCGGCCCTACCGAGAGACGGGCGAGCCTCAGCAGGTCGCCATCACGGCTGGGCGTGGCCACGTCCTCTGGTTCCCGGCTCATCGGGTGCTGACTCCTCGGTACGTCCTCCCGGCTCGGCGACCTCCGGTGCGGATCCGTCGTTCCCGGCCGCGACGCTCCTGCCGAGCGGGTGGGCGGAGCCAGCGTACCGGGCTGTTTCCGGAGCGCGACTCCGCTCTGCGCCCCACCTGCGGACCTGGTCCCGGTGCCCCTGACCGGTTCCTGTTGCGCACTTGCTCCTGACGTAACGGGAGGTCGTAGCGTTCCCGGCGTGACCGGGAGAGACGACGACACCGGACGTCGGTGGAGCATCGGTGAGTTGGCACGGGCCACCGGGACCACGGTGCGTACCCTGCACCACTACGACGAGATCGGCCTGTTGCGGGCGGGCGAGCGCACCAGCTCCGGGCATCGCCGGTACACCGAGGGTGACCTGCGCCGGCTGTACCGGGTGCGGGCGCTGCGCGGGCTCGGGCTGTCCCTGGAGGAGATCGCGGGCGTACTCGCCGGGTCGGCGGGCGACCTGGCGGCGATGCGGGACCTGCTGACGGCCCAACTGCGCGGGCTGGCGGCCCAGGCCGTCCGGCTCGACCAGCTCATCGAGCGGCTGCACGGCCTGCTCGACCAGATCGACGGCGCGTCGATGCCCGATCCGGACCAGTTTCTGACGACCCTGGAGATGATCTCTGTGTTCGAAACCTCGTTCAGTGGCGAAGAGCGGGAGCACCTGGCGCAGCGGCGGGCGGCGCTCGGCCCGGCCGGAGTCGAGGCGGCCCGGGCCGAATGGGCGGAACTCGTGGTGGAGCTGCTCCGGCACGTCCAGCACGGCACCCCGACCGACGATCCGGCGGTACGGGCCCTGGCCGGCCGCTGGGACGCCCTGGCGGACCGGTTCCACCCGGCCGGGGCCGCCGGGGAGCGGACCAGAACGGCGGCCCGGCGGATGTGGGACGAGAACAGCGGGGAACTCGGCCGGAGCCTCCCGTGGCCGGCCGACCAGATGCGCGCCCTCGTCGACTACCTCGACCGGGTCCGCGCCGGCCTGGACGCCTAGGCTCCGTCGCCGGACCGACGGCCTAGGCTGCCGGGATGCGGATCGACCTGGTGACCATCGTGGTGGCGGAGTACGACCCGGCGATCGAGTTCTTCACCGGAGTGCTCGGCTTCGAGCTGGTCGAGGACTCGCCGTCGCTGACCAATGACGGTCGCCCGAAACGGTGGGTCGTGGTCCGGCCACCCGGTGCCGAGACCGGCATCCTGCTCGCCCGCGCCGACGGCGAGCGGCAGGGTGCCGTGGTCGGCGACCAGGTGGCCGGCCGGGTCGGGTTCTTCCTCCGGGTCGACGACTTCGACGCCGCGTACGACCGGATGGTCGCCGCCGGCGTCGAGTTCGTGAGCCTGCCGAGGGCCGAGCCGTACGGCCGGGTGGCGGTGTTCCGGGACGTCGCCGGCAACCGTTGGGACCTGCTCGGCCCGGCCTGAGCCGAACCCTGCGGCGGGCGGCGGTGCCGGCCGTAACCGCTCGGTAAGAAACCTCCGGGGCCGGGCGCAGCCACAATCCGGAGATCGAGAGTGAGAGTGAGAGCGGGTGCGGCAGCGGTAAAGCGGTTGCCGGGGTGACCGGGCGTCTGTTGTCCTGACCCTGCCCGGCGGCCAGAGCCGACCGGAAGCCGACCGAGAGAGGAGACGGCCATGCCACGAGCGCCCATGTCCAGTCAGCGAGCAGGCGTCGTCTACCCGAAGGATATGAGGCTTCATGAGTACGTCGGTCTCCACGACCAGCACAGCGGCGGGCGCCGGTAGGACGCGCCCGACCGGATTCCCGCCGGCCGCTCGGCCGGCCGGGCGCGAGGAGGGCGAGTGATGTCCCTCCTCGACGATCCCGGACTCTTCGGCCGGCTCTGGGCCGCCGGCTACGACAACGGCTCCAACCCCGATCCGGCCCCGGCGGTGGACTTCCTCGAAGGTCTCGCCGACGGCGGTCCGGTGCTGGAACTCGCGATCGGCACCGGCCGGGTCGCACTTCCGCTGGCCGCCCGCGGCCTCGCCGTCGAGGGCGTCGAGGCATCCGAGGAAATGGTGGCGCGGCTACGTGCCAAACCCGGTGGCGAGCAGTTGCCGGTCGCCATCGGTGACATGGCGGACGTGCCGGTCAGCGGACCGTTCACCCTGGTGTACCTGGTCTACAACACACTGTTCAACCTGGTCCGTGCCGGGCGGCAGGAGGAGTGCTTCCGCAACGTCGCGCGGGTGCTGGCACCGGGCGGCGCGTTCGTGATCGAGACGTACGTCCCCGATCCGGTCGACATGGAGCGCACCGGGCAGCAGGTCCAGGTGTGGGACGTGACGGAGGACTCGGCGACCATCCGGCTGCACCGGTTCGACCGGGCCGCGCAGACGTTCGTCCGACAGACCATCAGGTTCGACAGTGCGGGCGTGCATCTCAAGCCGTTCGGCATGCGGTACGCCTGGCCCGAGCAGATCGACCAGATGGCGGCACAGGCCGGTCTCCGGCTCGCCGACCGGTACGCCGACTGGCACCGCCGGCCGTTCGACGCCGAGAGTACGAGTCACGTCTCCGTCTATCGGCGCGGTTAGCGCAGCCGACCGGGGACTCGTCGTTACCCCCGTCCGGTGCCTACCGGCCTTCGGTGGTGACGGGTCCCTGCTCGACGGCGCGGCGGTGCGGCGGCTGCCGGGAGTCGAGGATGGGATTCGGGTCCGGGCAGGGCCGCCTCGCCGGAAGTTCCGGCCATCTTCCGGGAGTCAACGGTGGGTTGATATGTGGCTCGTACAGGTCTTGTGTCGAGCGCCTTCGATGGGCATTAATAGTGGTACAGCTTATCGACGGAGCTGATTACCGGAAGTTTTCGGCAACCTGTCTCGGTTGGCGGCACGCCCACCGTCGACCCGACGGCCACCTGTGGGTGGTGGGACATCAGCAACAACCGGCTGGCTCGTTGCCGGGCCGTCGAACCGGATCCGGCTTCCACGGCGCCGGATCCGGCCCCGGGAGCAGGTGCCACCCGCGCTGCCAGTCAACGGCGGCGGCCCACCAGCGCCGCGAGTTGGCGCCGGCGAAACCCGGTGCGGAGGGAAGGACGCCCCCTCCGCACCGGGTCGGCGTACCGGTCGGCACAACCTGACTCTTCCGACCGGCAGCCCCGTCCGCCGACCCGGTGAGGCTTCCGACTGCCGGAGCCCGACGGTGTGGCAGGCCGGTTCGGCTCGCGCGAGGTGTCTTCCTACCGCCGCTGCCCGACCGAGGACGAGAGCATCCCTCGCGGGACGTCCATGGTGGAATTCAGTTCGGTGGCGGGGCTCCGGCTTCCGGCGGCCCGGGTACCTGATGTGTCGTCCCCGCGGAGCGGTTTCCTCGTCCGGCTGGCGTCGGGACGAAGCCCACAGGACGGCTGGTAACGCTCGGCGTTGCTATCGTGCCTGCCATGAGCCGAGGGCAACCATGGCTTAGCGCACTACGACGAGCCTCCAAGCCGGAGCAGGACCCGCCCCAGAAATATCAGGCGGAGGTCGCCGCACTGCGGGTGAGCTCGTTCCGCCTGCTCCGCACTGCCCTCGCAAACGTGCCGATCTTTTTCGCCGCCGTCTCGGGGTTCCTAATCCTTGCGGGTGACGCCACACCCGCGACCCTGATTCCGATGTCGTTGAGCGTCGTCGGCGGCGCCTTCGGCATCTCCACCTATCTTGTGGGCAGTGAACAGCATTCGCTCACCCGACGCCTGCTCGTTGCCGCTCTTGTATTCGGCGGGCTGGGCCTGACCGGCATGATCCTGGTAAGAACGGTGATCGAGCCGTGACCCTTAGCGTCGACAGCGAAGGACTCAACGGGTACGCCCGGCAGATTCTGCGGGCTCGGGACGACGTCACGGCGATCCGGGAATACCTCGGTCGGTATGTCGACGCCGGCACCGGTGGCGAGATGTACAACCTTGCGGCTGGACGACACTCCGCTTGGAGACCGGGACCGCCCAGCCGGATGCGCAGCGCTTCTACCACCGTGAGGGCTACCGCGAGATTCCGCTGTTCGGCCCCTACGTGGGCTCGACCCTGTCGGTCTGCTACGAGCGGAAGCTCCGCTGACCAGCACCCGAATATTCCCGATCACCATCCTCGACGCCTCGCACGACGAGTCGGCTATGGTTGTCGGCATGCATTCAGGCATCGCTGCGATGAAGCCCTGGTCCCGCCGCTGACGGCGGCAGGGTTGACCCGGCTTCTCTGAGCTAGCTCTGTTCCGCCGTCCTGGTGTTCCTGCCGGGCGGCGTCTTCGTGCTGCCCGGCTCCACGACGAGCCGAAGAGCAGACAGTGAACAATCTTGACCTGAACTCATCCCCGGAATCGACCACCCTGTCCGATTTCGCCTGGGGCGGCCGGCTGCCGGCCGGTGACCGCGCGCACGTCCGAGCCGACGGCGTACGGGTCGTGCTGGGGGGCCGCGTCGTCCTCTCCGACGTGAGCGTGACCGTCTCGGCCCGCTCCCGCCTTGCCGTCGTCGGCGAGAACGGCCGGGGCAAGACGACCTTGCTGCACGTACTGGCCGGCATGCTCGCGCCCGACCAGGGCACGGTGGAACGGATCGGCACGATCGGCGTCGCCCGGCAGTCGCTGGAGGCGCGCGGCGGGGAGACGGTGGGCAGCCTCGTCCTGGGGGCGATGCGGGAATCCCATCGTGCCCTGCGGGCGCTCGACGACGCGGCGACGGCGCTCGCCGAGGGCAGGGCGGGCGCCGACGCCGCGTACGCCGCCGCCCTCGACGCCGCGACGCGGCTCGACGCCTGGGACGCGGAGCGCCGGGTAGACGTGGCGTTGGCCGGGCTCGACGCCTGCACCGACCGGGAACGCCCGCTGGCCACACTGTCGGTCGGGCAGCGTTACCGGGTACGCCTGGCCTGCCTGCTCGGGGCGCGCTACGACCTGCTGCTGCTGGACGAGCCGACCAACCACCTCGACGCCGACAGCCTGACCTTCCTCACCGCACGGCTCCGCCAGCATCCCGGCGGGGTCGTGGTGGTGACGCACGACCGTGCCCTGCTTCGGGACGTGGCCGTGGAGTTCCTGGACCTCGACCCGAGCCAGGACGGGCGACCGCGCCTCTTCGCCGGCGGCTACGCCGGCTGGCAGGAGGGGCGCCGGCGCGAGCGCGAACGGTGGGAGCGGGACTACGAGGCCCAACAGGCCGAACACCAGCGACTGGCCGAGGCGGTGAACGAGGCGCAGCAGCGACTCAGCACCGGCTGGCGCCCGGAGAAGGGGCACGGCAAACACCAGCGCCAGTCCCGCGCCCCGGGTGTCGTCCAGGCGTTCCGGCGCCGGCAGGAGGAGCTGGACGCCCACCAGCTCACCGTGCCCGAGCCGCCACTGCGGCTGCGCTGGCCCGACCTCGCCACCCGCCCCGGTTCGCCCTTGCTGCGCTGCCACGACGTCACCGTGGCCGGACGGCTGCACCGCAGCGTCACGCTCACCCTCGACGGCGGGGACCGGCTGCTGGTGACCGGCCCGAACGGGGCGGGCAAGTCGACACTGCTCGCGGTACTGGCCAAGGCTCTCGAACCGTCGACCGGCCAGGTCCGCCACCTCTCGGGGGCTCGGGTGGCGTACCTCGGGCAGGAGGTGCCGGCCTGGCCGCCGACCGTGCTCGCCCACCAGTTGTACGACCAGCACGTGGGCCAGCTCCAGTCCCGGGGACACCTCGGCGCGAGGGGCCATCTGGCGCTGACCGCGACCAACCTGCTCGACCGGGAAGCCCTGCGCACACCCGTCGGGCGGATGTCCCAGGGCCAGCAACGCCGGCTGAACCTCGCGCTGCGGCTCGCCGAGCGACCCGACCTGTTGATCCTCGACGAACCCACCAACCACCTGTCGGCGCTGCTGGTAGACGAGCTGACCGGCGCCCTGCGGGAGACCCCGGCAGCCGTCGTCGTCGCCACCCACGATCGCCAGATGCTGCACGACCTCGCGGCCTGGCCAACGTTGCCGCTCACCGCCGACACCACGGAATTGTCCTGATGACCCAGCACGGCCGGGAAACCCTGGCCCCGACCGCTGGCCCGCACCGGGCGACCCGAGAACGTCGTCATCTGACAGATGTCTCGCCGCTGCGCGGCGGCGCAGACTTCGGTCGTACCGGAGCGGGGTGGAAGCCCGGCACCGCCGCACGACGCGAACGGGAGTCTCCCGGCCCGCCGCCACGACGCAGCTCGTGGTCCGGGGCGCGGGGACGGCCGCGGCACGCTGAACCGGCCCGGGCCGCGTGAGCGAGGAGGCGGAGGAGGCAGCGAGACCGTCGAGGGGGCAGCGAGGGGGAGGATCGCCCGCCCGGGCCTGGCCCGGGCGGGCGATCCTGTCGACGGTCCGGATCTAGCTGGCGGGACCGATGAGTTTCCAGGGTTCGTGGTCGGGGTCGGCTCCGGTGCCCGGGGCGTTGCCCTGGGTCCACCACTTGGCCCGCCAGATGTTGCCGTTGTACTTCACGGTGACGTTCTCCACAGACTGCGTCGCCGGGTCGTACACCTTGGCGGCGTCCCAGGCCGGTGCCGAGCAGCCGCCGGCCGGCGGGTTCACCTTCGCGGCCCCCCGGTTGTGCTCGGTGACCGGCGCGTACGTCGTACTGCCGAGCTTCACCGTGGTGTTCACCGGTCCGGTGGCCGGGATGTAGTAGATGATCGGGATGTCGAGGCTCTTGCCGGCCGGGATGATCTGGCAGTAGTCCAGGTTCAGGGTTACTCGATGGAAGTCGCCGGCGAGTCCGGTTCCGGCGTTCGGTCCGGTGTGCCCCGCCTGGACCTTCCACCGGCCGCCCTGCTCGCCGGTCTGCCAGTCGCCGTCCTTGATCAGCGCCGGGGTGGAGGTCGGCAGGTCGAACGAGATGACGTTCTCCTTGCCGCCACCGATCGTCACCCCGGTGTTGTTGGTGATCCGGACCGTCGGCGTCAACGGCCAGAGTTGCGCCGTCTCGGTGGGGTACCGCACGAGGTCGACGGTGACGTCGATCGCCGAGCCGGGGCGCTGTGCGGTGCTGCCGGTGCTGCGGCTGTTGTCGTACGAGTCGAGGCCCTGGAGCCGCTCGTGCAGCCGGCGGGTCAGGGTGTGGCCCATCACGCACGGGTTTCTGGCGCTGGTGTCAGCCTCGTCCGGGCAGTCGTAGTCGCCGGAGAGTTCCCACATCATCACGCCGCCCGCGCCGCTGCGGTCGACGTAGTCGATGATCTGGTCGAGGCTCTGCATGTCCTGGATGGAGAGGAAGGTCCTCTTCTGCGAGTTCCACAGCCAGGCGGTGCGGGTCACCTCGTCCCAGTGCCGGTCGTAGGTGCCGGTACGCCGGTCGTCGGGGTCGGTCTCCGGGCTCAGGCCGACCGCGTTGGTGTACCGGGGCGTGACGTCACGCTCCAGGTTCTTGGCGTGCCACATCGGGTTGACGCCCGCGCCGACCTCCGCGCCGTCGGCGGAGACGTCGTGCCAGATGTTGTCGACCCCGACCGCGCCGTCGCCACAGGGTCGGACCAGGCCGGTCCCGGGTTGGCAGTCCGCACCGACCGACGTCCCCCACATGCCGTTCTCGCCGCCGGTGACGTCGCGCCAGCCCCGGGTGTAGTACGGGATGCCGATGTTGATCCGTCCGGCCTGCATCGCGCCGCGCAGGTAGTGGAACGCCCAGTCGGTGTTGAAGTAGCCGATCTTCTGGTACTCCGGTGTCTGGTAGAGCTCGGTCAGCTCCGGGTCCTTGCCGTCGTCGTAGAGGGCGGCGTTCGGGCCGACCACGTCGTTCCAGGAGCCGTGGTAGTCGTACGCCATCAGGTTGGTGTAGTCCTGGTAGCGCAGCGCCTTGTGGTTCTCCATGCCTCGGACGAGGTAGCCGGAGGCGGAGGAGGCGGAGGTCAGCAGGTAGTACCGGCCGTCCGCCGCGGCGGCCCGGTCGAGCCGCTCCCGCAGCGTCTTCATCAGCGCGGTGTACGCCGCCGGCAGCCCCTTGCGGCGCGGCTGTGCGGTCGCCCAGTCGTTCGGGTTACCGGTGTCGTCCAGCACGGTCGGGTACTCGAAGTCGATGTCGACGCCGTCGAAGTCGTACCGGCGGAGGAATTCGACCACCGAGTCGGCGAAGGTGTTGATCCCGGCCTGGTTGGTGGTGCCGTCGGCGTTGGTGGTCATCGGGTAGAAGCCGCGGCTCTCCGCCCAGCCACCCACCGAGATCAGCGTCTTCACCCGGGGATGCAGGTCCTTGTAGGTGCTCAGCAGGTTGAAGTGGCCCCGGTACGGCAGGCTCTCGTCCATCTCGGTGCCGGGCCCGTCCCAGGTCATCCCGGTGGCCGGGTTGCCCGGACCGTCCGCACCGACCGAGATCCGGTTTCCGTCGATCCAGGCGAAGGCGTAGTTGATGTGTGTCAACTTGGACCAGGGGATGTTGTTCACCAGATAACGCGGTTTACCGTCCGCACCGGTACGGGTGCCGTTGAAGTAGCCGATCACCCGCCGGTCGCGGTCCTGGCCCAGCCACTCCCGCCCGTCGCCCTGATAGACGTCGCAGTACGGGGCGTTGGTGCCGGCGGTCGGGATCATCCCGTCCGGGCGGCACTGCGCGTGGTCACCTGGCACCGCCGGCCGGCTGCCGCCGTCGTCCCCGCCGAGGTGCGCCTCCATCGGGGCGCCAGCACCCAGGTTGGGGTACACCGACGAGCCGGTCGGATTCCTGCTGATGATCTCGTCGATCAGGCCGCCGCCGGGGAAGTCCATCACCACGATCCCGGTCCGGTCCATGGTTGACCGGCCACCGAAGTTGTCGCCACGACCGGGATAGAACTCCGGGCAGCGGCCGTCGGCGCCGCGCAGGCACTGGAGGAGGAACTCGTTGACCCCGGTCGCCGTCGGGGTGCCGCCGGCCACGGTGTAGGGCCGCGCCGCGCTGCCCGAGCCGCTGGTGAGGTTCATGTAGAGGGCGTCGGGCTCGTGGTCGTGATGGGCCTGCTCGCCCCGGTTGGCGTCCCACACCCCGTTGGTCTTCCGGAGATGAGCCCGGACCTTCTCCCACTTCTCGTTGATCGCGCTGATCGTCGGGACATCCCAGTCGTTCTGGATGTAGTTCTCCGAGGACCCGCCGGCCGGGTAGAGCTGGCCGATCCCGTAGCCGTCGTAGATCCCGCCGCGCGGGCCGACGAAGCCGAGCAGGACGATCTTCCCGCGTACGGCGCCGAGGGTCGGCGTCGCCGCCTGCTGCCTACCGTCGACGGAATCCGCCCAGAACAGGTCCGCCCAGGACTTGCCCTGCCTCGTTTCCTCCTCCTCGCCGGTGTAGTAGTGCCCGGTGAGGTATGAGTCGAAGACCTTCCTCCGCCATTCGGTGCTGTCGTACCCCTCCGCGTCGTAGCAGGTCGTCGTGCCCGAGCCCTCGCACTCCGCCTTCAGGTTCAACAGAATGGTCTCGTCCGGGTTGGCGTCGAGAAAAGTCTCGATCTTCGTCAGTACGTCAGTGAAGTTGGCGTGCTGGTAGTAGACGCCGTGGTGGACGGTGAAGGTCAGACCGGCGTCACCCTTGTCCACCCGGACCCGGATGTCGATCGACCGGATACCGGCCTCCAGTTGGACGGTCAGGGTCTCCGCGCTGTACCCGTGGCGCTCCTGCGTCTGGGTGATCTCGGTCGAGATGAACTCGCAGTCGTCGCCGTTTCCGCTCGCCGAGTGGCCGCACAGCGCGAGGGTGTCGTGGGTGCCGGGAATCGACAGATCGGCCAGGCTGGCATCGTCCGGTACCCGGGACATCCAGTTCCGGTTGGCCTCCGACGCGGACCGGATGTCGTTGTAGTACTCGTTGGCGTACGCCGGAGCGGTCGGTGCCAACACGACCGCCGCGGTCGCGACGAGAGTCAGGACGAGGAACGGGACCGACAGTCTCCGCCGCCGGGTCCGGTGAGGTGGACCGGTTCGGGAGGGTGTCTGCATGGTGGGCCTCCGACGCTATCGAGCGCGCCCAGCGTTGTGTTGAGCGGTCGCACCTGAAGTGTCGGTGGGTAGAGGCGCCGAGACATCTGTCAGATGACGACGGTGTACGAGATAGCCGGACGTGCGCGGCGCACGGCCCGGGATCCGGCTGTCGAGCCCCGCGCCAGCGCGTTCAATCGACCTTCAGTTGCCGTCCAGTCCGGGCTGCGAGCCTGGCCCGCACACGTACCTCGGTTATGGAGGAAGCATGATGCGGATAGGCAGGGTCCGGGAGACGTCGACGGTATCGGGAGGGGCGGTGGCGACCACCACTCCGCCCCGGCCGGGTCCGGCGGCCGAGCAGGACACCCGGGTCGATACGGCCCGCCCGGTCGACCGGGCCGGACGGGGCCCGGTGAAGTCGCGCCGGGGCCGGCGGAGGAGCGGGACGCTGGCTCTGACTCTGGTGCTGGCGCTGGCCGGGACGCTCGGGTACGCCGTGCCGGCGTACGCCGGCGTGTCGGGCGACGAGGGTACACCGAGCCTGCCGGCCCGGCCGGCCGTGGCCGCACCCGGCGTGTCCGGGCTGGCGCCGACCGATGCCATCCGACCTGCTGGCCGGCGTCTCGCGGCGTCCGTACCGAGCGGCACCGGGATCACCCTGGGAGAGCCGAAGGCCGGCCCGGCCCCGCGCATGGCCACGGACGCCCAGGACGACCCTCCGACCTGCGTGCCGTACATCAGCCGGCAGGTGACCCTCAACGGCACTGCCCTGGCCCGGGTCGACTACCTGGCGGAGATCGTGTGCAACTTCTACCTCGCGGGTGCGGGCCAGGCGTACCTGATCGAGCGGTCGGGCGGTGCCAGGTACGACGGTGCCGTCATCGCCGCTGCCGCTCCCTTCGCCTTCTCCTCTTCCTACTACGGCTACAGCATCGGCGCGGTGCTGATCGACGGCCGCATCTACGATGGCGGTCGGCAGCTGGAGATCGGCTTCGACCTGGCACTACAGACGTTGGACGGAACGCCGTGGGGCGGATGCTTCGCACTGCCTGCCGGGCAGCGCTATCTGTCTCCGTGCTACGGCCTGGGCACCTCCACACTGTCGGTCTCGCTGGGGTCGGGAGTGTTCAGCACGGGTCTGCCGGCACACAACCCGGCGGCCTTCATCCGGGACATCCCGGCGATCGACCTGCTCACCTTCCACGTGGGCGGGCAGTCCGATCCGACCTCGACGGCCCGGCAGAACATCGTGGACGCGGCGGCCGGGTTGCCCGCCAGTACCAGCGACTTCAGCCATGTCGGCAGGACCAGCGTGAACCTTGACCTCGACATGTTGCGGGGAATGCTCAGCCTGCACCTCCTGGACGGCTTCACCTTCCGGGTGACCGCGATAGCGGGTAGCAGGCACGGTGCCAACTCCCGGCACTACGTCGGCAAGGCGTTCGACGTTGACACGATCAACGGCACCCGGGTCACCACCGCGAACCCGTTCAACCAGGCGTTCAAGGACGCATGCCGCGCCTATGGCGCGACGGAGGTGCTGGGCCCGGGGGACGACGCGGACCACGCCACGCACGTCCACTGCGCCTGGCCCCGCTGACGGCTGCGACCAGGCTGACACCCGCCACGGGCGGACCGGTGCGGAAGACCGTCGTGGTCCTCCGCACCACCGTGTGGGCGGGTCCGGGCCGCGGGTCAGCGGTCGCGACCGATCACGGACTCGTACCGGTGGCGGTGGCCGGCAGGCCGAAGGAGTAGAAGGTGGTGCTGGCGGCGCCGAGCCGCTCGTAGCCGTTGCCCCAGTACAGCTTGCCGTCGACGATGGCCGGACCGGCGTTCGACGCCCCTGCGCCCTGGTACTCCCACAGCACCTCGCCGTCCTCGGCGTCGAGGGCGTACATGTAGCCGTTCAGCGAGCCGTAGTAGACCACGCCGTTCGCCGTCGTCGCCGGGCCGACCGCCAGGCCGCCGTGCGGTTCCGGTACCTGCCAGACGATCTCCCCGGTCGCCACGTCCAGCGCGCCGAACGAGCTGTAGTCGATGGTCTGGCCGTCGGGCAGTTGGTACGGCTCCCGGTCGTTGTTCGTCTCCGCGAAGAAGATCCGCTCGCCGTCGTTGGCGGTGCCCCACTCGATGCCGCCGAGCACCGAGCCCGGCCCCACCGACGCGCTCCAGATGATCTCCCCGGTCAGCGCGTCGAGCATCCAGAACTCGCCGCTCTTCTGGCCGGCACCGACTGCCTTCCGGGGCTGCCCGTCCGGGCCGGGAATGGTGAACAGGTGGGTGCCGTCGCTGGTGTCGTGGTCCGGGCCCGGGTTGGGGCAGTTGTTAGGCGGGAATCCGGGTATGCAGGCGAGGTTCCACTCGTCGAACCGGGGCGGGCCGGTCGACCACGTGATCTCACCCGTGGCCATGTCCATCGCGACGATCGAGTCCTTGGCGTTCCACGGCGGCAGGCACTCCTGCGGGGTACCGCCGTTCTCCTGGCACTCCCGCGCCGAGGCCGGGATCGAGTAGTTCTGCCCGGTGCCGACGTAGACGGTGCCGCTCTCCGGGTCGATGGTCGGGGTGCTGCCCCAGACCGACGCACCGCTGAAGATGTCGCCGCCCGCACCCTGGTCCGGCAGGGTGTGGCTCTTCCACCGGACCACTCCGGTCGCCGCGTCGACCGCCACCAGGCTGCCCCGGAAGGTGCAGCAGTCGTACGCCGGGTCGCCGGCGTTGAGGAACTCCAGCGAGGAGACGCCCTGGTAGAGCACGCCGTCGTGGATGGCCGGCGACGAGGTGAGGATGGCGTCCGGATGGGTGTCCATCGCGGTGTTCCAGCGCAGGTCGCCGGTCTCGGTGTCGATCGCCAGCAGCCGGGCACCGGCCTGGGTGCCGAGGTACACGGTGTCGCCGGCCACCACCGGGGCGGTCCGGGCGAAGGTGCCGGCGATTCCGGCCAGCTCGGCGACCGAGCGGGACCAGATCACCTCCCCGGTCGCGGCGTCGACCTTCCAGAAGGTGCCGCCCCAGTCCGGGAAGTAGACGGCGCCGTCGACCACGGCGGGAGTGGCCGAGACGTCGCCGTCGGTGGTGACGGTCCAGGCGGTCTCCAGGGCGCCGACCGTCGAGGGGGAGAGTAGTTGCTCGTCCGGGTTCGACCGGGTGTTGCGGATGTCGTGGCCGCCCATGGACCACTCAGCGCCGTCCTGGGCGCTCGCCGGTGGTGCGTGGATGATGGGTACCAGTGCCACCACGCACGCCATGGCCAGCGCGGACGCGGTGCCGATCCGTCGAACGTTGCTCATCGTAGATCCCCTTACGAGTGAGATATATCTATAAAGGCATATCTCAATTGCAAGGTCGGCTCAAGGTCGCCGGCGGCTCAGGCCGGCCGGTCGGGTCCACGGACGCGCGGTTACTCGGCGCGCCCCCGTCGGGTCGGCTGCGAGTCGTCGCCCCGCGCCTCCGCCCGGGGGCGCGTCCCAGAGTCTCTGGTCGCCGGTAGCGGCGTCTCGAAGGCGGCGAGCCAGGCGGCGAGCAGTCGTTCCAGCTGGGCGGCGTCGTCCGGCGGCAGCAGGTCGAGGAGGCGGCGTTCGTTGCGCATGTGCTCGGCGAACGCCTGGTCGATCAGCTTTCGGCCGGCCTCGGTGAGCGCGACCAGCCGTCCTCGCCCGTCGGTCGTGCTGGGCCGTCGGCTGACCAACCCGTCGCGCTCCAGCCGGTCGATCCGCTTGGTCATCGCCCCGGTGGTGACCATGGTGAAGGCGGCCAGTTCGCCCGGAGCGCGTTCGAACGGCTCGCCAGCGCGGCGCAGGGTGGCGAGGACGTCGAACTCACCCTCGCCCAGCCCGTACCGCCGGTAGACGACCTGAAGCTGCTCGGTGAGGTGCCCGGCGAGGCGGTGCAGTCGGCCGATCACACCCTGTGGGCGTACGTCGAGGTCGGGTCGCTCCCGGGCCCAGGCCTGCTGGATCCGGGCAACGTGATCCAGGTACTCGGTCACACCCGACAGTATAGCTTCCCGGGAAGCTATACTGTCTTCCGTGGAAGCTACTTTTCGGTGGGTGCCCGTCACCGCGATCGCCCCGGTGGCCTGGGGTGCGACCTACTTCGTCACCCACCGGTTCCTGCCGGCCGACTATCCGCTGTACGGGGCGGTGATCCGGGCACTCCCGGCCGGCCTGCTGCTCCTGCTGGTACGCCGGACGCTGCCGCGCGGCTCGTGGTGGTGGCGGTCGCTGGTCCTCGGCACCCTCAACATGGGCGCGTTCTTCGCGCTTGTCTACCTGGCGGCGCAGGTACTGCCGACGAGCGTCGCCTCGACGATCATGGCGACCGCGCCGGTGGTGATGATGCTGATCGCCTGGGCGGCGCTTGCCGAACGCCCCCGGGCGGCGCACCTGGCCGGCGCCGGCATCGGGATCGGCGGCGTCTGCCTGCTCCTGCTGGACGGCACGGTCGCCGTCGACTTCTCCGGGGTACTCGCCTCCGTCGCCGCCATGGTGATGTCCTCGCTCGGCTACGTGCTCGCCAAGAGGTGGAGTGCGGGCGTCCGGGTCGGGCCAACCACCACCAACCAGCCGATCGACGTCTTCTCGCTGACCTCGTGGCAGCTCGTCGCCGGCGGCGTGGTCCTGCTCCCGGTCGCCGTCGCGGTGGAGGGGCGGCCGCCCGCCCTGGACGGCCCGGCGGTCGCCGGCTTCGGCTACGTCACGGTGCTGGCCACCGCGCTCGCCTTCGCCGCCTGGTTCACCGGACTGCGGCACCTGAGCGCCGGCACCGTCGGCCTGATCGGGCTGCTCAACCCGGTGACCGGGGTACTGCTCGGCACGGTGGTCGCCGACGAGACCCTCGCGCCGCAACAGGTCTGCGGGCTCGTCCTGGTCTTCCTCGGCATCCTGCTCGGCCAGCCGCTCACGGCACGCCTCGCCGCGCGCCTCCGGGCGGCCCGAGCCCGCCGAACCAGCCGGGCCGGGAAGCAGGCGTCACCCTGCCCGGGTTGACCCCCCCCGACCTGCGGCAGACCTGCCGTCGACCGGTTACTCCTCGCCGGGGCCGTCCCCCTCGGGCGCGGTGGCCTCCGGCAGCCATCCGGTGAGCACCGTCGGGTCGGCGACGGCGCGCTCCACCTGCTCCCGTTCGGGCCCGGTCAGCGAGATCTCCCGTAGCCGGGAACCCCACTCGGGCACCCGGTCGGGTTCGTCCAGCGCGATCGACAGTTCGACCAGCGCGGCGAGCGCCAGGGCCCGGTCGAGACCGGACGCCGTCTCGCCGTGCCGGCGCAGCCCGGAGTTGAGCGCCCGGAACGCGGCCCGGTCGTCGGTCTTGAACTCGCGCAGGATCCGCGCGTTGTCGAGTACCTTGGCCAGCCCGGTCAGCCGCTTCGCGCCGCCGTACTCCAGCTCCTGCGGCTCGTCGCGGCGGATGAAGATGATCGAGTTGCCGGACGGGTCGACGATGCTGAACCGGGAGGCGCCGGGCCGGTAGCGGGTGATCCGCGGCAGCCCCTTGCCGAGCACCTTCCCGTACGTCTTCCGCATCGCCGCCACGAAGGCCGCGTGGTACGGCGCGACCGCCCCGACCATCACCAGGCAGCCGCCGGTGTTCTCCAGCGCCGGGTCGAGCCCGGCCGGTGCGGCACCGTAGTGCAGCTCGAACCCGCTCCACCGCAACGCCAGATACAGGTACGGCTTGCGCTGCTCCCAGGTCACCTCGAAGCCCAGGGCCCGCCAGAACGCGAGCGTCTCGTCCGCCGACACGCAGTTCAGCAGCGGTACGGTCGTCTCGTCCGGCACTATCCGTTCGTCCGTCGTCGCCATCGATGTCTCGCCCCGTCTCGGCCGGTAGGTCCGGCCATTCTGCCAGCGCGCCGGCACCCTTCGCCTATGAGCGGCGGGAAGGTTGAGAGCTGTGCGTAGGCGGTCTGCGGGACCGAGCCGGCCCGGATCTCGCCGGCATCGGATTCGACCCTGACTGTCGTGCCACCCGGTCTACCCTGCGGCTCGATGGTCCGGACGGTGCTCCGGACGCGCTGCCCGCCCGGCTTCGTGCACCCGGTGCTCCTGCGCCGGGCCGACCGTGGCGATGTCGTACCCGTCGGGGTAGGTCTTCGCCCGCAGCCCGCCGTCGAGGTACTGCCGCCGGCGCGGTGCCGCCCCGTGCCGCAGGTACGCGGCCCGACCGGCGAGCCCGCCGGCCAGCAGGGCCCGGGCCCACCACGGCGGCGGTGCGATCGAGACCGCCGCCCGCAGCGGTGGGTCGAGCAGCGCGTCGGCGACCCGCTCGCCGATCGGTACCAGCGGCTTCGGCAGGTCGGCGAGCAGTCCCTTGGTCGCGGTGATGAGCCGCCGGGCGGCCGGGGTGGCGGCGAACCGCGCGGCTTCGAAGGTGTCGTACCAGTCGGCGTAGCTGTCCAGGTCCGGCGGGATGCCGGTGATGCGCAGCCGCCGGCCGAGTTCGGCGTAGAAGTGGTAGGTCGCGGTGCGCTCGTGGCAGCACAGCGGGCGCCAGCCGTACCGGTCGATCCACCGGGTACCGACGAAGACGAAGGTGCCGAGCACGTAGAGGTAGTCGTCGTTGTCGATGGCGTACCGGCGGTGCAGTTGGTTGAGCCGGCGGGTGGCGGCCCGGCCCAGCGGGTGGTCGAGGCCGTGCTCGATCAGCGTGTACATCAGGATGCCGGTGTCGTCGGCGCGCCGCTCGGTCCGGGACGTGGTCTCACCGGTCGCGGCCAGCAGCTCGGCGATTGACGGCACGGCGAAGGTGCGCCAGAACGCCAGCAGCAGCCCCATCCGGACGTCGAACGGGAACTCCCACAGCGCGGTGGTCCGGTAGATCCGGTGGCAGTCCCGGGCGGGGTCGAGTTCGCGGATCTCGCGTAGCCGGTCGAAGCGGCCGGGCCGGTGCAGCATCGGTGCGGTCAGTTCCGCACCGGCGCACCGGGCGAGCTGGGTGCGGTCGTCGCCGGCGGCAGCCGGCGCAGCGCCGACGAGACCCGGCCGAGGAACTCCAGGTCGGCGGCGAGGTCGCCGTCGTCGTCGGCCTGTGCCGGGGTAGCGGAACGGGTTTCCCGGGCAGTCGGAGCGCTCGGATCCGCGTCCTGCCGTTCCGGGCTCGCCGCCCGCAGTCGGGCCAGCGCGTCCCGGATCCGGATCGCCTCCCGGGTCGCGGCGGCCGTCCTGCCGCCGGCAGCGTCGGGGCCGCGACCGTCCGGCGGGGGAGTCCCGTCCGGCGGTGCCAAATACGCCGCGAGCGCGAGCCGGCCGTCGCGGATCTCGATGACCCGCCGGTAGAGCGCGAAGTCGAGGTCGCGCAGCATCCGCAGGTCGGCCCGGCGGGACGCGGGCGGGTCCAGGGCGATCTCCGGCATCACCTGGTACATGGCGTGCCACAGCGGATAGAGCCGGAGGTAGGTGCGGGCCCGTCCCAGCCTGTCCGCCGCCGCGGAGAGGTTCGGTCCCCAGGACGGGATGGTGAAGCCAATCGTGATCACGAGCGCCCCGACGCAGGCGCAGAGCGTACCGACGTCGCTCAGGGCCGGCAGCGTCGTGCCGAACCAGGCGGCGACGACGTACCCGCCCTTGCCGAGGCAGTAGCCGAGCGCGACGATCGAGCCGGCCGCGACCAGCCGCAGGCCCCGGCGCAGCCACGGGCGCCCGTCACTCCGGGCGACCCGGCTGGCGAACTGGAGGCTGCGCCAGGCGGCGACGCCGAGCCCGAAGGCGAACGCGGAGACGTAGACCAGCAGGAAGGTGCCGCCGACCGGGCGGGGGCCGTAGACGTCGTCGAAGTCGCTCGGCGCCTCGACGGTGGCGCCGCTGTTGGCGAAGAGCACCGCCATGGCGACCAGCACCAGGCCGTAGAAGACCGCCAGCACCCGGGCCCGGGGCAGCGCCTCGGCCGCCGGCATGTGCCAGAGCATCAGCATGACCAGCGCGGTGATGCTGTATCCGACGATGCAGCCGTAGACCAGCAGCGAGGCGAGGTTCGGTACCCCGAAGAAGCGGTTCACCGCCGTGTAGACGGCCGGGACGGCCATGGTGAACCCGGCCGCCGGCAGCGCGATGCAGAGGGTCAGCACCCACAGGTTCAGGTTGCGGGGGTTGCGGGCGAGTGCCGCCACCTTGTAGCCGACCGCGATCCACGCGACCGCCGCGCAGAACAGGAAGATGCCGCTCTTACCGTCCATCCGGCAACACCCTAGTGTTCCAGCGACTGGCCGAGCCGCTCGACCACCGGGTCGCTCGGGGTACGCGGGGCCGGCGGGCGCCACAGCCCGGCGCGCTGCCCGAGCAGCGAGGCGAGGGTCTCGGCCTCCTGCTCCTCCTGGCTGCTGTAGTTGGTCCGGGCGAACATCGCCCGCACCACCCCCGGGTCGAGATGCCGGAACAGCTGTCGGCTGCCCTGTACCTCGTCGACCAGGTGCAGCCGGTGCTCCAGCAGCAGGTGCGCCAGCTCGTGCAGGGCGATGTGCACCCGCTGCACCCCGGTCGCGGCGGAGGTCACCACCAGGTAGTCGGCGGCGTCGGTCGAGACGCAGAGCCCGCACGGCGCCCCGGGCGGCAGGTCGAATGCGATCAGGTGGACCGGGCGTCCCCGGTCGGCGCCGAAGTCGCTGATGAACGTGTCGAGGTCGAACGGGTCCGGTACCCGGATGCCGCGCGCGATCTGCTCACAGCGCCGGCGTACCTGCCGTAGCGTCATGGGCCCACCGTCCCTCTGCGCGGCGTGCTGTCGCCAGACCGCGATCCGCATTCACGCGCCATCATCCGCGTCCGGCTTGCCCTGTTCAAGGACGCGGATCACCCCGAGCAACTCGGTGAGGGCATCGATGGCGGACTGCGCCTCCGGGATCACGGAGTTGCGCAGCGCGACGGTGCGGGCGCGTACCTGCTGCAACGCGGCGGCGAGGTCGAGTTCCTTGTCGACGTCGGCGGCCAGCCGGTCGCTGGTGAAGTACTCCACCGGTACCCCGAAGAACTTCGCCAGCGCCCGGAGGTGGCTGAGGTTCGGGTCGCGCTTCTTTCCGGTGCGTAGCTGGCCGATGTAGGTGTGCGAGATCGACTCGCCCTGTGCGGTGATCGCGTCCGCCACCTCGCGCAGGCTGTACGCGCTGCCGTCGGGCTTGCGGATCCGGTCGAAGAGCCGGTCCAGCCGGTCGGCCAGGGTCCCCGAGCTGCGGAACTCGTCCGCCTCCTCAGCCATCTGGCCTCCTCCGGGACTGGTTCCAGTGGTTTACAGCATGCCACAGCACTGTCCACAAATGTTGACGGGATCACCTGCCGTGTGCGTATCATCGCTGCGAACGCGCGGGCAGGCATGACCGGAGGCATTATGCCGGGACGCGCGGGCACGGGGAGGTGCCGTCGTTCAACGGGGGAGACGGGAACGTGTCGCTAGACCGGAGCCCGTCGTACTGACGGCATCTGCGGACCACTCGCCGGGGGCGGCGGGTCCGTTAGCCCGACGGTCGGCGTCGGGCGCCCGGCCGGACCAGGGGGTTCCGCCGGTCGCCCGACGCCAGATCCACGCCGGACCGGCCCGCCGACGGCGGGCGTCCGGTGCGGAGGACGCCTCCTCCGCACCGGACGGCGAAAGGTGCGCCACTCAGCTCGCGGTGCAGGTCGGTGACATGCCGGTCCCGCTACCGCTGCCCTGGAAGCCGAACTCGGTCGACTGTCCGGGGGCGATCCGGCCGTTGAAGCTCACGTTGGTGAAGGTGACCGCCCCGCTGCTGCCGCTGCGCTGGCTGTTCCACGAGTTCGTGACCGTGGCGCCGGACGGCAGGGTCACCCCTACCGACCAGCCGTTGGTGCCGGACGAGCCGGCGGTGACCCGTACGGTGGCCACGAAGCCGCCGTTCCAGGAGTTCAGCGACACGGTGGCGGTGCAGCCGCCCGGTCCCTGCGTCGGCGGGTTGGTCGGCGGGTTCGTGGGCGGGTTGGTCGGCGGGTTGGTGCCGTCGGGCGCGACGGCCCGACCGGTGGCCGGGGAGATCATCCCGGGGCAGAGGTTGCGGTTGGCCAGGTTGGCGACGATCTGCGGTACGGCGTTGATGGTGGTCTGGTAGCCGTCGTGCATCAGGATGACGCCGCCGTCGGTGAGGTTGTTGGCGGCCTGGACGATCTGGGCCGTGCTGGCGCCGTTCCAGTCCTGGGAGTCCACGCTCCAGAGCACCTCGGTCAGGCCGAACTGGGCCTGCACCGAGCGCAGCGTGGCGTTGGTCTCGCCGTACGGGGGCCGGAACAGCCTCGGCGCGGTCCCGGTGGCCTGCTGGATGGCCTGCTGGGTCTGGCTGATCTCCGAGGTCATCTGCGCGGTGCTGAGCTGGGTCATGTGCGGGTGCGTCCAGCTGTGGTTGCCGATCCACATCCCGGCCTGCTGCTGGGCGCGGACCAGTGCCGGGTTCTGCTGGGCCCGCTGGCCGATGTTGAAGAAGGTGGCCCGGGCGCCGGCCGACCGCAACGCGTTGAGCAGCGCGCTGGTGGTGCCGGTGTTGGGTCCGTCGTCGTAGGTCAGGGCGACGTAACCGTTGCAGGCCGCGGCGGCGACCGGTGGGGCCGCGGCGGTGACGGCGACGACTCCGGCGGTGACGGCCAGAGCGGTGGCGGCGAGCGCGGCGTACAGGCCGCTCGGCCGGGAACGTGGACGGGGCATGCGGGCTCCTCGGTGGGGGCAGGGTGGCCTGCCGGCGATGGTGGGCGTTGAAATATTCCGCGGTGTCGATCGAAATATATTCAACGGCGATGGTCGATGTCTAGCGGCGCTGTGCCGGGCGCGGGCGGGCGCGCGGTCCACCGGGGCCGGGCGCGGTCTCCGGCGCCAGGGTCAGCGGACCGCCCGGGCCGCCAGCCGGGGGAGGTCGACCGGCGTGCCGTCGCGGAGGATCGCCTCGGCTTCCGCCCCGGTGACCGGGCCGGCGAAGAGATAGCCCTGGCCGTGGTGACAGCCGTAGCGGCGCAACTGGTCCCGCTGTGCGGCGGTCTCGATCCCCTCCGCCACCAGCTCCAGCCCCAGGTTGAGCCCCATCGACACGATCGACCGGACCAGTTCGCGGCTCTTGCCGTCGGTCGCCAGCGGCGCCACGAAGGACCGATCGATCTTGAACGCGTCGATCGTCAGGTGGTGCAGCGCCTGCAACGAGGAGTAGCCGGTGCCGAAGTCGTCGATATGCAGCTGTACGCCCAGCTCGTGCAGGGCCGCCAGCTTCGTCCGCGCCGCCGGGACGTCGTGCACGATGACGCCCTCGGTGATCTCGATGATCAGCGCCGCCGGGTCCAGCCCGGCCGCCCGCAGGCTCTCCTCGATGTCCTCCAGCAGCCGGGTGTGCCAGAACTGCCGGTTGGAGACGTTGACACTCATCCGCAACCCGTCCGGGGCGGACCCGCTCGCCCGCCAGGCGCCGAGCTGGCGGCACGCCTCGGTCAGCGCCCAGCGGCCGATCGACGGCATCAGCCCGCTCTCCTCGGCGATCGGCAGGAATTCGGCCGGCAGCACCAGGCCGCGTACCGGATGCCGCCAGCGCACCAGGGCCTCGAAGGCGCGGGTACGACCGTCGGTCAGCCGTACGATCGGCTGGTAGCGCAGTTCGAAGCCGCCGGTCTCCAGTGCCCGGCGCAGCTCCGCCTCGGTACGCAGCCGCCCGACGACCCGCTCGTGCATGGCGATGTCGAACACCGCGTGCGAGCCCTTGCGCTGCCACTTGGCCGAGTACATCGCGGTGTCGGCGTCCCGGATCACGTCCTCGGCGTGCTGGTAGCCGGTGCTGCTGCGGGAGATGCCGATGCTGGCCGAGACGACGAACTCCTCCTCGCCGAGCCGGAACGGCACGTCCAGCGCGCCCCGGATCCGTTCCGCCACCGCGACCGGGTCCTCGCCGCCGGGCCGCTGCCGCAGCAGTACGGCGAACTCGTCCCCGCCGAACCGGGCCGCGACGTCGGCCTCCCGGGCGCTGGCCCGGATCCGCTCGGCGACCTGGACCAGCAGCCGGTCACCGGCCAGATGTCCCAGGCTGTCGTTGACCAGCTTGAAACCGTCGAGGTCGAGCAGCAGCACCGAGTAGTGCCGCTCCGGGTGCCGCGTCTGGGCCGCGACGGCCGCCTGTAGCCGGTCCAGGAACAGGGTCCGGTTGGCCAGCCCGGTCAGCGGATCGTAGAGCGCGGCGTGCCGCAGCAGGTCCTCCTGCTCACGCAGGGACTTCAGCACCGCGTCGTGGTCGAGGGCGATGGTCAGCAGGGCCGCCCACTGGTTCATCATCTCCCGGCCACTGGCCACCTCGGCCTCGATCGGACCGACGACTGCGAGCATCCCCCAGTCGCTGGCGCCGATCCGCAGCGGTGCCACGTAGACCATCTGGTCGGCGTCCAGGTCCGCGAGGTCGACCAGTTCGGGCGGGGGGAACGACCGGGGCGGCACCGGCTCGACCGGCATCGGCACCGGTCCACGGTCCCGTTCGAACATGGTGACCAGGTCCAGCGCCGGTTCGGCGGCGTCACCGCCGGCCAGGGTGCCCGACCAGAGGCCGAGGCAGCCGCCGCGGGCGGTGGTGTCCTGGATCCAGGCCAGTGCCCGGGGGTCCTTCTCGTGGCTGCGCAGCAGGTTCTTGCTGACCGTGTAGAGCGTCTTGAGGGTGGTCTGGAACTCGTTCTCCTCGATCTTGTGGGCCCGGGACCGGCTCTGCGCCAGTGCGACCACGATCTCCTCGGTGCCGGCCCGGACCCGTTCGGCGCCGGCCTGGTCGTGCCGCCCGACACGCCGGACCAGACCCAGCCCATACCGCCGCACGCAGTCCATCATCCGGACCACGCCCTCCGGATGCCGCTGGCTCAGCCTCTGCAGGCCGATCAGGGACTGGCGGAGGTCGAGCAGGTCCGGACCCGCGGTACCGTCGCCGGCCGCGGCGAGGGTGTCGGCGATCAGGGTGCCGGCCCGGGCGATGGTGGCCCGGCGGGTCGGATCGACCGGAGCGGGCAGTGCCGTGACGAGTCGGGCGACCAGGTGGTCGGCGGTCGACAGGTCGGCATCCGGCTCCGTCGCCAGCGCCACCGGGGCCAGCGGGTCGGGGCAGCCGCACGATTCGCGCGGCTGGAACGACGTGGGCACCGAGAAGGTACGGGCCTCGACCTCCTCCCCGCGCGCGGCGCGCAGCGCCAGCTCCGCGGCGATCCGGCCCAGGTCCTCGAAGCTCTGCCGGACGGTGGAGAGGCTCGGGGTGAAGTAGACCACCCCTTCCATGTCGTCGAAGCCGACCACCGCCTGCTCATCCGGCACCTGCACGCCGGCGGCCAGGAAGGTGCGGAGCAGTCCGATCGCGTTGAGGTCGTTTCCGGCCACCACCGCCGTCGACGGCAGCCCGGCGGCCAGCATCGCCCGGCCCGCGCGTTCGCCGCCGCTCTCCCGGTTGTCACCGGTGTCGAAATGCAGATCGGTACGCGGTGTCATCCCGCACTCCAGCAGGGCGTCGCGATAGGCCTCGTAACGCTCGCGCAGATCCCGCAGTTCCAGATATCCCGCGAAGGCGATCTCCCGATGGCCGTGCTCGACCAGGTGCAGTACCGCCTCGCGTACTCCGCCGCGGTTGTCGGGGAGCACGACCGGGCAGGAGACGCCGGGCATCTCGTGGCTGATCATGATCACCGGTTTGCCGGCGCGCTGGATCGAGTTCAGGTATCCCGGCGCTGCCGAGTTCAGGATGACCACGAACGCGGAGACGTGGTCCCAGGCCACCGGGTGCGGAAAGTCCGGAGGTTCGGGCGGGTCGAAGTCGAATGTGCCGGCGCCGAGCGTCTGAATGGCGATCATCCGGCCGCCGGCGGCTGCGGTCGTACGCGCGATTCCGCCAAGAATGCTGCCGAAATAGTCACAACCGACAGACATGGTGAGTACGCCGATGGTGGGGCCATCGATCACGGCCATCACCTCCTGCGCCAGCCGACGCAGTACGTCGCGAAGGCCGGGCCGAGTCCGGTGGAAAAGGTGGCTTTCCGGTGGTTGTTCCGGTGGTTGTTCCGATCAACTTCCGGAAATATTTCAGATAATCGTCGAGAGCCTACCGGATCATGTTCGGACGCGTCGATACGCGCGAATCCATTCGCCCGAGGTCGCGGAACCGCGCCGCCCGTCCCGAGCGGCCGGTGATCAGGAGCCGAAGCAGCCCGGCAACCGGGGAATGACGTCGGACGGGACCAGGTCCGTGCAGACCGCATCGGTGCCGGCGGCGAGCGCCGTCCACGTCGCACTGTCCCGGTCGTACGCGAAGACGACCCAGGCCGGATCGGCCCGCTCCGGCGGGACGATCGTCGTCGCGGTCGCGTACCCCCGGTGGCAGGCCGGGTCACGGACGCCGCTGATCTCCGCGTCGACGGCGGCGAACAGTTTCCGGTTGGCCTTGAGCGCGGTGAACAGGGTCGCCGCGTCGACCGGGCAGCCGTCCGTCGCGGCCGGGGTGGGGCTCGGCGTCGGCGCGGCGGCCGTCGCCGACGCGGCCGGCGGCGTGCTTGCCGGGCCGGTCGTCTCCCCGCCGGTGCAGCCGGAGACCGGCACCACCAGCCCGACGAGGCCGACGAGCCCGACGCCGCGACGGGCGACGACGGTACGGCCGGGAGCCCCGCGCGGTGCGCGGATCACGACGGCGGTCATGCGGAGGCAGGCTACCGAACGTCCGCCGCCCGTGGGGTGCACCGCCGGCCCGGGTGGGACGCGCTCCCGATCCCGGTGGCGAGGTCGCGGCGCGTCAGCGCTGCCGATGCCGCCAGGCGGCGGCCGTCAAGGCCCTGGTCAGCTTCGGCTGGCACAGCACGGGGGTGCTGTCCAACTCGGTCACCTGCACCAGGTGCGCCACCGGCCCGTCGGTCGCGGCCGGCACCCGGGCCCGGCCCGCATCCGGCTCACCGTACGGCCGGCCGTACGGGTCCGGCCAGCGAATTGTCGGGGTCTGCGGTTGCATCTGGTAGCGGAGTACCGGCGGCGCTCGGTGCACCGGGTCTCGACCCGAGGCGGCTCCGGCTGGAGCTGACCCGACCCCGCAGGTGGCGTCCGGGGTGGCCGACCTGATGGTCCACACTGCCCGCTCCCGTCCGCCGATCCGGGTGTTCGGTGCCGACCGACCGGCGGGCCAGCGGGTTCCCGACCCGGCGGGCTACCCGGCGTCGAGGTAGCGCCACTGGCCGTCCTCGCGGCCGAAACGGCTGCGTTCGTGCAGCTCCCCGGGCCGGCCCGACCGCCGGTAGTGGGCCCGGAACTCGACGGTGCCGGTGGTGTCGAACAGCCCGCCCCGGTCGGTGTCGAGGATGTCGAGCCGGGTCCACCGGTCCGCCGGGTCGAGCGTCAGCCGGGCCGGGCGGGTGCTGGAGTGCCAGGTCCGGAGCAGATAACCGGGGTCGCCGACGGCGTACGCACTGAACCGCGAGCGCATCAGCGCCTCGGCGGTCGCCGCGACCGTACGCCCCTGGTGCAGGGCGCCGCAGCACTCCCCGTACCCCGATCCTGAGCCGCACGGACACGGCCGGCCGGACTCGTCGCCGCCCGCCCGGCGGGCCTTGCGTTTCGCCACGCGACGATTGTCGTCCCCGGCTCGCCCCTCCCTGCGGGCGGCCGGTCCGGGTGAGCTGATCTCCCCGGTCGCGATCGGCCCCTGCTGCCGGAAGACACGGGCGTGTGGCCGAATCGTGTCCTCGGCTTGACGGAGCCTGGCTACCTTGGAGCTGTTCCGGCGACCGCCTCGGCAACAGCGAGGAGCCCGTGGAAGTGTTGATGAACGAGCGGGTCGGCACCGCCCAGCGCGGCACGGTGCTCGACCTGCTCTCCCGGGCGCTCGAGGAGGGCTATCTCGAGCTCGCCGAATACGAGGAACGGATGGTGTCCGTGCAGGCCGCCAGGACCGTCGCCGACCTCACCCGGCCGCTGGCCGACCTGCCGGCGCAGTTCCGGTGGTATCCGCACCCGCCCGCCGGTGCGGCGGCCGCGCCGCTGGTGCGGCCACCGGGGGGACGGCCCGGGCAGCTCGGGCAGGTTGGCACGGAGCGCGGCGAGGAGCGCGACACCTGGGTCGCCGCGCTGATCCTCGGCATCGTGTCGCTACCGCTCTCGCTCTGTCTCGGCGCGGGGGTGCTGCCCGGGGCGGTGGCCATCCTGCTCGGCCGGCCGAGGCGCGGGAGATCGCACCAGGTGAGGGCGACCATCGGCATGGTCCTCGGCGTCGTCGGTGTCGCGCTGTCGTCGGTGATGATCGTCTCCGCGTTCGTCGTCGACTGAGCGGCGCCGCCCGCCGGGGCGGAGCGATCCTGGTCACGATCACTGACAGCCGTACCCGCCGGCTGTGAAGCTGGACCGGCGCTGTGCGGAGCCGGTCGAACGGCGGCCCGTCCGGGCGGCGCGTTCGGACGGGGTGTCGCTGTGCGAAGGGTGCCGGGTCTGCCGGTGAAGGTGCTGCCGGGCTGGGCGGCGATCGGGCTGACCGTGCTGGCCGGGGTGGGCTCGGCGGCGCAGAGCCTGGCCAACGCCGAGATGGGCGAGCGGACCGGTCATCCGATCATCGGGGCGCTGGTCAACAACACCGGCGGAGTGGCCCTGGTCCTGCTCGGCCTGCTCGCCCTGCCGTCGATGCGCGCCGGTCTCGGGGTGCTGCGCCGGACCAGACTGCCGTGGTGGACGTATCTGGGCGGGCTGTGCGGGGCGTTCTTCATCGTCGCGGCGACGTACATCGTGCCGGTGCTCGGGGTGGCGATCTACACCATCGCCCAGGTGGCCGGCAACAGCGGCGGCGGACTCGTCGTCGACCGGACCCGGCTCGCCCCGGCCGGCCGGATGGGGCTGACCCGGTCCCGGGTGGCGGGTGCGCTGCTCGGGATCGCGGCGGTGGCGCTGGCCCAGTTCGGCCGGCCGGTCGGCGACCTGGCGGTGGGGCTGGTGCTGCTCGGCGTGGTCTGCGGGGTGCTGGTCGCCGTCCAGGGCGCGCTGAACGGCCGGATCTCCACGGTCGCCGACCCGGCCGCCGCCACGGCGGTCAACTTCGCGGTGAGCAGCGCGGCGATGCTGCCGGTGGCGGCCGTGACCGGCGCCCTGGCCCAGCTCGGCGCGACCGGCTGGCCGAGCGAGTGGTACCTGTACGTCGGCGGTCCGCTCGGGGTGACGATCACCGTCGCGCTGCTGGTCGGCATCCGGTCGATGGGACTGCTCCGCACCGGCCTGGCCCTGGTCGCCGGGCAGTTGGGCGGGGCGCTGCTGCTCGACCTGCGGCCGGGTGGACCCGGCGCGAGTCTGGCGGTGCTGGTCGGGGCGGTGCTGACCCTGCTCGCGGTGGTCGTCTCCGGCCGGGCGGCCCGGGGTGCCCCGGCCGCCACCTGAGCCGGCCACGGCCCGGTTCGTTTCCCGGCCCGCCGGTCATACCGGTCGAGGCCGACCTGATCGCAGCGGTACCGCCCGGCGTTCCAGGCGCTCACCGTGCTCCGCCTCGGGTGGGCTGGCGGCATCCGGTCGGACGCCGGATGGCAGACTGGACGGCGTGACCGAATCCGCCGTCGCCCGTGATCCTGGCACCGTACACGTGCGTCCGCGACGCATCCGGACGGTCTGCTGGATCCTGGCGCCCGCGCTGGTGGTCATGTTCGCCCTGCTGAGCATCGGGCTGCACGGCTCGACCGGTTCCGGGGCGGCTACCTTCCAGCGCGGCGACCAGCTCGCCATGGCCGGGCTGGGCGTGCTGGGCGGCTTCGTGGTGCTGCTCTTCACCCGGCCCCGGGTGGAGGCGGACGCCCAGGGGGTCCGGGTGCGCAACGTCTTCCGCGGCTACGACCTGCCCTGGGACGTGGTCCGGGCGGTCCGCTTCGACCGGAGCTCGGCCTGGGCCAGCCTGGAACTGCACGACGACGAGCTGGTGCCGGTGCTGGCCCTCCAGGCGGTGGACCGCGAGCTGGCGGTGGACGGCGTACGGGCCCTGCGTGCGCTGCACGCCGCGCAGCAGCAGCCCCAGCCGGCACAGCCGGAACCCGAGGTCGTCCAGGGGCAGCGGACGGCGCGGTGATCGCCCGTCGGCGACCTGCCGTCTCCGGCGTGCCCGTTTTGGCATCCTGCGGGCTGACCTGCTAGTCTTTACCAGTCGACCACTGTCTGGGTTTATCCGCAGGCAGTCAAGAAGCGGAGCGCCTGCTCCCACCCGTGTCGCCTCATCCGGTGGCCGGGTCCGGTCACCGGTTCGGCTTCGCCGATCCGGGGGTGCGATCGCAGATCGCCGCAGACCGGTCGAGCGGGCCCTGGCATGCGCCGGGGCCTTCTGCTTTGGGTCGAAGACGTTAGGACCGGCCACCGCTGACGCGCGGCCGGTGAGGATCACCACGAGGAGGCCCCATCAGCGTCGAGCCACGCGTGAACGAACAGATCCGGGCACGTGAGGTCCGACTGGTCGGCCCTGAGGGCGAGCAGGTGGGCATTGTCCCGCTGGAGCGCGCTCTGCAGCTGGCCGCGGACGTCGACCTGGACCTGGTCGAGGTTGCGCCCATGGCGCGCCCGCCGGTGTGCAAGCTCATGGACTTCGGCAAGTACAAGTACGAGTCCGCACTCAAGGCGCGCGAAGCCAGGCGTAACCAGCAACAGACCGTCATCAAGGAGATGAAGCTCCGTCCGAAGATCGATCCGCACGACTACGAGACCAAGAAGGGTCACGTGGTGCGGTTCCTCAAGGCGGGTGACAAGGTCAAGGTGACGATCATGTTCCGCGGTCGGGAGCAGAGCCGACCGGAGCTGGGTTACCGGCTCCTGCGCCGACTCGAATCCGAGATCTCGGAACTGGGGTACGTCGAGGCCGCTCCGAAGCAGGACGGCCGTAACATGATCATGGTCCTGGCTCCGCACCGGGCCACCAAGGCCGCCGCCACGGCTGCCCGGGCTGGCTCGCCGCGAGAGCGGGAGGCCGGTGCCGCCGAGGCACCGCCGGTCGCCGAGGCGGCGCCCGGTCCGGCCGGACCCGCCGGAACCACCGGCGAGTAACAGGGGAGAGACGCACCAAGATGCCGAAGATGAAGAGCCACACCGGGATGGGCAAGCGGGTCAAGGTGACCGGCAAGGGCAAGATCGTTGCCCAGCAGGCCGGCCTCCGGCACAACCTGGAGAAGAAGCCCTCCACCCGGACCCGCCGGCTCACCGGCACCGTCGAGGTGGCCAAGGCCGATTTCAAGCGAATCAAGAAGTTGCTGGGCCGCTGACGCGCGCCTCTTGACCTGAAGGAGTAGTTGAGATGGCACGCGTCAAGCGGTCAGTGAACGCCCAGAAGAAGCGTCGCACGGTCCTGGAGACCGCCAGCGGCTACCGCGGCCAGCGGTCCCGGCTCTACCGCAAGGCCAAGGAGCAGGTGCTGCACTCGATGCAGTACGCCTACCGGGACCGGCGCGACCGCAAGGGCGACTTCCGGCAGCTCTGGATCACCCGGATCAACGCGGCAGCCCGCGCCAACGGGATGACCTACAACCGGCTCATCCAGGGCCTGAAGCTGGCCGGCGTCGAGGTGGACCGCAAGATCCTGGCCGACCTCGCCGTCAACGACCCGACGGCCTTCGCGGCCATCGTCGAGGTCGCCCGCGCCGCCGTGGCGGCCGAGGGCACCGGTGGCGCGTCGGCCCAGGCCGCCTGACCACACCGCGACACCCGATCGAGGCGTCCCGCATGTCGGTAAACCCGCAGGTGGGGCGCCTTGACCATGTCCGGGCACCGGATCAGCCGCTGTTCACTCCGCGTACCCCGAGGATCGTCGCGGCCCGGCGGCTGCACCGGCGCCGGGAACGTGACACCACCGGCCGGTTCCTGGCCGAGGGCCCGCAGGCGGTCCGGGAGGCACTGGCCGCGCCGGGCCTGGTGGTCGAGCTCTTCGGCACCCCGGCCGGGCTCGACCGGTACGCCGACCTCGCCGGCACCGCCGCCACGGCCGGAGTACCGGTCTCCGGGGTGACCGACGACGCGCTCGCGGCGTTGACCGAGACGGTCGCCCCGCAGGGGATCGTCGCGGTCTGCGCCCGGCTCGACGTGCCGATCGGCACCGCGCTGCACCGGCGTCCCCGGCTGGTCGCCGTGCTGGCCGAGATCCGTGACCCGGGCAACGCCGGCACCGTGCTGCGCACCGCCGACGCCGCCGGGGCCGGTGCGGTGGTCTTCGCCGGGGACGCGGTCGACCCGTACAACGGCAAGTGCGTGCGGTCGTCGGCCGGCAGCCTCTTCCATCTCGACGTGGTCCGGGCTGCCGAGCCGGCCGGCGTGGTGGCCGAGCTGCGGGCGGCCGGGCTGGCCGTGCTGGCCGCCTCCGGCTACGGCGAGACCGACCTGGACGACCTCGCCGACTCCGGCGGCCTGGCCCGCCCCACCGCCTGGCTGTTCGGCTCCGAGGCGCACGGTCTGCCGGCGGAGCTGGCCGACGCCGCCGACGCCCGGGTTCGCGTGCCGCTGCACGGCCGGGCCGAGAGCCTCAACCTGGCTGCCGCCGCCGCGGTCTGCCTGTACGCTTCGGCCAGAGCACTGCGGCCCGGGGCCGCCCGCACCGCGCCGGAGAGCGCATAATGGGTCCGGGGCAGCAGAACAGACCAGGGAGTTGTCGACCTGATGACCGAGTCCGCGAGGTGGCGTGTCCGCGACGCACGACGCCACTCGTTTAGCCAGCCCGCCGGTGTCGGCGGGCGGCAGGGCTGACTCTTCTCCTCCCTGCGCACCCTCCCCACCGGCGGGCTGCGGCCCAGCCGCCCGTCCGTAGACTCTCCGGAGCCGCCCGGAAGGGCTGCCCACCGAACCTTTTCAACCTGAACAGCGCGGTGCCGGCGCCAGCGAACCTGACCTCGGGCCACGATGGACCGCACGGGAGGTTGACCGAGGTTCACCGACCTGTCCACGGCGTCGCCGGTGCTCCGGTGCACACCGACCGGATCGCCCGGTTCTCGTACCGCTCGTGAGCGGGCGACCCGGGTCTCCGGCGGGGGTGCCGGAGGCGTCCAGCACGGCGCAGCGGACATTCGACGCGAGGCAGCGGGACCACCGCCCGCGATGTAGAGGGAGTAGCCGCACGCCATGACGTATCGCAACGACCCGTACGACCCGAAGCAGGTCGCCCTGCTCGACCCGGAGGCGCTGGCGGCGGCGGTGGCCGACGCGACGGCCGCGTTCGACGCCGCCACCGATCCCGACGGGCTGGCCGAACTGCGCCGGGCGCACCTCGGCGACCGGGCGCCGGTGTCACTGGCCCGCCGGGAGATCGGCGCGCTGCCGCCGGCCGCCAAGTCCGACGCCGGCAAGCGGGTCAACGAGGCCCGCCGGTCGATCGAGTCCGCCTACGCGCAGCGGCTCGCGGTCGTCCAGGCGGCGCAGGCCGAGCGGATCCTCGCCGAGGAGCGGGTGGACGTCACGATGCCCTACGACCGGCGGCCGCGCGGCGCCCGGCACCCGATCAGTACCCTGTCGGAGCGGATCGGCGACCTCTTCGTCGGGATGGGCTACGAGATCGCCGAGGGGCCCGAGGTCGAGTTGGAGTGGACCAACTTCGACGCCCTGAACATCCCGCCGGACCATCCGGCCCGGGGCACCATGGACACCTTCTACCTGGACCTACCGGGGCTGGTGCTGCGTACCCACACCTCACCGGTGCAGGCCCGGACGATGCTGGCCCGCAAGCCGCCGATCTACGTCGTCTGCCCCGGCCGGGTCTATCGGACCGACGAGCTGGACGCCACGCACAGCCCGGTCTTCCACCAGGTCGAAGGGCTGGTGGTGGACGAGGGGATCACCATGGCGCACCTGCGGGGCACCCTGGACCACCTGGCCAAGGCGATGTTCGGGGCCGAGGCACGGACCCGCTGGCGCCCGCACTACTTCCCGTTCACCGAGCCGAGCGGCGAGTTCGACGTCTGGTTCGCCCAGCACCGGGACGGCCCGCGCTGGGTGGAGTGGGGCGGCTGCGGCATGGTCAACCCCCGGGTGCTGCGGGCCTGCGGCATCGATCCGGACGTCTACTCCGGATTCGCCTTCGGGATGGGCATCGAGCGCACGCTGATGTTCCGGCACGGCATCGGCGACATGCGGGACATGGCCGAGGGCGACGTGCGGTTCACCCGCGCGTTCGGGGTCGAGGTGTGAACGCCGATGGCGAATGACGGAACGGAAGCGATGCACGTCGGAACGGATGCGGTGGTCTGAGTCATGCGAATTCCTGTTTCCTGGCTGCGCGAGCATGTCGACCTGCCCGCCGAGCTGAGCCCCGAGGAGCTGGACCAGGCGCTGGTCAACCTCGGCATCGAGGTCGAGTCCGTCGTGGACCTGCGCGGCACCGTCACCGGGTCGCTGGTGGTCGGCGAGGTGCTCGAGATCGAGGAGCTGACCGGGTTCAAGAAGCCGATCCGGTTCGTCCGGGTCGACGTCGGCGCCGCGAACGGCACCGGCGAGCCGCAGGAGATCGTCTGCGGGGCGACCAACTTCGCCGTCGGCGACCGGGTGGTGGTGATCCTGCCCGGCGGCGTACTGCCCGGCGGGTTCGCGATCGGCGCCCGGAAGACGTACGGGCGCAACTCCAACGGGATGATCTGCTCGGTCCGCGAGCTGGGGATCGGCGACGACCACGCGGGCATCCTGGTGCTGCCCGAGGACGTGCCGGCGAAGCCCGGTGACGACGCGCGGCCGGTGGTCGGGCTCGACGACGTGGTCGTCGAGGTCGAGATCACCCCGGACCGGGGGTACGCGATGTCCGTGCGCGGCCTGGCCCGGGAGCTGTCGCACGCCTTCGAGGTGCCGTTCCGGGACCCGGGGCGCTCATCCGCGCCCGGGGCGACGCCGGAGCCGGCGTACCCGATCCGGGTCGTCGACACCGTCGGCTGCGACCGGTTCGCCGCGAGGGTGGTCCGGGGGATCGACCCGGCCGCCGAGTCGCCGACGTGGATGCGGCAGCGGCTCACCCACGCCGGCATCCGGACCATCTCGCTGCCGGTCGACATCACCAACTACCTGATGCTGGAGCTGGGCCAGCCGATGCACGCCTTCGACCTGGACGCGCTCCGGGGCGAGCTGGTGGTCCGCCGGGCGGTGCCGGGTGAGCGGCTGACCACGCTGGACGGGGTGGACCGGGCGCTCGACCCGGAGGACCTGGTGATCTGCGACGCCGGCCTGCCCGGATCGGTGGCCGGTGACGGCGGAGTGCCGATCTCGCTCGCCGCCGTGATGGGCGGCGAGACCAGCGAGGTCGCCGACACCACCGTCAACGTGCTCTTCGAGGCGGCGCACTGGGACCCGGTGGTGGTCGGCCGGACGGCCCGCCGGCACCGGCTGTTCAGCGAGGCCGCCAAGCGCTGGGAGCGGGGCGTCGACCCGGCGCTGCCGCTGGTCGCCCTGGAGCGGGCGGTCGCGCTGCTCACCACGTACGGGGGTGGCACGGCCGGCGCCGAGGTGCTGGACGTCGACCACGTCAGCCCGCCGAACCGGATCGTCATCGACGCGGACCTGCCGGCCCGGCGGGCCGGGGTGCCGTACGAGCCGGCCCGGACGGTGGCGCTGCTGGAGCGGGTCGGCTGCGCGGTGGCGGTCGGCGACGGGCGTGCCGGCAACGGCAACGGAAACGGGGGGCGGCACGCGAGCGGGCCGGAGACCCTGGTGGTGACCCCGCCGACCTGGCGGCCCGACCTCACGGACCCGGCGGACCTGGTCGAGGAGGTGATCCGGCTGGACGGCTACGACAAGGTGCCGTCGGTGCTGCCGGTCGCCCCGCCCGGCCGGGGGCTGACCCCGGAGCAGCGGCGGCGCCGCTCGGTGAGCCGTACCCTCGCGGAGAGCGGCTTCGTCGAGGCGCTCTCCCCGCCGTTCGTCTCAGCGGAGCTGTTCGACCGGCTGGGGCTGCCCGCCGACGACCCGCGCCGCACCGCGGTACGCCTGGCCAACCCGCTGGCGGACACCGAGCCGCTGCTGCGGACCACGCTGCTCGGCACCGTGCTCGGCACGCTGCGCCGCAACCTCGGGCGTGGCCACCGGGACGTGGCGCTCTACGAGATCGGCATGGTCTTCCTGCCCCGGCCGGGGACCGCCGCACCCCCCGCGATGGGCGTGGACCACCGGCCCAGCGACGAGGAGTTCCGGGCCGCCGACGCCGTCCTGCCGGACCAGCCGTGGCGGGTCGCCGCGGTGTTGACCGGCGAGGTGGAGCCGGCCGGCTGGTGGGGTGCGGGGCGCCCGGCCGGCTGGGCGGACGCCGTGGAGGCGGGCCGGAACGTGCTGGCCGCCGCCGGCATCCCCGGGCACCGGGTGATGGTCCGGCAGGCCGGGTACGCGCCCTGGCACCCGGGCCGGTGCGCCGAGTTCCGGGTCGACGACGTGGTGGTCGGGCACGCCGGTGAGCTGCATCCGGCGGTACTGGCCGAGCTGGACCTGCCGCCCCGGACCAGTGCCCTGGAGATCGACCTGGACGCCCTGCCGCCCGCCCCGGTGGTACCGGCACCCCGGATCTCCGGCTATCCGCCCGCGCTGATCGACGTGGCGCTGGTGCTGGATGCCGGCGTGCCGGCCGACGAGGTGGGCCGGGCGCTGGCCGAGGGTGCCGGTGAGCTGCTGGAGTCGATCCGGCTCTTCGACGTCTACTCCTCCGAGCAGTTGGGGCAGGGTCGCCGGTCACTGGCGTACAAGCTGGTGTTCCGGGCGCCGGATCGGACCCTGACCGGCGAGGAGGCGGTGGCCGCCCGGGACGCGGCGGTGGCCGAGGCGGCCCGCCGGTTCGGGGCGGTGCTCCGGGGCGCCTGACCGGGACGGCAACCCCGACGGATGGTCCGATCGCGGCCGTCGCGCTCCGGCGCGGCGGCCGCGACGTCCTCGGGCGGCAGGACGGCGGCCGTCTCCGGCGCAGCGCCCGTCCGGTTTCGCGGATCTTGTACTCTACGGTCTCGCGGAGACGTCTCGGGGGTACGCGTGCCGCAGGCCCCGGGGCGTCACTGTCCGGATTGGAAGATCGAACGTGACGCCGAACCCAACCAGGTGGAACGCCCTGCGCAAGCCGCTCCGGATCTGGGGCCCGGTGCTCGCCCTGCTCCTGGTGGTGGCCGGCGCCGGGGCGTACGTGGTGGCCGGACTGCGCCCGTCGCCCACCTCGCCGTCCCGGCCGGTGCTGGTCTCCAGTGGAGACTGGGCCCCGTTCGTCGGCTCGGAGCTGCCCGACGGCGGCCCGGTCACCGAGCTGGTGGTGGAGGTCCTCAACCGGTCCGGCTACCGCCCCGAGATCAGGTACACCTCCTGGTCCCTGGCCGAGGAGCAGGTCCGCTCCGGTGCCACCATCGGGACGTTCCCGCTGGTGGGCAGCGAGTCCCGGCGGGCGGACCTGCTGCTGTCGGACCCGCTCGTCGACTTCGAGTACGTGCTCTTCTACAACCGCCGGGCCGGCCAGCCGAAGGTCACGTCCGCCGCCGAGCTGGGTGCGCTGCGGGTCGGCGGCATCACCGGGTACGGCTACTGGGACGAGCTGGAGTCGGCGGTCACCGACTTCGTGGAGTTCCCGTCCACACTGGAGGGCTTCCGGGCGCTGGCCGACGGCCGCATCGACCTGCTCGCCGAGGGGCTGCTCTCCGGCCAGGCGGCGCTGGCCGACCCCTCCTTCGCCGGTGACGTCGGCGACTTCGACCACCTCAAGGGCGACGACCCGCTGATCCACTCCGTCGAGGGGCTGTACTTCATGATGGCGGACAGCGCCGAGGCGGCCGTGGTGATGCGGGAGTTCAACCAGGTGCTCGGGGAACTGCGCCGGAGCGAGGAGTACGCGGAGATCGTCGCCGAACTCGACCCGCCCGCGCAGCGGGAGGTCACCCTCGACCCGGTCGGCGGCACCGGACTGGTGGAGTTGCGCGACGAGCGCGGCAGGCTGGTGCTGCTCGCCCCGCGGGGCACCCGGGCGCAGGTGCTCGACTGGCCGGAGGAGTTCGTCGGCCGGGCCGGCCCGACCCCCGGGCGGATCCTGGTCGAGGTGAAGCTGACCAACGGGCCGGCGCAGGGTCGGGTACTGCACGTCGACGCCCGGGCGCTCCGGCTGGGAACGGCGGCGGGCCGATGACCCAGTTGCGGATCCTCGCCCCGGTGGTGGTCGACTTCTACGCCGTACCCGGAGCGGCGCTGCGGGATCCGGAGGCGCACGCGCGGTTCTGGGCCGAGCGGCAGCCGGCCCTGGACGCGCTGCTGCCCCGGCTGGCGCCGCCCGTCCCGGCGGAGGCCGCCGGGTCGCCGCCGGTGGTGGTGCTCAAGCACACCCGGCCGCGCAGCTCGCTGAACCTCTACCGCAGCATCAGCGAACACGCGGCGGAGCGGACGCTGCACGTGCTGACTGGCCGGCTCCGCCCGGAGCACCTGGCGGAGCGCTCCGGTGACCTGCTGTGGGCCGGGCTCGTGGAGATCAGCTTCCGGCTCTACGACCACGGGCTGATGCTGCTGGAGATGCTGGCGGAGGTGGACCCCTGGCTGGCCGGGCAGGCCGACCGGCTACCGGCCCGGCTCGACGAGTTGCAGGCCCGGGCGGTGGAGCTGGGTGAGCAGACCGCCCGGGAGATCGTTCGGCAGTACCTGAACCCGGTGCTCGCGCTGCTGCGCGAGGCGGACCGGGACGGGGAGGTGCTGGGGGCGGCCACCCCGGCCGACGACCCGGTGACGGCGGAGTTCGGCGAGGCGCTCTGGGTGACCCGCAGCCTGGTGGTCGACCCGTCCGCGCCGGGTGCCGAGGAGATGACCCGGCACTGGGTCAAGGACGTCGTCATCGGCGACGACCAGCGCGCTCCGGCGGACCGGCTGCTCGACGGCGACCTCGACCACCTGGTCCGCTGGCTGAACTACCTCTTCCTGGACCGGACCGGTGCGGGTGCCCGGATGCTGCCCGGCGACCCGTTCCGGGACCAGTGGGAGGCGCTGCGCTACGCCCAGGTCTTCTACGGCGTGCTGGAGCGGATCGACGCCCGGCTGTCGAAGATCCTCGCCGACTCGGCGGCGGCCGGCTCGCGGTGGGAGTTGGAGCAGCTCAAGGGGAAACTGACCGGGCTGAGCCAGCGGGCCGAGCTGATCATCATGGAGCGCCAGGACCTGTCGAAGTACCTCAAGCGGGCGGTACGGGTCGAGATGGACGCGATCCTCGACTTCTGGGACTACGAGAAGCTCCTGGAGCAGCCCGTACACTTCAAGATCGAACTCTGTGGACGGCGGCTGGCCGAGCTCGCCGCCCGGCGTACGGCCCGGTCGGCGATGTTCACCGACCTGATCCTGCTCGGCATCGCCATGACGTCGATCCTCGGTACGGCGCTCGCGGTGACCGAGTTCGGCCGCTCCATCGCCAGCGATCCGGAGATGGCCGTCTACGACCTCGGCCGATCCTCCCTGGTGGCCTGGGTCGCCTCGCAACCGGCGGACGCCATCCTGGTCACCTCCGGGGTGGTCTCCGCGCTGCTGGTCGTCGTGTACCTGTTCTTCCGGCGGGATCGCAGCGCATGAGCTCCGCCGGTCCGACCGGAGCGGGTCCGGCCGCCCCGGCACCCGTGGAGTCCGGCCCGGACCCGGGAGGCCGGCACCGCACCGGGTGCGGCGAGGCTGGATGAGGCAGGCGCTGCGCAGCCGGGCGATCCGCACCTTCGCGGTCACCCAGTTCCTGCTGGAGGTCCAGTTCTGGTTTCCGATCTGGCTGATCTACCTGCTCGACCTCGGCTTCCCGCTGGCGACCGCGGTACTCGCCGACGGGGTGTTCCGGATCGTCTCGGTGGCCTGCGAGCTTCCGGTGGGTGTGCTCGCGGACCGGATCGGGCGGCGCCGGGCGTACCTGACGCTGGCCGGGGGTGCGGTGCTGACGTTCGCGGCGATCTCGCAGGTCCGTACCGTGCAGATGCTCTTCGCCGCGTGGGTGCTCTGGGCCGTACTCTGGGCGCTCACCTCCGGGGCGGCCAGCGCCTACCTCTACGAACTCTGCGTACAGGACGATCTGGAGATCGATCCGGCCCGGGCCTTCGGGCTGATCCGGGCGGTGGGCAGCGGCTCGGTGCTGCTCTCCCTACTCGCCGCCGGCTACCTGTACAAGACGGAGCCGACGTTGCCGTTCACCGTCACCGCCGGGCTGGCCGGGGTGGCGTTCCTGCTCGCCCTGACCCTGCCGGAGATCGCCGGATCACGGGTCACGACCACGCTCTCCTCGGTGTACGCCGACATCCGGGCCGCGGTGGCCGACGTGCGGCTGCGCCGGGCCGTGTGGCTGGGGGTCCTGCTGCTGCTGTTCGGCTGGAGCGCCCGCATACTGTTCCAGCCACTGGCCCTGGAACTCGGGCTGTCCGCGCAGGTCACCGGCTGGATGTACGCGGCCTTCGCCGCCGCGTCGGTGCTCGGCGGCCTGCTGGCCGGATATGTCTCGGCGCCGAGCCGGCGGCTCGCGCTGACCGTGTCGTTCCTGCTCGTGCTCGCCACCCTGGTCGCGGTGAGCCAGGCGGAGTGGCTCGGCCCGTTCCTGTTCCTGCCGGTGATGGGCCTCGGCTACGCGCTCGGGATGACGGTGCTGGAGGTGCTCACCAACGAGGTCACCTCACGCCGGGTCCGCGCCCTGGTCTTCGGGGTGGTCGCCAGCCTGGCCGGGGTAGGCATCGCGGTCGCCCGCCCCGCCCTCGGGGTCCTGTCCGAGCGGCGCTCCACACCCTTCGCGGCCGGGGTGTGGGCCGGCGTCGGCGTCGGACTGGTGCTGCTGGCGCTCTGGCAGATCCGGACGTTGCGGTCGGAGCCTGACGGTGGGATGCGCGGGCCAGACTCGCCCGGCCGGAGCCGGTGACATCGACGGCGCCGGTGACATCGAAGAATGGACATCTCGCCGGTGATGCTGAAGGATCTGCCTCGCACACGACTTTCGGAGGTCACGGGGTGGGAAGTCATCGACGGCGGGCGCTCGGGTGCGGCGTACTGCTGGTGCTGCTGTTAGCCGGGGGATGTCGCGGGGCGGGGGTCAACACCTCGCCGCAGGCGTGCGACGACGCCCGGACCGTGCTCGGCCAGTTCCATGGCCTGCGAGGCTCGGCGGAGGAGGTCCGGGCCACCCAGATCGAGGCCATGCAACCCGAGTTGGCGAAGGTGGCGGAGTCTGCGGACGGCGACGTGAAAGGCGCGATCCAGCGGCTGGCCGACACCATCGAAGCGGCCGACATCGACTCCAGTCAGCCGGCCGCCACGCTGCGACCGAAGCTGGCCGAGTTCGACACGGCGTTCGAGCAGGTCCGGCAGGAGTTCGACGAGGTCTGCGACTGACGCCGGTCGGCGACCGACGCTCGTCGGGACGGCGCCGAGGCTGCGGGACGGCGCGGTGACCGCCGCCAGCCGAGCGGCGGCGGGCGGTGCCGTGCCGGACGACCTCGCGGTGCCGGACGGGTTAGGCTCGGCTGACCGCCGGGCCCGGGACTGGGCCGCAGATCGGGAGACCAGGTGGAGAGCCGCGCCACGGTGCTCATCGACCTCGGCGACGATCGCGGCCTCCCCGATGTCGAAACGCCGCCTTCGCCCGGGTCGCGCCGGGGCTCGGTGCGCTGGCTGGCGGGGCTGCTCTCCAGCCTGTTGGTGCTCTTCGGGGTGACCGCCGCCGCGCCGCCGGACGGTGCGCTGCGGCCGGTGGGCGGTCTCGACGTGCCGGCCGAGAGCACGTACTTCGTCGCCGACGACGTGCTGCTGGTCTCCGCCGCGCTGGTCGGCCGGCCGAGCACCCTCACCGCGTACGACCTGCCGGGCGGGGACCGGCGCTGGACGGTACCGGTCACCATGGCCGGCCGGCACTACGCGGAGCGGGCCGGTGAGATCCTGCTGGTCGCCGAACTCGACTCCGTCGGCCGGCGTACGGTGACCGCCGCCCGGTCGGTCCGCACGGGTGCGGTGCGGTGGGTCCGGCCGGGCCGGGTCATCCGGGTCGGCGGCAGCGGCCTCGGGCTCGGGGTCTCCGAGGTGCGCAGCGTCTCCGGTGCCGGTCGCCGGCTGGAGGGGGCCGTCGAGGCGGTGGACCTGGCCACCGGGGAGGTCCGGTGGCGGCTGCGGCTGGCGTCGACCGCGGTCGTGCAGCCGGTGCCCGGTGATCCGGCCCGGGTGCTGGTCGTGCACGACAACGTCACGGCGGAACTGCGCGACCTCGCCACCGGTGCCCTGGTCGGCACCGGTGCACTGCCGCCGGCCGACTACGCGCAGAGCAACCCACGGGTGGTCGGCGGCCGGCTGGTACTGCGGCACCCCGCCGGGCGGGAGCCGGCCGTCAGCGGGTACGACCTGCCCGGGCTGACCCGACGGTGGACCCGGCCGGGTGACGGGATCGGCGAGCTGATCCGGGACTGTGCAGGGCTGGCCTGCCTGGACGGCGAATCGCGGGTGGTCGCCCTGGATCCGGCCAGCGGGGCGGAGCGGTGGCGCCGGGCCCGGCCCCGGGGATGGAACTCGATCGTCTGGTCCCCGGACATCCTGATCCGGCCGGACGCCTACGACGGCCGGTCGCTGCTGGCCGTGGCCGACGGTGCGGCGCTGCGGATCGTCGGTGCCCTGCCGCCCGGGGTGGTGGACTGCCGGGCCGGCCCGGCCGCCCTGGTCTGCCGGACGGCCCCGGACCGGCTGGGCCTGTGGCAGTTGACCGGACCGGCTTGACCCCTGCTACGCGGCGAAGATCCGGGTGAGACCACCGGGCTGCCGGTCGGGGACAACCAGCGCCACCCCGGGTGCGGCCGCCAGACACCGGGACGGCGACGCAGATGCGCGACGCGGGTCCACCTGATCGAAAGATCATTCAGTCCACCGCATAGACTTGCAGTTGTCCGGCGATGTCTGCTAGCGTGCTCGCTGCATAGAAATGCGGAGGTGGGCATGGGAATTCGAGTAGCGGTCGCCGGCGCGAGTGGCTACGCAGGTGGCGAACTGCTCCGGCTGATCGCCGGGCACCCCGAACTCGACCTCGTCGCCGCCACCGCACACAGCCAGGCCGGTCAGCCGGTCGCCGCCGTACACCCGCAGCTCACCGGCCTCGACCTGGTGCTCGGCCGGACCGAACCGGCGGTGCTCGCCGACGCGGACCTGGTCTTCCTGGCCCTGCCGCACGGCGAGTCGGCGGCGTTGGCCGCCGCCCTGCCCGACGGGGTCCGCCTGGTGGACCTCGGCGCGGACCACCGGCTCACCGACGCCGCCGCATGGACCCGCTACTACGGCGGCACCCATGCCGGCGCCTGGACCTACGGCCTGCCGGAGCTGCCCGGCCAGCGGGCGGCGATCGCCGGTGCGACCCGGGTCGCCGCCGCCGGCTGCTACGCGGTGGCCACCACCCTCGCCCTCGCCCCGCTGCTCGCCGCCGGGGTGGCCGCCCCGCACGACGTGGTGGTGGTCGCCGCCTCCGGCACCTCCGGGGCCGGCCGGTCGGCCAAGCCGCACCTGCTCGGCAGCGAGGTGATGGGTGACCTCTCGCCCTACAAGGTCGGCGCCCACCAGCACGTCCCGGAGATCAAGCAGGCCAGTGGGGCGACCGGGCTCTCCTTCACGCCGGTGCTGGCTCCGATGCCGCGCGGCATCCTGGCCACCGTCACCGCGCTGCCCGCCGGCGGCGTCCCGGCCGACCCGCGCGCGGTGCTGGCCGAGGCGTACGCGGACGCGCCGTTCGTGCACCTCCTGCCCGAGGGGCAGTGGCCGCACACCGCCGCCACGCTCGGCGGCAACTCCTGCCACCTGCAGGCGACCGTCGACGTCGACTCCGGTCGACTGATCGTGGTCAGCGCCATCGACAACCTCGGCAAGGGCGCCGCCGGCCAGGCGGTGCAGTGCGCCAACCTGATGCTCGGGCTGCCGGAGACCACCGGCCTGTCCGTGCACGGGGTGGCACCGTGACCGGGGTGTCAACGGTCGCCGGGCCCGCTCCGGTCGCAGCCGGTGTCGCGGCAGTCGGACGGCCGCTGGTCGCGGCAGTCGGATGGGCGCTGGTCGCGGCGGTCGGACGGCCGCCGGTCGCAGCCGGTGTCGCGGCAGCGGGCTGCGTACCCGTCGGTGCGGGAGCGTCGCGGACCGCGAGCCTGCCGGGCACCGCGGGGCCGGCGGAGATCGCGACGGTGGCAGGCACGGTGGCAGGCAACGAGGGAGGATTGGCATGAGCGTCACCGCGCCCCGGGGATTCCGGGCGGCCGGCGTCGCCGCCGGACTCAAGTCCAGCGGCGCCCGGGACGTCGCGCTGGTGGTCAACGACGGACCGGACGCCGCGGCGGCCGGGGTCTTCACCGCCAACCGGGTCAAGGCGGCACCGGTGCTCTGGAGCCAGCAGGTACTGCGGGCCGGGCTGGTCCGCGCCGTGGTGCTCAACTCCGGCGGCGCCAACGCGTGCACCGGAGCGCCCGGCTTCCAGGACACCCACGCCACCGCCGAACACGCCGCCGCCGCGCTCTCCGGATCCGTTGACGGCGGGCCGGCGGTCGGCGCCGGCGAGGTGGCGATCTGCTCGACCGGGCTGATCGGCGAGCGACTGCCGATGGAGCGGCTGCTGCCCGGAGTGGACGCGGCGGTGGCCGGGCTGGCCGCCGACGGCGGACCGGCGGCGGCTGAGGCGATCATGACCACCGACACCCGGCCCAAGACGACCGTGGTCGCCGGCACCGGCTGGACGGTCGGCGGGATGGCCAAGGGCGCCGGGATGCTCGCACCCGCGCTGGCCACCATGCTCTGCGTGGTCACCACCGACGCGGTCGCCGGGCCGGCCGTGCTGGACGAGGCGCTCCGGGAGGCCTGCCGGGTCAGCTTCGACCGGGTCGACTCGGACGGCTGCCTCTCCACCAACGACACCGTGCTGCTGCTGGCCAGCGGCGCCTCCGGGATCGCGCCGAGCCAGGCCGAGCTGACCGCTGCGGTCACCGAGGCCTGCCGGGACCTGGCCCGGCAACTGGTGGCCGACGCCGAGGGCGCCAGCAAGGAGGTCGCGATCGAGGTGGTCGGGGCGGCCGGCGAGGACGACGCGGTCGAGGTCGGCCGGGCGGTCGCCCGGAACAACCTGGTCAAGACCGCGCTGTTCGGCAACGACCCGAACTGGGGCCGGATTCTCGCCGCCGTCGGCACCACGGCCGCGGCCTTCGAGCCGGACGGCATCGACGTGGCGGTCAACGGGATCTGGGTGTGCCGGTCCGGGGCCGCCGCCGAGGACCGGGCCAAGGTCGACCTCTCCGGCCGGCAGGTGACCATCCGGATCGACCTACACGCGGGCCCGGCCGAGGCCACCATCTTGACCAACGACCTGTCGCACGCGTACGTGCACGAGAACTCGGCGTACTCGACATGATGCTGACCCGTGACCTGACCGAGGCGCAGCGGAAGGCGGCCACCCTCATCGAGGCGCTGCCCTGGCTGGCCCGCTTCTCCGGCTCCACCGTGGTGGTGAAGTACGGCGGCAACGCCATGATCGACCCGGAGTTGCAGCGGGCGTTCGCCGCCGACATGGTCTTCCTGCGCTACGCCGGGCTCAAGCCGGTGGTGGTGCACGGCGGCGGTCCGCAGATCTCCGCCATGCTGCGCCGGCTCGGCATCACCAGCGAGTTCAAGGGCGGGCTGCGGGTGACCACGCCGGAGGCGATGGACGTGGTCCGGATGGTGCTGGTCGGCCAGGTCGGCCGGGAACTGGTCGGGCTGATCAACGAGTACGGCCCGTACGCGGTCGGTCTCTCCGGCGAGGACGCCCGGCTCTTCACGGCGGTACGCCGGCCGGCGTACGTGGACGGCGAACCGGTCGACATCGGCCAGGTCGGCGACGTGGACCGGGTGAACGTCTCGGCGGTCGCCGACCTGATCTCGGCCGGCCGGATTCCGGTGATCTCCACCGTCGCGCCGGACGTCGACGGTGTGCTGCACAACCTCAACGCCGACACCGCCGCCGCCGCGCTGGCCGTCGCGCTGCGGGCCCGCAAGCTGGTGGTGCTCACCGACGTACCCGGGCTCTACGCCGACTGGCCGGACACCGACAGCCTGGTTTCCGAGATCACCACCGGTCAGCTCGCCGAGCTGCTGCCGAAGCTGGAGTCGGGAATGGTGCCGAAGATGGAGGCCTGCCTGCGGGCGGTCAGCGGCGGGGTGCCGGCGGCGCACGTGGTGGACGGGCGGGTGGCGCACTCGACCCTGCTGGAAGTTTTCACATCGGAAGGATTCGGCACGATGGTGGTTCCCGAGCCCGGGGCGGTCTCGTCATGACAACGACCCTGGTCGACCGCTGGACGCAGTCCATGATGGACAACTACGGGACCCCGCAGCTCGCGCTGGTCCGCGGCAGCGGCGCGGTCGTGGTCGACGAGGCCGGCCGGGAGTACGTCGATCTGGTCGGCGGCATCGCGGTCAACGCGCTCGGGCACGCCCACCCGGCGGTGGTCGAGGCGGTCTCCCGGCAGGTCGCCACCCTCGGGCACGTCTCCAACCTCTTCGTCGCCGAGCCGCCGGTGGCGCTGGCCGAGCTGCTGCTGGCGCTGGCCGGCCGACCCGGCCGGGTCTTCTTCGCCAACTCCGGCGCGGAGGCGAACGAGGCCGCCTTCAAGCTGTCCCGGCTGACCGGGCGCACCGAGGTGGTCGCCACCGAGGGCGGCTTCCACGGCCGGACCATGGGCGCGCTGGCGCTCACCGGCCAGCCGGCCAAGGCCGACCCGTTCCGCCCGCTGCCCGGCGAGGTGACCCACGTCCCGTACGGCGACGTCGAGGCGCTGGCCGCCGCGGTCACCGACCGGACCGCGATGGTGATCCTGGAACCGATCCAGGGCGAGAACGGCGTCGTCGTGCCGCCGCCCGGCTACATCGCGGCGGCCCGGCGGATCACCGCCGCGCACGGCGCGCTGCTGGCGCTGGACGAGGTACAGACCGGGATCGGGCGTACCGGGCACTGGTTCGCGCACCAGGCCGACGGGATCGAGCCGGACCTGGTCACCCTGGCCAAGGGGCTCGGCGGCGGGCTGCCGATCGGTGCCTGCCTGGCCTTCGGCAAGGCCGCCGAGCTGCTCCGGCCGGGCCTGCACGGCACCACCTTCGGCGGCAACCCGGTGAGCTGCGCCGCCGCCCTCGCCGTCATCTCCACCATCGCCAACGAGGGGCTGCTCGACCACGTGAAGCGGGTCGGCGAGCGGATCCGGCGGGGGGTGGAGGCGCTGAACCACCCGCTGGTGGCGCAGGTGCGCGGCGCCGGGCTGCTGCTCGGCATCGTGCTGCGTGCCCCGGCCGCCGCCGCGACCGCCGGGGTGCTGCGGGACGCCGGCTTCCTCGCCAACCCGGTGCAGCCGGCGACGATCCGGCTGGCCCCGCCGCTGATCCTGAGTCTGGACCAGGCCGACGCGTTCCTCGCCGCCCTGCCGGCAGCACTGGACGCGGCGGCACCGGCCGGCCCGGAAACGTCGGCTCCGGCCGTCGTCGAGCAGACCCGGGGTGGACTCTGATGCCCCGGCACTTCCTGCGCGACGACGACCTCAGCCCGACCGAGCAGGCGGCGGTACTGGACCTCGCCGCCCGGATGAAGTCTGATCGTTACGCCCTGCGCCCGCTTGCCGGGCCCCGGGCGGTGGCGGTGCTCTTCGACAAGCCGAGCCTGCGTACCCGGCTCTCCTTCGACGTCGGCATCGCCGAGTTGGGCGGCCACCCGATCGTGGTGGACACCCAGGTCACGCACTTCGGCCGGGGCGAGTCGCTGGTGGACGCGGCCCGGGTGCTGTCCCGGTACGTCGCCGCGATCGTGCTGCGCACCTTCGGGGACGACCGGATCGCCGAGCTGGCCGAGGGCGCGACGGTGCCGGTGGTGAACGGGCTGACCGACGGCTTCCACCCCTGCCAGCTCCTGGCCGACCTGCTCACCGTCCGCGAGCACTGTGGCGGCACCGCCGGCCGGACCCTGGCGTACCTCGGCGACGCGGCCAACAACATGGCGCACTCCTACCTCGTCGGCGGCGCGACCGCCGGGATGCACGTCCGGGTCGCCGGCCCGGCCGGCCACGAACCCGACCCGGCCGTACTGGACCGGGCCGCCGAGATCGCGGCCGGCACCGGCGGCTCGGTACGCGTGCTGCGCGACCCGGCCGAGGCGGTGGCCGGCGCCGACGTGGTCGCCACCGACACCTGGACCTCGATGGGGCAGGAGGGCGACGGCCGGGACCGGTTCACCGCGTTCCAGCCGTACCAGGTCAACAAGACCCTGCTGGCCAGTGCCGCACCGGAGGTCGTGGTGCTGCACTGCCTGCCGGCGCACCGGGGCGAGGAGATCACCGACGAGGTGCTCGACGGCCCTCGCAGCGCGGTCTTCGACCAGGCGGAGAACCGGCTGCACGCCCAGAAGGCCCTGCTCGCCTGGCTACTGGAGCGGCACGCCGAGGAGCGCGCGGCCGCCGGGGAAGCCGCGGCGCAGCCGGCCGGCGAGCCGTCGGCGGCCTCGATCATCGCGTCTGTGGTCGGCGAGTCGGCATGACCGGACCACTGACCCGGGCCGCCCGGCACGCCCGGATCGTCGACCTGATCCGCGAGCGGGCGATCCGCTCGCAGACCGAGCTGGCCGACCTGCTCGCCGACGCCGGGGTGCAGGTCACCCAGGCCACCCTCTCCCGCGACCTGGACGAGCTGGGCGCGGTCAAGGTGCGCGGCGGCGACGGACCGGCCGTCTACCTCATCCCGGAGGACGGCAAGCGGCCGCTGCGGGACGCCGAGCAGGCGCCGGCCCGGCTGATCCGGCTGCTCCGCGAACTGCTCAACGGGGTCGACTCCAGCGGCAACATCGCCGTGCTGCGCACCCCACCCGGTGCCGCACAGTACCTTGCCAGCGCGCTGGACCGGGCGGGGCTGCCGGAGGTCGTCGGCACCATCGCCGGTGACGACACCATCCTCGTCGTGGCCCGCGAGGCGACCGGCGGCGCGGCGCTGGGGGAGAAGCTCGCCGCCTGGGCGGCCCGGGAAGAACCTGCTGAAGGGAGCACCACACCATGAGCGAGCGTAGCGAGCGAGTCATCGAATTCAGTGCGGATGTGCCTCATGGCGGCCCGGAGCGCAGCGGAGGGCCGGCATGAGCGACCGCGTCGTCCTGGCGTACTCCGGGGGCCTGGACACCTCGGTCGCCATTCCGTATCTGGCCGAGCAGACCGGCGCCGAGGTGATCGCGGTGGCGATCGACGTCGGACAGGGCGGCGAGGACCTGGCCGCGATCCGCCAGCGGGCGCTGGACTGCGGCGCCGCCGAGTCGGTGGTGGTCGACGCCCGCGAGGAGTTCGCGGCCGACTACTGCATCCCGGCGATGCGGGCCAACGCGCTCTACATGGACCGGTATCCGCTGGTCTCTGCGCTGTCCCGGCCGTTGATCGTCAAGCACCTGGCCGAGGCGGCGAAGTACTACGGCGGCACGATCGTGTCGCACGGCTGCACCGGCAAGGGCAACGACCAGGTCCGGTTCGAGGTCGGGCTCGGCGCCCTCGCCCCGGACCTCAAGGTGATCGCGCCGGCCCGGGACTTCGCCTGGACCCGGGACAAGGCGATCGCGTACGCCGAGGAGAAGGGGCTGCCGATCGACGTCACGCACAAGTCGCCGTACTCGATCGACCAGAACCTGTGGGGCCGGGCGGTGGAGACCGGCTTCCTGGAGGACATCTGGAACGCCCCGATCGAGGACGTCTACTCCTACACCGCCAACCCGGCCGAGCTACGCGACCCGGACACCGTCGTGATCACCTTCGACGCCGGGGTACCGGTGGCGATCGACGGCGAGACGGTCACCCCGTACCAGGCGATCGTGGAGCTGAACCGGCGGGCCGGGGCCCAGGGCGTGGGCCGGCTCGACATGGTCGAGGACCGGCTGGTCGGCATCAAGAGCCGCGAGGTGTACGAGGCGCCGGGCGCGATCGCGCTGATCACCGCCCACCAGGAACTGGAGAACGTCACCGTGGAGCGGGACGTGGCCCGGTTCAAGAAGGGCGTCGACCAGCGCTGGGGCGAGCTGGTCTACGACGGCCTCTGGTTCTCGCCGCTCAAGCACGCGCTGGACGCGTTCATCGACGACACCCAGCAGCACGTCTCCGGTGAGGTGCGGCTGGCCCTGCACGGCGGCCGGGCGGTGGTGACCGGCCGGCGTTCCGAGGCGAGCCTCTACGACTTCGGCCTGGCCACCTACGACACCGGGGACACCTTCGACCAGTCCCTGGCCAAGGGCTTCGTGCAGCTCTGGGGTCTGCCGAGCAAGCTGGCGTCGGCCCGGGACGCCCGGGTGGGCGGCGTGGAAAGGTGAAGGGTTCAATGGTCGGCGTGGACGACAAGAGCCTGACCGAGAACAGCGCCGGCACCAACCGTACGAGCCTCTGGGGTGGCCGGTTCGCCGGTGGTCCCGCCGAGGCGTTGGCCCGGCTGTCGGTCAGCGTCCAGTTCGACTGGCGGCTCGCCCCGTACGACCTGGCCGGCTCCCGGGCACACGCCCGGGTGCTGGCCGCCGCCGGCCTGCTCGACCCGGACGAGCTGGGCCGGATGCTGGCCGCGCTGGACGACCTGGAGGCGGCGGTGCTGACCGGCACCTTCCGGCCCACCGTCGAGGACGAGGACGTGCACACCGCGCTCGAACGCGGCCTGCTGGAACGCCTCGGTACGCTCGGCGGCAAGCTGCGGGCCGGCCGGTCTCGCAACGACCAGGTCGCCACCGACCTGCGGCTCTATCTGCGCGACCACGCCCGGGGGCTGGCCGCCCGGATCGTCGGGCTGGCCGACGCGCTGGTCGAGCAGGCGGCCCGCAACCTGGAGACACCGGCGCCGGGGATGACCCACGTGCAGCACGCCCAGCCGGTCACCTTCGGACACTGGCTGCTGGCGCACGTCCAGCCGCTGCTGCGGGACCTGGAGCGGCTGCGCGACTGGGATCACCGGGCGGCGGTGAGCCCGCTCGGCGCGGGCGCGCTGGCCGGCTCCGGGCTGCCGCTCGACCCGGTGGCGGTCTCCAAGGAGCTGGGCTTCCGGACCTCGTTCGCCAACTCGATGGACGCGGTCGCCGACCGGGACTTCGTGGCCGAGTTCCTCTTCGTCACCGCGCTGCTCGGGGTGCACCTGTCCCGGATCGGCGAGGAGGTGGTGATGTGGACCTCGCAGGAGTTCGGCTGGGTGGAGCTGGACGACTCGTTCGCCACCGGTTCGTCGATCATGCCGCAGAAGAAGAACGCCGACGTCGCCGAGCTGGCCCGGGGCAAGTCCGGCCGGCTGATCGGCGGGCTGGTCACCGTGCTGACCATGCTCAAGGGCCTGCCGATGGCGTACGACCGGGACATGCAGGAGGACAAGGAGCCGGCGTTCGACGCGATCGACACCCTCGATCTGGTGCTGCCGGCGCTGGCCGGGATGATCTCCACCATGACCGTCCGGGTGGACCGGCTCGCCGCCGCCGCCCCGGTCGGCTTCTCGCTGGCCACCGAGGTCGCCGACTGGCTGGTCCGCAAGGGCGTGCCGTTCCGGGAGGCGCACGAGGTGACCGGCCGGCTGGTGGCGCTCTGCGTGGCCCGTGACTGCGAGCTGGACGAGGTCTCCGACGACGACCTGCGGCTGGTCAGCGAGCACCTCGACCCCGGGGTCCGGGACGTGCTGTCGGTCCGCTCCGCGCTGGCCGCCCGGACCACGCCCGGCTCGACCGGGCCGGGGCCGGTCTCCGATCAGCTCGCCGCCGCCGCCGATCAGCTCGACGGCTGGCGGGAGTGGTCCACCGAGCAGGTCCTGCCGCGTACCTGACGGATCGCGGGACCTCCCCGGACCCGTCGGCGGATCGACGCGGTGCCCGGGGAGGTCCGGTTCCCGCTGGCGTCGACCGGGCGGACGCCGTCCCGGCCACAGGGGCGGGATCCGCCGTCCGGCGCATGGCGCAGCGCCTCGGACGTCGATAATCTTCGTTCCGGGCGCCCGTCGGGCGTACGGGCGATGGATGGGGTGGTGAGCTGCGTTGAGGCCGCTGCCGGCGACGTACCGGATGCCGAGAGACATGATCGGCTATTTCGTCGTCCTGACCGTCGTCGTGATGCTGCCGGTCGGTTACGCCGCGCTGGGCACCGGGCTGCCCGGCTGGCTGTCGGCGGTGATCCTGCTGGGGACCCTCGGCCTGCTGCTCGGGGTGGCCCTGCGAGTGTCCCGGATGGGGACGGTGGTGAGCGCCGACGGGATCCTCCGGCGTGGCTTCCTCGGCGACCGGCGGTACGCCTGGTCGGAGATCCACGACTTCTACCTGCACGACAACCGGGGAGTGACCCGGGTCGGCCCCTTCGACGTCACCTCCCGGTACGTGGTGGCGGTCTACGACCACCAGCAGCAGCGGCGGCGCAAGACGCTGTTCTTCCTCGACGAGCGGGCTTTCTCCGGAGCGGACAGGTTCCTGGCGGAACTCCAGGAGATCATCCAGTTCTGGCAGCAGCACCGCGGGCAGCCGAGGACCACCGGCCGGCGGTGAGCCGGTGACCGCCGCGGTAACCGGTTTGTGGGCCGGTCGGATCCGTGGAAAGATCCTCCGGTCAGCGCCGAGAGGAGGTGAGCCCGATGCAGTGCGACCGTTCCGTTCGGGCATCCTCTCCGGCCTTCCGCCTCCGCTGACTCCGGCGCGTTCCGCGCCATAGCGGTCCGGGGACGATGCCCTCCGTTCCGGAGGACTTCTGATGATTTCCCCGTTCCAGATCGAGGTATCCGACCCGGTCCTCGACGACCTGCGCTTCCGGCTGCGCCGTAGCCGGTTCACCGACCGCAGTGGTGATCGGCCCTGGCAGGCCGGCACCGATCCCGACTATCTCCGCGAGCTGGTCGGCTACTGGGCCGACGGCTTCGACTGGCGGGCCCGGGAGGCCGGGCTGAACGCGTACCCGCAGTTCCTGGCCGAGGTCGACGGCCGGCGACTGCACGTCGTGCGGATGGCCGGACGGCGGCCGGCCGGGGTGCCGGCACCGCCGCCGCTGCTGTTGGCCCACGGTTGGCCGAGCAGCTTCGTGGAGCTGCTGCCGCTGGCCGACCGGCTGACCGATCCCGGCCGGTACGGAGCCGACCCCGCCACCGCCTTCGACGTGGTGGTGCCGTCGATCCCGGGTTTCCTCTACTCCGAACTGCCGGCGGGACCGCTCACCCGGTTCGCCATGGCCCGGACGCTGCACCGGCTGATGACCGAGCTGCTCGGCCAGCACCGGTACGGGGTCTTCGGCGGTGACATCGGCGGGGCGGTGGCCGGCTGGCTGGGTGCGACGTACCCCAACCACGTCTGGGGGGTCCACCTGATCCATCCGCCCTTCCCGGCCAGCTTCGACGCCCGGCCCCTGGACCCGGCCGAGCGCGCCTTCATCGAGGCCGAGCGGCGCTACGACGAGACCGACGGCGGCTACAGCGCGATCATGGGTACCCGGCCGGACACCATCGCGGCGGCGCTGGTCGACTCGCCGGCCGGGCTGGCGGCCTGGCTGGTCGACAAGTACCGGGACTGGAGCGACTGCCACGGCGACCTGGCCAGCCGATTCGACCCGGACACCCTGCTCACCGTGCTCACCCTCTACTGGGTCACCGGGGCGGTCGGCTCGTCGTTCCGGCAGTACCTCGACTATCCGCGCAACCCGCCGCGGCCGGAGATCACCGTGCCGGTGGCGGTCACCCTGAGCACGGAACCGGGCCTGGCCGGGTTCCCCCGCCAGCTCGCCGAGCGGGCCTGTCCGGACCTGCGCCAGTGGACCGAACCGGGCATCGGCGGCCACTTCATGCCGCACGAGGAGCCGGATCTGCTCGCCGACGAGATCCGCCGGTTCTTCGGCTCGCTCGGCGCCGCCTGACGAGGCTGCGCACTATTTGTAAACCTGAGGTTTACAGGGTACGGTCACCCTGTAAACCTCAGGTTGTCAGGAGTGGGGCCATGACACGGGTACGCCGGACGGAAGCAGTCTTCGATCACCTCTCCCAGCGGGAGTACGACGAACTCGCCGGTCTCGTCGTCGAGTTCAGCCGGCGGCTCACCGGGATGCTGGCCGAACATCCGTCGTTCGCCGCCCCGGAGGGCGGGGCGAAGCCCGGTGACGTCGACGACGAGCGGCTGCGCCGGGCGGGGTACCTGCGCCGGGTCCGGGCCGGCCAGGCCGCGCAGGCGCTGCTCGCCGAGGTGGCCGCCGGATGTGCCGCCGAGGACGCGGTGGACGCCGTCTGGCTGGGGGCCAGCCTGGCCGACCTGGGGGAGTCGACCGGCAGCACCCGGCAGGCGGCCCGGAAGCGCTGGCCCGAACTGGGCCGGATCCACCGGACCCGGCGCTGGGTCTCCGGGCACGCCGACGATCTGGTCACGGTCTTCCGGATGGTGCTGGACCAGGCCTCCGGCTACACCGCCCTGGAGCGGTCCGCCGCGCCCCTCGACCGGGCGGTACGCGCGCTGGACGCCGCGCTCGCCGAGACGCTGCGATCCCGCGACTCCGGCTCGGTACTCGATCCGGCGACGGCACGTCCGGTCCGGTGGCGCCGGCTGGCGGACGCGGTGGACCAGCACCTCCGGGCCGTGGTCGAGTTGGCCGGCGCGAGCACGCCGGAGGCGGAGACCGCGCTCGCCGCCGCCCGGGGGGTACTGGCGCACCACGACGCGGTCGTGGCGGTTACGGACGGTTGACCGAGAATCCGTCCCGGCCGTCCGGTCCGTGGTCGCCGCGCTCCGACCGCTGACCGGAGTCCCGCCTGGTGCGTTGCCGTGGTGCGGTCCGGCCTGCCGCGCCGTTCGATCCGGTGGCACGCCTGCCGGAGGCGGGTTTTCCGGAGTTGGCCGCACGCCCGTTGTCGGTTTGCGAGCAGGGCAGGGCGGAGACCCGGACCAGGGCGTCGAGATGGCCGAGCGGGCTGCCGTCCCGGGCGAGCCGCTGGCCACTGATCCAGACCCACTGGTTGTCGTAGTACGTCGACAGGTCGAGGCGGACGAACTCGACCATGAGGCGGAGCGGGTGGCTGCCGTACCGCCAGTCCTCCTTGGCCAGTTCGAGCACGGTGCCGGGTGGCACGTTCGGTGACGCGGCCGGGGTGGCGCTCATCGGAACCGCCGGGCGGGGGTGTTGCGGCGTACGCCCACGCCCACGCCCGGGCTGGCGCAGGCCGGGCAGCTCAGGCTGCCGCCGCACGCCGCACACCAGCGGCGGGATGTTCGGTAGGTACACAGGCCGGCGATGAAACCCAACGCCATCCCGGCGAGCCCTGCCGCGGTGACATACATGATGGGTCCTCCATTTCGGCGACTGAAAGTTACCTTTGCGTCGCCTATCGGAAGCTGCAAGGCCGGGGGCCGAGATCGCGAGCGAGTGAGCAATTGAGCGTCATGAATCATCGGTGCGGCGGCCGACCCGGGAGGTGACGCTCGTACCGGTGCCGTGGCAGAATAGTGAGCATGGCTCATGGTGTGTCAGGCTCATGATTGGCGACAAACATTACGCGGCGCTGGACCAGATACTCGAACTCGTCGTGTTGATCAATGACGACATGACCCGGAGCCTGGCCCGGGACGGACTGACCGTCTCGCGTACGCACCTGCTCTGGGAGCTGCGCCGGCACGGTCCGACCACCCAGCGGGACCTCGCCGCCGCGCTCAAGGTGAGTGCCCGTACCGTCACCGGGCTGGTCGACGGACTGGAGGCAACCGGATTCGTCAGCCGCCAGCCGCACCCGACCGACCGGCGGGCGACCCTGGTCACCTTCACCGAGCGGGGCCGGCAGACGGTCGAGGCGATGGAGCGCGGCCAGCGGGAGTTCGCCCACCTGCTGTTCGCGGAGATGCCGGCGGAGCGGTTCGACTGCTTCACCGCCGGGCTGGGCGAGATCCTCACCCGGCTGCGCGGGATCGGCCTGGCGGAGCAGCAACCTGGAGGCGACCGATGACCCGGACCACGTTCTCGACGGCACTGGCGACAGCCCGGTCGCTGCTGCGCAAGGCCACCGTCTACGAGCTGGGCATGTGGCGCAGCCTGTTCCGGTGGATCCTGCGCCGGCCGACCGGCCCGGACGGCACGGTGGCCTTCGGGTACGCGGGCGTGGTGACGCCGCTGCTGATCGTCTTCATCGTGGTCTCCACGATCGAGATCCCCGTGCTCGACCTGATCCTGCCCTGGAAGATCGCCCGGATCGTCGCCGCCGCGCTCGGGGTCTACGGGGTGTTCTGGATGATCGGGCTGCTGGCCAGCCTGCGGGTGCATCCGCACCTGGTCGGCGAGGCGGGGATCCGGGTCCGCAACGGCATCTCGATCGACCTCACCCTGCCCTGGGACGCGATCGACACGGTACGCAGGCGGCACCGCTCGCTGTCGTCCGGCCGGACGGTGCAGGTGGAGCGGACCGACACCCGGATCGTGCTCAACATCGGGGTCTCCAGCCAGACCGCCGTCGACATCCTGCTGCGCGAGCCGATCGTGCTGCCGGTGCCGAGGGGCACCGAGGAGCCCGTGCACGAGTTGCGGGTCTACGCCGACGACGCCGAACGGCTCGTCGCCTGCGTCCGCCAGTTCCTCCGCACCGACCTACCCGAGCGCGCCGGATAGCCTGCCGGCGCCACATGGCATACCGGCGCGCCGCATGGCCGGACGGCGTGCCGACAGCGTGCCGAACCGTCGTGGCCGGTCGGCTCCGGCCGTGGCCCGGCCGATGTTGCTCGACGCTCCACTGACCAGTACCCGCTTACCGGCAAATCCCAGATCCATCCCGTGCCCCTTCCGTTAGCCGGCTAACCCGTTAGTTAGCCAGCACCCTGGCACCCACCCCGCCCGGCATCGGGCCGGCCGACCGTGGTGTCCTTGCCGGATGACGACGGCCGACGACTTCGCCGCGCTGCTGGCCGGGCCGGTGGTGGCGGCGGCGCGCGGGCTGCTCGGCGCCACCCTCTCGGCGGGCGGTGTCACGGTCCGGCTCACCGAGGTGGAGGCGTACGCCGGCAGTGGCGGTGATCCGGCGTCGCACGCGCACCGGGGGCGTACCCCGCGCAACGCGGTGATGTTCGGGCCGGCCGGGCACGCCTACGCGTACTTCACCTACGGCATGCACTGGTGCGTGAACGTGGTCACCGGGCCGGACGGGGAGGCGTCGGCGGTACTGCTCCGGGCCGGTGAGGTGGTCGACGGGCTGGAGATCGCCCGGAGCAGGCGCACCGCCGTACGCCGGGATGTGGACCTGGCCCGCGGACCGGCCCGGCTCTGCGCGGCCCTTGGCCTGGACCGGTCCGTCTACGGCCGCTACCTGCTCGGCGACGGCCCGGTACGGCTCCGCCCGCCGGCCGCGCCGGTGCCGCCGGAGTCGATCGCGGCCGGCCCGCGGGTCGGGGTCACCGGGGCGCACGACGTTCCGTGGCGGTTCTGGATCGACGGCGACCCGACGGTCAGCGACTATCGCCGGCACGTGCCACGGCGGGCGGACCGGAAGTCGTCTCCGGGGCGGCGACCGTAGTCGTCCCGTCACGTGGTGCCCTACATTCGTTACTGTCAATCACCGGTCGGGTCCGCCGTGCCTGGGACCGGGCACCGGCCCGGCCTCGGGCACCGAGCGTGGGGGAGAAGGCCGTGCCGCAGCCGACAGCTCTGTACCAGAACGTCCTGATGGACAGCACCCGCTGGCACGACTTCCCGTTCCGGGACGGGGACATCGTCATCTCCACCCCGCCGAAATGCGGTACGACGTGGATGCAGATGATCTGCGCGCTGCTGATCTTCCAGTCGACGGACTTCCCGCAGCCGCTGGACGCGATGTCGCTCTGGCCCGACCTGCTGACCCGCCGGCACGAGGAGAACCTGGCCGTGCTGGCGGCGCAGCCGCACCGCCGGTTCCTCAAGACCCACATCCCGCTGGACGGCCTGCCCTATCTGGACCAGGTCGAGTACGTCTGCATCGGGCGCGATCCCCGGGACGCGGCGATCTCCTGGGACAACCACATCGAGAACACCGACTTCGCGGTGCTGATGGGGCGGCGGGTGGCGGCGGTCGGCACGGACGGGTTGGCCGGCCCGGGCCCGGACGGCGAGCCGGAGCGTCCCGCCGGACTGCCCGAGCGGCTCGACTCGGCCCACGACCGGTTCTGGGCCTGGATCGACAACTACGATGTACTCGTCGGCCTGGCCGCGATGGTGCACCACCTCGACACCTTCTGGCGGGCCCGGCACCTGCCCAACGTCACCCTGCTGCACTACGACGAGATGCAGGCGGATCTCGACGGCACGATGCGGCGGCTCGCCGCCCGGTTCGGCATCGAGGTGCCCGCACAACGCTGGCCCGAGCTGGTCCGGGCGGCCCGGTTCGACCAGATGCGCGGCCGGTCCCGGGAGCTGACCCCGGACCTGGCCATCTGGTACGACCCGACCCGGTTCTTCCATCGCGGCGAGACCGGTCAGTGGCGGGAGTTGCTGGACGCCGACGGCGAGCGGCGCTACCGCGACAAGGTCCAGGGCCTCGGCGTCGACCCGGACCTGGTGCGCTGGATCCACCAGGGCGGGCCGCTCGACTGATCGTCTCGGCACGTGACCGTCTCGGCACGTGACCGTCTCCGCACCTGACCGTCTCCGCACGGCCGGGCCCGCGCGTGGCGGACGGCCACGACGCGGGCCCGGCGGTACCGGTGGACGGCTGGCTTCGGCGCGGCGTCTGCCGAAGCCAGCCGTCGGGGTGGGAAATGCGCCGGCCTACGGGAAGTTGTTCAGGTACTGCACCTGGTTGGCGGTGTTGGCGGTGCCGCCGGAGTTGTTGATGATCCGGTTGATCGTGCCGACCCCGCCGAGCGAGACCGTCACCATGTTGTGGAACCGGACGCCCGAGGTGACCGGCACCTCGAAGGAGCGTTCGTTGACCACCGCCGGGTTGACGTTGAAGTAGCAGTAGCTGCCCAGGCCCCATGCCTCGTGACTGGTCACCGAGTCGGCCACCTTGTAGGCGGCGTAGCCCCGGGTCGACCCGTTCATGAAGGCCGCCTGGTTCGGCGGATCGTACGGCTTCTCGTTCTGGAAGAAGTACGTCCGCCCGCCGTTGCCGTTCCAGATCACCTCGTACTTCTGGTAGTGCTCGACGAAGAGGCCGTACATGGTGACGTTGTTGCCGTTCACCACCAACCCGGTGTCGGCGGTGTTGACGTTCCAGCCGTAGGTGCCGGGGTCACCGTGGTCCGCCCGCCACAGCCACATGTGGTCGCCGATCACGTTGTGGCTGTTGATCCGCAGGCTGGTGGTGGCCTTGCCGGGCACCGCGCCGCCGATCCGGAAGAAGACGTCGTGCAGTGAGGTCGGGTTGACCGCGTGGCTGGCCGAGGAGCCGGCCGGGCCGACCTCCATCAGCACCGACGAGTTGGTGGCACCGGCCTCGAACATCAGGCCGGCGACCTTGACGCCGTCCACGTCGGCCACGGTCATCGCGGTGATGCCGTTCTGCGGCTCGATGGTGGCCAGGCCGAGACCGAGTACCACGGTGTCCGGCCGGGTCACCCGGATCGTCTCGGTGGTGCGGTAGAGGCCCGGGGTGAAGAGCAGGTTCTTGCCCTGGGCCAGTGCCGCGTTGATGGTCGCCGCGCTGGTGCCGGGCCGGACGACGAAGAACTGGCTCAGCGAGATCGACGAGCCGGCCGGGGTCTTGTTGTACCAGCTCGTGCCCTGGCTGTTGCTGCGCAGCGCCGGTACGAAGACCCGGTATTCCCCGGAGCCGTCGATGTAGAGGAACGGCTTCTCCCGGACCACCGGAGTCTGCGCGACCACCGTGTGCGACGGGTTCGGGAAGTGCGGTGCCGGCGCCCCGGTGACCCCGGTGAAGACCATGTTCCAGACCGAGCCGTTCCAGCTGCCGAACTCGCTGTTCCGGGAGTACCACTGCTGCTGCGAGCCGGAGACGACCATGCCGTCGATCTTGGTGTCGGCCATCAGACCGCCGCTGGACCAGCCGTCGCCGCCGTTCCACAACTGGATCTGGTTGCCGGCACCGCGCAGGTGCATCCGCCGGTACGGCGCTGCCTGGGAGACCGCCCAGCGTTCCACGATGGTGCCCGCCGGCAGGGTGACCGAGAGGTTCTCGGCGGCCCGCCAGAAGTTCTGGGTGGCGTTGCCGCCCATCCAGAACGCCTCCACCCGGACGTGCCCGTTCAGGTTGACGTCGTCCGGTGACATCCCGAGCCCGGCGACCTGGGTGAAGAAGCCGAGGTTGACGTCGGCGGTGTAGGTGCCGGGCTTGAACAGCACCGCGTACCGCCGGGGGGCGAACTGCGCGGTCTCCTGCTCGGTGAAGAGCGAGTTCAGCCGGCCCTGGATGGTGGAGGTCGGTGTCGACGGGTCGAAGACGAAGGTGTTCGGCCCGAAGTTCGGGTTGCGCGGGTCGGTCGGCTCGACCGGATCGCCGGGGCCACCGCCGCCGAACTCGCCGATCACCTCGAACTCCCAGAGCGAGTAGCCGTACCCGGTGGCCCGGGCGGTGCCGTACATCCGGACGTACCGGCCGGTGCCGGAGACGTTCAGGGTCTGGGTGCCGCCGGTACCGGTGGTGGTCGTGTAGACGTTGGTCCAGCTACTGGCGTTGTCGGAGACCTGGATCTGGAACGCCCGGCCGTACGCCGCCTCCCAGCGCAGCACGACCTGGCTGATGGTGGCGCTCGCGCCCAGGTCGACCTGAATCCACTGTGGATCGCTGAATGCGCTGGACCAGCGGGTACCGGTGTTGCCGTCCACCGCGGCCGACGCGGTGAAGGCGCCGCCCTCGGTGGACGAGGCCGTGGCCGGCCTGCCCTGCGAGATCAGTGCCGGTGCGGCGCTCGCCGCCGGGGTCGGCCCGGCGAACGGGGTCAGGGCGAGCAGCAGCGTCGCCGCGAGTACGCCGGCGAGCCGGCGCGATCGGGCGCGGCCACCGGGGTGCCCTCGGGGAGGAAAACGATGAAAAATCATGACCCTGCCTGTCCGTGCGGAGGTGTCTGGCGCCGGGCGCTCCTGCGGGGTCGCCGAGCGGACGGGCCAGTGGCGGTGTGTGGTGCCGACCGCGGGTGTGCTGCGGTCGGGCTGCTTCGCGGGGTGCGGGTGGGGTAGCCCGAAGGTCGGTGCCGACCTGCGAAAACGACCGACGGCGGGCGGCGTCGACCGGTCGGCTGTGGACGGTAGAGAGCGCTCTCGCAGGATCACGAGTGTTGCGCCCGCGTTCCGTCGCCGTCAAGACATCAATTTATTACGACGTAATTTATCCCGAATGCCGGAACACGCGGAAGTCGCCGGATCGACGGGACGGCCGTCCCCCTCCGGGCGGGTGGCGTCAGTTCCGGATGCCCCCGGCGGCGAGCAGCCGGGCGACCGGCAGGGTGGCCGCGCCGAGCGCCACCGCGTCGACCCCGAGCTGCCCCAGCTCGATCGTGGCCTGCTCGTACGGCTGGTGCAGCGCCTGCCCGGCCGCCGCCTCGCGGATCGCCGGCAGCAGGTGGGCGCCGAGCGCCACTCCGGCCCAGCCGCCCAGCACCACCCGTTCCGGGTTGAACAGGTTGATCAGGTTGGCCACCCCGGCGCCGAGGTAGCCGGCCGTCTCGGCCAGCACCCGGCGGGCTGTCGCGGACCGGTCCGCCGCCTCGATCAGGGCGCCCAGCTGGGACTCCTCGTCGGCGCCGGGTACGGCGTGCCCGCGCCGGGCCTCCCGGTAGCGGTCGATGATCCCCTCGGCGCCGACGTACGCCTCCAGGCAGCCCCGGGCGCCGCACCGGCAGGCGCGGCCGTCGTAGACCAGGGTGGTGTGCCCCCACTCGCCGGCGCTGCTGGAGACGCCCCGGTACATCACCCCGTTGGTCACCACGGCCGCCCCGACCCCGGAGCCGACCAGCGCGAAGACGGCGTGCCGGCTGCCCCGCCCGGCCCCGAACCACATCTCGGCCTGGCCCAGCGTCTTCGCCCCGTTGTCGATGTGCACCGGCAGGTCGACCTCGGCGCGGATCAGCCGCTCCAGCGGTACGCCGTGCCAGCCGAGGGTCTGGGCGTGCACGATCGCCTCGCCGCCCTGCACCACCACGCCGGAGACGCCGATGCCGACGCCGAGGATCTCCGACCGGGTTGCCCCGGCCTGCGCGGTGACGGCGTCCAGCCCGGCCAGGATGTGCCGGACCACGGTGGCCGGCTCCGGCCCGGCCGCGTCGAGCGGGTAGTCGGCACTGGCCAGCATCGTCATGGCCAGGTCGAACAGTTCGACCCGGATCCGGGTCTCCCCGACGTCGACCCCGGCGACCAGGGCGTACCGGGGGGCCACCCGGAGCATCATGCTGGGGCGCCCGCCGTCGGACTCCACGGCACCGGCCTCGACCACCAGCCCGGCCGCGATCAGGTCGCCGACCACGTTGCTGACGGCGGGCTGGCTCAACCCGGTGAAGCGGGCGAGGTCCTGCCGGGTCAGCGGGCCCTCGAGGAACAACTTCGACAGCAGGGCGGACCGGTTGCGCTGTCGCACGATCCGGTTCGTCGTCCGTTCCAGGTCCACCCACCACCTCGATAAACCCGGGTTCGCCGGGAGTCACTGTACGGGCCGTCCTTGACGGACGAGCCACCAGACACTTTAATAACCGCGTAAATTAAGCCTTGATGGAACCCCCTTCGGTGGCTCGCTCCATCTCCGCCGACGGTGATCGTGCCCGTACCGCTCCACCACCCCGGCCGCCCACGGCCCCGCTCCGGCGCCACCGCCGACGGGCCGGCGAGGTCGCCGGCCGACGCAGAAGGGCAAGTCGTGTCCAGACGACACCTCGCTACGGTTGTCGCGGCCCTGTTGACGACCGCCTCCCTCGCCGCCTGCGGCGACTCCGGCGGCTCGTCGGAGGGCGCGGCGAAGACGCTCACCTACTGGGCCAGCAACCAGGGCGCCAGCATCGAGTTCGACAAGCAGACCCTCCAGCCCGAGCTGGACAAGTTCGAGCAGCAGACCGGTATCAAGGTCAACGTCGAGGTCGTACCCTGGTCGGACCTGCTCAACCGACTGCTCGCCGCCGCCACCTCGGGCAAGGGCCCGGACGTGGTGAACATCGGCAACACCTGGTCGGCCTCGTTGCAGGCCACCAACGCGCTGGTCCCGTTCGACGACGCGACCCTGGGCAAGGTGGGCGGCAAGGACCGGTTCGTGCCCGCCGCACTGGCCGCCGCCGGTGCTCCCGGCAAGCCGCCGGCCGCCGTGCCGCTGTACAGCCTGGCGTACGCGCTCTACTACAACAAGAAGATGTTCACCGACGCCGGCATCGCCGCCCCGCCCACCACCTGGGAGGAGCTGGTCGAGACCGGCAAGAAGCTGACCAAGTCCGGCCAGTGGGGCCTGGCCGTGGAGGGCGCGAACCCGTCGGAGAACTCCCACCACGCCTTCACCTTCGGGCAGCAGTGGGGCGGCGAGTGGTTCGACTCCGCCGGCAAGCCGACCTTCGACACTCCGCAGAACGTCGCGGCCGTCAAGCGGTACATCGACCTGATGGCGGTTGACAAGATCGTCAACCCCAGCAACGCCGAGTACGCCCAGAACCAGTCCGTGGCCGACTTCGCCAACCGCAAGGCGGCGATGCTGCTCTGGCAGGCCGCCGGGTCGAACTTCAAGGCCCAGGGGATGAGCCCGGACGAGTGGGGGATCGCCCCGGTGCCCTTCCCGGCCACCCCGCCGCCTGGCGGTAAGAAGGTCAACAGCATGGTGGCCGGCATCAACATCGCGGTCTTCAAGCACACCGAGAACCTCGACGGCGCGCTGGAGTTCGTGAAGTTCATGACCAGCGACGCGGAGCAGGTGATCCTCAACAAGACCTACGGCTCGCTGCCGTCGGTCAAGACGGCGAACGCCGACCCGGCGTTCCAGGCGCCGGAGCAGAAGGTGCTGGGCGAGGTGCTCGGCTCCACCGCCGCGCCGCTGCCGCAGGTGCCCGAGGAGAGCCAGTTCGAGACCCTGGTCGGTACCGCCATGAAGGAGCTCTTCGCCGACGCCGCGGGCGGCAAGCCCGTCACCGAGGCGCTGGTGAAGGAGAAGCTCGGCGTAGCGCAACAGAAGATGGGCAGCTGAGCCGCGACGCCGACGGTTGACCGTGGAGGGGGACCGCCGCCCCCTCCACGGTCCACCCTGAGAGGATCCGATGGCCACCACCACCGCGCCCGGCCCCGTACGGCCCGCCGGGCGACCAGCCGAGGACGGCCCGCCGCGCCGGCGCGGGCGCCGTGCCGTACGGCGGTCGTACCTGCCGTACCTGCTGCTCGTCCCGGCCGCGCTGCTCGAACTCGGCATCCACGTGATCCCGATGCTCGTCGGGGTCTGGATGAGCCTGCTCGAACTCACCCAGTTCCACATCCGGGACTGGTCCACCGCCCCCTTCGCGGGCCTTGCGAACTACCGGGTCACCTTCGACTTCGGCTCGGCCACCGGCAAGGACCTGCTGCACTCGTTCTGGGTCACCGCGCTCTACACCACCCTCTCGGTCGGGTTCTCCTGGATCCTCGGCCTGGCCGCCGCGGTCTTCCTGCAACGGCCGTTCAAGGGTCGGGCGCTGCTGCGCACCCTCTTCCTGACCCCGTACGCGCTGCCGGTCTACACCGCCGTGATCACCTGGACCTTCATGTTCCAGCGGGACACCGGCCTGGTGAACCACGCCCTCGACCAGCTCGGGCTGATCGACGGAGCCAACCCGCCGTTCTGGCTGATCGGGGAGAACAGCTTCGTCGCCCTGCTGATCGTCTCGGTCTGGAAGTCCTGGCCGTTCGCCTTCCTCTGCCTGATGGCCGGGCTGCAGAACGTGCCGCCGGAGCTCTACGAGGCGTCGGCGATCGACGGGGCGAACTTCTGGCGGCGGCTGCGCGACGTCACCCTGCCGATGCTCCGGCCGGTCAACCAGGTACTGCTGCTGGTCCTCTTCCTCTGGACCTTCAACGACTTCAACACCCCGTACGTGCTCTTCGGCGGCTCCGCGCCGAGGCAGGCCGACCTGATCTCGATCCACATCTACCAGAGCTCCTTCGTCACCTGGAACTTCGGCCTCGGGTCGGCGATGTCGGTGGCGCTGCTGCTCTTCCTGCTCGTGGTCACCGCCGTCTACCTGCTCGTCACCAACCGCAGGAGAGAGCATGCGTGAGTCAACCGGCGAACGCTGGGCCCGCCGCATCGTGCTCAGCCTGCTGACCCTCTTCGTCCTCGCCCCGCTGTACGTGATGCTCAGCTCCGGGCTCAAGCCGCTGCGCGACGTGCAGGGCGCCTTCACCTGGCTGCCCAGCCGGGTCACGTTCCAGCCGTTCGTGGACATGTGGCAGACGGTGCCGCTCGGCCGGTACCTGGTGAACAGCCTGCTGGTGGCCAGTTCGGCTGCGGTGGTCTCGGTGGCGATCGCCATCTTCGCCGCCTTCGCGATCAGCCGTTACCGGTTCCGCGGCCGGCAGCTCTTCTCGGTCACCGTGCTCTCGACGCAGATGTTCCCCGGCATCCTCTTCCTGCTGCCGCTCTTCCTCATCTACGTCAACCTGGGCAACATGACCGGGATCGAGCTGTACGCCAGCCGGCTCGGGCTGACCATCACCTATCTCACCTTCTCGCTGCCGTTCTCCATCTGGATGCTGGTCGGCTACTTCGACTCGATCCCGCGCGGGCTCGACGAGGCGGCCCAGGTCGACGGGGCCGGACCGCTGCGCACGCTGTTCCAGGTGATCCTGCCGACGGCGGTGCCGGGCATCGTCGCGGTCACCGTGTACGCCTTCATGACCGCCTGGGGGGAGGTGCTCTTCGCCTCGGTGATGACCGACGAGCACAGCCGTACCCTCGCCGTCGGCCTCCAGGGGTACGCGACCCAGTACAACGTCTACTGGAACCAGGCGATGGCCGCCTCGGTGGTGGTGAGCATCCCGGTGGTGATCGGCTTCCTCGCCCTGCAGCGCTACTTCGTCGCCGGACTGACCGCCGGAGCGGTCAAGTAGCCGCATATCTTGTCCTGCCCGTCGAGCCACCGTCCGACCCGGACCATGACCAGCGCGGTCAGCAGGCTCTGAACCATCCAAAGGAGAGTCGACCGATGCCGGATCTGTCCAAGTTGCCACCGAACTTCACCTGGGGCGTCGCCACCGCGGCGTACCAGATCGAGGGGGCTGCCGGCGCGGACGGCCGCAGCCCGTCCATCTGGGACACCTGGAGCCGGGTACCCGGGAACGTCGACAACGGCGACACCGGCGACGAGGCGTGCGACCACTACCACCGGTGGCCGGAGGACGTGGCCCTGATGCGCCGGCTCGGCGTCGACGCGTACCGGTTCTCGGTGGCCTGGCCCCGGGTCATGCCGGACGGGACCGGCCGGGTCAACCCGGCCGGGCTGGCCTTCTACGACCGGCTGGTCGACGCGCTGCTGGCGGCCGAGATCCGGCCGCTGGTCACGCTCTACCACTGGGACCTGCCGCAGGCGTTGCAGGACCGCGGCGGCTGGCCGGAGCGGGCCACCGCCGAGGCGTTCGCCGACTACGCCTCGGTGGTCGCCGGAGCGCTCGGCGACCGGGTCACCGACTGGGTGACCGTGAACGAGCCGCTCTGCGTCTCCTGGATCGGGCACCTGGAGGGCCGGATGGCCCCGGGCGAGCAGGACCTGACCCGGGCGGTCGCCACCTCCCACCACACGCTGCTCGCGCACGGCCTCGGCATGGCGGCGATCCGGGCGGCGGCGAGCCGGCCCGCCTCGGTCGGCATCGTGCTCAACCCGAGCCCGTGCGAGCCGGGCAGCGACCGGCCGGAGGACGTGGCGGCGGCGGTCCGGGCCGACGGGCACGTCAACCGGTGGTGGCTGGACCCGCTGTACGGGCGGGGGTACCCGACCGACATGCTGGAGGTCTACGGCGTCGAGCCGCCGGTCCGCCCCGGTGACCTGGAGTGCATCGCGGCCCCGACCGACTTCCTCGGGCTGAACTACTACTTCCGGCAGGTGATCGTCGACGACCCGGCGGGGCCGGTGCCGTACGCGCGGCAGATCCCGGTGCCCGGCTCGGTGCAGACCGCGATGGGCTGGGAGGCGTACCCGACCGGGCTGGAGGAGCTGCTGGTCTCGGTGACCGAGCGGTACGCCCCGGCCCGGATCCTGGTCACCGAGAGCGGCTCGGCCTGGCCGGACTCCTTCACCGCCGAGGGCGGGATCGAGGACAAGGAGCGGACGGCGTACCTGGAGGAGCACGTCCTGGCCTGCGCGGCGGCCGCCGCCCGGGGGGTACCGGTGGAGGGTTACTTCTACTGGTCGCTGCTGGACAACTTCGAGTGGGCGTACGGCTACGACAAGCGGTTCGGCCTGGTGCACGTCGACTACGCCACCCAGCGGCGGACGATGAAGGCGAGCGGGCTCCGCTACGCAGAGATCATCCGGGACCACCAGCAACTCGGCGGACGGTCGCAGCCGGAGACGTCCTCCCCGGTAGGCTGACCGGCTGCCCACCCCGGTGAGTCGCGGGCTCCTCGGTCGGCCCGCCGTGCTGTTCCCGAGTCGGTCCGGCCACCGCCCTGCCGTGGCCGGACCGATCTGCCGTCGACGGCCCTGGCGATCCTTGATGCCAGCTCCGTCCCGCACGCCCTTGCCGCTGCCCCGCGCGCCGGTGCCTCGTGGCGTGCGGCGCCGTCGTGGAGTACTGGACGGTACCTAATACCGGTCGCTATCATGTGACACATGACAGCTCCTGGGCGGGGCGACGACGGCGCCGACCGGCAGGCCCAACTGCTGCGCGGGGTGCTCGACATGTGCATGCTCGCGCTGCTGCACGGCAGCCCGGCGCACGGCTACGAGCTGGTCCGGCGGCTCAACGACGCCGGGCTCGACACCGTCGGATACGGCACCGTCTATCCCCTGCTCACCCGGATGCGCCGGCTCGGACTCGTCGCCGACGAGGTGCAGGAGAGCCCGAGCGGACCGCCCCGCCGGGTGTACGCGCTCACCGAGGCCGGCCGGCGGACGCTGGCGGCCTGGGCCGGACGGTGGCACGGATTCGTGCAGACCATCAACGCCACGCTCACCGACGTGGCGCCCTCGACGGAGAGCACGGAGAGGTGACCATGAACAGCACGGACGACGCCGACAGCCCGAGCGGGCACGCCCTCGCCCTGGCCGACCGGGAGTGGCGGGCCATGGGCATCGTCGCCGCCGACCGGATCGCCCTGGCCCGTGACCTGCGGCTGGAACTCGCCGGTGCGGCGGCCGACGGGATGACCCCGGAGCAGTTGCTCGGCGCCGACGTACGCCGGTTCGCCCGGGACCTCGCGGTGTCGGCCGGGGTACGCCGGGCACCGTACGAGTTCCGCCGGCTGCTGCTGACCGGGCTGGCCGGCGGCGTACCCGGGCTGGTGCTCACCTTCGTACTGGTCTGGCAGTGGTGGCTGGTGCCGCTACACCTGCTGGTCGGGATGGACCCGCTGCCGAACTTCCTGCTGCGGTACGTGCTGAGCGCGCTGGTCTTCGTCGCCGGCGTACTGCTCGCGGTGCGGTGGGGCATGCGGGGCAGCGCGGGGATCGATCGCACGGTGACCCGGATGGCGCTGCTGGTGCCGCCGGCCGGCCTCCTGGCCCTTCCGGTGACGATGGGGTTCGCCTGGCTGACCGGCTACAGCCTGACCCCGCCGGTCCTGCTGGCCGAGGCGGGCATCGTGGGCGGCGCCCTGGCCGGGGCGGTGGTGCTGGCCCGGCGCTGGGCGCTGAGCCCGATTCTCGGCTCCGGGCAGCCACCCGCCGACCCACCCGGTGCCGCGCCACCGCCCGGCCCGCCCCGCACCGGCCCGAAACCGGCCGGTCCGGCGCCGGAGCCGGGCCCACCCCGGGCCGTCCCGGGCTGATCACCGGGTCTCTCGTCCCGGGGCTGATCACAAACGCCGGTGTCGTCTCGGCTCGCCGTGACCCGGTCAGCCACCCGGGTCGACGCCGGCCTGCCCGCTGGCGACCGCCGGCCGGTCCGGCCGGTTCTGCCGCCCGGTGCGGGCGAGCGGACCTGAGCGGGCGACACCGCGTTCCGCCGCTGGCCTCCGCCCCAGGCGACCAGCGACCTTCCGGGCCGGCGGCACCGTACGGCTGAAGCGGCTGACCCTGGTCGTCGACGCCGGTCGTACCGTCCGGGCGGTCCACTACCCGATTCCCGACGTGACCGGTGGGGTGGCGGAGACCCTGCGGCCGGTCCGGACCCTGGCCGACTCGCCGGCCGCCGGTGCGGACTCGCCGATCGCCGAAGGCCCGTCGGGCAGAACGGTCATTCCGGACGCCCGGTCCTCAATCTCCGCCGGCACCGGCTAGTCCCGCCGGACCGAGCCGACGTCGGCAGCGTCGGCGCGGGTACGGTGTGCGGAGCCGTTCGACGGGCCGACGGCGTCCCGCCCGACTCCACTTTCCCCCGAGGAGTGCAAGATCAGATGAGTGATCCGGTCCAGAGTCCCGAGCAGCCGGGGCCGACGAGCCAGCGGCGTCCGACCAAGCAGGAACGACGGGCCGCCGCGGAAGCGGCCGCGGCTCAGGCCGCCGCGAACCGGGCCCGTGTGCAGCGGGTGGCCGGCGGGACCGTCGGAATCGTCCTGGCCGGGCTGGGCGTCGCCGCCATCGTCGTGCTGCCGCAGGTGATGGACGACGCACCCAGCTCCTCGGCTGCTCCGGCGGCCGCCGCGACGACTCCGCCGGCCGCCGAGCCGACCGCCCCTCCGGCGCCGACGGGCGCGCCGGAGAGCCCCGGGGCGCCGTCCCGGCCGCCGGCCGACCTGGATCCCCGGCTGGCACAGCGGCCGACCGTCGAGGCCGGTCGCGGTGAGCTGACCAAGCTCACGGTGACGCCGCTGGTCGAGGGCACCGGGCCGGCGGTGCGGGCCGGCCAGACGATCACGGTCAACTACGTCGGCGCCTCCTACCGGACCGGTCAGGAGTTCGACGCCTCGTGGAACCGGGGCCAGCCGTTCCCGCTGCAGATCGGCGTCGGCGCCGTGATCCCCGGCTGGGACCAGGGTCTGGTGGGGGTCAAGGCCGGCAGCCGGGTACAGCTCGACATTCCGGCGGACCTCGCCTACGGCGACAACCCGACCGGCGGCGAGCCGGCCGGCCCGCTCCGGTTCGTCGTGGACATCCTGGCGGTGCAGTAGCCCGTCGGGGCGCGGAGACGACGACGGCGGCCGCGACATTGTCGCGGCCGCCGTGCGCTTGTCGGGTACGCCCGGTCGGGCTACCGCTTCCGCCTCAGGCCGGAGTAGACGCGGAAGTCTTCTCGCTGGGTTCGGCCTCGGCGGCCGGCGCCACGGTGTCGATCGCCTCGACGGTCTCCTCGTCCCGGTGCGCCAGGTACTGCCGGATCGAGTACGCCAGCGCGAGCGCCCAGACCAGGTAGATCGCCGCGTAGACGGAGTACCGTACGCCGTCCGGCGCGTCGATCCAGTCGCTGCGCAGCAGGGTCCGGGCATTGGTCACGATGATCACGCCGCCGACCGCCGAACCGAGGATCCGTGGCGGGATGTGCCGGACCAGCCAGGCGGCGATCGGCGCGGCGATCACGCCGCCGAGCAGCAGCGCGACGACCCAGCCGAAGTTGACGTTCTCGCTGCCCAGGCCGATCAGGAAGCCGATGCTCGCGGCCACCGCGACCAGGAACTCGCTGGTGTCGATCGAGCCGATCACCTTGCGCGGCGCCATCCGGCCGCTGGCCAGGATCGCCGGGGTGCCGACCGGCCCCCAGCCGCCGCCTCCGGTGGAGTCGACGAACCCGGCGAGCAGTCCGAGCGGGGCCAGGAACCGCTTGCGCAGCGGCAGGCCGAGACGGTCCCGGGGGATGCCGGCGGCGGTGAACCGGACCAGGATGTAGATCCCCAGGGTGAGCAGCAGCAGCGCCATGATCGGCGCGGCGACCTCGGTGGAGAGGCTGGCCAGGAAGGTGGCGCCGGCGAACGCGCCGATCGCCCCCGGTATGCCGATCTTGGCGACCACCTTCCAGTCGACGTTGCCGAACCGCCAGTGCGCGGCACCGGAGGCCAGCGTGGTGCCGATCTCGGCCAGGTGCACGGTGGCGGACGCCGCCGCCGGGTTGGTGCCGATCGCCAGCAACAGGGTGGTGGAGGTCACGCCGTAGGCCATGCCGAGACTGCCGTCGACGAGCTGCGCGCCGAGCCCCACCAGGGCGAGAAGCAGAAGTTTTCGCACGGGACGTTCCTTCCCGGGAATTGGTCGAGGCAGGCCCGTCCGGGCTGGCGGTCGCGGCGTTCCGGCCGGGGCCAGCGCCGTCAGTTCGGACGATGGGCGTACCAGGGGCGGGTACGGGACGGTGGTGAAACCGCGCACCGCTGCGCCGATTCCCCATCTAACCCATAGGGATTGTCGACCCGGCGATCCCGGCAGTCAACCCCGGCAACCCGAAGAACCACCCGGTCGGCGACCGCGGCGGCCCGGGCGATGCCCCCGCGGTCGGCCGAACCGGCCGGGTCGGGTCACTGAACCTTCGCAACCTCCCCGTACGGTCCGTGGTGTCCGCAGGGTGGAAGTCGGGGGGCGCACGCGCCGCGCTGTCCAGGTTGAAAAGGCTCACTCCACCCGGTACCCGCCGCCGCCCGGCCCGGCCCGCAGGATCAGCCGGGCCGGCAACACGCTGGCGGCCAGGGCCAGCACCACGCATCCGGCCACCAACAGCCCGATCGTCGAACCGGGCACGACCAACTCGACCGGTACCCCGACCTGCTCGCTGAGCGCCGAGCGGATCGCCAGCAGCGCGACCATCGACACCAGCAGGCCGAGCGCGGTGCCGATCGACAGCACCAGCCCCGACTCGGCGGCGACCGCGGCCAGCACCTGGCGGACGGTCGCGCCGGAGCGGAGCAGCACCAGCAGTTCCCGGGCCCGGTGCGCGGTCGCCATCAGCAGGGTGTTCGCCAGTGCGATCGCGGTGTAGCCGGCCGAGACCCCGATCAGGATCAGCGTGCCGAGCCAGACCAGCCGGTCCTCGGCGGCGTCCCGTTCCGCCGCGTACTCGGCGACGCCGACCAGCCGGGCCCCGAGCGCCGCCCAGGGGCCGGCTCCGCCGCCGTCCTGGCCGACCGTCGCCGGGGTGAAGACCGCCTCGGTGAGTGCCGACGGATCGTGCGCCCGGATCACCTCCCGGGCCAGCAGCAACTGCGTCGGGATGGAGCCGTCGGCGACCACCGCCGCCACCCGGACCTGCCCGCCGGTGCCGTCCGGATAGCCGAGCAGCGCGGGCGCCCCCGCCGACCAGCCCAGTCGACCGGCGAGTTCGGCGGTGACCACCGCGGTCTGCGTTCCCCGGAAGGCCGCGAAGTCCCCGGAGAGCACGCTCAGTCGCCCGTTCACCCGGGCGAACCCGGCCGGGTCCACCCCGGCGGCGATGATCGGGATACCGGCACCGGTCGCCGCGCCGCCGGGTGGATCGGCGTAGACGGTGCTGGGCAGCAGTGCGGTGCCGGGGACGGCGGCCACCGCCGCGTCCGACAGTCCCGGCGTACCGGCCGGGACGAGCACCGAACCGGCCCGGATCGCCGCCGCGTCCCGGCTCGCGTACGCGCCGGCCGAGGTGGCCACCGAGCCGGCGATCAGCACCGCGAACCCGACCGTCAGCAGCATCGGCGCCGACGTCGACGCGGTACGCCGCACCGCGGTCAGCGCGTTGCGCCGGACCAGCATCCCGGTCGCCCCGGGCAGCCGCTCCAGCGGCCAGGTGAGCGCGTACGTCAACGGCGGCACCAGTACCGGGGCGAGCAGGGTCAGCCCGCCGGTCAGCGCCATCGCCGCGTACAACGCGTAGTTCACGATGTCGTCCGGGCCCGCCCCGGCCAGTCGTACGGTCAACAGCAGCCCGAAGGCGGTGCTGAGGATCCCGCCGATCCACCGGGACTTGGTCATCGGGCGCTGGTCCACCACCGCCTCCCGCAGCGCCTCCAGCGGGCGTACCCGGCCGGCCCGGCGGGACGCCGACCAGACCCCGAGCAGGGCGACGACCAGACCCACCAGGTACGCCGCCGCCGGTGGCCAGGGCTCGATCCGCACCCGGAACCCGACGGGCTGGAAACCGGCGTCGACGAGCAGGGCGCCGAAGGCCGGCGCACCGGCGATACCGAGTACCGCTCCCACGGCCGCCCCGACGGCACCGACCGCCAGCGCCTCGGTGTACATCAGCCGGCGGAGCTGTCCCGGGGTGGCGCCGACGGTACGCAGCAGCCCGAACTCCCGGCGCCGCTGGGCGACCCCGAACGCGAAGGTGGAGGCGACGACGAAGATCGAGACGAACCCGGCCAGCGCCGTCATCGCGGTCAGCACCTGCATGCCGATCCACCGGGTCCGGACGTCCCGGGGCGGCTCGACCTCCGCCCGGTCGGTGCCGGTCAGCACCGTACCGTCCCGGCCGACCACCGACTCCGCCGCCGCCCGTACCGCCGCGACGTCGGCGTCGTCCGCGACGACCAGGCCGATCAGCCGGACGCCCCGGGCCAGCGGTGCCGCGACCGGATCGGCGAGGTAGAAGCCGGGTCCGTCCACGGTGCCGGCGACGGTGTACCCGGCCGGCCCGGTCGCGGTCAGCAGGGTGACCGGGCTCCCCGGGGCCAACCCGAGCGCCCGGTCCAGCACCACCTCGTCCGGCCCGACCGGCGGGCCGCCCGCGACCAGCCGGTACGGCGCCAGTGCCGCACTCGACCAGCCGTGGCCCTGCGGATCCCCCAGCGCGGGCTCGCCGACCGGTCGGCCGTCGACGACCGCCTGGGCGTAGAACGACCGGTCCGGTACCGCCGCCGCCACCCCGCTGATCGCGGCGAGCCGCCCGGTCAGTTCGGCGACCCGCTGCGGCGACCACGGGCGGCGCTCCGGGAAGGTGCCCGGTGCCGCCTCGACCGCGGGCGCGGCGACCAGCACCTCCGCGCCGGCGTACCGGTCCGGCACCCGGGGTTGCGCGGAGACCAGGATCAGCGCGGTCATCGACATCAGCGCCACACCGAGGCAGAGCGCGACGAACGGGCCGAGTAGTCCGGTCCACCGGGCGCGCAGCGCCGCGAAGCTCAGCATGCCGGCTCCAACCTGGTCATCCGGGCCGCGATCGTCTCCGCCGCCAGGTCGCCGCCGAGTTCGTCCACCACCCGGCCGTCGGCCAGCAGCACGACCCGGTCGGCGTGGGCCGCGGCCACCGGGTCGTGCGTCACCATCACCACCGTCTGCCGGTGCTGGTCGACGAGGTTGCGCAGCAGCCGCAGGATGTCCCGGGAGGTCCGGGTGTCCAGCGCGCCGGTCGGCTCGTCGGCGAAGAGCACCGCGGGCCGGCTGATCAGGGCGCGGGCGATCGCCACCCGCTGCTGCTCCCCGCCGGAGAGTTCGTCCGGGCGGTGCCGGCCCCGTCCGGCCAGACCGACCTCGGCCAGCGTCGCGTCCAGCTCGGCCGGGTCGGGCCGCCGGCCGGCCAGCCGCAGCGGCAGCGCCACGTTCTGCGCCGCGGTCAGCGCCAGCACCAGGTTGTACGACTGGAAGACGAACCCGACTCGGGCCCGGCGCAGCAGGGTCAGCGCGGTCTCGCCGAGGGTGCCGAGGTCGGTGCCGTCGATGATGACCGTGCCGCCGGTCGGCCGGTCGAGCCCGGCGGCGCAGTGCAGCAGGGTCGACTTGCCGGACCCGGACGGCCCCATCACGGCGGTGAAGGTGCCCCGGTCGAAGTCGACCGTCACCCCGTCCAGCGCGGCCACCCGCCGGGCCCCGGTGCCGTACGCCCGGACGACGTCGCGGAGCCGCACGGCGACGGTCAGGTCCGGTGTTTCCTCTCGTTGCGTCATGCCGTCGAAGATCTGGCATCGGCGGCCCCGGCACATCGGAGCGCAGCCGTCACTTCCGGCCCGGCTCTGCGGGCTACCCGACCGCCCCGACACCCGTCGGATCAGACCGCAGGATGACCCGCTCCGGGTGGACGCGACAGGGCGGGCCGGCCGCTACCGTCGACGGATGACCGCCGTGCACCCGCGTCCGCTGCTCACCCGCCGGTTGCGCAGCGTCGACCTGATCGCCCTCGACGTGCTGGCGGCGCTTGGCCTGGCGGTGATCTGCGGGTATGCCGCCGCCGACCCACCCACCGCGACCGGGTACCCCGATCCGCTGGTCCGGGAACCGGTCTGGCTCTCCCTGCTCTGCACGGTCGTCGTCTCGGGGCCGATCGCGGTACGCCGGCGCTGGCCCGTACCGGTGCTGGCGGTGGTCACGGTCGCCGCGTTCTCCGCCGTACTGGTGGAGGTGGTGCCGGTCTACGCCTCGGTCTCGGTGTTCATCGCGGTCGCGTTCGCGCTCTACCAGGTGGCGCTCGGCGACGAGTTGCGCCGCTCGGTTCCGGCCCTGCTGCTGGTGCTGGCCGGCGCCGCGCTGGTGATAATCCCGAAGACCGCGGACTGGGACGAGGCGGTCAGCGGGCTCGGTTTCCTGCTGGTACTCCTGACCGCGACCTGGATCCTCGGCCGGGCGGTACGCGAGCGGCGCGCGTACGCGTCCCGGTCGGCGGCGGAGCTGGCCCGGCAGGCCACGGTCGACGAGCGGCTGCGGATCAGCCGCGAGCTGCACGACATCGTGGCGCACAGCATGAGCGTGATCACGGTGAAGGCGGCGATCGCCAACCACGTGGCGGAGTCCCGGCCGCAGGAGGTCCGGGACGCGCTGCGGGACATCGAGGCGACCAGCCGGAGCGCGCTGGCGGAACTGCGCCGTACCCTCGGCGTGCTGCGCACCGGCGCACCGGGTACGCCGGTCGAGTTCGGTCCCGCGCCGGGCCTGGCGGACCTGCCGGGTCTGCTGGAGCGGGCGGCGGCGGCCGGGGTGGCCGCGGAGCTGGCGCTGGAGCTGCCCGCCGGGGCGGAGCCGCCGGAGGATGTCGGCCGCTCGGTGTACCGGATCGTCCAGGAGGCGCTGACCAACGTGGTCAAGCACGCCGGACCGGTCCGGTGCCGGGTCGCGGTGTCCGGTGCCGGTGCCGAGTTGCGGATCGAGGTGACCAACGAGCCCGGTCGACCGGTCCGGCCGGCCGATCCGAAGGGGCAGGGCCTGATCGGCATGCGCGAGCGGGTACACCTGTACGCCGGCACATTCGAGGCCGGACCGGCCGCCGACGGCGGGTTCCGCGTCTCGGCCCGGCTGCCGTACCGACCCGCCGAACGCCCGTCCCCGCTGGCCGCCGCGCCTCCGCCGGCGGTCGAGGCGGGCCCGGGGAGCGGCTCGGCCGGAGCGGGCCGGTGACCGACCAGCCCGTCCGGGTGCTCATCGCCGACGACCAGGCGCTGCTCCGGGGCAGCTTCCGGGTGCTGATCGAGACGACGCCGGGGCTGACCGTGGTCGGCGAGGCCGGCACCGGCGCCGCCGCCGTCGAGCTGGCCGAACGGGAGCGCCCGGACGTGGTGCTGATGGACGTCCGGATGCCGGAGCTGGACGGGATTGCCGCGACCCGGCGGATCGCCGAGTCACCCGCCGCCGGTCAGGTCCGGGTGCTCATCCTCACCACCTTCGACCTCGACGAGTACGTCTACGCGGCGATCCGGGCCGGCGCCAGCGGCTTCCTGCTCAAGGACGCTCCGCCGGAGGATCTGCTGACCGCGATCCGGGTGGTCGCCGCCGGGGAGGGGCTGCTCGCGCCGAGCGTGACCCGTCGACTGATCGCCGAGTTCGCCCGGCTGCCCGAACCGGACCGACCGGTGGCCCGGGAGCTGACCGGGGTGACCGACCGGGAGCGGGAGGTGCTGACCCTGATCGGACGCGGCCTGTCCAATCCCGAGATCGCCGGTCACCTGCGGCTCAGCCCGGCCACCGTGAAGACGCACGTCGGCCGGCTGCTCGCCAAGCTGCACGCCCGGGACCGCGCCCAGCTCGTCATCGTCGCCTACCAGACCGGCCTGGTCACGGTACCGGGTCGCTGACCCGCCGACTCGCCGTTCCCCACCCCCTCCCCAGCCCGCCACCGGAGCCGGTTGTCACCCGGAGCCGGTTGTCAGCCGAGCGGCTGTCGAGGGAGCCGTCGGTCCGGGGCGCCGGCCGGTGCCGGGTCAGTCACCGCCCAGGTGGACCAGCAGGAGCTGCTCCGGGCGCAGCGGCGGGGCCTGTAGGCCGGCGTGCCCGAGGGCGCGCCCGGAAAGTCGTACCCCGGAACCGGTGGTCCAGCCCGGCGGCGCCGGCAGGCCGCGCGCGGCGTCCTCCGGCGCGACCGCCCGGACCAGGTACCGGCGGTCCGGGTCCAGGCCGGGCAGGCGTACCGGTCCGGGGTTGGTGGTCGTCCCGGTCGCGGTGGCGACGATCGCCATGATCGCCTCGGACCGGTCCGCGGCGACCACCCCGTGCACCCAGAGCGCCGGATCCGGATGGTCGACCCGGACCACCGTCCCGCTGTGCAGGAGCGCGCGGTGCCGCTTGTAGAGCGTTACCCACCAGGCCAGTTCCCGGCGCTGCTCCGGGGTGGCCGCGGTCAGGTCCCACTCGATACCGAAGCTGCCGAAGAAGGCGGTGCCGGCCCGGAAGCCGAGGTCGTGGGTACGGCCCGTGGTGTGTGCCCGGCCCGCGCCGACGTGCGAGCCGATCAGTTCCGGCGGCAGCAGGAGCTGGGTCCAGCGCTGGATCGACTGCCGTTCCAGGGCGTCGATGCAGTCGCTGCCCCAGATCCGGTCGGTCCGTTCCAGGATGCCCAGGTCGACCCGGCCACCGCCGGAGGAGCAGGATTCGATCTCCAGCCCCGGGTGGCGGTCCCGGAGCGTGTCGAGGAGCCGGTAGGTCGCCAGGGTCTGGCCGTGCACCCCGGGCCGCCCCGACGGCTGGTGGCCGGCGTCGATCAGGTCCCGGTTGTGGTCCCACTTCAGATACCCGATCCCGTACTCCCGGACCAGCGCGTCGAGCCGCCCCAGCACGTACTCGTACGCCTCCGGGTGGGTCAGGTCGAGGACCTGCTGCCAGCGGGCCTGCCGGGGCAGCCGGCCTCCGGTGCCGAGGATCCACTCCGGATGCGCCCGGGCCAGTTCCGAGTCGGGGTTGACCATCTCCGGCTCGACCCAGAGCCCGAACTCCAGCCCCAGCCCGCGTACGTGTGCGACCAGCGGATGCAGCCCGTCCGGCCAGACGGCCGGGTCGACGTACCAGTCGCCGAGCCCGGCCCGGTCGTCGCGCCGGCCCAGGAACCAGCCGTCGTCCAGGACGAACCGCTCCGCCCCGACCTCGGCGGCGGCGTCGGCCAGCGCGGTGAGCCGGTCGAGATCGTGGTCGAAGTAGACCGCCTCCCAGGTGTTCACCACCACCGGACGCGCCCGCCTCCCGGCCCGCGCCGACCGGCGCAGATGGGCGTGGTAGCGGGCCGACATCTCGTCCAACCCCTGCCCGTAGGACGCGTAGAGCCAGGGCGTGCGGTAGCGCTCGCCCGGCGCCAGCTCGATCTCGCCGGGCAGCAGCAGCTCGCCGGCGGCGAGCAGCGCCTCGCCGTCCGGGGTCCGCTCGGCGTGCAGCCGGTGGTTGCCACTCCAGCCGAGGTGCACCCCCCAGACCTCACCGGACCGGAAGCCGAAGCCGGTCGTACCGGCCACCATCAGCAGCGAGGCGTCCAGGCCGGGCTTGCCCCGGCGGCTCTCCCGGGATCGCGAGCCGACGGTGAACGGGCTCCGCTGGGGGCTGCGTTCCCGGCACCACCGGCCGGTCAGGTCGAGCAGCTCGTCCGCCTGCGGCGGCACCGGCAGCCCGAGCAGCAGCCCCTCCAGCTGGTACGGGTCGGCGTCCGGCGGGTTGGCCAGCTCGGCCCGGAGCCGGAGCAGCCCGGCCGGATCCAGTTCGAGTTCGACGACCAGATCGAGCCGGGCGGCCTCGTCCGTGGCGGTCACCACGATGGTCGCGGCCGACTCGTCCCGGTCGTCCCGCACCCGCAGCTCGGTGCGGCGGAACCGCGGCGACCAGTCGCGGCCGGCGCGGTGCCCGGTGAGCCCGGGCAGGCCGAACCAGGCGTACGTGTGCTCGGGCAGGATGCCGACCGGCCGGCCCTCGGGAGTGCCGGTCCGGACCGGCCGGCGCAGCGCGGTGCCGAGGTCGGCGAGTTCCGGCCCGGTGAGCGGTCCGAGGTCGGCGCCCCAGTGCAGTACCACCGGCACGCCGGGATCGGTGCCGTCCACCAGCAGGCTGACTCCGGCCCGGCGCAGGTGGATCAGGCCGCCGCCGCTGGCGGGGCTCGGTACCGGCTGGCGGGTCTGACTCGGCACGGTCACGGGGTACGCCTCCACGGGTCGCGGTATTTGTGACGCCCTGGCCCGGGTAGCGTGCCTTCGGCCGTCCTGTCCCGTCAACGCCCCGCCGTCCCGGCGCCGGCTCGTCGGGGCTCGCCAGCGGGCCGTCAAACCGGGTACGGGCGGACCGCCGGCATGGTGGACAATCGGCACCGTGACCGATAGCAGCCTTCCTCCCGCCGCGTCCGTCGGCGGGGAGTCTCCGCTCGAGGACCTGCGGTGGCGGGGTCTCCTCTTCGACTCGACCGATCCCGCCGAGCTGGCGGAGCACTTCCGCTCCGGTCCGGTGACGTTCTATGTCGGGTTCGACCCCACCGCGCCGAGCCTGCACATCGGCAACCTGCTGCAGGTGGTGACCGCCCGCCGGCTCCAACTCGCCGGGCACCGCCCGCTGCTGCTGGTCGGCGGGGCGACCGGGCTGATCGGCGATCCCAACGAGCGGGGCGAGCGGACGCTGAACAGCCCGGAGGTGGTGGCGAGCTGGGTGGATCGGATCCGCCGGCAGCTCTCCCCCTTCGTGTCGTACCAGGGCGACAACGCCGCCCGCCCGGTCAACAACCTGGACTGGACCGGCGAGATGTCGGTGGCGGAGTTCCTCCGCGACGTCGGCAAGCACTTCCCGGTCAACCGGATGCTGGCCCGCGAGGTGGTGAAGGCGCGGCTGGAGAGCGGGATCAGCTACACCGAGTTCAGCTACCAGCTCCTCCAGGCCAACGACTTCTTCGAGCTGCACCGGCGGTACGGCTGCACGCTGCAGTTCGGCGGTTCGGACCAGTGGGGCAACATCACCGCCGGCGTCGACTACGTACGGCGCCGTGGTGCCGGGCCGGTG